>NZ_JABEYA020000016.1 GCF_013074385.2 Vibrio ostreicida
CCGTACACTTTTGATAGCGTTGTACAGATTGCAGCAGTTAGAGTTGTTTTACCGTGGTCAACGTGGCCGATAGTACCAACGTTTACGTGCGGTTTCGTACGTTCAAATTTTTCTTTAGACATGAGTTGTCCCTCTAGGTACGGATTTAGGTGGTGTGAATGACCACGCAACCAAAAAGTATTGGTGATAAAGTATATATCAAACGGAAGACTTTGCTTAGAGCTGGTGCTGATAGGCAGACTCGAACTGCCGACCTCATCCTTACCAAGGATGCGCTCTACCACCTGAGCTATATCAGCACTCAAAAAAGAGTGGAGCGGGCAGCGGGAGTCGAACCCGCATCATCAGCTTGGAAGGCTGAGGTAATAGCCATTATACGATGCCCGCAACACGTAACTCTGTGAGCTATTTCTTACAATATGGTGGAGGGGGACGGATTCGAACCATCGAAGGCAGTGCCAGCAGATTTACAGTCTGATCCCTTTGGCCACTCGGGAACCCCTCCAAATTTTAATCATTCTAATGTTTACAATAGAATGGTGCCGACTACCGGAATCGAACTGGTGACCTACTGATTACAAGTCAGTTGCTCTACCTACTGAGCTAAGTCGGCATAAGTGGTGCGCATTCTATTGAATGATTTTCTGCCTTGCAAGAGTAAATTTGGAAAAATTTTCTCTTTTTTCTATTTACACTCTTGTTTGTTGAAATTTCATACAATTCATCAGTAAAACTTTACTTCTTTCGACGATGTCGTTTGCATTCTCGCTTGGTTGTTGTATTTTCGCTGGTCTATTGTGAATGCTAGTTAGGAAGACTATGACGCCATATCTCTCTTTTAATCGTCAGCAATGGGCCGAATTGCGAAATTCTGTTCCTATGACGTTATCCGAAGAAGATCTCAAAGAGCTTCAGGGCGTCAATGAGAGCCTAACAGTAGAAGAAGCGGTCGAAATTTACCTGCCTTTATCTCGGCTACTGAATTTGTATGTTGCCGCACGGCAAAGCCGAAACTCAGTCCTCAACCGGTTTTTGGCAAATCAAGAAAGTGCTCCGCCTTTTATAATTGGAATCGCAGGTAGTGTTGCTGTTGGCAAAAGCACCACAGCACGTTTATTGAGAGCGCTTCTGTCTCGGTGGGAAAACCACCCCAAAGTGGAATTGGTGACGACGGACGGTTTTCTGTTTTCCAAAAAAGTCCTGAATGAGCGGGGCTTAATGCAAAAGAAAGGGTTTCCTGAATCTTATGATATTAAACGATTAGTTGAGTTCATTTCCGACGTCAAAGCTGGAAAACCCAATCTGGCGGTGCCATTGTACTCACATTTGACCTACGACATCACGGAAGAGGTAAAAATCGTTGACCGCCCAGATGTTCTTATCGTTGAAGGGCTCAACGTCTTGCAAAGTGGATTGAGTTATCCCCACGCGCCGCATCGAGTCTTTGTCTCTGATTTTCTCGATTTTTCACTCTATGTTGATGCCGATTACGATGTTATTGAACAATGGTATGTTGATCGCTTCCTCAAATTTAGACTCGGCGCTTTTACCAGACCAGGTTCTTACTTTAATCACTACACCGAGCTAACGGAAAGAGCAGCGACTGAAAAAGCGCACTCGATTTGGCAATCTATTAATGGCATCAACCTGACTAACAATATCTTGCCAACAAAAGGGCGAGCACACCTCATCCTCAAAAAGGGCAAGGATCATAAAGTCGAAGAAATCCTCCTCAGAAAGTAAATGATCTTTATTGGATCACTTTTTGAAAGCACTCTCTGTCCATATCCCGAATATTGACGGTCAAGCTGTAAACATAGACAGCTTGGCGTTGCAGTACATCCATTAACTGACGTGACAGTTCCCTTTTCTGCTCTGATGTCCGGCCCTCTAACAGTTCGACACTGATGTGGATAAAATCCCCACTATCACCCTCTTCTCCAATTAACCAATTGTGGCAACGTAAAGCTCTAGATTTAACAGATTTGGCCTCAAATAACCCACACTGAAGAGTCACTTGGTGTAAGTCTTCTAGGAGACTCGAGACATTTACCCGTTCGTCAACAGAGTTAGAGTATTCCATTACTAGATTCGGCATAATTACCTTCGGATGTAGGAGAGTTTCAAAAATCAGATCATGTTTTTACCTGTTTCTACGCCAGCTGCCGAGTCCAAAGATGGCAGAGTCAATGATAGATCACGTAAGGCATTAATGTGTTTGTCAATTTTGCGTACTTCCACCATTAGACGCGGGTTTAGATCGCCGCCAGACTTGATACTTGTCATGATCTGCTTGATTTAATCTGTTATATTCTTACGAAGAATTTTTACATTAATTGATTAAATACGGAGATATTCCTATGCGTCGTCCTGTAGTGATGGGGAACTGGAAACTGAACGGTAGCAAAAAGATGGTCGCTGACCTGCTCACTGGCCTAAATGCTGAACTTAAAGACGTTGAAGGTGTAGATGTAGCGGTCGCTCCACCGGCACTTTATCTTGATCTCGCTGAACGCCTAATTGCAGAAGGTGGAAATAAAATTATCTTAGGCGCGCAAAATACAGACCTAAACAACAGTGGTGCATTCACTGGTGACCTTTCTCCAGAAATGCTGAAAGACTTCGGCGCCACTCATATCATTATCGGTCACTCTGAACGTCGTGAATATCACAACGAGAGCGACGAGTTCGTTGCTAAGAAATTTCAATTCCTACTCGAAAATGGTCTGAAGCCTGTCTTTTGTATTGGTGAGTCTGAAGCTCAAAATGAAGCCGGAGAAACCGAAGCCGTCTGTGCACGTCAAATCAATGCCGTGATCGATGCCTACGGTGTTAACGCTCTCAATGGTGCTATTATTGCTTACGAACCGATTTGGGCAATAGGTACGGGTAAAGCAGCAACGGCCGAAGATGCCCAACGTATTCACGCTTCAATTCGAGCCATGATTGCTGAAAAAGACGCGGATATCGCTGCGCAAGTCATCATCCAATACGGTGGCTCCGTAAAACCCGAAAATGCAGAGTCTTATTTTGCACAACCTGATATCGACGGAGCACTCGTTGGTGGTGCGGCGTTAAACGCTCAAGGTTTCGCTGCGATCGCTAAAGCTGCCGCAAAAGCAAAAGCTTAATGTTTCTCCGCTAGAACCCTCTTATAAGGCCAGTAGTCTACTGGCCTTTTTTGTGTCTCACACACCAATCAAGTATCCTACGCTTTTCCGCTCACAGAGTCGTTGTAACGAATGCAGGATAAGCACGGTCTTTTAACTGGCCACATCCCTACAGTGCTCCGTCAGATGACCATCCCGATGACATTCGGTATGGTGGCTATCCTGATGTTCAATTTAGTCGATACCTTCTTCATTTCTCTGCTCGGAACAGAAGCTCTTGCGGCCATCAGTTATACGTTCCCAGTGACCTTTGCTGTCAACTGCATCACAATGGGGATTGGCGTAGGGCTATCCGCCAATATCGGCCGTCTGCTTGGGCAGGGACAGTCAGAAGATGCCGCACGTTTCTCGAGTCACGGATTGGTACTGGCCGTGACGTTAGTCGCTCTTGCATCTGGTTTAGGTTATTTCACCATTGACCCACTGTTTCTTGCACTCGGCGCCGACCAAGAACTGCTGCCTCTGATTAATCAATACATGCACATCTGGTACCTGACTATTCCATTGCTTGTTGTCCCAATGGCGGGCAACAGTGCGATCAGAGCCACGGGAGATACCAAAACGCCAGCAAAAATCATGATGCTGGCGGGATTAATCAATGGCGTACTCGATCCACTCCTGATTTTTGGGTACGGACCCTTTCCCGAATTAGGGATCCAAGGCGCTGCCATTGCGAGTGCTCTGAGCTGGTCAGGAGCCTTAATAGGTTCACTATATATGCTGATTAAAAGAGAGAAGCTTCTGGCGTTGCCACGCTTCAAAACTCTGTGGGCAGACTGGCGACAAATCCTAAAAATCGGCACTCCAGCGGCACTATCCAACGCGATGAACCCGCTATCCGGCGCAATTCTAATGATGCTGCTCTCCAGTCACGGCACCGCTGCAGTGGCTGCTTATGGCGCTGCGCTGCGAGTCGAGTCCATTTTGATTTTAGTGTTGATGTCACTGACCTCAGCACTGACCCCTTTTATCGCTCAGAATATCGGTGCAAATAATCCACAACGCAGCTTTGCTGGCTTGTTCATCAGTATGCGTTTTTCTATTCTCTTTCAATTGGTGATTTTCGCCATGATGGTACCACTCAGCATACCGTTAGCAACGCTGTTTTCTCAAGAACAAGCGGTAAAGGACTTACTTTGGCATTACCTTTTGGTCGTTCCTTTTAGCTACGGTTTTCAGGGGATAATTATGATGCTCGTCTCTGGGCTAAACGCGCTCCATCAACCAATAAAGGCGTTTCAGTGGAGTGTTATGCGCTTATTTATATTCATCCTACCTTGTGCTTGGATAGGCAGCCAATTCTATGGGATAAAGGGACTTTTCATAGGGATTGCGATGGGTAATATAATAGGGGGGACTTTAGGTTATTTGTATGCTTTGAAGCTAAAGCGCCAGCACTTAGCTTAACATGACGCTCATCCAGTTCTTCTCTTTACTCATTTTTTATCATGGCTATTCTTCGCTGTGAACTTCATCCATTTCAAGATCAACATCCAGAGGTTCAGGGGAAAGGATAACCCCCGTATTGTCAGCGTACAGATAATCTTCTGGAAGAAAAGTGACACCGCCAAAGTTAACAGGGATATCAACTTCACCTATAGCTTGATAAGTAGCGCCCACAGGAATTGCGGCGAGAGCTTGAATACCAATACTCATGTCTTCGAGATCGTCGACTTCCCTGACACATCCGTAGATGACCATACCTTCCCACTCATTTTCTTCAGCAAGCGATGCCAGCTCCGCATCAATCAAAGCACGACGCAACGAGCCGCCACCATCAATCAGTAGGACACGCCCTACTCCATCTTGCTCAAGAATTTCTCGAATAAGGCCGTTGTCTTCGAAACACTTCACCGTGGTTATCTGCCCAGCAAATGAAGCACTACCGCCAAAGTTGCTCAACATAGGTTCGACCACATCTACTTGCTCAGAGTATATGTCACACAAAGCCGACGTATTGTATTCCATAGTGTTCCTTCCCTTAAGGTTGGTCATCTTCAACGAGTATATAGAGAGATCAAGTCAATGCAATGACAAGGCGCAATTAACTGACCAGAATTTGAGCTATAACCACACCTGCAAACAACAAATTAGTGATCAATGAGCATTTCACGATGACTGACATCATAGGGGCAATCTGAGCTGGTCGTTCTGTCTGCCATACCGCCTTTCCATGCCGATATACCATTATAATACTGACAAAAAATGGCAAACTTACCCAAAACGAAACCGGTTGAAGTAACAAATAGAGAATAAAGGCCACAAGAGCCACTGCCAGCAAAATAGCATGATATTGTTTCGCCATCTTCTGACCCAACCTAACAGCAACCGTTCTTTTCCCGCACTGCTCATCATTCTCAATATCGCGCATATTATTAATATTCAATACCGCTACGGCCATTAAACCACAGCCGATGGAGGGCAGTACTAAAAGCAGAGCAACGACACCGGTATGCAGGAAATAAGTGCCCGCCACTCCAAGTAAGCCAAAAAACACAAACACGGAGACATCGCCCAGCCCAAGATAACCATAGGGCTTTTGACCAACGGTATACGCAACCGCAGCAATAATAGACAGAATACCCAAGCCGATAAACACGAGAATATTATGTAAGCTGTCCAGCGCATACAATACCAAAGTGAGACCGGACGCTAAGGTCAGCATGATGCTGAGTAGGATTGCCCACCTGACATGGCTCTGGCTCACCAAGCCGGACTGAATAGCTCGAACAGGGCCAAGACGTGCATGGTTATCCGTACCCTTGATGGCATCGCCGTAATCGTTGGCTAAATTGGACACAATCTGCAACAACGTGGCGGTCGTTAGAGCCAAGACTGAAATAAGGATAGAAAATTGCCCAGACGAATAAGCCAAGACACTGCCAGTCAGTATCGAGACCAAAGCCAGAGGCAAGGTGTTGGGGCGAGCGGCATCAAACCAGATACGTAAGAAATGTTTCATGTGTATCATTGTAGCGAGATGTTTTTACTGAAGCTTTGTGATACATCAAAGTTAATATAAAAATCAAAAAGACCACCTAAGTGGCCTTTAGTTCATTGCTCGTGGGCAGACTTACTTTACTCGGCCGACGTACTCACCAGAACGAGTATCGACTTTGATCACTTCACCGATAGAAATGAAAAGAGGCACTCGAACAACGGCACCTGTCGTCAATGTTGCTGGCTTTCCACCTGTTCCCTGAGTATCGCCTTTCAGGCCAGGATCTGTTTCTGTCACTTCCAACTCAACAAAGTTTGGTGGTGTCACCACAATTGGATTGCCGTTCCAAAGCGTTAGCATACAATTATCATTTTCAACCAACCATTTTGAATTTTCGCCAACCGCTTTTGCGTCCGCAGCAATTTGTTCGAATGTTTCGTTGTTCATAAAGTGGTAGAATTCACCATCGTTGTAGAGGTAGTCCAGATCAATGTCCAATACGTCTGCAACTTCAACCGTATCGCCTGACTTAAATGTCTTTTCTAGCACTTTACCTGAAAGCAGTTTACGGATTTTAACGCGATTAAAGGCCTGACCTTTGCCTGGTTTTACATACTCATTTTCGAGAATGACACACGGCTCATTATCAAGCATAATTTTGAGACCGCCTTTGAATTCATTCGTGCTAACAGTAGCCATTTTTTCCTCTTACCATTCTTCGAGTTAAATTTAATGACACATATCATAACCCGAAAAAACCTATCTGTTGAGCAAAACTGGCTTCAACAGCTAGCGAATGGGATCTCTGATCCTGCTAAATTATTAGAACAACTAGAGATTGATCCTTTGCCATTGCAAAAAGGATTTTCAGCTAGGAAGCTGTTCGCACAACGCGTTCCACAAAGTTTTGTCGACAGAATGGAGCGAGGCAACCCCTCTGATCCTCTTTTACGTCAAGTTCTGCCACTGTTGGAAGAGTTTGAATCTCATCCCGACTATTCACCCGACCCCCTTAACGAACAAGACAATAAAGTACCTGGACTGCTGCATAAATATCGTAACCGAGCCCTATTGATCGTGAAAGGAGGTTGCGCAATAAACTGTCGCTACTGTTTTCGCCGACATTTTCCTTACAACGACAATAAAGGCACCAAGTCAGTTTGGCAGCAAAGCTTGGATTATATAGAGCAGCATTCGGAGCTCAATGAAGTGATACTGTCAGGCGGTGACCCGCTGATGGCCAAAGACGGGGAACTCTCATGGTTGATCGAGGGCATTTCTGCTATTGGTCACATTAAACGCTTAAGGATCCATTCTCGTCTTCCTGTCGTGATCCCAGCACGTATCACGCCCGAGCTCACTCAGTTACTGGCGTCGACAAGACTACAGGTTATTTTTGTCACGCACATTAACCATGCCAATGAAATTCATCAGGAATTAAGGGATCAATTGCGTGTTCTCAAACAGGCTGGTGTGACCCTGCTCAATCAGGGTGTTATGCTAAAGGGAGTCAATGACAATATTGATGCCCAAGTAACGCTCAGTGAAACTTTGTTTGATGCCGGTGTCCTTCCATACTACATGCATGTCTTAGACAAGGTGCAAGGCGCTGCTCACTTTCTCGTTCCTGATCAGCAAGCAAAGGCGATAATGGCGGGTGTGATAGAGCGTGTTTCTGGCTACCTTGTCCCCAAATTGACTCGCGAAATTGGCGGTAGAAACAGTAAAACGCCACTCGATTTGTATTTGGAGTAACCAAACTGGATCGACTTAGCGGCATAAAAAACCACCATGGCCGGTGGTTTTTGTTATTCAAAACGTTTAGAAGAGTTCTTCTGCGACCTTGTACAAGTCTTCTCGGACCGGGCGCTTCATATTCTCTATCGCATCGATAATATCATGATGGACCAATTGCTCTTTCTGAATGCCGACACATCGACCACCCTGACCTTCCATCAACAAATGTACCGCGAAATTCCCCATTCGTGAGGCTAATACACGATCAAAAGCGGTCGGTCGTCCACCACGTTGAATGTGGCCAAGTACTGTGGCTCGCGTTTCTCGACCAGTACTGGCCTCGATCTCTTTGGCTAACTCGTTTGCATCCATCATAAGTTCAGTCAAAGCAATGATCGCGTGTTTTTTTCCTTTGGCAATTCCGTCCTGAATATTGCTGATGAGCTTTTCTTTGTCCAACCCAGTTTCAGGGGTGATAATATACTCACAACCTCCAGCGATGGCAGACATCAGAGTCAGATCCCCACAGTGACGCCCCATAATTTCAACAATCGAAATACGCTGGTGAGACGAAGACGTATCACGCAGTCGGTCAATCGCATCAATCACAGTATTAAGCGCCGTCAAATAACCGATCGTATAATCCGTTCCTGCAATATCATTATCTATCGTGCCAGGTAGACCGATGCATGGGTACCCCATCTCAGTCAACTTTTTAGCTCCCATATACGAGCCGTCACCACCGACAACCACTAGAGCCTCAATGCCGTGTTTTTGTAGGTTCTCGATCGCCTTCTCACGCACTTCAACTTGTTTGAATTCCGGAAAACGGGCGGAGCCTAAAAACGTACCGCCTTTGTTGATCACATCAGAAACACTCGAACGCTCTAGCTTATGGATACGGTCTTCATATAGGCCGAGGTAACCGTCGCAAACACCGTAGACTTCGAGCCCTTCCGATAACGCCGTTCGAACCACACCGCGTACTGCTGCGTTCATGCCTGGTGCATCCCCACCGCTCGTCAAAACACCGATCTTTTTAATCATGCTCACCCTCAACTTTTGGGAATCTTATTTCAATTTTTACGTCAGCAATTTACAGCCCCATTCCTGACAAGACTCTTTTAACTCAACGATATGTTACCTTGAAGGACAAGGAATACTACTTTTATTTGAACTAATATATGTAACTTTTCTACTTATGTAAGAGTATTACAAATTCACGCTTTGGTTGATTTGATACATATCAGGATTACAGCGAAAAATAGTCTCGATGAAAAGATAGTCAATAAGTGCACATTTGTCGCCCAGTGGTATATTCACCAGTCTTGAGCTTTTTGCTCTCTCTCTGGACCAAAAACAACAGAATAAGGATCTTGGTGAATCAGTACATCCGCATGGGGAAAAAGAACAAGCAATTGACCTTCAACCACATCAGAAATACGATGCGCTTCGATCAGTAAGATTTTGTCCTCCAGTTCGAGATGGAGCTGAATAAATCTCGTCGGGCCTGACATGCGAGTGCGCAGTTGATGAACCCCTAAAACCCCGTCCACCGACATACAACACTGCTTGATTTGCTCGATTTCTTCATCGGGGAGCTTGCGATCCAAGAGCGTTTGTGTTGCTTCTTTAACCATTTTGAAGGCGCTCAACAAAATATAAAGGCCAATACCAATCGCAAACACGGCATCCGCTTGGCTGATACCAAACCAACTCAGACCAAGTGCCAGCATAATCGCACCATTCATGTACAAGTCAGATTGATAGTGGAGCGAGTCTGCTGCAATCGCTTGGCTACCTGTTTTAGCAACCACATGCTTTTGAAATTGGACTAAAGCGAACGTCAAGACGATGGCAAACAAACTGACATAAACGCCGTATTGAGGTGAATGAAGTTCATGAGGGCGAAAAAAACGCTCCACGCCATTAAGGATCAAAAATACCGCTGAACCTGAAATAAACATGGCTTGAGCTAAAGCCGCGAGAGACTCTGCTTTTCCGTGACCAAAGGTGTGTTCTCGGTCCGCGGGTTGCAAAGCATACCTGACCACAAATAAATTCACCAAAGAAGCCGCAATATCGAGAATAGAGTCAATCAATGACGCTAATAGACTGACCGACCCCGTGACCCACCAGACTGCCAGTTTAGTGACCATCAGCAAAGTTGCGACTATGGTAGCAGTCCACGCTGCAATGGTGACTAAACGGGCATATTCATGTTTCATAAACGGGCGACTCCAAAAAAACATACTCCAAGTATAACCCGCCAATTATTGAATAAACATGACTTAAAAAAACGGCCATTTGGCCGCTCTCATCATTATGTATAACCATTAACTGTCGCTGATACGCTCTCGCATTTTGATGGCGCGTTTTTCTGCTTGAGCTTTTTGCAGTTCGACAAACTTGATTTTTTGTTCCGGCGTCAAAATACTTAGCATCTGATGCTGATTTTCAAGCATATTCACTTTTCGTTCTGTTTGCTGCTCGACCATCTGCTTTGCAAGTTTGCTAACCGCTTCTCGGTCAAATGTCTCCGCCAGCATCAGGCTTTGAAGCTTGTTTTTGTTTGCCTCCCTCTCAGCATGGTGCGCCTCAAAATTTTCCTTGCTCGCTATCTTTCTTTCACTGCTGGTTGTTTTTCGCCACTGCTTAAGCTGTTCTTTTTGCTCTTCCGTCAAATCAAGTTGACGTATCATACTGCGATCGAGTCCGAAGCCATGATCGGGGCCTCGCTTGTGATCTTTGCCACCAAACGCAAACACACTTGCAGTGCCCAACGTCAAAGGGAGGACGGCCACAGCCAATACCAGTTTTTTTGCTGTTTTCATAATTGTACCTTTCGCATCAAGAGAGACTGAATCAAGCTGCCTAGGCAGCGCTTAAATCTAGAATATGAGTTGCAACGTAAAGTGATGTTTAGGGTGCGTAAAAAATCGTAAAGAGTAAAAATTTAACTCAATCTCTTAGCCATTAATCAGTACTATTAAAACAGAGACGACTGCAAGGGGCATACGATGGCCAATATTTTATTGATAGATGACGACACTGAACTGACCAACCTTTTAAAAGAAGTACTGACATTTGAAGGTTATATTGTTTCCGAAGCTCACGATGGCGAAGCCGGTCTCGAAGCCATCAATGACCGCATCAATTTGATACTGCTCGATGTGATGATGCCTAAACTGAATGGTATGGAAACGTTAAAGCGCTTACGAGAGCGGTGGGATACTCCGGTCTTAATGCTCACAGCGAAAGGGGAAGAGATCGATCGCGTCATCGGCTTGGAACTTGGTGCCGATGACTACTTGCCCAAACCTTTCAGTGATCGCGAGTTACTTGCACGAATACGGGCAATACTTCGCCGTACTCAATCCAAACATGCAGGTAAAATAAGCGATTGTATTCATTATCAAGATATTAAAGTCTATCCGGGTAAACAAGAGGCTTACTGCCAAGATCAGTACATTGAATTGACGACCACAGAATTTGCTCTACTCAGCCACTTTGTCTTGTATCCTGGTAAAACGCTGACTAAAGAAACGCTCAGTCTCGATGTGCTCGGTAAGCGACTCGCCGCCTTCGATCGCGCTATCGATATGCACGTCTCCAACCTGCGTAAAAAACTCCCTGATAGAGAAGACGGAAAACCACGAATTAAAACATTACGCGGTCGTGGTTATCTGCTGGTAGAAGAAAATTGATGCGCCTTCCGAAAATTACCAGTTTATACGGGCGTATTTTTGCTATTTTCTGGTTTACCATGTTCCTCGTTCTTATCGCCGTCTTATCGCTTCCTCACTTAGACCCCCGTAAAGCCCGAGATATTCCGACCGACCATTACAAACGTCTGATTGATGTCCAACAGAAAATCGAACAACGATTTGTCAAAGAAAATGACCTAAGACGAATCATTTTCCAACTCGAATGGCCCAAACGCTCCCCTCGCGATCCGAGGCCTCGCTTCGTGCTCACTGATCTCGATGGTAACATCCTCACCTCTCGAGACCGCAAAGACTTCAAATTGAAAGCTGTGCAAAATTTCATCACCAGCATTGAAGACCCAAAACACCCAAAACAAAGGCTCTACGGCCATTATATGGTCGCTGGGCCACTGCCTATTGAGCTCGCGAATCAAAAACTGTTGTTATTTGTTGGTATGAAATGGAATCAGCCGCCTCCTTTCTTAATCCGGCTATTTGATAAACCCTTTCAATTATTGTTTGCAGTGATGTTAGTCAGCACCCCTTTATTGTTGTGGCTCGCGTGGGCTTTGAGCCAACCGGCCAGAAAGTTAGAGCTCGCGGCCAAACGCGTCTCAAAAGGCGAATTCTTCGTCGATCCTGATCTAGAAAAAGGCACCAGTGAGTTTCGTCAGGCAGGCGCAAGTTTTAATCAGATGGTCGAAGCTGTGAATCAGATGATTTCAGGACAACAACGATTACTCTCAGATATTTCCCATGAGCTGCGCTCCCCTCTCACTCGTTTGAGGATGGCAAATGCATTAGCCACTCGAAAACAAGGGAGTAGCCCCGAGCTTTCCCGTATTGATAACGAAGCACAGCGTTTAGAACAAATGATCAGTGAGTTATTAGAATTATCTCGAATGCAAGCAGATAGCCATCTCAGCTACGAGCAACAACCAATGGGAAGCCTATGGGAAGCCATCTTGTTAGACGCGCAGTTCGAAGCGCAACAAATGGGAAAACAGCTGCATTTCAGTTCGATTCCAGATCGTCTGATTTCAGGTAGCCCCAAACTATTGATGAGTGCACTCGACAACATAGTACGTAACGCTATCTACTACAGCAAAGATCATATCGACGTCCATATTATTGAGTCAGATGATTTGAAAATCCTGATCTCCGTCGATGACAATGGCGATGGTGTCCCCGAACAAGAACTTGAGGCTATTTTCCGCCCTTTTTATCGAGTTTCAACCGCTCGTGATAGACACAGTGGGGGAACGGGTCTTGGTTTAGCCATCACACAAAATGCCATTCTTCAGCACAGCGGAACCGTGACAGCAAAACGCAGTCGGCTTGGTGGGCTCAGAGTTGAAATGAGGTTGCCATTGCATTTGGTTCAATAACCCCACAACTACACAGTTGATAATGGATCTCATTATCATTTAAAGTAAGTCCTTCAATGATGGAGGATTTACTATGTTGCATACTTTCCCTGAACTTCCCTATGCTTATGACGCTCTCGAACCATATATTGACGCCAGAACAATGGAAGTTCATTACAGCAAGCACCACCGCACCTATTTTGACAAGTTTGCTTCCGCTATAAAAGGCAGTGAATTGGAACAGCAACCACTGAGCGATATTTTTTCTCGTGTATCTCAATACGCACCAGCGGTGCGAAACCATGGAGGCGGATATTACAATCATATTCTTTACTGGAACTGCATGACACCGAATGGTGGTGGTACACCCCAAGGCAAGCTTGCAGACGCCATCAAGCAGACTTTTGGTCACTTTTCAGCGTTTAAATCTCAATTTAACGATGCGGCAATCAATACCTTCGGATCTGGCTTTGTCTGGCTGATTGTCAAAGATAAAGGGCTAGTGATTACTTCAACGACCAACCAAGACAATCCGTTAATGGATGTCTCCGCGATACAAGGAGTCCCGATTTTAGCCTTAGATGTTTGGGAACACGCTTACTATATTCGTTATCAGAACCGACGCCCTGAATACGTTGACGCTTGGTGGCATGTGGTCAACTGGGAAGCGGTGAGCGAAAACTACGCCGCAGCCATTGCGAAAAGCGCGTAGTTTACGCACTCTGCTTGATCAAAACTTGGCGGTATTTTAAAGCCGCCTTATACTGCCAAGCTCCTGTCAATGACAAGCAGAAATTGAAACTATGTTCGATATAGCCCTTTATGAACCTGAAATCGCCCCAAATACGGGTAACATTATTCGTCTGTGTGCTAACTGTGGGGCCAACCTGCATTTGATTGAACCATTAGGGTTTGATTTAGAGGAAAAAAAAGTGCGTAGAGCGGGGTTGGACTATCACGATCTCGCTCGCGTAACTCGCCACAAGAATTATCAGGCGTTTATGGACTATTTAGCGTCGCAACGCAGCACCTATCGCATTTTTGCGTGCACCACTAAAACCTCTGGCCATCATGTAGACGCCAACTTTCGTGAAGGTGATGTGCTCTTATTCGGTCCCGAAACTCGTGGGCTTCCTGCGGAGGTTATTGAATCAATGCCAACCAAACAACGTATTCGTATACCGATGATGGCCGATGCACGTAGCTTAAACTTATCAAATGCCGTCGCGATTATTGCTTTTGAAGCCTGGCGACAAATGGGTTTTGACGGCGCTCAATAACACACCAAGTGGATACAAAAATCCCGGCTATCAAAGCCGGGATTTTAACATGCGAACCTTATGGGCGAGCCACAAAGCCGACCGCTTTATAAACTTCTTTTAGTTTCTCCGCTGCACGCGCGGATGCTTTTTCAGCACCTTGCGCCATGACACTGTTCATGTAAGTGCGATCGGCGCGAATACGGTAGTATTCCGACTGAATCGGCTCTAACATGGCAACCAGAGCTTCACCAACATCTTTTTTAAACGGCCCATACATGTCCACACCATCATACTTAGATTCGATGTCTGCCATGGTCATGCCGGTTGCTGCAGAATACAGGCCCATTAGATTTGAAATGCCCGCTTTATTGTCCCAGTCATTAGCGATACGAGGCGGCGTATCTGTATCTGTCTGAGCTTTATTCACTTTCTTAATGATGGATTTTGAGTCTTCCAGCAAAGTGATGACATTCTTGCGATTGTCATCTGACTTGGACATTTTCTTCGTTGCATCCTGCAAGCTCATCACGCGTGCATTCACCGTTGGTATATACGGCTCAGGAATGGTAAATATTGGATTCTCTGGGGAATAAACATTGTTAAATCGGGTAGCAATATCACGCGCCAACTCAAGGTGTTGCTTTTGATCATTACCCACAGGGACTTGATGAGCACCATAAATTAGAATGTCCGCCGCCATCAATACTGGATAAGCGAACAAGCCTGCATTGATATCATTGGCGTAACGTGCCGATTTATCTTTAAACTGCGTCATACGACTTAGCTCACCCATTTGGGTATAACAGTTAAGAAGCCATCCTAACTGAGCATGCTCTGGTACATGTGACTGAACAAATAGCGTGCTCTTTTGAGGATCAACACCAACAGCAAGACAAATCGCCAATGCGTCTAACGTCGCTTCATGGAGTGCTTTTGGATCTTGACGAACCGTGATGGCGTGAAGATCTACAACACAATATTGGCAATCGTAATCGTCTTGCATTTGCTGCCATTGACGAAGAGCACCCAAATAGTTACCGATACTTAGTTCACCAGATGGTTGAACGCCACTCAATACGATGGGTTTGCTCATGAGAATAGTTCCTTTGACTTCTTAATCTAAATAAATGAAAAAACCGTGCAGCTTAGGTGATCAACACGGTTTACTCAGTGTACTCATTAACGAGTACCTTGTAAGCTATTTTGTCGCGCTTAAGCCGAAACAATCACTGCATCGACTAAATCTGCGAGGCTATCCGCAACATAATCTGGTTTTGACGCTGAAATTGGCTCACCGTGATTGTAGCCATAAGTCAACCCAAACGATTGACAACCGGCGTTTTTAGCGGCTAAGACATCATTTTTTGAGTCCCCGACCATCATCATTTCACTGGCCTCAAAACCATACTTTTCTAGTAACCAGTTCAATGCAATTGGGTTGGGTTTCTTCTCGGAAAAGCTATCTCCACCAATGACATCAACAAAGTATTGATCAATACCGTGTTTTGCCAATACCTCTGGCACAAACTTTGATGGTTTGTTGGTCACGAGCGCCATGGTAACACCGGCTTTATCAAGCTCAGCAAGCGTCTCTTTTACCGAAGGGTATAAGTGGCTTAGTTTGTGGCCACTTTTTTCATAGTACTCATCAAACAAAACACGTGCTTTTGCATGTAAGTCTGCATCCAATTCAGGATCAACTGTCAAACTTTGGCTTAAAACTCGGCCAATCAATATATCCGCACCATTACCAACATAGTCACGCACTTGCTCTTCAGAGACTTGAGGATAACCCAAAGCTTGTGCGGTTTGATCAGCCGCTAACGTGAGATCTGGAACACTATCGAGCAAGGTTCCATCAAGATCAAATGCTATCAATTTAACTGTGTTCATTGCTTTATTTCACCTGCGCTAGCTCAGATCTCATGTTATCGATCACTTGCTTATAATTCGGTTGGTTGAAGATAGCAGAGCCTGCGACAAACATATCCGCCCCTGCCTGCGCAATTTCTTTGATATTGTCTGCGTTGACACCACCGTCAATTTCAAGCCGGATGTCATAACCTGACTCATCAATCAACTGACGGACTGCACGCAGCTTGTCTAAGGTTTTCGGGATGAATGACTGCCCACCAAAACCGGGGTTCACAGACATCAGCAAAATCATATCCAGTTTATCCATAATGAACTCAAGATGAGACAACGGGGTCGCCGGATTAAGAACCACACCAGCTTTACAGCCCTGCTCTTTGATTAACTGCAAGGTGCGGTCCACATGCTCTGATGCTTCAATATGGAATGTGATCATCGAAGCCCCTGCTTTAGCAAAGTCTGGGATAATGCGGTCAACAGGCTTAACCATCAGGTGGACATCAATGGGCGCAGTAATGCCGTAGTCGCGCAGCGCTTGGCAAATCGGTGCACCAAACGTCAGGTTAGGGACATAATGGTTGTCCATCACATCGAAATGCACAACATCGGCGCCTGCGGCAAGCACTTTTTCGACATCTTCGCCAAGGCGAGCCATATCCGCTGATAAAATCGATGGAGCAATAAGAAAGTCTGTCATACTAACCTCTAATATTTATTGGCGTCATTGCACACTAAAGCAACATCGCGCAATTCTACCTAAGCTAAACATCAGAAGATAGAGAGGTAGAATGAAATGTAATTATTGACCACTGGATGCGTCAAATAGCGCCAACAACTCGTCAACTTTATTGCGACCAGAGCCATTACGGCTTATCGTCCGTTTTACCTTAATCGCATTCAATTCAGCGCCGTAATAGAGACGACGTGTCAAGGTCGTATCGTGGTTAGAAATCAAAACAGGGATACCACGCTGTTTGGCCGTTCGCTCCGCAATATCTGCTAGCGCTGCCTGATCGTCTAAGCTAAAGCCGTTGCCAGAATAAGAGGTGAAATTAGCAGTGGTTGAAAGGGGCGCATAAGGAGGATCGCAATACACCACATTCCCTTTGCGTGTGCGTTTGAACGTCTCTTTATAGCCTTCACATACAAAAGTCGCTTTCTTCGCTTTTTGAGCAAAAAACTCCAGCTCCGCTTCTGGGAAATAAGGCTTCTTGTACGAGCCAAATGGGACATTAAATCCCCCTTTCTTGTTATAGCGACACAAACCGTTAAAACCAAAACGATTCATATAGAGGAAAGCCAGTGAACGGTACATCACATCATCACTCTGATTGAATTCAGCTCGCACTGCCAAATACACATCTTTACGGTTGTTCTCATGAACAAACCAGCGTCGTGACTCGGATATATATTCTTCAGGCTTTTCTTTAAGCAGATTATAAAGATTTATCAGGTCAGGGTTAATATCAGCCAGACGATATTGCTCAAAGTCCGTATTGAGAAACACGGATCCAGCCCCTACAAATGGCTCGACCAATTTGCGACCTTCAGGCAAGTATCGTTGGATATCTTCAACAAGTCCGTATTTTCCACCCGCCCATTTCAGAAAGGCACGCTGTTTCTTCATCTACTGCTCTATCTATCGACCATAAATTAAGGCTGCGGAATGTAACATATTTTACCAATGCACTCAGTGTTATTTCACTCTATTTAGCTCGCGCTGAACCTGGCTTAGAGACTTGGCCCAAGGATCAAGTTGTTTCAGTTCATCAGGAAGAGCCTCAGCCGCATCACGTGCAACCTGAATGGTGGGATAGTTCTGGTAGGTAATAATATACCAATCTAACTCGTTGCGAACCGTTGGATAAATAAAGACGTTGTCTTTTAATTGATGAGTGTCGAGAAACAGTTGCACTTCCTCTAACGACTTCATTGCTGCTAATTGCAGTGTATAGCTGCGAGAAGAGAAACTTCTAAGCTCATCTTTTGTGAAGGAAAACCGAATTTCAGCTTTCTCAGGCTGGCTGGCTTCCTCAACAACCTTGATGGATATCATTGGTTTCGTTTGTTCTGTTTGTTGGGATTGCGCCACGACCGCCTCAATGGGTTCCGTATTGACGGTTGGTGCTTTTCCATCCATCAATGCATCAACAACCTCAGAGTTAATCACCACTCGTTGAGATTCCGTTGCAGCACTTCCGACACTCGAGACCTGTTCGGTGACTGAAGGTGGCAAAGCTTGCGAATCATCTTCAGCGCCTGCCAAGGAAGGATCTTCCTCCACCCTATCGCTCATCGTTGGATCTTCCTGACCCAGCTCAGGCTTTTTCTCTATGGCTAAAATCGGGGCTGCGTTCTTTTCAACGTCTTCACCCTCACTTTGGACTTTATCATCAGGCAAAGGCTGGTTCATCATCCACCAGTACCCTCCTCCGATCATCAAAAGCATGGCGAACACGAGTAAGGCAATGTTAATCGGAGAACCTATTATCGAGCGAATGATAATCCTTTTTTCCACTTTGTGTTCCCCTAAAGCCATAATCGCACCCGGATGCATTGCAATCGTTCGGTAAGCATGACGGACACGTTTTTCCTTGTCATCTTCGACAAAACGAACGACAAGCTGCTCAAAAAATCGGTCAGCTTCGTCCTGACTTAGGGCATCAATTTCGAGATCAATCGGTTTTAGTTCTTGTCCATAGCTCAGACGAGTCAACAAGACATCTAGGCTATTGGACTGAGCAAATAAAACGACATTGATAGTCCAGGCGGCATTGTCCTGAGCTTCAAGAATCAACATCCACAGCTCAGAAAGAAAAGCTTCGTCGAGTAACTGGGCATCATCAACCACAATCACGACGTCACAGCTTTCTCCTTGCATCTGTTGAGCAAAGCTTTCCGCTAATGGGTCGATGGGATTGAAAAGTGGATCAGAAAAAAGTTGCGTCAGGATCATAGTGCGACGCATTTGATTATCCTGACTCGGGTGACACATCAAAAGTGACTGGTTTTTCTCTTCGGCCCAAACTTCAAGATAACGCTGGGCTAACCAAGATTTCCCCGCGCCTACAGCTCCGCCAACAGTGACCAAATTTGAACCAAAGTTAGTCAGCAACTGCATTCGTTCAAGCAACTCAACTTGGGAGCCTAACTCCAACACACGGGATTCATGCGTTAAACTCATTAAACCATCCTAGTGACAGCCCACTGTCTAAAGAGAAATAAATCAGATTTCGCGACAAAAATCGATGGCTTGTTTAATAATCGATTCAGGCACACCTTTGACAACGTCTGCACTACCAATACTTGTAGGTAATATCAGACGAAGTTCACCAGACAACACTTTTTTATCTCGCATCATATGCTTCATGAAGTCATCAAACGTCATGGTATCCGGCGTATGCACAGGCAATCGTGCTTTCTTCAGTATAGAGAGAATTCTCTCTACTTGCTTTTCAGAGATAAGACCTTGAAGTTGAGCCGTTTTTGCAGCCATAACCGTACCAGAAGACACCGCTTCACCATGTAACCATTCACCATAACCTAACTCGGCTTCGATCGCATGGCCAAATGTATGACCTAGGTTCAGTAATGCACGAATACCCGACTCTTTTTCATCTTGGGCAACAACTTCAGCCTTAATTTGACAACAACGTGAAATCGCAAATTCCAGTGCCGCTTGGTCAAGGGCATAAAGTTTATCAAGATTATCTTCTAGCCAGACGAAAAAGTCTTCGTCATAAATAATGCCATATTTGATGACTTCGGCCATACCCGCCGCAAACTCTTTCTCGGGCAAGGTATTGAGGCATTGAGTATCAATAATCACCGATTTGGGCTGATAAAAGGCACCGATCATGTTTTTGCCTAGAGCATGATTAACCGCCGTTTTTCCCCCAACAGATGAGTCTACCTGAGATAATAAGGTGGTCGGGATCTGGATAAAATCAACGCCCCTTTGATAACAAGCTGCAGAAAAGCCAACTAAGTCACCAATGACGCCCCCGCCGAGTGCGATAACCACCACATCACGCGCGAAATTTCCTTCAAGCAAATAGCTCATCACCGTGTTAAAGGTGTCGAGAGATTTATATTGTTCACCATCAGGAAGTTCAAGCACAGAAGCGTCGCAGCCGATTTGCCTAAGCAAGACGAGAATCTTCTCTGCGTATAGCGGAGCAACCGTGACGTTGGTAATCACAACCACTTTTTGTTTCGCTGATAGGAAAGAAAGATGGGCCGGATTATCAAATAATCCGGCGCCAATTGAGATTGGATAACTACGTTCACCTAAACTGACCGTAATCCGTTCCATGGGAGTTTCTCCAGTGGCTAAAAACTAACGTTTAACGTTCTTCTAGCATTTTTACGATTTGGTTAGCGACCACTTTTGCACTTTGATCGTCAGTTCGCACGGTATAGTCTGCAATTTCTTCGTAAAGAGGGTTGCGTTCACCAGCCAATGACTCCAACACATCACGAGGGTTATCCGTCTGTAACAAAGGACGTTTTTTATCGCGATTAGTTCGTGCAAGCTGCTTCTCGATTGTCGTTTCAAGATAAACAACAATGCCACGAGCAGACAGTCGGTTACGGTTTTCTTTACTCTTAATAGAACCACCACCTGTCGCCAGAACGATACCTTGTTCCTCCGTCAGGTCGTTGAGTACTCTTTCCTCGCGGACACGAAAACCTTCTTCGCCTTCGACGTCAAATACCCAAGCGATATCAGCACCAGAGCGCTCTTCAATCACAGTGTCAGAATCAACAAACTCCATATGAAGCTGTTGAGCCAAGTGTCTACCAATTGTACTTTTGCCAGCGCCCATAGGGCCGACAAGGAAAATATTGCGTTTTTCAGCCATGTTTAGCAGTAATTTACAACGTTAATTCAATGACATCGCCACAAGAAAACCAAAATTTCTTTGGCCTGAGATGTGCTTGTGGCACCGGTTCCTCACAGATAATTCGTGATAAGACCCGAAATTATCTAGATAAGGTGACACTAATGCAAATTTATTTTTACCTGTCTGATTATTATTTATGGATTAATCACCCTAGGTGTCACAAAAATCATGAGTTCACTTTTGCCCATTTTCTGATATTTTCGACGAAAAAGGCCACCCAAAAAGGGAATATCGCCTAATAATGGCACTTTGTCGATAGTGTTTCTGGTACTCTGTTGATAAATACCACCTAAGACAATAGTTTCTCCATTTTCGACCAAAACCTGAGTGGAAATGCGCTGTGTTTCAATGGCAACCGCCTCACCGTTTCCCGTTTTTACCACTTGTCCTGGCCGATCTTGCGTCAAATTTAACTCAAGAGTCAGATGTTGATTCGACGTAATATGCGGTGTCACTTTTAAACTCAGCGCGGCTTTTTTGAACTTGACGCTAGTAGCACCATTTTTCGAAGACTCCAAAAAGGGAATTTCAGCGCCCTGCTCAATATACGCAGGATTTTTATTGGTTGTGATCAATCGAGGACTGGATATCACTTCAACTTTTGACTCTCTTTGTAACGCAGATAACTCAAGGTCCAATAAGGTATCGCGACCCAGTTTAGCTAATTGAAATGCGACCGTTGCAGCCGAACCAGAAGGAGCGGAGAAATTAATGTTCAGAAAGTCACCCAAGGAACTCTCTGGCTGGCCATATAGACTCAGCGTGTGGGCATTCTGCA
Organism: Vibrio ostreicida; assembly: GCF_013074385.2. Classification (GTDB taxonomy): domain Bacteria; phylum Pseudomonadota; class Gammaproteobacteria; order Enterobacterales; family Vibrionaceae; genus Vibrio; species Vibrio ostreicida. Next base: position 21,742 of record NZ_JABEYA020000016.1, read on the forward strand.
TGCCCCCATGGCCAATTTGTGGGTTAACATTCAAGCTCGACAACCGCCAGTGAATACCTAACTCTTGTAAATCGATTTGATTTAACGTGACAATTCTTGCCTCTATTTGCACCTGTTTGGCGGGGACGTCTAATGCCTTAATGGCCGCCTTAATCGTCGAAATATTATCCGCTACGTCTCGAATCAATAGGGTATTCGTGCGCTCATCCGCCCTTAAAGCACCTCGTTTAGTCAGTAAGCGACTGTCTTCGCCTCCCAAAATAGTGGCCAGTTCTGAAGCATTCGCGAACTTTACTGAATAGTTCTCAGATTCAAGCGCACCAGCCTCATAAGCGGCCTGTATTTGAGCCTTTCTTTGACTGTCTTGTGCGGCGAACTCTTCCGCTGGTGCAATGAACACCACGTTATCACGAGTCCGCTGTTCAAGCCCTTTTACACGTAAAAGAATCTCAAAGAGACTCTGCCAGCGCATCTGACTGAGTTTTAAGGTTACGCGCCCTGAAACTGAATCAGAAATAACAACATTGATTTTATGGTAATCAGCGACTTGCTGAAACGCTTCACGAATAGGCAGATCTTGGAAGTTAACCGTCATTAACGGCATCGTCTCCTCTGCCTTTGACAAAGGAATTGCGCTTCCTTCACTGTTTGCCCATGGGGGAAATGTCACAAGGAAAAGCATGAAAACCAAGTGATACACTCTGTCGATAGATAAAATGTACCGCGCTCGTAAAACACTCTCTTTCATTAATCACTCCAGTGATAGCCAAATCTCAATCCGAGTCGAGCACTCTTCTTTGTTTTCTTGATCTTCAATAATTTGAACCTCATTGGCGGTAATCTGAGTAATCTTCCCATGCCTAAGGCCTATCGCTTGCCCCACCTCCGCCCTAGCGATATATCCAGTTGGTAGCTCGATAAGTGCCAACTTCGCCGTTCCAATATCCATTATTCCCGTTAAACGCATTTTGTTAGAGTGATGGCGTGTCAATTCCCCTACTTCGGGGGCGCTTTCCCGCTTGATACACCCCACTCTGCCCTTTTGACTTTGGATCATTTCCACATCTGGCACTGATTTCGGAACAGAAAAGGGATCTCGCCACTTGGAAGATGACTCGATCATTCGATCGCCAAGCACGACTCTGCCTCTGAGAATCGACATGTCTACTGGCTCTTGGCGGCTCAAGTACATCGTGAAAAAAGTCGGCAATATTGAGTGTACTTGTTTGATTTGGAACAGAGAAAACAACAAAAAAACACACTCAAGGCGCATCTCTGCCCCCCTTATTTCCTTGATAAATATAGGCTTTCCCTTTTATGTGCAGCCTTGCTCCATCAAGCTTGACACGACGCCACTCGATTGCCTCAAAATGTACAATATAAGGCAGTTCAGTGAGATCCCGAATAAATGCCACGACCTCAATGTAACGTCCTGTAAACTCAACATGAAGAGGTAAACGTCGATACTTTCTCACATTCTCTGACTCCCCCCAATCCATACGCAAAAAGGTCAAAGACTGCGCCTGCCCAGCTTGACTCACTGACGCCAACACTTCAGCGAGTCCAGCAGGCTTAAAATAAACCAAAGATAAGTGCGACAAGCGTTCCAATAATCTTTTGTACTCGGTTTCAACCTCCGGCTGTTTTAGGACTTCCTTCTCCAAGCCTCTAACCAAAACACGGGTTTCTTTTTCCTTTAAGGCAAGGTTCTCGATACGTTGCCATTTGGGTTTCAAGAACAAGGTGTATCCGATACCCGAAATCACTAAAGCGAGTAGAACCACCAATCCGCATTGCACTGATTTATCTCGCTGCGTCAACAACCCTAAGCTTGTTGGACTAAAGAGAAGCATGCTTTAAATCCACCAATGAAAAAGAAAGCGCAAATGTCTGGTAAAGACTTTGAAAGCGCAGTTGGCGATGTCGTATTGATTGTATGGTCACTGAATCAACATCTGATGTCTTATTCAAGCTCTCTAACAGCTTAGAGATGGACCCCGTATCTGAAGAAAAACCAGCAACACTCACTCGGTTGTTGGTGAGTGTCACCTTATCCAGATACACACCATCAGGGATTTCTTTAGGCAATAGGTTGAGTAACCTGAACGCGTTGTATCTCTGCCGGTTAAGGCCGTGTATATCCTCAAGGTCCAATCGCACTTCAGTCAGCGTAGAATGCAATTCTTGTAACGCTCGCTGACGTTTTTCGAGATGTTCTTTCAAATTGCTGAGTTGGGAAAGCCTGAATTGTTGAAGATTGAGTTGATTCTCAAGATGGCCGTCGACAATCCATACACACAACGCAAAAATGCCAACCGCAGCAACATGCATCACCGCTAATCGGCGTGTTTTCGTTTTCCTCTGCGATTCTCTCCATGGACACAAATTGATATTGAATTGCATGTCATCTCTCCAACCAAGCAACGCCGCTTAATGCTAACCCTGTCGCCCGTATAAATTCCGCACCATCCCACGCTGGGCTTTTCAAGCCATGAGGAAACAGCTCCAGCAAACTCAGCATGCGCACAGGCAATAAACTCCGTTTGTGCCACTCATCAATAAATCGGTCTCTTCGCCGCTTTTCGCCAGAGAGCCAGAGTCCGCTCAAGGGAGAGCAATGCATCGAATTGAGTAGATGTATATGGTGCTGTAATGTCTCAACGGCGACATGAAGACCTTCTTGATGCTCAAGATCGTCATGGTGTATCTCTCTGAAGAAGACCTCTTGCTGCGGAAACACAAAGCAAATCGTCAGGCCAGCTTCGGTGATATCAACAAGAGCCCAATCCGTTAAAGACTGTTGTGCAGTGGCCCAACGCCAGACTCGGATAAGATTATCGGAGAACGCATTAATGACCACAGGGTCAAACCCGGCTTTTTGGCATGAGCTCATGCGGTTCTCAATACAGCTTTTTCTGGCCGCATAAACCTGAAATTCACCGGGTTTATCCGGTAATGCGACGAAATCAAAATAAAGCTCATCCACCGGAACAGGAGAACGCAGAGAAAAGGCTTGAATGAGGGCAAACTCACACTCCTCGCCTTGAAACTCCCTATCTATTTGTAATTTCTTGCTTATTACAAATTCATCAGGAAGATACAAACAAACCTTACGACTAAATAGCGGTAAAACCTTTCTTAGTTCTTTAAGTTTCTTTACAATTTTCTGATAATTTAGCCTGTGGTTTTCAGTGAAAATGTCCGTGTCAGTCTTTATTTGGTGATAACCCACCAAAGAAAGTGTGTCATGGTCAGGTTTGAGTACCACCGCATTAATGGTTTGCGGGTTGATATCTAAACCTGTAATGAGTGATTTACCCATACAGCTCAGCTCCGTTATCTTTACTCAGCGCTATGCTTAACTCTTTTATTTAGCAAGCACATAAACAGATTTAAGCCAATTTTTAGCTTAAACTAACAAGCTTTGCACAACGTAAGCTTAATTAATCAGGGATTCTCCGGTGAAGTTCATAAAGCGATTGTTTATTTTCGTATTGGTTTGCACAATTCTTGGGGTCGGTACCATTATTGGTTTCTATCTGTATGTAAAACCAGAATTACCTGATGTGGCGACGTTGAGAGATGTCAAATTACAAACACCCATGCAGATCTATAGCCAAGACGGAAAGTTAATTTCTCAATTTGGAGAAAAACGCCGTATACCCGTGACCTATGACGAGATTCCACCGCATCTAATCGAAGCGCTCATTGCCACTGAGGACAGTCGATTCTATGAGCACCCTGGGATTGACCCAATAGGGATAACTCGAGCTGCTTTAGTCGTCATGCTATCAGGTTCAGCCAAGCAAGGGGCGAGTACCATTACGCAACAACTGGCGCGTAACTTTTTTCTCTCCAATGAAAAAAAGATTATGCGTAAAATCAAAGAGATTTTTATCGCTATTCATATAGAGCAATTGCTGAGCAAACAAGAAATCATGGCTCTTTATGTCAACAAAATCTTTCTTGGTTACCGTTCATACGGCTTTGGCGCCGCCGCACGAGTCTATTTTGGTAAAAGCCTTCAGGAACTGACTCTCAGTGAACTCGCGACGCTAGCAGGCATGCCCAAAGCGCCTTCGACAATGAACCCTATTTACTCACTTGAACGAGCGACCAATCGGCGTAACGTCGTATTGAAACGTATGTTTGATGAGCAATACATCACTCAAGAAGAATATGAACAAGCACGTTCTGAGACAATTGAAGCTCATTACCATGGTGCAGAGATCGAGCTTAATGCCCCTTATGTAGCAGAGCTAGCTCGTGCTTGGATGGTGGCGCGTTATGGCGAAGAGGTATATACCTCAGGCATGAATATTTACACAACGGTCGATTCACGACTGCAGGCCGCAGCGAACAAGTCTGCAATCAACAATCTATTTTCCTACGATGAACGTCACGGTTATCGTGGAGCCGAAAAGGTTCTTTGGCAAAAGGGACAAGCCGCGTTCGATAACAAAAAGATAGACGATATACTGGATAATGTTCCCTCCTATGGTGACTTAACCCCTGCCGTTGTTACCCACCTCACTGCCAAAAGCGCCACGGTCTGGGTAAAAAATCAAGGCGAGCAACACCTCAGTTGGGAAGGGATCAAATGGGCCCGTAAATTTCTGACCGATTCTCGTCAAGGAGCCGCTCCAAACTCGGCCGAGGACGTTTTAGCAGAAGGTGAGCAGATTTGGGTTCGCCAAGTGGAGAGTAAGGGTGAAAATAAACCCGCTCAACGCGTGTGGCAACTCAGTCAGGTTCCAAACGCAAATACGGCTTTTGTTGCCATGAACCCAGAAAACGGCGCAGTGCTTTCAGTCGTTGGCGGCTTCAACTTCGTCCACAATAAATTCAATCGCGCCACCCAATCAATTCGTCAGGTCGGCTCTGGAATCAAGCCGTTTATCTATTCAGCGGCCATCGATCAAGGTATGACTCTCGCCTCTCTGGTCAATGATGCCCCTATCAATCAATGGGATAAAAGCCAAGGTACGGCTTGGCGCCCCAAAAACTCGCCACCTACCTATACAGGACCAACGCGCTTAAGGGTCGGCTTAGCTCAATCGAAAAACGTGATGGCAGTGCGAGTGCTTCGCGAAGTCGGTCTCGACCAAACCCGCCAGTATCTCACTCGCTTTGGTTTCGATATCAAACAATTGCCTCGTTCTGAGACAATTGCACTTGGTGCCGGTAGCCTAACACCAATGAAAATGGCGCAGGGCTACTCAGTGTTTGCCAATGGCGGTTACTACGTTGAACCTTTTTATATCAGTAAAATTGAAGGGCCGTTTGGTGAGTTAGAGTTTGCAGCCGAGCCTAAAACTATCTGCCGCAGTGAATGTGGATCACATACACTCTCGCCAGAAGATAATGAGTTTCAAGAACAGGATGTTGACGTAGTACCAGAGCAACCACATTACGCACCACAAGTTATCTCAGAACAGACCGCTTTTTTAGTGAGAGAAATGATGTACAGCAATATTTGGGGCGGTGGTAACTGGCGAGAGGGGACAGGCTGGAATGGAACAGGCTGGCGTGCTCAAGCGTTGAAACGCCGAGATATTGGCGGTAAGACGGGAACAACCAACGATTCCAAAGACGCTTGGTACAATGGTTATGGGCCTGGCATGGTCGCTGTCGCTTGGGTCGGCTTTGATGACCATACCCGCGAACTCGGCAGAACAACCTCTAATAAGAATCTAGGTAAAGAACAAATATCTGGGGCAGAAGCAGGGGCAAAAACAGCTCAACCTGCCTGGGTCGATTTTATGAAAATGGCGTTAGAAAACACGCCGAGCCAACCCAAGAACATTCCGCCGAAAGTGGTTCGCGTGCGGATAGACAGGGATTCCGGCTTGCTGACCAGCAAGTTTGATTCAAGTTCAATGTTCGAGTACTTCTTAAAAGGAACCGAACCCACAGAATATGTTTCAGATGAAATCACGGACAGTATATACACGAGTTCAGGGAACGAAGAGCTGTTCTAGCTGAACAAGTGAAAGGGTAAGTTCGATAGGACTTACCCTTTCACTTCAAACATCAGCTTCAAGCAATATTTTTATAGATTGCGCTAATTGCTCAAATCGGGCTCTCAGCGGAGAACCGGGCCGATAAGCCAATACTAGGCTTCGAGAAGGCACTGGGTTGGTGGCCTTAACATAACACACGCCATCTTTGATTCTATCTTTGGGTAAAGACAACTTAGGCAATAAAGTAATACCCGCGCCCGCTGCCACCATATTACGAAGGGTTTCCAAGCTGGTTGCTTTGAAGCGTTCATCGTCTTTAGCGCCTGCCGCAAAACAAAAACCCAACGCTTGATCACGTAAACAATGACCATCACCCAATGAGAGAACCGTTTTTCCATTGAGCTTTAGCATGTCTATCTCTTCCAGATGCGCCCATTCATGATCACTCGGCACTGCAACACTGAGTGGTTCTTCATAAACCGGAATTTCTTTAAATGCACCGGTTTCTGCTACCGAAGCCAGTACCAAACAATCAAGCTTACCATCTTCAAGCTGGCGAACCAGTTGTTGCGTCTGCGCTTCATGGAGAAAGAGGGACAAATCTGGAAATTTCACTTTCAACGTTGGCACGATCTTAGGCAGTAAATATGGGCCGACGGTTGGAATAAAGCCAATATGCATCGGTCCGGTCATCGATCCACTTTGCCCACTGGCCATATCCTTAAAGGTTTTCACTTCGGTTAGGATTCGCTTGGCCTGATCCACCAACTGCAAACCCGCGTCAGTAAATAAAACACGTCGGCTGCTTCTCTCTAACAGGGCCGCTCCAAGCTCATCCTCTAACTTACGAATCTGGCCGCTGAGTGTCGGCTGACTAACAAAACATGCTTCTGCCGCTTTACGAAAATGTTTGTGTTCCGCTAATGCGACCAGATACTCAAAGTCTCGAATGTTCATTGCTATGACTTACCCATCAATAAATAGAAAATGCCTATCAAAACCATAGCATTAAACGATTGTGACTATCAAAGGAAATGTTGAATAATAAGTCTATTGAAAACGAGCAGCCCAACCAAACCAAGCTAAGCTGTAAGACAAATTATTTTATTATTCGCAATAGGACATCATTATGTTTGCATCTAAAGAAGGCCAAAATGTACCGAAAGTCACATTCCCTACCCGTCGTGGTGATGCTTGGGTCAATGTCACGAGTGACGACCTGTTTCAAAACAAAACTGTGATTCTCTTCAGCCTACCTGGAGCCTTCACACCGACGTGTTCATCCAGCCACCTACCCCGTTACAACGAGTTGTTCCCCGTCTTCAAGGAACACGGCGTCGATGAGATTATTTGTGTCTCTGTGAATGACACGTTTGTTATGAATGCGTGGAAAAATGATCAGGAAGCGGAGAATATCACTTTTATTCCGGATGGAAATGGCGAGTTCACTGATGGCATGGGCATGCTGGTTGATAAAAATGATATTGGCTTCGGAAAACGTTCTTGGCGTTACAGCATGTTGGTCAAAAATGGGGTTGTTGAAAAAATGTTCATCGAGCCTAACGAGCCAGATGACCCATTCAAAGTGTCTGATGCAGATACCATGCTCAACTATATCGCCCCTGATTACAAAACACAGGAGTCCATCACCGTATTTACCAAACCCGGATGCCCTTTCTGTGCCAAAGCGAAACAGAACCTTATTGACCACGGCCTTCAATATGAAGAGGTCATTCTCGGTAAAGACGCGACAACAGTAAGCTTGCGAGCCATCTCAAGTCGTACCACCGTTCCCCAAGTGTTTATCGGTGGTAAACATATCGGCGGTAGCGAAGAATTAGAGTCATTCCTAGGTTAACCCTCTCATTACTAAATTATCCGGCTCTTATTCAAGCCGGATAATGCTTGTTCGAGAGCGAAAAATTCGCGTCTTGGAGTCGTCAACAGAGATCAGAAAGCGAGAACCTTATGAAAAAGTTAGACGTTGATGTAGCCGTCATTGGTGGTGGTACAGCAGGCTTAGGCGCTTATCGCGCAGCAAAAGCCCATACAGATAGCGTTGTGATGATTGAAGGAGGCCCCTATGGTACGACATGTGCGAGAGTGGGCTGTATGCCATCAAAGTTATTGATTGCTGCTGCTGAAAGTGTCCATCAGATTGAGAAGGCAACTGGCTTTGGCATCTACCCGCAAGGCGAGGTCGTTATTAACGGTCGAGAAGTAATGGACAGGGTCAAACGCGAACGTGACCGCTTTGTTGGCTTTGTACTTGAGGGTGTCGATGAGATCCCAGAGAAAGACAAAATTGTGGGTTATGCAAAATTCGTCGACAATAATACGCTTTTGGTCGGAAACCATACCCAAATTTGCGCAAAACGTATTGTCATCGCCACAGGCTCACGGCCTGCATACCCTGCTGTATGGAATGAGCTGGGCGATCGTCTTGTCATCAATGACGATGTCTTTGAGTGGGATGACCTGCCAGAATCAGTTGCAGTGTTTGGCCCTGGTGTGATCGGCCTAGAGTTAGGTCAAGCCTTGCACCGTTTAGGGGTAAAAGTGAAACTGTTCGGTCTTGGTGGCCAAGTCGGCCCCCTAACTGACCCCGAAATAATGGCGTACGCGGACAAAACCTTTAAAGAAGAATTCTACCTTGATGCGGATGTGAACGTTAAAAGCATGAAACGTGTCAAAGGTGAAGACCAAGTTGAAATTCAATTTATCAATCACGATGGCGACTTAGAAAACGTTAATGTCGATTATGTCTTGGCGGCGACAGGCCGTCGCCCGAACGTCGACAGCCTCGGTTTGGAAAATACAACAGTCAATCTGGATGAGCGTGGTGTGCCAAGCGCAGAGCACTATACCTTGCAGACGTCAGTCGATCATATCTTTATTGCGGGCGATGCAAGTAACCAAATCCCACTTTTGCACGAAGCCGCGGATCAAGCACGTATCGCTGGTGATAACGCGGGCCGCTACCCTGATATTAGGGCAGGTTTGCGTCGAACCTCAATCTCTGCTGTCTTTTCTGATCCGCAGATTGCCATGGTCGGGGAAACGTTTAAACAGTTGACTGAAAGACTAGGTAATTGCGGGTGCTTCACCATAGGAGAAGTCTCCTTTGAAAATCAGGGACGCTCGCGAGTAATGCTTCGCAACAAAGGCCTATTGCATGTCTATGGTGAACAAGGAACGGGACGTTTTCTAGGCGCCGAGATGATAGGGCCAAATTCTGAGCATCTTGCTCACCTTCTCGCTTGGGCGCATCAGAATAACATGACCATTTCTGAGATGTTAGATATGCCTTTCTACCATCCAGTAATAGAAGAAGGCGTCAGGACAGCACTGCGTGATCTCAACGCAAAACTTCATTTAGGCCCAGAAATGATTAAGCACTGCTTGGATTGTGGTCCAGGCTGTTGACACGAGATACGAAGAAAAAGACGAGCCATTGTGCTCGTCTTTTTATTGGCAAGATTGAATTGGCCATTACTTTTCAGCAGCAATAACTGAAATCTCAACCAACAACGCATCACGAGCCATATCCGCGGTTACGCAGGCTCTCGCAGGCGCGTGACCTTCAGGCACCCAATCATCCCATACTGCATTCATCGCTTGGAAATCATTCATATTCTTCAAATAAATTGTCGCTGATAGCATGTGCTCTTTGTCACTGCCAGCCTCTAGCAATAGCGCTTCAACTTTATCTAACATCGTTTGTGTTTGTTCCGTGATCGCTTGGGTAGCATCTGCACACACTTGACCACATAGATAGATAACACCATTGTGCTTAACCACACGACTCATTCGTTGTTTTACTTGTTGACGTTCGATCATTTTTCTCACTTTCAAGTTAGGTTGCGATACTATCACTGTCTATGGTATCGAATAAGCCACCAGCATGACATGTAATGACTGTAAAAATCACTATGGGTTCTGGAAAAAAATTGGCCGTTGTCAGCGGTGCATAACGCAGTTGATAGTCTTATCGATGAGTAGCTGGATTCTGTGGTGGCTTTTGTTTAGAAACGACCTCAGAAGTATAGAATCTATCACTCTCATTATGACGGGGGTTGTCCTTAATGGATTATTGTTGCTCCACCTCTGGATGCGCTTTGTGGTGCAACCATGGAAACAAAGTAAACACCGAGAGAAGTAAGCAGTAAAAACACCAGAAACAGAAAGGGAAAACCTTACCCAGAACTCAGAAAAGAAAAAAGCCCCAAAACCAATGATTGGTTTGGGGCTTTCTTAGAATCTTCTAAGAAAAAGCAGTGGTATCTAAATAGACCCTGCTTTTGATCTAAGGTTCCCTTCAACTACGATCTTTTTTGATCTTTCTTGCTAAAATCCTTGCTATCAGGGGGTTAGGCTACATTGACTCGAGCAATGGATTTCTCGATCAAGTTCACCTCTAGCGCCACTTCATCACATGCATGTTGACGAGGGCATTGTTCACAATCTTTGAGCACTTTTTCAGGAAGTAATGATTTGGATGTCGGCATAAAGTTCTGCTTCATAAAGAACTCAGGCGTTCGCGTAAGGACAAAGACCTTCTTGATGGCCATCTGACGTGCTTTCTCAACCAAATATTGTACGATTGCACTTCCCTGCCCCTGACCTTGCCATCCGGCCTCTACGCCCAATGAGCGAATTTCTGCCAACCCAGAGTCGTAAACGTAAAGCGAGGCACAACCTGTCACTTCTCTTTGATGTTCTGACACAGCAAATGAGCCAATATCACGTATCAATTCACTGCGGGAGCGAGGTAAATTTTCTCCCAAGTTTGCCCAATAGGCAACCATTCCCTCAAGTGACTCTATATCGGTTAAACGTGCTGGGCGCACATTCACCACAGACGTGTCACGACGAACTAAACGTGATTCGGCCTGATCAACGGCATACGCAACTTGCTTGGGTGACACACCTCCAAGAGCACTTCGTTTATCCAAACAGGAACTGATGGTAAGAATGTCGTAGACATCTTCTTCAACCGCTGGTGAGAATGCTTTTAACTCCGCGATAGAGAGCTCTTCTAGCGCACAGCCTTTGGCTATGGCGCCGACCACCGCAACCCCAACGATATGATGCGCTTCACGAAAAGGGATTCCTTTGGCCACAAGGTAATCTGCAAGTTCCGTCGCATTAGCATAGCCTTGCTTCGCTGCCTCTAAGGTCCGCTTTTCGTTAACCTTGAGCCCATCAAAACAAAGCGCCGCCATCTCCATACAGTCATTCCAAGTGTCCAAAGCGTCAAACAATCCTTCTTTGTCTTCCTGCATGTCTTTGTTATAGGCCAAAGGAAGTGCTTTGACGGTCATCATCATGCCGGCCATCGCTCCATATACCCGGCCAGTTTTTCCACGAATCAATTCCAATGCATCTGGGTTTTTCTTCTGCGGCATCAGTGATGACCCAGACGTCACGGTATCGGCCAGTTCGATAAAATTGGACTCGCCTGAATTGTAAAAAATCATATCCTCAGCAAGACGCGATAAGTGCAGCATAGAAATAGAAGCCACTGACATCAGCTCCATCACATGATCTCGGTCCGACACCGAATCGAGTGAGTTGCGGGTTGCACGACGAAAACCCAAGTTATGCGCTAACTTTTCACGATCAATGGAATAGGCAGTACCCGCGAGCGCACCGGACCCCAACGGGCAAGTATCCAAGCGATTAATCGCATCATTCAGACGAGAGTAATCACGCTCAAACATTTCGACATACGCTAAACACCAATGAGCAAATGTGACTGGCTGAGCACGCTGAAGGTGGGTATAACCGGGAAGCACCGTCGCTTGATGTTGTTTGGCCACCGACACTAATTGTGTTTGCAAACGATCAAGCCCGATCAAGAGCTGCTGGCCTTGCTGACGACACCAAAGTTTTAAGTCGGTAGCAACCTGATCGTTACGTGAACGCCCTGTGTGAAGCTTTTTGCCCAAGTCTCCCACTTTATTGATCAGTTGTTGCTCCACCCAAGAGTGAATATCTTCAGCATCAGAGCGAAGGATCTGATGCGGGTCCTCCATCACCTCAAGTTTGAGTTCGTTCAACGCGAGTTCAAGCTTCTGCTGTTCAATTTCTGTCAATACATCGACAGATAACAATGCTTTAGACCAAGCAATCGACCCCATAATATCTTGTTCTGCTAGTCGGTAATCGAAGCGCAATGAGTCATTAAAATCTTTGAATCTCGTATCTGCTGCTTGGGTAAACCTTCCACCCCATAATGCCATCGCGTTTCTCCTGATTACCTGTGCTCACTATTCTTACTAGCTGCTGTCTTGCTTGGAATGACTTTGAACTAAGTTCAGTCTTTTATGTAGGTTCAAACTTACGGGAAAACATGACAAAAATAAAGTATTAATTCACTAATTTGACATATTTATTCACCTTAGTGCAACTTATTCGCCAAAAACAAAAAACTCATTCGGCGAACCCAATGAGTTTTTTATAGAAGGATTGGAGTCTTACTTTTTGTGGCTATTTAATGCACGAATACGGCTTGATAAAGAGTACAAACGGATAAACCCTTCTGCATGGCTTTGATCGTATACTTCATCTGCACCAAAAGTTGCAAACTCTTCACTATAGAGGCTATTGGCTGAGCGCTTTTGAGTCACCGTAGCTTGTCCTTTATACAGATCAATCACGACCTCTCCATTGACATCCTGAGCTAATTCTTCTGAAGCCGCGAGGATAGACTTACACAATGGTGTAAACCAGCGGCCGTCATAAACGAGATGAGACGCTTTCACACCAAGTTCTTCACGAAATTCGAATGCCGCTTTGTCCAGAACAAGCTGCTCGACCGCGCGCAGTGCTTCCATCATGATCGTTCCTCCCGGAGTCTCATAACATCCGCGCGATTTCATCCCCACTAGACGGTTTTCTACAATATCGATACGGCCAATACCATGTCTAGCACCTTTGTTATTTAGGTAAACGAGTGCGTTATATGGGGTCATTAACTCGCCATCAACACCAACAACTTCACCTTTTTCAATTGTTAATGTGACCGTTTCACATTCATTTGGCGCTTGTTTGGGATCAACGGTCCAAGCCCAGCAATCTTGATTTGGAGCATTCCAAGTATCTTCGAGAACACCACCTTCCGTTGAAATGTGCCAAGCATTAGCATCACGAGAATAGATTTTTGTCAGTGATGCCGTACACGGTATATTACGTTCTGCAAGATAGTCTAGGCACTCTTCTCGACTCACGAGATCCCATTCACGCCAAGGGGCAATAACATGAAGATCAGGGGCCAATGCCGCAAAAGCACCTTCAAAACGCACTTGGTCGTTGCCTTTCCCTGTGCAACCATGGCATAGAGCATCGGCTCCCACTTTACGTGCAACCTCTACTTGAGCCTTCGCTATAATGGGACGCGCCATAGACGTCCCGAGTAAGTACTTTCCTTCATAGTAAGCCCCTGTTTTTAAAGTAGGGTAAATATATTCGGCCACCATTTCTTCTTTCAAGTCCGCGATGTAACACTCTGACGCACCTGATGCTTTTGCCTTCGACTCAATACCCTCGAGTTCTTCTGCTCCTTGTCCGACATCAGCAACAAACGCCACGACTTCACAGTCATAGTTTTCTTTCAACCATGGAATGATTACTGAAGTATCCAGACCACCAGAATACGCGACAACAACTTTATTAACTTGAACTTTGCTCATTTTATTTTCTCCAAAAACCTGCACTTGACGGGCGTCAATATCAACTGAATTTTTATTTGATCATTAAAGGTGAAGGCTTGGGTAGGAACTGAGTCCCGATACTCTTGCCCGCGAAAAGCTCTATCAATCTGTCTGGATAACGCCACGTCGCGACTTCAATCGCTCGACCTAAGTTATTCGCCGCATCCAACGCGGCATTCACCTTTACAATCATGCCGTCAGTAATTACATGACCAGCGATTAAACTTTGTGCTTCTTTTTCATCTAAACACTTAATAAGATGGCCTTTTCCGTCCAGTACGCCACTGACATCCGACAGAAAAACCAACTCAGCATTTAATGTTCCCGCCACGGCAACCGCCGCTTGATCTGCGTTAACATTCATCATTTGTCCCTGCTCGTTCAAACCAATCGAACTAATAATGGGTAACGCCCCAACATCTAACATCGTTTGCAACAATTCAGACTTACCGGGCATTGCTTTGCCAACCGCGCCTAAATCAGGATCCAGCTCTTCGATACGGCATAGTCCCCCATCAGCAAGGCTCAAACCTAGAGCATCCAAGCCATTTGTAATTGCCTGACCTTGTAACAGTTTGTTTGCTGTACCCGCTAACGCGCCGACAATCAAAGGAATGTGATCATAGGGTGTCACTCTGAGGCCATTTTTTTTGACGGTCTCAATATTCAGTTTTTCCAAAAGATCATCCACCAAATAACCACCGCCATGGACAACCACAATCGGTCGCTGAGATTGACTGCGATAACTGGCAATGGCCCCAAACACCTGACTTAATGTATCAACACACGAAAGTGCAGCTCCGCCAAGTTTGATCACTAATGGTGTGATGTGGCTTTCTGTCATTATTTTTCCTTGGTTGCTAGTTAGATAAGAGCAGAAAGCTCTGGAAACCCGTAATGGATATTTAAACACTGCATCGCTTGACTTGACGCGCCTTTTAGCAAGTTATCGATCGCAGATACCACAATGATGTGTTCGCCCTTCACCTGCCAACCGATATCACAAAAAGGCGTATTTTCTACATTCTTTATTGATGGCATTGTTGGCCCTAAGAGGCGGACAGCAGGCTTGTTTTGGTAAACCGAACGAAACGATGCATCGATATGATCTTGTGTTGTCCCTGCGGCAAGCTTCATGGTGATGGTCGCCAGAATGCCTCTTTTAAAATTGCCTAAATGGGGAGTAAAAATAACCTCTGTGTCTAAATGAGTGGTGATTTCAGGCTGATGCCGATGATGAAAAACACCATAAGGCTGCAAGCTAACCTCACAAAAACTATTCAGTATCGTCGCCTTTCTGCCCGCCCCCGTAACGCCGCTAATGGCATTGATGATGGGCCATTGCGTGGTATCAATCAGAGCAGCCTCAAGAAGCGGTTTTATCGCGAGCTGAGATGCCGTTGGGTAACACCCCGGAACCGCGATAAGCTGGCGACCTCTGATTGCCTCGTCATTCCACTCAGCAAGACCATAAGCCGCCTTTTCTAGCCAAACCTGCTGCCGATGTTCAAACCCGTAAAACTCATGGTAAAAACCTTGCTGATTAACACGAAACGCCCCAGATAAATCAAATACTTGACATCCATTTTCAAGGAAGGTTGGTGCTAAATCATGACTCACTTCATGAGCCGTCGCCAAAAACACAACATCACTGGTTGCCGCGATAGCATTAACATCAATGAGGGGTTGTAATGTTTCATCCACCACACCAGTAAGCTTGCCATGCAGATCGCCAATGCTCTTCCCCGCATCAAGACTATTGGCGGAAACATACAAACCTGATAGCTTAAGATCAGGATGTTTTTGAACCATTAGAGCCAGTTCTGCGCCCGTGTAACCACTTGCGCCTATAATTGAGGTTTTAAGCATCTCAGACATCCATTGGATTTAATTTCACCGCTCTCGAAGTGACTATAAATTTAAACAAACAACTCATTTATGGTTTTTTATTCAAATTAAATGATTTAATATGTCTTTTACCTTCTTGGGTTAAATCTGTCAACAGGGAATGCAAACAATTATGCAATTACCAAGTTTTCTTGAGGTCTACCGCGGCCTCATCTCTACCTCATCTATCAGCTCAACCGATCCTAGTTGGGACGAAGGCAATGCAGAAGTCATTGAAAAGTTGGCCAATTGGCTGAAAGATATTGGCTTTGAGGTAAACCTTAGTGAAGTAGAAACAGGAAAATTTAATCTCATTGCAAAAAAAGGCAATGGCACAGGAGGCTTGCTGTTGGCAGGGCATAGCGATACCGTGCCTTTTGACCAAGGTCGTTGGAACTTCGACCCCCACAGCCTAACTGAGGCGAACAATCGTTTTTACGGTTTAGGTACAGCAGACATGAAGGGTTTTTTTGCCTTTATTGTTGAAGCCGTGAAAAAGGTCGACTGGCGCAAGCAAACCAAGCCCCTCTATGTCTTAGCCACTTGTGATGAAGAAACAACGATGCTTGGCGCCCGTCACTTTACACACGATGCTCCATTTAAACCTGACTACTGTATTATTGGCGAACCAACCAGCCTTATTCCTGTGCGAGGACATAAAGGTCATGTTGCCAATGCTGTTCGGATCACAGGGCAATCCGGACACTCATCGAACCCGGCCCTAGGGGTTAATGCCATAGAAATAATGCATGAAGTCCTATTCGCCTTGATGCAACTGCGTAACCGGTTAGTCAAAGAGTACCATCATCCAGGTTTTGCCATTCCCAACCCAACGCTCAATCTCGGCCATATTCATGGTGGCGACAGCCCTAACCGAATTTGTGGATGTTGTGAATTACATTATGACGTTAGGCCACTGCCGGGCATAAGCTTAGATGGGCTAGACGATCTATTACGTGGCGCATTGAAAGAGGTAGAGGAAAAATGGCCAGGAAGACTCACTATAACACCGCTGCACGAACCAATACCTGGCTATGAATGCCAGCACGATCATCCTTTTGTAGGAGGCATAGAAGACATTTGCAACGTAAGCGCCGAAACGGTTAACTATTGCACCGAAGCTCCCTTCCTACAACAATTGTGTCCGACACTCGTGTTGGGGCCAGGATCTATCGATCAAGCTCACCAACCGGATGAGTTCCTGGCCTTCGAGTTCATTGAACCAACGATTACAATTTTGTCAAAAGCAATGAATAAATATTGCTTCTGATTTCAATGTTGAGGGCAAGCAACTCGCCTATTTCTTGCTCTCATTGTTGGCACTTTTATTTTGTAATAAATTTTCAACTAGTTCGATGAAAGTGATATTTACGCGGTCAACATTCTCTTTACAACAAGAATATCGTTAAATTTTCGACAAAATTTGACTCCCAGCGATACTTTTCGATAGATTATCCATTGATGAAATCACACTGGATGTAATTTTTTTACAAGGCAGGATGTCAATGAATGAGAAATACTCGGCGCTCAGAAGTAATGTAAGCATGCTTGGCCACTTACTCGGCAACACGATAAAGGGAGCGCACGGTGACGCACTTTTAGACAAAGTTGAAACGCTTCGTAAACTGTCCAAGTCAGCACTCGCAGGCAATCAAGAAGACAGAGTTAACTTGATAGAAGAAATCAAGAACTTACCCAATGAGCAGCTTACCCCTGTTGCTCACGCATTTAATCAGTTTCTCAATCTGACCAATATGGCGGAGCAATATCATACTATTTCTCGCCATTGCGATTCACATATCTGCGAACCAGATGCAATCAAAACCTTGTTTGCCAAGCTCAACCAAACGGGTATCAACAAAGATGATACCGCTCAGGCGGTCCAGAAGCTCAATATCGAACTGGTGCTGACAGCACACCCGACCGAAATCACTCGTCGTACGATGATCAATAAATTAGTCAAAATTAATCAATGTCTGTCAAAGCTTGAGCTAGAAGATCTCTCATTAAAAGAGCGTCAGAAAACGGAGCGTCGTCTTGAGCAGCTTATCGCGCAAGGCTGGCATTCAGATACCATTCGCCAGCAACGCCCTACGCCGCTAGATGAGGCAAAATGGGGCTTTGCCGTTGTTGAAAACTCTCTCTGGGAAGCCGTTCCTGATTTCTTACGCGATCTTGATCAACATGCACACAACTATTTAGAGTCGGGGTTACCCATTGATGCTCGACCAGTACACTTCTCATCTTGGATGGGGGGTGACCGAGACGGTAACCCATTTGTTACGCACAATATCACTCGTGAAGTTCTCCTACTCTCTCGCTGGAAAGCCGCGGATCTTTACTTAAATGACATCAATGAGCTGATCAGTGAACTGTCGATGACTCGTTGTGATGATACTGTACGTGCGTTAGCTGGCGCTGACGGGCACGAACCTTACCGCTGCATCCTCAAACAGTTACGTGCTCTGCTGACGGAAACTAAAGACGTTCTCGATGCTAAAATCAACGGTCAAAATCTGGCAGTCAAAGCACCACTGCAGCGCGCAGAGCAGCTGTGGGAGCCGCTTTACGCTTGCTACCAATCTTTACAAGCATGCGGTATGGGGATTATTGCGGATGGCTCATTACTCGATACCTTACGCCGAATCAAAGCGTTCGGCGTCCATTTAGTCCGTCTTGATATACGACAGGAAAGTACTCGACATGCCGATGTCCTCTCAGAACTCACACTTTATCTTGGGCTTGGAGATTACAACCAATGGAGTGAGCAAGACAAGACAGCCTTTCTCACCAAAGAGTTAGCGTCGAAACGCCCTTTACTGCCACGTAACTGGAAACCATCTGAAGCGGTTCAAGAAGTATTGGACACGTGTAAGATTGTCGCAACACAACCGCGTGAAGCCTTTGGTGCTTATGTCATTTCAATGGCTCATACCGCGTCCGATGTCCTTGCTGTACACCTGTTACTTCAAGAGTCTGGCTGCCCTTATCGGATGGATGTTTGTCCTTTGTTCGAAACACTGGACGACCTGAACAATGCCGAATCAGTGATTAAGCAGCTCACGAGCATTGACCTTTATCGTGGTTTTATCCAGAACCATCAAATGGTCATGATTGGTTACTCCGACTCTGCCAAAGATGCTGGTGTCATGTCTGCCGGTTGGGCTCAATATCATGCAATGGAGTCTTTGGTCAATGTTGCTGAAAGTGAGGGAATTGAGCTGACACTATTCCATGGTCGAGGCGGCACAATTGGTCGTGGAGGTGCACCTGCACACGCCGCATTACTCTCTCAACCACCAAAGAGTTTAAAAGGGGGACTGCGCGTCACTGAGCAAGGTGAAATGATTCGTTTTAAACTAGGGTTACCTGAAGTCGCCGTTAACAGCTTTAGTCTCTACGCCAGTGCCATTTTAGAAGCAAACTTAATGCCGCCACCAGAACCCAAACAAGAATGGCGTGACCTTATGAATACCCTCTCAGAGGTGAGTTGTCAGGCATATCGAGACATTGTTCGCGGAGAGCCTAATTTTGTGCCTTACTTTCGCCAAGCCACGCCTGAATTAGAGCTCAGTAAGTTACCGCTTGGTTCACGGCCTGCCAAGCGCAACCCCAAGGGAGGGGTTGAAAGTTTGCGTGCGATTCCATGGATTTTTTCCTGGAGCCAAAATCGCTTGGTTCTACCAGCCTGGCTTGGAGCAGGTGCAGCAATCCAGTATGCCGTAGATAAAGGCCAGCAAACTTTACTAGAGGAAATGTGTCGAGAATGGCCGTTTTTCTCTACACGTCTTGGCATGCTGGAAATGGTTTATTCAAAATGCAATCTTGAAATATCCCGTTACTATGATGAACGCTTAGTTGAACCTAAACTTTTCGCTTTAGGAGAGCGGCTACGTGTTCAACTTGCAAACGACATCCAAGCCGTTCTCAATGTTGAAAACAATGAAAACCTGATGCAAAGCGATCCTTGGGGGCAAGAATCTATACGCCTACGCAATATTTACGTAGAGCCTTTGAATATGCTGCAAGCAGAGCTTCTTTATCGTACTCGCCAGACGGAAATAGCGTCTCCTGAACTTGAAGAAGCATTGATGGTAACTATTGCTGGGATTGCTGCGGGCATGAGGAACACAGGATAGATGATTTAAAAGCGGGCAATTGCGAGATTGCCCCGTAAAATCCGACTCTACCAAGAGTGGCTTTACTAGAAGATTAAACCAAATAACAAGAATTAATTAAAAAAATAAGAATTAATGACTAAATAATACTTTTATTGATTAAATTATCATTTTTTAGGGTAATTTCAATCTTTTATTCTACTTTATGCTTATTATTTAGATATACTGTAGGTTCCTCCGCAAAAATTAAACTTACAGATCACTCTAGGTGATAAACGGCTTTTAAGGTGACATGGCCAACTTTGTTGGCACTGCTTAAAGAAACTCACTGATGATAAGTACCATAGAAGTACCACAGTCATTAAGCAGTAGTTAGAGTTATTGACCATTTGGATTGAAGACATGTCATTACCACACGTTATCCTGACAGTTTTGAGTACACGCGACTCAACCGGATATGATATCACAAAAGAATTTTCCGCCACTATTGGCTATTTTTGGAAAGCAAGTCACCAGCAAGTCTATCGAGAGCTCAATAAAATGGCTCAAAATAACTTAGTTACTTGCGTTCTTGAACCTCAAGAAGGTAAACCAGACCGCAAAGTCTATTCGATAACTGAAGCAGGTCGGGTTGCTTTAGGTGAATGGTTTGACCAACCAACGGCCCACCCAACGGTTCGTGACGAGTTTTCCGCCAAATTGATGGCTTGTGCAGTGCAGCCATGCGCTCCCTACCGAGAGCAACTAGCAGAGCTTGTCATCGAATCTCGAAAACTGGTTTCACATTATCAGGAAATCGAACAAGCTTATTATTCTTCACCTTCCATGCTCGATAAGTCACAACGTTTGGAGCGTTTAACGCTGCGTCGTAACCTACTTATTCGTCAAGCATGGGTTGAATGGGCTGAAGAAGTACTCACAGAGTTGAATAACCTGAGTTAATATTAAGGCTTGAAGATGCGTCTTCAAGCCTTAATAGTTGAACTGGTCATCGACTTAGATGCCATCACCACCAACAAAATGATGTGCGCGACCATTAAACTGCTGATCCATATCTAAAGAGGGTTTATCAGTAGTAGGGCGTCCAACTATCTTTGCCGGTACACCGGCTACCGTCGTATGGGCAGGGACAGGCTGCAACACGACGGAACATGAACCAATTTTGGCCCCTTCTCCCACCTCGATGTTACCCAAAATCTTAGCACCCGCGCCAATCATCACGCCTTCACGTATTTTAGGGTGGCGATCTCCGCATGCTTTTCCGGTACCACCTAAAGTGACATCCTGCAAGATAGAGACATCATTTCCGACCACCGCTGTTTCACCTATAACGATCCCGGTCGCATGATCCAGCATAATCCCAAAACCAATTTTAGCCGCGGGATGAATATCAACCTGACAGGCCACAGAAATCTGGTTCTGTAAATAAGTCGCCAAGGCTACACGCCCCTGTCCCCACAACCAATTGGCCACTCGATAACCTTGTAATGCGTGATAGCCTTTCAAATAAAGTAGCGGCATAGAGTACATGGAGACCGCGGGATCACGGTTGACCGTCGCACAGATATCGCAAGCTGCCGCCTCAGTAATCGAGGGATCAGCATTAAACGCTTCTTCTACCACTTCACGTACAGCTATTGCAGGCATAGATTCTGTATTGAGTTTATTGGCTAGAATATAACTCAGTGCAGCGGTCAAACTTTCATGCTTTATGATGGTGGCATGATAGAAACTGGCTAGCATGGGTTCCTGCTCAGACAAATCGCGAGCTTCACGAACAATGGCTTTCCAGACTCTCTGCTTTTCACAATGTTTCATTTCCATTTCCTTTCACTCACGCCTATTACTTGAGCACTTCTTCAGGTTTCCGATTTTTTGTCCCGAGCGAGCAAGTCTTTGGCCGCATTTTGTGCGTCTTTCCCTTGATACAGTACTTGATAGATTTGGTCAACAATAGGCATTTCAACCCCCATTCTCTTGGAGAGCAACCATACCTCTTTCGTATTCCGGTATCCTTCGACAACCTGACCGATTTCCTGTTGAGCCTTTTCTACACCCTGACCTTGTCCTAAAGCTAAACCAAAACGTCGATTACGCGACTGATTATCAGTGCAAGTCAGAACTAGATCACCAAGCCCCGCCATACCCATGAAAGTTTCTGGCTGTGCACCCAGAGCCACACCCAAACGAGTCATTTCAGCTAAACCACGAGTAATTAGTGCCGTTCTTGCATTAGCGCCAAACCCAATACCATCAGACATTCCAGCCCCGATCGCAATCACATTTTTAACCGCACCGCCTAACTGCATCCCAATAAAGTCACTATTGGCGTACACTCTGAATGTCTTACTGCAATGAATTTTTTCTTGAAGGTCAGTGACAAAATTGGTATCGGGTGAAGCCACAGAAATCGCGGTTGGCATCCCCTTAGCAAGTTCCTTAGCAAAGGTCGGCCCAGAAAGTACAGCCAATGGGTAATCATCACCCAAGGTTTCACGTACCACTTCTTTCAACAAACGCCCCGTTTCTGGCTCAAGGCCTTTCGTTGCCCAGCAAACTCGTGAATCTTCACGTAAATACGGTTTGATATTGTCAAGCACACTCCCAAAGACATGGCTGGGCACCACAATTAATAAATCCCTACTCGCTTGTACGGCTTTACCAAGATCCGACTCAATAATCAGCGAGTCTGGGAAGTTTATATCAGGTAGGAATTGATGATTCGCACGATCCTTCTCTAAACGGGACATGTGCTCTGAGTTATGCCCCCAAATCACTACATTGGCACCATTACGCGCTAACGAAATAGCAAGTGAAGTTCCGTAAGATCCAGCGCCCAGTACTGATAGGGCTATTTCTTTTTTGTAGACATTACTGTTCTTGTCTTTCATGGTTCCACCTGATGATCATTAGGGTGGCCGAGTCATTTTGGAGATTTCTAGCTAAGTATCGCCCAAATAGGAATAAAAGACTCTAGCCATGGATTCTTAGAAACAAAAAATGCACATGACATCTTGGTATCGATGCTCTGTGCATTTTACGGTCAACCTATAATAAAGAATAGGTTGTTATTGTTTAGGCTTCTGCCTGACCTTCTTGCTCAGCCTGCTGTTGCAGGTAATTCATAAACAAAGCATCAAAGTTAACAGGCGCTAGGTTTAATTGAGGGAATGTCCCTTTCACGACCAAGCTCGAAATCGTTTCTCGTGCATAAGGGAATAAGATATTTGGGCAAAATGCACCAAGGCAATGGGCCAGTTGACCTGCTTCCATTTTATCTGCCGTAAAAATACCACCTTGTTGAACTTCGCACAGAAACGCCGTTTCTTCTTCGTTCTTGACAGTCACCGTCAAACGCAAGACAACTTCATAAACACCTTCACCCAGTTCACGACTTTGTGTGTCAAGATCCAGTTTAACATCTGGGTTCCACTCTTTCTGAAACATACTAGGAGAGTTTGGCGCTTCAAAAGAGACGTCTTTTAGAAAAATACGTTGAATCGAAAAGTTTTGCGCGTCTTGTTGTGGTGCAGCTTCAGCCATTTTTTAAAATCCTTTCATAGTTCAGTCGCCTTAACAGCAGCGACTGAGAGATCACCTAAAACTAGGTCAATATATCGTGTAAAACACGTAAGCCTTTGGTTTGAATACTCGAATTAAACCGCACTTAAACACGATCTGATGCGTTATTTCTTACCTTTAACCAAAGGTAAGTTCGCTTCATTCCAAGCACTCAAGCCATTTTTGAGCAAACTAACATTCTCAAAACCTGCTTTAGAGAGAAGGTTTGCGCTTTCTTGAGCTGTTTGCCCCGTTTTGCATACCACAATGATTGGGTCAGATTTGTGTTTTTCAAGACTGGTTAATTGACCAGATTTGATATCAGACGGTAAAATGTGAACTGCATCAGTAATGTGACCTTTGCGAAATTCATCCTTGGTACGGATATCCACAATAACACCGCTTTCTCGGTTCATTAAATGAGTCGTCTGCGCCGCTGAGATCTCTTTATAGACCGCTGTCGATGACTTAACGATGTTCATAACAAGGGCGATTAGTATGCCAACCCACACCAGAGAAAGAATCATATTCTGCTGGAAAAATTCGATGTATTCTTGCATGTCCTGTGCTCTTAAATAATGGAACTGCTTCAACGAGGCTGGGCAGATCCGGACTAAAAATCAGAATGGCAGTATAACGAGGTTATACGCTTAAGGCGAGATAGCTTTACTCACAGAATCAGTTTGTACAGCCTTCACGACGAAATGCATAGCGAACCAAAATAAAGGTCACGCCAAAGAGCCCGCCGAGCAATGTCGCTAGAATGCATATTAGAGTACGCTTTGGCCCTGATTTTTCTTCTGGTACAACAGGTGGATCAATGGTCTTAAACGCATATTCTTCCTTCACTTCTGCGAGCATAAGTGTTTTCGTTTGCTCCTCAATAATCTGATAAAAGACATTCTGCATCTCAACCACTTTTGTTCTGTCCAGCTGCTGTTCAAGGTACTCTATATTACGGTTAGTCTCTGTTAAGGATTCTTCTTTCATCCATGAATTGAGTTCCAAAACCAACCATTGCAGCCATTGCTGAGCAACATAGGGAGACTGGTGAGTAATACTAATAGTTACGATTCCAGTTTCTTTGGACTCACGTATGTTAAGTAAACTCTTAAATTTCTTGTAAGCTTCCCATGCTGAAGGTTCAAATGTCTTACCTTTATGACTAGCATCCTGTAACCAACGGTTGCCATCATAAACTTTTG
The DNA here is from genome assembly GCF_013074385.2 of Vibrio ostreicida. Classification (GTDB taxonomy): domain Bacteria; phylum Pseudomonadota; class Gammaproteobacteria; order Enterobacterales; family Vibrionaceae; genus Vibrio; species Vibrio ostreicida. The sequence continues at coordinate 46,191 of NZ_JABEYA020000016.1, forward strand.
AATCTAGTAAGATTTCATTACTCTCTTCATTCCAAGATTTAGTAGCCATTAGAGTCGGCAGTAAAGCATATTTCTCCACAAACGCATTGATAAACTTCCGTGATTGCAGGGTTGCTAGAGATAGAGCTTTATCATCTGTCTTTCCACCAGCAACGTTGATTCCAGCCAGCGAGGCCAAACCTCCAAATTGGCTTGCCATTGCCGCAAGCCCACTACTTTTTTCGTCATTGGCAGCAACCACAACAGCAGAAGCCTTATAAATATTGGGACGTGAGGTTGAAAAAATAACACCCCCCAAAGCAAACAGTGCAGTTATAGCGATGAGAGTCCACTTTTCCTTCCAGAGACTAGAGATAAGTTCTTTAATATCTATGTCATCATTGGAAACAGATAACGGCTGCAAGCGCGTGAATTCTCTTTCGTGAGTAAGAGGTTTGTTCATAATTATTTCTTTTAGCTGCAGCCCTCCAAAAGAGGGCTGATAAATTAATTTTTAACGGCACTCCAAGCAACACCTATCTGATATAGAATTTGTGTCGCGGAAGACAATGTACTCAAACCATCGAGATAATCGGTATCTAAAGGCACAATGATAGTATCCCCAGGCTCCAAAGAACTCGTTTGACGACTAAACCAAAAAGAGTTGTTTGGTAGCATAACCGAACCATCAGCGCGCACCACATAGACCCTATCGGTATCGGCTTGTTTTTTTGTTCCACCTGCTGAGGAAATATAATCTTCTATACTCATATCAGGCTTGAAGGTATGGTTCGATGCAAACTGCACTTCCCCCATAATACTAATAACAGGTTGTCTCGCTGGAATGTAGAGTTTGTCCCCTTTCTCAATCATAATATCAGCAAGCTTGTCCCCTTCCAACGCTTGCGGCAAGTCAATAACCAAGCGGCCAATAGCTTCCGTAGAAGCCAGTTCATCAGCAATCGTCATTGCTTCAGTGGGACTTGCTGTATAGGTAGCACTAGAATTCTGGCGCCGCAGTGCTAAATTGCCAATTTCTTGTTTTAGCTGAAGATTCAACAGCTTCAAACGTTCTTCTTCCTGACGACGTAGGCTTTCTCGACTAAACACCGCCCCCTGAGGGTAAGCAAATTGGGTTAAACCTCCTGAACGCTCAATCACATCTTGAATTGTTTCGCCTCGTTGGAAAGTATAAGCACCAGGGAAGACCACTTCACCTTGCAACTCGATTGTATTGCCGCGCTGCCAATTGGGTTGCGTTTTTATCACCAAATGATCTTGTGGCTTTATATCCAATGTTTTTTGGCCATTTATAAGCTCATAAGGCGAAAAGGGGATATGCCTAACCACAAAATCTCTGTCCACTTTCTCCGAACGACTTAATTCCGCACTATATAAGAAAGCTTGCTCAGCAAAACCACCGGAGGCCGAAACCAAACGATCAAAGCTGGAGTTTTCAGGCAACGGGTACACTCCTGGGTATTTCACCGCGCCGGAGATTTCTATGATTTTTGCTTGCTCAGATAAGCTCGCTTGGGCTTTCAGGCGCTCAATAATTGGCTTAAGTAGTGCTTCTCTGCTCGACAATCTAAAATCATCAGCCTCAGCAAATTTATCATTATCTGCAATCTTGAGAGCTTTGGTTTGTTCCTTTTCAACCAAAGCCCCTGTCTCTGAATCCAAGATAGCCACTCTCTTAGCACTATTAGCTCTTTGGTTTGGAGCGGCAACTTGGTTGGCATAAGAGAGGTTTGGCTCAAGGTAAGGTCCATTTTCTTGTGACGCCGAATTAGCATACGCCTCTATACTTGTAGAGTGATGTGCATCGTAACGTGCCTGAGTTTCCTGATCCTTAAGAGCCAGAGTAAGCGCTCGTTTTTCCATACGCTTTGTATTGTCAGATTTTTGCTCTCGATACCAATAATCGACATCCAGTCCACTATCGAAAACAAACAACTGATCACCTTGATCAAGCTCAAAGTTATCAATGGAATCGGGGTCATCTAAGACCTCTCCCAAGTTAAATTGCCATACATTGATATGACGTGTGTCCACTTTTTCCCGAACTAATAAGGCATAAGATAGATCAGCATTTTCTTTGAGGTCATCTTGGCTAATCACATCACTGATGCGCAACCCAGCTTTAAACTGATAGGCCCCCTGCCGAAACAGCTCACCACGCAGGGCAATGGCATTCTTCATCTTATTACCAGTAGGGCGCAAAGATATCTCATCCCCCGCTTGAAGTTTAATAGACTTATCCTTGATATTAGATAAATCCAGCGTTAACTGCTTAATACCGTCATTAGTACGGCGTTTGAGGCTAACTTTAGATAAGTATGCAGTAGGTAACGCGCCACCAGCAATATTGATCAGTTCTTGCAACTGGCTTGCTGCAGTTAATTCGTAGTGAGCGGGACGAAGAATCTCTCCCTTTACCACGACATCGGCTTGTTTGGCGGGCACTAGAATCGTATCACCAGCCTGTAAGCGTATATCTTGGCGAGAATCTCCCTTCACAATTAAATTGTAGGCATCAAAAGTAACCACCGTCTTACCAAGACGTTTCACTTTTATATTGCGTAGGCTCCCCGTCAAGTTTATACCTCCAGCAGCAATCAATGCCTGAGATAAGGTGGTCAAACCATTAACATTATAAGCACCTGGCTGAGTAACGTCACCTGTAACAAAAACTTGCATGGTACGCATTGCACTTAGCGAAACTACGGCATCGACGCCTATGGATTTACGCTGAATTAAAGACGCTATGAAACCTTTAATTTCACTGAAGGTCTGGCCAGCAACATACTCAGGTCCATAATCTGGTAGGTTAATTTTACCTTCACTATCGACCTTTAATTTCACATCCGTGTAAGACTTACCAAACAGCTGTATTCGGACTTCATCTCCTGGAGAAATAATATAGTCATTAGGGACCGGTAAGTTTTCAATTGGCGTAAAATCCAGTGAAGAACCGGAGAACACGTCATAACCGAAAAACGGCAACTCTGAGCCCTTGAATTTGTATGCATTCTTTTTACGCTTGCTATCTATCGCGTAATCACTTGTGCCAGTCGCTCGCTCTGGTGGGCTGCTCTTAAGGTCACTGGAGTCCGAACCAAGCACTGTAGTATCAAAAGAGTCCAATGCTGAAATATCAACGCCCAGCTGTTTAGCCAACATCTCTTGTTGAGCTTTGGGTAGTGCTTTAAATTGATTAATCTGAGCCTGAGAGGGCATTGCTCCAAATGCACTGGCACTTAAAAATACGGCACCCATGATTAAGGGGATTTTGAGCTTAAATGTTAATATTCTCATTACGCTAGAACCTGAATTCATATTGTGACCACAAATAGGTTTCACTTTCATTGTTATCATCTGTAACATCAGCCATCAACTTCACTTGTCCTTTTAACATTGGTAGCTGGTAAGATAATTGATATTTATTTTGTTTTTTTCTTTCAGCATCAAGTGACTCTTGAGTTGCTACCACAATGGATATCTTATGATCATTTTTCAACTGAAAATAACCACTGATCGTCCAGCTTTTATTGAGAAGGTAACTCGATTGTAAATAGTTATCTAAAGTACTTTCACGTATCTTGTACCGCTCGTCTGCATCAATAGACTGATACTCAATCGCAATACGCAAGGAGCTTCCGCCTATCGGCCGATGGCCGCTCCAACCGATCATATAAGCGCCCAAACCCGCTTGTTTTTGTGCAGAAGCGAGCTCTGTGTATACACTGTGCTGAATGTCCAGATATTGTGGCAGAGAGGCCCGAGCGTCAACTGCGGCTTGACTTTGAGAACTTTCAGCCCGGCTCTTATTCGCTTCAAACCAATAATGATTCGACAGTCCAAACTCAAGCCATGAAGACAGTTGGCTGACATATCTAAAAGACGTCCTGTAATCGTAATCCAGATCATCGAGTTGAGTGATGTTAATGTTTACATTCCAAACCCCGATCACACGAGTGTCGCCCATCCAACTCAATCCCACATCCAAATCCTCACCTGATGTGGATAAAATAAGATTGTGATTCCAACCATGCCCCCACCACTTGGGCAAGCTACTAATATCAACTAATGCTTTTCCGGCGTTAAAGGCAAGATAACTCTCTTTAAACGAAAATTCTTGATCGTTATTTCTATCTTGGTATCGACCATTCCACCTAAATGCAAAGCTGTTTGAAAGGTGCTCATAGCTTGCCTCCACTGCCCATTCATCACGCGAGACATCAGAAAACCAGTTATTTTGAGACTCCTCTCCCCCGCCTTTCACAGCAAAGCGGCGATTGCCTCGGTTAAGCTTGGCGCTTTGCAGTGAATAATTAAAATAGGCCAGCTCATTTTTCAACTTACCCGCATCAGACTTACCTGCTTGCTCAGTGACCAAAGACCAACGCAGAGGGAACGTACTCGTTGGTCCGCTTAGAAGACCACCATCACTCAAGGCAAGCATAGACGACCTCAAAAAAGAGTCATTTGCTTCAATCCAAGGGGATGCATAAGACGGAGTGTGACAAAAAACGATTACGGCACCAATGACACTAAGAGCAACCTCACGTGGAGAAAATAATGGTCTCAATTTATTGTTTCGTTCTATGATGCGCACCGAGTTACCCGAATAGTATTAAAGCCGAATTATTATAAAGGGCATCCTAGATTAAGCAAATTAAGATGTGACAAATCATCCTAGTGGATTTATTTTACTTTTTACACATAGTGAAAAGTAAAATAGAATGGTAATTGGAGTGGTTATATTTTGCTCCACCATCGATGTTTTATTTGTAAATTTACAAGGAAATAATCAATGAAAAAATTTGCTTTAGCAATGCTATTGGCATTTGGTGCTTCAGCGGGCGCTTTCGCAGAAGAAAGCTCTAGTGCAAGTACTGCTGGCGGCTCTGCTGGTGGAACAGCGGCAGGGTCGACTACTGCAGCAACGACTGCGGCTGCTGGTGCCGCGACAACCACCGCGGTTGCGGTTGGTGCAGCTATCGCTGTAGCAGCGGTTGCGGTCGCAGCTTCTGACAATGACGGAACTACAGGTACGACTGGTACTAACTAGTTATTGAACGTTATGAGCAAACACCCTTAGTGAAACTAAGGGTGTTTTTTCATTTATTTTTTAGATATGGATCTCAAGATGCCAAATAGAGTGCGGTTTTCACTCCTCGCAACATTTTTCGTACTGCTTTTTGGGTGCACGCAACGCTTTTCTGATACAAATGACACTTTAAAAGAAGCCCTTTTTGGCTTTGACAATATTAGCCTAGATAAACAAGCGATCAGCCAACTTCCCTACGCCAGCAGTTATTTCAAAATAAATGACGGACCTCAGATTTTTATGGTTTTGGCGTTTGTAGAAAAACAACCCATCTCAGGCAACCTTCAACTTAAGTGGATTTCAAATGATAGTGCGATGATCGTCACTGAAAATGGACGTGTTGTAAAAACGTACAACTTGCCCGGCTCCAACCTTTCCGGAGTATTGGCCTCTAAAGAAATCCCACATTTTCAAAAAAAACAGTATCAGTGGCAAGCAACCTACGATTGGCAGCCGAACTATCAATTCAATCACCTTGCGCGAATCGACACAACGAAAGTCGCCACACTGCAACTAGAATCAGCCATCTGGAGCCAACAAACTCACATGTGGCAGGAATACCTCTCTTTTGACGGCTTAGATAAAACAATGCATAGCACTTACTGGACAGATTTAGATGGGAATGTCGTCAAATCTGCTCAATGGGTCATTCCCGACCAACTCTTTATTGAACAAGAAATACTCAAGCCATTCAAAGGATAGTGCCAATGAAACGTACATTTCTCTCATTGCTGTGGCTAACTATGCCCCTTTCTTCGTCAATAGCCGGCGTTGTCACGGTTGAATTGCCCAGCGAACAGCTCATTATTGAATACGATGCCCCTGTCCGCTTGGAAAGGGCGCTCAACGACACAAACATACATAGTAAGAATCAAACCCCGTTCAGTTATGCTATCAACAATGCATTGTTCAATTTGGACAAACAAAGAATAGCCAACAATCGGAAACAATCCGTCCTTAATCAAATCAATAAACTAAGAGCAGAGCAGCCTGATTTCAATGAAAGTTTGGGCATTTTGCATGAACAGATAAGTCAGTGGTCTATCGGCTACCGAGAAAAGGTCTCACTTGATTTGGATTTTGTTCGTTTAGAACCCTCAGCCAATCCTATATTATCAGGGCACTACGAATTCGAATATCCCGACAGACCCACCACAATCAGTTTGGAAGGCTTGTTCTTCAGCACAACAAAACCGGAATCCCAACCCGATAAGACGGTGAGAGATTATCTTTCTTCCTCTAAAGCACTGTCCGATGCAAGCAACAGCTTTGTTTGGCTAATTTATCCCGATGGTACCTATAAGAAGATTGGCTTTGCCTACTGGAACGATGACCAAACGGCCATTCCACCTGGCTCCATACTATTTTTGGCCTTTAACAATCCGTCGGAAGCGCTGTTACAACTTGAGCAGAACATAATCTCCCTGCTCGTCTGGAGAAGAAACTACTCATGAAAACCAACACGACCACCTCACTTTTCGTTTCAATGGGTTTGATTTTTTCCGCGTACGCCGAACCATTTAAAGTTTCCCAAACGGACTTTGGAGGAACTGGACTGATCCAAATGCCCTCTGGTCGCATGGCCAGTGAAGGGGAATTCAATTTAGGGGTTAGTGCTAATGACGACTATCAGCACTATAGTGCTTCGATTCAATTAATGAGTTGGCTAGAGTCTACTGTTCGATATACTCGTGTTCCTGATCTTTTGTTTAGCGATAATCCTTCTTATAGTGGCGATAATCTTTACACCGACAAAGGAATCGACTTCAAAATACGCCTTTGGCAAGAAGGCTACTGGCTACCGGAAACATCTGTGGGAGTTCGAGATTTCGGCGGAACGGGATTGTTCGATGGTGAGTTTGTTGCTGCCACAAAGCGTTTTGGCAGTATCGATGTGACCTTAGGCTTGGGCTGGGGATACTTAGGACAACGTGGTAATGTAACCAACCCTTTCTGTGAAGTGAGTGACCGATACTGTAATCGAGAGGGCGATTTTTCTAATTCGGGAGGAAATGTCGATTATGAACGCTGGTTTAAAGGCCCTGCCGCTTTATTTGGTGGTTTTGAATATCAGACCCCTTATCGGCCTTTACGCATAAAATTAGAATATGATGGAAATGACTACAGCCAAGATTACCCCGTTGTCAGAGCAGGCAAAGCCATGCCTCAACACACGCCTTGGAATCTGGGCCTCAATTACCGACTTGGCGATTGGGGAGATGCGAAGGTCAGTTATCAACGTGGCGATACCATCACTTTTGGTATAAACCTTTACACTAACTTCAATGATATGAAAGCCGTTTGGCGTGATGAAGCCAAACAGGCGACAGGCTCGGGCAAAAATGTTCAAAACACCGACTGGAAACAGGTCGCCCAGCAAATCGGAACCAACGCAGGATACCAAAACAACGAAATTTCTATTGATGGTGATGCGATAATAGTAAAAGGCCAACAAACAAAATATCGTGACCGTGAAGAAGCTCTGGATCGCACTGCGGCTATCTTGACCAACCACTCAAGTGAACTCATTCGTGTATTTAAAGTCGTGGAACAACAAGATGGAATGGCTCTCAAACAAACAACCATCCGTAAAGAGGCGTATCTAAAAGCCGCAAACCACTTATCGACTGAAACAAAAATCAGTGACAGCTTTAAAGACAGTGAACCCAAATACCTTGCCTCCTCCCCCGTCGCGGAAAGCAAAAAACGATGGGATTATGGCTTTGAGCCTGTTTTGAAACAAAGTCTTGGGGGCCCCGAAGCTTTCTACCTTTATAGTCTGGGAATTGGTGCAAACTCTCATTACTGGCTGACCGACAACCTTGAATTTGGTGGTTCAATCATTTTCAATCTGGTCGATAACTATGACAAATTTAACTACATCGACAATTCCCCCCATATCAGCAATTATTCCACACCGAGAGTACGCACCTTGTTCCGTGCCTATGTGCATGACAATCCCGTCAGGCTGAATCATTTGCAATTGACTTGGTTCGAACAACCCGCTCAAAGTATCTACACCCAGATGTATGCGGGCTATTTGGAAATGATGTTTGCCGGGGTTGGGGGCGAAGTCTTGTATCGTCCTATGAACACCAACTGGGCGGTCGGGTTTGATGCTAACCTTATCAGCCAACGCGATCCAGACTCATGGTTTGGCGTCTACAGCGATGATTACTTTTTTTACGATGAAGCGACTTGTAATACATCAACACCTTCCTGCCAAGCCTATGTCTTAAGCCGCGGAACAACCGGGCACGTCACAGGCTACTATATGCCTAGCTGGCACTTTCTTGAGGACACGCTATTTAAACTGAGCGCAGGCAAGTTCTTGGGCGGAGACTTGGGCGCCCGACTGGATTTTTCAAAGCAATTTAAGTCAGGCGTGATTGTCGGCGCATACGCCACCTTCACCGATCTTACGGCTGAAGAATATGGTGAAGGCAGCTACAATAAAGGATTTTATGTATCCATTCCGCTAGACATCATGACCATCAAACCGAGTGTAAGCCGAGCAAAAATCTCTTGGGAACCTATCACTCGAGATGGCGGCCAAATGTTGAACAAACAATACAACCTGTTTGATCAAACTGACGCACGTTCACAATGGTACCAACGACCCAGTTCTGTTGATTAAAATGAATAAAAAGGCTGTCCATTGTGCCAGCCTTTTTATCACGCTCGCTGGAATGGAAAAGCGGTCACCTGTTCGATATGGGCACATTCGAGCACCAGCATAATTAAACGGTCAATACCCAAGGCAACGCCTGCGCAACTTGGCAACCCCATTTCCAAAGCTTGAATAAGATGGTGATCAATCGACTGAGGATCTAGTCCCATTTTGCTTCGCTTAAGATTGTCTTGCTCGAATCGCTCTAACTGCTCTTTCGCACTCTCCAGTTCATGAAAACCATTCGCTAATTCGATCCCCTTAAAATACACTTCAAAACGTTCAGCGACGCGCGTATCCTGCAGACTAATTTTTGCTAGCGCAGCTTGAGAGGCTGGAAAATGATAAACAAAGGCAGGCACCGTCTGGCCAATGTTAGTTTCCACACCAATACTGAAAAGTAATTGTAATAGCGTATCTCTATCTGTTTCTGAGGAAGCGATATCACTTAAGCCCAGCGTAGCTGCAACTGCTTTGAGCTCGACCATAGAGGCTTCCAACGGACACACTCCAAGTACATCAAGAAACGCTTGTTGATACGTCATACGCTCCGCTGACCCACATAGCAGCAATTTCTGTAATAAGTCATCCATTTCATCCATCAATTTATGATGATCAAAACCAACTCTGTACCATTCGAGCATTGTAAATTCTGGATTATGGTATCGCCCACTTTCTTCGTTACGAAAAGACTTACAGATTTGATAGATGCAACCACTTCCCGCAGCAAGCAAGCGCTTCATGTGAAACTCGGGACTGGTCATTAAATACAGCGTTTTTCCATTAGCATGATCCGGACCAGAAAACTCCGTTTTAAAAGTATGTAGATGGATATCGGTCACTGTCGCCTGACTCATCACCGGTGTCTCAACTTCTAACACCCGCCTGTCACTAAAAAACTGACGTATAGACCGCATCAAATCCGCTCTCTGCTTTAGTTGCTCAATCGAGGCTGATGGCTGCCACTGCGTCTGCGTCTGCGTCTGCATAAGACGTTTACCTAAAATGAAAAGAGGGGTGAAACGCTAACACCTTTTTTGTGTTTTGAAAATCCTCATCATTTAAAACGGAAAAGCGCTGGCGTCGCCCCACAGGCCAACAATCACTCGCGACTCACGTGGCAAGTCCGTCACTTACCTTCATTTAGTTCATTATCAACAATTAACCTGTGCAATGACAAACATCACATAACCCGATTTTCGTTCTCTCTTGGCAGAAATAACGACGCAAAACCCCAAATAAATCAATGTTTGAACATAGCCCCTCCCATACACTAATCATTAGAAATTGCAGGGATATAATCTCGGCATTAGTAATGACGTAAAACCATAATCACACTGGAGAATAACTGTGAAAACCATTACCACAGATATCGCAGTCATCGGCGCTGGTGGCGCTGGTCTTCGCACTGCCATTTCCGCAGCCGAAGTCAACCCTGAACTAGATATTTTACTCATATCCAAAGTGTACCCAATGCGATCTCACACAGTGGCAGCAGAAGGCGGGTCTGCCGCAGTGATCAAAGAAGAGGACAGTTTAGACAACCATTTCAACGATACTGTTGCAGGAGGTGACTGGCTATGTGAACAAGACGTCGTTGAATACTTTGTTGAACATTCCACTAAAGAAATGATCCAAATGGAGCAATGGGGTTGTCCTTGGAGTCGCAAAGACAATGGGGATATCAATGTACGACGCTTTGGTGGTATGAAAGTCGAACGAACTTGGTTCGCTGCTGATAAGACTGGCTTTCATATGCTTCACACCCTATTCCAAACGTCATTAAAGTACACCAATATTACGCGCTTCGATGAGTGCTTTGTTGTAGACCTTCTAGTCGAAAACAATCAGATCCAAGGCCTGATAGCCATTCAAATGTCAGAAGGTGAACTCGTCACAATCAAAGCCAAATCGGTTGTGCTTGCAACAGGTGGGGCGGGTCGTGTTTATCACTGTAATACCAATGGTGGTATTGTGACAGGTGATGGGATGGCGCTGGCTTATCGCCATGGTGTTCCCCTCCGAGATATGGAGTTCGTTCAGTACCATCCAACAGGCCTACCCGGCACAGGCATCCTCATGACAGAGGGTTGCCGTGGTGAAGGTGGCACTATGGTGAATAAGAACGGCTATCGCTACCTACAAGACTATGGTTTAGGCCCCGAAACCCCCGTTGGACAGCCTAAAAACAAACATATGGAACTTGGCCCTCGTGATAAAGTTTCACAGGCATTCTGGCATGAGAGGCAAAAAGGTAACACCATCAAACACCCTTTAGGTGATGTAGTCCATCTCGATCTTCGCCATCTGGGGGAAGAATATCTGTTAGAGCGCCTTCCTTTCATTTGTGAACTCGCCAAAGCCTACGTCAACGTCGACCCCGCTAAAGAACCCATCCCAATCCGTCCAACGGTTCATTACACCATGGGTGGCATAGAAACCAACAGCAAATGTGAAACCCGTATTCGAGGACTTTTTGCCGTAGGAGAATGTGCATCAATTGGATTGCACGGCGCCAACCGTTTAGGATCGAACTCATTAGCTGAATTCATGGTATTTGGTCGCCTTGCTGGTGAACAAGCCGTCAAGCGTGCAATCGAATTTAACGGTTGGGACGAACCATCCGTTGCAGAACAAGCCCACGTCGTTGAAGCGCGTATCAAGGCGTTAATGGAACAAGAAGGAGACGAAAGCTGGGCTGAAATCCGCACTGAAATGGGCCACACAATGGAAGCAGGATGCGGCATATATCGTCAGGAGGATTTGATGAAAGCCACCATAAATAAGCTCACTGACCTCAAAAAACGCGTCAAAGAAATCAACATCAAAGACAAAGGAAAAGTATTCAATACCGACCTTCTGTGCACACTTGAAGTCAGCTACTCTCTTGATATAGCTGAAGCTATGGTCAACTGCGCTATCCTTCGAAGAGAGTCCCGTGGAGCACATCAACGACTCGATGACCACTGCACTGAACGTGACGATGTCAATTTTCTCAAACACTCGCTCGCTTTCTTTAAAATGGATGCTGCCCCATCGATTGAATATAGTCGTGTCAAGATCACTAAGTCCCCTCCCAACGTCCGTCTATATGGTCAAGCTGAAGAGCAAGCACAACAAACGTTAAACCAATGCGTTGAGGGACAAGCATAATGCCAACCAACCGTGTTAAACACATCGACATTCTTAGGTATGATCCTGAAAAAGACGCACATCCACATAGACAACCCTTTAGCGTCCCCTACGACGACACCACATCTGTACTCGATGCGCTCGGCTACATCAAAGACAACCTAGACAATAAGCTCTCGTATCGTTGGTCTTGTCGTATGGCGATATGTGGTTCGTGCGGTGTGATGGTCAATGACCAACCAAAACTAGCCTGCAAAACGTTCCTGCGTGATTACCCCAATAGTATCAAGGTCGAGCCACTGGCGAACTTTCCTATTGAAAAAGATCTGATCGTTGACATGACGCCTTTCATCGAACGTTTAGAGGCGATTAAACCTTATATTATTGGCAATGAACGTACACCAGAAAGCGGCGTCAACAGACAAACTCCTGAGCAAATGAAGAAATACAAGCAGTTTGCGAACTGTATTAACTGCGGTCTTTGCTATGCCGCTTGCCCTCAATTTGGATTAAACCCCGAATTTATTGGCCCCGCCGCATTGACGCTCGCCCACCGCTATAATTTAGACAGCCGAGATAACGGCAAAGCAGAACGCATGCCCCTTATCAACGGTGAACATGGCGCTTGGGGTTGTACGTTTGTCGGCTACTGCTCTGACGTATGCCCCAAAAATGTGGACCCAGCAGCCGCCGTTAATCAAGGCAAAGTGCACTCTTCATTAGACTTTGTTATCGCAATGTTCAAGCCTGATGACCGACCTAAAAACCAGGAGACATTAGAATGAGCCATCGTAAGCCTTACATGAGGCCAGTCAAACGCACTTGGTGGTTGAAACGCCCCGCTTACCGCTTTTACATGTTACGTGAAGCGACGATCCTCCCTTTGATTACGTTCACCCTCTTTCTGACATATGGATTGATCGCCTTTTTATTAGGGTCGAACACTTGGCAAGGCTGGCTGACCTTTATGACCCACCCCATTGTCATCACCATGAATATGATCGCTCTCTTTGCCAGCCTGCTGCATGCCCACACTTTTTTCAGCATGATGCCTCAGGTTATGCCAATTCGTTTAAGAGGGAAATTGGTCACAAAGAGCATTGTCGTCTTGGCCCAATGGTCCATGGTCACCTTGGTGTCACTCATCGTGCTATTAGTTATTTAAGGAGCACTCTATGACTTCCTATTCGATAAACAAAACTCCCAAACGTTCTGATGAGCCAATCTGGTGGGGGCTTTTCGCCATCGGTGGAACTTGGTTTGCAATAGTGACACCCGTGACCATTTTAGTGTTAGGTGTGCTTGTCCCACTTGGTATATTTGATGCCCAAGCGCTCAGCTACATGCGAGTGACCGAATTTGCCCAAAGCTTTATCGGGGCAATGTTTATCATTGCGACTATTTCCCTTCCAATGTGGCATGCGATGCACAGGTTGCATCATGGTATGCATGACTTGAGGTATCACTCTGGTCTTGCAGGGAAAGTCGCTTGCTACATGTTTGCAGGTATTATCTCTGCGCTCTCACTTGTCTGTGTTCTAATCATTTAGCTCATTGCCTTACGCGCAAACCATCGGATGCTCAGCTCAGCACCACGTCATTGTTACTCCAAAAAAGTGGCAATTTCATCCAGTGACTTTTTGTAAGTCGCATGGCTTGGAATGATCGCTTCTTGGCTGGGGTACCCCGTCACAATCAACATATATGGCCGATCGACCGCATTATCTCGACCACAGATCGCACTGAGGAAACTCATGGGTTTTGGAGTATGAGTCAGCGTACCCAACCCTGCGTGGTGTAACGCTTGAATTAAGAAACCCGTTGCGATACCTACCGACTCATGCACGTAATAGTTGGTTTGCTCACCATCATTTTGCATCCCACCGCGTTTTTGTGAAAAGACGGCAATTAACCAAGGTGCGTTGTCTAGATAAGGTTTACTCGCGCTGGTGCCAAGTGGCCGGAGTGCATCAAGCCACTCTTGTCCTGCCCGCCCCTGATAAAATGATTGTTCAAGTTCTTCTGCCGCTTGACGGACATTGCCTTTCAGATCGGGGTTTTTAATCGCGACAAAATGCCATGGCTGATGATTCGCGCCACTTGGCGCTGTGCCAGCCGCACGTATGCAGTTCTCAATCACTTCTTTAGGGACATCTCGATTTGAAAAGTCTCGGATAGAATGTCGCCTCTTGAGCTGTAGATAGTTTTGTACCGAACGTGCGGCCATCTCTTTATGTGAATACTCGATAAAGTCGCTTAACAGAACCTGATTTTCACTCTCCGACATATTGCTACCCTACTTATGGCATCCTTCCACCAATATAGACGAGATCATGGACGGAAACTGGGTACTTTAAACACTAAACTTCATATTGAGAGGGAAAACAAATTTTCATAAAAAAACCGACCATCAAGGCCGGTATCATTCTATTGATTGTGACTGTAACGCATTGATGGTGGTATTAAAGAATAAAACGACTCAGGTCTTCATCTTCAATAAACTCACCAAGACGTGTCGTGACATAATCCGCATCAATGGTCAGCTTAGCGCCCGCTTTATCTGTCGCATCAAACGAGATTTCGTCCATTAAACGTTCCATCACGGTATGCAAACGGCGAGCGCCGATATTCTCTGTTGTTTCGTTGACGGTCCAAGCCGCCTCAGCAATTTGAGTAATTCCATCTTCGGTAAACTCAACATCGACATCTTCTGTTTTAAGTAAAGCGATGTATTGTTCGGTCAAAGAGGCTTTGGGCTCAGTCAGAATACGTTTGAAGTCATTGCTTGATAGTGCTTCCAATTCAACCCGGATAGGCAGACGACCTTGCAATTCAGGGATTAAATCAGACGGTTTCGCCACCTGAAAGGCTCCGGATGCGACGAACAAAATATGATCCGTTTTCACCATGCCATGCTTTGTCGAAACCGTACTGCCTTCGATCAAAGGCAGCAAATCACGCTGTACGCCTTCACGTGAAACATCAGGACCAGAACTTTCCCCGCGCTTGCAGATTTTATCGATCTCATCAATAAACACAATCCCATTGTTTTCAACATTATAGATTGCTTGTTCTTTCAGCTCTTCCTGATTGACGAGTTTTCCTGCCTCTTCTTCAGTTAAAGCCTTCAACGCATCCTTAATTTTCAATGTGCGCTTTTTCTTAGTGTCGCCCGCTAGATTCTGAAACATGCCTTGAAGCTGATTGGTCATTTCTTCCATGCCAGGGGGAGCCATGATTTCTACCCCCATTTGTGGCGCAGCCACGTCGACTTCAATTTCTTTGTCGTCTAGCTGGCCTTCACGCAGTTTCTTACGAAAAACTTGGCGAGTACTTGAGTTGTCCTCTTGCTGTTCGTTCTGTCCCCAAGCGTCGCGGGCTGGTGGCAACAATGCGTCTAGAACCCGCTCTTCTGCTTGCTCCTGAGCACGAAACTGTACTTTTTCCATCGCCTGTTGATGAGTCAACTTCAACGCCACATCGGTCAAATCACGAATAATGGTTTCAACTTCCTTACCAACATAACCCACCTCGGTGAACTTTGTGGCTTCAACTTTAATGAAAGGGGCATTGGCAAGCTTTGCCAGACGGCGAGCAATTTCCGTTTTACCTACCCCCGTCGGGCCTATCATCAAAATATTCTTAGGCGTAACTTCAACTCGCAAGCTTTCTTCAAGCTGCATTCGACGCCAGCGGTTGCGCAGCGCAATAGCAACTGAACGCTTGGCGTTTTCCTGACCAATAATATGGCGGTTAAGTTCATGTACGATTTCGCGAGGCGTCATTTCAGACATAATCAATTTCCTTAAGGTCGGTTACCACTATCTGGTTTTATTCCGCGTTATCCACTGAAATTTCTAGTTCTTCGATAGTGTGGTGGTGATTCGTAAAGACACAAATATCACCAGCAATTTTTAACGATTTCTCTGCGATTTCTCGCGCATCCAATTCAGTATTCTCCAACAATGCCGTAGCGGATGCTTGAGCAAAATTCCCACCCGAACCAATAGCAATCAGATCATTTTCTGGCTGAACAACATCACCGTTGCCCGTGATGATAAGTGAGGCCGTCTCATCAGCAACCGCAAGCAAAGCTTCAAGCTTACGTAGAGCTCGATCACTACGCCAGTCTTTGGCTAACTCAACCGCGGCTTTGGTCAAATGCCCTTGATGCATTTGCAGCTTACTTTCGAAACGTTCAAATAGAGTGAAGGCATCTGCTGTCCCTCCAGCAAATCCTGCTAACACTTTATTATTGTATAAACGGCGTACTTTCTTTGCATTGCCCTTCATCACGGTGTTACCCAGAGAGACTTGCCCATCACCTGCGATAACGACTTTATTATTTCTACGAACGGATACGATTGTAGTCACGAATCAGGCCTCATTATTAGCACTTTAATTTTTTAGTTAAAAAGTATATGAGGTTCATTTGAGAAAAATTCAAGGGCATCGAAGAGGTACAAACAAATACGAAGAATAAACCTCTTAGTTCACCGATTAAAAGGCCGCCCATGTGGAATCGACTCAACGTTTCCCGCCAGAAGAAACTGACGTCACAAACACGGAAAAAAAAGCGAACAGTATCAGTCCGCTGTTTAACACCTTCACTGAGTTTCCTTCCAGATAGCACAGGGTTCTATCTTAGCTCGCTGCAACTTGTGCTTATCACGTTCAGCGTCACGTTTAAATTTATAAGGCCCCAAGACAACACGATACCAACTGCTGCCTTCTTTTTTACGAACCTTACTATTGAGACCTTGAAACGCGATATCCAATTTACGTGCTTGCGCCTGAGCATCGCTTTTATACGCACCGCATTGCATCACGTAGGGTATCTCTGAGACCACTTGCTCCTTGGCGGTCACTTCGATTTCACGATTGGGCAGCGTATCGACATAATCCCACTTCTCTTCTGGTGGTGGAGGGATTTGTTTTTTAATTTTAGGTTTGGACTGTGTTTGTTGGACAGGCGGCTGCGCAGGTTGCGGATCATTGCTTAAATGATAAAGTCCGTAACCAAATACGCCAACCATGAACACCGCCAGTAAAGCACTGCGCCATGGTTTTTTTCTCGGAGCTGACTTTTTACGTGAGGTTTTTCGGGCACTGTTGCCACGCCCGCGTTTTACATAATCTCTATTGGCCACTGTCGTACATCAACGTTTATTGTCTTGCCGCTATGGTAATGCAGAATGGCTTTCGTTTACAGAGCATAAGTGGAAGCGACACATCAAAAAATCATCGCCTCCCATTAACGGGGAAATTAGAGCGTTCTTGGTGGTGCTGCACTCGCTCTGCAAATAAACTTGGTTTCCAGCAAACGCGAACCAGCTCTAACATCATGCCCCCGCAACAAATCCAACATCATCAACATGGCCTGACGGCCAATTTCATAACGAGGTTGGGAAATTGTTGTCAATGGTGGATCACAGTACTGAGCAAACTGGATGTCATCAAAACCGACCACTGACAAATCATTAGGGACACGCAAACCAAGCTTTTTCGTCGCTTGAATGGCACCGATCGCCATCGTATCGTTGTGGCAGAAAATGGCCGTTGGAGGCTCAGGCAGAGACAGCAGTTGTTGCACTGCTTTCGCCCCATCTTCAAAAGAGAAATTACCACAAACAGAATAATTGGGATTCATGGTGATCCCCGCTCGGCGAAGTGCTTGCTGGTAACCCTGCTGACGAAACTGGCATAGAGCCGCAGAGCTTGGTCCCGAAATTTGTGCAATTCTTTTATGACCTAATCCTGTCAAGTAATTGACCGCCTCAAACGCCGAAGTGAGATTATCAATGTGAACCGTAGGTAACTCTAGCTCTGGTGCAAACTCACAAGCCATCACCATAGGTGGTAGGTTCTTTTGCTCTGGTTTACTCACGTCAAAAGGGAGATCAGTCCCAAGTAACAGCATACCATCTGCCTGTTTGGTGAAAACCAAATTGACAAAAGAGCTCTCTCGTTTTTTCTGTTGCCCACTGTCACCCAACAATACGATATAGCCATGCTCCATCGCGGCATCTTCAATACCTCGGATAATCTCTGTGTAATAAGGATCACAAATATCCGGGATGATTGCTATGATGGTTTTCGACTCGTTTCGACGTAAGTTACGCGCGAGAGAATTAGGAGAATATCCCGCTTCTAATACCGCATCTTCAACCCGCTTCCTTGTGGCTGAAGACACTTTTTCGGGGTTCATCAACGCACGTGAGACCGTCGCCGTTGATACACCTGCCAGTTGAGCAACATCCTTCATTGTCGCCATAGTTTAATTACCCTCTTGATTCCTAAACATAGTAGCGTTAATGCCACTAAAACCTAACCAGATGAGTTGCCGCTCATTCTAATATTTATTGACGAAAGCAATCGTTAACTTACTCAATATCATTCAATTTGACTCTTTAACTAGCTATTATTTTATTCATTTCGAAACATAAAGTTACGGTGAGATTAACAAAAATCAGTCTATCAAAGAGATATGAATCACAATTAAATGAAAAAGGTGTAATTTAGCTTAAGTCCTGAGGCTCGATATCTAAAGACCAGCGCACTTTCTTAGCACTGGGTAAAATCTGAATAGCGGGTTTAGCGCTGGCGAGCAACTGTTGCATTACAGAGCGAGATTGAGCTTGCAGCATTAACTGCCAACGATGTTTACCCGCTCTTTTGGGTAGCGGTGCTGGAGTGGGCCCCAGCACCTGACAATAACCCTCAAACAAAGGATGGACCGCTAGGGTATGGCGAACCTGACGCAGGAACTCTTCGACATTTTGAGATTGATTTGCTTCAGCACGAAACAAGGTCAAATACGTATAGGGTGGTAACATCGAGGATTTTCGCTCTTGCAACGCGGCCTCAGCAAAATAGCGATAACCTTTCTGAAGCAGCGTCTGTACCAAGGCATGTTCTGGATGATGAGTCTGTAAAATGACATCACCAGGTTTACTCGCCCGCCCAGCACGACCAGCCACTTGTATAAATAGTTGAGCTAAGCGTTCTGCAGCTCTGAAATCACTGCTGTACAATGAGCTATCAACATCTAGGAGCGCAACCAAGGTGACATCTGGAAAATGATGCCCTTTCGCCAGCATTTGTGTTCCAATCAATATTTGATACTGACCACTTCGAATCGCCCCTAATGCCGACTCCAAACTCCCTTTGCGGCGAGTACTGTCACGATCAAGACGAATCGTATTGTACTCAGGAAAAAGAGCCGATAGCTGGGTTTCGAGTTGTTCGGTGCCAACGCCCACAGTGACTAACTGAGAAGATCCGCAGCCTCTGCACTGATTAATGGTCGGTTGCTGAGAACCACAATGATGGCAACGAATTTCGTTGCTCTGTTGATGATAGGTATAATAGGCGTCACAACGTTCACATTCTGCTATCCAGCCGCAATCATGACACATCAAGGCTGGGGAATAACCGCGTCGATTGAGAAAAAGCATCACCTGATTGCCTGCCGTTAGGTGCTGGCGCATCTCAGCGATCAATGCGGCTGATAACCCACTTTCCAGATACTTCCCTTTGACATCCAAAACCTTATTGGTGGTAGGGACCGCATTGCCCGCTCGCAATGACAGCAGTAAATGGTGGTATTTTCCTGTCAATGCGTTATGCAAGGTTTCCAATGCCGGCGTGGCCGATCCCAGCACGATCGCGATGTTCTCTTTATTCGCTCTCATCACCGCAACATCACGAGCATGGTAGCGCAAGCTATCTTGCTGTTTATACGAAACATCATGCTCTTCATCAACGATGATAATACCAAGGTGAGAAAACGGTGTAAGGAGGGCTGAACGTGTTCCTATTACAATCCCAGCGGCATTATCTCGTGCACTCAGCCAAGCATTTAGTCTTTCTGTATCATTTAACCCTGAGTGGATAACTTCAACAGGGACATTAAAGCGTTTTCTAAAACGGTTAATGGTTTGCGGCGTTAGGCCTATCTCTGGTACTAATACCAACGCTTGTTTACCTTGCTCAAGTACAGGCTTTATCAGATTCAAGTAGACTTCGGTTTTACCCGAGCCTGTTACGCCTTCAAGTAGATAGCAACCAAACCC
The DNA here is from genome assembly GCF_013074385.2 of Vibrio ostreicida. Taxonomy (GTDB): domain Bacteria; phylum Pseudomonadota; class Gammaproteobacteria; order Enterobacterales; family Vibrionaceae; genus Vibrio; species Vibrio ostreicida. Next base: position 66,160 of record NZ_JABEYA020000016.1, read on the forward strand.
TGAATGGCTGTTCACCGTTGCGATAGCAATCGCTTGTTCTGAGTTAAGTTTGGGTTTGTCGACTTCGGCTTCCACATCCTGAGACCAATCGCAAATATCCGGTTTCCTTTCAACAGATTCCACCCAACCTTTTTCGGACAAGGCCTTGAGAACGGACACGGAGATACCCTCATCAACAAAGCGTTGGTGCGATAAAGCTCCCTGTTCAAGCATCTGCATTACTTTGGCTTGCTTGACCGCTCGGCCAAAGTTTCTCATCAGTTGATCGCGCCCTAAAAAGGTCAACTGCCATTCAAGCAGAGTCGAAAAGTCCGCCCTTTTTCCTTTTCGCAATGGACCCGGCATCGCATTAATCAGCGTCTCCCCAAAAGGGTGATGGTAATATTGACTACACCACTGCAAAAGTGCGTACAGCGGGGCTGGCCATAAAGGCTTAGAATCCAATACCTGTTTGATTGATTTCAGTTTCTCCAAGCTGAATTCTGAGTCATTCACCAAAGCCGTCACGACACCAATTAATGTTTGCTGACCAAACGGCACAGACACACGCCCTCCAATAATAGGAAACACGTTATCCGGGATCCGATAATCAAATTGTTTGTCTAAAGGGACGGGTAACGCTACTCGGGCAATCGTTGGTCGCATATAGGCTTAAGATAAAAGAAAAAAGAACCTCACCAGTCTAAGGGAAAATGAAGGGGTGCGAAAGAGAAGCCTAACGGTCGATAAAACTCTTCCATAAAATTTCAAGGCTAAAAAAGTAGCAACTTTTTCTGTAAATGAGTTGATCACAGGGTGGGTATTCATTACTATATCGCGCCTCAGTGGTATGGCTTGTTTTTGAACAGCGGTATCACAAGGTAACATTTTATTAACTTACGTGTGGTGTTCGGCATAGCATCGGATAGCGACACGGCCTATTTTAGAGGTTCTCCCATGAAAGCTGGTATCCACCCAGAATACAAAGCCGTTAATGCAACTTGTTCTTGCGGCAACTCATTTGAATTCAACTCAACGTTGACTAAAGAGTCTATCCACCTAGACGTATGTGACAAATGCCACCCGTTCTACACAGGTAAGCAACGTATCGTTGATACAGGTGGCCGTGTTGATCGCTTCAACAAGCGTTTTGGTGCACTATCTTCTAAGAAGTAATGACTTTCTAGAAGCTGTGAAAAAGGACGCTAACGCGTCCTTTTTTATTGGCCGATTTTCGTCACCACCAATTAAGATATCCATGCCCTTCCAAGCTGGTCTTATCTCATACCTATTGACACATTTTATCGTTTTTGCTCGTATTCTGACCTAGGCAGCATGGCTGAGTTACACTAGAATGGTTGCCCCCTGTTCTAATTATTATTAACGAGTACCTACACCTATGTCCGATGACAATCGCCAAGAGCTTTCCCGTGAAGAGCAATTCCGTCAACAAGCACTTGATTACCATGCATACCCTACCCCTGGTAAAATTGCTGTTGCCCTAACCACTCCCGCAGAAACAGCAAAAGATCTCGCATTAGCTTACAGCCCAGGTGTTGCAGAGCCTGTTCGTGAAATCGCTCAAAATGCGGATAACGCCTACAAGTATACCGCAAAGGGCAATATGGTTGCCGTCATATCGAACGGTACGGCGATTCTTGGCTTAGGTAATCTAGGCCCTCTCGCTTCTAAACCTGTTATGGAAGGAAAATCTCTTCTCTTTAAACGTTTTGCAGGCCTAGATTCGATTGATATTGAAGTAAAACATCGCACAATTGAAGAATTTGTTGATACGGTTGCCAATATTGCGGACACATTCGGCGGTATCAACTTAGAAGATATTAAAGCACCGGACTGCTTTGAAATTGAAAAACAGCTTATTGAGCGTTGTGACGTTCCAGTATTTCATGATGACCAGCATGGCACAGCCATTGTTACGGCCGCAGGTATGCTCAATGCAATCGAGCTCCAAGGAAAGAAACTCGAAGAAGCCACTATTGTTTGTCTTGGAGCTGGAGCGGCCGCGGTCGCCTGTATGGAATTGCTGATTAAGTGCGGTGCCATGAGAGAGAAAATCTATATGCTCGACCGTAAGGGCGTGATTCATACTCGTCGCGACGATCTGAACGAATATAAGCAGCTTTTTGCCAATAATACCGACAAGCGCACTTTGGAAGATGTCATTGAGGGTGCAGATCTGTTCCTCGGTGTCTCTGGTCCAAACTTGCTCGCCCCAGAGTCCCTGAAGCTCATGGCGGATAAGCCAGTCGTATTTGCGTGCTCAAACCCTGACCCAGAAATTAAGCCGGAGCTTGCTCATGAAGTTCGCAGTGACCTCATCATGGGCACAGGTCGCAGCGATTATCCGAACCAAGTCAACAATGTATTATGTTTCCCGTTCATTTTCCGGGGAGCTCTGGATGTACGTGCTAGCGAAATCAATGATGAAATGAAACTCGCCGCCGTTGATGCCATTCGAGGTTTGGCTAAAGAAGACGTCCCCGCCGATGTCCTGAAAGCCGCTGGCGTCGATAAGCTAACATTTGGGCCCGATTACATTATTCCAAAACCGATGGATTCTCGTTTACTCCCACGAGTTGCAAAAGCGGTTGCGCAGGCCGCCGTCGATTCAGGCGTGGCACGGATTGACATGCCGGACAACTATATGGACGCTTAACGCCCAACCTTTAATAAAAAGCCGCTGACATCGTCAGCGGCTTTTTATGCTTTTAAAGAAAAATCGGTTCACCTGCGGGGGAACCCTATTCATCATACGCCTCAAACTCAATACCCATCTCAGTCATCAGCTTTTTGACTTCCGTCGGAATATCGTCTGGACGATCTTTACGTAAATCTTCATCCGTTGGTAAAGGCTGCCCAGTATAAGCATGCAAAAATGCTTCACAAAGCAATTCGCTATTCGTTGCGTGGCGCAGGTTATTGATCTGACGACGGGTACGCTCATCCGTCAAAACCTTTAATACTTTCAGTGGAATAGAAACGGTAATCTTCTTTACTTGCTCACTCTTCTTCCCATGCTCAGCGTACGGGCTAATGTATTCGCCGTTCCAATCTGCCATTGCGCACCTTTATCATTTATTGTGTTTAAAGTTCGGAAACGTAATTTTAGCGGCATTTATGGCCACAAGCAAAGACATATAGACATCCAGAAGTATTGACGTCTTAAAAAATGAGAAGTAAAGTGAAGCTATCTGGGGTTGGGATAATCGCTATCCAATGCAGACCAACATGGTTTAGTGTTATTTCGACCAACTCACCACAGTTCGAAAGGAAACATTTATGAGCGCCCGCAAGTCAGCGACAATCGCGGTACGTACTGGTATCGAGTCAGACACTCAACACCATGCCGTTGTACCCCCTATCTATCTCTCGACTAACTATAGTTTTCCTGCCTTTGGTGAAGTACCGCAATATGACTATACCCGTTCAGGTAACCCTAACCGTGGTTTACTAGAAAAAACGCTGTATGGGCTTGAGAAGGGCCAAGGCGCGGTGGTAACCAATTGCGGCACATCCGCGTTAAATCTTTGGGTTTCGGCATTTTTGGGGCCCGATGACCTCATCGTTGCTCCGCATGATTGCTACGGTGGTACCTTTCGATTATTTAACACCCGAGCTCAGAAAGGTGACTTTCGAGTATTATTTATCGACCAATCTGATGATGATGCCTTAACACAAGCTTTGGCTCAAAAGCCAAAGTTAATGTTGTTGGAGACACCGTCAAACCCGCTTGTCCGAGTGGTCGACATCGCTGACCTTTGCAAGAGAGCTCATCAGGTAGGTGCGCTTGTCGCTGTCGACAATACTTTTTTGACACCCGTATTCCAGCAACCACTCGAGCTCGGCGCCGATTTTGTTGTTCATTCGACCACCAAATACCTCAATGGGCACTCTGATGTTATCGGTGGTGTTGTTATCTCCAAAACCCAGCAGCACGCCGACGATCTCGCTTGGTGGGGAAACTGTATAGGCGCGACAGGGACGCCTTTTGATAACTACATGACTTTGCGTGGTATTCGAACGTTGGGAGCAAGGATGAAAATCCACGAAGAAAGCGCCAAGCAAATACTCACTTTTCTTCAAGCCCAATCATTGGTAGAAAAGATATATCATCCTAGTCTACCGCAACATCCGGGGCATAACATCGCCAAGAAACAGCAGTCTGGTTTTGGTGCTATGCTGAGTTTCGAGTTCGCTGGCAGCGCAGAGACATTGGAATATTTCGTGAATCAACTGGAACTGTTTTCCCTAGCGGAATCCTTGGGAGGCGTAGAGAGTCTCATCTGCCACCCAGCGTCCATGACACATAGAGCGATGGGCGAAAGCGCTCTGGCTGACGCTGGGGTTTCCCAAAAACTTCTTCGCCTATCTGTCGGATTGGAGGATGTGGAAGACTTAATTTCAGATCTGGAACAAGCTTTTCAAAACACGGAGAAAGCGTTTGTATGAGTGTTCAACGTCAGCTTCACAAGTTTGGCGGAAGCAGCTTGGCCAATGCTGAATGCTACCGTCGCGTAACCAATATCCTCAAAGAGTACTCATCAGAAGAGGACTTAATCGTTGTCTCTGCAGCAGGGAAAACGACCAACCGTTTGATTGCATTTCTTGATCTGCTCAATAAAGATGGCCGTTTAGCCCATGAAGAACTTCAGTCATTGCGCCAATTCCAAATACAATTAATTGAAGAGTTACTGACTGGCGAAGTGCAACAACAACTTTTAGCCACCTTAAACGATGAGTTCAGTACGCTTGGTACCCTCACAACACCAATCGACGCTGCACAACGGTCAGCCGTACTCGGCCATGGGGAAGTCTGGTCTTCACGCCTACTAGCCGCATTACTCAATCAATCTCAATTAAAATCGGTCGCCCAAGACTCTCGTGCTTTTCTTCGCACACAAAACGGAACCCAACCGGAGATAGATAGAGGATCGTCTTACCCTTTAGTCAAACAAGTTTTAGCCCAACATGCTCACCATCGCTTGGTGATAACCGGCTTTATGGCACAAGATGACCTTGGTCTAACTGTACTGCTTGGACGCAACGGTTCAGACTACTCAGCAACCGTCATTGGTGCACTTGCTGAAGTTGATAGAGTCACAATATGGAGTGATGTAGCGGGCGTTTATAGCGCTGATCCGAGGTTGGTTTCAGACGCATGTCTGCTGCCTCTACTCCGCCTCGATGAAGCCAATGAACTGGCGCGCCTTGCCGCCCCTGTTTTACATAGCCGTACTCTTCAACCTGTCTCACAAAGCACCATGGACCTTCATTTACGGTGCAGCTTTGAACCAGAAGGCGGTTCAACTCATATTGAACGCGTTCTCGCATCAGGTAGAGGAGCGAAAATTATCACCTCGCTCAAAGACATCTTACTTATCCAACTTAACTTCTCATCGGGCCACGACTTTCATCGTCTGGAGAAAGAGACATTAGCCAGCTTAAAACGCGCTCAATTGGAGCCACTCACTTACGAGTCATTAGGCGATCAACACTGTCTGCGCCTCGCCTACACAGCAGAAATTGTGGGCGGTGCGCTTGAGTACCTGCAAGATTCCGCCATTGATGCGGAAATAAAACTTAAGGAAGGATACTCTGTGATAGCGGCAGTTGGTGCGGGCGTCACAAAAAACCCCAACCATTGCTATGGTTTCTACCAACAACTCAAGCTATCTCCGGTGGAATTCATTTCAGAATCACAGTCTGGTTTGAGCTTAGTTGCCGTCCTACGCAATACTGACATTGACGCTTTAGTCAATTCAGTACACAACCAACTATTTCAGGCCCAGAAGCGTGTTGCGATCGCTCTTTGTGGCAAAGGCAATATTGGATCCAGTTGGCTTGAGCTGTTTGCCAAACAAAAATCGGAACTGGAAAAACGCCGAGGGATGAGTTTTGAACTGGTCGCGGTAGTCACTAGTCAAACGTTCTGGTTTGATCCCCAAGGTATTGATGCCAGCACGGTCGATGCACGCTACGATGATGAAGCCACTGAATATCAAAGTGATGAGTGGGTAAAAACTCTGGGCGCAATGAAAGGGTATGATGATGCAGTGGTGATCGATGTCACGGCAAGCAAACAACTCGCCCTGCGGTACCTAGAGATTGCAGAGCAAGGCATGCATCTTATCTCCGCAAATAAGGTCGCAGGATCGTCTTCCAGTCTCTACTATCATCAGATTCAGGGTGCCTTTTCTAAAATAAACCGTCATTGGCTCTACAATGCGACCGTTGGCGCGGGCCTACCCATCAATCACACCGTCAAAGACCTGCGAGAAAGTGGTGATGACATTCAGGCGCTGTCGGGCATTTTTTCGGGAACACTCTCATGGTTGTTCCAACAATACGATGGTCAGGTGCCATTTTCAGAGCTGATTGAATTAGCCTGGCAGCAAGGACTGACCGAGCCCGATCCCCGCAGTGATCTTGACGGATCTGATGTGATGCGAAAACTGGTCATTTTGGCTCGTGAAGCCGGTCTTAATCTAGAGCCCGAAGCGGTGAAAGTCGAAAGCCTAGTGCCGGCCGAGCTATCCAATATGTCACTGGATGATTTCCTAGACCAAAGCACATTACTTAGCGAATTACTTGCAGAGAGGTTGGAAAAAGCGCAGCAAGAGGATAAAGTCCTTCGCTACGTGGCCAGATTGGAGAAAAATGGCACAGCGACGGTTGGCGTTGAAGCCCTAAGCAAAGAACATGCACTGGCGAACCTACTTCCCTGCGACAATATCTTCGCCATTGAAAGTAAGTGGTACAAAGATAACCCATTGGTCATTAGAGGGCCTGGTGCTGGGCGAGAAGTCACAGCGGGCGCAATTCAGTCTGATCTCAACTTACTGACCGCTTCCCTTTAGCCTTTTACGCTCACCTTATCAGCGCAGTTTAGGGCTGCGCTTACCACTTTCATTTTATATTCAACCTCACTTGAAAACATCTAATCTTTAACTTGAATATAATTCATAATTGTAGCGTTGACTTTCAAGCGTATTCACTACATTCTGTAGACATATAGACGTCTAAACGTCGATTGGAATTTGAGTTTTCGTGGTCATTGTGGCTGCATGGAGAGAGTAAGATGGGATACACACACGCAAGTCACATAGACGCTTTAAATCAAAACATTGCTGACATCTCTGACAACATCAATGTGTCATTTGAATTTTTTCCACCAAGTAGTCAAAAAATGGAAGAAACTCTTTGGAGCTCCGTTCATCGACTAAAAGAACTTCAACCTAAATTTGTTTCCGTTACCTATGGCGCTAATTCTGGCGAGCGAGACCGAACCCATTCCATTATAAAAGCCATCAAAGATGAAACCGACTTAATCGCGGCACCTCACCTAACTTGTATTGATGCCTCACGAGAAGAACTGATTACTATCGCTGATGATTATTGGCAAAGTGGGATTCAAAGTATTGTGGCACTTCGTGGGGACATTCCAGCTGGTGGGGGAAAACCAGAAATGTACGCTTCCGATTTGGTGACTCTTCTTAAAGAGCGTCATGATTTTGATATATCAGTCGCGGCCTTTCCGGAAGTTCACCCTGAAGCGAAGAGTGCACAAGCCGATCTAATCAACTTAAAACGCAAAGTTGAGGCCGGTGCTAATCGAGCCATTACTCAATTTTTCTTTGATGTCGAGAGCTACCTTCGTTTTCGTGACCGCTGCGTAGCCGCAGGCATTGATGTGGAAATCGTGCCGGGCATCTTACCAGTCTCCAACTTTAAACAAGCCTCTCGCTTCGCTTTGCAAAATAATGTGAGAGTGCCCAGCTGGATGTCTAAGCAGTTTGAAGGGTTAGAAGATGACCCAACAACACGACAGCTTGTGGGCGCAAGTCAAGCCATCGATATGATCAGAGTCTTGAGCCGCGAAGGCGTTAAAGATTTTCACTTCTATACTCTCAATCGTGCAGAAATGACGTACGCACTTTGCCATACCTTAGGTGTGCGCCCAAGAAATTAGAACCACCAATGACTATAAAGGGTTGGCAAATGACCAACCCTTTTATAATCAGAGGGTGTCACATTTACTCGACTTCATCCATCTTACCTAGAAGATTGCGAATACGTTCTTGCCAAACAGTATGCTCCTGCTGCATCTGCTCAGTTTGCTGCTCAAGAGCCTCACGACTAGTTCGCAATTCACCAGCCTCTACAGCCAGCTTGTCTTTCTCTTCTTTAAGTTCTTCGACTTCCATTTGGAGAAGTGCAATCGTATCCACTGCGGTTTGGATTTTTGCTTCTAATTTTTCCAGTACTTCAAAAGACATTTTCGCCTACCTTGTATTATTCGCTGATCGTGAAGGGCTTCTCCACCTTATGCCCTCATTCTACTCAGGCAGAGAATGATAAACACGCCCTATATTCGATATTTTGCACTATTCGATTAAAAAAACGACACACATTGACAATACGCTAACTAAAGTACAGCCATCGCAGATAAATTGTGAATGTTTGCTGCTTTGTTGAGCCACTTGTCACCCATCAGACAAACCCATCATCAAACTCGTGGAGTATGATAAAATCCCATTTACTTTACTCTTACCTATTATTTCCTACGGAGTCATCATGAAACGTGATTTAGCAATGGCATTCGCTTGTGTCACAGAAGGGGCTGCTTTAGCCGGCCATCAATGGTTAGGACGCGGCGATAAAAACGCCGCTGATGGCGCAGCAGTCACTGCCATGCGGAACTTGCTTAATGACACCAATATTCAAGGTGAGATTGTGATTGGGGAAGGCGAGATTGACGATGCGCCCATGCTCTATATTGGTGAACGTGTGGGATTAGGCGGTGAACACGTCGATATTGCCGTAGACCCTATTGAAGGGACCCGAATGACCGCTATGGGGCAATCGAATGCGCTGGCCGTTCTTGCCGCTGGCGAAAAAGGCAGCTTTCTCAAAGCACCTGATATGTATATGGAAAAGCTCGTTGTTGGCCCCGAAGCAAAAGGCTGTATCGATCTGAATAAGCCTCTTAAAGAAAACTTGGACAGTATTGCACAAGCGCTCAATAAACCACTGAATAAATTAACCGTTATAACGCTGGCCAAACCACGCCATGAAGCGATCATTGCTGATATGCAAGCCTGGGGTGTTCGCGTATTTTCCGTTCCAGATGGGGATGTCGCAGCCTCGATTCTCACTTGCATACCCGATAGTGACGTCGATGTCATGTATTGTATTGGTGGCGCCCCAGAAGGGGTCATTTCGGCCGCGGTAATACGAGCCTTGGACGGCGACATGCAAGGGCGTTTACTTCCGCGCCATCAAGTCAAAGGGGACACTGACGAAAATCGTCTTTACGGCGCTGAAGAATTGAAACGTTGCCATGAAATGGGGGTCGAAGCCAACGTTGTCCTTCCTTTAAAATCAATGGCCCGCAGTAACAATGTGATATTTTCCGCAACAGGGATCACAAAAGGCGACCTGCTTGACGGAATTACTCGCAACAATAATACCGCCACAACAGAGACATTGCTGATCACCGGCAAGTGCCGAACAATTCGCCGCATGCAATCGACACACTCTCTTGATCATAACGGCTCATAAATCCATGGTTCAATAGTCGACATGAAAGTCTCCATGATGAAGATAAGTACTCAGTGAATGCCGCAATAGTGAAGAACCATTACTGGCTTAACCTAGCCCTCAACCCATACATTGTTTATGGATCCCTCTTCATCCTCACGGATTTAGAGCTACTTTCGTAGAGGTACATTGTCAGGGAGCTTCGCACAAGACCGTTACCAGCCATGCACTACCCCTAGGCTACTGCCAGTCGTATAGCAGGGCTCGCTGCATAAGAGCAAGCTCGAATGCTGAAACAATAATTACAATAGCTTACGCCCGAAGGACGCTACAGTAATGAATCACGTTGATCATGCTTAACAGCAATATTTCGGATTGGCGTTTGATCGGCAGGCGAACCGCCGCTTTTTGCCATTAGCACAATATGGCTTTCCTAGATATGACTTTTGAACGGCAGCGAATGCGCCAATTTTAAGCTAATCGCACAGATGCGATCAGGCGAACACTCCCGTAAAGGAATGCCGTTGATCGGATTGTGCGATCCGACCAACGGATTTCGACTACTAAGTTTGCGAGGGTGGGAAGTAAATACTGACTAAAAGTTAGTATTTACTTTGGCCATAGCCCTCGAGGTTAGAGACCTCCGCGACTCTCGTCGCACTACATCATGCCGCCCATACCACCCATACCACCCATGCCGCCCATATCAGGCATCGCTGGTGCATCTTTTTGTGGTAGGTCAGTGACCATTGCTTCGGTTGTGATCATCAGACCTGCAACCGATGCGGCAAACTGAAGTGCTGAACGAGTCACTTTAGTTGGGTCTAAAATACCCATCTCTAGCATGTCACCATATTCACCTGTTGCCGCGTTGTAGCCATAGCTACCTTCACCAGCTTTAACATTATTCGCCACAACAGAATCCTCGGCGCCTGCATTCATTGTGATCTGGCGCAGTGGCGCTTCCATTGCACGCAGCGCAACACGGATGCCGACGTTCTGCTCTTCATTATCACCTTGAAGTTCAGTGATCTTAGAAGCAGCACGAATAAGGGCGACACCACCACCTGCAACAACACCTTCTTCAACAGCTGCGCGCGTTGCGTGAAGAGCGTCTTCGACACGATCTTTTTTCTCTTTCATTTCAACTTCAGTTGCAGCGCCTACTTTAATCACGGCGACACCACCAGCAAGCTTTGCAACACGCTCTTGCAACTTCTCTTTATCGTAGTCAGATGTTGCTTCTTCGATTTGCTGACGAATTTGAACCACACGACCTTGGATCATGTTTTCTTCACCAACACCATCAATGATGGTGGTATTTTCTTTAGTGATAGCAATTCGCTTCGCCTGACCTAAATCTTCTAACGTCACTTTTTCAAGTTCCAAACCTACTTCTTCAGAGATAACCGTACCACCCGTCAGGATAGCAATATCTTGAAGCATAGCTTTACGACGGTCACCAAAACCAGGGGCTTTAACAGCCGCCACTTTTACAATCCCACGCATATTATTTACAACAAGTGTTGCAAGGGCTTCACCTTCAACATCTTCAGCAATGATAAGAAGAGGGCGCGAAGCTTTTGCTACCGCTTCCAAAGTTGGCAACAATTCGCGAATATTAGAAACTTTTTTATCGATGAGTAGAACAAATGGGCTTTCCAGCTCAACTGAACCCGCTTCTTGGTTGTTGATGAAATAAGGAGATAGGTAACCGCGATCAAATTGCATGCCTTCAACGACATCCAACTCATCTTGTAATGCTTGCCCCTCTTCAACAGTGATGACACCATCAAGACCCACTCTTTCCATCGCTTCTGCGATAATTTTACCGACACTTGAGTCAGAGTTCGCCGAGATAGTACCTACCTGTTCGATTTCTTTACTGCCTTTACAGTCAACAGATAGTTGCCCCAACTCTTCAACTGCAGCGACAACTGCTTTATCGATACCACGTTTTAGGTCCATCGGGTTCATACCCGCCGCGACGGCTTTAAGCCCTTCACTAACAATAGACTGAGCAAGAACAGTGGCTGTTGTGGTACCGTCACCAGCAGCATCATTCGCCTGAGAAGCCACTTCTTTAACCATCTGTGCACCCATGTTCTGGAACTTATCTTCCAGCTCAATTTCACGTGCAACAGATACGCCATCTTTAGTGATGGTTGGTGCGCCAAATGACTTATCCAGTACTACATTACGGCCTTTTGGACCCAGCGTTACTTTTACTGCATCAGCCAGAACGTTTACACCTTCAAGCATTTTTACACGTGCGTCATTACCAAATTTAACGTCTTTAGCAGCCATTTTTAGTTTCCTTTTCTAAATTCTATTGGGTTTATATTTGAATATGAGCAAAAAATTACTCAATGATTGCTATTTTTCAACGATAGCCATGATGTCGCTTTCTGACATGACCAAAACTTCTTTGCCATCGATTTTTTCAGTTTTTGTGCCGTAACCTTCTGCGAAGATCACCGTATCACCAACCTCTACATCCAGTGGCATCACAGTACCACTTTCTAGAATGCGGCCTTTGCCTACGGCCAGAATAGTGCCACGCGTTGATTTCTCTGCGGCAGAACCAGTCAGAACAATACCACCCGCTGATTTTGACTCAACTTCTTGGCGTTCTACGATAACTCGGTCATGTAATGGACGAATGTTCATCGGTCGTCTCTCCTGATTAGTGTCTATATAGTTTGATGAGGGCTCTAGGCAACCAGTGCCTAGAGCTATAAAAATCTTGTGATAACTATATGAGGGACAGAAAGAGTAAACCCAAGGGGGAAGAGAAGATTTTTGTGATGTAACCTAAGAAATGAAAACGAGTGAGTACAATTTTTTAAGTTTGAACGTCACTCGCCCAGAAGAAAATGTCAGCTCGGCTACTCTGCCAGCACCCGACCATTATTTACAATTTTTCTTTCCTAAATGCATACAACATGAGCACAATAGCAAAACTCAGCATAACTCCCAGTAATGTTCCTAGAACGACGATTAAAGCCCGCTTCGGTCTGTCTCTAGTAATTGGCGGTTCGATATTCTCGATAAAACGGAAGGTCTGGAACTCAATCTTTCTATTTATCTTGAGACTTTCAAGCATCATTAACTTGGCATTAATTTCTTGTATTCTAGGCTCGATAACATTTAGATTTTTGACAGACTTGAGAGCTTGTATTTTCGCCGCTAATGCCTTAGCCCCAAAAGAAATATCAAATAGTTCTTTTCTGGAGTTGAGTTGAATGGGTTCTGTTATTGAGGCTGCCTCGGCAATACCCAAAGCATATTCCGCTTTATCAACTTCATCCATTAAGCGATGTTTGGCTTGATTCATTAGAATTTGTTTTTGCTGACTTAGCTCATTTTTCTTTGAACTTACGATCGCGTCTAAATTATTAAGTGCATCCTGATGCGCTTTGTGTTTGATCACATCTATATACTGCTTGAGTAACAGAAAGCTACTTTCTCTGGATGTTGACTGAAAAGCGATATCATAAGGAACTGCATTTTTTTCCGTTTCCTTAACTACCCTTTCCGCTGACGCAGAGATCTTAGTAAACCACCCCGAATACAATGCACGCCTAGCAATCTCCAGTTCTTCTGGGGCAAGATCCTCATTTAGCTTTTCTTTAAATTTTTTAAACTCATCACTAGAATCTAAGAAAACTCTTTTATTGTTACTCGAATTGAAAGCACCCATGAATCGCTTAAAGAGCACTTTTGGGTCAATCAGATCATCCAGTTCTTCATTAACTAAAACGCTTCCATCATCTTGGTAAATGTCAAAGATCGGTTGATACTGTTTGACTTGTTGTCGATAAGCGGCCAAATCTTGTTCTTGAGCTTGCCCAACTTTAGCTTGAGACGACCACCATTCTTGTGCGTTTAATGAGTAGAAAAGAGCAACTAAGAAAAAGACAAACGTAATAATGGAAATCGTCAATTTTCCGTTCCAAAGCGCTTTAACCACTTCTCTAAGATCAATTTCATCATGTCTTGAATGTGACTCTGGCGAGGGAGGTACGTAATGTTCAGTGGTTGAGTTTTGGTTTTTCTCGCTCACAACTAACCCTTTCTAAGGCGGATACGCCTGTTTGTTTATGAAACAATTTGTAGCGCGAGAGTTTACCATAGCGACTATGGGGTGACCAGAGGGAGCATTTTAAATGCTATCTATCGCCAATTTTCAAAAGCAATTACATCAGCATTATGCCCTGATTTTTCTGGAACATCACCTTCTAGGGCTTCATGGAATTTACCCACCTGCCCAACCAATTCTCTCATCAGAACGACATTAGTGTGATTAGGATTTTTACAACGACCCACGACTCTATCTATATGACTTTGCTGTGCCCACAACCTTTCCTGCATATCCACGGAAGCGGAGTTGATCATCTCCTCACACATATTCTTTTTAAAACGATTGAAGGCGTCTGGGTTGTCTTGAGCGAGTATCATTAGCTCATCGAAAGACGGTAAGGTTTGGTTTATTAATGTCGCATTCATTGGGCTTTGCCTTTAATGATAGTTATATCACCATAAGGAAAGCTTAGATGAGAGCAGAAAAATGTGAAGGCATAAATGAGCCTTTTCTCATTTATAAGAAAGTTTCACCGCTGTCATTTGATTTGGCCTCTCACCCGCTCAGCGCCCAATAACCGATACGTTTACATTTCGTTCCCTTCGCTTGTTGCGAATGACAGTTAATGGAATAAAAAGTCAACAGCTTAAATTTAACCCTTGCACTTTTATCATCCACTTTTCGTTGGTTGTCAGCAGGAGGTGGGTCAATCGTTACCACGTAAAGAAATTTCCCCGCCAATGTAACTTTCAATCCCATTGCCAGTTTCAAGTAATATGGCACCTTGGTCATTAATCCCTTTTGCAATCCCCGAAATTGTTTTTGACCCGAGCATCAATTTGACCGGTCTATCAATATAGTTATCCAGACAATTCCAACGCTCGACCAATCCAACCATACCGTCCACTTCATAAGCAAGCATCGCTTTATTTAATGTACGTATCATGGCAGCCGCTAGCTGATTTCTATCCATCTCCTCACCGTTTGTGACTTGCGCTAAGCTAGACCAAGGTTGGTCGATGTCACCCATGATATGAGGCATGTTTAGGTTCATTCCCATTCCGATGACCAAATTCGCCGCACCACCTGCCTGCCCTGATAATTCAACTAAAATCCCAGCTAGCTTTCGATCCTGATAATAAAGATCGTTAGGCCACTTAAGCTTAATACCTTTAATACCGAAATCCGACAATGCTTCAACAATCGCCACACCCACGACCAAACTTAACCCCATCGCAGCCGCCATACCTGCTTCCAATCGCCAAAACATCGATAAATAGAGGTTTGAACCAAACGGAGATACCCATTCCCTGCCTCGCCGGCCTCGCCCCTTAGACTGATATTCAGCCACACACGCAGCCCCAGATTGAAGCGACTCCCCTCGATCGATAAGATACTGATTGGTAGAATCAATAATGGGGACAAGCTCAACGGGTGTAGAAACTAACCTACATATCGCCTTTTCATCTAGCAATTGAAAGGAATGAGCTAATTGGTAGCCTTTGCCCTGAACCCGAAAAATATCCACTCCCCACTTCTGAATACCTTGAATGTGCTTGCTGATGGCAGCCCGTGATACACCAAGTTGATCCCCCAATGCCTCACCAGAATGGAAGCAACCATCAGACAAAATCTTGAGAATCGACAGTTTTATCTTGTGTTCTTTCATCGCGCCACCTGAAGAATCTCATCTAAGCTCGTCTCGCCATATTTTCCGATAAAACGCACCTCATGCTCTAACTTCACATCGTATTCAGCCTCGACTGTCTGACGAACGAGAACAGCGAGCTGAACGATATCCGATGCGCTCGCCTGTCTCTTATTCACAATCACTAATGCCTGTTTAGGATGAACTTGCCCACCACCTACAACTGTCCCTTTCAATCCGCACTGTTCAATAAGCCAACCGGCGGCTATCTTCATTCCATTTTGGGTTGGATAAGAGACCAAGTTTGGAAGCTTTGCCTTCAGCAAATCATGTTGTGCTTTAGACAGCACTGGATTTTTAAAAAAGCTACCTGCGTTGCCGACTTTCTGTGGGTCGGGGAGTTTCTCCATCCTCACCTCAGAAACTCGTTGATAAATCTGCTGCGCCGTTACTGACTCTGGATCAAAGGATTGGAGTGGGCCATAGGCAGTATTAGGGCGCCACGTCTTGGCAAGTTTAAGGCCAACAGCAACGATGACAACTTTTTGATAAAGCTGATGTTTAAAAATAGAGTCGCGATAGCCAAACTGGCACTCAGATGCGGTCATACGCTCGATCTGATTATTCTCTAGATTTAAGACATCAACATATTCACATACATCCTTTAACTCCATGCCGTAGGCACCAATGTTTTGAATCGGCGCGCTACCCACACAACCTGGAATCAAGGCTAAATTCTCTAAACCAGAATACTCTTGTTCGATCGACCAAAGCACCAATGACGGCCAGTCTTCACCAGCGTTAATGTGCAGATGCCAATCATGTTTAGATTCTGTCACCTGTTTACCCATGATTCTGTTTACAATGACGACACCTTCAAACCTTTCTGTGAACAAGACATTACTTCCTCGTCCAAGTATTAACTTTGGTAATTCAAAATAATCAGAATGTTGGTATAACTGCTTCAGCTCTTCGATTGAGCTAACTTCAGCTAAGTAATCACAAGACTGTGGAAGAGAAAACGTATGGTAATGACTGAGGTCGGCATTCGAGAGTATTTGCATTGGCTTTCTTAGATAAACTAAACTTCGCCCATTCTAACTTATTTAAATGCTGGGTGATAATGGACAAATTTACAATAGAAACTTTACCCCCAATGAAACTGCCTTTGGTGACTCGTTTATACAAAGCGCACTACCCATCAGGCAAAGCGAAAAAGGACGAGCTAACTATTGTTGGCTATTTAAATTCAAGTATCGTCGCGGTCGTTCGTTTCAGAACAATTGAAGAGTATAGATTGTTGACTGGAATGTTAGTCATTCCTGAACATCAAGGATATGGTCTAGGTCATCAGCTACTCAAGCATTGCCATTCCTATGAATTGAGAGAGGGTGATTTTTGCTTTTCATATAAGCACTTAATTTCACTCTACCAACAGTTCGATTTTCATACTGTTAGCAACAGCGAGCTACCAAACACGTTGCAAGCGTTGTTCACACGATATACCCGCAGTGGGAAGGCCCTCATTCCTATGCAATACAAAGGATATAGAAAGTAAACGCATTCACTTCTAACCTTTATCTGGATTACTATGCAGTTATCCGCGATTTTGCTAAACTCCTGATCCACTTTTTGCAAAGGTACTGCATCCACCATGATGACAAACCGGAATTTATTCCAGCAACTTCCGACTTTGGCACAAGACCCGGCCCAATTTACGACGCTCTGCGACGCTCAAGATTTTAGAGGCCAACTAATTAAAGCCATTCAGGGAGCAAGCAAGCGAATTTATATTGTTGCGTTATATCTTGAGGATGATGAGGCCGGTCGGGAGATTTTAACCGAACTTTATCAGGCAAAGCAGCGCAACCCTGGTCTAGAGATCAATGTCTGTGTTGATTGGCACCGAGCACAACGCGGCCTCATCGGTTCGGGATCAGGCTCTACAAACGCGACCATGTATCAGACATTCGCTGATAGTCATCAACACAAGATTCCTGTGTATGGCGTTCCCGTTCGTGGACGAGAGGTATTCGGTGTACTTCACCTCAAAGGCTTTATCATTGATGACACCGTCATCTACAGCGGAGCGAGCCTAAATAATATTTACTTAAGTTACAATGACAAATATAGATTTGATCGCTATCACATATTAGGTAACTCCACCTTAGCTGACAGCATGGTCAAATTTATTCAACAAGAGATTATTACTCATCCAGCAGTCAATGACTTAAACCTTGAAGATAGACCTTCAACAAAAGCCATAAAATCCTCTATTAGGCAGCTTCGAGCTAGCTTAGAAAGGTCATCCTATCAATTTGAGTCACAACTGGTGTCAAAGGATCAGGTCGCCGTTACACCTTTGATCGGAGTAGGCAAGAAAAGAAATAAGCTTAACCAATGCATTGACCAACTTCTAGCTACAGCCAAAGCAGAAATATTTATCTGTACCCCTTATTTCAATCTTCCACACAGCGTAGCAAAGCAAGTAAAAAGAGCCATCAAACGAGGTGTGAAAGTTACCATTGTCGTAGGAGATAAAACTGCAAATGATTTTTACATTCCACCTGAAGCCGAGTTTAAAACCATTGGTGGGCTACCTTATCTGTATGAACGGAACCTCCGCCAGTTCGCCAAAGCAAATGAAGCGAATATTGCGAGCCGAAATCTCTCTATTCATCTTTGGAAACATGATGACAACAGCTTTCACTTGAAAGGTGTTTGGGTTGATAAGCAATATATGTTAATCACGGGTAACAACCTGAACCCTAGAGCATGGAAACTCGACTTGGAAAACGCTATTTTGATTCAAGACAACCACCAACATCTTTGTCAACAATTCGAAAAAGAGGTGGCGAATATTCTTCAACACACACAAATGATATGCACTTATAAGCAAATAGAAAAGTTTGAAGATTACCCGCTAGTTGTCAAAAAGTTAATGCGAAAAATCACCAGAGTCAAAGCAGACAGCGTTTTAAAACAGATACTTTAACAAACAACAGAAATAAGCCCTACCCATTATTAATGAATAGTTTTTTCTTTGACGAGATCCTTGTCCTTGAGCTTCTGCCAAACTAGGTCGCCAATGCCATCGGTAGGGTTGAAGTCAGTAGGGGCATCAAGTAACAACTGCCTGATTTTCTCATGCTCAAAGTTGTGACACGCTCTATCAAGCTCATCAACCAAGGGTTGATACTCTTCAAGTGGCAAGTAGCGCTCATTTGCAGTCATTATCCTTGGATGTGCAGTGTCATTAACATTATCCCCAATGAGGAGTTCTTCAAACAATTTTTCTCCAGGACGAAGTCCCGAGAACTGAATTTCAATGTCCCCGAGTGGGTTGTCTTCGCTCTTTACCTCAAGACCGGAAAGCTTGATCAGGTTCTCAGCTAAATCAGTAATTCGTACAGGCTCTCCCATATCCAACACAAACACATCTCCACCTTTACCCATTGCCCCTGCTTGAATAACGAGCTGAGCAGCCTCAGGAATTGTCATAAAATAACGTATGATGTCTTTATGGGTCACTGTCACTGGACCGCCACTTTCAATTTGTTTTTTAAACAAAGGGATAACGGAACCAGAGGAACCTAAAACATTGCCGAATCTCACCATGCAAAAGCGAGTCCCTTTTTCCCTGACATTTTCCTGCTCGGACAAAGCTTGCAATCCGAGTTCAGCCATACGTTTCGTCGTCCCCATAACATTCGTTGGACGAACTGCCTTATCAGTGGATATAAGTACAAAAGACTCGACACCCGCTTCTATAGCCGCCTTCGCTGTATAGTAAGTACCAAATACATTGTTTCTCACCCCTTCAACTACATTGTATTCTACTAGAGGAACATGCTTGTATGCCGCTGCATGATAAATCGTCTGAACATTAAAACTTTTCATTGTAGTTGCTAAACGATTCTCTTTTTGAACAGATCCAAGGAGTGGAATTATCTCTACTGCAAAGGAAGCTTTCTCTTGGTAAGCAGATAACTCTCGGTCTATCTGATATAAAGCGAATTCAGAAATTTCAAACAATACCAGCGCTTTTGGGCTTTGACTCATTATTTGCCGACATAACTCTGAACCAATAGAGCCGCCGGCCCCAGTCACCATAACCACTTTATTTCTGATGTTGGACTCCATTAATAAAGGTTGAGGTGACACAGGGTCTCGGCCGAGTAAATCTTCTATTGCAACATCTTTAAATTCATCAATTTTAGCTTTACCTTCCACGATATCCTTCATATCTGGAACAGTAAGCACTTCAGCAGACAAAGGTACCAATGAGTCTAATATCTCTTTACGGCGGGCTCTTGTGGCACTCGGGACTGCAAGTAAAATCTGGCTAACATTATGCTTATCAATCAATTGTGAGGCTTTTTCAATATCACAAACATGGAGGCCCATTATCATCGTTTTCTCAAGAGTTTTATCGAGGTCAACGAAACCCACAACCTTGTGCGTTTCAGAGTTGCGTAATGCTAATGCTAGTTGACGTCCCGCAGAACCAGCACCATAGATAAGCACTCTTTTGCAACCTTTTGCACTAGCTTGATTAACCAAAACACGTACAACTAGCCTAGACCCTCCGCATAACAGACATAAAAAAGCGCCGTAAATGATAGGGATAGAACGAGGAATGGGGGCATCAACGTAAAAAGCCAAAACCGCAACGGACAATGCTGAAATAAATGTTCCTAAACTCACAACTGCTAGCGCGTGGAATGTGAGATAGCGTAATATTGCTCGGTACAAACCCAAGCGAGTAAAAGCAGTAATCGTAACAACTAAGGTCCCAGCAATAACAAATTGCACAACTTGACTATCAATTGGCATCACCGAACCAAGTCTAGACCAGTAAGCGATGTAAAATGATGCAATAACAAAAACAATATCTACAGCAACACTTATTAAACGTTTGTTGAAACGTGACAAATTCCAGATGAAGTTTAGATTAGCCATAATACTCTCTTTGATACATCAATTTTCTACCTCAACACTCTCACTTTACAGCGTCCCCTCCTCCACTACCAGTAACTGTCTTGAGTATGTATTTAAGATAGGTGGTAATCGTCAAATTTTCGATCATTTTTTTGTCTGTTTGCGCCAAAAGCTTTGGCTTAGACATATCTATATTTTGCACCTGAGCCAAACCCGTGATTCCTGGAAGGACATCATAAATCCTCAGAGCATCTCTCTCTGAAATAAGTTCTTTCTGGTTGAATAAATTGGGGCGGGGTCCGACGAGGCTCATTTCACCTTTTAGAACGTTAATTAACTGAGGCAGTTCATCAAGTTTAGTTTTACGTAGAAATCCTCCCCATTTTGTAATGGCGGCAGTACTCGCTAAGTGGCTCGCTACGGACTCTGTATCGACAGACATAGTGCGAAATTTAACCAAATTAAATGGCTTCTTATGCATACCAACGCGTTTTTGCACAAAGACAGGCGAGCCAGTATCAACAAGACCTATTAAATACACGAGGCCCAAAATAGGCCATAAAATAAGAAGTCCGATTAGAGCTGCCACAAAGTCAAATATTCGAATCATTTTTACCCCCAAAAGTCAAAGACATTGCTTGCTCCATTGTCAAAGGTGCTACCCAACCTAAATCATCAAGAGTATTCGTTGAGTCAACCTCTAAGTCTTGAATCAACTGTTTAGCCATCATGGAACGTCCAGTCAAAGAAGCGAAAAGTTGGAGACATAATTTGGGTATGGGAAATTGCAAAAGGCCTTTGTTCAAACCTTTGGCAATAGCATCAGTGAACTGTCTGATTGAAACCCCCTGACCATCAGAGGCTAGAAAAATTTTTCCTCCGGCATTTGGGTGTTCAGTACACGTTATCAATAGATCCGCTAAATTTTGTACCGCTATAAAATCTCTTTTATTATCTATCAACCTAAAAGGTAATATCGGTACCTTTGAGACTAACTGGGTTAATAAACCAAAGTTACCAGGAGCATTTTTACCGTACACAAGTGTAGGCCGCACGACAACAAGCTCCATCCCTGTTTTTTCAGCTATCCTTTGTAAACCAAGCTCAGCATCCAATTTAGATTGTGTATAATCATTGTGAGGAGAGGGTTGGTCTTTCCAGGAAAATGGCTCGCCACAAGTATAAGCGCCATTAACACCTATTGAACTTACGAAAACAAAACGTACAACACCTGCATTAGCCGCTTGAATCGCAAGATTCAAAGAACCCTCAACATTGACGCTTCGATAATCATTTACCGACGCCCCCTTAGAGTGAGCTATACCGGCAAGATGAATAACTGTCTTAACACCATCGAAAGCGTTACCAAAGTTTGTATTTTTATCAAGTGTTTCAATGCATGAAAAGGGCGCTTTCTTATGATCGCTGTCCTTTCTGTATAGCGATTTAACTTTGCGATGAGACTTTAATATCTCTTTCCCAACAAAGCCGCTGGCTCCAGTCAACAAAATCATTAGTCTCTCCCCAAAAAGCGCCTAACTGACAGTAACAACATAGCTACAGTAAAAATAACTTTGTCTCTTGTTCGCCTCCGGCATTTGTGCCCAATTAGTGATAACCTCAAAAAGTCTGCGGGACTGCCTGACCTTATAAGCTGAATAGGGTTTTCATGCTGTTCAAGGAATTGACTCTGGCTCTTTACTTTTTCTAAGGCTTGGCCATTTAAGACCATTGCGGCGCGATTAATACTAGCTCTTATACCATTATTAGCACCTACGGCATTATTGTCATGTTGACGATATAGCACTAATGGCTCACTTCCAATGACCCATTTATATTTCCTATCACGAGAAAAACTGTAACAAAACCAATCATGTAGCCACAGCTGACTAATATTATCTTTGTTAGAAATTAAAAAACTCTGAATCTCACACGCCAAAATTTGGTTGAGGACAAATGTGCAGCCGGGCCCTGCTGATTCAAATAGATAATCAAATTCTGATTGCGCATAGTCTTTTTTTATTAGTGATTGTCTGCCATCTTCCCAAAATGCGGAAACACTACCAGAATACCCATACGCGTTTTTGGCTAGCATTAGCTCTATGGAGTAGTGTAACTTGTGAGGGAGCCAGATATCATCCTGATCAGAAAATGCAATATAGTCATAATTATTGAATTCAACGTTAATCAATAGGTTGAAAAAATTCTGGCCCGCACTACCGAAACTAGCCCCATAGGGGAGTAAGTAGACATTTGCTTTGCCCACATATTTAGATATGATGTCAAAACTGCCATCAATTGAAAGGTCTAAACTCACATAAACATCAACCGAAACATCAAGCTGAAGCAGTATTGATTCCAGTTGCTCTTCCAAGAATTGTTCACCATTATACGCAGCCAGCAACACACATACTTTTGGAGCCATATTTAAAGCCCACACTCATCGAGACTTAAACCATTACGATCTTTGACGGACAACGTTGGTATCATATTAAGCTCTAGCGGCCAACTAATGTTAAGACTCGGGTCATCCCAAGCTATCGACACCTCTGAATTCGGGTTATAGTAATCTGTGCACTTATATACAAATTCTGCTTCTTCACTAGTTACAAAGAAACCATGAGCAAAACCTTCTGGAATCCATAATTGACGCTTGTTTTTATCCGAGAGATATTCTCCGACCCAATGTCCATAGGTAGCCGAACCACGCCTGATATCTACAGCAACATCATACACCTCACCAGAAATGACACGGACGAGTTTGCCTTGAGTATTTTCACTTTGATAATGTAAACCACGTAAAATACCTTTCTTCGATTTTGAATGATTATCTTGAACAAAAACTGTTGATTTTCCAGCAACAAGTTCATCAAATTTCTTTTGCTGCCACGTTTCCATAAAAAATCCACGTTCATCACCGAAAAGAGTGGGTTCAATGATTTTTACTTCAGCAATATTAGTGTCAATTACTTTCATTCTATGACCTTGTGTAAATTTGAACATTATCTAATGCAGACTTCCAGTCACTTGCTTTTATCGAGAAGGCTCTTTCAATTTTATCAGTACTCAATTTTGAACTAACTGGCCGTTTGGCTGGTGTCGGAAATTGTTCCGTAGTGATATTCTTCAAAGTGGGTGTTGCCGTGAAGATTCCCAACTTTTTGGCTTTAGAAAAAATAGTTTGTGCAAACTCAAACCAGCTAACGTGAGGCAAACCTGAGAAGTGGTAGATACCATATTCAACATCTTTATCATATATCTCTTTATCAGCAATTCTTATCAAGGTTGAGGCAATATCTCCAGCATAAGTGGGCCCTCCAAATTGATCACCGACAATACTTAGGCAATCATTTTTTTCGGCCAAGCGACACATTGTTTTGACAAAGTTATTGCCTTTCTCTCCAAAAACCCACGCTGTACGCAGAATAATATGCTTATCGCATTCTTCTATTACCGCTTGTTCTCCAGCGAGTTTGCTTTTACCATAAATACCCTGAGGGTTTGTTTCATCAGTTTCCAGATGCTCAATATCCATATTTCCTTCAAACACATAGTCTGTTGAAATATGGATCAAAGTAACGTCCAACGTCTGCGCCATTTTTGCCAAATATTTAGGCCCTTTGGCATTCACCGCATAGGCTAGTTCAAGTTCCTGTTCTGCTTTATCGACAGCCGTATAAGCTGCACAATTTATAATGACATCAGGGCTGAACTTTAACACCGCTTCACGAACAGAATCCGGGTTGGTCACATCCAAACCTTCTTTATCAAGAACAAGTAGTGTTACATCTGGCCTATGTGAAAGCTGCTCTGATACACAATAGCCCACTTGACCGTTGCCTCCAGTAACAAGAACACGCATTAATAGCCCTCTTTAATCTGTTGATCCGATACCAGACGCATTAAATACTGGCCATATTCATTTTTTATCATGCGTTGAGCAAGATCCACCACGTTCTCAGTTGAAAGCCATCCATTTCGCCAAGCTACCTCTTCCAAACAAGCAACTTTTAAGCCTTGAACATTCTCAATAGTTTGGACAAACGAAGAAGCCTCATGAAGGCTTTCATGCGTACCTGTATCTAACCACGCAAACCCCCTCCCTAATAATTCAACGCTCAAGGAACTATCTTCGAGATACATTTGATTAATCGAAGTAATTTCTAATTCACCTCGTGCTGAAGGTTTCACTTTTTTTGCAAACTCTACAACTCGATTATCATAGAAATAGAGGCCTGTTACGGCATAATTTGACTTAGGTACCATCGGTTTTTCTTCGATAGAAACTGCTTTCATATTCGTATCAAATTCAACTACACCAAAGCGCTCAGGGTCTTTTACTTGGTAACCAAAAATCGTAGCTCCATTCTCTTTAGAAGCCGCATTTTGTAGCGTTTGTGAGAAAGATTGCCCATAAAAAATGTTATCCCCCAGCACTAGGCAGACAGAGTCCCCATCTATAAAACTCTCACCAATAGTAAAGGCTTGTGCTAGACCTTCAGGGCTATTTTGAACCGCATAAGTCAGATTAATACCATAAGCAGAACCATCACCTAACAAACGTTTAAATCCAATATTATCCTCAGGTGTTGTGATCACCAAAATATCTCTGATCCCAGCTAGCATCAATGTAGATATAGGGTAAAACACCATAGGTTTATCATAAATAGGGAGTAGTTGTTTAGACACTCCCCGAGTCAAAGGATAGAGTCGTGTTCCAGAACCTCCAGCAAGGACGATACCTTTCATTACATTATTCTCCTATACCTAGACGCTCAAGGGAGTAAGAACCATTTAATACACGAGTCCACCATTGGCGATTATTCAAATACCATTCCACTGTTTTTCTGATTCCTGATTCAAATGTTTCTTCTGGGGCCCAACCTAATTCACGTTCAATTTTGGAAGCATCGATAGCGTAACGAACATCATGACCAGGCCTATCAGATACATAAGTAATCAGGTCTTTATAGCTCACCACCCCTTCTGGTTTTTCAGGAACGAAGTCTTCCAATAGTGAGCAAATCGACTCAACCACTTCAATGTTTGTTTTTTCGTTATGGCCGCCGACGTTATAGGTCTCCCCGACTTTTCCTTCAGTAACAACTGTATAGAGTGCTTTCGCATGGTCTTCTACGTAAAGCCAGTCACGAACCTGCATCCCATCACCGTATACAGGAAGAGGCTTTCCTTCAAGAGCGTTCAACACAATCAAGGGAATTAACTTTTCCGGAAAATGGCATGGACCATAGTTATTCGAACAATTTGTGACTATCGTCGGTAAACCGTAAGTTCGTTGCCATGCTCTGACTAAATGGTCGCTAGAAGCCTTAGACGCAGAGTAGGGGCTACTTGGTTCGTATGACGTTGATTCTGTAAATAACTCCTTAGTACCTGATAAATCTCCAAACACTTCATCTGTTGACACATGGTGAAAGCGAAACGCTTGTTTTTTCTTGTCAGGCAAAGCGCTCCAATACGTTCGACAAGCTTCCAATAAGTTATAAGTGCCGACAATATTGGTTTGAATAAAAGCAGATGGACCATCAATCGAACGATCTACGTGTGATTCAGCAGCAAGGTGCATCACAGCATCAGGTCTATGTACAGAGAAGACTCTATCAAGAGCAAGTCGATCACATATATCAACATACTCAAAGTCATACCTCGTACTAACGTCAATGCCTTCCAAGGATTCCAGATTTCCGGCATAAGTTAAACTATCAACATTTACAACAGAATCACTAGTGTTATTGATTATATTTCGAATCACAGCAGAACCAATAAAACCAGCACCACCCGTTACTAGAATTTTCATATTTTTTACTCGTAAAATCTATTTAACTAAGAAGATCCAAAATCTCTTGGACTTTCAATTTCAATAACTCACTGTTTCCTTTAACCTCGACATTTAGGCGTATTAATGGCTCAGTATTAGATTTTCTCAAATTAAAACGCCACTCTCCCATATCCATCGAGACACCGTCTGTATGATCAATTTCAAAAGCTTGAACGCTATATAAACGTAATACTTTTTTAATTACAGAGTCTGGATTCTCTACTTTTCGATTAATTTCACCAGATGACGGATAGCAAGCCATGCGATGCTTAACCGTGTCAGAGAGCTTAGCTCTATTTATGGAAATAATCTCTGCAACTAAAAGCCATGGTATCATTCCTGAATCACAATATGCGAAATCTCTAAAGTAATGGTGGGCACTCATCTCTCCACCGTAAATAGCATCCTCTCGACGCATACGCTCTTTTATAAAAGCATGCCCAGTTTTAGACATAATGGGAATACCACCACCTTCCTTTACAACGTCAATAGTATTCCAAATTAAACGCGGATCATGGATTATTTTTTCACCTTTTTTCTTCCGAAGAAATGCTTCAGCCAATAGGCCAACGATATAGTAACCTTCAACAAACTCACCATTTTCATCAAAAAAGAAACACCTATCAAAATCTCCATCCCAAGCAATACCCATGTCGGCTTTATATTTAATAACAGCCTGCGCTGTGTCGGCTCGACGCTCGGGAAGAAGAGGATTAGGAATTCCATTTGGGAAATTACCATCAGCTTTATGATGTATTTTTATGAACTCAATGGGAACGCTGAGTAATTTAAATCGCTCCTCAATACTATCAATAACATGACCCGCAGAACCATTACCCGAATTTACAACCAACTTCATAGGGCGTATATTACCGGGAGATATATAGGACATTAAGTGATCAGTGTAACTAGACAGGTTTGATTTTTTAGTTAACGAGCCGCGTAATTTATTTTTAGGAAAATCATTTTCTTCGGCCAAATGCTTAATTTCATTCAAACCTGAATCACCACTTATTGGCTGTGCCCGTTCGCGAACAAACTTCATACCGTTGTAGTCAATCGGATTATGGCTAGCGGTAACTTCAACCCCTCCATCCAATTGAAGAAAATGGGTGGCAAAATAGACTTCTTCAGTACCTGTAACACCAATGTCTATAACATTAACACCAGAATCAAGTAAGCCAGATATAAGGGCTTGCTTCAGTTCATTTGAGCTTAATCGAATATCACCACCTATAACTACCGTTTTTAATTTATCGTCAGGTAATGATAAATGAACCCCAAACGCCCGCCCAATACGATAAGCAACATCACTATTTAGTTCTGTTCCTAACTTTCCTCGAACATCATAGGCCTTAAAACACGTCAATATAGCCATGAAACTCTCTTATTTATTAATTAGAACATTTCGGTCTTCAAAACGAACAATGTCATCTTCACCTAGATAACTACCTGTTTGCACCTCAACTATCTCCAGAGGGATCGCACCTGGGTTTTCCAGTGCGTGTACAGTACCTTTGGGAATGTAGGTAGACTGGTCTTCTGTCAGCAACATAGTTTTCTCGCCATTTGTTACCTTTGCGGTGCCAGAAATGACAACCCAGTGTTCAGAACGGTGAGTATGCATTTGGATTGAAAGTTTTTCTCCAGGTTTTACTGTTATCCGTTTCACTTGGTCACGTTTACCTAAATCCACTAAATCATATTTTCCCCAAGGTCGGTAAACCTCTCGATGGACTTTATATTCACTACGATTATTACTCTTGAGATCATTCACTATCATCTTTACTTTTTGAACTTGCGTCTTATCTGCAACCAAAATAGCATCTCTAGTCTCTACAACAATCAAGTCCTTAACTCCCACAGCTGCGACAAGTTTACATTCTGATTGTAGGTAACTACTTGTGGAGTCTAGAGCTATGATGTCGCCTTTGCAGACATTATTATTGATGTCTTTTTTAGAAACATCCCATAGAGCTGACCATGAGCCGATATCACTCCAGCCTGCATCTATCGGAGTAACGATGGCATGCTTTGTTTTTTCCATGACAGCATAATCGATAGACTCACTCGGACATCCCGAAAAATAAGTTTTGTCCACTCGCACAAAATCCATATCTGATTGAGCATTGGATAAGGCTAACTTACAAGCATTCAAAATTTCTGGTTGAAACTTACCAAGTTCCGTCAAATATTCGGAAGCTTTAAACATGAACATTCCACTATTCCAATAGTAGTCACCTGATTCAACGTACATCTGAGCAGTCGCAAGGTCCGGTTTTTCGACAAAGCTCGCGACTTTAAACCCATACTTGCCAAGCGATTCTTGTTCACCTTTTTTAATATATCCGTATCCCGTCTCAGCTGACGTTGGTACAACACCGAACGTCACTAGTTTACCTAACTCAGCATAAGGTAAAGCATTTGAAATCGACTTTTCGAATTCTAACTTATTTTCAATGAGATGGTCCGCGGCTAACACCATCAATATGGGGTCTTCTTCCCCACTTACCTGTAAAGTGTGCAGGGCAGCCAATGCAATAGCAGGAGCTGTATTGCGGCCAACAGGTTCAAGAATAATCCCAGAATATGGAGTCCCCGAAACCCGTAACTGTTCTGCAGCAATAAATCGATGATCTTCATTACAAATGAGCGTAGGCGGACTATGCTCTATACCAGACAATCTTGCGAATGTTTCTTGGAGCATGGAGAGATCAGAACCCAAAGTAAGGAATTGTTTGGGAAATAGCTCTCGAGATAAAGGCCACAAACGACTGCCAGTCCCGCCGGCCATAATAATAGGGTGTATCATATAAAATCCGTCAGTTCTATCTTACGATTGGGAGTCTAATGTGGTTGGAAGTACCACTTCGTATACGAATGCACATCAGAAGATTCAATAGCAAGCGCTTGATCATACCAATGATAGTTGCCATGCTGGTCACCCACTGGCAAAGATAGATCAGTGTGGGTCACCAACAAATGATAAGCAATGACCACGTAGTGAGTACCAAAGTCCTCATCAAACACACTATCATCATAATGATGTGTATACACGCCTTTGAAAT
The DNA here is from genome assembly GCF_013074385.2 of Vibrio ostreicida. Taxonomy (GTDB): domain Bacteria; phylum Pseudomonadota; class Gammaproteobacteria; order Enterobacterales; family Vibrionaceae; genus Vibrio; species Vibrio ostreicida. Next base: position 95,280 of record NZ_JABEYA020000016.1, read on the forward strand.
TAGCTTGCTGACGACAATAACTTGTCCCCAATTCACTATGCGTTAATCGACCAAACGCTTCATCAAGTGTTTCATTTTTTTGAATACGACCACCTGGAACAAACCAAAAACCTTGCGCCGGTTTAAGCAGGCGCTTTCCTAAAAGAATTAGCCCTTGTTCATTTTCTACAATTAAATCAATTGAAACAAGAGGAGTATGTTCGATCACTGAGGAGAAAGTCGACTTATCTAGATACATAAAAACCCAATAAATATTACTAAACTAAAACCCAATAAAGCGATCTAAGTTTGAAAAAGGCATCATCTGCGGTTTCCTTGAAGTAACTACCACCTTACAACATTCTGACTCTCCAAAAACCACCGATAGGTTTCTCTTAAACCGTCTTCTAACGACACTTTGGCGGTCCAGCCCAGTTTCGATAAGCGTGAAACGTCCATTAACTTACGCGGCGCACCGTCAGGCTTAGTAGCATCAAAAACTACACGACCTTGATAACCTACAACTCGCGCAATTGTTTCAACCAACTCACGAATACTACAATCTAGCCCGGAACCTACGTTGATATGGCTAAGCATCGGTTCGGTATGTTCACAATATACATCCCCACTTAAATTCATAACATGAATACTTGCAGATGCCATATCATCAACATACAAAAACTCACGCATCGGCTTTCCGGTTCCCCAAGCAATCACCTCTTCTTTCTGATTAAGTTTTGCTTCATGGAATCGCCGAATTAATGCTGGAATAACGTGAGAGTTTTTGGGATGGAAATTATCATGTGTACCATACAAATTCGTCGGCATTACAGAGCGATAATTGCGTCCGTATTGACGATTGTAAGATTCGCACATTTTAATGCCTGCGATTTTAGCTATCGCATACGGCTCATTTGTTTCCTCTAAGGCACCAGTCAGTAATAGGTTTTCTGTCATTGGCTGATGAGCAAGCTTAGGGTATATACACGAGGAACCTAAAAACAGTAGGTCCTGAATTCCTGCTAGATGTGCACCATGAATCACATTATTTTGAATTGTAAGATTATCGAAAATAAACTCGGCTGGATACGTGCTGTTTGCAACGATACCGCCGACTTTAGCGGCGGCTAAATAGACTTGATCAATTTGATTCTTAGAGAGAAAATCATACACTGCTTGTGTATCTAATAAATCCAACTCATCACGAGAGACAGTAATAACTCTAACTGTAGAATCGGTAGACAACTGCCTTGATATCGCGGAACCAACCATTCCTCTGTGACCGGCTACGAAAACATTTTTCAAACGACTAGACATACTTTTTAACTCTCTAAAGATATCGAAACGTCAAACCCATTGTCTTTGAGCAAGGCATGTTGCTTCGCTTTCTCAAAATCACAGCGCACCATTTCAGCACACATTTGTTCCACTGTAATTTCAGGCTCCCAACCCAACTTAGTTTTCGCCTTTGAAGGATCGCCAAGCAAGGTTTCAACCTCTGCAGGACGAAAATATGTTGGGTCGACTCGAACCACAACATCTCCAACAGAAAGAGAAGTTGCCTTATCACCAGATATGGATTTTACAGTCGCAATTTCTTCAAGTTGCTCTCCTGAAAACTCGAGTTCAATGCCCAACTCCCTAGCTGTCATTCGAACAAAATCACGCACCGATATCTGTTTGCCCGTAGCAATAACAAAATCTTCTGCATGATCCTGTTGCAACATCATCCACTGCATGCGTACGTAGTCCTTTGCATGTCCCCAATCACGAAGAGCGTCCATGTTACCTAGGTACAAGCACTTTTCAAGTCCCTGAGAAATGTTGGCAATAGCACGCGTAATCTTCCTAGTTACAAAAGTTTCACCACGTCTCGGAGATTCATGATTAAACAAAATCCCATTACAAGCATACATGCCATAAGACTCACGGTAGTTTACAACTATCCAATACGCGTACATTTTTGCGACGGCATAAGGAGAACGAGGATGGAAAGGCGTAGTTTCGCGTTGAGGTATTTCTTGAACTTCCCCAAACAGTTCTGACGTCGAAGCCTGATAAAACTTTGTTTTCTTTTCCATACCTAAAAAACGTATCGCTTCCAAAAGTCGTAACGTCCCGATGGCGTCAACATCAGCTGTATATTCAGGGCACTCAAATGAAACTGCAACGTGAGATTGTGCACCAAGATTGTATACCTCGTCTGGTTCAACCTCTTTCAAAATACGAGTCAAGTTAGAGGTATCCGTCAAGTCCCCATAATGTAGAAAAAATTTCGGGTTCTCCTCATGTCGATCTTGGTATATATGATCAACTCGCTCCGTGTTGAAAGAAGATGAACGACGTTTAATACCATGAACTTCGTAGCCTTTGCCCAACAAAAACTCTGCCAAATAAGAACCATCTTGGCCTGTAACACCAGTAATTAAAGCAACTTTGCGATTCATAAATATCCTTTAATATAAAAGACTAAGGAAAAAGTAAAAAATAACCAGTAAAAGCCATTAATGCTTCATTACGAAAAAATCAACGACCACTGGAGAACTTTGTAATTATAATTCTTCGAACATATTTTAGAGTCATATATGGAAGAAAAAAAATGTAACTTAGAAGATTAATTTGATTTCTTCTCAAGGCATCATTCAAGTTTCTTATCTCCCCATAGAACATCTTCGATAAGTTTGCTGATAGACCCGATTGCCCAAAGTGCCTTTTACCTCCTCCTGTATGGACCAAGTTTTGATTCAAAACAAAAATACTATCAGACATTAGAACACGCAACCAAAGATCACCATCTTCACCATGAGAACGGTTTTCGTCAAAAAGGCATTCATTTAAGAGTTCTTTAGACATCAATACTGTAGATGTCTGAGGGTACCACTTCATTAAGATTTGATGTGCAGTCAGCTCAAAAGTACTTTGATTTTTTTTACCAAAGTAAGGATAGACTTCGCCATTTCGGTTACATCCAATAAATCTAATTTTTTTATTATTCCTAACAACATTAAGCTGCTCTTCCAATTTATCAGGCAACCATTCGTCATCTGAATCCAAGAGAGCAACCCAATCTCCTTTTGCTACCTTGATTCCCCGATTTCTAGCAGCAGAGACGCCTGAGTTTGGTTGATCTATGAGATGAATCTCGGGCACATTCCCACTCAAATTTTTAGTATATTGTTTGACAACTTCTCGAGAACCGTCAGATGAACCATCGTTAACAACTATTACTTCGAAAATACCTTGATAACTTTGTCTCAATATAGAATCAAGGGCTGAAACAATCGTCGACTCAGCGTTATACATTGGAATGACTATAGATAAAACCATAATATTTCTTTCACTTATGTGTTATAACCTAACCCATGAATCAGGAATTAAATCATCTGTATTAACATCACGCATCCATACTTTTGGAGCAATAACCAACTTTGATTCATTTTTGTTTAAAAAAGCTCCCCACCAACTGAAACTACTATTAGCGATAATGTTGTTACTACATAGACTCATTAATTGCATATCACGAAAAGAGTTTTTTGATATATTCCAGTCTACAAATTTCGCACCAATAGAATCTAGGTTAGATTTACACCAATCTATATCATCCGAAAAAACAATAAATATTGGGTCTTCTACACGTTCCCTAACCTTAGAAATAGCTTCCGTATAGTATTCCAAAGAACATAATCCAGAAAGTCTTTTATCCTTCAAATAGTCACCCAAGCGAACATGAATAGAGACTGTCCGGCCTATATTTTCCTTCAAAAATTCTTCCATTTCAAGATTGTTTCTATCGCTAAAAATAGGAAAGGAAAACTCTCGCAAAACCTCATGTTCAACGGAATCAAAGTACTTGTAGCTTTGCCAGTAACCGCGATAAAAATTATCCACATCTGTTTGTCCGAAAAGTGAAGGACTATACTTAAACTGTAAAATTTTAGGTTCAACGATCTCATCTTTACGAAGGCATAATCTTCTCTTAACTCTTGATAAAAAACTATAACCAACGTGCGATAATGCTTTGACCTCAGGGTACGTTGCGAAATCTGGACTCACTCCAAATACTTTACTCAACTCAAAACCATTGTGAAATTTTTCATTATCGAACCAAGTTATATCAACCTTAACTTTCTGATTTTTATTCATATTCTTCAAGGAAAGGTAAAAGGCATATTGAAACATCTGATTGCCCAATCCACTATTTATATTAACTATCTTCATGTAAAACCTTTAGGGATTCATAAAAAATTTCGTACAGACATGGCGTATAAAGAACATAGCACCAGAAAAATAGTGCAATAGATAGTGTTATAATAAATAAAAAGTATAAACACTAACGCTTCATTTTCATGAAGGTCCAAAATCTATAGAACTTGGACCATTGCTCTATAAATTACGCAGTATTAATATTAATTTTATTATAAGACTTTCGGCCTAGCCTACTAATGCCAAAGGACAATATTAACATCATCGGAATAATACCAACTACGGACTCCAAAAAAGGATTGGATGCAGAGACAAGCAGAATAGAAAGATGTAGATAAAAGAGCGAAGTCATTCCATTATAATGTCTAAATCGATAGCAAATAAAAAGTGGCACCATAACGAAAATAAAAATCATGAATAAAGAGCCAACAATGCCATATACTACAAGCCAATATATATATACATTCTCAAGAGTCGAGTCTACTCGGCCTTGAATAGATATAGCTTTACCTAGCCCTTGCCCGAATATCGTTAGATTGTCAAAGATAAAGAACACTTGATTTAATTTAACATCAATCGATACACTTTTCTCATCAAGAAAATTTTGGTAGAGATCATAAAATTCATTAAAATAGATAGAAAACAAAGAAAATATCAATAAAGCCAAAGGAACTCTAAGAAAGCTATATTTCAAAAGCATTATGATAATATAGGCGAAAATTATACCAATAGTCAGAGAAGAAATGACATTAAAAAGAAGCAATGAATGTATAATAACCTTTGTTCTCCATCTTTTATTCTCGACATAAACGAACGCCAATGGGAAAAGAAATAGATATACATCTAAAACACGATATGCGCCGAACAATTTATGAACCGACAATGACATTACATCTAAAATAATAGAAGAGAACAAACCACCAGAAAAATTCATATTAAAACTAATCAAAGCGACAACGAATAGCTTTGCAACGAATATTCTTGACAAACTATAAAGAAGACGATTTACATCGATGCTTCTCATGATATTAGCCAATCCAAGCAAAAACAAAAAGTATATTATGTACCACGTATTTTTCACTAAGTACTCTAAATTAGCACCACCAAAAATCAAAGGAAGCAATGAGTATATGAGCAAAAAAGAATAGAGAAAAATAACGAATATTATACTAGCTCGGCTACTAACAGAAAAAACTGACATAAGCCCTAAGACAATAGAAAAAGGGCGTACAATAACTACCCAGCTAGCTGGAAGTAAATTTGAAAAAATAATAACAGAGAACGTTACTAAGAAAAAAAAGTAGTAAAATTCAGAAAAGCTGAAAAGTGACAGCCTACTTTTTGCTATCTTATCTATGTCTGAATTATAAGTCACTTTACTCTATCTTCTATCATGTTAACGTAAGAAATTAGTTTTTTAACATCAAGCCCTAGTGCTTTCTTTACTTTTATCTTCAATTTACTAATTCTAACTTCGTTAGATATAAATCTATTAAAATCCAAACCATATTTTGAAAAGTAGTAGCGAGTACTAATTATCCATTGGTCAAACCGAAGTGCTTCTATTTCGGTTGTGTGCCCCTCTAGATGAACTATAGGCTTATGAAATATTTTCACTTTTTTGACATTTAGCCTTTTTGTCAAGTCTGGCTCTTCATTACACAAAAATATTGATTCATCAAACATACCAGCCTTAACAAAATCTTTCCTTCTAACGACAAAATCAGCTCCCCAAGGAAAAATGTACTTTGATAACAAGCCAAGATTAATGACAGCGAAATTAACAAACGAAATTGGCAAGAAGAAATAAACATAATTATACTCTGGATAGAGTGCAAATGAGTTATTCAACTTTCCTTTTCGATCAACTAATCTAAATCCAGCAGCTGTTACTTTGTCATCTTCAAATTCTTTAAGCATAAATTTAAAGACTGGCTCTATTAAAATAGTGTCGGCATTTAAGATAAATATCAACTCACCATTTGATGATTTTACTCCTATGTTATTACCTTGGCCAAATCCGCCATTATCGCTGTTGTGAATGAGTCGGACATCAATCTTCAATTTTAATTCATTTACTACATGTTCGACTTCGAACACTGGAGAGTTATCTACAATGATAACTTCCAAACTGTCCCCAATATCATTATAGGTTTCTATCGAATTCAAGCACTCTCGTATTACATCGTTGCTATTATAGGTAACAATTACTATTGATAATTTTTTAGTCATACCTACCTCTCAGCAAGTGTTTTTCATTGGAATTTATAAAGCTGGAGATCTTTTTATACATAAACTGTTCTTCCAACGGGACTTCATTATAAGTGAGAACTCGTCCATAAAAACTCTCATCGTCAAACTCCCGGCCCATGTAGAATCTTTGTCCACCAATCTCAAGTTCATCAGAGTAGCTATCGAGCATGACAAAGTCATGGTAGATAACCTTATTCACCATCAATCTTTGTTGGTCGTCGAGACGCCGAAGATTCTCAATACCAGAACACATAAGGGCTTCATATGATGATCTATCATGTGGCTCTGTTGTAAACCCAAAACCGCTATAAGGAGGCTTAGCAGCAAGTACAACAGGCTTCCCTTTGTATGAAAACTCTTGCCCTATCGTTCCACCACAGGTAACCACTATATCAAATTCATTGAGTATTGTAAGATTGTGCACATTATCCTGCAATAGGGATGACTCACAACCCAAATCTCTTAAAACTTCATTGATAATCCCTCGCTCGTTAAAAAGGTCGGCGGAAGGATGCTCTTTGACCAAAAAGTTGACATTTGGGTTTAATTTTAAAGCTTTAACTGTATTAACCAACCAATCACGATAATCGTTATATAACATTCCAGGATAAGCATGAGGTGCATCACAAAATATATGGCTCATAACAATAACAATAGGGAGGTTATCTTTAAGATTATAAGATTCAATGATCTCTGAACGGTTAAAGATAGTTTTCTCGTCGGAGAATGCCTTCATGACATCATGCTGCTCCAGAGATGCAGAAAACCTTTTAGAAAAATAAGATTCAAGGTATTTATTAATCTGATTAGTATCCAATTGCTCTAATACTCTAACATCCGGTTTTCGGTCATGATGCTCAAAATCACTTTCTGTTACATGCCTACACATTGAAAATCCATTGAGATGAACTGGCGTGATACACTCAATATTATTTTTTTTAGCCAATTCAAAGAGTAAACCGCATCGATATACATTATCACCAAGTACTATAGTTTTTATTTCTAGGTTTTCTATAGGTTTCTTGAAAAAATAAAAATAGCACAACTCTAAAAGTATAACTTTTTTCACCGCGCTAGTTATATTACTTATTTCAGACAAGTTTAATTTTCTAAGAGCTGCATCATATATATATGGCCCAATGTGATAACCATCGATTTCAATAGCAAGTAGCTGAGCCTTATTATGTATAGAAAAAAGCATTCTAAATATTGCGGGACAACTACTCACAGAAGAAAGTAAAAAATTTGAAAAGTTTCCTATACTACAATCATTCATTGATTTAGTAAGCAAAAAACGCTCTTTTCTTCCTCTGAGCCCATCAATACATATAGGTTTCAAACCTTTACTCTTTGCAATAGATAACGCCACTTTAGATATTCCATAGATTAATCTAGGATCCGAATGGAACATCTCATACAGTAAGTAACCATCGTTATCGTTCTTTTTGTTAACATCTAACCAAAAAATCTTATTTGAATCGATCATCTCTTGAAAAAGACTACTCATCACAAATCACATCTCCACTATTTAGAAGCCGTTTGAACTCAACTGAAGTTTCTGACAAATTTATAAAATTACCTGCATCGACAATGCGACCATTTTTAAATACGAATATTTCGTCACAATCTTTAACTGTTGTAAGTCTATGGGCAATTGTTAAGACCGTGTGGTCATTTTTATTATTTAGATAGTTGATAAACTGCCTCTCAGTACTATTATCTAGTGCACTCGTAGCTTCATCAAGTAATAGTATACTTTTGTTGGCGTATAAGCTTCTTGCAATTGCTAATCTCTGTTTTTGTCCTCCTGATAAGTTGCTACCGTTTTCACCAACCAGCCCATCTTTATTCTTTTCAACAAACTCTCTTAATTGAGCGCCCTCTATTGCCGAATCAAAAAGTTCCTTGTCTTCATACTCACTGAAAAATAGAACGTTGCTTTTCAGACTGCCATCTAGGATAAAAAAGTCCTGTGATACAACACCGACTAGTTTTGTTACATTGATATCTTCTAGTGTGCTGTAATGATGTCCATCGATACAAATCGTCCCACTTTCAGGAGAGCTAAGCCCCAAAATAATATCAAATAAAGTACTCTTTCCACTTCCAGATTGCCCAACAAAACCATACTTTTTGTTCTTTTCAATCTTAAAGCTCAATCTGTCTAATGTTTTATCTACGCTGCCCGGGTATTTGAATGAGATATTTTTAAATTCAATACTTTCTGAGAAATCATCGACACTACCATTATATACGTACTTACTTCCTGAATCCAAAAATAGTGTTTTAAACTTTTCAGATTCGCTTCCGAAATATCTAATTTGGGCTAGGGCGTTTAATAGTTTAGAAAAACTTGGAATCGTTCGTAATCCTACAAACGAAAATATAATTAAATTTTGCATAACCGATGCCATAGGTAGCCCCATGTAAAACACATAGAAAATATATACAATGATACCCAAAGCGGCCAAAGATTCTAACGTCACTTTTGGAACATATATCATAGTGCCAAATTTTGCATATATATCTACATACGGGTCTGCTTTCTTCTCGTAATCTCCAATTACATTTTCAAGAACGTCATTATTACGAATCTCCCTATATCCATTTAATGCTTCAGTTGCAGACTTAGTAATCTCATGCATTACACTGTCTCTCTGCTGACCATAAAAAGATATATTTCTGGTAACAGACTTAAACAACCAACCTAAAACCAGAACAGCACTTAATAAATATAGAACCTTAACTAGACCAACATAGAAATAAAGGAACACTATTATAGAGAGTAAAACAAATGTCTCAGTTACGAGTTGAAGAATATTAAAAGTACACAAGGAAAGATATGCACTACTACTCACTATATCCTTAAGATAGCTAGATGTATCCTTATTCTTAAACTCAGAAAACTTTAAGGACATATTATGGGATAAAATATTCACGGACAAGTCTGTAAACATTCGATTAACAAAAACCTGCTGCTTAAATATAATAACCAGTGTAGATATGGCTTTTAAAATATAGAAAGCAACCAAAAAAAACAGCATTAAAAATATAGCACTATGCTCTCCAGAAAATCCAAGCAGTTCATTAATCAAGACAAAATATTCATTATTATTAATTTTACCTGGATCAGACAGCGTACTAATCACAGGAATTAAAACCCCCAAACCAATGAGTTCGAGAATTGATAGTAGAAACATGAGAACTACTAGGACATAAAAATCTTTCTTTTTATTTACTAACAGAATAGAAAAAACATTTCTAATTATTGCGAGCATTTACCGACCCTTAAAAATCAATTGGCCTAGAAAGATCAATAGATTATCATAGAATAAAACTTAATATATTTTATAATATTAAAACAGAAGATAGAAAAATCACATGTATTTGGCTCAAACTTAAACTTAAACTTAAACTTAAACTTAAACTTAAACTTAAACTTAAACTTAAACTTAAACTTAAACTTAAACTTAAACTCTTTATATCATGGAACCTAGTATTATAACATAAGAGTCAGTCATATTTTGAAACATAATCTAATGTACGTTCGTAGTCTTCAATATAATCCATTTCAGCCCAAAAAATTCCCTTAATATCTTCCACATAAATGAGGGATTCATTAGGTACAAAGTTATATATCACATTTTCCCACCAGAGACCATTATCTCCTTTTACCTCAACAAGCTCAATTAGACTCTCTCGGAATTTCTTTATCATAGTTCCACTTAGGAGGCCAATACCTACATATTCCCCAGTAGTCTCTTCCACTGAGAGTTCTTTTCCATATTTTAACAGATGATTACCTTGGTAATTAAAACGATAATCTGCATCTTCAATGCGACTACTATCAGCTAATAGTATACTGTTATTGCTCTTATTATTATTGTTTATCAACCTTTCCAGTGCGTTCCTTTCAAAAAAGAGATCTGCATTTAATACAATAACATCCTCATCAGTTTCCAATTCTTGCTTCGCGAACCAAAGTGAGGCAATCGAATTGGTAACGCGATAGAATGGATTCTTGTAAAATTTTACGCCATCCCCTAAGCATTCAACTATCAGCTCTGACCGATAGCCAACAACAACTGAGATATCATAAACACCAAACTCTCTTAATAACCTACACGTCCGCTCAATTAGAGTATTTCCATTTACTTCTAGTAAGCACTTTGGTTTTCCATCAATATGTCTTGAGATCCTACTACCAACGCCAGCTGCCATTAATATTGCTTTCATTCATTTATTCCTTTGGTAATAACTGTAAGTTCTCGGATCAAAACATCAATATCTTTTTTCGTTTGATTTCCCATATGAGAAACTCGAAATATTCTACTTTCTAACTCTCCTCCTGAAGGGGCAACAAATATATTTTTTTCTATCAGCCGCTCCACAATATCGCGTGCATTCATTCCAGTTCCTACCTCGACTGAAGTCATTGCATTTGGCAATCGGTTAGCATATTCATACAAAGGTAATTTCTTTTCCAAAATTTGAGTTCTAAAGTATAAAGATAACTCTTTTGCTCTTTCAATGTAGAAGTCATTGCCCTTATCAAACCAGTCATCAAAAAATGCGTTTAGTTGAATTAACACGCTGATCGACGGCGTAAATGGTAATTGCCCTCTATCTATATCTCTAAGGTATAGGGAAAAATCAAAATATAGGGGTACACCTTCGCTCTGCTGGATAGTAGGTATGACACCTTCACTTAATATTATGAAAGACATTCCAGGGTGGAGACCAAAAGCTTTATGCGAGCTAATTATTAGGCAGTCTATACCGTCACGGAGAATATCAATTTCATCCGTTACTGCCATACTTATCCCATCGACAATAAACTTGCAGTTTGTCTGCTTACAAAGAGCCCCCAAGTCAGAAAGGTTGTAAAGAGCACCAGTTGTCGTTTCGTGTCCGTTGACAATAAGGTTATCTACATTATCTAGATCTAAGCCAACGGGTACAGTCGCATCTCCACAGTTCAGACTTATACTTTGAACACTTTTCTTGTGCCTATTTAGTATATCTATAAATCGTTGGGCAAAACCTCCCCCATTAATTACTAGACTGTTATGCTCTGGGAGGACTAAGTTCAAAATAGAAGCTTCCATTGCGGCAGTGCCCGTCGCACTCAAAAATATAACATCTGAGTTTGGACCCGCATTAAACATCTTCAACAGATTCTGTTTACACTTTAACGTGAGCTTAGAGAATTCTTTTGTCCTAAAATAGGGAAGTTCATGTGTAAGGACCTCTCTAACTGACTCTTCCATGGGTACGGGACCCGGTGTGAAATTATAAAATTTATTATTCATCGATTAGTTCCAAGTCAAAACAGTCGTCTTTCCAATCTCCCTTATAGGTCTTTGGGACTTTCCAATCTGGTCCATATCTAGCCACAAGCCAGTCTTCAATATCTCCTGGAATAAAGTACTTTTTAGATTTAAACTTAATGACATCTAGTTTTTGGAAATATCTTAGTTCCTGCTTTCTTACGTACCCTCTTTCCGAGTGGTTTTCATATAAGTCATCATTTTGATACCAAAACAAGATATCAAAAATTACATTTTCTTTATTATAAAAAACTATTTGCTGTGTAAGATTTAAATGTCTAGCAATTCTTCCTATTTTGTATCCACTTTGTTTAAACTCGTTTACGATTCTAGATACATCTCCCACTTCAATATCGAAAACATCCACATCAATGTCATTGTCATGGGCAATAAACGAGCCTTCTCTATATAAACCAAGTACCGTCCCGTCAGTAAGACGGTACTTTATTTTCAGGTTTGACAAGATCTCGCAACATTCATCCATAACAATATACGAATTTTCTGGTAGTGGCTTATTTATGTCAAAATCAAAGAAATGGTACTCAATAAATTGATTGCTAAATATTTTTTTAATAAAAAACATTGCACTGTGAACGTACTTTTTTATCATTGCATTTCTCATAATATTATAACTTGTAATGTCATTTCCATTCTACGCACTTTCCTCTATTAACTTCTTTTTTCCCAAGGAAGTAACCAAACTTATTGTTGAGAACAAATATTACGATAGGAAGAGTAAATGTGCACAATAGAAACGCTTGTATGGATTTTTCAATATCACTAGAGTAACTAATTCCTATCTTTGGCAAGATTCCCATAAATAAAGAAATGATTACAGTATGCGTACCAAGAATAACAAGAGAGTTCCTTCCGATATAAGAAAGTAAAGAGGACTTTGCGATTATATTAGATAATGAAATTATCATTATTGTCCCAATTACACCCTGAATGTAGAGCTCAAGCAATTCTCCATACTCACGATGTGACATGTTGACGAGTTCTGAGTAACTGATCAAATACCAAGAGAGAGTGAAAGTAATTAAAAATGTAACCACTCCCAATGAGTTACTTTTCAAAATAAAATCTTTGGCTACACAGCCAAAATGATAAAAACCCAAAGCGACGAAAGCAATGTCAATGCTTACTGGGAGCTTGAGGGCTGAATATTTACTTACTAGATACCCGAGTAAGACGGCCACTACAACGATTATATGCACATACTTTTCTAAAGCTACACGATTTATAGCATTATATAGAGACTCTAAAACAAACAAACATGGAAGAAACCATAACGTGATATTAAACATCCACTCACCATATCCATTCGCATAAAATAATCCTATTGACTTGTCGATTAAATCTTGCTGAGAAAGTACAATGGAGCTACTAATGAAACTAAATAATATGAGTAAACCTAAGGATGCCAATGAAAAGAAAAAATATGGTTTTATTAATGTGTTGAATCTCGTTTTGGTTAACTCTTTAATACTTCTCTGTTTGTAAAAAAGCCCAGAAACAAAAAAGAATAGCGGTATATGAAAGGAGTATAACCATTTATGAAGTAGGGTTCCTGAAATAAAGCAATGTGAAAGTATAATACATAACATTCCAATTCCTTTTACGATATCAATTTTTTCTATTCTCATAGATTTATTTCCTCACTTTATTTTTAACTTTAAGTCTTTGATTTATAATGCCATGTTATTTTCTCATTGCTATGTTTTATTCCTTTATTCCTTTATTCCTTTATTCCTTTATTCCTTTATTCCTTTATTCCTTTATTCCTTTATAACGCTAAAGGACAACGCGGTTCCTCTACTCAAATATGTCTTAGCTTTTTTTCCTAAAATTTCTTCATAATGCTTTGGAGCCAATCCAAATCCCGGTCTAATACTTTTGACGTTCTCTTTAGTTAAAGCTTCGCCAGCTTGTATATCTTTAATAATATAGAGCGAGCGTCGAAATTGAACATTACCTTTTTCCGCTTCAGTTCGTTCATAGTTAATTGAACCTAAGGCTTTCCAAGCCGTAGCAGTATCTTTACAAAGCGCTTTTAGCTCCATAGGCTCGAGTGAAAAACTGTCATCGGCACCACCACCATTTCGATCCATCGTAACATGCTTTTCTATCAAACATGCTCCCATAGCCACGGCAGCGACCGCGGTTGCATTATCAATCGTATGATCTGAAAGTCCCGAAAGTACACCAAATTGTTCGCTAATATCGGTGATCGTTTTTAAATTATATTGTTCTGCTGGTGCGGGATAGCCACTAACACAGTGAAGAACAACTAACTCCTCACATCCATTCTCTCTCGCTGTATCTATCGCTTCGGCAATTTCCTTTTTATTAGCCATTCCCGTTGAAATGATCATGGGTTTCCCTGTTTGAGCTACACGCTTTATCAGTGGGAGATCGATGACTTCAAATGATGCTATTTTGTATGCCGGAGCGTCGAGCTCTTCCAATAAATCGACTGCCGAAAAATCAAATGGTGAACTAAAAATCGTTATCCCTAACTCTTTTGCCTTTTTAAACAATGGCTTATGCCATTCCCATGGCATGTGAGCATTTTTGTACAGGTTGTACAAACTTTGACCATCCCATAGCCCACCTTTGATTTGAAATTCCTCGTTGTCGCAATCCATCGTAATCGTATCATGAGTGTAAGTCTGTAGTTTTATTGCATCCGCACCCGCATTCTTAGCTTCTTCCATAATTTGGAATGCTCGATTAATATCACCATTATGATTAGCGGATAGCTCAGCAATGATGTAGGGAGTAAATTCGGGGCCAATTTTTCTACCATCAATTAAAATATATGGTTGCATATAAGTCTCGCTAAATAGGTTTTCGTACAAACGTTTCAGTGTCTATCTTAACGTAATGTGCTTTTTTGAATAGATTTTGTGAGGCTACATTGGCTTTAAGTACAGTCGCTTTTAAAGTCAGATCTGGATGTAGTTTATCAATGAGGGAAAGAGCTGACGTCGCTACACCTTTTCCGTAACACTCAGGAGCTAAGAAAATGGAAACTAGGTAGGTCTCAAATTCCAAATGGTCTAGCCTCACCACACCAAGCTTTTGATCAGAGTGACTGTCGAGAATAATGTAAAAGTAATCGGTCGTACTCTCTAGTTTTTTCATCATCCAAGCATTGTGAGTTTGCCATGACGGTATCTCTGGCGAAACTGCGTATTGACGAGTTTTCGGATGGCACTGCCACTGGTATACTGTTTTAATATCGGAGTCGGTCGCAAATCTCAATTTAAAATCTGTTAAACCAATTTCTACCAATTGTTTCATCTCCAATATCAGCCTATCTGTTCCCCGTCCATCACAAAGCTTAAAGCTCGTTTCTGAAAAGGCTTTCCATTCCTCCAACAGGTATTCATATGTACCTAATAACTTTGATTCGATTTCATTCAAAGAAACTTTAACCGCGGCAGAATATTCAACAAGCTGCCAACAAATCGTTTTTTGATTGTCAGCAAGTGGAATCAAAATGCTAGGAAGCCCAAGACAAGCTCTTTCCCAACACGTGGTACCGGGAGCGCCAATTGCTACGTCATGCCTAAGCATAAGACTCGCCATATCTCGCTCAAAATCTTTATGATAAACATTTCCGTGCTGCGCACACCATTTTTTTACTTCATTATAGTGAGGGGCTCTTTGACTTAGCAGCACAGTAAATCGTGCATTAACACGCCCATGTAAAGCTTTTAAAACTCTCAGTGTAGCATTGGGATTATCAATCCCCCCCATTGATACCAAAATGCTTGGGGAATCAATAGGAAATACACGATCTCGCGCGAGTGGTCTCTGTCTCAAGAACTGTCGACCTAAAATCGCATAGTCACTGCCTGTAAGGACGAGGGGACCCCTAGCGTATTCAGAAACTTTCCGACCCAGAGTTTGATCGATAACCATGTCTGCAAAGTGATAACGGACCAAATCGTCAATGGCAACCATGAAGCAGTTCAATTTTTGAGCTACGTAGCGTTGCCACTCAGCATCTATTCCATAATGGTCAGTGATTACAATATCTGCAGACACAACAACATTGACGAAATCCCAAGCGTCCTCTGACGCTGGTCTCAATAACCAAGCAGCGTAATCATTTTCATATTTGGCCGTTAATACATCAGTAGGTACCGTCAGCCGCAAGACACAGAAACCACGTTCTTCTACGTAGGCGATCATATCCCCTTGCTGCTCCAAACAAGCGAATTCAACAATAGCACCTCTGTCCTTCAAAGCCTCGCCAAGTACGAGACAACGCATCATATGACCACTACCTATCGTTCTGGAAGCGTCAACTCGAAAAACTATCTTCATACTATATCTAATTCATCACCGCGAATAGTGCTTCTGCCAAAGCCCAATCTTCTGGTGTATCAATATCTTGAACATGACATCTAGGTAATAAGACAACTCGAGAGTGAGGAGAAAATATTGACTTTTTCTCAAAAAAAGCCACTTTCTTTCCCCAATAGAACTGACCCGCATCATGGTACGTTTCTTCTAAATCCTGAGATCGAGTTTGCTCGTGCTCCGGTGTCACCATAGAAACAGCGCCGCTAGAAGAAAGCTTAATCGCACGTTGGATTGAAAATGGAAAAGTAGTTGCGCTAAATACAAATTCACACTGATGTTCTTTAAGTATCCTGTAGCCTTCGCGTAAGGATTCCGCTTTCACGAACGGTGCCGTTGCGTAAAGACAGCAAATATCTTCAATCGGCCACCCATTATCATTACACCACCCTATAGCGTGATGAATGACATCCATCGTAGTCGCATAATCATCTGAAAATTCATCTGGTCTTGTAAAAGGAACCTCGGCACCATAACTTCGTGCTACTTGAGCAATCTCAGGGTCGTCTGTCGAAACAATAACTCGATCAAAACATTCTGAGGCTAAAGCGGCTTCAATCGAATAGGCAATCATAGGTTTCCCATGAAAATACTTAATATTTTTACGAGGGATCCGCTTACTACCTCCTCGCGCCGGGATAATTGCAATCTTCAAGATGCTCAATTCCTTACTTTGATTCCTTTACCAGCTAAAAAGCGTTTAGCTTCATTGGGAGTTTGCTCCGTAAAATGAAATATTGCCGCTGCTGCTAACGCATCAACGCCTGTTTCATCAAAAGCATCGCACATATCTTGATAGTCTTTAGCGCCTCCGTTCCCAATGACCGGAATATTCACCAATTCAACAGCTCTTTTAAATAAATCATAATCATATCCAGAAAGGCATCCATCAGTCTCTATTCGCGTAACTAATAGTTCACCAGCACCATGAGCTTCGACTAGTTTGGCCGCTTCTAAAAATGAATAAGAGGACTCTTTACTTCCAGAATGAGTAAATACTTTATATAAACCGTTCTCTTTTTTGACATCAAGAGAAACGATGATACATTGGCAGCCAAATGTTTCTGATGCCTCTCTAATTAGCTCTGGATTTTCAATTGCCGATGTATTGAGGACAACCTTATCTGCACCGGCCAAGAGAACTTTTCTGATTTGCTCTACAGTTTTAATTCCGCCACCTACAGAAAGAGGCATAAAACACTCATCTGCAATATCGTGAATTAACTTATAGTCAGGCTCTCTGTTTTCACTTGTCGCTTTGATATCAAAAAATACAAGTTCATCCACATTGCGCATATTGTAGATTTTAACTGTTTGTATTACCGATCCTGTGCGACGCCAAGAGTTAAATCCTTCCCCTTTAACGAGACCAAAATCCGCATACAACATAGTAGGAATAATTCGACGTTTTAACATTACTTACAGTTCCAAAAAATTCTTTAGTAACCCTAGACCCAATTTTTGGCTTTTTTCAGGGTGGAACTGAGTACCAAAAACATTTCCTTTTTGCACTGCACAGACAAAGTCACCGCCGTGCTCTGAATAAGCTAGAATATGATTTTTATCTTCTACAACATAATGATAGCTATGCACAAAATAGAAATCACTTTCATCTGGAACATCTTCGAAAAGTGGAGATTTGCACACAGAACTAACCGTATTCCACCCAACATGAGGTACTCGTGACCTCTTGTCATTGGGCGATAACCTTACAATTTCTCCAGGTATCAGGTTCAAGCCCTTAGTTTCGCCATGCTCATGCCCTAGGGTTGATAAGATCTGCATACCAAGACATATTCCTAGTACTGGAATATCATCAACGGAAGCGGACTCAACAATCGCATCCACTAATCCTCTGGATCTTAGTTCTTGCATGGCTCTAGTATAAGAACCAACCCCTGGTAAGATAAGCTTATCAGCTTGCATTATATCTTCTGCAGTGGATGCGATTGACGATTCAAACCCGCACGCTTTGATGGCTCGGACTACCGAGCCTATGTTACCCATTCCGTAATCGACTATTGACACTGTCATTAAAATTTATTCACTAATGTTAGTTATCGTAGTTGAGTTTGATTAGGTTCCCTTTCTTATCTCGCACTAGGTTACCTTTGCGGTCGACTTTGAACAGTTTCTTGTTCGTGAATCGATCACAGATTTCATCAAACTCGCTCTTAGAGATATCAATTTCGTCCAGTACACTCTCCAATGATCGCCCAAGGTAGACAGAAGGATAACTACCATCATTTTCTTTTAAGAAATCAACGATATCATTTCTTTCTAAGCGCCCACGCCTAATATGATTGTTGGCCTGATCAGTAGAACGACCAAATCCATACTTAATATATTTAAAGTAGTCATGGATCCGGTGATAGAAATTGTCCAAATTTTCGTAATTGACTAAGCTGCCTTCCGTAGGCGTTGGGTACGTTTCAAAACCGTAGGCTTGAGCAAGTAACGTGTTGTTGTAACCATCCCAAGGAAAGTAATAACCCAGAAAAACACCCGTCACACCAACTCGTTTGAGGCTCTCATCTGAAGGATAAAAGTATGGAATTAAGTCACTACGAGTAATACCATCCTGTCCAATAAGATCCGTAATACGCATACCTAACATCCCACCAAACTCTTCTAACCAACGGCGGTCTAGGACATTATTTTCTGCGGCAGAAGCCGGGCCTCCATACTCATGCTGAGAGTTTTCACCCCAAATTATTAGTGGGATGTTTTTTTCTACAGCGACCTGAATTGGAATCGTGAATATAGTCACATGTTCAGCCCATTGAATATCACCGACTTCACGCAAAGCCAATCTCGATAACTTTCGACGTACCTTAGGATTGGTCGTCACATTGACGTGATCAACACCCAGTTTTTTCAAATTTTCTAAATTACGACGACCGATTTCTGACAAGGAATCGGTTTCAGCAGTGACACATAGTGGGTTTAAACCCGACTGTAGAACCCGAATTACCTGAAATGTACTATCTTTCCCTCCACTGACTGGAATAATACAATCATAATTGGAACCATCAATAGACTTATAGCGATTTGTTATTTCATTGAATTCTTTTTTTCGCTCAGCCCAGTTAATCTCTGAGCGTTCTTCATAATTAATACAAGCACTACACTTACCATCTTCATTAAACCAAAGGTCTGGTTTAGTTTCTGGGTACATACATGTATTACAATATTTTATTTTCTTCATTACTTAGCCTGCTATTTCTTGTTCAAAATATGTTTTAGCGTATTAACAACTATATCTTGCTGAGCTTTAGTCATTCCATGAAACATTGGCAATGATATCGCTTCTTGGTAATAACGTTCCGACTCGGGAAAATCGCCTATAGAGAAACCCATATCTCGATAATAAGGTTGGATATGAACCGGTATATAGTGTAAATTAACCCCTATACCACTGGCGCGTAATTCATCAAAGACTTGACGATGGCTTAAGGAAATTTCATTCAGCTTTAACCTCACTACAAATAAGTGCAACCCTGAATAAGTATTCTCCAATTGGTGAGGTAGAATAACAGGCTGCCCGGAGAGTAGTTGGGTATATCGCTCAGAAAGTTCATGACGAGCTGCAACAAATTTATCAAGCCTGCGCATTTGACTAACACCCAAAGCTGCTTGTAACTCTGTCATTCGGTAGTTGAATCCCAATTCAACTTGCTGATAGTACCATCCCCCATGAGAAGGCTCTGTCATCAAGTCTGATTCTCGAGTAATACCGTGACTACGCAACAGCATCATTTTATTAGCGAGCTCTTCTCTATTCGTAAGTGCTGCACCACCTTCCGCTGTTGTGACAATTTTGACGGGATGAAAACTAAAGACCGTAATATCAGAATATTCACAATTTCCGACCGGTTTATCATGATACCGCCCTCCAATAGCATGAGAAGCGTCTTCAATAATTTTAAAACCATACTCTTTCGCCAGACGACTGATTGCTTTCATGTCACAAGGCTGCCCGCACAAGTGAACAGGCACAACAACTTTTGGCAATGTATTATGGGTTTTAGCCTCGATTAATTTCTGCTCGAGCCTCTTTGGACACATATTGTAAGTACGCGGGTCAATATCAACAAAGTCCACTTGAGCCCCACAATATAAACCACAGTTCGCTGAAGCAACAAAAGTAGTCGGTGAGGTCCACAGCCAATCACCTTCTTTCAACCCAAGAGCTAAACATGCGATATGTAATGCAGAAGTGGCGCTATTAACAGCTATTGCATATTGCGCACTAGTATGATCAATTAAGGCTTTTTCAAACGCTGGCGCTTGCGGACCTTGAGTTAAGAAGTCAGATTGAAGAACCTCTACAACCTCATCAATATCTTGCTGAGATATCTCTTGTTTACCATATGGAATCACTGTATTACTCACACTTCAAAGTTTGGGTCTACATGCTCTTTAATGAGCAAACGCAAGCTATCGACTGTTTCCCAATCTACATTTGTTCCCGAATTGTACTTGAAACCAAACGGGACTTTTTCCGCTCTATGGTGCTCAATATACTCTTCTTCAGTGTAAGTAAATGATACAGAGGGCAAAATTGCGTAATAACGCCCCAAATCAATCGTATTCAAAGAATCTGTGTCAGTGATCATCTCTTCGTGAAGTTTCTCTCCAGGTCGGATACCCACTACATTTAAGCTGCACTCTGGTGCAACTGCTTTAGCAACATCTAGGATCTTATACGATGGGATCTTTGGAATGAAAATTTCTCCGCCGAGGTGATTCTCTAACGCATACATCACCATATTGACTCCATCCTGAAGAGAGATGTTGAATCGCGTCATTTCTTTATGAGTAATAGGAAGTACCCCATCCTCTTTTTTGGACATAAAGAAAGGGATCACCGAACCGCGAGAACCCATAACGTTACCATAACGAACAACGCTAAAACGAATGTCTTTACTGCCTTTGATATTATTGGCGGCTGCAAACAACTTATCAGACGCCAACTTGGTCGCACCATATAGATTAATAGGTGCACAAGCTTTGTCAGTAGATAGCGCAACAACGTCATGAACACCGGAAGCCAAAGCAGCATTGATTACATTTTCAGCACCATCAATGTTAGTACGTATACATTCAGTAGGATTGTACTCAGCTGTGTCTACTTGCTTGATCGCAGCTGCATGAATGATAACATCAACACCTTCACAAGCCTGAATCAATCGTTCACGATCACGAACATCCCCAATGAAAAATCTCAACTGCGGAAATTCTTTTTGTGAATACTTCTGTTTCAGCTCGAACTGTTTGAGTTCGTCACGAGAAAAGATAATGATTTTTTTGACTTTTCTATAACGTTCTAAAATCGTTTCAACAAACTGTTTACCAAAAGACCCTGTTCCACCTGTAATTAGAACTGTTTTATTATTCAACATATTTAATCCAAGAAAATTAATATTATTTAGCCTAAGTCATTTGTAACCATTTAGGCCTTATAGATGACTGTGAGACAGAATCCATATAAGTATTTCTATTGTAATTTGACTTTAAATACAACCAACCGATATGCAACTAGAAAAACCAAGCATAACCACTAAAATCTGTAGTAAACTCCAATAAATGCAGTGGGCTGTGCGATGAGCCGGTGGACAACAAACTTGTGATCTATACTACTCACATGAGCACTGAATGAGCGTTGTTGTACTTTTACTTGACTAGTATCTCTTAAGTCGTTCCCGTCTGCGTTATCAAAATTTTCTTTATTATTCTATACCTATAGGAACGCTACCGCCCTTGAGTTTAGCTCCCACAAGCAAATATTGTCTAGATCATTACGTTGCAACACATCTATTTTCAATGTGAATTCAGCTTGATGTTTGCCCGAATTGTAACATGGTGGAGATTGCTGAGTCACGGTTTACTATCATTGAATGGCTCTAACTGATGTCGTATTATACAGAGTATCATTCTGATTAAATGATGGCTTATTACAAACTCTGACGTTCTGATTCCTAAATGTAGGCTATTTATCCTTGCGTAGCATATACGAAGTCAAAGAACTACCATGCTGTCACAGAAAAGTGGCAAGTAAAAAATATATCTAATAACATTAGATATAACTAGGATATGCAACTAGGCGAAATTACCCAAAGTAGTTTTTGCATCACATTGAGATAATGATACATTTCACATTATGGAGTTTTGTGTGAGATACCTGCCAAATCCCGCATTACTGTTGATTATTTTATTTTTAACTTTAATCTAGCATACAGGAGAAAGAGACTTTGTGCTTCTAGCTTATAGCTACGGCCACTGATATAATTTCAATAATCTCAACCTTATTACTTGGAAACTTATTATGATTATCGTAACTGGTGGTGCAGGCATGATTGGCAGCAACATCGTTAAAGCACTTAACGAAAAAGGCGTCAACGATATTTTGGTCATCGATAATCTTAAAAACGGCAAGAAGTTTCAAAACCTCGTCGATCTCAACATTACGGATTACATGGATCGAGATGATTTTCTAGCTCAAATCATGGCTGGGGATGACTTTGGCCCTATAGACGCAGTTTTCCACCAAGGGGCATGCTCTGCAACGACCGAGTGGGACGGTAAATATATGATGCTCAACAACTATGAGTATTCCAAAGAGTTACTTCATTACTGCTTAGACCGAAAGATACCTTTCCTATACGCGTCATCGGCCGCCACTTATGGTGAGACTGACACCTTCATTGAAGATGTACAGTACGAAGGCGCATTAAACGTCTATGGCTACTCTAAACAACTTTTTGATAACTATGTTCGCCGTATCTGGCAAGATGCAAAAGCTCATGGTGAAGAACTGTCTCAAGTAACCGGCTTTCGTTACTTCAATGTCTATGGACCAAGAGAGCAACATAAAGGTTCAATGGCTTCCGTTGCTTTTCATCTAAACAATCAAATGAATGCGGGCGAGAATCCCAAATTGTTTGCTGGTAGTGAAACTTTCCAACGAGATTTCATCTACGTCGGTGATGTTGCTGCGGTTAACTTATGGTTTATGAATAGCGGTGTTTCTGGCATTTTTAATTTAGGTACCGGTAACGCTGAGTCGTTTGAGGAAGTAGCAAAAGCCATTATTAATTTTCATGGTTCGGGTAAAATAGAAACAATTCCGTTCCCTGAACACCTAAAAGGCTCCTATCAAGAATTTACTCAAGCAGATCTGACGAAACTGCGTGAAGCAGGCTGCCAACATCCGTTTAGAACCGTTTTTGATGGCGTATCCGAATACATGTCGATAATCAATAGCTAGCTTTCAGATGTACTTGTCCACCATAACAACAAGCAGGGCATAAGATGGCAAAACCCGCTGTACTGCATATTTGCCTCTCTAGGGGTTGGGGAGGCTTAGAGATGTATCCTATTCGAGTAGGTAAAGCATTGTTAGACCAAGGCTATAACGTTTACGGATTATGTATAACAGGAACACCAGTTTCTCGCGGCCTAGACGAGGCCGGAATCGAGGCATTTAGAGTCTCGAGCAAACCGGAGTTGATCCTTAATAAGTTATTTAAACTTAATAGGTGGCTGGAAGAAAGAAATGTAAATGTCATCCACTGTCACAAATCTGGAGATATTCTGATCTCAGCGCTTTTGAACTTACAGAAAAAGAGAAAGAACTTTTTTACTGAACATATGGGTGTGACTAAGCCTAAAAAAGATCCATATCACAAATGGACCTACAGTCATATCGAGCAAGTTTTTTCCATTAGCGATGAAACCTACAAACGCAACTTATCAGCCTTACCCATCGATTCTAATCGAATCTCTCGTTTATGGCTTGGTACTAATATTCCTAGTCCTATAGAGTCGCCTGTGGAAAGCTCTCTTATCAAAAAAGAAATGGGACTGAGTAGCGACATTATGATAATAGGTAATATAGGGAGAATATGTCCGGGAAAAGGCCAAAAAGAGCTTCTAGAAGCATTTGCGATCGTCGCTGAAAAGTTTCCAAAAACTCTTTTATTACTTGTCGGAGGTCTCAAAGTTTCAGAAGGATCAGACGCCTGTTTTGTAAAGTCGCTACAGGATCGCATCACTGAACTTCGCCTCAACGAACGCGTAAAGCTAACTGGCTTTCGCAAAGATACAGAACGAATGTTGGCGGTTATGGATATCGTTTGCTTACCCAATCATAATGAAGCCTTTGGACTCACAGCAATAGAAGCCATGGCGGCTAAAAAAGCGATAGTAGGGGCGAATACGGGGGCCTTGCCAGAAATTTTGGGGCCTATTGCCTTACTTTGCAATCCACTTAATCCAAAAGACATCGCGTCAAAAATCGAAAAATATTTATTAGATTCTAAATCAAAAGACAGAAACGCTGATTTAGCATACCAACGAGCCATGAAGGACTTCTCAATGGCATCACATATATCTAAACTTGAAAGATACTATGACAATTAATGTAAAACGAAACAATTATCTAATTTATTTCTCTTCAATATCAATTTTCCTTGTATTATTCTTCCTCCTCAGCACTAATAATTTTACTGTTGCCGTTGCTGCATTCACCGTAATTATATCGACCCTACTATTATTTATTAATCGAGAAAAAATCGGTTTCGACAATACAGATAAGTTAGTCGTAATCTGCTTAAGCTCCTACTTTCTATCGAACATACCTCTATCCATTATCGACTCAGGTGAATTTCGTTATTTTAGAGGGGCTTCTAGAATCGCACTATGCATTCCTGTCTACTTCTTTTTCAAATACATCGTAACAATAAATGACTTCCATAAAAAACCTCTTATTTGGGGCACTATATTGGGTTCGTTAGGTGCGTTTTCAGTCGCTTTTTACCAGTTTTTTATTGAAGGAAGAATACGTGTAGATGGATTTTTATTTAGTATAAATTTTGGTTATTTATCTTGCCTGTTGGCGGTACTGTCCTTAACTCTTTTCACTTATAAATACTACCGCCCTTTACTCATCGTGAGTTTCTCTCTCTCGACTTTGGCTATGCTGATGACCCTCACTAGAGGCGCTATTTTAGCTCTCCCACTAGCTATACTGTTGATGGTGTTCCTAGACTTTAAAAAAATTGGATATACTAAAGCGTGCCTCGCTATAAGTATGGTGGCTATAATCTCTATTGGGTTATACCAAAACAGCCCATCGTTCAAACAACGTGTAGATTATACTGTTAGTGAGACTAAGAAAGTAGCACAAGGCGACATTAGCAGAGCAAAGTCGACGGGAGGACGGATCATGCTTTGGCGAGCCTCGTTAGAAGCCTTTAAGATACGCCCTTTATTCGGGTTGACCTATCCCGAACGAGAAAGCCTTAATCTCGAATTAGCGGAAAGAGGCATCGTCAACAATTGGGTTGCTGGCGTCAAACGCGGCCATGCTCACAGCCAATATTTCGAGCAGATAGCGACTGGTGGACTGATTGGAGTTATCGCTCTTACCTTCACCCTACTCATTCCATTTATTTACTTTTTTAGAAAAAGAAAACGCTCTCAAGCAGCCTACATTGCTACGTTTTTTATTCTTGCATTATCGATTTGCTGTCTAACCGAAGTTGCTTTACAGCAAAACCTAATCAGTACATTTTATGGCTATATGCTTGCTTTATTATTCGCAGTTACTCAGCATGAAATCAACCAGAACGCCTTACATGGAGAAGTCAATGATAAGCTTGAGATTGAAACTTAGAAATAAATTCAAGATTACAGGCAAGCATAATATTTCCATTGACCCTTCCGCGAATATCAAAGGGTGTAGGTTGACTATCAAAGGATCAGGCAACCATATAGAGATAGGCAAAAATGTCAATCTAAGAGATAGCCACATTGAAATTGATGGTAATAACTGCACTTTGATAATAGGCCACAACTCAGTCATTGGTCATAACTGCTACCTGTCCTCACGAGAAAATAATACGACCCTCCGAATTGGTGAAGGCTGTATGTTTTCAAGAAATATAAAAATCATGACGAGCGACGGACATAATATCCTAAAGAACGGGCAAAGGATTAACCCTGCAAAGGGGATATCAATTGGTAATCGGGTATGGCTTGCAGACAATGTGACAGTCTTAAAGGGCGTTGAAATAGGAGAAAGTGCCATTGTAGGTATTAACTCCACATTGACTAAATCTATTGCCTCTGGTGTTATTGCTGCTGGCAACCCTGCAAAGGAAGTTCAAAATAATGTCCTATGGCAACATGAGTTAACCTATTAAATGTACTTGTTCTTTAAAGTAGTCATTCAAACATGAAAATTCTTATCATCGGCCCGTCTTGGGTAGGCGACATGGTCATGTCGCAAAGCCTATACACCACACTCAAACGCCAGCACCCAAGCGCCAAGATAGACGTGCTCGCTCCAGCTTGGTGCAAGCCCATTCTCGAAAGAATGCCTGAAGTCAATCAAGCACTCGAAATGCCAATGGGCCATGGAGAATTCAACCTTCTTGGTCGCCGATCTCTAGGTAAAGCGCTCGCAAAATCTGGGTATACCCATGCTTATGTTTTGCCCAATTCAGCCAAATCGGCCCTGATCCCTTGGTTTGCAGGAATTCCAATACGAACGGGGTGGAAAGGAGAATTTCGCTATGGCCTACTGACTGATCTTAGAACTGATAAACGAATGTTCCAATACATGGTTGAGCGCTATGTGGCTTTAGCTTCAGAAAATAGCGCGATGCAATCAAATGTCTCATTAGCACAGTGCCCAAGACCTCAGTTGCGGGTTGACAAGGCTTTACAAGAGAAGGTTTGTCAGCGGTTACAATTATCACTGAAACCGCCTATTGTCGGTTTGTGCCCCGGCGCTGAGTTTGGACCAGCAAAACGCTGGCCAGATGCCCATTATGCTGAATTGGCAAAACATCTTATCAACAAGGGACAACAAGTCTGGTTGTTTGGCTCGGTAAAAGACAAGCAAGTCACCGAGAAGATTCGATCAGCATTGACGCCATCTCAGCAAAAAGCCTGTTTCAATCTAGCGGGCGAGACGACACTAGTGGAAGCGGTCGATCTTCTCGCGGCTTGTCACACCGTTATATCGAACGATTCTGGTTTGATGCATGTGTCTGCGGCAGTTGGCTGCAACATCATTGCTATTTATGGTTCTAGCTCACCAAAATACACGCCACCCCTGACCGAGCAACTCGCAATGGTGCATAATGACGTCGAATGCCGCCCGTGTTTTAAGCGAGAGTGCCCACTTGGTCATCAAGACTGCTTAAATAAGCTGATGCCCACCCAAGTTATCTCTGCTGTAGAAAAATTCATTGAGTAATAATTTATGAAACATCTTTGGTTTGAACGTGGTGCTTACGCATCCAAAAAAGCACGAAAATTTATCCACACTGAGTTTTGCCCTGAAAACATCAAAAATATCGCAGTGATTCGCCATGCGGCGCTGGGCGATCAGGTGATTGTCAGACCTTTTTTGATTGAAGCTCGTAAGTTTTTTCCTAATGCAAAAATCACATTAGTCGCAGTTTCAAACTATATGTACGGCATTCCCAGCGATTTGGCGGATAGTACCCTTGTCATGCCCGGTCGAGATAAAAAGTCCACTACCTCTTTCAAAGATAAAATCAAAAATATACAACAGCTGGGCGAGCAAGATATCCTGTTCGACTTAGCCAGCACCAATCGTTCACACTGGATGGTGGCACTCAGCAAAGCAAAATTGAAAATAGGTTTTCCCTACAAACCCTATTTATGTGGACCCCTGTTCAATATGGCCGTATTTCGTTCAGACTTTCAGCCCGAAGTAGAATGCATGCTTGATACGCTAAAGCTGTTGGGACATAACCCATCACGCCCTTTGGAATTTGGTTACCCTGATCATCGCCAACTGCAAGACACCGAGAACCCATTTATTCTTTACTTTAACGGGGCATCTCAGCTGCGCAAAATCTTAACTAAAGAACAAATGTATTCTGTTCTAAAAAAGGCGATACAAGATCACCCTCATCATATGCATGTCTACCTTGAAGGACAAAATGATTTTGAAAAAGGCGACTTTTTCCAAGAACTGACTCAATATAACAATTTCAAGATTCAGCCCTGCTTACCTCTTGAAGATCTGGTTTCTCTCACAGCAAAGGCAACCTTAATGATTGCACCGGATACTGGGGTTAGAAACGTGGCGATCGCCACCCACACACCAAGTGTTGGCATTTTTTATGCCACGGTCCCGTTTAGGTACACGCCTCTGTATGAAAAACATCATGTTGTCATGAATGCGAATGGCGATATACCTACTACTGAACAAATAACACAAGCTATCACTGACGCCCTGAGTGACTAGGTTGTAGACATGGATCATGTCTTGTAACAATCAGTATAAACAAGAAGAGAATTAGCCCAATGAACAACTTACCGATATTGATCGCCAATCGAATGATCCGTCTAACGGGTAATATTTTTAAAATCTTATCGTACCCGTTTCATTATCTATTCCCCAACAAGCGTTTTACCATTCCTGCTTATTCTCCTGCTAAGATAAGATTGTCTAGCTCAAGACGAATTCCGCGTCAGATTTGGCAAACCAATTTTACTGATCAAGCAGCGCTGCCTGTCTATCTTAATTATTTATTCAATCGAATGCTGACTTTGCACTGTGACTACCATTACGTCAGCACTGAGGCTAGAGGGAAATACCTCGAAGAAAATGCCTCTCCAGACGTATATGATGCCTACTCGAGGCTCACAAATGGTGCGGCGCAAGCTGATCTGTGGCGCCTCGTCGTCCTCAACCAGAAAGGCGGCATCTACATGGATATTGATGCAACGGTTGTCTGGTCCCTAGATAAACTGTTGGGCAATGAGCACGACTCGCTTTACATCAAAGTCGACAATAACTCTCGCTATACTAATTATTTTATTGCTTCGGCCCCCCAGAACCCAATTCTAGAGCAAGCCATTGAAAATGCGGTTTATAACGTAAACAATTACGAGGCGTCGATGGGCGTCTACCATTCAACAGGGCCAACTGTTCTGCACAACCTATTAATTGACCGCGATGATGTTAACTCACGCGATCGAAAGTTTGTGTGTATTCAGGGCACCTTTACCAATGAGCATTTTCAGTATATCGATAAACCTCGCGGTAAATGGACTCATATCGACCCTAATGAACTTGTTAAGAAGAAATGATTATTCGACTGATATACAACGCGTTACTTTCCATAGTTGCCCCTGTCTTACTGTATGGACTTTTCAGAAAAAGATCGGGAAAGCCCAGTGTCGGTCAACGCTGGAAGGAGCATTTCGGGTTATCCGACCCTCTCGATAGCCCCTCAACACCGCTTTGGATTCATGCGGTCTCAGTCGGCGAGACAATAGCCGCAACCCCCTTAATCAGAAAGCTAAAAAAGCAACACCCTACGTTGACCATTTTACTTACCACAACGACGCCTACAGGTGCTGAACAAGCAAAATCATTGGGCGACTTAGTTGAGCATAGATATATGCCCATAGACTTTGGCTTTGCGGTCAGACAATTTTTAAAAAGAGTCCGTCCCAGTCAATTATTGATTATTGAAACAGAGTTATGGCCCAACACTCTCATCAATGTTCGCAATGCTGGTCTTCCCATCACCATTATTAATGCACGACTTTCAGAAAAATCTTTTTCTGGTTATCAGAAGGTTAGGCCCTTATTCAATTTGATGGTGCCCTCATTGACTCAAGTATTGTGCCAGTATGATAGTGATGCGGAAAGGTTTCGACGATTGGGCCTTCCAGAAGAAAGGCTAGCCGTCACTGGTTCGATTAAATTTGATATTGAGATTAATCAAGGTGCAATAGATGACGCGATTCAGTTAAAACGCGCTATCGGCACGACAAGGCCAGTGTGGGTAGCGGCAAGCACTCACAAAGGGGAGGATGAAATCGTCCTCTCGGCGCACGAACAGCTCCTACGTTCCTTACCAAACGCATTACTTATTTTGGTCCCAAGACATCCTGAACGCTTTGAATCGGTGGCCCAAATGTCAAGCTCGCTTGGTCACACCGTGACACGCACCAGTGGGCAAGAGATCGATTCACACACTCAGATTTATATTGGTAACACCATGGGGGAAATGTTGACGCTTATTGGCGCCTCTGACGTTTGCTTTATGGGCGGAAGTCTGGTCGGAATGAAAGTCGGTGGGCATAATCTTTTGGAGCCAGCGGCATTGGCGAAACCTATCTTGACAGGACCAAGCTATTATAATTTTACCGATATTGCGGAATCCCTGATCGCTGAAGATGCCTGTCAGGTAGTGACCAATGCTGATGAACTGTATCAAGCCCTTTACGCCTTACTCAATACCCCACACTCGTGCCAGACTATGGGGAGCAAAGCCTTGCACGTGGTAGCAAGCAGTTCCGGTGCATTGAATAAGACCATTCACCATATCACGTTGCAACAAGGTGCCTCTCTATGAAAAAGCTTATCGTTGATCTCGATGGAACATTGACTCAAGCCAACACATCAGATTACAAAAATGTCTTACCCAGACTTGACGTGATCGAACAGATCAAAACATACAAACAGCAAGGCTTTATTATTGTCATTGCAACCGCTCGCAATATGCGCACCTATGAAGGCAATGTCGGCAAAATTAATATTCATACTTTGCCAATCATTACAGAGTGGTTAGACAAACATCATGTCCCTTACGATGAAATCATTGTCGGTAAACCATGGTGTGGCCATGAAGGCTTCTACATCGACGACCGTGCGGTCAGGCCTTCTGAGTTCACAACCTTAAGTTTTGACGAAATCAACCAGTTGTTTGAAAAGGAAAAATCATGTTCCTAATCATGTCCGGTGCCTATATCGGACAAGAACTTGAGTCTGAGTTTGGCCAACTTCCTCCCAGTTTTTTGCCTTTGGGCAACAAGCGATTATTTCAACATCAAGTGTCATTGGCGCCCAAAAGTACAGATACTTATCTCTCGGTCCCCGAATCTTTCACCATCTCTCCGATTGATAAAACGTGGCTAGATAGCCAGAATGTGACCGTACTTTCTACACCCGATGGATTAAGTCTTGGTGCTTCTTTAGTGGCGGCTTTAAACTTATCAGGCCATGGCCTAGATAAACCCTTGCATATCCTTTACGGAGATACCCTGTATCGTGAACTTCCAGTTGGGGATGACCTCGCCAGTATTTCTTACACAAAAGACAGCTATCACTGGGCAGTACTCACCAACGACAGTGCGCATTGGTTAAATGACGGCAATCATTCAATTTCAGGTGAAGCCCAAAGGATCATCGACGGATACTTTAAGTTTAGTAATCCTCGCGAACTCATTAAATGCATCACCCAATGTGAGTGGAACTTCATACAAGGGTTGAACAAATATCACCAGTCGGTTGGATTAACAGCAATCGACTCATCAGGCTGGCTCGACTTTGGCCATGTTAATACTTACTATCGCTCTAAAGCCGACTTTACCACTCAGCGCTCTTTTAATGAGCTCACAATCACACCAAAGTGGATTGAAAAATCGAGTACAAAAAGTGAAAAGATTGCCGCAGAAGCCAACTGGTTCGCCTCGCTTCCCGCAGCATTGCGCGGCAATATTCCACAATTTATGGGCACAAACGATCACAATGGTAAAATATCCTATCGACTAGAATATTTGCATTTAACTGCCCTTAACGAGTTATTTGTCTTCGCCAAGCTTCCTTCCCAAACATGGCGCCAGATACTCATTAGCTGTATTGACTTTCTGAAGCAATGCCGTGAGCACAAAGCGCCAAGCAAAGCACCTTCAAATACGTTGAGTCAGCTTTTCAGTCTTAAAACCAAACAAAGACTTGTCGAATATTGCGGCCAACACCAGATCACTCTGGAACAAAAGTGGAGCCTGAATGGTTCGGACATGGTCTCAATCTCAGAAATCTTATCCGATAGCGCCACACACCTACCTAACCAACACAGCCTCGACACAGTCCTTCATGGGGATTTCTGCTTTAGTAATATTCTTTATGATTTTCGAGCAAGTAAAGTCAAAACGATCGATCCCCGCGGCATTACACCAGAGGGAGAAAAGACACTCTACGGTGACTTGCGATACGATATTGCAAAGCTCAGTCATTCCGTTTTAGGCCTCTATGACTGGATCATTGCAGGCTACTTCGACGTCGACATCAACGAAGACGCCATTTCATTTGATATTGCTGGCGAAAATCGACACAAAGAAACGCAACAGGCCTTCATTGAGCTGGTCGAAAAAGAATTTGGGCTTTCAGCAAAAAATCTCTATGCTATGCAAATACAACTTTTTCTTTCAATGCTACCACTGCACGCAGACAACCCTTTGCGCCAGAACGCACTGTTTGCCAATGCATTTCGTCTCCATCAAATTCTCCTTAGGCTAAAACAATGATCGTAATTCCGATGGCGGGCATGAGCTCGCGCTTTTTCAAAGCGGGTTATAATAAACCTAAGTACATGCTTGAAGCACACGGTGAAACGCTGTTTGAACACTCAGTGAAAAGCTTTTGTCGCTATTTCTCCGCTTTGCCTTTTCTTTTTATTGTAAAAGATGTGTTTGATACCCCTGAATTCGTGAGCCAAAAAGCGAAACAATTAGGTATTTCTGAATTTTATATCGCGACTCTCACAGAAGAGACACGAGGTCAGGCTGAAACGGTCACGCTCGGTCTGGAGCAGTTAGAAAAACAAGGTCATGGTTATACCGGCCCGATCACTGTGTTCAATATTGACACGTTTCGACCTGATTTTGAGTTTCCTGATCTGGCCTCCACAAGCAATGGATACTTAGAAGTATTTAAAGGGAGTGGCGATAACTGGTCTTTCGCGAAACCGAAATCACCCGATTCCACACAAGTGGTTCAAACGGCTGAAAAGAATCCTATTTCTGATCTTTGCAGCACAGGTCTGTATCATTTTGGACAAAAACAAGATTACTTAGATATTTACTACCAATACTTAGCTAAGCCTCAAACCGAGTGGGAGAAAGGCGAACTCTACATTGCGCCCCTCTACAACCTTTTGATAGAGAAAGGATTTAGGGTAGATTATCACCTCATTGAACGAAACGAGGTTGTTTTCTGTGGTGTTCCTAGCGAATATACTGACTTTTTAAATCAACCGAATAAATCATGACAATTTCAGATCAAGACATTAGCTTTGTCGTCCAAGGCCCTGTTCAAGGCAGTGATGAAAGAAAGCAATTAACGGGAATCACAGAACAGTGCCTGATGTCGATACGCCAATTTTTTCCAAGGTCGACCATTATTCTTTCGACTTGGAAAGGACAAAACTTCACCGGCTTAGACACCGATAAAGTGATTGAACTGGACGATCCTGGACCCAATTATATCTGGCAGGATGAACAACAACTCAAACTCAATAACAATCGTCAGATATACAGCACCCATGCTGGCTTAAAAGCCGTTACGACACCTTATGCTGCAAAGCTGAGAACGGACAACAAATTAACTGGCCAAGGCTTTGTCAGATTGTTTGAGCAATACGCGCATCAGCCAAAGCAGACAGGTTTTGATTTTCTGAATTCACGAATCGTCACCAGTAGCGCCTTCTTCATTTCATCTCATGTGGGAAAAACGGTGCACTTTCACAAAAGTGACTTGTTTGACTTTGGTGAAACACAAGACCTACTTAGCCTCTGGGACGAGCAACTCATACCCGAACTCCGCTTTAGCAAAAACGTTGGGTACAAGTCTAGATACCCCGCAACTGAACAATTTTTATGCCTACGTTGGCTTTCCCGACTTATCGGGAAAGATCATCATATCAATACCAAAGCGGGAGATTCCGCAGGCTTAGACGCACATTTTTGGACATCATTTATCGCCAGTAATCTTATCGTGGATCAACCAGAAAACCTAGGGCTGGATGTGACCGAACGATTCTATAAACGTGGTAATCTTGCGTTAGAATATGACCTAAAAGACTGGCTTTATTTAACCGGAGTGGCTCCTCAACCGTTGGATATGAAAAGAGCGCTACGTTTTTATAAGTTCCACACTGGTAAGCTAATCAGAGGTCTTCGTAACCTTTAAGCTCAGCATAGACTTGCGAGCTTGCTTCTTTATTTTGATTCTCAAGCCCTTTTGTATCGTTTTGACAAAGGTGGCGATAGTCCAAGCTAATTTGAAACCAATAGGAACCTTAAGATCTACGTGAAACTCCTTTTCATATAACCATTGCCAACGATGATAAGTATAAAAATGGAAAGGATAACCATTATGCTGCCGAAGGCGCTTAGGGACTTCTAAGCCAAGTACATCGCCATCCACAATCACAAGATTATTGATCATGACTTTATGAGAATTCTCTCGATCGTACTTGGAAGCATGTTCATCTGTAAGGCGTGCTGGGAGAAATTGGTTTGCAAAGTGACTCCAAATTTTTTGCTCGACATTAACGCTATCGTTTGGATAATCAGCGTGCTGTTTTTTACCTGCCAGTGCTGTATTGAATGAATAATCCTCATAGTGAGGCTGCCGCCAAACGGTAATGAGATCTTCCGTTTCCCCAAACTGAAAAAAGTCTGAGTAAAAGTAAGGGACTTTTAACCCCCTTTCATATTCTTTGGCAAAATAGTTAGAACAAATCAGCCGCTGGTTCAAAAAGGCATATTGAGTCTCTCTGTCTTGATACTGTTCGAATAAGTCTATTACGGTTGTCTTATGTAAAACATTATCCGCTCTGAGCTTTACCGCATACTTGGTCTTAACTTTCAATAGGCCCGCTAATGTCGACACGATTTGTCGATTAATATTCACCGGAATCGCTTGATCCTTTTTACTATAAACAAACACGGTAGAACCCGGGTCTTGGCTTAATATCGTTTCATCTGCAGTAAGCTGGCTCGTGTCCGCCCCTTCCCAAGTCGACACAATGACATGGCTTTTAGGAAAGGTATTGCGTATTGTATCGATCGAACGTTGAGTGACGCTGGGCATGATCGGCCCCTGAATAACAAAGGTAATATCTTCAAAGTTCATTTTGTTTTTTATCACTCTCTGCATACCCTATTTTCAACGCGTTAAAGTCATCGCTCTCCCAATGAATCGCGCGTTTCATTCGCTCTTTCTCAAACGAACGCCTTAGCCTGTCTAAATTACCAGACTTCCAATGCTCTCCATCTTGCTGGAAACACTTATCAAAATCGATTATCCATACCTCACTGTGTGAGTTAAGCAGAATATTGTGAATGTTAAGGTCAGTATGATTCACCTGAGCATCATGCATTTTCCGGATTTCTCGTCCTATGTTTCGGTAAACCTCGTGAGAAAGAGCGCTCTCTACCAGCCTAGAAACAAGATCCCGCCCGTGGGGAACTTTCTCACTCAATATGTCGGCAGTGTACGTAAACCCTGTACGTACCGCTCGAGCGGCGATGGGACGGGGAACATTCACCCCCGCTTTAGTCAGAGTATTTAACAGCATAAGCTCTTGAAAACTACGCGTTCTATTCCAACCTGAGAACCAATAGCTATCAGCCACCAACTTACCGAATAAACCACCGCGGAAATAATGGCGTAAGGCGGCGTCAACGGTTTCCGTTTGCACAAACCAAGTGGTCCCACGTCCTTGAGCTTCCCCCAGCACTCTTCCTTTTTGATGCCAAAATTCAGGCTCAAATACGTGCTGTGGCTCTTCGCTCAACAAGTTTTCGTCGTACCAAATGGTTTGGTTAGCGAACGACACAGTTTTCATGTTCGATTTCTCTGATTTAATATGAACCGTCATTTTACATTTAATGTACAGCTCTGCATAATCTCAACCATTGCTAACAGAAAGATAGATTTATGAGCCTCTTCCCTTGTGCACCCGATTCTCTGTGTGTTTTGCGTTTATCCGCTATCGGAGACGTCTGTAATACGGTTGCCGCCGTTCAGGCCATTCAGCGCCAATGGCCACACACTGAGATCGTTTGGATCACAGGAAAGCTGGAAGCCAAATTACTTGAAGGGATGCCTGGTATCCAAATCATTGTCTTTAACAAAAAAGACGGTTGGCATGGGTACAAAAAACTCTGGCAAACATTAAGAGGCAAAGAGTTTGACGCTCTTTTGCACATGCAATACGCATTCAGAGCCAGTGTCGCAACGCTGGGAATTAAAGCCAAATACAAGGTGGGTTTTGACTCAATCCGCAGTCAAGATTTTCAAACCCTGTTTACCAATGTAAAAGTCCCTTCACCAGATTCTTTACATGTGCTGGATGGATTGCTTGAATTTGGGCACACGCTAGGGGTAGAAGACATGACACCCCGTTGGTCTCTAACATATTCTGATGACGACCTGCACTGGGCGCAACAAAAATTATCAACACAGAAAAGAAACCTCGTCGTTGTTCCCGCGGCAAGCAAGTCGTTTAAGAACTGGACGGCACAAGGATATGTTGAATTGATTCAGTACGCTGAAAACGGTGGCTGGAATATCATATTGGCGGGCAGCCCTGCACAAATAGAGCTCGATTTAGCCATGCAAATAGCAGATAAAGCTGACGCGTCTGTTATCAATGTTGTCGGGCAAAGCTCTTTAAAACAAATGCTTGCTTTGTTAGACAAGGCCGACCTTGTTGTCGCACCAGACACAGGACCGACTCATATGGCAAATGCGATGAACACACCCGTTATCGGGCTGTATGCCCATCACAACCCGCAGAGAACAGGGCCATACCAATATCGTCAATACGTCGTTTCTGCCTATGAGCAAGCGATTCAAGCAGAAACCAGAAAGCCTTCAATAAAGAGGAATTGGCGTGCTCGTGTCAAAGATAAAAACGCGATGCAGCGCATTTTGCCACAGCAAGTTATCGCGATGTTTGATAAAGTCGTTACTGAACTTGGTTTGCACTAACCGTGCTCAATCAACTATCAACTATCAACTATCAACTATCAACTATCAACTATCCAAATTCTACATTATGGGGTTCCCACTTGAGTATGCCTACCATCGCAGTCGCCTTGATTGTAAAAAATGAAGCCCAGCACCTAAAAGCGTGCTTGGACACCGTTTATGAATGGGTGGATGAGATTGTTATCCTCGATTCAGGCAGCACTGACCAAACCGAAGACATCGCCCGCAGCTATACAGATAAATTTTTCGTCAATGCTGAATGGCCAGGTTTTGGGCAACAGCGACGCCTCGCGCAATCTCATGTGACCTCTGATTATGTTCTTTGGCTCGATGCCGATGAACGTGTTACTCCGGAACTAAAACTAAGTATCCTGAGTGCCATTAAAGAAAATAAACCAGAGACTGTCTATCAGGCAGCTCGCTTGAGTTGGGTCTTTGGCCGCTATATCCGTCACTGCGGCTGGTATCCCGATCGGGTTCTGCGTCTGTACCCAACTCAGTTAACTCAATATAACGATGCTTTGGTACACGAGAAAGTCGAAGTTGCTCCCCAGATGGAAGTGAAAACCCTTCAGGGGGATTTGATCCACTTCACTTACAACGACATCAATCATTATTTGGTTAAATCTGCGGGTTATGCTAAAGCTTGGGCAGAACAGCGCGAGAAAAAAGGCAAAAAGAGCAGTCTGTCTCAGGGTATCTTGCACGCATTGGGCTGCTTCTTGAAAATGTACGTCTTTAAGGCGGGTTTTCTCGATGGCAGACAAGGCTTTCTGTTATCGGTGCTGTCCGCTCATTCAACGTTCGTCAAATATGCTGATCTTTGGGTACGCACAGAAACCGCTAAAATGCCCGACACCTATTAGAGATTGACGCCCGCCGACTCAGGCGGTGTTCTGTTAGAGTGATAAAAATGTCTTAGCCCAAGGTGCGAGTCGTTGAATGACCTGTTCGACATCAATACGTGCCATATTTTCCTGACTGGCTTTATTTGTCGACTTGGGTGGACAAAAGGCAATATGCCGGCCTTCTGAGTTAATGGGTTTCCAGCGAAGCGGCGTTGCCGAACGCTTACTTGGGAAGAAACCAACGGTCGGAATATCAATCGCGGCGGCAATGTGCAACGGCCCTGTTGAACCGGCAATAAATAAATCTGCACAGGCAATAGAACGAGAAAAGTCGACCAACCCATCATTTTTTGAATAGACTGCCGCCTTGAGCCCCCTAGACTCCATCAAGCATTTGAGTTCTATCGCTTTTTGCTCCTCTCCTGGGCCGGCCGTCAGTACCACATCAAAAACTCCCGTCATCCCGCTTATCAAGTGCGCGTATTGTTCAAGAGACAAGTTGTTCGCAGAACCACCACTGCCTGCATGAACAAATACCCATTTATTACTGAGATTCAAATCTAGATGTTGTGCCAATTGTGCTTTTTGGCCTTCCAACTCCCTGTGATTAAAGGATAAGTAAGGCGCACTGGGCTCCACGACTTCTTTTCCGAGGTGTGTAATAAAAGCGCGAATCAGATCGAGATTATATTCATACTCTGGCTGTAACGATTGAGAACGTTTTTGTCTAACACGGTGATTATAAAAAATTTGAGCGAACTTCGTTGCAGGCGCCAGTCGATAAGGTATTTTCGCCTTCCAGACAAGTTTGGCATTGTAAGTGGTTGAAAAGAGATTGATCGACGCATCAAACTGTGCGGCTTTGATTTGTTCAACGAGAGCGGCTTTCTCCTGTGTTGAACTGCCTTGTGTAGGATCGACCATCACGTGATCAATCCAAGGACACCGTTTGGCTAGAGCGACCGTATAAGCGGGGACCAAGGCGGTAACCTGACAGTCAGGCAGGGATGCCTTCAGCATAGCAAAACTGGGCCAAGCCAACATAAAATCCCCAATTTTATCGTTACGTACGACAAGTATCTTTTTCATTCCGTCTTCCAAGTCCCATCTTTGTTATCAATAATAACGGCTTAGCTGGGTAAATGTGAGCCTTTTTTGTTACCATTAAGCGAGATAACAAAGCCTTTGAGAACTGACTGTGAGTAAAAAACGCCTATCCCGAGTGGTTTACCCTGGTACCTTTGATCCCATTACCAATGGCCATTTAGATTTGATTGAACGAGCGGCTGACATGTTTGATGAAGTCATTATTGCCGTGGCAGCGAGTCCAAGCAAAAACACGATGTTTACGCTGGATGAACGGGTCGCCTTTGCTGATAAAGTCACTCAACATTTAGATAACGTCAGTTCAAAAGGGTTTGCCGGCCTCATGGTTGACTTTGCCCAACAAGAAAACGCTAACGTCCTGATACGTGGCTTACGCACCACTGTCGACTTTGAATACGAATTCGGCTTGACCAACATGTATCGCCGACTCATGCCCGGTTTGGAAAGCGTGTTTCTCACTCCTTCTGAAGAACATGCTTTTATTTCATCCACGATTGTTCGAGAAGTCGCGATTCACGGTGGCGACGTCACCAACTTTGTGCCTCCAGTGGTTGCCAAGGCTCTCAAGCATAAAGCACACATATAAGCTCAGACGTTGGTGGGGCTGCGTTTATTTCTGGCAAACGTTACAGAAAAAGGTGTTTCTCTGGCCAACTTTCTGCTCTTGAATCACGGCCCCGCAATGGGAACAGGGGTGCCCTGCTTTGCCATAAACTTGCAGCTCTTGCGCGAAATACCCCGGTTTTCCATCAGCTTGAGCGAAGTCTTTTAACGTTGTACCACCTTGTTTGATGGCCGTTTCTAGCACCTGCTTAATCTCCAGAACTAAACGCTGCCATTGGTTCAATGTGATTACCCCAGCAGGGCTTAACGGATGGATTCGAGCACTAAATAAGGATTCATTGGCATAGATATTACCCACACCAACCACGACTTTGTTATCCATGATAAATTGCTTAACCGCCACTCGCCTGCCTTTGGCTTTTTGGGCGATATAATCGGAACAAAAGGCATCAGTCAGGGGTTCAGGGCCCATATTCCTTAAGGCCTCATGATCATTATCTTCTGTCCAAAGCCAAGCACCGAATCGTCTGGGGTCATTATAACGAAGGACTTTCCCGTTCGTCAGCTTGAGGTCGACATGGTCATGTTTACCCGGCTCAATCTCAGCATCCAAAATTCGTAAAGAGCCCGACATCCCCAAATGCACCAGCGCACTGCCTGCATCGGTTTCGATGAACAGATACTTTGCTCGGCGCGATATATGACGAATCACCTGACCTTCCATCTTTTTGAGCGCTGTTGGAATGTCCCAACGCAATTTTGGCGTTCGAATGGTCAATTTAGCGATGGTTTGTCCAGTCAG
This sequence comes from Vibrio ostreicida, assembly GCF_013074385.2. Classification (GTDB taxonomy): domain Bacteria; phylum Pseudomonadota; class Gammaproteobacteria; order Enterobacterales; family Vibrionaceae; genus Vibrio; species Vibrio ostreicida. The sequence goes on from NZ_JABEYA020000016.1 coordinate 135,585, forward strand.
ATGAGGAGAGATCCCCATGCGACTGACCTCAACTTCGGGTAATTCAGGCATATGTCATCCACAACAAAGAAAAGTAAGACTTAAGGTAGCAGGTATTCGGGCGCAACTGAAACAGCAATCCAACGCTCTTGCCAATTTTTCAACAACCAGAATTGAGGCAGTACATACAGGGTTACTCTCTGGGGCTCTAACTGATCCACGTACCAAACTTCGATCGTCTGAGGCGACATCAATTGCGACTTTAAACTGTCAAAAGTCGCTTGATCAACAGGCGTGCCAACTAAACCGGTCCAACGTCCAATCAACTCCTGAGGAGAAAGGTGACTCTGCGACGTCAAACGCCAATCACCATTCACTTGCTCCACAGACCAATCAGAAAAATGCATCGCTTTGACTTGAGCCGAAGGATTCAAAAGATAAGGATTCGTGCTGATCTCAGTATCCTGATCAGGAGACAATAAGTAGGTTTTAATGATGGTCGGAAGGTTAAGCAGCATGATAAACGCAATAATGCCCAGTATCATAATGTTATTCCAGCGACGGCGCCTAGAGGTAGAGACGGGCATGGTTCCACATTCCTGTTCAGTCATTTACAGAAAGGTAGCAGAAAAGAGCGGACGGGTATAGTGAGCAAAGATGATGCACACACCTGTCATCATCAGGCAGACAAAAATAAAAAACCCAGCGCGAACGCTGGGTTTTCAGAACTGCTTTCTATTAGGAAGCATTAAAGAAGAATCAATTACTTGATTTTAGCTTCTTTGTACATAACGTGCTGGCGAACTACTGGATCAAACTTTTTGATCTCAAATTTGCCTGGCATGTTACGCTTATTCTTATCTGTTGTGTAGAAGTGGCCTGTACCTGCGGAAGATACTAGACGGATTTTCTCACGAACGCCTTTCTTTGCCATTGCCTATTTCCTCTTAAACGTTTTCGCCACGTGCACGTACATCAACAAGAACAGCATCAATGCCCTTCTTATCAATAATGCGCATACCTTTTGCAGTAAGGCGTAGTTTAACAAAACGTTTTTCGCTCTCTACCCAGAAACGATGAGTTTGTAGGTTCGGCAGAAAACGACGCTTAGTAGCATTTCGTGCGTGTGAACGGTTGTTACCCGTTACTGGACGCTTACCAGTTACTTGGCATACTCGTGACATGAATGTCTTCTCCAAAATCGTTTCAGCTCGATATCAACCTTGGTGGCCGAACCTCTCTAATTCTAAACAAGCAAGAAGTTTGAGGTTTAGCGCTGTTATGGAAACCCATACAAGGCTATCAAAGGTCGCGCATTATACTAACTTGACTCGCATTGCTCAAGACCCGAACAGATCCTTTTTCAAGGTTTTCGTGATCTTTTTTTGAGCAGAGCTGATTTAAGTTCAAAAAAATGTCGGGCGATTGTAGCAGAATTCACACAACTCACAACCAATAATAAGATTTAAATCCATCCATATTCCGAGAAAGAAAGCACTTCGTCGTCGCCAACCACAAAATGATCGAGTAAACGAATGTCGACCATCGCCAATGCATCGCCAATTCTCTGGGTGATTCTCCGATCCGCCTGACTGGGCTGCGCCACCCCAGATGGATGATTATGCGCGAGGATCAAGTAAGCGGCGTTATACTCTAACGCTTTCTTCACTACTTCTCTGGGGTAAACAGAAGAGGCGTCCAACGTTCCCGAGAACAGAGCTTCATCGTGAATCAAGCGATAGTGACTGTCGAGAAAGAGCGTATAAAAAATTTCTCTGTGCTGACCTCGCAGCTTGAGCGAAATGTACGATTTCGTCTGTGCAAGGTGGGTTAACGTCTCTCCGCGAGCCAGTCCTTCATTGAGAAAACGTTGTGTCATTTCCATTGCCGCTTGAAGCTGAACATATTTTGCTGTGCCAAGTCCTCTGTGATGGCAGAACGCTGCGGGGCTGGCGGCAAACAACGCGCGCAAAGAACCAAACTCTTTAAGGACATGATCGGCCAACTGCAATACAGACACGCCCCGACAGCCTGTACGTAAAAAGATGGCCAACAGCTCTGCATCCGTCAGAGATTGTGGCCCTTGGTTCAGTAATTTTTCCCTTGGCATCGACTCTTTTGGCAGCATAGTGCCATTCTCCCAACCCATCCTATTCGATACCGTTCAGAATATACACTCTGAAAAAACCAGCAGCTCACAAAATTGAAATCTGAGGGCCAATGAAAGATTCCGTGTAATTAACAGGTATATTATCAAGTAAACCGACTAAAAAAGACGGTCGACTCAGGCAGCAGAGACCACTTCCACTTCTAGAGTCTCTGTTGGCTGCGTGGTAATCTACCCGCAGTATTTTCTAAGGATGAGTGATTATGCAAACACTGGCAGGTAAAAAGATCCTACTGGGTATCGGCGGCGGTATTGCGGCATATAAATGCGCCGACCTTACTCGGCGGCTGATTGAGCGAGGCGCCGAAGTGCAAGTCGTTTTGACTCACGCCGCCAAAGAGTTTATTACCCCTCTCACAATGCAAGCGGTTTCCGGTCGCCCCGTCTCTGACAGCTTACTCGATCCCGCCGCTGAAGCGTCGATGGGGCATATTGAATTAGCAAAATGGGCAGATTTAATCCTTTTGACTCCCGCGACCGCTGACCTCATTGCTCGTCTTGCTGCAGGCATGGGTAATGACTTGTTAACCACCTTAGTGCTGGCCACAGAAGCACCGGTTGCCGTGTCTCCCGCAATGAATCAGCAAATGTACCGCAATCAGGCGACTCAGGATAATCTCACAACGCTGGCAAAGCGAGGCATGTTAATTTGGGGCCCAGCCTCTGGCGAACAAGCCTGTGGGGACATTGGCCCCGGTAGAATGCTGGAGCCTATGGCCCTTGTTGATTTGTGCGAACGCTTTTGGAATGAGCAACCCTTGCAAGGAAAGCAGTTTTTGATTTCAGCTGGCCCAACACGGGAAGCTCTCGATCCGGTTCGCTATCTGAGTAACCAAAGTTCGGGTAAAATGGGGTTTGCTCTGGCGCAAGTCGCCGCAGAGCTTGGAGCAGAAGTCACCTTGATTTGTGGGCCAGTCAGCCTTCCAACACCTTGCGGCGTGAAGCGTGTCGATGTCTGCAGCGCACAGGATATGTACCAAAGCGTTATGGCTGATGCTCCCAAGCACGATGTATTTATTAGTTGCGCGGCCGTGGCGGATTACCGCCCTGAATCCACGGCGATGCAGAAACTTAAAAAAACCGACAACAACGAACAAATGACCATCACCATGGTCAAAAATCCGGACATTGTCGCGGCCGTCGCCAACTTATCTGAGCGCCGCCCTTTTACGGTTGGTTTTGCGGCTGAGACTCAAGACGTAGAGCATTATGCTCGAACTAAGCTGTTAAAGAAAAACCTCGATATGATTTGCGCCAATGATGTCTCAATCAAAGGGCAAGGCTTTAACAGTAATGAGAATGCAATTAACCTATACTGGAAAGAAGGTGAGCAATCACTTACCCTTGCACCAAAACGGCAAATTGCGAAGCAAATACTTACAACCATTTCTAAAAAGTTAGACAATTAGATCACGCATACTGACATCAAAAACTCGTCTATTCCGTTCCGCTAAGGGACGGATGCCGATATCAAGGCATCAACAGTGGTCACAAAAGGAACACGTTTATGGCTGGAACAAGAAAAAGTAATCGCCGAGAAGAGATTCTACAAGCTCTGGCCCAGATGCTTGAATCCAACGATGGTGCCTCACGGATCACCACGGCAAAGCTCGCCAAGCAAGTCGGTGTCTCTGAAGCTGCCCTTTATCGGCATTTCCCAAGCAAAGCTCGTATGTTTGAGGGTCTGATTGAGTTTATTGAAGAATCTCTTATGTCACGCATTAATCGCATTTTGGACGAAGAAAAAGATACGTTAACCCGTATTCGTCTTGTCCTTCAGCTGATTCTCGCTTTTGCAGAACGCAATCCAGGTTTAACACGCATTCTGTCGGGGCATGCATTGATGTTTGAAAATGAACGCCTGCGCGATAGAATCAACCAACTGTTTGAGCGGATAGAAACCTCGATTCGCCAAGTCCTGCGTGAACGGATGTTAAGAGAAGGGAAATCGTTCCCCGTCGATGAAAGTATTTTAGCCGCCCAGTTACTCGGTCAAGTCGAAGGCAGTCTCAACCGCTTCGTCCGCTCAGATTTTAAATATCAGCCAACCGAAAATTTTGACGCCTACTGGTCACTATTAAGCGCACAAATAAAGTAAACACTATGAGAAAAAACAATAGCGTCGAAAAACCTCCATTCACTCTCTCGCTGCTTCACCCAAAATATTGGGGTATTTGGGTCAGTTTTGGTTTGCTTGCTCTGATCGTGAACCTCCTGCCTTACTCCATACTATTTAAAATCGGCCGTGGTATCGGCGCAGTGGGGATGCGATTTGGTCAATCTCGCGTGAAGATTGCGACACGAAATATCGAATTGGCTTTTCCGGACATGACAACCACAGAAGTCGACAGCATGGTTGTGGAAAATTTTAAGAACACAGGGATGGCACTGATAGAAACTGGGATCTCCTGGTTTTGGCCAACGTGGCGCTTTAAACAGATTCTTGTCGCGAAAGATATTGATGAGCTGAAGCGACTAGACAATGAAAAAAAAGGGGTTCTGCTTTGCTGTGTGCACGCTCTTAATCTAGAGATCACCGCTCGCGCGTTTGCTGTATTGGGGCTACCCGGTTACGGCGCCTATCGTCCACACGGCAACCCAGCGTACGAGTTCATTCAGTACCGTGGCCGGAGTCGTAACGGCAACCAATTAATCTATCGCCGCAACATGAAACAAATGGTTCGCGTCATGCGCCAAGGTCACCGACTTTTCTATTTGCCAGATCAAGATTATGGCCACAATAAGTCAGTCTTTGTGCCTTTCTTTGCTGTCAAAGAAGCGTGTACTACAACAGGCACCAGTATTCTTGCTTACACCAGTAAGAGTGCTATCGTTCCCGGCTCGGGCTTTCGCAATAAAGAAGGCCTCTATGAAATCATCGCCAACAAGTCCATCGAACAAGACTACCCACAAAAAGATGAGACCGCGGCGGCATCTTACATGAATAAATTTGTCGAAGAGATTATCATGCGAGCTCCAGAACAGTGGATGTGGCTGCACAAGCGCTTTAAGTCCATGCCCGACCCTGCATTAAATAACACAAGATATCAATGATATAGGCTCCATCTCTATGGATAAAAACGATAGAAACAACATCGATAAACATCTGCATAATCCAACATTTGAATGGGCTTTCTTACACCCCAAACATTGGGGAACTTGGATCGGTATTGCTTTTGCCGTGATCTTTGCTTTTATTCCTTTTCGTTGGCGCGATGCGTTGGCGCGTAAACTGTCCCGCTTCGTGGTACGAAAAAATGGCCGCGTTGTTCGTCGCGCTCTTGTCAATCTACAGTACTGCTTTCCGGAGAAATCGGCCCAACAACACCAAGTCATACTCGAACAGACCTTTGCTAAAGCCGCACAGTACTTACTGGGCTATTCTGAGTTTTTAGTTCGTTCGACCAAGCACAACCAGAATCGTGGTGTGATGATAGGTGAAGAGAATATTCTGCCACTGCTTGATGCAGGGGACAACGTGATCATTTTGGCCCCTCATGCTTGGGCTGTCGATTACCCCGCTGTCATGTTGGCGGCAAAAGGCTATAAAGTCACCACCATAATGAAGCCACAACGCAACCCTATTGGCGATTGGCTAATGCATGTTCAACGTATGCAATATGGCGGGCGGATCTTCGCCCGTGAAGCTGGTGTGAAACCCTTTGTTCGTTCGATAAAAGACGGCTATCTAGGGTACTGGTTGCCGGATGAAGATTTTGGTGAGGCCAATTCTGTCTACGTCCCTTTCTTTGGCACCGAAAAAGCCACTTTAAAAGGCTTTGGAAAAATGGCTCGCTTGTCTAAGGCAAAAGTCATTCCCGTCTTACCCGCCTACAATGACAACACTGGCAAATATGAAGTCCATATTTTTCCCGCTCTCAACAATTTCCCAACGGGAGATGAAGAGACCGATGCGCGGGCGATGAATCAGGCGATTGAAGATTTACTTCGACCACATCCGGAACAATATATGTGGAACCTACCCTTATTGAAAACGCGACGTGATGGAAAGGGCCTCTACGAAAACTAGAGCAAAAAAGGTTGATGGCATCAGCACATCAACCTTTCTCTACGATATAACAGCGCGTCATCCGAAACGCTTACACACCGTAATCCATTCGGTAGGCTTTGACCGCCTCTAAATGCTGCGCATCCGTTCCTTTCTCTTCAAGGAAAGATATCAAATCCGAGAGGCTTACAATCGCAATAATCGCACAACCAAAATCACGCTCAACTTCCTGAATCGCCGACAATTCGCCCTTGCCTTTTTCCTGACGATCAATCGCCACTAAAACGCCCGCCAAATCGGCCCCGTTTTGCTGAATGATTTGCATTGATTCACGAATGGCCGTCCCAGCGGTAATCACATCATCCACTAACATGATTTTGCCTTCCAACGCACTACCGACCAAATTTCCACCTTCACCGTGCGCTTTGGCTTCCTTACGGTTAAAACAGTATGGCATATCAATATCATGATGATCTGACAAGGCCACTGCCGTGGTCGTGGCGATGGGAATGCCCTTATATGCGGGGCCAAATAAAACATCAAAGTCGATGCCTGAGTCGGCTAAAGCGGCGGCATAAAATCGACCTAAGCGCGCCAAATCACGGCCTGTATTGAACAGGCCAGCGTTGAAAAAATACGGACTCTTGCGACCAGACTTTAAGGTAAATTCACCAAATTTAAGAACTTCTTTTTCTAGTGCGAACTCAATAAATTCACGCTGGTATGCTTTCATGATTTTCTCTCTACAATAAAGGTTTACGCTCAATGCCTGATCGTCAGGCAAAAAAATAGCTTCCTTTGCGGGAAGCTATCTTATCCATCAATTCTCTAGTGCGGACTTCTGAGTCTCAACGATATCGGCAATGCCTCTTTTGGCCACCGCCAGCAAATCCATTAACTCATCATGAGTAAAGGGTTCGCCCTCGGCTGTGCCTTGAACCTCAATCATGCGGCCATCTTCCGTCATGACCACGTTCATATCCGTATCGGCGGCCGAATCTTCCACATATTCAAGATCACACAAGATATCGTCACCTAAAATACCGACTGACACGGCGGCAACATGACCTTTCATCGGATTGGCTTTTAACTTGCCCTTCTCGATCAGGTACTGAAAAGCATCCGCCATAGCAACACTTGCGCCTGAAATAGCCGCAGTACGTGTGCCACCGTCCGCTTGGATGACATCACAATCGACCGTCATCATAATTTCACCCATGGATTCTAAATCAACAACAGCGCGCAAGCTTCTTGCAATAAGACGTTGAATTTCCATTGTACGGCCGCCTTGCTTACCACTGGCGGCTTCACGACGCATACGTGAATGCGTAGAGCGCGGCAGCATGCCATATTCTGCCGTTACCCAGCCCTTGCCTTGGCCTTTTAACCATCGCGGTACGTTTTCTTCAACGGTCGCGTTGCACAGCACTTTCGTATTACCGAACTCAACCAGCACAGAGCCTTCTGCATAAGCAGTATAGTTACGGGTAATTTTAATTGGGCGAATTTGATCCGCCTTGCGGTCATTTGGACGCATGGACATCTGCCTTATCTGAAGGGGGAGACGGTTTGGTTTGGGGCAGGATTATAGCGAAGTTTGCCAAGCAAAGCTATCCGTCTGCAATCTATGCTAGTATGAGCGCGCGTTATTTTCAAAGATGATAAAACAGGAAAATTCGATGATCTACAGTATGACAGCCTACGCACGTAAAGAAGTGAAAGGCGATTGGGGCACCGCAGTATGGGAAATTCGTAGCGTAAATCAACGCTATCTTGAAACCTATTTCCGCTTACCAGAGCAGTTTCGTGGTTTAGAGCCCGTATTAAGAGAGCGCTTTCGCAAGCGCCTTGCTCGCGGAAAGGTAGAGTGCGCGCTGCGCTTTGTCGCTAACCCTGCCGCCAAAGGCGAGTTGAACATCAACCAAGATCTCGCACAACAAGTGATCAACGCGGCCAACCAAATCATGACGATGACAGGCGAAGACAGCCGTCTTAACCCATTTCAGGTTATGAATTGGCCGGGTGTGATGGAAACACCTGAGCAAGACATGGACACAGTCAACAAAGACCTCCTGACGGCGTTTGATCAAGCGGTGTCTGAGTTTGTTGAAGCCCGAGGGCGCGAAGGCGAAAACATGAAAGCACTGATCACGCAGCGCTTGGATGCCATCACAGAAGAAGTAGCAAAAGTCCGCATTCGCATGCCAGAGATTTTAGAGTGGCAACGCGAACGCCTGTTTTCTAAGTTTGAAGATGCCAAGATCGAACTGGATGCTGCACGGGTTGAACAAGAACTGATCCTTCTGGCGCAGAAGTCCGACGTAGCAGAAGAGCTGGACCGTCTCGACTCTCATGTCAAGGAAGCCTACGCCGTATTGAACAAAGGCGGCGCCTGTGGCCGTAAACTCGACTTTATGATGCAAGAGTTCAACCGTGAATCGAACACGCTCGCATCCAAGTCTATCAGCACTGACATCACCGCATCTGGCGTGGAGCTGAAAGTGTTGATTGAGCAGATGCGCGAACAGATCCAGAATATTGAGTAATCACTTTTATCTATTGGTTATTTTACATTGAAGAACAGAAAAGAAATAAGGGCAATAAGCCCTAATGCCGTTCACTTAAGATGAGCGGCATTGTTCTTTCTAGGGTATCTACTTGGCTTTTTCTTTACGACTCTAGGGAAGGATCTTTGCCGTCTTGGTTCTAGGATTAAGCTCTCGCTCAT
>NZ_JABEYA020000017.1 GCF_013074385.2 Vibrio ostreicida
CAAAAGCCGCAATGGAAGACATCGAGATACAGAAAAAGCTGGACGTATTAGCGTTAGCGGACAAGCTGGGTAACGTTACCGAAGCCTCTCGCCTTACAGGCGTGTCCAGAGATACCATCTATCGTCATAGGCGATTGCTCAAAGAAGGAGGCATCGACGCACTAAGACGCCAAGAAACACCTAACCTGCGACATAAAAACAGGCCAGACGCAGAGCTAGAAAGCCTTGTCATAGAGTTTAGCTTGCAAAATCCTCACTTGGGTCAGGTTCAAGTCTCACGGCAGTTAAAAGCCAAATACGATGTGGAAATCAGCCCGAATGGCGTCAGGTTGATCTGGTTGAGAGAAAACATGAATACAGCAGCATTGAGGCTGGCAAAATTAGAGCTACTCCCCAAGTCGGCTTGAGTTGCCAACTTGGGATATCATTGCTAGTGTGACTACGACAAAGTCGGTTGGTAGTTATACCGTCAGTCTCCCTTGGTAATCACATTAGTTGGTATGGTGGCTGTATGTATTTCTTCACTTGTTCACGCTCACCCTCATTCCTGGGTTGATATGAAAACGCAGATTGAAGGTGAAAATGGCCTTGTCAGCGGTATTAAAATGGAGTGGACGTTTGATGCCATGACGTCGGCTTATTTGCTTGATGGGGAGGATATGTCACCTGAAAACGCGGAAAAAACCTTAGATAAGATTGCCAAAACGGTGGTGAAAAACATGGTAAGTGAAGATTACTTTACTTATTTTTATGACGGTGAGAAGCCCGTCAAGTATCACCGTGCTCTCGACCCAAAATTAGAACGCGCAAAGTCTAAGTTAAAGCTTAGTTTTACTCTTCCTTTAGCGAGACCCAAGCCATTAACCAGAGATACGTTGCGTCTATTGGCCTTTGATTCGAGCTATTATGTCGATATGGTGTGGCGTTCAAAGTCGGATATTATTCTCTCCAAAGGGTTAGCACAACAATGTCAATTGGAGCTTGTGGAGCCTAATCCAACCTCTCAGCAAATGATGTACGCCATGTCATTACCTACCAATGCAGATCCTGACAATACCCTTGGCCAGTTATTCACTCAGATGGTGAAAATGCATTGCGCTATTGCCACTAGCTAGTAACGGCAGTGGCCTCTTTTCATCCCAAAGCGTAAATAGTCACCTCAAGATAAAAAAGGTTTAGTCCTATGAAACTAAGTCGAACAATAAAAACAAATTGGTTAATTGCTGCCATTTCTCTATTGATGTTAATGATTGGAGCCTATCAGGTAGGGCTGATCTGGCCCTCTTTAGTGTTGGCGTCCATTGAATGGCAGAGAGAGGTCAATACTCAGCTTGCTGACCTGCTTTACAGCGCACAAAGTGAGCCACTCGTTTCTGGCAGTTATCTCGTCGGATTTAGCTTTCTCTATGGAATCCTTCATTCTTTAGGACCGGGGTATGGCAAGGTGATCGTCTCAACCTATTTGGCAACGCATCCAGCGAAAGTGAGAGTAAGCCTGATGCTGACCATAATTTCAGCGATTTGTCAGGCTTTGGTTGCCATCATACTGGTCAGTGTCTTAGTCTGGGGCTTTAATGCTTCCATGCGTGTTGTTAACGAGAAAGCGGCGACGTTTGTTGCTTTGAGTTTTATTTTGGTTGTGGTTCTGGGTCTATTGATTTGTTGGAAAGCAGGCAAACAGATCTCTCGCATCATCAGCGTTCCCAAGCTTAAAGTGAAGGCTCTGACACCATTGGCGGTTCCGTCTTCAAGATCCATAGGCGGGCATAGCTCTTTGCTTAGGCTGCAAAGCAGTGTGCACAGAATTGAGGCTGCTCACGCCGAATGTGGTTGCGGGCACCAGCATGCTGCAGGGGCAGACGCGATCAATGAGGCGTCGACGTTGAGAGAATACATAGGTGTTGTTGCCAGCATAGGTATTAGGCCATGTACAGGCGCCATCATGGCCCTTTTGTTTGCCAATATGGTCGGTACCTACTGGTTAGGCGTGATGAGTGCGCTAGCGATGGCAGGAGGCACAGCGCTGACCACGTCTGTGGTTGCTATTTTGACTTTGACAAGCAAGAAGTTAGTCAGGCGCTGCATGGCGACCTCAAACAGTGAGAAAAAGGCATCATGGCAGCTTGCAGGCTACTACGTTCAGCTTTTTGGTGGATTGTTACTTGTAGCGATAGGCTTATTGTTGGTTAGCAGTCAAGACACAGGCATGTCGCAGGTGTTCTAGAAAGAATAGAGTGTAAGAAGAGGGGACATGACCCTCTTCAATCATTGAAATATGCAAGGGCGTTCAAAAACCCGTCGTCAGTCCATTTTGACAAGATACCGAATACACATCCATGCGTTTGTCTCAGTGAATCACCCGTTGAGACAATGTCATCTCCCTGTTTGAATTGGCATTGCCCATGTCGACGATGCTTTAAATACCTTAACATAACGCAGATTGATCATACTATTTTGGTTTGGGAACCCAACTTTAATTTTGATCAGGTTTCGGCGCTGACGACCGAAAGTTTGTGCAGTGTTGGTTATATAGATTGCCTCAATAACGTCATCAGGACAATTGAATTAGACCGATTGAAGTCAAAATGGGTACAGTCGTACCCAATTGTGCTCGTGTGGAAAAAATGGAACCACCAATCGGTCTACTTTGATAGTCAACCGATCAACCACAACGTTGGCTAGCTAACTTCCATAATATCTCTGAGTACAAGTTTCGCCAATTATTTGGGTTCACCACTAATAGAGCCAGCAGACCTTTGGCCTCAGAGCGCATCTGTTAGTCCCACAGGCCAAGCTTCCCTTCAATTTTGCCTTTGTGAACAAAATACCTTGGAAAAGCCTGAAAGATATACAGGTCATTGCCTTGGCGGACAAAACGATAGAAAAGAAAGCGATAGCCTGAAGAAATCTGATTAAACCTATCGGTCGCGTTATACTCACTGCTGTTAATCAGTGGGATTCGTGAATAGACAAAGTAAATCATCTGATCACCAATTCTTAACTGCCTTGCTTCAATTTTCCATTTGCTTATTAACTTCCCTTGTTCGTCCTGCTGGCTTTCTAACACAACGACTTTACCACGGTAACAGGTGAGCAGGACGTCCCTCTCATCGTCGGGCACATGTAAATCGATCGAGTAATTACAGGTAGACCCGTTAAGGAAAGAGTAAGTGGATATCAGAATTAGCACACTAAAACTGAGTAAGGAAACGTATATGAACGTCTTAATTATTTTTGTTTGCATCCATGAGCCCAGTTGAAGATGAGTAATAGTAAGTTCCTGATTTTCCGTTTAATATTTCAGAATTGAAGTTGTCGCCTTCTATCGTGCACACGGAGACATGACCGAAATCACGACAGCTGAGATCGACCCATGAGAAATAGACATAGAAAAGGCTGTAAAATGTCGAGATTAAAACTAAGGCTGAAAAATACAGTTTTACTTTTTCTATACCGTTAACACCTAAATTAAGCTGAGAGAAAAAAGATTTATCGATATTAATCTCTTCAGGGCTGTGTTTAGAGGAAAGTGGTCTACTTTCGTTGATATCTAGTCGGTAGCCTCGTCGTGGTACATTGACAATTTTAATATTGTCCATTTCTAGGACTTTTCTTAAGTTTGTTATCGCAACAGGTAAAGAATTAGAGCCAATAATATCAGTGCGGCCCCAAGCTTCGATAACAAGATCATCTTTGCTAACGATATTATTTTTTTCGCTAATGAGCTTTCGCAATACACTGCTTTCTGGAATGGTAATGGAAAAGGTCTTATTTTGGTCAAAAACAATTTCTGCACCGGTATCACTCCTGTTAAGTCGACAGTTGCCTATTGGAAGCGTGTAGGAGTCTGGACTTACTTTTGTCATTCAGGTTTCCCCATTATTTTCATGAGTTAATGAATAAATTTCCACATTAATTCTTTAGTTTTCTGTTAAGGATTGTTACTAATTTATGTATAAATTAGTCTATATTGAGAATTATTTTGTGATTTATATCACTTAAAATCCCCATGAAGAATTTGTTTTATGTAACTGAGTGTCTGAGTTTTGTCAGATCGTTTTTAAAATGCATCTAAATACATTGGTTAGATAACACACAGCGACGCTTTTTTTCGTATTATCTTCAATAATTTAATATTCAACTGGGCTCGTATATCGTTGTGGTATCTGGTTATTTTTATCGATGGTTTTAATTCAGTCATGATCAAGTTAATCATTAATTAAGAAAACTGTGTTTTCATTAATGATTATAATATTCTGTGACACGATGTGCGTTTCTTTCTCATTCACAAGCTGTGATTTTAATACACATTGAAGTGAATTAATGGGTTTATTGTATGGCACAGGTAAGTAGATAAAAAGAAGGCGAGGCCAAAAGTGGCGCCTATGGGCTTATGCTGCATTTAAATGGCCTTTCAGTTAAGAAACAATTTAGTCAGCGCTGCTTGCCGTATTAGGGTAAGGTGATTAAAAGACGGCTGGCACTCCGTTTTTTTGATCTCCATCGGCAATGTTATCCGGTCAGTCTGCTAACTTATTAGGTCAGTCTATTCGCTGGGAGATAAAGTATGAAAGTGGTGATTGCCCCAGATTCTTTTAAAGAAAGTTTATCGTCATCAGAAGTGGCTTTCGCGATAAAAGAAGGACTGAACCGGGTGTTTCCTGATGCTGAGCTTGCTGTTGTACCGATTGCTGATGGTGGAGAGGGGACCGTCAATGCTTTCTTGGAAGGGGGCTTTGGCATGGCGGTTAGCCTAACTGTAACAGGGCCTGTGGGCGATAAAGTGACGGCATATTATGGGCTATCAACCGATGGCCAAACGGCAGTGATTGAAATGGCTCAAGCAAGTGGGTTACATCTTGTCCCCACGTCTTTACGTAACCCTCTAGACACGACCAGTTATGGTACGGGCCAAATGATTAAGCATGCGCTAGATAACGGGGCTCGCAAACTTATTATTGGGCTGGGTGGAAGTGCTACCAATGATGCAGGTTCGGGAATGTTATCTGCGTTAGGGGTTAAATTTATCAATCATGATGGGAATACTTTTGTTCCTAAAGGTGCTCGAAGCCTATCACAGCTAGCTCGTGTCGATTTATCAATGCTTGATAAACGACTGGCCGATTGCCAGATCCTAGGCGCTTGTGATGTGGATAATCCTTTATGTGGACCGAATGGCGCCACTTTTGTTTATGGGCAGCAGAAAGGTGTAGAGCCGGAAAAGATGTTGGCGTTAGATCAATGGCTTGAAAGGTTTGGTCGCCTCAGTGAAGATGTCACTGGCATTAATATGATAAATGTTCCTGGTGCCGGCGCTGCTGGGGGGATGGGGGGCGCTTTATTAAGTTATGCAAATGCAACCCTGAGATCAGGCATTGAGATTGTGCTTGAAACCGTCGGATTTAAAAAACAGCTGTCAGGGGCGGATTTGGTGATCACTGGAGAGGGACAAATGGATGGCCAAAGTATACACGGAAAGACACCCGTAGGGGTATCAAGGATGGCAAAGGCACTCAATGTGCCCGTTATTGCCATAGTGGGCAGTACAGCAGAGGACTATCGTGCAGTGTACGCAGAAGGCATTGACGCGGTGTTTAGCTGTATTCCTCGTCCAATGTCAACTCCACAAGCGTATGAAGAATCAAAGAACAATGTTGCGAATGTCACCGAAAATGTTGCTAGACTTTACGCGCTAACATATTCGGGCAAAAGATAACCAAACAGTGCTGAACTGAGACGTTCAGTGCTTACCTCCAAAGAAGTAGATAAACATCCAGTTAAGCCTTTAACGTCCCTACGTCATGACGGATTCTTTATTGATAGAGATATAAATGCAAATGAAAATGGTTTGCATTTATCTATTTACTGTTATATAAATCACCTCTTGTTAATCGATGGTTTTAATTGATTAACCATATGTAAATAAAGAGTTTAAGGGAATAGGTATGCTCGAAGCTAGAAACCTAGCGTTTAGCGTTGGTGATAGGACACTGTTGTCAGATTTCAATATGCGGTTTGAGCCTGGAAAAATCTACGCGTTAGTTGGCCATAATGGTTCAGGTAAGTCTACTTTACTTAAACTTCTAGCACAGCAGCAGTCGGCTACAGAAGGGGATATGCTTCTGTATAACCAATCCGTCTCAAACTGGTCGGATAAACAGTTTGCCCAGAAAGTGGCTTACTTACCTCAGCACCTCCCAAATACCGATAGCTTGTCTGGTCGAGATCTTGTGAGTTTTGGACGATACCCTTGGCATGGTTTACTCGGACGGTTGAACCGTAAAGATACAGAATACATTGAACAAGCAATGCACATGACGGGAACCATAGGCTATGCAAATAGGCTGGTAGACACCTTATCTGGTGGAGAGCGTCAGCGCGTATGGTTAGCGATGCTACTTGCTCAAAGAACTCAGTATCTTCTATTGGACGAGCCTTTGTCGGCCCTTGACATTGCCCATCAGGTTGAAATGCTGCAGTTGATTCGTTCCCTTTCAAAGGATCTTGAACTGGGCGTATTAATCGTTATTCATGATATTAATTTGGCAGCAAGGTTTTGCGATCATATCGTGGCTTTACACAGCGGAGAATTGATGGTCAATGGGCCGGTCTCGGAGGTATTCAACCAACAAAACCTGCGAGATATATATGGGATTGATATGCAGATTAGCGAACACGCTGCAGGCTATTCGGTGGCTATGCCATGTTAAACGCTCGGCGCTTTGCAACGTTTTTTCTTATGGCTGTGACGTTTATTTCTGTTGCTCATGCAAACGAACATGGCAATGGCCATACATTGCGCGTGATGTCGATCGATTGGTCTCAAACTGAAACCATGATTGCACTGGGCATTACACCCGTTGCATCGGCTCAGCAGTCTGACTACAACGATTGGGTAAAAAGTCCACCGATTCCCTCTGAGACAATGGATGTCGGTTTAAGAACACAACCTAACCTTGAACGCCTCTCTGAACTGAAACTGGATACCATTTTCCTCTCTCCTCGGTTTTCTTCACTTGAAACTCAGTTGTCTCGTATTGCGCCTGTCAAAAGACTGGGTCTGTATAAAATAGGGCAAGTAGACTGGCAAGCGGTCACAAATTTTACTCGTCGTATGGGAAAAGAAGTCGGCGCCAGTCAACAAGCTGACGCTCTGATTGTTGATAGTGAGAGAGTTTTTGAAACATTAAAAGACCGGCTTCCGTCTCAACAGCCCCCCATACTCTTAGTGCAGTTTATGGACACCAAGCACGTGCGCGTATTTGGAGATAACAGCATTTACAAAGTGGCTTTGGATCAACTTGAGCTTGACAGCGCTTGGGACAAGCAAACCAACGCTTGGGGTTTTAGTTTAGTCGGCATTGATCAGCTGCAAGGGATCCATGGTCAGTTGGTGATTATTGAACCGCTGCCTGCTGGCGTAGAACAACACCTTAAGCAGGATCAATATTGGCAGTACTTGGTCAAGCAATCGGGTTGGCCGGTATTAAAGGTTAAACCGACTTGGAGCTTTGGTGCCTTGCCATCCGCAATGCGGTTTGCCCACCTGATCACGATGGCGATTGTGCAAGAGGTATCTCCATGAAAGTCATGTCTTTAGGTTTGGTTGTCATTCTCACGGTGTGTGTTTTGGCGCTGGTAGGGTTTCAGATAAATACGTTAGGTAACCTTTCTCTCAGTCTTAGCAGCCTCTGGCATGTTGATTGGACGTCGCCTGAATCTGTTCGGCTTCACCTCACTTGGTGGCCTAGGTTACTGACGACGCTCATTGCAGGGGCAGCCTTGGCTACGGCTGGTGTGCTCATGCAGCAGGTATTGCGTAATCCGCTGGCCTCTCCTTCTACGCTCGGGGTCGCTAGTGGTGCTAGCTTTGCGTTAATGATGGCGACGCTATACGCCCCTTGGTTACTGACGGTGTCTAAGCCTCTAGTCGCGCTAGTTGGCGGGATAGGGACCATGGCGTTAGTGTTTTTGCTGTCATGGCGTCGGGCACTTTCTCCAACCGTAGTGGTGGTCTCTGGACTGGTCGTCAACCTCTATTTTGGTGCGCTCAGTACCGTTGCTTTGATGATGAATCAAGATAAGCTTGCTGGCCTGATGATTTGGGGGGCGGGGTCCTTGGTTCAAACAGGGTGGGCGGATATCGCGTATTTGGCACCTAGGTTGATCTTAGCGATTCTTGTCGCTTTTGTCTTCGTCAAACCATTGACTTTACTTGAGCTTTCAGCAGAGGGTGCAAAAAGTCTCGGTGTTTCATTGGCGAAGTTACGTTTTGTTTGCCTCGGGCTAGCGGTGTTGTTGACCTCTTGGGTGGTGGCGAAAGTGGGGGTGATTGGTTTTGTTGGCTTGGCGGCTCCGGCGATTGCCCGTGCAACAGGTGTCCACAGACTCGTACCAAAACTGATTGTATCTATGTTATTGGGGGCCTTACTGCTCACCTTGACGGACTTACTTATTCAACAATTGCCTGGTATTGCGGCAATGGTTATACCAACTGGTGCCGCCACTGCCGCTTTGGGTGCTCCATTGCTTCTTTGGTTACTACCAAGGCTGTCAATACGAAGTCAGACACAGACTGAGACGGTGATGACGAGACATCGTCAACAAGTTAAGCGCTTAAATCGTCGCGCCGTTGTCCTAGCAATGCTGTTCATAGTACTGACGGTCTTTATGTTTAGTACCGTCTCCATTCAAAGCTCAGGGTGGGGTTGGTTGTTCTATTCGAACCAATGGAGCTTACTTGAATGGCGTTGGCCAAGGTTGGTGGCAGCGGGGTTCGCTGGTTTGATGTTAGCGACGGCGGGAACAGTGATTCAGAGGTTAAGTGGAAACCCGATGGCCAGTCCAGAAGTCATTGGGATCAGCTCCGGAACCGCTCTTGGGCTGATTATCGCTATGTTCTCGGGCGTTGGTGTCAGCCTAACGGGTTTATACGTCGGCGGTTTCATTGGAGCAATGGCTTCTTTAGGTGTGATTGTGCTACTGAATCGTAAGTCAGGCTTTCAACCCGAACGCGTGCTCCTAACGGGAGTCGCCATCACCGCGTTAATGAATGCGGTGCAAAGTTTTGTGCTCGCAGGTGGAGATCCTCGAAGTTATCAGGTGTTGGCTTGGCTGTCTGGTTCAACGTATTACGTGACACAGTCGGCATTGGTGCCACTTTTTTTTGCGACCTTTATTCTGGTTGGGTTGAGTTTTCTTACGGCGCGTTGGCTCGATATTCTGCCGTTAGGTGAAGCTAGTGCGCGTGCTTTAGGATTAAATGTGTCGAAAGCCCGAGGGCTGTTGCTTCTCTTGGTCGCGATGCTGACAGTCAGCGCCACCTTAGTGGTTGGGCCGTTGAGTTTTGTTGGTTTAATGGCTCCCCATCTGGCGCGTTTGTTTGGTTTTAGTCGTTCCCGAGAGCATTTGATTTGCTCGGCATTGATAGGCATTGGGTTGATGTTATTTGCTGACTGGCTTGGCAGGCAGCTTTTATACCCCCAAGAGATACCAGCGGGTTTGGTCGCCTCTCTGATTGGTGGTATGTATCTGATGTGGGGTCTACGCCGACTCTAATTGAGCGGATTGTTGACTGATTCATGGAGACATGGGGGGCAATCATTGTGATTGCTTCCATGGCTAATCTTTTGTTGATAATGAGAATCACAATAATAATTAATTGTTGGAATTGAAATGAAATTACTTGTTCAACTGGCCCATAAACAGCACAAAGCTTTGGCTTTTGTTATTTTGTTAAGTGTTGTCAGTGCGTTTCTCAGCATTGGTGTCATTGCCTTCATTCAGTATGAGTTATTGAGTCAATCTAAGGATCTAGAAAGTGCCATTTGGCAGTTCTTTGGCTTACTAACTTTGTTGTTGATCACTGCGACATTTGCTCAAGTTTCTCTACATAAACTCGGGCATCGTTTTGTCTATGCCAAGCGATGTGAACTGGTCAAGCAACTGATTAATACTGATATCGAACAGATTGAGCAGGTAGGTAGTGCGGGTGTTCTTGCGTCCTTAAACACCGATATCCGCAATATTACGATCGCCTTTGTTACTTTACCTGATTTAATTTACGGATTGGTACTGTCGATCGTTGCGCTCACTTATCTAGCCTTTTTGTCACCCCTACTATTTGGAGTCAGCCTACTGACTTTGGGGTTGACGGGGGTGATAGGTTATCTGCTGGTGGCTCGTATCACGTTCCATGTGCGTCAGGTACGTGATCTCGAAGATAGACTCTACCAAGACTATCAAGCGATCATCGATGGACGTAAAGAGTTGTCCCTTAACCCACATCGAGCAAGACGTTACTTCGATGATGAGTTCAGCCCTAATGCTGCTGGGTATCGAGATCAAGTCACGCAGGCTGATATCTACAATGGGTTTGCTTCCAATATGGCAAATACCGTTGTCCTTGGGCTAATAGGACTGAATTTCTATCTCGCGCTTGGTCTTGATTGGGCGAGTTTTGAGGTCGCATCAACGTTTGCGCTCATTATTTTATTCATGCGTATGCCGTTAATGGCTGCGGTGGGCGCTCTACCGGGTTTGATCAGTGCCAACATCTCGATGCGTAAACTTGAATCCCTTGACTTAAGTCACCACACCTCTCTGACCACGCTGACTTCTCAAGCGAGTGCCTTTGAAAGCCTTGATTTACGTAACGTGACGTACCAATACAGAGCCGATGGCGATGATAGACCATTTTGTGTCGGTCCCCTTAACTTTAAAGTCTCCAGAGGAGAGTTGATCTTTGTGATTGGTGGGAATGGGAGTGGAAAGTCGACGTTTGCTCGCTTATTGACCGGCCTATATAGACCCCATTCAGGGGATATTTTTCTTAATGACACCGCCATTTCTGAAGAGAGTTGGTCGGGGTATCGTCAACAATTTTCTTCCGTTTTTAGTGACTTTTATCTATTCCACCAAATTGCAGATGGGCAGGGACAAGATGTGCAAGAGGAGTGCATTGATGAATGGATGGATCGACTAGAAATGAGCCATAAAGTCTCTCATGATAATGGTCGTTTATCCGATGTCCGTTATTCACAAGGTCAGCGTAAGCGACTGGCTTTGTTAATGGCGATAGCGGAGAAGAGAGGGTGTATTTTGCTTGATGAGTGGGCCGCTGATCAGGACCCAAGGTTCAGGAAGGTCTTTTACACTCAGTTGTTGCCGTTATTAAAAGCGCGTGAGGTTACGGTTATCGCGATTACTCATGATGATCGATATTTCGATGCGGCAGACCGTATTTTTAAGATGGAAGCGGGTCAGCTTACTGAGCTTAACACCTGCGATCATTCCTATATTCAATCAGCCGTTGCAAAAGTTGTTCTTTAAAGGACAGGGTAACGGCTTGTTACGCAAACATTAAATCAGACATTAACAAAAATAAATAACATCGATGAAGTTGAGGTTCTTATGAGTATTGATAGCCCAGATACAGAATTCACTGTTGTAATCAACACCCAGCAACAATACAGCATTTGGCCAACTTACCATTCAGTCCCTAATGGTTGGAGTGAAGTTGGCGTAAAGGGTGACAAACAGACCTGCTTAGATCATATCAACAAAGTATGGGTAGATATGCGACCCAAGAGCTTACGTGACGCTCTAGCGGAATAGTTCCGTCGGATCCGTATTGGCTTGGTATCTAATTCTTTAGATACCTGACACTCAACAGTTTCTAGGTATAGGTATGTCAGTGGACGATATCACTTTGGCTTCAGCTCATGATGGCTGCGGGCCGCTTTCCCATTCTCAGCAACGTTTGTGGCTATTTCAACAACTCATGCCTGAGAGTATTGCTTATAACACCGGTGGGTTATTACACCTATCGGGTGAAGGGTTGAACAAAGACAGCATTTACGCGGCATTTAATGCGCTTGTCGAGCAGCAAGCTGTGCTTCGTACACGTTTGATTGAGCGAGATGGGCAAGCTTTTCAGCTTGTGTCCGAGCAAACGCATAAGGTTGATTTTGTGGATGCTCGCGCTCATTCAATGCCCGAGGAGTTTGTCCGAAGTGATGCTTTAGCTCGTGTTCGTGAACCGTATTCTCTAGTCGATCAAGCGTTATCTAGAGTCTGCCTCTATCAGTTGAGTGACGAGCACTTCATTTTGAATATTGCGGTCCACCACATCATAACGGATGCTTGGTCCTTGAAAATTTTTGTTCGATTTATCGTTGACTATTTAGCGGGAAAGCCTAAGAGAACGCTCACTGGCCAGAGTTATTTGGCGTTTTCTTCTGCGCAAGAGGTGACGGATCATGAGGAGGCGGCCGCTAAGTGGCAGTCACTCAATCTCATCAGTGATGAACCTTGCCGACTTCCTGCTGCACAGCCGATCGAACGAAGTGCCTATACCGCACGACACCTAGAGCAATCCTTGGATCTTGAGGAGTCTGCGCAGGTTATTGAGTTGGCCAAGTCTCTGGGCGTGACCCGCTTCGAAGTCCTGTCTACGGCACTCTTATTGACGTTGTCTGTCTTTTCCAATCACTCTCAACCTTGTGTCACGGTTCCCGCGCTCAACAGAAACGCTAAAAATCGCAGAAATATTGGCTTTTATGTCAACAATACCGTGGTAGGCGTGTCGATTACTTCTGCCAATACGCTCGCTCACCTAGTCAGCACCGTGCATGACAATCTCGTCGAATCCATGAAGTTTGAACATCTGCCCTTAGAGAAATTGGCGGGGCAATTGCCATTGCCTTCTGTCGCGTTTAACTATCGCAGTCATGGTGACAAATTGGAAATATCTTCCCGAGAGATTACGGGAGTATTTTCTGAGTTTCCAGTGGTTGAAACGCCATTTGATCTGGTGTTGGATGCCGTTACCGGTGATCAACTATCTCTTCGTTTAGTGTATGCGTGCGAAAAATTTACACCGCAGCAAATTGAGCGGTTCCTGACAAGTTATAAACAAATCCTCAAGCAAATCTGTGAAGACCCGGAACAGTCATTTTCACAGCTAAAGACCGTCTCTGATGCTGACCAATTGAAACTCGACCAATTCTGCGCTGTTGACCAGAGTTGGCGCCGAGAGTCATTCATGATGCTCGTATCAAATCAGGCGGAGTCTCGGCCAAATCATGTCGCGCTCAAGCACGCTGGCCAGCAACTGACTTATGCGGAACTTGAGAGCAAATCTAACCAACTTGCCCGTTATCTTCGAGAGCGCATTGGTTTCAATGAAGAGTGTGTTATCGGTGTCATGATGGAACGTGGCGTCGATATGTTGGTGGCAATGCTTGCCGTGCTTAAAGCCGGTGCGGCATTCCTGCCCCTTGACCCTGACTACCCTGATGAACGGCTTGAGTTTATGCTGCAAGACAGTGATGCAGAATGCTTATTGACTCAGCAATCGTTACTAGCAAAAGCAAGGACATTATTTACGCATCACATCACCCCGATTGAAAGCGTAGATTATAACCAGTTTGCCGAAAAGTCGCTGCAACTTAAGATCAATTTGGATCAACTCGCTTACTTGATTTATACCTCGGGATCGACGGGCAAACCGAAAGGGGTTGCGGTGAGCCACTTGGGATTATCCATGCATGTTCAGACCATTGGTGAACAATATGGGATGACACCGCAGGATACAGAGCTGCATTTTGCTTCAATCAGTTTTGATGGAGCAGTAGAACGCTGGACCGTTCCTTTGGCGTTTGGTTCTACTTTGGTGATTCGGGATCAGCACTTATGGACGCCGGAGAAAACCACTCAGGTCCTACTGGATGAACAGGTGACGATTGCTTGTTTACCACCGAGTTATGTGGGCCCTTGGCTAGACTGGGTAGAACAGACCAATCCAAATTTATCACTTCGCTCGTTGACTTTAGGGGGAGAAGCGTTCACGCGAGAAACGTATGAGCGTATCCAGAGGGTCGTCAATCCACCCCGTATTATTAACGGCTATGGCCCGACCGAAACGGTTGTGACTCCAATGATTTGGTGTGCGTATCCTGACGATACGCTTCAAAGCGCGTATGCACCCATCGGTCGTCCTGTTGGGGATAGGCGGCTCTATATTTTAGATAGCGACTTAAGACGCGTACCGATTGGCTCAGTAGGAGAGCTGTATATTGGGATGGAAGCAGGGCTTGCGCGCGGTTACTTAAGAAGGCCAGATCTCACCGCAGAACGTTTTTTACCTGATCCCAATGCTCAAAATGGTGAGCGGATGTATCGAACGGGCGACTTGGCCCGTTTCAGGGACGACGGCGTTGTAGAGTATCTCGGTAGAGCGGATCAGCAGGTTAAAATCCGTGGTTTTAGAATAGAGCTGGGAGAAATTGAGTCACGCCTTCAGACCTTGTCTGGTGGTGAATTATGTGCGGTTGTCGTGCATGAATCTCCTACTGGTAAGCGCCTTGTCGGTTACGTTCAATCAAGTCAGGCAGACCAAGAATCAGAGCGGGTATGGCGTGCAGAGCTCGCGGAGCAACTGCCAGATTACATGGTCCCGTCGAGGATCATTATTAGCCAAAGGTTGACGCTCACACCTGCGGGTAAAGTGGATCGTAAACAACTGCCCATGCCTGAATGGGAAGCTGAGGAACAGGCGAGTCTCCCGCTTTGTGGTGAGAGCCAGAGGCAGCTTGCCCAGATTTGGTCTGAGCTTCTTAAAGTGGACTCTGTGGGGGCCGATAGCCATTTCTTTTCCTTGGGAGGAGACTCGATTTCGGCTTTACAAATGGTGGGTAAACTTCGTCATGTTGGGCAGATGCTCACACCAAAGCAGGTGTTTGATCATCCAGTGCTTGCTGATATGGCGTCCTGTGTGGTCGGTAGTCAATTACAAAAAGCGGATCAGGGACTCTTAACTGGGTCTGTGAAGCTCTTGCCTATGCAGTCACGTTTTATTGAGCACCATCATCACCAGATTTGTAATCAATATATCACACTGGCCATGCCATCTCCGGTAAACGAAAATGCGCTTACACGCGCTATTTCAGGGTTGATTAAGCACCATGATGCCTTAAGACTGTGTTTTTCTGACCCTGTTTCAGCGGTTTATTCCCAAACAGCGCCCGTAGACCTTATACGGTTGAATGATGAGCGGGGTCTAGGCGTAGTACAAGACGCTATCAATGTTGAAACGGGGAGATTGCTATCGGCGGGCGTCAACCAAGAAACGGATCAAGTTGTGATCGCGATTCACCACTTGGTTGTGGATGCTTTGTCGTGGCCAGTTGTTATCCAAGATTTGTTGGCGTTGTATCACTCGGAATGCACGGGTACGCGCACTGAGTTGCCCGCGAAGACACACCATCAAACGAATTGGTATCAGGCCCTTAAAAACCTAACGATTACGAACAAAGTGGCCAATTTCTGGCAGGAACAACAGGCAATCTCGGCTTTTCCTCTGGGGCGAAATGGTATGACTAAGTGCCGGGTTATGATGCCAATCGAGCGTGCCAGTAAGCTATTTTCTGCAACCTTTAAGTTTGCACGAATGGACAGGGAAACCAGCTTAATTGCGCTGGTCGCCCTAGCGTCAAAAGCCGTAATGTCTGCCGAAGAATGTGTTATTCATCGTGAAAGTCACGGTCGATTCAGTGAGTCACTCGGTATAGATTTGTCCCGAAGTGTCAATTGGCACACAGCGCTGTTCCCACAAAAAGTTCAGTTTAGTCATGATCTGACAGAGACGATTATTGGCATAAAAGATGGCGCCCACTCGATTCGTGATGGTGGGTTGAGCTATTCAGCTGGAATTGTCCAGAAAAGCTGGGAATATCAGTCTTCAGTGGATGTGCTGTTTAATTTTCTGGGTCGCGCGGCGCAAACCGACATTATTGGCGCTGAGATCCGTGATTTTGGTCTTTGGAGATCGGATAACGCTAAAGCGGATGCGGCGATAGTCGTCAACATTAGCGAGACTGACTTAGGGCTGACCTTTGACGTTGAATTTGCTCAGGAGGCGCTGACCTCATCGCAGTCAGAACAGTTTCTCGAACAGTTGCAGGCGGTGGCAGAACAGCTCAGCAATCATTGTGAGTCACAACCTCCGATTCTGAGCATAGCGGAGGCACCTAATACCAAGCTTACCGCCCAAAGCCTTGCCCGTATCAGTCAGGACATGGCGATCCTGCCAAACAAAGTGTTGCCGCTTTCTACCCTCCAGCAAGGGCTTTATTTTCATACCCAGTTGTCTCAGGACAAAAGTACTTACGTCAACCAGATAACATTGCCTATCAAGGGCGCTGATGTGTCGAAGCTCATCGAAGGCTGGCAGTTTTTGATGCAACGTCACGCCATTCTGCGGAGCACTGTTCATCAGGTGGAAGGAGAGGCTCACCTGTTTGTTTGGGATTCTCTGCAATTGGCTAACACTCTAGTAGACGCGGGGGAAATGAGCGATTTTGACCTTGATGCATATCGGCAGAGCATAATAAAGCAGGGCTTCACTATTGAGCAGAGCCATAGCGCTAAGGTTATCGAACCTTTATGGCGATTGGATATTGTTACCACCGGAAACGAAGATATAGCGTGTATTTTCACGATCCACCATATCTTGATGGATGGCTGGAGCACGGGTATTTTGTTGAGCGAATTGATGATGCGTTATCAAGATCACGGCCTCACAGCGGTGAGCCATGACTTTTCGGATTACCTTGAGTGGGTCGCCCAACAGCCACAGGATAGAGCAGAGCACTATTGGCGTGAATACCTCAATGGTGTTGAAGCGCCGACTTTATTGGCTGAGCAATATGGTTCCATCACTTCACAACAAGGTCATATTCGATATAACGTTGATTTTCCAACCTCGACCTTAGCGAAGTGGCAATCTCAGTTAAACGCGTCAGGCATTACTCTCAATACTTTGGTTCAAGGAGCGTGGCTACTGACGTTGCAGCGCTATACTGGCCAGAACAATCCTGTCTTTGGTAACACTGTCGCCGGCCGACCTTCTACGTTGGATAACAGTGAGTCTATGGTTGGGCTGTTTATTAACACGTTACCAGTGACAGCAAAGGTGAATTGGCAAGCGTCAGTCAGTGAATGGCTTGGTGAGGTTCAAAGTCAGGCAAGTGCGCAGCGTGAATTTAGCCACGTTTCATTATCGCAGGTTCAGGCGCAGTCTCCGCTTCAAGGAGAGAACCTGTTTGACTCGCTCGTTGTGTTTGAAAATTATCCGCTTGATGAAAACGTATTCAGTGATTCAGGCCTCAGTCTTGGCGAGCCAGACAGCTATGAATTTACTCACTATCCACTGACGTTGGCGGTATTACCAGGCGAGTCGTTGCGGATTGTGTTTGCTTACGATTCAAAGACATTTTCTGAGTCTGAGATCCGTGCACTTTCGGTGACAATGTCACATTTCCTAGA
Organism: Vibrio ostreicida; assembly: GCF_013074385.2. Classification (GTDB taxonomy): domain Bacteria; phylum Pseudomonadota; class Gammaproteobacteria; order Enterobacterales; family Vibrionaceae; genus Vibrio; species Vibrio ostreicida. Next base: position 17,329 of record NZ_JABEYA020000017.1, read on the forward strand.
ACAGATGGTCGCTAAACTGGACCAAAAGTTATGTGATATGGACATCCTAGACAGTGAGCAGCAGCAACGCCTCAAGGAGCATAAAAAAGAAGCCGAAGTTTGGCATTATCAAGCGTTTACCGAACTGTTGACTAAGCAGGCAGTCGTTCAGCCTCAGCGTGAGGCTTTAGTCGCTCATCCACTGGATTCCAAGGGTGGGGAGCGCGTGTCCTTGAGCTATCAATTGGTTGACCAACAAAGTGATGCTGTGGCCGCCAGTCTACTCGATAAGGGCATTGACAGAGACCAACGTGTCGCTGTTTTATTCAGCCGTGGTGTGGATATGTTGGTCACCATGATCGGTGTTCTTAAAGCGGGCGCGGCATTTTTACCTCTTGATCCGTCTTACCCACAAGAACGTCTGGCGTATATGGTTGAGGACAGCAAAGCAAGATGGCTGATTTGCGACCCATCTTCACAGAGTTTGGCAAATTCGCTTTGTGTCCAAGAGAAAGTTCTCTCGTTTGATGATATGGATTTAACGCGCGCCCTTTGTCAGCAGCCTGAAATCCTGCCCGACCAGTTAGCCTATGTGATTTATACATCGGGGTCTACAGGTAAACCTAAAGGGGTCTGCGTGTCACACCTCGGGCTAAGTATGCATGTTCAGACCATTGGGCAGTGCTATGGGATGACGCCAGACGACATTGAACTCCACTTTGCATCCATCAGCTTCGACGGTGCGATTGAACGGTGGGCGGTCCCATTGGCGTTTGGTTCTAAGTTAGTCATACGGGATCAACAGCTTTGGAGTGCGAGAGAAACGTGCGAGGTCTTAACGCAAGAGGGGGTAACGATTGCCTGTTTTCCTCCGAGTTATGTTGGCCCTCTACTCGAATGGATTGAACATGAACAGCCAAAGTTGGCAGTACGTTCATGGACTTTGGGCGGTGAAGCCTTTACTCGTGATACGTACTTCAAACTGCAACAGGTATTGAATCCGCAGAGAGTGATCAATGGTTATGGTCCTACTGAGACGGTAGTGACCCCAATGATTTGGCAGGCCTATGTAGGAACACCGCTTGACAGCGCCTATGCACCAATCGGAAAAGCCGTGGGTTCTCGGAGCCTTTACGTGCTGGATGACAATTTATATCCCGTCCCCTCTGGGGTGAGTGGTGAATTGTATATCGGAGAAGAAGTCGGACTGGCACGCGGCTACCTAGAAAAACCAATGCTTACTGCCGAACGCTTTATCCCAGATCCCTTCGCCAGCAATGGCCAACGTATGTATCGTACTGGTGACTTAGTTCGTTGGCGGGATGATGGGGTGATGGATTACCTTGGTCGAGCAGACGATCAGATAAAAATCCGCGGTTTTCGTATTGAGTTGGGGGAAATTGAATCTCTTTTACAAACACTATCTGGCGCAAAACTCAGCGCAGTGAAAGCATTCGAGGGGCCTTCAGGGGCATATCTGGTTGGTTATTTACAAACAGGCACCGTCGTCATTGATGAGGAATCGATTCTCGGTGAGCTCGCCAAGACATTGCCCGATTATATGATCCCACAGCAATTGATAATGTTGGAGTCCCTTCCGCTGACACCCGCGAGTAAAGTGGATAAAAAGCGACTTCCTCATCCGGTCAGCAAAGAGACTCAGTCGGCGTACGAACCCCCGAAGGGGCCCATGGAAGAATTACTTGCTTCACAATGGAGAACGTTGTTTGGCCTCAAACGAGTCAGTCGAACTGATGACTTTTTTGCTCTGGGTGGCCAATCGCTGCTCGCGACGCAGTTGGTGGGCCGCTTACAGCATTCTCATCAGGTCCATTTGCCCTTACAAACAGTCTTTGACTCGCCAAGACTCGATAAGATGGCCGTACAATGTCATCCGCTTAAGCAGACAGCAATGGCTATCGAGCGAGTGCCAAGAGCGGAGTATATGCACGTCAGTGCTTCCCAGAAACGATTGTGGTTCATTCAGCAGCTCATGCCTGAAAGCTCGGCGTACCATATGCCAATTGGCTTAAAGCTTCATGGCGAATTATGCCCAGAAGGGTTAGCTTGCTCGCTTCAGGCCTTGGTTGACCGCCATGAAATTCTGCGTACCTCACTCTGTCAGGTTGATGGCGAATTGATGCAATCGGTTCAATCAAAGGCACTGCTGGTTTTGGCGACGTCTTCGTTGAAGGATCATGAGGATATCAAGGCTCAGCGGCTAGCATGGATCGATGAAAACTTCGACTTTGCATCGCCACCTTTGATGAGAGCCTATTTGGTCAAACATAACCCAGAAGAATACGAGCTCCTGTTAGTGATACACCACATTGTGTCCGACGGTATTTCTGTTCAGGCACTGGTTGATGAACTTGGTGACAACTATCGTGCTTTGATACATGGCCAAAGTTCTACGCCTGATAGGCCAGTGGCCAACTCATTCGATTATGCCGATTATGCTCACTGGCAACGTAACTGGCTTGAATCGGAACAGGCAAAGCAATCTCTTGCATGGTGGAAAGACCGCCTTAACCAAGACATTGAACCCTTGGTACTCCATAGTGAGGTACCTCGTGATCAACTGGCAACAGGCGGAGAGCGACACCACTTTGCTTTAGAGAAAAAACAGGTGGATGCGATTCAGTCTTTAGCGAAGCGATACGAAACGACCGGATTCAACGTAATGTTAAGTTTATGGCATCTATTGCTGCACAAATATTCGGGCAGAGATGAAATCAGAGTGGGTATCCCAGTTGCGGGCAGGACACTGCCCGAAACGTTGAACATGCAAGGGTGCTTTATTAATAATCTGGTTGTTGCTGCGCGACTTGATGCCTCCATGTGCTTTTCTACTTTGTTGAATGAGGTAAAACGTTTTACCGAACAGGCGTTGAGTCATCAGGATGTGCCGTTTGAGGTTTTGGTTGAGTCGCTCGGTGTCACCGGAAATCTGCAGCACCATCCTCTTTACCAAACGAGCTTTAATTTCCAGACGGTTGACCGAGAGGCATTCGCCAATTTTGGTTCACTCGTGGTTGAACCTTTTGACCCCGGCGTAGTAGCGGCACAATTGGAGTTAAGTTTAGATATTCAAGCATACAGCGATGGACATTGGAGTGGCTTTGTTAACTATGCGACGCCTGTATTTAATCAAGCCTATATTGCTGAGCTGCTAACACAGTGGTTGCAATTGCTTGAACAGGTGGCAGACAACCCCGAATTGCGTTTGTCTCAGCTGAGTTTGGTTAGTTCAAAGCAATTGCCTGACCTCCATAAATTTAACGCGACAGAGATATCTTGGGGAGATTTTACGCCTCCGCCTGTGGCGATTATGCATCAAGCCCAACGGACTCCGGATGCCATCGCGCTCTCGATGGGAGAGGAGTCACTGACTTATGCTGAGTTCGATCTGAGAGTCAATCAAACCGCTCAGTGGCTTCGCGGCCAAGGTGTCGATATTGAAACTCGGGTCGGTCTTGGGTTGACTCGCAGTGTCGATCTGGTGATCGCATTACATGCGATTACGCGTGCGGGTGGGGCCTATGTCCCCCTAGACCCAAGTTACCCGTCTGAGAGGATCCGATACCTCCTTGAGTCTGCGGATGTGTCACTTGTGGTGACGGACAGCGAGAGAGTAAACCTATGGCCAAATCAGTCTGCTTGTGATTATGTCGCCATCGATAAGATAGATCTGAATGGATACAGCTCGGACGCACCCAAAGTAAACTGGCAAGCCGAACAGGCCATGTATGTGATCTTTACGTCTGGCTCGACAGGGCGTCCAAAGGGAGTGGTCAACACGCACAAGGCATTACAAAACCGATTGGCATGGATGCAGCATGAGTATGGCATCGATGGAACAGATTGTGTGTTGCAAAAAACACCGTTTAGTTTTGATGTCTCGGTTTGGGAGTTTTTCTGGCCACTTATGACCGGAGCTAGACTTGCGATTGCCGAACCTGAACACCATCGTCAACCTGAACTGTTGCACAAAACCATCTGCGAGCAAAATGTTACGACGGTTCATTTTGTCCCTTCAATGCTGCATGCGTTCCACGCGGAAACTGACATCAGTCGTTGCAGCAACTTACGCCGCATTATTTGTAGTGGAGAGGCATTGCCCGCTGAATTGACCGAACAGGTTTTGCAACAAATGCCACATTGTGAATTGCATAATCTTTATGGCCCAACCGAAGCCGCCATTGACGTTACAAGTTGGCAATGCCAGCTTCCAGTTAGAAAACGGATTCCGATTGGGTACGCGATCAGTAACACCCAACTCCACGTTTTGGACGACGCATGGAACCCCGTGCCTGTCGGAGTGCCAGGAGAATTGTATTTGGCTGGAGAGGGCTTAGCACGAGAATATCTATCGAGACCCGGTCTGACGGCCGAGCGGTTTGTTCCCAACCCTTGGGGGCAGTCAGGAGCGAGAATGTATCGGACAGGCGATCAGGTAGTCCGTATGTCGGATGGTCGACTGGAATATCTCGGACGCCTTGACCATCAAGTGAAAATCCGCGGCCTTCGTATTGAGTTGGAAGAAATTGAAAATGTCCTCAATCAATGCGAATACATTGAAGAGTCTGCTGTGATCGCGTTTGAGCAGCCGATGGGCACACAGCTTGTTGGTTATGTGGTCTGTGAGCTTTGGGACATAGACAAAGAGTCTCAGATAAAAGTCCATCTTGCTCAGCATCTTCCGGATTATATGGTCCCAGCCGTTTTCATCCCGCTGGATCGTATGCCGTTGTCAGCCAATGGAAAACGTGACCGAGCCGCTTTGCCTGCACCATCGTTGGCCAAAGTCGCCTACCGTGCAGCGCAAACGGAACTTGAAGTGTGGTTTGCCCGATGTTGGCAGCAGGCACTTGATATCGATACCGTCGGGCTCGACGACAATTTCTTTGCACTCGGAGGCCACTCTCTGCTTGCCACGCGAGTGGTCGCCAGTGCTCAAAAAGAGCTGGGACTGAGTGTCACACTAAAAGATTTTTTTGCTGCTGGTACGTTGCAGGCCCTCACGGATACGCTTGAGGACCAATATCAACAAACACATCAACAAGAACAGGAAGAGCTCGATGCCATGGCCGCATTAATGGACGAGTTGGAGTTGTTATGACGACAAAAATAGACAAAGCTGCGCTGGCAAAGCGCTTTTTGAAACTTGGTCAACAAGAGCAGGCCAAATTTATTGCTTTGCTGGACGCAAAAGGAATGAGTTTTGAAACCTTACCTATTGTTGCTTGTGATGAAAATAAGAGGGTTCCTCTTTCTCCAGCACAAAAAAGGTTATGGGATATTTATCAACTTGATATGGGTAATAGCGCTTATCATATCAGTGGGGGTTTTGAACTCGATGGTTCGGTTGATGAGTCCGCAATAGAACGCGCACTTCGCCAAGTTATGGAAAAACACCATTCCCTCAGAACCCGTTTTATCGCCGATAACGGTGAACCGTTGCAGTACGTTGAAACGGCTATTTTGACGCAGGTTGAGTTGATAGATGGACGCTATTTAAGCCCCAGCCAAGCTGACCGCATCCGAGCGGATTTTATCGAGAGGCCATTTGATCTCTATCATGATATGCCGTTGCGCCTACTGTGTCTCAAAGTTGCTGATAATAAAACGCATCTTATTGTTGCAATGCATCATATCGTTTCAGATGGGTGGTCGATAGGCCTATTGATTAAGGATTTGGTCAGCGCTTATCAGGGTATCAGCTTAGCACCGCTTGCTATTCAGTACCGTGATTTTTCGCTGTGGCAGTCCGCCTTGCTCAAGGCTGGAAAAGGGCAAAGTGAACTCGATTTTTGGGAAAAAGAGCTCGGATGTGTGCAGCCTGAAAAGCTATTCGAATGGAAGGGTAAGGTGGTGCCCAATCAGCGCCGTGAATCGGCACAGATAGTCTGGGATTTGCCAAGGGAGCGCGCAGGGAAATTTGCTCAACTCGCGCAACACAATAAGGTGACGACATCAAGTTTGTGGCTATCTTTATGGCAGATAGCGTTAGCGAAAGTGTCGGGCAGACGTGATATTCGTATTGGTATGCCAATGGCGAATCGTACGCGCCCAGAAGTCGGCGATGTGATTGGCTTTTTCGTGAATACCAATGTCATTAAGCAATACCTTGAACCTCAGCAAACATTGGCACACATCCTTACCGCCTGTCACAACAAAATGCTTGATATTCAGGAGCAGCAATTACTGCCATTTGATCAGGTCGTGGCATCACTCCTCACGACCAGAGTGGTCGGGGAAACGCCTTATTTCCAAGTCTTGTTTAACCATCAGGTCAATCAGACGGAATCGGTAGAGTTTAGCGCTGGCGTGTTCGCCAAGCCGCTAGGGTTGCAAGGTCAGTACGCCTTGTTTGATGTGGCATTGGATGTGTTGGAATCGTCTGATAAAACAAGGGTAACGTTGACTTATGCGAAAGACCGGATTGATTCGGATACCATGGAATCACTGGGCCGAGTATTGCAGCAGATCGCGTCAGATGTAGAAGCCAACCTCAATACGTCCCTTGCTGGCATTGATCCACTTGGGCCCGATCTACATCGACGCCTCGCCGTATTATCGCAGCCTCAAGGAAACTGGTTTTATCGGCCTGTCTCCGAATTCTTTGATCGTCAAAGTGCCCAGCAGCCGGAGGCGGTGGCACTTAAGCACGGACAGGACACCTACACATTTTCACAAGTGGAAAAACGGTCAAATCAACTGGCACAACAACTTGTTAGCCTGGGAGTACAAAGAGACCAAGCGATTGGTGTCTTATTTGAACGGGGTTGTGAGATGATCATCGCTATGATTGCGGTGATGAAAGCGGGAGGCGCCTTCTTACCTCTTGATCCTGACTACCCAACAGACAGATTGGCCTACATGCTTGATGATTCCAATGCCGATATAGTGCTCAGCAGTCATAGGCTCAGCGAACGCTGGCAAGAGGTGGCGGAGCAGTTCGTGTCCGATAAAGTGGCTCCCCTTTATCTTGAAGCACTACCGTGGCCGTCTTTGCCTGAGCAAAAACCGAATATAGCGATACTGCCGGATCAATTAGCCTATATTATTTACACTTCAGGTTCGACAGGGAAGCCTAAAGGTGTTGCCATTGCACATGATGGTTTAAGCATGCATGTACAAACCATTGGTGAACAATATGGCATGACACCAGACGACGTCGAGCTTCATTTTGCTTCAATAAGCTTTGATGGTGCCATCGAACGCTGGGCCGTTCCGCTGGCTTTTGGTTCGCGCTTAGTCATACGGGATCAGCAATTGTGGAGCGCAGAGCAAACGTGTCGGATCCTCGAACAGGAACGTATTACGATTGCGTGTTTTCCGCCAAGCTATGTTGGGCCGCTTCTCGACTGGATTGAGCAAACTCGACCCTCATTGAGGGTCCGGTCTTGGACTTTGGGTGGTGAAGCCTTTACCCGAGAAACGTATGAGCGTCTTCAGTCAGTCGTTCAACCACCTCGCATTATCAATGGGTATGGGCCGACTGAAACCGTCGTCACCCCGCTGATCTGGCGGGCTTATCCAGACGATACCCTGTCCAGCGCTTATGCACCTATCGGCCAGCCTGTTGGGGACCGAAAACTTTACGTATTAGATGATCAGTTGAATCGCGTTGCTCCAACTCTTATTGGCGAGCTTTATATTGGCGAAGAATCTGGCCTTGCTCGCGGATATCTGGCCAAGCCCGATATGACGGCGGAGCGGTTTATCCCTGACCCATTCAGCCCAAATGGCCAACGTATGTACCGAACTGGGGATTTGGTTCGTTGGCGATCCGATGGTGTGATGGAATACTTTGGACGGGTTGATCAACAGATAAAAATACGGGGTTTCCGTGTTGAGTTAGGTGAAATTGAATCACGACTCCAGCATGTATCGAAAGTCGAAACCTGTATTGTCGCGGCGCACCGCCATGGCGCGAACATTCGCCTCGTCGGCTACCTGCATGGTAGTGGCGCCCAATTCGTTGTACTCGAGGACGTGTTGCAGGCGCTCAGCACCTATTTGCCCGAATATATGGTTCCTTCGTGTTTGATTGTCTTAACCGAATTGCCTTTAACGCCTGCAGGTAAAGTGGACCGCAATGCGTTACCTGAACCAGACTTTCAGTCAGCGTCTTCATTATTTGTTGCCCCTGAAGGCGATAAGGAAACGTTGCTTGCAGACATTTGGCAAGTTTTACTGAATAGAGAGCACATTAGCCGCTGTGATAGTTTCTTTGCCCTCGGGGGGGATTCGATACTAAGCCTTCAATTGGTGAGTAAACTTAAGTTAGCCGGCTTTAATGTGACACCAAAGCAGGTTTTTGAAACGCCAATTTTGTCAGAGCTCGCTCAAATTTTGCAAGTTAATCAGGAGCAGGAGTTACGACAACTGACAACGGAGCCATTTGGGCTAATGCCTATTCAGGCTCATTTCATGAAACAAAACTTTGCTCAGCCAAATCATTGGAACCAGCACGTTTGCGTTGAACTCAAGCAAGACATGGACATTTTGGCGTTAGACGCCGCAGTCACAGCGTTGGTGAAGCATCACCCCTCTTTACGTGTGGCCTACAACCAAACAAATGGGCAGTGGCAACAAACCTATCGTTCAGACATGCCTGAAAATCGAGTGTGGCAGGCACAACTGGAGGAGGAACGAGACTTTTCCGCCTTTGCCCATGAATTGCAAACCAGTCTGAATATAGAGTCCGCTCGGTTGATTCAGGCTGGCTATGCTCAAATGAAAGGGAAAAAAAGTCGGCTAATGATTGTGATACACCACCTCGCAGTGGATGGCGTGTCATGGCGGATATTAATGGATGATCTGTGGCGGGCTTATCAACAGGCCTCTTCCAAACAGACGATTGAACTGCAACCTTGTTATACATCGTTAGACATGGCGGTCGCTCGTTTGAAAGCATGGATGACCTCCAGTGAGGGGCGTGAAAGGCAGGCACTGTGGTCTTCGCAGTTTGGTGAAACTAATCAAACACCAGCGGCGCCCAAAGCAGAATATCGAGACAAACGCTCAGTCAGGGTTGAACTGAGCCGAGAAGCGACCTCCTCCTTAATGGGCAGCAACAACATCACCGCTGAAATGGTGACCGCACTGAAACATACTTTATCGAATGAACAAAACAGTATGACCTTGTATCTGGAAAGCCACGGCAGAGAAGAATCGGTATTTGGTGAATTGGATTTGAGCCGCTTGGTCGGTTGGATGACGAGCCTCTATCCGGTGATCATTAAACGCAGTGACACCATCGATTCGGTGACCAAACGTTTGCAAGCTCTCAATCAGGATGCAGGCATTGGTTTCGGCGTCCGCAGTTTGCTCAACGAGGCTCAAGAAGTGCCGGCTGAGCTGACATTTAATTACCTTGGGCAATATCAAGGGAGCGGCTTTTCACACTGGTGTCAGCCTATTGACTCTGGAAGTGAGGATCAAGCACCGGCGAATACTATGCTGACGCCTTTGGTGGTGAATGCTCAGATAGTGGACGGGGTGTTATCGGCTGATTTTGAATTCGGGAACCAACACTTTAGTCAACAAGAGATAGAGCAAAAAGCCGCCTCGTGGGTTAAAAACCTTGAGGCCCTGCATCGATCACATAACGCATCTCAAATCATCGCAGACGTCAACCTACTCGACAGACTCAATGATGAGGTGGCGGCTCATCCTCCGGTCTTTTGTGTCCACCCTGTAACAGGGCGAACCGTCGGCTATCAGAAGTTAGCTCAGGCGCTTGCCGGTCATAGAACCGTGTATGGAATCCAATCTCAAAGCATCGTATACCCTAATCGCTTTGAGTCTTCCTTTGATTCAATGGCGGATTGCTATTACTCGATCATTCGTCAAATTCAGCCCAAAGGTCCATATACATTGGTTGGTTGGTCACTGGGTGGGGCTCTTTGTCAGGAAGTCGCCGCACGACTGGAATCCGCTGGAGAACGGGTCGAGTTTCTGGGCTTATTGGATTGCTACGTGCCGGGCACTGAAATTACCGAAGACCAATGGTCATCGCCTGAAGCAAAAACCAAGCTGGTAGAGCACCTTGAAATCTTGCTTGGTTCACTCACCCAAGAACAAAAACAGGGTTGTCTAGAAGGGTTAGACTGTGCGCCACCCAAAGAGTGGCCGAAAGTTTTCTCTGATTGGTTGTCGCGGCAACAGTTTGATTACTATGCCATAGAAAGTGCTCAGCAGATGCTTTACAGCTGGGCAGTTGAGCAACATATGCGCGCGTTATGTCAGGGGTATCAACTCCCTAACATAAATTGCAGCTCTCGTGCTTACTGGGCTGGGCAGCCATCCGGTCGGAGTCAGTTGCTCAGCCACCGTCTTGAAGAGACGACGGAGCTGTTTAGCCAAACCGTCTACGATACCGATCACTTGGGCATTGTTCAGCATGGGCCTGTGATTCGTGATTTGACTCAAGCCCTTATAAAAGGGCGATGATCTATTTACAGATTCCATTTTATCGCAAAACTGGTACACTCACACAATAAATACAAATGATAATGCTTATCATAACTATTAGTGTAACGTTCGGTAAAGATAGACGTTTAAGGAGAAACATATGAATCGACAGTTTATGCTGAATCCAGCAGCGCTCGCCATCACGTGTGCCCTCGCAGTGGGTGTAGCGCACGCGCAAGAAGATGAAACCGTGGTTGTTATTGGTCAGCAGGATGACAGTTCGGTCGGTCCGGATTTCAGTTATCTGGGTCAGCAAAGTCGCACCGCAACCAAAACGGATTTAGCGGTTCATGAAACACCACGATCGGTATCTGTGGTCACACGTGAGCAGATGGATGATCGTGCTTCAATCAGTATTTCAGATGCGCTTCAATATACACCGGGTATTCAAGCCAATCACTATGGTGATGACAACAAACAAGACTGGTTTGTTGTGCGTGGTTTTACCCAAGCTGGCACGGGTTTGTATCAAGATGGAACACGCTTGTATTCAGCGGGTTTTTACAGCTGGCAGATAGACCCATTTGGCTTAGAGCGGGTAGAGATTTTACGTGGTCCAGCGTCAGTACTCTATGGACAAAACCCACCAGGTGGCTTGATTAATACCGTGAGTAAACGGCCCCAATTTGACGGTGGCTCCGGTCAAGTATCGGTTGAGTACGGTTCGTACAACCGGACTCAGCTCAGTTTGGATGTTAACCGAGAAATTAATGATGATGTCGCCTTTCGTCTCGTGGCAATGGGTCGACAAAATGGTACTAAGGTCGACAATGTAGAGGCTAAACGCATTTTGGTTGCCCCTTCTCTTCTCTGGAACATCAACGATCGCAATACCATTACGTTTTTGGCTAACTACCAGAAAGACGACTCAGATCCTTACTTGCAGTTCTTGCCCATGGAAGGGACTCTAACCAGTAATCCAAATGGAAAAATTGCGGATAATGTAGCGTTGGGTAACCCAGACTGGGAAAAATTTGAACGTGAACAACTGTCGTTCGGTTATGAATTTGAGCATGAGTTTAGTCACGCCCTTCGCTTTGGTCAATCGGCTCGGTATAGCCGGATGGAAGTTGACGTAAAGCAAATGTATTTTGCGGCCTATGCTGCTGATACCCAATTGAGTGGGTTGCTTGACCCAACGAGCGCAAGAGACACGATTGTGCGCGGCGCGACAACTGAGCAGGGCCACTCTGACGCGTTTAATATTGATAATCGCTTAATATATACATTTGAAACTGGCGCTTTTCAACATACTTTGTTAACGGGTTTGGATTATCAAAGGATCAAAATTGAGGGGCAAGATTATGCGTCCGACCCTTTGGTCGCTGACGGCAATGCTAGTGTTGATCTGAGCCTCGCAGGGTTGGGCGTTGTCGCCGAACCGAGGTTCAATATTTATAACCCGAGTTACACAAACAATGTGGTTTTGATTAATTCGTCGAACTTTTCGACGTTATCGGATGCTGATTTGCAAACGACAATAACAGAGAATCAGCAGGTTGGTTTTTACATACAGGATCAGGTCCGCTACAACGATTGGGTGCTGCAGGCGGGGGTGCGCTACGATGATACGTCAAACAAACAAAGCAACCAGTCAACCGGTACAACTTATCAGGCAGATTACGAAAAGTGGACGTCAAATGCGGCGGTAGCGTATGTAATGGACAATGGTTTTACGCCTTACATCAGTTATGCCCAGTCCTTTGAGCCTGTGATAAAAACGACCAATAATCAGGCGGCCAGTCCGGAGCGTGGTGAAGCGATCGAAGCCGGCATCAAATACCAACCCAGCAGTTTCGATGGGTACTTTAACCTGTCTGTGTTTGATGCAACCAAAAAAGATGTCGTTCAAGTGAGTGGCACTGAAGTTAAGCAAATTGGTGAAATTCGTAACCTTGGGGTCGAGTTGGAAGCGGTAGCCAATGTGACTCAGTCATTAACTTTGATTGGTAATCTTTCTCACATTGACTCAGAAATCAAAAAAGACAATAACGCGGCGAATATTGGTCATAGACCAGCGCAAGTCGCCGATATTCTGGCCACGGCGTGGGCCAAATACCAGTTCTTTGGTGGCACCTTTGATGGCTTGACTCTAGGTGGTGGTGCTCGTTATACCAGTGATACCTATGCTGACAATACCGGCCAGAATCAAGTGCCTTCATATACCCTTTATGATGCGACCATCAGTTATCGTCTTGAAGACTACAAGCTTCAGGTCGCGGCGAAAAACATTTTTGATAAAGAGTATATTTCTACCTGCAGTAACTCGATCTGTTACTACGGTGATCGCCGAAACATTATTGCGAGCCTTAGCTATGACTGGTAATTCCCTCATCCGAAACGCTTTACTAGATGGACAGAGTATTCAGCAACAGGGTGATAAATGTTGCATCAACGTTGGTCGTGGTGAACTGATTTTAGAGAAACACACGACCGGTGATTGGCATCTTGCTCATTGTCAGGTTAGCGACCAAGATCTCATTCCTGCTTTGGTTCTCGCGTTGGAACATCGTTTGGACATTCGGTGTATCTATCTTGGCGATAGTGTGTATTCGCCCCTCTTGGATTTTGTCTATGTCAGTCAACAAGGGCAGCGATTTATCTGGCGTGAAACCCTTATGCAGCTCCCAGAACTGTGGTTGAGCCAACGTCGTTGTGCGTTGCCTCACAAACAAGTTTTAGCGCCCAACGGTTACCATCCGATGCGTCCAAAGCCGCAAAAAGGGCCCCTCTATCGTCGTTACATCCCTGAGTTGGAAAGCACTCTTTCTTTGGTTGGATTGGATGTTGATCAGCACGCTAGATTATTCTCAAAATGGCAGAACAGTCCGCGGGTAGCGGCATTTTGGGAACAAACCGGTTCTTTGGATGAACACACGGCTTATCTTGAGGAGCAGGTGGCGAATGACAAGAATCAACTGCTAATGGTGTGCCTAAACGAGCAACCTTTCGCGTACATTGAAGCCTACTGGACCAAAGAAGATCGTATATCACCTTACTATGAAGCGGGTGATTATGACCGCGGTATTCACATGCTTGTCGGTGAACAGGAACACCGCGGTGCGCATAAAGTGGCCGCTTGGCTACCTTCAGTGTGTCATTTCCTGTACTTATCCGATCCTAGAACACAAAAAATTGTCAGTGAGCCGAGAGCAGATAACAGTAAGATGATCGGTTATTTGCACACCTACGGCTTTGCTCAATTAAAGCAATTTCATTTCCCTCACAAACGGGCAGCGCTGATGTGTCAGTTGAGAGATACCTTTTTTAGTGATTGTTTTTAACATCTTGACCCAAGCGGGTACTTTACGCGAAGAGCCAAAGGGCTCAAGGAAATATACGAGGTACAAAAATGACAGACCAGATTCAAGAATATGATGTGCTTGGCGTGGGCTTTGGTCCGGCCAACCTGTCAATCGCCATTGCTTTGGAAGAGACGGCTCAAAAACAAAACCTGAGTTATTGCTTTTTGGAGCAAAAATCTCATTTTGAATGGCATGGCGGTATGTTGCTCGATGGCACCAGAATGCAAATATCCTGTCTTAAGGACTTGGTTACGCTGAGAAACCCCACGAGTCCATATTCATTTGTCAATTATCTGCATGCTCATGATAGGTTAAGCTCGTTTATCAATCTTGGCTCGCTTCATCCTTCACGGGTTGAATTTAACGACTACCTCACTTGGGTCGCGAAACAATTTGAATCCGTTGTGACTTATGCGCAACGTGTTGTCTATATTGAGCCGATTGAACAAGACGGTGAAATCACGAAAGTTCGGGTGATCTCGACGGATATTCACGGCAATCGCACGATACGTCTTGCTAAGAATCTTCTTATCGGTATGGGAGGGATGCCAAAGCTACCAACACTGTTCAGTGGGTTAGAAGATGAGAACGTTATCCATTCATCGCAGTATAAAGTGTGGCGAGAAACCTTCGATAAAGGCGCGACCCCACCCAAAATTGCCGTGGTTGGCGCTGGGCAAAGTGCCGCAGAAATTTTTGTTGACTTGACCAATCGATATGGCGATGGGGAAGTCCATCTCGTCAACCGCAATTTTGCCTTGCATCCTGCGGATGATAGTGCGTTTGTGAACGAAATTTTCGACCCAGAGTTTACGGACCATGTTTACTCAAGGACAGAAGAAGAGCGCAAGAAGGTGTTGTCGCGATTCAATGGGACCAATTACTCAGTGGTTGATACCGAAGAGCTTAGTGCTATCTATGAGCGTCTGTATCTACAAAAAGTAACAGGAGAAGGTAAACACCAACACTTGCGTTGTTATGATATTCAAGAAGTGGGTCAAAAATCGGGCAAAATTTCTCTTCGATTTAGCGATCGGATTCATTCCCAGCAAAGCTGGCAGGATTATGACGCGGTTGTATTGGCCACGGGGTATCGATATGATCAGTTTAACCAGATGTTGGATAAACTCGAGCCACTGATGTTGAGTCAACAAGTTGAGCGGCATTATCGATTACCCATGAAGTCATCGTGCAAGGTCAACGTCTTCTTACAAGGCTGCTGTGAGTCTTCACATGGACTAAGTGATACTTTACTGTCAGTACTGGCGATACGTTCAAAAGAGATTGTGGATTCTCTGTTTGATAATATTCACGTAGAGCGGGAAAATATCAACGCCTAGTGATGTGAAATCAGAAAAACCGCAATCTTAAGATTGCGGTTTTTTCATTTTAAATGAGGGGGTTGCGTTACGTAAGGAAAAGTGTAGTAAAAAATTGACATTGTCTTCAAATAACCGCAGCAAAAAATGGTTATGTTATAGGTGTTGATTTTTGTACGAGGCTCTCTAGCTTGACACCACATTCAGTAAAATCAGGCCTTAAAATGATAGCGCTCTTAGAAGGCGTTAAAGGGTTATTGTCCTTGATTGTCGCCATTGGTTTACATACGTTGGCAGGACAAAACCTGCAACAATGGGCGGAGTCGTTAGTTTTACATGCGCATCTTAATCCCGCCCACCACCTGCCGGGTATCTTTATTCAGGCAATGGAAAAGGTGCCTCAAGATAATATCCCTCTGATCATCTCCGGTGCCATAGCGTATACAGTACTACGATGGTTAGAAGCTTATGGATTATGGAGAGGGCAACGTTGGACTGAATGGCTGGCATTGGTCAGCAGCGCGCTTTACATTCCCTTTGAAATTTATGGATTAGTTTATTACCCAAGCCTACTTGGGTTTTGTGTACTGTTCGTCAACCTCGCCATTGTCATCTATATTGCAAGATCATTGTTTGCCCAATCGGTTGAAGGGACGTGTGATAAATCTTACCCCGCAGCGCCTTCGTCGAGCTAAGAGGAGGCATGTTTCTCTCGCGTTATCGCACATGGCTTTTTTCTTCACTCAGGCTGTATCTCCGGCGCGCCTATCTACTCACTGCGGGTATTGACATTTTTGGACTAGAACCCACTTTAATGCGTGGGGCCGCTTTCTATTTTTGTCTCAGACCAAAGAAAACAGCCCTAAAAAAGCGAGTGGATCTGCCTTTGACATCACCGCGGCTGTGAAATGCAACTCAATTCATTTGAGCTTCAAGCTCTGCTCTGTCCTCAGAGACGAGACTGGCCTTTTTGACTCTATTCATAACGATTCCCTCAGTAACAAATATGTGACAGGTTCGACTTTTTGTGGGTTTCTCTAAGGGTTTGTATAGAAATCAAAGCAGTAAATTAGCCAATTTTTGCCTCGTTCAAATTATTATTGTCAATAACTCTGCATTGCGTATCTCTTATAGTGATTTCTTAGTGCTTTCTGTTACAAAACCGCTTTCTTCGACTATGCTCAAGTTAAGCAACTGAGTTTACGCTTGAAGTTGACAGCGTACTCCGTAAGGACTTAGCGCAACGGTATAAGCGAGTAGTTATGACAGAGAACACCTTCCATGTCCTGTACATAGATGACGACGAGCTGATGCTCAAAGCCGTTGGCCGTGTCATTAGGCGCCTGAAACCAGACTGGACGTTAACTCTGATTCAAGATTCCGCTCATTGGCTCGACCATACCGTGACACATTCTATTTCACCGGACTTAGTTGTGAGTGATTTAGTCATGCCGGAGATCAAAGGCGACGAACTGCTGGTGCAAGTCAGTCAGCACTTTCCAAGCAGCATTCGAGCGTTGATCACAGGAGATACTTCGATTGAAATTAATGCATTAACAAGTTCTTGGACTCACTTTATTTTACCAAAACCCTTTACTGAGAAAGATTTCGAGCAAGTGTTGAACTGTGCAGAGCGCCTAAAAAAATTGCCATTTTCGGAATCTTGCCGAAAGCTGCTTTCTGGTATTGAGTGTTTGCCCGTGCTGCCCAGTATTGTACGCCAGTTGCAACGATGTGCTGACGACGATATGTGTAATGGTAAAGCGTTTTCTTCGATTGTTGCCAATGAACCTTCACTCGCAGGCCAAGTAATTAAAGCCGCAAATTCCGCCTATTGGGGTTTTGAAACGAAAACGACTGCGCTTGATACCGCGATCAGCCGGTTGGGGATGACGGCAGTGAGTGGTTTCGCTGTGGCGATGATGAGCCATCGCTCTTTTAAGAAAGTGGCTAAGGAGCAACATAACGAGATCGTTGGACGATATCAGCGTCTTGCGAGCGTCTCTGTTGGCCTTGCGAACCAACTTGGTTGGGAGAAAGAGCGTCAGGAGAAACTGTATTTGGTGTGTTTGCTATCATCCATTGGTGAGTTGACTCTTGTCGAGATGGGTGATCAGAAAGAGCGTGACTCGGCCCCTTACTTAGACGTCAAAAATGGCTATCAGGATCGGCTAGTCATTTGTGCTTATGTCCTGATTCTTTGGGGTTATGATCTGGGTTTTGCTGAATCTGTTCTGAGTTTACAAACTGCGGAAATCAATCATGCGCCCCATGAATGGGCGATCAATCAAGTGGTGCTGTTCTGTGAGTCTTTGCTCGACGCTCAGGCTCAACAAGCGTTACCAGTCTGGTTAGACGCTTTGCCCCAACAAACAAGAATTCTAATTACCCCACTTTTAACGTTGGAACACTAGGAGGCGCTATGTCAACGGTTTCGATTACTATTGTTGATGATTCGAAGATGTCCAGAAAAGCAGTGATGCGCGCATTACCGCCAGAGCTGCATGAGAACGTACACGAGGCATCAAATGGTGTAGAAGCATTGGAAAAATTTCAAGAGGGTAAGGCCGATGTGATGTTTTTGGACCTGACAATGCCTGTGATGGATGGGTTTGAGGTCCTGTCAGAACTAAAAAAACGAGCGGCACGCAACTTTGTTTTTGTGATCAGTGCGGATATTCAGCCTACCTCTCAGGAAAAAGTGATGGAGTTGGGGGCTGTCAAGTTTTTGAAGAAACCATTAGACGCGTCTATGCTCAAAGATCTTCTGCATGAGGTGGGGTTGATATGAATCAAACACTGACGGATGATCACGAGGATTCTTTGAAAGAACTCCTCAATATATCGATGGGGCAAGCCGCTTGTAAGTTGGCGACGTTATTGAGTTACCCTGTCACTCTTACGATACCGAGTATTGATACGGCTTCCCCTGACCAATTGATGGAAATGTTTGGTGATATCAAACAGAACTATTACACCCGTCAAGCTTTCTTTGGTCAGATGTCTGGTGAGGTGATTACGCAGCTGACCAAGCAAGGCGGTAAGGCGATTGCAGGCGACTTACTTGCGCTAGGTGAAGGAGAGATGGTCGATAATCAAGCAATGTTTGACAGTCTCTTGGAAATTTCAAATATTTTGTCAGGCGCGAGTTTAAGAGGATTATGTGAGCAAATTGAACTGGAGACCCGAACGCAGCCCCCGGTGATGTATTCTCCTGACCGACAGCCCATTCCGAGTAACAAGTGGAAACAGGCGATCGTTTTGCATGTGTCTTTCTTGATAGAATCCGCCAGTTTTGAAACAAAGACCATCATTTGTTTTGCAGAAGATGGGTTCGACGTCATTCTTAATCGCCTGAATGAATGGTTATAACGGAGTGATTCTATGAAGGCAAAGCTTGCCCTGTCTGATCTACTGAACCAACTTTCAGTCGCCGTTTGTATTGTTAGAAAAGATTATCTAATCGTCATGGCGAACAGTTATTTTCAGACACGTTCAGGCATGGCGAAAACGTCTTTGGTCGGCCAAAGCGTGTTGTCGGTTTTTTCACAGTGCTCGTCATTACTCAAACGTAAAATTGATACGGCGTTCGTGATAGAATCCCCGAGCTTCTCCTCATGGGAGCAGGTGCCTCATGTCTTTCCTTTTCAATCCTCTCGTCAAGTGTCTGGGCAAGAAGAAGAAATGTTTCAAGATATCGAATTTATTCCTATCCACAGTCAAGATGGCTCCCTTGATCACGTTTGTATTTGTGTGTACGACTTAACCGCACAAGCTTGTCAGCAGACCGAACTTACAGCACTGTCTAAACGGTTGCACCGAGAGCAGAATGAACTCAAAGAAGTATTGGTTAACCTCAAGAGCGCCCAGAGCCAGTTACTTCAGTCAGAAAAAATGGCGTCGATTGGTCAGCTTTCTGCGGGTATTGCTCATGAAATCAATAATCCCTTGGGCTTTATTACG
The DNA here is from genome assembly GCF_013074385.2 of Vibrio ostreicida. Taxonomy (GTDB): domain Bacteria; phylum Pseudomonadota; class Gammaproteobacteria; order Enterobacterales; family Vibrionaceae; genus Vibrio; species Vibrio ostreicida. Next base: position 36,380 of record NZ_JABEYA020000017.1, read on the forward strand.
TCGAATATTCAAACACTCGACGATTATTTTCGTAAAATTTCTGACGCAATGACCACCTTAAACTCGGCGATTGATCAATCAGGCAATGATGACTTAATTGCTCAAAAGAAAACACTGTTAGAAAAATCACAACTGACTTATGTGTTAGAGGATGTCTCGGACTTAATTTCAGAATCTTTAGAAGGCTCTTCACGGGTAATGGCTATCGTCAAAAATCTCAAAGAATTCTCTCACGCTGATGATTCGGAATGGCTATACAGTGATATACGCGAGGGGCTTGATTCTACCCTGCGCATCATTAACAACGAGATCAAATACACGTCCAAAGTCGAAATTGATTATGACCCCGAGATACCCAGTGTTTATTGCCAGCCAATGCAGCTGAATCAAGTATTTCTCAATCTACTGGTGAATGCCAGTCAGGCGATTGAAGACAGTGGTGTCATTCATGTGTCGGTGAAGCCGTTCGAAAATGAACAAATCCAAGTCAAGATAAGAGACAACGGCTCAGGTATCCCAGAAGAAAATCTAGCGTCGATTTTTGAGCCGTTTTTTACGACCAAGCCTGTAGGGGATGGAACGGGGCTGGGGCTGTCGGTTTCCTATGGGATCATCAACGCCCACAATGGCTTAATTGAAGTAGAGAGTGAGCTAGGGGTCGGTACTACATTTACTATCACGTTACCGATAAACAAAACCACGTCTGATGAAGTGGAAGCGGTTAACTGATCGATAGGACACATTGCTATGGATTTTGCGGAAATACTGGTTGTCGATGATGAGAAAAGTATTCGTAACGCGTTGTGCCGAGAGCTTAAACACAAAGTGGCAGTCATTCACACGGCTGAAAGCGCGTTAGAAGCCTTAAATGTGCTAGAGCAGCATTCAGTCGACCTCATCATTACTGACTATCGAATGCCTGCGATGACAGGCACAGAGTTGTTAAAAGAGGTTAAGCATAAATACCCTTACATTCCAGCCATTATGCTGTCAGGACAAGCGGATTTTCGTGGGGTCACCGAGGCGATTAATTCAGGCGTTCTCCACCACTACGTTGACAAGCCTTGGGACCCAGAACAGCTTGAAGCGGTCATATGTAAAACACTCTTGCAGCACGAGACGGAACAAGATCATCGCACCAGCATGAAACCAGAGCGTGAACTGAATCGATGTCTCGCTATGCTGCCTGAGTTATCGCCCAAAGGGCGGCCTTGGTTACTCATGATATTGGATATTGCGAATACCGCGGCATTTAATCGACAACATGGTAAAGCGTCGGGCAATACGCTGATACAGTATGTTGCCAAACAGTTATGCGGCAATGATGGCATCGATTGGTATCGTAGTGATGATAAGTTTATGACGTTGGTCGAGTATTCGGCGCAAGGTTATTTGTTTGTGAATCGAATCCTAGAGCAGGTAGATCATATCAGTCAGCATCACATTCATGAATTTTCCGTACATTGCTACATGAGTGAAGCGCGTTATTGGCCTTGTTATAGTTTTGAACAGTTTTCAAGCATGAAGTCGAACGTGCATGCGATCTCAAAGCAGTTATTTTGGTTGTTGCACAATGATAATCAGGATATTGCGGAGGAGTATTGTGAGTTGGGCACCCTGATTGGCGATCTCGACAATGGCCGTGTCGAGGCGTTTTTTCAGCCGCAAATGACGTTAACTAATGGTGAAATTAATTGCTGTGAAGCCTTGGTGCGCCGACGCCTCGACGACAACTCTTACCAGAGCCCTTGTGAATTTTTACACGTGATCAGTAAATACGAATTAGATGATTTGTTAGCGACGACAATGGTGAAACATGCGGTCAACATGTTACAACGTGTCTCCCAACAAGGGCGGTTAAAAATTAGCATCAATGTGTCAGCCAAACAATTGATCACAGGCTTTGTCTATCAGCTACTGTGTGACATGGAGGCCGAGCGGGGAATCTCAATGTCTGACATAGAAGTGGAAGTGGTCGAAACTGACCAAATCTATAATTACCCTCAAGCATTGCAGCAAATAGAAAAGCTGCATGCGAAGGGGATTACCCTCGCTATTGACGATTTTGGTACGGGCTATTCGGGCTTCGAGTATCTTTGTGAGCTGCCTTTTGATGTGGTTAAAATTGATGGGCGTTTTGTGAAAGCGCTTGGGAATAATGTGTCCGATGAAGTGATTCTTGCGTCCATTACCAACAGTGCCCAATCGCTGAATATGGAGGTGGTTGCTGAATGGGTCGAAACGCGAAAGCAGGTTGATTACTTGAAACGAAGAGGGTGTACGCGGATTCAGGGTTACATCGTAAGCCCCCCATTGCCCATGGACGAATTTTTGTACTTTTTAGACAATCGTGTTGCAGGAGTAGATTTATGAGTGAGGATGAAAGTAGCCCAACCGCTGAAAAACTGAACCTGTTGCTGCTTGATGATGAAACGGACATTTTAAAATCACTGACTCGCGTCTTGCGGTACGATTATCAGGTCGTGTCATTCAGTAATGGTCAGGAAGCGCTTAAACATTTGGAGTCAAACGAGGTATCAATCATCATTTCTGACATGAGAATGCCGGAAATGGACGGAGCGGAATTCTTGACCAAGGCTCGTGAAATTTGCCCCCATTCGATTCGCTTTTTGCTGACCGGATACAGTGATATGGAATCGACAATACGCGCGGTTAATGACGGCGGAATACATACCTATATTGCTAAGCCTTGGGACAATGAAGGTCTCAAACTGACCTTGTCCAAAGCCTCCGAGTTGTTTGAACTGCGCAGACAGAAACAAGAACTGACGGATGCGTTGCAAAACAAAAATCAAGAGCTGAGCGACTTAAATGGTGCGTTGGAAGACAAAGTTAAGCAGCGCACCGCCGCTTTACAAGAATCCAATAAAAAAATGGAAGCACTATTAAGCAGCCGGACGCGAACATTCAAAGATATCTTATCGGCGCTATCGGCCATTATTCAGCATGCGACGGGTCAGCCACATCAGCAGAGTGAAAGAGTGGCTGAATATTCAAAGTTGATTGCGATTCGTATGGAAGCCCCTGAGTCAGAGGTGACACACTGTTACCTGAGTGCACTGCTTCACGAAATTGGTCTCATCGGTCAGACGGAAATCATTCAAGAGGTCGAAGAGCCACAAGAAGGCGCCCCAGAAGGCGCTCAGATTCGTTTGGCACCGCCAGCGAATGCCCAAGTTGGAGCGAAAATTATTGGCCAGATTAAACGTTTTACCCCCTTAGTCGAGATCATTCGTCATCAAGACGAAAACTTCGATGGCACGGGCAGCCCGCAACACCTTTCAGGGGATGATATCCCTTTGGGGGCACGGATCCTAAGAGTGGCAAAAAACTATGATTTTTTTGTGTCTAGTCCCCAAAATACGGCACGGATAAAACCCAGTAGTGCACGGGTGTTTATTAAACAACACGCCGGCACTCTTTATGACCCGAAGGTGGTGACCATATTTTTGGAACTATTGGAAAATGCGGATGAGGAGTCTGATGTTGATTTATGTGTTGGCCTTGATGAACTTAAGATTGGTTCGGTTCTAAAACAAGATGTTTATCATCCGAATGGACAAATGATGCTCTCTGCGGGTCAGGAAATCAATGAGGCCTTGCTCAATCGTCTAAAACTGATAGAGGAATCCGTCGAAGTGCCGATTGCGGTGTACATCTAGTTTGGGGAACAAAGGATGACGACGAATGAAGAGACATTTTCTGTTACCACGATCGCTGATTTAGTTGGGCAGGAAGGCGTGGAAGAAATGCTATCAGAATATTCAAAATTAGCCGTCAATTTTATTGATATGCCACGTCTTCGCATCGGTGATGACATCAGTGAACCCTTTTACCGTGCCGTTCATTCACTGAAATCGGCCAGTTATATGGTCGGGGCAGAGAAGGCGGCATTATTGTCCACCAATATCGTTGAACAATGTCAAACGATGACCTTGTGTGACAAGGAGACAGAAGTCATGGTTGAACAGCTCCACCTTCAGCTTTGCATGACGGTCGAACACATCAAGCATTATCTGCAGTCTCAATAACTTCCTTCGCCAAGATAGACGCTGGGAAGGCGAGGGTAACCACCGCTCCACCAGCATCTAGATTTTGTAACCGTATTGACCCATGATGGTGACGAGCGATGTTATAAGCAAAGGTTAGGCCTAGCCCCATGCCTTCACCAACCGGCAGCGTAGTAAAGAAGGGGTCGTAGATTCGAGTTAAATTCTCTGAGGGGACACCCACCCCATTGTCAACGACTTGAATGACTAACTTATTCTTGTCATGCAAACAACCGATGCTGATATGACCCGTTGTTTGTTCCTTTGCACGGTTACACGATTGAACGCCATTTTTAAGAAGTTCTGTAAATAACTGATGAAAATCGTCTTTGAAGATGTGAAGCGGCGGTAATTCGGACAAGGACGGTTTTAAAGCAATATTAATGTGATCTGAATTCTCGAGCCCTTTCTGACAATCATCAAGCATATCCCTGAGACAGATACGTTCCTTACTGCCTTGATCTTTATTAAGTTGCGTGGCGTAGCTTTGCAATGCTGAAACGATGTTTCTGACACGATCGACACTGGTCATGGCGTCGGTTAAGCTGTCACGAAAGTCTTCTTCGAGACAATCGACATATTGCTCTTGTTTCCATTTGACAAACTTTTCCTCGTCTTCACTGGGGACGCCATTTATGATGGCTTCACTATGCTCTATCCACGTTTGGTAGGTGTTGAGGTAATGTTGGCACATTTGCAAGTTACTGCTCACCGACCCCATCGGATTATTAATCTCATGAGCAACGCCTGCGGCCATCGTGCCGATTGACGCCATTTTTTCAGATTCCACCAATTTATCTTTGGCAGATTTGAGTCGATCATTGGTGACGGTCAGCTGTTTATTTGCTTGCAACAGCGCCGCCGTTCGTTTCTCGACACGGCTTTCAAGAGCAATGTTCGCCTCTTCAAGCTCATTTTGATAACGTTTAATTTGGTCTTCCGACGCTTTTATTTCGCTCACCATGTTGCTAAACGCTCTGGACACCGTAGCCAGTTCATCCCTTCCCTGAGTTGATATGTCGATGGTGCGATTACCCGCTGCAATCTGGTCCGCGGCATGTTTGAGTTCGCTAAGTCGTTGGGTGAGGTAAGCGCCCAACAGATAAGAAAACATAGCCACTAATGTCATTTCTCCTACGACGATCAACGTACTCCACTTTTTTGCGTCATTGAGTGTCGTGTTAAGAGCTGTCATGTCAAAGCCAAGCCATACTGACCCAAACTCTATCCCAGATTCTTCGATTGGACTTGAAATATCAAAGATGCCGTCTGAAACTTGGCTAGAGTTCGCTTCAAGGTGACTTTTGTGAAAGGTGTCGGGTATCGCCCCTTCTCCAGAAAGCAATTGTTCGCCTTGGCCCAACACGGCAACATAAGTAATGTCTTCATTCTTAATCAAGTCTTTAGTAAAGGACTCTACCGTTGCCAAATCATACGAAAGAACCGCATTTTTGACGGTAGAAGCAAACAAATTTGAGGTGGATGTTGCACGCTGATCCAAACCGTCGAAGTTCGTTGTTCTTAGATAATTGAGCGTTAACGTCAGTAGTATGGCCAGTAAAATGGCCTCAATCAGCGCAACGCCCAGAATGGTTTTTAAGCGGAGAGACATACCTTTTGTCTATTCCTGCAGTAACTTGTCCAAAAGCGTAATATTGAGCTTTCTGACATCGTCCCAGTCACTGTTCTGGGCAGGCTCAATACCTTTGAACTTAATACGAACCAATAAATCTTTGCCTTGCGGTGAGTTGTTGAGTGAGACCAGAGCATTGGCGACTTTATCGCTGACTTCTTGAGGCATGTCTGGGTGGGTGGCAAACGCATGTGGCGTGTAACCGGGCGTTCGCCAAAGCACTTTAATATCGTCCCTCACCGCGGCATTGGTGTTATTAAGGGTACGTTCGATGCCGCCGCCTGCGGGGAACAGATCTTTCGATACATTGAGATAGACGGAATCGTGGGATGAGACATATTGAGGCGTAATGTTAATGCCCATCGCTTTTAACGATGAGCGCGGTACAACACTGGCCGCGAACGCGGCGGGTGAAGGAAAGACGACCGTTTGCCCGTCGAGCTGTTTTAACTCTGTGATATCCCCGTCTTTCTTAGCAACGACGATCCCTCTTATTTTTTTGTCTTTTTGTTTTGCAAAGGCTTGATAACCAGGCTTCTGATGGAACACGGTGTAATGATAAGGATTCATGTACGCGATATCGTACTCGCCATTGAGGACACGTTGCTCGAATTCAGGAATATTTTTCGCGGTACGGAAAACAATATTGTAACCAGTTTGATCCGAAAGATGTTTCAGGATCGGTCCCCAGTTCTTGGCTAAAGTGACGGCAGACTGCTGGGGAACAATGCCAAATGTTATTTCATTGTCTTGAGCGTGAACTTGAGCGGAGATAAACAGTGCTAAAAAACACAGCTTCTTCATAGTTTTGCCTCGCATTTGATAAATCTACATAAAGTTTAGCCAATCCCTTATTTTTTACTACTTTTCTTCGCTGAATATCTACTCGTTTAGCGGCACTCTGCATTTCGTCTAACTCCACCCGATGTACGTAAACCGAGGCTCCATCGACTTAATTGGGAATCCTTTGATCATACTTAACTATCGGTACGTTTTATGCTTAATTAAAATAGTCTTATAATACAATGATATATCAAGATTATGTGCGAATCATTAAACAAGCCTCCTCTTAAAATAATGCAATGGCCGTCTCATAACTAAGACTGTTAAAAAATAATTTGACAGCATTTCGATCCTAGACCACATTTATTGATAGAAATAACAACGATAGTTGGCGCTATTTTCCGGTTAGGTTTGATGCAAAATGTAAGGTAAGTAAATCCCTTGAGAGACAGGGGCAAGGCAGGCTGAAACGCAGTGAAGGCTTAAAACTGCTGTTCAGTCATCGATGTAGGGGTGATGCCGTCAAACAAGAAGTGAAGCCATGCTTTGGCCTGTTGGATCGAGAGATGTCGGCGGCTGAAATGGGGTGAAAAAGCGGCATTCATCATTTACCTGAAGTTTGTGTTTCAAACCAGCCGGAAAATCCAAGGGAATGGGTTGGGGAAGGGATTGAGTGTTTTTTAAAGCTTTGGTTGTTTGAGCAGGTGATGTTTTTAACGAACATTTTGCCTCCTCAAGGTGAACAGTAAGCGTGCGTCGTTCGGTAAATGGATTGGAACAATAACAATGTAAAGTTGGTGAACTTGTATTCGTACAATAAGATGAAATGGCCGCTTTGCGGCCATTTTTATTTTAGCTATTCGTCGGTTAAGTAGCGCTTTTGCTCGGTTTGATACGCTGTTGCGACTAGAGTTAGCGCTATGGAAACTGCACGATGAGCCATGAGATATGGGTTTTGCTTCACCGACGATTGGCTTTACCTACTTTTTTTGCGATCGTCCTGTGTTTTCTTCCCTGAGTTGATTGAAGCTTGATGGACAACTTTTGGCATTACTGCCGTTTAAGAGCCTATAATTAAACGTAACACGCTAGCTCGGCATGATATCGGGCGTACAGTTGTGGGATAGCCACTGATTAAATTGAGGAGTGCAAGATGCAAGGAGCTGTTTTTACTGCCTTTTCTGATATGATAATTGAGAAGATGGGAATGGACACACTCGATGAATTGATTGATAAAACGGAACCAGAATCGGGGGGGATTTACACCGCAGGTGGGAATTATGCCGATAGTGAATTACTGAATATGGTGGTCGCTTTATCAGAGAAATCGAACATTCCTGCCGAAGATTTAGTCAGAGCGTTTGGCCAATATCTATTTAAGCAATTGTATGACAGTTGTCCCACAGATGTTTCTCAAATTTCCGACTTAAAAACCTTTCTTTTAGCCATTGATGGTGTGATTCACAAAGAAGTGAAACGTGTGTATCCACAAGCTTACTTGCCAAGTTTCTCTTATCAGGAATTGGGCGATGGCAGCCTAGAAATTTTCTATAACTCCGACAGAGAGCTGTGTGAGTTAGCGGAAGGTTTGATTGTTGGCGCGTCAGAATATTTTTCCCAGCCGATTACCTTATCGCACCCTGACTGCCTTCATCGTGGAGATCAACATTGTAAGATCGTGGTTGAATTCAAGGAGAGTTAATGAGCGAAGGCGGAAATTTCAAGCGCGCTTACGCTCGTGAACGCGCCGCTCGACTTGAGGCAGAAAAACTACTCGCGGACAAGACGAGAGATCTTTACGACAATGTCGTCGTGTTAGAAAAAACCTTGGAAGATCTCAAAGTGAGTCAAAAACAACTGATTCAGTCGGCTAAAATGGCCTCAATTGGTCAGCTGGCCGCGGGGGTCGCTCATGAGATAAATAATCCAGTCGGGTTTTCGATGAGTAATATCCAAACGCTTAACCGTTACCTGAACGATATTTTTGCTCTCGATGAATTTGTCATGAGAGAGGCAGAACTTCCGGAAAGTGTCAGTGCCCTGTATCGAGAGAAACGTAATCAATTCCATATTGATGACTTGAAAGAGGATACACAGGAGTTAGTGACAGAAACTTTAGGAGGTCTTGAGAGAGTCAGGAATATTGTTTCAAGTTTGAAACAGGTGACCCACGCAGGCGGGGGAGCAAAAGCGCTGTGTAATGTGAATGGTTGCATTGAGGACGCGTTGAAGGTAGTTGCTAATGAAATCAAATACAAAATGGACATTATTTCGTCACTTCATCCTCAGCTTGATGAAATCTATGCGGAAGGGCAAAACATCCAACAGATATTGATCAATCTATTTATTAACGCCTCCCACGCTTGCGAAGACAGCGGAATACTGACTGTCTCAACTCAGCCGCAGACACATAAAGGGATCGCGGGTATCTTAATCAAAGTTAAAGATAACGGTAAAGGGATGACTGATGAAGTAAAAGAAAGAATCTTTGACCCCTTTTTTACCACTAAAGACGTTGGCGAAGGGACAGGGTTGGGCTTGTCTGTAAGTCACAATCTTATCGAGAAGCACGGCGGGCAAATTAGTGTCAAAAGTAAGGTGGGTGTTGGGACTTGTTTTGCGATATATTTGCCAATAGGTCAGCCCTAAATCTAAGGTCTTCACTAAGTAGACGTGAGTGTCTTTTTGCTGTTTGTGGTGTGGTTACGTTTAATGAACAACAGGCGTAAAAAAGCCCGAATCATCTCGGGCTTTTTTACAAATTTGGTGGGTCCGGGCGAACTCGAATCGCCGACCCCCGCCATGTCAAGGCGGTACTCTAACCAACTGAGCTACGGACCCAAATTTTTGTTTTTAAGGAGTGGTGGGTCCGGGCGAACTCGAATCGCCGACCCCCGCCATGTCAAGGCGGTACTCTAACCAACTGAGCTACGGACCCATTCCTTAAGAACGGGATGGATATTACCGAGACTTTGGTAACGGTGCAAGTGTAAATTATTGGTTTTTTAACTGTTTGCTTCACAACTAATCGAATCGTTGGTTTTTTATACCAGTATGGCTGGTTTCTGATCGATGCCAAGTTGATAAGGTCTTTGTCATTTTCACGTGAGTCAGATATCTGTTACCCCTTTCATGCGCCCTCTGTAATGTATAGGTTTCATCAAGACCATTCTTATTGAACTAGCGCGCATCGTGGAGCGAGTGGGTTGTTGTTTTTGGCGATGCACTCTAAAACCTTTTACTTACCGATAAGGAGAGATAGAAAGGAAGAAAAAATGCGTTTTCATCTGACGGTTATTGCTATTGGTGTAATGATCTCACTGAATGGTCAGGCTGAGCAAAATCCTGAACAATTTGTGCCATTGGTTCAGGCGAAGATTTATCAGCCGGGGATGAACATTGCTGACTATTGGCAAAGTGAAAAACTCGATGGGATTAGAGCGTTTTGGGATGGCCACGAACTCAGGACGCGTACTGGAAAAAAAATAGCCGCTCCTCCTTGGTTTACGAGACCTTTGCCCCAGTTACCGCTTGATGGCGAACTATGGGCAGGACGTGGCAATTTCCATCTCGTCCAACGGACGGTGTTGGATATAACGCCGTCTCAATCCGCTTGGCAGGGTATTTATTTCATGTTGTTTGACATGCCAGACGGGATCAATCGCTACCCTCAACGTTATAGTAACCTTGTTAATTTGGTGAAACGTCTTGGTGTCAATCATATCCAATACGTTGAACAGACTCCGATTGAATCACGACCTGCCTTGTTAAAGACGCTTGACAGTCTTGCTAGCAAGGGTGGAGAAGGCTTGATGTTGAGGCGAATTGATCGACTTTATCAGACAGGCAGAAGTGGTGCTTTACTCAAATTGAAGCAGCATCAGGATGCGGAAGGATTGGTGGTCGGTTACAAAATGGGAAAAGGGAAATACGGTGGAAAAATGGGTTCCCTGCTGGTAAGACTAGAATCAGGAAAGCAATTTTACATTGGTAGTGGTTTTACTGATCAACAAAGAGATAGCCCGCCTAAAGTGGGTACAATGGTGACATTTCGCTATAACGGCTACACCCAAAATGGGATTCCCAAGTTCGCACGTTTTATGCGAGAAATACCTTAGCTCGGTGAAACGCCACAACGTTTAAAAAGTCGTTGCCAGTATTGGACGTGGGCGAGGGTTTCACTTCTAAAGGCCTGATGAAGTGGTTTGATAGGGTATTGGTAATTAGGGTGCGTTGAATCTGTGAACGCGAGATAGGGCTCCAGATCCAAAAACATGCTGTCGACTTGGGCAAGGTAGGGTTGAATCCGGCCTATATAGTATTCATTAAAAACATTGCGCAGGTAGCGAAACTTGGTGGTATCTCGCCCTTGGCCACAAATAATGGCCGTATCATGATTCTCAAGTTGTTGAGTGATGACATTGAGCCAGTTGGTTGCGTTGAGCATTGAGTAACTCAATTTACCAAGCATTGGGTTTTTGTGGAGTGTTTCTTGATATCTGTTCAGCTGGCGATGCTCAAGTGACTCAATGGATCCCAGACTGGCTTTGAACCCAGCATCAATTTCTTGAATGGCTAAGAATATGGCCGAGCGGGAAGGGCCCTCAGATGTTGTGATCCATTCAAAGCCTTCGAGTTGTTGACGCATGGCATCGCTGGTAAACACCATATTTGAAAAGTGAGAGGGTAAGTGCAAGAATTTTTGCTCCTCTATGGCTGTTAATTCAGTTTTAAGCGATTGAGACAGTTCAGGGTTAAGGAGACACTTTTCCAAACCCAAGCTTAACTCTATCTGGTAATCAAAATTGCGAAAAGCATCCTGTACTTTCCCCAGAATTGAGTTTTTTTCTGCAACCAAATGAAAAAGATGACATTTTCTGAGCTCGTAGCTCTCCAGCAAGCCAATGCTGACGGTGGGAATAGTAATGAAAAGATCGCGCTTCGATGGCAGCAGAATCCCGATCATGTCGGGTGGGCTGAGCGCAGATGTATCTTGAACATTGGCCACGCGTGAAAGATAGGTGTCAAAGTTGGATTCAATTTCACTTTGGCGCCATTCGCAACCAGTAAGGATCAGGATCAAAACAAAAAATAGGGGGCGACGTACCATGACACCATGCCTCCTTGCTAAATGCGTGGCGATACACTTGATTAGTTTACGTTCTATTGGCCAAAAGAGGTCAGTACGTTATTTGTCGTACCATTATTTTTCGGCAAATAGCAACAGTGTTTCTTTCGGCTGCTTGTATATCCAGACCAATCTGGAGCCAAGCATCAACGCGGCGGAGGAGAGGCCAACGATATAGCCAATCCAGAAGCCTTTTGCCCCCATGGGTTCTACCAGCCAATCAGTCATAGCCAGAATATAACCGGTAGGGAAACCCAATAGCCAGTAGGCGACTAAAGTGCGGTTAAAAATGGCCTTCATATCTTTATAACCGCGCAATGCGCCCGCCGCCACGACTTGAATGGCATCCGTGACCTGATAAATAGCGGCAAACACGAGTAACTGCATGGCTAATTCTACGACGGCTCTATTTTGAGTGTAGAGCAGTGCTATGTGTTCTCTTAACATAAAGGTCGAGAAAGCCGTGATGAGCGATAAGATGACAGCGAACAATAAGGCGACCTTTGAGGCAATTTCTGCTTTCTGGGTATTTTTTTCTCCAAGACGCTGCCCAACCCGGATGCTAGTCGCGACACTGATACTCATTGGTAGCATAAATATCATGGACGAAAAATTCATGGCGACCTGATGGGCTGCAACAACCAATGGCCCAAAAGGCGCAACTAACAGCGCGACCACGGCAAACAAGGTCACTTCAAAGAACATCGCAGCAGCGGCAGGAAATCCAAGTCCGAATAATCGGATCAGTGGCGCCACTTTAGGTTTATGAAATCGTTCAAACAAGTTGATGTGACTTAGGCGCTTTGATGTCGTGACGTAGGCTAGAAGCATTAAGAACATAAGCCAGTATACGATTGCCGTTGCAACGCCGCATCCGACTCCGCCTAAGGCGGGCGCTCCAAATTTGCCAAAAACAAAAATCCAGTTAAGGGGAATATTTAACAGTAGACCAATGAACCCAATGATCATGGCAGGTTTGGTCAATGATAAACCATCGGTTAAGCTTCTTAATACTTGAAACAGTAAGAAAGCGGGCACAGCGAACATGACAGCGTTCATGTATCCCATGGTTTTTTGAGCCATCAGTGGCTCCACTTCCATTAAACCAAGAATCGTTTTTGTTTGAAGCAAAACAACAATGGTAGGCACTGTAATAATCAGTGCCAAAGCGGCGCCTTGATGGATTTCAAAAGGAATTTTAACTTGTCGGCCCGATCCATTGAGCTGCGCAACAATAGGCACCAAGGCCATCAGTAGCCCGATGCCAAATAAGATCGCTGGCAGCCAGATACTGGCGGCAATGGAAACAGAAGCCATGTCGGTCGCACTGACATCTCCGGCCATTATAGTATCGACGACGCCCATACCTGTCTGTGCGATGGAAGCAATAAAGACAGGGGTTGCGAGTGAGATTAATTTTTTTGATTCGCTTTTGTATTGGTACACGTCGTTACTCTACTGTCTATATTTGCTTTGGAAGGGGCTGACTAACTATTTGCGTGGATATCGTCGGCTCTGGCAAGATTGTGCTAGATGATAAATAAATATCACACTAACTGCCATGAAAAACGAAAGGCACGTTGAATCTTTACAGAAATCAGGCAATCAATGGAGCAACGCATTGAGAAGAAAGAATTTTTTCAAGCGTTTTAGTGTTAGACTTACGCCCTGAATAAAAATCTGCAATTCAATCCTCTCAAGCTGTTGAATCTCTGCAACTTTGGCAAAGACCGCATCGAGGGTGCTACCCAGCGGGTACCAAAAATATTACTTATTGTTCGGCTCGGAGAGTGCTTGTTGCGCGGCTTGACCTATGGAGTCAATATCGGCATGATTTTTTGCTAAAAACTGCTCAAATAATGGCATTAAGGCCCCCATTTTTTCGTCAATGGCATCGCGCACGGTGTCAACAATGACTTGAGTACCACGCTCTATTTCAACATTGATATTCGAACCGGTTTGTTTATGTTCAAACGTCGTCATTCTGCGTGTTTCTGGAATCAGCCAGACATCAAACCAACCTTCGTTTTTGTCAACGTCCGATACCGTCAAACTTGCACCATTTAAAGCAATGTATCCCTTCGGAAAGATGTATTTTGCCCACTCGCGCGGTGCTGAGACACGCACACGGTAGTTATCATCGATTTGTTGCACGTCTAACACTGATGTTTTGAAATCAACGTGTCCTGACAGTGGGTGCCCACCGATTTCTGCCCCGTCTTTTGCCGCGCGTTCCACGTTAACTCTTTGGTTCTGTTTGTATTCACTCAGAGTGGTGATCTCCAGGCTTTTGAGCATGACATCAAACTTCACTTGTGTTGGAGTTAAAATCTCAGTCACTGTCAGGCAAACACCATCAACGGCAACACTCGCTCCAATTTCTAAGCCCTCGCAGAAACCAGATTCGAACTGAAGGTTAAAAGTTCTAATGCCCTTGTGATCACTTATTGATGAGATAAGTGAGACAGACTGAATAATACCCGTGAACATGGTTGCTTCTCCTAATGTACCAATGTGATAGCGTGATGTTGAGTATTCTGAACCAGTTGAAATGTAATTGATAGAGTGAGCTTTCTATTATTCAATAAACAGGTTGGCATCAGTGCAGCACGATATACGGAATCTGATCGTTGAGACGGTTAGACCAAAGGGCAGAAAATCAATGGATTGTCGTTGTTGAGTATGCTCTTAAGTTAGAACAATTGTTCATCATCAGCGTCAATATACAATTGAATCTCGTCATGCTGTTCATTGACGATCATGTTAAGGTGAATGGCGTTGCAGCATGCCGAACAATCGTTGTAGAAGCTCTGGCTGCCATTTGAGGCATCAAGCGTAAACGAATTAAATACGCCACAGTATGGGCACATGATTTTCTTTTCGATAAAGGTCTGCATGATTTAGCCCCACACTTAATAAGAAAGTATGTTGTTGATCATACGTTCACATTGATCAAGATAGTGGCCACCAAATTGATTGTAATGATTGAGAAGGTGGTAAAGATTGTAGATATCCTTGCGTTCACTATAAGCAAATTCTAAGGGTAGAATGCTTTCATAGCCCTGATAAAACTCGGGCTGGAAACCGTCAAATAACTCTGTCATTGCGATGTCACACTCTCGATCGCCCCAATAACATGCAGGGTCATAACAGACCGGGCCAAATACGGAATTGGCAACGTTACCATACCAAAGGTCGCCATGGAGTAATGAGGGTCTAGGTTGGTGGTGTGCAAGGCGGTCCTGAATGAGTCTGGTAAAGTCACCGATATCGACCAAGGTTACCCCTTTTTCTTTCATTAGCTGAAGTTGCCATCCAATACGCTGTTCAGAAAAGAAGCGCCCCCACTTTTTATTCCATCGGTTAGGTTGTAGCGTTGAGCCGATGTAATTATCTTGATCGAAACCATACTCTTTTTGTTCGCCCCACTGATGAAGTTGGGCCAGTTGTTGGCCAAAAGAGTAACTATTCCGGTCGTCATCAAGCGGTTTGATTGGCAAGTAGTTCAAAATAATAAAGGAATGTTCCTTACTTTTCCCAGAGACCACGTGCTCGGGCAAAAAGAGGGTCGAACTTTCTCGAAGTGTGCGTATATTTTCGGCCTCTATCTCGAACTTGGGGAAGAAATCTTTATCATTAATTTTAACAAAATAGCGTTGCTCTCCATCACTGATCATATAGCAATCACTGATATCTCCACCATGCACGCGGTCTTTTTCAGCAATATTAAAAGTGAACATCAGTGCCTCTGAAAGCTGCTGACTAATGGCTTGCCACATAATTGTGTCCGTTATTCGGGTCGAGTATTGACAGTGTAGAAGAACGTGTTCACTCATACTGCAAAAAATTCAAGCGTTTACCTTGAACCTGTGTTGATCTGATTAATTTGTGAGCTTTGTCATGTCTGTATCGAGTTTTGAAATCGATTATTGGCTTGAGATACTATAAAGTTTGAACTTGGTTCAAGGCTATAGTGCCAAAGTTAAGTTACACTTGGGATCTGCGATATAACTAATTTCAGTTTTTGTCCGCATGGAACCCACCTTGAGTTGTGAAAACTCATTGATCTGTCTTAGTATTAGATTGTGGCTTGAAAATATAATAAATGGAGAACGACAGTGGTTGTTGAAACCGATGGCTACCTTGCACTCATTGAGCACCTTGCTTTTAATCTAGATGTTTTTTCTGCTGAAGATGGCGATACAGGGGAAGAAAGTGTAGAAGATGTGGTTACCGATATGGTAGCGAGTAATATCATGGCCATTTTTGAGCAAAATCCAGAATTGCATTCGACTGTTCGCTTCCAACTCCTCAAAGAAGCAGACTCGGTGGTAGAAGACTTAAGTGAAGTCTTGGCTGGAGCGTGGGCGAGAGAGGCAACCAATGAGCAGATTACTTTCCTTGACGAGTACATCGCATTAGTTAAAAACTTATTTGACTCTGCGGTGGCTAAGTACGATTAAATAGCGTTTCCAATCGGTGAGGCGAAATTCTCAAGGAAATTAGAACCTGAGTCTCCTCTATAGAACAGAGCATTAGCGGGTCGTTGTTACGGGCCATCGTAACAGATGATGTACGCTCTGAAATTGCAGGCCATCATGGTGTAGAAGGGCAACGGCATCATTTGTTATAGCCTTAGTGATTCCGGAAGGGCTGGGTCAGCATCTTGTCTAACCGCTGTTCACTGACTTTTCGGAACAGCGGCAAGCCAATTTTTACCTTATCATGGCCAAGTTCTGGTTGTGCGATGTAGGTGCCAAACCTGCGGTCCCATACTGAGAGACAAAAACCGAAATTTGAATGCGTTTCTCTCGCGATAACAGAATGATGCACTCGGTGCATGTCTGGCGTCACCATAATGGTGCGTATAGCAGCATCGAGTTTGAGTGGGAGCTTGGCGTTGCTATGATTGAACATCGCGCTGACATTGAGCACGACTTCAAACACAATGACCGCCATCGGCGGTACTCCGAGTATGACGACAACGGTAATTTTTACCCACACAGAGATTAGAATTTCCAAAGGATGAAACCGGCTCCCTGTCGTGATATCAATATCCTGATCGGCGTGGTGCATTCGATGGAGGCGCCAAAGTATGGGAAATTTATGGAATATTAAATGCTGAAGGTAGACCGCTAAATCCAGCAGAACCACGCAAAAGGCGAGGGTGAAGACAAAGGGGAGGTCGAGTAAATAAAACAATCCCCACTGATTTTGGCTCGCAATGAGAGCGGCTTCGAAGGCCAAAATGGGCATTAAGAGAGTTAAACACACGGAATTGAAGGCGACTAATCCCAGATTATTGAACCAGCGATATGACTTACTTTGAGTTAATCGTTTTCTTGGTGACCGCCACTCCCAAAGCCCGCAAAGTATCAGAGCACAAAGAAAAAAACTCAGACGAATCAAATCCGGATCGTACATATTGATTCTTCTCCTCTAAAACTTGCAACTGGACTTGCACAAGGTAAACTTTGCCTCCTTTATCATTATCTGTCAATTTGCATGAGAATCCACGCTTTTCACCACCTCTATCAGCAGCGATTAGATCGTTCAACTAAATTATACAGTGCCAGAGGCAGTAAGGTTCATCGTTGCCAATCTTGCCAAGTGGCACAGATGTACTGTTTATGCGCTTATCAGCCTGATGTAGAGTCCGATGTTGCTGTGATGCTAATTGTTTCTGAGAATGAAGTCATGAAGCCAAGCAACACCGGACGATTGATCTTGGATGTGGTCAAAGAAGGCTATGCGTTTCAATGGAGCAGAACAGAACCCAGTGAAGCCATGCTCGCGCTATTAAACAGTGATCGTTACCAGCCAGTTGTCATTTTCCCGGATGAGTATGTGAGTCAAACGGAGCGATTGGTGAAAGACAATCTGGGGCGCTCATGC
The DNA here is from genome assembly GCF_013074385.2 of Vibrio ostreicida. GTDB lineage: Bacteria > Pseudomonadota > Gammaproteobacteria > Enterobacterales > Vibrionaceae > Vibrio > Vibrio ostreicida. The sequence continues at coordinate 53,889 of NZ_JABEYA020000017.1, forward strand.
CGAGGAAAAAAGCCATTACTGATCTTTCTTGACGGCAGTTGGCGTGAAGCTCGGCGGATGTTCCGTAAGTCGCCTTACCTAGATCACTTACCTGTTTTCTCTGTGGATCCAGACACCTTGTCACGTTACGTCATGAGACGCTCAGATAACCAACAGCACCTTGCAACTGCGGAAGTTGCCGTCATGGTTTTACAGGCGTTGGGTGAACGTGAGTCAGCAAAGACTCTCAGCTCATGGTTTGATTCATTTAAAGAAGGGTATTTACTCACCAAAAGCCGAGGTCAAGCTGACCTCAGCAGGCCGTTTTTAAACAAGTATCTAGGCGAATAGGCCAAATTATGAGCCGATTTTGGAAGTGCTGTTGGTGATACTCTGTACACTTGGATTGCGCCTAAGGACTAAACTCGTTGTCGGTCACGGATTGTAGGCAAACCAATATGGATAATAACGCTTGGTTTGCGAGATTGAACGTTGGGAGAACAAAGATGTACTACGGCTTTGACGTAGGCGGCACCAAGATAGAGTTTGGTGCCTTTAATCATAAACTAGAGCGTGTAGCAACAGAACGAGTGCCAACACCCACAGATGACTATTTATTGTTGCTTAACACGCTTACTGGGTTGGTTGAAAAATACGACCAGCAATTTGGGTGTCAGGGAAAGGTAGGCCTCGGCTTACCGGGTATGGAAGACGCTGATGATGCGAGTGTTTTGACCGTTAATATTCCGTCCGCAAATGGTCAATGTCTACGTGCTGATCTGGAGACCAGAATAGGACGTGATGTCAAAATTGAAAATGATGCGAATTGTTTTGCATTATCTGAAGCATGGGACGAAGAGTTAACAAGTGCCCCCTCGGTCATGGGTTTGATTTTGGGAACGGGGTTTGGTGGCGGGCTCGTCTATCAGGGGCGGATTTTCTCTGGGCGCAATCATGTCGCTGGAGAAGTCGGTCATATGCGTTTACCTATTGATGCTTGGTTCCATCTTGGTGAGAATGCCCCGCTACTTGGGTGTGGTTGCGGTAAAAAGGGTTGTTTAGACAGTTACTTATCAGGGCGCGGTTTTGAGTTGCTTTACCAGCATTATTATCAAGAGCAAAAAACAGCGATTGACATTATTGATGCTTATTATGACGGTGAACGAAAAGCAACGGAACACGTTGATCGTTTTATGGAATTGCTTGCGATCTGTTTAGCGACGATCTTGACGGCTGCAGACCCTCATGTTGTGGCGTTAGGTGGTGGGCTATCAAACTTTGATCTTATTTATCAGGAAATGCCGAAGCGTATTCCGAAGTATCTTCTTCCCGTGGCTAAGTGTCCGCCGATTATTAGGGCCAAACATGGTGATTCTGGAGGGGTTCGCGGCGCTGCATTTTTAAATATTATGCCGTCCTGAGCGCATTTTCAGCAAAGAGAGCTTGCCCTTGCAAGCTCTTTCAATAGAGCCCTTAAGCACAAGTGGTTTGAGTTAGGGCCTATTGATACAGCGTTATTTTTCTTTTTTTCCGACGCCCAGATTTTGTTTCTGCTCAAGTGTTATCTTCTCAAAACCGAGCTTCCTAAAATGGTTATCGCGATAGTTTCGTGTAGCTTTGGTATCGGATACCGTTTCAATTTGCTGTTCCATTTGAAGGTACCCTGAAATATCGATGCCTTCTGCTTCTGCAACGGCCTCGTGAATATTGCGATGCTGGTGATATGAAAAAGTCAGTGTTTTGTCTACGCCCTTGTAAGTATAAAGAATAGTGCGAGCCATATTTGTTCTCTTGAAATCGGTGAAGACCACGTCATGGTTTGGCCTTGGAATAGGGTAGATTCTGCCTTTTAGTGACGCGCTTGTCACGTACTCTTAATCGCAAATTGCGATGTAGGGGCCGTCGAATGTATTTTCGCCGATCAAAGGCGATGGGGTGATGAGCCTTGTGATTGGAATGGGTAACATTTCCCTGACGTAATGGCCAGCGAGGCAATAGGTCGTGTGGAGTTTAGGCAAAGACGCCATTCACGGCTTTCCTCTTTCTTTTGTGTCGTCTTTCTCTTTCCCTCTTTAACACTCAAGTGACTTAGGTGGTTCAACATTGTCTTTTTGAGCCCATAGATGGGGGGCGTCGTTGATGTGTGTGTTTTTTTTCCAATGAGTGCATCCAATGTAGGCTTTCGATTCGTCTCTTTACTGAAAACTGCAATTTATTTAGGAGAATCTATGAACCATCACTTGCCTCTATTAGGGCTTGCTGCAGCGTTAATCAGTAATGTGAGCGTTGCGTCACCACAATTGGATACCAAGATTGAGCATCAACCCAACGATGGAATCATTAATGTGTATGGTCCAGGCGGGCCCGATACGGCTTTACGCTCTGCCGCGCGTGCGTTCAGCGAAAAAAGGGGGATCGACGTTAATGTTATCGCTGGACCGGAATCAAAGTGGAGTGCGAGCGCCCAGAGTAACGCTGACATCATTTTTGGTTCATCAGAGCAATCAATGAGTGCGTTTATTGAAACCTACCCATTTATTACTGACCAAGACGTTGAACCCGTTTATCTTCGTCGTGCGGTGATTGCTGTCCCTAAGGGCAACCCAAAGAAAATATCCGGCGTACAAGATTTACTTGATAAGTCAGTGTCCATCATCGTGACTGAAGGCCTAGGAGTTTACAACACGTCAGGGACAGGAGTTTGGGAAGATGTCGCCGGCCGCAACGGATCTTTGCAAGATATAAAGAATTTTCGACGCAAAATTGTCGCTTATGCCAAAGGAAGCGGGGCAAGTTTTAAAGCCTTTAAGGAAAAGAATGCAGATGCATGGATAACTTGGATTCACTGGCCGCTGAATCATAGTGACATCGTCGATTATGTCGAGATCGAACCCGAACGTCGAATCTATCGTGACTTGACGCTGGCTAAAGCGCAGGGTGCAGATCCCAAGACTCAGGAATTTATTGATTTTATAAAAAGTGAAGAAGGTAAGCCGTATTTCTCACGTGAGGGTTGGACCCAATGATTAGGAAAATGACAATGAAGAAAATGATACTCTCCGCACTTGTTTTGTTGCCCTTCGGAGGCGCAGCAGCCGCCGGTGCAACAATCGATACTCAATTTGGAGAAGTTTACACCGATAGTAACGGCATGAGCTTGTATACTTTTGCTAAAGACCCTGTCGGCCAATCCGTTTGTACCGATGATTGTGCCGCCAAATGGCCGCCCCTTTTAGCGGGTGGAGAGGCGGACGCGTTGTTTTTTGGTCAGGCTGAATTTAGTAAGGTGAGCCGTGATGATGGTTCAGAGCAATGGGCCAAAGAAGGTAAACCTTTATATCGTTGGTTTAAGGATACCAAACCTGGGGAAATCAACGGAGCGGGCATCAAAGGCGTTTGGCCACTGGCTCGCAAAGATGATGTGACGATTAAACTGTATAACGATGGTCAAAAACGTTATTTAGTCGATAGTCAAAACCTTGCGCTTTACACTTTCGACAAGGACAAAGTCAACCAATCTGTCTGTTACAGTGATTGTGAATTAAAATGGCCACCCGCTTTGGTGAGTCCGGAGCTTGCTAAAGATGGGGTTCAGAATTTGACACTAACAGGTGGATTTGGGATAACGCAACGCAAGGATCAGTCTTACCAATGGACTTATCAGAATAAACCGCTCTACCGTTGGTTTAAAGACAGCAAGCCCGGCGATACATCTGGTGATGGTGTGAAAAATGTTTGGCACCTGATAACACAATGAGGTAGTTGTGAGTACAGATAAACATCATATTGGTTTACTGCTCTCAAGAGTAGCGCTTCGGGATCGCAAGGCGTTCGAAGCGCTTTATCAGGTAACCAGCTCTAAACTTTATGCGCTGATCCGCTCTGTTGTTAAGGATGACGACATCGCTGCAGACCTTCTTCAGGAAGGCTTTGTCAAACTTTGGTACAGCGACAACCGCTACCCACTAGAATATCCTTGGGCTTGGTTGTGCCAGATCATGAGAAATATGGCGATTGATGAAGTGAGGAAGCGGAATCGGCGTGCAGAAGACATCCTCGACCCCTCTTTACACGAACAAACGCTGGTTGATGACGGGACGGGAACGGATTCTGGTCTGAATCATTGTTTGGAGAGGCTCGCACAGGATAAGCGCAACGCGATCGTGCTTGCTTATCAACATGGGATGAGCCATCAGGAAATTGTTGATTATGTGAAGATGCCTCTTGGGACCGTAAAGTCTTGGATTCGTCGTGGATTACAGGAGTTAAAACGATGTCTAATCGAGTGAAGGTTTGCCGTTATCAAGACCCTGAATTAAGAGATAGATTGGCGAGTGAATACGTACTGGGCACTCTCACAGTCAGAGTGAAGCGGCGGCTGGAACACCTGATCCATGAAGATCCCAGCTGGTGGCAGCATATAGACCAATGGCATCAGCATTTGTCTGATCTAAGCCCAGCAAAAGAGAGAGGCCGAGAAAAACACACATTGGCCGAGCCTCCAAAACGCATTTGGAAGAATATAGCAGCGCGTACATGGGATAGCAGAAATGCTCATCGAACGCTGCGTTGGTGGTGGTTGCCTACAGGAATGGCTTTATCGATGGTCATTGGTATCACAATACAACCCATGATCGTGCCTCCAATTCAATCAGTAAGTGTTATGCAAGTGCGTCCGGCGAGTTATTTAGCGATGATGTCATCCCCGACGAAGAACAACCATTTTGCCTTAGTGGCCTATCAGGGTGACAAGCCAGGCCAATCGAGCATTCGACTACAGCGAAATTTGGGGATGGAAAATGTATCGTTCGATAGTGCCATGGTTTGGATGCGGGATAGTTTAAGCGGGGAGCTGACGCTTATTGATAGCTTAGAAAATGTCAAGGATGTGCGCTTTATGTCGCCTAAAGAATGGGGAGCGTTGAAGAACAGTTCTGAGTTATTGGTGACAAAAAACCGAGACCCATCGAGCCAAGTGCTTTACCGAGGCCGCTGTGTTGAGCTTAGCGATTGGCAGGCGATCTAACCTGTAACACTCAAGTCTGACTCTCGAAGCACCGTTGATTACGTTTTGTGATACGTCATCAACCGCGTGAGAGTCTGTTGCTTGAAGCGAGCATTTGTCACCCATTTGTGCAAGTAATTTCAGCCTTGTTATCAACTATTGATGTAGTTCACACATTCAAACTGTTATACTCTCGCCAAATTCTTGTCTGATTCTAAATGACTATCTCTATCTCGTTGTTAAATCGAGAGAAAGTGGTAGGGGGATACACTTATCATAAGTACTAATAATATCACGCAGCAGTTTGGTGCTAAGCCGCTGTTTGAAAATATTTCTGTGAAATTCGGTGAAGGCAATCGCTATGGCCTGATCGGTGCGAACGGCTGTGGAAAGTCGACGTTCATGAAAATCCTCAGTGGTGAACTGGATCCCTCTGGTGGTAATGTCAGTTACGATCCCAATGAGCGTGTTGCTAAGCTGAATCAGGATCAGTTCGCTTATGAAGAGTTCACTGTCATTGATACTGTGATCATGGGCTATAAAGAACTTTGGCAAGTAAAAAAGGAACGTGATCGTATCTATGCCCTGCCTGAGATGAGTGAAGAGGACGGCATGCTCGTCGCGGACCTTGAAGTTCAGTTTGCAGAAATGGACGGTTATACGGCGGATGCCAAAGCGGGAGAGCTGTTGCTGGCAGTCGGTATTCCCGAAGAGCAGCATTATGGACTGATGAGCCAAGTCGCTCCAGGCTGGAAGCTACGAGTACTCTTGGCTCAGGTGCTGTTTGCTGACCCACATATTATGTTGCTTGATGAGCCGACCAACAACCTAGATATGGACACCATTCGCTGGTTGGAAGAAACGTTAAACCAGCGCAATTGCACCATGATCATCATTTCACACGATCGTCACTTTCTCAATTCAGTGTGTACTCACATGGCGGATTTGGATTATGGCGAGCTGCGAGTCTACCCAGGCAACTACGATGAATACATGATGGCGGCTACGCAGGTTAGAGAGCGCCTGTTGTCTGATAACGCGAAGAAAAAAGCGCAAATCGCTGAGTTGCAAACCTTCGTTGCCAGATTCTCGGCCAATGCCTCTAAGGCGAAACAGGCGACATCCCGCGCCAAGCAAATGGATAAGATTCAGCTTGAGGAAGTCAAAGCCTCTAGTCGTCAAAATCCGTTTATTCGTTTTGAACAATCCAAAGAACTATTCCGCAACGCGTTGATTGTTGAAAACCTTTCGCAAGGCTATGACCATGACCTTTTCAGTGACTTTAATGCGATCTTTGAAGTGGGAGAGCGAGTTGCCATTATTGGTGAGAACGGCGTGGGTAAAACAACCTTGTTGAATACCTTGGCTGGTGGGAAAGCTCCGCGCGGTGGTACTTTTAAATGGTCGGAAAATGCCAATATTGGGTATTATGCTCAGGATCATGCCAATGACTTTGCCGAAGATTTAAACCTGACTGATTGGATGGGGCAATGGCGTCAAGAAGGGGACGATGAGCAGGTCGTTCGTGGTTTTCTTGGCCGGATGTTGTTTTCTCAAGATGATATCAAGAAGTCCGTGAAAGTCCTTTCTGGCGGAGAACAGGGCCGTATGTTGCTTGGTAAGTTGATGATGCACAAACCAAACATGCTACTTATGGATGAACCAACAAACCACATGGATATGGAATCAATAGAATCCCTTAATACGGCATTAGAGCAGTATAAAGGAACGCTATTCTTCGTTTCTCATGACCGAATCTTTGTTGATTCACTGGCGACTCGTATCATCGAAATCAAAGATGGTCGTCTGACGGATTTTAAAGGGACGTACGCAGAGTTCCTTAAACACCGCGGTGTACAAGGTTAAGTGAACTAAGGGGCCTCATATGTGGCCCTTTTTATTTGTTGTAGAGAAGAAGAGATGAGGCAATCGATGAGAAGTGCAGGTTAGTAAAGGAGGCGATCTCGCTGGCCTTCAATGACTCAACTTCGGCTTTGCCTTGTGCCGCAAAGGGTAAGAAATATCACCTTCATCAATGCTATTCAACTATATTGATGGGGTCGGTCTATATAATTATAACGTGCGGGCTAGGTGGAGCATAATATGAGTGAGTTTTTTATCGTAGGTCTTGATCTCTTGTCTGGTTTCTTTATCAGTGTTGTTGGCATTGGCGCAATCAGTATCGTCTACATGTATATTGCAGATAAAAAGCAGCATAAACATGCCATTCGTCATAATTATCCTGTCATTGGTCGATTTCGTTATTTGTTTGAGAAACAGGGCGAGTTTTTTCGTCAGTATTTTTTTGCCATGGACCGGGAAGAAATGCCCTTTAATCGAGCAGAGCGAAGCTGGGTTTATAAAGCCGCCAAGAACGTGGACAGAACGATCGCATTTGGCTCGACGCGTAGCCTCGACGCCACGGGTACGATTATGTTTATGAACTGTGCATTTCCTACTCTTGAAGAGGATGCATTGGCGCCCTCACCCATAAAGATAGGGGAAGGAACACGTACCCCCTATACGACGTCGTCGTTGTTTAATATTTCTGGAATGAGCTTTGGTGCTTTGTCTCAGCCTGCGATACGCGCATTATCGAAAGGTGCGCAAAAAGCGGGTTGCTGGCTGAATACCGGTGAAGGTGGGCTTAGTGACTATCACTTAGAGGGCAATTGCGACCTTGTTTTCCAGATAGGCACAGCAAAGTACGGTGTCCGTGACGAAAGCGGTCAATTATGTGATGAAAAATTGAAAGCCGTTGCTGCCCATACCAATGTGCGCATGTTCGAAATTAAAATCAGTCAGGGGGCAAAACCCGGAAAAGGAGGAATGCTACCTGGATGTAAAGTTACGGCTGAAATTGCCCAAATTCGAGGTATTACTCAAGGGGAAGACTCGATCAGTCCAAATGGGCATACGGATATTAGAAACGTTGGCGAATTGCTTGATATGATACACCGTATTCGTCAGGTCACAGGAAAGCCTGTGGGCTTTAAGAGTGTGATTGGGTCAATGGTTTGGTTTGACCAACTTCTGGATGAAATCGAACAACGAGGTCACGACAGTGCGCCGGATTTTATCACGATTGACAGCGCGGATGGCGGTACTGGCGCGGCACCTCAGCCCTTAATGGATTATGTGGGCCTTCCGCTGAAAGAAAGCTTACCCATTGTTGTTAATCGTCTGAAAAAAAAGGGGTTAATGCCCCGTATTAAGGTGATTGCATCTGGAAAGTTGATTACGCCTTCTAAGGTGGCTTGGGCGATTGCACTCGGAGCCGACTTTGTGGTCTCTGCGCGAGGCCACATGTTTGCCTTAGGCTGTATTCAGGCGCTGCAATGTAACAAAGATACCTGCCCCACGGGGATAGCCACCCACAGCTCTCGGCTCCAACAAGGTCTTGATGTCGAAGATAAAACACAGCGTGTCGCGAACTACAACAAGTATATTCACTATGGGATTGGCCTGATCGCGCATTCCTGTGGCGTGACTAATGCGCGTGAACTTGGCAGAGAACACATCAGAATTGTTAAAGAAGATGGTTTGTCAGTTGCGCTCGATCAGTTATACCAACAGCATCATTAGAACGCTCGGTTGAGCCGCTTCTTTAAGAGATAAAAAATACATCAGTTTCGTCGAGTTCTGTCTTGATGACAGCGGCACGCACACAATTCTATATTTTGCGTCACTTTGATGCCCAATACCCACCACTCTTGAAATGACCTTATCCTGCTCGTTTTTTCGTGTCACTATGTCTTTTGTAATTCAGTTGCGCTTGCTGAATGCATTCATCACTCCAATATGTACATTGTTTGATATCGATCCTGCTGCGATAATTCCGCCCACCTTGAGTTCTGGTAAACCAGTGACTTAGGAAGAATTTTAATTGACCAAATAAGGGAGTGTACCGTGTCAATTGCTGCGCAAGATATAGAGAACAGGCAGCCTAACGTTCTATTTAGCGGGCTTGGTAACCATTGTCGTACTGCCACTCAAACTCTCCAACCTGAGTGTTGTCATGAGCTTCAAACCATTATCACTCAGGCGTTTCAACGTAAGCAGCCTGTGTATCCGATCGGCAAAGGTAATAACTGGGGGTACGGGTATAGAACGCCTCCTAGTGATGGTTGTATTTTACTTGATCTCAGTCAGATGAATCGAATCATCGGTTTTGATAACGATTTGGGAGTGATAGAGATTGAGCCGGGCGTCACTCAGGGGCAGATCGCCGATTATCTGGAGAATACGCCATGGATGATTGACTGCACGGGTGCAGGACCCAATACCAGTGTGATGGGAAATGTCCTTGAACGTGGATTTGGGCATGGTTCGACAGGGAACCGCAGCCAGCATTTTATGATCAGTGAATTAATTTTGGCCCATGGTGAAATGATTCACTTAGATAGAAGTAGCAGGTACTGTGGGCGAGCGGGGTTATCTGCCAACCTTCACGAGCTTTTCACACAAAATAACCTTGCGGTGATCAGTAAAATGAAGTTTGAACTGACGCGCAAGCCTGAGAGTAGCCTGCGCTGTTTGGTGCGCCTGAAGTCTGCGGCAGACCTGCCAACTTACATTGAGACGATGCGCCTCCTTAAATTAGAGGGCACTATTGATGGATTGCCTCATTTAGGTAACACCTACCGTATGCTAACCATGATGGAGCGCTTTAATTTTGAACGCTGGGACGGCAAAAAGGGGGCCGACCAAACCGACATCGATCAATTGTGTACTCGATATAAATTGACACCATGGTCAGGTGCGTTTGTGGTGACAGGGAGCAAAGGGATCGCTAAAGCCAAAGCCAAGCGGATTAAGGCGGCACTTCAACCGTTCGCTAAGGTCGATATTGTCAGTTTGAAGAAGCTAAAGCAACTTGACAGACTTACGAAATGGATGACGCCAACACTGGGTTTTCTTCAGGGATATCGACGTTTTCAGAACAGCCTTAGTGAGTTTACTGAAATGATGGATATGCTTGAGGGCAACCCAAAAGATTTAGCGCTTAAGGGGTGCTACTGGCGGTATCGAGGAACGATACCCGATAAGATGAACCCCGTCGCTGATGGCGCTGGATTTTTTTGGGTTGCTCCTACTTTGCCTATGTTAGGAGAAGAAGTCGACAAGTGTATGCGCCTTTCAAAACAAGCTTTCGACAAAGCAGGGTTTGAGTTTGGAGTCACCCTGACAGCCGTCAATGCTTATATGTGTCAGGCTATCGTAAGTGTTTATTATGATTCGGGTAATCAAGAAGAAGTTGAACGAGCAACGGAGCTGACGAGTAAACTTCGGGATCTCTATCGTCGCCATCAGTGGCCCTGCTATCGTCGTTCTGTCGATGAGATGCCATTCGACATCGGGCAGGAGCTTGAAGGTGATGCGCTCAAGCTTCGTTTCCTTATAAAAACCGCTTTTGACCCCAATAACCTAGTGTCACCCGGCCGCTATCAGATAAACAGCTGCCCCTCATATTCCACGGAGATCCATCAATGATTTTATCGAGCAAGCGTCTTTCCAGCCATGAAGATTTGTTGGAGTTTGCCAAGCAATACAAATTGATTTCAGGGAACAACAATTCAGTCGAACTGCTTAGAAAACGCTCGTTTGTTGGGGCATTTTATAACGCCAAAGGGAAAATGTGCGCAGGGTTTACGATAAACAGCGACAGCCCGCTCACGTATTTACACGATCTACCCAAAGACTTAATTCATCCATTGACCCATGCCGACAAAGAAATCGTTGAAGGTGGTGGACTTTGGGTGAACCCAGAATTGAGTGATTTTGAACGAGGTTATGTTTTTATTAAAGCGAGTTGGCAAGCCTACCGAACCAAGAAAAAATATTTTATGGCAGGGGCAAAAAATCCCAAAGTCGCCTCCCGACAAAAATTTATTTATCCCAAAATACTGTTTGAAGGGGCAACCGAACAATTTGATTATCTGTGCATATTGTATTGCAGACGTCACTACATATTGATTCAGATAGCCCTATTTTTCCTACGCTATTGGATAACACAACCTCTAAAAAAATGGCTGAGGGGCGCGAAACAGGCAACAACATAAGCGAAAAACCACTGGGTGCAGAATAGCAGCCCCCAGTGGTTTTTGTGTTTAATAGGAGGTTCGAGTGATTGCGGCCACCGCTAAGCCGGCGGTAATGGATAGGAGAGGCCGTTTGAGAAAGAGCGTACCTAATGCCGTGATCAGCAGAGCCAATTTACCGCCTAGATCGCTGGTTAGAAACATTGGCGCAATAATGGCGACCAACACAGAACCGGACATGGCAGCGATAAAGCGTTGGACTCGTTGACTGATTGGGACAAAAGACATGATGTATATCCCTCCCCAGCGAGTAACGATGGTCACAACCATCATAATGACAATGAGTATCAAGGCCCCTGTTTCTGTCGTATTAATGTTCATTATTTTCTCCTTCAATCAAGACCCCTGCAATGCCCCCAGTCAATGCCCCAACGATCACATGGCTATTTTCCGGCAAATAGAAAAAGGCACCAATGGATGAGATGGCGGCCAGAGTCCATATAGCGTAGGCCCTATTGTTTGTTTTACCTTCGAGTACCATAGTTAGGAGAAAGCATCCCATCACCATATCGATACCCAAAGATGAGGGGTCTTGAATCGCATTGCCAAAATAAAGCCCTATCCAGGTTCCGACAATCCAGAAAAACCACAGTGCGAGGCCACCCCCTAATAATATTCCAATCCCTTTTGATGGCTCGTTATTGGAAAATGCTCGCATTGACATCGCCCAGTTAGCATCAGAGGCAACCAGCATAATACTGTAGCGAGACACGGGACGGAGTGAACGTATATGCGGGTAGAGAGTCGCGCCAATCAATAAATGCCGAGCGTTGATCGCAAACACAGTGACAATAAGAGCGAGAATAGGCACCTGATTTCCCCATAGTTCCAAGACACCAAACTGAGATGCTCCAGCAAATACCATGAAGCTCATCAGCATGGCAGACACTTGACTCAACCCGCTTTGAGCAGCAGCAAGTCCAAAAGCAGCGCCAAAGATCACGACAAAGAAGGAAATAGGCAGTAAGCTAACAAACCCTCGCTGTACCGAGTCAAACTCGATTTGACGCTTATGATTGTTCATTTTAATCTCCCTTTTTATGGCTGGAATTAATTGCCGACACAATAGACTGGATTGTTCTGTTGGAAAAGAGAAAAATAAGAAATTTCTATAACAAAATCAGATTCATGATGATCATCTAGGTTAAAGATCAAGGCTTCCTTAAGGATTATTTATTGACAGTGAACTCTGTAATTAGTGTCATATTTGAACTGTTCAATCATTGATAATGGCGCTGCCTGCGCTGTCTGCGCTGTCGCTGTCCTCAAGTGGTAAATAGACTTGTGTTGAGAACGGATAAAAACCAAAATAAGTCTGGTGATTTTGCAAACTCCCTGTATAGTTAACCCAGCGCTTTCAAATAATTAATGAAGAAATTAGTAATGTATTTTCTCAGTTAATTTTCAAGGCTACTCGTTTTGAATCTGGGATAAATTATATTCATAATTTAAGCGATAGTATTTGTTTGCAGCTTTATATTATTTAAATTTATACCGAGGTATCTATGTCTACTAAAACGACGGGTTCAGTAAAATGGTTCAACGAAACAAAGGGTTTCGGCTTTATCACTCAAGATAACGGTGGTGCTGATGTCTTTGTTCACTTCAATGCTATCGCATCTGAAGGCTTTAAAACTCTTGCTGAAGGCCAAAAAGTGAGTTTTGATGTTGAGCAGGGTAAAAAAGGCCCTCAAGCGTTGAACGTTACTACTCTATAACGTCGTCAATGAATGAAATTTTTAGGTGTGGTGACTTGTCATCACACCTTTTTAATGGCTTTGATTAGAGACCCTTACACAAACACCCCTAAAAGATCCCTTCATTAACACCGCTTTTGTATCCTTATTCTCCCACCCTAAAAAATAACGCAGGTTTTATTGTTACCTTTATTCACCAATCAGGAGATTTTCTGATGGTTCAAACGTATCCAGTAATAAATATCATTAGGCCCGCAATGCAGGTAAGAGGTCATTTATAATTTCAATATATAACTATGATGGGTTGCGATAAAAACTACGGCGACCGTCTTGTACTATTGACGTCCAATTATAGCGAGTAGATGAGACTCCCTAAATGTTGATCAGACATTCGCCGCAGTGACGTTTATTGGCTCGGGTTATTTACACGATCCCAAAAACACGCTTTAGTATTGCTTCGTTTGTCTTGCATCCAGGCAAAATTGCAATGGCTGTCATAACTGTAGCGACCTACATGCATACTATACGGGCCAAAAGAAAGGTCTTGTATTGATTGAAACTGGCCATTGTATAACACTGAAAAGTGGAGATGAGGTCCTGTTGATGAGCCTCCTTGACAGAGCGCTGTGCTCCGTTGGCTGGCGTAGGTCCCTAAACGAGTATTCTTGTCAACCCATGCGCCGTTTTTTACAGAAATGCCATCCATATGATAGTAATTGGTAGCCCAGCCGTCAGGGTGAGAAACTCTTATCTGACAACGTGAAAACACAGTCACGTATCCATCGTGAGCTGCAGTGACACTGTAAGTCTGACCGCCCCAGCTTGGCCAGTCATAAGACACGTCGACAGAAGACAGTGGGTAACCTGAACCTGTGTGGGAATGTGGGCCATTAGGAACCCAGTTATAACTTATTCGCCATGGCCATTGAAACTCAGGTGCAGCTTTGTTCAAGACAGTTTCACGACTTTGTTGGTTGCTAAACCAATGTTGGTAAACCTCTTGCCACTGAGGCCAATCACCGAGGTTGGGCAGTGAATAAGCGATTGAATAAGTCGCGGCATTGTACGCCCGCTTGGACTGCCGGTTAGCATGGTAGTAGAGTTGAGATAAGCGATTGGCGATGTGCTTTATATCCTCACTGTATTCTTTGATATCGCTGTTAGAAACCTTTTGTTTTGGCGACCATTTCTTATTGACCATTAAGGTGGTTAAAACGACTCTTGGATCAACCCCAAATGCGCCACTCCAATGCAGCAGAGGCTCTTCTAACGCTAACCATGATTTTGCATCGGAAAAATCGTTATTCATGGTGAAAGGGCGATGATGAGGTTGGTAAACAAAACGTGTGTTTTTCAGCATTTGGGGCATGTTGTGTTCGACTAAACTTGCTTCATCGAGAGTTCCTATATCGATGGTAGGCATTAATGAATGGGCATAGCTGTTTACACTGATACAAAAGCTACTCAGACCAAAATAGAGGGGTATTATGTAAAGGTATTGTCTCATGATTTTCTCCCGCCAACAGGTTTGCCGATAGGCACCTTACCTTGAGTAATAAAGAACAGGCACTATCGGCTTATTAATTTATAAATAAGGGTCTCGTCGGTGGCGTTTAAGGCTATGCTGACAACAAGGTTGACGTTGTGATCTGCCCGCTAGCGACCGATTTTATTAACACTGTTAGTTTAGTTATTTAACGGTGCTATTCCGAAAGCCGCCCATTTTCTAAGCCGTACATTTGGCTAAACGCAATCGAGTAATGGGCGGCTATCAGCGAATAGTTGGCCTAATGAAATAGGGGTACTGAAAGTGTACACAATAAGATACGCCTTGTTCTGAGATGTAAATTTTTTTTGATTCAATTGTGAATAGTCGATTCACAGGGCGATTGCCACTTTTGACTATGGTCTAATCTTTTGGCGCTTCTGATGTTTTTGAGCGCATGGTAAGCTACCCACAATTAAGTGCATTAAGGAAGACGATATGAACTTTCCCTATCAAAACATCGTGATACTGACTGGCGCCGGTATTTCTGCTGAGTCTGGTATTGAGACGTTTAGAGCTCAAGATGGTCTATGGGAAGAACATCGCATTGAAGATGTCGCGACACCTGAGGGTTTTGAACGTGACCCCGATTTAGTTCAGAATTTTTATAATCAACGTCGTTTTCAACTTCAACAAGAGGCAATCCAGCCTAATGCAGCTCATCTTGCGCTGGGTCGTTTGGAGCTGGAATCAGAGGCCACTGTGACGGTGATTACGCAGAATATCGACAACCTCCATGAAAAGGGAGGAAACCACCAAGTGATTCATATGCATGGTGAGTTACTTAAAGCACGTTGCAGTGTGTCGAATCAGGTCGTCGAACAGACTCAAGCGCTAAAGATGGGCGATTTATGCCATTGTTGTCAGATCCCTGCTCAAATGCGCCCACACATTGTTTGGTTTGGAGAAATGCCCTTGCGTATGGGGGAGATTTATTCCGCATTAGAGCGCGCTGATCTCTTTGTATCCATAGGCACGTCAGGTGTGGTCTTTCCGGCGGCGGGTTTTGTTCATGACGCAAAAATGCAGGGGGCTCATACCATTGAAATTAACCTTGAACCCAGTGCGGTTGAGAGTGAGTTTGATGAGAAGCGATACGGGAAGGCGAGTCAGGAGGTTCCCAAATTGGTAGACGAATTACTGACAATGACCCCATAGGGGCACTAGTTCGACGCCTTACTTGTATCGGAGGATTTTTGCCTTTGTCTATGCTTCATTGCGTACATGGCACGGTCTGTTTTGATAAGGTTCTCTTTGAGGGTGTTAGGGGTTGAGGCTTCTATACCAAAACTAAATAAAATAGTTTCTTCGCCCAATTCTAATTTTAAGCGATCAATAAACTGAGCGCCCTCATTATGGCCAACGACAATCACAAACTCGTCGCCGCCAATACGAAAGGCGTCGTCTGACGGTTGCAAACAGGCCCTAATTGCATGCGCAAACCGAATGATGGTCAAATCTCCACTCGCATGGCCGTGAGTATCGTTGACTTCTTTTAATCCATCTAAATCGATATAAATCAAATCGAATTGGCACCGAGTAATCGAAAAGAGGGCTTTTCGATTGTAAAGACCTGTTAACTCATCCGTGAGGGCATTTCTCCGCATGCGCCTGACCAGTCGCGTGATACCAAATGCGATCAAAAGATAGGCCATTTGCAGAGTGCCATCCTCGATCAAGGTATGAGTGAGCTCGTGTTGGTCGGCCCAACGTCCAATACTGGGAAACTCTTCCGCGATATCATAAATTTGATTGAGGAGCAAAAGCATGATGCCGGACTTCATGTAAGGGTTACGGCTTGTGACATGGCGGGAGACGAAGAAAATAAACAAAAGAACCAATAACGTATTGGTTTCAAATATCACATCATGATAAGGCTTGGAGCCGAAATGATAACCGACCACGGTCACAAATCCTGCCAGCGCAGTAAGCACAGAGAAGCCGATAAGGAATCGTTTGTACTTTGCTGTCATGATGTCCCCGGTTTATAAGCCAACAACAGATACCAAACGAATGCCAATATTCAGAATGATATAAAGCGGCTTAAGCCGCTTTATTGAGTATATAACCGAAATGGAAAAGTGGGTTAATTGTTGACTTTCAACTTTTGGAAGTACTCGTCGTAGAGCACGCTGGCCTTACCGACTTCATCTTGCCAGGTCCCGCTGTCCATGACTTTCTGAGGAGGGAAAATGCTCGGGTCATTGGCAAACGATTTGGGTAACAGTGCGTGAGCGGTGGCCACTGGAGTAGGGTAACCGATTTCAAGTGCTATTTTTGCGGCATTTTCTGGGCGCAGTAAGAAATTGATCATCTTATGCGCGGCTTCAACATTTTTTGCTGCCGCAGGGATGGCTAAGCTGTCCATCCAAAATACGGTGCCTTTTTCTGGCCAAATAATATCAATAGAAGCGCCTTCTTGACGCGCCATATAGGCTGAGCCATTCCAAAGCATTCCGAGTGAAACTTCGCCCGCTAAATAAGGGTTAGCGGGAAAATCTGAGTTAAATACTAATACGTTCGGCATCAGTTTTTGCAGCTCTTGATAAGCGGCATTGATTTCGTCTGGGTTGGTGGTATTGGGTGAAAAACCTAATTTGGTTAGTGCGATATGGAACACTTCACGAGCGTCATCCATCAGCATAAGCTGGCCTTCCCATTTACTGTCCCATAAATCATCCCATTTGGTTACGGACGATTTATCCAACATATCAGAGTTAATGCCTATACCCGTTGCACCCCAGATATAAGGAATCGAATAACTATTATTTGGGTCAAAAGGCTTGTTTAGAAAATTGGCGTCCAAATCAGAAAAGTGCGATAGCTGCTTCTTATCGATGGATTGCAGCATACCTTCTTTACGCATTTTAGACACAAAGTATGTCGAAGGAACCACAAGATCATATCCACTTCCCTGAGTTTTGAGCTTGGCATACATGCTTTCGTTTGACTCATAGGTTGAATATATCACCTTAATCCCAGTTTCTTTGGTGAAGTCTTTCAAAACTTCATTGGGAATGTATTCGGACCAGTTGTAGAAGTAGAGTTCTTGGTCAGCCGCCATAGCAGGTGAGGCGAACAAGGTCGCCGTGCAGAGTAAGCTTGCACAGAATTTGTTTTTCATTATTTTTCCGTTCTTTTTGCTGATTCGTAAATCGTCAGTCCTGACGATAGTTGAAGATATCGAGATAAATACAATGCCCATCATTATGATAAGCGGTTCATAATAAATTATACCAGTCAATACTCGCAATGGGCACTAAATGATGCCCATATTGATTCGATAAATAGACGATATCGGATTCTAATGGACTTTGTCTCTCGCCAGTGTCTGCGATACCGCCACAAGAACTAAAGAGACGATTAACATGACGGTGGCGAGCGCGTTGACTTCTGGAGAAATACCGACTTTCACCATTGAGTAAATCTTCAGAGGCAATATTTCGTAACCAGGCCCAGTGACAAAAGAGCTGATAATGACATCATCAAGAGACAAGGTGAAACTGAGTAACCAGCCCGCTGCGACGGCAGGTTTTGCCAAGGGTAAAACAATGCTCTTTATTATCACCCATTCTGTCGCGCCAAGATCTTTAGCGGCTTCGAGCATCTTTACGTCAAAACCGCTAAGGCGGCTATAAACTGTGATGACAACGAAGGGCAGACAGAAGGTAATATGTGCGATCAACAGTGTGAAAAAGCCAAGCTGTGCTCCGATCACCAAGAATAGAGCCAGAAGAGAAATGGCCATTACGATATCAGGAGACATCATCACCACGAACAGCATTCCGTTCACAAGACCTTTGCCTTTGAACGAGTAACGAAAAAGGGCGATGGCTGATAGACTGCCTATGATGGTGGCAGCGGTTGCGGAAAAGATCGCAATAGACAAAGAGTGCCAAGCGGCCTGCATCAGGCTGTCATTATTGAGTAGGTCTTGGTACCACTTGGTCGTAAAGCCTCCCCATTTCATGCCAAATTTGTTGGCATTGAATGAATTGACGATCAATACGATGATCGGGAGATACAAGAAGGCATAAACCAGCGACATAAAGCCTAGTCTTAGAGTTCTTCCCATTAGTTGAACTCCACTCGTTTATTCATAAGTTTACCGGCTCGATAATAAGCAAAAAGCATAATGGCCATTGCGGCTGTCAGAGCAATACTGGTCGCGGCGCCAAATGGCCAATCTCGTGTATTGAGAACCTGACTCTTAATGACGTTACCGATCAGTAAGTTTTTGGCGCCTCCTAGCAAGTCGGCAACATAAAACATGCCTAAAGCGGGTAGAAGGACGAGTAAGCACCCTCCAATGATACCTGGTATCGTGAGCGGGAAAATGACCTTAATAAACGTTTGATACTTATTTGCACCTAAGTCTTTTGCTGCCTCGATGTAAGTGCGGTCAAGCTTTTCAATCGCAGAATACAAAGGCAGAATCATAAAGGGCAGAAGAATGTATACCAAGCCAATCATGACGGCGGTTTCGGTGTACATCAGCCGTATAGGCTTATCTATGATGCCAATGGTCAGCAAGGATTTGTTTAAAATACCTTGAGTGCCTAACACGATTTTTAAGCCATATGTACGGATAAGCGAATTGGTCCAGAAAGGGACGATCACCAAAAAGAGCATGATAGGCCGCCACTTTTTAGGCATCTTGGCAACGGAATAGGCAAAGGGATAACCAATGGCCAGACAAAGCAGCGTCGCGATGATGGCCATGTAGAAAGAATGCAAAAGCACTTTTGCATAAAGTGGATCGATCAGGCGTAGGTAGTTATCCAGAGTGAACGTCAGTTCAATGAGATGCGCTTCATCTCGGGTCAGAAAACTGGTGCCAACGATCATCAGATTGGGTACTAACACAAACAGAGCAAGCCATCCCACAATGAGGGCTATGATGGCATTTTGTAGATTACACTTCTTGCGTATCATGCAATACCACCTCCCAGCTCTCAACCCAGGTAATGGCCACTTTTTGCCCAAGTGAATGATCGACATCTGGGTCATCTTCGTTAAAGAACTCACTCACCATTACTCTAAGGCCTGATTCAAGTGTCACGACAGAATCAAGCGTCATACCTTTATAGGTGCGCTCGATAACATGGCCGACGATGCCTTTTTGTTCTGACTCTTTGATTTCCTCTAGGCGTAAATCTTCAGGGCGAAGAAGAACCTGAAGTTTATCACCTGAGTGAACCGGTTGGTGGTAATAGACAACAGAATCCACCCCCTCAATCTCGGCCCGAATGCGTTTTTCGTCGATACGCTCAATAACATTGGCCTTAAAGACGTTGATTTCGCCAATAAAACGCGCAACGAAGAGATTTTGGGGTTCTTCATAGATCTCCCGTGGTGAGCCATCTTGTTCTATAACGCCATCTCGCATTACGATGATACGGTCCGACATTGACAAGGCCTCTTCTTGATCGTGGGTAACGAAAATGAAGGTAATACCTAGTTGACGCTGGAGCTGCTTAAGCTCAATTTGCATTTGCTTGCGAAGTTTATAATCCAGTGCAGACAGCGATTCATCAAGTAAAAGCACTTTAGGCTTGTTGACCACGGCACGAGCAATGGCGATTCGTTGTTGCTGACCACCTGAAAGTTGATGGGGCTTGCGTGCTGCCATATGGTCAAGGCGAACCATTCGCAATGATTCCATCACTCGTGGTTCGATCTCTGCCGATGGGATTTTTTGCATTCGTAGCCCAAATGCGACGTTATCAAACACGGTCATATGAGGAAATAAAGCGTAGCTTTGGAATACAGTGTTGACATGACGTTGCTCGGCAGGGATTTGAGTGACATTATGGTCACCAAGAATAATCTCGCCACTGTCGGCGGTTTCAAAACCGGCAATCATTCGTAAAACAGTGGTTTTTCCGCAACCTGAGGGACCTAGAATGGTCAAGAATTCACCATGATTCACATCGAGGTTAAGGTTGCCGATGATTTGCTTTCCATCAAAACTCTTGCTGAGGCCAGTTAAACGAATAACGGGTTGCTCTACATATTGTTTAGCGTTCAACGTCTGTTTTTCTCCCACACTAAATTGGCTGATAAGAATATTGGATTAGAATCGCGAATCATAATCATCACACGGGCCAAATTAAAGGACTTTATGACGCTTACACTCAAAAATTTTAAGGTCACACATAAACGGCGAGGAATAAGCCGGCTCATCCCTCCAATTTGAATCGGTTTCGGTGAGGACAATGCGCTTGTTTCGTTACGATGATTTCACTAAAGTCGCGATGAAACGGGGTGCATTATGGATTTAATTTGGTGTTTATAACGCTTCCAGTATAATGTAAGAATGTCGTAATATATCACTTCAACAATAAGTTAGCGCAGTTGTACGTTGGCTAGGTACCGGATTACAGAATGAGTAATGAGACAGAAAAAGACTTCAACCTAGGTGGGAGTATTGAGCGTGCACTATCAGGTGACTATGAGCTCAAAGCAGTGGATGTACTGAAGGAGGCTTGGGAACTGACAACGAAAAACTTTTTCTCGTTTTTGCCTGCTACTATTTTACTTCTAGCGGTGCAGTTATTGATTGTGTACGTGGCCTTGACCCTACAATTGGATGACCTTAACCAACTAGTGACGCTCGTGGACAACCCAGATGAAGCGAAGCTGCAACAATTCATGCAAATTGTCTTGGTGGCGAGTTCCAGTTATAAAATTATTAGCGCGCCAATTTTTGCCGGTGTGATGTTAATGGCATTAAGTCACACCGTGGGATTACCCACTAAGCTTCAGGATATGACCAAGGGCCTTCAGTATACGATACCGATCATTGTTGCGACATCCTTGAGCTTATCTGTGCAATGGGTGTTGGGCGCTCTTATTCCGTTTATTACCTTGTATTTATCATTGGCATTCAGTAATGCGCTGCTACTTATTTGTGACAAACAAGTCTCACCCGCTCAGTCGTTGCTACTTTCACTTAGGGCGGCAAACAAGAAAATCATAAGCTTGGCTGGTATCTACTTGGCGATTACACTTATGTTCGTTGTTGGTGCACTGCCCTATGGTTTGGGGTTAGTCTTTGTTATCCCATTTTATTTTCACGCTAAAGGGATTATTTACCGAGAAATGTTTGGCACTAAGCTTACCGCTGCGGTGATAGGAAAACCTAAAGGCAAGGATGACGACAATGACGATAATTCACAATTGTTCAATGCGTAAAACAGAGCTTCTTGCTCTTATTGTAACGGGCTTGGTGGCCAGTTGGAGTTTTTGGGTCTTTGAGAAAGAACAGGATAAAGAGAGTACCAAGCCGTCGCCGACCAAAGACTACGCGCTGTCATTTGAGGGTTGGCGAGTAGAAAAGGCACCGAACTTTGCCACGATGACTAATGTGACGGAAAAGAAACGAGCATTTTTTGATTACCTTCGCCCAGGTGTGGCTTTTGAAAACAAACGTATTCTGGAAGAGAGACGCCAGTTGGAAAGCATTCAGCGCAGCTTAAAAGCGGGCAGTGTGTCTCGTGCAGAACGGCGGGAAGCCGCGCGCTTGGCAGCACGTTATGATGTCGAGCTGGATACTTCGGGGATAACACAGTCATGGCTTGATCAAATGCTTCATCGAGTAGAAATGATCCCTGAAGCTCTTGTTTTGGTTCAGGGAGCGAATGAATCGGCGTGGGGAACTTCCCGCTTTGCTCTGCAAGCCAATAATTACTTCGGACAGTGGTGCTACAGTGTCGGGTGTGGCTTAGTCCCCCTTTTGCGTGGTGAAGGCATGACCCACGAAGTGGCGAAATTTGATTCTGTTCAGCAATCTATTCACGGCTATTTCATGAATGTTAATCGTAATCGAGCTTATGAGGAACTGCGTGAAATTCGTTATCAACGTTATCTTAGTGGTCAAAGCCTGACCAATACGGGGG
This sequence comes from Vibrio ostreicida, assembly GCF_013074385.2. Classification (GTDB taxonomy): domain Bacteria; phylum Pseudomonadota; class Gammaproteobacteria; order Enterobacterales; family Vibrionaceae; genus Vibrio; species Vibrio ostreicida. The sequence goes on from NZ_JABEYA020000017.1 coordinate 76,118, forward strand.
CGGCCCTTGCATTGACGGAGGGTTTGCTGAAATACTCTGAACGAGGTGAGGCGTATGTCAAGGACTTACAGGCGATGATCAGGCACAATCAGTCTTTCTGGGACAAAACACCAAATAAAAATAAGTAGTAATAATGAAGAAACAATCTTTAGCCCTGCTCACTTTGATGGCGACAGTGGCATTGCCCATTCATGCTCAAGAGTATATGTTCACGTATTCCAAGCTTTACACACAACTTAAGCAAAATGAGAAGCAAGGCCATCAAGACGTTAAAGTGGGTTTCTTTTTTCTCAATGCTGAAACCAAATCGAATTGTGTGATTGAAAAGGCATGGATGGAAAAAGAAGCGCATTATGAACAGCTCAAAACTTCCCCTTACCATGAAGTCTTAGTGCCATTAGACAGCAATCTAAAGTCAGCGAACCCTTTGGTCTTTGTCAGAACCCCAGTCAATCAACGTTGTGATTTTTCGATGGTTGTTATGACAAAGGACCCGCTAGAGGGGGTTGTCGCGTATGCTGAGATTGAAAGATTGATGCCTCAAATGCAAACGATGTTGGAAGATCTTGGGGGAATGTTTGCCAGTTGGTTCACCCCAGACGTCGAGGGTGTGACGTTAGAGTTTTCGAACAACTTAAATGCTTCGGTTCAGTTTTCCAATGGGCAAACGAAACCGATTATTGACGGAAAAGTACAAATATCACTGGCTGAGATTGGTCGTGGAGGAACGATGAGCTTGCCGCAAAAGACGGCTCGTGTGCTTCCTTTTCTGCCGAAAGCAAAGTGATGTTGACTCATGCCAAACAGAAAGGGCCGCTTCTGCGACCCTTTACCTTATCTAAATATTAGTGACATTAAGCTGTAGACTTGGTTCAAACTCTTGGACTAAGCCTTCATCGAACACGGCTTGATTTGGCATCTCTTCTTTATCAAAGCCGATGTCTCCGCCATCAATCACCCCTGAATCTTTATCGATAGACTTAAAATCAAATAGCTGATGATCCGCCATGTGACTGGGAACGACGTTTTGCATGGCTCTGAACATGGACTCGATGCGTCCCGGAAAGCGTTTATCCCAATCGTTAAGCATGTGCTTAATGTTTTGACGCTGCAAATTTGGCTGAGAGCCACACAAGTTACAAGGAATGATAGGGTAGTCGCGCATTGCAGAGAACTTGATAATATCTTTTTCACGGCAGTAGGCGAGAGGGCGAATAACGACATGTTCACCATTATCAGACACAAGTTTAGGTGGCATCCCTTTCATTTTACCGCCATGAAACATATTGAGGAAAAGCGTTTCGAGAATATCGTCACGATGATGCCCTAACGCAATTTTTGTTGCGCCCAACTCTTTGGCTGTACGATAAAGTATTCCGCGTCGAAGCCTAGAGCATAGCGAGCACGTTGTTTTTCCTTCTGGAACTTTATCGACGACAATCGAATAGGTATCTTCTTCGACAACTTGATATTCAACCCCCAAAGACTCGAGGTATTCAGGGAGAACGTGCTCGGGAAATCCTGGCTGTTTCTGATCGAGGTTAACCGCAATAAGGGAAAAATGAATCGGAGCACTTTTTTGCAAACTCATGAGAATATCAAGCATGGTATAGCTATCTTTTCCACCTGATAGGCAGACCATGATTCGATCACCGTCTTCGATCATGTTGAAATCTTGGATTGCCTGACCAGTATTACGGCGAATACGCTTTTGTAGCTTGTTGAAATTATATTGCTGAGCCTTGTTAAGCTCTTGAGTTTGCTCTGTCATTTTATTGCAGTCTTAACCATTCATGAACCAAAATGAAGTGGGTATGATACGGATAATTGACTCAGATACCAGCTATAAAGCCAGAAGAGAACAAAAAAACGCAATAGTCACTTAGCATTTACTGGGTCCAAAGGGCTAACATAGCCCGGAGGTTTAAGTGCCAGAACATCACAATTAATTTTGTCAATCACATGCTCGGCGGTGTTACCAATAAACACCGCGGATAAACCGGCGCGTCCCGTGGTGCCGATAATGACCATGCCAGCGTTGAGTTCTTGGGTTAAGGCGGGGATAACATCCTCCGGTAATCCTTGCTGTACACGGGTTTGTTCTTCTCCGTATCCGTGTTTCTGACGCAATGCTTTCATTGCAGAAAGGTGATGCCCACGAACCGCATCGCTGTATGTCGTTGGGTCAAACTCAGGAAGTTCAATAGTGATGTTAGCGGGGGTAATAGGGTAGGCGTTAACCAGATAGGGCTTCGCTTCTAACCGTTCAGATAAACTGTTCATCTGCTCAACCAAGACATCATTGAGAGCAAGGTGGGTGTCATTTTCTGAGCCTACGTGTACAGAAGCCAATATGCTCGATTGTTCCGGCCAGTCAGCATGCTTAACGAGCAGCACTGGGCAAGGGCACTTGCGGAGCAAATGCCAATCTGTGGGGGTAAAAATGACGGACTCCAAGGTGTCATGTTTACGGGTTCCTTTGATGACAATATCATGTTCTCCGGAATAAACCTCTGAGGTGATTGCTTCGTAAGGTCTATTGTGCCATATAACCTTGCATTCAAAATCTATATCATCACTGAGGTGTGTCTTCGCAACTTTTTTAAGCCACTCTTCACGTTGACCAATGACACCTTGCCGCATGGCGTTACGCTCATCGACGGATAGCATGGATGTCATGTCATAGGAGAAATCATAAATAGATAAAAAGAACGTAACTTTACTGCGTGAGCGGCTTTTTTTAGCAAGCTGCATAGCTCGAGTCAGGGCAGGTTGCTCGTCTCGATTGATGTCAGCAACCACTAGGATCCTATTATAAATGCTCATATGAACTCCTTGGAATTGAGTCGAGTATATGATTAATGTAGCGCAGCTAAGCGAAAAATATTAGAAAAATAGTGAGTAGTGTCAAAAAAGTATGACGCAGCTCAGGTTTGAGCTACGTCATTGAAATTATTAGGGTTGTAAAGAAACGCCAGCCAATTCCATGAGATCATTATGATTAAGTATAGTGATGTATTTGCCTTTGACGCTGATGAGTTCCGCCTTTTGAAAACGGCCCAGAAGACGAGAGATAGTTTCGACAGTCAAACCTAGGTAATTCCCGATGTCGCCACGTGTCATCGTTAGACGAAACTCACGTTGACTGAATCCGCGTTGCGAGAATCGAGTGGCAAGATTGTAAAGAAATGCGGCGAGACGTTCTTCTGCGTTTTTCTTCGATAAAAGCAAGATCATATCCTGATCGCCCTTAATTTCATTACTCATCAGACGCATCATTTGCTGACGAAGTTTGGGCATTCTACCGGACAAATCATCGAGCGTTTCATATGGGATTTCACACACCATCGATGTTTCTAGCGCTTGCGCGAAACTCGGGTGAACATCGCCTGTAATGGCATCAAAGCCGACCAAGTCACCGGCAAGATGGAACGCTGTGATCTGTTCATCGCCTTGTTCTGTAATGGTATAGCTCTTGAGGGTACCAGATCGAATTGCATAGAGTGATTTAAGCTCATCACCTGCTTTAAAAAGCTCTTGGCCTTTTTGGATTGGTTTCTTGCGCTCTATAATCTCATCGAGCTGATCAAGTTCAGAGTCGTTTAAAGTGAAAGGGATGCAGAGTTGACTAATGCTGCAATCTTGGCAGTGAATGGTACAGCCGCCGGAATTGACACGTTTTGTGGACAATTTATCTGTAATCATAACGACCTTCAGGAAGGGTTCTCAACCAAACTTTAGCTTCCATTATACGCGAAGTCTTGTGAAAAGCGATGCCTTATAGACTCTCAAATGAGAGACAAAAGTAAGAGGGCGCCATAACCTGTATAGAGACCATAAGTGAGCAGTAGGAGGGCCCCCAAGTTGCGAAAGATTTTTGACTTCTGAATGTGGTGCAGAGACGAGGCACCAAACCCCATCATCAGCATGGCAGGAAGGGTTCCAAGCCCAAATGCAAACATGATCAATGCGCCATCTAACGCACTCCCCGACACGGCCGACCAGGTTAAAGTGGAATAAACAAGACCGCAAGGCAACCAACCCCACACAAAGCCAAAGGGCAGCGCGTGCAGCGGCGATTTGAGTGGCAGGAGAGATTGACCGGCAGGGGAGATAAACCGCCAAAGCTTTTTCCCCCACCTTTCTATGTAGACAAGACCTTGCCACCAGCGGCCAATGTAACAAGCCAGTAAAACCATAAAGAGCGCGGCGGCCAGTCTCAGCCATACGAGAGCGCCATTGAGTGCACCGATTTGGGTTATCGTCGAAACGGTGCCGCCAACAAGAGCCCCGATGAAAGAATAACTTAAGAGCCGGCCGAGATTATAAAAAATGGGAACGAGCTTAGAGTGTTCTTTCTGACCAAGGCTCAGAACTGAAGCAATACCGCCACACATTCCCATGCAATGACCCGCGCCGATAAGTCCTACGAGTAGGGCACCCAACCAATCTGTCGTCATTTGGGTGTGTTCTCATCATTTTTCTCTTCATCAAAGAGGATATTGTGGCCTTGGCGTTCGAGATCTTCAAACTGATCACTTTTCACTGCCCAGAGGAAAATAGCGATAGCAACACCGACTAAAACGATCGCAATGGGGATTAAAATATAAAGGCTTTCCATGTTAGTGACCTTTTTGTTTGAGCAAGCGAAGAGAATTAGACACGACAATGATGGAGCTCGCGGACATGCCCACCACCGCGAAGTAGGGAGCCACCAATCCTGCCACAGCTAAAGGCAAAATTAGAAGGTTATAACCGAGCGACCAAACCAAATTTTCACGAATGATTTTTCGCGTTCGTAATGCGAGCTTTCTCGCTTCGAGTATACGGTCTAACTTGTCGCCCAACAACACCATGTCGGCAGATGCTTTAGCGACGTCAGTGCCTCCTCCCATCGCCACAGAGAGGTGGGCACCGGCGAGGGTTGGTGCATCGTTAATGCCATCACCCAACATCATCGTCACCGATTTTTGGTCGAGCCCATGGAGATAATTCAACTTGTCGTGAGGTTTTGCGCCGGCCACCACGTTATCGATTCCAATTGTCTGGGCGACTTTGTCTGCGTTCGATTGACTATCACCGGTGAGCAGGGTGACTTCGATACCAGCTTGTTGGAAGCGATGAATAAAATCCTGTGCTTCAGCACGAATTGGATCTTGATAGGTAAAGGTGGCCATATGTTGACCATCAATCGCTAGATACACGGAATTTGGCACGGACAGTGTTTCTTCCTGCAAAATAAAACGCGCGCTGCCGATGGCGACGGTTTTATTATTAAACGTCCCGCGAATACCAGAGCCGATAATGTTTTCAACGTCTGAGACGGTATAGTCGTCACATTTATATGGCTTGAACGCTTTGGCAAGTGGGTGGTTTGCGTGAGATTCGAGTGCGGCAGCGAGACCTAACGCTGTTTCATCGTTCATATCCTGAAAAGTGGACACCTGATTGATTTCAATATCACCGTGAGTGAGTGTCCCAGTTTTATCAACAATCAAATGGTTCACTTTACATAAGGTTTCAAACACGTGTCCTTTGCGTAACAAAATCCCGAGTTCCCCCATCCGCGATGTCGCGCTGGTTAAAGCGGTGGGTGTTGCCAGTGATAAGGCGCAAGGGCAAGTCGCCACCAAAACCGACAGCAGAATCCAGAAAGCATCATCAGGGTTATTCTGATGCCAGTAAAGCCAAGTCGCAGACGCCACCGTTAAAATAATCGCGACAAAATACCGTGCGACGACATCCGCAATTTGCGCGATCTTCGGTTTTGACAGCTGAGCTTCATCCTGGAGGCGAACAATATTGGAAATCATCGAATCAGCTTTAGTCGACATCACTTGTAATTCGAACGATTCTTCGCCATTTAGCGTTCCAGCAAAGACACTGTCATCAACGTTTTTAACGACGGGGACAGACTCGCCCGTGAGCATGGATTCATCAATATGGACACGTCCGCGGATGATGTGACCGTCCGCAGGAATATGCTCTCCTGGTAACACTCGAATTTGGTCGCCGAGCTTCAATGATCTGACGGGGACTTGCTTTCCGTCGAGCGTAGTGGCGATGGCAGGGACGAGCTTAAGTAAGTTACCACTGGCTGCGGCCGCCTTGCGACGCGCGCGCATTTCTAGGAAACGACCGACTAATAAAAAAAAGGCAAACATAGAAATCGATTCGAAGAACACCTCACCGGTTTCTGTCACGGTGGCGATGACACTCGCACAGTAGGCAAAAATCATGGCAATGGAGACAGGAACATCCATTCCCAATGTTCGACTTCGAATACTGCGCCAAGCGTTGAGATAAAAAGGCAAGGCGGAATACAACATCACAGGGGTAGCGAATATCAAGCTTACCCAACGGAAGTAATGTTTAAATTCAGGCTCTAAATCGCCGAAAACTTCTAAGTACAGCGCCACAGCCAGCATCATGACCTGCATGGTGGCCAAACCTGCGATGCCGAGCCGATAAAGGTATTGTTTCATCGACTCGTGGTAGGCCGCTTCCTGTTGGTCTGCTTCAAATGGAGCGGCTTTGTAACCAATTTTGTGGATGCTTGCCAAAAGCTCACTCAGCTTGGTCTGAGACGAATCCCAAGCAAGAAGTGCCCGGTTCGTTGTGGTATTGACACGAATCGATATCACGCCGTGTCGTGCTGACACTTGTTTCTCAATCAACCAGGCGCAAGCGGCACAGGAGACGCCTTCTAGTGACAGTGTCACTTCTGATTTGTGTTGCGTGTGTCGCACAAACTCTGACTGGACGTCCTGATTGTCATAGTGGATAAGGGCCTGCAGCTGTTCCGGAACGAGATTCACTTTTTCTGCGGAGGTGGTTCGGTACTGGTAATATGAGACTAATCCACTGTCAATAATGGTTTGAGCAACGGTTTCGCAGCCCGGACAACACATGGGTCTGACTGCACCCAAAATCTCAACTTGAAAATCGGTGTTGTTGGGCACATCTTCACCACAGTGATAGCAGGTTTCACTCATAGAGGGACTAATTCTTCAATTCAGCGGCTGACAATAAGGGAAAAGTAACACGGCCTTGCAGTAGCCACTGTTCATCGTGAGGAGCCATCTCGATAAACCATGGCCCTTGAAGCGTGTCGTTCAGCGATAGACGGTATTGACCTTGTGCATCAGAGGTTAATAGTTGGCTGAAATCACGGTCAGGCAATGTACGATGCGCAAACATCACATTGATCGCGGGATAGTGCTCTAACTGACCTTTATCGAATTGTATAAGAATATCATTGTCTTGTGACAGGAGGTGTGCTTTTAATCCAAGGCTTTGTGCCACCTTGATCTTAGACATATCAATGTTGATTGCTTTCCCTTTTTTATAGTAATCCTCTGTCACTAAAGAAACGGAGTTATTAGAAAATACAATCACGGTGATCAGCGTCCAAACCACCACCGTCAAAGGCAGGATAATCAGAAACCAGGGCCAAAATTGCTTATACCAAGGCTTTACCATAAAAAAGTTCTCGAATTCAAAAAGAAAAGTAGGCTAAATTTAGCGAAAAGACAGCCCCTCTGAAAGGGGCTGTTATTGAAGTGTTACTCTTTATCAGAGTTGCTCAAGCTCCATACGTAAGCAGAAACGAGTTGAATTTTGTCTTCACCTAGAATGTCTTTCCAAGCGGGCATCACACCAGAACGGCCATTCATAACGGTTTCCATGACGTCGGCACGAGTGCCGCCAAACAACCAATCTTTATCAGTGAGGTCAGGCGCGCCTACTGCTGGGTTGCCTTTTCCATCCGTACCGTGACAAGCGGCACAAACGACAAAGCGTGCTTTACCTGCTTGTGCTTCACGAGCATTGACTGAACGTCCAGATAGACTCAAGGTATAACTAACCACTTCTTTAACACCCTGTTCACCAAGCGCGTCCTTCCATGCTGGCATCTGACCAACACGGCCATGCATCAGCGTGGTAACAATCGCCTCAGGCTCTCCGCCATATAACCATGCATCGTCTGTCAGATTAGGAAACCCTTTCTGACCGCGAGCATCGGAGCCATGACATTGAGAACAGTTTTGCAAAAATAGCCGTTGACCGACCTTCACCGCGTTTTCATCCGCTGCTATTTCTGGAATAGGGCGCAGTTGGTCAGTGCCTTCCACGTGAGCAAGCTTCTTAAAGGCCTTGCCGAAATACGCATCAGCATCATCCAATTCTTTCGCATATTGCACCAACTGTTTATTCTGTTGAGCATTCGCGATTGATTGCCTAGATTCTTCCAACGAGGTCACCGTCTGATCAGAACTTTGCCAGCCGAGTAAACCTTTGAAGCTTCCCATACCCGGATAAAGTGCAAAATAGACGGCAGCGAATACAAAAGTACTCACGAACAGGTAGGTCCACCACTTGGGTAGAGGATTGTTAAGCTCACGAATACCATCGTATTCATGGCCCATATCCGCACCTTCTTCCACCCCTGTTTTATCTTTCAGGCACCATGACAATATAGCGGCGCAGCCAACGAGCGTGCCCAATGTAATGATGATTATCCAAAGACTCCAAAATGTCGTCATTGTTTCGTCTCTCCTTGTTCTTTTGAGGGCGCTTGCTCTTCATCGGCAAAAACAAGGTTTGCGGCTTCATCAAAGCGAGCTTTACGACTTTTGCCGTATGCCCACCACACCACTCCTATAAAGCACACGAAAAGCACAATGGTCCAGATACTGTGAATTGTACCAATGTCCATAATGTCACCCCTTTATTACTTCATTGCATGACCAAGAGACTGAAGGTAGGCGATGATGGCTTCCATCTCGGTTTTACCTTCTACATCTTTAGACGCACTTGCGATTTGTTCATCAGTATATGGAACACCAAACTGATTGCGGAAGATTTCAAGCTTTTTCTGAGTGTCCTTGCCGTCCAGAACGTTTTCAGCGAGCCATGGGAAACCGGGCATGTTCGACTCGGGAACCAGCTCTCGCGGGTTTAGCAAGTGAACACGATGCCATTCATCCGAATAACGTCCGCCGACACGAGCCAAATCTGGCCCTGTGCGTTTCGAACCCCATAGGAATGGGTGTTCCCAGACACTCTCTCCTGCTACAGAGTAATGTCCGTAGCGTTCGGTCTCAGAGCGGAATGGACGCACCATTTGGCTGTGACAAACATTACAGCCTTCACGGACATAGATGTCACGACCTTCAAGCTCAAGCGCCGAGTATGGGCGCAAGTTTTCCAGCGGCTCAGTGGTTTGCTTTTGGAATATGAGAGGGGTGATTTCAACCAGCGCCCCAAGACTTATCGCAAACACAATAAAAATCGCTAGCAGACCGACATTGCGCTCAATAAGTTCGTGGCGATTGTTAGAATTAGAACTCATTCTTTAAATCTCCTTAAGCCGGCTGCGGGATAGCTTTGAGGCTATCTTTTGGTGCAGATACTGTTTTATACGTGTTGTACGCCATTAGGAACATACCTGTAAGGAAAATGAAACCACCCAAGAAACGAACAAAGTAGAATGGGTATGAAGCCTGAACAGATTCAACGAAACTGTAAGTCAGTGTACCGTCTGAGTTTACGGCACGCCACATCAGACCTTGCATCACACCAGAAATCCACATGGCGACGATATACAGAACGGTACCGATTGTGGCTAACCAGAAGTGGGTGTTGATAAGACCAACGGAATACATGCGCTCTTGGCCAAATAGGCGAGGAACCAAATGATAAACGGAACCGATCGAAACCATCGCAACCCAACCCAATGCGCCGGAGTGAACATGACCAATCGTCCAATCAGTGTAGTGAGATAGTGCATTAACCGTTTTGATTGACATCATAGGGCCTTCAAACGTCGACATACCGTAGAAAGACAGCGAGACAATCAGGAAGCGTAAAATAGGGTCATATCGTAGCTTATGCCATGCACCTGATAGGGTCATAATACCGTTTATCATTCCCCCCCAAGACGGCGCGAACAGCACCAGAGACATGACCATGCCGACCGATTGAGTCCAATCAGGAAGAGCGGTGTAATGAAGGTGGTGTGGACCCGCCCAGATGTAGAGCGAGATAAGAGCCCAGAAGTGAACAATAGATAGACGGTAAGAATAAACAGGGCGTTCAGCTTGTTTTGGGACAAAGTAATACATCATACCAAGGAAGCCTGCTGTTAACAGAAATCCAACGGCGTTGTGACCATACCACCACTGTACCATGGCATCGACCGCTCCTGAATAAATCGAATAGGATTTACCAAGGCTGACTGGGATCACCATACTGTTCACGATATGAAGAACGGCGACGGTGATAATGAAGGCTCCGAAGAACCAGTTCGCGACATAAATATGCGATGTCTTCCGCTTCACCAGGGTTCCAAAGAACACCACGGCGTAAGAGACCCACACGATTGCGATTGCGATATCAATCGGCCATTCTAGCTCCGCGTATTCCTTACCTGACGTAAAACCTAACGGCAGAGTAATCGCGGCAGCCAAAATGATGGCTTGCCAACCCCAGAAGGTGAAGGCAACAAGAGGTCCACCAAATAAACGTGTTTGACAGGTACGCTGAACAACGTAATAAGACGTTGCAAACAGGGCACTAGTACCAAACGCAAAGATCACTGCATTGGTATGCAGAGGTCGCAGACGACTGTAAGTCAACCACGGCGTATCAAAGTTTAGCTGTGGCCAAACTAATTGAGCGGCAATCAAAACACCAACGCCCATACCGACAATACCCCACAAAATTGTGACAAGGGTAAATTGACGAACGACCGTATAATTGTAGTTTTGTTCTAGCTGCTTTTCTTGGCTCATTTGCATGCTTCCAATTTTTAATTAACTACACTTTACTTCCAACACGACACATGTCGTAATGCCACCCAAATCTTGAAGAAAAAGCTTCCGAAACGGTCGGATAAATCTTCTTGCCGATTTTAATAAAAAAGTGGCATTTTCAGACGCCAATTATACTGCAATTAACAATTCAATGACAGGGAAGTAACCTTACACTTGTTCAGGTTTTGACCTTTTATTTTAAAACTTTGAAGTTTGTTACATGGAGAACTCAACCGAATGGCTGCCGTTAAACTCACCAAAGGGCGTTTTGCTCAAATAATCATCATGTTATCCCTGCTAATTACAGTGTTTATGTGGCGCACTATGTCCTATAAACACCCAATACATGTGGTCTGCGAAATGAAACCAACTTGTACGTTTATTGTTAATGATAGTCCCATCACTGTGACATTGAAAGGGACAAAATTGATGGTTCAAAAACCATCGGGGAACTGGCACTTAAATAGCCCAAATTTGCCGTTTAGCTCGATGGATAATGCAAACAATTGGCAGGTTGATATTACGCCAATTAATGACGTCAAATTTACGCTACAAGACAAGGAAAAAGTGTTTAATGTCAGCGTCAAATTCTAACAATAAATCTTGAATACATCGATAACATTAAAATTAAATTAACTTGCGGATTTATAAACTATTTTTAATGTTTTAGCCTTGTGATTACGCTTTATATCGAGGTGACAAATGAAGCCTAGCGGCGTTATTTGTCATTTCGATGCTATCTCAGGTCATGACCTGATACACCTTCTCTGATACCTGATGCAAACTAACATCGAAATCATAGTTGGAGTTAAACATGGCCTTAATGGATAATCCGATTCAACTTATCGTTGTTTTGTTTTGTATGTCTTTGCTTCCATTATTTGCGGTGATGGGAACGTCGTTTTTGAAGTTGTCTATCGTGCTATCGATGGTGAGAAACGCACTAGGCATTCAGCAGATACCACCCAATATGGCGATTTATGGGCTAGCGCTTATTTTGACTATGTTTACCATGGCGCCAGTCGGGTTAGCCATTCGTGATAACCTTGCCGCTCACCCCATCGATTGGGCTTCTCCCGATTTGTTTACTCAGATCAGTAGTCAAGTTCTTGCGCCTTACCAACATTTCTTAAGTCAGAATACAAGTGATTCCCAAATCCAGTTCTTCTCTGAAATAGGGCACAAAGTTTGGCCTGAGCAATACCAAAAAGAGTTGTCGGGTGACTCTATGCTGGTCATGCTTCCTGCTTTTACTATGAGCCAATTGATTGAAGCCTTCAAGATCGGTTTTATCCTATATCTGCCGTTTATTGCTATTGACCTTATTGTCTCGAATATCTTGCTAGCAATGGGAATGATGATGGTTTCACCGATGACAATCGCGCTCCCATTCAAACTCCTTGTCTTTATTCTGATGGGAGGGTGGGAGAAACTGATTGGTCAACTGGTGGTGTCTTTCTCATGAATGAAGCCATTATTATCCACTTTACCTCTGAGCTGCTGTGGTTGGTGTTAATTCTATCCCTACCTGTCGTGGTGGTTGCCTCTGTCGTGGGCATCATGGTGAGTTTGTTCCAAGCCTTGACTCAGATTCAAGATCAGTCATTGCAGTTTTTGATCAAGCTGGTTGCGGTCTGTATTACCTTGGCAGTGAGTTACCACTGGATGGGGACAACACTCTTAAATTATTCGGGTTTAGCGTTTGACCAAATAGGTAACATGGGAGGCTGAATGGATAGCCTGATGCAATATGTCCCCATTTTGGCACTCTGTATGAGCCGACCTCTAGGCATGATGATCATACTGCCATTGTTTAAAGGTGGGGCGATGGGAAGTGGTTTGATTCGTCATTCGTTGGTCTTGATGTTTGCCTTGCCTATTATTCCTATGATGCAGGCGCAACCGATTGATTTTGCAACACTGCCGATGACGAGCCTCGTTGCCATTTATGCGGGAGAGTTGTTGATCGGCGTGATTCTCGGTTTCTGTGCAGCGATTCCGTTTTGGGCGATTGATATGGCAGGTTTTGTTATCGACACCATGCGTGGCGCGTCAATGTCAAACGTACTGAACCCGCTCATGGGGATGCAGTCGTCGATTTTTGGCATGTTCTTCACACAGGTACTTAGCGTTTTGTTTTTGGTCACAGGAGGGTTCAATGCGCTTCTGACGGCCCTGTATCAGTCTTACAGTGTCTTGCCACCATATTCTTCACTGTCGTTCAATCAAGAGTTATTAGCGTTTATTAATCAGCAATGGCAAATGATGTGTGACATGTGTTTGAGCTTTGCCCTACCGGCGATGGTCGTCATGATTATGGTCGACGTTGCACTTGGTCTTGTGAACCGTTCTGTCGAGCAACTCAATGTATTCTTCTTATCCATGCCGATTAAAAGTATTCTCGTTGTTTTCTTACTCCTAGTCAGTATGCAGTTTGCGTTATCTCATTACCTTGAAAGTATTGAGCTCTTTGAAAGTCATGTCTCAACCTTGTTCCTGTTGCTTAAGGGATAAATAATGGCAGAGAAAACCGAAAAACCTACCCAGAAGCGCCTGCAAGATGCTCGCAAAAAAGGCCAGGTGATAAAAAGTGCTGAAATTGTCACTGGCTTTCAGATGGCGGTTATCCTCAGTTACTTTATTGTCGAGGGGCAAGGGCTTCTTGAGGCGATCTGGAAAATGATCGATATCGCCATCGGCGCCATAAATATGCCGATCAAATTAGCCAGTCAGATGGTGATTGCGGCGTTTGTGTATATTTTGATTCGCTTCATTGCAGGATTGGCGTTTATCCTGATCGTGACAGTCGCCTTTAGCTGCCTCGTACAAACAGGGCCTGTCTGGGCATCTGAAAGCCTGATCCCCAGTTTTAAAAAGATCAATGTTCTTGAAAATGCTAAGCAGATATTTTCAATGAAAAGCCTGTTTCAATTGTTCAAAAATATGGCGAAGATTCTTGTGCTTAGTTTGGTTTTTTATTACCTCTTAGACAAACACGTCAATATTTTTCAGTATCTGCCGACGTGTGGTGCAGAATGCGGTGTAACGGTCACGTTTACTCTGATTAAATGGCTTTGGGGCGCTTTTTTGTTGTGTTATGTGGTGTTTTCTGCTGCGGATTATGCGTTTGTCCATTTCCAAACGATGAAGCAACTCAAAATGTCAAAAGACGATACGAAGCAAGAGTATAAGCAAACTGAAGGTAATCCAGAAGTTAAGCAAAAGAGGCGTGAGTTACAAAGAGAAACAGCCAATGGGTCGCTGGCCGCTAGTGTTAAAAAATCGACGGTTGTTGTCCGGAACCCAACACATATTGCGGTCTGTCTGCATTATGACCCTAATGAAACGCCGTTGCCTGTTGTTCTCGATAAAGCTAAGGAACACATGGCGTTGCATGTTGTCGACCTCGCTGAAAAGAACGGGATACCTTTGGTCGAAAATATTCCGTTGGCTAGGGCTTTATTCAAGCAGGTTGAGCCCGGGCAAGTGATCCCTGAATCCTTATTTGAGCCAGTTGCCGAGTTACTTAGAGTCGTAATGAACGTCTCTTATGACGAGGGTGGCGATGATAATTGAGAATGTTTGTCAATAAAATGAAAAACATTCTTGATTACTTCACGTTCGATGTTAGATTAAATATCAATAACATCAATTAATTCGTTGCTGTATGGTTTTACTAAACTATAGTTATGCGACTGTGACGTGGGGTAATCGCGATGTCTTTTGGAGAGTATTCTCATCTCAAAATCTTAGTCGTTGACGATCATGACTTAATATTTGATGGTTTAAAAAGTTGCTTAGCACCGTACCCCAATTTGGACATTGTTGGTTTTGTGACAGATGGACTTGCCGTTTACGAACAATGCCTTAAACATCAACCACATTTGGTGTTTATGGATCTAAATTTGCCGGGAATGTCAGGGGTTGAAGCTATCCGTCAGTTACGTAAACGCTGGCCAGATATGATGGTTATTGTGTTGACGGCTTCGGAAGAAGAGCGAAAAGCACGTGAAGCGCTGGATGCTGGCGCTAACGGATATGTGCTTAAGAACGGGTCAAAGAGTACCTTACTTGCGGCGGTTAAAAGTGTCAGTCGAGGAAAACGTTTTGTTGATCCTGCGTTGGATGCGAAACACATCGAAGCGCTCTCAGGTGTTGATGAGGGAGATATTCCTGTTTTGACACCTCGAGAGAAACAGGTACTCAAGCTCATTTTTGAAGGAAAACGTAACCGCGACATAGCGGAATCACTATTGATTGGGTTAAAAACAGTGGAAACGCACAGAATGAATATTATGCGTAAGCTGGACGCTCATAACGTCGCCGATTTGATGAAGTGGGCCCAACGTATGGGCGTTTAGTCTAATATTAAGCAACCCTATTCAGTGATATTGAATAGGGTTATATTCAACTCTGATCATCAATTAATGCCTCAAGTAAAGGATCAAGTTCGTCGGCCTGTATTCTATTGTTGTGTTCGAGCGCTTCCTCCAGTTCCGCCGCCAGCGTTGAAATATGATGTAGCCCTGCCAACCCAGCGCTTCCTTTGACATTATGGAGCACATCCTTAAGTTTATCCCAACGTTGCGTGGATAGGTGTTCTTTTGCGGCGCAGGCCATATCATCAAAATGATTGGAAAGCCTATTCGTAAACTCGCTTTCTGAGAAGTCCATAATAGGGGTATCGGATTGAGTGTTGACCTCTGGTTGCATATCTCTATCTATTTGCAGATCAGCGGCATTGTCCAGTGCTTTCGCCAAATCTTTCAAGGAGACAGGTTTGGTAAGATAACCATTCATCAGGTGCATTGATTTATCATGCTCTGAGTGATTAGCGTTAGCGGTGAGCGCTACAATGGGGCAATCTGTGTCGAGAATCGTCTCACTGTCACGCCATTGTTGCGTCGCTTGATAACCATCCATTCCTGGCATTCTTATGTCCATTAAAACCAAATCAAAGACTTGGCTTTCCCCTATTTTTAGCCCCGCTTCACCACTGTTGCAGCAAACCACTTCTTGCCCGAGTTCCAGCAACATTTTACTGATAATATCGCGATTCGTTTCCACGTCATCGACGAGCAGAATCTTGAGCTTCCACGGCAGCATTTCACTGGCGCGAACAACCGGTGTTTCTGTGGATATACCGTGCTGGAGTTCGTATAAACGTTTCCATAAACGCCAAGGAAGATAATTGAGTTCAAGACTCGTCAAAGCCCCAAGGTTATGTTCGGTACATGTCCCACCCCAAAGTTCAATTTGTGTATGAAGGTTTTTTGGCGCTGCAATGACCTCCTTGGTGAGTCTCAAACGCATACCTGGTTCAATCAAAGGCAGTCGGAAAATGAAGGTAGAACCGACACCCAAGGTACTTTTAACGTCTAATTCTCCCCCCATAATCGTCGCCAGTTTGCGAGAGATAGGAAGACCCAGTCCAGTCCCCACTTGATGTCGAGAAGATTGTCTGAATGGCATGAAAATTTCATCAAGTTTATGTTCAGCAATGCCTGCCCCCGTGTCTTCTACCGTGAACGTCAATATGTCATTAATGCTCTCGATATAAATGCAAATGTGCCCTTTTTCTGTGAATTTGGCAGCATTTCCAAGCAGATTGACTAACACTTGGCGAACCCGAAGGGCATCAAATGTGCTGCTTTCCGGAATGGTGTCAGTGACAATGGTCTTCAGCTCAACGGGTTTATTGACCAGATTTGATTGTATGGTCAGCATCGCTTCATCCACGACTTTAAGCAGGAGGTTATTCTGTAAATTCAGGTCTATTTGATCGGCCTCAATCCTTGAAAAATCGAGGAGGTTGTTAATGATCCCGAGTAGTGATTTTGCACAGGTATAAGCGGTATTTCTTAAATCTGCCTGCTGGGTTGTCAGTTCTGTGTTTCTCAGTAACTCTAAAGCGCCAGTAATGCCATTGAGGGGAGTGCGAAGTTCGTGACTGATATTGGTGAGATGTTCACTTTTTCGTGCTGTCGCTTTCTCCGCGACCTGTTTGGCATGGGCCAATTCTACCGTTCGTTGCTCAACCTTAGATTCGAGGTCGTCATAACTTGTTTTAATGGTATCAAGCAACATATTGTAAGCGCGAGCGATATCACCGAGCTCATCTTTCCTTGATTCGGGTAAGCGTCTAGAGAAGGTGGGTTGAACATCACTCTTTATGATTGAAACGAAATTTCTGATCGTTTCAGCAAGAGATTTCCATAAGATCAAGAGCATCAGAAGAATCATGATGGCAAAGGAAAAGAGTGACCATTTCAGTTCATTGAAAAACGGGGCGAAGGCTCTTTTCTCGATTCTTGATTTTGGGATCATGGAGATTTGGAGCCATTCAGGCCCACCAATGAATTTGGTCACCACATAATAGTGATTCAACTCGAGTAATTCAGGCACATCTTTGATTTTTTCAGTTGAGAATAGTTGGACGTATAATTCTTCGAGAGTTTGTTCGTCTGGGGCCGGCTGTCCTTGAAAGGGGACAAAGCCTTCTCGGGTCAGAAATAGATTGTGGTCGCCTTTGTTATAAACATTGGACACCGTGACGGTATCTTGAATATCGATGGCGAAACCAACTTGGCGCGCCGAGTGATCATCGGGATCCAACGTATAACTCAGCAACACATAAACACTGCCTCTCAGCGGATCGTATTGAGGGTCGCTCCAGCGGAAACCTTCATTGGTGGGTAACTTGGACAATTCTACGATTTCATCCACACGCTGTTGAATGCGAGTGCGCTCTATTTCAGAAGCTGCATAAATAGAGACTTGCTTATCAGGTTCAATAATAAAGCTGTCCACATAGCGTTGTTGTCCTGCGATCCCAAAGGTTTGGAGAGCCCAAAGTTGGTTCCGTTCGATTGGGCTATCACCGTCTTTGAGGTTAAATTGACTGGCGACCAACTCTGCGTTGGGCGCGACAACCATGGTATTAAATTGCTGTAGCTGTTGTTCCAACTGGAGCGTATCGTCCATGGCTTGGATAAAAAGGCTGCGGTTGACCTGAGCGCGAATTTCGCCAATCTGATCATAACTTTTTAGGGTTTGCTTTAAGGTGCCAGTGTAGGTGTTATCAAAGGCATTGATTTGAATCAGGACCCACAACCCGATAAAAACGGAAATGAAAGCGATCGTCAGCTTGGTGACGAGTGAAGAATTCCAACGTGTTTTCATGCCTACTCCTGACATTCTCTTATCGGTGCTTGCCCATCTACCTTAGCTCGAAGAAGCCCTTTAAATCTATCTTTTCTCGAAAGTCATTCATCAAACGATTGCATTTATGTGTGACTAAGGTGTTCACCTGATACCAGAAAACCCCCTATCCATAGATACTGAGCATGAAATCAAAGAAAGAGGTTTCTCATGATTGAACGTTTGGTAGCAATGGGGTTGGTAGAGACAGATCAACGGTCACAAGATAGTGAGTGGCAAGGTCAGTGCGCCCGTCGGCCACTAAAATGGCTCATTGCCGAGCATTATATCGCTCTAGGTCTCCGTATTGAACCACCACCGCAGCCACAGTGGGTGGCACAGGCGTCATTAGTATTGGCGGCCTGTGAAGAGGGTTGGGATTGTTGTCTTGATCATAGGGATGAACAATGGATTTTTTGGCGTTGCTACTCATGCAAAATTGACGATGAATCCTTGGTTTCCTCGGTAAAAATGCAACTGGCCCTCGCTCGATATCTTGAGCAAGAACTGTTGAAACCGACACCCGTCACTCACTCACGTATTTGGAGGAACAAACTATGAAGAAATTATTATGTTGGTTGCTTCTGGTTACGATCAATGTGGCTCATGCTGCTCCCATTTCGAAGGTTGAATGGCATGGAGAACCGTTTGTTTTATACAGCCGCGGGACGTCATTGAAATCAGTTATTGAAGATGTCGGGAGAAACTACGGCATTCCTATGGAAGTCAGCAGCCAAGTCAATGATACATTCAGTGGCCAGATCAATGGCAAAACACCTAAGCAAATCATGACGATGTTGGCTCAACAGTATGGTTTAGTTTGGTATTTTGATGGTGACTTACTGCACGTGAATAAAGCGCGTGAAGTGACCAATGAAGTGATTTCTCTTTCTTCTCTTTCTAATCAGGAAGCCACGCGCTATATCGCTAAAGCGGGGTTTCTCGATAAAGTAGGGTGCGAAGTCACCTCTATTGCCGGACTTCATGCACTGCAAGTTAATGGGGTTCCTTCCTGTATTAGTACCGTGAGTAAATTTGTTCAGCAACTGGACAATGATTCAAAACAACATGCGCAGTCCCAGCGAGCGGTTAAGATTTTTCCACTGAAATACGCGTCAGCCACCGATACGGTTTATAGCTATCGCAGTCAGGATGTGACCGTTCCTGGAGTTGTCTCGGTGCTTAAACAAATCGGTCAAGATGAAACGGTCGATCAAAGTACCAAGGGGACAACGAGCTTTTCCGCAGATTCGAGGCAAAACGCGGTCATTATCCGAACCAACAAAATGGATATGTCGATGTACGCTTCTTTAATTAAGCAACTCGATATCACGCCAACCATGATCGAAGTGTCAGTCACCATTATCGATGTGGACACGTCTGACTTCAGCCAACTTGGGATTGATTGGTCTGCGGCGGCAAAAATTGGAGGGGGCAGTTTGTCGTTCAATCAGGGCGCACTGAATAGCGATAATTTCTCGACGGTCATTGGTAACACCGGCAATTTCATGATTCGTCTAAACGCGCTCGAACAGAACTCCAAAGCCAAAGTACTGTCAAGACCTTCGGTTGTGACGCTAAATAATGTTCAAGCTATCTTAGATAAAAATGTCACTTTTTACACCAAAGTAGAAGGCGAAAAAGTGGCCAAGCTGGAGTCCGTAACGACTGGGTCCTTGTTAAGGGTGACGCCGCGGCTGGTCAGTGAAAAAAATCACAACAAGGTTATGTTATCGCTCAATATTCAGGATGGGCAGCAAGCGAAGCCATTGAGCAGTAAGGATCTATTGCCTCAGGTAGAAAATTCAGAAATTGCCACTCAGGCGACGTTAAAAACAGGAGAAAGTTTACTGTTGGGCGGTTTTGTTCAAGAGAAAGATCAGACGGTACAAAACAAGATTCCACTGTTAGGCGATATACCCTTGGTCGGGGGCCTATTTAGAAGTACTGACCACAGTAAACATAGTGTGATGCGCCTGTTTCTCATCAAGGCAGAACCCGTCAATCAATAAGTGGGCATGGCTATGAATAGTAATAATAAACTCTTGTGGTTGACAGGGCCGATGCAAGGACGAGAGCTTAGATTACCGCAAGGCGAGCTCTCGATGGGGCCCAGCGGTGACATCATGGTCCCTCTTGCTGAACGAGATAAATTGAACATTTCGGTCGATGAAAACGGCGTTTATGTCAAAGACGGGATTAAAGTGCGGGCGAATGGCACATTAATCAATATTCAAGAGCCGCTGCCGATGGGCCAGCCAATAGAAGTGTGTGGGGTTGGTTTCATCCTAGGAAAAGAGGAACAGACACTGGTTTGGCAAAAGCTGCCTGCTCATGCAAAACGCACACAAAAAAGTGTAGGCAGAGGCGTGTTGGTTTTGACGACCTGTTTGGCGATCATTCTTATGGCAGTGACGCTGATGTTGCCGCCAAAATCTAAGCCGGTCTTTGATCCACAGATTTGGGTGAACAGCCAACTTACTGTGCCTTCAATGAATCAGGTGAAGGCTAACTGGGGTAGTGATGGTGTGTTGACGCTCTCTGGTTATTGCGGCAATTCAATCGCGATGTCGAAGCTAAAAGAAGGGCTAAAGCAATATTCGATTCGCTTTAATGCCAAAGTTGTTTGTTCGGACGATCTTGTCAGCAACGTGACCTCTGTGCTCAACGCAAACGGGTATCAAAATGTCCAAGTACTACCCACTAGGCGAATGGGAGAAGTCAGAATATCCGGTGCAATACAGTCCGGTGAAAAGTGGGACAAGGTGTCACGTGAGCTGGAGGAAATTCAAGGGCTGAAGCATTGGCAAGTGGCAAATGATATGGGTGGCTATGTGATTAAATTCATCCAATCACTAAGAGACAAAGGTTTGCTTGACGGTTTGATGGTGGAAAGACGTCAAGACAGCATCATGGTCACAGGCCCGATTAGTACCAGTGTCAGGTTTGAAATCCGTCAGGTAGGTAAGGCATTGATGGCCAATACAGGCCAGAACATTGACGTTCGTTTTGAAAATATACCAATACGCGACAACCTATCTCGTTATCTTTCCGGCCATATTGTCAGCTATGGAGGAAACAGCAGTAATCCGTTCGTCGAACTAAGTAACGGTACTCGGCTAAAAATGAATAGCAAGCTTAGTAGTGGTTATGTGGTCAGTCATATTGATTTAAAAGGGCTCGACCTAAGCCGAGACGGAGAGCTGATACACATCCCATTTATTTTATAGGAGTTACTATGCCACGCATTACTCAATTAGAGACGCAGTTAAAGAAGGACCCAAGCTGTCAGAAAGTATTTAACGATCAGCTTGATCGTGCTCGTGACCAACTCAATCAAGCCGATAAGTCAGTGGGCCGCCCTATGTATTTGGCTATAGATGCGGCACAAGAGGTGATCAACACGCTATCACAACGTTACCACTCAATATGATTAACCCTATCGATAATAGAGAAACAGGAGATAACAATGGATACCTTTAACGAGATTAAGTCTGTCATGGATGATCTGAACAGTCGCCGTAGCGCCTTGGCTGAGCAAATGAAGGAATTTCAGCAACTGCAAAGAGAGATTCAGGTCTTGGTTGATCAATCGGGCCATAGCCCTGAGGCGCGTGACAAACTGGAAAGGTTAAATCAGGCATTTCCGAATGGTTTTCAAAGTGCTCAACAGGCGTTAATGGCAAAAGTGTTGCAAGTTGAAGAAAACTTTAAAACGTTGGAAACGGGCTTAAAAGAAGCGGGTTCAACGGAAGATGAGCCGAAATCTGAGGCACCGATTCAAGTTAAAAAGCGTGCGCTAAAAAGGTATATGTGAAAAAACCATTGGTGATGATTAATTGTCAAAAATAGAAATATTTTAAAATCTGGTATGACCACTTCGCTGAATGATTTTTACATATTAGGAATTTAAAAAACATCAGTTCTATATGATGAAGTTATGAGCTAAGAAAATAAAATGACATTGATGATGTATGGCTCATTTAAATTAATTAATAAAAGAGGAAGTAATTATGCCAACTACAGGTCCAGTACAAGGTAACAGTATCATTAACTCTCAACAGACTGATGATATAAAAAATAACATTGCTTCACGAGGTGATGCGGTACTTTCAGGCGGTATTGCCGTTCTTTATACATTTATGAACTTACTGTCTGAGATGGCGGACGCAAAATACTCACAAATGCAAGCAAAGGCCGATGTATCCCGTAACGCTCAAGATATGGCGAACCAAGTGGATGAGAAGGTTGCAGAAGCCGCTAAAGAAGGGGATAAAGCGACACGTACCTTGCCTGAAGGTGTGGTGACGTACATGCGTGACAACGGCTTTACAGTCGATGGTATGACCATTGACAACTATTTGTCTAAAAACGGAACCAAGTTAGATCAAGGTAAATTAAAAGCCGTTAAGTCTGCGTTGGAAACCGTATCAAACCGTGCTTCTGATTTTGTTTCTCAGTCCCAGCTACAATTGCAAAAATTGATGCAGACATACAATGTAACGGTCAGCTTATTAAATAGTATGCAAACAATGCTAGCGGAAATGAACAAATCGATAGCACAGAATATTCGCTAACCACTTATAGTCTCTGTCTATATTAATAAGGAGTTTTTTATGCTTCAAGTTGATAAACCTGCAAAGAGCTTGTTGTCAAGAAATAATGGCGACGTGGAAATTAGAAATGCGATTAAAGGAGACAGTGTATTATCTGGTGGTGTAGACGTTTTATATTTATTTATGAATTTACTCTCGGAACTTGCTGACGCTAAATATGGACAAATGCAAGCGAAAGCTGATGTCTCTCGTTCCGCACAGGAAATGGCTAACCGAGTTGATGAAGTAGTGGCTCGGGTAGCGAAACAAGGGGATAAAGCCATAGGCCAACTGCCGACTGACGTCGTTAACTATCTGTCGGACAATGGGTTTACCGTCGATGGTATGTCGATCAGTGATTACCTCAAAAACAGCGATCCATCGACAAAGTATCTCGATAAGCTGAAAGAAAAAATTGCTGAGAGCGGTGCCGTTGGGATGCAATCTTACCGTTGGCAGGATGTGGTCACTTACATGGATCAGCACGGCATCAAAGTCGATGGTCAACGAGCGTGTGACTATATCTGGAGCCGGCCGGAAGTGGGCTTTAGATCTGGGCAGAGAGTAAGTAAACAACACATGGAGCATATTGCAGATGCACTTCAAGCGGCAGGTGGCTTAGACCAAGGCAAGCTAAAAGCCGTTAAGTCAGCACTTGATACTGTGTCGAATCGAGCGTCGGACTTTGTATCTCAATCTCAGCTCCAGCTACAAAAACTGATGCAAACCTACAACGTGACAGTCAGCCTGCTCAACAGCATGCAAACCATGCTAGCAGAAATGAACAAGTCCATTGCACAAAACATCCGATAGGAGGGCGTTATGGTAGAAAAAGACTTTGAAACCTTGCAGACATTTCTTCAGCAAGGTGGATCAATGAAAATGTTAGCCGATGTGGAACAACATGATCTGGATTTACTGCATCGCTACGGCAACCAACTGATGAACTATGGCGATTATCAGGGTGCTAAACGTATCTTCTATCTCTTGATGAAAATCGACCAATGGAACTTTGATTACTTTTTTGCGCTGGGTACTTGCTGTCAGCAGCTTAAAGAGCACGAGGAAGCCATCTTCTGCTTTGGTCGCGCCGGAATTGTCAATGTTGAAGATCCGCGCAGCCCCTATTATGCCGGTGAAAACTATCGTGCAGTCGGTAACGCAGAATACGCGGTGAAATCCTACAACGCAGCACTAAGAGTGTGCGACTGCCACTCTGACAGTAAGTGGGACCACATTGCTGAAAAAGCGAATCAAGCCCTAGCTCAATTTAATCAGGAGGCATGTTATGACTCAGTTTCAAGTTAATAATCAAAGCCCGGTTACCCGTCTATCTGCGGGTGAGATCCATGACGATACCCAAGTCACTAAGGCTCGCCTGCCTGACAGCAGAAACGCCAGCAATGTCGTCGATACAGTCAACAGCCAGCAAAAAAGCAAAGTCGTCAGTGCTGATGTGGCCACCGAAGCCTTGCAACGCGTTCTATCCGCTTTTCATAAAGGAGATGACGTCACCGTTAGCCAGCTAGAAAAAGCGTCGATGAATGACATGGTGCTTATGGCTGCGAATCTGGGGCTCAAAACGTTTGGTGAAACGGCAAACGCCGCCGCTAAGGCCAGTCGACTCATGACGGATACACAAGAGGTTCTTCGTGACCAACAAGTGAAAGAATTCCAAGAACAATTAGCCAAACGTATTGAGCAATCGGAAAAGGCGCACAAAGGTGGGATTTTCGGTGCGATCTTTGACTGGATTATCGGTGCAGTTGAAGCGATAACCGGCGTGTTCAAGCTCATCGAGGGAGCCGCTCGGATTGCCGTTGGTGATGTTGCGGGTGGTGCTTTAGACATGGCCAGTGGTGCCGCCTATCTGACCGCTGGTGTTGCTGGCATGGTAAAAGCGGCAGCTGAAACCGCCATTCTTTGCGGAGCAGATAAAGAAAAATGCCAACAAGTTATTGATGTAGCAGCCAAAGTTCAGCTAGGTGCAGAAGTGGTTGCGATGGCACTTGATATCTTCCAGGCTGGCCGCGCTATTTCAGCGACGCGTTCGATTGCGAAAGGCACCGAAACTGCGATGAAAGAAGCAGCCCCTAAATTGGTGGAAAGTATCGGTAAAGGCGCGACCCAGGAGGCGACCAATATTGCCCAACAAGTGGGCAAACAGGTCTCGGAACAAGTCGCTGAGCAAGTCAGTAAACAGCTGATGAATGGTGTCGCTCAGGGTGTCGAGAAAGTTGCAGAACGTGGTGGTCAGATTGCGAAGTCATTGGGTAAAGCATTTAGTGAAGAAGCGATTCAGCAACTTGTCACTAAATCTGTGGAAAAAGCAGCGACAGCAGCCATTGAAAAAGGGGCGCAGATCACCGCAGAGCAGATTACCAAACAAGTGACCACCATGGTTCGCAACGAAGTGATCAAAACCGTTATTAAAGCGTGTACATATACCTCGCTTGGGCTTATTCGCGCATCGGCAGGCTCTGGTCAGGCCATTACCGGAGGGGTAATCAGTGAGGAAAAAGCCAAACTTCAAAAAGAAATTGAAGGATTGATCGTTCAACAGAACCTAATGGAATTTTGCTACGAATGGTATGACCAAGCGAAAGATCAGCAGTCAAAAACGATCAAAGATCTTGTCAACAAACAGGGGGACTCTCTTGAAAACTCAAGTAAAGTTATTAACGAAACGGGCATGTTACAAGTACGCATTGCAGCTTCCGCAGTGTAGCTAAGGGGACAATTATGACAGACTTACACGTATCAAATAATGCACCAGCAATCACCACGCACTCTGACAGTATTGGTCACGATGTGTCGGGTAGTGAAGCGATGGATGCGATTGCTCAACTTAATGAACTGATGGTTAAGCTTTCTGAAATCTTTCAAAAGCTTCGTAACGTGCTTCAAGAGTACAACCAAAAACAGCAGCTTTTGGGCTGGGACGTACAGAAAGCATCAATGGATACCAAGCGTGATGCGATAGAAAGTACGTTTGACGCTGCGTCTTTGTCTGGAGGTTTGCAGATCCTATCCGGTGTTATCGGTATGGCAGGGGTCGGGGCATCAGCAAAATTTGGTGAGGCGGCAACGCACCTTGGTCAGGCGCTCGGCAAAGGCGTTGAAGGAGCCGGTACAATGGGTTCTTCTTCAATGACCAAAGACGCTGACCTTGAAAAAATGGAAAGTGAATTCCAAGCAACCAACGCACAAATTTATGCCAAAAGTACCAATGAGCTCGGTGATAAATCACGTCAAGTTTCAGAACAGATGCGCTCCTTGATCAAAGAGTTGGTTGAGTTGCATGGTCGAATTTCTTCCGCCGTACACAACTAAATTCATGGACTATGAACACAAATAAAAGTACCGCCTATGCGGTACTTTTTCGATGATGGAATCATTTATGAAAACAACAAATTTTCTTTCTATCGACCTTAACCAGGTGTCTGAAACAATCAAAGCGGTGATCGGTGGCCATCAAACGTTGGCTGAGCTCAATCAAGTGGAAGACAGCCAACTCGATCAATGTTATGAGAGTGCCATCGCGCTTTACAATGAAAGCCGCATGGTGGAAGCGTTGCCCAAGTTCGCTTATCTTGCGATGCATAACCCATGGTGCCGAGACTTTCTTTTCGGCTTAGCCTCAACCCTTCACGCATTACAACAAACAGAACATGCCTTGGTTTTTTATGGGTACGTGACTCTAATGGATGCTTGCGATGCGGGTGCGACGTTTCGCATCGGACAATGTTATTTGTCACTTGGTAAGAAAAATGAAGCAATGGATGCATTGTACACCAGTATTGAGCAAAGCTTTCTTACGCCCGAGCAACCCGAGATCCGTTCATTTGCCCAATCATTACTTGATGATATTACTGATCATCGAATCTAGAAAAGGAGCTATCCATGCCAAACCTTCAGGAAATCAGAAACACTGTCCTTACGCCTTTGTCTGTTTCACAGGACACCGCTTTGAGAAATTCGCATTCAATGACATTGGCAGGTCTCGACCTTGCATCACGCTTTGATGTAGCACAAGTCCCGTTAAAAACATCTCACTCGGTCAGCGAGCGACTGGACTTAGCTGAATTTGATGTAAAAACTCACCAAAAGAATGCAGAGACGAAATCCAAAGCTTTTGCACAACAACAAATCCAACAATTCCGTGAACTTGAAGTCAAAGCACAGGCTGCCGGGATAGACGTGGCCAAAAAAGCGTTCTTTAAAGAGCTGTTTAATGTGGCATTAGCAGGCGTGGGACTTGGCCTATCCGTGCTAGCGACGGCGGTCACTGGGGGAGCGGGTGCTCCAATTCTTGCTGCCGCCAGTGTTGCTTTTACGCTCGCGGTTGCTGATGCTGGATGTGCGCTGGCAAATTGGTATCGCGCTGCTCATGACGGAGAAGGGCTCAAAATGGGCTCAGACACAATTAGCAACACTCTTTACGCCTTATTAGATAAAATGGGGGTCAACGATGACAATGCCGAGTATTGGGCAAGAGCAACATCCACCACACTTCGCCTTGGCTTGACCATAGGAACGCTATTTTCAGGTATGGTGTCACCGGCCAACGTTCCGGGAGCGCTTGGCAGTGCAATGTCGACGATTAAAATCGCTAAATTAGGTGTGGGCGCGGCTGGAAACTCAGCCTTGAGCTTTCAGTTAGATAATACTAGCAAAGCCAAAAGCAAGGTAGGTCAAGACCTTAAAAATCATCAAGAAGCAATGACAACGAGCCAGCTCGACAAAACGAAAGAACAACTCTCTCGTACAACGACCAATCTAGATCGTGAAAGAACATTTTCAGACATATTGGCGCGAAAAAATGAGCAAGTATTTAATCAACTCGAACGGGCTCAACACGCGATTGAGCAAAAAGATAAAGCGATACTGGAGTTAACAGAGAAACTTAAATTGTTTATTCAATCGGGAGTCAGTGGGCCAGAAATTCAACAGCTTGCGAGTGAGCATTTTACGTAAACATAGCCGCTATTGGCCTTAAATAACGGCTATTTCTTCCGTTAAAAACGGCGTATCACTGTTCACCTAACTCAATCTAGGGGGAAGGGGATACGCCTTTATTTTTGGCCAGCGCGCGACCTTCAGACGTGAGTGACGAGAAGGAAAAGAGGTGGGTAAAAAAGCCAGAAATAGAGACGATGATCAATCGGACGCTTGTTGTTGTTTTGCTCGATCCTGCATAAATGCTTTACTTGACTCTTCAAGCTGAGGGCGCAAATGAGCTTTTGATACATGAATAAAATGATAGAGGGGTTCGCGTGATATGGCGGGACTGGCCAATTTAATGTTAGAAAATGCGCCATTTAACGCTTCGAACATGACTTTAGGTGCAAGCCACACATCAGCTCTTCCTTTCGACAGCATTAATGCGCCTTGTTTCTGCGACTGGACCAAATGCAATTTTTTGTAGTTTTTTAACTTTTTTACATAACGTGTGCCATGGTGAGAGACCACCACCTTGTCACTGAGTTGCGACAAATCTTCGTAATACTCATCGCCAATCGTAAATAAATAGATTTCCATATAAGCCAACGGAACATCGATCTTTAGAAGGCTTTCTTCTTGCTCCAAGCTGCCGATCCTGAGATCCAACGCATCGTACTGCCCTGACAGTACACTTTTAATCGCCCGTTCATTGGGCAAATAAATGAACTTTGGTTGCAGCGCGGCATTGATATAAATCCTTTCAAGATCACCCTCGACACTCAGCCCGAATTTTTTGTTTATTTCCGAGTCTCGATAGACTTGGCCAAGTGCGATTTCGACGACTTCTGGCTCAGAGGCAATTAGGGGAGTTGCAGAAAGAGCGACCGTTAACAAAGTGATTATCTTTATCTTCATGTCCATCATTTCACTCAAATGGGCGTTAATCCGAGCCGACTTACGGACTACTTGAAACCCAATTGTAGTCTAGCTGACCCTATCTTGCTGAACTTAAAATCGAATGACGAAGTGACGAATGGCGCGATAACACAAGTATTCAAATTTTTATTGTATTTTGTGCGG
The DNA here is from genome assembly GCF_013074385.2 of Vibrio ostreicida. Lineage (GTDB taxonomy): Bacteria > Pseudomonadota > Gammaproteobacteria > Enterobacterales > Vibrionaceae > Vibrio > Vibrio ostreicida. The sequence goes on from NZ_JABEYA020000017.1 coordinate 104,754, forward strand.
CCTCAAAATTTATGGGCTAGTGTTTGAGATGACTGATTATTTTGGTCAATGGTTTAGTGAAAAATGCCTTCAAAGGGTAATCATTTAAGGACGATATTAAGATGATACAACTTGGAAAAACCAATAAGATCACTTTGGTGCTCAGCAGTGTGTGCCTCATTTACTCGGATTTAGCACTGGCCGAGATAGACTGGCGAGGTTATGCGACGATCGCAGGTGGAAGAACATTCGAAAACAGAGATTACGATACCCTAACAGATGAATTGCGGATTGATAAGTTGTCTGTGGTCGGACTTCAGGGCTCTTCGGATCTGTCAGATGGCTTGAGTGCTACTGTACAATTGGTGGCTCGCGGGAAAGACGATTTTGACCCCGAGTTTGAGTGGGCTTACGTCAAATATCAGTACAACGATAACCTTGACATCAAATTCGGACGGCTTAGAGCGCCGTTTTACTATTACTCCGAATATCTGGATGTGAGTTACGCATATAACTGGATTTCTCCACCGATTGAAGTGTATGCGAGCAACGTGACCAATTACGATGGGATCAACGTCTTTTATGCCAATAATGTGGGTGACTTTGATTATTCTGTTTATCTGGGTTCAGGCACGAGAAATGTCACACTGACGGCTGGAGATCTGTCGGGCACGTACAATATTATTTCGAATTTTGATGTGAGTTATGGCGATTTTAAAGCAAAACTCATTTATTCACAGTTTGATATATCACTGACAAGTACAACATTGGTTACCGTTCAGTCTAGCTTCACTGATTTACCTGGTGCTTTTGTCATTGAAGATATGGGCGGGCATATTGCAGGTGTGGCTGGCTATTATGACCCAGGTGAATATTACTTAGGTGTGGAGTATGCCGAGGTGCGCTTCGATGACGACGTGATCTCGATTTCTGAAGATGACCGTTTCTTAGCTACTGTAGGTTACAGAATAAGTGACTACACTCTTCACTATTCTTATTCCACTTCAGACAAGTCGAACGGCTTAGACCGCGTGTCCACCTCAGATAGCCGATACAGTACCGCGAAACAAGTCGCAGATGCGGTCCTTTCTGAAGACCAAACACATATTGTTGGTGTGCGATACGATTTCCATTCAAACGCGGCTTTGAAGTTTGAATATGGTTATACCGATAACGACTATACCGATCAAGATACACAGTTCTTTAGAACTGGTGTCAGCATAATTTTTTAAGGAGGTTACATGAAAAGACTAATGATGATGTTAACAACACTATTGTTTTCGTTCAATGCAGCCTCAGCCGTCGTTGTGATCGTAAACAAATCCAGCTCAGCGGTTCTGGATAAAAAGCAAATATCAAGGATTTATCTTAATCTTGATAAGAAGTTGGAAAGCGGCCGTCCGATTATTCCAATTGCTCATGTTTCATCGAGCCCACTTGCGGCAGAGTTCAACAAAAACGTGGTGGGTAAGTCAAGCTCACAATACAAGGCATACTGGTCTAAGCTTATATTCACAGGCAAGGGAACACCGCCGAAAGAGGTTGACAGTGACGATGAAGTGATACAATTAGTCGCGAACAACCCAGATCTGATTGGCTACGTAGAAAAAGGAAGTGTCACTGATGATGTGAAAGTCATTGGCGAATTTTAGACGATTGGGCTTAGGCATCGCCTAAGCCCACTACCCATGATGTTGGAGCTCTTATGAAATCACTTTTCATTTCTATACGAATGAAAATTCATTCCATTACGGCGATCGCTTTGTGTGCATTTTTGTCGATTGGCTATTTGAATGTCAGTTCGATAAGTACCAACAAAGTATTTTTGGATAAACTTTCTGGTGAGCAATTTGCGAATACCATTGCCGCAGAGCTCGCCAACCATGCGATTAATGAGATTGAAAGTCTGTTTACACAGAGCGTCACCTTCGGTGATGAAAGCATCCTAAAGGAGGCGCAAACAAAGTCTGGTGAATTGATGGACAAGCTCATGGCTTTGAGCCGCAACTCTAACACCGTTTCCCCTGAATTAATTGATGAACTCAGGCAATATGTCGCTCTTTCTGAAAAGGTTTCGCAAGCCATGTTGGGCGGAGACTTTGATGGGGATTTTGCTGTTTTGAGCCAGACAGCAAACCAAAAGAGTGCCATCCACGGACAGCTTGTTGCTGATCTGAAAGCGGTGGTTGAGCAAGAGCGTGTAAAATTGAGACAACTGGCATTGGAGAGCAACGAATCGCTTGAAAGCCAACTAAAAATAATTTTGGCCATTTCCTGTATCTCAATACTTTTTGTGGTCATCATTGCTCAAATTATCGCAACAAACGTCTCGTTTTCAATCACTAATATATCAGAAAATTTAAGTAAGTTGAGTGAAGGACGGGGGGATCTGTCTTATCGACTTAAAACAAAAAGTAACGATGAAACGGCACAACTTGCCAATAATTTTAATCGTTTTGTGGCGAGTCTTGAGACGTCGATTACCGCAGTGGTATCAGTGTGTAATCCGATGCTGGGCATTTCAAAAAAGCTCAAGGTGGGAACGTCGAGTTCGACCCATGAGATGGAAAAGCTCAGCACGTTGTCTGAAGAGTTAGTGAACGAAATGAGTGCGCTTGCTTTGAGTGTGGATCAAGTTGCGCTGTCGACCAATGAAACGTCGGAGTTGATTGTAGAAGCACAACAGGAGCTGAGCTCTTGTGAGAAAAAGATGCGTCTCTCAGAATCGGAATCAGAACAACTCCAAGAAGATTTACAAAATACCTATTCGGTTATTCAAAATTTGGCTTCAGATACAGAGAACGTCACCAATATCTTAAGTGTTATTAATGACATTGCTGACCAAACCAATCTTTTGGCGCTGAATGCCGCCATTGAAGCGGCGCGAGCGGGAGAGCAAGGAAGAGGGTTTGCGGTTGTGGCTGAAGAAGTGCGCGAGCTTGCTTCAAGAACGGTCAAATCGACAGAGCAAATCAATACGCTATTGAGTAATTTGATTGAATCGGTGCAGTCAGCCAACTCGGTGTTAGAGACGTCAAAAGATCGGGCATCTTCGAACGCGGATACGGTGTTACAAGCAGGTGAGTCGCTTAAGCTTATTTCTCAACAAGTACAACAAATTCAAGGGCAGAGTGTATCAATCAAATCGAGTACGGAAGAGCAAACTCAGGCCACAGAAAAAGTGAAATCAAACACAGAACATTCTAGGGTGGCGATAGGCACTACATTAGATACAGTCGGCGATGTTGGCAACCTCTCGGTTGAGCTTGCTGAACTGTCGTCAAGTTTGTCTAAAGCCATCAGCACGTTTTCTAAATAACGTGAGTCGCACAGAATTGAACCCCTGCGGGCTGCTGTATTTAGCGATAACGTGTGCTGCTTTTGCCTCGTCACTGAGCGCCTCAGAGGTGTTCATCAGCGGCAGCCTATTTTATGCGCCGTCCGAGAACGATTACATTAAAGGTGAGGATATTGGTGACTCCTACGTTAAAATCACCCTTGGTGATGATTGGCACGGGTTTAGGTTTAAATCTTCGGTTCTCTCAGAATTATATGAGAATGATATCCAGATTTCTGAGCTTTTTATTGAAAAGGATACGGGCGAATATGGTCGTTTTTCTTTCGGTAGAAAAAACCTATTTAGTGATAGAGTTTACAATTCGCTCCTCTACCCTTGGTTGTCCTTTCCCCGTGAGGTCTATCCCCTCAATGTGACTCGTTATGAAGGCGTTGAATGGCGTTTTCCATGGAAGAACCATAACTTTAGGGTCGTTTCCGGTAAATCAAATAATAATGAGTTGGGGCAGAATACCTTAGATTTAACGGTTCCTATCGGGATGGATATCAAGAGTGATTGGCATTACCTCAAAAGTCGCATCACGCTAGCAAAAACCACGGCGGATTTTACAGGCAGTGGGCTTGAGGCAATACAGAGTGGTCTTGTTGGCCTTGATAATACCGTCGCATTGGATGACCAAGCGTCCTATTACTATAACGTTGCCCTTGAAGTGCCTATCGGTTCGTTTGTGTTGTCCTTTGACACAACAAAGATCGACTATGGTGAAACCCAGTATGTGTTATTTGAGGGGTATCGTTATCGTTTTCTGGCCGGGGCAAAGATGAAACCAGACATTTTTGTTTACTATACGTTAGGCCGAAGCCATTCAGAGAATGACTTCAGTGCCTTGCTGTCTCAATACCCCGCGACGGGCGCGCAACTTTACGGCACGTTGCAAACAAACCAATATGAATCCCATCATCTTGGATTGGTTAAGCACTTGTCACGCCGTGTCCAATTGAAACTTCAAGGTGGCGTTGCAACAAATCAGTACACTTCCGACAAGGATACGTTTCTTTTATTGGGTGTGAGTTTTTCCAGTGCCTTGATTGGCGCTAATTAGAACCCCAAATAACCCCCTATAATTCACGTTGTGATTTTGTGGCCTCACTTCTCTAGTTAGGCGTCTCTCTGCTTATGTTTACTCGATAAAACCAACGAACCATGGTCGTGTGGCTCTTTTCCAATACGTTTAACCCTCGACTCATCATCAAGTTTTCAGTTTAGGAAAGGGCACTCTCTTAATTTCGGCTGGAGTTAACACCAGAGTGTCTAACTCAGGTGTTGACCTGATACCAAGAATCACTTGACAGAGGCAAACTAACTACAACAGAAAAAGACATAAGGTCGTTGATATGAAAGCATTGCAAGTGGTGTTGTTTTACAAGCCCGGTCATATCGATTATCACGGAAAACGCATTGAGGTTGGCGAAAATCAGCTTTTGATGGTTGGTGAAGATGCTCATATTCATGCGTCGTCACGACAAGATTGGATGAGTGTATTCTTTTACCCCGGTGAAGTGTGTCAAGTTTACCCGTTACTGACTGAGCTTGTTAGCCAACATTCTGCAGCCCGAGGCCACTCAAATGGTGACGTCAAGTCTGTCCCCGTATTTGATGAATTGGTGAATGTCATTGAGCAGCTTCACAAGGTCAGTAAAGATGTCATGTTGCGGTTTGTGTTTACGTACTGTTTAGAAATGGACAAGCCGTATTTTTCCGACTTACTGAGTCAGTATTCAGACCCTAATGACAAGGTGTTTGACTTCATGCATCAACATTTATACGAGCAATGGCCTGTGTCTCGTTATGCAGAAATGTTAGGTATTGAAGTCACTAAGCTGAACACTGCCTTCTATAAATATTACGGTCAATCGACAAAAAGTTGGCTAACTCAGAAGCGCTTAAGCTATGCCAAACAAATCATTTTAGAAACCAATAGAAAAATTGCCGACGTGGCCTTTGATTCTGGCTTTAGTAGCCATTCACATTTCATTGGTGCATTTAAAAAACGCTACCAATGCAGTCCTTCAGTTTTACGATCAGGTAAGAAATAGGAGTCAGACCATGGATCTTAACGCGATTATTAGCCAACTATCTCAGCGGTCGACGCAATCTGCCCAAGACATCAAAACCAAAATGGCTCAGGCTGATCCGAATGACCCTGATCAAATGATGCAAGCTCAGTTTGCTATGCAGCAGTATTCAAACTTCATCGGGTATGAGAGTGCCTTGATTAAAACCGTCAAGGACATGGTGCAGGGGATCATAGCGAAAATATGAACAGTTCAGATAAACAGCTGTTGGTAGAGGCAGCTATCGCCGCGGCCAACCATGGTTTGGAAAAGCAGGCGTTGTGTATTTTGGAGGCGTTTGCCGACCTGATTAGCGACCCGATCGACTGCCAAGTTTGTTCAAGTCTTGTGTACTTCGCGTTGGACAAACGTCCGCAAGCGATTCGCGCATTAAGTGGTCTTGAGGGACCTCAGGCAGAAGGTCTGCGTTTGCTGTATCTATCAACGGCAGAGAAGGCGGATACTCACAAAATTTGTTCACTGATTACTGGGGGTTAACATGGAATTAAGTGCTATCGCTAAAGCAACAGCGAGTTCTTTCGAAAAACAAGCAGAGACGATCAATCCAGATGAGTCGATGGTCGATAAATTCAGTCAACTGATGCAACAAAGCCAAAAAGACACGGCTTCACTGAATGAGGCGGTTGCCCCTGTTTCCGGTGCGAATGTGCCTCTTGGTATTGATCCGGCGCAGGCGATTCAAAGCCAAGCTATGGTCACACGCGCTCTTGTCGAGGTCGATCTCGCCGCAAAAACGGCAGGCAGTCTTTCTCAATCGATCAATAAATTGGTGTCAATGCAATGAGAAAATTCAAATGGCTAGCCCTTGTTCTGGCTTTGTTTTTGGCAGGGTGCAAGGTTGAATTGTATCAAAACCTGCCCCAGTCAGAAGCGAACCAAATGGTGGCATTACTGATGCTCAATAATATTGATGCCAGTTCAGAAGCGGACGCAAAAACGGGCAAGGTAACACTTAAAATTGAAAAAGATCAGTTTATTAATGCTGTCGAGTTGTTGAGACAAAATGGGTATCCAAAAGCGGACTATGTCGGTATTGAGCAGTTGTTTCCTTCAGGGCAGTTAGTGTCATCGCCTGCTCAGGAAGAGGCAAAAATGAGTTACCTCAAAGAGCAACAACTTGAGCGGACGCTATCCAGTATGGACGGAGTTATCAGCTCGCGTGTTTCGCTCGCTCAAGGTCATCAGAATAATAATTCTGGACGTAATGTCCCAAGTGAAAAGTCGGCGGCGATCTATATCAAGTATTCTCCGGAAGCCAATTTAAGTAACTCAGAATCCCAGATCCGAAACTTGATCAAAAATGCCGTGCCTGATCTTCAATACGAAAACATCAGCTTATTTTTGCAACCAGCAGACTTTCGTTATCAGCCCGTGGTTAAACCAAATCAAACGGATTGGGACGACGCACAGAATTGGGTAGCGAACAACAAAACCCCGGTGACGGTTGGACTTGGCAGTGTGTTTATTGCGGGAATCGCAGGCTTAGTGTTGGGTCGCAGAAAAGAGGGATAGTGATGTCTACCGATTATTTGCAACTGAACCAAACAATCAGAAAGGTTGGCGAGCACATGCATCCACAGTGGTGGGATAAGCTTGGGCTAATGCCATGGCAAACGCTGTATAAAACCAACCCATTGGTCGCAAATCGGTTAGATAACGTGATATTAAGCCGTACAGGTTGCTTCGATGGTATCCCGAAAGGCGATATAGGCAAGGTTCAGCCTTGGGTTCGTTTATTGCCGCGCTTATTAATGCTTAGTACAGCAGCAGGGCTCGTGGCTCAAAATTGCCCTGATTACCTTTGGGACAGCGAGTACCGTGAGGCGCTGAAACAGACCTTTAGTCAGGCTCAGATTGAACAATTGATTGCATTATGGCCGCCAGGTGTTGAGCCCCCCGTATGGTCACCCAATGTCATGACGGAACGCGCTCAGAAATATGCGGTGAGCGCGATCAGTCAATATTGGAACGGCTCGCCTTTTTGGTCAGTGTTGCGGCTGAATTTACCGGTGGTCGAACCGTTGGAAGAGATGAAAGAAGACGAAGTGGCTTGCGTTGTGGCGTGGATTTTCAAATTGGAGCGATTTCTATGAACCCATTTTCTATTTCAATTACTCATTGTGAATTGCAAAAGTCGAGCGACGTTGTTCCAAACACGGTTATTGACTCCATGCTTCGAGCGAAGAAAAGCGAAAGCAAAGCTCGTCAAAGAATCGCAGCAACGATCCGAAAAGCAAGAGTTCAGCGAGACCAAGCGCATCACAGTGCGGCCGAAATCATTCAAAAGGCTCAGTTGCACGCGAAACAGCTTGAAGACGAGTGGCGAGAGCAGGCCCAGAAACAAGCGGTGGCTGAGACGTTAACTTGGATGGTTAATGAAGCGAATTTAGAAAGAAGCCTGATTGAAAGCCTAAAGGGTAGGATCAGTCAGCAGGTTCGTCGTGTGATTGAACAATGGGCAACAGACCAAGATATGAGTCAATTCCTTGTGAAAAGGCTCAGCGACCAAATCGCATATCAGAGTGGGAAAGGGGCGCTGAAGCTGCATGTGTCGAGAGCGCATTTTCAGACCATGAAAGACAGCTTTGGCGATAACATGGAAGTCGAACTTAAAGAGGAATTAGCGTCATCGCAAGCGGAGCTCTCCTCGAATAGTGTCGTTATTCGGCTTGATTTGGAGCAGCACCTACAGTCTTTACTCGACTCATTCTCATGCAAACATGACCAACAGTCTTTAGCCTGACAGGAGAGCCCGAGATGCGAATTGATGGCCATCAAGTGACAGAACTTCACACCTTTGCACAAAATACGCCTAAAGCGTCATTTTCCGGAGAATCGATGGCCAGTCAGGCCAGTGCAGCATTAGCAGAAATGAGGTCAGAAGCGATTGAAGAAACCATGGAAAGCTTGAGTTTAGGACTCAGTAGTATGGCTAGGCGCCTCAACGTAGGCGCTAAAGAACAAAACCCTATGATGGATGGGGTTGAAAAGCTTTTACAACAAATGGATAAAATGGCTCGCCAGTCGATCAACCGTATTGCTGAGCAGCTATCTCGATTCTCCGATGCGGGCCAAATGTTCAAAGCGATGGAGAGCTCAGGCCTAGAAAAGGGACAGATGGCTTTAGTGTTGACGGCGTTGCTCGGATTTAAAGGCTTGCCACCTTCGATACGTAAACAGCTGAAGCAGAGGCTGATAGACATTCTCGCAGAAGAAGAAATTGAACTGGAAATACTCGCTGCATCACAAGGGCTTAACGTTGGTAAAGAGGGTCTGCGTGCTGTCCGTCAGCTCTATCAGAATGCGAAAAGAGGTGAACAAGGGTTAGCGCATTGGTTTGAGTTACTGAAGCAGCACCAAGATAGACGTCAATATATTCGTGTTTTGATTCGAGCAATGGCAGAGCCACTGGATCAGGGGCAAACGCGAGACGATATGACCAAAGTCGTGGCTACCATCGATGATTTAAAACGATTACTGCTATTTATGACGTTCGAAGATCATTGTCAGTCTCTGGCCAAAGCGACGGGGCTCGACCCACATAGGGTGATGTCCGTGACCATTGAACTTCTGGAGCAATCTTGGACTTACCCGGATGCTCTGTCACTCATCATTGGTCGTTTACCCTTGGTGGAAGAAAGAAAAGTGATTTTTCTTCGTCGCTGGAAAGGGTTGATGGCGGTGATGTCCGAAGGGTGCTATCGCGACGTTGAACAAAAAGAGCATGTGCAGGAAGTGATGCTAGAACTACTCGACCAATGGAATGACTAATCCATCCGTTTAGGGGAGAGATAACATGAATCATGAACTGATACTAAAACGACTGGGCGACATGCTGGGTTTACCGATTGAATTCGATGACTGTGAGCAATGCGTGCTGATGATTGACGAGCACTTAGTTGTTTCACTGACGCCACAGGATCAAGACTGGTTACTGCGTTGTATGGTGACGGAAGTTGAGCCTGAATTTGAGCAAAGCACATTTAAAACCGCGATGCAGTTAAACAGCACATTAAGTCTCACCAACTCAGGCCACTTGTTTTTTGAAGAAAACAGTCGAGCACTACTTTATGTGGCAAGAATCGCTGCTGAAGATGGTGATACCCTGTATCAAGGCTTGAGTGACACTGTAACTCAGTATGAGAACATTCAAAATCTACTAGTGAACCAACCTTCGGCACCCGTTCACTTTGACTCGATAGGAGGTCAGTATGCCAATAGCACTAAATGAATTCATGACGGGAGTTGAAAATGGACAACTCAAACTCGAGGATGGCCATTCTGGAAACCCAGTTATTGTCCAAGCAAACTTCAGTTTTGCTGACAAAGTGATGCAGTGGCTTACTCAGATCCCCTTACTCAGTGACATGAAGTCCGTTCAGGCGTTTGTTGAAAAGGAAACTCAAGGGAATCTGCGCACTTTGGGCGTGTTCTTGAACGCTCTTGCGCATGAGTATGGTGACAAGTTTGCAGATAATGTCGCGTCGGGGTTAGATATGAGTGGTCAAACGCCATTGACGGCGCGTCAAATCAGAGACATTACCCAGCAAGCGCCACACTCTGAAGTGACCACACAAGACGTGATCTCGCAGGATGAACAAGTCCTTGAGGTGCCAGAGCGCACGACTCACTTGGTCTCTCAGGTGATGCCAGACATTAAGCCTGCTCAACGGTCTCAGTTGGAAAAGGCCTCACAAGTCCTTAGTGGATGTCAGTCTCCAATGGATTTGCCTACCCCGACCTCGCTTTCAATGTTTAACTTTTTTTCCTATGAATCGGTGGAAATGAGTGAGGTGCAAAATCAGGTAAAAAACTATAACCAGATAGTGAAAGACTCGTCGATCATGGCGACAGCCAATCTGTTAGCGCAAGCGAGCAATAATCACCTTTCGCCAGAGAAAGTAGGAGAAGCAATCGCATCGTTGTCGGACGATATTGCCGCGGTGAAGTCGGGTATTGAGAGTATTGAACAAGCCTCACAAGCGGTACCTGAAGCGGAGCAAGAAAATCTTGCAGCACTGAAACGTGCCATGCGGTCAGAATTATCTCGGCTGGAAAAAATTGAAACTATGACTAACCAATTTTCCGATGCTTGGGACGTTGAATCTCAGAGCTACAAAGATGTACATGACTTTTACTTGTCGTGTTCAGAGACATTGCAAGCTTCACTGACGCCAGAGTTGACTCTACTGTGCTACGAAATGATCGACAATTCGCCGAATCATAATAGAGAGACCTTGGTAAATCGATTGGCGGATAAGTTGGTCGAATATGCTTCTGATATGGCCTCAGTGAACTTACGGACGTTGGCCGATGCGCTTTCAGAAAAAGTGCCACAATTAGCCAATGATGTTAAGACGCCTTTTTTACAGCCGGAACATAAAGCACAGCTGGGCGCAATCAATCTTATCAATCAAGCCTTATCGCAAAGTAAAGAGCGTTTGAAACTGGAGCAACAAGGTGTCGAAGCCAGACTGGAAATACCACAGAAGCTGCAGGCATTAAGACACAGTGCCGCTATTTTTACGGAGCAAACTCAAGCGTATTTCCGTCAAGAAACCGATTTGGATATGCATTTTGATGCCACCTTGCTTGCCTTGACAGGCCAATCTTTTGTTGCAAAAGGCGATGAATTGGTTGCGGACTTTGAGGTTGAGTTGCGCGAGTTAGCGTTGGAAGACAGTATACTGGAGCAACTTGAGGACCTAGATCTGGATGAAACAAGTCGTATGCTTGCAGAGGATGTCCTCCAAACTCAACACAAAATGAACTGGCTTGATCAAGAAAATAGCTATACCAAAGAGGTCAATAATGGTGTTGATGTCAACTTAAGACGCGATGTGGAAACACGCCAACTCGCTGATAATATTAGCCAAAATTCCCAGAGATACGGCAGCTATTTGGGAGCAAAAATTTCCGCAACACAGGACTATATTGTTGCTCTGGATGCATTGTCCAAAGCCAATATCAGTGAAGGCGTGACCAGTCAGGTGAATGTGGTGAAGGGGGAGGCTCAGGGCCAGTTAGATCGGTTAAGCGAGCTTGAATCGAAACGCCTTGTTTGGCAGCAAGCTGAAGACACCAAAGTGTTACTGAATAATAAACTTGCTCGTTTAGATACCATGATTGGGCAAACGATCGATTCCGATACCAAAAGGCTTAACCTAAGAGGTTTTTTATCTTACTTGAAGCCGATTAAGGCAAATAATGACAAGGTCTGTGTCCTTGCCGTTCGTCAGAGCGAGCTTGAGGCTCAGTTGCCACGTTTAGAAAAAGCGCTGAATGATCGCTTTGGATCAACGTGGGAGCAAGCGCTTAATGAGAATCAAGACAATGCTCTCGTCAAAGATTATCAAGGCTTAACGACGGTTATCGATCAGGTCAAAAGTCAGATAAAAACGTTGGACAAGGATTATGAACGGTCAATGCTCCAATTGACACAATTTGATCGCCAAGTGATGAAAGACGGAGGCTATCCAGACGTCAGTGGAAACTCGATGGAAGCTTGGTCAGCGTGGATGAAGCAGAACGTTGCAGGCAGTTGGTCAGAAGATCATCGTCCCGACATTAGTTCGCTCATTCTGGAACGTCAAATGGCAAAAAACGGCATCAGTGGTTATGCTGAAGCCTATCAAGCCTTGTATCAAACGCTGTCTTCACATAGCGAAGGCCTCGACTCTGGGGACTCTGCTGGGGTCATGAAAGCGTTGGGCGACTTGCATAACTGGGCTATGGCACATCCTATTGAGTCACAAGCCTTAGCTGGCAACCTTACTCATGCCTATCAGATTGTGGCAGGCAATAGTGGTTGGTTTGGCGCAGACTTAGCGACAGTAGCCAAAACAGTTTGGAAGACCAGCACGGTTGAGAACCAGGTCAAAGACATCCTTCAAGGCAGAAGAGAGTTTTTGCCGACCGAGAAATCAATGACAATGAGCGCCGAAATGATCGCGTTGCTGCACCTTGCACAGTGTGCTCCATACGTTGCTGGTGCCGTTAAGGGCGCTGCAGGAGGGGGACTGGTTGCCAATGCAGCGGGTACGTTGGCTGGAGCGGTAGTTCCGGGGGGGGGTATACTAGCAGGCGCTATGGCTCGGATGGTTGGGGGGTTATTGCAAACGGCTTCAGAGCGTCAGATCTCTAATGTGGTGAGTCGTCATCGTACCACTGAAGTGATGGTCAATGCATTGATGACAGGCATACAAGCTCAGGGGAGTTTCAATGAACGAGCAAAAGCGGTCGCAAGTTACGCGATGAAACGTGAGGCACTTCAGGATGTCGGTACACTCGCTCGTGATTGTTACGAAACCAACAAAGCGACGGCGATCAGCCGCCTATTCCAAGATGCGAAGAACACGTGGGATGAAATGAACTGGAAGGCGAGAACCTTTACAGTGGCGACGGTCGCTGTGACCACGGTCGGGGCTGCTGCTTTGGCCGCGTTAACCGCGTTGGCGATTGTTGGAACAGGTGGACTAGCCCTTGTGGCGGTTGCTGTTGTTGGCGCGGCTGCGGCACCTGTGGGTGCGTATGCAGGCAAAACTCTGCTCAATGTGATTGCGGCGAGTAATTTCCTTGGTATGCAAGACGCGCGTCAGGCAGCTAAAGATAAAATGACCCAACAACGCATTGATCAAGCGCTTGAACGTTTGGGTGAAAAACCAAAGGATGGAAAGTTGCTGGGTGATATGTTGGGCGACTCAATTGACCGTTTTCGTTCCATCAAGGTGAGTCAGTTACCGGACGAAGAACAAAGCAATGCGTTCGTGCGTGAGGTAACAAAAATCGCAAGCCAATTGCATCAATCTGTGACAGTTCAGAACCAACAAAGTCGCAGTGAACTGATAGCGGCTGCAAAAGAGAAAGTTCCGATGTCGCTTCAAGTGGACAACGAACAGTGGGAAGAATGCCTTGCCAAAGTGGATCTTGGCATTGAGGCTTATGCTTAAGCGCATTTCGCCTGTTATCAACAAACTCCAACCCGGCTTAGGCCGGGTTTTTTATCAGGTGTAGACCTGATACTCAAATCGTCCCTAACACGCCAAGATAGCCATGTGATTAAATTCTGGAGTGGCTATGGATCTTCAATTAAAGAGAAACATCGAACAGCTGATTAGTTTGCTTAGACTGCCAGCTTGCCAAGTCGACGATGTCATCGAGATCCATCAGAACACGTTTGGTTTGAGACTGGAAGTATGTGATCGACGGTTGATGATGTCTTCTTGGTTAATTGGCCGTCAGGGACATCACCTCGAAAAAGCTCTAAAACGCAATCAGCCAGAGCGATTTGGTGGTTTACCGCAGCGATTATTTCCAATTCGAGAGCATCTGTTTATCAGCGCCCTCTGCCCTCCAGAATACGACGCCCATCAGTGGTTTCACTTGTGCCAAAAACAACGCCAGTTTCTGGCTCAGATAAACGAAGGGGAATAGTATGACATTTGCAACACGTTGGCTGGCGAAAGCGGCAGGCAGACAAGATATTATCCTCAGTGCAATGCTTATCATCGCCGTTTTCATGATGATCTTGCCTTTGCCAACGACCTTAGTGGATGTTCTGATTGCCGTAAACCTTGGCATGTCGATTGTTTTGTTAATGATCGCCATTTATATCCGGGACCCTCTCGAATTCTCAGCATTTCCTTCGATGCTACTGATTACGACCCTCTATCGATTGGCACTGACGATCAGTACCAGTCGTCTGATCTTATTGCAACATGATGCCGGTGATATTGTTTATACCTTCGGTGACTTTGTCGTCGGCGGTAACTTAGCGGTTGGTATCATTGTTTTTGCCATTATTACCATTGTTCAATTTATTGTTATTACCAAAGGGTCAGAGCGTGTCGCAGAAGTCAGTGCGCGTTTTTCTTTGGATGGTATGCCAGGTAAACAGATGAGTATCGATGGCGATATGCGTGCGGGAACCATTGATGCTAAAGAAGCCAAGCGCCAACGGTCGATTGTGCAGAAAGAAAGTCAGCTCTACGGTGCCATGGATGGGGCGATGAAATTTGTTAAGGGAGATGCGATTGCAAGTGTGATTGTGATCCTGACTAACATTTTTGGTGGTGTCGCGGTGGGTGTTCTTCAACATAATATGTCGGCATCAGAAGCACTTAATACTTATGCCGTCTTATCGGTCGGTGATGGCTTGATTGCACAAATACCGTCACTCCTTATTTCTATCACTGCGGGCCTTATCGTGACTCGGGTTCCAGGAGAAACAAAGAACAATCTGGCCAACGAGTTAGTACAGCAAATATCGCGTCAACCTTCGTCGCTGCAAATGGCGGCGGGTGTGATGTTTGTGTTTGCCATTATTCCCGGATTCCCATGGTTTGTGTTTGGCCCCTTGGGCGGCGCCATTCTCGCCTCATCACTCTATATTATGAAAAAAGACAAAAGCAAACAGGGACAAACGACTTTTGCGAGCGGAGAAGCTACGGAATCTGATGGGCAGAGAGAGATGACACCCGGTGCAGTTCCTCTCGTATTGGCAATCGGTGAAGATCTGGTGGAAAACAATCTAGACAGCGCCTTGCAATCTCTCCGGTGGGAACTGTTTGAGAAGCTGGGTTTGCCATTGCCAGAAATACAGTTGCAGATCATGCGCAATGATCGACGCGATCAGATCGAATTGCTGCTCTATCAGGAACCCATCGTGAAGCTGACCGTGACTCAGCAGAATGTATTAACCCTATCTCAGGTTGAGGGGCTTGCCAGTCAGCAAAATAAAATTAGCTTTAACAAACAAACCCTACATTGGTATAAGCCTGAGCATCTGGATGTCATAAACCTGTCTGAGGTGGCGTGCTATCAGGGCAATGATATTGCCATTGCTCTGGTCAATATGGCCGCTCAGCACTTTGCAAAAGATTTTCTTGGTGTGCAAGAAACTCGCTATCTAATGGATTCCATGGAGATGCGTTATTCTGAACTGGTCAAAGAGCTACAACGTTTGTTGCCAGTAAGTCGTGTGACGGAGATCCTGCAGCGTCTTGTGGAAGAGAACATTTCAATTCGTGACTTGAGAACCATCTTTGAAACCTTAGTGGAATGGGCATCGAAAGAGAAAGATACCGTGATGCTTACTGAGTATGTTCGAGTCGCCTTGAGACGGCACATTAGACGTAAGTTTACCGTTGCTGAAGGTTGGATCCCGATGGTATTGATTGGTGACAGCATAGAGAACCAAGTGCGAGAATCCATCAGGCAATCAGCGGTGGGCACCTACAGCGCGCTAGAGCCAGAAGAAGAGCAGAAGATCCTTGCCTTGGTTAAGGAAAAACTTCCCGATAATTTACCTTGTGTTCTGCTTACGTCATTGGATGTTAGACGTTATTTGAGGAAAATTATCGAGCCTACACTACCGATGACCCCCGTCTTGTCTTTCCAAGAGATCGGAGACGACGCGAGTATCAAAGTTATTGCGCAAGTCGATATTCTAGCCGAGGTGCCTAATGCAATTGCCGGATAAAGCTAACATGTTAAACACGCTAGAGCAGCACGTTTTTCCTGATCTTCCTTTTGTCCCAAGCTACCGTCAATTCGGTAAGATCTTGGAAGTCACTTCTACGCTGATACGTTCTACGTTGCCAGGAGCGAAACAGGGGGAGCTCTGCCGTATTGGTCAGACACTTCAAGCCGAAGTGGTGGCCATAAAAGGCAATGAGGCATGGTTGTCGCCCTTTCGTTCAACGACGGGGATCGGTACAGATATGCATGTAGAACCTCTTGGGCATGGTCATCGTGTCAAAGTCGGCGATGATTTACTGGGTCGCATCGTCGATGGCCTTGGTCAGCCTATGGAAGAGGAAGATTGGGTGGGTGAGTGGCGAGTGAATCATGGCGAAGCACCTAACCCTCTTAAACGAAAGTTAATCAGTAAAGTCATGCCAACGGGCGTAAGGGCGATTGATTCGACCTTAGCGCTGGGCGTTGGACAGCGAGTTGGCATATTTGCTGCCGCTGGTGGCGGTAAAAGTACGTTACTGGGTATGTTGGCGGGCAATTGTGAAGCCGATGTGATTGTTCTTGCCCTCGTGGGGGAACGGGGCAGAGAGGTTCGTGAATTCATCGAATATTGCCTGCCACCGTCAGCCAGAGAAAAAGCCGTACTTGTGGTCGCGACATCGGATAAACCGCCTTTGGAAAGAATGAAAGCAGCGGTGACCGCGACGACGATTGCCGAGTACTTTCGTGACCAAGGCAAAAATGTCTTGCTGATGGTCGACTCGTTGACTCGATTTGCTCGAGCGGGGAGAGAAATCGGCCTAGCGGCGGGAGAGCCTGCTGTGGCTAGCGGATTTCCTCCTAGTGTATTTGTACAGTTAGCCTCTCTGCTTGAACGAGCGGGACCCGCATCAACGGGCAGTATCACTGGCATCTACACGGTCTTGGTTGAAGGCGACAACATCAATGAACCCGTGGCGGACGAAGTACGTTCTATTCTTGATGGGCATATCGTCTTATCACGGAAATTAGCCGGATCGGGCCATTACCCTGCGATCGACATTAATGCCAGTGTCAGCCGTGTTATGGATCAAATCGTTACAGGACAACATAAAAACGATGCCAAACACCTGCGCCATCTGATTGCTTTATATCAAGAAGTTCAGTTATTGATCCGAGTGGGAGAGTATCAGGTGGGGCAAGATCTTAAAACAGACGAAGCCGTACAGAAATTTAATGCCATAGAGGCGTTTCTTTGCCAAGACGCCAATGAACCGACGTCCGTGCAAGAAACGTTACAACGTTTGCACGATATATGTGGTGAGGCGGTCTAATGGCGACACTCAGCGATGACGAGACTAAAATTTTAAAGCAATTATTACAACTGAGAAAACGAAGAGAAGAACGGGTTCAGGCGCAGTGGAATCTAGCTAACGAACAGCAGAACCAATGCCGGTTAGAGCAACAGAGCGCTTACCAGCAATGGATAAAGTGTCGGGAAGTACTCGCGCAAATCAGCCAACCACAACAAGCGTTAGATCGGGATGAGTTAAACTCTCTGCTGAGCGAACGTCGAAGCGACTACGTGGATGAACGAGAGAAAGCCAACTTGGTCGAACAGTGGCAACAGAGAATTGAACAGTTAGAACAACAAAAATCCACCTTGTTGTCTCAAAAGACTCAATTAGTACGCGGCCAAGAAAAACTGAAAGAGGCACTGAATGGATAATCGTATTGAACAGACTTCAAGTCGAAGTTGGAAGATTGAAGGGGTGACGGGCCGGCAAGATGCGGACCCTGAACTCAAACACAAGTTTTTTGCGCTATTCGGTATGCCACAGACGACGGATAACGACTACGACACACCAAACAAACCGTCTAAAGTACCAGAGCATGTGGTCAACGCGATGAGTGAAAGCCATCGTGCGGTCAAATGGGACAATGCTGAAGTGATCAAAAGTAAGGATGCTCTGAGCTTTAAGTTACTCAATGGACCGATGACGGGCTTGGAAATTAATGCACAATGGATCAGTGGTGGTGTTCAGATTGACCTGAAACCCAAGAATAGAAGACAGCATGAAGCGTTGTTAAGAATCATGCCTAAAATAGATAAAGCACTCGCCAGTTCACCCATAAATTTCATTATTGAGGTCAAAAAACATGCTTGATTTAATTGAACTTAATCGCATTCTTGGCGGCGGCTTGAGCAAAGACTCTTGTTCTATCTCACTTCAGGAAGTTGAAGGGGAAGGGCAATTTTGGGCGTATCGAAGTGATGCAAAAAGTGGTATTTGGTGCAGCCACTCGGATTGGCAAGCAGGGGCGTCAGCCCTGCTTGCCATCGATTCAGTCAAAGATCTCCCAGATGATCTTACGCCGTCATTGGCCGCGGCTCTTTTCTCGGTAATTAGCGCTCCCTTCGTGCGAGATCTTAGCGTCAATGGAGAGCCGTGCAGTCTCATTTCCGGTATTTACCCTGTGGTTCAGTGTGAACACTATCGCTTCGTTTTGGTCGGTTTTTCAGCCAGTTGGCTAAAGCTACTGACCGCGAATTGGTCGCCATATCAAGCCTTACCCGTGTTGGTCAAAGTCCCACTTATTGCGGGTTATATTTCACAAGACACCATGATCGATCAGGGGCACGGTGTTTGGCTTAAGGATGGGGTTGATCCTGACAAAGGCAGCGCTATCTTGTGGTGGGAAAAGCCTTTGGCACAGATTCGGTTTATGAGTGAGCAGCAGTGGCAAGTCAATAAGGTTTATCCGGCACATACTCTGAGTAAGCCTGCGAGTGTCGTGCAAATCGGTGTTTTAGAGCTAGAACTGACCACATTACTGGCGCTGACAGAGGAGAGCGTGATTGAAGGGGCGTTAGAATGTGAACTGGAAGCGCAATGGATAAGCAACGGAAAATGTTTGCACAAAGGTGAGTTGTTGGTCAGTGATGATGGGGTTCTTTTTCGTCGGTCTTGATGTCCGTCTCTAATATCGATCGTCAACTCAGCTGGCCTTAGGGGCCAGCTGTTCGTTTTAGGGAAGCATCGTTGCTTGTTTGCCATCCAAATCATCACAGTAGAAAGGACCACTGAATTCCAGCAAAGCTTGAGGCATATAAATGTTTTCGGCTAATTTCCCCCATTCGTATAGAGAAAAATCCACCGAGGCTTTCATCGATTTCATGTATTTTTGTTCGCCACCAAAGATGATCACTGAAGGAAACTCTAGAGGATAAAACTGGTTGAGATCAGAGCGGGCTTCCATGATCATTTTATAGCGCAGTTTATTCATTTCGACTTTTAAGTAGCCTTTACACGAGTCAATTTCTCTTTTTACCGTGAGATTGCCCAGTGCGGGATAGAAAATGAGGTCATATTGATCAGAAATATACCTGCCTGCCCACAACTCGATATTTGATGTCCCTATTTTCGCCCCAGTAAACATGTAATAGAGCTGTTCGGATAAGCCCATGCTATAGACCATCCCTGCACTTGATTCCTTGTCGTACCATCCCTTGTCTACTTGAACATAACCGCTGCCAAAAAGGGACAAATCGCCATCAGAGAACGTGTATTGAATGGGGGTGCCAACCGTATAAAGAAACCACTTTCCTCCCACTCCCGGTAGCTCAGGTATAATACCAAAAGGGGTTTGACCAGGATTGTGTCCGCGCCAATAGTGCGCATGCTCGCCATCCCAACGCAGGGTAAAATAGAAGTTATCTAGCGTGACCTCAAGCGTATCTTGATTCGCGAGCACCACGCCTGGAATTTCATAGTGAAAGTCGTCTGCATTGTCATAGCCTTTCATGATCAATTGATCACGGAAGATATCGTACTTAACGGTTTTTCCATTGAGGGGGGTAAAAGCAAGATGGACATACGCTTTTGGTGTCGGGGTGTCAAAGTCTGGTGCAATGTAGCTTTGCAGACTGATCTTAAAATAACCTACATCGGGAACCGCCACATTGTAAAACCACTGTTCAGCCCATGTCTTATCGGACGTTGCATGGTGTGGCCGGATATCACTTAATGTGGTCGCAAAAAGTGCACTGGGCATCAGAATAAAGCAGATGAAAAGAGACTGGGTAATGAATCTATATATCATGGTAATACAAGCCTTTTTTGAGTAATGATGGGATCGTTTACGTCGAAATAACCGGAGGCTTTTGCGAGAAAGGGGGCACGAATGAAAGTGCCCCAGACAAAGATCAACGACAGATCCTTGCTTCCGTGAAATACAGACCTTCTTGGCATTGAGTACCGGATTGACAGTGCTCATCAGTTTGGCAATAACATTCACCGCGCACGTTACATCCAGGTTTTAGGAAGTTTTCTAGAGGTAAATCACCCGTGGCTCGTTCCCAGAAAGGATTGGAGAAGACGTCATATGGGTCGAGTTCTGCTTTGGCTTGCAAAAACTCTGGCCATTTCGGGAATCGGGCAGGCATGTCTTCAAAGATCGCCACTGAATTTTTTCCCCAGTGAGGGCGAGCATCGTACTTACGCAATGACATTTGCTCAATTTCCAAGTTAACAAAGTAATTCTTGGGTTCCTTTTTGCCTTCTTGGCGAAGTGTGTATTCAATCCCGACAAAGGCGGTGTCGCGTCCAGCGCTCATACCAAGGTAGCTGTCAGAAGCCTTACCGAAACGGAAATAAATGCCATTTAAAGGGAAACAGGTACGAGGATGACTGGCGACGATTTGACGAACGTCGCGAATCCAATCTGGCAGGCGTTCAATATCGATAGCGACTTCCTGCAAAGCAATCGGTAAACGATCCCAAATGCACTTATCGGGATCCTTACATTTGAAGTATTGCATTTGATCAGAATAGCCAACGGGATTATTGACTTTTTTGCCACTTTGGCTATCTCGGAAGTAAGATTTTGCTCTTGCATTATACCGAGCGACCGCGGCAAGGCATTGTAAACCGGTTCCCGGAAATTCGTGTGCTGCGTTAAAGAGAAGCCCGAAAAAGAATTCCTCAGCGTCAGAAACATCGGCCTGAGCATTATAAGCTTCCCCTGAGGTTTCTATAGGGACTGGGTTATATAACGTGGTGGTATATCGGCCAAGTCCGGGAAACCAAGCGATATTAGCGGAATAGTTATTTCTGGCAATCTCTAGAATACGATCTTCTAAACCATCATCATTACGATAGCCCTGAACATCGGCTTTGACTTTGAATGCATCCTCGATCTTAATTGTGGCTTCTACCACGACGCCAAGGACACCAAGGTTGACTCTGGCTGCGTCTAACAATTCTCCAGTAAGTACTCGAACGTCTCCTTGGCCATCGACAACCTTTAATTCAGTCACATAATCAGCAAGCATGTTACTAGGCTTGTCTAACGTTGAGCCATGAGTGCCACTGCCGAGCATCCCACCGACCGTGAAAATAGCGAGCTCAGTGACCATATTGACGGCATAACCTTGCTGGCGAAGAAAATCGTTTAAGTCGTTGAAACGCATGCCCCCCTCAACCGTAATGCGTTTATTATTCGCATCAAAATGGACGATTTTATTCATATTTTTTAAGGTGATTTGGACCTGATCATCACCCGCGCAGGCGGCGTCAATTTGGCTCGCAAACTTGCGGTTGCCTGTCATGACTTTTTTTCCTCGCGCGAGCGCATCTTTGACCAATATTTGTACATCCTCTATTGACTGAGGATCATAGATGGCTTCTGGATGACAAGTATGGGTTCCCTGATAATTAGAGAGCTCGCGTTCTGGTTCAGCTGTTTGAATAGCAAAGGCCGCTCCCAATGCCGCGGAGATCAAAGTAGCGCTAAGCGCCAAAGTTTTTATTCTCATTGACTTTTCCTTGTTGATGATAACGTGACCATGGGTTGCTTGGTCTCGCTGAGGTGAAACCGGACGATTTTAGCCAAAACGGGGGAGGATCATTTGTTCAATGACGTCTCTGACAGCACGTCGATGTTTTGGCAAACGGGTGCGGAAAAACTCCCCAACGTCCGCTCGGTAGGCGTCTGCTGGTCTTGGACCAATTTTTGGAACCCAAAGTGCATGATTGGTCGTGGCAAAATTGAGCTGTGGATGACCAAGAATAGCGAGTGGCCCTTGCGCTAAGTTTTTGGCATCGAAAATCCAAATTTCTTTGCCATTCCCCAACGACAGCGTCGGGTGCTTGCGCACAACGGCAGTGAACAAATAGCCATCGTCTTGCCCAGAGCTGTTTGGGCTTGCCATAAATTGTGGGGTTCTCATGACGCAATCTTTAGGAAATTGATACGCATCGGTGACCGACATGCGTTGACAATCCATATGTATTAATGCTGAAGGCAAATCCTCTTGGGGTAGGGAATCATTGGTAAATTGTCGATTAGGGTATTGGCTGTAGGCATCGGCAACACGCTCGATGACATGATCTTTGCGGTATCCGACGGCTGCCCAATAAATGTGGTCAAATTGTTCTGGAAACTGAAAGTGCCCTCGATACGCGGGGTCATTCATATCCCAGAACAGCTGATCATCGCGGATCAATCGAAAATCCCCTACTATTTCACGCACGGAATGGGAGGTGACTTGGAGCCTAGCACGAACCAAGCCTCCGACATCAACGGGCGCGGCAGGGTATCCGGCGAGACGATCACTGACTCGCCCACCAAAGAGAAGACGATCACGAGTATATTGAGGTTCAGACTTATCCATTGCCCCAAGGTATTGACCATACAGCGTAATTTCATTCTCATGGTCATCGTAATTACACATTACGTCTGAGGTATCGAAGTCGAGTTCCAAATAATCAGCTGTGACAGTGTCACGATTGGCTGCCAAATCCTTTTTACGGATGATCCATACTGGTGTGCGGTGTTGCTGAGCATAAACTGAACGAATACCGATCATTCTTAAGGGTTCTACTTGAGCGGCGGTTTCAAATACAAGTATGTGGTGTCGAGTGACCCCTAGCGAGTGAGCTGTCGCGGCAATAAACGCCGGTTTGCCATCACGACCAATAATGTTCCAACCTTCTAAAGCGCTTTTCTTGTCCCATTTTAGTAAACGAATAAACCCATTTTTGGTGCCCGTATTCGAGACGTTTCCACCATAGTTGATGGTGTAACATTCGTCAGAATTAAGGTCAAAATAGGGGTGACCAGTGGTGCGTACCTGAGGAAACAACCATTTATCCGGCGTCAGGGCATCCATCCAAGGTGGGAGACTACTCTGCCACTCATCGTAGTGGCCTATTGGGGTAACAAGTTCCAGTGTCGTCGCGTCGAATTCATAGGGTACGCCTCCCTCGTAGCTTAAAGCAAAACGGTTATCGCCAAGATAATTTGGGGCGGTATTACAATAATTGACGAATCCCATCGTTGGGCTGTAGTAGGCCATACCACCAAGCAATTTAAAGCGGTCAGGCCAAGTATCTATCTGGGATTGCATCAGAGCAGAAGGTGTATCAATCATTTTCCTTTGGAAACGAACACCATCGGACGAAAAGTCAAAACGAGTCATGGCACCACGGCCACTTGGGCTGAGATGGTTTTCTTCTAGAGGAATGCCCTCGGCGCAAAAGACATGCCCGAATATATCATGAGGCAACTGACCGTAAAGCAAATGAAGCTCTCCAGAAGAGGGAACGAAATCCGCGTTCATTATCGTTTCTGGAAACATTGAGTTGGTGAATGTCGGAGAAGCGAAGAGTTCCTTTGGCACGAGAGTCGCGCCCGCTAACCCTTTTAAGAATGTACGTCTTTGCATAAGTCTTTTCTATATGTGTTTGAATACCTATAAGGAAAGTAGGAGAGATTTATTGATGAGATGGTTAAAGTTTAAAATTTATGAATTGTGGCAGATTACTTGTGCAATAAACGAACGGGTTTACACAGAAAATAATCAATAATATTTTGAATATAAAGAGATTATTTGTCTTCCTGATTCCATTTTATATAAAGTGACACGGTCTCTTTTAGTGTACAATTGCGCTGTTCCAAAGGTTCAAATTCGCTATTCATTGCAACTTTGCCTATCTTTACTGGGTAATAAAACAGTTAGTTCCTAGCGATAAGTTACGTCGCTTTGCTCTGACTGACCTAGGAGTGCGGGCCATGATCAGCCACTTGAAAGATGGTTGACACTTGGCACTCTTAATACGAGGTGAACAAGTTATGTACGTGAAGAATCTTTCGATCGGCAAAAAGATAGCCCTTTCCTTCGCTATCATTGCTGTGATGAATATTGGGTTTGGTTTGCTCACATTGGGTGAACTTCGCAACATTAAGGCAGAACTTCTCAATTACACCGATGATACTCTGCCTGCGGTCGATAAAGTCGACGCGATCAGAGACAAAATGTCGTTATGGCGTCGTGCGCAATTCGCTGTCTTTGCGATGAGCGATCCATCCAAAGTTCAAAGCACGCTGACACGCAACGAAACTATCCGTCAGGAGATAAGCCAAGCACTCAATGCCTACGGAAAAACCGTTTGGCCGGGAGAAGAACAACAAACATTTACCCGTCTCGATAAAAACTGGCAGGGGTATGTCGTGAGTATGAGTGCTTTCAATGACGCGATGGCGAAGATGGATAAGGAGGTTGCCTACCCAATATTGACGAGCTCGCTGTCCGATTTTGAAGGTATTGAAAGTGATATGAATGTGCTAGTGCGCATTTTGAAAGACGCCATGAAAAGCAACCGAAATGCGATTCTTTCATCTGTGAATGGACTCAACCGATCATCTATGGTCATCAATGGGCTCATTTTACTTGTAATGGTTGGTATGACAATGCTCTTAACCCGTTTGATTTGTGGGCCATTGACGATAGTGGTCAATCAAGCTAATGCGATCGCCAAAGGCGATCTCTCGAAGACGCTTGATCGAACGGCGATCGGACGCGACGAACTGGGTGAGCTAGCGGATGCAAGCAGCCGCATGCAGGACAACCTAAGAGAGCTGATTGATCAAAGTTTCTCTGTCGTGAAAGAATTGGGCCGATCAGTTGAAGACATGACCCAGACCTCCCGGCACTCGGCAAAAGAAATGAAAGATCAACAATCTCAGGTAACTCAAGTAGCGACGGCGATGAGTCAAATGAAATCCTCGGTTGCGGATGTTGCCCATACCACGGAAGTCTCGGCAGAAAAGGCCAACGAAGCCAATGGCAAAGTTCAGGAAGGGGCGCGCAACACGAAAGCGATGGTAGCGTCGATAGAGTCTGTGGCCCAAATCATAGGGGAAGCGGGTGAAAACGTCTCCGAGTTGGAGCAGCAATCCAACCAAGTCAATTCTATTGTTGACGTTATTCGAGACATTGCTGATCAAACTAACTTACTGGCTTTGAACGCAGCTATCGAGGCGGCAAGGGCAGGGGAATCGGGGCGCGGTTTTGCGGTTGTCGCCGATGAAGTCAGAACGTTGGCGGGGCGAACACAGGCCTCAACCAGTGAGATCACCGCGATCATAGAAAAGTTACAAGCGATAGCGAAACAAGCAAAAGAAACAACGGAACGTTCAAGGCTACAAATAGATACGTGTGTTGAACAGGGTAACCAGTCTCAGGAACTGATGAGCGCCATCAACAGTTTTATCTCAGGTATTGCTGATATGGGCACGCAAATCGCAAGTGCGTGTAATCAACAAGACAGCGTTGCGGAAGAGTTGAGTTCGAACATTGAAAGCATCAACCTCTCAGCACAAACGGTGTCAGAAGGTTCAGCACAAACGGCCAGTGGTTGTCAGGAGCTCAGCCGACTTTCCGGCTCTTTAAGTCAATCCATGGGCAAATTTAAACTGAATTAACTCAGAATATTAGGGGGTCAAAGGGTAAACTTATGATATTTAGACTAACGCTTATTTCTCTAGCAGTGACGACGGCACTTTTACCGAGCAGTCCACTTGAAGCGGCAAGAATTACCTTGTCTGATTCGCCACCGCCGATAAATCAGGTTCGGCAATCCAATGCTTGGCTTGAAGTTAGCTTAGGTCAATTTAAGCAGAATATGGCGCAATTTCGTTCCCATTTGAGTCAAGGAACAAAAATGTGTGTGGTGATGAAAGCGGACGCCTATGGTAATGGGATTCGAGGCTTAATGCCGACGGTGATGGAGCTTAACGTACCTTGCATTGCGATTGCCAGTAATGGTGAAGCAAGAGCAGTGCGAGAGAGTGGCTTCACAGGCCAATTAGTGAGAGTTAGATCGGCCGATATTGACGAAATTAAACAGGCCCTTGATATGGAAATTGAGGAACTAATAGGAAGTATCGAACAGGCAAAACAAATCAGTGCTTTGCAATCTGGCGACACGGTGAAAGTGCATCTTGCGCTTAACGATGGTGGGATGTCACGCAACGGCATTGATATGAGTACCGAGAAAGGCAAACAGGAAGCGCTTGATATTGCCCAACAGTCAGGGATTAACATCGTTGGTATTATGACGCATTTTCCCAACTATGATGCTGAGGAAGTACGTGAAAAACTCAAAGATTTTAATAACAGTTCTGCTTGGCTAATAGACAATGCAGGCTTGAAGCGTGAACAGATATTGCTTCACGTTTCCAATTCTTACACCGCGCTCAATGTTCCTGAAGCGCAATTGGATATGGTTCGGCCTGGCGGGGTGCTCTATGGTGATTTACCAACGAACCCCGAATACCCATCTATCGTCAGTTTCAAAACCAGAGTTGCATCATTGCACCACGTACCAGTCGGTTCTACCGTAGGATACGACAGTACGTTTACCACCAAAAGAAACAGTATTTTAGCCAATCTTCCGGTCGGGTATTCCGATGGTTACCCAAGAAAAATGGGCAATCGCGCGGATGTTATTGTGAATGGCCAACGAGCACCGGTTGTCGGAAAAACCTCGATGAACACAACCATGGTTGATGTCACTGATATTAAGGGGGTGTTGACGGGTCAGGAAGTTACATTGTTTGGACAGCAAGCGAATACGCGAATAAACATCAGCGAAATGGAAGACCATGCGGAATTGATTTTCCCTGAACTCTATACCATTTGGGGTTCAACAAATCCAAGGGTTTACATCCCATAATTATTGATGACTGAACAATGACTAATAATCAGTCGGCTTAATCAGCGATTAATCAGACTGATTATTATGTATTTTATGGTAAATGCGATTATGTTCAATCAATCCATGATAGGGACTAAACCAATCATTAAAGGGTAGCCACACCCTTTAATGATAATACTTTATTTAACATAACGTACATAATACGCACTTTGGTTTGATTCTTTCCTTTAGTCTGTCACCAGTGACTGCAATAAAATGAGCGTGTCTATCGATTATCTTTGTTCACGAAGGTCATAGAGAAATTCTGGTAACCCATT
>NZ_JABEYA020000018.1 GCF_013074385.2 Vibrio ostreicida
TAAGATTTTGTTCGGCTCAATGAATACTGACTTCAAAACTTATCGTTACTCGAAAGTAACAAGCAATTTTAAAGCTATTACCATTCCAACAGAATGATAATGAATTGACTGTGCCAAATAACCGAAGTTATTTGTATTGGTCACTCAGTTCATTGATACCTAAAGTGATTCAATAGAATCATTTTTGGATTATCATCAACGAGTGCCCACACAGATTGATAGGTTTATATTTTTAAAGAGCGTTGTTTTAAGCTTTGCTCAAAACGGACGGCTATTTTAGCGAGATAACTTGTTGTGTCAAACACTTTTTTCGTTATTTTCTCTTAAAGTTAATAACTTAACTTTTAACCGCTCGATGCCTCGGATTGCTGAATCAGCTTCCCGTGACAACGAGAGCGGATTATAGAGATAATCTTCTTGAGCACAAGCTTTAAATTGAAATAAATTCAACTTCTCACACCATTAGCTGACAAACTAACCAAATCGATTTAAATTACAGCAAAAAGGCCCGAAAGGGCCTTGTTTTTTATTGATGTGCAATGATTTGATCTTTACTGACCACCAACTTAACTGGCTTTTCCGGTAAAATCTTGCCAGCCAGTATCGCTTTGGCCAACGGATTCTCCACTGTTTGCTGGATGGCTCGCTTGAGCGGACGAGCGCCAAATACCGGATCAAAACCAACCTGTGCTATCAGCTCTAATGCTTTTTCCGAGACTTCAAGCGAATAGCCTTTATCTTCCATCCGAGTCGACAGCTGGTTAAGTTGAATCGATGCGATGGATTTAATGTGAGCCTGACCCAACGGATGGAAAACAACGCTCTCATCCACTCGATTCAAAAATTCAGGTCGGAAATGCTTGTTGACCACTTCCATGACCTGAGATTTCATACTTTCATAATCAAGCGCACCAAAGTTTTCTTGAATTCGTGCAGAACCTAGGTTGGACGTCATAATGACCACAGTATTGCGAAAATCGACCGTTCGACCTTGGCCATCGGTCAAGCGACCATCATCTAGAACTTGCAACAAAATGTTAAACACATCTGGATGGGCTTTTTCGACCTCATCCAACAAGATAACAGAATAAGGTTTTCTGCGCACCGCTTCTGTCAGATATCCCCCCTCTTCATAACCAACGTAACCGGGAGGTGCTCCGACCAAACGAGCAACCGAGTGCTTTTCCATAAACTCTGACATATCGATGCGGACCATGGCACTTTCACTATCAAACATAAAGTGCGCGAGTGATTTACACAATTCCGTTTTGCCAACCCCAGTCGGACCTAAACACAAAAACGATCCAATTGGTTTGTCAGGGTCCGATAAACCCGCTCTACTGCGGCGAATAGCATTAGAAACCACTTCCACGGCTTCAGTTTGGCCTATGACACGTTTATGAAGTTCATCTTCCATACGCAAGAGTTTTTCTTTTTCCGCTTCAAGCATCTTAGACACTGGAATACCAGTTTGCTTTGAGAGTACATCTGCAATTTCGTTATCAGTAACCTTATTACGCAATAAAGTCATTTCCTGCATTTCAGCTTGAGTCGCCAGATCAAGTTGCTTCTCCAACTCTGGGATACGCCCATATTGAAGCTCTGACATTCGGTTTAGGTCTCCGGCTCGACGAGCAAATTCCATATCCAAGCGCGCTTGCTCAAGCTCACCTTTTATATGTTGGGTACCTGATAACGATGCTTTCTCAGCGTTCCATACTTCTTCAAGTTCTGCAAACGCTCTTTCTCGTTCACTTAGCTCATCGTTTAGCGTACTCAAGCGCTTTTCACTTGCTTCATCGTGCTCGTTCGTGAGTGCTTGTTGTTCTATTTTGAGCTGAATGATTTTTCGCTCTAATTTATCCAGTGATTCGGGTTTGGAATCAATCTGTATTCGAATACTCGAAGCGGCCTCATCGATAAGATCGATGGCCTTATCTGGCAATTGACGATCAGAGATATAGCGGTGAGATAAGCTCGCCGCTGCAACAATAGCAGGGTCAGTAATTTCGACATGGTGATGAAGTTCATAACGTTCTTTGAGTCCACGTAGAATAGCCACGGTATCTTCGACAGATGGTTCTTCTACGAGAACTTTCTGAAAACGACGTTCCAAAGCCGGATCTTTTTCGATGTATTGACGGTACTCATCTAATGTAGTGGCTCCTACACAGTGTAATTCACCTCTTGCCAAAGCCGGTTTCAGCATATTACCGGCATCCATAGAGCCTTCACCTTTACCAGCACCGACCATTGTGTGGATTTCATCAATAAAAAGGATGACACTGCCTTCTTCTTTAGACAGTTCATTTAATACCGACTTTAAACGTTCTTCAAATTCACCTCTATATTTTGCTCCAGCAACCAGCGCGCCCATATCAAGTGAGAGTACGCGCTTGTTACGCAATCCTTCCGGCACCTCGTTATTAATGATGCGCTGGGCTAACCCTTCAACAATGGCCGTTTTGCCTACCCCAGGTTCACCGATAATCACCGGATTGTTTTTTGTACGACGTTGAAGCACTTGAATGGTTCGCCGAATTTCATCATCCCTGCCAATAACAGGATCGAGTTTGCCCTGCTCAGCTCTCTCAGTCAGATCAATCGTAAATTTCTCTAAAGATTGACGTAAATCTTCAGCATTCTGATCATTGACTTTCTGCCCGCCTCTAACTTTATCAATCGCAGAACTAAGCTTCTTTTCAGTTAAACCCAGCTCTTTTAACAATTCGCCCAATGGCCCTTTGTCTTCAATTGCTGCCAGTAAAAAAACTTCAGACGAAATATACGCATCTTGGCGCTTTTGAGCGACTTTATCGCAGAGATTGAATAGTGCGCCCATAGAGCTGGATAGTTGGACATCTCCGCCAATACCACTGACTTTGGGCAAGCGGTCAAGAATCTCACTCACTTTTGAGCGTAAATGAGTGACATCAACATCAAGTATGGTCAGCAATGGACGAATGGGGCTGCCATTTTGATCCATCAATGCAACCATAAGGTGAACAGGTTCTATATATTGGTGATCCCTACCTAGTGCTAATGACTGGGCATCGGATATCGCGATTTGAAACTTGCTTGTGAATCTGTCAAGACGCATGCCTACTTTCCTAACCTCAAAGAAAAACTCTTATAATCAGTATGGAAGATGGCTACAGAAACCTGAGTTTTCAAGGGTAAGTCTATGCTGACTTCACAGTTTATTTAGTTTTCTTTCCAGATAAAGGTTGCTTGTCTGCCCGTGGTGCCATTGCGGCGATACGAGTAAAAGCGATTTGAATCTTCATAAGTGCATAAATTGCTATAGTAAATACGATGAACGCCTGCTCGGTTAAGTCTTTGAGTCGCCAATACATTCATATCGGCTAACCACTTTCCTTTTTGTTCCCTCTGCGTAAAGGCCTCAATGGCGCTAGGAACGATGGCCGTAAACGCCTCGACAACGTCTCTGCCCACTTCAAAAACGGTTTGACCTATGGCAGGACCGATCCAAGCCATCACTTCACCATCAAACTTTATCACTGCATTTTCAATAATACCGCTGGCCAAACCGCGCCAGCCAGCATGCACTGCCGCCACTTGTGTACCAAGCACATTCGTTAAAAGTACCGGAAGACAATCCGCTGTCATCGCGCAACAAACCACTCCCGAACTTTGGGTAAACGCCCCATCAGCATCGAGCACTGTTGTGGTTGGCTGAACCAGACTTTCCACCACTGTTGAATGGGTCTGGTTGAGCCACACGGGCGCTGACGGCATATTTGCCAGATACTCAATCTCACCTCGGTTTCTTTCAACGGTATGATTATCATCCCCAACATGTGTGCCCAAATTCAATCCTTGATATGGGCCACGAGAAAATCCACCTATTCTTGTCGAAGAAATGGCTTTAATGTTTCCTGCTGCTGGCCAATTGGGGATAATCATACCCATGATTAAAAATCATCTTCCAAGCCATATTCACGAGTATCCTGTCGCAGTGCTTCAGCCATTTCAATCATATCGTCTGGTACTGGCGCGTGAAACTCAACCTCCTCACCTGTCCTTGGGTGTTCAAACTTAAGCATGACAGCATGCAAAGCCTGACGGTCAAAAGAACGGATGTGTTCAGCCAATTCTTGTGAAGCGCCACTTGGTATACGCGCACGGCCACCATATGCAGTGTCACCCAATAGTGGGTGCTGTAAATAAGACATATGAACACGAATCTGGTGAGTACGGCCAGTTTCAAGGCGTAAGCGAATACGAGTATGCTCACGGAAGTGTTCAGCAACTCGATAATGCGTTATAGCCGGCTTACCCATAGGGCTCACAGCCATCAGCGTTCGCTTGGTTGAGTGACGACCAATCGGTTGCTCCACTCGACCACCAGCAGTCATTCGGCCAATCGCAATCGCTTCATACTCACGGACAAAGTTGCGCTTCTTCTGTAATGCGCGCACTAGGCGAGTTTGAGCAGGTACGGTTTTGGCGACCACCATTAAACCTGTGGTGTCTTTATCAAGACGATGAACAATACCCGCTCGCGGAACTTCAGCTATGTTAGGAAAATGGTGCAACAAAGCATTTAACACTGTTCCATCAGGCGTACCTGCACCAGGGTGAACAACAAAACCTCGTGGTTTATTGATCACCATAATGTCGTCATCTTCATAAACGATATCCAAAGGAATATCTTGTGCTTCCCAGCGTTCTTCATCTTCAAGTTCGGCTTGGAGGATGATTTCCTCTCCCCCCATTACCCGAGTTCTTGGCTTGGTCACAACCTCACCATTTACTTGTACTTTACCCCCTAGCAACCACTCTTTGAGACGTGAGCGAGAAAAATCGGCGAATAATTCGGCAATAGCTTGGTCCAAACGCTGACCGAGCTGGCTATCTTTTACTGTATTTGTTAATTCAATCTGCTGTGCCATATCGAACTTTTTTAAAAACTGTGAGACTAATTGTCACTAGTGTGGAAGAATATTGTTCCATTGTATCTGCTACCGCCAAGAAAGTAACGGAAGCAAAAAAAATATTTATCTCAAGGAATCGAATCCTGACATGAAAAAGCATACTTTATCTGGCTTGTTGGCACTCTCCGTTTTAGTTGGTTGCTCTAGCAGCAAAGAAGTCGTACCGGACGTACCACCCTCTCAACTCTACTCAGAAGCACAGATATCGCTGCAAAGTGGCAACTGGTTAACGGCAATTGATAAATTGGAAGCATTGGATTCACGTTATCCATTCGGGGCATATTCCGCTCAGGTTCAATTAGATTTAATTTATGCCTACTACAAAAATGATGATCTAGCACTTGGCCTTGCAACAATAGAGCGTTTTTCACGCCTAAACCCCACTCACGAAAAGCTCGATTGGGTACTTTACATGCGCGGGTTAACTCACATGGCGCAAGACCGAAACTTTATGCACGATTTGTTCAACGTGGATCGCAGTGATCGCGACCCTGAACCTGTGAAGAAAGCCTTTGCTGATTTCAAAAAATTACTGGAACGTAGCCCTGACAGTCCTTATGCCGAGGATGCACAGCAACGCTTGTTTGCTTTAAAAAATCGTCTGGCGAACTATGACCTTGCCACAGCAGACTTTTACCTTCGTCGAGAAGCGTGGATCGCCGCCATCAACCGATCGCAGGAACTACAAAAAACCTATCCAGATACTCAAGCCGCTCGCAAGTCTCTAGAAATTCAACTTGCTGCCTATCAACAGTTGGGATTAGAGGAAGCTGTTCAACGAACAGAACAACTCATTCAATTGAACCCTTAAGTAAACCTTCTTCTGTGAAACAAAAAACCGCTTCAAACGAAGCGGTTTTTTAGAATATCGATAGTTAACCCTGCGAGCCCGAAAATCTATGTGCCCAAGCAACGGGCTATCCGATTTTCTAACCGCTTTATACAGCGCAACAGATGATAGTGGGTAACAAGTGATTGGCTAACAAGTTTATCTTTTCTTTAGCCGCAATAAGTCACTAAAAAGCATTGAATTTTTAGTTGATTTCGTCTCTAAATTTAGCAAGATTTTTGATAGGTTCAAGCACTTTCTCTTGGTCATACCGAGACTCTTTGAAATAGGTCACGTTTAAATTCAACCAACCCAAATACCGACTAAAAGGTGATGTATATCACGTTATTTTTAATGGAGACGAGTAGTCTGAAGTTAACCCCACAAGGGATGCTTCAGAGGAAAACATCTATGAAAGTAAATATCACTGGTAAGAACATCGACATTACCTCTGCAATCCGCTCACACATTGAGAGCAAATTCAAAAAGTTAGAAAAGTGGCAAGTCGACATCATAGGCTGTCAGGCAACCTTCAGTGAAGAGCCGAATAAGCAAAAGAAATTTGAAGCCGTTATTACGATACCTAAAGGTCAACTGGTTGCCTCCTCAACCCATGAAGATTTATATATTGCTGTCAATGAGGTAGAACAAAAGCTTGAGCGTCAGCTAAATAAGCTACGCCACAAACCTGAAGCTCGCCGAGCAACAAAACCAGAACTCGAAGAAGAAGTTGAGTAAATTTAGAACTACAATTTAACAGAGAGAATAGCGCCGGAAGGCGCTATTTTTTTGCTTGACGATCAATAAGTGGTTGCTTATTGTGTAGGCACTATCACAAAAAATGATTTTATTATGCCTCACAGTGCACAGTTCTTTTTTGACTTATTTTTTCTCCACTAACACTGGAGGCTCTCTCGTTTTCGAAAGATAAATCAAAAACGAACAGAAAGCCTCCCACTGGGAGGTTTTTTTATATAGGAATGCAGGATGACCGAAAAAAAATACTCACTCGATGAAATTCGCGTACGTTTAAATGAGCTGGATGACGAGCTACTCAGGCTCTTATCTGAGCGAAGAAAAATGAGTATTGAAGTCGCAAAAAGCAAAGTCAAGACCTCAAAACCTGTGCGAGATGCTAATCGAGAACAACAGCTTTTGGTTAAGCTCATTAATTCAGGGCGTGACCTGTATGAGTTGGATGCTCAGTATATTACCAAACTGTTTCACACTATTATCGAAGATTCTGTGCTTCTTCAGCAGTCTTATTTACAGAATCTAGCCAACCCTGAACTGAGCCGTAAGCCTCTGTCTCGCGTCGCTTTTCTCGGTTCTAAGGGATCTTACTCTTATTTAGCTAGCCATGAATATTTCAGTCGAAAGAACATCGATTTGATTGAGCTTAACTGTGAACATTTTAAGGAGGTCACTCAGACTGTTGAATCCGGCCATGCCGATTACGGTGTCTTACCTATAGAAAACACCAGCTCCGGATCAATTAATGAAGTCTATGATCTGCTGCAACATACGACACTTTATATCGTCGGTGAACTCACGCTGCCGATTGAACATTGTCTCGTTGCCACTACTGAGCTTCGCCTTGAAGACATCAAAACGTTATACTCTCATCCGCAGCCTCACCAACAATGTAGCGAGTTCCTAAGCCGTATGAAAGGCGTGGTATTGGAATCCTGTTCCAGTACAGCAGATGCAATGAAAAAAGTGAAGGAAATGAACCGGAATGATGTCGCCGCTATCGGTAATGCATCTAGTGGTAAACTTTACGGCCTACAATCTATCCAAGGTAATATCGCTAACCAAACAGAAAACCACACTCGCTTTATCGTCGTTGCGCGGAAACCCGTTGAAGTATCGACCCAGATTCCAGCTAAGACAACCCTCATCATGTCCACTTCTCAGGAAGCTGGCGCTTTAGTTTCAACCTTGTTGGTACTCCAAAAGTACAACATTAATATTAACAAGCTGGAGTCTAGACCCATTATGGGCAATCCTTGGGAAGAAATGTTTTACGTTGACCTTGAATCCCATATTGAGTCAAATGAGATGCAACTCGCCCTCAACGAACTTACGCAACTCACTAAACACCTCAAAATATTGGGCTGTTATCCAAGTGAAAATGTTAAGCCGACAAACGTTAAACTCCAGTAATTAAGTCAGACAGATCAAATAAATGACCAGAGGTGACTGACACACTATATAAATAAACCTAACATGCACAACCTTGTTGCATATTGGTAGTGTCAGCCCTCACCGGCCTCCCACTCTGGTAGGCAGTATCCATTCACCGAATAGATGGGAATTTTCTAGCTACTATGAGGTTGAACACCCTAGTCATCGCCGTTACATTCATTCACAGCTTTGCCGCACACTCTGCTGAGTCCCTAAATATCTACATGTGGGAAGATACTCTCTCTCAAAATGTGGTCGACAACTGGCATAAAGAGTCACCCACCCAACTTAAGTTTTCTCACTTCGACAATGATGATGAACGAAGCTTGCTCATGATGAAAAGTGTTCAATTACCCTTTGATATCGTCATTTTGGATAATGTGTCAGCCAATATCTATGGAAGGCAAGGCGCTTTTGAAGATCTCTCTCAGTTAGAAAACCGCCATCACAACGACAAAAAGTGGCTCCAAGCCTGTGGTAATCATGCGATTCCTTACTTTTGGGGAACCGTAGGCATCGCTTACCGCCAAGATTTGGTTGGATCGCCCCCGAAAACTTGGCGGAACTTTGTCAACCCTCCCAAGGACTTGGAAGGGAAAATAGGGATGATCAACGATAGTATCGAAAGCTTTCTACCTGTCTTTTACAGCTTAAACATCTCACCAACCGAAGACGACGAAAGACTCCTGCAACGGGCTTATCCAGCCTTACAAGCATTCAACGATAAAATCCTGAC
Organism: Vibrio ostreicida; assembly: GCF_013074385.2. GTDB lineage: Bacteria > Pseudomonadota > Gammaproteobacteria > Enterobacterales > Vibrionaceae > Vibrio > Vibrio ostreicida. Next base: position 8,711 of record NZ_JABEYA020000018.1, read on the forward strand.
GTATGAATATATTCTCAGCTACATTCGCAGCCATGAAAAAGCGGACAAGCTCGCGATGGCGCTCGCCTACAGTGGCGACCAATATTCACTTAATCGCTTTTACGAGGAACAGCAATGGCACTTTATTGCCCCTGAAGGAGAGTTGTTTTTATGGGTTGACTGCCTTGCCATCAACAGCCATTCTCAAAATAAAACAGCGGCAAAAGCCTTCCTTGAGTATCTTATGGATCCCAAAATAGCTGCAATAAATGCAAAAGACATCAAAGCTGCTACTCCGAACTTAACAGCCTTAAAACTGGTGCCTGATTGGTACAAAAATGATGCATCATTATTTCCTGAAAAAGAAAGAGTCGAACAAGGTCGTGTAGATAGCGAACTCTCGGCATCAAATATCAGCTTACGAGCAAAAATCATCAATCGCATTTTGAAACGTCATGAAGCTCAGCACTAGAGTTCTGTTGTTAGTATCGCCCGTCATCTTAATGAGCGCAGCGTTTTCTAGCTACGGCATTTATAACAACCAAAAAGACGCGTTAACGAAACGCGAAAACAGCTACTTGCAACTCACAATGGAGAAGCTTTCAGGCCACTTTCGTCAATCGGTCGCGCTACTTAATAGCTATTCACTCACGCTGACTAAAAGTGACATCATACGTCATTATTTTTTTCAGCAAGACAACCCTTATAGTGAAATGGAGCTGATTGACAACCTGCAGATAACCATAGACAACTTACAAGCTAACCGTAAAAATCAAATCGCAGTGGCCATTTTTGATCGTCATAGGCAGTTAAAGTTTTATGCAGACAATCAAGCAGATCCTTTCTCCAAACTTGACCGGAATGTGCACCAGTTTGTGGACAATACTTACAGACTCTCGGGAGCAACATCGCACACTGGATTTACTCGTAATCAGCAGGGACAAAGCATACTTGTTCGCTACGATGTCTTGGATGTAAATACTCTGATGTCACCGCTAAGTTATAATAAAGATCAGGTCTTCTTTGTTATTGTCTACTTATCTCTTGATAAATTTGATCAGCTAAAGCACATCATAGAATTCGATAATGATACGAGCTTGTTTTTCACGGATGAACCCATTGTCAAATCAGGTTTAACTCAGTCAGTGGAACTTCAACCAAGCTTGTTTGCGATTTTGGATCCTGCGCCGTACCTCATTTCAGAAAAGCTCAATAAGATCGAACAGTGGTTGACCCTATTTTTTGGCGCATCAACTGTAGTCACTATTGTCATTTTATTGTTCTTGCTCCACCGCAGAGTCGTCAGCCCAATCATTCGCTTAGAAATGCAACTACAAGAAGTAGAACAGAGGAAAAAACACAATATTGATCGACTGCGCAGCAATGATGAGATTGGGCGGCTATCAGCTCGTTTTTATGATATGTACAAAGAGCTCAATTCAAGCTATCAAAAAACAAAAGCAATGGCTGAAAATGATCACCTTACCCAGCTGGCGAACCGCTATCAATTCCAAGTATCGATTGAACAAGCTCTGGCTAACAAGCTACTTCACACCCATGCTTGGATTTTGTACATCGACCTTGATAATTTTAAGTATGTCAACGATAAATACGGACACCACTCAGGTGACTCACTCCTGATCAATTTCGCTCAACATATTCGAGGCGTTTGCCATCAATATCAGACAAGTCATGGAATAAAATGCCTAGCTTCAAGGCTATCAGGCGATGAGTTTGCGATTTTTATTGCATCCGCCTGCGAAAGTGACTCGCCGGATACCATTGCTCAGGCGGTGCTTGAACCGATTCAAAACCCCAAAAATTCACCACTGGGTAATTTCCCGATTACCGCGAGTATTGGGATCGCTACTTATCCCAAAGACGGCCAAGATCTGGAGAAGCTGCTTTCTAATGCAGACACCGCGATGTACCAAGCTAAGCGAGCAGGAAAAAACCAGATTGCACGCTATTCAGAAGAGCTAGGAAAGATTGTTTATCGACGAGTCCAAATTGAACGAGCATTGCGAAATGGTGAATTTAATCAGGAATTTACTTTAAAGTACCAACCTTACTTTGAACGCTCAGGTACAAAGATCGTTGGCGTCGAAGCGTTATTGCGTTGGGAGTCCCCAATTATGGGCCGAGTCAGCCCAGACGAATTCATCCCAATATCAGAAAAAACAGGCTTATTTGGAAAAATAGATCGCTGGGTTATCGAAAGCGCATTTAAGGATTTCGTTGCATTACAGAACAGCTTTGAACACGATATCCAACTTTCCATTAACCTTTCATCCGCGGAACTGGATTCTTTGCAATTAGCAAGGGATATTCAATCTATGGCGCATAAATACAATGTGATACCCAGCTTAATTGATTTTGAAATTACAGAAACGTTTGCCACTGATTCTCAGAGCTATTCACTGCTCCATGAACTCTCGATCATGGGTTTTAAACTGGCCATTGACGATTTTGGTTCGGGCTATACCTCCATCACACAACTGGTCGAATACCCAGTCCAAAAAATCAAGCTTGATCGCGAATTTCTCGCGGCCCTGATAAAAACCAATAATCAGAAAGTCGTCAAACCCCTTGTTGACCTGTGTCACTCTCAGTCAATGATAGTCACCGCTGAAGGTATTGAGTCCGAGGAGATGCACCAATGGCTCGCTGACAATCAGTGCGATTATATGCAAGGCTATTTTCTCTCTCGACCTGTACCACTTGAAGAGCTAAAGTACGTTAATTCAAGCAATGAAGGAAAGACCGATGTCGATGACAACTGTTATCGTCGCTTCGCTTAACCCGGCAAAAATCAATGCCGTGCGAAGTGCCTTTACGACCGCGCTACCCCATTTAAGCTTTGAATTCATTGGCATTAGTGCCGAAAGTGAAGTCCCTGACCAGCCGATGGATAGCCAAGAAACCTACACTGGAGCTTGCAACCGAGTAAAAAATGCAAAACTTGCCTACCCACTAGCCGCTTATTACGTGGGAATAGAAGCCGGGATTGAAGGCCAGATCACATTTGCGTGGATGGTGATAGAATCTGAGACGAAACGTGGAGAATCACGCTCAGCAAGCTTAATGCTCCCACCCATAGTGATTGAACAACTTCATGAGGACAATGAACTGGGCACGGTCATGGACGATGTGTTCGAAACAGAGAACATTAAACAAAAGGGTGGCGCGATTGGTTTACTCACTCAAAACCAACTCACGCGCAGTAGTGTCTATCATCAGGCGTTGATACTCGCACTTATCCCCTTTACAAATGCGCACTATTTTCCTGCCAACTTGCAGGAAATACGTACATAAAGTCGCTAAGCTTTTATTTTTTCTCTAGCAAGGCGGCCATCTCCGCCTTTTCCTGCTCTGTTTTTAATTTTAGCTCGTTGGAGCCTCTGGTGATCGTCGCGACACCAACGCCCAACATCTGACTGATCTGCCTTTGTGATAATTCACCTTTAAGTAATTCTCGAAAGATATTCATTCTTGCGATCAGTGAATCACGTTCATCGGGTGTAAGCAGCATGGTTAATAGCATTTCGTGCTGATCACAAGCACTGCTGCTTTTGATTACATTTAAAACCTGTTGCCAATCTGTGTACTCGGGTTGTGTTGCCATCTAATCTTCTTACCTAGAAACGTAATAATACTAAGAGATCTTCTCACCCTAGTATCTGGTATCAATTTCATTTTGATTGAGAAAAGCACCATCAACCCCTAGTAGATCACGATAATACGTTTCAAACATCAAAATATTTTGCACGTATCCCCGAGTTTCCTTAAAAGGAATGGCCTCGATAAAAGCGTAAGCATCCAGCTTTCCCTGAGTCCTCTTACGCCACGTTTTCACACGATACGGACCTGCATTATACGCAGCAAGCGCAAAAATTCGATTATTATCGTATTGATCAAGCAAGCCTTTAAAGTAATGACTTCCTATTTCTATGTTCTTCCCTACCTCATAGAGATCACGACTACTCTGATAAGCCAATTGGTATTTTCGTGCCGTATATTTTGCTGTAGACGGCATAATTTGCATTATTCCTCGCGCGCCCACAGGCGATCTTGCTTCAACGTCTAGAGCACTTTCTTGGCGAGCTAAAGACATCAGAGTAATGGGGTCAATTCGATGTTTTTCGCCATAGAAATCAAACCACCAGCGATGGGCAATCGGAAAACGAATCTCCAAGTTGTCCCACATTTTAGCCGTGATACTGGCTGTAACCGATAAGTGAGACCAATTTTTGTAAGACGCATAAGCGGCCAGCATCTCTTTTTGTTGAGCATTGGCTCTCTGAAGAAGCCAACGCCATTCACTTTTCGCTGCCGTAATTTTATCCCGTTCCACCAATTCTTCTATCCGCACTAAAGCCTTCATAAAGGGCTGCACCGCACGTTGCTCAAGAGAAAGCGACGAGACAGGGTAATTGATCGAACGTTGAATTTCCTTCGCAGCAGCAACACTGTAGAAATTACGCTGACCCACGAGATTCTCCAAACGATTATTCCCCGAAATGGCATCACCAGAGGCGACCTCACTGCGTCCAAGCCAATATTGCCAACGAATCGTATTCTGTGCACTCTCCGAGAGGTGAGCAACCCACTTAATGACACCGGTCCAATCTGCCTTTTGGATTGCTAAACGAATCCGTCGCTCTATCAACGCATCATTACCAGACGAGGCAATCATTGTGTCGCGCCATTGGGACAGCGATGCCTTATCCGTGTTAATCAATCTAAACGATATATAATCCGCCAATCTTTGCGCATCTTGCTGAGAAAATTGTTGAGCAGACACTACTTTTGAAAACACACTCTGCGCTAAGTCAGCATCTTTACGCGCGAGTTTCTTTACAGCCAGTTCAGCCTGACGACGGTTAAAATCCGTCGAAGTTCGTTGGCGTGAAAAAGTCACCACCCGTTCAGGCCGATTGAACAACTTTTTCATTTCTAATGCCTGCTTTCTCGACGTTCCTGAATCAAGTAGCGTTTTAAGATAATTCATCAATGAGCCATTGCGCGCTTCAAACGCCAACAGCATACGCTCTAAAACTTGCTGATCTGTCCTAAGGCCAGCTTTGTCCCAAACTTTAAACAATGGGTCACATGCATCGGCAATGCTTTTCCCTGAATGCCACAATTTCTTTGCCCCACGAAAGGCTTGTGTTTTTTTGCCCGTTTGGTACAGCGCATGATAATAATGACATTGATAAGTTTCACCTTTAGGCTCAACGGACTGAAAGTTAGCGAGTTTTTCCCACTGGTTGTTACGTGCCAGACTGTCAATATAGGGCGCTCGAATACGATTAGAAAAAGGCAGTGTGTTATAAGCTTGAATAAAGTTTTCTACTTCAATCGGTGTACGTTGAGCGATATTGACGAGAAAAGCTCGGTAGTCTGTGTAAGGGGTTAGTGGATAGTCTTTTATCTTGGGACGAAGTTGACGATATTGGGCAACTTGATTGCGGTCGAGATAATGCTGGGCTTTGTCATAAATGGTACGCTGCTCCTGAATATTGGCCGCCGTCACTGGGGAAGTAAAGCTCGCGCTGTAGACCATCGAAAGACCAATCAGAATCGATGAAGGAATACAATACAGCGACTTGGGAAACATCAACGTCATGAATTCTCGTCCTGTTGAGAATAGTTAGAGTCTGTGGATTAATTTACGCTTATTCTGGGCGTCCGTGTAAAGCATAAAGGTGTAAATAATCATAAAATCACACAACTGTGACATGGATTGCACCGTGCGCTTTCAATCATGCACTTATCTATCAATAATCTCAATGCGTTTCCCGCTCATGACTTTCTAAGGTAACAAAGCCTGCCATCTTGGTATAAAATGGCGCTTTACTTGAACCGAAAATTTTAGGAACGAGCAGCAATGGCTGAATACGTATATACCATGTCTCGGGTGAGCAAAATCGTGCCACCTAAACGTCAAATTCTTAAAAACATCTCACTGAGCTTTTTTCCGGGCGCCAAAATTGGTGTTCTTGGTTTAAATGGTGCGGGTAAATCAACGCTGCTACGCATCATGGCAGGGATTGATACTGATATCGATGGCGAAGCCCGTCCTCAACCAGGCCTTAATGTAGGCTATTTGCCTCAGGAACCCGTGTTGGATGAATCAAAAACCGTTCGTGAAATCGTAGAAGAAGCCGTTTCCGATGTCGCTGGTGCGCTCAAGCGCCTTGATAGCGTTTATGCAGCCTACGCCGAAGAAGGGGCTGATTTCGATGCCCTTGCCAAAGAACAAGGTGAATTGGAAGCACTGATTCAGAGTAAAGATGGGCATAACTTAGAGAATGCGTTAGAACGCGCCGCCAATGCGCTTAGACTTCCTGACTGGGATCAAACCATTGCACATTTATCTGGTGGTGAACGCCGCCGTGTCGCTATTTGTCGTTTGCTTCTTGAAAAGCCTGATATGCTGCTCCTCGACGAGCCCACCAACCACCTTGATGCGGAGTCTGTCGCTTGGCTAGAACGTTTTCTGGTTGATTATACAGGCACCGTCGTTGCTATTACGCACGACCGTTACTTCTTGGATAATGCCGCAGGGTGGATTCTTGAACTTGACCGCGGAGAAGGTATTCCTTGGCAAGGCAACTATACCTCGTGGCTCGAACAAAAAGATGCAAGATTACAGCAAGAGGCATCGCAAGAGAAAGCTCGTCAGAAAACCATCGAAAAAGAACTTGAATGGGTTCGTCAAAATCCAAAAGGTCGTCAGGCTAAATCGAAAGCACGTATGGCTCGCTTTGAAGAACTACAAAGCGGAGATCATCAAAAACGCAATGAAACTAACGAACTGTTTATCCCACCAGGTGACCGTTTAGGTGATAAGGTTATTGATGTGGCTAACCTGTCGAAATCTTTTGACGGTCGAGTACTTATTGATGATTTATCATTTAGCATACCAAAAGGTGCAATCGTCGGTATCATCGGAGCAAACGGCGCTGGTAAATCGACCCTATTTAAAATGTTAAGTGGGACTGAAATCCCTGATTCAGGCTCTATTGAAATGGGTGACACCGTTAAGCTGGCCTCCGTCGAACAGTTCCGAGATAGTATGGATGACAGCAAGACCGTCTTTCAGGAGATTTCTGAAGGTGCCGATATCATCAAAATTAATAGTTTTGAGATACCCGCGCGTGCTTACTGCTCTCGTTTCAACTTCAAAGGTTCTGATCAACAAAAGATCATCGGTGAATTATCAGGTGGTGAACGTAACCGCGTACATCTTGCTAAACTTCTAAAAGCAGGCGGTAATGTCCTTCTACTTGATGAACCTACCAACGATCTCGATGTTGAAACGTTGCGGGCTCTTGAAGAAGCTCTACTTGAATTTCCAGGATGCGCCATGGTTATTTCGCATGACCGCTGGTTCTTAGACCGTATCGCAACACATATCATCGATTATCGCGATGAAGGTCAAGTCAACTTTTATGAAGGAAATTATACTGAATATATGGATTGGCTGAAAAAGACCTTAGGTCCGGAAGCCGCAGAACCCCACCGCATCAAGTATAAGCGCATTACCAAGTAATCCCATCGCTTGGTGTTTATTCCAAGGCCGCTTTGATAGCGGCCTTATTTTATGCTGATTCAAAAAAGATAACCCATTTGTTGTGACCGAAATCATTAGACTATCTTCTGTCATGCCTCCATAACTCAAACTTTGATCATTCTATTTACTACTATTAGGGTAGATAACCCAGATTGAGAGAGTTAACTATGATTGAACGCCGCAAGTTTTCGCGTATCGTATACCAAACAGAAGCGTTACTATCTCAAAGAGGCAAAGTAGTCACATCCTCTGTATGTGATTTGTCCCTGCACGGATTGCTAGTGACTTCGGATGATGCCGACTCTCTTGAACTTGACAGTATGGTAGACGTACAGTTCTCTCTTCAGGACACAGACATCACGATTGCGTTGGTTGGAAAAATAGTCGGCCTCAATAATAATGTGATACGAATAAGTATCGATCATATTGATATTGAGAGCATCGGGCATTTGAAGCGGTTAATTGAGTTGAATGTAGGTGATGATGAACTACTGCACAGAGACATTGAACACCTTTCAGATTTGGGTGAATATACCTGACAAGCTTTATGACCAAGACATCATTCCTTGGACCAATATCACACTTTCTAATCGAAAAGGGCCACTAGCGCGGCCCTTTTCTAAGTACTCAATCAACAACTAACCTCGATGAATCGCATCATTCGCTTGTTTTAACAAGTTCTGACTCTCTTTCATAAACTGTTCAGAATAGGCCCCAAACCACTCACTAACCTTATCAAAACTCGTCACAAAGGCGTCTTTATCTTGACCATCGAGGATTTCAAGTGCCTCGCCAAAACAGTGGTGGAAACGTCTGATCATCTCAATATTTTCCTGAGAAGACAGAATAATATCACCGTACAAGTTAGGGTCCTGACAAAATAAACGCCCAACCATAGCAAGTTCCAGACGATAAATTGGGGAACTCAATTGCAGCAGTTTATCAAGATTAGGATTTTCACGGCACAAATGTAAGCCATAAGCGAATGAGGTAAAGTGGCGTAAAGCCTGAATCAGCGTCATGCCGTGGTCATGTTCATCGGCATCGACAGGGCACACACTTGCTCCCCAAATTAAAAACTGATCAAGTAACCATTGATAGTGTTCTCGGCCTCGACCATCACTACAGACAATAACTTGTTTAGCCAAACTAGGAATATCCGGACCAAACATAGGATGCAAACCTACCACAGGCCCTTGATGAACGTTCATCATCGCTTGCAAAGGTTTAGATTTTATCGACGTTAAATCACAAAGGATACAATCTTCGGGTAACTGACCGAGTTTTTCAATCACACCTTGAGTTAAATGAATAGGGACGGTCACAACAACCAAACCCGCATTACTCAGCATCTCAGCTGAATGCGCCCAATCTTGTTTTCCAAGAACTTTGACCTCGTAGCCCGATAATTTAAACATACGTCTAAATAACCCGCCCAGCTGACCATGGCCACCCACAATCACAACAGATCGTAATTCTGGCTTCAAACACTTAAACCCTGAATCATTCTCACTGGCATAAGACTCGCGCATTGTTCGTCGCAAAATATCTTCAATAAGCTGAGGTGGAACCCCTTTTTTTTCAGCTTCTTGGCGTCGAGAAGCCAACATTGCCGCTTCCCGATCTGGGGCATAAATAGGTAAACCGTGCTCACTTTTCACTTCGCCCACTTTCTCTACCAAGGCTAGTCGCTGTGATAAAAGGTCCACTATCTGTTTATCCACAGCATCAATTTGATCACGTAATTGGGTCAATTCAACGGCCATTATTCTTCCTTTCGATCATTTACGTCCTGACGGCTCTTCTAACCCTTTAGACGATTTTCCAAAAATGGAATGAGCTCAGCATGGGTATGTCTCAATAATGCCTCAGTTGACTCCCAATTGATACATGCATCAGTAATAGATACCCCGTATTGCAGTTTACAAAGAGGAACATCCGAAGGCTGATTCCCTTCATTTAAATGACTTTCGATCATCACCCCTATAATGGATTTGTTGCCTTCACGAATCTGATGGATGACATCCTCGGCCACCAGAGGTTGGCGACGAAAGTCTTTGCGGGAATTAGCGTGGCTGCAATCAACCATCAAGGAGGCTTCTAGATCGGCCTTTGCCAGCGCTTGCTCACACTCAAATACCGAAACAGAATCATAGTTTGTCTGCTTACCCCCTCGCAAAATCACATGGCCATTAGGATTACCTTGAGTCGTCAGCAGAGCAACCTGCCCCTCACGACTTATTCCCATGAAACGATGGCTTGAAGATGCCGCCTGCATTGCATTAATCGCCGTCTCCAAATTACCATCAGTACCATTTTTAAACCCTATCGGCATCGACAATCCACTCGCCATTTCTCGGTGAGTCTGAGATTCTGTCGTACGAGCACCGATGGCTGCCCAGCTAAAAGTATCAGCCAGATATTGAGGGCTGATCGGGTCCAGCGCTTCAGTCGCGAGTGGGACTTCCATTTCGGCTAATTCCACTAACAGTTCACGCCCCAAATGAAGCCCATGTTCGATATCAAATGACCCATCTAAATGAGGATCATTAATGAGCCCTTTCCAACCAACGGTCGTACGCGGTTTTTCAAAATAGACGCGCATAACAATGTAAAGTTGATCACTCAACTGCTCTGATAATGTTTTGAGACGTTTCGCGTAGTCTTTCGCCGCATCGATATCATGAATTGAACAAGGCCCACATACCACGAGCAAACGATGATCTTTTTTATGAATGATATCAGCGATCGTTTGGCGCGATGTCTGGATACAACGTCGCGCATGATCACTCAAAGGCAATTTGGCTTTCAATTCTTGTGGGGTGATCAGTACTTGCTCTTCACTGATGTTTACATTACTTAATTCACTTTTCTGCATAACTTAAAATCCGTAAAAATAAATTTACACCCCGTATAATGACTAACTGCCGGGCAAGAAAAGCCTAAGTTAACAGTATTAAATTTAATTTCAAGGTGTACACAATAAAAAACACACGTAAATTAAAATGTACACTTCAGCTCGTTTTTATACGCTTTAGGTATCGAGTAGATATTTCATTGCAGTTGACGCAGCCTTCCAGTTCTCAGAACGTTGAAGCTCAGATAACGTAAAACTTTGTTTTTTTAGAAGTCCATTTGCCACCGGAGTGTCCATGATGGGTAAGTTATCCAACACCTCAACTTGCGCATGACGTTGGTTACATACCAAGATCATGTCGCAACCCGCGACTAACGCTTGATGCGCTCGTTCTGCTGGCCCTCCCATTATCGAAGCCCCCTCCATCGTTAAATCATCGGAAAAAACAACGCCCGGAAAACCAAGATTTTCACGCAGCACTCGCTTGAGCCAAAACTGGGAACCGCTCGCGGGCTGCGGATCATAATGCGAGTAAACAACGTGGGCGGGCATCATGGCATCAAGTAAACCTGCGTTAATGTGCGCCTGAAAAATAGCCATATCTTGTTCTAGGATAGTGTCACGATAGTCATACGGCGTTTCTTTGTGAGAATCAGCGATGACGCCACCATGTCCCGGAAAATGTTTCCCCGTCGTCGCCATTCCTGCCGCCTTCATTCCGCGTAAATACGCGCCACTTTGACCAATAACAGTATGAATATCCTCTCCAAACGCTCGACTTCCAATCGCCAGACAATCATGTCCTTTATCCAAAACGGGGGCAAAGCTAAGATCAATATCATGAGCGATCAATTCTGCGGCCATCAGCCAGCCTCCTTGCTCTGCAAGCTGCTCACCATTGGCATGTTGTGCATAGATCTGGGCATCCGGTATCCTTGAAAAACCGTGTCGGAAACGTTGTACCCTTCCTCCCTCCTGATCCACACCAATTAAAATAGGTCGATTCGCCGCACGACGAATGGCTTGATTCAACGCTAATAATTGTTCGTTATCATGATAATTGCGAGAAAACAAAATAACACCGCCCACGGTGGGGTGAGCTAAAATTTCTCTGTCCTCCGCACTCAGTTCACAGCCCTCTACATCAAGCCACAACGGTCCCATAACCCTCTCCTTACTGGTTTTTCCGCTCTCTTTAGCCACCTATTCTACATTAACAAAGCGACTCAATTCATTATCGTAAAGCCCAGCCTTCGTATTCCAAGCGAAATACAGTGGCAAACACGTAAGCGTACAGATACGCTAAGTATTGTGTTGATAACACATGGCAAAGTCCCGCAAAAATAACACGTTGCAGGTCGCTTTTCAGCTAAGTTTAAGTGCATACTATCCACAACGTTCATTCCTTCAAGGTAATCATCACAATGAGTAAAGAGCTCTATATTGGCATCATGTCCGGCACTAGCCTGGATGGTATCGATACAGCACTGGTTGAGATTGAAGGCACAAACATCCGTCTGATCGCCGCGTTGGAACTTCCCATCCCAACCAACCTCAAGCAACGTATACTCAACATTAGCTTGGGGCAGCCAACCAGCATAATGGAAATAGGAAAAATCGATCATGAATTAGGGCTTCTTTATGCTGAAGCAAGCCTAGCGTTGCTCAAACAGAGTCACTATCGAAAAGAACAGATCACCGCGATCGGTAATCATGGACAAACCGTTTTCCACCAGCCCAATAGTGACACGCCCTTCAGTATCCAACTGGGTGACGCCAACATTATAGCCACCCAAACGGGTATCAACACCATTGCTGATTTTAGACGTCAAGATATCGCTTTAGGGGGGCAAGGCGCACCTTTGGTCCCCGCATTTCACCAATCTATATTTCCCTCAGACGCCAGTTCGACCCTTGTTCTTAACATAGGCGGGATCGCCAACATTTCAGTACTTGCTCCAAACAAAGAGGTGATCGGTTATGACACTGGACCTGGTAACATGCTTATGGATGCCTGGTGCAAAAAGCATAAAGCTTTACCATATGACCGCGATGCGCACTTCGCCCTCGAAGGCACGGTAAACCAAGCACTGCTTCAAGAATTACTCTTGGAGCCCTACTTAAAAGTTCATCCACCCAAAAGTACCGGAAGAGAGTTATTTAATTTACCATGGTTAGAGAACATTCTTAGCCATCATGGCCTCATACCAGTGGAAGATGTGCAATGTACCTTGTGTGAATTTACTGCGGTCACTATCAGCCGTGAGGTGCGCCAATATTCGTTTGGAAGTAACCCAAGATTACTTGTCTGTGGCGGGGGGGTAAAAAACCCCATGCTCCTCTCGCGCATGCAAGAGCTGCTCGAAAACTGGGAAGTCGTCCCGACGGATAACTACGGTGTTGACAGCCAATATATGGAAGCCATGGCCTTTGCTTGGCTCGCCTATTGCAGAATACATAACCTGCCCAGCAATTTGCCCAAAGTGACAGGGGCCAGCCGCAGTGTTTCCCTTGGCGTACTGTATTTAGCCAATTAGAAAGGACAATTATGACCAACGATACCCTGATTAACGCACTTTCACACTTGATCTCTGAAGATCGCAATCCAGAGACGATGGATATCGATTTATTGCCTTCTTTGGAGATCATCAAAAAAATAAATCAGCAGGATAAACTCGTACCTCTCGCAGTCGAAAAAGTACTTCCGGACATAGCTCAAGCTGTTGATAGAATTACCCAAGCCTTTATCAATGGCGGAAGGCTGGTATATATAGGTGCCGGAACCAGCGGGCGGCTTGGCGTACTGGATGCTTCAGAGTGCCCGCCAACGTTTGGCGTTTCAGAAAAAATGGTCGTTGGGCTCATTGCCGGTGGTCCACAAGCAATTCTAAAAGCCAAAGAGGGGGCAGAAGACTCACCTGAGTTGGGGACGAACGACCTTAAAGCAATCCAATTTAACAAGCAGGACGTCCTCGTTGGCATCGCGGCCAGTGGACGTACACCTTACGTTGTTGGGGCTTTAGAATACGCGAACAGCCTTGGGGCAATCACAATCGCACTGTCTTGTAACCCTTCCTCTGAGATCGCTGACCTTGCCCAGATAGCAATTAGCCCATTGGTCGGCCCGGAAGTACTCACCGGTTCGACACGTTTAAAATCGGGAACAGCACAAAAGCTGGTTTTAAACATGTTGACTACCGCTAGCATGATTCGTTTGGGAAAAAGTTATGAAAATTTAATGGTGGATGTCAAAGCGACCAATAAAAAACTCATCGCTCGAGCAACCCGGATTGTTATGCAAGCGACAGACTGCGGTAAACCCCAAGCTTTAGAGGCGCTAGAGCGAACGGAATACGACGTCAAGCTAGCGATACTTATGCTACTCACAGGACTCGATTTGGACGCAGCGAAAAGCCAATTAAACCATCAAGGTGGTTTTTTACGCAAAGCCGTTGGTAAAACCCGTCGATAACGTTTATCAGCTTGGCCACATACCAAGCTTATTCATGACTTGCGTCTCTGGCTTAGTAATATTCATTGGCATGTTCATCCCAACCACGCTTCCATTCCATGCGGAACTTCTGAGCCTCACTGGTTCCCTCGCAAACCCCTTCATAATACTGGCCTGTTAGACCTATTTGATAGGCCACATCGGGATTACAGTATTCAGAAATTCCGGACAAGTAACCCTGATCATACTCACTCTGTTTAACACTGCCGAGGCTGGCCAACTCCTTAAGTGAACGCTGATTGTGGCCACGAATCGCATCACGATAACCAATATCAAACCAATCTCCCTCACTCGCCATTTGTTCCACACTTACACTGCAAGCCGCCAACGTCAACATCAGTACCAGAAAAACGAGTTTTCTCATTATTTTTCCTCGGTTTATAGAGCTCATCTAATCAAAACACTAAACCGTCAAGTTTGCCAGTCAGATCATCACACAAACGGTGATCTATTCACTCGTGCAACAGCCACGATTGATATTCAACCTCGCGACCTTAGCACTCCTAAAAAATAAAAACCTATCACCAGCAGACAAAAAGCTCTCATGTTACGTCGAGAGCAAAAGTGTCATTTTTGGATAAAAGGGGAAACGTTTTGGTTGTCTTACTAGCTGATGGATGGCTTGCGAACCCATAATCACATCGAGTGATGTCGATACGGTTCAGACAGGACCACGTCTCACATTGGTAATGTAAGGCTGTCTCAAAGTAAAAACCTTCAATACGGACAACAAGTAAAACAGACCATGAGTCGCTTAGATAGTGGTCAAATAAAAACGTATTTGACCGACTGCTCAAACATAAAAAAAGCGACTTTCGTCGCCTTAACTGAGCTGTTTTATCTGCAGCTCTTTAGGGACTTCAAAGAACATATTCTCTTTTCTGCCCTGAACTTCCTCGACAGAACGCGTCCCAATCAAATCTTTTATTCTTTCAAGGATCTGGTCAACTAACTCTTCTGGAGCCGACGCGCCTGCCGTGACACCAACTCTGACCTTCCCTTCAAACCACTGCGGTTGAATATCCTCAACACAATCCGTTAAGAAGCCCGGTGTCCCCAGCTTCTCTGCCAGTTCTTTCAACCGCGTCGAATTCGATGAGTTCTTTGAGCCAACCACGATCACAACATCGACATCGGTCGCCATGTCCCGAATGGCATCTTGTCGATTTTGTGTTGCGTAACAAATGTCGTCTTTACGCGGTCCTTGAATGTCTGGAAAAACGCGGCGCAATTCTGCAATGACGTCGGCAGTCTCGTCCACCGATAATGTGGTTTGGCTGACATAGTGCAAATGATGGGTATCTTTGATTTTTGATTTCAATGCCACGACATCGGCTGGCGTTTCAACCAGATACATACCGCCTTTTTCACTCGCATACTGGCCCATTGTCCCTTCGACTTCCGGATGACCAGCATGGCCAATCAGCACAACTTCCATATGCTTACGGCTTGCTCGCGCCACTTCCATATGGACCTTAGTAACAAGTGGGCAGGTCGCATCAAAAACGGTGAGATCACGCTCTTTAGCTTCCTTTCGCACTGCTTGTGATACACCATGAGCAGAGAAAATGACGATATTATCATCTGGAACCTCATGCAACTCTTCCACAAAGATCGCACCTCGCTGCTTTAGACCTTCAACAACGAAGCGGTTATGAACAACTTCATGGCGAACGTAGATCGGAGGCTGATAGATTTCTAACGCACGCTCGACAATACTGATCGCACGATCCACACCAGCACAAAATCCGCGCGGGTTAGCTAATAAGATTTTCATTTCATTGCTCATGATAATTATTCTTTCTCGTTCAGAACGCTATTCTACTGCTAAAATCTCTACTTCAAAAGTGACATCTTGTCCCGCGAGAGGATGGTTAAAGTCAACG
This sequence comes from Vibrio ostreicida, assembly GCF_013074385.2. Lineage (GTDB taxonomy): Bacteria > Pseudomonadota > Gammaproteobacteria > Enterobacterales > Vibrionaceae > Vibrio > Vibrio ostreicida. The sequence continues at coordinate 24,523 of NZ_JABEYA020000018.1, forward strand.
GTAACAGAATCCCCAGCAATTTGTTTAATTATGCCAGGAATCTCCATACCATCGGGGCCAGAGAAGGCCATAACAGTGCCGATTTCCACCTCAGCATCACCGACAAATTTAGCTCTATCCATGTAATGAATGTGGTCTGGGTTAGGCAAACCAAATGCATCTTCTGCTTTGAGTTCAATCGTTTTTTTCTCACCCGTCTGTAAACCGAGCAAACAAAATTCAAAGCTTTCACTCAAGCTACCATCACCTATCACTAACTTAGCCGGCTTCCCCATATTATGGGTACTATCCGCGACAGAGCCATCTTTCATTTTAATGGTAAAATGCAACGTGACTGCCGAGTTTTGAGTAATGATCATTTTATTACTGCTTCCTTGTTGTTTCGTTTCTTTGATATTAAATATCAACGCTCATGTCATGAGTTGCCGATAATCGTTCGGGAACATCCCTCATGAGTGATGGAGTGAAGACTTTGCGGTGAGGAGTCTGCTTGTCAACCACGAAGGACAAGCCAAAACGTTCTGCCGTGATCAACAGACAACCTTACAGAAATTCATAAAAAAGACCACTAAGCGGGTGCATCGCCTTTCTTACGAAAACCATCGAGGATAATCATGATAGCACCCACGCAGATGGCACTGTCTGCTAAATTGAAAGCGGGCCAATGGTAGTCACCCCAGAAAAAATCCAGATAATCCACGACAAAACCATGAACAACGCGATCATAAACATTGCCAACAGCTCCGCCAATGATCATCGCGTATGCGATATTATTCCATTTTTCTTTTACCGATAATTTACTCATCCAGTACGTCAACATTGCTGTTACCGTAAAGGCAATACCAGTAAACAGCCAACGTTGCCAACCTGCTTGATCACTCAGGAAACTGAACGCAGCACCATAATTATGGACATATAGGAAATTGAAAAAAGGTAAAACTTCAATACGATTAGACCAACCATAACCCATGTTGTTCATGACGATAAATTTCAGACCAATATCAGTCAGAAAAATAACCAACGCCAACCACAACCAACGTACGCCAGATTGTTTCAAAGAGAGTGCTTGTTCGCTCATACGATTCCTAAAAGTAGCCCCAGTAACGACTGGGGCTATCATATTGTTAAAAAGTTCAGCAAGACTTTCGCATCATTATACGAATTTTCGCACTTCACCTTCGCCATCGACGTTAGACACGCAGCGGCCACAGATTTTTTCATGGCCTTCAATTGTGCCAACGTCTGGTGTATGGTGCCAACAACGCTCACACTTTTCAGCGTCCACCGCAATCACTTCGACACACAATCCCTCTACATCGGTAGAGTGTGCCGCATCGGTTTTTTCAGCTAACGGCTTTACAATGACAGCGGAAGTTAACAGCACAAAGCGCAGCTCATCACCAAGCTGATTGACCTTCTGTGTTAGCTCATCATTGGCGTACAGAGTCACTTGCGCTTGCAACGATCCTCCAATTGTCTTTTCACTACGGGCCGTCTCTAAAAGCTTATTCACCGCGCCACGTACGGCTTGGATATCTTTCCAAAACTCGTTGTTCAGTGCTTCACCTTGTGCAAGACCAAACAGCCCATCGAACCATTCGCCCGTGAACACAAATTTATCGCGATGCTCCCCTGTAGGCAACATAGCGGGCATTTCGTTCCAGATCTCATCCGCCGTAAATGACATAATTGGAGCCATCCAGCGTACGAGTGCTTCAACAATATAATACAAGGCTGTTTGACAACTACGTTGAGCATGACCACCTCGTTTTGCCGTGTACTGGCGGTCTTTAATCACGTCTAAATAGAAAGAACCCATTTCAATTGAACAGAACTGCATGAGGCGCTGGGTAACAGCGTGAGTGTTATATTCATTGTAGGCTTTGATAATTTCCTCTTGCGCTGCCAGTGCGCGACCGACAGCCCATCGGTCAAGAGCCACCATCTCTTCAGCGGGAACGATGTCAGTTTCTGGCTGGAAACCACTGAGATTGGCGAGGAAAAATCTTGCTGTATTACGGATACGACGGTAAGCGTCTGCCGAACGTTTCAGGATTTCATCAGAAACCGCAACTTCACCGGTATAGTCGGTTGAAGCCACCCATAAACGTAAAATATCAGCACCCAGCTTATTGGTGACATCTTTCGGAGCAACAACGTTACCGATAGACTTGGACATTTTACGCCCTTGACCATCGACCACGAAGCCATGAGTCAGTACTTGTTTGTATGGCGCTTCGTCCTTCATCGCAATAGAAGAAATTAACGAGGATTGGAACCAACCACGGTGTTGATCCGAGCCTTCCAAATAAAGATCAGCACTATGACCACTGTATTCTTCTCGGGCATCGACGACCGAATAATGGGTAACGCCAGAATCAAACCATACGTCAAGTGTATCAAGAACTTTTTCGTATTGATCAGCATCCTCACCAAGTAGGTCTGAATTTTCTACATCCCACCAAGCCTGAATGCCACTCTCTTCAACCAGCTGAGCAACTTTCTCAATAAGGTCTAATGAATTAGGATGAATCTCTGCCGTTTCTTTATGAACAAAAAGTGCGATTGGAACGCCCCAAGTTCGTTGACGAGAAATACACCATTCAGGGCGACCTTCAATCATACCTTCAATACGGCTTTGGCCCCATTCAGGCATCCATTCAACGCCCTTAATCGACGCCAATGCTTTCGAGCGTAAACCCGCCTGATCCATTGAAATAAACCATTGAGGCGTCGCGCGGAAAATAATCGGGGTTTTGTGTCTCCAACAATGAGGGTAGCTATGTTCGTAGGCATGATGGTGCAATAATGCTCCCTTCTGTTTAAGAACCTCTAAAACAGAATCGTTCGCTTTGAAGACATGCTGACCTGCAAATAGCTCTGTGTCCGGCAAGTAGACGCCATTGGATCCTACTGGATTGGCCACTTCCAAATTGTATTTCTTACCAACCAAAAAGTCTTCTTGACCATGGCCTGGTGCAGTATGCACAACACCTGTACCCGATTCTGTTGTGACATGCTCTCCCAAGATAGCAGGTACGCTGAAATCATAAAATGGATGCTGAAACTGACTTAATTCAAGATCTTGACCTTTGGCAAAGCCAAGAGTGTGAAAACGTTCAATACCTGTACGCTCCATCACATCTTTAACCAGTTCAGAGGCAACGATGATTCGTTCTGGAACGTCACCCTCAACTTGAACAAGCACATATTCTAGGTCATCGCGCAAACAAACGGCACGATTTGCTGGGAGTGTCCATGGCGTAGTAGTCCAGATAACAATCGAGACCTCGCCCTCACCTTCCTGACCATCGACAAGGTTAAACTTAGATAACAATGCTGTCTCGTCTGCAGTCGCAAATTTCACGTCAATAGACGGGGAAACTTTATCCTTATACTCTACTTCCGCTTCCGCAAGTGCAGAACCACAATCGGTACACCAATGAACAGGTTTGAAACCTTTGAGTAAGTGCCCTTTGTCTGCAATTTTACCTAAAGCGCGAATGATATTTGCTTCAGTCGCAAAGTCCATTGTACGGTAAGGTTTATCCCACTCACCCATAATACCGAGGCGCTTAAAACTTTCTTTTTGGCCCTCGACTTGGCCTGCTGCGTATTTACGACATTCTTCACGAAACTCTGCCGCTGATATTTTTTGGCCTGGTTTACCTTTTTTCTTTTCTACCATAAGTTCAATAGGTAGACCGTGGCAATCCCATCCGGGAATGTACGGCGCATCAAAACCAGACAATGTTTTGGATTTAATAATAATGTCTTTAAGAATCTTGTTGAGAGCGTGGCCAATATGAATGTCACCATTGGCATAGGGAGGACCATCATGCAAAACGAAAGATTTTTTGCCTTTCTTGGCTTTACGGATCTCACCGTAAAGATCTTCTTTATACCAACGCTTAAGCATTTCTGGCTCACGATTTGCCAGATTGCCGCGCATCGGAAACCCTGTTTCAGGAAGGTTCAGGGTATCTTTATACTCACTCATCGATTCTTAATTCCGTTGTGTTGGGTGACTGTTAGACATTATGCCAAATAGCGAACTAAACTATCTGGTCTTTGCACTGACGCAACCACACCCTTGCCGCATCAGCATCCAATTGAATTTGTTTTTTTAACGCTTCAAACGAGTCAAACTTATGTTCGTCGCGTAGTTTATGTAAAAGTACAACTTCAAGCTGCTTACCATATAAATTGGCTTCAAAGTCAAATAAATGCACTTCTAATTGTTGGTGAACACCATTTACAGTTGGTCGATTACCTATATTCGCAACCCCCTCAACAGAATGAGGGCCAAGGCTAAGTACCCGTACAGCATACACACCTGAGACGGGTGATACACAGCGCTTTAGTGGGATGTTCGCCGTAGGGAAACCAATCGTTCGCCCCAGTTTACGACCATGGGATACTCGCCCACTAATACTATAATTACGCCCTAGCATCTGAGTCACTTCATCAAACTTATCTAGCGCTAAAGCATCACGAATCGCAGTACTGCTGACGCGTGATTTTTGCACGCAAAAGCTTTGGGTGCTGACAACATCAAAACCGAACTTTTCCCCAGCATCTTTTAGCATGGAAAAGTTACCTTTTCGATCGCGCCCAAAACAAAAATCATCTCCAACGACCAGAAACTTAACACCCAAACGCTTCACCAACAAGTCACGAATAAACCGATCAGCAGTCTGGTTGGCAAACTCAAGATTAAAGTGCACGCAAAGCAATCGTTCAATATCAAGTTTGTTTAACTGGATAAATTTATCCCTTAAACGCGTTAGACGAGCTGGCGCTTTATCTTGTGCAAACAGTTCCAATGGCTGCGGGTCAAACGTCATGACAGTAGAAGGTAAACCTAAGCTTTTTGCCTGTTCAGACACTTGGCGCAATACTTCCTGATGCCCTAAGTGAACACCATCGAAGTTTCCAATCGTCAATACACACCCTGAGTGGTGCGGTTTAATATTGTGAATGCCCCGAATTAATTCCATTGGCGAATGCTAAAAACCTGTAACTATAGTGAATATGGCGTGAAACTGACGGATTATATACTAATCAGCCTTACTCTGTCGCGGCTTTTAAATCTTTTAAACGTACGCCCAGTACCAAGAGGGTAACGAGGTAAACTAGCCCACTTAAACCAATGAGAGCGGCAAGAGAAGTAATACGCTCTGATAACTCCCATGACAGCCACGTTGCCATATCTTGTCCTTGCCAAAGCAGTACACTCACCATCAGCACGCCTGCAAATAATGATTTGGCCATGAAAATCAGTGTCTTTCCGGTCAACTGATAGACACCTGCAAGATGCAATCCTCTGTAAAGAAGAAACATATTGACAAAGGCAGACAAGGAAGTCGCGATTGCTAGCCCCACATAGCCATAAAACCATGCAAATATGGCGTTAAACACCATATTGCTCACCATTGCAATAATACCGTATTTGACCGGTGTTTTTGTGTCTTGACGAGAATAATATCCCGGAGCAAGTACTTTAATTAACATAAAGTTCAGCAAACCAGAGGCATAAGCCACCAGTGACATCGACGCAAACTCAACATCTTGAGGGCTGAACTCACCACGCATAAACAAAACCATCAACATAGGCTTTGCCAACACCATTAGACCCAGCATCGCAGGGACACCGAGTAACGTGACCATTCTTACCCCCCAGTCCATCGTCAGAGCAAACCCATCGTGGTGTGCTGTCACATGCTTTCGAGATAAAGCCGGTAGAATCACCGTCGCAATCGCAATACCAAACAAACCTAAAGGAAATTCCAATAAACGATCCGAATAGTACAACCAACTAATTGACCCTGTTTGTAAAAAGCTGGCAATAAACGTATCAAACAACAGGTTAATCTGGCTGACTGAAACACCAAATAATGCAGGTATCATGAGTGTGCGAATCTTGACCACACCTGGATCACGCCATCCCCATTGCGGTTTGACCATAACACCAGCCTGGATCAGAAATGGAATCTGAAATAGAAACTGAACGAGCCCACCTAAAAAAACACCGATGGCTAAGCCGATCTCTGGCTTAGAGAGTTGCGGAGAAATAAACCAAGCCGATAGGATGATGGTCACATTGAGAAAGACAGGGGTAAAGGAGGATACAGCAAACTTACCGATGGTGTTTAGAATCGCCCCAGACAACGCGACCAAAGTAATAAACCACAGATAAGGAAAAGTAATTTTGAGCATCAAACTCGCTAGCTCAAACTTTTCTGCAGAAGGCCCACCATTTAGCCAATCAAGAAACCAGCCGAATCCGAATAACGCAGTGACAACCCCAGATCCCAAAACCCCTAACAGGGTCACTATGGTAACCAAAACACCGAGAGTTCCCGCTGCCCGAGCAACTAATTGACGGGTTTTCTCCATATCTCCTTTGGCATGGTACTCCGTTAAAACGGGAACAAACGCCTGTGAGAAAGCCCCCTCTGCAAAAAGACGCCTCAAGAAGTTGGGGATCTTATTGGCAAAGAAAAACACATCTGCACTGGCACCTGCCCCCATTAAGTTGGCGACCACCACATCACGTACTAAACCAAGTACGCGAGAAATCAACGTCATAGCGCTTACAATAAGGCCAGATTTGAATAAACGTCTACTCACAAAAACCTCGTGAATCCTGCAATTTATGAAAATAAGTCAATACTCTATAGCGAGAATGTCAGAGCTAGAGCAGATTAGTATTAGCATTGAAAAAAAAATACTGATAGAATCCCCGCCATCTTAACCGTGAAGACCTTTCTAATCCAAAGTTTGTTTGGAACCGATGGGTTTTTGCACAAATCATTTGACATTTAAGCGCAAATAGGGGATATTCCTCGCCCTTAAATTGTCACCGAACTAAAGTTTTTGGGAGTTAGACCCTTGGCAAATAGTAAATCTGCTAAGAAGCGCGCTATCCAAGCTGAGAAACGTCGTCAGCACAATGCTAGCCGTCGTTCTATGATGCGCACTTACATGAAAAAAACTGTTGCTGCTGTTGAAGCTGGCGACAAAGAAGCTGCAACTGCTGCGTTTGCTGTAGTTACACCTATCCTAGACCGTATGGCGACAAAAGGCCTTATTCATAAGAATAAAGCAGCGCGTCACAAGTCTCGCTTTGCTGCTGCAATCAAAGCTCTGTAATAGAGTTCTGAATCTTCAGTGAAAAAAACCGGCAATCGCCGGTTTTTTTATTTCTGGAAACTTTATCTTCGTCACACTTATAGCAATGCGTCGTCGCAGTACAAACTGTGCAACAGGTGAATCATCGACTTAACTTCTTCACTGCTGAGTGTGTAAAACACCGTCTGAGCTTTTTTGCGTGTATTGACTAACCCATCACGACGCAACCAAGCTAAATGCTGTGATAACGCAGATTGACTCAGCTCAAGCTTGCTACACAATTCACCGACTGACAGCTCTTGATTGTGTAATAGACATAGGATCTGTAAACGTCTCTCATTAGCCATCGCTTTAAGTAGTACCACCGCTTCGGCAGAATTTTTTTCCATTTCTTGCAAATTCATCGGTTAGCACCCTTTAAAACAACAAAACATCAACAAACTTCAACCTTTCATTAATACATTGATACATATATATCTGATACTAATCTATTTGAAACAAGTAATCTATTTGTAGAAATGAAAACTCACTGAAATAAACTTGTAAAATCCGCATCGCAAACATTTTTTACCGCCGGGTGTTGGATCATCCTTTCAGCAAATATCACGTAGTATTCTTCTTTCAGACCATCAATATGCCCAACAAGCTCAAGTGTTGAATCGCTCTCGACTTCAGAAACATAAAGAGAAGGGGCCAGAAAAATCACTTCATGGTGATAACGGGCAAATGATTTCATAAGAGCAACATCATCAAATTCCCCCAAAATATTTGGCTTTAAGCCTTGCCGGTCAAACCACTGTAAAATTTTTCGTCCCATTGCAGTGCGGCTTCCAGGAATGAGGAGCTTTCTCTGTTCGAGCACCGATGGGAATTTACCCTGTGCTAAAGGGCTACTGCTGAAAAAGCTCATATTACATTCACCCAACTTTTTACTGTACAAGCCCGGACTTTGACTTGAATCAACAGGGCAATCAGAAAGGATCATATCCAACTTATGTTGAGCAAGCTGTTCAAGTAACATTTCATGTGTCGATTCGAAACAGCGTAAATGGATGCTGTTGCTCTCAGGAACCGTTGTCATCAAAATCTTACTGACAAGCCTTTTTGACAACGCATCGGCAACACCAACATCAAACAAGATATTGGAACGCTGACTGTAATTGACGATATCGAGCATTTCATAACTCAAGCCAAACATTCTATCTGCGTATTTAAAAACCAGTTGCCCTAATTCTGTCGGCTCAATACTGCGGCCAACGCGCTTAGTGAGTTTTCCTTCCATCCGCCCTTCGAAGGCTTTTATTTGCCCCGTCACTGTCTGGGGCGTCAGAAAAAGAGCGTCAGCTGCTTTGGTAACCGATCCTTGCTTACAAACCATCCAGAAATAATAAAGGTGGTTGTAATTTAAATGGGACATGAATGCACTCGCTCTATTAATGATGGCGAAAGTTATAACAGAACCTGTCAGGAACCACAATTAACTCGGAAAAACTTTCACATTAATAGATTTAAGAAATTTTTATCGAGCAATTTATTCACTTATATGACAAGGAATACCCAACATTCGACTATTTCACCTCTAATATTGATTTTTTCCTAAAGAAAAGAGGAATATAAAGAATAATGATTTTTAAAAAATAAAATAAAAACAATTACTTATGATAACTTTGTCGACATTTTTTCATAACGTACGTCCCCGTATACGCAAAAATAAATCACTTAAACATATTTGTAATATTAATGAAATATTACCCCTCTAGTATCGCCTCCAGTTTCAATCATTGACCTAAACAATAACTAGGGTCCAGGGAGAAAAATTATGAACCAAGCGACAACGGCTACAGCACCTATCACGAGTAAATCTCGTTGGTTGCGCTGGGCGAACTTGGCGTTCATGCTATATCTATTGCTTCTTGCAGTTTCAATGGTAGGCAGTGGTTTCAAATGGGCAGCCGCCGATCAAGCAAAAGTTTTATTCGAGTTTGCCTCGCACCCTATCGCTGGTTTGATGATTGGTCTTGTCGCTACCGCTTTGATTCAGTCATCAAGTACTGTGACCTCTATCATCGTGGGTCTTGTTGCTGGTGGATTACCCGTCGAAACCGCCATCCCGATGATCATGGGAGCCAATATTGGTACAACGGTAACGAACACGCTGGTTTCATTAGGGCATATACGTAACAAAGAAGAATTTAAGCGTGCTTTTGCTAGTGCCACTATCCATGACTTTTTTAATCTTCTTGCGGTCGCGATCTTCCTACCGCTTGAAATGCTGTTTGGGATCCTTGAGAAAATTTCACATTGGTTAGTTTCACCTTTTCTTGCTACAGGTGATATGAGCATAAAGGGTCTTAATTTTATCAAACCGATCACCAAGCCCGTCGTCAATGCCATCAAAGAGCCTCTGGGCGGATTTGGAGACACTATGGGTGGAATTCTACTTATCGTGCTCGGTATCACAACCATATTCGTTGCAATTACCGTGATGGGTAAACTAATGAAAAGCCTGATGGTTGGTCGAGCTCGTGAAGTTCTAAAAAGTGCCATCGGTCGTGGGCCAATACACGGTATTTTTTCAGGTTCCGTTGTGACCGTTCTGGTTCAGTCTTCTTCTACAACCACCAGTTTGATGGTGCCATTGGTGGGGTCCGGCGTACTGAAGGTACGTGATGTGTATCCGTTTACTCTTGGCGCAAACATCGGCACGTGCATTACCGCGCTACTTGCAGCAACGGCTGCCTCTGGTGAGTTTGCCGTTTTCGCCTTGCAAATTGCTCTTGTCCACTTAGCCTTTAACATTCTGGCGACGCTGTTTATTTTTGGTATTCCCTTCCTGCGTGAACTGCCTGTTAAAGCCGCTGATATTATTTCGGACATGGCAGTCAAAAATAAAGGCATTGTTGCTGGTTATCTCATTACCGTCTTCCTTGTTTTACCCGGAACCATACTTGCGTTAACCACCTAATGATGAAAGCCCGCTACTAAGGTAGCGGGCTTTCTTTATCAATAACATCTCAATCTCTGACAATCATACACCTCGATTCCCCTCCAACATTCGTCATCACAACGTTCAATTATGACCGTTCTCAATGCACACTAAAACGCAAGCATGATGAAAAAAGGACGACGTTGACGGCTCACTGTGCGTCGTTTTTGTTCGAGTCTGAGACGTAATTTTAAACCGAAAATGGATATTGTATCGGCTCGTGATGTTCATAACCCTCAACCCAAAAATCATTAAGAGTGACCCAAGTCTCTAAATCCTCTAATGATTTGATGTCTGGGTTAATATGAAAGGTTGCCCCTTTCATTGGTTCACGTTTTAGTTGGACATCTCGCATCAGTTCAAGCTGATCTTCATAGATGTGCGCATTAACTAACTTGTGATAGGCCTGACCCGCTTTTTTGCCTGTTATCTGCGCCATAATGGCCAATAGCACATAGACCTGAACCATATTAAAGTTCAAACCAAGTGGAACATCACACGATCGCTGAGTGCTGTTAAGGTGCAGCGTATCACCCAACAATGAAAAGTGATGGCTGTACATGCAAGGGCGTAAACAACCCATATGAAATTCACCTGGATTGTAAAAACTTAATATTTCACCTCGGTCATCCAAACCTTGGGACAAGTGCTCGACAATGTTCCGCAGCTGATCGATATGGCCTCCATCAAGCTTTGCCCAAGCTCGCCCTTGAACACCATACACTCGCCCCATATCATCGATTCCCTTACGATAAGGGTTATTTAGCCAAGCTTTATTCTGATTGGCATTTGCGTCCCAGGTTTTTGTGCCTAACTGACGAAAATCCTCAGCATTATCGTAACCACGAATGTACCCTAGCAGCTCAGCAACGGCCGCTTTCCAAAAGCTCTTTCTTGTTGTAACCAGCGGAAACTGATTTTGCGCCACATTGTAAGTGAGATCCACATTGATGACGGTCAGACAACGTTTACCCGTACGTTTATTTTCAATCCATTCACCTTGGTCAACGATACGTTGACAGAGATCCAAATACTGTTTCACGCCCAATCCTTATTTTGTCTGTTGTTGGAGTTCATCTTTATAATGACCGCGCTTATATGCCCAAACCATCAGCAACGCACCAACCACCACCATTGGTAATGACAAGATTTGCCCCATCGAGATAAATCCGCCAAATAAGCCGAGATGCGCATCAGGTTCACGTACATATTCCACGAGGAAGCGGAATGTACCATATCCCACCAAGAATAGCCCTGAAACTGCACCTAATGGACGAGGCTTTTTGATAAAATAGTTAAGAATGAGAAACAGTACAACGCCCTCAAGCAACATTTCATATAATTGGGAAGGATGGCGTGGAAGGGGGCCACCATTTGGAAAGACAACTGCCCAAGGAACATCCGTCACCCTTCCCCAAAGTTCGCTATTCATAAAGTTGCCTAAACGTCCCATACCTAGCCCAAACGGGACGAGAGGTGCGATAAAGTCAGCCACTCCAAAAACAGTCCGGCCATTTTTCTTTGCATACCAAACCATTGCCGTGATGACACCAAGCAAGCCACCATGAAATGACATTCCACCGGTCCAAACTTTAAAGAGATACAGAGGGTCTTGTAAGAACAGATCAAAATTGTAAAACAGCACATAGCCAACACGTCCGCCAATCACCACCCCGAGAAACCCGGCAAAAAGCAGATCTGAGACTTGCTCTCGAGTCCACCCACTATCTGGCTTATCGGCTCTTCGGTTTGCTAACCACAGTGCAAAAGCAAAACCAATTAAATACATTAGGCCGTACCAGCGTATAGACAAAGGGCCAATGGAGACTAAAACAGGATCAATGTTTGGAAATGATAGATATCCCTGAGACATAGGATTAATACTCTTGTGAATGAACGATAATAATGAAAGGTAAAGTTGAGAGTCCGTTAAAAAAGCATAGTTCCAGCAACAAGCAATAAAAATAATGCAAATATTTTTTTCAGTTTTGCTGTCGGCATAGCCGTTGCGTATTTGGCGCCAAGTCGAGTCGTTAGCATTGACGTAGAGGCGATAGCTAAAAGCGCTGGCAAATACACATAGCCCACGCTGTAGTTTGGTAAAGATTGTGCCTGATAGCCATTAAAGATAAAACCAAGCATGCCTGATACCGCAATAAAACACCCACATACTGAAGACGAGCCAATGGACTTGCGCATTTCAATACCGTGCCGGTTCAAGAAGGGGACAGACAAAGATCCCCCACCAATGCCCGCCAAGCTTGAAACCATGCCGATACCAGTACCTATTGCGAGCGTAGCCCCAGTGCTCGGCATAACATAACGAGTATTGCTTTTAATCGAAATTAACATCTGAGTAGCCAAGCAAAGCACAATGACACCGAACACCTGAGGCAAATACTGTGATGGGATCCATTCCGCAATATTAGCGCCAAAAAAACCGCCAATCACAACGCCCGGCATAAGCCACTTAACCACATAGAAATCAACATTACCCAGTTTCAAATGATTGAACGCGGATGAACCTGATGTAATGATAATAGAGGCAAGTGAGGTTGCTAAAGCAATATGCATAGTCAGCGCCGTATCAACACCTGACATCGGCAATAAAAACAATAACGCAGGGACGATAAGTAAGCCACCACCGATACCAAGAAGGCCAGCCATGAAACCGACAACACTGCCAAGAAGGAGCAGCAACAACACAAATTCAATATTCACAGTTTTCCTTATTGTTTACCGGCGCGAATAAAGCCAGAAAAGCCTTTCTTCTCGAAGAAATCTTGCATCATAGTATAGATTTCCTTGCCGTAAATCTGTTTCAACGCTTGGTCGGCGAGTTGGCGCAGTTCCTCAATGCTGGTGTGCCGGAGTAGATACTTCACCATCGCGACATTCGACGTATTCATACTTAAACTTCGATAGCCCAGACCCACCATCATTAATGAGCCAATGGGGTCCCCCGCTAACTCCCCACAAATACACACGGGTAAATTGAGTTGTGCACAAGTGCGCTGAATATGATCCAGCGCCATAATGACGGCAGGATGCATCGATTCATAAACATCTGAAACTCTTGCATTATTGCGATCAACAGCAAGAAGATATTGAGTAAGATCATTGGTCCCTATCGAGACGAAATCGACTTTTCCAGCGATCAGAGGTAACAAATAAATCATTGACGGAACTTCAATCATCACACCTATCGACGGCATTTCTATTTTTTCATCAATTTGAACCACTTCTTGATAAGCGCGTTCTATCAAATGAATAGCGCCGTCAAGCTCCTGAGCGCCAGAGACCATAGGCAATAAAATACTCAAATTGTTGCTAGATGCACTGGCGCGCATCATGGCTCGGATTTGCATTAAAAAAATATCAGGGTGATCCAAAGTAAATCGAATACCGCGCCAACCAAGAAATGGGTTATCTTCTTCTATTGGCAAGTATGGCAGAGCCTTATCACCACCAATATCCAGTGTCCTCATCACGACTCGCTTTTCCGGATACGTAGTGAGAACAGACTGATAATGCTGAGTCTGCTCCTCTTCTGAAGGGAAACGATGCTGGAGGAGAAAAGAAATCTCCGTGCGGTAAAGACCGACACCATCGACACCTTGATTCACCGCTATGTTCGCATCTGCACTTAATCCTGCATTCAGCATCACCTCAATACGAACATCATCACTGGTGCAAGCTGGTTCAAGACTACTCTGATTCACAAGCGTCGCCAATTCATGTTCTTCTGTCACAAGCTGGCGATACTCTTTTAACAATGGTTTGGCTGGCGCAACAAAAACTTTGCCACTATAACCATCAACGATACCTCGTTTACCGTTGACCATTTTTGCATTGAGAGAAACGTTCATCACAGCAGGAATTCCCAGCGCTCTAGCAAGTATGGCCGCATGGGAATTCACCGCCCCTTCTAAGGCAACAACAGCAAGCAGTTGTTGTTTGGGAATAGACGCGAGTAAACTGGCCGTTAACTCACGAACGACCAAAATAATAGGATGCTCAAATATAAGTTCATCGGTTTCTGTGTGGTGGAGAAAGAACAGCAACCTTTGACCCAGTTCTTTGATGTCTTGTGCCCGTTGCCTGAGATAAATATCTGACATCTCAGAGAATCGTTGCGAATAGCTTTCAACGACTTGCCTCAACGCCCAGTCCGCTCGATCACCTTGTTGGATCTTCGCTTTCAAATCACTGCGTAGCAATGGGTCATTGAGTAAATGAGTAAACAAATCAAAAATGGCTAAGGTTTCTTTGTTCAGCTCACTATCGAGCTTTTTGCGCATGCGTCTAAAATCCGTCAGTGCCTCTTCAATAGCAAGCAACAACCGCTCTTGTTCCTGCTCAATATTCAGCGTCGAAGCGGGGCTGACTTTAGATAATTCTGGTTGCGTGTCATCCCACCAGAATTCTCCTATTGCAACGCCAGTTGACGCTGCCACTCCCTTAATCGCATGCTGCTTTTTCTCTAGCCGCCAATAACCTTGAGTTTGAGCATGCGCGATAATAACGGCGAGTTGAGCCGCTAGAGTCACCAGAAAAGATTCTTCCATTTCATTAAACTGGCGAGGCTGTTTCTGCTGAACAACCAGAACACCTAGAATTTGTTTGCGATGGATGATAGGCGTACCTAAAAAGCTTTGGTAAAGCTCCTCACCCAATTGAGAAAAGTACTTGAAATGACGATGTTTGGAGGCTTCAGCCAAGTTGAGTGGCTCAGCGCTACGCTTGACCAAACCAACCAAACCTTCATTAAAATTTATATGAATTTTATTGCCTTTAAAACGCAAACCTTGAGTCGCCATAAGCTCAAGGCGTTGCATCTCTTCATTGGCAAGATAGACAGTGCAGCATTCGGTGTTCATAGCACGACACGTCTGCTTAACTAAAACCTTTAATGCCTGATGAACATCTTCGACTTTAGATACCTGTTCAACTATTTCCCTTAGTTGAGAAAGCATGCCTATCCTCTTTTGTGTTTGCGCTTACCTTTGGTTCTGCGTTCTCTGAAAGGCATCGCTGCAGATACAAATTCCTTCATTGCTCGGCGATATACATCACGCTTGAAAGACACCACTTGTCTCACTGGATACCAATAACTCACCCAGCGCCAACCATCAAATTCAGGAGAGTTTCCTCTTTGCATATTAATCTGTGACTCATCACAGTCCAAACGAAGAAGGAACCATTTCTGTTTCTGTCCGATACAAACAGGTTTCGAATCCCATCGTACCAAGCGTTTTGGCAGCTTGTACCTTAGCCAATGCCGACTGGTAGCGACAATTTTTACGTCTTTTTTAGTAAGACCAACCTCTTCATACAACTCCCGATACATTGTCTGTTCAGGAGTTTCACCCTCATCAATTCCCCCTTGAGGAAACTGCCATGAATGTTGCCCGTATCGTTTAGCCCAGAAGACCTGACCATGGTGGTTACAGATTACAATTCCCACATTTAAGCGGTAACCATCGCCATCTATCACTGGCCAACCTCAAATAAAATCTTTAATTACAGTGATTTTTCCACATATCCCCAAATCTAGCAAACTTACTATTGTGACTGGGATGGAAATTATCGCGATATTGGCTGATTATGGATAACTTTTCATCAAGACTGGGTTTATACACATAAATGTGAGACATGTGCCTCATTTATTCACGTTTTCTGTGCATAACCATGTGAAGAATCGAACCAAAAGAGCGTATTCTTGTTTCTTATCACGTTTACTTCGCTCCAAGACCTGTTTTCAATAAACAAATAAATAAAATAAAATCAAAGCCTTATAAAAAGATCCTTACACCCCCCCTATTGATCCTGATGGATATGAAAAAAAATTTACAATGCGCTCAAAGATCCATCAGTTTTAGTTTTATCCACAAAAATACGCACCCGATTTGACGTCATTACAAAAATTAAAGGTCCAATCTCACCAAAAACCTGTTTATTGATCCAGATCGAAATCAATACAGTCCATTGAGATAATGGCTTGTGGATAACCTGATATGAGAGATTTAACCAGACCAGCAACCAGTTAACCCATCACTTTTTTATTCAATTCCGTTACAATAGGGATCTCTTAATCGACCAAAATCAAGGTATGAAGCCTGAACCACGCTCAGAAGAAGAACTTGTACTGAGAGCAACCCATATTGCAGGGGCGAGTTTTCAAGAACTGGCCGATGAGGCTTGCCTCATTGTCCCTCCAGATCTTAGACGGGATAAAGGGTGGGTTGGACAGCTTTTAGAGTGGCACTTAGGAGCCACAGCAGGAAGTAAACCTCAACAAGATTTTGAAAAACTCGGCATTGAGTTAAAAACTATACCGGTCAACCAAGAAGGTAAGCCGCTTGAAACAACGTTTGTCTGTGTCGCACCGCTGACCGGAGTTCATGGTCTCACTTGGCAAACAAGTCACGTCAGAAACAAATTATCACGAGTTCTCTGGATTCCAGTCCAAGGTGAGCGAGAAATTCCGCTTGCTGAGCGTCGCGTTGGTTCACCTCTGATCTGGTCACCAGATCAACACGAACTGCTGCAACTCAAAACCGATTGGGAAGAACTGATGGAGATGATTGTCTTAGGTCAAGTAGAACAAATCACCGCTCGACATGGTGAAGCTCTGCAGCTCAGACCTAAAGCCGCTCATAGTAGAATATTAACGGAAGCCTACGGAGAAAGTGGCAACCCTATCATGACAAAACCTCGGGGGTTTTACCTAAGAACTCAGTTTACTGCCAAGATACTTGAACGAAGCTTTTTCATACCCAGTTAATGGGAAGTCAGAGATAATTCGACATCGTGATATAGGGGAACATCACCTATACCACATTCATCATAAGTATTGTGGAGTCTCAGGTATGCCCGTTCTACGCCCAAATGACATAACGCCTCTTTCACGGTATCAAGTGATTCAAAATGAATAGGTTGATTGTCTTGTCGGATAGGCTCCAACTTATGCTTATATTCTACCGCGAGTAAATAATGAGGGAGATCTGAACAGCCGATAACAAAGATTTTAGGTGGCTGATAACCCTCTTTATGATACCCATGAATCCATTTATCAAGTTGTTTTTTGTGCATAATTCACCCCTCTTATAACACTTTAGTTAAAAACGCGCATTTTTGCTAAATTGTTATTATTCCCATTTCATCTGCGGAAGCGATCCCCTATATTGTGGTAACAAGTAAAAGTACAGTTAGGAAGATCTATGCAATACAACAAGTTACCTCACTCTACTCTTGAAGTAAGTCAAATTTGTCTTGGCACTATGACTTTTGGTGAACAAAACACCCAATCAGAGGCTTTTAGTCAGCTAGACTTCGCTATAGAACATGGTGTTAACTTCATTGATACTGCTGAGATGTACCCCGTTCCTCCCAAGGACAACACTCAAGGTTCAACCGAACACTACATTGGTAACTGGCTTCAAAAATCGGGTAAAAGAGAAAAAGTGATATTGGCCACTAAGGTTGCAGGGCCTCGCAATGTCCCGCACATTCGCGACAATATGAGCCTAGATCGCCGCAATATTCATATCGCAATTAATGAGAGTTTGCAGCGTCTACAAACAGATTATATCGATCTCTATCAGCTTCACTGGCCACAACGTCAAACCAACTGCTTTGGTCAACTGAACTATCCGGATCTTGCTGAGAAAGAAGAAATCACTCTCATTGAAACACTAGAAAGTCTGTCAGATTTGGTCAAAGCCGGTAAAGTACGCTATATCGGCGTATCAAATGAAACTCCGTGGGGGGTGATGACTCTACTGCGACTTGCCGAGAAACATGAACTTCCTCGGATTGTCTCTATTCAAAATCCATATAACCTATTGAACCGCAGCTTTGAAATTGGTTTGTCGGAAATAAGCCACCATGAAGGCGTTCAATTACTGGCATACTCTCCACTAGCATTTGGCTGCCTAAGTGGTAAATATCTTAAGGGTTCACGTCCAAAGTCAGCACGATGTACCCTTTTTGAACGATTTTCACGTTACTTTACACCGAATGGAATCGAGGCAACACAATCCTATGTCAACTTGGCGAGAGAGCATGGTCTGGATCCGGCTCAAATGGCACTGGCTTTCGTCAATCAGCGACCATTTGTTGCATCGAACATCATTGGAGCGACCAAATTAGACCAGCTGAAGTCAAACATTGACAGTCTTAATGTGACGCCCAGCAATGAACTTATTCAGGGGATTAAAGATATCAGTACAACCTACTCAAACCCCTGTCCTTAAAAGAATACCAATGAATTGGCAACAAAACGGGCTGGTATTATATACCAGCCCACTTTATTACGTTGATATTCGAGCACTAAGCGCACGGCGAAGATGACGAATACGGCGAGTCGTTTTTACATTATCGGGCTCTGAGTAACCCATTGAATAACCATTGGCTTCCAAACCAATGTCTTTAAGCAAGTGAGTGTTATTCCATGGGACTTGGCAATGGTTACGACGAACATAACGTTTCCATATCCGTTCTTCTCGGCGTAGATCCGCTTTAATAAGTAACGTCGCAAATGTCAGATATAAAGAGTGATTCATGATATTTCTCCAGTTGAGTAAAGGCAGCTGGGAAAAGATCAACGAGGTGTAAAGATAAGACTTTATATTTAATTCGCTGCTTTTCCGCAGCCAATTAAAATAAAAGGGAACGGATTAATTACATTACTTTGATGCGAGAGCAATCCAACAACGTCGGCTTGGTGTAGAGTGCCGCCATATTTGAAGCTTGATCGTAAGACGTCATCGTCAATGAGTTAAAAGTGAATTTTTTCATGATACGCCTCCGTGTAATGTATTAATCTAAATAAGAATTAGTGTAGTAAATGAGCTTAAGCCCACGGATAATTCTATGCTTAAATAATAATATTTCAACCTATTTATTCTATAAATTCAAAATAAAAACGATAAACTAACAACGCTGTCACTACCAAGTAAATATAGAACATTTCACTTAGGGAACAGTCCATAGAATGTGATTACACTAACAATTAAAACCACGCCCACCAGCGTGGTTTTACTCTATAGCGATACAAAGTTAGATTGCGATATCACTGATTAAATTATGCTTATTCAATAATCGGTACATGGTTGCACGGGATACCCCTAATTCTTTTGCTGCCATAGAAACCTGACCTGCATGTGATTCCAACACAAGTATTAAAGCATCTCTTTCACTACGCTCGCGGATACTTTTCAAACTTCGTTTACCATCAGTTCGTTTGGGTAAATCCAGATCGTTCTCATCCAACATCACTGTTTCAGACATCAAGACGTTGCGTTTAATCTGATTCATTAATTCACGCACATTACCTGGCCAGTGATATCGAGTCAGTGCCCGTATCGCTTCCTCAGTAAAGCTCCTCGCTTGTGCATTATACTCTTTCGAATATTCCTGTAAGAAGTGCCGCGCCAGTATCGCTATATCTCCAGCACGCTCTTTTAAGCTCGGAACGTTAATGCGTAAAACATTAATGTAATGGTAAAGCTCTTCATTAAAATCACCATCGATCAACGCTTTTTCAATATCCGCAGAGTTTGCCGCCAAAATACGCACATCGACGTCTTTTCGGCCGTTAATTGTCTCAACAGTCCCTTCCTGAAGAAAACGCAACAGATTGAGTTGCTGTGATTTAGGTAAAGTCAGAATATCATTAAGTAACAAAGTACCTCCATCCACTTTCTCTAAGATGGATGGCGCCGTAAGATCATCGCGATTAATCCCAAACAAATCGCTTTCAAGACGCCTTTCAGACATAGCCCTACAATTGACGGAAATAAATTCTTTCTGAGCTCGTGCCGATGTCTGATGGACCGCTTTGGCCACGCTTTCTTTACCTGCTCCGCTTTCACCATAGATCAATATACTGACATCTGTCGGTCCAATTCGCTTAATTTGGTCCCGAAGACGTGTAATCGCAATCGATTCTCCAATCAACCCCATATCATTATTGTTGCCATAATGCGGCCAGACCTTTTTCTCTAATTTGAGCATCCCTAATTGATGACCAATAGTACTGAGGAGCTGGGCATCTGGTATAGGGGCTGTAAAGAAGTCGATGCAGAAGTTGACGATGAACTGACAAATGGTGTCAGAACTTAGCTGGGGCTCACGAATAAACGCCAGCCAACGCACCTGCTTATGATTGCTCACTAAATTAGCAATCCCATTAAGGCTGAACTCATCATGACTGAGATCAACGATACCAATGCATGGCCCCGCTTCGCTAAACAAGACATCTGCTTTGCGTAAATCTGCACACTGGGTGCAACGCCACCCAACTTGCTCCAAAACCGACAGCCAAGGTTCGTACGTACCACCGACAACGATAAGTGAGCCAGGAATGGAGTCCATTCGGAACTGACTAGCCATGAGATGTATCCCTTTTAATTCAAATGTTAATGCTGTGCCTTGATCGACACATAAAACTCAGCTGCTACATTATAGAGACTCGGTTAGATAATCTGTCTCAATTACAAGATTAGCTATTGAATTATATAATATCCAAACTGTAATTCGATTAGCATCAAACAAAGTTTGCAATCAAACGCATAAACTAACGATTTAAATTAGGGATCATCAAGGTTTTCATTTCTCCTGATTTATTGTTTATTCTGATAATAATAGGATTTCATGATTTAGTATTGTGTCGTGATGATCGGTTCATCGATTCTCATGCTATGACGTACATCTTTAATCAGCATCACGGCAACAATCACACCTAACGCTATATTCGATAGAGGATAGGCCAACCAAATTCCAGGGACACCAAATAATTTTGGCATTATGAATAAAAATGGTAGCTGAATAAGCAAGTTACCTAGTGTAACAAACATCGCCTTGCTGCCTTTATTCGTCGCCTGATAGTAAGCCGCAGCCACCACTAAAAAACCATCTAAAAACAACGCAAACATGTGTAGCCTTATACCTAAAACTGTACGCTCTAACAATTGATTGTCACTGCTGTTAAAGACCGTAACGAACTCGTGAGGGAAAATATTCAGTAGTAAAGTGAAGCCAATACCGATGGAAATTGATGTCACCATAGAAATGTTAAGCAGCTTACCTATATTTGTTTGATTTCGCGCACCATGATTAAAACTCACAAGGGGCTGCATACCATTAGCCACCCCCTCCACAGTCAGGTAATAGACCGTCACTATATAACTCAGTATCGCATAGGCACCAATGGTCAGCGCATCTCCATACTGAGTAAATAAACTGTTGTGCAGTGCCACCATCATCGAACCATAAGCGTACATAAAGAAACTTGATGTTCCTATCGAAAAGATCTGTGGGATCACCCCCCAGTTGAAACGTAAGTTATTCAACTTGAGTTTGGCGCTTGGTGAACAAAAATAGGCCACACCCAATAATGTTACGACGGCTTGTGCTATGGCCGTTGCTATAGCAGCTCCTTTGAGTTCCCATCCCCAAACGGCGATCATTAGATAGTCAAGCGCTATATTCACAACCGCCCCTATAACCATAAGTAATGTAGCAACAGTCGGGCTATCATCATTACGAATTAAAAACGGCATCGCTATTGAGCCAAGCGTAAACACACAAGCCCCAGTTAAAATAGATAAGTATTGATCCCCTAGCTCAAACAATCGTCCCTTAGCTCCTTGCCAAGCTAAAAAATCGCCGCCAAATAAGTAAAGCAAGCCAGAGACGGCAGGAGAAAGAACCACTAACAAGATCAATCCCGTCGTCAATATGTGGTTTGCCCCTAAATGGTCCCCCTCACCTTGTCGAATAGAGATCAGTGCACCGCTCCCTACCCCCACCAGCATACCCAACCCCAGAATCGTTCCTATAACAGGCCACGCAACATTGATCCCGGCTAAACCATCGGCACCAACATAGCGCCCAATGAAAATACCATCCACAACTTGGTAAAACCCGCTGACGAGCATAGCCGCAATCGTTGGGATGACGTAATTCCAGAACTGTTTATAAATAGAAATTTGCATATGGTTTTTCACTAGTTAGCAAGGCTAACTAAATAATCAAATTATTTGGTTAGCGATTTATCTAAAAGCCTGATGAGCGTCTCCGCTTCCTGAGCAGTAAGCTTCGAGTTCATTGATTGTGCAATTTCTTTATAGATGGTTTGCTCCATCGACATACCATTTATCACCTTTTCGGTAAGTATGATCCGTTTTGAACGACCATCCTCATGGCAAAACAAGCGTTTCACGAATCCTTTTTTTTGCAGCCTTACCACCATATTGGAGGCTGAAGGTTTGGACACCTTGAGCTCTTTAGCAAGATCGGTAATTCTGACTCCCTCAGGGTGATCCTGAATCACCCGCAAGTAGTCGTACTCATTGAAACTCAATAAAGCGAGAGGATCATCTTTTGCGTGTACACGCCAAGCTTTTGAACAAAAACGTTCTAACTCAATCAGGCTATTTTCTAGTCGCACTGCACGAGGCCTCTTAGTTAGCAAGGCTAACTATATTAGTAAAAGGTGGTTCCGTAGGCAATAAAAAATCCGCAGAAAAACGCGGATTCTTATGACCTACTATCTCGATTGAAAAGAACTGTACCTTGGCCTATTCTCTTTTTTGAGCAAGCTTATTACCTTTAGTCTGTTCATAAATTCGTGATAGCTCGAGCAAGGCATATCGATGTTCAACATATTCAAAGACATTAAAAGACGTTGCAAGTTGGTAGAATGAAATCGCTTTAACTAAATCTTCTTCCGTCTGCTTAGACTCATAACGCTTACCTAAATAGAAATAGGCTTCAGTCAAATGTTGAGCCAGGGCCACTCTATTTGGGCTGTTCTCTACGATTGTCTGAAACGCCTGCTTTTCAGAAATCTCACCTAAAGTAATCGCCACTAGGACCCAACCCCATTGATCATCATGATCTTGGAAAGCCTTCAACAAATCTTGCCTTGCCAATTCAGGTTCGAGCTTAGACTGCACTATATATAGCCACAACGCTCTAAAAGGGTCACTGGGATCGTCGTTATAATGGCGCTGCATGTCTTCCAATGCCAGATCAATACGATCACCATAATACAACGCAATGGCTCTGTTCCGAGCCGCATAGGAGTTATTAGGTGCAAGCTCTAGCGCGGAATCAAAGGCATCATACGCCTGATCAAATTGCTGCTTTTCAGTAAAGTAAACACCTAATAGGTTAAAAATATCAGCTTGAACAGGGTAAATGGAGAGTGATTGCTCGTAGTCTGATCTTGCCAAGTTGCGCAAACCAACACTGTCATAATAGTTACCTCTTTCGAAAAGTATCTTAGCGCGTGTTTCATTGGGTAAATCAGGTCGTAAAAGAAGTTGACTCAAACGCACGATCTGAACTTCCTGCTGTAAAGTCGGCTGCAGAGCCTCTACAGTCGGAGGCAACATCCAATCAGACTGCTGATTAAAATTCGATGAACAACCTGCCGTAATGAAGAGAGCAAAGCTAAGCGTTCCGGTTCGAAACCATTTCACAAATAAATACTCCTGTTCCTAAGCTTTAAGCCTAGAGTTATCCGCAATAAAAAAGGGAGCGTAATGCTCCCTTTATATCATGATTCTAGCAAAATAGGCTAATCCACTAACGGATCAAGCCCCGCTAAAATTATGCGTCTGCTGACGGCTTTTCTTCAGAGGTCATTTCTTCTGTCTTTTCGACAGCTTCTTTCATGCTTAAACGCACACGGCCCTGACGGTCAATTTCGAGTACTTTGACTTGGACCTCTTGTCCTTCAGCAAGGTAGTCAGACACTTTCTCAACACGCTTATCAGCGATTTGAGAGATGTGTACTAGGCCATCTTTACCTGGAAGAATAGTAACAAACGCACCAAAGTCAGCCAAACGAGCAACTTTACCCGAATAGATACGACCAACTTCAACTTCAGCAGTAATCTCTTCGATACGACGAATCGCTTCTTTTGCTGCAGTACCTTCTGTAGCAGCAATCTTGATGGTGCCGTCGTCTTCGATTTCGATCGTTGTACCCGTCTCTTCAGTCAGAGCACGAATCACTGCACCACCTTTACCAATCACATCTTTGATCTTCTCAGAGCTAATCTTCATCGTATGGATACGAGGAGCAAACTCTGAAATATCTTCACGTGCACCAGCGATCGCTTCATCCATTACAGAAAGGATGTGTTTACGTGCACCTTGCGCTTGGTTAAGAGCAATTTGCATGATCTCTTTCGTGATACCTTCAATCTTGATGTCCATTTGAAGTGCCGTGATACCTTCGTTAGTACCTGCTACTTTAAAGTCCATGTCACCTAGGTGGTCTTCGTCGCCAAGGATATCAGAAAGAACAACGAAATCGTCGCCTTCTTTAACAAGACCCATTGCGATACCCGCAACAGAAGATTTGATTGGAACACCAGCATCCATAAGAGCTAGAGATGTACCACATACAGAAGCCATTGAAGAAGAACCGTTAGATTCAGTGATTTCCGAGACAACACGAACTGTGTATGGGAATTCATCAACAGAAGGCATAACAGCAGCGATACCACGCTTAGCTAGCTTACCGTGGCCGATTTCACGACGCTTAGGAGAACCGACAAAACCCGTTTCGCCAACACAGTATGGAGGGAAGTTGTAATGCAGTAGGAAGTTGTCTTTACGCTCGCCTGTTAGCTCATCGATGATTTGAGCGTCACGTTGTGTGCCTAGAGTAGCAGTAACGATAGCCTGAGTTTCACCACGAGTGAATAGAGAAGAACCGTGTGTACGTGGAAGAACACCAGTACGTACGTCTAGCGCACGAACCATGTCTTTTTCACGACCATCGATGCGTGGGTTTCCAGCGATGATGCGGCTACGTACAACGTTTTTCTCTAGAGAACCAAGCATGCCACGGATTTCACGCTCGTTGAGTGTTTCGTCTTGACCTAGAAGCACTTCAACCACATCGTTCTTGATTACGCCAACTTGCTCGTAACGAGCCATTTTTTCAGTGATTTGATAAGCGTCAGATAGACGAGTTTCTGCTAGCTCAGCAACACGAGCTTTAAGCTCAGTGTTTACGACTGGTGCTTCCCAGTTCCACGCTGGAGTAGCAACTTCTGCTGCGAACTCATTGATAGCGTTGATAACTACTTGTTGTTGATCGTGACCGAAAACAACGGCAGAAAGCATCTCTTCTTCTGTCAGGTTATCTGCTTCAGATTCAACCATAAGTACTGCATTGTCAGTACCTGCAACAACAAGATCAAGTTTGGAGGCCACTAGCTCAGTGTTGCTTGGGTTGAGCACTAGTTGACCATCGATGTGACCGACACGTGCAGCACCGATTGGACCGTTGAACGGGATGCCAGAGATAGCAAGCGCCGCTGAAGTACCGATCATTGTAACCATGTCCGGTTGAACGTCTGGGTTTACAGACATTACTGTAGCAATTACTTGAACTTCGTTCTTGAATGAATCTGGGAAAAGAGGGCGAATTGGACGGTCGATCAGACGAGCCGTTAGAGTTTCACCTTCAGATGGACGACCTTCACGCTTGAAGAAACCACCTGGGATTTTACCCGCAGCGTAGGTACGCTCTTGGTAGTTTACTGTTAGAGGGAAAAAGTCTTGGCCTTCTACCGCTTCTTTTTTACCAACAACAGAAACGAATACAGCGGTGTCGTCCATCGTCACCATCACAGCCGCTGTGGCTTGACGTGCGATAACGCCGGTTTCAAGAGTAACCGTATGGTTACCATACTGGAATGTTTTAACAACTGGTTTTTCGAACATTATTATTCCTTTATCTGGGCAATCGCTCAGACTGAGTTAATTAATTGACTCAAGGCATTACGAATCGCGACTAGTCAAAAGGCACTGTATTATAGTGAGCAGTGGCTTTTGAATAGTCGCGACCTGTTGGCCGACTTCGGTGACTGTAATGCAAAAAGTGCTACTGAATAAAACTACTGAGATAGTTTTAACCGGACGTAGTATAAACTACTTGAAGAGAGTTTGGGACAATTTAGGCAACAAAAAAGGGGCCGATGGCCCCTTTCATGACAAACTGTTCTATGCAGCCGCTGATTAGCGACGTAGGCCTAGACGCTTGATTAGGTCTTGGTAACGAGCAAGGTTTTTACCTTTCAAGTAATCAAGAAGCTTACGACGGCTAGAAACCATACGTAGAAGACCACGACGGCTGTGGTGATCGCCTTTGTGTGCTTTAAAGTGGCCTTGTAGGTGGTTGATAGAAGCGGTAAGTAGAGCTACTTGAACTTCTGGTGAACCAGTGTCGCCTTCGCCTTGAGCGTATTCTGCAACGATTGCTGCTTTAGTTTCTGCATTCAGAGACATTATTCTCTCCTAATAAGAGTAGGTTAATATTTGTGCCAGCCAATCTCTGATTCAGCCGACACGAGAAGCGCGGATTATAGGAGATGTGCTTCTTTTAAGCAATAGGAAATTTAAGCCATTAAGCCCCAGAACGACACGAAGAAACTGAACACAAGTCTCCTCCCCTTTTTAACGACCAATCAAACTCGGGTTTCTACCATCAGTATTTCTGTTACACTGAACTCAACTCAAATTAACTCTCTGAAATGGCGGAATTCATCATGAAAATCGGCATCATAGGAGCAATGGAGCAAGAAGTCTCTATTCTCCAGGCATCCATCCAAAACGGTAAAACTGTCAACAAAGCAGGTTGCACTTTTTTTTCTGGCCAACTCAATGGTGTAGAGGTTGTGTTACTGCAATCGGGCATCGGTAAAGTTGCGGCGGCGATTGGCACAACGCTACTTCTACAAGAATACCAACCTGACATTGTCATCAACACAGGGTCTGCTGGCGGTTTTGACTCAACGTTAAACTTGGGTGACGTAGTGATCTCCACAGAAGTTCGCCACCATGATGCAGATGTCACTGCATTTGGTTATGAAATGGGGCAGATGGCTCAGCAACCTGCTGCGTTTGTCGCTGATGCAACATTAATGAATACTGCAGAACAAGCCCTTGCACAAATGGACAATACACACGCGGTTCGTGGCCTGATCTGTACAGGAGATACCTTTGTTTGTAGTGCCGATCGCCAAGCATTGATACGCCAACATTTCCCAGACGTTATTGCTGTCGAAATGGAAGCCTCAGCGATTGCTCAGACCTGCCACCAATTTAAAGTACCGTTTGTTATTGTGCGCGCCATCTCTGATGTAGCAGATAAGGCATCTCCTATGAGTTTCGAAGAGTTTCTTCCTTTGGCAGCGAAAAGTTCTTCTGAGATGGTGTCAAAAATGGTTGAGCTCCTGAAAGCATAATCATCACTAACTGGCCAATACTCATGGAAGAAATTTTTGATCAGTGGTATTCCAACGGAGCGCTCCTCGTCTTGTGGGGGGCTCTATTGTGTCACCTTATCCTACCTTTTCCCCGACGTGCACATCCTGCGGTTCTATGGCACAAGTTCGCTGAGCAACTGGCCGATAAAGTCAATACTAACTCGAACTACTCGCAAAGCCTTATTTCTGGCACATTAGGCTTTCTTCTGATGACAGTCCCAACGCTTATGGTGCTCATCGCGTTAAAACCTCTTGTTTGGCAACCAGTACTCTTCGAGTTAGCGTTATTGCTTCTGGCAATAGATTGGCGTAACACCGATAAGTTTACCGCGCACTTCGTAGCGGCTCTAGCACGCGAAGATAAAGAACAGGCAAAGATGCTGCTCCAGCCTATCGTCAACCGCTCAACCGCAACACTTTCACTACTGGGGTTAGGAAAAACAGGAACCGAAACGCTCATTATGTCCTACGGCCGTAATGTTATCGCCGTGATGTTTTGGTATGCCGTCGCAGGAGGGACCGGTGCCTTCCTCTATCGAATGACTGTCGAGCTTGCAAGGGCTTGGTCCCCTTCTCGGCAAAAATTCTCGCCTTTTGGTCTTCCCGCGGTTCGTGTCGTGGCCGTGCTGGATTATATTCCCCTGCGTCTATTTGCCTTGATGATTGCGGTGGGGGGTAGAATGAAGGAGGTCTTTGCTTTGTTGAAACAACAGGCTAACGCCTGGCCACTGCCAGGACCATCTTGGTTGCTGATTTCCGTTGGTGCCAAACAACAACTTTCTCTTGGTGGCCCCGCTATTTATGACGGAAAGAAAACCGTTCGCTCTCGGATAGGCGGCCGGATTGCCCCATCCGCGATTCATATGGCGCAAGTTCAGAGACTGTTAGTCTGGCGAATGTCGGTATGGGTTATCGTACAAAGCGCGGTTATGGCAGCCGTTTATCAGGGTATATAAATGCAGGCTCGATTACTTTTATTACTGCTCCTATCTTCCTCGATATATGCGGCGCCAGCAGAGCGCATAATTAGCCTTGCACCTCACGCAACCGAACTCGCGTACGCAGCAGGTTTAGGCGATCAATTGATCGCGGTCAGTGAGCACAGCGATTACCCAATAGCGGCACAAAAACTGGAAAAAGTATCAAATTATCAGGGACTCAAACTTGAACGTATTATCGCTCTCCAACCGGATCTTATTATCGCTTGGCCCTCAGGTAATCCAGCGCGGGAGCTCGATAAACTCAAGCAATTTGGTTTCAATATTTACGATACGAATACAGGAACACTTGACGATATTGCCTCCAATATCGAGCAGCTAAGCCAATATTCACAAGACCCCTCCGTAGGCAACCACTCAGCCACACAGTTTCGAGAGAAACTTCGCCAACTCAAACAGACTTATCAGACCGATAGCCCCGTCAGATACTTTTATCAATTGAGCGCAACCCCATTAATGACAGTGGCAAATGGAAAATGGCCCAGTGAAGTCTTTTCTTTTTGTGGCGGCGTCAACATCTTCGAAAACAGTTCTGTCTCATATCCTCAAATAGGAAAAGAGCTCGTATTATTGCGCGACCCTGACGTTATCTTTACCTCAGAACACAGAGTGGCTGAAGACAATACATGGCATGATTGGCAAGGTTCCCTGACTGCGGTTAGAGAAAGCCACATATGGTCCCTCAATTCTGACTGGCTAAACCGGCCAACGATAAGAACGTTGAATGCTGTTGAAGAGATCTGTCAATACTTTGAGAAAGTCAGGCAAAATCGCTAACAACCTTAACCTTGAATACATTACAATCCTTGATTTGTGATCTAACTCAGGTAAAACCTGAATCTTAATGAGAGATTAAATTCCAGTGGATTCTATCCTGCTCTACAGTATCGATTTATT
This sequence comes from Vibrio ostreicida, assembly GCF_013074385.2. GTDB lineage: Bacteria > Pseudomonadota > Gammaproteobacteria > Enterobacterales > Vibrionaceae > Vibrio > Vibrio ostreicida. The sequence continues at coordinate 53,838 of NZ_JABEYA020000018.1, forward strand.
CGGTACCGCTATTTTTGCTATTTCCGGCGTTCTGCTCGCAGGCAGACTAAAAATGGACCCATTTGGTGTAGTGGTACTAGGCAGTGTCACCGCCATTGGCGGGGGAACCATTCGTGATATGTCACTTGGCGCAACCCCCGTATTCTGGGTCACAGATACCAACTACCTTTGGACAATTCTTATTACTTGTCTACTCACCATGCTCATTGTGCGTCGACCCAAACGCCTTGCGTGGTGGATCATGCCAGTTTGCGATGCCATCGGGTTGGCTGTTTTTGTTGGTATTGGCGTCGACAAAGCAATGTCATATCAAGATTCAGCACTGGTGGCCATTATCATGGGAGTAATTACCGGGTGTGGTGGCGGTATCATCCGTGATGTTCTAGCCAGAGAAGTACCCATGGTTTTACGAAGTGAGGTCTATGCCACTGCCTGTATTGCGGGCGGTATATTTCATACCATGTCGCTGGCGATGGGGCACGATAACGATACGGCATTCTTAGCTGGGGTATTTTCAACGTTGTTGATTCGTTTGGGAGCTATTCGCTGGCATTTATCCCTACCAACATTCGCATTGAATCGATAATGTGGTAGATAAATAAGGTCGCTTTGGCGACCCTATTTATCTCGTTCGACTATCGGTTACTTTTGAACTTTACGAAGCACAACTTTCAATGCATCGAAATCATTAGAAAGCTCTTGAGATAAAAGTTCCATTGCAGCGTGCTTAGCCAATGGTGCCGGAAGCTCAATATCCAAGCCTAAAATATCATCGACAACTTCTTTAAATTTAGCGGGATGCGCCGTACATAAAAAAAAGCCAGTTTCGCCTTCTTGCAGCTGCTCATTTAATAAACGGTAGGCAATGGCCCCATGAGGCTCACACAAATAGCCTAACGAGTGTAAATCGCGGACTGATTCTGCACTTTGCAGATCCGACACTTTACCTTTACCTAATGTATCCAGACCCCAACCCTTCAACCGACATAGCTCTTCGATACGAGGCCAGTTGTTCGGCTGGCTAACGTCCATGGCATTAGAGGTCGTCGCCACCGTCGGTTTAGGCTCCCATTGTCCTGTCTCCAGATAACGAGGAACGGTGTCATTTTCGTTGGTCGCAGCAATAAAGCGTTTAACGGGTAAACCGAGAGCTTTCGCCAATAAACCTGCAGTGAGATTGCCAAAATTACCACTCGGTACTGATATGACAAGATTTTCACGTTGCTCTTTAGTCAATTGGGAAGCGGCTTCAAAGTAGTAGCAAATTTGAGCCATAAGGCGACTTATATTGATAGAGTTGGCGGAATTCAGGCCAATTTCCTCACGCAAGTCTGCGTCATCAAATGCTTGCTTTACAAGCGCTTGGCATGCATCAAAATCACCGTCAATGGATACTGTGTGAATATTACCCCCTAAAGTACAGAAGAGTTTCTCCTGAAGTGGGCTGATTTTTCCATTTGGATAAAGAATAACAACATTGATGTCCTCCATACCATAAAAGGCATGCGCTACAGCCGCACCAGTATCGCCTGATGTTGCCGTCAATATTGTAATCTTACCGCCATCTGATACGGCAACAAGCGATTGCGCCATAAAGCGCCCACCAAAATCTTTAAACGCCAGTGTAGGCCCATGGAATAACTCCAATGCATACACACCTTCTTTGATACGGTTTATTGGCGCCGAAAACTGAAAAGCAGAGTCCACCATAGCGTGTACTTGCTCTTTTGCTAATTCATCACCAATCAAAGCGGCTAAAATCTTTGTACTACGCGATACAAAGTCTTCTGCAAGCAAGGCATCCACATCATCAAGCTCTGGTAGAGTCGATGGAAAGAAAAGGCCTTGGTTACGACCTAGCCCTTGACGAACAGCTTGGCCAAACGTTACTTGTTGATCATTTTCTTTTATATTGTACAGCTTCATAGCTCACTTCCTGTCACTTTCGAACCTTGCTTGTCAAGTTGGCAAACATGGACGAACCCTTGTTCGTTTTGTACGTAATTTTGTTCAAGCCAGCGTGCAACACGCTCAGCCACTTCTTTATCATTGCAAATACTAAATAACGTCGGGCCACTGCCGGATATTCCGGTCGCCAATGCTCCCGCCGATGTCGCATAGCGGCGTGCCTGAGCAAAGCCTGGCAGCAGTTTCTCACGATACGGTTCGGCAATCACGTCTTTAATCATTTTTGCCGCCAGCTCAGGTTGACCGGAGTGACACGCATGAATAAAGCCCGCTAAATGACGACCATGAGCAATCACATCTTGACGACGATACTGAGAAGGTAGAATGCCACGAGCTTCAGCCGTAGAAACCTTGATTCCTGGGTAGGCCATAACCCAATACCAATCATCAAAGCAGGGAACAGTCTGGCTAATGATATCCAATTCTTCCAACATCAATTGCACACCACCGAGATAACAAGGAGCGACATTGTCGTAATGTACCCCCCCAGAAATCTGACCTTCCATTTCGCCCATTAAGTCCAGTAACTCATTACTAGTGAGTGGATTACCATGAAATTGATTTAAAGCATCTAAAGCCGCGACAATCGAGCAAGCACTGGAGCCTAACCCAGACCCGATCGGCATATTTTTCTCAAGTGTCATCTCTAAAGGCAATAATATCTCCGTCTTTTTTTCCAGCTCCCTAGCAAAAACTTTCCAGCAATCGTAGACAATATTTTCTTTAGGATCAGCGGGTAATCTATCAACAAAGTTCCCTGATGTTTTTAGACTAAATTGTTGAACGCTCGCCTTGACCCATACCCGATCACCCAGCAAAGTCCCATCCACTGGGGATACTGCGGCACCAAGCACATCAAAACCAACGCTTACATTTCCTATGGATGCTGGGGCATAAACCACGACGTCCTGACCAATACTCATCGACTTAGACCCCTAATTTCCAACCCAACGTACGCATCACGTCAGCAAATACCCCCGCCGCAGTGACCTCAGTTCCAGCGCCATAACCACGTAATACCAGTGGGATCGGCTGATAGTAACGGCTGTAAAATGCCAGCGCATTTTCACCGTCTTTGATTTTGAACATAGGATCGTTACCATCAACCGCCGCCATAGTGACCCGACATTGACCCTCGGAAATTTCACCGACATAACGTAAGACTTTCCCTTCTTCCGCAGCTTTAGCTGACAATTCTTGAAAATAAGCATCCGCTTCTGGTAACCGTGCCATAAAATCGTCGACGCTGCCTGAATCATCAAAACCTGGTGGCAGCGCTTGATCAACAATGACTTCCTCTAACTCGAGGCTCATTCCTGCTTCGCGGGCCAAAATAAGCAATTTACGCGCAACATCCATTCCTGAGAGATCATCGCGTGGATCAGGTTCAGTAAAACCATGTTGCTTGGCAATATTTGTTGCCTGACTCAGTGTCATCCCTTCATCCAACTTACCAAAAATGTATGACAGTGAACCCGACAAAATACCGCTAAAACGCTCAAGTTCATCGCCTGCGGCGATCAAGTTTTGAAGGTTTTCAATCACCGGCAAGCCTGCGCCTACGGTAGTTTCATACATCAGTTTACGTCGAGAGCTTCGAGCAATATCACGCAATTGATGGTAGTAAGCCATACCTGCGGTATTTGCTTTCTTATTGGGCGTAACGACATGGAAGCCTGCGGCAAGGAAATCAGAGTACTGGTTAGCAATCGCTTCACTAGAAGTACAATCGACCAAAACGGGATTAATAATATGATTGCGCTGTACGAGTGAAATTAAACGAGCCAAGCTAAACTCTTCTGTGGCATCTTTCATTCGATCCCGCCAGTGTTTTAGGGGGAGTCCTTCACTGTCAAGTAATAGTCCTTTGCTGTTCGCTAAACCACACACTCTAAGCACAATACCTTTTTCCGCCAATTTAGCCTGCTGACGTTGAATTTGATCGACCAGCTCACCGCCCACACCTCCCACTCCAACAACAAAAACATCGAGGAAATGTTTGGAATTAAAGAGGTTTTCATGACACGCCTTAATCGCTTCTGAAATCTTATCTTCTGGAATAACCGCAGATATAGCGCGTTCAGATGATCCTTGTGCGATAGCCACTATGTTAACGTTTACTTCAGCAAGTGAAGAGAAAAACTGAGAGGCCACACCACGAGATGTCCGCATACCGTCACCCACCAGAGTCACGATCGCAACGTCGTCCATGAATTCGACTGGCTCAAGTAGGCCATCTTTAAGTTCCAACTCAAAAGCATCGTTAAGTGCTTGTTGGGCAATTTTTTTATCCTGAGATTCAATACAGAAACTGATGCTGTATTCAGACGAAGACTGGGTAATTAAAACGATAGAAGCCCCCGCTGAAGACATTGCGCCAAAAACGCGGCTAGCCATACCAACCATGCCTTTCATTCCAGGACCAGAAACATTGACCATGGTAAGATCACCCAAGGTGGTGATCCCTTTAATGGAGAGTTTATCTTCACCAGTATCCTGACCAATTAAGGTTCCTGCTCCTTGAGGGTTAAAACTGTTTTTAATGAGGCAAGGAATATGGAACTGGGCAATCGGAGCAATGGTTTTGGGGTGGAGAACAGACGCACCAAAATAGGAAAGTTCCATCGCCTCCTGATAGCTTAAACTCTTAAGTAAACGAGCGTCTTCCACCAAGCGGGGATCACAGTTAAAAACCCCATCCACATCTGTCCAAATTTCACAGCATTCCGCTCTGAGGCAAGCCGCGAGTACTGCCGCAGAATAGTCTGACCCATTACGTCCAAGCGTCACGATTTCGCCTTGTTCATTGCCTGCTGTGAATCCAGGCATAATATTGACATGGCCTTTCAGTAACGGCTGATTACGGAAGTTTTGCGTCGAAACCTCAACATCGACCATGGCTTCTAGATATTCACCTTGAGCAAATAAATAGTGTACAGGATCAATTAAGCTAGCGGGTTGATCTTTCGCCTCCAAAACGGCCTTCATCAACTGAACAGAAATTCGCTCACCCTTACTAATGATTCGCGCATTCACATTGTCTGGACACATACCCAGAAGATCAATGCCATGGACAAACTGTCGAAGTTGAGTTAACGATGTCTTGACCTGATTGTCATAATCAGAGCCATCGATATGGGGTAAAACGTGTTTAATCCCCTGATACAAATCACGTAAAGCATCTTCTAGCTCATTAATTTGCAATTCAGCTTGACCATTTTTTAGTGCTCCATCAATCACTGCGACCAATTTATTCGTTGTTTTTCCGGGCGCGGATAGGACCACAGCGACCTCTTCCTGCTGTGCATTGTTCGCAATGATATCTGCGGCTCGTAAAAAGCGCTCCGCATCGGCTAATGATGAGCCTCCAAATTTCAAAACACGCATTACTTCCTCCAAAAATCTGTCAATTGGTATAAAAAAAGGCCTGTATCTGGTGGGATACAGGCCTTTTTTTTAAAATTTCTTTCGCTTAGCCGCCTGCCCCAACATGTATGATGTCGGTAATAATAATGGTGGTGGTCATTACTGAAAGGCTGAGCTTATACATATATAAATGTTTGCGATAGTGTGATTGCTTACCCATACGTTTAACCCATTTGTTATTCTCGAGTCAATGAAAAAAAATATTTTTTTCTTTGTTCGGGTCGGAAAATCTGTTCTGTGAGCCAGTTCAACAAGTTATCTTTCGACGAAACAGTTTGAGTATGGTTGCATAATAAGGAAATCGATCATGGTCTTAAAATGTCGCTACCAGCTTGAGTGATTTATGCTTTAATTGATCGTGCGGTGGATCAATAACAATCAAGGAGTGGCAAATGAAAACAATACTAAGCCTGTTGCTAACTCTGTTCGCAAGCTCCTCACTTGCGACCGCACTGCCCGAATTGCCATCCAAATACAAAGGATCGCCACACAAGATTTTTCTCTCAAGCGAAAGCAACCATCAAGACTTCGACACTTGGAAAATTGACGGCGGTTATTCCTACAACATTTTCAGCAACATCGATGTTTATGTCGGTGCTCGTCTCGATCAGGGCAAGGACATCAATGAAAGTGGGATAATGAGCGGAGTCAGCTATCAAATCACGCCGAGAGTGTCTGTTAAAAGCACACTTCATGCCTATGCAGACGACCTAGCAGCAGACAAGGATGACAATGTCGTCAGTGCCGAGGTCTCTAGCCGGATGCGACTAACCGAAAACCTCGATTTTCATGCCACTCTCGAACATCAAGAGTGGCAGCAAGAGCTTGAGTTTGGTATTGGATTTCGTTTCTAATTCCAGTCTAGAATATCTGCTGACGTCAAGACACCATTCCAATCAGCATAAACATAATCACTGGGTTGAATCATTTGGTTTTGTACCGTCAAGGTCACATTAATTTCTCCAGCTCCTCGCTTTTCCGTTTTGAATGGGCTGGTCCCCAACGCTTTGATGCCTATTTCCATTTCCGCCATTGCGGCCGCGTCTCGAATCGCCCCATAGATAATAATGCCTTCCCAATGGTTGTTGATCGCTAACAGCGCCAGTTGATCGCCAAGTAACGCTTTCTGGCATGAACCGTTACCATCGACTATCAAGACTTTTCCTTTTCCATTTTGGCTCAATGCCTCTTTGATCTTTGAGTTATCATGAAAACAACGAACCGTAACAATTTCACCCCAAAATGCACTTTTATGGCCAAAGGTATGCAAAGGCAGATTCAGCAATCTGACTTTGTCCTCATGTCTATCACATATGTCCGGTGTAATGTCTTTCATGTTTCCTCCATGAGTATCTCAATCAAAGTTTATTTTCATCGAAACGTCCACTCTCTAAGGCTCACTTTAGTTTGGGCACCAAGACAGCAAATGGTCATCGTAAACACAGTAAATTGCGTTTTGTTGATATTTCCCCCACAGCAAGCCTTTACCCACTGACATGACAGGGACTTTGAGATCGTCGGTTTAACGACACTCTTTCGTTGAGCTTGGGTTCTTTCTATTGACCTGATGTTGGTTCAACCTGTGGCTGGATGGGTTCCATGCAATGATGATAGCAAACTTGTTGGCCAAAAGTTTGCCACAAAACACAAAATAGGGATCTAAGTAATTTTGCCAAAGCCGAACATTCAAACTCATGGTAAATCGTCATTTTCATCTGTTTTAGACCAATAATATTTGTTACATTCAAACTCTTGATATAAATCAACAAAGAGTATGGAATTAATACTCTGACGTTGTTAGCAAGCTGTTAACATTATAGAATCCGCCTCAAAGACTGGTAGAGGCAATGAGGGAAGGGACCTCAGAGAAGTGAATTAGTACCATGGACGGCGGGCAATCAAAGAAAGTATGTTTTTTAGAGTCTTTGGTTTATTATCAACATCACATTACCTGTATGTTAGGTTTTTGCCTAGAATTTATTCTATTAGCACAATTTTTTCACAAGTTTAGGTACCGCCAATGCAAACCCCGCACATTCTTATTGTTGAAGATGAGCAAGTAACTCGTAACACTCTAAAGAGTATTTTTGAAGCAGAGGGATACGCTGTTTTCGAGGCCAGTGACGGTGAAGAGATGCACCAAGTGCTGTCTGACAATCAAGTAAACCTAGTAATTATGGACATCAATCTTCCGGGAAAAAATGGCCTTTTGCTTGCACGTGAATTGCGTGAACAGGCAAATGTAGCCTTAATGTTCCTTACGGGCCGAGACAATGAAGTTGACAAAATTCTTGGTCTAGAAATAGGCGCGGATGATTACATCACAAAACCTTTCAATCCTCGCGAGCTCACTATTAGAGCGCGAAATTTGCTGAGCCGCTCAATGAGTGCAACAGCAACCACTGAAGAAAAGCGCAGTGTCGAAAAATACCAATTCAATGGCTGGGTATTGGACATTAATAGTCGCTCACTGGTTAATCCTAGTGGCGAAGGTTATAAACTGCCGCGTTCAGAGTTCCGTGCTTTACTGCATTTCTGCGAAAACCCAGGTAAGATCCAGACACGTGCTGATCTCTTGAAAAAAATGACCGGACGTGAGCTGAAGCCACATGATCGCACCGTCGATGTGACGATTCGACGTATACGCAAGCATTTTGAATCCATCTCTGGGACACCAGAAATTATTGCCACGATTCATGGTGAAGGCTATCGCTTCTGCGGTGATCTAGAAGAATAATGCCTGACTAAAAACTAAAAAATGGAGCCGAGTGGCTCCATTTTTCGATTGCAGGGGTTGTTCCCAAACTCATCTATCACTTTTTCTGACAATCCGATTAACTTCGGCCGCCTTTGATTGCGTCGATGATCTCGGTGGTTGAACAGCCATCTTCAAAGTTTAACACCTGAACATCACCACCATTGGCCAACACTTCTTTGCCACCAGCAATCTCTTCAGGTTTATAATCCCCTCCCTTGACTAACAAGTCTGGAAGCACATCCGCAATAAGACGCTGTGGGGTGTCTTCATCAAAAGGAACCACCCAATCTACCGCGCCAAGTCCCGCTAAAACCGCCATACGGCGGTCAGTTGGATTAACCGGCCTGCCGGGCCCTTTCAAACGCTTCACCGACTCATCAGTATTTACCGCAACAATGAGACGATCACCTAACTCAGCGGCGTGATTTAAATAAGAGACATGGCCTGCATGGAGAATATCGAAACAACCATTGGTCATCACAACCTTTTCACCTTTCGACTGAGCTGTTTTAACCGCATCAATTAAAGCTCGCTCTGTCGTCACACCAAAATCAGTATCTTGGCTACCATGCACGGCTTCCGCTAATTCTATTGTCGACACAGTTGATGTACCCAGTTTACCGACAACAACCCCTGCAGCCGCATTGGCTAAGGCGCATGCTTCATCAAGAGGCTTACCTGATGCGACGGAGGCTGCAAGAACCGATATGACGGTGTCCCCCGCACCCGTTACGTCGTACACTTCTTTTGCCAGCGTGGGTAAATGAAAAGGTTCCTGACCACGACGAAGAAGCGTCATCCCATGCTCGCTTCTTGTCACCAAGAGCGCTTCAAAATCATATTTTTCAATCAGGGCCAGTCCTTTTTCTACCATCTCATGCTCGGATTTGACCTGACCGACGACCAGCTCAAATTCTGCCATATTTGGAGTTAGGAGTGTGGCTCCTCGGTAACGTTCAAAGTCAGCCCCTTTGGGGTCAACGAAAACGGGCACCTGTGCTTGACGAGCTTTTTGAATGAACTGCTGCACATGTTCAAGTGCCCCTTTAGCATAATCCGACAACACAACAGACTTTACTTTGGGCAGAGCGAGTTCCATTCGATCCAAAATGAGGTCCGCTTGCGTATTTTCAAACTTGTCTTCAAAATCGAGACGAATCAGTTGTTGTCCACGGCTCAGTACACGCAACTTGGTTATGGTCGGATAGTTTGGCAGTGCCACAAAATCACACTTCACTTTCAAAGCAGCTAACGTTTCATTCAACACTTTTGCAGGCTCATCAATGCCAGTCAGACCGACGATATGCGCAAGGCCTCCTAAAGAAGCAATATTCATTGCCACATTGGCAGCTCCACCAGGACGCTCTTCGTTGTTTTCTACTTTAACCACAGGGACAGGCGCTTCTGGAGAAATTCGCCCAGTCGGGCCATACCAGTAGCGATCCAACATCACATCACCGATAATCAATACACCAGAATCACTGTAGTTAGGCAGGATTGGTTTCATTGTGAGTCTCCAAAGTCTAGTTCGGGCATGAGTTTAACACAGGGTAAGACGCGCCAAAACCTATTCCAACCATTGGTGCCAAAGCGCCTTTACCAACTCACGTTCTTCAATAAGCTTATCATCAGCAACATCCGCATCAAGGTGGAGAAGATTACGATGATGTATTTGGTCTCGCATCTTAATATATGCATTCATCACGCCCTTTGCTGCCGATCCTTCCATAATCCCCTCGGCCATCATCGATTCAAAAACTCGAACATTGTCACTCCAACGCGTCAGCTCCGGCTTATTTTGGCTGTACCGTAGAACGAGGTATTGAGCCAGAAATTCAACATCGGCGATCCCTCCAGGGTCCTGCTTGATCATAAATCGACCCGTTTTTTTTCCTCCCAGATAGGTTCTCATCTTAGCCCTCATATCAACCACCGACTGTTTGAGCTCTTCTTCCTCTCTGGGTAATGTAAGAATAGTATGCCGTATTTCGGCAAAATCACTTTGCAATTGTGGCGTTCCGAAGATCATTCGAGCACGAACTAGGGCTTGATGCTCCCATGTCCAGGCCTCATTGTGCTGGTAGTCAGCAAAAGCCTCAATAGGACTCACCAACAAGCCTGAAGCGCCAGATGGCCGCAAACGGGTGTCCACTTCATACAACACGCCAGACGCAGTCCGAGTAGAGAATATGTGAATGATTCGTTGAGCCAACTTAAGATAAAATTGACGGCCGTCTATTATCTTCTCACCATCGGTATAAGAATCGACAGGGCAGTCATGCATAAAAACAATGTCTAAATCCGAGGTATAGCCCAGCTCCCACCCCCCTACCTTTCCATAACCAATAACCGCAAACCCTCGTCCTTCGCTATGTTTCAAGTGAGCGGGCTCACCAAACTTTTTAGACACCTGTAACCAAGCTTGGCTGATCACCGATTCAACAATAGCTTCAGCTAAATAAGTAAGATGATCACTGACTTTCATAATAGGCATGGCATCAGCGATATCGGCGGCGGCAATTCTAAGCATACAAATCTGTTTGAATTGGCGGAGCCCTTCCATCTGTTGTTCCATATCCTCTTCTGGAATACGGGCTAAAAAATCCCGAAGTTCCGTCCGATAACTTTCAAGTGGCACTGGATGATACAGCTGCTGAGGATCAATAAGTTCATCCAACAAAATAGGATAACGACCAAGCTGCTCAGAGATCAATGGACTGGCTGTGCACAAGCGTACTAAGTGAGTGAGCGCAGCAGGGTGTTCATCGAGCAGCTCCAAATAGGTCGTTCGTGTGACTATTTTATTCAGTAAGTGTAACACCCTCGGCAAACCAAATTGAGCGTCGGCATGAGAATAGATCGCTGCAAACATCTTTGGCATTAAGTCATTGATCACTTCACGTCCACGTGGTCCAAGCGTTTTCTTCACTAAATCCTGATGGAATTGAAAAACGTTTGAGGCCATAGAAACAGGATCATCGACCCCAATATCTTGAGATAAGATTTGTTCGACTACATCTTGCTTCTCGGCCATATTCCATAGCTCGTGAAAGTGGCTTTCGACATCCAAACCGTCTTCGTCTTCATCTCCAATCAACTGGCGAAATATCTGATGTACATTGGCCATATGCTGGCCAATCTCTGCGATAAGCACACTCCAATTCACATACCCCATTGCCGTTGATATTCTCAACTGTTCAATGCCGTCTTCAGGTAAGCTCTGGGTTTGTTTATCGTTTGTTGCTTGGATGAGGTTCTCCAAGCGACGAAGAAACTGATAGGCCAGTTTCAGAGATTCAACATCTTGACCACTTAGCAACTCAAGTTCTGCAATGCCCGACAGCGTTTCCAATAAGCCTCGGTGGCGCAAAGTCGGTTCACGCCCACCACGGATAAGCTGAAACACTTGCGCAATAAACTCAATTTCACGGATCCCGCCTGCGCCTAATTTTATGTTGTTACTCAAACCACGGCGACGGACTTCGCTGCTGATCATCGATTTCATTCTTCTCAATGATTGAATCGCGCTAAAGTCGATATAACGGCGAAACACAAATGGACGTAACATACCTCTAAGTTCCTGATATTCAGGGTACATTTCGCAGCCCATTACTCGGGCTTTTATCATTGCGTAACGCTCCCAGTCACGTCCCTGCTCCTGATAATAATCTTCCAAAGCGGAATAACTCATGACTAACGGACCACTGTCACCAAAAGGTCGCAACCTCATATCGACCCGATAACAAAACCCATCCAAAGTCTGTTGAGACAAGGCTTTGATAATGCGCTGCCCCAAACGGGTGAAAAACTGGGCGTTAGCAATGCTTTTTCTTGCCCCTTGTGTTTCGCCGTTCTCAGGATAAGTAAAAACTAAATCAATATCCGACGAAAAGTTGAGCTCCCCTCCTCCCAGTTTACCCATTCCGATAATCAGCATAGGTTGAGGGATACCCTCATCATTGCATGGCGTTCCCCAAAGAGCGCAACATGCTTTATATTGCCATTGATAGGTTTCAAAGATCATTGCCTCAGCCAACTGAGAGAGATGAGCCAAACTCTGCTCTAGCGTCCAGCTTGAAGTAAAGTCCCGCCACGCGATATAAGTCATTTCACGGTAACGAAATTGGCGCAGAATTTTCAGAAGTTCTTCTTCATCAGCACACGCTTTCAATAGATCCGCTAAGTGCTTACGATACCCTTCCGAACGAGACTCATGCTGGAGCATATCTAAAAGATTAGACTGCAAAAACGAGTCATTTATCAAAGCGTGAGCAATGAATTCACTTAAGCCCACAACATACTCTAACTCGTTTTGGCGTTTTGTTGGCCACTCCGAAAAAGGGGCATTGTCCAGAAAGGTTTTGACCGTCGATTGAGAGATCGCGTAAAGCGTGGGTGGCAATGTCATAATGATTCCTTGGGCAACAAATCTTGTTAGGAAGTTTATATCAATAAAAAATACCCACTAACAATAAGTGAACGAGAATTGGTGCCATTCTGATCATCAGACTTTAAGAGATGTGATCTTAGCCCCCATCGCGCCCCCTTTCGTGACCAGCCGAATGATGAGTGATGGCTTATCCCCATCGATTAAAAGCCACCCTAATCCCTGTTTACGCTCCGCAAGTCGTTTGTATTTTCGTTGTTCTAGGCAGATATCTGTGGTGTTTCGCTATGCTTCGTAGCAATGAGATCATAGACTGACAACTCGCTTCTATTTTATTGACAACAAATAGCTACATAGAGCCCCATATGAAAAAAAGTGATATTAGAGACGATATAAAACCCATGAGTGTCTTGTCGCTCATCTTGTCATTTATGGCCTTATTCGTGATATCTGGGCTCTTATTTTTTCCACTGAGGGCAGAAATACGCCAAATTCTCATTGGTTTAGATTTTGTTATCTGTAGCATTTTTTTAATTCAATTAAGCATAGATTTTTTCCGTTCAAACGATCGAAGGCTTTTTTTGAAACAGCACTGGCTTGATATCGTCGCCAGCATTCCGATGATCGAACCTTTGAGGTATGCTCGGATATTCCACATTCTGAGGATCATTCTAGTGATGCGTACCAGCCGCAGTGTGATCAAGCAACTACTCAAGAATAAACATGAAACGACCATCGCTTCTATTTTGCTGATGATGGTCATTTTACTGACGTTAGGCTCAAGTTTGATGCTATTCATTGAAGGTCATTCACCTGAGGCAAATATCCAGTCTGGTGGGGATGCGATGTGGTGGGCTCTGGTGACTATCTCGACGGTCGGCTACGGAGACCACTACCCTGTGACCGAAGGAGGAAAAATACTCGCTGCTGGGTTGATCATTGGTGGCGTCGGTCTGTTTGGTATGATTTCAGGGTTAATTACCTCTATGATCACAGCCCCTTCTCAATCTCAAACTTATCGCTCTGAAAACAAAGAACGTTTACTCATTGAGATAGTCGCCAAGCAAGAACTGATTTTAAAACGTTTGGATCAAATTGAACAACATCAAAAAAGGGAGCACAAAGCCCCCTAGATCAAGGTGAGTAAGGAGAATCAATCTTGCCAGTAAGGTTCTGCCTCAATACAAATGACACGCGTCTGTTCCATCGCATGCAGAATAGATCCTTCTTGACGAGATAACCAACGCTCGAGTTGTTCACGTTCGTCACCAACGAGCTTCTCGACGAGATGTTGCAAAGTCCTCAATTTCAGAAGATCATCAATACCATGCAATAAGTCGTGCCACGGTAACCGGAATTTATCACGCTCTTCAACATCAAATAAACTGGCGAAACCGATTCCGGTGTAAAGGTTGCGCATGAGGCGATACTGTTGATCAATGTAGCCCTGACTATCTAGTGTTCGCTCCGGTGGAAAAGCTTCTATTAGCTCAGCCCATGAACGATCCAACTGTTTGATTGAAAAAGGCTCTATCGTCAATGACATTTTATCTCTTGCCTTATCATCAAGACATGACTGCCAACCTCGAGTAAGGATCCAATGGCTCAAATCCAACCATAAACTGGTGTAACGCGCAGACGTGAGCAAACTCAACATAGCATCACGATCTGGAAGTGTTTCTTGTATCTGTTTGAGCTCGCTGACGAGGAACTTTCGTGCATCCAACTTACGCAACGCATTCCCTTTATCATCGAGGAGAGATTCAAGGTAATCATAATCACTCAACCAGTCTAACTCTTGCTCAAGCCATTTAAGATCTTGACGGAGCGACGTACTCGCGCGTTTTGGAACCACTCCGCCATAAACGGTCAGCACCTGACGAATAAACCTAACAGCACTCTTGATTTCCAGTAGCGCTGCCACCGATTCCCTTTCTGCATAAATCTGCTCGTGATAATGCCAATGAGATAAACCATGCTCAATAGAATGAATAAAACAAGATTCAAGAGTGTCGTGCTTGCTTGTATTCACCAAGTGAAGTGATTGAACCTCATCACCAGTGTGGCCACTAGCCAAACGATAGCCCTGAGCGGCTTTACTCAAATTGCCAAGACGCATTCCACCAGCGTCACAAAAACGACGCGCTAAAGTGAACAAGGCTTCGGTCTGGCCGGATTTAAGTTCTAATTCTACCTCACAAATAGGCGTTGCATGTCCTCTAGCCTCGACTTTGCCCTGATCAAAAGCAACTTCAACCTGACTTCCATCAGGCATCACCAACAACCATAGCTCTCGGGTGAAGTTAGTCGAAAAGAGTGGAATCAACTCCGATTGGAGTGTTTGTGGATCTTTGCCATCAGGCCAGATTTCTTCAGGGTGGAGATGAATAAGGGGCTCATTGCTGTGATGTTCGGCGTTGAATTCAGGTCTTTGATGCAAACCCGCGACCACCCGCCCAGAGGTTTTGACTGTTTGGGTAAACACACCATCAAAACGACGAATTCTTAACCCTATATCATGTTGACGGAGCCAACTGTCTGGCGTATCGAAATAGGTATTCCCTAAATCACGACAGGTGTGTTGAAGGACTTTTTCCTGAGATATTTTCTCTCTCAAAACGCTTGAAAATTGGGGAGAAACAAAAAACTTCAGTTCTATCTCGGTTTCCATAACGATACCTTTTAAAGCAGATACCAACAGGATATTGCCAATTGTCATACCGGGCAAGAAAGAAATATCGACGTCGTGATGATCTAAAACAGTTTAAATGAGAGATTTAATGGGTTAACATGCGCGCCTTTATAGCCATCGCTCAACATTTCACCATGAATGGTGTATGTTATTCTTAGGTTATATTTATAGGTTTAATGAGCATGCCAGTGAATACAATTATGGGGTTATTTGCAAAGTCCCCGATTAAACCTTTGCAGCGCCACGTTGTGTGTGTCAACGAATGCTGTTCGCACCTTGTCAATTTCTTTGAAGTCAGTTCAAAGGGTGATTGGGAGAAAGCATCCGAAATCCGTGCACAAATTGCTCACCTTGAGAAAGAAGCTGACGTTTTAAAACGCGAAATTCGTCTCAAACTCCCTCGTGGTTTGTTTATGCCAGTCGATCGTGGCGATATGCTCGAGCTTTTGACTCAACAAGACAAACTGGCAAATCTAGCTAAAGACATTGCTGGCCGCGTCTACGGCCGTCAACTGACTATCCCCGAATCTCTTCAAGAGAATTTCATTGCATACGTGGAACGTTGTCTCGATGCAGCCAATCAAGCACAGAAGGTAATCAACGAACTCGATGAGTTATTAGAAACTGGGTTTAAAGGCCGTGAAGTGACGCTTGTGGCTGAAATGATCCATCAACTGGACGTGATTGAGGACGACACTGATGTGATGCAGATCCAACTTCGTCAACAACTAATGACACTTGAAAATGACTTAAATCCAATTGATGTCATGTTCCTTTATAAAATTCTTGAATGGGTGGGTGGTATAGCCGATCAAGCGCAGCGTGTGGGTGCGCGCCTTGAGCTAATGCTGTCCCGTTCATAACATAAGTCAACCATATAACGAAGAGCATTTAACTGCACACTCTGTTAGGCGATAAAACGAAGCGCCGAAGGAGTCTTGTCGTGCTAAATTTGCTCCGCTTGTTATCAACAACTAGGTATTACGATGGATATCCTTGCGAATTACGGCACTGTCCTGATCATTATTGCAGCAATTTTTGGTTTTATGATGGCAATCGGTATTGGCGCCAATGACGTTGCCAATGCGATGGGGACCTCAGTAGGTTCAAAAGCCTTAACGGTAAAACAGGCCATCATCATCGCGATGATCTTTGAGTTTGCTGGGGCCTACCTTGCAGGCGGTGAAGTCACCGACACTATCCGTAAAGGCGTGATTGAAACATCGCTGTTCGCCAGTCAACCCGATGTTCTTGTTTTTGGAATGATGTCTGCTCTGCTTGCCGCAGGTACTTGGCTTTTACTGGCTTCTTACATGGGCTGGCCTGTTTCTACCACTCACTCAATCATCGGTGCGATAATAGGCTTTGCTTGTGTCTCTGTGGGTACAGAGGCCGTAGATTGGGATTCCGTACAAGGTATTGTCGGAAGTTGGATCATTACGCCAATCATCTCTGGCTTCTTTGCTTATGTCATTTTTGTCAGCGCTCAGCGGTTAATCTTTGATACTGAGAAACCGTTATTTAATGCCAAGCGTTTTGTGCCAGTTTACATGTTCATTACCACCATGGTGATCGCACTGGTGACCATCAAAAAAGGCTTAAAACACGTTGGTCTCCATCTAACGAATAGTGAAGCTTGGATGTGGTCTGCTGTCGTTTCTGCTCTGGTGATGGTTGGCGGCTATATTTACATTCAGAAAAAATTCTCAAGCCGTGAAGACGACCATGGTTTTGCCGGTGTCGAAGGTATCTTTAGTGTTCTCATGGTAATTACCGCATGTGCGATGGCATTTGCGCATGGTTCAAATGATGTCGCCAATGCGATTGGTCCATTATCAGCCGTTGCCTCGACTATCGAACATATGGGTGAAATCTCTGCTAAGAGCAGCATTGCATGGTGGATACTCCCTCTCGGAGGCCTTGGCATCGTAGTTGGCCTTGCCACTCTAGGTCATAAAGTCATGGCAACAGTAGGGACAGGGATCACAGAGTTAACACCAAGCCGTGGTTTCGCCGCTCAGCTTGCGACAGCTTGTACCGTTGTACTGGCCTCTGGCACTGGTTTGCCTATCTCAACCACTCAAACCTTGGTTGGTGCGATTCTAGGCGTTGGGTTTGCTCGTGGGATTGCTGCACTTAACCTAGGTGTGATTCGCAATATTGTTGCATCTTGGATAGTCACTCTCCCTGCAGGTGCCCTGCTGGCGGTCATATTCTTCTACACATTACAGAGCCTATTTATTTAGTCAGACATGTGTTAACTGGCTGTCATTATTGACTCTAATCCACAGAAAGGGAGGCTTAGCCTCCCTTCTTTGTTGCAGTAATGACCGAAACTACTTACTATTTGGCACAAGCACGTTACAAAAAAAGATGTTAAAGGATTTACCGTGAAAAGATTGGTTTGCCTGCTTTTACTTACAATGATGGCGGTTCCCTCTGCCTTTGCAAAAGACCGTTATATCTCAGATAACCTATTTACTTACATGCACTCAGGCCCTAGCAACCAATTTCGCATTATCGGTAGTGTGGATGCTGGTGATCGAGTCACCTTTTTGGCGGCCAACAAAGAGACGGGATACACTCAAGTGCAAGACAGCAAAGGACGAAAAGGCTGGATTGAAAGTCGCTTTGTGACCACACAAGAAAGTATGGCTCTGCGTCTTCCCAAATTGGAAAAAGAGTTAACCGATGTGAAAGCGAAACTTGCTAATGCACGCACCAACGCCGATCAAGCGAAAGAAGGCTTAGCGGACTCGCTGGAAAGTCGTAACCGTCAGATCGCCGAACTCGAAAAAAGTTATAGTGACATTAGCCAACAACTCACAGCCTCTCAAGAAGAAGTGCGTAACCTTCGTGCAAAACTCGACACTCAGAAAGATGATCTTCTGATGAAATACCTCATGTATGGCGGTGGTATAGCCGGTATTGGTCTGCTCTTCGGGTTGATCCTTCCTCATATCATTCCAAGTAAAAAACGTTCTCGTCCAGGCTGGGCATAAGTTCAACAAAAAAGAGGTCGCCAACGCGACCTCTTTTTGATTAGCCCTTCCACTCATAAAGCGCTGGAATCGCTATCACGGTTCCTTTATATCGTATTGTGCTGCGCTGTGGTTCAATACTTTTCAGCTGAATATCCTTCGTAATCGAATCCCCTTCACTGTATTCAGTGCCATTTATTTTCACCCATCGCTTACCTGAATTGCTCGAATAGACATGGGTTTGGAAATTCAACGGGGGTAAAATACCCTGCCATTGACGGCTACTCACTGCCAAATCAGAGAGTTCAACACCGGATGATTCATCCACAACTGCTGACGAATCAGAAGCCAATACTGATTCCACTTTCAAAGCCAACTCTGGGGAAAGATCGGATAAATCGAGGCCATCCAAAAGATTCTCAGTTTTCGACGGATTATGTCTTTGAGGAAGGTCGACCTTCTCTTTATTAAGAGCGACAGGTTCGGATACCGGTTTGAATTGGCTTAATTCATCAGTGTTACGTAACGGTTCGACATTAGGGTATGGCAGGACTCGATAATCAAAGGCGACTTCTTGAATTTCTGGCAAAGCCTGCTTTTTCTGTTGCCATACAGACAGCTGCTTCCCATAGGTTTGATAGATTCCCAAACCACCAGCCAGTATGGGTGGTAACACAACCGCTGCCACCAACATCCACGTAGACACACGACGCGGTGAGGGTCCATTTGACCTTGTATGTTGATGACTTTGTCCCGTGACATTTTGATGATGCTTCTCCGAGCGCTCAAGCGCATCCAGAACTCTTGACATTATACTTCCTCCTCTGGACCACTCAGTGTCGGGGCGATATCTTGGGAAAGCTTCTCCAAACGTTGCAGAGTTCTTCTGCCAGCAATCCCGTCGACATCCAACCCTTGCCATTGTTGAAAAAGCTCTACTTTTTGTTGTAAAGACTGATCATAGCGATCGCTATCACTGTGAGGCTCACCCATAATATTCGACAAACGTTGAGCAAACTCTGCCACCGCTGGACCTGACATCGTGGGCTTTAGGGTCTGATTCCAATAACCCTGCCAGATTTGGTGATACTGCCCGTCCCAAATCGATTCCAATTTATCTATCGGTAACGCTATACGTTGTCTGCCTAGCAGCAGCTGTGCGGTGTTTGTATTAAGACGGTAAAGGACAGCGTAACCCCTTACATTCTGATGCCTCAAAAACAACAATACAGGCCTATCTGCGTCACGTATCTCTTCCAGACTGCCCCGCTCTCTGACACAACGAAAGACACTGGTTGTTTCTGTACGACAATACCGCTCAGAAACCGAGGCTCTAATCCCCCAAACCTGATACAAATCGTCAATGCCTTGCTCAAAGCTGGAGGCGCCTTTCAACAAATTCTGCAGATAAGGGGGAAACACCTCTTTCTCCAATGGCGGTACAATTTCCAGTGGATAGGCCTGAGCAATCTGCTCACTCACCCGATCTGCTACTATGAACGGCGTCAATGCATAACTGCCCATCGCCAAAAGGATTCCGCCAATAAAGGCCGTAAAAAACGACAGACGAGGGCTTGGTACACTGGACTGGATAGGCTGATAAGACGTCTGAAAACTCATCACTTCTTCACAGGCGATGTCGACACTCTCCCAGCTCGGTTGGGGCTCGCCTAGGTTATAAGCACGCTTTAATGCGTGGTCACAGATCAGGTTAACTAACCGGGGAATGCCCGAAGATTGCTGCGCGATGTACTTGATTGATTTAGAGGAAAACAAGTCGACATTCCCTCCGGAACACTCCAGCCGATACTGGATATAGCGGATGGTTTCTTTTTCATCTAGTGGCAAGAGGTGATAACGGCCAGTAATTCGTTGCGCGAGTTGACGCAATTGAGGCATTTTCAACTTTTGTTGCAACTCAGGTTGCCCAACCAAAAGTACTTTGAACAGTTTTTGGCTTTCCGTTTCAAGATTGGTGAGTAAGCGAAGCTGTTCCAGTACATCTGCGGACAAGTGCTGAGCTTCATCAATGACTAAAAGGGTTTGCATCCCTTTAGCATAGCGATCAAGAAGAAAGTCATGAATCAACTTACTGAGCTGTTTTAGAGAGGAGTTAGCCTCATAAATGATAGAAAACTCATCGCAAATTGCTTCCAACAGTTCTATGCTTGAAAATGTGGGATTAAGAATTAAACCAGACTGTGTCTCTGTGCCCAACGATTTTAATAGTGCCCGGGCAACGGTGGTTTTTCCCGTACCAACTTCACCAGAAAGTAAGGCGAATCCACTCCCCTCTCCTAGGCCAGCCTGAAGACGAAACAACGCCTCTTTGTGTCTGAGACTCCGAAAAAGGAAACGAGAATTAGGCACAATCGAAAACGGCAGTTCTGTGAATCCAAAATATTGTTTATACATACTTCTCGTCTCTAGGAATTTACCGATAAGGAAAGTACCATTGCTAGCATCAATAGCCAATTCTAAAATCTGAATTTAAGAGAGGTATCAGTGCAAACATTTCTGGTTGGCGGTGCAGTACGCGATAAATTATTGAATATTTCAGTGAATGATAAAGACTGGGTCATTGTTGGCTCGACTCCACAAGCACTGATCAATGATGGATTTACCCCAGTAGGCAAAGAGTTTCCCGTATTTTTACATCCGACAACCAAACAAGAATACGCTTTGGCGAGAACGGAAAGGAAAACCGGCTCTGGATATCAGGGTTTTGCTTGTTATTTTTCTCCCGATGTGACTTTAGAAGAGGACTTAGCCCGCAGGGATCTCACCATCAACGCAATGGCCGAAGATAAGGATGGCAAAGTCATCGATCCCTACGGCGGTCAGCATGATCTTAAACATCGTCTATTACGCCACGTTTCTGGTGCCTTTATCGAGGATCCCTTAAGAGTATTGCGTGTGGCTCGTTTCGCCGCCAAACTCCACCATCTTGGCTTTCGCATTGCCGATGAAACACAACAACTGATGGCAAACATTGTCGATGCTGGCGAGCTGCAGCATTTAACGGCGGAAAGGGTTTGGCAAGAATGGTACAAATCTCTCTCAACTCAGAATCCACAGATTTTTCTGACTGTTCTGCATAAATGTGGTGCATTAAAAGTCATCTTACCCGAAATCGATAACTTGTTTGGTGTGCCTCAACCTGAGCAATGGCACCCAGAAATCGATACTGGTATACACACCTTATTGGTGGCAAAACAGGCAGCGTTATTAAGCCACTCACTCACAGTGCGTTTTGCATCTCAAGTGCATGATTTAGGCAAAGGTATGACCCCTGAATCTGAATGGCCAAGTCATAAACGACATTGCTATACGGGGTTGGAATTAATTGAAGAATTGTGTGACAGAATTAAAGCCCCAAGAGATTTTCGCGACCTCGCCCTTTTGGTCTGTGAACAACATTCAAATATTCACCGAGCGGCTGAACTCAAACCTGCAACGATACTCAAGTTATTAAATAAAATTGATGTGTGGCGCAAACCGGATCGCCTCAACGAGGTACTGCTTTGCTGTCAAGCAGACAGTCAAGGTAGAACTGGATTTGAAGCCACAGACTACCCGCAAAAGAGAGTGTTTGAAACAGCCTATCACGCCGCACTGCACGTCAATGTGCAAGACGTTGTCAAAGCAGGTTATCAAGGAGCGGCTATCCGCGAAGAGGTAAATCAACGCCGTCTGACAGCGATTAAAGATTTAGACATGAAGTCCATGTTCGATCGTTGAACATCAAGAGCCGATATAAAAACACCTCGCCGAAGCAAGGTGTTTTATTGCGATAACGCTCAACTTATTTACTCAAAGAGATTAAGCTTGGCCTTTCACTTCTTTGAGGCCTTTGTAAGGCGCACGCTTACCTAGTGCTTCCTCAATACGGATCAGTTGGTTGTACTTAGCAACACGGTCTGAACGGCTCATAGAACCCGTTTTGATTTGGCCTGCAGCAGTACCCACCGCAAGATCAGCGATAGTAGCGTCTTCTGTTTCACCAGAACGGTGAGAGATCACTGCAGTATAACCTGCATCTTTCGCCATCTTGATCGCCGCTAGCGTTTCTGTCAGAGAGCCGATTTGGTTGAACTTGATAAGAATTGAGTTCGCCACACCTTTTTCGATGCCTTGAGCCAGGATCTTAGTGTTGGTAACAAACAGGTCATCACCAACAAGTTGAAGCTTGTCACCCAGTAGTTCAGTTTGATGTTTGAAACCATCCCAATCGGACTCGTCCAAACCATCTTCAATAGAAACAATAGGATATTGAGCCGCAAGATCAGCAAGGTAATGGTTAAACTCTTCAGAAGAGAAAATCTTACCTTCACCTTTCATGTTGTAGTTACCCGCTTCTTTATCGTAGAACTCAGAAGCGGCACAATCCATAGCCAAAGTAACGTCTTTGCCTAGAACATAACCTGCTGCTTCTACCGCTTCTTTGATCGCCGCTAAAGCCGCTGCGTTAGATTCTAGGTTAGGAGCAAAACCACCTTCATCGCCCACTGCCGTGCTCAAACCTTTGGACTTGAGCACTTTCGCTAAATTGTGGAAAACTTCAGCGCCAATACGTAGGCCTTCTTTGAGTGTCTTCGCACCAATTGGCTGAATCATAAACTCTTGAATGTCGACGTTATTATCCGCGTGCTCACCGCCATTGATGATGTTCATCATAGGTAAAGGCATAGAGAATTGACCCGGTGTACCATTAAGTTCGGCAATATGCTCAAACAAAGGCATACCTTTTGACGCCGCTGCCGCTTTCGCATTGGCTAGAGAGACCGCTAGAATAGCGTTTGCACCGAACTTAGACTTGTTTTCAGTACCATCAAGGTCGATCATCACTTGATCAACGTCGGCTTGTGCCTTAGCGTCTTTACCCACCAACGCTTCAGCAATGTCACCATTTACAGCTTCAACAGCTTTAAGAACACCTTTACCTAGAAAGCGGCTCTTGTCGCCATCGCGCAGTTCAAGCGCTTCACGAGAACCCGTTGACGCGCCAGAGGGTGCCGCTGCCATACCAACGAAACCACCTTCTAGATGGACTTCCGCTTCTACGGTTGGGTTACCACGTGAATCGATGATTTCACGACCTAGAACTTTAACGATCTTAGACATTGATCTTTCCTCTCGTTCAAATATAAATGATAAATTTCAAAAGCAGCGGCAAACCTTCGCCACTGCGGGTATTCCGATTAATTGTCGAATTCACCACGTGTGTATTGGCCCGCGGCTTTAACAAAGCCTGCGAATAATGGATGGCCATCACGAGGAGTTGAAGTAAACTCTGGGTGGAATTGGGCAGCGACAAACCAAGGATGCGCAGGGTTCTCAATCATTTCCACCAGTTTTTTATCGGCCGATAAACCTGAGACTTTCAACCCTGCTTTTTCAATTTGTGGGCGAAGTCTATTGTTCACTTCATAACGATGACGATGACGCTCATGAATGGTTGCATTACCATAGAGTTCACGAGCTTTGGTTCCTTTTTCTAGATGGCACAATTGAGAACCAAGACGCATCGTTCCGCCCAGATCGGAAGTCTCTGTACGCTCTTCAACACTTCCCGTTTCGTCAACCCATTCTGTAATCAGCCCTACCACAGGGAACTTCGTCTCTTTACTGAATTCCGAAGAATGTGCCCCTTCCATACCTGCCACATTACGTGCGTATTCAATCAGCGCAACTTGCATACCTAAACAGATACCAAGATAAGGGATCGCATTTTCGCGAGCGTATTGTGCCGCTCGAATCTTACCTTCAACCCCACGATCACCAAAACCACCAGGAACCAAAATGGCATCGAGGCCAGCAAGGGCTTCTTCTCCTTTTGATTCAACGTCTTGGGAGTCAACATATTTAATTGTTACATTAAGGCGGTTTTTCAGACCTGCATGTTTCAAGGCTTCATTGACTGATTTGTAAGCATCTGGCAATTCAATATATTTGCCAATCATGCCTATTGTGACATCACCTGTTGGGTTCGCTTCTTCGTATATAACCTGTTCCCATTCAGACAAATCCGCTTCAGGGGCGGTAATGCCAAAACGAGCACACACGAGATCATCAAGACCTTGGGCTTTAATTAACTGAGGGATTTTATAGATTGAATCCACATCTTTCATTGATATCACGGCTTTCTCTGGAACGTTACAGAACAAAGCAATTTTCTTACGTTCATTTGCTGGAATGATGCGATCTGAGCGACAAACTAAAATGTCTGGCTGAATACCAATCGAAAGCAATTCCTTCACAGAGTGCTGAGTCGGCTTCGTTTTGACTTCACCTGCTGCGGCCAAATATGGAACCAATGTCAGGTGCATAAACATCGCACGTTCACGACCCAGTTCAACCGCCAACTGACGAATCGCCTCCATAAAAGGGAGAGACTCAATATCACCAACGGTACCACCCACTTCAACAATAGCGACATCATGGCCTTCAGAACCGGCAATAACGCGATCCTTGATAGCATTAGTGATATGAGGAATAACCTGAATGGTCGCCCCTAAGTAATCACCGCGTCGCTCTTTGCGAAGGACGTCAGCATAAACACGACCTGCAGTAAAATTGTTACGCTTGGTCATCTTGGTACGAATGAAACGCTCATAGTGGCCAAGGTCTAGATCAGTTTCTGCGCCGTCTTCCGTCACAAAGACTTCACCGTGCTGAGTTGGACTCATTGTACCTGGATCTACGTTGATGTAGGGGTCAAGCTTCATCATCGTCACTTTAAGACCACGAGCTTCAAGAATAGCGGCAAGAGATGCAGCTGCAATACCTTTACCTAGAGAGGATACAACCCCGCCAGTAACAAAAATGTAATTTGTCGTCATGTTTAACCTGAAATTGGTTGAATGAGGGAAATGGAATTCTTCTGGACGGGAGATAAATATACCAGAAGACCCTTGCCGCCACAACGTGAAATCTATCACACTATGATTTTAATTTTTTGCTTCAAATCAATTTCGCGTGGCTCTGTTTGATTGTTTTATCCCTTCGCTTCTTGTCGTTTTACTTCATCCCATAAAGTATCTAACTGTTGTAAATCACAATCTTTTAGTTGTTTATTCTGTTGACCTACCAAAGATTCAACCGCCATAAACCGCCGTGAAAATTTAAGATTCGCTTTACTCAAAGCCGATTCCGGATCACAGCCTAAATGTCGACTTAGGTTTACCGTAGCAAACAAAAGATCACCAAGCTCTAATTCAATTTTTTCTTGGACTGGGGTAATTTGCAGGGCCTCATCCATGACTTCATCAACCTCTTCTCGGACTTTATCGACCACGGGCCCAAGAGAATCCCAATCGAAACCGTAGCTGGCACACCGACGCTGAATTTTGGTCGCGCGAGCAAGCGCTGGTAACGAATTGGGGACAGAATCTAAAATACTTTTTTGAACCGTACCCGCGTCCAATTTCTCCTTTCTTTTTTCCGCTTCCCAATGACGATTAAGTGCTTCTTCGCTTTCAAATATTGCGTCAGAAAAAACATGGGGGTGACGGCGAATCAGTTTTTCGTTGACCGTGTCCACGACATCCGAGAAATCAAATAGCTCTTGCTCTTTAGCCAACTGACTGTAAAAAATCACTTGGAATAATAAATCACCCAATTCTTCTTTAAGGTTTGGCCAGTCACGGTTATGAATCGCATCTACAACTTCATAAGTTTCTTCGATAGTATGCGGAACAATAGTGTCAAAGTTTTGCTTCAAATCCCACGGACAACCGGATTGTGGGTCTCGCAGCTGGGTCATGATCGCTTCTAATTTATCGATTGGGTGACGCATTTTCTCTATCCTCTAGAAAGGCGAATCACGATGCTGAAACCCACCTTTATTTATCGTTTAACGGCCTTGCTTTTGCTACCCTAAACGCTTGACCGTCATAACATCTTTAATTTGTTCTACCCTTTTCGATACTCTTGATAGGACTTCGACATTTGTGACTTCCAGATCAAAGTCCATAATCGACAATTGATTGCGGTAATCAACTCGGCTCTTCATGCTCGTGATCTTGATTTTCTCGTTGGCAAACAGAGTCGTAATATCTTTTAACAAGCCACTCCGTTCCATCGCTTCAACCCTCAAAGTCAGAATATAAGAGCCCACGAACCCACTCCCCCATACCGTATCAATGATTCGCTCTGATGCGTGGTGGCGTAACTCTTCAAGTTGTTCACAATCGCTACGATGAACTGATATTCCACGCCCCTGAGTAATGTACCCCGAGATATCATCCCCTGGGATAGGCTGACAACATCGTGCTAGATGGGTCATCAGGTTGTCGACACCCTCAACCACCACTGCATCTTTCTTTGGCCTGCTATGCACGGGGGCTTTCGATTCGGACTCCTGAAGTTTTTCCAGTGCCTGTTTATCTTCCTCTGCCGCGGTGGGCTTATTAACTAAGGCGTTAATATGGTTAATGATCTGATTAATACGTAAATCACCACTACCGATCCCGACATACAATTCATCAGCACTGTTCACATTAAAGCGCTTCAACGCGTATTGTTGGGCATCTTTGAAGGTCGCGCCAATCTTCGTGAGTTCGTTTTCTAAAATCTCACGTCCTGCTTCAAGGTTCTTTTCTCGTGATTGCTTACGAAACCAAGCATTGATCTTAGCGCGGGCACGTCCGGACGTCACAAATCCCATAGAGGGGTTGAGCCAATCTCGAGAAGGGTTGGGCTCTTTTGAAGTAATGATTTCGACCTGATCCCCCATAGTCAACTTATGGGTAAAGGGAACAATTCGACCCGCAACTTTAGCTCCTATACAGCGGTGACCGACCTCTGAATGGATGTGATACGCAAAGTCGAGTGGCGTTGCACCCATAGGTAAATCAACCACATCACCTCTCGGGGTAAATGCATAGACTCGGTCATCAAAGACTTGGCTTCTCACTTCATCCAGCATCTCACCAGAATCCGACATTTCTTCTTGCCAATCGAGGAGCTTACGCAGCCAAGTTATCTTTTCATCATAACCACTGCGACCACCGCCGCCTTCTTTGTATTTCCAGTGCGCTGCCACACCAAGCTCAGAGTCTTCATGCATGTCCTTAGTGCGAATTTGAATCTCTATTGTTTTTCCTTCAGGCCCGAGAATCACGGTATGAATCGATTGGTAGCCATTGGGCTTGGGGTTGGCAACATAATCATCGAATTCGCTCGGAAGATGCTTGTACTTGGTATGCACAGTCCCAAGCGCTGCATAACAATCTTGCAGCTGGTCAGCAATAATGCGCACAGCACGAACATCAAACAATTCATCATACGCCAGACCTTTCTTTTGCATCTTGCGCCAAATGCTATAAATGTGTTTCGGACGCCCACTCACTTCAGCATTAATTGATGATGTTTTCATCTCAGCGGTCAGATCATCGACAAAGTCTTTAATGTACTGCTCACGGACAATCCTGCGTTCCGATAGTTGCTTTGCGATTTGCTGATAGGTTTGTGGCTGTTGGTATCGAAAAGCGTAGTCTTCAATTTCCCACTTTAACTGGCCAATGCCCAAACGATTGGCCAATGGTGCATAGATATTTGAACACTCTTTTGCAGCAGAACGGCGCACTTCGTCAGGGGCTTTCTTGACTTCAATCAGGTTACAAATTCGCTCTGCGAGTTTAATGACGACGCAGCGAAAATCATCCACCATCGCCAGTAGCATGCGCCTTACGTTATCAACTTGAGAGGAGGCTGCGCTTCCTTCCATAGTGATATTGAGTTGCCCCAATGCCGCCATTTCTTCAACCCCATCAATCAATTTGATGGTCTCTTTTCCAAAGTCGTCCTCTAGCGCTTCACGATCGTAGGCACCACTGGAGACCACAGGAAACAACAAAGCGGACACTAATGTCGCTTTATCCATCGAGAGTGTGATAAGAATTTCAATCATTTCCCGCCCACGCCAGAGCAAAAGTGGGCCCTGTTCATGGTTTTCGAGTACCGTCTCACAATGGCGATACACTTCGCTGAGGCGTTTGGCCACATTGGAGTCAAGCCCCAGACTCGCAATCCAGTTATTCAGTTCAAATTGTTCATCTTGATTTAAATGCGCGCTTCTTACCGCAACCATTGTCTTTGTCCTGTTTTACTATTTCTTCAGCGTATTCAAAGGGCATTCTCACTTTCAAACGCTGTCTATTTAGCCCTTCACAAACAGAGCCATGGACTCTAAGTGACTGGTATGAGGAAACATATCTATCATTCCAAGCCTCTCCAATCGAAAGCCCTGACGAAGTAAGCTTTGAGAATCTCTGGCAAGTGTGGCCGGATTGCACGAAACATAAACGACCCGTTGCGCTCCTAACGCCGCAATGTGTTCAATCACCCCACTCGCACCTGCTCTCGCGGGGTCCAATACTATCTTATCAAATTTTTTCTTACTCCAATGCCAAGAAGAAATGTCTTGCTCTAAGTTTGCCTGCCAAAATTCCGTATTCTTTATGTGATTAAGTTGGGCATTATATGAAGCTTTATCAACCATAGATTCGACCCCTTCCACCCCGACTACACTGTCGACTTGAAGAGCAATAGGTAAGCTGAAGTTACCCAATCCACAGAAAAGATCTAAGACTTTGTCTTGCGAGGATAACGCCAACCAATCCAAGACCTGTGATACCATTTTTTCATTGACCTTTTGATTGACCTGAATAAAGTTATTTGGTTCAAACGGTATGGTTACACCCACTTCCTGATACACACCAGGTTCACCTGACTGAAGCAACACTTGCTCACCAGTGGGTCTGAGATATAACGTCACATTATGGTGCGCAACAAATTCACTCAGTGCGGCAAGATCAGCCGGCCTAAGTGGTTTTAAATGACGAAGGACGACAATACGAGTATTGTCTCCTTTTACCAACTCTACGTGACCAATATGTTCTTGCTGTGAAAAGCTCTGAAGCAACGTATAGAGTTCAGGTAATAAAACATTGAGGTCTGGGTCCAAAACTGGACAATCCGTTAGTGTCACAATATCTTTGCTGTTCTTTTTACGAAAGCCAAATTTGAGCTGACGTGTTTTTTTGTCCACATCCACACTCATACGCGCTCGTCGACGATAACCTTGAGTGTCTCCTAAAATAGGGGCATCTAGACTCAGAGTTTGCCCTGCAAATTTTTCCATCAATTGACTGAGTGTGCGTTGTTTGTGCTCTTGCTGATGTTGACTGCTCAAGTGCTGCATATTGCAACCACCGCACTGGGTAAAGTGTGGACAAAAAGGCTCCACACGTTGCTGACTGATTGTCTGGAGTTTAATTAACTCCGCCCTAGAAAATTTGCTTTTACTTTCAGTTAATTGTACCAAGACCTGTTCACCTGGTAACGCCCCTTCAATAAAAACAGGTTTCTTATTTTGATAGGCAATGCCAGCGCCATGATGATCGAGCTTTTCAACCTGCAAGGATTGATGCTTGGCATTCAGTTGGGTTTTCTTCTTAGGTTGGTAAAAACGCGCCATGGTTTACTCTTTATCTTTGACTGTTGCACTTATATTGCTATCTAAGTGTCACCTTTTCAGGCTTGAATCATTGTCTGAGTCGAACGAGTTGATTATGCTTAGTAACCATAGTTAACGTGATTTGGTTCGACAGCCTCTATTATTTTGGACGCTATTTTCCCATATCCACACCACGATGTTTAGACAATAATGACAAGATATGGCTTGCGCGCCCGCGTTATTACTCTCACACTTGCACCAACATTGATCATTGGCCTGCTACTGAGTGCGTTTTTCTCCTTTAATCGCTATCACGATCTTGAAAAGCAAGTCATCAACTCCGGTTTAAGTATTATCGAGCCTTTGGCGATTGCCAGTGAAGACGGATTGAAAAATAACAGTCGTGAATCTGTGCGCCGTATCATTAGCTACGCCCATCGAAAAAATTCAAAGTTCGTACGCAGTATTGCCGTTTTTGATTACAACCATGAACTGTTCGTCACGTCCAATTTTCATCCTAATTTTGAATCACTCACGTTCCCACGCAGTGAGGCGATCCCTCTTTTAGTTACCTCATACCTAAAAGACAACACTCTCATTCTTCGGGCTCCAGTGATCACCGAATCCGGCCTCATTGCAACGCCAAAAGGACAAAATGCTCGCTCAGCCTTGGGCTATATTGCTATTGAATTGGATCTATCCTCGCTGAGGCTACAGCAATATCAAGAAGTATTCTCCGCTTTTCTGGTTCTCCTTTCTGGACTTGGCTTATCCGCGGTGTTTGCCCAGCGTCTCATGTATGATGTTACTCGCCCAATCTCACACATGAAGAATATGGTGGATAGGATTCGCCGAGGCCATCTAGATGTCAGAATTGAAGGAAAAATGCATGGTGAGCTCGATTCGCTTAAAAATGGCATTAACGCGATGGCAATATCGCTCTCCGAATACCATGTAGAAATGCAACACAGTATTGATCAAGCGACATCCGATCTCCGGGAAACTCTAGAGCAATTAGAAATTCAAAATGTCGAATTGGACATTGCGAAAAAACGCGCTCAGGAAGCCGCTCGGGTCAAATCAGAATTTCTGGCCAATATGTCCCATGAGCTGAGGACGCCTCTCAATGGCGTAATAGGATTTACGCGTCAAATCCTCAAAACCAAGCTGACCAACAACCAAGCCGACTACCTTCAGACGATTGAAAAATCAGCAAAGAACTTACTGCATATCATCAACGACATTCTTGATTTTTCAAAACTAGAAGCGGGAAAATTAGCCTTAGAAAATATCCCTTTTGAATTTCAGGAAACACTGGAAGAGGTTGTCAATCTTCAAGCCACCAACGCTCATGAGAAAGGTCTGGAGCTAACTCTAAAGGTTGATTCAAAGATTCCATATGGTCTGATTGGCGATCCGTCACGTATCCAGCAGGTGTTAACCAATCTCGTCGGAAATTCAATTAAGTTTACCGAACGAGGCAATATTGACATCAGTGTTGAGTTACGCTCAAAAAAAGAAGACGTGGTTGAATTGCAGTTTATGGTACGTGACACAGGTATCGGAATTTCTGAACGGCAACAAGCACAGCTATTCCAAGCATTTAGCCAAGCCGATGCCAGTATCTCTCGCCGCTATGGCGGTACTGGTTTAGGTCTTGTCATCACCCAAAAACTCGTCGGTCAAATGGGCGGAGAAATCAGCCTAACCAGTCGCCTGCATCAAGGGTCAACTTTTTGGTTTAATTTACGTCTCAATGTCACCGACATGCCCGTCAATGAACTGTTTGAAAGCCGTGTATTGAGAAATCACTCGATTCTCTTAGTGGAACCAAATATGCAAGCGGCGTCGGTCGCTCAGCAAGCACTTACCCAAGAAGGTCTGATTGTCACGTATCGCTCCTCTATTCCAGATCAAGTCACCCACTATGATTACGTGTTGCTTAACCTTGCTGCGAGCAACACTCCAGAAGCAGACGTTGTTGAACGTTGGGTTGAGGTAGCGAAGCAATGTGCGCCACAAGTCATCGTCGGTATTCCAAGTACTTCACTGGCCCTGTCTGATCACTTAATTCAGACCTATCAAATTAACTGCATCAGCAAACCTATTTCTCGCCGGAAACTCTTGCAAACACTGACGACAAATCAGGAAAGTTTACCCATTATCGAGGCCACACCGACCTACAATGAAAAACTACCATTGACTGTTATGGCCGTCGATGACAATCCCGCAAATCTCAAACTTATCAGCGCTCTACTTCAGGAGAGGGTAACCCAAGTGTGTACCTGTACCAATGGTATTGATGCTGTAGCCCTTGCGGAACGTCAAAGCTTCGATATTATTTTGATGGATATTCAGATGCCACATATGGATGGCGTTATGGCTTGCAGCAAAATCAAAAAGACCAAGCTTAATGCCAAGACGCCAGTCGTTGCCGTTACCGCTCATGCAATGACTGGCGAACGCAACCGACTACTTAACGCAGGAATGGATGACTACCTGACAAAACCGATCGAAGAACATGTACTTCAACAAGTCTTGATGCATTGGAACCCGAATACATCAGAAAAAGAGCTTGGAAAACTTGAAATTGCTGCCAGTGAACCTCCAGAGAGTGGAACCAATCAGGCACCAGAACATAGCCATATGATTATCGATTGGCAAACCGCTCTAAAGCAGTCCGCGAACAAAGAAGATCTCGCAAGGGATATGCTCCAAATGTTAATTGACTACATACCTGAAGTCCTGACTATTGTAGAGAGGGCCTTGGAGGAGGACGGCTTTGATATAACACAACTCAACCACCATGTTCATAAACTACACGGCAGTAGCGCGTATTGCGGCGTACCTAGACTAAAAAAAATCTGCGCGACGATTGAAAAAGCATTAAGCTCCGGCGCCAATATCGAAAACATAGAACCAGAGCTGTTTGAACTTCAAGATGAAATGGAGAAAGTCAGCGCAAGTGCTGCGCCCTATTTAGACTCATAGATGACGGTAGCAACGGCGTAATGCCTTTCATCAGAAATGGACAGGTGGACATGCGCCACCTTTTTTTGTTTGGCAAATTCCAGAGCTTTACCAGACAACGATAATATCGGAGCGCCGTGCTCGTCATTAGTGACGATAAAGTCATGAAAGGTAACACCCTGCGCAATACCGGTCCCTAGCGCTTTAGAAGCGGCCTCTTTGACCGCAAATCGTTTGGCAAGAAACCGCCCCTGCTGCTTCAAGTTGTTGAATTTTTCAAGTTCAACATTCGTTAGGATCCGCTTTGCAAACGCCTCGCCATTACGAGCAAGCGCCTTTTCTACTCGATCAATCTCTGCAATATCTGTCCCTAATCCAATAATGGCCATAGCGACTATTTACGTGCTTCAACCATAAGGGCTTTCATATCCGCCACCGCTTTGTGCAGGCCATCAAACGCAGCACGTCCAATGATGGAATGCCCTATATTGAGTTCATAGATTTCTGGAATGGCCGCAATCGGAGCGACATTGTGATAAGTCAGCCCATGTCCAGCATTGACCGTAATACCTAAGTCAGCGGCGTAGCTTGCTCCTGCAGCAATTTTTTTGAGTTCATCTTGCTGATCTTCATCAGTATCAGCATCCGCGTAATGTCCCGTATGAAGCTCAACAAACGGCGCACCACAAGCCTTAGCTGCATCAATTTGTTCACGGTCTGGGTCGATGAACAAAGAGACTTTTATGCCAGCCTCAGACAACGTTTGAGTTGCCGCCTTGATCTTGTCCAAGTGACCGAGAACATTTAAGCCCCCTTCAGTAGTCAACTCTTCACGTTTTTCAGGCACTAAACAGACGTACTCAGGCTGAGTTTGCAAAGCGATCTCAACCATCTCATCTGTCACCGCCATTTCGAGATTCATACGGGTTTGGATCGTCTCGCGTAAAATTCGAACATCTCGGTCTAGAATATGGCGTCGATCTTCTCTTAAATGAATCGTAATACCATCAGCACCAGCGCGTTCAGCCACTTCAGCCGCATGAACGGGATCTGGGTACTTCGTACCACGTGCATTGCGCAATGTAGCGATATGATCGATGTTAACACCTAAATAGATTGAACTCATTTTCCAGTACTCCGTGATCTGGGCGCTAATATTTGCATAAATAGCTCCCTACTCTTTAGTGGTTTTCCGCCAAGATAAGGCTTTAGGGCTACACGTGTAAAGCGTTTTGCCGCGTTAAGTTGTTCTTTTGTGGTGAACCTTCTCTCACTAATGGCGATTAGCTCATCCCCTAAAAACGACAAGTTATCTCGTCTCACTGACGCAATGAACCCTTTCTGCTCTCGATATCGATAGGTCATCTTAGGTTCAATAGGCTCCCCACTGCCTGCACAATGCAGGAAATCAACGCCGTACCCCATTGCTGACAACAAGGCCAGTTCAAAGCGTCGCAGAGCGGGCTCTGGATTTTCGCACTGAGCTAACTCTGTCAAAGCGTGGAGATAGTCATGAAACAATGAGGGCATAGCAACTTCCGCAGCCAACACTCTACCTAAAAGCTCATTCACATAGAGCCCTGAATACAGATAAATGCCGCTTAAAGGAAGACCTAAGCTAATCGGTTCAGCCTGGCGAAGTGTTTTCATCGAGCCTTTCCCTGACCATTTAAGTAGCAATGGCGTGAAAGGTTGGAGGGCGCCTTTTAAGGTAGAACGTTTGCTTCTAGACCCTTTGGACATCAAGGTTACTCGGCCGTATTCTTCACTAAACACATCAAGAATCAGGCTTGATTCACTGTAGGGGCGTCGATGGATCACAAAGCAGCGCTGTAAACCTTCTGAAGTCATAGAAATCGCCAATATTGCATGAAAAATAAGGAGCCTTTAGGCTCCTTATTCAAAGTGTTCTTAGAACGAACTCAATTCGCGGCCCAAATTACAAATCGTCGATATAACCTAGTGAGCGCAAGGCGCGTTCATCATCAGCCCAACCAGATTTCACTTTGACCCAAGTTTCTAGGTAGACCTTACGCCCAAATAACTCTTCCATATCAAGTCGAGCTTCTCGGCCAATTGTCTTTATCTTATCACCACCCTTACCAATAACCATCTTCTTCTGGCCGCTGCGTTCGACGAGGATCAGAGCATTGATATGAAAACCATCGGTTTCTGGGTTGTAATCAAAGCGTTCAATCTCAACAGTGACTGAATATGGAAGCTCTTCTCCGGTGAAACGCATCAGCTTTTCACGGACAATCTCAGAGGCCATAAAACGTTGAGACCTATCGGTAACATATTCTTCAGGGAAATGGTGCGTCGCTTTAGGCAAATGTGCTTTTACATGCTTGCGAAGTACATCAATGTTCTTTCCGTGTTTAGCCGAAATAGGGACGACATCGACAAATTCCATTTTCTTCGACATGTCCATCATATGCAACATGACATCATTACGATCTTGTACATTATCGACTTTGTTCACACACAGGACAACAGGAAAATTAGATTTGCGGAGTTTGGTCAGTACCATCTCATCATCATCTGTCCAGTGAGTACCATCAACCAAAAAGAACACCAAGTTCACGTCACTGAGTGACGAGTTTGCCGCGCGATTCATTAGACGGTTGATCGCTCGCTTTTCTTCAATGTGTAATCCTGGCGTATCCACATAGATGGCCTGATGGTCACCTTGTGTATCGACACCCATGATACGATGGCGAGTTGTTTGCGGCTTTCGTGATGTAATCGAGATTTTCTGGCCCAGAATTCGGTTCAGCAAGGTTGATTTACCGACATTTGGACGCCCAACGATCGCGACAAAACCACAATGCTGATTCTCAGGAGAGCTGGCTGGCTCTTCATTTGATGAGAAAAAAGCATCAATATCAAAATCATTATTTTCTGTTGAATCAGTCATTGTTCAGTTGCTCTAATGCTAGCTCGGCAGCCGCTTGTTCTGCTTTGCGACGGCTCGTACCTTTACCAATTACAGGTGAACGAATACCTGCTACATCACACGACACCGTAAACTGCTGGTTATGTGCTTCACCTTTAATATTAGTCACTGTGTAGACAGGCAAGGCTTTTCTTCGCCCCTGCAGAAACTCCTGAAGACGAGTCTTAGGATCTTTCTGAGAGACTCCGGGTTGAATAGCATCAAGCCTTTGCTGATACCAACTCAGGATCATCTGGCGAACGCCTTCGATACCCGTATCTAGGTAAACCGCACCAATGATAGCTTCAACAGCGTCCGCTAAAATCGAGTCGCGACGAAAACCACCACTTTTTAATTCACCTGGACCTAATTTTAAGTGATCTCCTAGTTCGAATTCTCGCCCCAACTCCGCCAGAGTGTGGCCACGAACTAATGTCGCACGCATACGGCTCATATCTCCCTCATTAATTTTAGGGAAGCGATGATAAAGATCGTCAGCAATGACAAAACTTAAAATTGAATCGCCCAGAAATTCAAGACGTTCATTATGCTTTCCATTTGCGCTACGGTGTGTCAGCGCCAAATGGATAAACTCGGCATCTTTAAACTGATAACCGAGCTTTTTTTCTAGTTTGGAAATAGGAGAATTCATGCTTTCTCAATAGGGTTAGTTAATACCACCGATGCGGTCAAATCGCACATCAGTTGGAATCCAGGACGGCAAAATACTGTCAGAATCACGTTCAAATTCGAAACTGATCCAGATTGCGACGGCTTTACCTACTAGATTAGCCTCTGGGACAAACCCCCAGAAACGACTGTCTTTACTGTTATCACGGTTATCTCCCATGACAAAGTATTGGCCTTCCGGTACCACCCATTCGTTCACACCACGTCGAGGCTGATATTGGTCCTCAAAGTTGGGGCGAGTTGGGTTGACGAGAATTTGGTGCTCTGTCGCTCCCAGCTTTTCATTGAGCTGGATGAGTGGCACAGAACCTATACGATACGGGCTTTCCTTGATTTCAGACAAAGGGACTTGAGTACACTGACTCTCACCTTTCGATTGAATACACAGCTCTTTTGTCCGGCTGTAACGCACGATATCACCGGGTAGCCCGACAACTCGTTTGATGTAATCCACACTTGGCTCTGGCGGATACTTAAAAACGACAATATCGCCTCTTTCAGGCCTACCTGTTTCAACCAGCTGCTTTCGCCAGACCGGATCTTTGAGACCATAAGCGTATTTTTCAACCAAAATAAAATCCCCGACCAATAAGGTCGGCATCATTGAGCCAGAAGGAATTTGAAAAGGCTCATAGATAAAGGAACGTAGAACCAACACTGCACCAATGACAGGAAAAATAGACACACTATTTTCAATCCACCAAGGCTGTTTGCTCAACTGCGCAACCGTCGATGAATCGAGACCGTTGGTCTTTGCCTCAAGCTCAGCTAACTTTGCTCTGCGCTGTTTAGCAAATATTAGTTTCTCTAGTACCCAAACGATACCAGTCACCAATGTGACAAGAACCAGAATCAGTGAAAATGTCTTCGCCATTGAATTCCCTTATCTCAGAAATACGAAAGTGAAAGAGTTCAAACCCTTTCACTCACCAAACATCTTATTAGGTCAACACCTAACAAGTTAATCTTTACCTACGTGTAATATCGCTAAGAAGGCTTCTTGAGGCAACTCAACATTACCGATTTGCTTCATCCGTTTCTTACCTTCTTTTTGCTTTTTCAGTAGCTTTTTCTTACGGCTCACATCACCACCATAACATTTAGCAATCACGTTTTTACGTAGCTGCTTAACGGTAGAACGAGCAATTATATGGTTACCAATCGCCGCCTGAATAGCAATATCAAACATCTGACGAGGGATAAACTCTTTCATCTTTTCAACAAGCTGACGACCACGTGTCTGGGAGTGTTCTTTATGAGTAATCATCGCAAGAGCATCGACCGTATCACCATTGAGAAGTACATCAACACGCACCATATTGGATGCTTCAAAGCGCTGGAAGTTGTAGTCCAAAGAAGCGTAACCGCGAGAGGTCGACTTGAGGCGATCGAAAAAGTCGAGTACAACTTCAGCCATAGGAATATCATACGTAACCGCAACTTGATTGCCGTGATAAACCATATCAACCTGAACACCCCGCTTCTCAACACACAAGGTAATTACGTTGCCCAAATATTCTGAAGGAACCAAAATATTACATCGAGCGATCGGCTCACGGATTTCTTCAATATCATTCACTGCAGGTAGCTTAGCTGGGCTGTCTACATAAAGTAACTGACCCCCCGCTTGCTCGACCTCATAAACAACCGTTGGTGCCGTTGTAATCAAATCTAAGTCATACTCACGCTCAAGACGTTCCTGAATGATCTCCATATGCAACATACCAAGGAAACCACAACGGAACCCAAAACCCAATGCCGCTGAATTTTCAGGCTCATAAAAGAGAGACGCGTCGTTTAAGCTCAGTTTGCCTAAGGCATCACGAAAGTTTTCGTAATCATCGGAAGACACAGGGAACAAACCTGCATAAACCTGAGGTTTGACTTTCTTAAAGCCTGGGAGAGGCGCTTGACATCCATTCTTTGCCAAGGTCAATGTATCCCCCACTGGCGCGCCAAGAATATCTTTAATACCACATACAACCCAACCAACTTCACCGGTTCTAAGTTCGGAGGTGTCGACCTGCTTAGGTGTAAAAATACCCAAGCGATCCACGCCCCAAACCTGTCCAGTACTCATGACCTTGATCTTGTCATTCTTGGTAAGAACACCATTTTTAATTCTTACTAAAGAAACAACACCGAGGTAATTATCAAACCAAGAATCAATGATTAAAGCTTGTAATGGTGACTCGGGGCTTCCTTCCGGCGATGGGATAGAGGCAACAATGTTTTCTAACACATCTTGAACACCTAATCCGGTTTTCGCTGAACATCGCGTTGCTTCAAGTGCATCGATACCCACAATTTCTTCGATTTCTTCTGCAACTCGCTCAGGATCTGCCGCTGGAAGATCAATCTTATTTAGGATAGGAACCACTTCCAGATCCATTTCAATTGCGGTGTAACAATTGGCCAGAGTTTGAGCCTCTACACCTTGGCCAGCATCGACGACCAAAAG
Source organism: Vibrio ostreicida (assembly GCF_013074385.2). Lineage (GTDB taxonomy): Bacteria > Pseudomonadota > Gammaproteobacteria > Enterobacterales > Vibrionaceae > Vibrio > Vibrio ostreicida. Next base: position 92,567 of record NZ_JABEYA020000018.1, read on the forward strand.
GGCACCTTCACACGCAGCCAATGAGCGTGAGACTTCGTAAGCAAAGTCGACATGCCCAGGAGTGTCGATGAAATTTAACTGGTAGGTTTCACCGTCTTTGGCGGTGTAGTTGAGTGTCACACTTTGGGACTTAATGGTGATACCACGTTCACGCTCAAGATCCATCGAGTCTAAGACTTGCGAGGCCATTTCTCGATCACTTAATCCACCACAATCTTGGATCAAACGGTCAGAAAGGGTCGACTTACCATGGTCGATATGGGCGATTATCGAAAAGTTACGAATGTGCTTCATGATTTGGTGTGACAAACTCTTTAAAATAGGGACATAAGAAAGCCGTCTTAAGACGGAGTTTCAATCAAGGGGCAGATTCTACCCAATTTCTGTGCACTTCGCACTAGCTAATTGGCTCTCCCAATATACGGAGCAAAACCACACCTTGCATCGACTGACGCTCAACATTCAATGATAGCTTTTTCGCTAGGTAGATTCCTAATGCGGTACAGAGTGCAGATGACAGAATAACAGGGCCTTCACCAGCACCTAGCGCAGGAGCCAGCAACCATTGACCGCATAAAGCGCCGAGTATCATAGAAAATAATGGCACCAAATAAACCACCGCGGCAGATTGAAGTAAGCTCTTTTCTGGCAAACCAATTTCAACAACCTGCCCTTCCTTAACCAATTTATGCGTGCTTAAGTGCCAGTGGAGAGATTTATTGCCAAGTGCTTTCGACACGATCCCCGTACCACAATTTTTCTGTGAAGCGCAGCTATTACAACTGGTTTGTTGCTCACAACTCAGTTCTACATTGTACCCTGTAGGAACTGATGTAACAGAAGATACCGTCGCTAAGGCCGTCATCATGGCGTTAAACTCTTGTTTTTATCTATGGTCACTGATTGAGCGATACGTTTTGCTGTTGCTGGCGGGATATCACCAATAACAGAAATCTCTTTATCACCTTTTACGTAGCTATGAAGCGTTCGGCGCCCTTGTCGTACCAATTGCCCTTTCAGGGAATTACTGTCGCGTTCAGACACGTAGATGGAGAAACTGAATAAGCCATCGGTGAACATCTGTGTTTCAACCATTCGAGCAGTATCTTCCATTCTATAACGATTGAGCTCTTCAGATTCAAAGCCCTTTGGAATCCATCCAACATCCCAGAAACTCTCTTTTAACTTACCTTTTGGTAAAGAAAGGACTTCAGGCAGCTTGACCTCATTCAATCGACCCAAAATATCTGCAATTTTGTCGTTAACACTGAACGAAATTGTACGGAACTGCTCCAACACTTCACCGTCACGATCGACTAAATCGGCTCTCAGTGGCAATTTGGTTTGCTCGTCTATCCACAAGATATAGGAATAGCGCAACCCATCTTTGGGAGCAATTCTCAGCACTTGACATGCAGAACCTGCTTCGCGAGCACGACCCACTTGGACAAAATCGTAAAATTCTCCAAGTTGGTCAACATTGGAATTGAGTAAGGGGATTGTAGGCGCTACGATGTTGCCTGACTCAATGGTAAAGGGTTCAACACCCGGTTCGATGTAACTCACTTCATCACCGCGACGAATCACCTCCCTTAGCGAGCCACTCAGATAAACCAGATGCGCTAATTGTTGTTTATCATTGCGGGCATGACGATACAAAAGGGGTTCAATGCTGTTTTTCTTGATGAGGATATACGATAGCTCATAGTTGAGATGCTGACTGGCTTTGTTCATTTGAAGCAACAAAGCCTTCGCAGGCTTTTCGTCTGCGAAGGCTAATGGCGAGCTCAAACTGAACAGTGTCAGTACACTGATCAGAAATTTTCTCATTCAGCGACCGTCTCTAGTTTATCAGTACTGTTGCTACTTAAACGCAACTGCAATTCATAGTCTTGCAGCAGCGCATTAATATGGCGACGTTGTCCCTGAAGATTCGCTTCACTTGCTGGTGATGCTTGTTCAACAGAAGAGCGCGTTAAACTGACTGGGGCAGCGCTCCCAGAAAAAGGAATAGTTTGCAGCACGGGAAGCTGATCGGTTGCAGGCTGACCTGATTCACTCCCACCATACTGTTGCACACCCAATATCACCGCCAGTGAGACACAAGCCGCGACCGCAACCTGTCCAAACTGAGTCAGCCAGACAGGCAAATGGCGACGAGCGCGAGAAGGTACAGGCTGTGATTCCAGTGGTTGTTCGCTAATATCGACGATATTGTCGACAGTAAACGTTGAATGCACAGGTTCATCTTCCAGCGCGAGCGCCACGTTCTGTGCGATATTCCATTCCAACCTTTCTGGCGCCTCACCTCTCATTACATCACCGATCAGGTGAAAGTGATTCCACGTTGCAAGTCCATCTTGCTCTATTTCTGTAATTAGAGCCTTATCGACCAGTTCCCCATCCATAAGTGCTGAAAGTTTTTCTTTGTCAGCCATTCTCTTCACCATAATTTATGCTGGTACTAGCGTTGCAAAAGTGGCTGAATTTTATTTTCAACCGCTTCACGTGCGCGGAAGATACGAGATCGTACCGTTCCAACAGGGCAATCCATTACTGCCGCGATCTCTTCATAACTTAAACCATCTAGTTCTCGAAGAGTCATCGCCGTTTTTAAATCATCGGGTAGTGCTTCGATTGCACTGAAAACTACGCGTTTCAACTCATTGGACAACGTTAAATTCTCAGGGTTCGAAATTTCTTTCAATGCACTACCTGTTTCGTAATATTCAGCTTCTTCAGTATCCACATCCTGTGCTGGTGGACGGCGCCCTTGAGCAACGATATGATTTTTGGCGGTATTAACCGCGATTCGATATAACCAAGTATAGAAAGCACTTTCGCCACGAAAACTTGGTATTGCACGGTACGCTTTTATAAATGCTTCTTGTGCGACGTCAGGTACATCTCCAGGATTGTTGACGTAGCGAGAAATAAGGTTGCAAACTTTGTTTTGGTACTTCGTTACCAATAAGTTAAATGCTTGCTTATCTCCATTCTGAACGCGCTCAATTAATACTTGGTCAGTCAGAGGCTCGTTCATTCGAGCATGTACTCCTATTGTTATTTTCAACCCTATCTTATTCCGACATGGGTATTACTTCTGCAAAATGTAGTATTGACACCACTGCTTACTTGAGCACTATTGTGACTCAGCAATAAAAGTAAAGTTCAAACTTTCTTCAAAATTTATTTGAGAAATCATGTAACGATGACTTTATGCTTCAGATTGTGATGATGAAAGGTACGAAAAGCAATATTATTTACGAAGAATTGCCTTCACCCAAATGCTACTATAGCGTAATGAATCTGGCACGCTCAGAGTCCGAATTGCAATTTAAATATTTGTTTAAGAATATATACGCTCTGTGAATGACGCTTTCAATTGGAGTAGCGTCAGTTCAATCTAACTCGGGAATTTAAAAGTTTTATGAACGCAAACCGTGAACATCAGTGTGATGTGTTAGTGGTGGGTAGTGGTGCAGCAGGTCTCTCACTCGCCCTGCGTGTCGCACAGCATGGCAAAATCATTGTGTTAAGCAAAGGACCACGCAGCGAAGGGGCCACGTATTACGCCCAAGGCGGTATTGCTGCTGTTTTTGATGAGTCGGACAGTATTGAATCTCATGTTCAGGATACGCTCATTGCAGGTGCTGGCCTTTGTGAAAAAGACACCGTTGAATTTATTGCTCAGAATGCAAAAAGCTGTGTCCAATGGCTTATTGATGGCGGCGTCCCTTTTGATCGCGAAGACGGCGATAGTGATGACAATCCACGCTACCACTTAACGCGCGAAGGCGGACATAGCCATCGTCGTATTTTGCACGCCGCAGACGCCACCGGAATGGCAATGCAAACCTCCCTGCAAGATAATGCCCACCATCATCCAAATATCACTGTTTTAGAACGGTACAATGCTCTTGACTTGATTTGTGAAGACAAAATCGGGGGTGACAGTAACAAGGTGGTAGGCGCCTACATTTGGAACCGTAATCAAGAACATGTCGAAACTGTACGAGCGAAATTTGTCGTACTTGCCACTGGTGGGGCATCAAAAGTATACCAATACACCTCAAATCCGGATGTGTCTTCTGGTGATGGTATCGCCATTGCGTGGCGGGCAGGCTGCCGAGTTGCCAATATGGAATTCAACCAATTCCACCCGACCTGTCTCTATCATCCTGAAGCACGAAACTTTCTATTGACCGAAGCCCTTCGTGGAGAGGGTGCTTATCTGATCAGGCCAGATGGCTCTCGCTTTATGCCCGACTTTGACCAAAGAGAAGAACTCGCGCCGCGAGATGTGGTTGCCCGAGCAATAGACTTTGAAATGAAACGTCTTGGGGCCGATTGCATGTATCTTGATATCAGCCATAAGCCAGCGGACTTTATCGAAAAACACTTCCCTACCATCTATTCACGTTTGATGGATTTGGGTATCGATATGACAAAAGAAGCTATCCCCGTTGTGCCTGCCGCTCACTACACCTGCGGTGGCGTAATCGTCAACAAGCAAGGTGAAACCGACCTTTCTCAATTGTATGCAATTGGCGAAGTGAGTTATACCGGCCTCCATGGTGCTAACCGGATGGCGTCCAATTCCTTACTAGAATGTGTTGTTTACGCTTGGTCTGCCGCCCGCGACATTATTCAACGTTTAGAGAATGCAAATATGCCTCCTTCTTTACCGCACTGGGACGAAAGCCAAGTGACCTGTTCTGACGAGGAAGTGGTCATCCAGCACAACTGGCATGAATTGAGGTTATTCATGTGGGATTACATGGGGATTGTACGCACGAATAAACGACTGGAACGCGCATTGCGTCGTATTCAACTCCTTCAGCAAGAAACACACGAATATTACAGCCATTTTAGGGTTTCAAATAATTTGCTTGAACTGCGCAACTTGCTACAAGTAGCTGAACTCATGGTCCGTTGTGCTATGGAGCGTAAGGAAAGTAGAGGCTTACACTACACTCTCGATTACCCTGAGTTGGACCAAAATAGCGGCCCAACGATACTCAAGCCACACTAAGGGTTAACATCACTCGTTGGGGGGAGCTTCGGCTTCCTTTCTCAATAATACGAGTAGTTGTCGATAACGGCGTTCAGAAACACTGTCTCGCCACAATATTCTGTTCTCACTGTTTTTGACGATAAAGATAATTGCGAACGATGAGCAACTTAACAAATGCAGGCTGATGTTAAGGCGTTGACCATTACATTCACATCCTGCGGTATGAAAAAAAACGAGGTTTCCCAATAACGGTTTGGCGAGCAAAGATGACAGTGAACGAGTACATAACACAGCGCCCAGTAGGCTTATGCTGGGAGCCAAGGGAAAGTCAGAAGAGACAACGACATAAAAGGTCAACAGCATCAGGGCGGTGTTGACCTTTTTGGCCAATAATGAGGGCGTTGAAAATAACCTAACGCATTTTGCTGAGGTTATGGGCAACAATTTTATCAACCATCGACGCATGTGCAAGGTTGTCACTACGCCCATGCCCCATAATCCAAGTAAATAAATCAGGGTCATCACACTCTAGCAAAGAGACAAAATTACGCTGTTCATCGCTCTGGAGATCGTCAAAACACTCTTCAAAAAATGGCATAATAACAACATCCAACTCCAACATTCCTCGACGGCATGCCCATTTTACACGTGCTTTTTCTTCCGCTTTATACATTATTTTTCCTCACCGGTTCGGTTGTTAGCGACGAGTGTAGCAAGCAAAACATTCAACAACCACTACGTCAGTCACACTACCGAGCGAGCCATGCCACATCCAACCCTCATTCTGACCACTCTAAAGCTTGTCCATGATGCCATTTAAACGCTAACATAGCCCTACTACTCTATGCCCTTTTAGGTAAACTCAATGAACTGTCAACATGATTTCCCCTCTTTTCCTCTATCGAGCTCGGATACCCTTCCCTCATTATCCCTCACCTTACTCACATCATGGAGTACCATCTGGATGGAGGGTGAAGACAAACTGCCCTATATTCAGGGCCAAGTAACATGTGACGTAGGCCACTTAGATGAGAAAGAGTCAACCTTCGGTGCCCATTGTGATGCAAAAGGAAAAGTTTGGAGTGTGTTTCGTCTGTTCCACCACAGGCAAGGCTACTCAATGTTTCAGCCTAAGTCAGCGGTCGATGCAGAACTCGCTGAATTAAAAAAGTACGCGATTTTTTCCAAAGTAAATATCGTTGAAAGCAACGATGTCCTGCTCGGACTCATTGGTAACGACGCCCAAATGGTTATTGATGGTTTATCTGATCACAAAGGCGATGTGAGACCGATCCAAGGAGGCAACGCGGTTAAAATTGATCAACAGCGCTGGTTACTTGTTCTTGAGCCAGAGTCAGCTGATCAATTGTGTCAAACCATAGAGGCAACCAAAGTCTCAGAAGCACTTTGGACTCGTTTAGATATTGAAGCGGGCTTTCCTTTCGTCACCAAAGCACATCAAATCGAGCATATTCCACAAGCGCTTAATCTTCAGGCATTGGGAGGAATCAGTTTCTCCAAAGGGTGCTATACCGGTCAGGAAACTGTCGCTCGGGCAAAATATCGTGGTATGAATAAACGTTCTTTGCACATCATTCAAGGCAAAGTAAAGGCACCATTGTCCGGCGAAATCGAAATTGAACGGGCCGTAGGAGATAACTGGCGCAGTGCCAGTCAACTCATGAGCTACCATCACTTTAGTGACGGTCAGTGTATCGGCTCCATTGTCTTACCCAACAACCTAGATGCACAGACCCAGTTTCGCCTCAAAAATGAACCAGAGTCCATTTGGACAATGGTTCCACTGCCATACTCGCTCGCAGAGGATTCGTAGACAGCAAGATCGCCAGCGGAAGTTTTTACGTAAAAAGCCGATACCTATTATGCCTTTATCGTTAGGCGACGCTTTAATTGGCGTTTGTTGAACCCTAAGCCCGTGACCGTAACTGCCCGCCCGCTGCTGCGGGCTTTTTTATACATAAATTTGACAGAGAATTAGCAATTTCTAAAAAAGATAATCTATTCTTAAGAATGTCATAATTCTCGGGTTTACTATGCACTTACTGGCAATCCGAGTTAAGTTCCATTTTCAGAACATAAGTGAGGTGATTGTCACGATAAATTGGATATTTATCCGGATTCTTTGCCATAGCAACACAAATATCCAATAAAATACGGTTTACTGCATATTTCTCCAGTTGAATCACATTATTACCAAGGAGAAATTCGTATACTTCGCAGTGCTTGCTAACCATAAGGATTGTCTATGAGACTGTTTAAGCGCTATACACCAGGTATGATTGCTAAACACATAAGCCGGCTATTTAAGGGAAGAATTTATATCTACGGCATAGGTAGATTCGAGTTTGATAATGGCAAACTCATACTCCCAGACAAAGCAGAAAAGCGCCATTTTCAGACAGTAAAAGAAGTCAATCAAGAGATCATGAGACTTCGCTGCTCGTACGCTTGATACTGAAATTATGAAAAGGCTGGCGACGCTAGCCTTTTCGAGTTTAACCTTAAAATCTGGCCAGTGTGGGCAACTCGCCTTTCAATCCTAAAGCCCGCTTAATGATTTCGTCTTTCGCTCCCGGAAGGCGTCCCACCAGCGTCATGCCCAAGTTCCTGACGATTTTCTTCGCGGGGTTATCGCTGGAAAATAAGTCTTTAAACCCTTGCATTGCGGCTATCATTTTCGCTGCTTCTGCCTTACGCCATCGCTCGTAAAACCTTAAATTTCTTTTAGAACCAATATCCTCACCTTTACGCCATAAGGCGATCACTTCTTGCGCTAGGCTAGCAGCGTCAAGAAGGCCTAAGTTGGCGCCCTGTCCAGCCAACGGGTGAATGGTATGTGCCGCATCACCAACCAAAGCGACTCGCTCTGTGACAAAATCCCTTGCATATCTCATTTTGAGTGGAAAGGAAAAACGTTCACCAACAACGTCACACAAACCTAACCTAGCATCAAATTCCGCGGTAAGCGATTTATTGAACTCAGCGTCCGTCATCGACATTAGCTTGTTTGCACGAGAAGGCTCAGTCGACCAAACAATTGAGCTCATATGGGCGTCACCTAAGGGCAAAAAAGCCAGAGGCCCCTGTGGAGTAAAGATCTGGCGTGCAACCTTTTGGTGAGCTTCTGCTGTAGACACATTAGCGACAATAGCATTGTGCCCATAATCCCAATGGGTCAATGGGATATCTTGCTGCTGACGTACCCAAGAATTCGCCCCGTCAGCACCAATAACGAGTTTGCTCGTTAACGCTTGTCCATTATCGAGTGTCAACCAAGCTTCACTTTCCCCAATAGACATGGATTTGCATTGAGCGGGCATAAACAAGGTTACATTGTCTTGGTTTTTGACTTGTTCGAGCAAAGAAAGTTGAATAACTCGATTTTCGATGATGTGCCCCAAATCGGGCTGCGCGAGTTTCTGAGCATCAAATTCAAGGCGGGAAAAGCTGTCCTGTTCCCATACTTCCATCGCAGTGTATGGCGCAGCTCGGCGCTGAACCATGCCATCCCAAGCGCCTACATTGCGCAGCACGCGTTCACTGGCTCGACTCAATGCAGAGACCCTAACGTCATAAGAATCAGTAAGTTCAAGATCAGGAGCATGGGATTCAATCACTGCTACTCTCAAATCGGTATCTTTAAATGTGGCGGCAAGCGTCAAACCAACCATACCGCCACCGACAATAACAATATCAACACTTTGAATCATATCAATTCAATCCTTATTTACACGATTAGCGCTCTACTAAACCTAACGTTCTCAATAACAGAGGCGATTTTAGCACGGGAAAATGGTCCATCACCGATAAGCCAACATTACGTCCAATACGCAGGGTCATGTAGTCATTCGAAAAAATATGCACCAGAGAGGAGGTTAGAGAAATGACGGTTTCACGATCATTTTCACGACGCATTTTAAACTGACGCAACACGGAGTAAGACCCTGGGTCTGTGTGACTGGCCGCGATAAGTTCCGCCAATGTCGCAACATCACGTATACCTAAGTTAAACCCTTGCCCCGCAATAGGATGAAGAGTCTGTGCCGCATTACCGACAACAGCAAAACGGTGGGATGTATTCTGCGGGCGATAGCTTAGTTTTAAAGGATAAGAAGAACGCTGACCCACCTTTTCCAGTTTGCCTAAACGCCAGCCAAAGGCAGCCTGTAACTCGTTAAGAAACATAGCGTCACTTAAACCCATGACACGTTGCGACTCATCAGGCTTTAAACACCAAACCAAAGATAATCTGCCTTCACTCATCGGCAATAAAGCGAGTGGGCCTGACGACGTAAAGCGCTCAAACGCCTGCCCACAATGAGGCTCTGCCGTAGTAATATTCGCAATCACTGCGACTTGGTGGAAATCTTGCTCGGTGACGTCTAAACCTATCTGCTGACAGCAAACGGAGGTTGCACCATCCGCAGCGACCAATAACTTCCCAACGATCTCTTGTCCGCCATTAACGCGAACTCGCACTTGGTGTTGATCACGTTCAACATGCTCAACCGACGTCGGGCACAGTAACGTAATGTGTTTGTCCCTCATCGCCATATCAACCAATATACGCCCAACATCGGACAGTTCCACAACATAGCCTAAAGCTTCAAGCCCTAATTCCTCGGTGGTTATATCTGTCATACCAATATGAGTTCGGTCAGAGACCTGAATATGCTTGATCGCCGTAGCCACATGAGAAATATCGTGCCAAAGTTCGAACTGCTTAAGAATATTCACTGTGCCATAAGACAGAGCGATGGACCGAGCGTCAAAGCCTGGGTGAACCTGAGCTTTGAGATCAAACGACTCGACCACCGCAATAGAAAGAGGCTTGTCAGATAACTTATTGATGGCCAGGGCCAGCGTCATACCTGCCATTGCACCACCGGCAATGACAACGTCAAACTTTGTCATAGCTTTCCCTGATTAGTGAATCGTCGGAGGCGTTTCTTGACTGACTTTCTGACCTAACTCAGCATGAATAATGAGCGCGCAAGCCTTGACGTGTTCGATGACGTGCTCAAGCAATTGAGCCTGTTCTTGCAAGTCATCATCTTCGTCAATGCCCAAACGAGCGATTTCTTCTAAATCAGCCAATGCTTCTTTCACATCTGTTGATGTTTTTTTTAGCTCGGCCCCGGCAAGCCCTAGCCCAGAGATATAATGGTTAACCCATTCAGCAACAGCATCTGCGGTCTCGAACAGACTGTTACGGCTTTGTTCGTCTGGGAGCATTATAGAGATGTCCATCTCAGTGCCCGTAAACTCTTTGATTGTCACATCCAAAGTTGACTGAGCAAGCTGCAAGGAGTTTGTCGGCCAGCCCAGACCATCATTGGTGTAATCAAAAAGTAGTGGTTGCCAGCTGTTGTCCGTCAGATTCAAACCACCACTGACCATTCCGGCAAGAAGCCCGTGTAACTCAGCAGGGTTAACAGCAAGACCAGCGGATTGCAGTGCATTAGCCAAAGTCAGGTACTCTGGCAGATTGCTTTTGCTCATAATTAGACCTAATTTAAGCTAAATAAACGAGATTCTACCATTTACCAACAAAACCGAAAACGCACGATTACACAATTGTGGCCAGCATTTATACAATTTGCCCAATTACTGTGTTATTGCGCTCTGTTTTACCTCGCTTGGTAGGGAAAAGCTTGAATCTTAACTGGCCTTTTTCTATAGTTTCCTCCTTGGTGATTGTCTGCATATCACCCTTAATAACGCATCTAGAGTCGGTATGAACAATCAAGCGGTTGAAGTCGAAATTTTAGGCAAGTTAACTCGGGTCAATTGTCCCGAAGGTCAAGAGACATCTTTGCGTGAGGCTGCTCAACGTCTTGATGACCGTTTGAAAGATATGGCCGCCAAAACGAAAATAACCAACGAAGTTCAGCTGTTAACTTTCGTTGCACTTAACTTCTGTCATGAACTTGAAAGCCGTGATAGAGTGGAACAAGATCATAACGTTGCTGTAGACGAAAAATTAGAACAATTGATTACATTGCTCAATGATGCAATGAGTCACCACAGCAGTACGCTTGATAACTGATATAAAATAAATTTACCCTAGAGTGTTCGTGAGGGGATTACGTCCCCGAGCCGATAAGCAATAACCCAGGGTTAGTACTTGATAACTATTGAGCAAGCTCGGCTTGTACCGAGAAGCCTACGGTTAACATTGCTGACCCGCCTTGAACTAGCTGGTTCAAGGGTCAAAATCTCCAACGGCACTCTGGGGTATCCTTTTCCCTACCCTACAGCGGGTATTGTTATGATACTTTCACGAACAGAACTACGCGCCCTCATACGAAATAAACGCCTTCAATTGACAGATGAAGAACAAATCTTCGCAAGCACCTCCCTAGTCAGTCAGTTTTCTCAATTGCCCGAAATGTCTTCTGTTCAACATATTGCTCTATACCTCAGCGTAGATGGTGAAATAGACACCGCCCCATTAATTGACTGGTTGTGGCAACGAGGCAAGACCATCTATCTTCCAGTTATTCACCCTTTTTCAGCTGGGCATTTGCTCTTTTTACGCTACGAACCACACACTCCTTTAGTCCTTAATCGCTATAAGATAAAGGAACCCAGATTGGATGTAACTGAGATCCTACCCGCTCATAAACTGGATATCATTTGTACACCGCTGGTTGCTTTTGATCACAACGGACACCGATTGGGGATGGGCGGAGGTTACTACGATCGTACTCTCGAGCCATGGTTTAAGAACCAATCGGGCCCCAAGCCCATTGGGCTCGCCCATCAATGCCAGAAAATTGACCAACTGCCGATTGAATCATGGGATGTGCCTTTACCTAAAATAGTGACGCCCGTAGAACTCTGTGATTGGGAATAGTCATCGATAGATTATATAATCGCCGCAAAATTTTTAAATGAAACCCTACTCAGGAGATGTGCATGACTCAGGATGAAATGAAAAAAGACGCTGGTTGGGCAGCACTCAAATTTGTCGAAAAAGACTCTATTGTTGGTGTTGGTACAGGCTCTACCGTCAATCACTTCATAGACGCTCTGGCTAGCATTAAAGAGGACATTAAGGGCGCTGTTTCAAGCTCAGATGCCTCTACTCTAAAGCTCAAGCAATTGGGTATCGAAGTATTTGACTGTAATCAAGTGGCAAGTCTTGATGTCTACGTCGATGGTGCCGATGAAATTAACGCAGCACGTGACATGATCAAAGGTGGAGGCGCTGCCCTAACCCGAGAAAAAATCGTCGCAGCCATCGCAGAAAAGTTCGTGTGTATTATCGATGATACCAAAGCGGTCAATGTACTCGGTGAATTCCCTCTTCCTGTTGAAGTGATCCCAATGGCTCGCTCTTATGTCGCTCGAGAATTGGTTAAACTCGGCGGAGATCCTGCGTATCGAGAAGGTGTGGTCACCGATAATGGCAATGTTATTTTGGATGTCTACAATATGACGATCACAAATCCTAAACAGATGGAAGATCTCATCAATTCGATCGCGGGGGTCGTCACTGTTGGACTTTTTGCTCACCGAGGGGCCGATATCGTCATAACCGGAACCGCTCAAGGGGCAATAATTGAAGATTAATTAGCATCCTTTTCGTCATTTCACGACAAACGGCACCATTAGGTGCCGTTTTTCTATTTCATCTTAGGTGAATTATGTCTTATAACGTAATTTTCTTACCCAAAATGGTTTTTTTTTGTTAATTTAATGGACAGGATATAGGCAAGGTAAACGTTTGCTTTCCATTTTTCGCTGATTAAACGTTTACCTTATTAAGATTATGAGCCCTTTGCGCTGATTAAGCTCCAAATTTTATATTTTAAGGAAGAAAAGCATGGCTAAAGTTTCACTAGAAAAAGATAAAATCAAGATCCTGCTCCTTGAAGGACTCCACCCCTCATCTGTAGAAGTCCTTAAGGCTGCTGGCTACACAAATATCGAGTATCATAAGGGCTCATTACCTGAAGAAGAGCTTCTAAAAGCCGTTAAGGACGTTCACTTTATTGGTATTCGTTCCCGAACTCACCTTTCTCAGCAAGTCATCGATTCCGCAGAAAAATTAGTCGCCATTGGTTGTTTTTGTATCGGAACCAATCAGGTCGATCTCGGTGCTGCCGCCTCACGTGGTATTCCGGTATTTAACGCCCCATTCTCAAATACTCGCAGCGTAGCGGAGCTAGTGCTTGGGCAAATTCTGTTACTGCTCAGAGGCATTCCTGAAAAAAATGCTTTAGCACATCGAGGGATCTGGAAGAAAAGTGCCGACAGTTCTTTTGAAGCTCGAGGAAAAAGGCTAGGCATTATCGGCTACGGTCACATCGGAACCCAGCTTGGTATTATTGCCGAAAACTTGGGCATGCGCGTTTATTATTACGATATAGAAAATAAACTGTCATTAGGCAACGCCACACAACTGCATTCATTAAACGATCTGCTTAATACATGTGATGTCATTTCTATGCATGTCCCAGAAACCCATGAAACCAAGAACATGATGGGCGCAGAACAATTTGAACGCATGAAGCCTGGCGCAATTTTTATTAATGCTGCGCGTGGCACCGTGGTCGATCTTGAAGCACTATGCCATGCGATGGAATCACAACACCTTTCAGGCGCGGCGATCGATGTCTTTCCTACGGAACCAAAAACCAACTCAGATCCATTTGAGTCGCCATTGCAAAAGTTTGATAACGTCATTCTGACGCCACATGTTGGGGGTTCAACTCAGGAGGCTCAAGAAAACATCGGGGTCGAAGTCGCCGGAAAGCTCGCAAAATATTCCGACAATGGTTCAACATTATCGAGCGTCAACTTCCCTGAAGTCTCTTTGGCAGAACATCGTGATTGTTCACGTTTACTGCATATACATAAGAATCGTCCCGGCATTTTGACTCAAATTAACACCATTTTTGCAACAGAAGGGATCAATATCGCCGGTCAGTACCTTCAAACCAGCGCAGACATTGGTTATGTTGTTATCGATGTCGAAACAGGCCGGTCGGAAGAAGCTTTGACGAAACTCAAAAGCATCGAAGGGACCATCCGAGCACGAATCCTACACTAATCTCCCATCCGTTCATAAAGAGCCACCGTTCTTTGGTGGCTTTCTCTCTAGAATCTAAAATCAACAGCTCAAGCCTGACGACTCCTCTCTTTATCTCAAAAACATCGTAAACACTCGCTTAACCAGTTGTATTATTTAAAAATAAATACATATGTAATCTTAATCACACAAATTACTTATACAAATAATACAATGCGAAATGAGTCAAATAATAGTTCGCCTCAATATCAAAAAACACTTTATCTAGGATAGAAAGAATGAAAGCAACGACACTGTTTACTGGCTGCTTGGCAATGAGTCTGTCTGCCGGCGCCCTAGCCAAACCGCTGGTTATCGCACACCGCGGAGCATCGGGGTATCTACCTGAGCATACGTTAGCCGCAAAAGCGTTGGCGTACGCAATGAAACCGGACTACATCGAGCAAGATGTGGTCATGACTAAAGATGACCATTTAGTTGTGTTGCATGATCATTATCTCGACCGAGTCACTAATGTCGCCGAACAATTCCCAGAGGGTGCTCGTGATGATGGTCGTTACTACGCGATCGACTTTACCCTTGAGCAAATAAAATCTCTTGAAGTCACTGAAGGCTTCAAAATCGACAACGAAGGTAAAAAAGTTGCCGGATACCCTGACCGCTTCCCGATGTGGAAATCTAACTTTACTGTGCCAACGTTAGCGGAGGAAATCGAACTGATTCAAGGCTTAAATAATACTCTCGGTTACGATATTGGTCTGTATCCCGAGATAAAAGCACCTTGGTTCCACCGTCATGAAGGCAAAGATATTTCAAAAGCCGTACTCAAAATACTGAAAGAATATGGCTACGTTAACCAGAATGATAAGGTCTATTTACAAAGCTTTGATGCCAATGAGCTGCAACGCATCAGGAATGATCTGATGCCTGAAATGAAAATGGACCTAAAGTTGGTTCAACTGATGGCCTACACTGATTGGAATGAAACCATGGTCTATGCGAAGGGTCAAGCGACACCCTATAGCTATGACTGGATGTTTGAACCAGAAGGGATGAAAAAAGTGGCGACTTACGCACAAGGCATAGGGCCTTGGAAGCCTATGTTAGTCGATGATGCTTCTACCCAAAACAAGATTATTATCAAGCCATTGATGAAGCTGGCAAAAACCGCAGGGCTTGACGTTCACCCTTATACTTTTCGTGCCGACCCTGGGCGTATCCCACCCTACACAGACAACTTTGAAGGTATGATGGACATTTTCTATAACCAAGTGAGAGTCGATGGTTTATTTACCGACTTTCCTGACAAAGCCGTCGATTTCTTGAAACACAACTAAAAGTAAAAGCCTTAGTTTAGGGCTAGGGCTTTCTCAATCTTTATACCTTTAGTGCGCGCTCACCACGTGCAATTCCAACCACACCGCTTCGCGCGACTTCAACCACCTCAGTGACTTCAGAGATGGCTTGAATGAAAGCATCGAGTTTCTCACTTGTTCCCGTCAATTGGACGGTATATTGCGTAGCGGTCACATCAACGATCTGTCCACGAAAAATATCAGCGGTACGCTTTACTTCTTCACGAATAAACCCACTGGCCCTGACCTTGACCATCATCAGTTCACGCTCGATGTGTTCAACCTCAGTCACTTCTTGTACTTTTAACACATCAATCAGTTTGTTGAGTTGTTTTTGGATCTGCTCAAGCTGCATGTCGTCAGAAATCGTCGTAATATTCAACCGAGACAGTGTCTCATCATCTGTGGGAGACACCGTCAGAGATTCTATATTATAGCCGCGCTGTGAGAACAAACCGACGACGCGAGAAAGCGCGCCTGATTGGTTTTCCAATAAAAGCGAAATGATATGTCTCATATTAGGTTCTCTCCGTCTTGCTCAACCACATTTTGTCCATGCCTTCGCCTTTTATCTGCATTGGATAAACATGTTCAGTGTCATCAACACTGATATCAACAAACACCAAACGATCCTTCATTTCAAGGGCGCTTTTCAAACCAGCCTCTAACTCGTCAGGAGATGAGATGCGCATTCCAACGTGTCCGTAAGCTTCTGCAATGGCAGCAAAATCTGGAACAGAATCCATGTAAGAGTTGGAGTGCCGTCCTTGATAGACAATATCCTGCCATTGCTTGACCATACCTAAAAAGCGATTATTTAAGTTAATAATCTTAACGGGTATGTTGTACTGCAAGGCAGTGGAGAGTTCTTGTATATTCATTTGAATACTGCCATCTCCCGTAACCACAACCACCTCTGCTTCAGGCTTAGCGAATTTCACCCCCATTGCGGCAGGAAGGCCAAAGCCCATGGTGCCCAATCCTCCAGAATTAATCCAACGACGAGGTTTGTTGAACGGATAATACAAAGCGGCAAACATTTGGTGTTGCCCAACATCCGACGCGACGTAAGCTTCTCCATTTGTCACTTTGTGCAACGTTTCAATCACTTGTTGAGGCTTGATACGTTCCGAAGATTTGTCATAGTTCAGACACTGGCGACGTTGCCATACCTTAATGTCATCCCACCAGCGGCTAAGAGTATCTGGTGAACGAGAACCCGCAGTTTCTGCAAGGACGTGAAGCATACTTTGCAATACTTTTTCCGCTGAACCAACAATAGGTAAATCGACTTTAACGTTTTTAGAAATGGAGGAAGGATCAATGTCAATGTGCATCACCTTCGCATTGGGGCAATATTTCTCTAGATTGTTCGTAGTACGATCATCAAATCGGACACCAACACCAAAAATGAGATCCGCATTGTGCATGGCCATGTTTGCTTCATAAACACCGTGCATACCCAACATCCCTAAAAAATTCTGGTGTTCACCGGGAAATGCTCCAAGCCCCATAAGGGTGCTGACCACGGGTAAATTTAAGGTTTCAGATAACGTTAACAAATGGGCGTCTGCTTCTGAAATAATGGCGCCACCGCCAATATAAAGTACTGGCTTTTCAGCTGAAAGTAATGCTTTTAACGCTTTTTTAATTTGACCTTTATGCCCTGTCGTCGTCGGTTTATATGATCGCATTGACAGGCTATTGGGGTATTCATACGGCAACTTTATTTGAGGGTTTAGCACGTCTTTCGGGATATCAATAACCACAGGCCCAGGACGTCCTGTGGTAGAAATATAAAACGCCTTCTTCATGACCTCTGGAATATCTTCTGCTTTTTTGACCAAAAAGCTGTGCTTCACAATGGGGCGAGAGACACCCACTATGTCACATTCCTGAAAAGCATCATTACCAATCAGGCTATTCGGAACATTGCCCGAGATCACTATCATTGGGATAGAATCCATATACGCAGTGGCGATACCTGTCACGGTATTGGTCGCCCCTGGCCCTGAGCAAACCAACACTACTCCGGGTTTCCCTGTTGCACGTGTATAGCCATCTGCCATGTGGGTCGCTGCCTGTTCGTGCCGAACTAAGACATGTTTAATTTTATCTGTTTTCGCATGAAGGGCATCGTAAATATCCAGAACCGAACCACCTGGATAACCAAAAATTTGTTCGACCTCTTCTTCTATAAGAGATTGAACCACCATCTCTGCACCGGACAACATTGTCGTCATATTACTCTCCTCATCAGCTTGCCAATTAGTATGGTCAACCAATTGGGCCGATTTTACATAGTCTAGGTCTTATTCGTAGCCTAATCGAAATACTTCCACTTTTCGGCTATGTCTTATGCTGCTATAACGCAGTATAAGTTCACGCAACAAATGTAACGCTTTCTTTTCAACGGGTCTAATGAGACTTACGTCACACTAAGCCGTAAGTGTCATAAAAATAAACTTTAATGGCATTTAAACCTAAGAAATTAAAAAAATCAGCTTTTAATGTGAGATTTTAAAAATAATAAGATCAATATTTCTCATAAATGAATTATAAATAGTAAAATTAACGCCAATAACTTTCTTCAAAGCGATAAAAAAATCCCTCATCGATTTGGCAGTTACGACTGAGGGATTTTTGACCAGAACTCATGTTAATCAGGGCTTAAGAGGATTTTTTTCGGTCTTATCACTGTACATTTCTTCAATTTCGTCCTGATATTTGTCGTTAATGACCTTACGGCGCAATTTCTGCGTGGGCGTTAATTCGCCTTTATCCATTGAAAATGCAGTGGGTAACAGTTTAAATTTCTTTACTTGCTCAAACTTGGCGAGCTCTTTTTGCAAATTATTCACTCGCTCTTCTAACATTTCAACGACTTGATGATGCTTGATGAGCTCTATACGGTCATGGTATTTGATATTTAAATCTTTGGCGTACTGTTCCAAGCTATCATAACAAGGAACAATCAAGGCGGAGACAAACTTTCTGGTATCGGCAATCACTGCGATTTGCTCGATAAAATGGTCTTTACCTATCGCTCCTTCAATCATTTGCGGAGCAATGTATTTACCACCTGAGGTTTTCATCAGTTCTTTAATCCGGTCGGTAATAAACAGGTTACCGTTCTCATCAATGTGGCCTGCATCACCAGTTTTTAAAAAGCCGTGCTCATCAAATGTTTGGGCGGTTTCTTCGGGGAGATTGTAGTAACCTCGCATCACCATAGGACCTCGCACCAAAATTTCGTTATTGTTGCCAATTTTGACCTGCGCCCCAGGCATCGACATACCAATAGAGTCAGGACTAAAACACTGGTCATCCCAGCAAGACACTGTCGCCGTCGTCTCTGTCATACCATATCCAAGCTTGATATTGATACCTATCGCGTGGAAAAAACGACCAATGTTTGCATCTAGTTTAGCGCCACCGCAGGGCATAAAATTGATTTGTCCACCGAGTAGGGCTCTCATTTTTGTTAGAACTAACTTGTCCGCGAGCGCATGCGCCTGTCTAAGAAGGATGGATGGTTGATAGCCATCTTGGTAGCAAACCGCCATCTTGGCCCCCATATTAACCGCCCACGTAAAGAGTACCTTGCGAAATAGAGGGGCTTTATCGACTTTTTCATGGATAGCGGAGAATATTTTTTCATAGAAACGAGGTACAGCAGACATGACAGTTGGCCGTACTTCACTTAAAGCCTCACGGACCTGCATAGTATTCTGAAGGTAGCAGTTAACCGCTCCCTTATATAAGACATAGAAAGTCCAAGCTCGTTCAAACACATGAGCCAAAGGTAGGAAACACAATGAAACATCGGATTCAGATAGACTCAGTCGCTGATCATGGCCTTCCAGCTGAGCTGCAATATTTGCATAATCCAACATGACCCCCTTTGGCTGGCCTGTGGTTCCAGAGGTATAAATCAACGTCAAAAGATCGTCAAAGTTAGCCTGCGCAAGACGATGATCGAGCTCATTACGCTGCTCTTCTGCGATGTTCACACTGAACTTCTGCCAACCAATAGCAAACTCATGATCCGCAATATCAATGTCATCTGACATCGCCACGATCCATTCTAAGGTCTCGCATTGTTCAAAAATGGTGACGGCCGCATCAAATTGGGACTGCTCACCAACAAACAATATCCGTACGTCGGCATTCTTAAGAATGTACTCAGACTGAGCAGCGGTATTGCTTGGATAGATTGGGACGGTCACCGCCCGAACTTGCAAAGCAGCAAAGTCCGCGATAGTCCATTGTGGCATGTTGCTGGAAAAAATACCGATCTTATCTTGAACGTTGATCCCATGGGTCAGTAAAGCCATCGAAACAGCATCCATTTGCTGACCAAATTGTTTCCAGCTTATACCGTTCCACATATCGCCCATTTTATACTTGAGCGCAATGCCATCGCCGCGCTGAGCAACCTGTTGACGAATTTTTTTGACGATATGAAAATCTAAGTTAGCCATCTTTCACTACCTTTAGCTTACACATGTAAGCTTTTTTTGAGCGGGCAAGTGTACATTTCAGGTAATAAAAGGCAACTGACGGTCGTCAAAGTTCTCGACTGGACAATAAAAAACCTTGAATTATTTGATAAGATTCAAGGTTTTACTGGTATTACAATTCAAAGTAATTACTTAATGGCAACCACTTCACCGCAGCTCATCATCAGCTGATCACGCAACCAAATATGGCCCTTGTCCTTTTCACTTGATTCGTGCCAACTCAGGTAACCACTGATTTGAGCTTGTTCGAACGGGAAAGGCTGAACCTGAAGGTGTTCTTTGTTCGCTGCATTCTCTACCATCCAACGCGGTGCAATCGTAACTAACTCAGACTGGCCGACCACATAGAGTACATTACTCAAACTGGTGCCTTCGTAATAGGCTTGGACATCTAAGTGACGGTAAGCTTGCTCAGAAAAACTGCGCTGACCATGCACTCGCGATAATTTGGCGTGTCTTTCTGCTTTGAGATCTTCCGGTGTCACGTTATGTTGAATCCGAGGATGAGATTTAGAGGCAACCACCACCAACTCATCTTGGAAGATTTCCGTACTTGAAAAACCCTGTTCATCAAAACACGAATAATCAATGACGAAATCAATTTCCTGATAACGCATTCTTTCAGATAGCTGACGATCAAATTCAGCATCTAGATGAAGCTGAACGTTAGGAGCCTGCTCATTAATTGTTGAGATTATCTTGGGAGCAAAGCGGATATCACAAGGACTGCAAATTGCTAACTTGAACAAGCGTGTTGATGTTTCTGGCGAGAAGATAGAACTGGGCAGCTCATTACGGATCAATTGTAGAGCCTGACGCATCGGACCAAAGAGCAATCGTGCGCGTTGAGTCGGCTGAATGCCACGACCATGACGCATAAACAATTCATCGTTAAACATCACTTTTAGGCGAGCAACTGCATTACTAACAGCGGGCTGCGACATACCTAAATTGTGCGCTGCACGAGTAATATTTTGTTCTTGCATTACCGCATCAAACACAGTTAAAAGATTTAAGTCTACGCCACGGAGAGTGCTTTCCATACGGTAGCTAGCAATTGCACTCATCGACTCTTTTTTATCAATCATCAGGAAAGCCTCTTTGTCTTCATACAGTTTAAAATTGGTGTAAATAAGTAGGGTCTGGGTATAGCTAACCGACGCTTGAGCTTATATTTGCGGATTAGATAATTCCCGACAGAACTCTACTATCGACGAATCATTCAGTATTTAGCAACAAGATTGATAATTAATAAGTATTTTTTATTTAATTAACAACATTAAGTATACTTATCATGGACTTAAAAGTTTTATAAAATTTTATAAACTCAATTGACGTACACATTTATTCATTTAAACGGCAGCAAGGTAGGGAACGATTCTAGATTTTGGATTCATTGGCAGGAAAAATAGATTGTCTACATGATATAAAAACAGCATCAATGCTTAGATGCCGTTAATAAAAAAATCATCATTTATCGGAGGCACATCACCAACGTTCTACTTGAGTAACGTAGCTGGGAAAGTCGACTTTGTCCCACAAATGGCGGGTAAGCTGCTGTTTGTTGTCCCAGTCACCTTTTATCAACCACTCAACGATAGCTTGGGCCACATCAGGGTAATGAACACTTTCCGCCTGAGCTTCATCTAACCAAGAACGTACAATAGAAGCATCCAGAATTTCCATACAACTGGCCAACCCTAACTCTTCCAATGTTGCAACATTACTCATTTGCTCAAATTGACCAGATAACGGTTTTAATAGCAGTTTCTTGCCTAAAGTTAACGCTTCTGATGGCAACTCAAAACCGCCATTAGCGATCACCCCATTGCAACGATGAAGGTGGTACTGAAAACCATCAAAGCTCAATGGCAGATAGTGCACGTTATCAATAATTTTTTCTTCGATATTATTAGGGTGGTAGCACACAAATCGTTGCTGTGAGAACCTCAACAATAGGTCAGAAATGTCTTCAAGACTTTCAAACGGTAAGTACACTAAGACGATGTCATCCCCTTCAACCTCCTCTTTTTGCGTATGAACAATGGGCGGTAATATCGGTTGATCAAAATGATACCAGTGCAAACCAATATGATGCTCAGCCGGAGCAAAGTACTCAATGATTTTTTTATCAAACCAGCCAGCGCCTTTGAGCGGCACTGAGTAACGGAAAGCATTTTGGTGGCTAATACTAATCGATGCTTTTCCTTGCTGCTTGGCCGCCCACGCAGAAACGGGTTCAAAATCGTTGATGATGAGATCATAACCACTTAGATCAAGCTGCTTGACCTCTAGATAGAAGGAAAACAAATTATTCCTAACACAGGTCTTGCGATAATTCACTTTACCTTGTTCAGTGATAAAGGTTAAACCACGACGCGTGTGATAGTGACCAAACTCCTCCATAGAAAAATACTTATCCTGAGGACGGCCTGAGAAGAGAAATTCAACGTCTACATCACGCTTTTTCAGGGCAATACTCATTGATCGTGCGCGAGCAATATGACCATTGCCTGTTCCCTGCACTCCATATAATATTTTCATCGCCTAGCCTCCCATTGTTGCGAGTGCTATTTTCGCACTTCCCAATCCTAACAATGCCCCTAGCACAACATCGCTAAAAAAATGGACACCAAGCAAAACCCTTGACGATGCGATAAGTCCAGCCCAAATAAACGCGAACCATTCCAAATCCGTATAAAAATGTCCAATGACTGTCGCCATTAGAAAAGCGGCCGCAGTATGCCCTGACGGCAAACTGTATCGATCTGATGGCGTGATAAATGACGTCACCAGCTCTGACAGTTCTTCTGGCCTTCGCCGCTTAAAAAGGTTTTTCGCCATCCAGTACACTGGTAACTCGATAGAAAATGCCAGCAAACCGACCATCAAAAATAGAACGCCTACGTTTCCACCAAACCAGCCAGCCAACAGGCCGATAAGGACATATAAATGCCCATCCCCAGTATGAGATACCGCCTTACTGAGACGAGATAATGGATGAGAGAACTTATGTTGCAAACAAAACAGTGAAAACGCCAAATCAAACTTGGCTATAGGCTCGATTGAACGCATGACCGATTCCTTTTAGCGACGCTTCTTTATTCAAATCTAAGAGAACTTAGTGACAAATCAGTGAAGCTTTGAGGGTGATTCCGTTACATTGCCCTAAACCTCATCACAAGAACAATTCAGTGACTAAATACAGCCACTCATGACGGCATCTTGTTACATATAGACATCCCCTTGAGAGTCCGTTATTGAATAAATAGAGAATAAAAACGACATTTTTGGTTGACGTTGCTCGTGTAGTGCGGTACTAATTTGTTAACTTAAATATGTGCTTTTGTAACGACCGCAAAGGAAACGTTAACAATGATAAATCGTTTTTCTCTCCTGCTGAGCCTCCTCCTTATCGTGACATACTCGCGCGGGTAGGCTGTGGAAGAAAATTAACGACACAGAATCACTTAAGACCCGCACACAGATGCGGGTTTTTTTATACCTATATGTTGGAAATAAACGATGAACCGATGTAAACACATCGAATCACTAAGGAAGCAAACATGAACGACCAAGTCATTATCTTCGACACCACATTACGTGATGGCGAACAAGCATTGTCAGCAAGCTTGACAGTTAAAGAAAAACTGCAAATTGCCTATGCACTTGAAAGGCTTGGTGTTGACGTGATTGAAGCAGGCTTCCCTGTATCATCGCCCGGTGACTTTGAATCAGTGCAAACCATTGCTCGAAATATAAAAAATAGCCGTATTTGCGGTCTTTCCCGGGCAGTAGCCAAAGACATTGATGCCGCAGCAGAGGCGCTGAAGGTCGCTGAGCAATTCCGTATCCACACGTTCATCTCTACATCCACAGTCCATGTTAAGGATAAACTTCGTCGAAGCTACGATGATGTGGTCGAAATGGGTGTAAAGGCAGTAAAACACGCTCGTCAATACACCGATGATGTTGAATTTTCCTGTGAAGACGCGGGGCGTACACCGATCGATAACTTGTGTCGCATGGTAGAGGCCGCCATCGATGCAGGGGCAAGCACCATAAATATTCCTGACACTGTGGGTTACACAGTACCCAACGAGTTTGGCGGTATCATCGAGACCCTGTTTAACCGCGTTCCTAACATAGATAAGGCGATCATATCAGTGCACTGCCATGATGATTTAGGTATGTCCGTCGCTAACTCGATTGCAGCGGTGCAAGCAGGTGCCCGTCAAGTAGAAGGCACTATCAACGGTATCGGCGAACGCGCTGGAAACTGCTCTCTTGAAGAAATCGCCATGATAATAAAAACACGTCAAGAATTGCTTGGCGTGAAGACTGCTCTGAAGTACGACGAAATTCACCGTACCAGTAAGTTGGTCAGTCAACTTTGTAATATGCCCATTCAAGACAACAAAGCCATCGTAGGTGCTAACGCATTTAGTCACTCCTCAGGCATTCACCAAGATGGGATGCTCAAGAATAAAAACACTTACGAGATCATGACACCAGAGTCTATTGGTCTTAAAAACCAAGCGCTAAATTTAACGAGCCGCAGTGGTCGTGCTGCGGTAAAGAGCCACATGGACACCATGGGCTACAAAGAAGACGAGTACAACCTAGATGCTCTGTACGAAGATTTTTTGAAACTTGCAGACCGCAAAGGGCAAGTCTTTGATTATGATTTAGAAGCATTAATGCATTTCTCAAACCTTCGCGAAGAAGATGATTTCTACAAACTAAACTACCTAAGCGTTCAGTCAGGTAGTGTGATGGCCACAACAAGTATCAAACTTCAATGCGGTGACGAAGAGCAATCAGAAGCCGCGGTAGGTAATGGTCCCGTTGATGCCCTTTACCAATGTATCTATCGCGTAACAGGGTATGATATTGTGCTAGACAAGTTTGATTTAACGGCGAAAGGTGAAGGTGAAGACGGACTAGGCCAAGCGGATATCATCGCCAACTATAAAGGTCGCAAGTATCACGGCACTGGTGTTTCAACTGATATTGTCGAAGCTTCAGGTCAAGCGTTATTGCATGTAATCAATAGCATCCATCGCGCTGACACCATTGCTGAAATCAAACAGAAAAAAATCGCAACAGTATAAGAGACTCTAGGGATGCGAGTCGTCCCTGAAGCCCAGAAGAAATAGAAATTCAAGGACTAACATGACAGACAACACTTACAAAATTGCCGTTTTATCAGGAGATGGCATTGGCCCGGAAGTAATGGCCCAGGCCCACAAAGTACTGGATGCGATTGAAAAAAAACACAGCATCAAATTTGCTCGCGATGAACACGACGTGGGGGGAATCGCGATTGATAACCACGGTTGTCCACTACCAGACAGTACCTTAAAAGCATGTGAAGCGTCCGATGCTGTACTCTTCGGTTCCGTCGGTGGCCCTAAGTGGGAACATCTACCACCAAACGAGCAACCAGAGCGTGGCGCGCTACTTCCTCTGCGTAAGCACTTCCAATTGTTCTGTAATTTGCGTCCTGCACAAATCCACCAAGGCCTAGAAGCCTTTTCGCCATTGCGTGCAGATATCTCTGGCAACGGTTTTGATATCGTGGTGGTTCGTGAGCTCACGGGTGGCATCTACTTCGGAGAACCAAAAGGTCGTGAAGGAGAGGGACCAAATGAAAAAGCATTCGATACTGAGATATACCACCGTTTCGAAATTGAACGTATTGCGAAAATTGCGTTTGAATCAGCTCGCCTACGTCGTAAAAAAGTTTGCTCTATCGACAAAGCTAACGTGCTGCAAAGCTCCATCCTGTGGCGTGAAGTGGTGGAAGAAATCGCGAAAGACTACCCAGATGTGGAGCTATCACATATGTACATCGACAACGCGACAATGCAACTTATCAAAGATCCTGCGCAATTCGACGTCATGCTTTGTTCTAATATATTCGGCGATATCATCTCAGATGAGTGTGCCATGATCACAGGCTCAATGGGCATGCTCCCTTCAGCGTCATTAAACGAAAGTAAATTTGGTCTTTTCGAACCAGCAGGCGGCAGCGCTCCTGATATAGCGGGAAAAAACATTGCCAACCCTGTTGCACAGATTCTATCTGCAGCGCTCATGTTGCGTTACAGCCTGGGTGAAGAAAGTGCTGCACAAGATATTGAAGCCGCCGTCTCGAAGGCACTGTCTGCGGGTGAGCTTACTGGCGATCTATCGGGCGATAAACCTGCACTATCGACTTCAGAAATGGGCGACAAAATCGCTGAGTACATTTTAAACTCGTAACCACAGCTACATTCATAATTATTATTCGCTCCTGATAAGCCGTTATCAGGAGCCATACACAGGGCAGCAATAATGGGCAAAACATTATACGAAAAAGTCTACGACGCACACGTCGCTGTAGCAGCTGAGGGTGAAAACCCAATTTTATACATCGACCGACACTTAGTGCATGAAGTGACTTCTCCTCAGGCATTCGATGGCCTGCGTGAAAAAGGTCGTCAGGTTCGCCAAGTTAGTAAAACGTTTGCGACGATGGACCATAACGTTTCAACACAAACTAAAGACATCAATGCATCAGGTGAGATGGCTCGCATCCAGATGGAGACGCTATCTAAGAACTGTGAAGAGTTTGGCGTTACCCTTTACGATATCAACCACAAATACCAAGGTATTGTGCACGTTATGGGGCCAGAGTTAGGCATTACGCTACCGGGTATGACGATAGTTTGTGGTGATTCACACACAGCAACTCACGGTGCATTCGGTTCGCTTGCTTTTGGTATCGGCACCTCTGAAGTTGAACATGTTCTAGCCACACAAACGCTCAAACAAGCGCGCGCGAAGACAATGAAGATTGAAGTGAACGGTAAGGTAGCCTCAGGCATCACAGCCAAAGATATTGTTCTCGCAATCATTGGAAAAACAACGGCTGCAGGCGGTACGGGTTATGTCGTTGAGTTCTGTGGTGATGCCATTACTGATCTGACCATGGAAGGTCGTATGACCGTATGTAACATGGCTATCGAGTTAGGGGCAAAAGCAGGCCTTATCGCACCTGATACCACCACATTCGAATACATTAAAGGGCGTAAGTTTGCCCCTCAAGGTGAAGACTTAGAAGCCGCCATTGCATACTGGACTTCTCTACAAACCGATGAGGACGCTAAGTTTGATGCTGTGGTTACATTGAATGCAGCAGACATCAAACCTCAGGTGACTTGGGGCACTAATCCAGGTCAAGTCATCGCCGTAGACCAAGCAATCCCTGCACCAGAAAGCTTCACAGATCCTGTGGAGAAAGCCTCAGCGGAAAAAGCGTTGGCTTATATGGGACTAGAAGCCGGTAAGGCGCTATCTGACTACAAAATAGATAAAGTTTTTGTTGGTTCTTGTACTAACTCACGTATCGAAGATATGCGCGCTGCTGCCGCAGTCGCTAAAGGTCGTAAAGTGGCTAATAACGTACAAGCACTTATCGTCCCTGGCTCTGAGCAAGTCAAAGCGCAAGCTGAAGCAGAAGGCTTGGATGTCATCTTTAAAGATGCAGGCTTTGAGTGGCGTCTACCTGGCTGCTCTATGTGTTTAGCGATGAATAATGACCGCTTAGGTCCGCATGAACGCTGCGCCTCCACTTCAAACCGCAACTTTGAAGGCCGTCAGGGTCGTGATGGTCGAACCCATTTGGTTAGCCCTGCAATGGCCGCAGCAGCAGCGATTGCTGGCCACTTTGTTGATATTCGTGAGCTAGGCTCTTTTGGTAATCAGGATTAGGGAGAAAACATATGTCAGGTTTTAAACAACACACAGGTTTAGTTGTCCCTCTGGATGCCGCTAACGTCGACACAGACGCGATCATTCCTAAGCAATTTTTACAAAAGGTATCTCGGCTTGGGTTTGGTAAGCATCTTTTTCATGACTGGCGCTTCCTCGATGATGCCGGTGAACAATTGAATCCAGCATTTGTCATGAACGAACCACGATATCAGGGTGCCTCAATCTTAATTGCCCGAGAAAACTTTGGTTGTGGTTCCTCGCGAGAACACGCGCCTTGGGCGTTGGCTGATTATGGAATCAAAGCGATGATTGCACCAAGCTTCGCGGATATTTTTTACGGCAACTCAATCAATAATCAAATGGTCCCAGTACGGCTACCAGAGGAACAAGTCACCGAAATATTCCAGTATATAGAGAACAACACTGGCGCTGAGGTTGAAGTTGATTTAGAAGCTATGCTGGTACGAGCGAATGGTCAAGAGTATGGATTTGAAATCGACACATTTCGCCGCCACTGCCTATTAAATGGTTTAGATCACATTGGCTTAACTTTGCAGCATGAAGAGAAAATCTCTGAATATGAACGTCAGATACCCTCATTCTTGCGATAGTTTTGAGGAAAAGGTCAGCCAAAGCTGACCTTTTTATTGAAAGTAAACTTAATTCTGTAGGGTCTTATCTTAATATCATCATTTAGCAGGAACCATTTATGAATAAGTTCTTTTCAGCAATTATCGCAATATTTACTTTCAATGCCGTGGCCGCACCCGAGTCTGACTTATGGTCATACTGGAACACCAGTAACGAGCAAAACTCGCAAGTAATTTCCCATAACAGCTGGCAAACCATATTAGATCGCTATTTAGTCGCGCAAGAAGAAAACACCCTGTTTCGCTATAAGAGTATATCCGAACAAGACCATGAAAAGTTAAAGGACTATATTTCCGATCTATCTACACTCGATCCTCGCCAATTTTCCAAAGATGAGCAGTACGCATACTGGGTAAATTTATACAATGCATTGACCGTTGAACTGATTATCAATGCTTATCCAGTTTCCTCGATAACTCAATTAGGGGGGCTATTCAGCTTTGGCCCTTGGGGGGATGATATTGTCTCAATTACCGGTCAAGACTTAAGCCTAAATGATATTGAACATCGTATTTTACGTCCAATATGGAATGAACCACGTACTCATTACGCGGTCAATTGTGCCAGTTTAGGCTGCCCAAACTTACAGCCTCAGGCCTTTACGGCCAATAACCGTGAGTTACTTCTAGAAAAATCAGCTAATGAGTTTATTAACAGTAAGAAAGGAGTTCAGATACAAGGTGAAGATCTCCAATTGTCTTCAATCTATGAATGGTTTTCTGTCGATTTTGGTACAAAAGCCGAACTGATGTCTCACCTTATAAAATATCGACCCGAGCTCGCTCAGAAAAAAGGGAAACATCGATACGATTACGACTGGTCCTTGAATGAAGATAAGTAAGTCAGAAAGACAATGGTGCTCAGATAGAATTAGAAAATCTACATTTTATTAGAGGTAATACCAATCTAATTAAAACTATGATCTCATTGAGGCTATCACGTCTACAAGAGAATGCCATGGATAGTGCCTCAATAGCATCGTTTTTTGGACAGTACCGATAGGGTAACGAAAGTGTGCCAAAGAGAGTGGATTGACCTGATCCTTTAATTTTCCAGATTGGTATAAAACACAAGAAAAACCCAATGCAATTGCATTGGGTTCATATGTTATTCGTATTCTAGTACTCAGAGGTTCAGGCGCTCAGGTATGAATGGTCAGCACCTAACCGTTTAATCACCATGCTAAAATAGACTCAATAGTCTTTATATTTCTTTTTAGTCTGGTAATAAAGTGCAAATTAAAAGCCTGGCAATGTCCTACTCTCACATGGGGAAACCCCACACTACCATCGGCGCTACTTTGTTTCACTTCTGAGTTCGGCATGGAATCAGGTGGGTCCAAAGTGCTATGGTTGCCAAGCAAAATTCTGTAATGGTGCTGATACCCAGACTCGAACTGGGGACCTCATCCTTACCAAGGATGCGCTCTACCGGGCTGAGCTATATCAGCAATTCAAGAACCGTTTAAAACGGTTCTGAAAAATTTTTGTCTTCACTTTTTTCAAAGTGAAAATAAATTTGGAACCTGGCGATGTCCTACTCTCACATGGGGAGACCCCACACTACCATCGGCGCTACTGCGTTTCACTTCTGAGTTCGGCATGGAGTCAGGTGGGTCCGCAACGCTATGGTCGCCAAGCAAATTCTGTTTTACTTTCAGTCTTTATCAACAACTGAAAGCAAAAAATCTGGAAAGCTGGTTATTGTGTTCTCATACACATTCAATCTGTTCTTGCTTTGAGTCCATCAAAACCCTTTGGGTGTTGTATGGTTAAGCCTCACGGGCAATTAGTACAGGTTAGCTCAATGCCTCGCAGCACTTACACACCCTGCCTATCAACGTTCTAGTCTTGAACAACCCTTAAGGGCACTTAATGTGCCAGGGAAGACTCATCTCAGGGCTCGCTTCCCGCTTAGATGCTTTCAGCGGTTATC
>NZ_JABEYA020000019.1 GCF_013074385.2 Vibrio ostreicida
ATGTCGAGAGCTTGAGAAACGTGCATAAAAAAATCCGATAAACAGGGTCTATCGGATTTTTACATATTGGGAGGATCGTTCAATTGATCTGCCGATTAATGCCTTAACTGATCGGCATTAGGGCAAAAAGCCCTCTTTATTTGAACCACTAATTCGCATTTAGATAAATGCATAAGCATCAGAGAACATACGGTCACTTTGTGCTTGCTTATTCTGTGTGAATTGTTCTCTTGCCGCCCCTGCCATTTCAAATCTTCCCGCAATATAAATGTCATACGCCGCCAAAGAGTCAAAATCATCATTCACGGCCTGGAGTACATTCCCTATCTTTCCATTCCACTCAGACGGCGGCGCTTCCAAAACGGGCACAAAATGTACGTTTCTATGCTGCGAGGCGATGTTGTTCAACTCATCTTTGGCATATAGCTG
The DNA here is from genome assembly GCF_013074385.2 of Vibrio ostreicida. Lineage (GTDB taxonomy): Bacteria > Pseudomonadota > Gammaproteobacteria > Enterobacterales > Vibrionaceae > Vibrio > Vibrio ostreicida. The sequence goes on from NZ_JABEYA020000019.1 coordinate 430, forward strand.
CGAGTCGTCACGCCCTCCCCAATAAAGGAAGATCTCTTTAGCATAATTCTGTGCAATACAATGGTCGAGTATTGACCGAACGTAGCTAAAGCCGGTTCCTCCAGCAATAAGAATTATTGGGCGGTCGCTACTCTCACGAAGACAGGCGTCGCCATGAGGCGCCTCTATGGTCACTTCACCATTATTGTCTAGCGCACTTTGTAAAGCTTCAACGACTTCGAGCGCATAAGCATTTCTCTCTGCTGCTCCAATATGAAGCTCTAATTCACCTTGGTGGCGACAAGGGCTGCTGGCAATAGAGAAAGGACGCTTATCCTTTTCACCCATGACGACCATAAGATACTGACCTGCTTTAAAATTGACAGGCGAGTTTGGGTGCAGAAGAATCTGATGTGTATTACAGGCTAATGGCTTAATTGATTTTACTTTACATTGGATGCTCATGATGTTCCTCTTACCTACTCCTCAAAAGTAAGTACTAAACGACTTTATGCTTAAGCTTGGCACGCCAATATCTACCTGTATTTTGCTCTTTCTGTGTGAGCATAGGTTATAGGTGATACAAGACTGCCTCTTCTAGTTTATGTCATACGGCAAGCAGCGCATGCACTCATCTGACAGTGAGAGGAAACGGAATGGTTATCACATGCCGCTTCCAACGGTATTTGTATTTAAAGTTCAATGTATTGCGGTAAAAAAGAATAAAGGAGGTCATTGAATACCCAACTTATCCCACAACGTATCTATTTTCGCGACGACTTGAGGATCTTTCTTAATCGGCAAGCCCCATTCCCGGTTTACCTCTTCTCCCTCAAATTTGTTCGTGGCATCGAGGACCAAACGGGATGAATGGCTCAGCGTCGTATCAATCTGCTTTGTGTCACGTGCAGGATCCATGCGAGTCGTTATCGCCCATATAATATCATGCCAATCTTTCACATTAACGTCTTGGTCACAAAGTACGACAAACTTAGGGTCACCATGCGTTAACAGAAAAGCCTCTATTTTGTTCACTAATTCTAGCGACTGCCCCGCGCGTTCCTTTTTCATTGAAATAATTACAAATCCATTGTTGTGCGCCATTTCAGGTACATATACATCAACAATCTCAGGAAACTGTTGAATAAAATGGGACAAAACAGATGAAGTTAACCGTGAAAAACTCCGTCCATCGGACGTTGAACCTACTAATTCCGCTTCCCACTTTATGGTCGCATCTAGGCCCATCTTCGAGCCAAGGCCAACAACTGGGGATGCAAAGTCCAACGAATCAATCGGGGTATTTTCTATAAATAATGTATCCCTTACCGGATCCATATGTTCAGTCATCGCTCCCACCACCTGATCCCAATCGCGTGCATTGACTTTGTCATCACACACAACGACAAACTTGGTGTACATGAACTGACGTAAGAAAGACCATACTCCCATCATGACTCGTTTGGCATGACCGGGATATTGTTTCTTCATCGTCACGACCGCCATGCGGTACGAGCATCCCTCTGGAGGTAAATAGAAGTCTTCTATTTCAGGAAACTGCTTTTGCAGAATTGGCACAAACACTTCATTAAGGGCAACCCCAAGAACCGCAGGTTCGTCTGGCGGTCTCCCCGTGTAGGTACTGTGATAAATAGGATCTTTTCGCATCGAAATATGCGTAATAGTAAAGACATGATGCTTTTCTTTTTCGTTGTAATACCCCGTATGATCACCATATGGGCCTTCGTCAGCGAATTCATTCGGATCTATGTACCCTTCCATAACAATCTCAGCACTGGCAGGAACATCAAGATCATTACTGATGGACTTAACAACTTCCGTTTTCTTGCCACGCAGTAGACCAGCAAATGCATACTCTGACAATGTATCGGGTACGGGTGTGACAGCGCCAAGAATCGTTGCTGGGTCAGCCCCAAAAGCGACAGAAACAGGGAATGGAGTCCCCGGATTCGTTTCCATCCAGTCACGTAAGTCCAGCGCTCCGCCTCTATGAGCGAGCCAACGCATAATAATTTTGTTCTTCGCGATTTTCTGTTGTCGATAGATGCCGATATTCTGACGTTTTTTACTCGGACCTTTGGTAACCGTGAGGCCCCAAGTAAGAAGCGGAGCAACATCGCCTTGCCAACAACTCATCACCGGCACTTTATCCAGATCTACCTCGTCACCTTGCCAGACAATGTCTTGACACGGTGCCTTACGTCGCCGCTTCACAGGCATATTGAGCACTTGCTTAAATACTGGCAGCTTTTCTAGCGCATCCTTAAACCCTTTTGGGGGTTCGGGCTCCTTCAGATAAGCTAACAACTTACCGACCTCACGTAATTCTTTAACGTCTTGTCGCCCCATCCCCAACGCTACCCGTTCAGCGGTGCCAAATAGGTTAGCCAAAACGGGCATGTCATAACCGATCGGATTCTCAAACAACAACGCGGGTCCACCCGCTCTTAGGGTGCGGTCACTGATTTCGGTGATTTCATAGCGCGGGTCTACAGGGTGAGCAATCCTTGTCAGCTTCCCTTTGCACTCCAAATGAGCGATAAAATCGCGTAAATCCTGAAAACTCATAGCTCTTCTGCTGACTGATTATATTGCGGGCAGTATAACAAAAACTAGGCCTAGAAGAGCCTTGTTTTTATTGGGGTTATACCTATTGTGCTAAGGCGTTCAAAATCGCGCTACGGCGAACCGTCTGGTTGTCATTCGCTAATTCTTGCAACCATAGTCGATAGCCCTGATTGGCCAATTCCCGCGCAACCATCAAGGCTTCGTCTTTGACGGCCATTTTTTCAATTAAGAAAACCTTTGCTTCCTCAGGCAGGGGTTTAATCTGTGCCAACGCCTTAATAGCGTGTTGCTTTAAGCTAGGATTAAAAGACGCTTGAATAATTTGCTGTACGGCAAACGAATTCCCCGTTTGCGCCAATCGGCTCAACTCACCTTGACTGTTAAAATCTGCACGCATCCGCCAAAGTATCTTATAAAGATCGGCATTTTCACTGATTTGCGCCAGCTTCACCATCACCACAGATGACGGCAGCCAACTCGTCACGGCCTCATCTGTCAATTGCGCAGTTAGCCCGGCCACCGCTTCATACGACAAACTGTCCAATTCTTTAATCAAGAGTGCTTCTCTCGCTTGTACTTGATAACGGCTGCCTGACAACCAGGTTTTCAATTGTAACTCACCGCGTTCGGCCTTCAGAACAAAGTCAAGCGTCGACTGGTCTTGTTTCCATCGTTTTAGAAGACGACTGGCAATCGCTGGATAATTGAAAGCAGGGACAGAAAACTCATAACCCTCACCTCTATCGAACACCTCATAGGTGGGAATCATGGATTTTTGTCGTTCCACAAAGATGGCGACTCTAGGAGTAAGAATGAGATTTTGTTCTTCGATGGTTTTGAGGAGCAAGTAACGAGCCGCCTCTTGCTGAGGTAACGCTATCCGTTCAAGGGAAAACTTGAGTGAATCGAGCTTATTTTCATATAAGTTTTGGAGGAGGGCAGAAACTTTTTTCTGAACTTGCTCATCCTGAAGCAACAATTCGACTTTTTCTGGCTGCATTTCTAAAGCAACGACCGATGTCGTACCAAATAACAGTGAAGAGCACAGGATAACTGACGACAACATTCCTTGTTGCATGTTAACTTCCTTTTAACATTTCACCTGATTGTGAAGCCTATCAGATAAGAATGCAAACAAAAACGCCATCGACAATATCGATGGCGTTAGAAGTCACATTTTGTTATTGACGCCGCATCGCATCAAAGAATTCATCGTTGGTCTTGGTCATAGCCAGCTTGTCGATGAGAAACTCCATTGCATCAATGTCACCCATTGGGTGAACGATCTTTCTCAGAATCCACATTTTCTGTAGTTCGTCTGCTTTAGTCAGTAGCTCTTCACGACGGGTCCCACTGCGATTAAAATCAATCGCTGGAAAAACACGTTTTTCAGCAATCTTTCGGTTCAGGTGCAACTCCATATTACCTGTCCCTTTAAACTCTTCGTAGATCACTTCATCCATCTTCGAACCTGTATCCACTAGCGCTGTTGCGATAATGGTCAGACTGCCTCCCTCTTCAACGTTCCGTGCCGCGCCAAAGAATCGCTTAGGACGGTGAAGGGCATTAGCATCAACACCACCCGTCAGAACTTTACCTGATGATGGCACAACCGTGTTGTATGCACGAGCCAAACGCGTAATAGAGTCCAGCAGAATGACAACGTCCTTCTTATGTTCAACAAGACGTTTGGCTTTTTCAATCACCATTTCGGCAACTTGCACGTGACGTGAAGCGGGCTCATCAAACGTCGATGCAATCACTTCGCCTTTAACAAGACGCTGCATCTCTGTCACTTCTTCAGGACGCTCATCGATAAGAAGCACCATGAGTTCACATTCAGGATGTTTGTAAGCGATACTTTGGGCAATATTCTGCAACAACATGGTTTTACCCGCTTTTGGCGGAGCGACAATCAAACCACGTTGACCTTTACCAATGGGTGAAGCCAAGTCCAGTACGCGTGCAGTAATATCTTCCGTCGAGCCGTTGCCACGCTCCATCACCATACGCTCATTGGCGTGTAATGGAGTCAAGTTCTCAAAAAGAATCTTGTTGCGAGCATTGTCAGGCTTGTCATCATTAACCGTATTGACTTTCAACAAGGCAAAGTAGCGTTCGCCGTCTTTCGGAGGACGAATCTTACCCGCAATGGAGTCACCCGTCCGCAAGTTGAAGCGGCGGATCTGACTCGGTGATACATAGATATCGTCAGGACCTGCCAAGTAAGAGCTGTCAGCACTGCGAAGAAAGCCAAAGCCGTCTTGAAGTATTTCCAGAACCCCGTCGCCAAAAATATCTTCACCACTTTTCGCGTGTGCTTTAAGGATGGCGAAGATAATGTCTTGTTTTCTTAAACGCGCTAGGTTTTCAAGGCCCAAGCTTTCGCCAAGTTTGACAAGATCAGACACAGGTCTGTTCTTCAGTTCTGTTAGATTCATGGTGGTGGATACTTTTTTAGTCAAAATAGGATCTGTTTTTTAGTTAAGATGAATTTTGGTCACAGGATCGACCAAGAAGAGAAACTTGTTTAATTAACGTGCGATAAACTAGCACTAAATACTAGCCTAGTCTAGATTTTGTTGGCGTTCAAAAACAAAACCGTGCATTTGAACAAAATGCACGGTCATACCAAGCCATTTAATTATAGGTTAGCGTCCAAAAACTCTTTCAATTGAGTCTTAGAAATCGCACCAACTTTGGTCGCTGCAACATTACCTTCTTTAAACAGAAGCAATGTAGGGATGCCACGAATACCAAATTTAGGCGGTGTATCCGCATTTTGATCGATATTCAGCTTCCCGATAGTGAGTTTGCCTTGGTACTCTTCTGAAATCTCGTCGAGAATAGGGGCAATCATCTTACAAGGACCGCACCATTCTGCCCAAAAATCTACAAGAACCGGGCCTGCAGCGTTGATTACGTCGTTCTCAAAACCGTCATCAGTCAGCTGCAAAATCTTATCACTCATCTTCCACTCCAATGTGCTTTTTTGGGACTGGTTGGATGGTAACCAGTATTTAGATGCCCTATTGGAATGTATTTACTTTCGTATTGCAAGCTTAAGCTGATATTCTATACCTATGAAAAAGACGCACATCACAGAGCAAAAGTTCGCCAATTTGGGTTTACACCCCCAAGTTACTGAAGGTTTGGAAACTAAAGGGTTCAAAATTTGTACCCCTATCCAAGCCTTGGCGTTGCCGGTCCTGCTCACCGGCCAAGACATCGCAGGCCAAGCCCAAACGGGTACAGGTAAGACATTAGCCTTCCTGACTGCTACTTTTAACCACTTACTAACAACAGGAGAAAATGAAGGCCGCAAGCCGACTCAACCACGAGCGATTATCATGGCTCCGACGCGAGAACTGGCAATTCAGATTTACAATGATGCGGAACCTCTTATCGCAAGCACCGGAATCAAAGCTTGTTTAGCCTACGGTGGCGAGAGCTACGAGAAGCAACTTGGTAAGCTTGAACAAGGGGTGGATATACTGATCGGCACCACAGGTCGCATTATTGATTTCTACAAACAGAAAGTGTTTAACCTAAAACAAATTCAGGTTGTGGTTCTCGATGAAGCAGATCGTATGTTTGATCTCGGCTTTATTAAGGATATTCGTTTCTTGTTTCGCAATATGCCGGAACCGAAAGAACGTTTGAATATGTTGTTTTCAGCGACCCTCTCCTACCGAGTTCAGGAATTAGCATTTGAACATATGCATAACCCTGAGCGTGTCGTCGCCGATCCAGAGCGTAAAACCGGACACCGCATCCAGGAAGAGTTATTCTATCCTTCAAACGAACACAAAATGTCACTTCTGCAAACGCTCATCGAAGAAGAATGGCCTGACCGCGCCATCATTTTCGCCAATACCAAGCATAAATGTGAATCCGTCTGGGGACATTTAGCCGCAGACGGCCATCGTGTTGGCTTACTGACGGGCGATATCCCTCAGAAGAAGCGCGAACGTATTCTTGAACAATTCACTCGCGGTGAAGTAGATTTGCTGGTCGCAACCGACGTTGCTGCCCGTGGACTGCATATCCCGCAAGTCACCCACGTCTTTAACTTCGACCTACCCGACGATTGCGAGGATTATGTTCACCGCATCGGCCGTACAGGCCGCGCTGGAGAAAGTGGCCACTCACTCAGTTTTGCCTGTGAAGATTACGCGATTAATCTGCCTCCTATTGAGGAATATATTGAGCACAGAATTCCTGTGTCTGATTACGACCCTCAGGCCCTGATCGAGGATCTTCCTGCGCCAATACGCATGCGTTCAAATCGACCTCAGCAGCAACGTCGCACCAACACCGGCGGCCCTCGAAACGGCAACCGTCGTTCAACCCACCGCTCACGGCCACGCCATAAAAAGGATTCTTAAGTCGCCTATGAACCAAGCAGTTTCATCACCCCTTTACGCAGCTATTGACCTTGGGTCGAACAGTTTTCATATGCTCGTTGTGCGCCACATTAGTGGCAGTGTTCAAACAATGGCGAAAATAAAACGCAAAGTTCGCCTTGCGGCAGGATTAGACAAAAGTAACACGCTAAGCCTAGAAGCAATGCAACGTGGATGGGACTGCTTACGTTTATTTGCAGAACGGCTTCAGGATATTCCACAAGGCAATATTCGCATTGTTGGGACCGCTACGCTCAGAACAGCCACCAACGCCGCTGAGTTTCTCAACAAGGCGAACAAAATTCTTGGGCATGACATTAACGTCATTGATGGGGAAGAAGAAGCCGCCACTATTTACAAAGGGGTGGCTCATACCTCGGGAGGCAATGGTCGCCGCTTAGTCGTTGATATAGGCGGTGCGAGCACTGAAGTCATTATTGGCGAAGGCTTTGAAGCCAAAGCTTTGACAAGCTTACAGATGGGCTGCGTGACCTGGCTTGAAAAACACTTTCAAGACCGTCAATTGACCATCGAAAATTTTGATCGTGCAATTCAGTCCGCGAAGCAAACACTTCAGCCCATTTTGCAACAATACTCGCAAATAGGCTGGGATATGTGCGTCGGAGCATCTGGCACGGTGCAAGCACTACAAGAAATCATGCTGGCTCAAGGTATGGATGAGATCATCACGCTCACCAAACTCAAGCGATTACAAAAGCAAGCGATGTTGGCCGAGTACCTTGAGGAGCTGGATATTAGTGGTCTGACACTTGAGCGAGCGTTAGTGTTCCCAAGCGGCCTTTCTATCCTTATCGCTGTCTTTGAGTTACTTGAAATTGATTCCATGACATTAGCGGGCGGGGCACTTCGTGAAGGCCTTGTTTATGACATGGTCGACGAACTCAAACAAAGCGATGTCCGCTCTCGAACCATCACCAACGTTCAGATCCGCTATCAAATTGATACCTTGTATGGAGAACAAGTCGCAAGCTTGGCCAGCAAAATGCTCGACCAATGCGAAAAAGACTGGATTGTTGAAGAGCATGGCGCTGTCCTGTTAAGCACAGTAGCACAACTCCATGAGATTGGGTTGTCCATCGATTTCAAGAAGGGTGGAGAGCACAGTGCTTATCTGCTGCAACACCTAGATTTACCGGGCTATACACGAGCACAGAAACATTTCCTCGGTGAGATTGCTCGCCGCTATCGCGATCAACTCACCTCTATCCCAGAACAACATGCCTTATCAGGGACCAGTGCAAGAAGGTTACTTCGCTTACTGCGACTATCGGTCTTACTCACTCACCGTCGAAATCCGCAGTTAGAGCCGAAAATTTTGATTCAGTCGGAGGGGGATAAGTTATCACTGATATTAGAGAAGCAGTGGCTAGATACCAATCCTTTAACGGCAACGGAATTGGAAATAGAGGCTCATCAGCAAAGTGACATTGGCTGGCCACTGAGCATTATCACACGCTAAATCCTATTTCGAACACACAACAAGCCCAGTAGATTGACTCTGCTGAGCTTGTTTCTTTTCCTTTCTCAGTGAGCGCCAACCGCTTTAAATTGAGGGTTTACCGCCGTCATTTTCTTAATCAAAAAGTTGAGTAGTACCCCGTACATAGGGACAAATAAACCTAAGCTAATGATCAATTTAAACCCGTAGTCGACCAACGCAATTTCTGTCCAATGCTCAGCCATAAAAGGATCTGAACTTTGGTAGAAAGCGATAGCAAAAAATGCAATGGTATCCAACGCATTGCCAAAGAGTGTCGAGCACGTGGGCGCAACCCACCACTTTTTCATCTGGCGCAAACGGTTAAAGACATGAACATCTAAAATTTGTCCTAGCAAGTAAGCCATAAAACTCGCAATAGCGATACGTGCGACAAAGACATTAAATTCCCCCATTTGGGAGAAGCCTTGGTACTGCCCCTCGAAAAATAGGACAGACAGACCGTAAGACACCGCCAAGGCTGGTAACATCACCCAAAAAATGATGCGACGAGCTAATTGAGCCCCAAAGATTCTTACGGTTAAATCCGTTGCTAAGAAAATAAACGGAAACGTAAACGCCCCCCAAGTGGTATGAAACCCAAAGAGAGTGAACGGTAGCTGCACTAAGTAATTACTTGATGCAATGATAATCAAATGGAATAGGACAAGTAGAAAAAGGGCTTTGCGCTGCTGCGCTGGGGTAAAATGACTCATGCTGTACCTTTTTAGTTTGGTTTGGGGGTGAGGGAACCCAAATCGACCACCTCCTCGTCACTGGAGCCAGCCTAACCAACAATTAAATAAAAGAACCTTGATATTTAAGATAATCTTCGTTTGGTCATATCAGCACCTTAACGTTGATAAATCTCTCGGTCGGCGATTATACATTAACCAACTTTCACTTCAACCAATCCGCCATCAACAATTGCAGGCCTCAGAGATTGCGTTTAAAAACCACGTAGAAACAAAGAAGCAAGAAAGTCGAGTTCCTCTCTAGCGTCTCCGCTAGCCACAGCTTCAAACCAAACACATTCGCTGTAATGCTCAGCTCGGAGAAATAACTGACAACCCTCGAAATCAATCAACCATGAGTGAAGATCAGCATCCGACTGCTTTTCGATGGCATTGGCTGAAAGCAGACCTAACAATGTCTCCCCTAGTATAGGGAAGGTATCAAAATCAAAACTCGGGGTGCGCACAATCATACGGCTTTGCTCAGCTTCATATTGTATAAGCCCAAAATCCGTCTTCTGGTCTGAAAATATTTGCGGGTCAACCATGATGGGTTACATGCTCCTGTATAAGATCTAAAAATGAGTCAGCATATTTTTCTAACTTACGCTGCCCAACCCCGTTGACTGCCAGCATTTCACCATACGACGTGGGTAAGATTTCGGCCATGTCGATCAAGGTCGCATCACTAAACACGACATAGGGAGGGAGGCCATCTTCATCGGCAATCGCTTTCCGCAATTTACGCAATTTTGCAAACAACTTCTTGTCGTAATTTTTGCTGATCAATTTATCCGATTTTGCCGATCGCACCGCGGTGTCTAACCTAGGTACGGCCAATTCAAGCGCAGTCTCACCACGTAAAACAGGGCGGGCTTCTTCGGTCAACTGCAATGTCGAATTACGGGTAATATTCTGAAACAACAAACCTTTATGAATGAGCTGACGAAAAATACTCACCCAGTAGTCGTGGCTATTCTCTCGTCCAATCCCATAAGTAGTCAGTTTATCGTGACCATTTTCACGTATTCGGATATTTTGCATCCCACGTAGCACTTCGACCACGTAGCCCATACCAAAACTTTGATTGACTCGATAAACACAAGATAATGCTTTTCTCGCCTGCTCTGAACCATCAAAGTGTTTGGGTGGGTCCAAGCAAATATCACAATTGCCACACGGCTTTTCGCGATATTCACCAAAATAATTGAGTAAAACCTGACGTCGGCATGTTTGAGCTTCAGCAAACGCACTCATTGCATTCAGTTTGTGCGATTCCACCTTTTTCTGCGGTCCGTCATCTTTCTCATCTAACATTCGCCTTAGCCAATTGATATCTGATGGGTCAAATAACATCATGGCTTCTGCTGGCAAGCCATCTCGACCGGCTCTGCCTGTTTCCTGATAGTAAGACTCTATATTACGCGGGATATCAAAGTGGACAACGAAACGAACATTGGGTTTGTTGATTCCCATCCCAAACGCAACGGTGGCAACAACAATTTGTATATCGTCTCTTTGAAAAGCCTCTTGAACATACCCTCGCTCATCGGCGTCAAGCCCAGCATGATAACTGGCAGCCCGTATGTGGTTGTTACATAACTTCTCAGTCAACATCTCAACTTTTTTACGACTACCACAATAAATGATGCCGCAGTTTCCTTTATGCGTTGCGAGAAACCGAATCACTTGTGAGACAGGTTTATGCTTCTCAACCAAAGTATAACGGATATTGGGTCGGTCAAAGCTACTCAGATAGGTCTGTGGCGCGTCCAGCTGAAGGCGTTGTATGATATCGTTGCGAGTGGCATCGTCAGCGGTCGCGGTCAGCGCCATCACTGGAACATGAGGAAACCACTTCTTAAGTTGGCCAAGAGACGCGTACTCTGGCCTGAAATCATGCCCCCATTGAGAAATACAATGTGCTTCATCAACCGCTATCATCGACACCGATAGCTGGTTAAGTCTGTCCATAAAATCTCGCATTAATACGCGTTCTGGAGACACATAAACCATCTTCAACGCACCGGTATTCATGCGGTTGTAAACCGAAACAAGCTCATCCCTTGTCATGGTTGAGTTGATGCACTCTGCCGCCACACCGTTCGCCTTTAACTGATCAACTTGGTCTTTCATCAAAGCGATCAAGGGAGAAACAACCACAGTTAACCCACTACGCACCAACGCTGGAATTTGGTAGCAAAGGGATTTGCCCCCTCCTGTTGGCATGATCACTAAACTATCTGCGCCTTTAACTGCACCATCAATGACGTCTTTCTGACCATCTCGAAAAGTCTGATAGCCAAACACGTCTTGCAAAACACGTTGTGGGGTGAGCGATGGATCAGATTGTTCAGCAAGCAGGGTCGCAGTCATGAATATCTCAATTGGAAAAGAAACAGGGAAATGCAAAACGCCATTGTAGTTGTGATTGGATGCGAATAAAACCGTAATTTATTAGGTGATTAGTTACCTCATTCGTATAATGTTCGTTCAGTTTATTAGACTAACCATTGAGAAACCCAATGACACCCGAAGAACAACACAGAGCAAAGCAAGGTATCTTACTGGCCATTGGTGCTTATACTATGTGGGGCATTGCTCCCATTTATTTTAAACTTGTCAGCGACGTCTCCCCCATGGAGATTCTTAGCCACAGAGTAATATGGTCTTTTGTCTTTTTGGCCGCGTTGCTTCAACTTGGCAGTCGTTGGAATAAGGTCCGTGAAGTCATCAGTTCTAAAAAGAAGATGCTATTTTTGGTGGTAACCTCAGTGATTATTGCGGCGAACTGGTTAATTTTCATTTGGGCAGTCAACACAAACCACATGCTTGATGCCAGTCTCGGTTACTATATTAACCCCTTGATTAATGTTGTGATTGGAATGGTATTTCTTGGTGAGCGTTTGCGTAAAATGCAGTGGTTTGCCGTCACGCTCGCTGCCTGTGGGGTTATGGTGCAACTGGTCATTTTTGGTTCAGTGCCCATCGTCGCGATCGCGCTCGCATTAAGTTTCGGTTTGTATGGTTTATTGCGCAAAAAAATCAGTTTAGATGCTCAAACGGGCCTGTTTATTGAGACATTACTCTTACTGCCCGTAGCGGCCATTTATTTGTTGTGGTTCGCCGATAGCTCAACATCAAATTTGGCATTGAATGATCTCCAGTTAAATGTCTTGCTGATTGCTGCTGGGGTGGTTACAACGCTGCCCCTACTTTGCTTTACCAGTGCTGCTACTCGTCTCAAGCTCTCGACCTTAGGCTTTTTCCAGTACATAGGTCCAAGTTTAATGTTCCTGCTCGCTGTCCTTGTTTACGATGAAGCTTTTACGATTGACAAAGCCGTGACCTTTGCTTGCATTTGGGGAGCTTTGCTCATTTTTAGTGTTGATGGGTTTAGAGCCAGTAAACACCTGCGTCGTCCGCCGCCAACAAGTCGGTGATCATTTTTTACAAGACAATCAATTGAGCAAGCGCTAAAATAGGTCAATATTTGACCAAAACTTAGCGCTTCATGGAACAGGTTCACTATCACACCACACAACATACACAACTCAGCCTGATTGAAGCCAATTATCAGTCGTTCTCTTTTACGCGCCACTACCACCTAGATTTTCATATTGGCCTGATTACGGAAGGAGAACAAAAGTTTCAGTACCAAGGTACTCACTACCATGTTGGGGCGGGCCAGCTCGTGATCATGCCACCTGATGAGCTTCACGATGGGCAATCCCTATGTCAATCTGGCTATCAAGTTCGTGTGTTTACACTTGAGCCATGTTGGTTTAGCGAACTCGCACAGTTACAACGCCCTCAGACCCAGATTCACTTTAAACAGCTGGTCATTTCTGATGACAAACTGTTCACTTCCCTTGCTAAGCTGCACGGCCTGCTCGCCAACAGCAAAGTAAGTCAATTAGCGCAAGATTGTATGCCATATGAAGGGTTTGAGAGACTCTTTCGTCACTATGGCAGTGTAAAACAAACCCACGTTACTCCTTTGGGTAACCAGTCCATCGCCACCCTCAAAGACTATTTACTTGATCATCTCGACCAACCTATCCGTCTGCAAGATCTCTCACAACTTTGCCAACTCAGCCCGACTCAATTTCAACGTCATTTTAAGGCAAAAATAGGGATCACCCCTTACGCTTGGTTGACTCGCCTAAGACTCGAACAAGCGATGAAGCTACTCAGAGCAGGAGGCCATAGTATCGATGTCGCCTATCAAATCGGCTTCTATGATCAAGCCCATTTTATCAAGGCGTTTAAAACCACTTTTGGCATCACTCCTTCCCAAATTAATTAATGTCATTTTTTTACAATCACCGCAGGTCGCTGTTAGGCATAATCCCACCATTATTTCATTGCCACCAATTATTATGAACGAACTCACCATCCTAGCCACGCTTGCTGTGGTTCATTTTGTTGCTCTCATGAGTCCCGGCCCAGATTTTGCCCTTGTGGTCCAAAACTCGACCCGCTTTGGTCGAGAAACCGGTCTTTATATCGCTCTGGGCCTGTCATTTGGCATTCTATTGCATTCGATTCTCAGTTTGACAGGTGTCAGCTATCTGGTTCAGCAGCAACCTAGCTTATTTGCCGCCCTTCAATTCGCTGGCGGTAGTTACTTATTGTATCTAGGCCTAAGTGGCCTCAAAACCGTGTGGAAAGTCATTAGAACGTCGAATTCTTCCGTCGATTCTTCACTGCCCCCCTTTGTCCTCAGCAATAAGCGTCAAGCTTTTTCGCGAGGATTGGCGACCAATATTCTCAATCCGAAAGCGCTCGTCTTTTTTCTTAGCCTGATGTCCAGTCTGGTTCCTGCGAGTATGTCTATAACGGGAAAAGGATTCGCGGTCTTGATTCTCTGGAGTCTGTCATTCTTATGGTTCTCTTTTCTTGCCTGGGTGCTTTCCACACCCAGTATGCAAAAGAAAATCCACAGTCTGTCTATTTACATTGATGGGCTATGCGGAGTTTTGTTCACGCTTATTGGTCTGAGTATTGTTGGGCAATCATTAACGACATTACTGTTATTTGTGTAATTTTTGATTCTACGCAACATTTATACAACAAACCTTTAGACTCTTTTTGCTTCCACTGTCACCCTGTCTGCGCATAAAAAAGGAGAATAAAATGCAGTGGAAACGTAAATTTATCACGACGTGTTTAATGTTGACGTCAATGGGGAGCCTTGCCGATCAAGCGGCCGATTCCGTCGCTCCAGAACAAAGCAGTGGCTTAGAAAAAAAACAGCTGGTTAAAGCGAACGATTGGATGGTTACCGCTGCAAACCCAATCGCCACACAGGCGGGGGCTGCAATTCTAAGACAGGGTGGCAATGCCATCGATGCCATGATCACCACTCAACTTATGTTGGGCTTGGTTGAGCCGCAATCGTCTGGTATTGGGGGTGGCGCTTTTCTGGTGTACTGGGATGCAAAGCAACAATCACTGACCACCTATGATGGCCGAGAAACTGCGCCACTAGCAGCAACGCCGCGTTTATTTCAGGACAAGAGTGGAGAACCCCTACAGTTTTACGATGCTGTGGTCGGTGGCCGTTCTGTTGGCACGCCCGGAACCGTCAAGTTGATGTGGGAAACACACCAAGCTCATGGAAAACTGAAATGGTCGACCCTAATTCAGCCGGTTATTGAAGTCGCACAGCAAGGCTTTGAAATCAGTGCCCGTTTAGCCACGCTTATTGCGCAAGATGCGGATCGCCTATCACGCTTTCCAAGCACAAAAGCCTACTTCTTTAACCCTGACGGTACACCCAAAGTCCAAGGTGCTTTGCTCAAAAACCCTCAGTACGCCGCCACACTGGAAGCAATATCCAAAGGGGGAGCAAATGCTTTTTATCAAGGAAAAATTGCCGCAGATATCGTCGCAACCGTACAAAACGCTGCTGGCAACCCGGGAGTCCTCGCACATCGGGATTTAAGCAATTACCAAATTATACAACGTGAGCCTGTTTGCTCCGCTTACCAGAGCTACAATATCTGTGGCATGGGCCCACCAGGCTCGGGTGCTTTAACAGTAGGACAAATTCTGTCCATTACTGAGCAATTTGATCTCAAGAACTGGGGCCCCAACAGCGCCAAATCCTGGCAAGTGATTGCGGATGCCTCTCGTCTAGCGTTTGCCGACAGAGGTATGTACATGGCAGATGAAGACTTTGTGCCCATGCCAACTAAAGGATTACTCGATTCTGACTACCTAAAACAACGAGCAAAATTAATCACACCAGGAAAAGCGCTTGACTCTGCACCAGCAGGCAACCCACCTTGGGACTATGCCCGAGTACAGAGCAAGGATGAATCCATTGAGCTGCCATCCACCAGTCATTTCAACGTCGCAGATAAAGATGGCAACGTGGTTTCCATTACCACGACGATTGAAAACGCGTTTGGGTCACGCCTGATGACGAATGGCTTTTTGTTAAACAATGAATTAACTGACTTTTCATTTAGAACCCACCAAGACGGACGGCCTATCGCCAATCGTCTTGAGCCAGGTAAACGCCCACGCTCATCAATGGCACCCACCATCATTATGCAAAATGGCAAACCCTATATGGCCATTGGCTCTCCAGGCGGAAGTCGTATCATAGGCTATGTTGCTCAAGCCATTATCGCTCACACACAATGGGGAATGGATATCCAGCAAGCAATAAATCAGGCGCATATACTGAATCGTTTCGGTACGCTGGATATTGAGCAAGGCAGTCAGGCCGAATCACTAAAAGCGGAGCTGGAAGAAATGGGCTTTGACGTAAATGTTCGCGACCTAAACTCAGGGTTACACGCTATTTTATTCAAAAATAATACATTGGAAGGTGCCGCGGATCCTCGACGCGAAGGAACGGCGGTCGGCCAATAACGTCGATCAGCTCACCAGTTTGTGAGATATCTCTTACAAACTGGTGAGCAAATACAGCTTTCTTAGTGAGAAAACCTCATCATAAAATGACTAAGTAACTGTTATATAACAACAAGTAAATTCTCCCAATAAAAAAGGTTTTGCTAATGTACTTTCACCGGCTTGCTGAAAAGGGACAAAACCGTAAGATGGTTTGTGTCGGAGGGAAGTCGGCACGGAACAGGAACTGACCACGGATTTGGTTATCTTCAGGAAGAAGGAACGGTTGCTCAGGATGAACAATCGGCAAGGATAGCAAACTGGACATTGAACGGACTCAATAGTAACTAGGATGGTTGCTACTAAGGATGGGAAATGGACACCTCTGGAAGAGGGAAGGACTTGTCATCAGGATGATGAAAGGACACGGCTTAGGATTGAGCAAAGTGAGCTAACTAGGACAGTTAGTGGACCAGGATAGGGTCAAAGGACACCGCTAAAGGATGGCGATGAATGGACTAAGCTGAAGGACATCAGCATATACTATCAAGGATTAGATGCATGGAGCACCTTTAGTAGCTGGATTGCTGCGAGTAGGACCACAACCCCGAGAAGCGCAAGCTCTCGGGGTTTTTCTTTGTAATTACAATTGCTCCAGTTTCGCATAAGCGGTCACTAACCACTTAATACCCTCGCCATTAAAAGCAACCTGAACACGACTTTGCGGACCACTGCCTTCAAAGTTAATGATTGTCCCTTCACCAAATTTGGGATGCACAACTCTTGAACCCAAACTAAAACCTGTTTCATTGAAGGTGTCTTTGACGACCGTCTGACTAAAACGTCCAGCGCTGGCTGGACGGCTTACTTGTGCTTTCATTCGCACTTCATCCAGACAACTTTCCGGCAACTCTCTGATAAAACGCGACGGCTTGTGATACTTATCCTGACCATAAAGACGACGCATTTCAGCATAAGTAATGTAAAGTTTCTCCATTGCGCGGGTCATACCGACATAACATAAGCGGCGCTCTTCTTCGAGACGTCCTGCTTCTTCGGCTGACATCTGGCTTGGGAACATGCCCTCTTCGACACCGACCATGAAAACCAAAGGAAACTCTAAACCTTTCGCACTGTGCAACGTCATCAGTTGGACCGCGTCGTCGAACTCATCAGCTTGCCCTTCGCCCGCTTCCAGTGCAGCGTGAGTAAGAAAAGCCGTCAGCATCGTCATTTCGTCAGCCTCTTCAGGCTTCTCAAACTGCCGAGTCGCCGTCACCAATTCTTCAAGGTTTTCAACACGAGCTTTAGATTTTTCACCCTTTTCTTGTTCGTACATAGCGAACAAGCCTGAGTATTTAATGACATGATCAGCTTGCTCATGAAGTGACAACTCACGAGTATCATCTTCCAGAGCCGTGATTAATTCAACGAAACGACTGAGCGCGCCCGCGGCTCGATTCGCCAACACTTTTTCCTCAAGCAAGATCAGGCTGGCATCCCACATCGTGCAACCGCGATCACGTGCAGCGAATCGAATCGTCTCAAGCGTTTTGTCACCTAAACCACGCGTCGGTGTATTCACCACTCGCTCAAACGCGGCATCATCGTTCCGATTTGCCATTAGGCGAAGGTAACTCAACGCATCTCTTATCTCCTGACGTTCAAAAAACCGCATTCCACCATAAATGCGATACGGTAACCCTGCCTGAATCAATGCTTCCTCAAGAACACGAGATTGAGCATTGTTTCGATAAAGCATCGCTGCGTCATTTAGTGCCGAGCCTTTTTCCTGCCATGCTTTGATCTTACTAACAGCAAAGCGCGCCTCATCAAGCTCGTTGTATGCTGAATAGACAGAAATAGGCTCGCCTTCACTTCCCTCTGTCCAAAGCTCTTTGCCCATACGTTCAGTATTATTGGCAATCAAAGTATTCGATGCTTCTAGAATTGTCTTGGTAGAACGATAGTTTTGTTCTAGACGGACAGTCTTCACTTTGGGAAATTCGTGAGTAAACTTTTCAATATTTTCTATTTTTGCCCCGCGCCACCCATAGATGGACTGATCATCATCGCCGACAATCATGACATGAGATTCTGGTCCCGCCATCATTCTCAACCACGCGTACTGGATATTGTTGGTGTCTTGAAATTCGTCAACCAAAATATGCTTAAAACGAGCCTGATAATGGTCACGAATAGACTTTTTATCGCGCAGAAGTTCATGAACTCGAAGCAAAATTTCGGCAAAGTCGACCAGCCCTGCTCGATCACACGCTTCTTGGTAGGCCGCGTATAACTGAAGGTAAGTCTGAGTGATAGGATCACGGTAAGCATCAATATGATTGGGGCGCAGACCTTCGTCTTTCTTGCCATTGATCCACCAAGCTGCCTGTCGAGCCGGCCATTGTTTCTCATCCAGATTCTGAGCTTTTATAAGCCGACGCAACAATCGCTGTTGGTCATCAGAATCAATAATCTGGAAATCTTCTGGTAGTCGGGCATCAAGATAGTGAGCACGTAGAATGCGATGACAGATGCCATGAAACGTGCCATTCCACATTCCCGAAGCGCTTCCCATCATAAGCTCTTCTATACGGCCACGCATCTCAGCCGCCGCTTTATTGGTAAAAGTCACGGACATAATCGAAAACGGCGAGGCCTGCTCGACTGACATTAACCAGGCAATACGATGGACCAACACGCGCGTTTTACCACTGCCTGCGCCCGCGAGGACAAGTAAGTTTTCTAATGGGGCAGCAACAGCCTCACGCTGTTTGTCATTCAAACCGTCAAGAAGTAAAGAAGGGTCCATTGGGTGCTCAGCTACTGGTTATCTATACATGAAAAGTGATTATAACCTAAACACCCCACGTAGTTCAGAACAAAAAGCACAAAAAATAATGTTTATATTTATGTGATAAAACAACAATTTAAATATGAAAAGAAAATGATTGCATGTTTTTTTATCATTTTTATGAAAGTTTGTTTGGGCTTTTTCTATCCTATTAGTTAAGCAAGTTGATGAATTAGTTCACGATTCACTTGCCCACTCAAATCAAAGGAATAACGTCTAAGGAAATTATTATGAAAAAGTCTAATCTTGCGGTTACCGCCGCTATTACTGGTTTATTAGCATTGGGTGGCACCGCTTTAACCGCTGCTCCGGCAGCCGCTGCAGAAAAAGAAAAGTGCTATGGCGTCTCCAAAGCGGGTAAAAATGACTGCGCGACCAAAACCAGTTCTTGTGCAGGTACTGCAAAAGAAGACAACCAAAGCGATGCATTTGTTGTCGTGCCAAAAGGTCTGTGCGGTAAGCTGTCTGGTGGAAACACTCAGTCCTCTTAATGATTTATAGAGGGCGACCTGAATCAGAAGGTCGCCTTTCTTTTTACCCATCCGCATAGGAAGCGTCTGTGACTAAGGACAATGATCAGGTAGGGGTTGGACTCCGACCTCCTCACATTGAATACTTCACAACTCAAAAAACCGCCCTTTCTTGGTTGGAAATACATAGCGAAAATTACTTTCAACCCTATTCCCCTGCCAAGCAAAGCCTCTACTCCCTCATTCAGGACTATGAGATCAGTTGCCACGGTATCGGTTTATCGCTCGGCAGTGTTGCTCGCGTGAATCAACATCATCTCAAGCAACTTAAAGCTTTGTTGGATGACATTAACCCCTTTTTGGTCTCCGACCACCTTAGCTGGAGTGAAAATGGCGGGCACTATTTTAACGATTTATTACCATTACCTTATACTGAAGAAGCACTTCAAGTCTTTTGTCGAAATGTTCTGGAGGTTCAGGATGCCATACAACGGCCAATCCTGATTGAAAACCCTTCAAGCTACGTGAAATTCGCCCACTCCACGCTCAGCGAATGGGAATTCCTGAGCGAGGTTCACAAGCGCACCGACTGCCGATTACTGCTCGACCTCAATAACGTCCACGTGTCTGCCTTCAACCACGGTTTTAATCGTCAGTCTTACATTCATTCGATTCCCGCAGACGCTGTCGATGAAATTCATTTGGCCGGTTTCACAGTAAAACAGCTCGATAAAGGCGAAGTCTGGATTGATACCCACAGCCAGCCTGTTTCGGATGAAGTTTGGCAATTGTACGAACTGTGGTTAGACACCTATGGACCTCGTCCAACACTTATTGAATGGGATTTAGACCTTCCAGAGCCAGAAGTCCTTTTAGCTGAGCGTGATAAAGCTTGTCAGCGACTGTCTCATTTTCACCGTCATAAGAGTGGCATATTATGACTCTGACGTTGGCCGAATTGCAGAAAAACTTTGTTAGCGCGCTTCTCTATCAGAGCACAGGTGAAGCCTGCTGTATCTGTAGCGATCGGTTTACTGCCGATGAGAGAATTCAGATTTACCGCAACAATTTCATTCTTAGCCTAACCGATGTGTTACGGGCCACCTACCCAATGATTTATGCGCTCGTCGGTGAAGCATGCTTTCAGCAATTGTCGAGGTACCATGTCCTTAATCACCCTCTTTTGTCTGGTGATGTGACCGAGTACGGCGCGCAGTTTTGTGACACATTGAACCAATTTCCAGCTGTCGCCGCTACGCCATACTTGCGAGATGTCGCTCAGTTTGAATGGTGTATTGATCAGTCACAACAACTTAGAAATGGCCAGACTAACGCACCACTCCTTAAGCCAATGGACGATTTAGCTCAAGTGGAAGAGTCCGCTCAAGCCGACATTCAATTTCATCTTCTTCCTGGAACTCTAACCTTTCAATCTGAGTTTGCCGTCTATTCTCTTCGCCAAGCGATTGAGAATAATGATGTAGAACATCTGGATATGAATCAACCCGAGCAAGGTGTCATTGTCAGCCAAAGTCATGGCCCATGTTGGACGCGCTCATTGACGGAGCATGAATATACTTTAATCCAACACATCAGTTATGGGCAAAGGTTAGGTGATATACCGCAAGCCTACCTACCTTACCTTGGTGTATTACTTGAAAACCAGCTCGCCGCCGGGTTTTCTTTCACCAGACAAGAATAAGGATTTTATGATGTCAGATTTGATAAAAAACCGTATCGCACAATACGATTCATTCGTGATCAAAATGCAATCTGTGGCCGTTCCTTTACTGCTGCTCTTCTGTCGACTTTGGGTGGCCTGGGTTTTCTTTAATTCTGGCCTGACTAAAATCGCGTCATGGGACAGTACTCTCTATCTGTTTGAGTTTGAGTATCAAGTCCCCATTTTACCTTGGGAGCTCGCCGCTTACATAGGTACTGCCGCCGAGTTAATATTGCCCGTATTTGTGGTATTAGGCCTCTTCACTCGTCCTATGGCAGCCATTCTTTTTGTTTTCAACATCATTGCCGTGGTTTCTTACCCATTACTCTGGGAGAAAGGCTTTTATGATCATCAGCTTTGGGGATTAATGATTTTGATTATTATCGTCTGGGGGCCTGGCTCTGCGTCAATCGACAAACCAATCAAAAAGATATTGTTACGCTGATAAAAAAGCGCCCTCATACTCTGAGGGCGCTCAACACAAAATGATACTGACTATGCACTGATTCCGGAATGACGCAGCAATGCATCAATCTCAGGTTCACGGCCTCTGAAACGCTTGAACAATGTCATCGGTTCCTCACTGCCCCCCATTTCAAGAATATTATTGAGAAAGCTCTGGCCTGTGTCTGAGTTAAAAATACCTTCATGTTCGAAACGAGAAAAGGCATCCGAGGACAAAACTTCAGCCCACAAGTAGCTGTAATAGCCAGCGCTGTAGCCACCCGCAAAAATATGGCTAAAACTATGCGAAAAGCGGTTCCACTCTAGACTCGGTAATACGGCTACCTTTGATTTCACCTCAGATAGCGTTTCAAGCACTCTAGGCCCAACCTCGGGGTCAAACTCAGTATGTAGAGTAAAATCAAACAGACCAAATTCCAGTTGTCGAAGAATAAACATCGCCGATTGGAAATTTTTAGCCGCCAACATTTTATCAAGCATTTCTTTAGGTAGTGGTTCACCAGTTTCGAAGTGACCCGATATAAACGATAGAGCCTGCTCTTGCCAGCACCAGTTTTCTAGAAATTGGCTTGGCAACTCGACCGCATCCCAAGGGACACCATTGATGCCAGAAACCGCCCCAGTATCAACCTGAGTTAACATATGATGGATGCCGTGCCCAAACTCATGAAACAAGGTCACGACTTCATTATGAGTAAATAAGGCAGGATTATCCCCAACTGGCTTGTTAAAATTGCACGTCAGGTAAGCGACCGGAGTTTGCAGTTCACCCTGAGCATTGACACGGCGTACCCGGCATTCATCCATCCACGCTCCTCCACGTTTATGCTCACGTGCGTAAAGATCCAGATAGAAACTGCCGCGCAACCTTCGATTTGCATCGAAAATATCGAAAAATCGGACAGAATCATGCCAAGTATCGACGCCTTTACGCTCTTCTACTTGCATGCCAAAGACTCGTTTCAGCACCTCAAAAAGGCCACTGATCGCTTTGGCCTCGGGGAAGTATGGACGCAGTTCTTCATCTGAAATTTGGAAAAGGTGCTGCTTCTGCTTCTCGCTGTAATAAGCAATATCCCATAGGTTTAGCTCAGTCACACCGAACTCGCTTTGAGCAAACTCACGCAAGGCTTGCACTTCACGTTCCCCTTGAGGCTTGGCTTTATTGGCCAAATCATTGAGGAACCCCAAAACCTGTGATGGGTTTTCTGCCATCTTCGTCGCCAGTGATTTCTCACTGTAAGTGTTAAAGCCCAACATGCGGGCAATTTCATGACGAAGCTTAAGCTTTTCATTAATGATATCGCTGTTATCCCACTGACCGGCTTTCGGGCCACGATCTGACGCTCGTGTCACGTAAGCTTCATAAAGCTCCTTACGCAGTGACTGATTATCACAGTAAGTCATAACGGGTAAGTAGGAAGGAATATCCAACGTCAAAAGATAGCCTTCGAGCGATTTTTCTTGAGCCGCAGCTTTCGCGGCTGCCAACGCTGAGTCTGGCATTCCAGCGAGCTCTTGTTCGTTGATAACCTGCTTATGCCAACCCATGGTCGCGTCGAGAACATTATTAGAAAATTTCGACCCCAGCTCAGACATTCGTTTGCTGATTTCACCATAGCGATGTTGCTGGTCAGCCGGTAAACCAATGCCCGACAATTCAAAATCTCGTAACGCATCTGTGATGGTTTTTCTTTGAGGCTGAGTTAATGTTTCAAATTCTTCACTCGCTTTAAGTGCTTTATATGCCTCAAATAAGCCTTTATGTTGGCCTACCCATGTACCGTATTCTGATAACAACGGTAAGCAGCTCTCATAAGCATCACGCAGTTCATCACTATTGACGACTGAATTCATATGACTTACTGGTGACCAAATACGGCTAAGTCGATCATCCGCTTCCTCAATTGGCGCAACAATCGCCTCCCAGCTAGGCTGATCATTGTCTTTTAGCACCTGTTCTATTCTTGCCCGACAATCGGTGATCGCTTGTTCTATTGCTGGTTTTACATGTTCTGGCTTAATTTGAGAAAACAGGGGTAAATCCGTAAAGCTGAGAAGAGGATTAGACATGTAGCATTCCTTTTGTTGGCAAACGCGAACTAATGGGTTCGTCTTACATATTTCTAGTTTGTCTTAATTAGTAAATATAGGTAGGTTCAGCAATTTTCAATAGTGGCGTATACTATCAGCTATTAAAGAATCCGATGTTCGTCCCCTTTAGAGAGTATCATTTTGTTAAGTTACCGCCACAGTTTCCATGCAGGGAATCACGCTGACGTCGTCAAGCATATTGTTCAAAGCCTTATCCTTAATGCCTTAAAGGAAAAAGATAAGCCTTTTGTGTATCATGATACCCACTCCGGTGTCGGTCGCTATGACTTAACCCATGAATGGGCAGAAAAAACCAGCGAATATAAACAAGGCATTGCCCGCCTATGGGGGGCGAGTGAGTTACCATCTGACATCACCAGCTATTTGAATGCCATCAAAGCGCTGAATAGCACTGATTGCCTGCGCTACTACCCAGGCTCACCGCGTGTTGCTCGTGCTCACCTCCGCCCGCAAGACCGTATGGTTTTGACCGAATTACACCCTAGTGACTTTCCGTTACTCGAGCAAGAATTTCATCGCGACCGTCAAGTCAGTCTCTACAAGGAGGACGGTTTCAAGCGTTTAAAAGCCAGTTTGCCCCCAAAAGAGCGCCGTGGCCTAGTCCTGATTGACCCCCCTTATGAACTCGCAAGAGAATATCGTGATGTCGTTCAAGCTATCCATCAAGCACATAAGCGCTGGGCAACGGGGATCTATGCGATTTGGTATCCCGTCGTCAACCGTTGTGACATTGAGGATATGCTTAAAGGGTTAGAAGGCTTAGGGATTCGTAGAATATTGCAAATCGAACTGGGGGTCTCCCCCGATACTAACGAGCGGGGCATGACAGCTTCGGGCATGATTGTTATCAATCCCCCCTGGAAACTCGAGAGTCAAATGCAAGATATTCTGCCTTTACTTAAACAGTCGATTGCTCCGGCCAGCGGACACTTTAAAATTGAATGGGTCGTTCCAGAATAAACGACCACTAAAAAGAAATATTACACGGGATAGATTGAGTTACCGCCATCTATCCTCCATATCTACACCAACCAATTATCATTTTCAGGATGTTTGTGACCCGGCTCGATAGCCAGAGTAAGTCCTTGCACCTCAAAACATGGAGAAAGTCATGGCAACTCATTTTGATTACATCTGTATCGGCGGCGGATCAGGGGGTATCGCCTCTGCAAACCGCGCGGCAATGCACGGCGCTAAAGTCGCACTTATCGAAGCGCAAGACCTAGGTGGTACGTGCGTTAATGTTGGTTGTGTGCCAAAGAAAGTCATGTGGCATGGCGCTCAAATCGCAGAAGCAATGCACCTCTATGCGGAAGACTATGGCTTCGATGTGGACGTAAAAGGTTTTGATTGGAGCAAACTGGTTGAAAGCCGTCAGGCATACATCGGACGAATTCATCAATCTTATGATCGCGTGCTTGGTAACAACAAAATCAACGTGATCAAGGGGTTTGCTAAGTTCGTCAACGAAAAGACCATCGAAGTCAATGGAGAACACTACACGGCCGACCATATTCTGATCGCGGTCGGAGGGCGCCCTACGATACCGAACATTCCAGGCGCCGAGTATGGTATTGACTCCAATGGTTTCTTTGAACTAAAACAACAACCGAAACGCGTCGCTGTTATAGGAGCGGGTTACATTGCGGTTGAAATTGCGGGGGTCCTCAATGCTTTAGGCACCGAGACACACCTGTTCTGCCGAAAAGAATCACCATTGCGCAGCTTTGACCCAATGATCATCGAAACACTGGTCGAAGTGATGCAAGCGGAAGGGCCGACACTGCACACTCAATCCGTACCAAAAGAAGTGGCAAAAGAAGCCGATGGCAGCCTGACACTCCATTTAGAAAATGGCAAAACACACAACGTCGATCAGTTAATCTGGGCAATTGGCCGCCACCCGGCAACCGATGCGATTAACCTTGCGTCAACGGGTGTCAGCACCAATCCACAGGGTTACATTAAGGTAGATGAGTACCAAGCAACCAATGTCAAAGGCATTTATTGTGTGGGCGATATCATGGAAGGCGGCATTGAACTCACACCCGTCGCCGTCAAAGCAGGCCGCCAGCTTTCAGAGCGTCTGTTTAACAATAAACCAAAGGCGAAGATGGATTACGATCTCGTCCCTACCGTCGTATTCAGTCACCCTCCTATTGGCACGATCGGCCTGACTACTCAAGAAGCGGAACAAAAGTACGGTAAAGATAACATCAAGGTCTACACATCCGGTTTCACCGCAATGTACACGGCGGTCACCAAACATCGTCAGCCTTGTAAATTAAAGCTGATCTGTGCTGGGGAAGAAGAAACAGTGGTCGGTCTGCACGGCATTGGCTTTACCGTTGATGAAATGATTCAAGGCTTCGCTGTTGCCATGAAAATGGGAGCGACTAAAGCCGACTTCGATTCCGTGGTTGCCATCCATCCAACCGGTTCAGAAGAATTTGTTACCATGTAGATCGTAGTCTGGAAAATCTACCCTTTAGATTTGTAAAGTCTGGAAAGACTACTAGCCTCAATAGAGTTCAACATTCTGTGAGGCTAGTATGGTTACGGTTATCCACTCAAAAGATTTTAATGTTCCTCGCATATTTCCTACATCAAAAATTTCAAAGTCTTTCTTACTGAAAGGCTTTCCAACTTTCTATTCGAACGAAAATGAGTACATTCTTCCCGTAAATCTCTGGCTAAACTATCTTCAAAACATCAGAAGCGCATCTGACATTTCTTGTTGCGTTAGAGCAATGAAAAGGTACTGGCAATTTCTTGAAGATACCGGATGTGCTTGGAATGCTTTTCCTCCTACAGATTACCTCAAGCCTACTTACAGGTTTAGAAACGATAACTTACTCAAGGCAGCTAAAAAGGGAGAGATCGCATACTCAACAGCATCACTCTATATGCTGCAAGTTATTAAATTTTATGAATGGGCGACTCACGAACATTTTATAACTTTTACGGAAGATAATAAGCCGTTTAACTACCAGTTAGTTCATATCGCAAACACAGGAATGATGAGCCACAACAACCCAAAGTTTGTTGTTCGCTCCACAGACCTAAGAATAAGAAAACCAGCCAGGAACGAAAACCAAAGACTTAATCCTTTATCAAAAGAAGAACTTGCTCAATTCGCAACCTGCTTAGCAAGCTATTCTGAAGAGTTCATAATTCATCAACTATTACAGCTTCAATCAGGGTTAAGAGTCGAAGAAGCATGTACGTTCTCTGTTACTTCCGTAGAAAAGCCAGACCCAAACTCAAAGAGATTCGAAGTAGAAATCGGCCCCTCCAATGGGGTGCACACAAAATTCAATAAAACCAGAAAGGTCGAAGTTCCATTTTCACTGATGCAAAGAATGTACTACTACAGCGTCTCAGAACGTCGATTCAATCGAGCTAAAAAAACCAACCAAGAGTACTCTACCCTTTTACTCAATAATCGTGGAATGCCTCTATGTAGTAATAATATTCAACAGTACTTTCGCCGCCTACGAGAAGAGATTAAAGACAGGTTCCTGACATCATTCGATCATAGAACACATGACCTGAGAGCAACTTATGGAACGTACCGACTAGATGCTCTTTTAGAGCATCTAGTTGTTGGTGATGCACTAGCGCTAGTAATGGCTTGGATGGGTCACAAGGATGACAAAACCACATGGAAATACCTTAAGTACCTTCGAAAAGAGAAAGCGAACCAATCAGCGATAGTTCTCCTTGATCAGATTCTAGAGGGGTCACTTGAATGAGCTATTCACCCCCTATCCTGACAATAAGAATGCGTACAGGTATTGACCAATATTTCACATATGATTTCACTCGCTTTTTTTATCACGGTGTCGCCTTCAAAAGGAGCTTTGAATCGGCAAAGCCAGCAAATCGTGACAATGATGTATTGCGATGGTACCGATTCTTTAATGATACTAATGAGTATTCGGATCTTACCAAGCAAAGCTACCTTCGAGACTTCGCTCTCTTTGTTCGTCATTGTGATTCAAAGAACCTTATACCTGAAAGCGCCGAAGCAGTTGAATCTTTAGAAAGGCATTTAATTGAAAGAGTTAGAATTGAAAAAATGAATGTGAACTCTGCCAGAAAGCAGATTTCATGTGTTAAGAAATGTTTAGAAAAATTGGGGAACCCTAGTTCAACATGGTTCTCGTCTTATGCCCTGTTTCGCTCTGAAGTAAATCCAACTGAAAGTTATTCTGATCAAGAGTTAAATATCCTTATAAAAGTTATCTATCGTTTTTTTAATCAGCTATCAAAACAAATCTTAGATGAACCACAGAAGTTCCTTCAAGCTACGACCAATAAACGCGTTGGCACCTTTATATACCAAGGATTTTCCCATGATATTGCATCACCCGTAACAAAATGTTTTAGCTCAGCTTATTTCTTGCTGGCGTATTACACATGGGGAAATACAACGGTACTCCTAAACATGACTAAGCCAAAAGAAAAAATATATGAAGGCGGAGCGTGGTTTGAGCAAAGTATATTGAAACCTAGAGCAAATAAGTTTGTATCAGTTTCAATTGGTGACAATGGCACCTACCATGTCCCAAAGATAGCTCTACGTTTTTTTGAGCAACTTCTTAAACTTAGCACATCTATATCAACCAACTCTCATCTGTTGTATCAAGTAAAAACAGGAAAAGCAGCGCCATTACAACAAGGTCATATTCAAACATTCTCCAAATGGCTACAACAAACATTTTCTCTAATGACCGATGATAATAAACCACTGAGACCAACAGCATCAAGGTTCCGAGCTAGTGGTAGCTATCGATATTTAGCAAAAACTGGCAACGCAGTCGAAACTTCTCTTTTATTGGGAAATACTCCACGCACACTCAATAAACACTACTCGTCAGGGAATACTGTAGAAAATGAAAAGCAACTACTGGCAGCTACATACACGATAGAAGGAATGGCAAAGTGCTCTGATATTAACCAAGCAAAAGAACACACGAAAAGAGAACTTGGCATTGAGGTTCTCCCATATGAAGAGTTTTTAAACAAATACTCTGATTCGAATGGTCAAAAAACAGTACTTGGTACTGGTTGTAAGAATGCGTTTTCTGCACATGTTGAAAAATATAGGAGAAGAAATCACTTTAATCCAAAGGACTTTGTTGTTGATCATCTGGCATGCTCAGACATCCATAACTGCTTCAACTGCGAAAACCAAGTCATCATAGAAAGCATTGAGGATATTTGGTGCTTGTTGAGCTATCGAGAGTCAATCAAGGACTCAAAAGTCTATCACTTAAATGAACAGCACTTTTCCAATAATTACTCCCACCTTCTCGCATCGATTAATAGCGTTGTTTTCAATATTCATCCAAAAGTAAAAAGGCTCGCGGAGAAAAAACTGAAAAATGAAGGTCGTCATCCATTATGGCCAGATGGCATCAATATTGATTTTTAGGAAAGCAAAGCATGACACCTCTTTTTGAATTACCACGAAATATACTGCAAGAAAATTTATCTGAATACAAAAGAGTTATTCAACTTTATATCGATAATAATTATCGTGAGTTAAATGATGTAGTAATGACCAAAAACTCTGACGGTTCTCCTTGTAGCTACTTTGGTGACGAGGAGTGGGATTTTTCAGCATATTTAGATAGTAGAATTGTGCATAAAAAAAGAATCATTTTTTCAAATTTTGAAGATGATTTACTAGCTAGAGAAATGAAACTTATATGCTTTTCTTGGTTATATATCGCTGGCCACAATAGAAAAGGGGCAGCTATAAAGCCAACAACTATTATGGCTAGGTTCTCTAAACTAGCTCAAATATATAAGTTTATTGAGAATAATGGGTACTCTTCTGTATCTCATCTCTCTCACGCTCTGGTTTTTAACGAGTTTCGTAATCATATCAAAAACCAAAACTACCAACATGCTCAGGTTGCTGCTATTTACAATACTTTAACCAGTATAGCGCGAGCAGCAAAGTACCTTCCAATTAATTTTAGCGTTCCAAAAAATGAAACGTCCACCAAGTTTTCATATGGTACTACAGGAAAAAATAAGGAAGATGGTGCTAATCAATTCTATGCTATACCTACGAGACTAATGGAGAACATTTACAAATACTGTTTCGAGATAGTTGAAGAATTTCATCCACATAAGGAGGCTATTCACGAGTTATTACACGACTTACGACAAAACTATGTAGAAGGGCAAAATAGAGTAAATAAAAAAATTAAAAGTGGCACTTGGGGTTGGATAAACAAGGACTCACCTGATTACCGTATTGAAGTAAACAAACACATGCCATCATCTTATCGTTCGATATTCGATGCCCACTATGAAGACTCATTTTTAGGTGAAAAGCTTCCGAGTGATACTAGGAAATTTCAAGGTGCAATAATTGAGCTACAAACAATATGTTATATCACATGTGGAGCTCTTACCGGAATGCGACGTTCAGAGCTATATTGTTTGCACTCCAATAGCTTTAAGGAAAAGGAGATGTATGGGCGAAAATACTATGTCCTAAGATCAGAACATCACAAATTTGTTCAAGGTGCAGGTAAACCCGCTGAATGGGTAACCACTAAATTAGCAAAGAAAGCCATAGAGTTAGCAGAGGCCATATCTAGATATATGAGAATACAATTAATCGAAGATGATGACCCAATGAGCGTATACAACTCAACCTGTCTTTGGTTGGGGCAAGGCCATAAATCAAAAAAGCCCGTTATTAGTCAAGATAATAATATGCGTAAGCATTTCCGAAGTATTTGTAATAAAGCAGGGGCAATAATAAAGGAAAGCGATCTTGATGAATTTAAGTTGATAAACCCAAACCGAGAACCGAAAAAAGCGGCAGAAAAGCTACAGGTGGGTAAAGTATGGCCATTAACCACCCATCAACTTCGCAGAACATTTGCAGTTTTTTCCAAAAGACACAACTTGTGCCATGACATAGCAATTAAACAACAGTTCAAACATCTCGACCTACCTACAACAGAATGGTATGGAGAAGGTGGCCTAGCTAGCAAAATAAAGGCTTTACAAATAGATACCGAACTTCAATCTTTTTTAAATGACGTCATTCAAGAGTCTACGACTCAAAAAATTCATCAATGGTACGAAGAGAAAGAATCAAACAATCTCATGGGACACATGGCAGGTACCATCAATAAAAACCGACTTTCATTACACAAAAAATACAGATCTTGGGATGCCATCAATGAACATGTAAAGGCTGGTCGCTTAACTTTAGTTGGTACCCTACACTCGTACTGTATGGCTGGATACGAATGCCAGATGCATAAGATTAGCTCACCTGCAAACTGCATGAATTGTGAAAATCAGCTAATTGGTCAAGAGCAAGTTGAAAGCTGGCAAAAGCGGCACTCGTGGGTTTCTCAGCAAGTTAAAGATATGGATGCGATCGGTACATTAACAAGTTCAATGTATTCTCATTTCATTACTCAAATCAGGGCAGCTGAAAAAGTATTGCACCGATTTAAAATACCATTTGAAAAATTTGACATAGGTAGTGATAAGTATGAGCAAATCCCAAATTACGAGGGTTGAACTTGAAGATGCTCTTAAGCGTATTCTAAGTGGGAAAACCGAACGTATAGACCCAACTAGGAAAATATCTGTCAAAGCTGTTGAGGAAGAGGCAGGCCTAGGTGATGGCTCAGCTTATTACTACAAAGACATCGTCTCGACGATAAAAGAGGCGGTGATTCAGAACTCACCAAAAGCTAGAAAACAGAACCTCTATGAAGAAAAAATCGCAAACCTTAGGGAGCGCTTAGCAAATGAAAAACGATTGAAAGAAAAGTACTACAAGCAAGCTGAAGATTATAAAGAGAAGTTAAGTGAAATGGCCAGTCAGCATAACCAACTGGCTTTGATGATTCAGCAGTATCAATATCGAATAGCTGAGATTGATTGTGAAGTATCAGAGTATCCCTCGCCTGAAAAATATAAATAACAATTCAGGTTTGACCGCAAAAGTGACTAACTATACTCGTACTCGATTCGCTACCTTCACGGCTTGCAAAGTCTGGTTTTGCTGAAGTACCAAGTTGTAAGTATTGGTATCACCCTGTGCCCTTATAGATATAATAAGGGAATAGTTAAGTGGCTCGAGATCCGTTTGACTATCTCCGCCCTGCTCTCTAGCATGATACTTAACATCAAACACAGGATTGAGGAGGGTGTCTTTTTTAAATCTTTGAGACCTAGATATGCATGTTTCCCACTTGTGCGCATCTTCCCTTAATTCCTCTTCCGTTTCATATAAGTTACCCACTGAAAAGAATGTTTTGGAATCAGCATGATCAGCTTCTTCACTCTTTTTCTTACTTTCATTTCCCCTAAACACAATGTCTAAACCACTTCTCGTATAGTGTAAAGGATGTTCAGGATCTGTAATTGCATTAAAGCAAAAAGTCGCTTTTAGGTGAACCCATGTACAATCGATTCCGTCAGGAATTGGGATAGGCACTCTCAAATGCTCTGATTTGTTTAGCTCACCCTGATATACAATTATCGCTTCATCATCCATGCATTCGACAACAGACTCCGGTGAGCTTGGTAGCAACCCCCACCCTACATCATTTTGCTCTTTTTCGTCACGATTAGCATGATGCACCATTAGAGCCTTTACTGTTGATGCATTCAAATCAAAGTCCGTTATAGAGTCAATTCCAGCCGCTACTCTCAATGCATAAGGCGCTGCATAGCTTGTGCCAAGAGTGCCCACAATAGAATGAGTCAGTGGTGAATAAACCTTAAAAAGCTCTTTGTTTGAACCACCAAAAATCACCCCATCTGGTTTTACGACTCCAGGACTTCTACCTGGCCCAATACAACTATACGAAGCTTTTTCCCATGTTTCTCCCGTAGAATCAGAAGCACCGACTGCAAAGCAATTAACCATGTCACTTGGCGGCTGTATTCTTGCAAACTCCCCATCTAGTTCACCGTCATTACCGATTGCGACAGTGGCAAAGCAATGGCCATCTTGTAAGAGCCTATCGATAACTGAAGTCCATACATGAACATCATCATCATCTATTGCCAACCTCGGCCCTAAACTTAGATTTACGTACTTATACTCTTTCTTCTGTAAAACAGCCTCAATTCTCGATAGCACATCAAACAAATCTGGATCGGTATCCGTTGCTGATAACACCCTAACAATATCAACTTTAGTGTATGGTTCTCCCATTGGTAGGTTGCTATCAGAGTATGGACCAAATAGATATGCAGAACATACTTCACTACCATGGGATAGCAAACTAGGGTGCCCATGCGTGACATCAGAAGGAATATATTCAGTTATCCAATCGTGGAGGATATGTTCAGACCCTATACCACCATCGAAAATACAAACTTTGAAATCATTACTTAACACTTTCAGTTGGGGTAACTCAAAAGCCTCTTTGAGAGACTCACGCATAACATCAGGATGGTTAAATCTAAGCTGAGGCATACTTCTAAGTACCCTTAGATGAGAAAATTGCGCCAACTCATGTTCTGTGCCGTTCTCAATTGTCACAGGTAGGAAAGTCAACCCTCCAACAGTTTTGGCTCTCTTCCAATCAACAACGCCACCAAGAGAGACCGAATAATTATCAAATGAGCTTCTAACTACTTGATCATGCTCCGATGCATGTAACACTACTTCTAATTTTAACTCGTCACTCTGATCATCTATATATTTAATCTTTTCATCAGGTGTTATCGAACTTACATTTTCGATAGATCTAATAATACCCTGTGTAGATTCGGGCAAATTGTCATGTTGAATGCTATTTAACATAGCTTCAAATTTAGACTTAGTTCCTGACACAAAAATACACGATGTCAGCCCCTCTTCTGGATGTTTTTTGACTGCCCATTTCTGAGGTTTTATACGCAACGACTTTGAACCTACATCTTTGATATCATAACGATTAAATAACTTTGTAGGATAATAAGATTTAGCTAAATAAGAGGGGTGCTGAAGGAACTTTATTACAACTTCACCATTTGCACACTGTACATCTGGTTTTAAATCTATATCTTCAATTACACTGGACAGGTTTTTAACTAACCGATCCCTTGCTTCAGAGAACGAGTAAGGGTGCTTCTTCTCACCTCCTCCAGATCTTACCTCTACTGAGTTAGTAAGAGATTCACCATAGCCAATAATAAAGTTCTTCATTAAGTTTACCCTTCTTTTGAGTCTTCAATAGACTTCTTAACTGTTGGCCTACTTATGCTTAGCTTGCTTGCTATAGCCCTTTGAGAGAGTCCTTGATTATGAAGCTTTACAGACATTGCCTTCTTCTCTTCCATGCTCAACTCTTCGTAATAACCGACATTTTCTTCGCCAGCCAAATTTCTTAAAGCCAAAGCAGAAATGACACTTGCCCTTTTTTCTTGGGTTAGCTCTCTGTCTATGTTGCTAAAGGACATTCCTTCAAACTTATCTACATATTCCTGCTTTTTATCTGCAATATCAGACCAGTACTCTGATAAATAGTCACCAATCATATCCTTGGAAGGCATTGTAAATAATATTTCCATATCAAACCTCCTCCATATTGCAGGATCTAGAAGTTCGCCGTGATTGGTAGCTGCGACAAGTAAAGATGTCGAAGGCCATTCATCAATAGTTTGAAGTAACACTGTTACAAGTCTTTTTAGCTCGCCTAACTCACGATCATCATCTCGACGTTTAGCGATGGCATCAAACTCATCAAGTAGCAATACACACGGGAAAGACATTGCATGCTCTAACACAGCCCTAACATTACTACCTGTTTTTCCTAAGAAGCTACTCATAACGGTGGCTAAGTCTAAGATAAGTAATGGGAGATCGAGTTGGTTCGCTAGCCATCTAGCAGACATAGTTTTACCTACACCTGGAGGCCCCTGGAATATTAAAGATTTAGTTGGCTGTAGACCTTCAGACAACAGAGCATCCACATACTTCCTTTCCAGCAGTACCTGATCAAATACATCAGATACACTATCAGAATATATTGGAGATTTTGATAGTAATGTAGGCACCTCCACCTTAATCAGACTCTGCCTACTATCTGAATCTACAGGTGGAGGCATACGTCTGACATTGCTGCTTCGTAAAGCATCAGAAGCTAATCTTTGAGCCATTTGCTCGTAGAGAGAGGTGTTTTCCAACCTAATTTTTGAAGCCAGTTTCCTAACAATCATTTGCGCTGTTGACTTATCCCCCTTAAGGGCGACATCTACCAAGTTTAATATGAGCTTATCTTCCATTTTGGCCTACGCTTTTAGATTTTATTTTTACAATGGTAAACCATAACAAAAAAACTTACCACGAAATAACCAATACTTACCACACAAAAAAGACATAGTGACCAAAATAAACACAATCAATGGTAAGTTTCGTGATGGTTCTAGGACAAAACAAGAGAAAAGGCAGAGATAACACGTTTCCTAAAACGCCCCAACTGAATGTCACTCACCGAAGGGGGCCTTTCAAGGAGGCCATTAGCTTTATAACTAGGTGAACTAATCCAAGCAATTGAAGACTCTGAACCAACAACCTTATTCAACGGACTTTCTTTACATTGTGCATCATGTCTACCAAGAAAAAAGCATTCTTCCATTGGCGGAACTTTTGCAAATAAACACGATTCAGGAATGTCTTGTTCAATCCGCTCCGAAAACTCTATCAGGCTTTGCTCTGCAAAAGTAAATAGCCACGCTTGTTGGTTTGCTAGCCCATTAACTCTAAGAATACGCCCAAGAACCTGTCTAAAATACAGCTCAGTTTTGACAGAGCTCATATGGCAACAAACTTGAAGACGAGGGATATCAGTACCTTCGCTAATCATTCCAACGCTGACAATCCATTGAGCATCACTTTGACGATAACGTTCTATTTCTGCTAAAGGTTCTTCGTGGCGATAAGTGACTATTGAGACTGTTTGAGCGTACTTTTGAGAGAGTATCTTTTTAATTGTTTGCGCATGCTGAACGGATGAAGCAACAACTAAACCTCCTGCACTTGGGGATTGAGTGCGGATTTCTGCGAGCTTTTTACAACCGAGTCCAAGTAGGTACTCCATCGCTTCTTGGTTGTGTATTACACTTTGATAAGACGTTTTAGTCTGCTTAATCATTTCAAGTATGGATGAAAAAGATTCTACTTTTTCATCACTGGTTACTGAGAGGTGTTCGTTATCAACGAGAACCAAGTTCGGAGTTCTGCAAACCTTGTCAGCAATGGCTTGCTTCAAGGTATATTGATAATCAACGAGAAGTTGCCCATCAGGAGTA
Source organism: Vibrio ostreicida (assembly GCF_013074385.2). Taxonomy (GTDB): domain Bacteria; phylum Pseudomonadota; class Gammaproteobacteria; order Enterobacterales; family Vibrionaceae; genus Vibrio; species Vibrio ostreicida. The sequence continues at coordinate 36,433 of NZ_JABEYA020000019.1, forward strand.
CTGTATTCACTCATCACGATAGGTAAGGCATCTGAGCGCCACGGAGTTCCTGACATAGCCAATGTGTAGGTTGCTAGCCCTTGAATCTTTGTGAGTACCTGCTGCCCCCAAACATTTGCATTTTCGATCTCTGAACCCGAGCAATGGTGTATCTCATCAAAAACAACAAACACTCGATGGTTACGGAGGGTTTGCCAAAATTCATCTTTAAGAAATTGAATGGATTGGTATGTTAAGGATTGCCCAATAGAACCTAACCCACCGTTAAAAGTACAATTAAGAGTGTGTGAAAAGGTTCTTTTTATACCATCTGAAACGGTTAAAGACGGTCAAAAACACAGAACAAGATCGACCATATCATCTTGCAACAATCTCGAAGCTACCGTTGCTGCAAGCACTGTTTTCCCTGCCCCTGGCGTAGCTTGGCAAAAGAAGTGGACGCAATTCGCTTTAAATTTTTTCAATGCTCTTTCTGAACACTCTTGCTGCCACTTTCTTAACACGTTTGTTTGCCTTCAGAGAGGGTTTGAAGAACGTTTGTTAATCCGTTTACCTTTCCAAGTAGATGCGCAGAATGCTCTTTTGCTTTATCAAGAAGCGGGATTAACTTGGGCTCTAATTCAGGGAAGCGACGATTGAGAGATTGGTACTCTTCAATCTCTCCAAGCACAATCTCTAACTCACCTTTGTACTGATTACGCTCATGACTTAATACCGAATAATCAGGAGTTAAAGCTATATCAACGTCAACAGATTCCTGCTTCGGTGTAATCAAAAGGGTTTTAAAAAGATCGGTCTGAAAGTACCTTTTTTGTTGGCCACTTCCTTCACTCCTGAGCCAATTGTTCTTCATAAAGCGTAAGATTTGTCGGTAAATTCTTCGACGAGCATCATCCAAGTCAACATACGAATCATCTATAGACACAAACGCGTCTCTTAATTCAATAACTGAAAAACCATCCATTCTTTTTTTAATCAATAGCTTGTGCATTTCTGCACTGATTTTTGTAGAACGTTTCATGTACTGCTCATAATGCTCAATAAACTTAGGATTGCTAAGTATACAGAAATCAGTAAAACTTAGACAATCTAAGTTATCAAAGGTTTTTAGAATGAACGCTCTGTGGAATACAACCCAATCCCAACCCGACTCAAGCAAGCCCGTAAACGCGCCGGTATTACTCAAAAGAATCTAGGAGTAATGATTGGTATGGATGAAAGCTCTGCGAGTGGTCGAATGAACCACTATGAAAAAGGTCGGCATACACCGGACATCAGCACATTAAAGAAAATGGCTGATGCGCTTGGGGTACCTTTGAATTATTTCTTATGTGAAGATGAGATTTCTGCAGAGTTAGCGGTTTTGATAAGCAAGCTTCCAGATCAAGAAAAGAAGAATCTATTAGAATTATTAAAGATAAAACTTTAGTTTAAAAAGCTCCCTCCTTTTTCCAGTAACAACCCTCACATCTCACATTTGGACACAAAACAAGCAACATACCATTGCAGCTGATAACATATTCAACAACTTCAATATTAGTATATCCGAACTATGGCCGTTAAAGGAACTGAGGAAAGCGTTCTTCACGAAGAACATTTAAATGGAAGTTATTCAGACTCTGAAATAGTGATTGGGTTGGTAGGTGCAGTAGGTACTGAGTTAACTGCAATAAAACAGATAATTACAGATCGTCTTGAGACGTTTAATTACTCTTTTGAAGAAATCCGTATATCACAAGATATCATCAGCTTGTTTGAGGATGTTCCAAATGATTTGAGTTACTATGACAAAGCTAACGCATTGATGTCTGCTGGTAATACTATTCGCCAAAAGAGTGGTGATAACTCAATTCTTGCTCTTGCGGCAGCGTCACAAATTAGTTGTATCAGGGAACAACGCTCTACAAGTGATGACCCAGAGCCATTAAAGCGAAAAGCACTCATTATTAGCTCCCTAAAGCACCCTGAAGAAGTACAGAAACTCCGTACAATCTATTCTAGGGGGTTTTACTTGATAGGTATTCACTCAAGTGAAAATCGTCGACGTGACTTCTTGATGGCAAACAAAAATATGTCCGAAGACGAAGCAAATCTTCTAATTGAGAGAGATGCTGATGAATCAGACAAGCATGGCCAGCATACAAGGGACACCTATCATCTATCAGACTTCTTCATTGATTATGGCTCTAATAGACATAAGGCACAGTATGACATTTGGAGAACACTTGACCTTATGTTTGGTAAACCCTTTGTAACCCCTACATTTGACGAGTTTGCTATGTTCATGGCGTTCTCTTCTTCTTTAAGATCAGCAGACCTTTCCCGCCAAGTAGGGGCTGTTATGACTAAAAACAAGAACATAATTGCTACTGGAGCTAATGATATCCCGCAAGCCGGAGGTGGTTTGTATTGGCCAGACTATGACTCCAAAGATGAAAGGATAGTCGATAAAGAAGACGGACGAGACTGGAAAAGAGGATATGATTCTAACGCTCGAGAAAAGAAGATGATCATAAATGAAATACTCGAAACGTTACCTGATGATAAACAGAAAGAGTCTCTAAGAAAGTTACTTAACTCCTCAAGAATAAAAGATATTACAGAATATGGCCGTGTGGTTCACGCTGAAATGGAAGCAATCTTAGCTTGTGCAAGAAGTGATATAAGCACAAAAAATGCTGAACTCTACTGTACGACTTTCCCTTGCCATAACTGCGCAAAACACATAGTAGCTTCAGGAATTAAAAGAGTTGTCTATGTTGAGCCATATCCAAAAAGTAGAGCCTTAGACTTTCATTCTGACTCAATAACACTAGAATTAAACGGAGAAGAAAGTGTAAGATTCGAACCCTTTGTTGGTGTTGGTCCAAGATCATTTTACGATCTATTTTCTACAAACCTAGGGGCAGGCTACCCTATAAAAAGAAAAGACCCCAACGGAGATGCAGTTAACTGGAAAGAAAGTGATGCTATCTTGCGCATGCAGATGCTATCAACTTCTTACATTGAAAGAGAAACAGCCGCCGCCTCTGCGGTTAGTGATTACCGGAGTAAGTATAATGAGTCCTAACAGTACATTAGTTGCACACCTGAACAAATCAAAGAGTCGAGTGGAATCTTGGCCAACTTGGAAACAGGAACAATCTGGCACTAAAGTAAAACACTCAAACTCATCCGCACCACAACAAAACAAGAGCACAGCCAAGGAATTAGCTGTAGCGTACTAATCTTTACTTTAGCGAGTTGAAAGTCTGGAAAATTCGCTTTCCAGACTTTTTTTATATCCAATTTTTATCAATTTCTTAAAAGTTTCTGGAAAACCTCATCAAGGCACATACTGAATAGGTTTCCAGATATATTTCAGACTTATATGTAAAGAGTATATGAGTACCATGCGGTAAATAACCGCTCCGTGAATAACAATGACGCTTCGCCGTTCAGTGAATAAGCAGGCCATCTCGGCCTGCTTTCTTCATTGTCGTTTAAGGCTGTGCCACCGCCTTATAGCCGACTTCAGAATTAAAATAATAAAGCACAGCAAGACTTGGCAGAGTCGACAACGCAACATAGACCCCAACATAAGCTGGACTGAGCAATATCGCTTCACTCACAATAAGAGGTGTTAGCCCTCCAAAAATCGACAATGCAATGTTATAACCGACCCCCATACTCGACGTCTGGTTGACAGCTTGCTGCCACAATAGTGCGGCGAGATTACCTAAAATAATGGCACCTAACGCGCTCACACCCAACACCGCTAACGCTTGCCAAATAAAGACTTCTGAACCGAGCAATGTAAATAGTGGTATCGCCGCAATCAGCATCAAGACGGCACCAACTTTAAACGCTTGTTGGGGAGATGAACGCTTATCAACAACAAAGGACGTGACCAACAAAAGCACCACCAGCATAGAGCTATTGATCAAGGAAAGATGCTCAATGTTCATCGCTTTACCTAAAATACTACTCGCCAGATTCTGCACATAAAAGACCACTGCACCGAGAATCGAAATACAAAATACTTTAACGATGATTTGAAAGTTCGCTTTGCCCGAAACATCTTGAGCCTTGGGTAACTCAGGCAAAGACAGTCGCAGATAAAGACTAATTGTAATGTTGGCGACACCCACTAACAAAGGAATTCTCCAACCCCACTCGCTCATTTCCTCTGCGGTTAAATAGTGCTCCAACCCCGCAACAATGATGAGTGACACAATCACACCTATGATCGAGCTAGCAACAATGAGGCTGCTAACCCTAGATTTAACCGAATCCTTGGCATCATAAAGTAAATAGTTAATTAACGTCGGATACTCGCCACCAAAACTGAATGCTTGAATCATTTGGAAAAGCAAAAAGACCAAAACGACATATTGACCGACAGTTTCAACAGGAATCAATGCCATCGCCACCGTGGCGACCCCAGTAAGCAAGTTACAAAACACTAAAGCACGTTTTCGTCCAAATTTGTCAGCATATCGGCCAATGATCACACCACCAAAAGGGCGGACAAGAAAGCGCAGAGCAAATACACCCCATACGACAAAGTCAGAGTGCTCAATGCCCTGACTTTTGAATAACTGGGAAATATACATCGATATCGATGCAAACACGGCAATATCATAAAATTCCATCGCATTGCCAAGAACAGCACTGCTGCGCTGTTTCCACGTAAGTGACATGTTGTTTTACTCCTCTAAAACTTCTACTTGATTTCCATCGGGATCTGAACAAAAGAAATAGCGGAAACTCCCCAGCCTAGCTTGGTAGATAGTCGTGGTCTTAGTCACTTCCGATAACTTCTTGTGAAAGGTTTCAAGGTCTCTGACACTCAGCGCAAAGTGGGTAATACCGAGATGCTTAAGCTGAATCAGCGACTCTGACTTGGAGGGAATACCTTCCTCATTAAAATGAAAAAGTTCGATTCGAGAGCCCTGACTCTCAAACATTTGAATGGTGACCTGTTGGTCTTGATAGCATTGCGTTTTCTCAAACCCAAAGAGAGCATAAAAACGCTCACTCGCGGTTAAGTCGCTCACCGTTAGGGATACGTGATGAAGCTGTCCAGACATGCTACTGTCACCCCATGTTCAACCAGTCTTCGAAAAAAAACCGAATCCGGCTCGCATTCACACCCCAGTTTGCATTTGATCGTGTGCCTTCGCCGGGCTTCTTCCATTTCTTGACAGCCACGTATCACTGCCACTTCTTTTAGGGTTTTCATCTCTAAAAAATACCGAACACTGGTCAATTCATCACGAGTCAGGCGCAAATTACCAAACGCGTATTCTTTGTCATGGCCATGTACTTTAGGACTTCTGTTCGATGAGCATAATGGCCCAAACGGTATTTCTATTGCTTTGTCACTCCAGCATTCCAAAGCAAGGTGCTTAACCTTGGGCCTAAGTGCGATGGCCTGACTGACTACATCGCAAGGAACGGATGAGATAGGGAGAGCAATGGACAAGATGTCGTACTGCGACCCTTGGCTGGTCACAATATCGACCCGGTTATGACTGACTGCCTCGGTTGGTCTAAAATTGTGGGCGGCCTGACTGCTCCATAAATTGATGCCAGGTTTGAGACGAGAATGCAGATTGGTATAAAGCTCATCACCCCAATAAGTGAGGTGCCAAGAATAGTGGGTCGAGGCTGCTTTCACTTGGTGACTGTGTGTATCTACCCGCGAAAATGAAACCGTTTGGTCAACGCCCATATATTCAACATAGCGTTTAAAGACATGGCAAATTGCTTCCATATCAATATTATGTACATCCATAACTTATCATTATCAGCAGAAGTATCATTGTGCATATAATACCCTATGCATCTAGTTTTTCACACAGCCAAGGAAATGATTTTTCACATGTCTATCAATAAATCTTTGATGAAATAAGTGGGGATAAAACTCACATTGTGCGTTCAAAAGCCAATCAGTGTCACTTTTCCTTGAGCCATATCGCTCAGTCGACAAGAAAAATCCACCCTTTTATCGGCTTCTTTTGCATACAAAGCCTCCAACTTATCAAATGGAGAAGGGATAAAGCTTACATTTTTCAAGCGCAGGCTCTTGCGGGAATTGCCATCGAGAAACGCTAACGCCGATTTCTCTAACACTTTCTGACAGGCATCGAGAATGTCCTTGCTAACAAGTTTACTGTGAATGGCTTGTTGAAGCTGTTGAGTAGAAATCGCCGAGTTACTGCTGGAAAAAACACAGATAGCATAAATATCAAGCAACGCTACTGCTCGAGATCTTTGTGTTTCACCATCTTCATAGACCGCTAGCAGACAAGGGATCTTGCTATCATCAAACGTCTGCTGACGAATGTTATTCAACACGAGTCTGTCACTGATTTCTCTTTTGAGTAACTTTTCGAGTTGACTCAGCTTAGGCAGCGCCAATTCCTTTTGAACATCAGTGATCTCATCCAAAGCCAGTTGACTCTCTTCTGCCCCCTGCACAAGCGGTAGCAGTTTCCGGTGCAATTCTTTATCATCAAATGGTTTCGACAATACAAAACTCGCTCCCGACTCTTTCGCCTGTTTTACCTGAATCTGATCATCGACCGTGGTGATCATTCCAATTTTCACTCCGAGGCCCAGCTTCTTTATCTCCTGTATCAGAGTGAGCCCTGTCATACCTGGCATGTGCCAGTCCGTCAGCACGATTTCTGGCTGCCACTGCTGAACTTTCTCCAATGCTTGCTCCGCACTGTCCGTCTTTTTTATAGACAACCGACGATAACCGAAGTTCTCTAACGCTCGTCTTACGATTTCCAGGGTAGCTTTACTGTCATCAACAATCAGAATTTTCACAAATTGCTTTCTGCTCTCATTAATAGCCTGCCTAAATTATAGGCACAATTTTCTACGACAACTAAACTTACATCCTAATATCACTACATAAACATGGAATGAGTTCATGGATTTAGCCCTTCTGCTGACGACAGAAAACTTGGTGGCGTTAGCCATCGATCTTGGTCTTTTTATTCTTTTGGTGTGGTTCATCATATTATTGCTGATGTTGCGAGAATTCCGTCACTTTGCTCGACAGATGTCAGGCAGCAACGATATGGACCAACAGACTTACTCTCTTTGCCAAGAGTCCGTTGACAATGCCCTGAACTATACCGCTGAAAATACCGATACACTGAATGATCTCATCATCATACAGCAAGCACTCGAGGCTCAAGTGTCACAACTCAAATCCGCGAGTCATGGAGGATTGAGTGAAGAAGATCAGCGATCCATTGATGATTTAAACCAAAAACTCAATAACTCACATAAGTTAATCAAGAAACTTAAAGGTGACCTCAACCGCAGTGTTAAAGGGCTTAAACAGGCAAAAAACAAGCTTGTGAAACAATCAGATACGGTGGAAAGCCTACAACAAGAAAAAGAACAATTGGAGCAACAGTTTTCCCAGTTAGAACAAGAATATGTGGAAATCAGCGAAGCGGGTGGATTTAATAAAATTGAGCAGGAGTATCAGCAAGAACGCAAGCAATTACTTGGAATCATAGAAACCTACAAGAAAAAGCTGGCTGAACAAGGTAGTAGCGGTGATCTTGCAGCGCAACTTGAAACCATTCAGCAACAACTGCATCATACAACCAAAGAAAAGGACTTTATTGAGAAAAAATTCCTCGCTCTCGTTGAAGAGAACGAGAAATCAGGAGACAGTTCAAGCTAGTGTTTTGTTACTTAACACACACAATGTTAAGCAAGGATGTACCTTTCAGATTAGTGACTTTTCCACTATAAAATAATCCCTTACGCCCTTCACCCCAATAAGGTAAGTGACTTGGCCACTTTTCTTTACCCATGACATCGGCATCAAGTAAGGCCTGCCATTCAGCTTCTATCGCCAAACGCATACCCATTCGGGAGCAAGTGTTATCCGCCATCTTATAATCCATACGGTTCCAAGGCTTATCATGTTCCATATAGAACTGATCTTCTTCGGACTTAATATAGGGTACCTTGTATTCCACACCCCTAATCTTGGCATATTGACGAATGTCTATCTCACGCTCAGTGCTCGGCAACGGTTGGCTCACCTTATCTGGAGCAGGCACGATTAACGCGGGCAAAACTGAAGGAGCTTGCGACACCGGTTTAGCGGACTGACGCGCTGTTATCCCACGTTGATCCTTTACCTCTATTGACGCTTTAATGACCTGACGTATAAAGGCCTCTCTATACTCCGGCATGGTTTTCACATTGGTCAAATCCAGTTTGGCTTGTGTATAATCTTTGTAAGGCCCTATCAAACAACGATAATTTCGTCCCTCCTTCTTTGCCCAAACATCTGAGCTAATGTGAGGGTAGATTGACTTCGCTTTCATTAAAGACAAAGGTTTCGCGTATACACCACACTGAATCCAGAAATACGCAGCCTGACTATTCGGACGATGTTTCCCCCACATGCCCTGACCAATCGGACAGTCCGAATCAAGCAAGGGCAGGCTATCATTTGACGTCTGAGTCGCATCACACAAAAATGCTTCCGCATTGACTGAAAAAGACAATGCCGGCCACATCAGTACGGTTAGGCTCAAAAGCTTGACTAAAGATCGCTTTGCTTTGACGACCATTCTGTTTTCCATATCCCGATACAACCTTACATTCGATACCACTGTCCCTATCGAAAGAGTGGGTATTATTGACGACTTATTGTTGAGTAAAATATAGATGCAAAAAAAGAGCCGCAAAAGGTTTTGGCTCTTTTTTTGAGAAGATTTAATAAACAAATCTTAGCTTTAGGTCACCCTTTGTAGATTTTAGGGTTAAATACATCTCGTAACCAGTCTCCCAGTAGGTTAATCACCAAAACTAATGTCACTAACACAACACCTGGGAAAGCCGTGATCCACCAAGCGCCAGAAAAGATATAGTTGAACCCAATACTAATAAGGGCACCCAGCGAGGGTTGGTCCACGGGAAGACCCAGACCAAGGAAAGAAAGTGCCGCCTCCGACATAATGGCATTGGCCACCTGTACCGTTGAGATAACCAAAATGGGTGATAGGCAGTTGGGCAAGATATGACGGAACATAATGCGTGGCGCTTTAAAGCCCATCACTCTTGCCGCCTCGACATATTCTTTCTTCTTCTCAGCTAAAACCGAAGCTCTAATCGTACGGGCATACTGTGGCCACTCAGCCACACCAATGATCACAACCAGCATCACAACAGCATACTGACTGTAGAAATCACTGCCGAAGCTGGCCTTAAAAATCGCAGAGACAATGATAGCGACCATCATGGTTGAGAAGGATAACTGCACATCAGCAAAACGCATTAAGAAACTATCGATACGCCCACCAAAATACCCAGCGGAAAGACCAATAACAATGCCCAAAACGAGCTGAAGTCCAACGGCAAGAAACCCTATCGTCAGTGATAAGCGAGAGCCATAAAGAATCGTAGAGAGAATATCGCGTCCCTGCTCGTCCGTCCCAAGCACAAAACGTTCTTCACCATCTTCCATCCAAGAAGGGGGAAGCTCTGAGTCCATAATATCAATTGAAGCCAGATCGTAAGGATCGGTAGGCGCCAATAAGGGCGCCGCAATGGCGAGCACCAAAAAAATCATAAACACGGTAAAGCTCGCCATCGCCACCTTATCGCGTTTGAAGTAATACAGAAAATCGGATTGTTTGAATCGCTCCCAACGAGAAGGAACAGCGACTGACTGGTTCATAATTATGCTCCTTTACTTGTCAGGTTAACCGTCGGGTTAATAATGCCGTAAAGCAAATCAACAATGGTATTGGTTACGACGAAAATAAGACCAACAAAGATAACGTAAGCGGTTATCAGTGGTGTATCCACGCGGTTGATCGCTTCAAGAAACAAGAAGCCTGTTCCCGGCCACTGAAAAACCGTCTCTGTCAGAATGGTGTAGGCAACCATCGTTCCTATCTGAACCCCACCTACAGTTAAGACTGGCAGCATGGTGTTCTTTAGAGCATGTTGATAATAAATTTTATTCAGCGCCAAGCCCTTAGCTTTGCCAAATTTAATGTATTCAGAGCTCAAAACTTCCAGCATTTCAGAGCGTACCAAGCGAATGAACAACGGCAACATAATCGACGCCAATGAAATACACGGCAATATCAGGTGCGCTAGCCCATCTAAAGTGAAGTAACCCGACTCCCAACCAAGTAGATTAGCTGTTTCTCCCCTTCCGTAAGAAGGAAGCCATCCCAGTTCAATCGAAAAAAGATACATCAGCATAATGGCGGTTAAGAATACGGGTATCGAAATACCGATACTACTTGCGGCCATCACCGCTTTGGTTAAAAAGCTTTTAGGATGAATAGCTGAGTAAACACCAAGCGGGATCGAGCAGAAAATAATAATAATCGTTGCGCCAAAAACCAGTTCCAACGTTGCGACTAATTTGTCTAAAATGACTTCCACTGCAGGACGCTTGAAAAAATAAGATGTACCAAGATCGCCTTGCAGGGCAGAGCCCACAAAACGCGCATATTTTGTAATGAAGGGATCATTAAGACCTAATTCGTCACGCAAAGCTTGGCGTTCCGATTCAGAAACCGACTGGCCGACTAACTCGCGCAGAGGGTCGCCCAGATTATCCTGAATGGCAAATGCCACTAAACTGATCACAAACATCACTATCAGTGCCTGAAACAGGCGCTTGACCAGAAACGAAAACATTCCTTGCCCCTTTTACTTTCCATAAATTTCGGTCTGCAAAACAGAATTATTCTGCTGCAATCTCAGTCTTACAAAAAGTGCTTAACCCGACTGAATCAAAGTTAAGCACCTCAATTAAACCATGTCCTTCACAAAAGCGTGGTTTAATTTACTTACCGCTATTTGACGACAAGGTCACCGAAATAAGGGAAGTTCATACCATTAACAATCGGACCAATTTCCACATTACTCTTGGCTGCCCATGATGGGTCTTGCCAATGCAAAGGAACAAAGGCGGCTTCATCGTAAAGTGTCGCTTCTACTTGCTTTAACATCGCATTACGTTTAGGCAGGTCCGTCTCAACATTCGCGGCATCAACCAATTTGTCCACTTCTGCGTTACCATAATGGCCACAGTTGTACTGACCTTTACCGGTTTCAGCATTGCGAGTCATAGTCAGGAACTCGGTGAAGTTCGCCGAATCCTCGGTATCTGGGTGCCAACCAATCATCAACATGTCTGCCGAACACTTATCGAATTCTGGCCAATACTGCGCTTTTGGCATAGTCTTCAAGTCAACCTTTATACCGATTTTAGACAACATCGCCGCGGAAGCTTGTGCAACCTTGTCGTCATTCACGTAGCGGTTGTTTGGTGCCATCATTGACAACGAAAAGCCCTTTTCATAGCCCGCTTCTTTCATCAGTGCCTTGGCTTTATTTAAATCATAACGAGGTTTAAGCGTATCGTTGTATCCCGCGTAACCGACTGGGCTTTGTTGAGACGCTGGCGTTGCCGCCCCTTTCATGATTTTCTTGACGATCCCTTCATTGTTGATCGCATAGGCAATCGCTTGTCGAACACGAACGTCCTTAAGCGCTGGGTTACTATTTTGGTTCATTTGGAACGTGATAACACGTGTACCTGGCATGGTATAGAGATCAACACTCTTCGCACTTTTGATCCGCTTATAATCATTGGGAGCAACAGGCGCAATCATATCAACATCGCCAGAAAGAAGCGCTGCAACACGGGTGGCGTCTTCTTTAATCGGAACCAATGTTAGCTTATCAACGTTACCGGCAGACTTTTTGTCCCAGTAATCATCAAAACGCTCAAAATCAACCTTAACGCCTTGCTCACGAGCTGTGATGGTGAAAGGACCGGTCCCCGACACATGGGTAGATGCATAGGAATTGCCATGCTTCACGAGCTCTGCTTTATCCTTGCCATCCTTTGTCTTGCCAGAATAAAACTTACTGTCCATAGGGAATATGTAAGTGGCCACGTTTTCAATCAAGGGATAAGTACCATCGGTTTTAATCTCAATGGTGTAATCATCCACTTTGTTTAGCGCGACAAGTGGCGCAAAGATGCCTTTGAAATCAGCGGATTTCTTGAGGCGATCAAACGTCCATACAACATCATCAGCAGTGAGTTCATTGCCAGAATGGAATTTCACGCCTTTACGCAAGTTAAAACGCATGGTTTCGTTGTCAATGCGCTTCCAAGATTCTGCCAAACGAGGTTCAAATTCCATCGTTTGCGTAAACCGAATCAATGGGTCAAAGACCATGTGAGACATTTGCAGCGTGCCACCTGAAAGCTGCTCGTGCGGGTCGAGCGATACTGGGTCGGCATCATAAGCGACGGTGATATCGGCCGCCGCTGCACTCAAACTTAGCCCTGCGGCCATTAAAGCCACGACTAGTTTGCTTTTCATGGTTTTCATTGCATAACTCCTTATGCGGGATTCATCCCTAGTTGTTGTATTTTTGTCTATTTTTCTACCCAGCGAGAACTGAGTATATCTGCGGCTTACGCCATTTTTATGTCTTCCCTTAAACCTGTAAATTCAGGCATCAAGGACATTAACTGTTTGCTGTATTCATGTTGAGGGGTATTAAATAAGGTTTCCGTCGGAGCAACCTCTAACAAGGTTCCCATTTTCATTACCCCAACGCGATCACACATTTGACGAATTACAGGTAAGTCATGACTGATAAATAACATGGTTAAGTTCAGTTCGTCCTGCAAGTCTTTGAGCAAATTAAGAATCTGAGCCTGCACAGACACATCCAGTGCCGACGTTGGTTCATCACAAATTAAAAGGCGTGGGCGGGTCGCAAGCGCTCGTGCGATGGAGATACGCTGCCTCTGGCCTCCAGAAAACTCGTGAGGGTATTTGACTCCAGCCATGGTACCCAAGCCAACGTGATCCAGCAGATCATGTACGATCTGTCTTGTTTCTGTTTCATTTCGTGTCAGCTTATGAAAACGTATTGGTTCGGCGATGATGTCAAATATCTTCATCCTCGGGTTCATTGAGGTATAAGGGTTCTGAAACACCATTTGCATCTGTCGTCGCAGTGGGCGACGCTCTTTCTCCGACTTCAACGACGTCAGATCAATGTCTTCAAAGGTTACTTTACCGGCATCTGGCTGATACAGGCCTGCAATCACACGCGCGATCGTCGATTTACCCGAGCCTGACTCTCCAACAAGGCCAAAAGTTTCACCCTCATGCACTTCAAAACTAACATTATTTGAGGCTTGCACATATTGGCGTCGGCTCTCAAAGAGAGAATCCTTGGTCACAAAACGCAAATCAATATTGTCTACCGTCAACAAGGCACCACTATAACTTCGGTGATCTTGGCTCTGACCTAACCAGTGATTTTTCACGTCCAGCGGCGCCATTTCTTGTGCTTCTTCAATATAACTGACCAGCGGGAAACGTTTCAATTTCACGTCCGATCGCGGCACAGCAGAAATAAGACTGCGCGTATACGAATGAGCAGGATCACCTAAAACCTGAGCGGTGGGACCAAATTCAACCAGATCCCCACGATACATAACCGCCACTCGATCGGTCACATTCGATACCACACCCATATCATGAGTCACCAACATACAACCGACGTTATTTTTAATACACAGATCGCGAATAAGACCTAGGATCTGGTCCTGAATCGAAACATCTAAAGCCGTAGTAGGTTCATCGGCAATAATGAGATCCGGTTCGCCAGCCAGAGCGATTGCAATCACAACCCGTTGACGCATACCACCGGAAAATTGATGGGGATACTGCTTCAATCGATTTTTCGGTTGAGGAATACCAACCTGCTGCATTAAAGAGAGGGAACGCTGATACGCTTCCTCATCAGAGACCTTCATATTCGCATGTATGGTCTCTTTGAGCTGTTGCTCAACCGTAAAAAGTGGGTTGAGGGACGTCATTGGATCTTGGAAAATAAATCCAATTTTTGAGCCTCTAACACGACGCATTTGTTCAGGCGTCAGCCCAGAGATTAACTCCCCATCTAAATAAACCTCACCGCTTGGGATACGTCCAGGGGGACTTAACAAGTCAATGACTGCATTACCCACGGTGGATTTACCAGCACCTGATTCGCCAACAACGCCGACGATCTCTCCTCGCTCGATGTTAAACGAAAGTGATTTAACTGCGGCATGAACACCATGCCTTGATGGGTATTCAATTCGAAGGTTTTTAACTTCTAAGAGTGACATTACCAGACCTCTACTGCTTTGGCAGCTTTCTGCCCTGTCTGAAAGTGAATCCATTCTAGCCAGATCAGCATCTGGCAATTTACAAGCTAGTCAATTTGGCAAAAAATTCACAGAAAAGCAACAAACATAGGATAAAAATTCGATTTCGAACAAATATCAAGCATCTTATCAAAATAAATATGCAAACATGTTATATCATATTTTGTTCATACCTACGGATAACCAAATGACCGACTCCTTTTCTAGACTAACGTCGCGATTTTTTTGGATCTAGCCCCCTCCCACGTAGAAGAATTAAAATTCACAAAAAATCACCATGTAGTCATTAACAAAATAAAAACATCGGTTTAGCTCACTACCGACTCAACCCCACTATCAGAAAAAACAAAAAAGCCCCGACATGACTGCCGAGGCTTAAAATAGTGGTCGAAATAAGAAGGGTCAATTGGACGGGAACTCCGGTCAGCGAAATTCTGCCAACCAAGCTCACTCTCAGAACAACAAAAAAGCCTCGACATCACTGTCGAGGCTCAAAATAATGGTCGGTGAAGAGGGATTCGAACCCCCGACCCTCTGGTCCCAAACCAGATGCGCTACCAAGCTGCGCTATTCACCGAACTTTTATTCTTTCAATAGAATGGGGTGGCTAACGAGATTCGAACTCGCGACCACCGGAATCACAATCCAGGGCTCTACCAACTGAGCTATAGCCACCATCAATTTTTTAGTTTACCGCTGAATATCAGCCATAAACGAGTTTATGGTCGGTGAAGAGGGATTCGAACCCCCGACCCTCTGGTCCCAAACCAGATGCGCTACCAAGCTGCGCTATTCACCGAGCTTTTGTCTTTCTAAAATAATGGGGTGGCTAACGAGATTCGAACTCGCGACCACCGGAATCACAATCCAGGGCTCTACCAACTGAGCTATAGCCACCATTATTTCATGCCAATTTGCCACTTATTAAATAAGCGTCCGGAATGGCGCGCCCGAAAGGATTCGAACCTTCGACCTTTGGCTCCGGAGGCCAACGCTCTATCCAGCTGAGCTACGGGCGCATGCCCTATCGGCGGAGTGGAATAATACGGATATCACACAATGCCGTCTAGTACTTTTTAAACTTTTTTAATCGTTTGACGCCTTTTTGGGCAATTAAAGTGTGATTGACCCCTATTTCCGATTAGATAACCCAGCATAAGCAAACAACTTGTGGTTTATCACATTCGGTTATCAGGATATAATCACTTAATATTTACATTGATTTAACAGCAAAACGCTGTTTTTCAAACCACACTCTAATAATAAGGTAAGCATGAACTTGCCTTCAGGAATGTAAAGTGAGTTTAATGGATATGTCTCGAAAAATCTTAATCGCTTTGATCGCTGTGAGTACTTTCTCTGGCGCCTCTTTGGCTGCTAATATCAGCCAAGACGAATACGATGCCATTGCAGAACGTATTAAACCTGTCGGCGGCGTTTATCTTGCGGGTTCAGAACCAGTAAAAGCAGAGCCAAGCGGCCCACGAGATGGGGCAAAAGTCTATGGCACTTTTTGTATCGCGTGTCACTCATCTGGTGTGAGCGGTGCTCCAAAAACCGGCGATGCCGGAGATTGGGCGCCAAGAATTGCACAAGGTAAAGACGTACTTGCAGACCATGCGATTAAAGGTTTCAATGCTATGCCAGCAAAGGGAACATGTATGGATTGTTCTGACGACGAGATCGTCGCTGCGATCGAACATATGATTGCAGGACTATAACTTCTCTTTGACTCACCAAGAGCTTGTACTTACAAGCTCTTGGAAAGCTCGCTATGTAACTCAATCATTTTTGTTAAACATCGCACGAATGTTAGCGATGTGCGCCTGCCCTTTTTCCATTCTCTCTTGCTGAGTCTGAGGCTTTTTCTTGACCTCCCAATCGACATCACCAAAAGGCAGCTCTTCCAAAAAACGGCTCTGAGTCGGTTTGATTAACTCACCATATTGCCTACGTTCTTTACAAAGGGTGAAGGTCAGCTCTCGTTGGGCTCTTGTGATTCCCACATACATTAAACGGCGCTCTTCCTCAACATTCTCTTCATCAATGCTGGTTTGATGAGGCAAGATGCCCTCTTCAGCCCCTATCAAATAGACATAAGGGAATTCAAGACCTTTAGAGGCATGGAGAGTCATCAGCTGAACAGCGTCGGAGTCCTCATCTTCTTCATCACGTTCCATCATGTCTCGAAGCGTCAGCCTCTGAACCACTTCTTTGAGGCTTTTTTCTTCCTGATCGTAGTTGTCACCTTCCAGATCCGACACTATCCAAGAATAAAGATCTGACACGTTCTTCATTCTCATCTCGGCTGCTTTCGGGCTCGAAGACGTCTCATACAACCAATCTTCATAGTGGATATCACGCACCAAAGAGCGCACGGCTTCAACCGAATTACCGCGTTCAGCCTGATCACCAATGTTTACTAACCATGAGGTGAAACGACGCAAATTTTCTAAGCCACGACCACTGAGAGACTGCTCAAGCCCCATTTCGAAGCTGGCTTCAAATAAGCTTTTGCCCCGAATGTTGGCGTAGCTACCTAATTTTTCCAGCGTGACAGGCCCGATTTCACGCCGCGGTGTGTTAACAATACGCAAAAAGCCATTGTCATCATCTGGATTGACCAAGACACGGAGGTACGCCATGATGTCTTTGATTTCAGCACGAGCAAAAAATGATGTGCCTCCTGATAATTTGTATGGAACACGGTTATTCATCAACGATTTTTCAATCAGGCGCGATTGGTGGTTACCACGATACAAGATCGCATAGTCACGATAGTCTGTACGATTTAGAAACTTATGGGCGATCACTTCGCCGGTGACACGTTCAGCCTCATGTTCCTCATCTTTAGCCAGTAACACTTTGAGCATTTCTCCTTCTGGGATCTCGGAGAACAGCGATTTATCATACATATGTGGGTTGTTGGCAATCAATATGTTAGCCGCTCGCAAAATTCTACTGGTAGAGCGATAGTTTTGTTCGAGTTTAATCAGACGTAAGTTGGGGTAATCTTGACCAAGCAGGACCAAATTTTGTGGCTTAGCGCCGCGCCACGAATAAATCGACTGGTCATCATCTCCCACAACCGTCAATCGACCACGTTCACCAACAATTAGCTTCACCAACTCATATTGACTGGTATTGGTATCCTGGTACTCGTCAACCAAAAGATAACGAATTCGGCTCTGCCAACGCTGACGGACTTCTTCATTGGTCCGCAGTAACAGCACGGGCAATGCAATCAAGTCATCAAAATCTAATGCGTTATAGGCTTTCATTTGTTTTTGGTACTGTTCAAAGCACACCGCAAACAACTGCTGCAACTCTCCTTGAGCACGCTCCTTTGCCTGCTCAGGAGTCAACATATCGTTTTTCCAGTTGGAAATCGCACTCAGCAGCTGGCGGAGCAAATCTTTGTCTCCATCAAGCTGTTGCTCGGTCAGCTCTTTCAGCAGCGCCAATTGATCCTGATCATCGAATAATGAGAAGCCTGCTTTGAGACCAAGGGCTTTATACTCGCGCTTGATGACATTCAGGCCTAAGGTGTGAAACGTCGACACCATTAAGCCTTTCGCTTCTTTTCTACCTAGAGTCTGGCCCACTCGCTCTTTCATTTCACGCGCCGCTTTATTGGTAAAAGTCACGGCTGCAATGTTTCGGGCGTTGTAACCGCATTGCTGAACCAGATACGCCATTTTATTGGTGATCACCCGAGTTTTGCCCGAGCCAGCACCCGCCAGCACCAAACAGGGTCCCGATACATACTTCACTGCTTCTTCTTGTCTTGGGTTCAGCTTCATAGGTGCCCCTGAAGTAAAAATCTTTGGCGACTATAATAATGGGGCAAACGACCGATTGCTATGTTTAATCGAATCGCCTTAAACAAGCTAAAATATTCTCTGAAGAAATAAAATAATATGATTAATGATATGTTTTATTGCACTAGCGTGCAGTTAATGGGGTATAATGAATGAACGTTCATTCACCAAGTTGTGCCATTATGGTTAGCGATACTGCACTAGCAAAGCAGGAGCAAATACTTGTGGCTGCCGAGAAACTGATTGCAGAGTCAGGTTTTCAAGGCCTTTCGATGCAAAAGCTGGCAAAAGAGGCAGGCGTCGCTGCCGGTACAATCTATCGTTACTTCCTCGACAAAGAACATCTTCTTGAGGAAGTGCGTTTGAACGTCGCCAAACGGATTGCAAGCGCGGTCCAATCTGGTGTTCATGATGATATGCCCTTGAAAGTACGTTATCGCACCATGTGGCTAAATATTTGGAACTTGGCGAGTTCTAATGTCGCTACTCTGAGCAATCGCGTTCAATACGAATCTCTTCCCTGTGCAAACCATTTAAAAGCTCGGGAACTTGAGCGACAAATGTTTGCCCAAGTAAACCAGTTGTTTAATCAAGGAAAAGAACAAGGGATCTTTAAACCTCTCGACAACGAAATTCTTTCAGGGCTGAGTTTTGAAGCTAGCGTGGCGCTGGCCCGAAAACATGCGTTGGGATTTTATCAACTGGATGACGCCGCGATTGAAGCCGCGATCGAAGCCAGTTGGGATGCAATAATTCAACACTAATTTGGAGTTCTAATTAGAATGAAAAAGTGGACTTTCTTTATGTTGCTTATCGCAGTACTGCTTTTTGGTAGTGTAATAGGTTTCAATCTAATCAAACAAAATAAGATAGCCGAATACTTGGCGAATCGACCAGAACCTGAATTCCCAGTCACAGTGACCGAAGTACAACCGGTGGATTGGGTACCAGTGATAGAAGCCATTGGTTTTATCGAACCGAATCAAGGTGTCACCATCGCCAATGAAACAGCAGGTGTGATTGATGAAATCGCCTTCGACTCGGGCACTCAAGTCAAAGAAGGTCAGCCCTTAGTCATGCTCGACTCTGAAGTAGAGAAAGCGGATTTAAAGAGCGCTCAAGCAAAATTGCCGGCAGCTCAAGCCAAATACAAGCGCTATCAAGGCCTGTATAAAAAGGGCTCGGTCTCCAAAGAAGCCTTTGACGATGCCGAAGCAAACTACTTTTCCCTAAGAGCTGACATCGAAAGCTTGAACGCCACCATAGATCGTCGTGAAATCAAAGCACCGTTTGCTGGTGTTGTTGGTATCCGAAATGTCTATCTTGGACAATACCTCCAATCTGGCACCGACATTGTCCGTCTCGAAGACACCAGCGTCATGCGCCTGCGTTTTACGGTGCCGCAAACCGATATCTCTCGGATCCACCTCAAGCAGGAAATCGATATCTTCGTTGACGCCTACCCTGAACATTCCTTCAAGGGTTCAATTACTGCCATTGAACCTGCGGTTAATCTACAAAGTGGTTTGATTCAAGTTCAGGCTGATATTCCAAACAGTGATGGTAAGCTTCGCAGCGGCATGTTCGCACGTGCAAACATCATCCTTCCCAAGCTAGAAAATCAAGTCACTTTACCGCAAACCGCTATCACCTTTACCCTTTACGGTGACAATGTGTATATCGTTACGGAAGAAAACGGCCAGAAACGTGTTAAGCAGCATGTGGTCAACGTCGGTGAGCGTACTCTTGATATCGCACACATCCTTTCAGGCGTTAAGCCCGGAGATATTGTCGTCACATCTGGTCAGGTTCGCCTAAGCAATGACGCAAAAGTGCGAGTTGTAGAAAGTGATGCGATTACACCACCAGCTGAAACACCCATGCTGTAATTGGAGGCCTCATGCGCTTTACTGATGTTTTTATCAAACGTCCAGTTTTGGCGGTATCGATCAGTTTTTTGATTGCTTTGCTTGGATTGCAAGCCGTCTTCAAAATGCAAGTTCGCGAATACCCCGAAATGACCAATACCGTAGTCACGGTGACCACCAGTTACTACGGCGCCAGTGCCGATCTTATTCAGGGCTTTATTACCCAGCCTTTAGAACAAGCGGTTGCACAGGCAGACAATATTGATTTTATGACCTCCCAGTCGGTTCTGGGTCAATCGACCATTACCGTCAATATGAAATTGAATACCGACCCAAATGCGGCCTTATCTGACATATTAGCCAAGACCAACTCGGTCCGCTCCCAGCTTCCCAAAGAAGCGGAAGACCCAACGGTAACCATGTCAACGGGCTCGACAACCGCGGTTCTTTACATTGGTTTTACCAGTGAGGAGCTGTCTTCTAGTCAGATCACAGACTACCTTGAGCGTGTGATTAATCCACAGCTCTTCACCGTCAACGGGGTATCCAAGGTTGATTTGTACGGTGGTGTGAAATACGCCCTGCGGATCTGGCTAGATCCAGCCAAAATGGCCGCCTTGGGCAAAACAGCAACCGATGTCATGAATGTCCTTAGTGCAAATAACTATCAATCGGCAGCAGGTCAAGCCGTTGGTGAATTCGTTTTGTACAACGGCAGCGCCGATACTCAGGTTTCCAATGTTGATGAGTTGAAAAATCTGGTCGTGAGTTCAGACGAAGGTAACTTAGTTCGCTTAAGTGACATCGCTAAAGTCACATTAGAAAAAAGCCATGATATCTACCGCGCCAGTGCTAATGGTAAGGAAGCGGTTGTCGTTGCCATCAATGCCGCGCCAAGTGCAAACCCAATCAATATCGCAGCCGATGTGCTCGAGTTACTTCCTCAGCTAGAACGTAACTTACCGAGTAATATCAACATGAATGTGATGTATGACTCGACCATTGCGATTAATGAATCCATCAGCGAAGTAATAAAGACGATCGCTGAAGCCGCATTGATCGTCCTGATTGTGATCACGCTATTCTTAGGGTCTTTCAGAGCAGTATTGATCCCAATTGTCACCATTCCTCTGTCTCTGATTGGCGTCGCTATGGTCATGCAGGCGATGGGCTTCTCGTGGAACTTGATGACCCTGCTCGCCATGGTACTGGCCATTGGTCTTGTGGTCGATGACGCCATCGTCGTACTCGAAAACGTCGACAGACATATTAAACTTGGGGAATCGCCATTTCGCGCTGCGATAATAGGGACGAGAGAAATCGCGGTTCCGGTTATTGCAATGACGCTAACCCTTGGCGCCGTTTACGCCCCAATCGCACTCATGGGTGGGATCACCGGTTCTCTGTTTAAAGAGTTCGCTTTGACACTCGCTGGGGCGGTATTTGTCTCCGGAATTGTCGCCCTGACGTTGTCGCCCATGATGTGTTCGAAGATGCTCAAAGCCAATGAAAAGCCGAGCAAATTTGAACAAAAGGTCCACTCGACACTCGATGGTATGACGCAACGCTACGCCAAAATGCTTGGCGAAGTCATGAAACATCGCCCTGTCGTCATAGGTTTTGCGTTGATCGTTTTCGCTAGCCTACCAATGTTGTTTAAGTTCATACCAAGTGAACTGGCACCATCGGAAGACAAAGGCGTCGTCATGTTAATGGGTACGGCGCCATCAAACGCGAATCTGGATTTCATGCAAAATACCATGAATGATGTCAACGCCATGCTGTCTGAACAGCCGGAAGTGGCCTACGCTCAGGTGTTTACTGGCGTACCCAATTCGAATCAGGCTTTTGGTATTGCGTCTATGGTTCCATGGAGTGAGCGCGAAGCCAGTCAATCAAACGTGGCTGAGCGCGTAACCGGTTTGGTCAGCAGTGTTCCCGGTATGGCAGTCACCGCATTTCAGATGCCTGAGCTCCCCGGAGCAGGGTCTGGTTTGCCTGTCCAGTTTGTCATCACAACACCGAACGCATTTGAAAGCCTCTTTACTATTGCTTCCGATATTTTGACTGATGTGAAATCTAGCCCACTCTTTGTTTACTCTGAGCTCGACCTAAACTACGACTCAGCAACGATGAAGATCAACATTGATAAGGACAAAGCGGGCGCTTATGGCGTCACGATGCAGGATATCGGCACCACCCTCAGTACAATGATGTCTGATGGCTATGTCAATCGTATCGACCTTAATGGGCGCTCTTATGAAGTTATCCCTCAGGTTGAAAGAAAATGGCGCCTCAACCCTGAGTCTATGAACAACTACTATGTTCGTTCTGCGGATGGCAAAGCCGTTCCGCTGGGTAGCCTCATCACCATTGACGTCGTCGCAGAACCTCGTTCACTGCCACACTTCAACCAGCTGAATTCAGCGACCATCGGTGGGGTTCCTGCTCCGGGCACCGCAATGGGTGATGCGATTAACTTTCTTGAGGATCTTGCAACGACCAAACTACCTAGTGGCTACAACCATGACTACATGGGTGAAGCTCGTCAGTATGTAACAGAAGGGAGCGCTCTATACGCAACCTTTGGTTTGGCTCTGGCGATCATCTTTTTGGTGCTGGCGATTCAGTTTGAGTCATTGAAAGACCCACTTGTCATCATGGTGTCTGTTCCTCTTGCTATCTGTGGGGCGTTAATTGCACTCGCATGGGGAGCAGCCTCCATGAACATTTATTCGCAGGTTGGATTAATCACCTTGGTTGGCCTGATTACTAAGCACGGTATCTTGATCTGTGAGGTGGCAAAAGAAGAACAACTTCACAATAAGCTGAGCAAAAAAGAAGCGGTCATGGAGGCTGCGAAAGTACGTCTTCGTCCTATACTTATGACCACGGCGGCAATGATTGCGGGCCTTGTCCCACTCATGTATGCAACCGGAGCGGGTGCAGCCCAGCGCTTTAGTATCGGCATTGTCATTGTTGCTGGCCTTACCATTGGTACGCTCTTTACTTTGTTTGTTCTTCCGGTTATCTACAGTTATCTGGCAGAAAAACATAAACCTCTCCCTATCTTTGTCGAAGACAAGGATCTCGAGAAATTAGCACGTATCGATGAAGCTAAAGCAGCCCATCGTGAACTTGCCGATAACAAATAATCTTGTTCAATACATCAAGGCCACTTCGGTGGCCTTTTTTGATGGCTAAAATTTGAATATTTCTGGTTCGAATTTTTACTACCGAGGTAGCGACTTTCCCGTATCAATTACATAGAATGTGAGCAAATTTAAAGGAGTTTTATTCATCATGTTTGATTCAAAAAAACTAGAGCAAATAGCGAAACAGATTCACGACTCTATGCCAGCGCCAGTCAAAGAATTAGGTGCAGATGTTGATCAGAAAGTTCGCCAAGTGATCCAAGGCCAGTTGAACAAGCTGGATGTCGTCAGTCGAGAAGAATTCGATGTTCAGACTCAGGTCCTGCTGCGCACCCGTCAAAAGTTAACGGAAATGGAGCAAAAACTTGCTGAGATAGAGTCTCGGCTGGCAGAGAAAGAATAAAGCCCAGTCAACCTGTCGCCGTCAGCGCCACCAGCATTTCAGCTCAACACAAAAAATAAATAACAAAAAACCTGGTCGACAGCGACCAGGTTTTTTTAGCGGGGATGTCCCAATCTTGTTTAGAGATTAAGTCATGTCCATCACTCAGCCCAAAACATAAGGCGTATGCTTAGCCGCCTACCGCAATTCTCTTCATATCACTCATGTAAGCACGCAGTTCTTCACCAATATACTCAACAGGATGGTTACGAATCGCTTCATTGACGGCAATTAACGTTGCGTTATCGACTTGATTTGAGCCTTCATCAAGACCTTTACCAATCACATCGGTAGAGACAGAAGGCATAAATTTCTCACGGAGTAGCGGTGTGGCAACATTAGCGAACAAGTAGTTACCGTATTCTGCGGTATCAGAAATAACCACATTCATTTCGTACAAGCGTTTACGTGCCACCGTATTAGCAATGAGAGGAAGCTCATGCAGTGATTCATAATATGCCGACTCATCGATGATACCTGATGCTGTCATGGCTTCAAATGCCAGCTCAACGCCCGCACGAACCATCGCGATCAATAAGATGCCATTATCAAAGTAGTCTTGCTCAGAAATTTCCACCGCTGAAGATGGGTAATTCTCAAATGCCGTTTCGCCAGTTTCTTCGCGCCATCCCAATAGGTTGACGTCGTCATTAGCCCAATCAGCCATCATCGTGCTAGAGAAAACGCCCGTAATAATGTCATCCATATGTTTGTTGTATAGAGGACGCATAAGCGCTTTAAGCTCTTCAGACAATTCAAAGGCTTTGACTTTGGCCGGGTTAGACAAGCGGTCCATCATATGAGTGATACCACCGAACTTCAGTGCTTCCGTAATCGTTTCCCAACCGTATTGTAAAAGCTTACCGGCATAGCCAGGGTCAATACCTTCGGCAACCATCTTCTCATAAGACACAATCGAGCCCGCTTGAAGCATACCGCACAGGATTGTTTGCTCACCCATTAAATCAGACTTTACTTCCGCCACGAATGAAGACTCAAGACATCCCGCGCGATGGCCACCAGTGCCCGCAGCCCAAGCTTTCGCGATATCCCAACCTTCACCTTGAGGATCGTTCTCTGGATGAACAGCAATCAGTGTCGGAACGCCAAAACCACGCTTATACTCTTCACGAACTTCAGTGCCAGGGCATTTAGGAGCAACCATTACCACCGTGATATCTTTACGGATCTGCATCCCCTCTTCAACCACATTAAAGCCGTGCGAGTACCCCAGAGCCGCCCCTTGTTTCATCAGTGGCATCACTGTATCAACCACGTTTGTGTGTTGTTTGTCTGGCGTTAGGTTGATCACCAGATCCGCCTCAGGAATAAGGGTTTCGTAACTTGCAACGTCAAAGCCATTTTCTTTTGCGTTTTTATATGACTGGCGCTGTTCATCAATCGCGGCCTGACGCAATGCGTACGCGACGTTCAAACCAGAGTCACGCATGTTGAGACCTTGGTTAAGCCCCTGAGCACCACATCCAACAATCACAACTTTTTTACCTTTGAGGTATTCTGCCTCGGTTGCAAATTCACTGCGGTCCATGAAACGACAGCGACCAAGTTGGTCAAGCTGTTCACGTAAGTTTAACGTGTTGAAGTAGTTAGCCATAAGGCGCTCCTTAGATAAATTTTTCCGTTGAGGTCAGCCGTTCGATGGCCGAATAACGTCATACTAAGGCAGACAAGTAATTGCTCAAAGTGATATATTCACAATTAGTAATTGCAATTATCGCAACATACAGGCGAACCTATTATGAACATTAAATATCTGCAGTTATTCATTCACCTTTGTGATAGTAAGAGCTTTGCCAAGACGGCTACAGCCATGCATATCAGCCCATCGGCCCTTAGCCGGCAGATTCAAAAACTTGAAAACGATACCAGACAGGTGTTGTTTGTCCGTGACAACCGAAGTGTGGAACTGACTCCTGCCGCCAAAAAGCTGTTGCCCGTTGCACTAAAGATTTTAGGCGAATGGCAGAACTACAATGCCCAACTGATCGGTCAGGACGAAGAGCTGAAAGGCGAGATCCGCCTTTTTTGTTCCGTGACGGCAAGCTATAGCCACCTACCAGAATTGCTGTCTGATTTCCGCCTCCAACACCCCTTCATAGAATTTAAGATTTCGACAGGCGATCCCGCGCAAGCGATTGAAAAAGTACTCGCCGATGAAACAGATATTGCCATTTCGGCCAAGCCCGAACAGCTTCCGGCCCGAATTGCCTTCGAAACGATTAGCGAAATCCCTTTGTCCGTCATTGCACCCGCTGGTGTGAGTAACTTCGCAGAAGAATTGCGCAGAGACCAACCTGAATGGTCTTCGATTCCTTTTATTGTTCCCGAGTCTGGTACAGCGCGTGAACGTGCCAATGCGTGGTTTAAGACGATGAAAATCAAACCGACCATCTACGCGCAAGTCTCCGGTCATGAAGCCATTGTTAGCATGGTTGCCTTGGGATGCGGCGTAGGTATCGCCCCTGATGTGGTGATCAACAACAGCCCCGTAAAAGAGAAAATCCAACGTCTTAAAGTCGCTTCGATTGCCCCCTTTAAATTGGGCGTTTGCTGCAAACGTTCACAATTAAATAATCCATTGGTCAAAGCACTCTGGGAAATGGCACACAACACGTATATTGCATCGTGATGGGCGTAACTTTTGCATGATGACACCGCCACCTTGTCAAAAGTTGGCTTTGTTTATCATCATAATCAAAGAGTCAGCGGTAAAGAGGCGCCGAATTAGATAACCCGAGAAAACTGCTGCTGGCGAGTCTTCACTCTGAGGTATTTATCGAAACACATACAGATGTTGCGAATCAACAAACGTCCCCTCAACGTGACGCTAATCTCTTGCTCATTGATTTCCACTAACTGGTCATCAACAAAGTTTTGCAGCAGAGACAGATCTTGCGCAAAATAATGATCAAACTTGACCGAAAACGCGTCCTCGAACCCCACTTTATCCAGTTTAAAATTACAGATAAGTTGTTTAATCACTTCTCTACGAAGTAAGTCATCACTATCTAATAAAACACCTTTAAATAAAGCATGGTGTTTTTCATTAACTTGAGAATAATACGTTTTCAACTCTTTTTGGTTTTGCGCATAAGCATGACCAACCATGGAGATCGCCGAAACACCAAAGCCAACCAAATCCGCTTCACCTTGGGTTGTGTAGCCCTGAAAATTACGGTGTAATTTGCCCTCACGCTGAGCGACAGCAAGCTCATCATCCGACTGAGCAAAATGATCCATACCGATAAATTGATATTTTGCCTCAGTCAGGGTCGCAATCGTATCCTGAAAAATGGCCATCTTTTCTTCAGGTTGTGGCAAATCTTCTTCCTTGATTCTGCGTTGGGCCGCAAACAGCTGTGGCATATGAGCATAATTAAACACCGACAGGCGCTCTGGTTTCATGGTTAAAACTTGCCTAACGGTTTCAGCGAAAGAAGCCTTGGTCTGTTTGGGGAGGCCATAAATCAGATCTAGGTTTGTTGACCGAAACCCCAATTGCTTCGCCCGCTCAACCAAAGCAAAGATAAAGGCTTCATCTTGCTCTCGGTTAACTCGCTTTTGAACCTCTTTGTTGAAGTCCTGAACACCGATACTTAGGCGGTTGAAACCTTCCTGACGCAAATGGTCAAGCATATCGATTTTAATTTCACGTGGGTCCACTTCAATACTGATTTCGGCGTCAGGTTGAAACAAAAATTCGCCGCGTAAAATCGTCATTAGACGACTAATTTGATGTGTCGTTAGAAATGTCGGTGTGCCACCACCAAAATGGAGCTGAGTGATTTTACGTCCTTTCAGCAGTGCCGCGCGAGTTCGAATTTCCAATTCCAAGACATCGAGATATTGGTCTGCTTTATGTGTCTGGCGGGTGATCGTTTTGTTACAGCCACAGTAATAACAAAGCTTATGGCAAAAAGGGATATGGATATATAAAGATAAGGGCCGCTGAGGGTATTCTGTGCAAGCCCGATCATAATCAGCGATCGTGAACGCTTCATGAAATTCTAACGCGGTAGGATATGAAGTATACCTTGGTCCAGAATAATTGTATTTATTCAAAATCGCTTGGTCCCAGACGAGTTGCTGGTTGGCGATGGCTGGCTGAGACATGGTGTGTTCCGTTACGAATGATTGATGAATATGACCACGATAATTATCCGGCTATTTTGCCATACGCCAAGCAGCGTCGCCGAATCTCTTGTGTTTTTTCGTCACTAATATTCAAAATTGATAGCTCGATCACTGACCTCTCAAAGTCAGGAATCGAACTTTCATCAATCAAACTAAATCATCTGAACAGTGATTTGATTATTTAATGGCTGTACTTTCTTCTGGAGTATCTTCAATTCAGAAATGATCGCCTGCTCTAATCTAGATTCGGCTTTCTGCCGCTCTAAATTCTGCTTCATACGTTCTCGCTTCGCCAGTTTTTGTCGCTCTTCACCACGTGGCATCACTTTTACAATATGAAAAAGCTCTGAGGTTGCTGGGAATTCTTTATCAAATTCAACACGATCTGAACCTTGGACGTAGTCCATAATATTGTATACTCGGATGCTGATCTCTGATAAATCACATTGTCCTTGGATACCAGCCAAACACAGAATATTAACACTCTCGAAAATGTTCGCATTGCGTTTTTCAATGGCGATCTTTTGGTGCTGAAGTTGCAATTCATTTTGCTTCTTCAGCTGGAGAAGAAGGTAACCCGCATAAAAAGCTAAAGCGAGAATGATGACTCCACCCAACGTCGCTAGTAAGGTTACATTCATAGCGCTCTAATCCTTAAGCTGGTTCAAGTCCAAACCTGCAAACTGAGAGAGAAGCTCTTCATCAGTGGCTGGTTTCTTAGCTGCAACTTTTGTTGGCACAACGTCGTCTACATCGATTTCTTCCTCTATTTGTTCGGAATCCTCCTCATAAATGCCCAACTGCTTCATGAGTATTTCAATGCGTTCTAATTTCTCATCGACGTATTTTTGCAACCCTGCCCCTAAATTCTCGCCCTGCTCCAACCGATCAAGTAGCACACCCAACTGAGCATCATTTTCAAGCATTTCCAACTCTTGTTCAGCACTCGCACGGCGAGCGGCCTTATTGGGTTTTTTATTCACTTCAACAACCAAAGGAATCTTCTTTTTGCTGCCCAACCTAGGATCACGCTTTTGACCTGAAACATAGCCGTTGCTCTCCTGAGAATCCGAGTTACGGTTACCGGTTTTAAGACCTTTACGCTTTTTGTCTTTTTTGCGTAAACGCCCTTCAACATCGGACTGAGTACGATTGCGGACAACAACAACATCTGCGTTACTGCCACCTGATCTTGATTTTTTATTACGGCTCATTACTGGGGTTTCCTCAGTAAAATTACATCATTTCCAATAAATTCAAGTGCGAGCTGATCCCGCTCTGCCAAAAACTGAAACGTTTCCCGGCTAAAGAAGATCACATGAGTCTGATCATTCTTGTAATGCCAAGAGGCAAACGCATCAACATCAATGACCATTTTGGTCATAAGACCAACCCAGCCACCGGGCTTCACTAAATTTAACCATTGTTGCCACACCTTATCGGGCTGGTAAAGATGCTCGATAACCTCGGTGGCCGTGACAAAGTCATATGAACTCTCTAACACCCTCTCACTTGGATGATAGTAGATATCGTAAAGACTCATATTGTGTCCCCGTTCTTCTAACATCAATGACAATGTCGGTCCGGGACCACACCCAAAGTCTAACCCGCAAGAATTCGGCTCGATACATTGTAATAGAGGATCACACAGCCTCGATAAAAAGGTACGATAGCCGATATCATTGGGATCGTTATTATGCATATCGTAGTGCGCTTTTTCAGCTTTTGCATCCAACCTCTGCGGTGGATTAACAAACACCAATAGACACCGTTGGCATTGAAGATATTCGCGATGCTTATCTTCAAAGTAATGGTTTGTCTGAGTGTTGTGGCAAAGCGGACAAATATGCATGATGACATCCTAAAACGGGGATGCGAAACATACCAGAAAGTTGCAAGATAGTGGAGCACTATTGGTCAAATAACATCCAGCACCATAAAATATTCCTTATAATGATAATATTTCAACCAGAAATCTTCCTCAGATTACCATTACAGACATAAAAAAAGCGATAGACGTATCTATCGCTTTCTAAAATGCCTTTCGGCCAAACTGTGTGCACGGATTGTCGCGCATCAAGTGTCCATTTGTTTTATGTGCTTTCCTTGCAAGGGTATTATGTTCACCATCCTAGTGAATTATTACTTTCCGTGAACATCCTGTCACTGGGCTATTCCTTAGCCGAATCCATTTCTGTGTCTATACCGTTAGACGAATCGACCATCCTTATCAAGCAAGCATCCTGTTTACTTTCAATTCCTGATTTTCTTCAAAACCTGTCTGTCGGAATCTTTTTGCCAGCATTACGCCGATAGGGAAACTTTACCGAGTAAACAAAATAGAGCAATCCACGAACGTAAAAAAACACGTCCATTTTTCAACTTCAATAAACTTTATTTATTTTTCATAGAGTTGTGTGTTTTTAGTAGATAAACGCCAACAAATGAATAGCCGATCTCTTACAAATTAATAAGAAAGAAGTGATCAATCAGGCTCAGCGTAATGTGATACCTATCAAATGAAAAAGCCCAGACTCTATTGCCTGGGCTTCCAACAACATTGCTCGAACGAGACTCAACAGCGCTTAGTGCAGACCACCAACGTATTGAGATAAAGTATCGATATCTTCGTCTGTGAGTTTACTCGCAATATCTCGCATCATGCCATTCATATCATTAGCACGATTACCATCACGGAACTTCATTAGTTGAGACTTGATATAATCAGCGTGCTGGCCAGAGATTTTAGGGAAACCCGACAGTTCTGTACCGTTGCCTCTGGGTCCATGACAAGCTATACAGGCCGTGAGCCCTCGCTTAGCATCACCTGCGGTGTACAATACTTTACCCGCATCAACGATATTTTCCGGTGTCGTGTTATTTGAGATTGGCAATGACGCATAGTAGGCAGCCAGATCTTTCATATCTTGCTCAGACAATGGCATTGCCATCGCACTCATCACAGGATCGTATCGACCTTGTTTGCCGCTACTCGTCATACCGAGTTTTAAGTCCTTCAGCTGCTTTTCTAAATACTTCGCATGCTGACCAGCAATTTTAGGGTACATTGCTAGTTGACTGTTGCCATCAGCACCGTGGCAGGCAACACAGGTTTGGGTTTTTGCTTTACCAGCTTCAATATTGCCTTGAGCCCACACAGAGCAGCTGGCTAAAAGACTCAAGATTAGCGCTAAATTCTTCATGACATTCCATTATAATTATCAAGCTTCCAGTACCACTCATTTTAGCCACTCATGGTACAATAGGCGACCTTATGCCGAGCACGGTTATTTTACACAATTTCACATAAAAGTAATCAATCGACTACACAAAGTCGAGATGGAGTTAACAGTGAGCGTAAAAATTCATTATCAAAACACCCATTTCATCACTAGCGCGCCTGATATCAGGCACATGCCGGAAGATGAAGGTATAGAAGTTGCGTTCGCAGGACGTTCCAACGCGGGCAAGTCGAGTGCCTTAAACCGACTGACCAATCAGAAAAGTTTGGCGAAAACCAGTAAAACGCCTGGTAGGACCCAGCTGATCAATTTATTTAAAGTCACAGATGGTTGCCATATCGTGGATTTGCCCGGGTATGGTTTTGCCCAAGTACCGCTAGAAATGAAAAAGAAATGGCAGAAATCACTTGGGGAATATTTACAAAAACGCCAATGCCTCAAAGGGCTGGTCGTTTTGATGGACATCCGCCACCCCATGAAAGATTTAGACCAACAACTCATTTATTGGGCGGTCGATAGCGGCATTCCCGTTCAAGTTCTGCTAACGAAAGCAGACAAATTCAAAAGCGGTGCACGAAAAGCACAGGTGCTTAAAATTAAAGAAGACGCCAAAGGCTTTGGTGGTGATGTTCATGTTGCCGCATTTTCGTCGTTGAAAGGCATCGGAGTGGATGTGTTACGCAACAAACTTGATCAGTGGTTTGCGCCTTCGGTTGCAGAGAATCTGGCCAATGATATTGATGAATAACCCTGATCGCTCCCAATAGACCTCACTTAACCGACTCGCCCTATCTCTTCTGGTAGGGCTTCCTCAATCATACATTGATCTCAAAGAGAAGCTCGTCATCACCGTAGAGTAAGCCGCTCATGGCAACACGCGGAAAAGCATTGGCCTTCAAGGCGCCGCTGGAATAAAAAACGCCCCAGTCAAATACTGACTGGGGCGGCTGAATTAGTTTAATCCAATAACGTGAAACAAAAGGTCTGAAAGATAGAACATCTTACCTCTGTACCCTACGCGGACAAATGTACAACAAATAGTCATAAATAGGAATATTTTTTGTAATTTTTTTTCATTAAAATTTTATTAAACTACATTTAAAATAAAAACACGCCACATTGTTGAGAAATAGAAAAAGCTTAAATATCATTAGAGGCTGCTATTTCCCAAGAATTAGCAGCCAAATACCCTCTAATGAGCCTGATCCCAGTTATCACCGTGCCCAGACTCCGCAATCAGTGGGACGGTCAACTCAGCGGCCGCCTCCATAAGCTCTTGTACTTTACTTTCAATTTCGGTTAAAGCTGACTCCTGAACCTCAAAAACCAATTCATCGTGCACCTGCATCAGCAATTTAACCCGTCCGTTCCCTTCGTTTGTGATCCATTCATCCACCAACAGCATTGCTTTCTTGATGATATCGGCGGCGGTCCCTTGCATCGGCGCATTGATCGCAGCACGTTCAGCGGCCTTACGCCGCATACCGTTACGCGATTTGATTTCTGGTAAATGTAAGCGGCGACCAAAAATGGTTTCCACGTATCCCAGTTCTGCCGCTTTACTCCGGGTATCCTCCATATACTGCATGACACCGGGGTAGCGCTCAAAATAGGTATCCATATACTGCTGAGCTTCTCCACGAGGAATCCCGAGCTGTTTTGCTAAACCAAATGCGCTCATACCATAAATAAGACCGAAGTTGACCGCTTTGGCGCGGCGTCGATGCTCGGTTGACACCTCAGCTATATCCACCCCGATGATCTCAGCAGCCGTCGCCGTATGAATGTCTTTTCCTTGTTGGAAAGCATCCAGTAAAGCTTTATCACCTGATAGATGCGCCATTATGCGCAGTTCAATCTGAGAGTAATCCACAGCCATGATTTTGTAGCCATGAGGGGCAATAAACGCCTGACGGATTCGACGGCCTTCTTCGTTACGAATCGGAATATTCTGTAAATTTGGATCGGTCGAAGAAAGTCGCCCTGTTGCTGTAACGGCCTGGTGATAAGAGGTATGTACACGTCCTGTATTGGGGTTGATCATCTTCGGAAGCTTATCGGTATACGTTGATTTCAGCTTAGCTAAGCCTCGGTATTCGAGAATCAATTTAGGAAGCGGATAATCTAACGCCAACTCTTGAAGCACTTCTTCATTCGTCGAAGGCGTCCCTGATGGTGTCTTTTTAACGACAGGAAGTCCCATCTTCTCAAAGAGAATCGCTTGAAGTTGCTTAGGTGAGTTCATATTGAATTCTTGCTCCGCAACCTCATAAGCTTTTCGTTCCAACTCATCAAGGCGTAAGGCGATCTCCTGAGACTGAGTAGACAGTTTCATGTCATCAATCAAGACGCCTGTGCGTTCAATTCGAGATAAAACAGGCACAAGCGGAACTTCCACCTCTTGATAGATCGCTAGGAGTTTTTGATCTTCACGGATGCTATCCATCAAACGATTGTGCAGTCTCAAGGTCACATCCGCATCTTCCGCTGCGTAAGGGGACGCCTCTTCCAAATCAATTTGATTAAACGTCAGTTGTTTCTTGCCTTTTCCTGCGATTTGTTCGAACGAAATACAGCTATGCTGGAGAAACCGGAGGGCCAAGCTACCCATATCATGCTTGCCACCCACACTGTTATAAACATAAGAAGCCAACATCGTATCATGAGAGATGCCCTGCATATCAATATGATAGCGAGCCAACACACTTGCATCGTATTTTAGGTTCTGGCCCACTTTAGCTTGATTTTGGTCTTCTAGAATAGGCTTCAGTCTTTCCAAGACCCAATCACGATCCAACTGCGCTGGCGCATCCAGATAATCATGGGCAACCGGCACATAAGCAGCACTCCCTTCTTCCACAGCAAATGACAGCCCGACTAGGTTAGCCACCATATAATCCAAACTGTCCGTTTCGGTGTCAAAAGCAAAGACTTCTGATGCTTTCAGCTTTTCAAGCCATGCATCAAATGACGCTTCATCAAGGACCGTTTGGTAGTGGCTGCGGTCAATAGCCACAGGTGAACTATTGATTTCACCTACTGAAGCTTTCGATGAATCACCACGGTTTTCAGCGACTTTGCCATCCGCCTCTATGACGCCAGACCCTCCATCAAGCAGTTCATTCAACCATGATTTAAACACGAGCTGTCCGTATAACTGAATAAGCTCATCGGTATTTGGCTCAGCTTTCAGCAATGAATCGGGACTCTGTTCGAGCTCAACATCTAGCTTAATTGTCGCCAGTTGATAAGAAAGCTGAGCATTATCTTTGTTATCGGCCAGCTTTTTCGCCATGGTTTTAGAGCCACGGAATCCCAACGGCGCAATATCATCAAGGTTGTTATAGATCGTCTCAAGACTTCCTATACCCTGAAGCAACGCGGTCGCCGTTTTTTCACCCACGCCCGGGACACCAGGGATATTATCGACTTTATCCCCCATCAAGGCTAGGTAATCAATAATCAAATCTGGTGGAACACCGAACTTATCAATCACTCCTTCACGGTCCATAACAACATTGGTCATTGTATTAATGAGAGTCACATGGTCATCGACTAGCTGAGCCATATCTTTGTCACCAGTGCTGATCAACACTGGCATACCCGCTTGAGAGGCCTGATTAGCCAGCGTACCGATCACGTCATCCGCTTCGACACCGGAAATACAGATAAGTGGTAAGCCCATCGCTCGAATAACATTATGCAGAGGCTCAATCTGACAACGAAGCTCGTCTGGCATTGAAGGACGGTTGGCTTTGTACTCCGGAAACATATCATCTCGAAACGTTTTACCCTTAGCATCAAAGACAACTGCGATACGATCTGAAGAGAACTGACGCATCATGCTACGCAACATATTAACCACACCATAAACAGCATTGGTCTGAATGTCGCCATTACTCATGGTTTCAGGGTAAGCGTGAAATGCACGATAAAGATAAGAAGAACCGTCAATTAAGATTAACGGGTTGTCTGGAATACGAGCCATAATATTTAAATCACCCAAAGAAAAATATTTTACTAGGATGCCATGACTCCTGTAGTGAATCCATGTTAACTCTCTTAAGCCACTCGCACATTCAGCGAATAATAGAGCGCCTCACCCTCTCAACTGTGGATAACTCTGTTTATACTATTTTTTCACCTCGAGCCCACTCAGTCATAAAAACGCAATAAAACAAAATAAATAACTGTTAATTAAGGAAAATATTTTAGATCCACATCAGAAAGATCGATCCAAAAACGATCCTAGACTGTGGAAAAGACTATTGGTGTCCTTTTATCCAACCCCAAATTATAGACATAAAAAAAGCGACATCTAATTGATGTCGCCTAGCAAAAAAGTGTCAAAGCCTATTCAAACGAATACGATGCTTTGCAATAAAGCTATAAATTACACTGGAAGCAATGTGAGCAATGTCGTGTCAAAAAGAATTCGTGCAAGTTCGATTAAGCTTCGCGTCATGACCAAATCCAATACTTCAATCTGGTAACTCAACGTCCTTGTGAACTTCTCTCATCCCCTAAGACAATATGAATAATAACCATTCTCATCTTTGCCGTCAAGAATTAAATGAGAAAAAGTCTCATTTAATTTTAACACCCGCTTAAATTTTCTTCAAAAAGTGTACTTCACTTTCTATAATTGGACATTTTTTATCAAATTTTTCAATTAGATAACCATTTCTAATTAGCATGCGTAACATTGCTGGGAATTGATTTCTCGACTTGACTCTAATGTGTTGGTAGCCCTGCTGTGACACCCAATGTTCTTGCCTATCCAGTAAACTTTGGGCAATACCTCTGTTACGCGCAGTCGAGGAAACGCCACCAAACCAGCTATAAAAAGTCTGCGTGTCGAGCTGATAGCCAATCTTAAACCCCAGTAGGTGCCCACTTTCTTCCGCGATCTGAATCAAGCCGTCTTTATTCATAAGGCGATCCGAGAGACTTTCAACGGTTTCCTTGCGAATGAACTCTGTTATGCCATCAGCAACCTGAATGCATTCACTTAAGGTTCCTTGGCGATAGATGATACCCACTGTTTTCCTTCCCCGATAAAAAAGCCAGCAAGTTGCTGGCTTATTAGAATACACCTTACGGCTATTTTAGATGTCTGGACGCTTGGGCATTGTCTTCAGCCAGCCACTGTGCAACGTCTTTTGCGAAATAAGTCAGAATACCATCCGCGCCTGCACGTTTAAAACACAGCAACGATTCCATCACAGTTTCTCGCTCTTTTAGCCAGCCATTCTGAAACGCCGCTTTATGCATCGAATACTCTCCAGAGACCTGATAGGCAAAGGTCGGTATTTGAAGTTCAGACTTGACACGCCTGACCACATCTAAATAGGGCATACCTGGTTTTACCATCACCATATCGGCGCCTTCATTAACATCCATCGCCACTTCATGAATGGCTTCATCACTATTGGCCGGATCCATCTGGTAGTTTTGCTTGTTAGCTCCTTTCAGATTATTGGCGCTGCCAACAGCATCACGAAAAGGGCCGTAATAACAAGAAGCGTATTTTGCCGAGTAAGCCATAATTTGCGTGTGTATATGGCCCGCTTCTTCCAAAGCATTGCGAATAGCGCCGATTCGCCCGTCCATCATATCCGAAGGAGCGACCACATCAGCCCCTGCCTCTGCGTGTGATAACGCCTGCTTGATCAAAACCTCGGTCGTCGCCTCATTGAGAACGTAACCGTCTTCATCGATGAT
The DNA here is from genome assembly GCF_013074385.2 of Vibrio ostreicida. Taxonomy (GTDB): domain Bacteria; phylum Pseudomonadota; class Gammaproteobacteria; order Enterobacterales; family Vibrionaceae; genus Vibrio; species Vibrio ostreicida. Next base: position 73,082 of record NZ_JABEYA020000019.1, read on the forward strand.
ACCGTCCTGACCATGAGTTGTGAATGGGTCTAAAGCCACATCCGTAATTACCCCGATCTCAGGGACGTGTTCTTTGAGTGATCGAACCGCTCGCTGTAATAAGCCTTCCGAATTATAGGCTTCTGCTGCACATACACTTTTTACATCCTGATTCACCACAGGAAAAAGCGCTATCGCTGGCACACCTAATCGGGCTAGGTACTGTGCTTCCTCTAGCATCAGGTCGATTGATAAGCGTTCAACACCTGGCATAGATTCCACCGTTTCACGTCGATCTTTCCCCATCAATACAAACATTGGATATATCAGGTCACTGACGGACACTTGGCTTTCAGCCATGAGGCGGCGACTAAAATCATGTTTACGTACTCGACGCATACGACGGCCAGGGAACTGACCTTGAATGGAAACTGACACTCGATTCTCCTTGTGTACTGAAAGTGCTTATTTTGCATAGTATCACTCTCAATTATTGACGCTAGCAACTGGGAGCAAAAATGTAAGAAATGACCCAAGACTCACACTGCCGTATACTTTGCCCCATCCAAGCTTTGTAGAGAAATTCCATGATCGACACTCACGCACATATCTATGCGAGCGAATTTGATAATGACCGAGATGAGGTTGTTAAGCGCGCACTAGCCCAGGGCATAGAGACTATATTGTTACCGAATATTGATTTGGACTCAATTGAGCCCATGCTCGCCACGGAATCGGCCTATCCAGAGGTTTGCCGATCGATGATGGGACTTCATCCATGCTATGTAAACAACAACGTAAAACAAGACCTTGCGCTGGTTCAATCTTGGTTCGACAAACACGATTTCATTGCCGTCGGAGAAATTGGAATCGACCTCTATTGGGACAAAACATTCAAAGCTGAGCAGGAAATGGCATTTGTCACTCAATTAAACTGGGCTAAACAGCTCAAGTTACCCGTTGTAATCCATACGCGCGACTCTATCGAAGAAACACTCTCAATCCTTAACCAGGAGCAAGACGGGTCATTGTCAGGCGTCTTTCACTGTTTTGGCGGTAGTATTGAACAAGCCAAAGCCATCAATGGTTTAGGGTTCCACCTTGGATTAGGTGGTGTGTCGACGTTTAAGAATGGTGGTATGGATAAGGTGATTCCTCATCTTGATATGAACTATATTCTTCTTGAGACTGACTGTCCGTACCTTGCCCCCGTTCCCCATCGTGGTAAACGCAATGAGCCGGCCTATACCGCTCTGGTCGCACAACGTGTCGCTCAGTTACGTGATCTCGATGTTAAACACGTTGATCAAATCACCACTCAAAATGCGAAGTCTCTTTTTAAGCTTTAAACGTTAAGCTTTCATCGTTCAAAGCCAATAAAAAAGGCTTGCCCATCAAGCTAGCCTTTAACACAAAAGTCACGACCAAATTGTTAATCGTGCTCATTTGGCTCTTTTTCATCACGGATATAAAAACGGGCAAAGAATAAACCCACTTCAAACAGCAAACACATGGGAATCGCTAGTAATGTTTGTGAAATCATATCTGGCGGTGTCAGCATCATCCCGACGACAAAGGCACCAACGATAATATATGGGCGTTTCTCACTCAAACTTTTAGGGTCAGTGGCTCCTGTCCAGCACAATAAGATAATCGCTACAGGGATTTCAAATGCAATACCAAAAGCCAAAAACAAGGCCAATACGAAATCAAGATAACTGGAAATGTCGGTAGCAAACTCCACGCCACCTAATGAAATCGCAGTAAAAAACCCGAACACCAATGGAAAAACGACAAAATACGCAAATGCGACACCACAATAAAACAACAAAGAACTTGAAAACAGCAACGGCATGATTAAACGACGTTCATGTTTATAGAGCCCCGGCGCCACGAAGGCCCATACTTGATAAAGAATGAAAGGAACGGCCACAAAAATGGACGCAATTAAGGTCAGCTTCAAGGGTGTAAAGAACGGTGACGCGACATCCGTCGCGATCATGGTGGCACCTTCAGGCAAACGATTCACAAGCGGTGCAGAAACAAATTCGTAGATATCGTTGGCAAAATAGATCAAACCAACAAAGACCACAAATACAGCAACAATCGCTCTAAGTAGGCGATTACGCAACTCCAGCAAATGGCTGATCAGGGGTTGGGTCTGCTCAACGCTAGACATGCATACCTCATACTAAAAATCGGTGGGAGAAGAACGATATTTGATTCCTCGAGTTGAGAGTCTATTCGACTTTCCCATTTGTTGGCGTAGAAGGTGCACTATCTCGCACCCCAGCGCCTGACGTGACGTCAGAAGATTCCAAAGAGTCGTTAACAAGATCACTTTTATTGGCATAGGGGCGTTGCACATCCTGAGCAGCCCGCTTGAGTTCATCGACCGAGGATTGCACATCTGGAGATAGGTCTTCCATCCCCATTTGCTCTGCTTTACGCAGGTTATCCTGTAATTCCTGAACTTTAAGCTCGTGGGATAGCTCATCTTTCACACTGTTCGCCATCTTTCTCGCCGCACCAACAAATTGTGTCACGCTACGAATGGCATGTGGTAACCGTTCAGGGCCAAGCACAACCAATCCGACGACAGCGATCAAAACCAGCTCCCAAAAACCGATATCAAACACGTGCTAGACCTGTTCTTTATCTTTACTGGTTTCCGAAGAAGAAGGGGCTTCTGCCTTCTTTTGCTCTATATTATTCGGCTCAAAATCAGCATCTTTTTTGTTAGAGTTATCGTCGTTCATTGCCTTTTTAAAGCCTTTTACCGCGCTCCCCAAATCACTACCCATACCTCGCAATTTCTTAGTACCAAACAAAAGAATAACGATGACTGCAACAATCAAAAGTTGCCAAATACCAATACCACCCATTGTGCTACCTCGGGATTTTAATGAACAAATATATTTAAGAGTTTAATGCCTATTGGCGATAAGCTCGCCAACTGAGCAACCAAAATGTGACACCACCGATTGCCGCAGCCAGTGACAGCGGCTCAAAAGCTCTATTGAGCAAGATGGCGGAGGATACGACTAATGTCGCTCCAATACCAAACAAAAATTTACCTGTCGCTTGACGACGTTTTGTTTCACGGTAACCATCGTACAATTGGTCAATGCGCTGATTCATCACCTTGCCCTGACGCAAGCTGTCATACAACAACTCAGGTAATTCCGGCAGTTTTTCAGCCCAAAAAGGGGCCCGGTCTTTGACCGCGTTAATGACCGCCTTCGGCCCAACCTGATTCATCATCCACTCTTCCAAAAACGGCTTGGCGGTTTCCCATAAATCAAGTTGCGGGTAAAGTTGACGCCCTAAACCTTCAACATACAGTAAGGTTTTCTGCAATAGTACGAGTTGAGGCTGCACTTCCATTTCAAAGCGTCGAGCCGTATTAAATAAATTCATCAACACATGACCAAACGAAATCTCGCACAAAGGTTTTGCAAAAATAGGCTCACACACCATGCGAATCGCGAACTCAAACTCACCGACATTCGTTTCACGTGGAACCCAACCTGATTCAACGTGTAATTCTGCCACTCGGCGATAGTCACGGTTGAAGAAAGCCAAGAAATTCTCTGCGAGGTAACGTTTATCCTCACTATTCAGCGTACCGACAATACCACAATCAAGCCCAATCCATTGTGGATTGTTCGAGTGGCTCGGGTTCACAAACACGTTTCCCGGGTGCATGTCAGCATGAAAAAAACTGTCACGAAATACTTGAGTAAAGAAAACACTGACGCCACGTTCAGCCAACAACTTCATGTTAGTTCCGTTCGCCTTCAAACGATCAATATCTGAGACTTGGATACCATATATTCGCTCAGAAACCATGACATTTTCATTACTAAAATCCGTCATCACTTCAGGAATGTAGAGCTCTTCACTGTCGGCAAAATTACGTCTCAGCTGAATCGCGTTGGCCGCTTCACGTCTCAGGTCAAGTTCATCCAATAGGGTCTTTTCATATTCCCTAACCACTTCAACAGGTTTTAAGCGACGGGCTTCTGGGAGGGCTTTCGCCACAATTCGCGCCAAGCGGTACATGAGCTTAAGATCGGCGTCAATCACAGGGCGAATATCTGGTCGAATGACCTTAAACACGATTTCCTGACTTGTCGCCTTCAGTTGAGCCGTATGAACCTGAGCAATTGAAGCGGATGCGAGGGGGGACAAATCAAAATCATCAAACCATTGCTCAAGTTCCCCACCCAAGGCTTGTTCAATCTGATTTTTTGCTTGGATACCATCGAATGGTGAAACCTGATCCTGCAATAATGCAAGAGGATCGGCGATGTGAGCAGGGAAGAGATCACGTCGGGTCGACATCATCTGGCCAAACTTAATCCATACCGGCCCCAATTCCTGCAAGGCAAGACGAAGCCTCTCACCCACCGCTTTTTCTGGGTGTTTGTTTTTTATCCAAAACAAGGCCTTACGCACTAAGATAGGGCCTTTGGTAAGCTGATGGTTTGGCAAAAGCTCATCGAGGCCAAACTCTAACTGAACTTTAATAATACGGTATAGGCGCTTTAGCTCAGCCGGAGTCATATGACCTCCAACAGCTTATTCAGCCTTCCATCAATCCGAGCAGACTGACTTTTCAACTCATCCACTTGATCACAAAAATAAGCCACTTCTAATGGAGCAGGAGCCAACTGCCATTCTTCAGTCAGCACTTGCCCAAAGCGGCGATGGCCTTTGTCCATTTGAGCTTTAGCGCGTTGTTTAAGTCCAATCACACCCTGAGCAAAACTGTGAGCAAACACATCCCCCGTGAGACGGGACAGCCATTCTTCTAAATCAGGCTTACAGTCCATCAACAATTGAGAAAACCTCTGAGCCAGCTGAATATCGCCTTCCAATACCACTTTGTCTTGCTTGATCAATTGAGTAATATTGGATTGTTCTCGAAGTTGCGGTAAGACCGAGACATTGAGCGACAAATAACAATCTGAACGCCCTTCAAAATTGGCTAATACATCGATCTGCTGGCTGAATACGAACGTCAAGGTTTTGTTCACTTCTCTCAGGTGGACTTGAATGACCTTGCCCTTAAAACGAGAAAGGCGATGGCCAAGCTGAGGATCATCGTTAAGCAAAAGATTTAACGTCGACTCAATAACAGCGGTAACAAAGGGATCAAATGACATGCTCATGTCTCACTTTAGAATTTATAGCCACGGTGTAAAGCGACAATTCCACCCGTCAGGTTGTAGTAGCTGCTATTTTCGAAGCCAGCATTGTCGATCATCTGCTTTAACGTTTCTTGATCAGGGTGCATACGTATTGATTCAGCCAAATAGCGATAGCTTTCTGAATCGTTGACCACCAGTTTCCCCATTTGGGGGAGAAGGTGCAGAGAATACGCATCATAAATCTTGGATAATGGCTCAAAAACTGGCTTAGAGAATTCGAGTACTAACAAACGTCCACCAGGTTTCAACACTCTAAACATGGATCGCAGTGCTTTGTCTTTGTCTGTTACATTACGCAAACAAAAACTGATCGTGATTGCATCAAAATAATCATCAGGAAACGGCAGCTCTTCAGCATTCGCTTGAACATAATGGACATTCCCCACTATCCCTTTGTCTCTGAGCTTATCCCGACCAACGTTGAGCATAGAGTTGTTGATATCCGCTAAGACAACACGCCCTTTCTCACCAACCATCCGAGAGAATTTAGCCGCTAAATCACCCGTACCACCACCTAAATCCAACACACGCTGACCGGGGCGCACGCCACTGCAATCGACAGTAAAACGCTTCCAAAGACGATGAATCCCCCCCGACATTAAATCGTTCATGATATCGTACTTGGCCGCAACTGAGTGGAAGACGTCCGCTACTTTGGCCACTTTCTCTTCTTTGGCAACTTGGGTGAAACCAAAATCCGTGGTTTGATTTGATTCGATCTTGGTCTGCGACTGCACGTTTGTCTCCGTCATGATGATTCCTCTTCAAGTAACACGATGAATATTAAAGCCGACCTGCGCGTTAAGGACGTCAGTTTACTTTATCCTCAGCCGGATGTCTTTGCGCTAAGGAATCATTTTCTGGGAGGCCGTCATAGTGTGCCAAATCGGTCACACTCGTGGAGATTGGCCGTTTCACTTCAACGCCAAGATCTTTAAAGCTCTCCGCCTGACGAATCATATTACCTCGCCCAGTCGCCAACTTATTCATCGCCCCCTGATAGCTCTGATTGGCTTTATCAAGGGCACCACCTAAGCCAGCCATATCATCGACAAACAGGCGTAACTTGTCATACAGCTTACTTGCGCGCTCAGCAATAAGAGTGGCGTTCTGGCTTTGACGCTCATTACGCCATAAATTATCAATGGTTCTCAGCGCCACGAGTAACGTCGTTGGGCTGACCAAAATAATATTTTGCTCCATAGCATCTTTGACTAACGATGGGTCCGCTTGAATCGCGACCTGAAAGGCAGGTTCAACAGGAATAAACATCAACACATAGTCCAGACTTGAAATGCCATTGAGCTGATGATAGTCCTTCTGAGACAGTGACTTTATATGTGTCCTTACCGAAAGTAAGTGATCATTTAATGCTTTATCTCGCTGGTTGTCCGTTTCAGCGTTGAAGTAACGCTCGTAAGCCACCAAGGCCATCTTTGAGTCCACCACCACCTGCCTCTCTTGTGGTAAATGGACGATAACATCAGGTTGATACCGCTTACCCGCTTCATTTTGTAAACTCACCTGCGTCTGGTATTCATGACCTTCACGCAACCCTGAGTCGGCCAGAACGCGAGCTAAAACGACTTCTCCCCAACTGCCTTGCTGTTTATTGTCTCCTTTCAACGCTTGAGTCAGATTGACCGCTTCTCTGGTCATTTTTTCATTTAGCTGCTGAAGGCTTTTCAATTCGTGCGCAAGTGTATGTCGTTCTTTTGCTTCTTGGTTAAAGCTATCACTCACATGCTTTTTAAATCCTTCGAGTTGCTCTTTGAGCGGCGAAAGTAACCCCTCTAAGCTCTGGCGATTCTGTTGATCCACCTTGGCCGTTTTTACGTCAAACAGTTGATTCGCCATATGCTCAAACTGTTGTTTGAGCCGCTCTTCGGCTTGTTCAAGCAACTGAAGTTTTTCGTGATTGGATTTATTTTCCTGATCATGTCGTGCTTCCTGCTCTCGAAGCTGCGCTTCCAGCTGTGCTCTTTGTTCCTTAGTGTCATTGAGTTCCCGTGCATAATGCTGACGCTCTTCCTTGACGGCTTCAAAATATCGCAGCTTTTCCAATACCGCCATCAGCTTGCCATGAGATTGCTTTAGCTCGTGCGCCGCTTTGTCCCGATCAGTATCCAGTTGCTCAAGTTCGTTTTGAGCTTGCATCAATTCAGCTTGTAATTGATGAATCTGATTCGCCGAGAGCTGTTGACTTGATTCAAGTTGCTGTTTTAACAAGCGATGTTCAAAGCGCATTTTTTGTGAAACCCACCAGCCCACACCAGAACCACTGGCTACAGCACCAACAATGAGAGTAATAATTGAAACAAAATTCTCTAGAATCCATTGCATAATAACGGTTTAACTCTTTTTCAGATGCTATTTACAATGGTATTTTACCACTGGATAAATGTCCAGTTTACTGATTGATCAGGCTACCGCTAGACTAGGCCATCGCCTTTTTAGGCCCACTTCAACATCCACTCATTGAACGAGTTGGCTAGCATTAAAGGATTATCATGAACGAGCGTCGTGCCTTAGGGTTTGGTCTGTGTGCTGTCTTACTGTGGTCGACTGTAGCCACCGCATTTAAGCTCACTTTGGCCGAATTCACACCGATTCAAATGCTCACCACAACCAGTATAGTGTCAGCCTGTGCACTGACCGCTATCTGCGCTGCGCAAGGGAAATTATCGTCCGTTCTTAGTACTTTCCTTGCAAACCCAATGTATTACTTGCTCTTAGGGCTCATTAACCCTTTAGCCTACTACCTCGTGTTGTTCCAAGCTTACGATCTGTTGCCCGCCTCTCAGGCTCAGTCCATTAATTACAGTTGGGCGATCACACTCACTCTAATGGCGGCGGTCTTCCTAGGACAAAAAATCCGTCAGCGGGACTGGGTAGCATGTTCGTTCAGCTATGCTGGCGTTGTAGTAATAGCCACAAAGGGTGATGTATTGGGGCTTAATTTTGAAAGCCCGTTGGGCGTAGGTTTAGCGCTGTTGTCCACACTTCTTTGGTCAAGCTACTGGATCTTGAATGCCAAAAATAAAGCCGACCCCATTGTTGCTGTGTTACTAGGTTTTCTTGTCTCGATACCCTTTGCCGTTGGCCTGAGTCTTTACGAAGGGGCACACTGGGGGCAAATTTCATTGCAAGGGTGGTTGGCCGTTTCCTACGTGGGTTTATTCGAGATGGGTGTCACGTTTGTGCTCTGGCTGAGTGCTCTAAAGCTAACAAAAAATACGGCTCGCATTAGTAATCTAATTTTTGTTTCCCCCTTTGTTTCTTTACTCTTGTTAGCCAACATCATAGATGAGCAAATACACCCGACCACATTATTTGGTCTCATATTGATCATCACGGGATTAGCACTTCAACAAGTCACTATCAGAAAAAAAGACCGATATAAATCACTACGCAAGAACCATTAGAACAATTGCTGCGCCATCTCGCGCCCCTGACCCCGAACTTGTGCGACCTGGCAGGCAAGTTCTGAGGACACGCACAGCGCCCCTGCTGCTTTATTGCTACTTAAATAGCCTTGCTGTTCCGCCTCCCCTTTTAAGTCATCCCAATTCTGGTCGAGATCGCGTGCGAGAAACAGCACACAAGCGAGCGCTTTCGATTCCAACGCTTTTGCAGGATGATTCACATTGGCAATCGCATCCACCAACTGGTCTGGAAACTTCCAGCTTTCGGCCAATGCCGCCCCGAGTTGCTGCGCATCCGTCCCAAGCACTTGCCTTTGCGCTTCAACCGCATTGCGCCCCGACGCGACATGTTGACTGATTTCCAACGCTTTTTCCGGTTCAAGTGAATGAATCATCAATTCACCAATATTATGCAAAACGCCAGCGATAAAAGCTTCATTAGGGTCGACCTTAACATCCTTAGCCACCACACTAGCAATAGTGGCAACTTCAAATGTCCTGACCCAATAATCATTGACGTCCAAGGTGTCTAATTTAGGAAAGGTGGCAGCAAGAATAGAAGACGAAATCAGATTTCGAATCGCCCCTATACCGACTCTGACAATTGCTTCATTAATGGTCGCCACTCCTTTTACCCCTCCAAATTGCGCGGAGTTGGCCATTCTCAACACTCGAGCTAGTAGCACTTGATCCATTGCCATTTTCTTTGCTAATTCACCAAAATCGATTTGATCTCTATTCACCATCTCAAGCAATTCCTGAAGAAGGCTTTTGATGCGCGGCAATTCATTGATCCTTGAACTCAGTGCTTGATAGCTCATTGCTCACCTCTAAAATTTGCTGTGTTTTTATTTACTATAGGACAAAAAAACCTTACTCCCTGATAGCTCAATCTATTTACTGAGAAAGATATCAAAAAAGATCCATCTGTTATTAATTGGACAAAAAATATTCATGATACTGCACAATCTAAGTAGTATATTGATTCCATCAATATTTTTTGGACCACTACGAATGAGTAGAAGCGGGCTTTATGATTACCTTTGACCCTGTTGTGAATAGACTCTCCGGCGAAAAACGAGACTTAAAAATTGGCTATCGTGAAGTGCGTGTTTTAGAAATACTGATAACCTCTTCACCTGATGTCGTTAAGAAACACGACATCATTCAATACGCTTGGGGTAATGAGTATATAGGGGATACGTCTCTGGCGAAGAGCATCAGCTTATTACGTCAGGCCATCACTAAACTGGGAAGCAAAGAATCTCCGATTATTACGGTGCCTAAAATCGGTTATCGGCTCGCCTCCAACTGCATTCTCCTTTCTAGGCCTGATCAAGTTTCCGCCGACCATCCGCCTCAAACGGCGACATCCGGCGGTCCAATCAAACAAGTCACCCATTTACCTAAAGATTACAAAAACCATCTTTGCTACGTCCTTAGTATTACCTTGCTTTTTGCCGCAAGTATATTGGGGTTAAGTAAAATGCATGGCTGGCGATGGGAAGACATTCCTCACGATCAATTGCTGTCTGAACAGACCATCGGACAATTGCAGGTTATTACTTCTCCCAACACTCAACTGAGCTTACCGCTTAGGCAATTACTTTCAACACATCAGTGTGACTGTGTGGTGTACATTGAGAACAATAGTAACTTTGGTGAACTGGCTTGGTTAGACAAAAAGCGCCAGCAATCTATCAATGTCTTTTACACATCAGGCCAACTGAGCAAAGCCTCTCAAGAAATTGAGCGTTTTATGGAAAAAGGACAACCATGATTCCTTACCTCGTCGTCGTTACATCAGCGCTCATTTTCCTCACGGTGTTAAGTCTCCCATGGTCAAATAAATTGGATAACAGCCGATACCAACACAGTGAAGTTCATATCCACTCAGACGATCATATTATGCGAACAAACGGACTCACCCGTATCAGTCAGGGCAACATCGTTCTTCTCGCCTCGCTTCAAGATGAAGAAATGGCGGAACCAATAGTGGTTCGTTTTCAAGGGCAGGCACAGTCTTACAATCTCTACCGCTTTTCGATTACAGGAAGAGTCAACTTACTTTCCGTTCAGCGACTAGAACACATAATGAATGACAAAGATATTTCACCCTTATTGCTGCTCAATGATGACCCGGTGAGCTTGGACATAGATATCCTTTACTCTTCTCATTCTTTTGTCATTATCCGAGACCAGCAATCCGGCCGCTCCCAACTCATCGCCAAACGCTCCATCCCCCAATAACGGTTTAAAACGCTAGACCAAGCTTACCCGAGAACACCGCTCATTATTCAGCATGCATAACTCAGGCTACCTTTCTGGGCGCAAACGTTAATCTAAAACACCTAAAACGCGCCGAACCAAGATCACACCTCGCAGATTTCATGACCATTACTTTTCACACAATTAACATAACAAATTATATAAACTATTGTTTTTTAAAGGAAATAAATTTCAATTCTTTTCAGTACAGCTCCCGATTGCACTGTGAAAAAGTAGTTTACTCGTAAGCCAAAGCGACAAACAGACACAACACAGCACTCAAAAACAAAGAATAAACAACAAGGGAAACGTCATATGTTTGAGGTAAAAAAAACGATTTTCTTCACCGCTATGCTCTCGGCTCTTTCCACAGGTGCACAAGCTAAAATCTATTCGGACCAACTGATTCTTGAGCAATTGGGGGAAGATATATGTCGTTCAGGTTATCGCCCGATTGATCGTTTTGAAGCGTCGCAGCAAAGAAACTATCTCATTAATCAAATGGGCCAATGGCAGATATCAGGACTCAAAGACAACTGGGTCATTATGGGTCCAGGATACGACGGACGAATCAAACAGGACACCGCCAATCATAGTACTTGGTGCTACCCCAACAACTCCACCTCTGAAATTCCTGATTATTCGCCTAAATCCATTTCAGAAGGCGATGAACTCAGTATTCAGTACGAGTTGGTCACTGACCAACAAGACTTTGTTCGGCCACTTAGCTATCTCGCACACTATTTAGGCTATGCTTGGATTGGTGGTAATCACGGTGAATATGTCGGTGAGGATATGGATATTCGTCGCGAAGGCAGTGCTTGGATCATTCAAGGCAACAATCATGGTTCTTGTGATGGCTATCGCTGCGACGAAAAAACGAAGATCACCGTCGATAACTTCGCTTACACGCTCAATAACAAAGATTTCTGGCATGGTGAGGTCACTGAATCCGATCGCGAATTGGTCAAAACAGTAACCGCAACCGCACGCAATCGAAACAATTTCGCACAACAAGTCGTGGTTGACCTGAAAGTGAATGAATCCACCAGCTGGTCTAAAACGAATAGCTATGGATTCGCCCAGAGAGTCTCAACCGAAAATACGTTTGAGTGGCCACTGGTTGGTAAAACCAAATTGACCCTTTCTCTCGAAGCAAATCAGAGTTTCTCCAACACCAACGGCGGCTCATCAAACGATCAAGTTACGCTGCAAGCGCGCCCTATGGTGCCTGCCAATTCTGAAATTCCTATTCGTGTCGAGTTGTATCGCTCCAGTATCTCTTATCCTTACCGTTTTGGAGCCGATATTAGCTATGACGTCGAATTTAACGGCTTTCTTCGCTGGGGTGGCAATGCATGGAACACCCACCCTGATAACCGACCTTACCGGGCTCACACTTTCACCATAGGTAGAGCCAGCAATAATGAGGCGAACATTCGCTCTCAATGGAACCACCGCTACATTCCCGGTGAAGTGAAATGGTGGGATTGGAGCTGGGCGATCAAGGAACATGGTTTATCCAACATGCAATACGCCACAGGTTCAAGCATGAGACCATTTTCTTCGTCTGTCTCTGGTGATTTTTATGCGCAATCTCAGTTTGCCGGCACAATTGAGGTAGGACAAGCCACCCCGATTGGCAGTACCTCGCAGAATCGTCGCGTGAAACGATCCAGCGCGCCGCTAATGACGAAAACCGTTGGTAACATTGAAGTAAGTACTAACTTTGATGCAGATGAGCTTCAGGCATTAGGATTCGGCAATGCCCAGTTGACGGTCACCACCGCGGACTAAGCAAAAACAATCAAGCGGAACAGCCTTACCTGTTCCGCTTTATCTTGCATTGATAACGCAGCACACGTTAAACCCACTGTCCCGCAGCATAACCACTCGACCAACACCATTGGAAATTGTAGCCGCCTAACCAACCGGTCACGTCCATAACCTCACCGATAAAATACAGCCCTTTGACGTCCTGACACTCCATGGTCTTTGAAGACAAATGTTTGGTATCTACACCACCCAGTGTCACTTCAGCGGTCCGGTAACCTTCAGTCCCATTGGGAACGATGCTCCAATGTTCCAGATCGTGGATGATGGCTTGCATCTCCTTTGCATTAAACTGTTTCAGGGGCAAGTCCGTTAGCACTTTTCGCTCAATAAACACTTCGACAAGACGCTTGGGCAGAACCTTAGCCAGAGTATTCTTTAAACTTTGATTGGGGTGCTTTTCCAGTGATTGCGTCAGTAGGGACTCTACGTCGACGTCTGGGACCAAATTAACATTAACAGGCTCACCTGGGTTCCAATAGGAGGAAATTTGTAGAACCGATGGCCCAGATAAACCTCGATGGGTAAATAAAAGTGCTTCTTTAAATAATTGGTCGCTCTGAGATTGAATCTCAACCGGAATGGCAACCCCAGAAAGCTCCGCAAAATCCTGTTTGTCCTCTTTATGTAAGGTAAAAGGCACCAAGCCCGCTGTTGTTGGTAACACCGACAACCCAAACTGTTCTGCGATCTTATAGCCAAAGGGTGTAGCCCCTAGTTTAGGCATCGACAATCCACCCGTCGCGACCACCAAAGACTGGCATTCAATGCTTCCCGACAGTGTATGAACGGTAAACCCTTCATCATTTTTTTCTATTTGGGATACGTCCTGACGATAGCGTTGCTCAATGGTTGGCAAATCACATTCAGCAAGCAGCATTTTGACGATGTCTTTCGCGTCACTTTCTTCAACGCAGAACAACTGACCATGATCTCGCTCTTCAAAAGCGATCCCATGTTTGTAAATCATTGAGATAAAGTCCCAACTGGTGTATTGAGCCAGCGCCGATTTAACAAAATGTGGATTGCGACAGAGGTAATGTTTAGCGGTGACATCATAATTGGTAAAATTGCATCGGCCTCCACCGGAAATAAGGATCTTCCTGCCTGGTTTTTTAGCATGATCTAGGACCAGTACTTTACGTCCACGTTTGCCCGCCTCAGACGCGCACATCAACCCAGCGGCACCTGCCCCTATGATGACGACATCATACTTTTCCGCCATAACCTTTTCTCAATTCAAAACCAATAAAAAAAGGATGTGCTACATGCACATCCTTGCCTTTCCGGCCCTATTCTAACGTTAAATTGATTCATTGCCAATTGGGCACTATAAGATCAACGCCGCTAACAAGGTCACAGCGAGTAAAGAGGAAGACAGGATAAACAGCTCCCTTACCCGCTCGCACTTTCCTGTAAATACTGTATCGTGATGGTGATGATATTCTCTACTTTTCAGGTAATGAAACAGCCTGACCTGCTTAGTAACATTGCCGTGAGTGGTAAAGAAACCGTTGCCATCTACTTGTTGATAAAGAAGAGGGTGAGCTTCACGCATAATGTAGATGAGGGAACGTAACGTTGTAAAGTACCTAGCCATATTGACGATAGTCACTAGCATCAGGGTAAACAAAATCGTATCGGCATTAATCATCTTTTCCTCCCTACATCTTCTATGAAAGCCGGGAGAAAAAGACGATCTCTTTCAGACAGTCTTACACTGAAGTTTATTCAGCAGGGGCGGCCATAATAGAAGATGAATCTTCCTTCGCTAAAGCAGCGAGATCTTTATCGATAAAAAATAGTGCTTTACCGTCTTCTCCCACCAATTCCAGCTTGTCTAGAATTCCTTTGAATAACTTCTCCTCTTCGTGCTGTTCAGCAACGTACCACTGTAAGAAGTTAAATGTTGAGTAATCCTGAGAGCTAAATGCGACGTGAGCCAATGTGTTGATTTTTTGTGTAATCATTTGCTCATGTTCGTAGGTTTCACGAAATACATCACCAAGGCTGTTAAACTCGTGTTTCGGTGCGTCAATCGACCCCAAAATAGGCATTGCTCCCGTTTCACTTACATAGGTAAAGAGACGCTGCATATGCTCCATTTCTTCCACGGCATGAACGCGTAAAAATTCAGCTGCACCTTCAAAACCTTTATCTTCACACCAAGCACTCATCTGTAAGTATAGATTGGATGAAAAAAATTCTAGATTAATTTGCTCATTCAGTTGATCAACCATTGCCTGTGAAAGCATATTTTACTCCTAACTAACTCGATAAACTTCAGTCGACTTTATTGTGCTATCACCATAACACTTTGGCGAGTGAATGTGGATCTGAGATCACTGCGGCAAAATTTTTATGATCATAGTGCTAACCTGTTACCAGTGACCAGAATGGAGATATCATTATGAGTTATCAGCATATTTTAGTTGCCGTCGATTTGTCTGAAGACAGTAAAGTCCTTGTCGACAAAGCGGCTGCGCTCGCCAAGCCTTTAGCGGCAGAGGTGTCTTTCATCCACATCGATGTCAACTACGCCGAGCTTTATACAGGCCTTATTGACATCAATTTGGCCGAAACCCAACATCAAGCAATTGAAACATCTCAAAAACAATTACAGAGTTTTGCTGAACATGCCAATTACCCTATCAAGCATACGTTGGTGGGCAGCGGCGATCTTGGCAACGAGCTCTGCGATACGATCAAAGAATTTAATGTGGATTTAGTCGTCTGTGGGCATCATCAAGATTTTTGGAGTAAGCTTTTGTCTTCAACTCGGCAATTGATTAATTGCTCTCCGGTCGACATGTTGGTCGTGCCACTTAAAGACTGACCCTCAATTCATTTTCGTATAAACTGCGGCCAATTTTCGATGATGAGTATTAATTATGGGTTATCTATCGGCAGTGACCTTGTTGTGGTCGTTCTCATTCAGCCTGATTGGCGTGTATCTCGCAGGACAAGTTGACTCTTGGTTCTCGGTACTCATGCGCGTTGCTTTAGCTAGCGCAGTTTTTGTGCCATTTCTAAAATTCAAGGGCGTGAGTAAGTCTCTGATCACCAAGCTGATGGCCATCGGTGGAATTCAGCTAGGCTTGATGTATTGTTTCTATTACCAATCATTTCTTTTACTTTCAGTGCCCGAAGTCCTTCTATTTACTGTCTTCACTCCCATCTATGTCACGCTGATCTATGACTTGCTCAATGGTCGCTTTTCGCCCTGGTATTTGGTGACCGCCGCCATTGCCGTGGTGGGTGCAGTCGTCATCAAATTTGCTGGAATCAATCAAAACTTTTTATTCGGTTTTCTCGTGGTACAAGGCGCAAATATCTGTTTCGCCCTCGGCCAAGTGGGGTATAAGTACCTCATCGAGCATGAAGACATTAATCTGCCTCAACATTCAATTTTTGGCTATTTTTACCTTGGTGCTCTGTGCGTTGCTGTCGTCGCGTTTACTCTGTTAGGCAGTGTCGATAAGATGCCCACCACATCTGTCCAATGGGGCGTACTTATTTATCTTGGTTTGTTTGCGTCGGGGTTGGGCTATTTTGGTTGGAACAAAGGGGCAACGTTGGCGAACTCTGGTGCGTTGGCTGTAATGAATAACGCTTTAGTACCCGCAGGCCTGATCGTGAATATTTTAATCTGGAACCGCGATACGGATCTGGTCCGTCTTGGTATTGGCGGTGCCATCATTATGTTGTCTTTGTGGGTCAATGAGACATGGGTTAAGCAAAAAATAGCGTCAGGAGCAAGTTCCAGCCGTTAAGCTTACCTTTACTCAAGAGTCAATGGACAACTAACCACAACTAGGCGCGATCGTAGATAAACATTGCCTCAGTGTACTTTAGCCACTCTTGCTGTTGATTCTTGAGCTGGTAACCGTTCAAGAACACAGCTTTTGTTGAGTCGCGCTTTGATTTTCTGCTCTTTTTTTTGCAATTTTTTCTGCTTTCTCGCTAGTTTAAGCAGCTTTAACTGGCCTTTATACTGCTTCTTGAGGGCTTTTTGGGCTTTCCTGAACGCTTTCTTGTCAGACACATCCAAGTGCAGCCCCTCAGTTGACATCTCGGCGCCAACGTTGCTTTTCACCCGCTCCACGACACGTCCTACCTCTTGCAATCGATCCTTAGTGACGGCCTCGCGTCCTGATGCGGTTGTTGGCAGTGTTTCAGCCACGTGCAACTCTCTAACAGGAATAGATTGGCTTTCTTTGAGAGGTATTGTCGTGGGTTTACACAAAGACGCTTTCTTCGCCGAGGAACGTGCGCATGAACGACAGACAAAACTGGGGGCTGCGACCAATCGATGAATGTCATTCAGATCTTCTGCGATCTGGTGACGGTTCAACTTGCAAAGACGTTTAACCATGATACCCCAAGTAAGAATACGAATAATTCTTAGTATGATATACCTGTATGGCAAGGAATTGGCAAGGACTAAATAACACAACCTTTAGAGGACATCGCTAACCCATTGAAGCGTTGATATAAACATCAAAACGGTTTTTCTTGGTTTCTATTTCCATACTTGGTTTTTGCTCGTCGAGCCAACCCGCATGATCTGGACGTTTAACGACGACCCTTTTACTGGCCAAGACTAAGGCCGGCGACAATAAGTGATCGGCATCTAGATCTGCTCCGACTAAGGTCTGAAAGACACGCATCTCTTTTTTCACTAACGCGCGCTTCTTTTTTCCATCAGGATGGGGATACATGGGATCAAGGTAAACCACATCTGGCCGCGAAAAGTCTGGATCTTGAGATAATACATTCAATGCATCATGACTAGAAGCATGGACAAGGGATAATCTCTCTGTCACCCAAGCGCCAATTTCAGCATCCTGCTTCGCCCGTTCCAATCCATCGTCTAATAGTGCGGCAACAACTGGATGGCGTTCAACCATCCTCACAGAGCAACCCAGTGAGGCAAGCACAAAAGCATCTCGGCCCAGCCCTGCAGTGCCATCGACCACCGTTGGCGTCACGCCCTTGTTTAACCCTGCGGCTTTAGCAATAGCCTGTCCTTTACCGCCGCCGAATTTGCGGCGGTGTGCGACCGCACCTGCAACAAAATCCACAAAGATGGCACCAAGTTTTGGCTCATCAACTTTACGCAGTTCAAGTCGTGTCGGTGTAAGCACCAAAGCAAAAATGCTCTGAGCATCATGGGAAAGGTGCCACCGCAATGCTAACTCTTGTAATAGAGCCTCCCGACTTGGGTCTTCGCATACTAGCTGTAACTGCACAGCAGACTCCGTAGAATGATCAATATTGAGGCCGGCAAGTGTAATGGATTTTATTCATTGGCACTATGCCTGTTCGCAAGCAGCTCATTAACTAAGTTTGCCAATGGTTTGGGTTTACCCACCTCATAACCCTGAGCGTAATCCACACCTAGATCGACAAGTAAGTCAATAATACGCGCATTTTCAACGAACTCAGCCACTGTTTCCTTGCCCATCTGCTTAGCTAGGTCATTGATTGAACGAACCATAAGATGGTCCATATCGTTGACATCCATCTCCCGTACAAACAAGCCATCAATTTTTACAATATCTACTGGAAGTTTCTTCAGGTAACCAAAAGAAGAGAGGCCTGACCCAAAATCATCAAGCGCGATTTTGCAACCTAGCTTTTTAAATCGAGTGAATAACTCAATGGCCTGATTCATATTGCTCATCGCGGCCGTTTCAGTGATTTCGAGACAGATTTTTTCACATGGAACTTGGCTGTATTGAAGCTTATCCAGTAGGAAGGCGATGAACTCTTTGTTGCCTATGGAATGCCCAGACAAGTTAATCGAACACATACCCAAATTGTCGAGTGCAATCGGATTCTCAGCCAACCACGCTAGCGTCTGGGTCACAACCTGCTTGTCGATGAACTGAGCAATATTGTATCGCTCAGAAGCTGGCATAAAGATACCCGGTGATATGTATTGGCCTTCCGCATTTCTAATCCGGACCAATACTTCAAAATGCATTAATGTCTCTTCATCAGCCACTTTAAGAATCTGTTGTGCAAACAATTCAATTCTATCGTTAGCCAAAGCGTGATGAACTAAACTCACACATTCCATTTCTTGCTCACGACGACGTAAATCTTGATCGTCCTGACAATAAAGGCTGAAACGGTTTCTGCCTTCTTCCTTTGCGGCATGACAGGCGGTGTCTGCTTGAGCATGGACCATTTGTGGTGATCCCGCGGTGTGATCTATCAACCGAATTCCTATCGAACAAGTCAGATTAAGTTGAATGTCGTCCCAAATAAAGGGTTGCTCGCTTAATGTCATAATAATGGTATTGGCAACACTCTTTGCATCCCGTTCGGTACAGTCTTTTAACAAGACGGCAAATTCATCCCCTCCCATCCGAGCCAGTATTGCACTGTAAGGCAAGACCTCTTCCAGCATACTGGAGCAAAATTGAATGGCGGTATCGCCTGCCTCATGCCCTGCCGTATCATTGAGCACCTTTAACTGGTCTAGATCGAGATACAACATTGCGTGAGTACGCATGTTGCTTTCGACTTCTAGTAAGGCTTTTTCCAGCTCTAACTCAAACTGGTTGCGATTAAAGGTCCCGGTCAAAAGGTCAAAACGAGCCTGATATTCAAGCTGACTCGAAAGAAGCTTCATTTCAGTGATATCTTCTCCAACGATCAATAAGTGTCCAGATTCAACCAAAGGTCGAATATTCTCCCTTATCCATAAACAACGCCCGTCTGCATGTTGGTATTGTATTTCTCGTCGCCATACGCGTTTCATTGCCTGCTTTGGCTGAAGTAACACCTGTCTAGAGGTGATAATGGCGCCCGTCGCTAGATAAAACTCTTCCAAGCGATGACCAAGCAACTGATCAGAAGTGTACCCGAGTAGTTGCTCAGCAAATTGGTTGACCTGTTGAATACAGTTATGATCATCTAACGTGACCATCATAACGGGCTGTTGATCATAGTAATGACTGAGATTGGCCTCACGCTGATATAATTTACTTTCTGTGATTTTCCGCGACGTAATGTCTTTAGCTTCAAACAGATACTCAGCGCCCAGCCTCGTTTCTCGCATAGGTTTTAATGAAATCTCCAAAACCATTGATCCATGTTCACTATGCCAAATCTCGGCTTCAAATCGGGTAATAGTGGGATCATTGGCGCCCGTAAAGTATTGCTTAAGTTTTTGGGCCGCAGAGTCTTCCCAATGCTGATGCTGCCAGAGAGGCCTCTCAAGATTAAAGTCTTTGTGATAAAGCAGTTCCTGCAGTTTACGATTGCTTGAGATAGTTCGCGCATAACTATCCAGAAGCCCTATAAACTGGTAACTCTGGTCGAATACCATCTCTATTAGCATTTGACTTTCTTTGGCAAGCATTTCGCTCTTCTTTAATCTCCTGAGATAGTAGACTAGACCCAAAATAATTAAGGACAAGAACGCAACAAGGCTCGCGATTAATCTGAGCTCTTTGGCAAAGCGAACGGTAAATGGCAGCGGTTTGTTCAATAATGACGTAGCCTTTTCCCTCTCTATGCCAAGCCCCCAGCGAATCACCGCCTGATAGTCCAGTTTTATTTCAGACTGACCAACTTCAACCTCAGGCAGTACTTTCTCCTTGGCATTGAGTACCTTGAGCAGCTGACGCCCCGTCTGTTGGCCTTGAGCGCGGCCACTTTGTATCACACCGCCCACAGCACCAAAGCCTAATCCCATGTCGTGAACCATATAGATCGGCGCTTTAGACCACTGATTCAGTGCCTTCCATTGAGACTCATCTGACAGCACGCCTTCCTTATCTCTGAAGTAAAGCCAAAAAAGAACACTGCTTGTGATATCTAGGGATCTCGAAAACTCTATCAGTTTTTCATACGTTGCCGGCGTCCGCATTTCGATCAAATTACGATAGGACGGATTGGCATCTAAGAAATGGTTCACTTGCTTCCTAACCGCAGCCCCAGTGCTCGAATAGTCCGTGATGATGTGAATTTTTGTTGTTTGTGGTTGTATCCGTTGTATAAGAGCTAAACTTCTCTTTATATCAATATCTTCAGTGACGCCTGTCGCGTACAACTTTGAGTGCATCTCAGGAGAATAATCATTGATCCCACCAAAAATTACTGGTGTGTTGCCAACTTCTGATGACAATTTCTGGACCAGATCAAGGGCGTTATTGTCACTGACGACAATGGCAGAAAAATGTTCATGAGAAAGCTTGGTTTGATAGAGCTTGTGCAATTGCTGTAAATAAGCAGGATTTTGGAGACGTTTTGAATCTAAATACACCACTCTGGTTGAAATACCCTGATCACGCAGAACGTCATTCAAACCGAGCTGAAAAGAGTCGGTCCATGCAAAACCTTGATGATAGGAATGTAAGATCAGCACATCTTTATCCAAGGCATGTGACCATGTAGGGTAAAAAAACGCTAGAAGAAGCAAATAGAAACGCACTAAAATAAGTCTCAGATAAAATTATCGATTAGTTTAATACTATCACTACTGTCGATATTTTGAACTAGAGGCAGTTAGCCAGGCTGGAAATAACATGCAAGTCCCAAATATTAAACTTGATGATCTTGACCGTGCCATTCTTAAAACTCTCATGGAAGATGCGCGCAGACCATACGCTGAAATGGCCAAGCAGTTTAAGGTTAGCCCAGCAACCATTCACGTTCGTATAGAGAAAATGAAATCCGCTGAGATTATTCAGGGTACCGAAGTCATTGTTGATACCAAGAAGCTAGGTTATGACGTCTGCTGTTTTATTGGTATTAATCTCAATGCAGCGCGTGACTATCATTCCGCTTTGGAGAAGCTCAATGCGTTGGAAGAAGTCGTTGAAGCTTACTACACCACCGGTGCTTATAACATTTTTGTAAAGCTCATGTGCCGCTCAATAGAAGAGCTGCAATACGTACTCATAGATAAATTGCAAGCGATTGACGAGGTCCAATCTACCGAAACACTTATTTCTCTTCAAAACCCTATCAATCGCAGTGTAAATCCATAACAAAAAGGCTCATATTAAATGAGCCTTTTTGTTCAACGTGATTCTAGGTATTTCTTGAGTTCGTCTGCAGAGATACCAAGCTCAGCAATCGATTTAGCAATAGAGATCACTTCCTCGTCTTTACGATCATCGACGACTGTCTGAAACTGATAGATAATATCACGCAACATATGTAAAGAGACTTGCTTTGCGGCACTGCGGATACGCTCACCACTTTGATTCCCTAGCTCGTTCAGCAGCTTGCCAAACATTATTTTTTCCGGAGATTCTTCTAGTTGCTCCAGCACACGAGCCATTTCATAGGTTGTCATTGACATCGAGGTTAAACGTCCAGTTAATTAATAAGATTAGACATTAAATATACAACGTTTTGCCAATCGTTCAAAGCAATTCAAACGTTCTTAGGCGATTACCTCATGCCACTTCTTGCCCTTACGACTTAGTAATATCAAAAGCGCTGGTACAATAATAAACATCTGAACGGCGATCATCACCTGAGGTTCGAACCCAATGCGTTGCACACTGCCAACAACAAGACCGGAACCACTCATCTGAAATAGTCCAAGAAGCGCGGCAGCGGTTCCCGCTTTGTCGCCAAACGGAGCAAGGGCCTTACCGGCTGCCGCACCTAAAACCCAAGCAAAACCTAGAGAAGAAATAAAAATTGGCAACATAAACGCCAATGCCGTTTGATGAGCCGATAAAATCATCATCACGATTCCCGCC
Source organism: Vibrio ostreicida (assembly GCF_013074385.2). Lineage (GTDB taxonomy): Bacteria > Pseudomonadota > Gammaproteobacteria > Enterobacterales > Vibrionaceae > Vibrio > Vibrio ostreicida. The sequence goes on from NZ_JABEYA020000019.1 coordinate 95,537, forward strand.
AGCCCCATAGCAGCGATACCGACCACCAAAGTAGTATGCGTTCCGAACTTATCCATAAACTTTGGAGCACTCATACACGCAGCAATGTTAAACAGCGCGTTAACACCAAACCAAAACGTAAACTCATCCATGGTTAAGCCCAAATTTTCCATCAATACCACAGGCGCAGAAGTCACGTATGCCAGTATGACCGCCATTGCAAGCATACAAAGAGAGGCATGGAAAACGAATGACGGCGTTTTAAGTACAGAAAGATAACGGTTAGGACGAAATACCGGTTCATTACTGTAAGCTGGATTGGTTTCTTTCATCCATAACGCCATAATAAATAGAGATAAAATGGCAAAGCCAGCCATGAATGAAAAGTTAGACCGCCAACCAAACTCTTGTGTTAACCAGTTTCCCAAAATAGGGGCGAGTGCCGGAATGAAACAGATTGCGCCATTTAAATAACTGATCATTTTCCCACTTTTATGCGGCCCGAAGATATCGCGAACGGTTGCAAACGCAGCTACGGATGTTGCACACGCTCCCAAGCCTTGTATCAATCGAGCAACCAACATCCATTCAATGTTCTTGGCTGTCCAGGCGAGTAACGCGCTCAGAGCATAAATACCGATCCCTCCAAGAGCCACCTTACGGCGACCAATTTTGTCTGCTAATGGACCCGCAAATAATTGACCGACCCCCATAGAAAACAAGAACCAAGTGATCGTGCCTTGAGCAAGAGCATGTTCCACGTGAAACGCCTTTGATATTTGTGGTAATGCTGGCAAATAAATATCGATGGCTAAGGGGCTAAAGAGAACGAGTAATGTCAGTAAGACCATTTGAGTTCTGCCATGCGTGTTCTGGGTAGCGGTGTTCATGGGAAATTTTAGACCAAGAATTAATGAAATTGGACACAGTCTAAGCTAGTCTAGATATGACATAAAATGATGTTCTATCATTACTGATATTCTACATGGGAATTTCTTTTGAACATAGAAAAGCTTGCCAGACTAGATTTAAAACTCTTAGTCTGTTTAAAGGTGTTAGCAGAAGAGCTCAACGTCACTCGAGCGGCTCGACGCCTTTGCCTAAGCCAATCAGCTGTGAGCAAAAACCTCGCAAAGCTGCGCACCCAATTTGATGATCCTCTTTTCACTCGCCACGCTTATGGCCTCAAAGCCACTCCCAAAACGTTGTTCATCAAACCTGAACTTGATAGTTTGCTTCACCACCTTGAAAAAATCACTCAGCCTGAGCAGTTCTTTCCTACTTCAAGTGATTACCGATTCCAAATCTCCGCTGTCGAAAGTGTCTATCCATTGATTCTTCCACACTTTTTACCGGAGATATTCAAACAAGCCCCTAGAGTCACTATTAGTACTCATTCGTGGACTGAACAAACATTCCACCAAATTCAACGTGGTGAAATTGACATCGGGATCACGGGAAAAGACATTGATATCAACGATGCGAAGCTCACTATGCTGCCACCAGCGGATATTTTTGAACAAGAAATTTACCGTGACAGTCAGATGTGCTTACTTCGTCATGATCACCCAGCATTAACGAATCATTGGAATTTGGAAGCTTATTTACAGCAAAGGCATGTCCAAGTGCGTTGTGATGGAAACGATCGATGGCTTCTTGATTATCGCCTAGCGGATTTGGGCAAGGAGAGGGATCTCGCGATTACAGTTCCTGATTTTAATAGTGCAGCCAGCTTATGTAGCTACACTGATTTCATCTTCACAGCACCAAGCCACTTTGTCAAACTCGCGTCGAATCAACTGGGATTAACAGTACTGCCACTTCCGATGGAATTCCCCCCAATGGCCTACACTCTTTTCTGGCATAAGGAACGTGAGTCTGACCCCGCCTTATCTTGGCTGCGTCGTATCATTAATGACAAGACAACGGCCCTCAGATGATTTGCAGCTTGTCGGCAAAAAGAGTAGCGTATTGCGACATCGTCCGCTTTTCGAAAGGACGCGCTAACAACTTATAAAGGACTAATCGATGCTCAAGACTACAGAACAACGCTTGGCAGCCATTCGACATTGGATGGCTCAATACGACATTGATGGCTTACTCATCCCGCACGAAGACGAGTTCCTCGGGGAATATGTACCTGCACATAACGAGCGCCTGCATTGGCTGACAGGTTTTACTGGCTCAGCCGGTGCTGCTGTGATCACTCAAGACAAGGCAGCGATGTTTGTCGATGGTCGCTACACCGTTCAGGTGACCAAAGAAGTACCAGCCGAGCTATTCGAGTATCGTCACTTAATCGAAGAACCCGCTTTGGAGTGGTTGAAAGGTCAGCTTTCTCAAGGCGGGACAATGGCAATAGATCCAAGAATGCACAATTCCGCTTGGCTATCGATGGCACAGTCAAAGCTTGCGGGCTCACTGGAACTAAAAATACTGGCGACTCACCCTATCGACGAGCTTTGGTATGACCGGCCTACTCCGGTCATGTCAGACGTACGTCTGATGACGACAGAAGCCGTCGGTCAATCTTGTGAATCTAAACGTAAAGAGATTGGCCCGTTAGTCGCACAATCAGGCGCTGATAGCGCAGTGATCACTGCTTTGGATTCAGTCTGCTGGCTACTCAACATTCGCGGTTTAGATGTATCCCGTCTTCCTGTATTGCTGTCTCATGTCATTCTCCATTCCGATTCCACTTTGGAGTATTTTTTCGATTCTACTCGCCTTCCCGAAGATTTTGAACAACACGTTGGTGAAGGCGTGAGTGTCCATCACCCAGAAACACTGCAAGCGCGCCTCGAGGCTTTGTCGGGCAAAAATGTCTTAGTGGACCCAGCGACAAGCAACGCATGGTTCACATTAGTTCTACAAAACAGCGGCGCCAATATTGTTAACGCTGCCGATCCTTGTCTTATGCCGAAGGCGGCAAAGAACACCACTGAGATTGCAGGCATGAAAGCCTGCCATATCCGAGATGGTGTAGCAATGACCAAATTCTTATGCTGGTTGGACGCAGAGGTTGTCGCGGGCAATTTGCATGATGAGGCGACGCTTTCAGATAAATTAGAAGCTTTCCGCAAGCAAGATCCGACTCTAATGGATTTGAGTTTTGACACAATTTCCGCTGCGGGCGGCAATGCTGCCATGTGCCATTACAACCACGAAAACCAGCCTACACCAGGTCAGCTTGAGCTCAATACTCTTTACTTGGTTGACTCAGGTGGCCAGTACTTGGATGGTACAACAGACATTACGCGAACTATTGCGATTGGTCAGCCAAGTGACGAAATGATTAAGCAGTTTACATTGGTATTGAAAGGCCATATTGGTGTTGCTCGTGCTCGTTTCCCGAAAGGGACACGCGGTTATCAAATTGATACATTAGCGCGCCAGCATTTGTGGGCAGAGGGCTTTGATTATGATCACGGTACTGGCCATGGTGTTGGGCATTTCCTAAATGTTCATGAGGGGCCTGCCAGCATATCCAAACGACAAATTGACGTACCATTAGTTAAGGGTATGGTGTTGTCCAATGAGCCTGGCTACTACCAAGCCGATGCATTCGGTATTCGCATCGAAAACTTAGAGTTGGTCGTCGAGAAAGAAACCAACGGTGACTTCTCGGTACTTTCATTTGAATCACTGACACGTTGTCCTATCGATAAACGAAATATCAGTGTAGAAAGACTCACTGCGACCGAGCTGACTTGGCTGAATGACTATCACCAAAAAGTTTGGAGTGATATTAGCCCATTGGTTGAAGGTGAGGTAAAACAATGGTTAGAAGACGCCACAGCCCCTCTCTATCGACATCAATCATAGATTAATCAACGCTTTACTCATGCCACGAATAAATAGGCTCATGAAAAAGCCCTAAAAATAAGGGCTTTTATTCATGAATCCTAAGTCTGTCAATCGTGTTTCACGTGAAACACTTCATTCACACCTTGAGTCAACCAGAATAGACTGAGTGCCAGTCTCGCCACATTGGGTCAAGACCTTGAGCTCGAATCATCGATTCTACCGAAGCCGCACTCCTATCATCACTGATCTCAAACTGTTCTAGCTCCCTGCTGTTCTTTGCGTATCCACCAGGTTGCGTTTTTGAGGCAGCGGACATCGATGTGACTCCCAGAGGTAGCACATTGTCTCTAAAACTTGCAGACTCACGAGTAGATAGCGAAAGATCAACTTCTGAATTCACTAGACGATATGCACAAATCAATTGTACTAAATCTCTATCAGTCATCACTGACTTTGGTTGCAGCTTGCCTTGGCAGGGTCTCAAGCGGGGAAATGAAATCGAATAACGTGTTTTCCAGTATGTTCGCTCCAGATACGCAAGGTGAGATGCCACATAAAAACAGTCCGTTCGCCAATCGTCCAAACCAATCAAAGCACCCAAGCCTATTTTATCGACACCGGCCTTTGCTAATCGATCTGGAGTTTCTAAACGATAAAAGAAATCCTTTTTCTTGCCACGCAAATGATGCTCTGCATAAGTCGATGGGTGGTAAGTTTCCTGATAAACCATTACAGCATCTAAACCTAGCCTTTTTAACTCCGCATAGTTTTCCTGATCTAATGGCTGAACTTCCATCGCAACGTAACTAAATTTTCGCTTAATAAGGGGTAACACTTCTCGGAAGTAAGCCATTCCAACTTTAGTTTCATGCTCGCCTGTCACCAGCAAAACGCTGTCAAATTTCATCCGTTTAATGGCATTGACTTCGGCCTCAAGTTCAACCGTGTTTAACGTCTTGCGCTTTATCTTATTTTCCATGGAAAAACCACAATAGGAGCATACGTTAGCGCATAGATTCGACAAGTACAGCGGAATGTAGAGGGAGACGGTGCTGCCAAACCGTTGCCGAGTTAACGAATACGACATCTGAGCCATTTGCTCCAAAAATGGCTTCGCCGCCGGAGAGATAAGGGCTTTAAAATCATCGAGATCTCTCACCGATTTGGAGAGGGCCCGTTGAACATCATCGGTATTTTTGCTGTAAATAGACATACCAACATCATCCCAATTCATTTCACGATAAGTGTCAACGAAACTCATACACTCCCCTTATCATCGAGAAATGAGGTCAGCGGACTGGTTGATATCGCATGAGGCACTTGGCCCGCCAGCCCAGCTTGATAGGCCAATCTACCTGACTCAACCGCCAATTTAAAAGCGCGAGCCATCGAGATAGGGTCAGTCGAGGCAGCAATAGCAGTGTTCACCAACACCGCATCCGCTCCAATTTCCATTGCCAAGGCCGCATGTGATGGTGCACCGATACCCGCATCGATAACAACAGGAATATTCGCCTGAGCAATAATAATTTTCAAAAAATCGATAGAAACGAGCCCTTTATTTGAACCAATGGGAGAGCCTAGTGGCATCACCGCTGCACACCCCACTTCTTCAAGCCTCTTACACAAGACAGGATCAGCATGGCAATAAGGCAGCACCACAAAGCCTTCATATACCAATTGCTCGGCCGCCTTTAGTGTTTCGATCGGATCAGGCATCAGGTATTTGGGATCGGGATGTATTTCCAATTTTACCCAATTGGTTTCCAGTGCTTCTCGAGCCAAGTTGGCGGCATATATTGCATCACGAGCATTCTTGGCCCCAGAGGTATTAGGTAAAAGATTCACACCTAGGTCAACGATGGGTTGAAGCATATCATCGCCTTGGGCGCCTAGATCCACTCGCTTTAAGGCCATAGTCGCAAGTTGAGAGCCCGAGACCTCAATGGCTTGAGCCATTTGCTGATTGTTCGAAAACTTCCCCGTCCCAGTAAATAAACGAGAATCAAACACTTTATCTGCTATTTTCAGCATGTTTAGCCCCCTGCAATCGCTTTGAATATAGAAATCGAATCGCCATCTGTCACATTAGTCTCTGTCCAAACGACACGAGGGACGACCACACCATTGACCGCTATAGCACAACCCAACAATGGCATACCCAATGACGCCATAATATCGGCCAGAGTTCTGGCGTGTTCAAAGAACGCTTTCTGGCCATTAATCTCTACTTGTATGTTACGCATCTATTTATTTCCTCCGCTTAACTTACTGGCGTTATTAGGTGGGTTATCCGAGCATACGGTACACGTAGGATCACTTGCCATCATCAAGCTCTGCCAGTCTAGGGTCGATCCATCAAATATTTTCAGCTGATGACTCGGAGAGGGGAAACGCCCCATCGCCAGTTTCTGAATAGCAGCAATGGCTTGCATGTTGCCCATGGCTCCTACCACTGGGCCAACAACCCCTATTGAGGCACAGGATATGGTGTCTTCGACCTCATCGAAGGGATATAAACATCGATAACAACCTGATTGATGAGGGAAGTCGAAGACCATCAGCTGCCCTCGCCATCCAGCAGCAGCAGCCGAGACCAGTGGTGTTGACTGCTTATAGCAAGCCAAGTTGACGGACTGCCGAGTGGGTAAATTGTCACTGCAATCTAAAACAATATCCGCCAATGCTACTTCCAAATTGAGTTGGGATTCACCCAGTCGATAAGAGATCTTCCGGATAGAGCAATCACGATTGAGGTCCTCCAATTGTTCACTCATCGCCGCGACCTTACCTTTACCAACGTCGCGTTCTCGATAGATCACTTGTCGGTGAAGGTTGCTCAATTCGACCTGATCGTCATCGACAATCACCAACTTCCCGACGCCAGAAGCAGCCAAATATAAGGACGCTGCACTTCCAAGACCTCCGCAGCCAATAATAAGAACATGACTCGAGCCCAGTGCGATTTGGCCGGATTCACCGATATCTGGAACACTGATTTGCCTCTGATAACGTAAAAATGATTCGTCACTAATCATGAAAACTGCAACCTCCCATATGGGTGATCGGTGAGGAGGGTGGTTTATCAACGACTGTCTGTTTTAGTTTTTCCACAGAATCATTCAGACACACAGAGTGACTGATTGCACCGACGACAGCGAGACCTGAAACACCGCAACGCCAAACTTGAGGTGCATTACCAGCGTCAATGCCACCTATTGCCACCGAGGGACAGCCTAAGTCCCTCTGAGGCTTTGTAACGGTATTGATCAGCTGTTGGTATAGCGAGAGTTTCACCAAACCCTGAGGCTTGCATGGTACGTGTTTGGTCGTCGTTGAAAAAATCGGTCCCAGAGCGATATAACTAGGAAAATATTGCAACGCCCTGAGAAGCTCATAATAACCATGAGTGGACAACCCCAGTTTAATATCGGCCTGCTCTATCGCTTGGAGGTTCGCACTGCATAAGTCTTCCTGACCGAGATGGACACCATCTGCACCATATTGAATGGCAAGCTGCCAGTGGTCATTGATGAAAATCTGGGCATCATACTGCCGACCAAGCTCAATAGCCTGAGAGATTTGTGTTTCCAGAGTCGTTTGTTCCAAGCTCTTTAGTCTTAGTTGAATGGTACGAATACCCAATTCCAACAGTCGCTCTATCAAATCAATATTGTTGACTATCGGGTAGAGACCAATATGGTCTGAACTCAATCTTGGAAAAACAATATTTATGCTCTTTTCACAACGACTAGCGGAATCTATGGACAAGAAGTTGTCCAAGATTGGCGTAGGAAAGGAACAAAAATCAGTGGGCCATGTTTCACGTGGAACACTACACCCCGCTCTTGCCAAAACTAAACCGTCATCTATTGAAAAATCCAGAGAGAGCGTCGTTAATAACCACGCCATATGACAAGATGGATCAAAATTTTCTGCCTTCTTGTCACAGACACGAATTGCACGGACGGATTCACCTTGGCACCAAGTATCAATGTGGTGACCTCTGTCGTCCAGTCCGACAAAAACGGAACCACCATCAACGCGAAGCGAGCGTGTAGCGGTAAGGACATTGAGACGAGGTAGGTAATCAATCACAATATCGGCATCGGACGAAAATGACCGCTCTGAAATAGTCAATCGGTCTTGATTGTTGACCAAGCAAAAACAAGGTGTTGGGCTTACACCCAACTCGATATCATTAATCGTAAAACCCTGTCGTTCAGCAATTAATAAACATCGCTGTACCAAAGCCGTCAGCTCGATTGACTGCGCTGGGATTAAAATCTTCACCCATCAATCCTCCAATTGAGCCTCTTGCAACGAGGTTGCAGGATGATAGAGCTCTGAGCCACTCTCTCTAAACTCTCGAGATTTTTGACGCATACCTTCTAAAGGGTTATCCAACATCTTTATTTCGATCGCCTGATCGGCGGCCACTTGCTGATAATCTTTCGCGTACTCTCGAACCTCTTGAGAAATTTTCATTGAACAGAACTTGGGACCGCACATTGAACAGAAATGCGCTACTTTACCCGACTCCTGTGGCAACGTCTCATCATGGTAAGCACGCGCAGTATCGGGGTCGAGCGCCAAGTTGAATTGGTCTTCCCAGCGGAATTCAAAACGCGCTTTTGATAAAGCGTTGTCGCGGATCTGTGCACCAGGATGGCCTTTTGCTAAATCAGCAGCATGGGCGGCTAACTTATAGGTAATCAGGCCGGTCTTAACATCGTCCTTGTTAGGCAGCCCCAAGTGTTCTTTAGGCGTTACGTAACATAACATTGCGCACCCATACCACCCTATCAGTGCAGCCCCGATGCCCGAGGTAATATGATCATAACCTGGAGCAATATCGGTTGTTAGAGGCCCCAATGTATAAAAAGGAGCTTCATGACAATGCTCAAGCTGCTCATCCATATTCTCCTTAATCATATGCATTGGAATGTGACCGGGCCCTTCAATAATCACCTGCACGTCATATTCCCAAGCGATCTTAGTCAGTTCACCCAGTGTCCTCAACTCTGAAAATTGCGCTTCGTCGTTAGCGTCCGCAATCGATCCAGGGCGTAATCCATCACCAAGAGACAGCGCAACATCGTATTTGGCACAAATTTCACAGATTTCACGGAAGTGTGTAAACAAAAAACTTTCTTGGTGATGAGCCAAACACCATTTGGCAATAATGGAGCCTCCCCGAGAAACAATACCTGTTACGCGTTTTGCCGTCATAGGAACATAACGTAGCAGTACGCCCGCATGAATCGTAAAGTAATCAACACCTTGCTCAGCTTGTTCAATCAAAGTATCACGCATCACTTGCCAATTAAGATTTTCTGCAACGCCATTCACTTTTTCTAATGCTTGATACATGGGCACCGTTCCTATCGGAACAGGACTATTGCGCAGAATCCATTCACGAGTCTCATGAATGTTCCTCCCGGTAGAAAGGTCCATTACCGTATCGCCCCCCCAACGGGTTGCCCAAACGAGCTTCTCCACTTCTTCTTCTATCGATGACGTAACCGATGAGTTACCTATATTGGCATTCACTTTAACCAAAAAGTTTCGGCCAATGATCATAGGCTCTGATTCAGGGTGATTAATATTTGAGGGGATAATCGCACGACCTTGCGCGACTTCCTGACGAACAAATTCGGGAGTGATTTCACTAGGTAAATTCGCGCCAAAGTTGTTTCCGGGATGCTGTTGATTCAATTGTTCATCTGTAAACGTATGTCTACCCATGTTTTCTCGAATCGCAATATATTCCATCTCGGGTGTGATGATCCCTGCTCGCGCATAATGCAACTGAGTCACGCATTGCCCAGCTTTAGCGCGACGAATACGTGGAAGGTTTCCGTAACGTAGCTCGTCGAGTGTTTCATCTCCTAAACGCTCTTTAGTGAACTCTGAGCTGACCTCATCAAGTAAATCGGTATCATTGCGTTCTTCAATCCACAGCTCTCGAAGCTTTGGCAAGCCCATATGCAGGTCTATTGCTGCCTCAGGGTCGGTATATACACCGGACGTGTCATAAACGAGAACCGGTTCATTGGGTTCAAACACAGGGTCATCTTTTGTGCCACCAACTAAACTCGCGGCCAACGAAATTTCCCGAGCAGGGACGAGAAGGTCTGGTCGAGATCCTTCAATGTAGATCTTTGTAGAATTTGGATAGGGTTGTACTGAAAGAGACTCAATAAAGTGTTTGGCTTCAAGTCTCGCTTGCTTGCGACTCGACATAGCATTTTTCCTTGCTTGTTATTTTAAATAAACAGAATTTGGATAAAAATGCTTGGCGGATAGATGTGACAAGAGCAGTCAAAGCGACCATTATTCCCTACGAATACGTTCCAGAGGGCAAATACAATGGTGTTTGACTATTTGATAGATCGCCAGATAGATTTATGGCGTCGATATCTCTCTTGTTCCCTTCGCAGGTATTAGCCTGATCAGGTTCAACGGATCCCGAATTAACGGTCTCAGCCTTATGGCTCTCCGACAAGTTTTACGAGTATATAAAAACAGCTTGGTTAAACCAAGCCGAATTGACCAAAATTGATGCGGCTCAGCAAATTTATTAGCCCTTTATCAGTAATTGAAACCCTAGCCATGCCGCTGAAATACTAAGCACCACATTGAGTAGAACATTAAGGCCCATTTTTAAAAAGGCCCCTTGTTGCATGAGAAGAACGTTGTCCATTGAAAAGGTAGAGAATGTGGTCAAAGCACCGAGGAAACCAAGCCCAAGCACTTGACGCCATGGCTCTGTTGCTATCAGTTCATTCTCGAAAGCCGCAATCAACAGTCCCATGATAAACGAGCCCATCACATTGACAGTCAGGGTGCCATAAGGAAAACCTCGACCCAATAAAGCAGCACACAGTTCCGAGATTAAATAGCGCGAACAGGCACCAAAGGCCCCACCTAAAGCAATAAAACTAAGAATAGACAAATGGCCCATGATGCCTCCGATTAGAATTTTGTTGTATTGAATCTAAAAATCATGATTCCATCGCCAAAATAACAACAACTAAGGTAGAGTTAAAACAGATATTTAAAAAGTTACAGGAGTCACTTAACTTCAATATATCCCATTAACCCTGTTTTCATATGCTCAATAACATGACAGTGATACATCCAACGACCCGGATTGTCTGCTACAAATGCCGCTTTTGCGCGACCATTTTTCCCCAGCAACACTGTATCAGTGTGGAAGGGCTCATCTAGCTTGTGACCATCCATTTCTAACACTGTGAAGGTGTGGCCATGAAGATGGATTGGATGATGATATTGGGTGACATTTTTTAAATCAAATATATAGGTCTTACCAAGTTCAAGAGTAGCCAAAGGGGCAGGAATAGTCTCTTTAGTCATCCCTTCCCAAGCGCGCTTGTTCGTCAACCAGAATGTTGGCATGGCTTTGCCCGCTTTATTAGAAGGTGTAATCGCGCCTGCCCATTCGAATACAAAATCAATTTCTTGTGCGTTGTCCAAATCAAGTTTAGGAACGGGATTAAGTGGTAAATGAGGTAAGGACTGCCCCCGAGGCAAAGACGAGGCTAATACTTCGAACTCACACAACGGGAAAGGAAATCGCCCTTTCATTTGACGGATATAGACACGTCTTCCAGCTTCCGGAGCAATTAGCCCAATATCGACCCTCATACCAGGACCTATTTTATGTTGTCGAAGTTTATAGGGTGTATTGACAGGGTTACCATCGATAGCAATAACCCAAGCTTCGGCACCCTCTACAGCGATAGGATACGTAATGGTATTGTCGACATTCGCCAAACGCAGTCTGGTCGTGGCATGCGACTTCAATGGATAAACAGGTTCATGCACGCCATTGACACTACTCCACTCTCCCGGCGTCCCCATTCTCGCGCTGAGGCGAGGGATCATTAACTCTTTCCATTCCCCTTTTTTATCGATATGCCAATGTTTCAGCATAAGCGCATGCTCTTGGTCAAACTCTACCGGATAACGCTCCTCCACAATAATCATACCCACCAACCCCATCCCAAGTTGAGTAACACTATTCATATGGGGGTGGTACCAAAAAGTACCAGCATCTGGAGGAGTAAACTGATAGACGAACGTCTCACCGGGCATAATTGGTAACTGGCTAAGGAAAGGGACACCATCCATGTTTAGCGGAATTCTAAGGCCATGCCAATGGATCGTCGTTGGCTCTGATAACTTATTAGTAAATCGAATCGTTACTGGTGTTCCCTGCCGACAGCGAATAGTTGGTGCGGGGATCTGGCCATTAAAGCCTAAGACATTGGTCAGATGGCCTGGAACCAACTCTGCATGGGAAGGCTCAGCGGTAATATCGTAAACATAATCGCCAGAGTTGTCCTTTGAACGACTCAGGGTACACGCAGGCAGTGCGGATAACGCCGTTATCGCAAGAGAAGATTGAAGAAAACAACGACGGGAAATTGCCATAACGAAGAGCTCCTTGTTATACATCGTCAGTAATATAACAAACAATATGAGTAATATTTGGTTGAAAGTAAACCGTTGCGCACCGTGCGATGTTTCCCCGCTCACCCATCTTTCATGACAAAAAGAGACGTATCAATGCAAAGAATAGATGGTAAAAAGCGCGACGCATTACGACAGCTGGAACAAAACGCGGGAGACAAAAACAAAAAAACCCAACGCGACCGCGTTGGGTTTGGAATGCATGGCGGAGTGGACGGGACTCGAACCCGCGACCCCCGGCGTGACAGGCCGGTATTCTAACCAACTGAACTACCACTCCGCAGTGGCAACTTGCTAAGCAAGCGTCCATCTGTTTTCAGGTCATACCTAAAAACGAAATGTAAGCCTGGCGATGTCCTACTCTCACATGGGGAGACCCCACACTACCATCGGCGCTACTGCGTTTCACTTCTGAGTTCGGCATGGGATCAGGTGGGTCCGCAACGCTATGGTCGCCAAGCAAATTCTTTTTCTCTATTTCTAGAGAATAATCTGGAAAGCTGGTTATTGTGTTCTCATACACATTCAATCTGTTCTTGCTTTGAGTCCATCAAAACCCTTTGGGTGTTGTATGGTTAAGCCTCACGGGCAATTAGTACAGGTTAGCTCA
>NZ_JABEYA020000010.1 GCF_013074385.2 Vibrio ostreicida
ATGTTCAAAGTAAACATTTAAAAAGCACGGTTAAAGACCACCGTCAATTTCCCTTGGTAATTAGCGACTACGACAGAATCGCTTGGTAATTAAGATACGACAAAGTCGTTTGGTGTTCACAAGATAGACTGAATTAGTCTGAACGTAATCTGTCAGTTTCGTTTACTCGATGTGACCATATCTGACAGGTTGCCCTAAATCAGTTTTGTCCCAAAATCATTTAGCACATTTGCTCCACATATTTGATGTCTCCAAATTTAGGCGAATTTTCCTAATGTTAGGGAGAAGCTATGTCAGCCCTTTTACCTGCGCATGGATACAGTTTATCGGATTTATGTGACCGTAAAGCATGAAAATGACTTGTATTACCGAGAGAGCTGGCTCGTTTTGTCAGCAGCATAACTGATAAGCTATCGTTAATAATAAGGTTTTAGTTACTCATTCCTAAGATAACGCGCTTTGTTTAAAAGTGATAACACGGCGTCTTGTTTTTAGGTAATGGTAGAATGCGAAATTCGACGTTTATACTTTATTTTTTAGATACTTATGGTAGATTGGTTGAAAGTCGCGCAGACAGAAAAACGAGACTGCCTGTAATTAAGAATGTTAGGTTAAAGGTGAATATGCGTACATTAGTTTTTTTAATTTCTATTACTTTCTCATTCACTTCATTTGCCAATGTCTACAAATGTATGGTTTTGGACGGAACTATTGTCGATGATAATGGCAAATTATCTGACCTACCTGACTTTTATCGCTCCCCTTTAAATAAGGAGTTTATAGTTGATAAATCATCTGGAAAAATAAGCAGTAAAACTTTCAATAATCATCATGCTGATCGTATTGAAGTCCTAGCCTTTGGTAGTAAAGAAAACTCCTTTAAGTCTATTTCTTACTATCAGCCGAATACAAAAATTGATTATTTGGTTGTAAATGAACATAACGAGTCTCAGAATAAAAGTTTTACGTATTATCATGCGTTTGGTGCTGTTTATAGCGGTACTTGTGTAGATATTTAACCTAACAAGCGCATCAAGAGTGACGTCCAACGCTTGGCTGACGCTCATTCTTCGCTAATTATAGCCAAGCGTTTCCCGCACCTTATGCGGGCGTTAACTGCCAAAAGGAAAGTCAGTGCGTGAAGAAATATTAGAGAACCTTGAGTCTTTAGAAAAAGAAGAAAACATTAAAATTTTATATGCATGTGAATCAGGAAGTCGGGCATGGGGATTTCCGTCAGCCGACAGTGATTTTGACGTGCGCTTTGTATATGTTCGAGAAAAGGACTGGTACTTACAAGTTGATCACGAGTATTGCCGAGATGTTGTCGAACAACCGATAAATGATTTATTAGATATAAATGGTTGGGATTTAAAAAAAGCATTAAAGCTTCTTAGAAAGTCGAATCCTGCACTTATTGAGTGGTTTAATTCTCCTATCGTATACAAGCAAAATGAAGCGTTTACTAAAGCCTTTAAAACTCTGATTCCTTCTTTGTATTCACCACGTTCATGTTTTTATCATTACTCCCATATGGCCAATGGAAATTTCAGAGAGTATTTACAAGGCGATACAGTTAGAATTAAAAAGTACTTTTACGTACTTAGGCCAATATTAGCGATGCAATGGATAGAGCAGGATCGTGGTGTAGTACCGATGGAATTTGAAACTTTAGTAAACGAGTTAGTCGGGAACCAGGAACTGAAATCAGCTATTCACAAGCTGCTTGAGGACAAACGAAAAGGATTTGAAAGCGCTTATCTTCCTCGTATAGATGTAATCAGTACTTTTATTGAGTCAGAGTTGATAAGGTTCAAGGATAAAGCACAAGAACAATCGAAAATTGAAACTGATTTTAGTAAATTAAATCCTTTTTTTATAGGTGTACTGAATGGCGTATATGGCAGTTAACAAACTGTTTAATCGGACAAATTTTACTAAGGAGGGTTTGTGCCGTTATCAATAATAGCTACAACTATTAGCAGTATTAAAGGCGCTATAGATATTGGATCTTTTATACTTAAATCAGACAGCGCTTTAGATCGAGCTATTCTAAAGGGTAAAGTAGAAGAAATGATGGATTCTCTTTCTGATGCTAAGAAAGTTATCAGAGAACTTGAAGACATTATTTATGAGAAAGATAAAGAGCTAAAGCTACTCAAAGAGTCAGACGATAAAGAGCCACAAAATGTTGGTTATTTAGGTGCTAGGTATTTAGTTAATGAAGACGGAGAGCCAACAGGTTCACCTTATTTCCCAACCTGTTGGGCTTCAAAGAAAGAACTTTCGCCTCTTATATCTTGGTCTACAAACGAAGCTACTCACAAATGTGGAAGCTGTGGAATTACGATTGAAGCGCGGTTATCACCTCTAAATGCTGAACAATATATAAAAAGAAATAGAGAGTTGGCTCAAAAACACAAGGCTTCTTTTGAAATAAAAGTGTATAAGTAAACATAACAAGCTGTTTAACAAGGACAAAATACAGTTGGCTTTTGCTCCTTCGTCGCTCATTTTAGCCACTATATTTTGCCCATTAACAGGGCGTTAAATGCTAGGAGAAAAATGAAGCCAGAAGATATGGTAGATAACCTTCTAAATCATAAAACATATCTGTTCTCTTTGGATTACGGAGATCGGAAAAACGAAAGGGAGTTTGTTAAAGACGTCTTAGACCGATTTGATCGCTTTCAGATGACAGGATGTGGACTATTCATAAATAATAATCCATACAATTTGGAACTGTATTTTTGTCTAAGTTTCGAAAAAGACGATAGAGATTTTGAAAGCTGGCTTTCAAAACATCACCCGCATAAGGTCAGAGCTTATAACATATTTGTAAATGAGTTGATTGAAGCAGCATTTCGTAAAGGTTATTCATTAGCTACGTTTCTTGACTCAGCAAACGTAGATGACATTATGACGGTTAATAAAAACGAGCTCTTTCTGTTTCCTGATAGGGATGTTATGTATGATATTTGGGGTAGGCCAGTGATTGAGAAAAAGAAAAAAATATTTTTGTCACATTCATCCAGAGACAAAAATATTGTTGATACATATTTCAATGAAATTCAAAAATCAGAATTGAAAGCTTGGTACGACAAAGAAGAGATTATTGCTGGCGATAGTATTACTGCCAAGGTAAGTGAAGGTCTAGATGATTGTGAGCTTGGTGTTATATTTCTTTCGAATAACTTCCTGTCCAAGCATTCTGGTTGGACAGAGGCTGAGTGCAATTATTTTATTACAAGAAGAATGAAGAAAAACAAAACGTTAATTGTTGTGAATCTAGGTGTTGAACATGACAATATGCCACCCCTTCTTCAGGATTATTTATATATTGATGCATCTAGAGATAATGCTGCAAGTGATCTCATTCATGCAATTAGAAAACAGTTAGAACGCTTTTAAAAAAGCATTTAAGAGTGATTCCTCACGCTTGGCATTTTCGATTCGCTCAAGTATAGCCAAGCGTGCATAACACCTTAATGCGGCGTTAAGTAGCTAGGAGGTATAGGTGGCATTAAAAGATTTTTTTGAGAAAATTGATGAACAAGTAACAACCGTTCTTGATAGTAGCTTTGAAATAGAGATTATTGATACAAAGTTTGTCCCCAATTTTGATGATCCTAGTATTACATTCGATAATCTAGATACGAAGAAGAAAAAGTGTAAGAGACTTGAAAGCTGTGTTTTATATGTAGACATCCGTGATTCGGTTAAGTTTAGTGCATCAAGGCAACCAAAAACTTTAGCAAAGGTGTATTCTTCTTTTGTTCGTTCAATGATTTCTTGTGCAAGATACTATGGTGGGCATGTTAGAAATATAATCGGTGATAGGGTCATGGTCGTATTTGATCAAGATGACTGTTTCAAATGTGCTATGGATACTGCAACTTTGATGAATAGCGTATGCCAGTATATTTTGAACAAAAGAATAAAGGACACTGAGTTTAAGTGCGGTATTGGTATAGATTATGGGAAAATGTTAATTACGAAAAGTGGGGCGATTCGGCAAGGTGCAGAAAAAGAATTTTATCGTAGCCTTGTTTGGTTAGGAAAGCCTGCAAACATAGCTTCTAGACTAACTGATCTTGCTAATAAAACAGAAATTACTTCTGAACCTGCTGTTCATCAGGGTAACTATTATCCAAATATTAATGATTGGCATTGGCAAACGAGATCATATGATGACTTTATAGATGATCTTGAGTCTACTTGTTCAAGAATGATTAAGCATAAAGAGCAATATTTTTATCACTTCTTCAAAACAACAAAGTTTGATACGAAATCGCATAACCCTATATTGATCACAAAAGCTGTATATGATGGGCTTAAAAAGTCGCACCCTGATTGTGCATATATTGAAGATGATCTATTAACAAAAAAAGAAGTTTCCGTCAGAGATTATAGCGGTGAAGTATTTGGTGGAGATCCATATTTCACAGATGTTAAGGAAATTTAAACTGAATGATAAAAATGTAAAGCTCGAATATGTTTATGATAAAACCACTGATTGGTTCAAATTTTCAGAGGCAAAGAATGCAGAAATTTTAGCAATCAACAGTGCAATATTATTTGGAGTCGTTAGATTGGCTTTAAGTTACAAGCCATCTGATACTTTGTTAGTTGCGTATGGTCGATAGAATTATAATGAAAGAACAATTAGAGAAAATATTTAGCAATGTTAACGATTGGTTGAAATTTGCAGAAACTAAGTCAGCAAGTTTAACTGCGGCTAATGGGGTAGTCCTTTTTGGCGTTTTACGAGTAACAAAAGACATAGACTACTCAGCAGTATCAGAGGCGCTGATCTATCTCAGCTTTGTTTGTTTTGGGCTGAGTCTGTTATTGTGCTTGTCTAGTTTTATTCCCTCTCTATCGCTACCTTGGGCACATAAAAAAAGCTCAGTTATAGAAAATGACAACTTATTGTTTTTTGGTCATATTGAAAACTACACACCTCACTCTTACTTAAATAAGTTGTCTAAATCTCTAGATATTGATAACTATTGCGCTTCAAAATATGAATACATGATAGCAAGTCAAATTATAACCAACTCGGTAATTGCTAGTTACAAATATAGTGTGTTTAAAAAATCAATATGGCTAACTCTTATGGGATGTTCGGCGGTAGCTATCGCTGGTTTATTTAAGGTATTGAGCTGATACGATGAAGAGAGAAATAGAAAATAAAGTAACAGAAATCATTGACGATTCATTTGAAGTTGAGAAGTGTTATACAGTACCTGACATTGATGACTCACGGAAATAAAGGACTAAAGTTCGAAGCTACAACCCTGTACATTGATATGAGGGGGTCAACTAAAACGTTAAATAAACATAATCGAACCTCAGTCGCTAAGCTGCACATGGCATACTTCCATACCATCGTAAAAATCGCGAAGTCTATGGGTGGTGAAGTAAGGAGTTTCAATGGTGATGGTATGCTTGTGTTCTTCTATGGAACTACGAAACGTTCATTAAGTAATGCAGTCAAAGCGGCTATGCAAATGAAGTATATGCTCACAGAAACCAAAGTTCATACAAAAATGAGTAAATACTCAAGTGCTAACTTTGGTATCGGAATAGACCATGGAACAATCTTGTGTACTAAAGTCGGGATTGCAGGAACGAATAATCGTGATTTAGTATGGATAGGAAACCCAGTCAATAAGTCGGTAAAAGTCGGCGACAAGTTAGAATTCAATGTGAGTCCCCTTTAAGGCATCTGACACACATACTTCTCCACTTTCATCAACGTAACCCAAAACGGTTTTGTTAATAAGCGATTCTGTCGTACCTTAATTACCAAGCGGATGTGTAAGATCGAGTATGAGTTACTACCGATAGACCAAAGCCTCTTCCTGTTGGCCAATAACATTGGCGATGTCTTGACGTTGATGTAAAGACACCATAGACGCATCAAAACCAGAAGTGCCAAACGCGGCATGAAATAAACCCGCCACTTGCAACACTTCATCGCTTCCCCATTTTTTCAGGATGGTTTCAGTCCCTCTTAAATGCGACTCCAGTGACACATTGAGATGCTGAAAGTCACCTGCACCAAGCTCTTGGAGTATTTTAAATCTATTCATAATCTGAATCATTCCTCATCAATGGCCTATTCATTCCCTTTAAGACCAACGCGACATGCCTAGCTTGATCCAATCCAATAACTTCTTCAACACACTGCCTTCATCGACCTTACTCTGTGCAAATAAGTCCGCAGAGGCCACTTGCTCATCTTCAACTCGATAAACAATGACACCCACCTTATCCCCTTTCATTACGGGGGCGACTAACTCATGCTCAAATACCACCTCCGCCGTCAGCTTATCGCCACTGCCTTTTGGTAAGGTAATGTATATGTCGTTTTCAATACCCACATCAACATAATCCTGATTACCCATCCAAACTTTGGTTTCCGTCACCGTATCCGCTGCTTTCGTCGGAGAGACCGTTTCATAAAAGCGAAACCCATAACTTAAAAGCTGCTTACTCTCAGACTCCCTACTTTTTTTGCTGCTTGCCCCCATCACCACTGAAATCAGACGCATCTTTCCACTCGTTGCTGACGTCGCCAAGCTGTAGCCTGCACCGCTGGTGTAGCCTGTTTTCATTCCATCTACATTAATACTGCGATCTCTCAATAGACCATTGCGATTGTATTGAGTAATGCTGTTGTAGGTAAACGACGTTTCACTGTAAAGGGGGTAAATATCCGGCAAATCACGGATGATAGCCTGACCAAGCTTGGCAATATCAAGGGGCGTCGAATACAAGCCCTGACTGTCCAAACCATGCGGATTGCTATAACGAGTATTTTCTAAATTAAGCTTGTCAGCCCAAGTGTTCATCAAGTTGACAAAGGCACCCTCACTCCCCGCCACATACTCTGCTATTGCAACACTGGCATCATTGCCAGACTGTACGATCAATCCTCGGTACAAATCCATCAAAAGGACTGTCGTACCGACTTCGATAAACATTTTTGATGAGTCCGGAAAATTCTTCGCCCAAGCCTTTTTGCTGATCAAGACGTTATCATCTAGGGTGATGTTACCCGCCCTAACCTCTTGGCCAGTCACGTAGGCCGTCATCAGCTTAGTCAGACTGGCTGGGTTAAGCCTTTTATTTGCGTTTTTTTCAACCAATACTTGGCCCGTATTGTAATCGATCAAAACATAGCCTTTCGCACTCAGGCTGGGCGGCTCTGGAATAATGGCGGAAGCAGAAAAAGGACTAAAAGTGGCAGCAAATATGGAGAAAAACGAAAGATTGAAAACTGACTTTTTTTTCATGGGCATCACCAACTCTGTTTACAGTCTTAGTATGTGCATTGCCCACAAGTATAAACAATCCATCCTAAAATGGACTGCGTTTGTCACCATTCGTTACTCTTATTGATAATTTTTAGTCGTTTATTAGAGTTGAGTGGCGTAATGGGTAAAGCCGCAACAAAAAGACCCGTGCTATCAACACGGGTCTTCGGCATTTATGTTGGTCAAAAGAGACGATTGACTAAACTTGAACTTCTTTGATGACATCTGGAGTAATGCTATCTCGATAACTAAACCAAAGGTAGGTCACCACCAAAGAGAAAAATAGGTAAGAGAGCGCAAACACGAATGGTGAGGTGATGATGTCCTGAGCCATACCCCAACTCACGCCAACCACTGTAATCACCAGTTTGGACAGTAACCCGCAAATAAGCAACACCATCGCGAGTTCCGGAAACCGCGTCGTTCTAAACGCAAACCAATAGCAACTTCCCACCGCCAGTGCCGCAATCGACAAACCCAGCATAAAGGAATGAAGGTGATCCGCAGATAGGACGCCTGCTGAAATTGACGCCATGATTATGAGAAATAGTTTCATCGTTGCCTCGCTTTAAAGACGGAGAAAGCATCTTTTCATTTTTGCAAACTCATTTTGCAGGTATTTTCTACAATTTCTGGCGTATTTCAAGCAGTAAAAACGCCCAAATTGTTTAACATTCACCCACCCAAATCTTCATGTAACAGAAAAGTTAATAAAGCCATTGGGCAGATAGCACGACTTTAGCGTACTTGGGGCCTAATCAGGCCAAAATTGCACATGAACTTACAATTCATTAACAATATTTACATTTTGACTCGATTGTTTTTTTGTGATCTAGCTCATTAATTAACCATCACGAGCCCCGCCAAACAGCAGACAAAGCACACAACGACGGGTAAACGATGAAGCCAGTAAAAAGAGTGTGACTCTAGACACTGTCCCGTGGATTCTTTCTAGATTACACCGATGACCTTTGTTACCTTTGCGGCCATTCAACACTTTCTGTCAGAAACCATGCCCTCAGAGTACAGAATCCGTAAAATCGTCGAAATCGGTGACACATTACATCGCAGTGGCTGCGCGCCCTACAGGTTAGAGAAATACACTCAGTTCTATGCCCGAAAACAAGGTGTAGAAGTCATGATTCAAGCCACACCGACGACAATCAACTATCAGTTTCCCAACGATAACAATGCCGTGGTGATGAAGCGCCACCAACCCGCGTCCATCAACCTCAGCCTGTTGGCCAACACCATTCTTCGAATTAATCAACCGAGCCAAGAGCCGGTTCCTTCGCCTATCCTTTATCCTAAATGGCTGGTTGCCTTGGCCAATATGACCATCCCTCCCGCCTATCTGATGCTGGTGGGCAGTACCCTAGAGGCGGTTTATCTCGCGATCTTACTGGGTCTTCTCGTGTGGGGCATGCAGCTCGTTTGCAAAGCCAGAAGGGCTATTGCAGTGGAGTTCATTGCAGCATTGATGACGGGGATTTTGGTCACCGGCTTTGCCAGTGTCAGCCCAGACATTCCCATATGGGCCTTGTGTATTGCCGCCATCGTTCTCTTTGTACCCGGATTATCGATCGCGAACGCTTTCGAATGTCTCGCATTTAACGACCTTGTCTCTGGCACCAGTCTTTTAGGGCAGAGTTTCCTCACGTTAATCAAACTTTTTGTCGGTATTATGATGGGGTTGAGTATTGGAGAATCAATGTGGGGTAAAGCAGACACTGCCTTCTATATCAATGAGATTCCACCTTGGTTACACGTCGCCGGTTTGTTCTTACTTTCACTTTCTCTTGGGGTTATTTTTCGTGCCAGACCAAAGGATATTCTTCTGGGTTTGCCGGTGGCCGTGTTGGGAATGTGGGGGCCGTTCTACCTTGGTTTCGAAAGCGGTTGGGTGGTGGGCACTTGGCTAACAACAGTACTGATTACCTTATATGGCACTTGGATGGCGAAAAAAATGGCGTTAACAGGGTCTATTTACATTGTTCAAGGCATTATTATTCTCGTCCCGGGCAGTCGTGTCTTGGTGAGCGCAGGTCAATCTGTCTTTGATCAAGCCATATTGCCGATTCCAAGCATCGGTCTATCTGCCCTCTTTATGTTTTCTGCTATCGTTGCAGGGCAAGTCACCGCTTACTCGATCTTCCCTCCCAAAATAGAACGTTAACGCCGTGCGTGACCAAGGCTTAAAAAAGCCCTATTCAAAAGTGCTAGGCGGCTTTTGAATAGGGCTCTTTGCCCTTGTGCTTCATCTTGCGTGTAAAGCTCCCTTTACCTCGTTTCGCTTTTTCGACTCTGACTTTAAATAAAGTACTCGTCACAACCGCCTTCAAAGCGTTATCGTGAACGTCCCCTCTCCCAACCTCTAAACTCGCCGTGAGTGAGGGTTTATCGATGGATTTTTTACCCATGAGTGTTTCCTAGTGTGTTGTTTAGAAAATAGTAGTAATGAACAGTAATGTGACCCAAAATCTGATTTCGAGCCAAGAATTCACCATTCAGACAAATGTTACACTCTGTATTTCATCATCAGTAATATTTCTGAAAGCCTACATAGCGCAAGTTTTTAGTGAAAATCGACAGTAATTGAAAAGTATAATATGAATTATATTGACTTAGTGCCACTAATCTTTATCATTAAGGGCAGCTAGAAAACGGTACTTGTTTTTATTTCGCCGTTTCGTTGGATTTCTTGTATTTCTTCCGTAACGTCGTGCGCAATAGCAATCTCCTTTTCCACGCTATCGTTGCCGTCATGGCTTTTACAAGATTTATCAAGGATATACATTATGTCTAACACTGTTACTGGTACAGTTAAATGGTTCAACGAAACTAAAGGTTTCGGTTTCATCCAACAAGAAAACGGTCCTGACGTTTTCGCTCACTTCTCTGCAATCACTGGCGACGGTTTCCGTACTCTAGTTGAAGGTCAGAAAGTTGAGTTCACTGTATCTCAAGGCCAAAAAGGTCCTCAAGCAGAGAACATCAAGCTAGTTTAAGTTTTTAAACTACAAAGATTTTCGTTAGCCAGCGTTTACGCTGGCTATTTTTTTGCCTATTGTTTGTCACCAAGTTGGGAGCCACTTCCTCCAGCACGCCCCCATCTCAATCTACTTAAGAGAATCGCCCTCAGGCAACGCGCTGCGCATCCATAAAGCCAGTCGTTTCTTTATATTAGAGCCGTCCAGTTTGTCCTCAGGAAGCGGCGTGATTTGATTAACCTCAACTAAAAACAAGTACACAGCTTTGATTTTTATCGGTTGAGACGTACTCGGCAACTCAAATCCTTGCAACTTCGCCATCTTAAGGCCAACCTCTAACGCTTTTTTAACCAGCTTGTCTTCATTAAGGATCTTGGTGGTTTTCGACATATCCTTTACTTCCTCTGTATCGATTTTACTTCCAGTATATCAAACCCTTGCCCTGACATAATTACTTTGGTCTCAAATCGAAAAGTCTTCGTGATAAAACTCGGCGATATCCGCCATAGAAGGAACCGTCAGCCGGACAATCGCAACGTCGTTAAGGAACCAAGAGACCAAAAAGACCGCCGTTGATCACTGATTTCTCGTCCTTCGGCAAAATAACGGTGTAAACCCGACAACTTCACAAGGAGTTGTACCCGATTGTTCAGGTCCTTGGTATGATAGCCGCCCATTCAGCCTTTGACCGAGATAACGATTGTATCGGCAGAGAAAAACAATGAGGCGGCTATGTGTTAACCCGCCTCAAACCAATAGAAATACTGAGGATCCATGGCTCTCAAACCCACTATTTATAAGTTTCGTCTGTCACTGTCTGATACTAATCGTGATGTGTACGATACCCCACAGCTGACGATAGCACTGCATCCTTCCGAAACCACGGCAAGAATGATGGCTCGGGTACTGGCATATTGTGTCAACTACCATCCTGAGTTAACGTTTACTAAAGGCTTGTCTTCGATAGAGGAACCAGATCTTTGGCAAAAAGCGCTTGATGACACGATTATACACTGGATAGACGTAGGTGAACCTTCACTCGATCGTATCAAGAAATCGACACGATTGGCAAAACGTGTCGACGTCTTCACCTTCAACAGTAAATCAGACGTGTGGTGGGAACAAACCAAGAACAAAGTTCACCAATATGATGCTCATATCTACCGATTTAATCCAAGCCATATTGAGGCTCTATCAGACATCGTTGAGCGTGGAATGGAATTGTCGGTCATGATCACCGGAACCAGTCTATTTATTGATTGCGACAAAGGGTCTTTCGAAGTTCACCTAGACACATTGCAATCCAATGACTGATATCCATCAGGCGTTTTCAGATATCAACATCGACTCTTTAGACGTCATTCATGACAAACCCCAATTGTGGCAACACATCCTGAATCAAAATGATGATCTTTATAAGAAAGTCAAACACAGTAAGCCAGATAAACGCCCAGAAACCATTCTTCTGGGAATACTGACCAAGGCGCATATCGAATGCGTGGCACAGATCGAAGCTCACCAGTCGTCTGTCATTGCCATGCGACAAGCCCTAAATGATAATCTTGGTCACGATCACACACAACGCTTTGACTATCAAGATGAGCACATGCTCACTCTAGTGACTCATCTCTGGCTGTATCTCCAGGGCTATCTGCGCATGGACTTCAGCCTAGCAAATGATCATGCTGAACACAGCGCTAGATGGCTCTGTCATCTTGGTCACCTCGACGACCAGTCGCTAAGAACGCAGTTCTTACGGAGTTATTACAAAGGCGACGAGAACGCGCCGCCTATCACTGGTTCAAACCCTGTTTTTCAATGGATAAAGCAGCGGTTTAAGCGTAAGTAAGGCGACCTAAATGGAAGCCTTTACCTCGTTTATAAATAGGCATGAGGCCCGAAAACCTCGTAGTGGATTCGTTCTCTCGACACCCCTTTATCTTCCAGTTGCTTGACGATACCGTCCATAAAAGCAACAGGGCCACACACATAAAAGTCGGCAAGGCCAAAAGGCAAATGGTCGTTGATAAGACTTAGCTCCATTTGCCCTGAAAAAGGCGCTTGCCCATTCAGATACCAAGTAAATTGCTGCCATCCTTGTTGTTGAACAATGGCAGACGTTTCCTCACGGAAAGAATGCTGCTGATCACTGTTGCATGCATAGAGATACAACACGTCCTGCTTGTTTTCCTCAGCGAGCGTTTGCAACATCGACTGCATCGGAGTCGCGCCAACACCGGCTGAAATCAATACTGTAGGGGTCCCTTTCTCCTGATAGTAAAAATCCCCAGCGGGCGCGTAGAGTTTAACCGTATCGCCTAAGTTGACACCATCATGGAGAAAGTTAGACACTTTCCCAAGGTGCTCTCCCAGCTCCCGTTTCACTGAAATTCGATAGTTCTTACCGTTTGGTTTTTGAGAAAGAGAATATTGACGTATTTCATTGTGGCTATCATTCGAGGGCTTAACTTCCAAACCGATATACTGTCCTGGCTGGAAATCCAACACATCACCGTCATCCACAGGTTTGAGGACAAAACTGGTCACAAACTGTGATTCCACTGTCTTATTTATGACCTCAAACGGACGAGCATTTTCCCATCCCCCTACCGCTTGCTTGCGCTGCAAATACAATTCGGCTTCTCGGTCAATAAACACCTTAGCCAAAAACAAATAAGCAGCCGTCCACGCTTGTTCTACTTCGGGTGTAAAGGCATCCGCAGCAAGTTCACGTAGCGTCTCAATTAAGTGATGGCCCACAATCTGGTAGTGATCGGCCTGAATGTTGAAACTGGTATGTTTGTGAGCAATACGCTCAACCGCGGATGTCAGAGCCTCTAGGTTTTCGATATTTTTTGCATAAGCGGCGATAGCTTCAAACAAGGCCACACCTTGACGTCCAGTTTTCTGGTGAGTCATATTGAAGATGTCTTTAAGCTCCGGATTATGCGTAAACAGCCGCTGATAAAAGTGATGAGTCAATGCTGGGCCGGCATTTTCAAGCAGTGGAATCGTGGTTTTTACGACAGCAACATGGTGGTCATTTAGCATGTTTCTTTTCTCCTAACGGATGATTTGGGTCTGTATTTATCTTTATAAAGAGCACGATTGATGCCAACTTCACAAACCGCCTAACTCACTGGAATTTCATCAATTAGCCCATCAAATTAAGTCATTTTAACCTACTTAAAATGTGTTAAAATGACACCATAATGAGTTTAATACACAAGTACCGCTGACTTTGTCATCGCTGTGATAGTCTCCCGTCTCCAAAAAACAGTTAGGTGTAGTATGCAAGACATCTCCGTTTCCACTCTCATCGATATGACCATCGGTCTGGCCAGTGGCCACAATGAACATGAGCGATTCAACAAATTACTGGATGCTATCCGCAAGGCTATCCGATGTGACAGCGTTGCGCTGCTTTCCGTTCAGGGGGATACCTTAGTGCCTCTGGCAATTCAAGGCTTAACGAGAGACACGCTCGGGCGGCGCTTTAAAATCGACGAACATCCAAGGTTTAAAGCCATATGTGATGCCAAAGCCGTCGTGCGTTTCGATGCCGATAGCCCTTTACCTGACCCATTTGATACTTTATTGGTCGACTATGAAGGTGACTTACCGATGCATGCCTGTATGGGTTTGCCCTTGATCTACGCCGATGCATTACTCGGGGTATTGGCGCTGGACAGTCTGACACCCAACGTGTTCGACAATATCCCAAAACGAAGTTTAGACGCCTTATCAGCGATCGTTGCCTCTACACTTAAGGTAACCATGACCGTTAATCAACTCGAACGACAAGCCAAACAGACTCAGCAAAAACTTGAAGAGCTGAACCAAGATGTCTGGGAGCGGGAAGGCGGTGAAATCATTGGTTCCAGCCCTAAAATGATCTCCCTTAAAGACGATATTAATGTGGTAGCGCCGTCTGACTTCAATATTTTGATTAACGGTGAAACGGGAGTGGGTAAAGAATTAGTCGCACGTAGTCTTCACCAACTCTCCAATCGCCGTAAACAGCCGTTGGTTTACGTTAACTGCGCTGCCATCCCAGAAAACTTGCTCGAAAGTGAACTGTTCGGCCACGTCAAAGGGGCGTTCACTGGCGCCGATAAATCTCGTTTGGGCAAATTCGCCCTCGCTGATGGTGGAACGCTATTCCTCGATGAAATTGGCGAACTGCCACTGGCTGCTCAAAGTAAGATTCTTCGCGCCTTGCAAAACAATGAAATTCAGCCCGTCGGACAAGACAGCGTTGAAGTCATCGATGTTCGAATACTGGCCGCCACCAATCGTGATTTACCGCAAGAAGTGGCCGAAGGTCGTTTCCGAGCCGATCTTTATCACCGCTTAAGCGTTTACCCGATCCCTGTCCCACCGCTTCGAGAGCGCCAAGGCGATGTGGTCCTACTGGCGGGATATTTTCTTGAGCAGGCGAGACGAAAATTAGGCCTAGTGCAAATAAAGTTGGCCTCCGATGCGCAAACTCTATTGACCCGCTATAACTGGCCGGGCAACGTACGAGAGCTGGAGCATGTCCTCAACCGAGCCGCGTTAAAAGCGAAAGCAAGAGGGGAACATGGTCAATGGGTGACCGTCTCCCCAAGCGATCTCGGCGAGCTTAACCCCGTGTCACTGCTTCATCCAGAGGAAGCCGCTGTGGGCACCTCTGAGAGGATGCCTATCGAATCGACCCAAGGAATAAGGGAAGCCACCAACGACTATCAGCGCCAGTTGATCACGCAAGCGCTTACCGAAGCCGAGTTTAACTGGGCACAGGCGGCAAGAAAGCTCAAAACGGACCGAGCTAACCTGACTAGGCTAGCAAAACGTTTGGGCATCACGGTCACTAAGCATCATAAGATAAGTTCTCATTGATAAGTAACTTGGTTACAATGGCCGCGGTTCGAGAACCATTCGATCATCGGGGCTCTGCGCCCGTATAGATAGTCATCCATTCGTTGTATTTTGGAAGGAACATTATGAAGTTTATCCGTTGGTTTTTAGGCCGCCTTATTTTGGTACTTAACGCTGTCTTTTCTCCCAAAGGTATCACCCGCTCTGAAGCTCTCCAGCAGTCGGCTAACAGCAAAGCCCAAACCATGGCCCTGTATCAATTTGATGCCTGCCCTTTTTGTGTCAAAGTAAGACGTGCAATGAAACGTCAATCGGTTAAGATTGAGTTAAGAGATGCCAAAAGTAATCCAACTCACCGCTCAGATCTCGAAGCTGGTGGTGGTAAAGTTAAGGTGCCTTGTTTAAGAATTGAAAAAGAAGGCCAAGTCGAGTGGATGTACGAATCTTCGGATATCGTAGCTTACTTGGAAAAGGAATTCGCTTAACACTCAAACGAAGGAAATACCATGCCCGCTGTGCCATTAAACACCTCCGACATCAAAGCGATTGTGTTTGATTTAGACAATACTCTGGTCAGTTGTAATATGGATTTCAAAGGATTACGTGAGCAAATTGGATGTCCGCTTAATGCCGATTTGCTCACCTACATTGATGAGCTTGATTGCCCAGAATCTGCGCAACGGGCTCATCGTATTATTCTTCAACATGAATTGGATGATGCTCGCCACTCAGAGCCGATGCCAGGTTGCCATAACCTATTGGAATTTATAAAAAGCCAAGCTTTTGAAACCGCGATTATTACCCGAAATTGCGCGCAAGCCGCTTTGCAAAAGACGCAATTCAACCAACTCAATATTTCACGATTAATCACCCGTGAACATTTTCCGCCTAAGCCCACCCCTGATTCCTTACTGGCGTTAGCCGATGAGTGGGTACTTGCCCCACATCAGATACTCTATGTCGGGGATTATTTATACGACCTTCAAGCAGCCACCAATGCCGATATGCCTTGCTGTTTAGTCACCCACGGTCAACAACTGGATTTCGCTCACTGCGCTTCTTTGGTGGTAGAACAGTTGAGTGGCATTATCGAACATTTTGTCTCTCAACAGCAAAACACACCACCGTTGGCCTAAACCGTGGCTCGTAAGGCCATGGTTAAACCTTGTCCTGTGTGCGAAAATAAATTGGGATAACAGAAACCTAAGTGCTCAGCCATGCAAAAGAATAAAGTATTAGTCCTCTATGCTCACCCATCACAGCGCCGTTCTGAGGTCAATCAACCTCTGTTTGACGTTTTGAAACACATTGAAGGGGTGACCAGTGTCGATTTGTACTACGAGTATCCTACGTACAACATTGATATCGACAAGGAACAACAACGGCTGATTGAGCATGACGTCATTATTTTTCAATTTCCTCTCTACTGGTATTCAACGCCTTCTATTCTCAAGGAATGGCAAGACCTCGTGCTTGAGTATGGTTTTGCCTATGGTCAGGAGGGCACCGCCTTACAGGGTAAAAAATTCCTGTGCGCATTAACCGCAGGGGGCAATGAAGAGGCATACCAATCTCAAGGCTACAACCATTTCACGATCCGACAATTGCTGCAGCCACTTGAGCAAACCGCGACGCTGACTGGCATGCAGTACCTTGCTCCATTTGCTCTCTTTGGTGCCAGAACCGCGCAAGAAGATGGCCGAGTCGACAAGCACCTTAAGGCTTGGGTTAAATTACTGAATGCGTTGGTGGCCAACCAGCTTGATTATCACAAAGCAGCCCAAGTCGACAAACTCTGTCACTGTCTCGACGACATCTTATTGGGGGGAACACAATGACGGGCTATTTTTTGCAGGCGTTTATTTATCTCGTTGCCGCGGTGATCGCAGTGCCAATTGCCAAACGCCTCGGACTTGGCTCCGTGTTGGGCTATTTACTGGCAGGGGTCGTAATAGGCCCTATTATTGGCCTCGTCGGAGAGGAAACCACCACCATCCAGCATTTCGCTGAGTTTGGTGTTGTTATGATGCTATTTCTGGTGGGTTTAGAGCTCGAACCCAAGATGCTGTGGTCGATGCGCAATCGGTTGTTAGGCCTTGGCGGCCTGCAAGTGGGAGCCACGACCCTAATCATCACCGCCGTGGCCATGTTTTTTTCTCAACCGTGGTCCATAGCGCTGTCCATCGGACTGATTTTTGCGCTTTCCTCAACTGCTATCGTTTTACAAACCTTTAATGAAAAAGGCCTAAGTAAAACAGACGGCGGTCAAAACGCGTTCTCCGTCTTGTTGTTTCAGGATATTGCCGTTATCCCAATGTTGGCGTTTATCCCTCTGCTTGCATTGCCTGAACTGGTCGCAGCTGCGCAGAATCTAGCTGACAAAGCGGCTGCTCACCATGATGACATAAGCTTAGTAACCGGTTTGCCAGGGTGGGCTTACGCCTTGGTTATCGTCAGCTCTGTGGTTGGCTTGGTCATCAGCGGACATTATCTCAGTCGGCCGCTGTTTCGTTTTGTCGCCAGTTCAGGTTTGAGAGAAATCTTTACTGCCACCGCCTTGATGCTGGTCGTCGGGATTGCCGCCTTGATGAGTTTGGTCGGTTTATCTCCGGCACTTGGCGCTTTCCTCGCCGGTGTCGTGCTCGCCAACAGTGAGTTTCGCCATGAGTTAGAATCCAATATTGACCCATTTAAAGGCCTCTTACTCGGGTTGTTCTTTATTACTGTCGGCGCTGGCATTAACTTTTCTATTCTGCTTCACGACTTTGCTTTGATCATGACACTGACGCTCGGGGTGATGCTAGTCAAAGCCACCATTTTATATTCACTGGCCTTAATTTTTCGGATAAAAAACAGTAATCGTTGGCTGTTTACCTTGAGTCTTGCACAAGCAGGTGAATTTGGATTTGTCCTTCTCAGTTTCACGGTGCAAAACCATGTCTTGCCTCAAAGCACCGCTGAAATCCTATCGTTAGTTGTGGCTTTATCCATGCTTTTGACCCCCGGGCTATTCATCATATTTGACAAAATAATCTTGCCACGCTTTGAACACCAGTCCAATAATCAACAAGCTGATGATATCGACGAAACAGGGTCTGTCATCATTGCAGGCATTGGCCGGTTTGGACAAATTATTAACCGATTATTGATAACAAATGGCATTAAAACTGTCGTGTTGGATCACCAATCGGCTCAGGTCGACCTAATGCGCCGAATCAAAACTCAGGCTTACTTTGGCGACGCCACTCGCCCTGATTTACTGCATACCGCTGGCATTAAGGACGCAGCATTGCTAGTCATTGCTATCGACAATCAGGAAGCCAGTGTCGAGTTAACCCAATATGTCAAACACACCTATCCTCATGTTAAAATTCTGGCTCGTGCTTTTGACCGTGGTCATGGCTATTTGCTTCGTCAGGCAGGTGCCGATATTATTGAATCCGAAACGTATCATTCCGCACTGGCGTTGGGCGTGAAAGCGATGACGGAGCTTGGGCATCACCCCTTCTTAGCAGAGCAACAAAAAGCCGCTTATCAACGTATCGAGAATCAAAAGTCAGACCGCCTCTATCATGCTTGGCAAGACGATTCACAAGGCCAACGATTTGACAACAATTACCGACAGCTCTTCATCCATCTCGAAGAACAGATAAAAGCCGCCATGGCGGCGGATCGCTCAGACAACCATGAAGGGGGTGAGCGAGGCTGGACCCCACCACCGAAAGGGTATGCCGACAAGTTCAAAAAGCACTGACCCCAAACAGCGACCCGACTCGGGTCTGATTATAAACCGTAACGGAACCCCCCAATATTATGAGTACAACCCAGAGTGAATCCAAGCGAACACTTGGTCAGCAATTGTTCAAGATGACATGGCCGATGTTGTTTGGTGTGTTATCTATCATGAGTTTTCAACTTGTTGACAGTGCGTTCATCGGCCAACTAGGCATACTGCCCCTTGCTGCACAGGGCTTTACCCTGCCGATTCAGATGATCATTATTGGTATTCAGGTTGGGCTGGGAATTGCAACAACAGCGGTCATCTCAAAAGCCATTGGAGCACGTAATGAACGTTTCGCCCGCCAATTGGGTGGGTTAGTGATCATCATTGGTAGCATCGGTGTCGCCTTGATCTCTTTACTCATTTATGTGATCCGCGAGCCCATTCTCATTCTCTTGAGTGCTCCGGACACCGTCTATCCCATTATTGAGAGTTACTGGATCTATTGGCTCATCAGTGCTTGGACTGGCGCGGTACTGTATTTTTTATACAGTGTTTGTCGCGCTAATGGCAATACCCTGCTGCCCGGTACCATGATGATGGTAACCAGTTTACTGAATCTCTTACTCGACCCACTTTTTATCTTTACCTTTGATCTTGGTATCAATGGTGCGGCGATGGCCACCATCGTTGCCTTCGGCATCGGCATATTGATGGTCTGCCCTAAAGTCATGCGCAAACATTGGACGAGTTTCGATTGGAGTGATCTGAATATAATCGATAGCTTGCGGTCACTCGGTCACATTATGGGGCCAGCAATGGTGAGCCAATTGTTGCCTCCCCTCTCTTCTATGCTGGCAACCAAACTTCTCGCCGGTTTTGGCACCGCGGCAGTCGCCGCATGGGCATTAGGCTCACGTTTTGAATTTTTTGCTATTGTCGCCGTTTTGGCTCTGACGATGTCAATGCCGCCTATGGTTGGACGGCTGCTGGGTGCCAATAACCTGAGTGATATCCGCCGGCTTGTGATGATTGCTTGTCGCTTCATTTTAGGGTTTCAACTGATTATTGCTGTTGCAACATGGTTTTGTGCCGATGCGCTAGCGGCGTTGATGACCAGTAATCTTGAAGTCACCAAAGTCGTCACTTGGCACCTCCTGATTGTTCCGGTCAGCCTTGGTCCATTAGGTATTTGTATGCTGATGGTTTCCATATCGAACGCCCTAGGCCAATCCTACACCGCATTAAGTATCTCGGCTTTGCGCTTGTTCGCCTTTTTCCTTCCTTGCTTGTGGTTGGGCGCTCACCTAGGCGGGATTGAGGGGTTATTCTGGGGTGTGATGATGGGCAATGTGCTTGCAGGGTTATTCGCCTGGATGCTTTATCAAGGTGTTCTTCGTAAGGCAGAAAAAAAGATCGCCGTTTAACCCAAAGTCTGACCTTAGAAGAGATCCGAAAAATTTGACACCGAGAGAGCAACATCCTGCAATCGCAGCGTTTTTTACCTGACAACACTCGGATAGATACGTGACGTGTTGTCTAGAAAAACGTATGATTCAAGCTACTATTTCTCCGAAATCAATATTATGAACACACAACGTCACCACCCTGTACAGGGCGCAAGCTGGATGCTTACCGCTGGCTTAGCGTTTGCTTTGGTCAACAGCTTAGCTCAGGTCGCCAGTATTCAATTTGGTCTTTCGTCAACCACAGTTGCCTTGATTCAATACGCTATCGCCTTGGTTGTGATACTCCCTTACCTGAAAACCTTAGGTATTGGTCAGTCTTTGCGAACGGCCCATTTGGGCCTGCATGTCTTTCGCGTTTTTCTTTCGGTGATTGGCATTCAACTGTGGTTGTGGGCACTCGCTTACCCTGTCCCTATCTGGCAGGGTATCGCGCTCCTGATGACTTCTCCCCTGTTTGCCACCGTTGGCTCGGGCTTATTTCTCAAAGAAAAAGTCGGACCCGCTCGATGGGGGGCAACCCTTTCTGGTTTTATCGGCGCGATGATAATCCTCGAACCTTGGGCTGAAGATTTTGGCTGGGCAACATTACTGCCAGTTGGTGCCGCATTTTTTTGGGCCTGCTACTCCCTAATGGTTAAAAAGCTCTCATCTGATGACTCACCCTCGACCATGGTAGTGTATTTGCTGATCCTTATTACCCCATTCAATCTGTTACTTGCTCTCCCTGAATGGCAAATGCCCTCTGGTGGGACAATCTGGCTGGTATTGCTCGGTGCAGGCGCCCTGACAGCACTCGCCCAATGGGCTATTGTAAAAGCATACGCGGTCGCGGATGCTTCTTTTGTTCAACCGTTCGATCATGCCAAGCTGCCACTCAATGTCTTGGCTGGCTGGATGGTATTTGGTTGGGTTCCACCAGGCCGCCTTTGGGTTGGGGCAGCGATCATCATCGCGTCGATTGCTTTTATTACTCAATGGGAATCAAAAAAAGCCCGATAACTGAAATTATTCTGAGGACATACCGTTCTATTAGAGTAAGCAGCGAATTGATGGGGAAATAGTAGAATGGCAGATCCGATTAAAGTAACACTCTATCGTTGGGGCGGAAGTTGGGGACCCTTTAGCGTCAAGATACCCTGTGGGGAGTGTACCTTGACCAAAGACATTCTGACCGACACGTTTGATAACGAACTGGCCGAAGTGCCCGTAGAGCTGGAAGTGAAAGATTGGCTATCTCACTGGTGGGAACCCTTAAAGGTCGGCGCTTGGCACGCACCCATCCTTATGGTTGAAGGTAAAGTCATCAGTCAGGGCGAGGCGCTCAACCGAGGCGTACTGGTCCAGTCAATCATCCAAGAATGGACTCAGAGGGATACGCTCAAAGGCAACATTGTCTATGGCAAAGCAACGTGCCCTTATTGTGTCAAAGCCAAAAAATGGCTCGATGACACAGGCATTGATTATCAATATTATGATGTGGTCAAAGACAGCGCAGCGTTGTACAGAATGATTCCAGAGGTCAAAGCCATGATTGGAGAAAAAACACCGGTAACTGTTCCCCAAATTTGGTTAGATGGCGAGTACATTGGTGGCGCCGATAATCTTGCCGACTGGCTAACAAAAAAAGGGCAAAGCCCAGTCCCTGACAATGTCGTGAATATGGACAATAGCCAAACATCAGTGGGATAGATATGGCCTGAGACGCAGCCCGACATCCCCCTATTTAAACGGCCCCTGAACGCCTTGTGTTCAGGGGCTTTACATTGCCTAACTCCGCTTGGGTTGCTTGAATGTCTTGCCCGCCACCTGATAGGTTTCCTTGCGTTTTACACCAAACATTGCATCAAAGAACCAAGCAACAAAACGAATCACATCATCGCCTTCATTCATGATGTGCTCAACATACTCTTGTTCTTCACCCTGTTCATTTTCTTCAAAGGTGACATGATAGACTCGTTTCTCACCTTCAACGTCAGCCATTGCGAACTGTCCAACCAAAGACAGCGCGGCTTGCGCCACCTCGTCATCATCATGGTTTTTTAAAATATCAAGCGCCGTTGGTAAGTTGGGTTGCTCACACAGCACTTTAACAAGCTGTTCAAACTGTTGGTGTTCCATCGGTGACCTCTCAGCCAAATTTTCGATTATTTCGCTGCATTGTATCAGCCGATTACTGGCTTTCAAGCAAACTCTGTTAGCGGGTTTTTTCTCAACCGAGACATGCACAATACCAAAGCCATGATACTGGCTAATACAATATACAAGATACCCAGCCCCCATTGGCTATCTATCCAGTGTTCAACCAAATAGCCACCCAGTACACCCGCGATACCCATTTGGATTGAACCCGATAAAGCAGAGACCGAACCAGCCTGTGTCTTATGTGGTCCGAGTAACAAGCTAAGAGATAGAGGAAAAGACAAACCTTGCGCGATAGTCATGCCCGTGAAAGCCACAACAAGGTTAAACAGCGACAACGGGTTCGACACGAGCCACACGCCCGAAACCCACATGACTATAATCGACAACCCTAAGATTTTGCCCGTTGTCAGATAGCGATTCAGCACATTCAGTAGCAAGGTGCCTATCAATAAACCAGCCGAGGGCATCACCATCACGGCGCCATACTGGGCAACACTCAACCCCAATTGATGCTGTAAAATGAACGGCATCACCGACAGCGACACCACACAAGCAAGATAAGTAATCCAGTTGTAACTGGCACTACTTAGCACTTGTGAGTTGGTGATTAACTTGGCGTAATTATTAATAACTGCAGCGATACTGTTGTCCGAACGGATAATGTTGACGGTTTCCGGAAGCACGAAGTAACCCAAAGTAAAAATAGCGGCCAAGTAAATCAGTACAAACGTCAACACCGCTTGCCAACCAAGATAAAAAGCGACCCAACCACCAAAAATGGGCGCAATCACTGGCATAATTGACGCCGTGACCGACAAGTAAGACAGCGCTTTCGTCAACTCCGCTCCGTCATAACTGTCGCGTAAGACACTGCGTCCCAATACCGAGGCGCTCCCTGCCCCTAAGCCTTGTAACAATCGCCCAAAGACTAATAACCACAGGTTGTCGGAAAACAAAAGGCATATCAGGGTACCAAACAAGTAGATCCCCTGCCCCAAAAGAAACACTGGTCGCCGACCTATCGCGTCAGACAAAGGACCATAAACCAACTGTGATGCGCCAAAGCCAACCAAGAATAGGGTGACAAAAATTTGCACATCTGCGGGCTGGACATTCAAAGACGCACTGATCATTGGCAACGAGGGGAGATAGATGCTAACACCAACCTGCCCTGTTGCTATAATCATCATCGCCAGCAATATTGGTGTCTTTTTCATCACAGTGCACATCTTGTTGATTTATTATGCAACCAATCTTAAATTATATTCCTGTAAATGATAATATGTTCAATTGGAAAGTAATTAGTTCTTATTGGGAAATAATCAGGCCGATTATGGATTGGATTCAAACTGTACAAAGCTATATTCGTGTCGTTGATGAGGGCAGTTTTAACGGCGCCGCTCGCAAAATGAACACCACCAGCTCAGCCATCAGCAAACGGATCCACTGGCTTGAAGAACGGATTGGCGTCCAGCTTTTAAAGCGGACAACGCGCAGAGTCACTCAGACTGAAGCAGGCGCGCTTTTTTATCAAAGAGCAAAAGTTCAATTAGATGGTTGGCAGTCCCTCGTCGATGAAACTCGCTCAGTCAACCAAACACCCGCAGGTCTACTTAAAATTGGTGCCACCATCACGGTGGGCTCTAAATTTTTAGTTCAATATCTGGACGAGTTTTTGCAGATGTACCCTGATATTCGGATTCAGTTAATCACCACCATACCGGGTCAGCTTCCGGAGCTGAGTCTGGATTTGTTCATCAGTAGAGAAATTGAACAACTCAACTCCCTGAGTTTTAAAGCCACAGCGCTGTTCGAGCATAAAGCGGGCTTTTACGCTTCCCCACACTATCTAGCCAAATACGGCGAGCCACAGACAATCGCGGAGCTCACCCAACACAACGCATTGATTTGGGGCGAACGGCCACAAAGAGAAATTATTCTTAGCAATGGTAAAAGAATCGTCCTCTCAGGCAAACTGGCTACGACCAATCCAGAAGCGCTTTATTACGCGGCCAAAAATGCCATGGGCATACTGATTTCCAATGATGTGATGATTAAAGATGAACTTAAAGCTGGCAAACTGAAGAGAATACTACCGCAAATTACCGCCGATGAAGCCACCGTTTACGCCTATTACCCAAAACTGGATTACCAGCACACCCGCACCCAGTTATTCTTAGATTATCTCAAACAGCGTCTCGCGAAAGAGCAATCGACGTCGACGACTCGCCACGAAAAAGATAACGATAGGATTTGAACTATTATGAGATCTGTACCATATTTTTAAAGTAATAATAACAACAAACAAGTGATTTAAATCGCGAGTGACTAGGTTGATCGAATGGCTAAGATCAAAACAGCGACGTCATCTATTGATATAGATGTTGTCAATGCAACACTTCAGTTGGATGGTGCAGAGCTGCTTAATAAAGTAACTCTGGTCTTGCACGAGCAATTCAAAAGTTTTTGCACTTGTATCATTGAAATCGACAAGTTTAACTTCAATGCGCAAACGTTGTCTTACGCCTGCAACAACGGTCTAAAAGAACCGGTCTCCTACTCTCTACGCGGCACCCCGTGCGCCCATGTCAGTAAATCCGAGCTAGACTTCGTCATCTATGATGATGTTGCCGCCGAGTTTCCGGACGATATCTATATTCGAGAACATCAACTGAAAGCCTATCTTGGTATACCACTGAGGACCCGTTCTGGCGACATACTGGGTGTATTACTCTCCACCTTCCAATCTCCGCTCGAAGAAACGCAAGATCTGGTGTACTACCATTCATTTTTTGCCAATTTAGTCGTCCACAGCCTGAGAGAAAAGTGGTTATCAGCACGTTCAGACAGTCTGGTGAAGCAACTGAGCTATGAAGTCTCTCACGATAATCTGACCGGATTACTTGACCGAAGCATGTTGTCAAGCACTCTAGAAAGCTTACCGAACGCTGACTCCGGCGCGTGCTCACTTGCCTATGTAGACATTGACAACTTTAAGTCTATCAATGGCCTCTACGGCAATTACATCGGTGATCAAGTGATTAAGTTTGTCGCTCAAGTCATTGAAACTTCGATTCAAAACACAAGGTATGCCTTCAGAATTGCAGGAGATGAATTTGCTTTTGTCACTTATCATGGGGACCCACTCGAAGTATGCTGCACAATTCTGAATAAATTGGAGAGTGGCTATCGAGACCCGAACCACAATATTAACGTCAGTGTCAGCATTGGCATTGCGCGGAAGAATCACCTGCAAGTGACCGCCGATCAGCTCATATTTAACGCCAGCTTAGCGCTCAAAGAATGTAAACAGTCACGCACGTCAAAAGTCCAGTGCTATGATACGCATCTCAGTGCCCAGTATTATCGAAGAACCATGGTGATTGATGCATTGCGTAATGAATTGGACACAAATAACCACAAACCAAGTGAAATCTATGTGTTAGCCCAGCCGATTGTCCGCAAGGGGCAAAGCAATTGGAAGTACTTCGAGATTCTGGCCCGCTGGCAGAGCAGTGTACTTGGCATGGTATCCCCCCTTGAATTTATTGAAGCGGCAGAACAGTCAGGTTTGATCGTTGAACTGGGAGAGCGCATCGTTGAGTTAGCCTGTCAGGCCAAACAAGAACTAGAGCAGGGCCTTGGCTATAAAACCAAACTCGGGATCAATTGCTCAGCTTATGAGCTTAATAATACACAAAAGTACTTGGGGAATTTAATCTCCAACCTCAATAAATACGGTTTTTCGCCCAATGAATTTACCATAGAACTCACTGAAACCGTGTTGCTTTCACAAACAAACGATATCAGTTCAGTATTAAACCAATTGAGAACAATGGGCTTCACCATCGCTTTGGACGATTTTGGTACAGGGTACTCCAGCCTCAATTATATTCACAGCTACCCTATTGATTGC
Source organism: Vibrio ostreicida (assembly GCF_013074385.2). Lineage (GTDB taxonomy): Bacteria > Pseudomonadota > Gammaproteobacteria > Enterobacterales > Vibrionaceae > Vibrio > Vibrio ostreicida. The sequence goes on from NZ_JABEYA020000010.1 coordinate 26,424, forward strand.
ATTAAAATTGACGCGACGTTTGTCCGCAATATTTTAAGCAACAAAACGTCTGAGCGAGTGGTTTGGCTCATTATCCAACTCGCTCAGTATCTCAATGTCGACCTAGTTGCAGAAGGGGTTGAAAGTCAGGACACGTTAAGTCAGTTGCATCACATGGGATGTGATCAGATTCAAGGGTATTTTTACTCCAGACCAGAAAGACCGAACACCATTATCGAAGCTCAGCGTGGTATAGACACACCTCAAAAGCATCTGAACGTATTAAGATAACGGCGTCATCCGATCTCACCCGCCCTTAGAACGGCAGCTCTAGCTGCATCATCACATTTCTTTCCGCGTCATCGTGCCATCGATAGTCCAACCTCAGCCGAGGTTCCCCTGATTTTTTATCACCAAACCCAAGACTCAATTGCAAGCCATGGCTCATCAGCCATTCATCGGTATCATTGAGACTCACCTTATCTTCAAGTTCAGAAGGAATCCAAATGCCCAAACCAATGTAATTAGAAGCGAGGTTCTGGGAGAGAATAGGGCTGGTTTCTGTTTGCAAAAACCAATCTGACCAATAGGCTGTATAGTCAGCCTCAACGTCATCTATGAACCAAGTATTCACATCATCTAGCTTGTCAGATGTGTACTTTATTCCATCCAACCAAGAAATGCATAGGCCCATTTGAGAAGAAAACATGACAGAATCAGACGATTGAGAGTCATCATAGAGGGGGCATGCATTCGAGGTGAACGAAAAAAGCCCTACGACAATTGGCAAAATACTTGTTTTCATCCACATCTCAAATGACTCTATCTAGGTTACTCAGTAATAGTTTTTTTCGGCAAGAAGACGACAAACTTTAGGTGTGACCAATCCACTAACTTCTTTTTTATCATTAATAGCTCGACGAATGTCTGTACTTCGAATCGCTAACTTTTGCGGGCATGTTAACAAAGCCCAACGGCTAACTATTTGCTCTGCCTTATAAAAGTTAGCAAACTTAAACAAATTGTCAGGCCCAATAACGAAAGTAATCTCGTCTTCTGGGTATAGACGCTGTAACTCAGTCAAAACTGAGAAAGTAGTCACACTTTCACCCGGTTGATATAATCTTTCTTCAATGTCACTGCGACCAATACGCTCACAACCCAGATCGTCGATAAAAGCATCAACCAGTTGACAACGAATCGAGTAATCGAGCATATCTTTGCCCCACGCATGAGCAATATTTGGGATTAATAGTATTCGGTCAAAATGCCCTAAAGCGTCAATCACACTTTTATGTCCTAGGCTTGGTGGATTAAATGCACTACCAAAGACAGCTATTTTTTTCATTTTTTCCCCCAGTGACTGCGATTTCGTTGTTCGCAGTTTTCTAATCTACGGTTTGAGGTATGATATTAACATTAATTCTCTAATATCATTGCTTGCAGGAAGGAAACATCATGGAACAGCTAATCCGCGACGAGATGCGCGTTTTACCCTCAATCGACCCTCAATTTGAAATTTCACGTCGTGTTGAGTTTATAAAAAGCAAGTTGCAAGACGCGAAATGCAAAGCGCTCGTTCTTGGCATCAGTGGTGGCGTTGACTCGACGACTTGCGGCCGTCTAGCACAAATCGCGATTGACGAGTTGAACGCTGATCAATGTGGTGATTACCAATTTATTGCTGTGCGCCTTCCCTATGGAGAGCAAAAAGACGAAGATGACGCACAAGTTGCTCTTAATTTTATTAAACCCACTCACTCTGTGTCCGTCAACATTAAAATGGGGGTCGATGGCCTCCACACCTCAGCGCATCTTGCCCTCAATGACACTGGCCTCTTACCTGAAGACGCGTCGAAACAAGATTTCATCAAAGGCAATGTCAAAGCCCGTGCCCGCATGGTTGCTCAATACGAAATTGCTGGATACGTCGGCGGCTTGGTCCTTGGTACCGATCATTCAGCAGAAAACATTACCGGCTTTTACACTAAATTTGGTGATGGCGCATGTGATCTAGCACCATTGTTTGGATTGAGTAAACGACAAGTTCGCGAGCTGGCTTCTTTCCTTGGAGCTCCGGATCTTTTGGTTAAGAAAACCCCCACCGCCGATTTGGAAGAACTCGCTCCACAAAAAGCCGACGAAGACGCCCTTGACCTGACTTACGACCAAATTGATGATTTTCTTGAGGGTAAGGACGTCTCTGAGAAAGTGTCAGAGCAGCTGATCTCTATTTATAAGGCAACGCAGCATAAACGCCAAGCGATACCAACCATCTACGATTGATCACAACCAAAAAACAACATAGCGACGAAAAGTGGGCATCACACCCTTTCTTCAAGCGCTATGTTGTTGTTCGCCCATAATAAGGCTTGAAGTCGGTTCTTGGCATTGATCTTTTTAAAAATATTGTGCAAATGCGTCTTAACGGTATTCTCGCTGACTGCTAATTCTTCCGCGATTTGTAGATTCGAAACGCCATGGCCCAACAACAGCATAATTTCTTTTTCACGCTTGGTTAAGTTCGTGTACGCTTGTGACGTCTCAACATTATTGGCACAGCGAAAGTGCTCAATATAGTCCTGAGCGACCTTTCTCGATAGCCACATTTCATCTTGAATGATTTTTTCCATGCCTTTGAGTAGCAATTCGATTTCATCGTCAACATAGAAAACACCCACAAGGTTGCGCCATTTAAAGAGCTGAGTCGAAGGGACATCTTTTGGGCAGTTGATGACAATTTCTTTCATACTGCCACCGTCAGTCAGTCGAGCCAGATTGTAATACTCAAATTTTTCATCCGTAAGATAATGATAATCAAATAAGATAATGTCGCCCAAAGTACAGAGGATACTCTGTTCCTCAACCAGTTGTTCTAAACCGACGACAATCACGTTGCGCTCAATACCTTGACCTAATGCACGCTGGAGCAAGCTAGCTTGCATACTGACGTCAGAGAGAAGGATAACTCCAAGGTTTTGTTTGTCTTCCATCATCCATCTCTCCCAAATAATTTATCGTGTCTCCTAAAACTATGTCTGCGTCGTCATTAGTCAACTGCAACAATTTGAGAAAGACGCGGGCGATGTTGCTTTGAGTTGAGTACTCATACACTTAGCCCGAGGTCTTATTTTTGAGAATATCGCTATTTAACTATGAGGTGGTAATACAGACGGATTATGACGCCGGCAGGCAAACAGGAATAGACAACCCATGATGAGGCCTAATTCGAAACCACCACCACTACTGCCCGAACTGGTTGCAGAAGACGTGGATCCATCATTGCTAATCAGCACGCGGGCACCATTGGACACCGTCACGTAGTGTTTTGGGGTTTCCAACCCATTGATCACATTGTTGATCCAGCCAGTGTAGTCGTAAACATCTGTAAACACTGATGTTACCGTATACGCCGTGCTACCACATACATCAGGACCAAAGCTGGTAATGCCTATCTGCACATATTGAACACCGTTATACCAATACACTGGCCCACCAGAATCTCCGTTACAGGTTGAATTCTGATAGCTTCCCGATTGAGGACCTCCGAAGCAAAGTTGCTTGTCGGTCAGCTTGCTGCCAAATTCCGATTGACAGCTATTCGTCGATATATAGTCAAGCGATGTCTCTAGCAGCCGACTTCCCCCTGCGACGTTACCTTCAATATAACCGTGGCCTATGGCTTTGTAATCAGCAGGGTTAACAAAAGAGTTGTTGATTGTGGTATTAAGCAATGACGAATAATCCGATACGGCAAGCGCCGTTTCCAACTTGATGATGGCGATATCATTAGGCCAACGCTCAGAACTGGAATTCACATAATCATCAGGATAATAGAATTCTAAGGCTCGGGCTTGTTGTGTCGACAAAAAATTGGCCTCATCCTCTAGCTGAGGGACAACAACGGTGTAGAGCATAGTGTTAGTGGCACCATAAATACAGTGTGCTGCCGTGAGCACATACTGGCTGTTGATCATGGTTGCACCGCAGTAACTAGAAGTTTGGTAGACATTGCCATTACGATAAAATAGACTCGCGAAAGAAGGGTAATTGACAATGTTAGCGTTACTGCCATTGACAATATAAGGGGAAATCTCCAAACAAGCCGCTTTGAAACAAACCAGCAGGAGTGTCATACACCAAACAAGTCTCGCCATTCCATCGCCTCTTTTTTCCTACCCTATCTTTTAGTGTAGGAAAGAAAGTGTTGAGGTTCTAACTGGTTAATTGCCTGTTGAACAACATTCCAACGTAAAACAACAGTGAAATAAACCCTACCCCGCCAGCACCACTGGTGTTTGAATCCAAAACATCGCCGCCATCTGGTGTTTTTCCCGTATTGACATCCGGTTTACTCGGAACATTTGAACCATTCAAGTAAGCCCTTCGTGCCGATTCGGTCACCAAGACTCTTGGCGTCTGATGACCATGTAACACAGAGGTCACCCAAGCTTGATGTTCAAGAACGTCCGTAAAGACCGAATTGGCTTTCACCTTTGGATCGCCACAGCCAACGTTACTAAGACTAGGCCCTGGGCCAAAACTGGTGATACCCACCTGCTTATACTGACCTCCGGTATACCAATATAAAGGCCCACCCGAGTCGCCGTTGCACGTCGACTGATCTAACCCATTCGCCGCAGGTTTCGGCCAACCCATACATAAGTTACCACTTGAATTTCTTTTGTATTCTTGGCTGCAAGTCGCCGCGCTAACATATTCTAGCTGGGTCGACGCTAAGTAGGGGTCGTTATCAATCCCTGCTGCAGTATTTCCGTGCCCAACCGCATAAAAGACCTCTGCTGTATTACGATAGCTGGCCGCATCGCCTTTCGCAGGCAATTGCACATAATCAGCGGCGCTCACGGTTTTCATCGGCGTCACCAATTTTAAAATAGCAATATCGTTCATTACGTTGGCATGAACATAATTATTGGGGTAGTAGATCTCACTAACTTGGGCACGTTCCAACGTGTTAAATGGGAAGTCAGACTCAAGCTGTAACTTGGGAACCGCCACCGTGAATAATTGCACCCCTATGTCATTATTCACACAGTGTGCCGCCGTCAACACATGTTGGCTATCAAGTAGAGTTCCACCACAATAACTCCCAACAGAATAAAGCCCATCATAGTCAATACGGTCAATAAACAAACTCACTATTGAAGGGAAAGTGGTCACATTAGCGTACTGACCATTGACGATATAAGGGTGAACTTCCACAGCCTGAACGGACAGTGGGGAGAGCATGATTAATATACGCGTGACACATTTCAACATTGAGGTTAGGGCTCCCATAAACAAACGGTGCTGCATAGAACAGTGCCCCTACCAAGCTCACGGTCTTACTTTTCCGCAGTGCGGTAAAATAAAGAGGTCGGATAACGACTTTGTGCTTCTATGTTTAAGTTTGTTTAAATATCACCCTTTATTCATTCAGCTCCGTAATAAATAATCGTTAATTATCATAACTCGAGGAACATAAGTAGGATCGAAATGGATGGTCACCTGAGGTGGATGGGAAGTGCTAGAGAGCTGTCATCAGCGCCTTTACTCTCTCCCTACAACAGGGGGAGGAATAAGAACAATCATTGAGAGTAAAGACTATCGGGGAACATCGAGCGCGCCATGAGTCAACGCGCTCGAGTTTAGAGAACGATTAGGCCACGTTACGCCCCCTTCTCAAAAAGCCGCTCATGATAAGGAACAGCGAGACCACCCCGAACGAACCTCCACCAGACGAACCACTATTAGAAGAGGTCGTCACAGAAACCTCACCATTCAGGTAAGCCGTTCTAGCGGATTCCGTCGCCTGAACTTTGGGTGTTTCCGAACCAGCAACAACCGATTCAATCCAAGATTTATGGTCGAGGACTTCGGTAAACACTGAGTTTGCAATAACCTTGGGATCGCCACAACCAACGGAACTAAGCTGTTCACCAGGACCAAAGCTGGTGATCCCAACCTGCTTGTATTGACCACCATTGTACCAATACAAAGGGCCGCCCGAATCCCCCTGACATACAGCATTATCTAGATTATTTGTTCCTACCGTTGACGAACCCATACATAAGTTATCGTTTGGGTTTCTTTTGTACTCTTGACCGCAAATCGCCGCACTAACATATTCTAGCTGAGTTGACGCTAAGTAGGATTGATTATCAAAGTCTGGCTGAGTATCTCCGTGTCCAACGGCATAAAAGGCCTCAGCCGTATTACGATAACGGGCCGAATCCCCAGTATCAGGCAATTGTACATAATCAGCTGAGCTGACGGTTGGAATCTTCTTAGTCAGTTTTAGAATCGCAATATCATCTATCAACTGATCCTCGTCGTAAGAGCTTTTATAATAGATTTCACTGACCATTACGCCTTCCGCCGTGTATGGGAAAGACGATTCAAATTGTAACTTAGGCACCACCGCAGTAAATAACTGATTCTCGATGTCGTCAACACAATGCGCAGCAGTAAGAACATGCTGTTGATCCAATAACGTTCCGCCACAGTAGCTACCAGCACTATAGGTATTATTGTACTTACGCATGTCAATAAACAAGCTCACAAAGGAAGGATAAGTGGTGACGCTGGTATAAGAACCATTGACGATAAACGGGGAAATCTCAGCCGATTGACTAAGGGAGGAATAGCCGCAGAACAACAACGAAAGCGGTAAAACCTTGACCAACATTTTCATTTTGTAAACCTAGAAAAATAAAGTGAATAATAGTTATTTATAATTTCCACCCTAGATATCAGGCACAAGAATAAGAGCAAATTCTCAATAGTCAATAAGAGAGCTTGATCACGATCTTGATTGTTAAGATGTGATCTTTCTTAAGATATGAGTAACAAAAGGGCAATCTAATTCGCAGACGCCAGAGTTTGAACTGTTCCGCTCTCTACAATGAATCGACGTCTGCGCTACGGAGAGTAATACTGCAACGCCAAGGACCTTAATACCGTATCGAGGAGAACCGTATCGAAGAAAAGGGGCCGCTAAGGCCCCTGAACGATAATTCTATCCGCGATAATAGCGCTGTGGCACGAATGGCATTTTTTCAACACTCATTGGCAGTTTTTTTCCACGAACATCGGCAAATACTTGTGTCCCTAATCCCGCCAACTCTGTCTGAACATAGGCCATAGAAACCGGTTTGCCCGCATTGGGGCCAGCGGTACCACTCGTCACCTGACCAATTCTGTTACCATCGCCATCAAACAATTCGGTGCCTTCACGCACAGGCGCTTTCGTTTGACCGACAAGACCAACACGTTTGCGGGACACCTGTTTGGTTTCAATTTGCTTGAGAATGATATCAGAGCCGGGAAACCCTCCTTCTCGCTCACCACCTAAACGGCGGATTTTTTGAATCCCCCATAACAAGCTCGCTTCAACAGGCGTCGTCGTCGCATCAAGATCATGGCCGTACAGACACAAACCACACTCTAAACGCAGGGAATCCCTTGCCCCCAGACCAATCAACTCGACACTGTCTTCTGCACTCAGTGCCGACGCCAGTTCTTCAGCGTGACTATTCGGCACCGAAATTTCGTAACCATCTTCACCCGTGTACCCACTGCGGCTAACAATACACTCAACACCTAAGATATTAAGCTTTCTGACATCCATAAACACCATATTAGCGACGTCACTATTAAAACGAGTCAGCACGTTGACTGCTTGAGGCCCTTGTAGCGCAAGCAAGGCACGGTCTTCTATAATTTCAAGCTCAACGTCCGCGGGACAATGCGCTTCGAGGTGCTTGATATCTTGCGCCTTGCACGCCGCATTGACCACAACAAATAAATGATCACCCAAATTGGCAACCATTAGGTCGTCCATAATACCGCCTTCCTCGTTGGTGAAAAAAGCATAACGTTGATTGCCCTGAGGTAAATCAATAATATCGACAGGCACCAATGACTCAAGAAACGCCGCAGCGCCTTGCCCATGCAGGCGAAGTTGCCCCATATGAGACACATCAAAGAGACCGGCAGCTTCACGAGTATGCAAGTGCTCTTTCTTCACACCCAGTTGATACTGAACAGGCATTTCATAACCAGCAAAAGGGACCATTTTAGCGCCTGCAGCAATATGGAGTTGGTGCAGAGGTGTTTTCAATAGATCTTGACTCATCGTTGTCTCCGTTTAATCAGGTCTGTTTTCCATTCAGGAAACCTTGTTTCCAATAATAAACACGAGTCGCCCTGCTTTGCATCATTAACAAACAATAAAGCGCAAAAAATGTGACAGTTAACATCATATTCACATTAAAATTCAACACGCTTCGCTCTATTTTGATGACAAAATACTCAATGTTAAATGTCAATTCCACCAAAACACAGCAAGGGAAACGATTGCCTTCACTATAGGAAACTTAACCCAAGTCGATTTATTTTGCCGTTACCCATAATATTTCAGCATCTTCGGCACTCGTTGACGTCAACATATGTCCCATGTTGGCATCATAGTAAACACTGTCGCCCAGACGCAGTTCCACTGGCTCGTAAAACTCAGAAAAAAACAGCACTGATCCGGAAAGAACCAATAGAAACTCCTCGCCATCGTGACGGACCCAATCCGCGTAGGCTTCAAAGGTTCGAGCACGGACCCGAGTTTTAAACGGCATCATTTTCTTATTGGAAAGTTGAGTCGCCAACAGCTCATGTTCGTAGGTCGGTGTCGGGTGGGGTTTACCCTGTCCTTGTAGCGTAATGTCACGACGCCCAGTTGCTACTTTTTTTCTCGGTGGCTCAAAGAGTTGTGGCATATCTATTTGTAAGCCAAGTGCCAGTTTTTGCATCGCCTGAAACGTCGGCGATATCTGTTCGTTCTCGATCTTACTTAGGGTTGAACGGGCCAGACCAGTTCGCTGGCTAGCTTCTTCAAGTGTAATGCCCAATTTTGCTCGAACATCCTTAATTCTCTGACCTAATCTTAGAGGCTCAATCGTCTGATCATGCGCCTCTTTGGCTAACGTTAACGATGGGTACTCATCATAGATATCTTCGGCCATGTTTTCCTCTAAAGTAATGGTCACGTCTTAGTCTATTTTATTGTGCACTAAGCCGTTTAGAGAGGAAAGATAGAAGACCGAAATAAACCGTGCTTCGGCTAACACTTTCAGAAACCTTGTTTCCAATAGGAAATTTTTGATTGATCATTTGCCCAACAACCGCTATGTTACCAACTTGTTAGTTATAGAGATGCGATTTCCGACACGAATGTGCCGTAATGGCGTCACTCGGTTCGGGCGGCTTCCCGCGATTGTAGAATCAGTCTGGGGCACAGAATCCACCCTGTCTTTCGTTTATAAAGGCAGTAAATAGAAAAGAACTGACGAGGATAACAACTCTACTCATCATCTCGTCAGCACGAATGTAAGGTCATCTATCATGAATAACACTTACCAAAATCACAGCCTAGAGAACTTTTTCTCTACGAGTCTTACTGCGACAGACGACGCCGTATTCGCCGGTATTCAAGCGGAAAACACACGTCAAAACGAACAAATTGAATTAATCGCGTCTGAGAACATTGTCTCAAAGGCGGTGATGCAAGCTCAAGGCACCTGCCTGACCAACAAATATGCAGAAGGCTATCCGGGCCGTCGCTACTATGGCGGTTGTGAACATGTAGATACCGTAGAAGCGATTGCGATTGAGCGAGCGAAGCAGTTGTTCAAATGTGAGTTTGCCAACGTTCAACCTCACTCTGGGGCTCAAGCGAACGGTGCCGTCAAGCTCGCACTGTTGCAACCTGGTGACACCATTCTTGGCATGTCATTGGACGCCGGTGGCCACTTGACCCACGGCGCCCGCCCTGCACTTTCTGGCAAATGGTTTAACGCCATACAGTACGGTGTTGATCGCGATACTCTTGAAATCAATTACGACGATGTACGAGCGCTGGCTAAAGAACATCAACCAAAAATGATCATAGCAGGCGGCAGCGCGATCCCTCGTACTATCGATTTCGCGAAATTCCGAGAAATCGCAGACGAAGTCAATGCTATTTTGATGGTCGATATGGCGCACATCGCAGGGTTGATTGCAACAGGCGCTCACCCTAGCCCACTGCCACATGCACACGTCGTTACCACCACGACGCACAAAACATTGCGCGGACCTCGCGGCGGAATGATCCTCACCAACCACGAAGACATCAACAAGAAAATCAACTCGGCCGTCTTTCCAGGATTGCAAGGTGGCCCCTTAATGCATGTCATTGCGGCAAAAGCAGTCGCATTTGGCGAAGCGTTGGGACCTGAATTTCACACCTATATTAATTCCGTGATTGATAACGCTAAGGTCCTTGCTGAGGTATTGCAGACACGCGGCTGTGACATAGTCACCGGGGGAACTGACACACATCTTATGCTAGTTGACCTGCGTCCCAAAGGCCTGAAAGGCAACACCACCGAAGAAGCACTAGAACGTGCCGGAATCACATGTAACAAAAATGGCATTCCATTTGATTCAGAGAAGCCTATGATTACATCGGGCATCCGTTTAGGGACGCCTGCGGGGACAAGCCGCGGCTTTGGCACTGAAGAATTCAAACTCATTGGTAATTGGATTGGCGATGTACTGGATGGGTTGGTCGATAACCCAGAAGGTAATGCAGAAGTAGAACTGCGCGTTCGAAAAGAAGTGAAGGCACTATGCACGCGCTTCCCACTTTACCGATAAACAATATTTACAGTTATTTTTTGGAGATTAAGCAATGGACAACACACTGAAGTTTGCAGATAGCCACGAGTGGGTACGAGACAACGGTGACGGCACAGTAACCATAGGTATTTCAAAGCACGCACAAGAAATGCTGGGTGACGTTGTATTCGTTGACCTACCCGAAGTTGAAGCGGACATCGAAGCCGGTGACAGCTTTTCACTGGTTGAGTCAGTTAAAGCGGCATCCGATATTTATGCCCCAATCAGCGGTGAAATAGTTGAAATCAACGAAGAGCTGGAAGACAGTCCAGAGCTTATCAACGAAGAACCCTATGAGGGTGGCTGGATTGTAAAAGTTAAGATGTCAGACGCATCGGAGCTCAACAACCTGAAAGATGCCGAAGAGTACCTGAACTCGATTGAAGACGAGTAATAAGACAAGCCTTTAAAGCTGCCCCCGCCTCAGGAGGCAGCTTTTTTTTAAGATTCGAACGTATAATTAATACTATCAGCAATGATATCCGATACTCGAATGATGGAGTAGGTAAAGAACAATGACTGAATTACTTCAAAGCCTCAGCACAAATAATGAGTTCGTTGCACGCCACAACGGTCCCAATAAATCAGACCAACAAACCATGTTGGAGGCGATCAACGCCGTCAACCTAGATGCACTTATCGACGAGACCGTTCCCGCGCAAATTCGCCTTGAAAAGCCGATGTCACTCAGCGATGCCAAAAGTGAAGCTGACATGCTGGTTGCAATGAAAGAGTTTGCTAATCAAAACCAAGTTAAACGTTCCTTTATTGGCCAGGGTTACTACGATACTTTCACGCCCAATGTGATTCTGCGTAACGTGTTAGAGAATCCTGGCTGGTATACCGCCTACACGCCTTATCAGCCAGAAATTTCACAAGGTCGCCTTGAAGCCTTACTGAACTTCCAACAAATGGTTATGGACCTGACGGCCATGGATATTGCCAACGCTTCTCTATTGGATGAAGCGACCGCCGCAGGCGAGGCGATGACATTATGTAAACGCGCAGGTAAGAGCAAAAGCAACGTATTCTTCGTGGCTGACGACGTGCACCCACAAACACTCGAAGTGGTTAAAACTCGGGCAAAATACATCGGTTTTGATGTTCAGGTAGGCGCGTTAGAATCACTACCAGAACAAGACGTATTTGGAGCCCTTGTTCAATACCCTGGCACAACAGGTGAAGTTCGAGATCTGACCGATATCATCGCAAAGGCACAGGCAAACAAAACACTCGTCACAATCGCAACGGATCTTCTTGCATCTGCTCTACTTAAACCCGCTGGCGAAATGGGCGCAGATGTGGTCATCGGTAGTGCTCAGCGCTTCGGTGTGCCAATGGGTTACGGTGGTCCACACGCTGCATTCATGGCCACTCGTGATAAGCACAAGCGTACGATGCCTGGTCGAGTTATCGGGGTGTCTATTGATACCAACGGCAACCAAGCACTGCGCATGGCAATGCAGACTCGTGAACAGCACATCCGCCGCGAGAAAGCGACCTCAAACATCTGTACCGCTCAGGCTCTGCTGGCCAACATGGCTTCCTTCTATGCGGTTTACCACGGCGCAGAAGGTCTACGTACGATTGCTCGTCGTACCCACCATATGACGGCGATTATCGCCGCTGGGCTGACAAAAACGGGCTTCGAGCTCGCTCACAATAGCTTTTTTGATACCATTACCATTAAATCAGGTGCTCAAACCCAAGCACTTTTTGAAAAAGCGCAAGCCGCTGACCTCAACCTGCGCAAGCTCAATGATCAACTGGGTATCAGTTGCGATGAGACCACAACAACGGCAGATATCAACGCGTTATTTGCCGTATTTGGTGTAAACCAAGAAGTCGCTGCCCTTTCTTCAGAAATCGAAGGCAATGAATTTGCCGCCATTCCTGAGGCACTTCGCCGTACATCACACTATCTTACGCACCCAGTATTCAACACGCACCACAGTGAAACACAGATGATGCGTTACCTGAAACAGCTTGAGAACAAAGACTTCTCGCTAACTCACGGTATGATACCGCTCGGAAGTTGTACGATGAAACTGAATGCAGCCGCTGAAATGATTCCAGTAACTTGGCCCGAATTTGGTTCAATCCACCCATTTGCGCCAATGGAACAAGCGGCAGGCTACTCAGCCCTAGCGAAAGATCTTAAAGAAAAGTTATGTGAAATTACTGGCTACGACGATTTCTCACTACAACCTAACTCAGGTGCATCAGGTGAGTACGCAGGTCTTATTGCCATTCAGCGCTACCACAATAGCCGTGGCGAAGGCCACCGTAATGTCTGCCTAATTCCAAGCTCAGCTCACGGCACCAATCCGGCAACCGCTTCAATGGTGTCGTTGAAAGTGGTGGTGGTGACATGTGATGAAGATGGCAACATCGACATGGCCGATCTTGCAGCAAAAATCGAAAAACATGCTGAGCACTTATCAAGTATCATGATCACTTACCCTTCAACACACGGCGTGTACGAAGAGCAAGTCAAAGACGTCTGTGAAATGGTTCACGCGGCTGGCGGTCAGGTGTACCTAGATGGCGCAAACATGAACGCGCAAGTGGGTCTCACCTCACCAGGTTTTATTGGCTCTGATGTGTCCCACTTAAATTTGCACAAAACCTTTTGTATCCCGCACGGCGGTGGCGGCCCAGGTATGGGGCCTATCGGCGTAAAATCTCATCTAGCACCTTTTCTGCCAGGTCATATCGAGAATGGTGTTGAGGGCAGTGATCATGCCGTTTCTGCGGCAGATTTGGGCAGTGCGTCTATTTTGCCGATTTCATGGGCTTACATTGCCATGATGGGTGAAATTGGCCTGACCGATGCGACTAAAGTTGCCATTCTGAATGCTAACTATGTGATGGAACGTCTTCGCCCTCACTACCCTATTCTTTACCGTGGCTCCAATGGCCGCGTAGCGCACGAATGTATTATCGATATTCGTCCGCTTAAAGAAGAAACAGGCATCAGCGAAGAAGATATCGCGAAACGTCTGATGGACTACGGTTTCCATGCCCCAACGATGTCGTTCCCAGTGGCGGGTACACTCATGGTTGAACCTACGGAATCTGAAGACCTAGAAGAAATTGATCGCTTCTGTGAGGCGATGATTGCAATCCGTGAAGAGATGACGAAGGTGAAAAGGGGTGAGTGGCCATTAGAGAACAACCCTCTAGTTAACGCACCACATACACAAGTGGACCTAGCAAAAGACGAGTGGGATCGCCCTTATTCTCGCGAATTAGGCTGCTTCCCATCACCAGCCACGAAGTCTTGGAAGTACTGGCCAACGGTAAACCGTGTCGACAATGTATACGGCGACCGTAACCTGATCTGTTCGTGCCCAAGCATCGACAACTACGAAGATTAAATGGTGTGTTGATCACCGATAACCAAGTTAGAAACTGACTTGAATAACAAAGGCGAACCGTTTGGTTCGCCTTTGTTGTTCTGGGCAATGATCGTTAACAAGCTGAAAAAAAGCGTTTTTCTAAACTTGAGGGACTTCCTCTGAAGCCTCGTGTCCAGAGGCAACGACGCATGGCAGATCTTTCAAGTGAGTCAGTTTTCAACTTCAATATGATCTTCAGCGTTATGGGTAACAAACACATTACTCGCCATTTCAGTTCTCCGTTTATCCATACAGATAATATAAAACCGAGCAGACAAGCACTGGGTTGTAGTTGAACATTAGAAGGCACAAATTTGCACTTGATTTCATCATAACAACCTCGGCGTCTGTCCTTAGATACCGAGAGACCACTTTATACACAGTGAAACGCGTGGGCGACTTCGGCGTCACTCTGAGCTGATCGTGTTTGATTAAATCGTTGGATAAGCTTACACAGTGTCAGTGACTCATAAACCGCATTGGTCGTTTCTTCAAAACAGGCGTCTGTTTGCAAGACGTTCGGGTAATACCTGTGATTGATGGTATTGTCTCCCAGCCATATAGATAACGTCGGGCTCAGCGCCAGATTGGCATTGTCGGCTAAATTCAGAAGGGTTGGCGTACTAAATAGCGCCGCACTCATGGCCTGTTTTTGATCTTGAGTGAGCTGCCATGATAGGTTCATCATAAACGGGGCCTCGATATGGCTAGACTGTTCCATGTTTTGTTTTTGACCGAGAGGTTTCAAAGGGCTATCAATCATTTTTAGCAAGTCGTTTGTAATCGAAGATTCACCTCTGCTCGCCAATTGATGTTCACACCACAAACCCTCTTGTCCAGAGACCACCTCACTGAAGTCATCAGGAAAAATAGCCAGTATGTTGCCATGGTCAAGTAATCCCTTGACCGTCAAGACACACAAATTTTCCGTGTCTTCAGTTAACTTAATCAACCGTTTACCCAAGGTACGCTTAACCAGGCTAACAAAATTCTGTTTTTGTCGCAGTGACACATTATGGGCCCCACCGGTGTCTCGGCGATCCCAATCAATAAAGTGACTGAATTTCACAATCAGTAATTCCTGAGAATGATTGGGATCAGAATAAAATGCGTTTATCTGCGCAAACGCGTCCGATAGCGCCACTCCTACCGCGCCCTGAAAACCTGCGCCAAATGCGTTGGCAAACTCACTGCCCTCTTCGATATCAGTATAATGAGCGGTATAAAACGCCGCGTTCCACCATGCTGGCCGCAGATCCAATTGCCGTACGCCTTGCATCAATTGCATTTGAATATCAAAAATTTGTGTTTTGGTGGCCGCTACCGTCCCGTACCGAGTACTATCGATTTGTTGGTAGGTCCCAGAATCATGAGATCCGGGTATACAGATATCACATAAACGCTGGTTCGCGAGCAAGGGCATATTCGCCCCCATCCACCCAGCAGTCTGTAGGCATTGGTACTCTTCAATCACCCACATTTCTGATGGCCCTGGCACACCAGTATGCCGTTGAGATGCGCGATGGGTCATGTATTCGCCACTAAGCACATTCCTCAGATAATAGGTATTAATGGTGTCGTCGACCTTGTCTAAGGACCATTTTTGACCGGATGACGTCACTTCCTTAGCCATGGATGTGATATGGTTTTGATAGAACTCATAATTGGACTGATTCTGGATCGCAAACGTGCCATCAGAAAATCGTATAAACTTCATCAAACAATGGGGTATTTGGGGTGTTTTTTCCATTTGCGTGGCAAGCTCACTTCGGTATTCCGCAGTCTCATCGTTTTTGAGAAAACCATAGAATGAATCACCCAGTTTCTGTCCCAGATCATCACGCGATTCAACAATCCAGTATTCAGATTCGCTTGGCATACCTGAATGCAATTGGGATGCTTTTTGGGTCATGTATTGGTTGTTGCCAAGATTCCTAATGGTGTAGATATGGGTTTGGCCCGGAATCGGCAGGATGTCCCATAATTGGTCATCACCATCGACAAAATCAACCATTCGACTAATATGGCTTTGATAGAATTGCCCCGTGTCGACACTTTGGATAGCATAAATATGGCCCCCCTGAGGAAGCAACCGAAAAAGGCACTTAGGGGACGCATAGCCGGATTCGAATTTGGTGGCACGATGGCAACGAAATTGGTTATTTTTTACGTTCTCTAACGAACAAAATACGGGCATGGTCATGGGATTCCCCTTTTTGGCATTGATTTAGGCGAAGAGTGAGTCAACAACGCAAAATCATCATAGTGTCACCTTCTAAACATAGAGATACCGCGCCCACACTTCAGTATCATGTTGGTATCATCTACCCATAGATCCATCAGGTTCGAGGCCAAAGATTGGAGACAAATACAAAAGGTTCAACAATAAAAGGCAATGAATTCAATGATAACGTGGAAACAGCCTCTGATCGGCTACGAGTGGTTAGTGCATCAGATTTGGTATCTCCAAGTCAGCGATGAGGAACCAACGACCTTAAGACCAAACCTCATCCCCAATCCCAGAGCCCATATCGTCTTTACCCCACCGGATCAGCCGTACCACTACACCCGTTCAAGTCAGTTGTTTGCCGGTAAAGGAAGCCACTTGCTGACCGCAAGTGAGTACCTACTCAATCTCAATGATCACCCTCCGCTGCAACGAATCGGGATCACCCTAAGACCAGAGGGGCTCTATTTATTCAATACCAAAGCTGCAACACAAATCAATCAATGCTTCTGGGCGGGTTGGATCAACGAACAATTTCCCGCACACTTCCACGCCAGTTTATGGCAGTGTGCGAATAAGAACGAGGTAGCCCGTTACCTAGAAACGTACTTTAAAAGCATCAACTTCAATTTGAATCAAGACAAGGCATTTAAACTGACGCAAACCGCCAATATCCACTTAGACAAGGATAGCCAATCATTAACCATCCCTGAGATCGCTAATCTATGTGCTTGTTCACGCCGAACATTAGAACGCAGTTTTAGGCAAGTAACTGGGCTGAGCCTGAAAAAGTATCAAATGTTGCTCAAACTTGAGCGAATGGTGCTCGCCTTGTACGGCGAAGAAGGGAACGTTGATTGGGCCGCCTTTTCTCAGCAATTTGGTTTTACCGATCAGTCACACTTAATTCGAGCGCTTAAACAACAGCTAATGCGCACACCCTCTCGCTACCTCAAAAACCGAGACCTTACTATTGATATCTATGGTGATTTTGAGTGACAGATTGACGCAAAAGTCCAATTATTATGTCGGCCAACCCCATTAAGATATCTTCCCAAAATACGAGGTATCCAATGTTATATTCAACGTTAAAGCAAGGTAAACCGTTTCCATTTCACAATAAATTGGCCATTCAGTTGATTCAGCAATCCGATCTCGGTGACATTATCGCGATGTTAGATGATGAGAGAGTCAATCGGTATCTGTTTTTTGCACCCGCTGACGAACGTTTCTACCGTCAATATTTTCATTCCATCTTAGAAAATACAGCGGCTTCGATCGCCAACGGTTCATGGCCAGACAATCCAACGTTTATTATTCGTGATCAGCACGGGCGCTATATGGGGATGACGGCCGTCACTCAAGTTCCCCTGCTATCAGGTAACCATGAGGTAGGGTATCAGCTCCCCGCCCATGCTTGGGGCCTAGGAATAGCAACTCAAGCTTGCCAAATGATGACAAATATCGCCTTCACTGAATTGGGTAGCCACAAAATCAGTGCCGATTGCTTTGCATCGAATACCGGCTCGTACAAAACACTCGAAAAATGTGGCTATGTATTGGAAGGTCGGCAACACCAATACTATCAATCCAACAACGGATTTGATGACAAGCTCTACTACGGGTTAACTGTCAAACAATACCTGACTCATCTTCGTTCTTCATAAGTACACAAACGCCTAGGCACTCGTTCCTCACATCGTGGTGCCTCCCTTTCCCATAGCTCGACTGTTGTGACTGGTGATTAAAACGACAAATAGGACAAACTTGATTCCCTTAACGGACGAATTTTTACTCAAAAAACACTAAGTCATTGTTATGTTAGATTTTTACATTTAAGTGCAATCAGATTCAGTCTATGTTTTTAAACAGATATCGTTAACATTGCAATCCGTCAATTTAAGGGTTCAGAGGAAAATATGTACCAAGAACTGAGTCAGTTACTCGATAAAATCGGTTTTACCTACAACAAGCATGAGCTAAAAATTTGTACGACTCGCGCGCAAAAAATTAAAGCCATCAAAATGATGCTTATGAAAGCAAAAGAGCTCAATTTTGACGTTTCATCCAACCTGAATAAAAGTGTTTTGGCCGGTATCGCAAGCCAACAAGATATTACCGACCTGCAAGCCATCGACTTATTCAGCGAGTACGTCGCCAGTAATGAGGCGATGAAACAACAGATCCGCGAGTCTCTTTTTCTCGCGGTCTTGAGAAAGAGTGAAGAGTTCGACATGACGATGACGCTCAATGGAGAAGGGCAGACGCGTGTTTTCTGAACACGGGATCCGAGAAAGAGTCCAAGAGGCGGTTCGATGTGCTGAGTTACTCAAACTTGACGCATCGACCCCACATATCAGAACCTACATGATAGCTTGCATTGCTGACCGCTATATCCACATTAACAATATTGGTGAGATCCTAAGCCGTGCCCTTTTCAACCCGCCCAAACTCAGAGTAGAGACATTAGAACACCGTGAACTTCACCGACTCATCAATACTTCTCTTGCTCAGGCAATGATGAACGTGGGTCTCAATTAAATATTCTATTCTTTCCGAGCATGGTGAACGCTCAGCTTTCTCGAGGGAAAAGCAGTTGATACCAACTTGATACTGAACACTATCGACTTCTTTCGTACGTTTTAGACGTTATCAATAACACTAATCAACGTTGGAGAGAGAAATGAACACGACCGATAAAACACCCAGTGAGATCTTCGCAGCCCATTTCAACATAGGTAATGGACTCGTTGGAGGTCAGAGATTCGATGTGAACTTGCTCATTTGCCAAAGGGATAAGTCCATTGTCGGCAAAGGCCATTTATTTCAATCTGTGAATCCACCTCTCAATGTGTTCACGGATTTAAATGGTACATTTAACTATCAATGTACCATGTCTTCATGCCACATTATGATGAATCTTCAGGGCTATCAACCTTATCCTGGCATCCCGCCCGTAGGAACTGATCTGCATAACGTAACGCTGCGTATTTTACTGGATGAAGACTGGAAAACAGGCGTTGCTTTTTACAGCTATAAAAATGAGTCTGGCGAATGGATTGAAGCCGAAAATCAACCAGTCACTTTGGCAAACAGCGCGCCAATAAAATCCATCGAACAGTTTGAGTTTGCCCCTCAAGAGCTCACGAAAGCCTAGCCAAAATGACGGTAGTCAGCAGCCAGTGACCCTATGTGGGTGACTGGTTTTTTCATCTCGATTTTTTTCCCAAGCAGTAAAACTTTTGTGTTTCTCGGCCCTCTCTTCTACTTTTTAATGACCCACTGTTTTTACCAATGAGACTGTCATGAAATCGTTCCCCTATATCATTGCCATGAGCATGCTTAGTGTGAGTACCCCAGCATTAAGCAATGAACCTGTGAAATTGCTTTCTTTAGACTGGAGCAGTCAACAAGTGTTAACTAAGGTGTTGGGCACGCTGCTCTCTGAAAAGAAAGTACCGATAAAATATGAATACACCGACGCCCGTGCTCAGTGGTATAAACTCGCTCACAATGAAGGGGATGTACAAGTCGAGGTATGGGAAGGCTCCATGGCCTCCAAGTTTCAACAGATGGTCGATTCTGGTCATATTCAAGCAGGCACGACGCACCAAGCGACCACTCGGGAAGATTGGTGGTACCCAGCTTATGCTGAGCAGCAATGCGCAGGTTTGCCTGACTGGACAGCGTTAAAAGACTGCGCCGCCGTGTTTTCAGAAGGCAAAGATCTGGGCATTTATTATACGGGCCCATGGGAAAAACCAGACAGGGCACGCATCAGGGCGCTCGGGCTTAAATTTGATGTGGTTCAGTTGAAAGACGGCAATGCGATTAATGAAAAAATTAAACAATACATGGCCGAAAAGAAACCGTTTTTAATCTTTAACTGGTCGCCTAACTGGGTCGAAGCAAAATATGAGGGCAAGTTTGTTGAGTTTCCTGCCTATGATGAGCAATGTGAGAAGAAAGCATCCTGGGGCGTCAACCCCAATTACAAATGGGACTGTGGTAATCCTGTGGGTGGGTGGCTAAAAATCGCGGTATCACAAACGCTTGCAGCTAAATCACAGTGCGCCGCTGACATTATTAGCGCGTTTTCGCTAGACAATCAGCAAATTGCGCTCGCCGCTATGCTTGTGGACGATGAGAAATTGTCCGTTGAAGATGCGGCCAAACAATGGCTAAAACAAAACAATGGCCACGTCGAAAAATGGTTAACTCACCAGTCTTGCGGTTAAACAGCAGATGCTAAGGTCAAGCCTTATTTCACATCAGCGCGTTCAGACCTCACTCATCAGCTGATTATTGGCGCTTTTGTCTCGCCTTCGTGCGCGCAAAGGCGTCAATACTTCCAGATCGCGTCACGGTGGCGTTGCCCACTTTTGTTCATCACTCCCTAGGAACCCTCACTGATTTTTTGATACTATTATCATTCACATACGTCCACTAAGGCTAGTCCAATGAAAATGTCAATATTGCTTGTCAGCATAGCGCTGTTTGTTGCAGGGTGTTCAAGTACTTGGGAAGGAATGAAGCAAGACTCCTCAAAAGTATGGAAGGATACAAAAGAAGCGGTACACGAAGCGACAGAATAGACCAAGCCCTTCACGTTCATCCCTTTCGCGATGACCTTTAGGCACACCCAGAGTAAAAGGGGCTCCCTCTACTCTGGGTGAGCTCGTTAAGGACAGTTATTGCTGGCCGAGCTAGGGAAGCGCCAAACCGAGGAAGAATACCCATCTCCTGAATTTGGATCCGGTCTGTCTCCCTGTGTCCACCACTGGTTCTGATATTCCTGACCATCTAGAGTGACCGTCATACACGGCGTCTCATAAATGGCTGATTCACTCCATTCACCACTTGGCGGCGGAGTCACACCACCGTCTCCACCATCGCCGCCTTCAGACGTGACTTCTCCGCTGACCGCGTCCAGTGGCGCCGTTCGAGATTCAACCTGAGTAAACACGGTATACAAGAAGTCGAACAAAGCAGCTCGCCCTTGCTTGTCTGAAAGCGCATAAGAGGTCGCCTCTGTGACCCCCGCTTCTGACATCGCCTGATCAAATGCTTGAGCAGCGGTACTGTCATCAATAAAGACGGGCGCACTCTCGTCAGTAGGTTTATAGGAAATTTGAGTAAATGCCTTAACAAAAACAGGTCTAATCTCAGCGACGGTAAACTGCTCGTGATTAGACATATTAAGGCCGTGTTCAATCAAATCCTGACCAAACAGTTGATCAACATAGAACGAAACTTGACGCGGGTAACGATACCACCACTCTTCCGCGGTTGCCGATATAGACTGTTTGTATTCTTCCGGACCTAAATCATAGCTATTAAGATACGGCAGCTCAGTCGTCACGCCATTGGAGTATGCGTCAACACAGACATCAAGGTAATCCCCAAATGCCGTACTATAACTTCCGGCATTGTAGATCACATTGATTAGGAAATCCGTCAGACGCAGCGCGTTAGGATCCTGAGTAAAACTCTCATCCTTCAGGGCGGTATTGAAACAAGTATTCCATGCTTCTTGATTCTGATACCAGCTTTGACTCGCCAGTACTTCAAGACGATTAATATCATTGAACTGAAAGTACGTTGCCGCAATCGGACCAAAGTAAATGTCTTCCAGTGAATCAGGGCCAATGGCTCCACTTTGGATGTCGTTATCCTGATCATCAATGCTATAACCAAGGCTAGCATGCAACGCATTGTAGTTAATCAGCCCCAAAGCGCCTGGAGTGCTCTTGTCCGGAAGGCGCTTGCTGTAGTCATTGATTTGATAAGGCCCCCCTTGTCCTACCGCCAGAAGCTGACTGGCATAACCTGGTTCATGGATAGACTGCTTGGTAGCACTTGGATCATAATCGGGGTTAATTCTCGTGTCTGACAACCCAGCTTCTTGAAGAAGCTGGGAGAGGATAGAGCCGACCAAGTATTCCTGATTAAAATTCACCTCAGGGTATTTCTTTTCGACCAGATAAGAATACAAACTTCCGGCAATAAGGTTGGACAACACGACATCGTTGGCGTAATCGGTCCCTAGGTGGAAAACATCGATGGTCGTCTGCGCATCATTGTATGGGAAAGTAACGTGATGAATAATCGCATTTTCGGTCGGCAAAGCACCGCCATTACTGTCTCCTCCATTATTGCCCCCTTCGTCTGGCCCGCCACTGTTTGGCTCACCATCAAATACAACGTCGGCATTGAATGTAGGCCAGATAGTCGCGGCTTGACCAGCCGCATCCACACCAGTCACCACATTCACACCCTCTGACCAAACCGAATCGCCAACCGTCACACCATTGACCTGAGGTTTAGAACGGAAAGACATCGCGTAACTGCTGAGATGGTTTACATCCAGCCCTCCCTCATCATCCGCCGTCGCCTTATACTGACAATACCAACCAGGAGCACAGTTATCTGGAGTAAAGGTCAATGTCTGCTCTATGCTTTGCGCTAAAGCACCAAAAGACGGCAATAGGGTAACGCCAATCACAACACTTAGTGGGTTCAATTTCATTATTTTTCTCTCTTTGAGTTAAAGCCAAACCACGGCTAACAACTTACTGTCAGTGCATAGAAGTACGGCATACTCTGTCCATGCGCTTTGATGTGAGCCAAATGGCTCAAGAGCGGCGCCCATACACCGCTCTCCAACACACTGGTTATGGACAAGGCACTTGCTGCCAAAACCATGTACTACTTGGCGAGGGGGTTTCCCATGGACCTGGGTTGTTCTGAGCGACATAACATTCGCCTTCAACGCGGACGGTGTCACCATTACTGACTTGCGTCTGACCTGGTACCCACTCAATAACGTCTTCAGGGTCAGTGGTTCCACCACCATTATTACCGCCATCGGAACCACCATCACTCAAATCCGCCTGCGGCAATTCAGGGTGTTCAAAGGCAAAGGCAAAGGCCTGACCATTAGCAATTAGGGTATAATTGGCAGGGCCGGAAATCGGCATGTAATACACCATTTCAAATTCGAACGAATCACCTGGGGCCAGTTGTTGATAAGCAGGAAGCGTGACGGAAATACGATGCATATTGCCATCCAAACCGCCAATATTGTTATCTCGACTGTGACCGGAGGCAAGAACGCTCAGGTTGGCACCAGACCAGTCTATGGCGTTATCTGGGGCCGAAGTAGGAATATCGAATTGGAATTCAGTGCCACCCGCGAGGGTCACGTCTGAGTGATTGGTAAACTCAACTTTGGGGCTGATGGGGTAATTACTGTCACCGATATCGAACTCTTTGACCGCGACCGAAATATCAACCGACTCTGCGGGTGTCTCGTTTTCCGCTACCGTATTACCGTATGGCGTTGCTGTGGTAAATCTGTCATAGATTATCTTGGTCAGAGTGTTACCCATGTGGAACTCACCCTGACCAGATTCACAGGCCTGCTCAGTGAGATCAACATGCTCTGAACGCTCACCATGATCATCAAACAAGTAACAGTTATAGTCACCCGCTAACTCCCAAACCATGATGCCGCCTATTTCTTTGTCGGCAACGTAATCGGCTTTACGACGAACGGAGGCATCATCTTCCGTAGAAAGGAACACCTTCTTCTGTGAATTCCACAGCCACGGCGCGACGGCAACGTCATCGAAGTAGCGGGAGTACTCGCCTTGCAGTTTATCGTCTTCATTGATCTCTGGGTGGAGACCGTATGCCTGTACGTAGGTCCCTAATATTCCATTTTCTAGATTCTTGGCATGCCACATAGGGTTGGAGCCTGCGCCCATTTCATTGCCTTTAGGGTCAGTATCGTGCCACATGTTGTCGATGCCAACGGCACCGTTGCCACAGTGATTTTTTTCCCCAACGCCCGTGCCCGGAGGACACTGTGACTGATCGGGCAAGGCCGCTCGGCCCCACAGACCATTATTCCCTCCGGTTACCCCTTTCCAACCACGCGTGTAGTAAGGAACACCAATGTTGATTCGACCCGCAGGCATCGAACCGCGGAAGTAATGGTACGCCCAGTCGGTATTGAGATAACCAATACCTTTGTAAGCCGGCTCAGAGTAAACACCCCATTGCTCCAGCTCAGAATCTTTACCCGTGTCATAAAGTGACGCATTGTGACCAACGTGGTCATTCCAAGCACCGTGTAAGTCATAGGACATAATATTGACGTAATCGAGATACTTGGTGACATCAAAGTCCTCCATACCACGCAATAAGTAACCTGAGGATGGCGAAGCGATAGTCAGCATGTAATACTCATCATCCGCGGCAGACGCACGATCAAGTTTCTCACGCAAGACTTTCATCAACTCCTGATAGGCCGCCCAAAGATGTGCACGACGTGGCTCCATAAAGTCTGCATCATCAGGGTTGCCCGCTCCCGCCATAGACGTGGGGTACTCGTAATCAATATCGACGCCATCAAACTTGTATCGACGAATCAAGTCCACAGCGGATTGAGCAAAGGTGTCGATGCCCTGATGATTGATCGAACCATCAGCGTTGGTCGTCATGGAGTAGAATCCACCATCCGCGACCCTGACACCGTCATCATCAAAATGGCCCCCCGTTTCCGCCCAGCCACCAATTGAAATCATTGTTTTTACATCATATTTTTTCTTATACGTTGCCAAAGCACCAAAATGACCTTTAAAGCCCAGAGCTGGGTCAATGTCAACGCCCGGCCACTGCTTGCCAACGGCTGGGTTATCTGGGTCATTGACATCGCCAATGTTCACTTTACCGTCAGACCCAATACTGACAAAGGCATAGTTGACATGTGTGAGTTGTTGCCAAGGGATATCACTGACAAGATACGCCGCTTGTTTGTCATCACCCGCACGCCAGCTAGTAAAGTAGCCAATCATCCGACGAGGGTGATCCGACCCCATTTTTTCACGGCCATTTTCATCGTAAGAATCGCAGTAAGGCACATCAACACCCACCGTTTGATGCAAACCGTCAGGTCGACAGCGTTGACTCACTGCATCGCTATTGACCGTTAAGATCACAGGAGTAGAGTCACTTGTGGTTTGTTGGTCATCGGTCGCTTTGGCGAACACACTCAATTGACCCGAGCGGTCGGTTACGTAATCAAACTGGTAGGGAGAAGTCCTCATAGTGCCAACCGATGTTCCGCCTACAAAAAATTCGACTTGAGCGATCTCACCATCGCTGTCGGTGGCGTCGGCGGTCAATGTCACCGCATCCCCTAATGAAACACTGGATTGAGACACGTTCAGTGTGACGACTGGCGGAACGTTTTGTCCCTCCTCGGCTTCAACCATTAATGTGACCGAGCTAGCCTCACTGTCCCCCTCATCGTTATCGGTCGCGACAACACTCAAGGTATGAGAGCCTTCCGTAGCGGTCCAGCTCGCCTGATAAGGCGCCGAAGAAGATTGGCCAATCAAGGCACCATCAACATAGAACGCAACCCGCTCGATTTGACCATCCGTGTCGGTAGCGCTAGCCACTAACAGTACCGTCTCACCAACAACGTAGGCGTCATTCACAACGGGAGAAGTCAGCGTCACCGTTGGAATCTGATTTTCACTACCGCCACCGTTGCTGCAACTGTCGAGGCGTTTCCACTCTTGCCAATCACCTGAATGGGTTGATGGTATATTGTTCAGAGTCCAGAATGCCGCTTGGTAACCCACATTCTGGTATTGAATTTGATCGCCTTCCCAGTAAACTTGAGTTGCATCCCACTGCTCCAAGTTACTGCAATCCATTGCTGCATAGCTATTGAAAGCCAGCAAACATGTCGCGCTAAGAGTACTCAAGCGAAACATGTTGTTATCCATGATTTTATTCATTGGTTATCCCCAACTAAATTATTTTATCGCTATTTCACGACTCGAAATAACTTTTAAAGGATTGAATAAATCGATGACGCTTGCATTAACTCACTATCAAATTTCACAATTCTTCATTATTTTCAGGTGGTTTTTATGTTTTTTTAAGCATTCTCACTCATATTTTGACAAATTTAACGAGAGTGCATGGCGGGGACAACATAAGGCTAATAGCCCTAGTGACAAGGGCGAGGATCGGATTCGTCGTCTAAAGAGGTCTTCCAGACAAGACTCGACAAGAGGATCGAGCAAAAGTTTTACGCGATAACTATTCCCACAGAAAAAACCGTCACTTGATTAGAATGATTGACTTATATTTGGCTAATTTCATTCACTAAACAATGCGATATCAAATAAACATAATAAAAATCAATATGTTTTGGATTAACACTGAACCGCTCGGCAAACATTTACCCCTGTTTTCCCTCGGAATGGTTGTACTGCGAAGACCACCACACAGTGTTTACATCAGCACTTTGATCGTCAGACGATGAGCGACTGGCGATAGCAAAAAGGAAATCACACCAGCGGCTGGCCACGCGAACAGAAATGCCTGTCCCCAAGAACGGAGAAACTCAGGCCCATTACCCAAGTTTAGGTAGGTGACCCAAAGGGTCATTAACGATGATAGAAAGAATGACATGATGACTGTAAATACAACCCGCTGCTTCATATTTTGATTCTCACGTTTGCCTGATGGTGTGAGAAAAACTATATTTGAAACCAATTATGATTTCCATTTAACAAAATGAGTATCTAAAACCCATATTTGGTTTCAAACTATGCATGACAATATTTCACTTTTCGTTTCGGTTGTTGAGGCTGGAAACTTTAAGTTGGCCAGTCAACATCTCAATATTCCTTCCTCCACCATTGGCCGACGTATTAAAGCGCTCGAAGATCAATTCTCCTGTAAGTTGCTCAGCAGAAACAGTCATACTTTTGAGGTAACACGTGAGGGTAAGAAGTTGTATGAAAAAGCCCGTTTTCATGTCAACTCTATCGACTCTCTCGTCAATGAACTGCTCGACGACGTATCCAGCGACCGCGGGCCGATTAAGTTATTGGCCCCGACCAACTTAGTGACCAGTTGCATACAAGAGCCGCTATCGCGTTACCTCCATGACAACCCCAACATTGAGCTGGAACTGCAACTCAGCAATACCATGGCCCATTTTTATTCTTCCAACGCCGATATTGCTATTCGAACGGGTAAACAGCGTGACTCAGATTTGACACAACTGAAACTCGGTACGGTCAACACCGTTCTCGTTGCTAGCCCTGCTTATCTCAATACAGTCAACAAACTCACTCATCCCCAAGATATGCGAGCCCTGAGCGTGATCATCACTGAGCCCTTGTTGATCTGGGAACTCTCTTTGGAGGCTGACAGAACGGAAACAACCATTTTCCAACCTTCTCAACGGCGTATTCTTCTCAATGACTTGAACGTTGCCAAACAGTTTTCCACCCATCACCTTGGCATTGCATTACTGCCACTGACGGAAGTAAAGACCGAGCTTAACACTGGCCAGTTGGTCAGGGTCCTACCCCATTGGCAAGGGCCTGTTCGGGATATCTATGCGATTTGGTATCGCAGACAACTGCTCAGCACCAGGGCGTCTAAATTGGTTGACTTTCTAAAAGCCAATCTAAGGTTCTAACTATCGGGATTTGAGGTGGGCCTTTAAGGACGCAGGACGGAACGCCACGGTTAAAGCTCAATCATGTGGGAATCAGAAAAACCACCAATATAATTTGCTCAACCGCTCCTCACCGCCTTAATGACAGTTTTAGCACCGAAAAATAGGACAGATCGTTTTCCGATTATCTGTCCCATCCAAGCTGAGTCATCGTTATTCATTGACGGGAAAACCCGTGCTTATTTTATTCGGTTCGTGAGGCAGTGTTGCCGTCGCGATAGTAAAACTCTGACCATTGTGACCTAAGCAATACTGATCACTTGGATTGTCTTCTGGCGCACTAAGCCCGCACTCTGCCCAAGATACACTTTCACATCCACCTTGGTTTGCGATACGCGCATGCACAATAGAGGCATTAATCTGGCTCACCGAGCACGATACTGGGAACATGGTACTAAACGCCTTGACAACCGTGCGTCCGCCAACGGCTAAATTAATGGTACGCAGCGTGTAAATTCCAAATTCGCTCTCATCGAATGCTGCCCCCACAGAGGTCAGCGTACTGGGAGCAAAATTGTTCGGCATAGAATAAAAACCGATACCGCCAAACGAGTCCTGTTTTGCTTCACCACAATAAATATTGTGTTGGTTCACTACCAAACCATTAATGCTGTCACTCCAAACGGGAAGTTTGCCACAATCAATGCCCTTGGCCGCAACACTACTGATCAATAGAAACGTCGTTAGCACTGCTGTTATCGTTTTCATCATTATTTACTCCTGCATCGTTTCTCTTACACCTGCAGCGTTATCCCACTGAGTGACGCTATCTACCGATGACCGACATCGGAGGATCTCGCCGTCATCATCACAAGCCAACATGGAACTCATCTCTCTCATCCAGACACCACAATTAAACCGACCACCATCATTGATCGTAAGAGGGTAAATGTGGTTCAAAATGGTCATTTACTCCAACTAAATAACCTGAATAATACAAAATATGCAGCCAAGCGCACACTCTTGATGAAAATTCTAAAACAATATAAAAATCAATAACTAAATCTAATTTAAGCATGGCTTCTGAACGTTGAATCAACCAACCACTTTAAATAACAATCAAATATTCACGAACAACCTTCCAGCCCTCAGCCTTCGTATGACGTGATAGGTCGATAAAATAGAGGCAAACCTAACACGCTTATAACCAATAACTTGACGCTTATTCACAGCCATCTACGCTAAAAAAGCCCAAGCGATAAGGAAGAGAACAGCGATGATGAAATTTTGTTACTTATTCCCTATTGCGAAACGTTTACGGGTTGAGTTGCAGCACCTCTCTCTTTTTGGGCTAAATGCGAGTAAACCTCATCTGTGTTTCAATCCCCATCGAATGTCTGCGCTAACGCTCATTATCTGCTTGATTATGCCCACAATCACAAGAGGCCATGCCCTAGAAGAAACCTCTGCTCGTCTATATGTGCGTGACCAACAAATTGAACTCACACTGTCGGTTGATGTGGACAACTGGATGAGGCAGTTGCCTGATATTCATCTGTGGTTATTGGGCGGCGCAGACACCCCATCTTCAGAACGACGTTTAATGAACAGCACACTGCACTCTCGACTTTCTTATATCATTCAACAAGGCACCCGACTGGTCATTGATGAGACACCAGCTCAATTGATCCCTGCGCCCTATTCTCCAGACGCCCAGCACAGCCACATCATCGAATTTCGTTTTTCAGCCACGCATACCCAAGCCTCACCTAAAGCAATCGATATCCAATTCCCACCTTCTCTCGGTAACGTGCATTTTTCGGTTGTACAACCTATTTATCAGCAGATACCCGCTGGCGTTCAACGCTCTTTATCCTTGTTATAAGCCTTATCCGATCATGGTTCTTGGGCCCTCTCACTTATCTTGAGCACAGTACTGGATGACATCAATCCCACCAACTACTACTCAATTTGGGTCCCGATATATAGAAAAAGACTTCCAATTCGAGTAGACAGAAAGACGATTGGCCCACAGAATAGCCACTCGCTAATAAGAACAATAATAAGAATCAATATCATATATATCATGAGACACCCGACCAAAATTTCAGGTAGCTTCGCGTGAGGCTCTCCTCATTACTTGTATTAAGCATGTGTGCACAAGCTGAAAAAACAGTTTTGAATGGAACCCGATAATGAACAAAGCTTATTTAGAATCGAGCCCAACGGATCTCACGATCACGGGGTGCTGCCCGACTGCAAGTCGGCACTTGTTGTCATTTGGTCAATCCCCGCGCTGCCAATCTTGGGGAAATTGTCTCGGCTGTCAGATCGACACCTTGTCTGGCTACGGTGGCTGCACCTCACATCAAATGGCAAATAACGAACAAAAATATTGCCTGAGATTACTGACCGTGATCAAAGGTGAGCGCATTGTGTGGCACAACGGTGCAGACACCCCTTTGAGCTTAGAGAAGGGAAAAAGTGTGTTGATCTTTTCAGCCACATCGTTCAACGATGTGTTCATTAGCGAATCGGAAAGCTTCGTCGAAATCGCAGATATTCGGTTTGATTGCCAGTACCTCACTGATATTTATCAGCAAATCAGTGACAAACTCAAAGACAGCGGCATTAACCCTCGTACGGATAATCGCCCCTTTGTGTTTGATACTAATGTGGAAATCCAGCAATTTATCAGTCAGTTAGAAACCAAAAACATCCAAAAAAGCAGCGACGCAACCAATCATTTATACGCCGTCTCTCAAGCATACCAATGCCTCTCTAAATTGCTTAATCAACTAGAACTGATCCAGAACAAGAAAAAATATGACGATAATTCTAGTCTGTCGAGCCGTACGCTCAATAAAATTCGTAAGGCACACGACATGATCGCTTCTAACCCAGGAAAAAACTGGAGCATCAATGAGTTGTGTAGAGAAGTCGGCACCAATGAAACCAGTTTTAAACGTGGGTTTAGATTGCTGTTCAATACCACTTTCTCCAAGCTTCTTCAGCAAACTCGCATGACCATCGCGGCAAAAGAGCTGGAATCGACTGATCACCCAATCATCGATATCGTCTTTAAGGTAGGTTACGCCAGTCCATCACACTTCACCAAACTGTTTAAACAACACTTTGGGGAAAACCCGCTCCAATACCGAAAGGCGCGTCAGTTTAGTTAGTATGTACTATCAGCCTAGTACTGATAAGTAATGACATTAAAAATGTTAAGTCCCTGTTGAATAAGGCCGCCAACATTGCGCTGATATTAGAGCTTTTTAACTAATGCAATAATAGACATAGCCCATTGTTAATGATAATGTTTCTCATTATTAAAACAGTTACTAACGTCATATGGCTTACTACCGACTGCCTTTTAACCTCGACTTAATGGAAGAATCCATTCAGTCTAATGGCAATATCCAATTCAAGCATAATCGTGGAGAGTTCTCGCTGCGCTGCAACATGCTGAACGATGAGATTCTTCTGAGTGTTTTTCAGGGACACTTTCACGCCCCAACACAACTCGAGACTCCAGATAAAACCGAATGTGACGCCATCACCATTATGCTCAATTTGGGCAGTGCCGTGTATTATCAGATTGACAGTCTCGGTTCACCCAAAATATTTCCTAGTAATAGTATTGCCTTGTGTTATTCGAATGTGCGTTCCGGTCTGTGTCGCTATCAGCCCCAATTAACGCAGCTGTTTGCCTTGCAGATCCCACGCTCGGTACTCATCGAATACATCGATGTCATGCAAATTGGCCTATCGACCCAGTTAAAGCTTGAACGCCGCAACCCGTTTATGATCATCAAACCGTCAACGGATGCCTTTCGTCGTATGGCGGTGCGTTTGTCTGCACATGATGTTCCGGACAAGGGGATACAACGCCACCTTTCCTACTCCTTTATGAGTGATGCCGTGCGCTATTTACTCGAAGACAGTGGCAAATGCCAGCGCCGAGATAACAGTGAAAGATTGGAAAAAGCCATGAGTATTCTCGATAAGGAGTTCATGCTCCCACCCACC
Organism: Vibrio ostreicida; assembly: GCF_013074385.2. Classification (GTDB taxonomy): domain Bacteria; phylum Pseudomonadota; class Gammaproteobacteria; order Enterobacterales; family Vibrionaceae; genus Vibrio; species Vibrio ostreicida. The sequence continues at coordinate 58,273 of NZ_JABEYA020000010.1, forward strand.
ATAACGCAATTGGCCCGCCGTATAGGCACCAACGAAACGTCACTTAAAGACTGGTTCCGAAATGAATTGAATACCACGGTGCATCAGTATGTGGTTCAGCAAAGAATGGCCAAAGCCATTGAATTACTTTGTACCGCCACCTTCCCCATCGCCCACATCGCTCATGAGGTAGGCTACGCAAATCATGGCCACTTTACTGCCACGTTTAAAAAAGAGTTTGGCTGCACGCCTTCTTGTTTTATTCACTCACAATAAAAGCATGACCGCATTGCCTTCTTTGCCCCGCGAAACCAAAAGGTCTTGATTGAAATCGAACAGAAGCAACAAACCAGAATACCAATTTAATCTTTAAAAACAATTTTTTACCTTATAAAAATGAACAAAATAATTATAATTATTGTTTAAAAAACCATTCACCCTTGTAAAACGTCGGTTCGCGCTGTTTTTCCACCCTATTGAGTTAGCAGATAACAGAGTGAATCAGCAATATAGATGTTAAAATATCAAACCACAGGATAAATCTACCATGTACAGGAACGCTCCTGCCTTTTCCGTGCTCGCCGTTGCAGCCGCTACTTTCAGTGCACAAACGATTGCCGAACAAAACTACGATGACGTCATGGTCGTTGAATCAACAAAACAAGATATTCCGATAGGGCGTATCAATAGTTCGGTGATGATCAAAACAGGTGAAGAGCTGGAAAACGCTGGAATTCATGAGGTCAAGGACCTAGAAAAAGCATTTCCTGGGCTGGTCATCCAAACTCGAGGGAATAGAACCTACGCCAACACAACCATACGTGGAATGAGCTCCCCTGATTTCTACTCGCCAACGGTCAGTATTTATGTTGACGGCATCCTTCAAGACAGCGCTTTTGCCACCCAGCAACTTTTGAACGTCGAGCACGTCGAATTGTTACGAGGGCCACAGGGAACATTGTATGGGGGTAATGCACAGGGTGGCATCATCAATATTGTGACCCAAAAGGCCACCGAACAGGCCAAAGGTTCCGCAGAGGTGACTTACAGCAACCTCAGCCAACAATTCAACGGCTCAAGCGCAGTGGCGATCAGCGACTCAGCCTATGCCGATGTGGTGATTCGATCTCTGAAAGATCAAGGTAACATTACGCACCTACCGAGCAATAGTGACGATGCGAATGACGTCAAAGAGTTCAGTGGTGTCGCTCGTTTTCACTACTTACCTGAAAATGATCCACTGACTGTCACGCTATCCGTGTCAAGCGACAATCTGGACAGCCATGAAGAGTGGTATCTTACAAAAGAGGAGTACAACCAGAAAGCGACCAGTCAACCTATTCCTGAACTAAAACGAGTGGTCAACGCTTACGCACTCAACATCGGTTATGATTTTGGCGACACCCAGCTCAGCAGCATTACCTCATACCAAAACCGAAACATTGATCGTCAGTACATTGGTGGTCAATGGGTAGAAAACCAAAATACCTTCAGTCAAGAGATCAGAGCTAACACACATTTTAGCGACACTTTGCAGACCTTATTTGGCGTCTATGCAGAAAGCCGCCAGTTTGATGGCAATGCTTCCGGCGCAACAAACGACATCAAGACCAATACTTATGCCCTGTTTGGCCAAACGACTTATGCCTTAACCGAGACCGTCGACTTAACAGCAGGCCTGAGAGCTTCCTACCTATCAACCCACTCAGATTATAGCGGTAATACAAGAGGGACTATTGATGGTTATGATCAGAAAAAATCTGAAAGTGTGCTCTCTCCGGCAACCGCAATAGGCTGGCAGCTCAGTCCAGATTCAAGACTCTTTGCCTCACTGGCCAGTGGTTATCGCCCCGGTGGTTACAGCCACGTACCAAGAAGTAGTGCGGACAAAAACGGGTACGATGCTGAAAAATCTCTCAATGGTGAACTCGGCTGGCGTTCGTCCTTTGCTGACAACACAATGAGTCTAAGTGGCGCCTTCTACTGGATTAAGACAAAGGATATTCAACTCTACACTGGGGACCCCAGTCAGGGCAATCAAGTGTTAAGAAATATGGGGGAGGCAAAAAGTCAGGGGCTTGAGATCGATATGGCCTACTACCCAACAAACGATTTAACACTGACAATCGGTGGCACATTTGGGAAGTCCACCTTTGAGTCTGGTAGCGACTATCAAGGGAATACGCTGATTTATGCTCCACAGACCACCGCAGTAGCCGGTATTGAGTACTTCTTGCCTCAGTCTCTACTCGACGGCGTTTCAGTTAGCAGTCATGCTCGATATACGTCAAAAGTCTTTTTTAACGAAGCAAATACCTTATCTCAACCTGCCTACACCATCGTCGATCTGTCGGTGCGTTACGCGGTGAATGATAACCTTTCATTACGCCTATTCGGCAACAACATTACCGACCGAGACTACCAAACCTATGCATTTGCTATGGGCACCTCGACGATGAGCAATTATGGTACTGGCCGAGAAATTGGCCTTAATCTAAAGATGGAGTGGTAATTTTATGACGCGCAACGCACGTTGTGACCAAAGTTTTGGCCTGAAACCACTGCTCGCGATTATGGCAGGTGTCTATACCATTCAGAGCCTAATTGGCATGTTCACCTTACAGGGGATCCCGGCGGTGTTGCGTTCTGAAGGTGTGTCGACATCACAAATAGGTCTGCTCTATTTAGCCATGCTGCCATGGGCTCTCAAATTTCTATGGGCGCCTTATATCGAGAAACGACGCAAGCAAGGCAACACCTTCAAAAGTCACGGCGCCATCATTTTACTCGCACAATGTTTGATATTGCTTGTTCTTGGCGTCGTGGCTCTGACTCCAGCCTTACAGCAACCGTTGCTCTTGTTCTCCGCCGTGTTACTGCTTGCCATGTTGTCAACCTTTGCCGATATTTGCACCGATGGGCTCGCCATCGATCGCCTACCTCAAACGCAACGGGGGATCGGCAATGTAATGCAAGTGGGCGGCGGCTATTTAGGAGCAATGGTGGGTGGCGGATTGTTCATCTATCTGACCGGCGCCTACAATTGGCAAACCGCCACATTGGTTTTGATGGCTTTGGTGTCAATCATGTCGATCCCAAGTATGAACCTCTTGAGCCAGCCGTTTACACCGAGTGAAAAGAGACTGACCAGTAAACCGTCGTTGAAAAGCGCTATCCTCAACCCCAAAGTGCAGCAGGGGTTAATCTTAGTAGCACTTTGCCAGTTAGGCACACGTGGCGTCCAGTCGATGATGATGCCCTTTCTCAGCGACAAAGGGATCGCACTTGAGGATCTCGGATTACTCGCCGCAGGGGGTGGAGCACTTACAGGCTTGGTCGGTATCGCATTCAGTGGCTGGTTACTCAACCGTGTCAGCGCACCTAAAATGTTACTGGCTTGTCTAGCTATCGAGGCGATCATTTTTAGTGGATTATGGATGCAGTCTGCTCAATATATTGATTTACCCTTAGGCGTAGAAACGCTCTTTGTCCTTAATTCCTTCATTGCTGCGGTTAAATTTGTCGCCTTGTATACCCTTATGATGGCGTGGTCATACGGCTCTCAATCTGGCGTCGATTTCTCTTTGTTTCAATCAATGGACATGATCGTTGCTATCGTAATGGCCATGGCTTGCGGCTGGGTGATCGCCAGCTTCGATTACCAAACCCATTATGCAATAACGGTTTGCACCACCGTCGTGGCGGCGTTGCTGTTGCGCTATTTAGTCCAACCTCAATCTCAACCTCAGGGTAACGCCATAAACCAGCAAGCTCCCTGATAATTCATCCAGCCCGCACCCGCGGGCTAATCAAATCTGCCTCACTTTTTGCGGTTGTACTACCAACCGCTCGGGGTTCTTTTTCCCAAAATTTGCTTAAGTAAGAGACCGACATGTCTGATCACAACTCCATCATCTCTCATTTTCGGGACGCCATTTGCCAGTGCTTGGACATCCCAGACAACGAGCTCAACTCGTCTGACAATCTCTTTGAGTTGGGCCTTGATTCGATGTTTCTTATGCGTATCGTCAACCAGTGTCGACGCGCAGGATGTAAAATTACGCTAAAAGACATCTACCAGCACCCAACGTTAGCTGACATTCAGAACTTGGTGATCTCAAAAATGGCCTCAACGGCCAGTCATGTGGCACCTCAAGCCCCCAATTACCAGACCATGACACAAGGGACACCCTTTGCCATGACGCCAGTTCAGCTTGCCTACTACGTCGGCCGGGATCAACACCAACCTCTGGGCGGCAACGGTTGCCATCTTTATCAAGAATTTAATACCCAAAATCTGGACCCGAATGCGCTTGAAAGTGCCATCAACACCCTGATTCACCGCCACCCTATGCTGAGCGTCGCGTTCAATCATGACGGTACGCAACAGTGGAAGAAACCCCAAGCAGTGCACCCCATCACCCGTCACGATCTTACTCAATTATCTTCAAATGACGCTGAGCAAGCGATGCTCACTTTGCGTAATAAGCTTAGCCACCGAGTTCTGGACGTGAATCAGGGGCAGACCATTGATGTTCAGGTGAGTTTACTCAATCAACAGCAATGTCGTATTCACGTGAGCATCGACTTACTGGTGATGGACGCTTCAAGCTTTAGTCTGTTCTTTAATGAACTTTCCGCTCTTTTGAAAGGGCAAACATTACCCTCCCGCCCTACGGATTATGATTTTCTCAGCTACCTGCAACAAGAAAATCATGAGCTGAGGGAACAAAGACACACCGCAGAGGCGTTTTGGCAAAGTCAGCTATCGAGCCTGCCAGCCGCGCCAAATCTGCCTCTGGTTCAGGAGCCCGCTCAGCAACAAAAGCCGTCCTTTCAGCGCCGACAACACTCTCTAGATAAACACCAATGGCAGACCTTTCAGGCGCTGGCGTCCGCACATCAGGTCACTCCGACTATGGTTCTGGCGACTCTCTATGCTGCGGTGATGGCGCGTTGGAGTGGTCAAAGTAAACTGCTGCTCAACTTGACCTTGTTCGATTGCCACCCATTCAATGATGCCGTCAACGGAATGCTCGCAGATTTTACCAATATTCTGCTCATCGATACCCATATTGATGACGCCAATATCACGGATCTGATTCAGGCTCATCAACGCCGATTCGCCGAGCTTTATGAACACCGAATCACTTCTGGCGTTGAAGTGTTACGTAGCCTTAAAAAGAATGGCACACACCCTCACGGCGCTCCGGTTGTCTTCACCAGTAATCTGGGTAACTCGCTGTTTGGCGATGAGATCGAGGGCCCACTAGGACAACCCGGTTGGGGGATATCGCAAACCCCCCAAGTATGGCTCGATTTTGTCGCCTTTAAACAAGGGGATGGCATCGTTCTACAGTGGGATGGCATCGATGAACTCTTTCCTGAAGGGTTTATCGATACCCTGTTCGCGGCCTTTACCCAACTGGTGGAACACATACTGACCCAGCCCCAGGCTTGGTGTCAGCCTCTGCCTGATTTGCTGCCCCACGATCAAAAATCCACTCGTCTGAAACGAAATCTACCGGTCGGCAATATCCCAAGTGGGCTACTTCACCAGCGAATTTTTGATTACGCACAAGGCAATCCTGACCAAATGGCGTTGATCAGCCAAGAACGAACGTTGAGTTATGGCCAGCTCACGGCCAAGGCGAGGCAGCTCGCTCAAGTGCTGATTGACGAAGGTTTGAGCCAAGGTGAACACGTCGCCATCAGTATGGAAAAAAGTGTCGGCCAAGTGGTTGCTGCGTTAGCCATTCTCTATGCTGGGGGGGTGTATGTGCCCATAGCCCCCAACCAACCTATTGCTCGTCGGCAATCGATTGTCGACAGCGCCAATATCCGACTGGTCATTCGCTGCCAAACCGCTCAGTTGGACAAAGAATGGACCCAATCCATCCACATCAACTGGCAAGAGGCACAAGGGAGTGAATTGACCGCCATAGAAACTCAACGTCAACCCAGCGACACCGCCTACATCATTTACACTTCAGGTTCGACAGGCACACCCAAAGGGGTCGTCATTTCTCATCAGGCGGCGCTTAACACCTGTATTGACATCAATCAACGTCATCAAGTTGGCCAACAGGATCGTGTCCTTGCCCTGTCGGCACTGCATTTTGACCTTTCGGTCTATGACATGTTCGGTGTCTTAGCGGCAGGGGGAGCTCTGGTTCTCCCTAAAGAAACTCAGTTACGTGACCCCATGGCATGGAGCGAGCTCGTGTCACGACATCACATCACGTTGTGGAATACGGTCCCAGCCCTATTTGATATGTTCCTAACGTTTTGCGAAGGGATGGCCTTGACGGCTCCATCTCAGTTGAGAACGGTCATGCTGTCTGGTGACTGGATCGATTTATCGCTCCCACAACGATATCGGTCTTTTTCTCCTCGTGGCACTTTTAGTGCAATGGGCGGCGCAACCGAAGCCGCGATCTGGTCCAATGAATACTTAGTAGACAACGTTGATCCTAGTTGGCGTTCCATCCCTTATGGCTATCCATTGACCAATCAATGTTATCGGGTTGTCGATGAATCGGGTCAAGACTGCCCTGATTGGGTCCAAGGGGAACTGTGGATCGGTGGCGTGGGTGTGGCTCAGGGTTACTGGAATGACCCACAAAAAACCTGTGCTCAGTTTATAAAAACACAATGCCCAGATTCAGGTGATCTTCAATCTTGGTATCGAACGGGCGATACGGGATGCTATTGGCCAGATGGCACCATCGAGTTTCTTGGCCGCAAAGACAATCAGGTCAAAATCGGCGGATACCGGATTGAATTAGGTGAAATTGATGCCGCACTCGGCCGCCTCGAAGGCGTTCACCAAGGCGTTACGCTGGCACTCAATCCATCAGGCAGCAAAGACAAACAACTGGAAGGTTTTGTGGTGACTCAGGGCATGACACTATGCACCAAGGTGAAACCAGAACCCGCGCTCCCAGCAAACTATCAAGATTTGTTTGCGGCGGTTTCATTGTCATCACCTTCTTGTTCACAGGCCGACATAGCCGCATTTTTATACCATCACCTCACCAATTATCTACCCGATAGCGGAACGGCAGAAACACTGCAACAGTGGCAGTACCGCTATGGCGTGAACGATCACTACAGACGCTTATTTGAGCAATGGATGCAGCTGCTTTGCGCGAAAGATCTTGCCCAGAAGGTCGAGCCAGCCTCTCTTTCGCTCAACACACAGACTTACCAACTCATAGACAACCCGCCCGCTGTGCCCAGAGGATTTGGTACTCAGGCCGAGATTGACCAAGCGAGTCGTCAGCTTAACCTCATCATTACTGGCAACGCCCCTGCTCACAGCCTACTTGAAACGACACTATCACCGGAAGCCATGGTCCTCGCTAATCCCAAGACTCACAATCAAATAACCCAATGTGTTTCTGCTCTCTCAGCGTTAAGCAATCAGCTCGGCCGAGCGGTGAACGTCGTAGAATGTGAATCACGTAGCGGACGATTGGCCGAGCACCTTGCTACCCTGTTAGGCCCCGAAAAACTCAACTATCATGCGCTCGATTCATCGCTGGCAATGGTTCAGAATGCGACGGCGCGTCTTAACCGCCTTAGCCACGCACAATCTCAACTTTATCCCGCCCATTCAGCCGATTTCACTGACGGTTTTGCCGATGTCTTGTTACTCAACAATGCGCTCCACCGTCAACAAAACACGGTTGATTACCTGAACCAGATCATCCCTTTGCTCGCTCCCGAGGGATTGCTTCTGATACTTGAAATCAACACGTTGGACGAGGGGGCTTTACTCAGCGCTCAGGTTTTAGAGACAGCGCCGCCACAAGTCCTGACCGCACCAGCAATGCAGGATCTTTTTGACCAAACCCAATTGCAATTAGAACACACAGATAGCACGACCTTTACCAATCTGTATGTGTTAAGAAATGATAATCCGGTGGTTAAACCCGACGCTCATACTTTGATCGCCCAGCTCAACCATCAACTGCCGAGCTATATGGTGCCAAAACGTTTTACCTTTATGCCAGCCTTGCCTTTAACACCCAATGGCAAAGTCGATCGCCAAGCTTTATCGAGGCTTAACCTTGAAGCACCTCAGGCATGCCAGACGATAAAGCCACTTGAGTCGGAACAAGAACATGCACTCGCCGCGGTATGGCAGGCTCTGTTTAATCAATTGGAACTCGACAGAAATAGTGACTTTTTCTTGTTGGGAGGCGATAGCCTGATGGCGACCCGTTGTATTGGCGCTCTGAGTAAAGCCGGTTACCAAGCGGATTTGACGGATATTTTTATCAAAACGACCTTGGCCGAGTTTGCTGCCACTCTCACCCCGCAAGACATTGACACTCAACCAAGTCTGTTAGCCCTATCCCCAAAACCTGACGACCGCTATTTGCCATTCCCCATGACGGATGTTCAGCAGGCTTATTGGATTGGACGTCAACGCGGATTTGCCTTGGGAGAAACCAGCGCGCAATTCTTTCTAGAGTTTCGGGTACCACACCTAGATCTTTCTCGCTTTAACCGCGCCATGAATCGGCTCATAGAACGTCACGACATGCTCCGAGCAGTCGTGCGTAACCACCAACAACAAGTGCTTATCCAAGTCCCTGCATTTTCACTGCGATGTCACCCTGTCGAACAACTGGACTGCCCAGAGGCTGATGCAATCCGCGATCGATTATCGCATCAGGTCAACGATCCTGCTTTTTGGCCTCTGTTTACGATTGAAGCCGCCATCCATGTCAGTGGTGAGGCGAGACTCTTTGTCGGCCTCGACAACATGATGTTAGACGGACTGAGTATGCAGATTTTCTTATCCGAGCTGGAAACGCTTTATCATCACCCTATGGCATCGCTTCCAGAGTTAACACTCACCTTCAGGGACTATGTTGCTTGGCGACAGGCCCCAGAAAACACCTTGGGCACCTTTCCGGCAAAAGCTTACTGGCTCAGCCAACTACCGACACTGCCATCGGCGCCAGATCTTCCGATCCAATCGGATCCAGCGACACTCAAGGATCCTAAGTTTATCCGCTGTGCCACAACTTTATCCATCGACGAATGGCAATCGCTCAAAACCATGGCGGCAAGGCATCAAGTGACCCCTTCGGTCATTCTGATGTGTGCTTATGCTGCAACACTGTCATCGTGGAGTCAGTCAGAGTCCCTAACATTAAACCTCACCCTCTTTGACAGACCCGATGTCCATCCGCAACTTAATCAGGTCCTCGGAGATTTCACCACCTTGCTACTGTTGGCATGGCATCCCGAAACGTCTTGGTTGTCGAGTCTTAAACGATTGCAAGCCCAGCTCGCCAACGATTTGCAACACAGTGATGTTTCTGCCGTCTGGGTCATGCGTGAGCTTGCTCGCCAGAACAATGAAGCCAGCACCACCATGCCAGTGGTCTTCACCAGCGCACTTGGCACCTCAGACAGCGACTTTCTGTCCGATTCAGGGTGGCTAAAACCTGTTTGGGGGATCTCACAGACCCCTCAAATTTGGCTCGATCATCAAGTCTATGAATCGTCGGGCCAACTTTGTCTCAATTGGGACGCAGTCGAAGCACTTTTGCCCCAACCTTTGCTAGAACAAATGTTCAGCCAATATGTTGATTTACTCAAAACGCTGGCGTCTAAACCTGAGTGCTGGTCGATGGGATTTGATCAACTGAGTCAGGGAGACCCGTCGTACTCGCGTTATATCAACGACTCTACGACGCCATCGGACCAAATCAGCGAGGATGTCGCCTGTCACGATCCGGCGAATGTTCGTCAGATACAAGATGCATTTAAACACATTGTCACCGCTACCATTGGCGAAAAACAAAACTTCTTCGACGCTGGCGCCAGCTCATTGCAACTGGTGCAATTGCACGCGGCACTCCATCAGCAAGGGATGGGGATATCGGTCACTGACCTCTTCACTTATCCATCACCCTCATTGCTGGCCGCCTCCTTGTCTCAACAATCAACGAGCTCAACGCCTAGCCCTGAAGCGCTATCAAGGCAGTTAAGACAAGAAAACCGAAAAATGAATCGCCGCCAACGAGCGAAATAATTACCGACTGAAAACGCCGGGTATCGTGAGATCGCCCGGCCACTTGCAATCCGAGGATAAAATGGAAAACCTAGACAATCAATATGGCAGCAGTGACCCAATTGCCGTTATAGGGCTCGCGTGCCAATTTCCAAAAGCACCCAATATTGACGCTTTCTGGCACAACCTCACCCATGGCCTGACTGGCCAGTCCTACTACTCCCAGCAAGAGCTCGAAGCGTCTGGTATTGCCTCTGATATGTATCAGCGCGAGCACTTTGTTGCCAGTGGCGCAAATATCGAAAATCCCGAGTATTTTGATGCCGCCTTGTTTGGTTATTCACCGACCGAAGCCCGCTCTATTGACCCACAGCAACGACTGTTCTTGCACAACGTTTGGCACGCAATTGAACACTCAGGTTACGCACCGACCGCCATTCAATGCAAAACTGGGGTATTCGGTTCGATTAGAACCAGCACTTATTCCTCTTTTGAGGCGTTCGATGTGACCCAAGTGGGTCAAGTCAAAGGTCTGCAAGCCCTGCTCGGCAATGACAAAGATTACCTTGCCACTCGTGTTGCCCACAAACTCAACCTGACGGGGCCGGCGTTCACCGTCCAAACCGCCTGTTCAAGCTCTTTAGTGGCCGTACATCTGGCCTGTGAAAGCCTCCGTTCTGGGGAATGTGATATGGCGATAGCTGGTGGTGTTGCGGTGTCATTTCCACAGAAATCGGGGTATGAGTATCAACCGGGCATGATTTTCTCACCAGATGGCTTGTGTCGTCCATTCGACGCCAACGCCAATGGCACCTTTGGCGGTCACGGTGTGGGGAGCGTGGTCTTAAAACGACTGGACGATGCCCTGCGCGATGGAGATACCATTCAGGCGGTGTTACGTGGCAGTGCCATCAACAACGATGGACAGGACAAGGTCGGCTTTACCGCGCCATCAGTCAGTGGCCAAGCTCAGGTACTTAAAGACGCATTAAACCTTGCCGATCTCAAGGCAGATGACGTCGGCATGATTGAGGCCCATGGGACGGGCACTAAACTGGGTGACCCCATTGAAGTGGCCGCCATTAAACAAGCCTATCAACGCAGTGATCACGCCAGCCCCTGTATTCTCGGCTCCGTCAAGAGCAGTCTTGGTCATTTGGATACCGCGGCAGGCATTGCATCGCTGATCAAAACAGTGCTGTCGGTATCACGGGGAAAAATACCCGCATCATTAAACCTTCAACAACCCAACCCAGCATTAAAGCTTGAGGGCTCAGGTTTTGATCTTGCATTTCAAACCACAGAATGGTCTCAGGAAACCAGAACCGCCGCAGTCTCTTCCTTTGGTATCGGCGGAACCAACTGTCATATGTTGGTGCAATCCGCCCCAAAAAAACCATCGTGTGATTACCAGACTGAACCTGCCAACAACGCACCTCCTTTATTGATATCAGCCAACAGTATGTCGTCATTACGCGCTCTAGCCCACGACTACGCTGAGCAATTGAACAATCCAACTGACATCAACGACATCGCCTATTCTGCGATCAATGCAAGGGCCACCGATCTGCCGTATCGACTTGCGGTGCGTTGCGATATGTCTGCCTCTACGGAGCTGGCGTGTTTCGCTCAATCACAACCAACATCACAAAAGATCCACCTAGGGCATTCGCCACAGCCTGCTAAAGTGACTTGGTGCTTTACCGGACAAGGCAGTCAATTTTCCGGAATGGGCCAACAGCTTTACCTCGACAGCCCAGCTTTTCAGCAAAGTATTGATGACAGTCAGTTATATTGTCGAGATAGGTTTAAACACACAATAACCGAGGTAATGTTTGGTGAAAAAACCGACTTACTTCGTCGTACGGATTATGCGCAACTGGCGATTGTTGCCTTTGAAATCGCTTTAGCCAAGCACTGGCTGGCTAAAGGGATCACACCCGATGCCGTTATGGGGCACTCTGTCGGAGAACTGAGCGCATGTGTGATTGGCGGCTATCTCAGTCATCAAATGGCGATCGAGCTCGTCGCAGAACGTGGACGGTTGATGCATCGATGTGCTCAGCACCAATCCGGGTCGATGCTGGCTGTCTTTGTGAGTCAAGAAGCGACCGAACGTATCTCAAGCCTGTCTCCACTGGATCTTGCCGCCTGTAACGGCCATCAGCATCAGGTATTTTCTGGGCTCACCGAGGGCGTAGAAGCTGCCATCGTTGAACTCAACGCCAAATCCATCCCATATCGTCAGCTAGACGTTCCCTGCGCCGCACATTCACACTTACTCGATGACATGCTGGCTACATTTTCGAACTTTACCGCTGGCGTAAACACACTCATGGGTAAGCTGCCATTAATATCGTCAGTCACAGGTAGGAAGATCACCGACGCCAGCGAATTAGACTCACAGTACTGGACTCGCCATGTTCGTGAACCTGTCAACTTTAGACAAGCGACAGAAACGGCCATCGATCAGGGTTATAATGTATTTGTTGAAATGGGCCCCCAAGCTCACCTCACCGCCATCGGCAAACGAGAGTGCGAACCAAAACAGGCGTTGTGGTTTTCAGCCTATCATGCACAAGCGAAGACTCAACAGTCTGATCGTGATGTGTTGTGTGCCATGTACGCGGCAGGTATCAATGCCCCTTGGCCTTCCGCATTGGCGCTGAACGGTCGTAAATGTCCCTTGCCGCTTTACCCTTTTGATCAGCAAGCATACTGGTACGAAAGTGACACCAGCACAACCGTTCATTGTCAGCAAACTGCGCCAATCACCGACCTTCCAGCTACGCCACTATCGTGCTATACCGTGCTGCGTTGCTGTGCTATTGAAGATGTTATCCGGTCTTGTCTTTCCGATGCCCCCGTTACGGTCAAGAACATCATTCGTGGCGGAAGATTACTTCCTCGATACCGAGGCATTGTTAGCGCCTTGCTTGAAACACTGGTCGAGCAGGGATACTACCGTCAGCAAGATCAAAGCTTGGTGCGAACCACGCAAGCCTTGCCATCAACACAACAGGCCGAACAGTGGTTGAGATCAAGTCTGGCCAGTGCACCGGAACACCAACAAATAGGCCTATCCGATATCGCCGCACTGATCCATGCCGCCACATCTCTTAAAGCGGCGCTCAGCCGTCACGCACGAATGCCTCTCAATCGTCAGGACCACGTTGAGGCCGCGGACTGGTTACTCAACGCCCTGCCTCCAACGGTTGCATCAGCCACAGAGGCTTTAAGCCCAGCGCCTCAACACATTGGCAACCTTATTTATCTGGACTGGTCAGCACATCGCGATCAACCAGACTTAGAAACCGTGTTCTTGCAGCAGCGACCGACCTTTGTTCATGACACGGACAAACAATGGCAGATACGCGTCTCCGACACCTTTTCACCACAACAGTTGAATCAGGTCGCCGTCCATCAAATCAATGCAATGTGGGGCAACACCAACTACACACTGCAAGCCAAAACCGAAAAGGGCCACTGGCAATGGCTTGGTGATATCCACACACAAAGTTTCAGCGCTAACCCGCATCTCGACCTGTTGCCTTCACCTCACAATCGGTATTTGTGGCAGTGGCAGCCAATCGATAGAAGTGACAAAACGTTGACAATGACACCCGATGATATTGAACAGGCGCGTCAACATCCGGGCCAATTCCATACCCTGTCATCAGGTCAGTCCCTGTTGGTCTTACCTGACGGTCCTTTGGCCGACATCAGCGAACCATTAGCACACACCCTCAGTCAGGATTTTGAGGTGCTGTATGTCATCACATCACAGGCCATTAAGGTAAACGCCAGCGATCCACTCATTCCTGAAAAATTCGCTTTGATGTCTCTGCTGCGAGTGGCTCGCAAAGAATACCCAAACAAGACAATCAACCTACTGGATATCAACGCTGACGACTCGGCCCTGATTGCGGAGGCCATGCGAGCAGCACCCTTTAATCACAGCCATGAACTGGCCTTTAAAAACGGCTGCTACTTTTTGCCCAAGCTGGTTCCCGCCCCTTCAAGCGGCGCATCCATACCCACTCAATGGTTTACCACAGCGGGTTGGCATTTAGTCACCGGCGGAATGGGGGGAATAGGTCGATGGGTGATCCGATGGCTCGCCCAGTCAGGGGCTAGGCACATTGCGGTACTTGGCCGAACCCTGCATGCAAACTGGCCTGATTTTTGCGAAGAAATGGCCCAACAAGGCTGCCGTATCGAAACCCTAATTGGCGATTTATCGCAGCAGGGAGAGCTAGAAAAAATACTCAACCAATGGCACCGCGACCTGCCTGTGGTAGGCGCTATTCACGCGGCAGGCACAACCTTTCATGGCATGCTCAATACTTGGAACACCGCTGCAACACAGGAGCTCTTCACGACAAAAGCATCGGCATTTTCTCACTTGTACCAATGGTTAGATGCCAATAACGCACAGTACTTAGTTGGCTTCTCTTCCGCTGCTTCTCTCGGTGCACCCGGGCAAGGCGCTTATGCTTTGGCCAACGCCTACATCGAGGGCTTTGCACTTGCCCACTCGGGCCGTCGTTGTCATATCATGAGTATTGGCTGGGGAGCTTGGGATAACGTCGGCATGACTCGCAGCCAGAGCTTGCGAGATAAACTGAGTCAAAGCGGTATGCATACCATCACTGCTCAAGAAGGGCTTTGGCACTTAAGTCAGAGTTTACTTCATGGTGAACCACTCTCACTGGCTGGCAACCTCGATACCCAGCATGCGAATTTTTCAGGTTATTTCGGTCCTGCTTCACCTAGCACATCGAACGCAATACCCGCCAATCAACCTGTGCTGCACCCACCCAAAAACACAGAACACACGCAAACGATCAATGCACTAGACGCCACAGTCTGGATAACAGAACGCGTTCGCTATCAATTGGGACTCAGCCACGCAACCGCAATTGGCCAGTCTGAAGACTTGCTGCAACTCGGCATGGATTCTCTTCAATTTCTTGAACTCAGCGCCGCCATTAAAAAACAGTTTGGTGTTTCGCTCAGTGCGGGGGAAGCGTATCAAGACCTATCCGTCTCTGGACTGGCAACATTCATCACGAGTAGAAAGCAGAGTGATATCAACAAGGCCCCCGACGTCACTTTTGAGGTAGACATTGCGAACCGCCATCACCCCTTCCCTCTCACGCCCATCCAACATGCTTATTGGATTGGCAGAGAATCTTGGGTCAAATATGGAGGCATTGCCTGCAATGTCGTGTTTGAGTGGGACAAACTAAACAGTGAGTTTGATCCGCACCGGTTTGAATCGGCTTGGAATGCGTTGATCACACGTCACGATATGCTGCGGATGACGGTTATGCCTGACGGCAAACAGGTCGTGCAGGCGCAAGTTCCCCACTTCACCATTCCCATCAAGGATTTGAGTTTACTGGATCATACCGTTCGGGAACAAACGCTTGATGAGATCAGGCACACCATGCGTCATGACGTTCGTCCGGCCGGACAATGGCCTTTATTTGACGTCAGGATCAGCCAACTGTGCGACAACACATTGAGGCTGCATATGAACCTCGACTTGCTCCAGTTTGATGTTCAGAGTTTTAAGATCATGATGGATGATTTAAGCCTTGCCTATCAGGGCCAACCTTTGACGGAATTGCCCTTCACGTTTCGTGACTACGTGATGCATGAACAGAAATTACGCCAGCAGGAGGAATGGAAATCCTCATGGGCGTACTGGCAAACCACCATACCAACACTGCCCAAGGCACCGCAATTGCCGATTGATCGTTCACACCAGAATACGCCGCCTAAATTTAGGACTCTCAAAGGAACGCTGCCTGCTTCGCAATGGTGTGCCCTTAAATCACAATGGCAACAGTGGGGAGTGACGCCGTCAGCCGGCCTGTTGACCTTGTTCGCTCACACATTAGCCAAATGGGCAACGTTTCCTGAATTCACTCTTAACATGACATTCTTCAATCGCCAGCCTTTCCATAAAGACGTTGATCAACTCATTGGGGATTTTACATCGGTTCTGCTCATGGATTTCGATTTGTCCCAACCTTTGAGCCTGAAGCAACACATGGCCAATACGCAAGACAAACTTTGGCAACGTCTTGGACACAGCCAGATCAACGGGGTTGAAGTGATCCGAGAAATGGCCAAACACCTCAAAAACACCGACAGACTGAGTGATGAAGAGGCAAGCCTGCCATTGGTGCCTGTCGTCTTTACCAGCATGCTCGGTATGTCCATGGATGGCATGGACATTGAACAGGCAATGACCCGCCTTTTAGGTGATCCTGTGTATGTTTTGAGCCAAACGCCCCAAGTATGGCTTGATCATCAAATCATGGAAGTCGACGCGGGTCTGGCGTTTAACTGGTATTGTATGGAAGGGGTTTTGCCAGCGGCGACGCTCAACGCCATGTTTACCGATTACCTTGCGTTATTGGCGCAAGTCGCGGCTTGTCCTCAACCTTCATTGCCTAACGTCTCGGCGTCTTCCGTGACACACTGGCGCGGTGTCACCATGCCCGAGATTTCAGACACTGTCGTTACCGAAGTCACGTCCGCTTGGGCCAACTTGGAACATCAGGCCTTAGCAGGGATTTGGCAAACACTCAACGATCACCAGCTGTTTGTCACTGATCACCAAGACTACTCACTGGACAACATCGTCAACCAATTGAACGTGACGGCCAAACACCACAAACTGGTTTCACTGTGGCTCGACCAATTACAACGTGAAGGCGTCATTTTTCACCACACCCATGGCTTCCGGTTCACTGGTAATTTCCCCGCGGCACCAAGCGTTGTGCTGCCAATGAAGCCATGGTGTCAGCGGTTATCGCAGTACGTGAAAGACAGTGTTCAGGCGCATCCAACCTTGCTTAATGGCCAGCGTTCTGCGTTGGAGATCTTGTTCAAAAATCAGGACGTAACCGATAGCCTTTATCGTACCAACCCCTCTCTTCAAATCCTTAACCACAGCGCTGGTCAAATCATCCAAACCCTTGGTCAGGGGATAAAAGTCCTTGAAGTTGGCGCTGGCACCGCTTCCACCTCACGAGCCGTATTGGCCGCCGCAGGCGAAGCAATACATCACTATCGATTCACCGATGTCTCTCACGTTTTTCTTCAAGAAGCAAAACACACGTTAGCCCTGTACCCGCAGGTCAGTTACGCGCAGTTTGATATCAACCAACCGCCAGACAACGACCTGATCGTCGATGACGGCTATCAGGTCATCTTGGCAGTCAATGTGCTGCACGATGCGACGAATTTACCCCAGACACTTGAGCGCCTGCATGGGTTGTTGGCTCAAGACGGGTATCTCATCTTTATTGAAGCCACCGACCAGTACAGTCCAATGCAACTCGCCACAGTCGGGTTTATTGAAGGCCTCAACGCCTTCGATGATTTCCGACAGTCTCAAAACAGCGCCATGCTGACCCTGCCATCGTGGCTGACGCTGCTGTCTGACCATGGTTTTCAACCTGAGTTTACCTACCCAACAAGCGATGTCTCCGTGCTGCGCCAGCACCTAGTCGTTGCTAAAGCACAAGGAACCAAGACAACACTGACTGCCCCAGAACGCCCCTTAACTCAAAGTGGGGCCGAACCGCACACCATTTCAACACAAAGCTCTCTCGCTTCCGGATTGCTCGAAGATATTGGACAGATTTGGAGTGACATGCTCGGTCGTCACATCGACGACACTGATGATTTCTTCCAAACTGGGGGGGATAGCCTGATGGCAACCAAAATGATCGTAACACTCAATCAACGGGGTTTAGACCAAGCAAGTTTACAACTGATCTTTGAACAGCCGGTACTGAAAGACTTTGTTGCTATGCTAACGGGCGCTGAATCACAGGCGGATATCGCCGATAATCATGACCCGAAGTCCCATCAGGATAACGACCTCATACGTCAAGTTTGGGGCCAATACCTCAACGACTCTATTCGTCAGGATAGTGATTTTTTCCAGAGTGGTGGCGACAGCTTAATGGCGACGAAAATGATTGTCGATCTCCAACAGATGGGGTTCAATCAAGCCAGTCTGCAAAAGATTTTCGAACATCCGATGTTTGCCGATTTTTGTCTTGCGATCCAAGCGCCGTTCGTCGTCTCAAGCGAGGGGGACGCGCACCCAAGATCCGAACCATCAAGCGAAATAAGCTTAGACAAACACTACCCGTTAACGCCTCTGCAAAACGCCTATTGGCTCGGTGAAAGCCGTCTATTTTCTCTGGGCAACGGCATTGCACACTTTTATGCCGAATTAGAAATTAAGCATTTGGACAGACAGCGACTGACTGACACGTGGAATACTCTGGTTAAGCATCATGACCAACTGCGTGGTTTCATTCGTGACGGGGACTACGTCATTCACGATCAGGTGCCAGAATACCAACCTCACTATGTTGATCTGAGCCCCATGGCAGAGCAACAAAAGGGGCACGCCGTCGCACAGGCAAGAGAACAGATTGCCGCTCAAGGTATCCCAACCGATCAATGGCCTCTGTTTGCTATCAGTATTTTGCAGCTCAACGCCGACACCTGTCTGGTGCATTTGGTCACCGACTTGGTGGTCGCTGACGGCAAAAGCCTCAATACCCTATTCCAGCAATGGCAATCTCTGTACGACATCCCTGATTTCGTGCTAGAAAAACCCATCATGACGACAGATGCTTACTTACGTGAACGCACCTCTCTGGAAGATTCTCAAGCCTATTCCACCGCTCGCCAATACTGGCGGGATCGGCTTGCTAATTTACCCGAAGCTCCGGCATTGCCATTGGCAGAAACGCGCAGCGATGATCTTTCTCAAGGCGTCCTGACCCAAAGAATTGATGCACCAACCTGGTCCTCTATTCAACGGACCTCATTGTCCCACAACGTTTTACCGTCGATGACTCTGTTATCTGCTTTTTGCGTCGTACTCAACCAATGGAGTGCCACCGACCATTTTTCCATCAACGTGCTCCACAGCAATCGCCAGATGATGCAACCGGCCTCAGAGAGTGTGATCGGTAACCTTTCCACGACCTCCATGCTGGAATGCAACGCGGGTGAGGCGCACGATTTTCTTACCCTAGTGCATCAAATACAACAGCGTATGAGCAATGATCTCGCCAACGCCAGTTTTGATGGACAACACGTTCTAAGAGAAAAAAATCGCCTCAATCAAAACTTAAGCACAGGAATGCCCGTCGTATTTAATGACACCACCTCAGTAGGCCAGCATAAGGCGCTAACCCTAGGCAAACTGACCGAGTTTGGCGCACAAACCCCGCATGTTTATCTTGACTGTATGTTGGTCCCTTCGTCTTGCGGAGGCATTGACATCAAGTGGACGATTCAACCTTCACACCTTAGAGCGGGTGTGTTCGACGCCATGTTTAACGCCTACACAAAGTTCGTCACTGCTTTGCCATCGTGCCAATGGGAAAAATCACCAGTGCCCGCATTGACTGACTCCCAACAAGCCATACGCCACAAGGCCAATGCAACAGAGGCCTCATTGGCGTTACTCATAGACCAGAACCACTCTGCCGCTGTCTCTACACTGTGTGACATGATTCGTCACGGGGCGGAGCAATGGCCGGATCATATCGCGATCACACAAGGCTCAATCACACTAAGCTATCAAGAAATGTGGCTTGCTTCATGTGCACTCGCCTCCCAGATAAAAGACGTCGGCGATGACTCTCCTCTGGTTGCTATCGTCATGGATAAAGGCTGGGAGCAAGTGATCGCGGCTATCGGCATTTTGTTGGCAGGCAAAGCCTATATGCCCGTCGACGCCTCTTATCCCAATAAGCGCATTGAGGCCTTACTGCAACAGGGAGAAGTGCAGACGGTGGTCACTCAGCAGCCGAACCTTTCTTTCGCTCAACGCTACCTTGTGTTGGTCCCAGACCATGAGGCAAGACCTGAACCTGACTTTACACCCGCCATCGTTGCTCCTGATGATCTGGCTTACGTCATATTTACCTCAGGTTCGACTGGGACACCAAAAGGCGTGATGATGGATCATCAAGCGGTGGTCAACACCCTACTCGATATTAATCAACGCATTGGCCTCAACAGTGCTGACCGGGTATTGGCGATTTCGGCCCTTAATTTTGACTTATCTGTCTTTGATATTTTTTCAACGCTCAGCCAAGGGGCGCAGCTTATCATTCCGCCAACCTCACCAGCCAAGGACCCTCAAGGGTTAGTCAATCTGGCACAAGGTTGTGGCGCAACGATTTGGAACAGCGTTCCTGCCTTTGTTCAGTTGCTGGCCGACTGTCTTGAACAGAGTGAATCGGACTTACCACAACTGCGGCAGATTATGATGAGTGGTGACTGGATCCCGGTGGCCTTGCCCGACCGACTAAAACAGGTAACACCAAACGCGGATCTGCTCAGCTTAGGAGGCGCAACAGAGGCCGCCATCTGGTCGATCTGCCACCCTATCACTCAAAGTTACAGCGACTGCGCGAGCGTTCCATATGGAAAACCTTTAGCAAATCAGACGTTCTATGTCTTGGATCACAACTTTCACCCTACCCCTGACTGGGTCACGGGTGAACTTTATATCGGTGGCCAAGGGCTAGCGAAAGGCTACTGGCAGGATGACGACAAAACCGCTGCCGCGTTCATCAACCATCCTATCGATGGGACGCGCCTTTACAAAACAGGGGACTTAGGGCGATGTCTGCCTGACGGAAACATTGAGTTTCTGGGCCGAGGTGATCATCAGGTGAAAATCAATGGTTACCGAATTGAATTGGGTGAGATTGAAAGCACCTTACGTCTGAGCGATTCAGAGAGCCTAGGAGTCCAAATACAAGATGCGATTGTCCAGCCGATCCGGCAAGCAAACACTGACATCGGGCTTGTGGCTTATGTGGTCTATG
This sequence comes from Vibrio ostreicida, assembly GCF_013074385.2. Lineage (GTDB taxonomy): Bacteria > Pseudomonadota > Gammaproteobacteria > Enterobacterales > Vibrionaceae > Vibrio > Vibrio ostreicida. The sequence goes on from NZ_JABEYA020000010.1 coordinate 79,180, forward strand.
CAAAGAACAGCCCTGTCAACAACCAAGGTTTACTCAAACATATACGCACCCTTCTGCCACAGTACATGTGCCCCGAGCAAATTATCGCACTGGATAGCCTGCCTCTGACCGCCAATGGCAAGGTCAACCGTCAGGCCCTACCTGCACCGATCGCAAAAACACCCGACACTCCTAGACCACCAGCCACCACGTGTGAACAAACGCTGGCGAAACTATGGGCTGAGTGCCTCAATCACACGAATATTATGGTCAATCAGAGCTTTTTTGAACTGGGTGGCCATTCTCTGCTGGCGGTGCGTCTTATCAACCAGATCAATACGCATTTTAATCTGTCGTTGACCGCTGCACATTTGCAAACTCACAACACGATTGAGCGTCTTTGCCTGCTTGTCGAAGCGAAACAGGAACAAGGTGAACTTGCTCCGGTCTTACTCACTCCACACGCGAAAAGCGAGCAAACGCGCTTGTTTATCATCCATCCGATTGGGGGGCATTTACTCAGTTACCAGCCGTTGGCAGCCGAACTGGACAATGTGACACTGTACGGCCTCGCTTACCCTGAGAAGAATACATTCGGCGATACGCCAGACATCAAAGCACTGGCTGCCCATTATCTGACCATGATCCAAACCATTCAACCGCAGGGGCCTTATCAGTTGGCCGGTTGGTCATTTGGCGGAGTGGTGGCCTACGAGCTGGCCAGCCAGCTCACAAACCTTGGCCAAGACGTTGCCCATTGCGTTTTGATCGACAGTTACAAACCCAGCACTCGCGATTCAGCTCAACTGAATGATGTCAGTATCCGCCAGCATTTTTACGCCGATTGGGTTGGGCGCTTTCCCGACTTGGCCAACGCGTCGTCACCGGACTTTAGCACTGACCTGAGATTCTGCACATCACTGGCGGAACGATGTAATCAAGCGATGCCAGAACATGTGTTTGATGACAGCAGTCTTGCACATTTGCTTGCCGTCTATCGCACCAACTTGCGGGCAATGCTCGGTTATCAACCGCCTGTCATGCCTTCGCTGCCCGTCACACTGTTTGCGGCAGAACAAAACAATCATCTGGATTTCATGAGCTATCAGGACCGTACCATAGCGTCTCTCGAATGCCATGGTTGGAGTACCTGCTGTGCCCCTGATGTAAAAACCATGTCCGGCGATCATTACACCCTATTACAAGCTCACAATGTCAAACAACTGGCCAGTGAACTTTCTCAACTACTCCGAGTTCCTCTTCCTTGCTTGAAGAGCTCCCAACCTCACTCAATGGACGTATCAAACCATGAATAGACTAAAAAAAGTCGTCATCGTCGGCGTAAAATTTGGTGAACTTTACCTCAATGCCTTTATTGAGGCTCACCCAGAGTTGGTGTTAGCCGGTATTATCTCTAAAGGCAGCCCAAGATCGAAAAGCTTGGCCGAAGCATTCGGTGTTCCTTTGTACAACGAGGTGGAACAGCTCCCACAAGACATTGATATTGCGTGCGTCGTTATCCGTGCTTCTGTGATTGGCGGAGCCGGAAATCTGTTGGTCGAAGCGCTGCTAAAACGCAACATCCACGTGATTCAGGAACATCCCGTGTCTGCCATTGAACTCAAAAGGCATCATGCTTTAGCAACAGCGCATGGCGTACACTATCGAGTCAACAGCTTCTATGCCACATCAACGGCGGGCAGAACGCTGATCGAATCCTGTCAATCTTTGCGCAGCCAAACACGAAAAACCGCCATTTATGGTAATCTGACCACAAGCCGTCAGCTCCTTTACTCCACTCTTGATATCTTGCTGCAATCGCTCGGAGAAGAGAGTAAACCCACACCAATCCAGTTAGGCCATCAAAAGCAGTTTGATATCATCAACCTCACCACCCCGAATGGTGACTATCTGTTGCAACTGCAAAACTACCTCGATCCTAATGATCCCGATATGCACAGTTTGGCGATGCACCGAGTGATGCTTGGTTGGGAAAGCGGTTACCTGTCTCTCAGCGATAGCTACGGTCCCGTGATCTGGACACCGACATTACACGCTGATGATCACCAAAATGAGGAACTCAGTTTATACCAGAGTGTGACAGACCATCCGGGCCATTATCTCAATGCCAGCACCACTCAAGTGCTTCACAACCAGCCGAGTCGCCTTAAAGACCACTTTGAAAATGATGGTCCACAGGCCGTTATGTTCGTACTTGAACAATTTTCTCTCTTGGTTGACGGCCGTCAAACCAATCTAGGCCTGTCCATTCAACATCAAATCAATGTCGCCGAGCTATGGGATGAGATTCTCGCACTTTGCGGAAAACCTCATGAACAAGCGCTGCCAGTCGCAACGCGGGTTAGCCTACCCAGCCACACACTTTCAGGAGTTCAAAACGGATGAATCCAGTATTCAAAACACTGTCTCAAAGTAAAGATAAAATCACAGATATATGGGTCATTTTTCCCTTCGCCGGTGGCAGCTATAGCGCCTTCAAAAGTTGGACACAGTTAGAGCCAAATGTGTTGCCAAATCAAAGCCTAGTTTTGCTGGCTACCTATCCGGGCCGCGATCAACGTATGAGAGAACAACCACTCTCCAGCATCAATGAACTCGCAGAACAACTGTTTGACGCCCTACTGATCTGGAGGAAACAAACCCCAGCAGCACAGGCAGCAACGCTCCGTTTGTGTGGGCATAGTATGGGTGCTCAAGTTGCGTTTGAAGTATGCAAACAATTTGAAGACCATTTCGGACCAACCTCGCCCATCCGCCAGTTGATCCTCTCAGGTTGCCACGCACCGCATCTAGAAGGCCGTCGCAAACTCAGTCATTTGGATGATGAACCGTTTGTAGACCAACTCATCGCCATTGGAAGCGGCAGCCCCGTGCTCAAACAACACCCAGAACTCCTGCCCGTGTTTCTTCCCATGCTAAGAGCCGACTTTACCGCTACTGAAGGTTATTTGTGTGACATAGGCAGCAGCGCCAAACTCAACATGACCCCGTGCACATTAGTCTACGGTGAGCAAGATCCCGAGGCATGGCCATCAGAAGTGAACGCGTGGCAAGCATGGATCAACACCAGCACACAAGTAGAGGTCACCGTATGTGCACTGCAAGGAGACCACTTTTATATCACGGCTCAACCTCAGACTTTCATTCAAAAAGTACTGGAGCTCGCTGCTGCACCCGTCACACTCGCGAACACATGTACCGACGCCCATCATACCGCTAAGACAATATTCGGAGAACATCATGGCTAATATCCATACCCAGCAGTACCACATCGTCGAACTGGAGCACAATTGCTCTCCTATGTTGCTTGCTGCTGAACTCACTACCGGCCCATTTTGCCAACACTATCTGCTTTATGAACATAATGACGAGTGGGCAATCGGGATAAACAAACTGGCCAACCTCTCTGTCAATAGTCAAGGGGAACTGACTGACTTTTATGGCCATACACATCGAGTCGAGCCACATGATCTTTGTCAGAAGATTAATCAATGCTCACAAGCTTTGACACTAGATAACTGGCGTATTTTTGGCCGGATTGACTTTGAATTCAGCCACTTTGCTCATCACATCAAGCAAAAAGAATCTGAGCGAATATTGCTAGAGTTATTTGTCCCTGAGATTGACCTTCGTATCACGTCAACCCATCTGGTGATCAGAGCGATCGATAAGGCTGTCATCGCCGACATTACTCGCCTAGTCGATTTGCATCGAGAGAAAACGCCAAGTCATGACCCAGTACAAAAAAGACTCACCCAAGATGATATTGTCAACCAGCAACAGATCAAAGACCACTATCAGAAAACCGTCGGTGCCGCGGTAGAAGAAATACAACAAGGCGAGTATAAAAAAGTCATTTTATCGCGTGCCGCAGTGATCCCGGCGAAGATTGATATCAGAAAGAGCTTTATTGCAGGCCGCCACAACAATACGCCCGCTCGATCGTTTATGCTAAAACTCAATGACGTTGAAGCCTTTGGCTTTTCCCCTGAAACCGTTTTAGAAGTTGACCAACACGGTCAACTCAGTACACAACCTCTTGCCGGTACGCGCTTTTTGCCCAAGGATGCTCAGCAAGCCTTCAAGCTCAAGCAAGAACTGCTGACCGACCCCAAGGAAATTGCCGAGCACGCCGCTTCCGTAAAACTGGCGATCGAAGAACTTGAGCAAGTCTGCCCCGCCACCTCAGTGAACGTGACCGAATTTATGCATGTGTCTGAAAGAGGCAGCGTTCAGCATCTTGCTTCTCGCGTTAGAGGAACCTTGTCTGACAACAAGTCGTCGTGGGATGCGTTTAAGATATTATTTCCTTCCATTACCGCTTCTGGTATCCCAAAACGCGAAGGGATTGAAGCCATCGCCCGATTTGAACTCGCACCGCGGGGTTTATATAGCGGTAGCGTCTTGATCACAGACCAAAATGGTTTCTTCGATGCAGCTCTAGTTCTTAGAGCAGCCTATAAACAAAACGCTATTTCCATGCTTCAGGCTGGAGCCGGTGTCATCTGTCTATCCACCCCAGAAAGAGAATGGGAAGAAACCTGTGAAAAAATGGCGTGTGTTCTTGACCACCTTGTGTTTGAAGACACGACCGTCAGCCCAAAGACCTGCCAAGCCAGCATAACCTGCGAGGAAGAATAATGCCTTCAGACATCAACAATGAGTCGTTGCTACACGGATTTACCCCGTATGCCACGGAGCAAAAACAACGATATGATGACGCGAGTCTCTGGCACAACCAACCTCTTTGGAGCTTGCTGACCCAAGCCGCCAATGGACAGGCTGAAAAGGTCGCCGTCCGCGATATGGACTCAACGTTGAGCTATCGTGAGTTGCTCAAGCAGGCTGATGAGGTCGCGCAAGGGCTGATCAATCAAGGCTTTCAGCCTGGCGATCGCCTTGTTATGCAACTCACCAACAGTACCCCATTTGCCTTGACCTTCTTTGCCCTTCAGCGAGCAGGCCTTGTTCCCATCATGGCCCTACCCGCCCATGGCCTGACTGAAATTGATCACTTTGTTGCCGTATCAGGGGCAAAAGGTTACATCGGCGAAGGTGTTGCGGGAAGCGATATGGCTCAGGCGCTGAGGCAGAACCATGCTCAGTTAACGCAGACTTATGTCCTCAATCATCCACAGAGCCCGCGCCCCTTACCCAACCAAGTCAATGAGCGGCTATTCACACCGCCAACCGTTGATCCTGATCATCCCGCCTTGTTTCTTGTTTCTGGTGGCACGACTGGTCTACCGAAATTGATACCTCGCAGCCACAATGACTATCTGCTGAATATCCACCAATGTGCCGCGGCAGGTGAGCTCAGTGAACATGACGTCTATCTTGCCGTTTTGCCTGCTGCGCACAACTTTACCTTAGGGTGTCCGGGGATATTGGGTACCCTCTATCAAGGCGGACAAGTTGTCTTTTCTGATCAAGCCAGCCCTGACTACTGTTTTGAATTGATTGAGCAGCATCGTATTTCTTTCACCGCACTCGTACCATCCGTAGCCCAATTGTGGACTGAAGCCACGGAATGGGAAGACACAGAGTTATCCAGCCTTAGAGTCATGCAAGTGGGAGGGTCCAAACTGGCGTATAGCGATGCTCGGGCCATTCAAGCGGCTTTCCCCGCCACTTTACAGCAAGTCTTCGGCATGGCAGAAGGATTGATCGCCTGCACCCGACTCAAGGATTCCGCACACATCATTGCTTCCACTCAGGGCCGAGCGGTCAGTGATTGGGACGAGATCCGGATCGTCGACACACAAGGCAACGAAGTCCCGCAGGGCGTCGAGGGGGAATTACTTACTCGTGGGCCTTACACCCTTCGCGGGTACTATAGAGCACCGGATCACAACGCTCGCTCTTTTACCCACGATGGTTTTTACCGAAGTGGCGACAAGGTGCGGATCGATGCTAACCAATCCCTGACAATTACGGGTCGAATCAAAGATGTCGTCAATCGTGCGGGGGAATGCATTGCCGCCGATGAAATTGAAGAGCACCTGCTAAGCCACCCTCAAGTTGCTCAGGTTGCCGTCGTTGCCGTTCCCGATGCGTATTTGGGTGAGCGGATTGGTGTCGCTTTGGTCGGACGTGGCCGTCCGTTAACGCTACAATGCCTACGACAATTCCTGCACACTAAAAATGTGGCGACCTACAAAATGCCTGACGAACTCCATCTGGTTGACTCACTACCAAAAACAGCCGTAGGTAAGGTCGACAAAAAAGCCGTACCTGGACCCTGTGGTAATCCCTGGGTACTCTCAGCATAAATACTGCCGCCATCAAGAAACAGCCTCGTGTCTTCACGAGGCTGTTTTTTCTTAAGTGCTCTGACCTGCCTGCCAAAGCATTTTGTACTGCCGATGGTGACGAACCAAATCACTGTGCTTGCCGCTACCCGTCACTTGACCGCGCTCCATAACGTAAATCTTGTCTGCATGTTCAATGGTATCCAAACGATGTGCCACCGAAATGACTGTTTTACCTTGCGCCAATGTTTCAATCGCAGCGAGCACCTTGTTCTGAGTATCTTGATCAAGTGCAGACGTCATTTCATCAAGGAGCAGAATGGGCGCGTCATGCAGAAGGGCTCGAGCAATCGACAATCTTTGACGTTCGCCCCCCGATAACTGTCCGCCATTTTCTCCGATCGGACTGTCCAGCCCCAGCGGTAGTTTGGCAACCAAATCGCTAAGGCCCGCCGCCTCAATCACATCCCACAAGGCGCGGTCATCCGCTTTAGGGTTTGCCAACAATAAATTATCACGCAGACTCCCCCCCAGTAATTGGACATCCTGAGTCACATAGGAAAGGTGACGATACCAAGCCACAGTGCCCACTTCATCGACCGACTGCTGACCAATAAGTACTCGGCCATGCGATGGAATATGAAAAGCGGCGATCACATCCAACAAGGTCGATTTACCCGAGCCACTTTTTCCCACTAGGGCAATATGCTGACCTTGTTCAGCGGTCAAACTGACACCATTGAGAATGGGCTGATTGTCTAACGACAAATGTACATCGGTGAGTGCGACGTCAAACGAGGAGGGCACGGTGCCTTCCGCCTGCTGTTGGGGCATGCAAGACAACTGATGCAATCGCCCCGCGGCTTTTAACATATAGCGAAGCAGGGCAGCATACACCGCCATCCTCGCCAGCGGACGTATGCACGCCACGCTCGCGACCACAACCACAAGAAACTGTTCTTGGGTCATCTTCCCTATATCAATCAACCATGCGCAAAGCGTTAAATTCACTATCAGCGCAAACTCCAAAATCAGCGTGGCGATCAACACTCCTAACCCACCGGCCCATTCAAGTCCCAAGCCTTGTTTGCGCTGTTCTTCTATCTGGTGACAAAGAGGAACCGCCAATTTATCGCTACGACCAAATCCTCGCAACATGGGCAAGCAATCAATGTACTCCAATAACTGATTGGCACTCTCCATGTTAGAGGAATGGTAGTGCTCGGCTCGACGGCTGAATCCTTTTTCCGCCACGATCAATACACCAAAAGCCACCGAAAATACACCCAACAACGCCAGACCGGCAAGAGGTTGTATCCACAATAGTACAACAAGCATGGCGAAAGGGATGACCCAAGCAGACAAAAACTCAGCCAGCATATGGCTAAAAATATCTTCAAATTGTTTAAGATCCGATGTGAGTAATTTCACTTTTTCGCCAAGGCGTTTGCCTTTCAACGTCGCCAGCGGTTGCCGCCGAATATCTTTGAGAAGCTGGCTCCGTAAACCATGAGTGATCTCATACGCGCCAAGAAAACTAAACTTGGTGGTCTGACCAAGTGCCCATTGCGCAGCGACCACAATGACGGACACCCATACCATCGCAGTGAGGGACAACGTATTCGCCGACAAAAAATAAGAGAAGAGCACTAGCCAGATCAGCACCGGAAGAAACTCCGTGGCGATTTTTCCGAGTAACCCATACCAAAACAGGGTCGTCTTTGCTCCGCTGTGGCGGATCAATTGTTGTACTTTATTCAATGGATATTTCCTCTACTTGCCTCTCAGCTACCCTTAAACGAACATCGACGTGTTCAACATGCTGAGGTCGATGACTGATGATCAACTGAATCTGTTGTGGTGAGTAACCGCGAAGTGCGTCAAGAACATTTTGTTCTGAGCAACGGTCCAAGTGGGCAGTGGCTTCATCAAGAATGAGGATCGGGGTTTTCGCGAGCGCGGCACGGATAATCGCTAATCGCTGCATTTCTCCACCGCTGAAAGCGCGGCGAGCTTCACCAACATCAGCGTTAAGCTGGCCCGGTAGTTGAGCAATCAATGGTTTCAAGCCGAACAAATCCAATAGATGCCATATTTCATCATCGGCTATATCACGATGAGCTAATGACAGGTTATCGCGCAGTGAGCCAGAAAAAAACGTCACCTGCTGATCAACCGCCGCAACATAGCGACGGCGGCTATCATCATCGAGCGTTTTCAGGTCAGCACTATTGACCTGCCAATTGCCTTGCTCTGCTCTCAGACTGCCGGATAAGGTTGCCAGCAATGTGCTTTTTCCGGCGCCAGACGGGCCTTCAATGGTGACCCTTTGTCCGGGGGTAAAAGTCAGGTTAACCTGCTCTAAGACACACACTCCTCCACGTGAAACCTGGAGGTCGTGACACGCCAAATAAAGTAAAGGAGCGCGATAAGCCTCCACTCCAGCGTCAGGGGTCCCGCACAAAGGCAAAATCCTATCGATGGAAACGAAAGACTGCTGGATTTGTGAAAACACTTGAGTCAGATCCAACCAAGGTTTGAGAATCCCGGCACTGAGGCAGACGACCATTGCCAAGTCAACCAACGACAATTGCCCCGCACTGACGAATCCAATCGCCGCGGGTACGACTAACATCAAGGATGTCTGAGCCAGTGTGACAAACGTCACCCAAGCGCCAATCATGGCTTTGGTATAACCAGTAACGATCTTATTGTGCGAACGAATCGTGCGACTCAGGGTGAGATAAGAATTCGCGTCAACGGCAAACAACTTCATCACCCCAATACTACGAAGAAACTCCATCTGAGCTTGATGCATATCGGCAACAATTCGCGTGTATTTTTGCTGCCGTTGGCCAAAACCACGCATCATTATGCCTTGTACGATAACAGCCAAGGGCAAGGGCGCGAGGGCTATCAAAGCAAGACGCCAGTCAATATAGAACAGTACCGATATCATGAGAAACGGCATCAACAAGCCGTTGATGATATCCGTACTATGGTGTGCGATCAGCGGCTCTAAGCTCTGGCAATCATCAGAAACTCGTTTCTCGATGTCGCCTCTCTTGAGACAACGCAAGGTATCAATGTTCATCTTGGCCAGCGCCAAAACCATATGTTGTCTGGTTTTTTGAATAATATGATAGGCCGCAAGATGAGCAGACCAAACGGCCAACGCATACAGGGCATAGCGGGCGACCAACGTAATGGCCATCAACAACAGATATTGAGTCGGAGATTGACCGACATAAATAGTATGAGCAGCAAAGTACAGAAACAACCAAGGCAGCAGTTCCATGACACTGCACAATACCGCGCTGATCATTGAAAATCCAACCCGGCGCCGCTCACTCAGCAGCATGGCTTTCAACGCCGCCATCCGGCTCATATTACTGGAAAGCAACATAAACACTCCACACAAAGGTCGCCATTGTGGGCCAGTGCCTCCCGTGCTGCTAACGGGATCAGGTGTTATTTTATCGCTTTCAGACGTATATCGAACCGGAGAACATCCCTATAGAGACACAGTCCCGTTTAGGCCAACGTTCGAATATAAAGCGCTTCAACTTTGTCACGTGCCCATTGGGTCCTGCGCAAGAATTTTAGTGATGATTTAATGGACGGGTCCTTGTGAAAACAGTTAATCGCGATGTGATCGTATAAACCACTCCAACCATAGTGTTCTACCAAACGAGTGAGGATCTTTTCTAGGGACAGACCGTGGAGTGGGTTATGAGGTTGCTGCTGACTCATGGCATTTATCCTTAAGAGTACGGGTATAACAAAAACCGGATAATATCAGATTGCCGCCCAACAGACAGACTTTATCGACCGCCGGCTTTAGCAAGGCGGTGACTTTTTCAAGGGCGACAACCGCGTGAGCAAGAACAAGCTAAGGCTTAGTACCCCGTCAATTCCATATACCCCAGCCCAGAATGGCTGCCCTCAAATCTTATCGGGCCTTCCCAATATGGAATGGTGAGTGGCATTTTCGCATACACGTTAAGCGCAGAAAGCCTGAGGTTAATCTGCTGTGATTCAATATCTAACGCCCATTGAGTCGGGTAATCACGTCCCTGTATTTGTGTATACTCGGTAGCTCTCAGTTTGATTTCTTGCTGTTCAATGGCCCGGCTCTGACCATTCCTGTACATAAGCCGAGCATGGGCATAACCATGATCGCTGGCTTTAGTCTGCCTCAGCTGGAAAACGACCAAGCTGAGATCGTCATTTAAATGCAATGCAAACCAGTCCCAGCCTTGCTGAGAATCGAGCAGAAATTGAGAACTCCACTCACGATCAATCCATCCCTTCCCCTTCACTTGATACGATTGGCCATCAACCCTCACCTCACCACTCACATCAATAAAAGGCTGGCTATAATAATGCGAGGCTACCGCACCATTGGCACTTTTTTTACTGTAGCCTTGTATGCCCTGCAGATGATAAGGCGCTGAACTTTCTAAGGTTAACGCGTAGGAAAACTGCCCAGAATGAACCTTAAGTGTCGCAGGGAACAAGTCCCTAGACTGCGAGCGCCATTGCCAATCGTCGACAAACACCCTCAGAGGATCAAGCTCAACACCTGCCAGCTTTGGCTGACCACGAGACCATTTTTCGTCGGCGTAATGCTTATCTTCCATCGTCACAGCACTGTGAGCCATGTAGATTTGTTGGCTAGACCAAGACCCTGAGGGTATTGGAGGCTGCGCCGCTACCGCAAAGCGAAACTGAGTCCACTGCACGCCAAACGGGTTTCCATCCTTGTCCTTAAGGTTGGCTGTCAAGTACCACCACTCATGGCGAAAATCTCGATGTGCACCATGATCGGTTGGAAATGTGAGCTGGGTATCCGGCACGGCTTGAGCATATTGCGTAGACGCCCCAGATAGGAAAGATCCAAAACCTTGCTGTGGTGGCTCATCGCACCCCAACAGCCCGACTAAAGCCCCCCACAAAATGACACCATATTGCTTACCCTTCACGACAAAACCTCATTTTGTAAATGTGTCACAGCGGGGCTGTGCACCGTTCGCCATAAGGGAATTCCAGTGGCCAATACGGTCACAAGCAACGTCGTCAACGTAAGCATCAGTGCCTCCTCTCCATTAAATCGATAGGTTAAACTCCACCCAAACGCCCGTAAGGTCACCATGTCAGTCAACACATAGCCCACCAAAGCGCCCAGAGGCAGTGCGAGTAATAATGTCAATAGCACTAACACCGTCATTTGACCAATCGCCATCAACAGCAATCGCCACCGAGAGACACCCAATGCGTACAACCGAGCGATCGCTGCTTTCCGAGCATCTAACAGCATAAAACACGAACAGAATAAGCCCACCACAGCAACCAACAAAGTTACACTGTTTAAGGCACGGGTCACTGCAAACGTTTGTGCAAACAAGCTCAGCGCCGCTGCTTTGATGTCCCCTTGATCAAAAATCTGGCTCGGATGGAGTTGCAACTCTTCCACGAGCTTTTGCTGAATTTGCATCGCGTCAATGGAAATTTTGAGACCTAAACTGCTCGGCACAGAAGTAAAACCCTGCTGTTGCCAAAGTAAAGGAGCAATCAGCACCTCTCCTTTGGGAGAACCATAATCATGAAATATCGCACCGACCTTCATCGATGTGTTCGAGAGCCCGCTTAACACCCATTCACTGTTCAAACTTAGGTGCCCTTTTATTGCCGCGGGTTCACTGATGGCCACCACCTCACCTGCATAAAACTTGGTCCAGAACTGCTCCACGTGCGACTGAAAGACCATAGTTTGCTCCAAACTCGCCTTGTCTTTGGTTCCCAGCAGTATTGGCAGACCGTGAAGGGTTTCTTCTACATAATATTGCTTATATACTCGGTCAACTCCGGGCAGTTGTGCCAGCGCCTGCTCGATAAAGGCCATTTCTCCCGACGACGGATTGACATAAATGTCCGCGTGCAGTTTCTGCTCTAGCCACTTCTTGAGAGTGATTTCAAAACTGCCGACTAAGGTATTCATTCCAATATTGGCCGTCACAGCCAACAATAAGGCCATCATAGCCAGAGACAGCGGCGTAATTAGCTCTTTGAGCTCTGCGATCAGATAGTGAAACAGCCCCGTTCCGGCCCTTTGTTCACTCCAGTTTGCGAGTGATCTCAGTGTTTGAGGTAAATAAAAGGGGATGGCGACCACCAAGGCCCCTAGCCAGAACAAAGTTGCACGAAAATGCTCACTCAACCACAACCCCGTCAAGGCAAGCAGAGAAAGCAAGACCCCAACCAGCAAGAGCTGCGCGTCTTTTACCGGTCCAGGCCGATGATAGAAACCTCCGTAAGACGAAAGCGGCTGGCGAAGTTGATATTTAAAATGTTGCCCGCAAGCCAATAAGGTCGCGGCCAATGTCAGTGCCAATGCCTGAGCCCACCATTGCCACTGCCATTGATCTGGGAGCAAGTTTGCCCCGTAGAGTTGTTCGAGTGTCAGCGCAACCGTCGGGTGTAACCAATGGCTGAGTTGGATGCCGATAATAAACCCCAGTGTCACTCCCAGAGTGACTATCACGCTTAGCTCAAGAAGCAGAGTGAGTAAAACCACCTTAGACGTTACGCCCGCTTGGCGAATCTGAACAAGCAGTCGATTGCGCTTTAATAAGCTGTACTTCACGCCATTGTACGTAATAAACAACCCGACTAAGAAAGCCAGTAGGCTCATTGCCGATAGGTTAAGGTGGAAACTGTTTGTCAACGCCCCCAAGCTCAATGCTCGATCATTCTCGACCCAGCGTACTTTGCTCGGCAGCACCGCCCGCCATTGGGTGTCCTCTGCAAGGTCGAATACCGCGATATAGCTCAGTTTACCTTGCTGGTTAAGTAAGCGTTGAGCGAAGCCTATATCGGCGAACATTCGATTTCCTAGCTGCCAATCATCTGGAACTGCCACCACTTGGGTTTCAATGCCCTCCAACGTCAAAACGGGCAAATCACCCATCTGTCGATATCGCGACTGACTGACGAGGACCATCGCCTCGCCTGCCAGCAATTTGGCCAGAGGCACAGAAGGCGCGAATAACGACATAGAAGGTGGTGAGCCAGCTCGTTTCGGCGACGATGGTGCTTCAGCCAATTGGGCAGTCATCACCGCGATAAGGTCACTACCATGAAACGACCAGCGTCTTCCTGCTTCATCTCTGACATGTCCTTTAATCACAGGCGAAATGTGGCTCTGGCCCGCTTGACGGAGTGAAAAGTAGATAGACTCGGGCAAGGTTTTTTGCCCAGTGCTGGGGAGAATAAAGCCAGCGGCTTTTGTGCCAAGTTGTTCCGTGGATTGCGCATAACTTCGCTTAGCATTGAGGTTAATTGCCTGCACAGCGACAAACAAGGTCACCGCGAGTACAAGACCAATCAAAATAGCAGCCGCCTGCAAGGGTGCCTGACGGTAATGCGCCACAAATAGAGCCAGTACGGTTGGTATGTGGGTCCGCCTATTCATCATGTTGTAAGCACCCGTTGGCCAAATGAAACCTATCCTGCATAAAGCCGGCACAGGCTTCACTATGCGTCACCAGCACGACCGCGGTTTGGCTATGTTCAAGAAGTTCAGTAAGTAGATGCATCACCTCAAGCCCCGCCTTGTGATCTAAATTACCAGTCGGTTCATCCGCCAGCAGCAGACGGGGTTGGTGCGCCAGTGCGCGTGCAATCGCCACTCGCTGTTGCTGCCCTCCAGAAAGAGAAGCAACGTGCCGTGTCAACAAATCGCCAATATTCAGTCTATCCACGAGAAAGTCACACCAGTCGTTCCAAGACTGCCGGTTCAGACTAAGTGGGAACCGAATATTCTGCTTCACGTTGAGTGGCGTCAGTAAGTTAAACTGCTGAAAAATAACACCAAGTTGCTGGTGTCGAAAGCGACTCCATTGGGCTTCTTTCCAACACTGCGTCTTGTCGCCATTTAACCTGAGTTCGCCGCCTGACATGGATTCAAAACCAGCAATGATATTGAGCAACGTACTTTTACCACTGCCACTCGCACCAGTGAGCGCGACACTGTCCCCTGCCATCAATGTGAAATCAACACCATTCAAAACACGATGGTTCTGTTTACCATCCGTAAAGTTCTTGGTCGCACCCTTTAGAACCACTAGCGTGTTATCCATGCTTTCTCCGGAGCAAGTGAGCGACTGGGCGTTAGGTTAATGCGCCTTTTTTCACTCTCTATCAATTCTTATTAGCATACGATACTGGGGCCTTCGCGTTCATCGCCCGCTCACAAAACCCGCGTCGCTGGAGGAAAGAAAAGCGATTAGTTTGATCTGACACTAATGTTGTGTCTTCATCGATGACGCTGCAGGCTCAGCGTAAATGGCGTAGAAAGTGTGACCACGATAATGGGGAGACAACACTGAGTGTGCCGAATGATCGTTCAACGCCTAATATAAGTAACAATTTGACACAGCATGGACCAAGGTTTGCAATGAATATCAACAAAATTTGGATGATCACGGGTTTACTCATCCCATTGAGCAGTGCGGTGATGGCAACGTCCTGCCCAGAGGTACTTCAATCACAACACCGTTTGCTTAATGAAAACAAAACCATTGACTTATGTGACGCATTTCAAGGGCAGACGTTACTGGTTGTCAATACGGCCAGCCAATGCGGTTACACCCCCCAATTTGAGGAGCTGGAACGTCTTTATCAGGTCTACAAAGATAGGCAATTCACTGTGATTGGGTTTCCCTCAAATGACTTTCAACAAGACAGAGGCAGTGAAAAGGTCACCGCCAAAATCTGTTATCTCGATTACGGAGTAACCTTTCCCATGATGGCCCGCTCGTCCGTCAGTGGGCCACAAGCTAACCCGACCTTTGCCCGCATCAGCGCGCAAGCCGGTGTCGAGCCCCGCTGGAACTTTTATAAGTTTCTTATCGGCAAAAACGGTCAGGTCTTAGCAACGTTTCCAAGCTCAGTATCACCCATATCCCCAACGGTGACACAAGCAATAGAAAAAGCGTTATAAGCCCTTACCGAGATGTAAACTGCAGAGACACAAGCCTTTGATATAGAGGGCAGCTTTGCATTAAGGATTCATGATCGCCACGGTCAACCAATCGACCGTGCTCCAGCACTGCAATATTGTCGGCATGTTTAATGGTCGATAATCGGTGGGCAATAATCAGGGTCGTCCGGTTTTGCATCAAAGCCTCCAGCGCTTGCTGAACCTGATGCTCGCTCTCACTGTCTAACGCACTGGTCGCTTCATCCAATAATAAAATGTCAGGGTCTTTCAGAATCGCCCGGGCAATCGCAATACGCTGACGTTGCCCACCAGATAATCGCACGCCTCGCTCCCCCAAAAAGCTATGATAGCCTTGAGGCAGTTGGGTGATAAACTCATGAGCGTGGGCTTTTTTTGCCGCTTCCACGACCTGATCATCCGTCGCTTGAGGGTTACCATAGCGAATATTGTGGAAGACATCATGACTAAACAACGCCGGTTGCTGAGGCACTAAAGCCATCTTTTGTCTGAGATCCTGAGGATCAAGAGCACGAATATCCACCCCTCCGAGTCTCACCTCACCCGCCTGCGGATCATAAAACCGCTGAAGCAATTCAAACAAGGTCGTTTTACCGGCTCCTGAAGGGCCAACCAACGCCAGAACCTCACCCTCTTCAACGGTTAGAGTCAGATGTTCAATGGCCGCGAGGTTCGGTCTGGAGGGATAATAAAACTGGACTTCTCGAAAAGCCACATCGCTAGCCAGAGTCTCAACCAACGGTTGTTGCTCGATCGGCGCCAAAATAAGACTGTCCACTTTAAGTAACTCTATCAACCTTTCTGTTGCACCCGCAGCCCTTTGTAACTCACCCATCACTTCAGATAAAGTCGCCAGAGAGGAAGCCACCATAATCGCGTAAAAAACAAACGCCGCCAGATCGCCACCTGACATCACACCTGTAATGACATCATTACCGCCGACCCAAAGCATCCCTGAAATCGCACTGAATACAATCACGATCACGCCTGATATTAGTATTGCCCTCTGCTTGACCCGGCGACGCCCTATCTCAAAAGCACGTTCAACTTCTTGGGCAAAACACGCTTTTTCCTGCGCTTCACGGCTATAACTTTGCACCGTTTTAATCTGTTCAATCGCTTCACCCACATAACTCCCCACATTGGCCATAGAATCTTGGCTCTTACGTGACAGCACTCTTACCCGCCGTCCGTAGAAAAGGATAGGCACAAGGATGAAGGGAACACTTGCCAACACAATGAGTGTCAGCTTTATATTGGTCGCAAAGAGCATAATCAAGGCGCCCAGACACATCAATGCACTGCGCATGGCCATAGAAAAGGAAGAACCAATAATACTTTGCAACAGGGTCGTATCGGTCGTAATGCGTGACATGATGTCACCGCTGCCGTTCGTTTCAAAATAACTGGGGTGCAAGGTAATGACATGATTAAACACGGCAAGTCGGATATCGGCACTGACCCGCTCTCCCACCGAAGACACCAGATAAAAACGGAAAAAAGTACCAATGGCAATCAATACGGTGATCGCGAGAATCATCTGAATTGCATGGTTCAGTTGTTCAGAGGACTGCTGAGCGAATCCTTGATCAATCAAGAATCGCACCCCCTGACCAACAGAAAGCGTCAAGGAAGCCGTGAAAACCAGTGCAATTAGAGCCGCAATCACTTTCCATTTATGAGGCCGAATAAAATGAGCTAACTCAATAAGAATACCTAGGTTTTTACGCTTTGTATCCGATTCGGAATGAGGTCGCTTCGGCTTGTTATTTGCCAATATATCCTCGCGACTGTCCATAAATACGCCTTTTTTTAATGGCCGTTCAGGCAACAACACCGCTCAGATGAGATAAGTATTTTCGTGCTGACTTGGCAGGGGAACTCATGAAAGCTTAACACTCGATGTTTTGTTCAAGCAATAAGGTGGCTTGTATTTAACCCGTTGCAAAGCAAATCCGACCAAATCTAAGATGAAGCGCTTATGGTTTTTCTGTGGCAAAGAGGCCAAAGGTCAAGAGATTCAACGTCTCTGCAACGCTTTCAAGTGAGCGAAGAATTTGTCGGGTTGGTGGGTTGTTGAGTAGAGCTTCACCATCCATCCCTCTACTGTGATTGTTAGGCGAATCCTTAATGGCCTCAGGCGGAGAAACGACTTGCTCTGGCAAGGGTGAAGGTGTTTCTAGAGGTTTCGGTGGACTTGAACAGGCAACCAAGGTAACAACAAGACACGCCACCATCATCATTTTTTTGGTCATCAATCCGATCTCTAATATAAAACGCTGTACAATTATAAAGAGACTTTCCATCCTAATCCAGCCCAATGAGTCCATCTAAAGGAGTTGCTGCAAGAAAGTCAGTTGCTGCTTCTCTTGCTCCGTCATCTGATAAGCGTCATCAGACAGCGAGTCCGTATCAAACGTACCAACTGGATAAGCCTTAGACTCGCTTTTTCCATATCCGGCTTTTTCTCCCGGATAACTGGACATACGTTCTATCATCACATCGCGTAACTCCAAGGCATTCGAACCAGACGGCAATACCCCTTTAAAAACTTTCAACTCCATATTCTGTAGACCTGTAGACAATCGCTGCTTCTCAACCAGTGAGGCGATGGCCCCACCTCCACTTTGATAGAGATTCGCTCTCACGCGATAAATGCCAGCCTTTCCAACGTCCAATATCATCGGCACCTTCATGTCTGGACCTTGTGCATAGCCTTCGCCAACGTCGGACACACTGGCAACGGAATGATACAAGCGGATGTCAGCACTGACTACATCTTGCCCCTGTTCAAAATCGACTCGGGCAATGAGCCGAATCTCTTGTGGCCAACTTTGGTTCGGCACAATACCCCATTGCCCATCATCTGATACGTGTGATTGCAATACGCTTTGCGTTTCGACTGAAACAATATCCAGCTGAGCCGTTGTGCTTGCAGCCTGTGACCTAAGTTCAACCTCTATAACCTCAGGAAAGAAATAGCGGTACTTTGCCAAGCTCAGCGACGCCGTGACTTTTCCATTCAGTACAGGCGTCTCGACACTGTCGAAATCATTCCAGCTAAGGTAAGGGCTGTGCGCATCAGTAATCGGTTGTGAATAGGAAGGATATTGCAAAGACTGTTGATGCAACAACGCGACCTGCTGCAAAGACGCTTGGCTTGATTCAAGCAAGCGCGTTGATTGAGGTGCCGTTGGTATAGAGGTAAGCTTACTGACTTTATTTTGCATCAAGGCCATAGAGCCACCTCGATCTGTGCTTGTCTGAGACGCCGCATATTGTGAGGTATCAACCGCCTCTGGCCAAAACCAAAAACCGAACACCCCAGCAAACAATAACCCTATCACGAGTAAATACTTGCTCTGCATAGATCGCTCCCTCCTTTCAATCGCCGGGACCTTTGTCCCGGCTTATCCGAGATCAATGTAATCCGACAGCAATTTCAGACATCGTGCTCCGGTTAGATCCTTGCACATAAAGATATTGGGTCCCCCACCAGCTTTTTGCCTTGTAGGTTTGTATCTCAACAGATTGGCCATCGGCTAATGCAATTTGCGACATGCTTGAGGTAACCTTACCTTTATGCTTCTCCCCGACAACATCACTATGACTGTAGCCGTTACCCATGATAAACGGGTAGTGCTCAGGCATGAAACTGGACACCCCTCTGTTTTGGGAAACCATTTTCCCGTTCATCGCTAAACGAGTCGAACAGCTATTGTATCGCCCTGGATCCGCGGCACCACAAGCGGAATGTGCAGCCACTACGCCGTCATCGTTACCGGGCAGGAAGACCGATGTGGTTTTCAAGTAGTCAGTGCCATTTCCAACAAAACGTATTCGCGGAATACGGTGTTCAGACAGTCGTGCAATCTGACGTGCGTTGGAAACTTTTAAGTCATTGAGCACACCCGCATTCTCTTTATTAGGCATCTCGCCCAGCCACAAAGCCAGTGCATAACGCATTGCTTCATTCAGCACGCCACCACCTTCAAAAACATTAACCAAGATATCGCTAAGTTCAGAGCCTCCTCCCGCTCCTGCGAAATCGAAAGTGGCGACGATATTAAGCGGCGTTAAACCGGCACTCGACAACCAATTGGCTTGATTATCAAGAATATAGCGTGCGACCAGATCCCCAGTTGAATGGGTGACAAACACACACCCTGGCTGGCAAACACGATCTCTTGATAACTCCTGTAACTTTGGCCAAGCATATTCACTCGAAATTTTCCCTTCTACTCGTTCATAAGCAGGCCAGTCAATTCGAGCCTCTGAATACTGTAAC
The DNA here is from genome assembly GCF_013074385.2 of Vibrio ostreicida. Lineage (GTDB taxonomy): Bacteria > Pseudomonadota > Gammaproteobacteria > Enterobacterales > Vibrionaceae > Vibrio > Vibrio ostreicida. The sequence continues at coordinate 98,741 of NZ_JABEYA020000010.1, forward strand.
CAATAGTCTTTCCAGTAGTCTTCCCCTTCTCTTTCCACCTGCGCTTTATCGGGTTTCGATTGAAGTTGATCCGACTGAAAACCGTGTATTAACACAACTTTGTAGTCTCCAATGGCGGCTTGCGTGGCACCAGAGGTGATGAACATTAAGGCTATCGAAGTCATTTTCGCAATTACTTTCATCATGTTGTTTACCTTTTCGTCCTGAAATATGCTTTTTACTTTGACGCTGTAAGCAAAATTCAAACATCGAAACCACTTCGCTCGAACCTATACAGTTAGTAGCCTGTCTCGTTTTATTCAAATCATCAGATGAGAGCTTTTGCGTCAGGTTAAAAAAACAACAGTCACTCCTGCAAAAAGTGATACGTAAATCACATTTATCTATTTATTTATTGTCTTAGGTATCTTTTGCTGCTTTATCGTCACTTAAATGAAATATTTTATTGATAGACGAAATAGCAACATAGCTGAATATAAATGCGAAAAGGTCGATTAATCAGCTATCTAGAATAGACTGATGCCCATCAGTCTACGAACTGACTCAGCCGTGTTCTAGGTAGCGCAGAGTCCAGTAGAAGTAAGCCTCTACTTGAACACCATGGTGAAATACATTTTTACTTTCAATGGCATACCGTGCTCCAGATATTGTTCATGTGTTAAAGCCACAGGGAAACACCTAATTAAACCCTTAAAAAACAACTCGTTTAATAACATTATCGATCTCAATATTCCTGATACTATCAGGTGAATAAAAAAGAGAACAATAATTACATTAAAATAGATTACACGCTCTATTTTTGCGACGAGATCTAGGTTTACTTAAGGTTACACCTAGCTGTAACAATTAATATTCGCTTTATGATGTAAGGTTTTTTCACACAATGATAAAAAGCATTAAAAATGAACTTCAAAAAACGACATGTTGTTATTACGGGTGGTTCTACAGGAATAGGATTTTCCATCGCTAAATCGTTTGCAATGAAAGGAGCCAACTTACATTTGATTGCAAGAAACAAAGAAAACTTAATAAAATCAAAAAAACAACTGAGTATCGTAAATTCAGAGATCAATATAGAAACCTATGCTATCGACCTAAAAAACCTATCTGATATTGAACGGAAAATTCAGTCTATCGGAACCACCCATGGTATAGATTTAATCATTAATAACGCTGGCGTCGAGGCTTATGGAAAGTTCGAGGACCTTGATGAAGAAACGCTCAGGCATGTTTTTGAGGTCAATTATTGGGGTGCTGTGAATGTGACCAGAGCAGCGATCCCATTCTTGAAAAAAAGCCCAATAGGTAATATCAGCTTTGTTTCAAGTGTTGCTGGATACCTTGGTGCGTGTGGCTACGTCAGCTATGCGCCTACCAAATTTGCACTTACAGGCTTTGCTGAGTGTTTAAGAATGGAAATGAAACCTTTTAATATCAGCGTCAATATTGTATTTCCACCCGATACAGATACCAACATGTATACCAGAGAGAAGATGTTTCAAATACCAGAAGCAAAAGCACTGAGTAAACATGGAAAAGTCATTAGCCCAGACATCGTCGCGGATAAACTTATAACATCGATTATTAATGGTAAATTTGAAGTGCTTTGCAATAAGGAAAGCATAATTATAAAGGTTATCAAGAATATTTTTCCTTACGCCTATTACAGAACAATAGATAAAATAACATCTGTAGATTTAAAACATTAGATCAATATTATTAAAAGGAACGTTACACATGGAAAAAAGACTTAATGACTTTTATCTTTACGCTAAAGATATGGTCAATAACAATATCGCCCATTTAGATTTGGACGATATTTTTGATGATGGAAAATACCTTTCTCTCGATGGTCATAAAATGCGTAACTATGGTTCGTGTAGTTACCTCTGCGTAGAAAACGACGTAAGACTAAAATACGCAGCGATTGAAGAAATCGAAAGAACTGGAACGCAACTATCAGCCTCGCGGGCTTACATGTCCCATCCATTATACAAAACCCTAGAAACCAAACTTGACCGTTTGTTTGGCGGCCATGTTTTGCTCACGTCCACCACCACTCTTGGTCACATGAGTGCTTTACCTGTTCTAGTTGAAAAAGGCGATCTATTGATCGTTGACCAACAAGCTCATTCCAGTATTCAGTTATCAGCCAAAGTCGTCGCGGCCTCGGGTGCAGAAGTCCGAATCATCAAACATAATGACGTACAAGCCGTTGAATCACTCTTAAAAGAGGGCCAGCACTACCGTAAAATCTGGTTCGCAACAGACGGAGTCTTTAGCATGTATGGTGATCTCGCCCCGTTAGACGAACTTCGTACTATGCTGACTCAGTATGACAACTTTTGGCTCTATATTGATGACGCCCATGGTGCTGGTTGGCGCGGTAAGCACGGTAAAGGATATGTATTGGGTGAACACGATCTTGATGAAAAGTCTGTCGTCGCAATTTCGTTCTCGAAATGCTTCGGTGTCGCAGGCGGTGGCATTGTCCTACCCAATAAAGAATTGTATGAATTGGTCCGTTATTGCGGCCCTGCATTTTCTTTTGGAGGGCCTCTACAACCAGCAAATCTAGCCGCACTGAACGCGTCACTCGATCTTTTTATGAGCGAAGAATTAGAAACGCTACAAACACAACTGTTTGACCTCATCAATTACTTCAATCAAAAAGTGAGCGATCATGGGTTACCTTTGATTGCTGAAACCTCCAGCCCAATTCGCTTCATCGCGATAGGAAATGAGCTGGTCACACGTGATGTCATTAACGACCTAATGAGAAAAGGCATCTACGTCAATATTGGGGCTTTTCCAGCCGTCGGGAAAGGTAAATCTGGTTTGCGCATTGCACTGAATATTTCTCATACTAACGATGATATTGATGCGCTGTGCAATCACATTTGTGATAGCCTCAAACTTCGCCTCACCAAAGAATCCGAGCAGCTGGGCGCTGGCTATACTGAGCACGTTCTTCTGCCCGCATTTGCGAAAGAAATCTCTCAGAAAAGCGCCATCAACAAAATATTGAACGCGTCATGGAGCCAAACCTCTCTTGAGGAGAACCGATAACTGAAGCGATTACATCGCGAATAGAGCTGGCGTTCGAGGCGGTTCGTCGGCTCTATTCTCTTAAGTATTTATATTTCGTAAAACCACGAATCTTGCTGGAGATCGAGCAGCTCAGGAGAACCGCCTTCGAGTTGATATAAATGAAACTGACGTAGCGGTGGAGAATACACATGCAAGGTCACCAAAGGTTCATCGTTGGCCTGAAGGTTGGAAATCTGATGGATATCATTATTTTGACTCACCGTCACACTGCCCTGTTTGAACAGTGAAGACTGAGATGCATAAATATGACCATTAGCGGCCGTTTCAAACGAAGTCTCCGTTGCTTCACCATACAGTATACGTACCCCACAAGCCGTATTGAGATGGTCATGGATTTTGCTGCGTTGGCCATTTAGCCAACTCATAAGAAGCACTTCACAATGCTCATTTTTAAATAACCGTTGGCGACAATAGTTTTGTTGGTCATAACTCGCCAACGCTTTAATTTCACGTTCATTCACGTCGACATCTTCAAGAATAAAACGAATCGTTGCCAGAGACAGTGGCTTGTTGACCAGCTGAATTTGTTCCATTAAATCCTGAAAGTTAAGCCGATAATCCCGATCAAGTAACGCGGCTAGTGCTGGCGCTTGTTGCTGAGTCATTGATGAATGTTGCACATTGTCCTCCTCACACATCTTGTTACTGGCATATTCGCCCTATTTGTTAATAGATGGTGAATGAATAGACATAATGCTGCATCAAAAGTGTCATACAAGTATTGAAATAGTAGACACCTGTCACTACTTTAAATGTAAATTGCAAACGACAACCATGATCAAGTTCCTGCCACGAGCCTTTTCACTGATTTCCCTTAACAAGGACAGGCACCTTGTAAGCAAAGTATGACGCCCAGCAGAAAAATCAACTCTGCCTCGTAACTACTTATCTTTATTCCGCTTTCTCGAAAAGAAACCGTTACAGTCGTGACATTCTCATTCCATCCCTAGGCACCATCATGACACGAGCACGCAACCAACAAATCTGCCTGGCTGCCACACCTTATTATCACTGCGTTTCACGTTGT
>NZ_JABEYA020000011.1 GCF_013074385.2 Vibrio ostreicida
CTGGCAAAATTAGAGCTACTCCCCAAGTCGGCTTGAGTTGCCAACTTGGGATATCATTGCTAGTGTGACTACGACAAAGTCGGTTGGTAGTTATACCGTCAGTCTCCCTTGGTAATCACATCGTTATAACAATGAGAGTGTTATCCCACTGGAATCGGTGAAGATCAAGTCAAATGGCAACATTGTTATTTTTGACCAAATTATCGCGGCAAACAAAGTCAGTATTGAGTCGACCAATGATGTCCAGATCATACCGGAAGGAGGGGTTAAAACGTTTGGTTTAGAGAACATTCGTGCGAACGAGGTCGATATTGCTGCGGTGGGTCTGATAGAAAATACCGGTGCGCTTGTCACGGGCAGTGCGTACTTTTCCTCTGATAAATTCATCAACGAAGGTGATATTGAAACGGCGCGAGATATTTATATCCATGGCAAGTCCGACGTGGTTAACCGTTTTGGCGGCGTCATATTGGGGGAGAATATTGACCTTAAATCAGAACGGAAAGTGACTAATGGCTCACTCTACCCATATCGCTTAGTTAGCGCGGAAAATTTCACATCTGGGATCAGCAAACTGAGCCGTTCAGTGAATAAAGAACCGGATTTTATAACTGGTGGAATTACCTCGGTTCCAGCACCATCGGAAGGCTTCAATAAGGTAGAAGTCGATAACTTAGATGCTTTTATTCTGGGGCAGAATGTACGGGTTGAGGCCCGTGAGTTTATCAACGCAAATCCTTATGCCGTGTCAAGACATTCGAAGGATCAACCGGAACTAATATTGGACTACCAAAAAAGCAGTCAGGTGATCGTGTCAGCGGAGTCGACGTTGGAGCTACAATTGGGGTATCGCTTCTGGAACATGTCGGCGATTGCCGAATCATGGACAGGCAACACTATTATCCAAGCCCCCGTGATCGATAATGAACGTTACTCTCTATGGGGTAGTACTGACTCTAAAAGGGTCACAAAACCAAAACCAGACTATTGTAATGATCCTTTCTTTATTTTTCACAAAATTATTTCTCCTGCGGGGTGTCGTACTGATAAGACCGTATTAACCCATAGCCAATATATTAAAACATTGTCGCCTCAGTCACGCTTGCATGCGGGCAACCACCTTATCCTAAAATCACATGATCTCTTTAATGAACACAGTGTAATCGAAGCCAAGCAAGATGTTGTTGGCACGGTAAGCTATGTGTGGATGGAAGGACTTAGCCTTCGTGATGTGTGGGAGACTACCACGGTGACGCATCATCAAAGAAGCTATTGTACAAAGCGCATTCTTAGAAGTTGCAGACGCAGAAGAACCGATTTTTGGACCACGTCAAGAGCGGATCTGACCAAAAATGAGGAGACTCAGCAATTCCCGTTTGTATTCTTCGTCGGTGGGCATCTTCACAAAGGCTTCGGTTCGGCGAGCATCAAAAATCAAGATATTACCTATGGCCCTTATGCGACGTCTTATCTACCTAAAGTTATGCCACCAAAGATAGGCAAACCAAGTAAATATATTCCGATTATTAACGACGGTATTACCTTGTTTATTATAAATCCTAATTTTAAAGCTTAAATCAGCAGTTGGTTAAAATGAAAAAAACAAACACGTCACTCTGGAAGAAGGTGACCTCCAATGTGGTGCTCACCGCGTTGCTGACGCAATTATCGTTCCCGGTTTATGCTTCGGTAAAAACCAAGCTTACTCTAGACGAAATTACGGCGGCGGTGACTGAAACCGCTCGTTATCAATTAGAGGAGTCGGTAGGTGACTATTTATACCGAGGGGCTTTAGAGCTAGAGGAACTCGGTATCTTTGATGGCTTCAGCCATTTTTTGAGCCTAATGTTGGCGAGTAACCCGGAATTGATTCCCGGTTACGACGTGAGCAGTGAACAGTTCACTGATGAAAATGCGCTGCCCGCCCTGTTTGGTTCTCCCTATGTTGAAAGAGGGGTGATACGGCATCAATTGGTCCAGATCCTGAATAAAAGTTGGATAAGTAAACCGGGTTATTCAAGCTACAACGAGCAAACGAAAAAACTATACGAGAATGGAGCGCAGGTTGCCAGCCAATATGGCTATAGAGTCGGTCAGGCTCTGACCACCCAGCAAATTGCCAGTTTGGGTCAAGACATTGTCTGGCCAGAAATACGTACCATTAATGGCGCTCCTTATTTAGTTCCGTTTGTTTATTTGACGGCAGAAACAATAGAAGATCAAAAACTCGATGACTCAACGTTTGCTGCAGGTAGCGCCGATATTAAAACTCAAACCTTTGTGGTGGACGGCAGTCGTGTTGAGTTTAAACACAGCGCGCTTATTGATGTTGAACAAGATTTCATCAACACACAAGGGCATATCAGTGGTCAGAAATTTACGATTCGTACTGGTCGTGAAATGCAAAACCTATCTGGGACGATTACCGGCGATGACGTTACTCTCATTGCCAATAAATTGACTAACGACACCTTGGTCACACGACTAGATTATGGCCACGGCTTTTCAGAAACTTTTAACCAAATTGGTACCATTTCCACATTAGGCAACTTGAATATTTACACGGCGAGAGACGTTGTCAGTCACGGTGGCCAGTTCAGTTCTCAAGGTTCTCTTGAGATAGAGGCCGGTGGCAATATTATTCTTGTCCCTCAGGAAGATAAAGATCAACGAGCAGAGTCTGGTCAGCGTTGGTCTGATAGCGAGTCCTCACTCGTTAACCTACAAACCAGCTTATCGGCGGTCGATACACTTTCACTAATCGCAGGCGGTCAGGTCTTTATACAAGGTGCAAAGCTGGAAAGTCAGGGGTTACTACAGATTCTGGCAGGCTACGGAATTACTCTGAAAAGCGCCGCAGACTTACGATCTTATGAGAAAAAGTTTGAAGCTGAAAGCGGTGGCATATTTGGCACCAAGGAAAGCGAATCAGAGAGTGCGACGGAATCTGAAATTGTAAGAACGCTGCTTAAAGCGGGCCAAAGTATGTTGCTCTCAACTGAGAAGGGCAATGTCCTACTGGAGGCGGTAACGATTGACAACAAAGGTATGTCAAAAATTATTGCTGAAAACGGCTCAATTGATTTCGAATTGGCGAAATTGCTAGAAACTTATAGCCATGAACAGTCTTTTGAAGGGTCTTTGTCTTTCCGTCATCAGGGAAATGGTTATCAACGTGAAGTCGCCTATTATTCGGAGTTCATTAACAATGGCGGCTTATTTCTAGATGGTGCCCATGGGGTGCGAATCCAAATTGCTTCAGGCTCAAAGAATCTTGATCAGATTATTGCTGACTTATCTCAGACCCCTGAACTGGCATGGATGCAAGATATTCGCAATAACCCAGAATACAGCCACGTTGACTGGGACTCCATCGAATTAGTGATGGAGGAATGGGATTATGACCAATCAGGATTAACCCCTGCCGCGATGGCGATTCTATCTGTGGCAATGGCTATTGCTTCCGGTGGTACTAGCCTAGCGGCTACAGGGACTGCTGGTACGGCTCTTAACACAGCTATTGGAGCAGGGATTACAGCGTTAGAAACTCAGGCTGTTGCGAGCCTGCTAGCAAACGGCTTTGATTTCAAAGAGACACTTGAGCAATTGGCGTCTGATGAATCCCTCACCTCGTTAGCAACAACGATGGTCACAGCTGGGGTTTTAAGTGGTTTAGATATTCCGCTGTTCTCAGGTGACGCAGGGGCAAGTCAGAGCCTCAATGATATTCTTGGAAATGTCACTAATGAGACCTTAGTCAATCAGGCTATTACGCAGTTGGTACATACATCTGTGAGTACGGGTGTGTCTGCGATAGCCAATGGACATAGCATCGAAGAATTTGGTGATGCCTTTGTGCAGAGTATTGCTATGTCAGCAGTAATGCACATAGGAAAAGATCTAGCCAATAAAATAGGCAAAGCTTCTCGAGTACAAGAAGGGCAAACAGAACCGGATATAAATACGGCAACCCAATATATTGCTCACGCAGCGTTAGGCTGTGGGTTGGGGACCGCTATCTCCAGTATTAACGGTGGTAATAGTAGTGTAAACCGTAATGGCTGTGCTTCAGGCGCCGCGGGTGGAGTGATTGGTGAGTACGTCGCTCAGCAGTATAAGGCTCATACTGATGTTCTGAAGTCAGAATCCGAAGAGTTTGTAACTGAGGTTTTTGAAGACCTTAGGGCGGAAAACCCGACGTTAAGCAATGAAGAATTAAGCCTCAGGTATGAACAGGAGCTTTTGAGGCTACAGCAGAAGGGTGTCGATATCTCTCGCTTAGCGGCAGGGATTACCGTTTTTGCATTTGGCGGTAACACAGATATCGCAATCTCTACTGGCGGTAACGCCGCTCAGAATAATGCTTTCTTTGTTATACCTGCGCTGATTTTTGCTGTTAAAGCAGCGATGGTGGCTGCAACAATTTATGACATTGGCGAGACCATTTATCAGCTATACCGAATTCTGAACGGTGATGCGGAGATTAATATCACACCTGAGCAGGCAGTGATAAACCTTCTTATTTCACTTGGCGTTAGAGTCGTTACGAAAGGTATCAATAAGATCCCTCTAGACAAGCTGCCATTTGACGAATTGATGGAGTTGGCTGAATCTACGATATTAGGGAAGGGGCTGAATCAATATGCAACAGTATTTGGTGACTTGGGAAGTCATTTTGGTACGGATGCAAAGGGTAAAGCTGTTGCTTCAGGTAGTAAGCCTTCGGCATGGTATAAAAAACCGGCGGGGATGAGTGACGAGGATTATGGAAAGTATTTGACTCATAGGCAATTGGCCCCTCATGCCAAACTCACACCAGAGCAAGTTGTAGCGAAACTCAAGACTCATGATTACGAACCAGATAGAGGGAATGGAACTTGGGTTAAGAAGGACTTAAACATTACAACACATAACGCTAAGCCGGTAGAAAAACTCTATGATGAGGATTTTCTGAATCTAAATGATAAGATCGAGGTTAAAGGAGTTAAGGGACCACTTACGGTAAAAGAAGCAACTGAGCATAGGCAAAAACTGCTGGAGCAAAGCAGGCTAGCGGAAAGCGATCCCAATGTGCCTAAACCATCACCTTCGGAAATTAACGTTTTCTCTGAAGCCTTGGGTGAAATGCGTGCGAGGAAGTATGCGGTTGATAAGGACTTAGGTGAAGAGCTCGCCAATAAGATACCAGGCAGTAAGCAAACCAACTTTGTCTTTGATCAGGTCTACGTTAAGGATGGCAGAGTAACCATTCTTGAGGCTAAAGGCAGTATTAGTGAGTCGCCAAGCTTAAGCGGTCATACAATAGGTCAGAATAAATATATGCAAGGCACCCAAGAGTACTTTAATAGTATGATGATGAACATGGACAAAGCAGTAGGTGGCCTTCCACTAACGCATCCATATCGTCAAACTTACGACGCAATAAAGTTGGCACGGGAATCTGGTCAGTTAAACTATAAAATGGTGGTGCAAACCATCTCTCCAGCCACTGGGGAGCTGGGGAATACCTTAGTCAAAACTTACGATATTAAATAGAGGCAATTGATGTACGACTTTTCTCAACATTATTTTCCGGAACGGTTAAAAGAGTCTGGCGCACTGAAAACACGTCCTCAGGATCTGATAGCTCAAGTACATCGCCGTATAGAGACGTTTAATTCATTAGGCAATGAACGATACCCTTTTGTTGTAAGTAGCATTGCATATGATTTGGTTGGGTATGCGGTACAGTGTGAGATTTTTGGTTGCGCACACAACCAAGTCAAATGGCTACTGAAAGAGGCGGTTAATGCTTACCGTGCACACTTTAATATGGAGCGTCTCTCAGGTACGGAAGTCACTTTTGAACTGTTTGGCCAGACTCGACGCGCTACCAGCGAAGAAAAGTCACACCATACACGTGATGCTCTATGGTTAAATGCTGTCTGTCTTGCTGAACTCGTCGATGATAAACCAGCATTGGTTGATTTATTGGCGTACCCAACAGAGAATTTTCTTAATGTGGGCAGCATTTCGCCCGTTAAGACAACGGTTCATTTTGTTGACCTGTTTAAAGCATATTTTGGGCGAGAGCAGGATACTGAAGTAAAAAGTGACGTTTTTAACCGCTGCAATGCTCTAGCTCAACCAGGTGTAATTACATCAATCGATACGGAATTGGCTGAAACTTATGCTTGGTTTATGAAGATACCGCTTTTTCAGCTGGTCGGTTATCAATGGGGTGTGCAGCAGGAGTCGTTAGAGGAAATCGCTCAAGCCGCGATGCAAGCTAACTACGATTACTTTAGTGAAATAGCGCCTCAATCTGGCCAGGTTACCGGGCCTGAATGTTTGGACCTAAATGATCATTATGCATTGCTACATATTCATATACTGGCATTTTTACGTGTTATTTACCTACAGAGAGGAGAAGTCGTGGGTATTGAATCACCATTCTTACCTTTGTGGCTAATTAAAGGCGAAGGCCCAACGCTGGATGAACTCAATCAAACGATGCCGAAATTTGATTTGTCAATGTTTGGCTTAAAATAAGTATTTCCACTAAAAATAATGGGCCATGCTTTAATTAAGTATGGCTCATTTTCTATATCCAAATTTATATTTACTTACTAGGTTTATCATGAAAAAAAACAATCAGTTGTCTATTTTTATTATCGGCATTTTGTTTACATAGCGTGTTTGCTTGGGACTGATCTGCTCCAGCAAGACTGGACACCACATTAAGCGACATTTTGTTGTTCAAAGTTAGCTGGGCTTAGATACCCAAGAGCACTGTGCCTTCTTGTCCGGTTACAATCAACCTCTATGTACTCAAAGATCGTTTGGCGCATCTGGTCTCTCGTCATTATCGGCTCACATTGGATCGTTTCAACTTTCATCGCATGGAAGAAGCTTTCAACACAGGCATTATCCCCTCAATTCAGTCGATATGATCACTGATGGCTACGGCTTAGTCGTAGAGCGCCGCAGTTACGATACCTTGGGTAAGCAGCGTAAAGTCGCGTGGTCTGATAACGGGCCGTTGGATGTGGTACAAAACGCCATTACCAACCGTGGTTATACCGGACATGAGGAAATTACAGAAGTTGGTCTAGTGCATATGAATGGTCGAGTTTATGACCAAGAGATCGCACGTTTTATAAGCGCAGATCCACTAGTACAAGCACCTTATGTGACTAATAGCTATAACCGCTACGCCTATGTATGGAATAACCCAGTTAAGTATAATGACCCTGCTGGTTTTGCTACAGGTGCGATTGGCATTGCCATTATGCATAATGGCAACACACAGGAAGATGAAACTGAGCAAGAATTAGATCCAGATATTGATGATCAAACCGACACTTTTGCTAATACCAAGGTAGGTTCCAGAGTCCAGTCACAGAATTCTGCGCAAAACCAAGATGAAAATGCATTAGACGTAAAAGATGAAGATGGTAGGGATCATTATCACAGACACAACCCCAAATCTACGGGGAAAAAAGATCAATATTTAGATAAAGACGGGGAGCCTACCTCTCGAGGAAGTGATGAACCCCACATAGAACCTAAGGAATAAATGTGAAAATAATCAGTTTTCATGAATCAACAGTAGTCCAATTTTATGTCGAAAGAAATACAGCGTTACTACTTCTGGAGGGGGTAACTACTGATAGCCTCAGTGATAAGGTTCAAATAGTCATAGATAATTTTTCTACTTTTTTAGTGGATGGGGTGGTACATGAAGACCTATTCTTTATGCCTTTTAGTGATGGGGAAGTATTAGTGTTAGAGCTGAATGATGATGGTTACTATATGCTCATTGAGTGGCATGACTTCTCACCACATACTTCATTTATACAAGAATATGAATTTAAAACAGGAAAGATTAATACATTGATATTATAAAAATCATAAGCACTTTTATGATTTATTTAAATAAGATCAGGCCTGAAATCTTGTTTTTATGGATGAATTTACTTGGATATTTAGTGTGGTGTTTTCAGGGAGAGAAAATGAGCCGACCATTAAGTGTTGAATTTTCTGTTTCGCTATATCATGTAATATCGTGTGATTCACGGGTCAGTCGTATTGCGTCAAAACGCAAGACCTGACCCTGATAGTTCTCTAGAGACAAAAAGACAGGTGAAATGATTACTTATCGTCCTGAAAGTAAAGGTGATCGTCAAATTAAAGGGAATACTGGAGCGCCAAAAATATCACGCCATACAGAAGGTAAGAAAGAGGCTATACGCTATGAGAACGATACGACTCAAGATAAATTTTCTAACGGTGGGTTAACTCGAGATAATGATTGATAAAGAAGTAATTACCATAGAAAAAGAGCTATATAATAGTGACTTTGAATTTTATGATTCAAGGGCTTTAAGAGTAGATTGGATAAATAAGAATAATTACCAGGTATTTATTTTTCTTGGTGGTACAGAGGTATTATTTGAGCCTATATTTAGTAATTTAAACTCTTTTTTTAATGAGATTTATCTATGTAAAGAGCCTAGTCTTAAAGAAAGAGTTGATAGAAGGTTTATTATTGATTTTAAATTTAGTAACAATCTTGATTATTATGAATCACTTGTTAATCTGGATGGGCTTTTTTTTAAAAATCATCTTATTTTCTCAAAAAACTTAGAGTTGATTATGCAAGTGGTAGACGAAGACGTACTAATTGTCGCTGGAAAGGAAGAAACCATATCTAATATTTTTAATGTGACATTAATAAGCAATAAGTACAATCTTTATAAAGAACTAGATGAATTTGGTGACTATCCGTACGCTAAGTATTATTGGGGAGATGATTGGTATAAATGAGTAAATGAAACTAACACTTAAAAATGGATTCAGGGCTTGCCTTTCTTCTATTTTTATTCAGGGAAGTAAACTAACCCGACGGAATTAAAAAATCACGTTTCTCGTTATATCGTTAACCAATTACCTTGACCAACACTAAATGGAACCATAATGAAAAAATATTTTACCTTTATTATTCTGATGCTTAGCTTCAGTTTAAGCGCACGGTGACCGCACGTGTGCTTAATATTTGAGCTAATAGATTAGCTTTCTTTTCAACGGTTCGAAAAAAGAGATTACGGGGTTCAAATACCACTCACCCATTACTCAATATTTGCACTCTAATTGAGCGAATAACGTTCATGCGTTCGCCCTACCTTATTGGGTTTGTTAGGTGGGGTGGTTTAGTGTGGTGTTTTCAGGGAGAGAAAATGAGCCGACCATTAAGGGTTGAATTTGCTGGTGCTCTATATCATGTGACATCGCGTGATTCACGGTTCAGCGGTATTGTGTCAAAACGAAGACCTGACACTGATAGTTCGTGGATGAACAAGACTTCCAAATATTTGTCGAGGTACTAGAGTCATGAGGGCAAATCTTAATGCCACGCATACTGATTAACCTGACTCAGTGGTAATGTATCTACAGCCTTAACATTAAATTATGTAGCTACTTTTTAATTAAGGCGATGTTAGGCGTTGATTTAAGTGTCATTTTCAATAAAGGAATTGAATGGAATATATACGGAAATAAAACCTGTATAGTCTCAAAATATCTTATTTAACAAGGCCGAATTAATGCCGAGGCGACAAGTTTGTTAACGGCAAGTCTCTGTGTTGTGGTTAGTGTTGTATACGTTGAAAAATCAAAGAATATCCTTTACTTTCAAGGGCACATACATTAGGGCGTTAAAATAAAAAACAAGTAGCTATTATCCCATTTAATTTCTTAGCTTAATATTTTATAATTCTACTCAGAAAAATTACTATTAATAACCTAATGGAAAGAGAAAAATGAAGAAAAAAATAGCGTGTCTTTTGATGTTGGCGTTAAATGCTGGCTACGCAAATTCTACAGAGGTGGAGTCCCCCAGTGAAAATAGGCTCGCCAGTGAGGAAGCTTTAGCTAATGATAATGTCGCATCCGGGCAGTCTTTTGTAAGCAGTGTAGAATCCTACAATAAGTTTGGCAATGCAGATGTGATGTTTAGGCTTGCGACACCTTCGAGAGAGTGTGCAGGATATTGGATAACTAAAGATGATCGCGGATATAATGCCAACTTGAGTATGATCCTTGCTGCCTATCAAGCTAAAAATCCGGTTGTGGTTTACGGTTTGATAGCAGAAAGTGAAAAGTGGTCGGGGAGTGAAACCGCTCATTTCTGTAAGCTGTATGCCATTACCTACCGGTAGCGGTTTAGCCATGATTTACGTTCGATAAAAATAAGATAAAGCCGTCATAGTACTACTAGATAAAGGACAGACACCGAATCAGGGTGCCTTTCTGTTCAAATAATTATGAAAACACATCTTAATGCCATGTGCACGGATTAATCCATCTATCTAAACCACTGCGTAGGCTTGATCGCCCCTGTCGATTTGGGTATAGAATTCTCGAACTAACGCACAACGGTCATACACTTTCATTTTTAACGTACTCATTTTTAGTCAAGGTGTTATTTATACCATAGTGACTACTGCGCTCTAAATACGCGCAAAGAATGAGTTGATTGTCTCAAAATTAGGCTTTATATCGTTAAAAAAATAGAAATTACGAATAAAAAACATATAGTTACATTTTTATAAAAAAGAAGATAAAAATGAAAAAAATACTATTAATTTTAACGGTTTTTATGTCGGCAATGGTAAGTGCATCCCAGTCTAATTACCCATGCCCTGAAGGGAAAGTATTACGTTGCAGTGCGACCGTTGGTTGTTTTTGTATGAATGAGGATTAATCCTCTTTAAATAACATCCGCTAGAATAGAAATGGGACCGGGCTTGGTCCCATTTTTGGATGTGGGAATCCCAACACGTCATGGCCAACCGTAGGCTTTTTATGATACAGGAGATACCTCTCAGAGCGCGTGGGCATACGTCAGTGGGTTCGCTCCCAGAAGCTATCCGTATTATATTTGGCACCAACAGGACCGCGTATTCCTTTTTCTGTGTAGGTCCTACTCGTTTGAGTGCCGCTAAGGCTATCTAAGTAATTGGCCCGGGCAAGGTATAAAAAGTCAGCAAGGTAAGACCACATCGAAAGATGAATTAGATTAGCATGCGCTTTCTTTTTATTTTTGAGCCATTTTAATATGAAAACAATCGTCGCGGTTTTAATCAGCACGTGCTTTAGCTCTTGTGTGGCTTTCGCAGACAGTGAGTTACTTGGTCAGGACACATTATCTCTCACCCATGAAGAAATCCTGGAGATATACAAAGACAACAGGGTTGTATACGACCAAGATAATATGCCTGAGGGTTATACGGGGGATATTACTGCACTTTATATGACCATCAATAAACTTCGAGACAGATTGTCGATGATGAGAGGCGATATCAATCGTGACTATCTTTACTCTGGACAATACGATGATGCCTCTCGAGCGGATTTGATTAAATTTGTCGATGGTTTGATGAGTGTGAATGATAAATTAAGTCGAGTGAGAGAAGGGTATATTCACAAGCCCGGACAGTTTGACAAGTATTATGCGCTCAGTGTCCAGACGGTGTCTTACACCAAGAAAATCACCAATAAGACGAGAAAAATGGTCGAGGTAGGGGATATGCGTTCGGGTTACGCACACGAACTTAATCTGATTGCTTCTTTAATGAATGATATTGCTGAGGGATACAAAAACAAATCCCTAAAACGGATTTTATCTCGAGGCGATATTACTGAGCAGACGGATATGCCGTATGCCAAGACATTCAACTTCAAATTCTAGCCGAGCTAAGCGTTCGCCGAGAAATAAGGACACACTCATGATTCGAGAGGTGTCCTTTTTCACTTTGGCGCTCGTCAGCTTAATGGGTCAGGCCCCTATGGCGATGGCTAAAACGGTATCTACCGAAGATTGGACAACGCCAGCCCCCACTGTGTAAATGCAAAGGTTGGATAACGAAGTCACCGACACGGCGGCTAATACGTTAGCCCATTGTTCGAGCATCAACGGTGCGTATTGATGGCCTTCGTCTGATGCTTTTGCCAAAGAAATCTACTCTACGGCTCTGGCGGCCTACCTAGTGACAAGAAAGTTTCGGTTGTCTTCACTGATGAGTGTTATGCGCAATCTAAGCAATCATCACTGATTCATTCGGCAGGGTTGCCTTACATTGAATTAGGCGGGTCTTCGAACCGCTGTGTATAAGAGAAAAGGCAGCCCGATTCACGTCAGTCAAGCTGGCGTTATTTTTCTACTTTCATGGTTTATTGCTTGCCTTTCTGCTTGGGTATTGCACAATAACGCCTCTGACCACCACACTGACTACTCTCCTCTGCCTCATGTTGCTAATTATCGATAATTACGATTCATTTACCTACAACCTCTACCAGTACTTTTGTGAACTGGGCGCTGAGGTGAAAGTGGTGCGCAACGATGAAATCAGCCTCGCTGATATCGAACAGATGCAGCCGAGTCATTTGGTACTGTCGCCCGGCCCATGTACCCCAGATGATGCCGGGATCACCCTAAAGGCGATTGCACACTTTGCTGGTCAATTACCCATTCTGGGTGTATGTCTGGGTCATCAAGCCATTGCTCAGGTGTTTGGTGGTGAGGTTGTGCGAGCCCGTCAGGTAATGCACGGGAAAACGTCACCGATACAACATACTGAAAATAGCGTATTTGAGGGGCTCAATAATCCACTCACCGTGACGCGATATCATTCACTTGTGGTTAAAAACGAGAGTTTACCTGCCTGTTTTGAACCGACGGCTTGGACGGTGTTTGAGGATGGAAGCATCGATGAACTGATGGGATTTCAGCATAAATCGTTACCGATCGAAGCGGTCCAGTTTCATCCTGAATCGATCAAAACGGAACAAGGTCACGAGCTACTGGCTAACTTTTTACGTCGCTGATCTTAGCGCCAGTGGCGATATCCCCCCGAAAAAATCCTGACGCGGATCACTTTTTTTAACATTTATTTCATATTTTTGCGTACGAATAATTTGTGAAAAACTATTCGTAGCCGTTGCTATGGCTAACTCTGCCGCCTTGTTATCCCTATGCTTAACCTCAGCTTATCTTAACTATAAGAATATATTGCTTCATAAAAGCAGTAGCATAGTGCATAAATACTCAAACCCAATGATAATCATGTGTTTAGTGGGTGTTTAAAAAGAACAAATCACTATTGAAATGGTTAATTAAATGTAAATACAATGCCGCTATAGCTTACATGCAAAACAATATGTGCTTTCTATTGCGGAAAGCAAGGATGCAAAAAGTACCTAGCATGCGGTATCGAGAGGGAAGAGCAATGACAGTTGAAAATAACGTAGAACGCGGTTTGTTTGATGAGGTAATGGTGCCTTGTTATAACCCGATGGAAGTGGTTCCAGTTAAGGGCGAAGGTGCCCGTGTCTGGGATCAGTCAGGCAAAGAATACATAGACTTTGCTGGCGGAATTGCCGTAAGTTGTTTGGGGCATTGTCATCCTGCCATGGTTAAGGCGCTGACAGAGCAAGGCCAAAAGCTTTGGCATCTGAGTAATGTCATGACCAACGAGCCGGCGCTGCGTTTGGCAAAAAAGCTGACGGAAGTGAGCTTTGCAGAAAAAGTCTTCTTCGCTAACTCGGGTGCTGAGGCCAATGAAGCGGCTCTCAAACTGGCTCGTCGTTACGCGGCTGATAAGTTTGGGCCTGAAAAATCAGAAATTATTGCGTTTAAACAAGGCTTCCATGGACGTACTTTCTTTACGGTGACCGTGGGCGGCCAAGCGACTTACTCGGATGGGTTTGGTCCTAAGCCGGGTGATGTGACCCACTTGCCTTATAATGACGTGGATGCGTTGCGTGAACATATCTCTGATCGCACTTGTGCGATCATGATGGAACCGCTTCAAGGTGAAGGCGGCATCATTTCTCCTTCCGATGAATTTGTTCAGACGGTCCGTGAGCTGTGTGATAAACATAATGCCCTGTTGGTGTTTGATGAAGTTCAAACGGGCAATGGCCGTACGGGTCATTTTTATGCGTACCAAGGTTTGGGTGTCACGCCAGATATTCTGAGCACGGCCAAATCGTTGGGCGGGGGTTTCCCGATTGGCGCGATGCTGACGACCACTGAGCTATCAAAGCACATGAAAGTGGGCACTCACGGCTCGACTTATGGGGGGAACCCATTGGCGTGTGCCGTTGCGGAAGCCGTTGTGGATATTGTCAGCCAGCCAGAGACTTTGGCCGGTGTGGCTGAGCGTGAAGCGCTATTTCGTGAGGGGCTTACCAAGCTTAACGAAAAATACCACATGTTCGCTGAGATCCGTGGTAAAGGTTTGTTGCTTGGCGCTGCGCTCAATGAAGAGTGGCAAGGCAGAGCGCGTGATGTGCTGGTTGCGGCAGGCAAACAAGGGCTGATGATTTTGGTCGCGGGGACCAATGTGGTGCGCTTTACTCCGTCGCTTGTGATCAGCCAACAAGAAATTGAGCAAGGACTCGCTAGGCTCGACCAAGCTCTGGCTACGCTCACCAAATAATTCAAACCATCTTACGGGATCCGGCGATCAGGCTGGGTCCCTTTATCAATTCCACGGTGGTATCGTTTAAGGATAGTGCTGGGGCCTTGCTGAGGTAAGACGTCAATGGCCGCAAACTGACGAGTCAGATGTTGGATTCGGACAGGACGTTATCAGTGATGTGATCAGCCCTTATCGAGCGTTCATTGATGGAATTGAGTTGAGCATCAGGAGGGAGTATCGATGCTGGTTGTTCGCCCTATAACAATGTCAGACTACGACGCACTGCATAACTGTGCAGTGGAATCGGGTCATGGATTCACATCTCTTCCGGTTAACGAGGAATTGTTAACCAATCGTATCACACATTCTGAGTACAGTTTTGCCAAGCCTGACGTCACCGAGCCCGGCGACGAGGGCTACCTGATGGTCAGCGTCGATAGTGACACTGACGAGGTCGCAGGGTGTACTGGTATTGAAGCCTCGATTGGTTGGGATGTTCCGTTTTACTCCTATCACATCAGTACCATTGTGCACTCTTCTCCCAAGCTGGGGGTGAATAACGTGGTCAAGTTGCTCACGTTTGGTAATAACTACACGGGTTATAGCGAAATCTGTACACTGTTTTTGCGTCCGGACTTTCGACGTGGCCTGAATGGTCGATTGATGTCGAAGTGCCGTTTTTTGATGATGGCAGAGCATCCGCATCGCTTCTCAAAAACCGTCTTTGCAGAAATGCGTGGTGTCTCGGATGACGAAGGCAACTCGCCGTTTTGGCAATGGCTCCAAGAGCACTTTTTCTCGATTGATTTCACCATGGCTGACTATCTCACAGGCATAGGAAAGAAAGGTTTTATCGCGGATCTCATGCCTAAATTACCAATCTATATCAACTTACTCAGTGAAGAGGCTCAGGCTGTGATTGGTCAGGTACACGAGAACACCAAACCAGCGTTGCGGCTGTTAGAAAAAGAAGGATTCACCTGTCGCAATTATGTCGATATTTTTGACGGTGGTCCATCGGTGGAGTGTGATTTACGCAACATCGACTCCGTCCGACATTCATTCCGCGCTAAAGTGACGGTTTCAGAGCATTCTAGCTCGCAAGACTACCTTGTCTCGAATACCTCATTTGAACATTTCCGTGCTACGGCGGCCAAGGCGGCCTACGATCAGGCGTCAGAATCGGTGATCCTGTCGCCGCAAGTCGCTGAGGCATTAAACGTTCACCAAGGCGACTACGTTCGCATGCTGGCTCAGTAATCGAAAGGAAGACACACATGACACATTGGATTGCAGGCGAGTGGCTTGCGGGTCAGGGCGAATCGATGAACTCGGTCAGCCCTTATAATAATGAAGTGATCTGGCATGGTGACAGTGCATCACCAGCTCAGGTTGAAGCGGCTGTCAGTGCAGCTAGGCACGCTTTCGTGAGCTGGAAAAAGCGCACATATGCGGAGCGTGAGGCCATTGTGCTGGCCTTTGCTGAACAAGTTAAAGCCAACAGTGAGCAAATCGCGGAAATTATAGCCAAAGAAACCGGCAAACCGATCTGGGAAACTCGGACTGAAGCTGGCGCAATGGCGGGTAAGATAGCTATCTCTATTCGTGCTTATCATGAACGGACTGGCGAAGCGACTCGCGAAGCGGCGGGCAACCAGATCGTGCTACGTCATCGACCACTTGGTGTGATGGCGGTATTTGGCCCCTATAATTTCCCGGGACATCTGCCCAATGGGCATATCGTCCCCGCATTGTTAGCCGGTAACACTGCGGTGTTCAAGCCGTCTGAGCAGACGCCGCTGACGGGTGAATTTGTGATGAAACTTTGGCAGCAAGCGGGTTTGCCTGCTGGCGTGATCAATTTGGTCCAAGGGGCGAAGGAGACGGGCGTTGCGCTGGCCAGTTCCAAAGGGTTAGATGGCGTGTTGTTCACTGGCAGCGCGAATACTGGTCACCTTCTTCATCGTCAGTTTGCTGGCCAACCCGGCACTATGCTGGCGCTGGAAATGGGTGGAAATAACCCGATGGTGATTTCCCAGCATTATGGTGACTTAGACGCCACCGTGTATACCGTGATCCAGTCGGCCTTTATCAGTGCAGGACAACGCTGTACTTGTGCGCGTCGTTTGTATGTCCCAGTTGGAGCCAAAGGGGATGCCTTGGTAAATAAGTTGGTTGAGGCGACCCAAAATATTCGTGTTGATCAGCCTTTTGCTGAACCAGCGCCGTTTATGGGGCCGCAGATTTCTAAAGCGGCGGCCGATTTTATTCTCAATGCACAGGCCAATTTGCAAAAACTGGGTGGTGAGAGTTTACTCGAAGCCAAGGCGGGTGAAGCGGCGTTTGTGACACCGGGCATCATCGATGTGACCGCCATAGCCGATCTACCGGACGAAGAATATTTTGGGCCTTTGTTGCAAGTGGTACGCTACCAAGGGTTAGAAAACGCAGTAGAACTGGCCAACGATACCCGATTTGGTTTGTCGGCGGGTCTGGTGTCGACAGACGACGGTGAGTGGGATTATTTCGTTGATCATATTCGTGCTGGTATTGTTAACCGCAATCGCCAACTGACCGGGGCAAGTGGTGATGCTCCGTTTGGTGGGCCTGGTGCTTCAGGCAACCTGCGACCAAGCGCCTACTATGCTGCGGATTACTGTGCTTACCCTATGGCATCAATGGAAGGAGGGGAAACCGTCCTCCCTGCGACGTTGAGCCCAGGCCTCGAACTGTAAGCCACTAACGGCCATCGTTGCGCTTCGTTGACGATGGCCTAAACGGATGGAGGGTAAGGCGGATACGCTTTGACTCTCGCCATTCCGATTACTCAAACAAGGAGGCGCTATGACGCCAGATGTTTTATTTCAGTCGTTATGGAATGACTATATTCAACGCTTATGTCCCTCTGCGGATAACGTCCATCGTTTGCTCCAAGAAAATGAACCTCTTATCAACGACCATATTGCGTTACGTACGTTTAATTTGGCACCGCTGGGTATTGAGACGCTGGCGAAGCCCTTTATTGACAGGGGTTACCAAGCTGGCGGGGATTATGTTTTTGAAAGCAAAAAGCTCGTGGCGAAGCATTATGAGCACCCTGATCCCAAGCAGCCAAAAGTGTTCATCAGCGAGCTGAAAGTTGATGAATGTTCACCTGAGCTGCAGCAGATTGTGGCTAAATTGGTCTCTCAAGTGGATCGCAGCGTACTCGATAGTGAGGCGTTTTTATTTGCAGGCCGTCTATGGGACCTGAGTTTGAGTGATTATCAGGTGTTGGCGAAAGAGAGCGAGTATGCCTCTTGGTTGGCGGCCCATGGGTATGGCGCTAACCACTTTACGGTCAATGTGAACCAGCTCAAAGCCTTTGACGAAGTCCAAGGGGTTAATGACTATCTGCGTGAGTCAGGCTTTACCATCAATGAAGCTGGAGGCGAAGTAAAAGGCTCTCCAGAGGTGTTGCTTGAGCAGTCGTCGACTATGGCGGATAAAGTACCAGTTTCGTTCAAGCAGGGCACAGAAATGATACCCGGTGGTTTCTATGAGTTTGCGAAACGTTATCCAATGAGCAACGGCGAGTTGTATCCGGGATTTGTTGCTGCTTCGGCAGATAAGATTTTCGAAAGTACCAACGGTTAAGTCGATTGGATTGGAAAAAGCGCCTAAGTGGCGCTTTTTTTATAGATTATTCGGTGACGTTGAGCCAATACTGTTCTGGAATTGAGCGGGTTTCGTCACTCAGATGAGGGTTATCAATTTTGAACGCTTTCCGATTGCGGATCCCCGCTTGTTCAAAGGTTTTGACCACTAACGGTGCCTGTTCAAAAAAGGCTTCAAATGACCCATCTTGATAAGATTTTTCAAAGGTTTCTTGCATCAGCTTTGCGATGTCAGGGTTCGTCGGGCTGACGAACAAAAACATAGGAAAGCGATAGATGAGCATGACTTTGTCATCGACGACTAAATTGGTTAACTGACTGCGCTGAGCGACTTCGCTGTATGGTTCAATGACGGCACGAGGAAACAGATCGGTGCGCCCGCTGTCGACGATCCGAAAGATATTATCGAAGTTGGGTACTTCGCGGACTTTAAAGCCGCCAGACTTGAGAACGTTCACATCGGCCCAGCCTTCGCCTTGAATGATGCCAAGTTGTTGTAACTGCTCTATGTTGTCAATTGAACCTAGCTTCGCGGCAATGGTTTTATTCGTGATAAAAATACGATGGCCGAGCAAACCACGAAAAACTGGGTAGCGAATCGGGAGCAATTCTTTTTCTAGGGTTTTGTCTGCCCCCAACCAGTCGATGGTGAGCTTACCTTCTTTGAGTAGATTGACCTTGCGAGACTGAGAATCAACCGGCGCTTTGTAGGGCTGCAACTTGATATCCTGTCCCGATTTTTCGACAAGAAACTTGATAAGTGCAATGGTGTAAAGGTCAAGCTCTGAGCCTTCTCTTGGGATCGGATGGACAATGGTGGTTTGGGCCATCGCGAGTGGAGACAGTAAACTACACAGGAATATCAGGTAGGAAAAGAGTCGTTTTTTCATTAGTTTGTCCTATTTGAAGTAGTACAAATAAAAGCCAAACTAAAGAGTAGGACAGGGTTTTGGCATTGCCAAACTAGATAGACGAAAACCGGGCATTACGCCCGGCTTTGATCGTCAAAATTCGAGCTTAACGGGTGCCGTAGACGACGATCGTTTTACCGTGGGCAGAAATCAGGTTCTGCTCTTCTAGCATCTTTAAGATACGCCCAACCGTCTCGCGAGAACAGCCGACAATTTGGCCGATTTCCTGACGAGTGATTTTGATCTGCATACCATCCGGGTGGGTCATCGCATCGGGCTGTTTGGCCAGATTCAGTAGCGTCTGAGCGATACGTCCTGTCACGTCTAAGAACGCAAGATCTCCCACTTTTTGGCTAGTGACCTGAAGGCGACTGGCCATCTGTGAAGACAAACGCATCAGAATGTCAGGGTTAACCTGAATCAACTGACGGAATTTTTTGAATGAAATTTCAGCCACTTCACAAGGAGATTTCGCACGAACCCAAGCGGTACGCTCTTGGTCTTCTTCGAATAAACCAAGTTCGCCGATAAAGTCACCTTGGTTTAGGTAGGAAAGAATCATTTCCTTACCTTCTTCGTCTTTGATAAGTACGGCCACAGAGCCCTTTACGATGTAGTAAAGTGTTTCTGCTTTTTCGCCCGCGTGGATCAGCGTGCTTTTCGACGGGTACTTATGAATATGACAGTGTGAAAGGAACCACTCTAATGTTGGATCGGTTTGAGGTTTACCTAGAACCATAATATCTCACTTCCTCTGCAGGGTATGCTTGCTGCTTTCCATATTGTTAGCTAAGCCTTGAATCAAGACTTACTAGGATAAGAGCACTTTTCAAATGCTGCAAGCCATCTTTGTTTCGGTTTAAAATAGTATCCTGTTTCGGAATCTATTTCTTGATTTTAATCTACGTCAGGGGCCATTTTTCCAAGCAAAAATGTGCACATGATCACGGTATGAAAAGTAATCGTGAACCAGAACTACGACTTAACCAATTTTCCCGGTTTCGATCAATTGTTGTAAAATGGGGCGAACGATCAGCTCCATTGCAAAGCTCATTTTACCACCTGGTACAACCAGTGTGTTGTGACGTGACATGAAGGAACCATCGATCATCGCCAATAAATACGGAAAATCGACTTTCTTGATCCCTCTGAGACGAATCACGACAAAACTTTCGTCAAGGCTGGGTATGCCTTTGGCATTGAGCGGGTTGGACGTATCAACCGTCGGAACCCGCTGGAAATTAATGTGAGTGCGTGAAAACTGAGGCGTAATGTAGTTGAGGTAATCGTCCATTGAGCGAACAATCGAGTCCATTACCGCTTCTCGTGAATGGCCGCGATCTCGTGTGTCACGGACAAATTTCTGAATCCACTCTAGGTTGACGATGGGCACCATACCAATCAAAAAATCAACGTGTTGGGCGACGTTGACGTCACCGTCCACCACCCCACCATGAAGGCCCTCATAAAACATCACATCGGAGTGTTCAGGCAGTTCTTGCCAAGGTGTGAAGGTGCCGGGCATTTGATTGTAGGGAACGGCTTCATCGAAGGTGTGCAGGTAACGTCGTACTTTGCCGACCCCGTCGTTACCGTATTTACGAAAGAACTCAGACAGTTCGGAAAAGTCATTGGCCTGAGGGCCGAAGTAGCTGATGTGTCGGCCTTGTTCGCGCGCCTTGCGGATCTCAATATCCATTTCTGGACGGGTAAAACGGTGGAAACTGTCCCCTTCAACCCAAGCCGCTTTAATGCGCATCATATTAAACATCTTACGAAAGGCTTCAGATGTTGTTGTTGTGCCTGCCCCAGATGAACCTGTGACGGCAATGATCGGATGTTTTGCTGACATGACAAACCTTGTCTGTTGTTAACTGTCCTGTGTTATTGCCTGTGACTATAACATGCTTTGGCCCGATTAAGCTGTATGGCGTATTTTAAAATCAGAACTTTCTCTTGAGCTGAATATCAACGGTTTCGTGTAGTTCAGAAAAAACGACCACGGCTTCGCCAGATTGTAGCTGGGCCTGAATCTGGTCGATTTTGTCTTGCAAAGAGACTTCGATTTCTCCGTAATCTGACCCTTCGCGCAATACAAATTCGCGAATTAGGTTTTCCAATGTGTCAGATTCAATGTCTTGCCATGGGACAATCATAGCCGCCTCTTGTGGGTTCGTTAAGTGGGTGTCGTGGTCATTATTTAGAAAAAGCCAAACTTTGGTAGTAGGCAGGTAGAGCCTCTTCAAGCCAAAAACGTGGCTTTAGTGCGTGGCCGCTAAGAAAACCGACATGACCCCCGCGCTTAAACAGGCGATAGTCGATGTTTTCCGGCAACACATATTTAGGGATCACCGCATGGGTCATAAATGGGTCATCTTTGGCATGGATGATCTGCGTTGGGGTGCGGATTTCTTGTAATCGGTTGATGCCAGAGCAGCGCTGATAGTAGTCGTCCGCATCTTTAAAACCATGCAATGGCGCGGTGATCAAATCGTCGAATTCATACAGTTTGGTCACACGTTTGATGCTTTGATAGGAAACATCCAATTGCTCTTTGATCAGAGGGTGTTTACGCAGAGCGTTCTTTTTTAGTGAGGACAGCAGATAGCTTTTGTAGATTTTAGAGAAACCTTGTTCGATTCGCTGTGCGCACGCCGATAGATCTAGAGGTGCGGAAACCAGTGTGGCGGCATGGATCAAAGGATCGTCTTTGTACTCCGCGAGGTAATTAGCCAGCACGTTGCCACCCAGTGAAATACCGACCGCTACCTTATTTTGCGTAGGCATGTGCTGGTGTAAATGTTTGAGAAACAGCCGAACATCTTCAATCTCTCCAGAATGATAGGCTCGGGCCTGGGTATTGGGTTGACCACTGCAACCGCGAAAATGCATCATCACGGATACCCAGCCTTGTTTGGCAAAAGCATGCATCAATCCATTGGCATAGGGGCTATAGAAGCAACCTTCTAGGCCATGAAAGAGGACAAACACAGGTTTTTTCTGTGCGGACTCACTGCGCCAATCTTCACTCCAAGCTAAATCAAGAAAATCGCCATCGGGGGTATTCAACCGCTGCCAATGCGGTTCAAACAGGGCTTTCTTGCGGATAAAGCGGGGCGCTAACGTTTGTAAGTGAGGATTGCTCAACCCTGTCGCAGCAATAAATTGTGTCATGGTTTCGGGCTCATTTGTGGCTGATGCTAGGGAGAGACGTGGCGAATACTTCATGCAAATGTTGCCCACCAAGCTGGCGGCAGTAACGCAAAGTCAGCGCTTCTCCTGTATTGATGTGAAGTTCAATACTGTTAAGACAGTCAACCAGATCAGATTGTTGTTGTTTTTCCAGCTGTAATTCGAACTGCAGTGATTCCCGATACAAGGTGTCGGCTAAGTGGGGTTTTAACTTGCGACGAAGATCTCGGTAGCTGTGCAGCAACGTTTCTGAACGGCCAAGGCAGGCTTCTATCTTATACCAGTCTTCATCGAGAAAGGCGGCTTGTTGTTCGTCGAGCCACTTGAGCAATAACAACAGGTTAACGTTGCCTTTGTAACGATTTTGCAGTGTCAGGCAAGCCTCTTTCACTTCACGCACACTGTAGTATTGCAGGCTGAACTGCCATAAACGTTCCAGTGTTAAAGACAGGGTGACGCGCGCTGTGCTCATGTGAACTGAACTCCCCAAACCTATTGTAGCCGTGCCAATATGCGTTCGCTTGGCGTCTTCGCAACAGGGCAATAATGCCAAGTTTAGCGTTAATATGCCTATATTACAGCGTATTACCTCAAAAATAGACATTGGAAAGGGCAGGTTCCATCACGGAGTCTTGTCCGGGTGATGGGTGGTGACTGTGTCGTGTGGACGTTGGCTAGAGCCCATGGTGAGATTAATTATCATTACCATATAAATTGAGTTTTATATAAGATGGAGAGGATTTGAGGGATTTCTCTATAAGAACAGCGCGTGAGCGCTCACTATTGCTCGTTGAATATAGGAACAGATGATGAATGTAAAATTGGCTTTCGCTGCCGTCACTTTAGCTCTGACCACTCATGCTTATGGGTATGAGGGATACTCGGTGTTTTCGGATGCCATTAATCAAGATGAAGTTTTGGCCCATACTCCGCGGTTAGTTGAGGTCGCCAAACAGGTCGGAGATACCCCCACCGTTGGCGGAGCCTATCGTTATGATGAGCAAGGGCGCGTGACGCAGCGCGATTATGCGGACAGCACCTTCGACTACCATTACGATGCTGATGGGCGCTTAGCCTCTGCACGGGCTTTGATGAAGCATGGTGATATCAACAGTTACGTACGCCATACCAAAGAGAATTTTGTGTCAGAGTATCACTATGATACTGACGGTAAGGTCGTGAAAGAAATGAAGCGGATTTTCGACGATTTTGCCATCAGTTTGGATCAAACGCCAAGAGCTGCCTACAAAATCAAATATCGTTATGATGAGCAAAATAGATTGGTGAAACGCACTCAGATCCCATTGAGTGGAGATGATATGGCTAATTTAGAGTTTCATTATCGTTATCATGATGATGGACGCTTACGTAAAATTATCGAAATCAAAAAACGCCCACAACGTGAAAAAAGCGTGCTATTGCTTCAGTATCACGATAATGGTGAAATTCGCACCGCGACCCAAACGCTCTTTGGCAAAGGAACTCAAGTCTTTGAGTTGGAGTATGTCGCAGACCCAGATCAGGTGTATGGTATCTATTATGTGGATCCGGTCAAGGAATGGAAAGTCGATATGGACTTCTTCGGTTTGGCCTTTCATCCGATTCAATCGATAAAAAAGACGGTCGCGAATCAAGTCACCCAATATCAATATCGTTATGTTAATGACGAGAGTGACCGATTGCCAGATAGCCTGACACTGACATTAACTCAGCCCAGCGGGGCAAGCGTCGATATTGAGTATCGGATGGCCAATCAACCTTAAACCTCAGCAGGGCCGCTTGAGCGGCTCTGCGTGATTAATTCAGCTGTGCTTCCATTTGTTCAAGATCTTCTTGCAGCGTCATCCATTCGACTTCGACGTCTTCTAGCGTGGACTTACTGCTTGCCTGAAGGGACAGTATTTCACTCAAGCGTGCTTTGTTGTCAACGTCATACAAAGAGGCATCGGCCAGCTGTGTTTCTGTTTCCGATAAGGCAGCCGACAAGGTATCCATTTTGGCTTCGAGAAGGGAAATCTGTTTGCGAATAGGAGCGGTCTGCTTGCGAAACTCTGCTTCACGGCGCTTCTGTTCTTTTTTTGCGGCCGCACTGTTAGCGGTGTTTTTTTCCGGCAATTGGGCCTGTGCTTGGCGACGTTCGGCTTTCTGTTGGTCAGTCAGCCACTTGTAGTAATCGCTAAGATCTCCGTCAAATGGTGCAACTTGTCGGTCATGCACCAGATAAAGATCATCGGTGGTCGCGCGCAATAAGTAACGGTCGTGAGACACAATGACCATCGCCCCTTCAAAGGTCTGAAGGGCAAAGGTTAATGCTTGACGCATATCGAGGTCTAAATGGTTGGTGGGCTCATCAAGCAGCAGTAAGTTGGGTTTTTGCCATACAACCAGTGCCAGAACCAAGCGGGCTTTTTCTCCTCCAGAAAATGGTGCGACCGGCTCTAGGGCTTTGTCACCCTGAAACCCAAAGCTGCCCAGATAATTGCGCAGTTCCAGTTCATTTTTGTCCGGTGCGATCTGCATCATGTGTTGCAGAGGCGTCTCTTGCGGGTGGAGAGTTTCTAATTGGTGCTGGGCAAAATAGCCAATTTTCACCCCTTGTGAGTAGGTGAGATCGCCACTTTGGGGGGAGAGCTCGCCCGATAATAGCTTGATCAGTGTCGATTTACCCGCGCCATTTCGGCCCAGTAAGCCGATGCGACTGCCAGGCACAAGGTTGAGACGAATTTTGTCTAGGATCAGGTTGTCATCATAGCCTGCGGAGACCTCATCCATCATGATGATCGGATTAGGTAGCGCGTCGGGTTGACGAAACTCAAAGTTGAAAGGGTTATCGAACTGCGCTGGCAGGACCTGCTCCATTTTCTCTAGGGCTTTAATCCGGCTTTGGGCTTGACGCGCTTTCGAGGCTTTGTAGCGGAAACGGTCAATGTAACTTTGCATGTGCGCCATTTGCTTTTGTTGCTTCTGGTATATGGCTTGCTGGAGGACCAACTTCTGCGCGCGTTGGGTTTCAAAGGACGAATAGTTACCTGTGTATTCATTGAGGTGCTGATTCTCAACATGAATAATACGGTTAACGACCGGGTCTAAAAAGTCTCGGTCATGGGAAATCAGCACTAAGGTGCCGGGGTAATTTTGCAGCCAGCGCTCCAGCCACATCACCGCATCCAAGTCCAAGTGGTTGGTTGGCTCATCAAGCAGCAGTAGATCTGATCGACACAATAAGGCCTGAGCTAGGTTGAGACGCATACGCCACCCACCTGAGAATTGAGTCAGGCTCCAGTCCATTTGTGGTTGTGAAAAACCAAGGCCGTCGAGCAGCTCAGCGGCCCGAGCGCGGATACTGTAGCCGCCGATGGTTTCAATTTTTCCATGCAGCTCGGCCACAAGTGTGCCGTTATCGTCTTGCTCCGCTTTGGCAAGCTTAGCTTCCAGTCCGCGGTATTCACGATCACCGTCGATGACGTAATCCAAAGCTTGTCGCTCTAGTGCTGGGGTTTCTTGGGCGACCCATGCCATTTCCCAATGAGAAGGCTTGCTAAAGTGGCCGCTATCGATAGACAGTTCATCTTTTATTAGGGCAAACAGCGTCGACTTGCCGCAGCCATTTTTACCGACTAGGCCGACCTTGTCACCAGGATGAATGGTTGCTGAGGTTTGATCCAGTAGGGCCTTGCCACCGCGAAGCAGTTGGATATCAGAAAAGGTAATCATAGTATTGTGCTTTATTCTTGCTCGTATCGCGCCGAATAGTAGGGCGAATAGGATAAAAAGTCGATCATTGCGTTATGCTTAACAACAACGTATAACAAAGTGATCATGATAACATGATGCCTAAGCGATACTTAGGTATTGAAAACAGAAGGATGGCTGCTCACTCAATGGCTGTAAATCAACGAAGTACTGAGTTATCTGACACAGTGAAAGTGTTGGTTATTTATGCTCACCCTGAATCTCGAAGCTCGGTTGCTAATCAAATGATGCTAAAAAGAATTTCATCACTTGAGCATGTCACTGTGCATGATTTGTACGCACATTACCCGGATTTCTTTATTGATGTCAACGCTGAGCAACGCCTGTTACTTGAGCATCATGTGATTGTCTTTCAGCACCCCCTATTTATGTATTCTTGTCCTGCTCTGCTCAAAGAATGGATGGACCGCGTGCTAGGCAAAGATTTTGCTTTTGGAAAAGGTGAAGCACTTAAAGGCAAAGTGTGGCGCAGTGTCATCACCACCGGAGGCAACAAAGATGCGTTCGGGCATGATGGCTACAACAAGTATCCCTTGTCTGAAATACTTCAGCCGTTTGAGTTATCGGCGGCCTTGTGTCGAATGCACTGGATTGAGCCGCTTGTGTTGTATTGGTCAAGAAATGTCTCTGATAACGAGCGCTCACAGCACGCAGAACTCTATCATCAATGGTTGCAGGATCCGACGGAACCTCTGACTCAGGAGGGAGCGCATGGCGTTGGAAAGTGATTTTCTTCAAAGTAGTGTGATTTTTCTTACCGCTGCCGTGGTAGCTGTACCCCTCGCCCAGCGTATGGGGTTGGGGTCGGTATTGGGCTATTTACTGGCGGGTGTAGCGATTGGTCCGTGGGGCCTTGGCTTAATTAGTGATGTTGAAGCGATTTTACACTTTGCCGAATTTGGGGTAGTGCTGCTGCTGTTTTTGATTGGTTTGGAACTCAATCCCAAGAAATTGCTTCAAATGAAAGGGCCGATCCTCGGTTTGGGGGGGGCTCAAGTGGTGATCACCACTGCGGTGCTGTCGAGTCTTGCCAATCTTGCCGGTATCAGTTGGCAGACCAGCCTTGTGATTGGAATGGGCTTGGCGCTTTCATCTACGGCGATTGCGCTTAAAGTGATTGAAGAGCGTGGTCTAGGGGGAAGTGAAGCGGGTCAGTCCGGTTTTGCTGTCTTGTTATTCCAAGATATCGCGGTGATTCCGATGCTGGCGATTCTTCCGGTGTTGGCGGGCAACACCGCGGGCAATTGGCTCGATGTGCTGTGGATGCTTGGCGGGGTCGTCGGTTTGTTGATCGGTGGCCATTTCCTTCTGCGGCCCTTGTTCCGTTATGTGGTGCTCAGTGGTGTGCGAGAATTGTTCACGATCGCGGCGTTGCTGCTGGTGATTGGTATTGCGTTGTTGATGAAACAATTGGGTTTGTCGATGGCGTTGGGGACGTTTCTTGCCGGAGTGCTATTGGCGGAAAGTGAGTACCGCCACGAGCTAGAAATCGCAATTGAACCTTTTAAAGGCCTGTTACTGGGGTTGTTTTTTATCGCGGTAGGGATGGCCGTCAACCTCGGGCTATTAGCGCTTGACCCGTGGAATATTCTACTGGCGGTGTTTGGTCTGGTCGCGATCAAAGCGAGTATTTTGTATTTTCTTGCCCGTTTGGCGGGAAGCAAGCCTAAATCGCGCAGTAAAATGGCGGCGATTCTTAGCCAAGGGGGGGAATTTGCTTTTGTTATTTTCACAGCGGCGAGCGCCGAGGGGTTGTTAGCCAAAGAGCAGATGGCCTTTCTACTGGTGGTCGTGAGCTTGTCTATGGTGACAACCCCCTTAATGCTGATGGCGCAAAGCAAATGGTACGCCCGAGGTCTTAATCTTGAGGACAATAATGCGCAACCGTCTGATGTGGTTAACCGTCAACCAAGGGTCATCATTGCGGGTTTTGGTCGCTTTGGTCAAGTTGTTGGCCGACTGATGTACGCCAATAAAATGCGCGTGACTGTATTAGAAAGTGATGCCAGCCAAATTCATCTGTTGCGTAAATACGGCTATAAAGTGTTTTATGGTGATGCTACTCAGCTGGATTTGTTGCGCGCCGCTGGGGCGAACAAGGCCGAAGCTATGGTGATTTGTACCGATTCACCGGATGAAATCATGAAAATTGTTGAGCTATGTCAGCACCATTTTCCTCATTTAAAACTCCTCGCTCGGGCACGCAGTCGCGTTGAAGCTTACCAATTGCTCAGTCATGGTGTGGCTAATTATTCGCGAGAAACTTTCCTTGGCGCCTTGGATTTGGGACGTCAGGCATTGGTCGAGCTTGGGGTTCATCCTTACCAAGCCAAAAGGGCGGAAGCGCACTTTAGAAAACTAGATAATGCCATGTTGGAAGAATTGCTCCCTGAACATCATGAGGATAAGCAACTGACATTGCGGGCTAAGGAAGCGCGCAAAGAACTGGAAGAGATCTTTGGACGTGAAATGGAAAAAGATAAACAATCAAAGAGCTTCTGGGATTAATCTCTTACTCTGATTTATGTCATCGCCACGTATCTAATGAGAGAACCCCTTGTTCGTGGTGTTTAAATTGTGGATTACAAAATGAAAAAAAGATTTATCGCGGGCGCTCGTTGCCCAAAGTGTTCTTCACAGGATACGTTACGCTGGTGGATAGAAAACAATATTGAGTTAGTCGAATGTGTGGAGTGCCAGTTTGAGGAGCAACGCAAACCTCAGTCTGTCGAAAAAACCGGACACGCCACGCAGGATATGATCGGTATTTTTAAGCCGGATTGATTGAGTTTCTGGTTTTGGACCCCATAATACACTGTATAGAATCCAGTTAATGCGGAGCCATCGAGAGGCTCCGTTTGTTTATCTCCTTGGAGTGGTTATGAAAATTGAAAAGAATGTCGTTGTCAGCTTGGCTTATCAGGTGAAGTTAGAAGATGGTGTCGTTGTTGATGAATCGACAACAGAAGCACCTTTGGACTATTTACACGGTCACAACAACCTGATTACTGGGCTTGAAGCCGCTCTGGATGGTAAAGAGGCGGGCGCGAGTTTTTCTGTTACTGTGACCCCTGAAGAAGCATACGGTGAACACAGTGATGCTATGGTTCAGCGTGTCCCTGCTGATGTTTTCCAAGGTGTTGAGCAGATAGAAGTGGGCATGCGTTTTCTTGCAGACACGGATCAAGGCCCGATTCCAGTCGAAGTGACTGAGGTCGATGGTGATGAAGTGGTGGTGGATGGTAACCATATGCTGGCAGGCCAGACGTTGACGTTCGATGTGGAAGTCATGTCTGTGCGTGAAGCGACGGCTGAGGAAATGGAGCATGGTCATGTTCACAAGGCTGACGGTAGCTGTGGCGGTGACGATCACCAGCACGATGACGGTGAAGACTGCTGTAGCAGTGGTAGCTGTGCGAACTAATCGCTAGTGCCAGATCGTTAGATCTCAGGCGAACAAGAGAACAGGCGTTTCTGTGATAAGGAAGCGCCTTTTTTACGTCAATGAAAGCAATATGCGGAGAGCCTTCATGCATCACCCCTTTTCAATCGCCATTCATGGTGGCGCAGGGACCATACTGCCATCGAAAATGAGTGACCAGTTAAAACGGTCTATTGTGCAGGATTTGGAGCTGGCGGTTCGGGCTGGTCATGCCGTTTTATCTGAGTGCGGCGATGCCCTTGATGCGGTGGTGGCTGCGGTGAAAGTACTGGAAGACTCACCGTGCTTTAATGCGGGAAAAGGCTCAGTGCTGACCCATCAAGAAATGGTTGAAATGGATGCGTCTGTGATGCATGGCAAACAGGCCAGTGCTGGGGCAGTGGCTGGGGTTCGCCATATTCGCAACCCAGTCGAGCTGGCACGTGATGTGATGCGTCATAGCCAGCATGTGTTGCTGATTGGCGAAGGGGCTGAAGCGTTTGCTTTTGAGCAAGGTCATGCGTACACAGAGCAAGATTATTTTCTGATTGAACGTCGTTACCAACAACTGCAAATTATGAAAGAGAAAGGGCTGTTTGCGCTCTCTGAAAGTGACTTTCCGGACGACAGTAAATACGGAACAGTCGGGGCGGTGGCACTCGACAAACAAGGCAACCTCGCTGCCGCAACCAGTACTGGTGGTGTAACGAATAAGAAGTATGGCCGAGTCGGGGATTCTGCCATTATCGGTGCGGGAACCTTTGCCGAAAATGGCAGCGTGGCGGTGTCTGCGACGGGAATGGGTGAGTGTTTTATCCGTAAAACCGTTGCTGGTGATGTGGCTGCACGAATGCGTTACTTGAAAGAAGACTTACCCACGGCGTGTGAGTCTGTTATTCAGGGTGATCTTAAATCGATGGGTGGGGAAGGAGGACTGATCGCGGTGGATGCCGATGGACAGCTCCATTTTGCCATGAACAGTCACGGAATGTATCGTGCTGCGATCAATGTGGATGGCCAGTTGGAGGTTAAGATTTATGCGGATGAATGACGCTGTACGGATGTTTTTTTCGCTTCACCAACAGCTTATAGTTTCATTATACTTCTATGATTAAAAAATGACTGCAACAGATTTGATTCGGTGCTAGAATCCATTTTTAACTAGTAATCAGACTTGGAAAGATGGGTAATAACGTAGTCGTTCTAGGCACCCAATGGGGTGACGAAGGTAAAGGTAAAATCGTAGACCTTTTAACTGAAGATGCCAAATATGTGGTTCGCTATCAAGGCGGTCACAATGCAGGCCACACTCTAGTCATTGACGGTGAAAAAACCGTTCTTCATTTGATTCCATCAGGCATACTTCGCGATAAAGTAAAATGTGTTATCGGTAATGGTGTGGTTCTTTCACCTGACGCTTTACTTAAAGAAATGAAGCCTCTTGAAGAGCGCGGTATTCCGGTACGCGAACGTCTTTTCATTTCTGAAGCATGTCCTCTTATTCTTCCTTACCATATTGCAATGGATCAGGCGCGTGAAATCGCCCGTGGTAATAAAGCAATTGGTACCACAGGTCGCGGTATTGGCCCCGCTTATGAAGACAAGGTAGCCCGTCGCGGTCTACGTGTTGGCGATCTGTTCGACAAACAAGCGTTTGCGGAAAAACTTAAAGAAGTCATGGAGTACCATAACTTCCAGCTCGTGAATTTCTACAAAGCCGAACCAGTGAGCTACGAAGAAGTGCTTGAGCAAGCGATGAGTTACGCCGATCTGCTGATCTCTATGGTCATCGATGTTACCGATGAATTGGACGCGGCACGCAAGCGCGGCGATAAAATCATGTTTGAGGGTGCTCAAGGCACGCTGCTTGATATCGACCACGGTACTTATCCTTATGTGACCTCTTCTAACACGACCGCTGGTGGTGTGGCGGCAGGTTCTGGTTTTGGTCCCCGTCATATCGGTTACATTCTAGGTATTACTAAGGCTTACTGTACTCGTGTTGGCTCAGGCCCATTCCCGACAGAGCTTTATGATGGTGTTGATAAGCAAGATCCTGTTGGTAAACACCTTGGTGATGTCGGTCAAGAGTTCGGTGCCACGACGGGTCGTTTACGTCGTACGGGGTGGTTTGATGCTGTCGCTATGCGTCGTGCCGTTCAGATCAACTCAATCTCTGGTTTCTGTCTGACGAAACTCGATGTGTTGGATGGCCTAGAAGAGTTAAAGATCTGTACGGGCTACAAGATGAAGGATGGTTCGGTGCTGGAAGTTTCTCCAATGGCTGCAGAAGCCTTTGAAGAAGCGACGCCTATCTATGAAACCATGCCTGGTTGGAGCGAAACGACTTTTGGAGCGAAATCCCTAGATGCGCTTCCGCAAGCCGCACTGGATTACATCAAACGTATCGAAGCACTAACTGGTGTTCCGGTTGACATTGTGTCTACTGGACCTGATCGCAATGAGACCATCATTAAGGTACATCCTTTCGAGTCTTAATGTGTCTGTGACTTATTTTTTAAAAAAACCAGTGCTTCGGCACTGGTTTTTTTATGCCTCATTTTTCTGTGTTATCTATAATTAGGGTGGCAAGTTTTTGCCAGTCTTCGGCAATTTTGGGTTAAAGAGTTTGCACCTTATGCCGATACAGGTATCAAGATGGCCATTATCTTTGCCGTTTATGAAAATACAGGCTGTATCAGCATGTAGGACCTGTCTGATTAACGAGGCGGGCAGAGACATTATCGAAGTGATAGAGTGCAGAAAATGAAGCTAAGAAAGTTAGCTGCTTCGATGGTATTGTTGTTTGGGTCTTCGATGGTGAACGCCAATGAGTTGGCTGATATCGGTGAACCCATTCCCATATATACCGAAGCTGAATTAATAAAACTGATCGATGAGCGTCAACATTTAGAGCGTATAAAAGCAGACAATTGTCAGTTGGTTGAAGACATTGTCGCACGGGCAACGCGAATTAGTTTGCCATCGTATGAATTTTTGTATGGTGACATGCTGGCTTGGGGGGTGTGTGTCGATCAGGATGTTGAGCTGGGCTTGTACTATATGGAAAGTGCGGCGCATCAGGGGTTGCCCGCTGCCCTAGAGCAGCTTGGGCGGTACTATTCGCGTGGGACTTTGGTTCAACAAGACAAGGAACGGGCGATCCCTTATTTACGAGAAGCGGCAGCCATGGGTAATTTAAATGCTCGGATCCATTTGGCGGAATTGCTGCTGCGAGACTACGGCAGTCCTCTTGATTACGAGGATGCCTATCGGTGGCTTTACAGCTCAGCGACGGCGGATCAACGCATGCATAAGCGTATTTCTATTCTTCGTCAGGGATTAGAAAGGAGAATGCCGGAAAATATCATCGCCAAGGCAAAACGGCGAGACACTTTTTGGTAGTTGAGGTGCACCGCTTTGTCCAACTGCACTTGGACATCAGCGACAGCCATTTTCTTCAATGCCCGGTTTGATGCCGGGCATTATTGATTTCCCACTATCATGCTAGCTAAGGCGAACGTTTGCTACCAAAAAGGCGCCAAAAGTGACGATTTTGCGGTGACTTACCTGTAGGTTCGTGCCTGACTCGGATATACTGTTGTCAATCCCTTCCTCTTAATTAGGCGTGCCTATGTCAGACAATACCCATAATGACCCGTTTGCAGATCGTGAATCGGAAAATTATGAAAACCCAATCCCAAGCCGGGAGTTTATCCTCGAATTTTTGAAGCAAGCCAGCGCACCAATGAATCGGAACGATCTCTTTGATGCCCTCAAGCTCGAAGGTGAGGAGCAATACGAAGGTCTGCGTCGTAGACTTCGGGCAATGGAGCGAGATGGCCAGCTGGTGTTTACCCGCCGCCAATGTTACGCCTTGCCAGAGAAGCTCGAAATGGTCAAAGGTTACGTGATTGGGCATAAAGATGGTCATGGTTGGGTTCGTCCTGAAGGCAGTGTTGGCAAAGACAATGACATTGTTTTGCCGCATCACCAGATGAAAAATATTATCCATGGTGATTTTGTGTTAGTTCAGCCGACTGACAACTCAAAACGTGGACGCAAGGAAGGGCGCCTAGTTCGCGTATTAGAGGAACGCCAAACACAAATAGTCGGTCGTTTTTTCATGGAGTACGGCTACTCGTACGTCGTGCCTGATGATTCGCGTATGAGTCAGGATATCTTGATCCCGAATGACTTGCGTGCCGGCGCACGTATGGGCAATGTTGTCGTGATTGAAATCACCGACCGTGGCACGCGCTCGCGTGGCATGATGGGTAAGGTCATTGAGGTGCTTGGTGAAAATATGGCGCCGGGTATGGAAACGCAAATTGCCATCCGGACCCACCAAATCCCTAACGATTGGCCTGAAGCGGTTGAGAAGCAGATAGAAAACCTCGGTGAGGAAGTGCCCGAAGACGCCAAAGTGGATCGGGTGGATTTACGTGACTTACCGTTGGTGACCATCGATGGTGAGGATGCACGTGATTTCGATGATGCGGTCTATTGTGAAGCCAAAAAGAGCGGTGGATGGCGCCTGTGGGTCGCGATTGCCGATGTGAGCTATTACGTTAGACCTGATTCTGCCTTAGACAAAGAAGCAATCAACCGGGGTAACTCGGTGTACTTCCCCTCTCAAGTCGTGCCTATGTTGCCAGAGGTATTGTCCAACGGCCTGTGTTCCTTGAACCCACAAGTTGACCGTCTGTGTATGGTGTGTGAGATGACCATCTCTGAGTCAGGAAAGTTGTCCGGTTATAAACACTATGAAGCCGTGATGAATTCCCATGCTCGCCTCACTTACAACAAGGTCCACGATATTCTTGAGGGCAACGAAGAACTCAGCAACCGCTATGAGCCATTGGTTCCCCACTTACAAGAATTGCACAAGATGTACAAGGTGCTGAAACGGGCGCGAGACAATCGCGGGGCGATTGAATTTGAAACGGTTGAAACCAAGTTTATCTTCAATGCAGAGCGTAAAATTGACAGCATTGAACCTGTCATTCGAAACGATGCGCATAAACTCATCGAAGAATGTATGATTCTGGCTAATATTGCCTCGGCGGCGTTGGTTGAGAAAGCCAAAGAAGCGGCGTTGTACCGGATTCATGAATCTCCAGGAGAACTTAAGCTACAAGGCTTCCGTGATTTCTTGGGTGAATTGGGGTTACACCTCAATGGTGGATTAGAACCTTCTCCGACGGACTACGCCGATTTAGTCAAACTCATCGCTCAACGTCAAGACAAAGAACTGATTCAGACCATGTTACTGCGCTCAATGAAGCAAGCGGTTTATAATGCTGACAACTGCGGTCACTTTGGCCTTGCTCTCAAGCGTTATGCTCATTTTACGTCACCGATTCGCCGTTATCCTGACCTTCTGCTTCATCGTGCGATTAAGTACCTGATTGAAAAAGAGCAGGGTCGGAATCAAGATCGTTGGACACCGACGGGTGGTTACCACTATTCATTTGATGATATGGATTTCTACGGTGAGCAGTGCTCGATGACGGAACGCCGTGCCGATGATGCGACCCGTGAAGTGTCCGATTGGCTCAAATGTGAATATATGCAGGACCATGTCGGTGAAGAGTTGGAAGGGGTTATTGCCAATGTGACCGGTTTTGGTTTCTTTGTCCGTTTAACCGATCTGCATATTGATGGCTTGGTCCATATTTCGGCGCTGGCTAACGATTACTACC
Organism: Vibrio ostreicida; assembly: GCF_013074385.2. GTDB lineage: Bacteria > Pseudomonadota > Gammaproteobacteria > Enterobacterales > Vibrionaceae > Vibrio > Vibrio ostreicida. Next base: position 35,104 of record NZ_JABEYA020000011.1, read on the forward strand.
AATTTGACCCAATAGGTCAAAGGCTTATCGGTGAAAGCTTTGGCGCGATTTATCGTCTCGGCGACGCGGTTAAAGTTAAGGTGTTGTCGGTCAATCTCAATGATCGTCAAATTGACTTTGAATTAACCGACACAAGTCGTAAGCTACGCGGCACAGGCAAAACGGCGAAGAAACGCGCGGTGGAAGCTCAGCAGAAAGCGAAAGCGAAAAAGAACGCCGCAGCTAATGGACGTCGTTCGGTCGATAAGGCAAAACCTCTGGTAGAGCCGACCAAACGTCCTGATGGCAGCAAAGAGGAAGGCAACGGCAAAAAAGTCACTAAAAAACCTTCTGATAAACCGGGAAAGAAAAAGCCACGTCATAAAGCGAAAAAAGCACGTAGCAGCAAATAGTAAGCGGAATAATGAATGAGTAATGAATATATTTACGGCATACATGCGGTAAAAGCGGTTCTCGATAAAGAGCCAGAACGTTTGATTGAAGCTTTTGTGCTTAAAGGTCGTCAAGATGACCGCTTAATGCCGATCTTAAATGAACTGCAAGTCTGCGGTGTGTCGATTCAGCAGATGACCCGCAAGACACTTGATGATAAAGCCCGTGGAGCCAATCATCAGGGTGTAATGGCTCGTGTGAAGCCGGCCAAGCAGCTCAATGAGAATGATTTGGACGATATACTTGCTAAGCATGAAGCGCCCTTAATATTGGTATTGGATGGCGTGACCGATCCTCATAACTTGGGCGCGTGTTTGCGTAACGCCGATGCGGCTGGAGTTGCAGCGGTGATTGTGCCGAAAGACAAGTCAGCATCAATGACGGCAACGGTGAGCAAGGTCGCTTGTGGCGCCGCTGAAACGGTAGCGTTAGTTCGTGTGACCAACTTGGCTCGAACAATGCGTACGCTGCAAGAGCAAGGCGTTTGGTTTGTTGGTACTGCCGGCGAGGCCACACAAGACATTTATCAAGCAAAACTGACGGGCTCACTCGGGATTGTCATGGGCGCAGAAGGTGACGGTATGCGCCGCCTGACACGTGAAACGTGTGATGACTTGATTAAGATCCCGATGGCAGGGACTGTTTCCAGCCTCAATGTCTCTGTTGCATCAGGGGTATGCTTGTTCGAAGCCGTGCGGCAACGGCTGACGACTTCGTAAGACAATTCAAGCTTGCAATCAAACGCAGACGATCGGTCTGCGTTTTTATTTCGCTCCAGTTAAGGTCTCGGACTCTCAGTCTTTGCCCGTGACTCGACAGCCAACATCGTGAATCTCTCCTGCTTTCAATCACTTCTTCCGCTTATTTTTCAAACAGCACTTGCATGTCAAATTGTGATCTGTATAATGCCTCGCACTGGTTAAGCCAGTTGTGAACCAATGAGCATCGAGGAGCAGATTTATCTTATTGATTTTTCTGGTAATGTAAACTCAGCTTATGTTCGCAGTTAATACAATTAGCTATCTATTCTTTGGAATAACTGTTCTCAGAGGTGACTCTGTTAGTGGGGGTAGTTTAATCGAAAATTAACTGACAATGCGTCCTAATCTTGGATGCTACGGTTTCACATAAATCAATCGGCATTCTCTCGCTTTAGCGAGTATGAGTGGCGATATTGTTTGTGTAATTTTTATTATTGGAGCTCTGTCTCATGCAGAACCAACGTATCCGTATCCGCCTAAAAGCTTTCGATTACAAACTAATCGATGCTTCTACCGCGGAAATCGTTGAAACAGCTAAGCGCACTGGCGCACAGGTTCGTGGTCCAATCCCACTGCCTACTCGTAAAGAGCGTTTCACAGTTCTTATCTCTCCACACGTTAACAAAGATGCTCGTGATCAGTACGAAATCCGTACTCACAAACGTCTAATCGACATCGTTGAGCCAACAGACAAAACTGTTGATGCTCTGATGCGTCTAGATCTTGCAGCGGGCGTTGACGTTCAAATTAGCCTAGGTTAAGGGAGATTAGAGAATGATTGGTCTAATCGGTCGTAAAGTGGGTATGACCCGCGTATTTACTGAAGAAGGCGTTTCTATCCCAGTCACTGTTGTTGAGGTTGAAGCTAACCGTATTTCTCAAGTTAAAACTCTTGAGACTGACGGCTATGCAGCAATCCAGGTAACGGCTGGTACTAAGAAAGCTAACCGTGTAACTAAACCAGAAGCAGGTCACTTTGCTAAAGCAGGTGTTGAAGCTGGTCGCGGTCTTTGGGAATTCCGTTTGGAAAACGATGAAGAGTTTGCAGTTGGCGCTGAGCTAACAGTTGAACTGTTCAACGAAACTAAGAAAGTAGACGTTACTGGTACATCTAAAGGTAAAGGCTTCCAAGGCGCTGTTAAGCGTTGGAACTTCTCTACTCAAGATATGACTCACGGTAACTCATTGTCTCACCGTGCACCGGGTTCAATTGGCCAATGTCAAACTCCAGGTCGCGTATTTAAAGGCAAGAAAATGGCAGGTCACATGGGTGCTGAGCGTGTAACGACTCAAAACCTAGAGATCGTACGTGTTGACGCTGAGCGCAATCTGCTTCTTATTAAAGGTGCAGTACCAGGCTCAACAGGTGGCAACGTGATCGTTAAACCAGCTGTTAAAGCATAACGTCTCAGGAGTAAGTAATGGAACTAATGGTTAAAGGTGCCGATGCACTAACTGTTTCCGAAACTACTTTCGGACGTGAGTTTAACGAAGCTCTTGTACACCAAGTAGTTGTTGCGTTTGCAGCAGGTGCTCGTCAAGGTACTCGTGCTCAGAAAACACGTTCAGAAGTTTCTGGCGGTGGCGCTAAGCCATGGCGTCAAAAAGGTACTGGCCGTGCGCGTGCTGGTACAATCCGTAGCCCAATCTGGCGTACAGGTGGTGTTACTTTTGCTGCGAAACCACAAGATCACAGCCAAAAAGTAAACAAAAAAATGTACCGTGGTGCTATGAAGAGCATTCTTTCTGAGCTTGTTCGTCAAGAGCGTTTAATCGTTGTTGATAACTTCTCAGTAGAAGCACCAAAAACGAAAGAGCTTGTAGCTAAGCTGAAAGAGCTTGAGCTAACAGACGCGCTTATCGTGACTAGCGAAGTAGATGAAAATCTATTCCTAGCAGCTCGTAACCTATACAAAGTTGACGCTCGTGATGTTGCTGGAGTTGATCCAGTTTCACTAATCGCGTTCGACAAAGTTGTAATGACTGCTGATGCAGTTAAGCAAGTTGAGGAGATGCTAGCATGATCACTGAAGAGCGTATCCTAAAAGTTCTACGTGCTCCGCACATCTCTGAAAAAGCAACTATGGCTGCTGAGAAAGCGAATACTATCGTTTTCAAAGTATCGATAGATGCGACTAAAAAAGAGATCAAAGCAGCTGTAGAGAAGCTATTTGAAGTTGAAGTTAAGTCTGTAAATACTCTTATTAATAAGGGTAAGACCAAACGTCAAGGTCTACGCCAAGGTCGCCGCAGCGACGTTAAAAAAGCGTACGTTACCTTGAAAGAAGGTCAAGATCTTGACTTCGTTGGCGGCGCGGAATAACAGGAGTAGTTAAGAATGGCTATTGTTAAATGTAAGCCGACTTCCCCTGGTCGTCGTCACGTCGTTAAAGTTGTTAACGCTGACCTACACAAGGGCAAGCCATACGCACCTCTTTTAGAGAAAAACTCTAAAAATGGTGGTCGTAACAACAACGGTCGTATTACAGTACGTCACATCGGCGGTGGTCATAAGCACCACTACCGTGTTATTGATTTCAAACGTACTAAAGACGGTATCCCAGCGAAAGTTGAGCGTCTTGAATACGATCCAAACCGTAGCGCTAACATCGCTCTAGTTCTGTACGCAGACGGTGAGCGTCGTTACATCCTAGCACCTAAAGGTGTTGCTGCTGGTGATGCTATCCAGTCTGGTGCTGATGCGCCAATCAAGGCCGGTAACACTCTACCAATGCGTAACATCCCAGTAGGTTCAACAGTACATAACGTTGAACTTAAGCCTGGTAAAGGTGGTCAGCTAGCTCGTTCTGCGGGTGCTTATGCTCAAATCGTCGCTCGCGACGGTGCATACGTCACTATCCGTCTACGTTCTGGCGAAATGCGTAAAGTTCTCTCTGAAGGCCGTGCAACAATCGGTGAAGTGGGTAACTCTGAGCATATGCTACGTGAACTTGGTAAAGCTGGTGCTAGCCGCTGGCGTGGTGTTCGTCCTACCGTTCGCGGTGTGGTAATGAACCCAGTTGACCACCCACACGGTGGTGGTGAAGGCCGTACATCTGGTGGCCGTCACCCAGTATCACCATGGGGTCAGCCAACTAAAGGCTTCAAGACTCGTAAGAACAAACGCACTGACAAGTACATCGTACGTCGTCGTAACAAGTAATCTATTTAAAGAGGAATCGCCATGCCACGTTCTCTCAAGAAAGGTCCATTTATCGACCTACACTTGCTGAAGAAGGTAGAGAAAGCGGTGGAAAGCGGAGACAAAAAGCCTATTAAGACTTGGTCCCGTCGTTCAATGATCATCCCTACGATGATCGGTTTGACCATCGCTGTCCATAATGGTCGTCAGCACGTACCAGTATTTGTAACTGAAGAAATGATCGGTCACAAACTGGGTGAATTCGCACCAACACGCACTTACCGCGGCCATGTCGTGGATAAGAAAGCGAAGAAGCGTTAAGGAGTAGATGATGGAAGCACTAGCTAAACATAACTTTGCTCGCATTTCGCCTCAGAAAGCACGCTTAGTTGCGGATCAAATTCGTGGTAAATCTGTAGACCAGGCTCTAGAAATTCTAACGTTCAGCAACAAAAAAGCGGCTGAATTAGTGAAGAAAGTTCTTGAGTCAGCTATCGCTAACGCGGAGCACAATGAAGGCGCAGATATTGACGATCTAAGTGTCGCAAAAATCTTCGTAGATGAAGGCCCGATCATGAAGCGTATTATGCCTCGTGCTAAAGGTCGTGCGGATCGTATCTTGAAGCGTTCAAGCCACATCACTGTTGTTGTAGCAGACGCTTGAGACTAGGAGAGTAAGCAATGGGTCAAAAAGTACATCCTAATGGTATTCGTCTAGGCATCGTTAAGCCTTGGAATGCTACATGGTTTGCTAACACCAAAGATTTCGCTGACAACCTAGACGGCGACTTCAAGGTACGTCAGTTCCTTACAAGCGAACTGAAAAAAGCATCTCTTTCACGCATCGTTATCGAGCGTCCTGCTAAGAGCATCCGTGTGACTATTCACACTGCTCGTCCAGGTGTTGTTATCGGTAAGAAAGGTGAAGATGTAGAGAAACTACGCACAGCTGTCGCAAAGATTGCAGGTGTACCAGCGCAAATCAATATCGCTGAAGTACGTAAGCCTGAACTTGATGCACAGCTTGTTGGTGATAGCATCGCATCTCAGCTAGAGCGTCGTGTTATGTTCCGTCGTGCTATGAAGCGCGCGGTACAGAATGCTATGCGTCTAGGCGCTAAAGGTATCAAAGTAGAAGTAAGCGGTCGTCTTGGCGGCGCTGAAATTGCACGTTCTGAGTGGTATCGTGAAGGCCGTGTGCCTCTACACACTCTACGTGCTGACATTGATTACGCAACTTCTTCGGCTCACACCCAATACGGTGTGATCGGCATCAAAACTTGGATTTTCAAAGGTGAAATTCTAGGCGGTATGCCAGCAGCTAACGCTGTAGAGCCTAAAGGCGATAAGCCTAAGAAGCAGCGTAAAGGCCGTAAGTAAGGAGTTGACAGATGCTACAACCTAAACGTACTAAGTTCCGTAAGGTTCAGACAGGTCGTAACCGTGGTCTAGCTAAAGGTACTGATGTAAGCTTCGGCGAATTCGGTCTTAAAGCTACTGGCCGTGGTCGTCTAACTGCTCGTCAAATCGAAGCGGCACGTCGTGCAATGACACGTCACGTTAAGCGTCAAGGTAAAATCTGGATCCGTGTGTTCCCAGATAAGCCTATCACAGAAAAACCACTTGAAGTTCGTCAGGGTAAGGGTAAAGGTAACGTTGAGTACTGGGTAGCCCAAATCCAACCTGGAAAGGTAATGTACGAAATGGGTGGTGTACCTGAAGAATTGGCACGTGAAGCGTTCCGCCTAGCGGCTCGTAAACTGCCTTTCAAAACTACATTTGTAACTAAGCAGGTGATGTGATGAACGCACAAGATCTACGCCAAAAAAGCGTTGAAGAGCTTAACACTGAGCTATTGAATTTGTTGCGCGAACAGTTCAACTTGCGTATGCAAGCGGCGACTGGTCAGCTACAGCAAACTCATACTCTGAAAGCTGTACGCCGTGATATCGCACGCGTGAAAACTGTTTTGACTGAGAAGGCAGACGCATAATGAGCGAAGTAAAACGTACTCAACAAGGTCGTGTAGTTAGCGACAAGATGGACAAGTCTATCACTGTTGCTATCGAGCGCATGGTTAAACACCCTATTTACGGCAAGTTCGTAAAGCGCACGACTAAAGTACACGCACATGACGAAAACAACGAATGTGGCCTAGGCGACAAAGTTGAAATCGCAGAGTGTCGTCCTCTGTCTAAGACTAAGTCTTGGGCATTGGTGAAAGTTGTAGAAAAAGCGAAAATTTAATCTCGTTAGGTCTACAGCGAAAGCGGCTCCAGAAAATATTTTGGGGCCGCTTATTTTTTGACTACCCAAGCAACAAAAAGGGTGGTACAATTCGCGTCCCTTTTAAAGAGGCAGCCCGACCCGTGAGGGTCTAGTTTTTTTTATATTTAGCGGAGCACTAACATGATCCAAATGCAAAGTATGCTGGACGCAGCTGATAACTCAGGCGCTCGCAGCGTAATGTGTATTAAGGTTCTGGGTGGCTCTCACCGTCGTTATGCACACATCGGTGACATCATTAAAGTTACTGTTAAGGAAGCAATTCCACGCGGTAAAGTTAAAAAAGGTGATGTACTGAAGGCGGTGGTAGTTCGCACCCGTAAAGGCGTACGTCGTCCAGACGGTTCTGTCATTCGCTTCGACCGTAATGCTTGTGTATTGTTAAACGACAACTCTGAGCAACCAATCGGTACACGTATCTTTGGTCCTGTGACACGTGAACTTCGTGGCGATAAGTTCATGAAGATCGTTTCACTGGCTCCAGAAGTTCTGTAAGGAGCACGTAAAGATGGCAGCTAAAATCCGTCGTAATGACGAAGTGATCGTTCTTGCTGGTAAAGATAAAGGCAAGAAAGGTAAAGTAACTAAGGTCCTAGCAACTGGTAAAGTTATCGTTGAAGGTATCAACCTTGTTAAGAAACACCAAAAACCTGTTCCAGCCCTCGGCACCCAAGGTGGTATCGTAGAGCAGGAAGCGGCAATTGATGCTTCAAACTTGGCGATTTTCAACGCAGCTACTGGTAAAGCTGACCGTATCGGTTTCCGTTTTGAAGATGGTAAGAAAGTTCGTTTCTTTAAGTCTAATAACGAAATCGTTTCTAACTAATTAGAAGTAATTTGGAGTTCTACTATGGCGAAACTGCATGATTACTACAAGTCGTCTGTAGTCGCTGAGCTTACCAAAGAGTTCAGCTACACAAGCGTCATGCAAGTCCCTAGAATCGAGAAAATCACCCTTAACATGGGTGTTGGTGAAGCAATCAACGATAAGAAACTGCTAGAAAATGCAGCGTCTGATATGGCAACGATCTCTGGTCAGAAGCCACTTATCACAAAAGCGCGCAAATCTGTTGCAGGTTTCAAAATCCGCGAAGGCTACCCTATCGGTTGTAAAGTAACCTTGCGTGGCGAACGTATGTGGGATTTTCTTGAGCGTCTTATTAATATCGCTCTTCCACGTGTACGTGATTTCCGTGGTGTTAGCGCTAAGTCTTTTGACGGACGCGGTAACTACAGCATGGGCGTTCGCGAGCAAATCATCTTCCCGGAAATTGACTTTGATAAAGTTGATAGAGTACGCGGTCTAGACATCACTATTACGACGTCTGCTGGTACTGATGAGGAAGGCCGTGCTCTGCTGGCTGCCTTTAACTTCCCATTCCGCAAGTAAGGTGAAGGGTTACTGTTATGGCTAAAAATTCAATGAAAGCACGTGAAGTAAAACGTGCGAAGCTTGTTGCTAAGTTCGCTGAGAAGCGTTCTGCGCTAAAAGCAATCATTAGCGATGTAAACGCATCAGAAGAAGATCGTTGGAATGCGGTTCTAAAACTGCAATCTCTTCCACGTGATTCAAGTGCATCACGTCAGCGCAACCGTTGCAACCAAACTGGTCGCCCACACGGTTACCTACGTAAGTTCGGTCTAAGCCGTATTAAGGTTCGTGAAGCTTGCATGAAAGGCGAGATTCCGGGTCTTCGTAAGGCTAGCTGGTAATTGCCACTTAATCATTTGGAGTAAATCATATGAGCATGCAAGATCCGATTTCGGATATGCTGACCCGTATTCGTAACGGTCAGGCAGCAAATAAAGTTGCTGTTAAAATGCCTTCTTCAAAGCTTAAAGTTGCAATTGCTGCACTACTAAAAGCTGAAGGTTACATCGTTGATTTCGCTGTTGAAGGCGACGTCAAACCTGAGCTAGAAGTTACTCTTAAGTACTTCCAAGCAAAACCAGTAATCGAGCAACTTAAACGTGTTTCTCGACCAGGTCTACGTGTTTACAAGAAGAAAGACAACCTTCCTTCTGTAATGGGTAGTCTTGGTATTGCTATCGTTTCAACTTCCAAGGGTCTGATGTCAGACCGCGCTGCCCGTAAAGCAGGTCTTGGCGGTGAAATCATCTGCTACGTAGCTTAATAAGGAGTAGACTATGTCTCGTGTTGCTAAAGCACCTGTCGCTATTCCAGCTGGCGTAGAGGTGAAACTAAACGGCCAAGAAGTTACTGTAAAAGGTGCGAAAGGCGAACTATCACGCGTTCTTAACGCTGCGGTAGTTGTAGCTCAGGAAGAAAATAATCTTACTTTCGGTCCACGCGATGGTGTTGCTAACGGTTGGGCTCAAGCAGGTACTGCTCGCGCTCTAGTTAACAACATGGTTGTTGGTGTTACTGAAGGCTTTACTAAGAAGCTGACTCTTAAAGGTGTTGGTTACCGTGCTGCTATGAAAGGCAACGCTGTAGGCCTAACACTAGGCTTCTCACACCCAGTTGAGCACGAGTTGCCAGCGGGTATTAAAGCCGAATGTCCAAGCCAAACTGAAATTGTGATCACCGGTTGTGATAAACAACTTGTTGGTCAGGTTGCGGCTGACATTCGTTCTTATCGTGAGCCTGAGCCTTATAAAGGCAAAGGTGTTCGTTACGCAGATGAAAATGTGCGTACTAAAGAAGCTAAGAAGAAGTAAGGTAACACTATGGATAAGAAAGCATCTCGCATCCGTCGTGCTACACGCGCACGTCGTAAGATTGCAGAACTGGGTGCAACTCGCCTAGTAGTACACCGTACTCCTCGTCACGTGTACGCTCAGGTTATCGCATCAAATGGCTCTGAGGTTATCGCAGCAGCTTCTACTGTAGAAAAAGCGATCCGTGAGCAAATTAAGAACACTGGTAACATCGATGCAGCAAAAGCAATAGGTAAAGCTATTGCAGAACGCGCTCTTGAAAAAGGCGTAGCTTCAGTTGCATTTGATCGTTCTGGTTTCCAATACCACGGTCGAGTAGCGGCGCTAGCAGAATCTGCTCGCGAAGCTGGTCTGAAATTCTAAGGTAGGGTTGATCGATGGCTAAAGAACAACAAGTTCAAGCGAATGATTTGCAAGAAAAGCTAATCGCCGTTAACCGTGTTTCTAAAACGGTTAAAGGTGGTCGAATCATGAGCTTTACTGCACTAACAGTAGTTGGTGACGGTAACGGTCGCGTAGGTTTCGGTTACGGCAAAGCTCGTGAAGTACCTGCAGCGATTCAAAAAGCAATGGAAAAAGCGCGTCGCAATATGACGACGATCGCTTTAAACGAAGGCACTCTTTTCCACCCGGTAAAAGGTCGCCACTCGGGCTCTAAAGTTTACATGCAGCAGGCTGCAGAAGGTACGGGCGTTATCGCAGGTGGTGCGATGCGTGCAGTACTAGAAGTAGCAGGTGTACATAACGTACTATCTAAAGCATACGGTTCTACGAACCCTATCAACATCGTTCGTGCTACGATCGATGCGCTAGGTAGCATGAAGTCGCCAGAAATGGTTGCTGCTAAACGTGGTCTAACTGTTGAATCTATTTCGGAGTAAGAACACGATGGCAACTATTAAAGTTACTCAAACTAAAAGCTCAATCGGTCGCCTACCTAAGCACAAAGCGTGCTTGAAAGGTTTGGGCCTTCGTAAAATAAACCACACTGTAGAACTTGAAGATACACCGTGTATTCGCGGCATGATCAACAAAGTTTTCTACATGGTTAAAGTTGAGGAGTAATCAGAATGCGTTTGAATACTCTATCACCGGCTGCGGGTTCTAAGCCTTCTGCGAAGCGCGTAGGTCGTGGTATCGGTTCTGGCCTTGGTAAAACCGGTGGTCGTGGCCACAAAGGTCAAAAATCACGTTCTGGCGGCAGTGTCCGTCCAGGTTTTGAAGGCGGTCAAATGCCTTTGAAACAGCGTCTACCTAAGTTCGGCTTCACATCTCGTAAGAGTCTAGTGTCTGCTGAAGTTCGTCTAGCTGAGCTAGCGAAAGTTACAGGTGACGTCGTTGATCTAAACAGTCTTAAAGCGGCTAACGTTATCACTAAGAACATCGAATTTGTTAAAGTTGTTCTTTCTGGTGAAGTTAACAAAGCGATGACTGTGAAAGGTCTACGCGTGACTAAAGGCGCTAAAGCTGCAATCGAAGCTGCAGGCGGTAAAATCGAGGAATAATCTCGAGGAACGAGGTACAGATGGCTAAGAAACCAGGACAAGATTTTCGTAGTGCTCAGAGCGGCTTAAGTGAACTGAAGTCGCGCTTGTTATTCGTAATTGGTGCACTTTTAGTATTCCGAGCCGGCTCTTTTGTGCCGATTCCTGGTATTGACGCTGCTGTACTTGCCGAGTTGTTCGACCAGCAAAAAGGTACCATCGTAGAAATGTTTAACATGTTCTCCGGTGGTGCTCTTGAGCGTGCATCTATATTAGCGTTGGGCATCATGCCGTATATTTCGGCATCGATTGTTGTCCAACTGCTAACTGTAGTTCATCCAGCGTTAGCTGAACTCAAAAAAGAGGGTGAAGCAGGCCGTCGTAAGATAAGCCAATATACACGCTATGGCACGCTTGTACTTGCAACATTTCAGGCTATAGGTATTGCAACTGGCTTACCAAACATGGTCAATAATTTGGTTGTTATCGACCAAACCATGTTTACGCTAATTGCTACCGTAAGTTTAGTAACCGGTACCATGTTCCTAATGTGGTTAGGTGAACAAATTACAGAGCGTGGAATTGGTAACGGAATTTCGTTACTGATTTTTGCAGGTATTGTTGCGGGATTGCCTTCTGCAATCGGTCAAACAATCGAGCAAGCGCGTCAAGGTGAATTGCATGTACTTCTTCTGTTGTTGATTGCTGTGCTTTCGTTTGCAGTTATTTACTTCGTAGTTTTCATGGAGCGTGGTCAACGTCGAATCGTCGTTAACTATGCAAAGCGTCAACAAGGTCGTAAAGTTTTTGCTGCGCAAAGTACGCATTTGCCGCTTAAGATTAATATGGCAGGTGTAATACCAGCAATCTTTGCTTCGAGCATTATCTTGTTCCCAGGAACATTGGCTCAGTGGTTTGGCCAAAATGGTGAGAGCAGCGCGTTCGGTTGGTTAACTGACGTGTCTTTGGCTCTTAGCCCAGGTCAGCCATTGTATGTAATGCTTTATGCAGCAGCGATTATTTTCTTCTGTTTCTTCTATACGGCGTTGGTATTCAACCCGAGAGAGACAGCAGATAACCTGAAGAAGTCCGGTGCATTCGTACCCGGCATCCGCCCAGGTGAGCAGACAGCGAAATACATTGATAAAGTAATGACGCGATTAACCCTAGCGGGTGCGTTGTATATTACCTTTATCTGTCTGATTCCTGAGTTCATGATGGTCGCTTGGAACGTAAGGTTCTACTTCGGCGGCACATCACTGCTTATTGTAGTGGTTGTTATCATGGACTTTATGGCACAGGTACAGACTCATATGATGTCCCAACAGTATGATTCTGTGTTGAAAAAGGCAAACCTGAAGGCTAGTAGCCGTTAATTTAGGTTTCATTTACGGAGTTTAGCAATGAAAGTTCGTGCTTCCGTTAAAAAAATCTGCCGTAACTGTAAAGTTATCAAGCGTAACGGTGTCGTTCGCGTGATTTGCAGTGAGCCAAAGCACAAACAGCGCCAAGGCTAAATAGCAGAAATTTTTACTTGAAATATAAGGTAGCGTCGAGTATTCTCCTCGGCCTACCTTTTGCGTGCAAAAGAAGTAGTAATCCACAGCGTATCCTAAACGGGCTTTGCTGTGGCTAATTCTTTTATGAAACACTAGGAGTGAATAATGGCCCGTATTGCAGGCATTAACATTCCTGATCAAAAACATGCTGTAATCGCACTTACTGCGATCTACGGCATCGGCAAGACTCGTTCTCAGTCAATCTTGGCTGACGTGGGTATTGCTGAAGATGTTAAGATCAGTGAACTAACTGAAGATCAGATCGATCAACTGCGTGATGGTGTAGCTAAATACACTGTGGAAGGTGATCTACGTCGTGAAGTCTCAATGAACATCAAGCGTCTTATGGACCTTGGCTGTTACCGCGGTCTTCGTCATCGTCGCAGTCTACCACTACGTGGACAGCGTACTAAAACCAACGCTCGCACCCGTAAGGGTCCGCGTAAGCCGATCAAGAAATAATCGGGAAGGTAGAGTACAATGGCTAAACAACCAACACGCGCTCGTAAGCGCGTACGCAAGCAAGTTGCAGATGGCGTTGCGCACATCCATGCGTCTTTCAACAACACAATCGTAACTATTACTGACCGTCAAGGTAATGCTCTTGCATGGGCTACTGCAGGTGGTTCAGGTTTCCGTGGTTCTCGTAAGTCTACTCCGTTCGCTGCACAGGTTGCTGCTGAACGTTGTGCTGAAATGGCTAAAGAGTACGGTCTAAAGAACTTGGAAGTTATGGTTAAGGGTCCAGGTCCAGGTCGCGAATCTACTGTTCGTGCACTGAACGCTGCTGGTTTCCGCATCACAAATATTGTCGATGCTACACCAATCCCTCATAACGGTTGTCGTCCACCTAAGAAACGTCGCGTATAACGTTTCTAGGATAATTGGAGAAAGATCATGGCAAGATATTTGGGTCCTAAGCTGAAGCTTAGCCGTCGTGAAGGCACTGACTTATTCCTTAAGTCTGGTGTTCGTGCGATCGATACCAAGTGTAAAATTGATAACGCACCAGGTGTACACGGCGCTCGTCGCGGTCGTCTATCTGAATATGGCGTTCAGCTTCGTGAGAAGCAAAAAGTACGTCGTATGTACGGCGTTCTAGAAAAACAATTCCGTAACTACTATAAAGATGCTGCACGTCTTAAAGGCAACACAGGTGAAAACCTACTTCAACTTCTTGAAGGTCGTCTTGATAACGTAGTTTACCGCATGGGCTTTGGCGCAACTCGCGCAGAAGCACGTCAGCTAGTTAGCCATAAAGCTATCCTAGTTAACGGTAAAGTTGTAAACGTTCCTTCTTTCAAAGTAGCGGCTAACGATGTTGTTTCTATCCGCGAGAAAGCTAAACAGCAATCTCGTATTAAAGCGGCTCTAGAAGTTGCTGAACAACGCGAAAAACCAACTTGGATTGAAGTAGATGCTGGTAAGATGGAAGCCACGTTCAAGCGTATGCCTGAGCGTTCAGATCTGTCTGCTGACATCAACGAACAACTGATCGTCGAACTTTACTCTAAGTAAGGTTTAAACTAAAGAGAGGACACAATGCAGGGTTCTGTAACAGAATTTCTTAAGCCACGTCTCGTTGACATCGAACAAGTCAGCACGACACACGCAAAAGTAACTCTTGAGCCATTAGAGCGTGGCTTTGGTCACACTCTAGGTAATGCACTTCGCCGCATTCTTCTATCTTCTATGCCAGGTTGTGCTGTCACAGAAGTAGAGATTGAAGGCGTTCTGCACGAGTACAGTACAAAGGAAGGCGTTCAGGAAGATATTCTTGAAATTCTTCTAAACCTTAAAGGTTTGGCTGTGCGCGTTGCTGAAGGCAAAGATGAAGTGTTTATTACGCTTAACAAATCAGGCTCGGGCCCTGTGGTTGCAGGTGACATCACCCATGATGGTGATGTAGAGATCACTAACCCAGAACACGTTATTTGTCACCTAACGGATGGCAACGCTGAGATCGCTATGCGCATCAAAGTTGAACGTGGTCGCGGTTATGTTCCAGCTTCCGCTCGTATCCATACTGAAGAAGATGAGCGTCCTATTGGTCGCCTACTGGTTGACGCTACGTACAGCCCAGTAGATAAGATTGCTTATTCTGTTGAAGCCGCTCGTGTAGAGCAGCGTACAGATTTAGACAAGCTTGTCATCGATATGGAAACGAACGGTACTCTTGACCCTGAGGAAGCCATCCGCCGTGCAGCGACTATTTTAGCTGAACAGTTGGATGCATTCGTAGATCTTCGTGATGTACGTGTTCCTGAGGAGAAAGAAGAGAAGCCAGAATTCGATCCTATCCTACTGCGTCCTGTAGACGATCTTGAACTAACAGTTCGCTCTGCTAACTGTTTGAAAGCAGAAGCGATTCACTACATCGGTGATCTTGTGCAGCGTACTGAGGTTGAGCTACTTAAAACGCCAAACCTTGGTAAGAAATCTCTTACAGAGATTAAAGACGTGCTTGCATCACGTGGTTTGTCTCTAGGCATGCGTCTAGAAAACTGGCCACCAGCGTCTATTGCTGAAGATTAATCGATAATAGTTAGAAGGATTAGGTCATGCGCCATCGTAAGAGTGGTCGTCAACTCAACCGCAATAGCTCGCATCGTAAAGCGATGTTCAGCAACATGGCTAGCTCTCTTGTTCGTCACGAAGTTATTAAAACTACCGTGCCAAAAGCAAAAGAACTACGTCGCGTAATTGAGCCTTTGATTACACTAGCTAAGACTGACAGTGTTGCTAACCGTCGTCTTGCATTTGCACGTACTCGTGATAAAGAAGTAGTTGCAAAACTATTCAACGAACTAGGTCCACGTTTTTCTGCTCGTCAGGGCGGTTACACTCGTATCCTAAAAGCTGGCTTCCGTGCTGGTGATAAAGCTCCAATGGCTTTCATTGAGCTTGTTGATCGCCCAGCTGCTGAAGAAGCTGCTGAGTAATCAGTTCGTAAGAATAAAAAGGCCGAGCGAAAGCTCGGCCTTTTTTGTTTGTGAAGACAAGATAATAAAACGGCGACCATAAGGTCGCCGTTTTATTATCTTGATGGTAGCAACTTACAGAATAGCAAGAAGCTCAACTTCGAAAACAAGCGCTGCAAATGGAGGGATCGCAGCACCGGCGCCACGTTCACCGTAGGCCAGGTCTTGTGGGATGCAAAGTTTCCATTTTGAGCCAACAGGCATCAGTTGAAGAGCTTCAACCCAGCCTTTGATCACGCCTGTCACAGGGAACTCAGCAGGTTCGCCACGAGAAACAGAGCTGTCAAATACAGTGCCGTCAGTTAACTCACCGTGATAATGAACACGGACTTGAGCGTCTGAAGTTGGGATCTCGCCAGTACCTTCAGTGATAACTTCATACTGTAGACCAGATTCAAGAACGGTCACTTCTGGACGCAATGCGTTGTCTTTTAGGAAGGCTTCGCCGTCAGCGGCAGCAACTTTAGCTGACTCTTGACGTGCAGATTCTGCGCGTTGGTGAAGATCTTGAAGTGCTGAGTTGATCTCGTCGATTTCGATTGCTGGCATGTCACCGACTAAAGCCGTTGCAATACCGGCTGCGATAGCGTCAACACTTAGGCCTTCTAGGCCAGAACCTGCAAGTTGTTGACCCATTTGTAGACCAATACCGTAGCTTGCTTTCTGCTCAACTGTTTCAAATTTTACTTCAGACATGATGTCTCTCTACTTTAAATGTTTTCAGAGCGCACAGGATACCAGTATTAGACGTCGGATGAAATGCTCGGACTATCAAGCAACGACAACAGTTTCAATATGAGATTTATGTCTTACTTTCTGGTTATAAAGGTAAAAATTAACCGGTTCATTACCTAACTTCCTGAAAACACCTATACTCGGCTTCGCTTCGTTTTTATACTAGCTATCGTGGATTTTTGGAGATGCCGCGTAATGAATCGCAGAAAGAAAAAAGTACAGCAGGTCGACTATTCTGAGCTGATGATGAAAACATTGTCGCAAGTGAATTGGAGACAAATCCCTGCCAGAGTGAAACAGGTTTGGTTACAGCTACCCAAGCGTCATCAACAGGTGTTGATGGTGTTGGTCCCTGTCGTATTGTTTTTGGTTTTTTTGCCAACGCCATCGTCAGATCCAGCGCAGCCAGAAGCGCAGTCAGAGACTCTGCCACGTGTCCAAGTGGATATTGATACTCAGGGTTTGAGCGAGCAACCATCACAACTGCAAGAAAGCCTCGCTTCCGATGTTTGGGAGGAATATCGAGTTAAAAAAGGCGATACCTTAGCTCAAGTGTTCCGTAACAATGATTTAGCAATGTCAGATCTTAACGCCCTTGTTCGCGTTGAAGGGAGCGATAAGCCTCTGAGCTACATTAAAGCGGGTCAACTTGTTCGGTTCAAGTTAGCTGAGGATGGCAGCCTCGATATACTTCAGCTGGAAAAATCGACCCAGTCAGTGATGTTCTTTCGCCTATCCGACGGGGCATTTGGCCGAAGTAAGTAAACTTATTCGAGGCGAGTTGGGCGCCTTATCGGCAACAAAGGGGCGATGATAAGGCCAATACCGATTGCGGTCAGCCAATCGGGTATTTCATCAAACCACCACATTCCAAATAAAGTCACAAACACCAGACCAGAATATTCTCCAAGCGCAATTTCTCCAGCCGGAGCTCGTCTGTATGCCAATACGGCGAGTGCGTTGTAGACCAATATCAATAGTGCTCCTGCAGCGATCAGCGTCACTTCTCTGAGAGAGATTGGTGACCAGGATAACGATGCAAGTAGAGTGGAGATCGGGAGTGATAACAAGGATGTCCAGAACAGAGTGCTGACCATTGATTGTGATGTTGGGAGCTTACGAGCGGATACATTAAACAGGGCCAATGTGGCAGCGGTGCCTAGTGCAAAGAAAGCCGCCCAGTGAAATTGCGACGGCCTCAGTACAATCAATACGCCGACGAAACCAATCAGAGTGGCGAGCACTTTTGTTCGAGTAGTGATCTCTTTCATCAAGACAGCAGAGATAGGCAGCATTAATAGTGGCGCTGCGTAAAACACCGCATTGGCGCTGGCCAGTGTCATGTGAGTGATTGCAACCACCATGCAGCCACTGCCAATAATAATCAGGTGAGCCCGACCTAGGTTAATGATTGGTGAGGAGAGTTGACGACTCGACGCGCCTTGTCTCAACCAGAAAGGGAAGATGATCACTAACGAAATAAGTTGGCGGATAAAGATGTATTGAAAAGGGCTAACACTGCCGTCGAGCAACTTGACCATAACATCAGATAAGGAGGCAGCAAGGTTGCCAGCCACCAGAAGCCATAGTGCGATCGCCTGTGAGGGAGGTTTCATCCGTCTAACGCTTCAGTATCATATCAATATGAGGGATGTTGTCTTCCAAATACATAGCAGAGGTTGGTTGGAATCCATGGTGTTGATAGAAAGCTGCTAAATGTTGCTGGGCACCAATTTCAATGTCGATATCTGGCCAAAGTTGTTCACACCTGGTTAAAGCTTGAGTGAGTAATTGGTGGCCTAAGCCATCGCCCCGATGCTCTTGCTTGGTGGCCACACGACCAATGCTGGCACTGGGATAGCTCACACCCGGTGGCAATAAACGCGCGCAGGCGATCAGTTCATTGTCTTTATAGCCGAGTAAGTGATAAACCTCTGGAAGTGGATCTTTGTCATCCAATTCAGGATAGGGGCAAGATTGCTCGACGACAAAGACATCCACACGCAACTTAAGCAATTGATAAAGCTGAGTTGGTGAGAGATCCTTAAAAGGTAATAGCTGCCAAGAAAGCATGATGGCCTTGCTCCATGTCGTTTGATTGAGGCTAAATTAGCAGGCTTTTTTTCCTCTAGCATTAACAATTGTTAATCTGGTGCTCGCTTTTTAATTCGGCTGAGGCTAATCGGGGTGATCCCCAAGTATGCGGCAATTTGGTAGTCATTAAGGCGCGTGAGTAAATACGGAAAATTTAAGCAAAACAGTTGGTAGCGTTCTTCTGGGGAGTAGAGCAGCATAAAGCGCTCTTTGCTCTCTTTATACATTAGCTGTGTTTCGAGTAGTTTCAAATAAACGCTATGTTTGTTGTCTCGCCATTGTTTGAGTGTGTCCATGGGGAGTGAAAAAATAAGGCAGGCCGTTAACGATTCGATTAAATAGGGAGAGGGTTGTTGTGTTATTAGCCCCTCGAAGCCAATGATCCAATCATTTTCCCAGTAAAACTCTTTGCTAAATTCTTTCCCCTTGTCTGTCAGATACGCAGAGTGACACATACCCTCTAACACGAAGAAAATGTCTTCGGCCACTTGGCCTTGATGCAACAAAATGTGTCGGGTTGGCAGCTCTATTAGTTGGGCAGAATCGATAAGTTGTTTTATTTCTTGGTGATCGAACCCTTTTTCAACGAGCTGTTCCTTGAAACGGTCAGAGGTTTGCATAGGTGTATGTGGATTAAGGAAACATTCGATAAAGTTTAACCGATTGTCGTCGGGAGCTAAAGGCAGATAAAGGCCGCGAGCGACGTCGCGGCCTAGAGAGGACGTGATTACTTCTTCAAATCAATGTTGTAGACGGCAAAACCGACATCATCTGTCGCGACACGCGTCATCGGATATTGACCTTTCTTATCAATAAACTCAGCGGCTTTGTCACTTGGAGACGTTTCAAAGCGAATATCGAGCGTGTTGTTAGATTGAATCGGTGCGAATGTCCAGTTGTTATCAGCACTTGGGGTCACTTGCCCTTTTTCTTGACTAACGCGGCTAATGTACGCGGCTACGACTGACCGGTTTTCATCGGGCGAATCAAAAGCGATAAACTCACTTCCTGTACCTGGGAACTTGCCACTGTATGCTCGGTAGTTGTTGGTGGCGATCAGAAAATCCTGATTCATATCGAGAGGTTTACCCTGATACGTTAGCTCTAAAATGCGTTCAGAATCTGGGTTCACCACACGACATTCGCCATCGTATTTGGCTGGTTGGGTGACATCGATCTGGTAGTTAACACCATCAATTACATCGAAGTTGTAAGTACGGAAACCGTCCCAATCGATCAATTGTTGAGGGGCGGTGTTCTTGACGTCAATCTGTTTAAACTGACCGGCAGTACACTCTAACCATTCTTTGACGTCTGTGCCTTTGGCCTTCATCGCGACGAGCGTATTTGGGTATAAGTAAAGATCGGCGGCATTGCGGAACGTCAGCTGACCGGATTCTACCTCGGTAAAGTTGGCAGGATCGTTTTTACGGCCGCCTGCTTTAAACGGAGCCGCTGCAGAAAGAACGGGGAGATTCGCTAAATCAGGATCACCCTGAATAAATCGTTCAACGTAGTCTTTTTGCGCCAAGTTAACGATCTGCACCGTTGGGTCATCTTGGATGAGTGCGAGGAAACTGTACATTACATCGTTTGCTCGACCGATTGGCTGGTTAACGAAGTCACGTGTGCCCTTATGGTCAGCTTTGAGCGCAGCGACCATTTTTGGATCTGCGCTAGCTAAAGGCGTTTGCTTGTTTTTGTCGAATATAGGACGAGCTTCTGACTGGCCCTTCACCACCTTCCATTGACCACCTTGTTCTTTTAGCTCTAAGTCGATAACACCGACATGGCTACCCCAACGTCCAGGCATAACGGAAGCGACGCCATTAATGGTGCCGTTTTGGTTATCGACTCCTTGGATGTTGTCAAAACCTTTACCAGGGAAGACCGCGTGTGAGTGACCAAATGCAATCGCGTCAATGCCTTCGACTTCTGATAAGTAGTAAGTTGAGTTTTCTGCGCCTGCTTTGTAAGGGGCTGATGCTATGCCAGAGTGTGGAATGGCAACGATGACATCAGCGCCTTCTTTTTTCATCTCAGGAACAAGCTCTTCTGCGGTCTCTTTGATATCCTTCGCAAACACTTTACCTTCTAGGTTTTTCTTGTCCCACACCATGATTTGTGGTGGAACAAAGCCGATATAGCCCACTTTGATTTCATGCTCTGCACCATCAACATCTTTAAAGGTGTGCGTTTTGATGAGGTATGGCTTGAAGTAGTGTTGACCTGTTTTTTTAGCAAACACGTTCGCACTAACGTAAGGGAAGTTTGCATCGTTAATGGTTTCAGCAAGAAATTCAAGGCCATAATTAAACTCATGGTTGCCAATATTACCGACGTCGTAATTTAACAGGTTCATGGCTTTGTAGACGGGGTGGACTTCGTCTTTTTTGATGCCTTTACTCGCCATGTAGTCGCCCATAGGGCTTCCTTGAATAAGGTCTCCGTTATCAACGAGCACGCTGTTATCGACTTCCGATCTGGCTTGCTTCACTAGGGTCGCTGTGCGTGTTAAGCCAATTTTTTGCGAAGGCTTATCTTTGTAGTAGTCGTAATCCATCACGTTGGTATGGATATCGGTGGTTTCTACAATACGTAAGTGGATGGTGTCGGCCAATGTTGGACCAGCGGCTGTCAATAGCCCCGCTAATATACAAAGAGGTAGGGGTTTCACAGAGAATGTCATGTTATAGGCTCCGAACATAGGATGAACTTTGCCGGAGAATGTAACAAATTGGTGTGTCATTAGTTTTTTACTCAGTAAAAAACTGTGATGTACGGCAATGACTTTGTCCTGTTTTTGCCAATGGCTAGGGAAAATAACCCATTGGCGGGTCCCTATGCCAACTACTTATCATAAAAAGGTATAAAAAATGAAATTTTAGAATTTCAGGTAATATGTCTCGGGCGCCATAATGCTTCCATCAACAGCAAAGGAAGCATGATGGCGGTATGGATACAATTTCTCAATTTCCACTCAATAACCCACGAGCTTTGCACGGAAGACAGTCTGCAGCGCTGAATGTCGGTCACAGTGTGCTTCGTCATGGTGAGGTAGCACTTGTTGGGGCAGGCCCAGGTGATATGGAGTTATTGACCATCAAAGCACTGCGGTTTCTTCAGCAGGCCGATGTGGTGCTCTATGACTACCTAGTGTCGGACGAGATTATGTCATTGGTTCCAAGCGACACCCGCTTGGTTTGTGTCGGAAAGCGCGCTGGCCATCATAGTGTGACTCAGGAAAAAACGAACCAACTGCTGGTTGAGTTTGCTCACAAACAACACCGTGTTGTGCGAATAAAAGGAGGGGATCCTTTTATTTTTGGCCGAGGTGGTGAAGAGCTGGAAGTTCTGGCTGATGCTGGGGTTATCTTCCATGTTGTCCCCGGTATTACAGCCGCCGCTGGTGCAACCGCTTATGCAGGGATTCCATTGACTCATCGTGATTATGCTCAGTCGGCGATGTTTATTACAGGGCATGTTAAAGCCGAAAGTGATCAGATGGATTGGTCAACGCTAGCGCGTGGGCATCAAACCTTGGTGATCTATATGGGGTTAATGAAATCTGACCATATCCAAAAACAGCTCATTGAACATGGGCGCGCTCCTCACACACCGATTGCGATTATCGAACGCGGAACCCAATCCTGCCAGCAGGTCTTTAAAGGTCAGTTGGGAGACTTGGCCGTGCTTGCTAAGCAAGCCCAGTCTCCCTCGCTAATCGTGATTGGTGAGGTGGTGGCTTTATCCGAAAAACTGGCTTGGTTTGAACCACAGCAAGCCCCGATACACCAGCGTCATTTCGCCTAACCCCAACATTTTCGTATTTGTCTGACGCTCATTATTGAGCAGCAAAGGAAGCACTACCATGGACCAAGAACGTTTAACCCATTTGAAACAGCTAGAAGCGGAGAGTATTCATATTATTCGTGAAGTCGCTGCGGAGTTTGATAATCCGGTCATGATGTATTCAATCGGAAAAGATTCATCTGTGATGTTACATCTTGCTCGCAAAGCTTTTTATCCGGGCAAAATTCCATTTCCTCTACTCCATGTGGATACGGATTGGAAATTCAAACAAATGATTGAATTTCGTGATCGTACTGCAGAGAAATATGGATTCGAGCTTTTGGTCCATAAGAACCCAGAAGGACTTGCCATGGGTTGTAACCCATTTGTTCATGGGTCGTCAAAGCACACCGATATCATGAAAACACAAGGCTTAAAGCAAGCACTCAACCAACACGGTTTTGATGCCGCATTCGGTGGTGCCCGTCGAGACGAAGAAAAATCGCGTGCGAAAGAGCGGGTCTATTCTTTTCGTGATCAAAACCACACTTGGGATCCTAAAAACCAGCGCCCAGAACTTTGGCGTACCTATAACGGTCAGGTCAACAAAGGTGAAAGTATCCGGGTGTTCCCGCTCTCGAATTGGACAGAACTGGATATCTGGCAATACATCTACCTAGAAAACATTGAAATTGTGCCTTTGTACTTAGCAGACAAACGGCCTGTTGTTGAACGTGATGGCATGTTGATCATGGTGGATGATGAGCGTATGGAGCTCAAGCCAGGTGAGAAGATCGAAGAGAAAAGTGTTCGTTTCCGTACCCTTGGCTGCTATCCACTGACCGGCGCCATAGAGTCACAAGCCAATACTTTGACCGGTATTATTGAGGAAATGCTTGTTGCGACATCCAGTGAGCGCCAAGGGCGAGCGATCGACCACGATCAGTCTGGATCGATGGAACTTAAGAAACGTCAAGGTTACTTCTAAGGATTGAGGACAAAGAAAATGAATAATGCAGTTGAAGCTCAATTAGAAGAGCTTGGTATTGAAGGCTACCTAAAACAACATCAATACAAGTCACTACTTAGATTCTTAACGTGTGGCTCGGTAGATGATGGAAAAAGTACGCTGATTGGTCGCTTGCTTCACGATTCCAAACAGATTTATGAAGATCAGTTGGCTGCCGTTCACAATGATAGCCAACGAGTCGGTACGACGGGGGATCGACCTGATTTGGCTTTGCTGGTGGATGGTTTACAAGCAGAGAGGGAACAAGGGATCACAATTGATGTTGCCTATCGTTACTTCTCGACTCAGAAACGTAAATTTATTATTGCGGATACACCTGGGCATGAGCAGTACACACGTAATATGGCAACGGGCGCATCGACTTGTGATCTTGCGGTGATTTTGATTGATGCGCGTAAAGGCATATTGGATCAGACTCGTCGTCATTCGTTTATCTCCAATCTGCTTGGTATTAAGCATTTTGTTGTTGCAGTGAACAAAATGGACTTGGTCGATTATTCTCAGCAGCGATTTGAACAAATTCGGGACGAGTATCTGGCGTTTTCGAATAACCTTAACGGGGACACCCAGATTGAGATCATTCCACTGTCGGCATTGGAGGGTGACAATGTTGTGGATTCGAGTTCGAAAATGGCGTGGTTTGACGGCCCGTCTTTGCTTGATTTACTTGAAACGATCGACGTGGAAAGCCAAAAGGAGCGGGGTGAATTTCGTTTTCCTGTTCAATACGTCAATCGCCCTAATCTCGATTTTCGTGGCTTCTCAGGCACCATTTCTTCTGGGAGTATCCGCGTTGGAGATCACATCAAGGCATTACCTTCCGGTAAAACCTCCAAAGTGACCCGCATTGTCACTTTCGATGGTGATTTGGAGCATGCGCAGGCTGGGCTTGCGGTGACGCTAACACTCGATGATGAGATTGATATCAGCCGTGGCGATCTTATTGTCGAGCAATCATCTCAGGTGGAATCGAGTAACCGCCTTTTGGCTGATGTGGTTTGGATGACTGAGCAGCCGCTTCAAATTGGGCGTGAATATGCTGTCAAAATTGCGGGCAAACAAACGTTTGGTCAAGTGACTGTGATCCGTCATCAGTATGACATCAATAACCTCTCGACGTATCCGACAGAGGCGTTGCCCTTAAACGGGATTGGTTTATGCGAATGGCGTTTAAACGAATCAGTCGCGATGGATAGCTACAACACGGTGCAGGATACCGGCGGCTTTATCATCATAGATCGACTCACCAATGTCACCGTGGGGGCAGGTTTAATTCGTGATGCGTTAGCACAGCGGCAGTCTTCTCCTCAGGAACGTATGGGGGCCTTTGAGAACGAACTTAAAGCTCTAATTATGAAGCATTTTCCTGAGTGGGATGCGAATATTTAATCGAGTAGGTAACGTATGATGTGGCAACAAGGATTTGTGCTCACACTATTATTGGTCGTGGTAGTCTGTCTTATCGCAACGCGAATAAAGCCGAGCTTTATTTTTGCGGGTGCCGCATTTTTGGCTTTTTTGGCGGGTATGATTGAGCTCGGTGAAGTGGCGACAAACTTTACCAACTCTTCTCTATTGACTCTGGTGTTGTTGATCTTGGCGTCCAGCGCCTTGGAAAAAACCCTTCTGATCAGTTGGGTCAGCCGTTCTTTGGCGACGGGGAAACTTGGGTCCGTGGTCGCTAAGCTTGGCATCTCAACAGCACTATTATCATCGTTTACAAATAATACGGCGGTGGTGGTGTCTCTGATTGGCGCGATTAAACGTAATCAGACTCACGCTCCGTCAAAGCTATTGATCCCTTTGTCCTATGCGGCCATTTTAGGCGGGACTCTGACCTTAATCGGTACGTCGACTAACCTTATCATTAATAGCTTTGTTGAAGATGCTGGACTGCCCAGCTTGGGTTTTTTTGCCCCGACTATCATCGGCTTATCGGTGCTTGTTGCGGGCTTGTTGATCTTGATCCCACTGAGTTATCTGCTGCCCAGTTATGATGATGATCATCAAGAAGATCTGCCTTATTTTCTTGAGGCGATTGTCGAGCCCGGTTCGCCGCTGGTTGATCGAAGCGTGAGTGAGAACAAACTGCGAGCTTTACGCAAATTATTCCTTGCAGAAGTCATTCGTCACGGTGAAACCATTACCTCTGTTGAACCGGATTTTATCTTAAAGGCCCAAGACCGTTTATTATTTTGTGGGGATATAGAAAGTGTTGCGACATTACAGGAAATCCGTGGCCTGACCTTATTTGGTCAACATCACCTCAATGGTCAACGTTTTTTAGAGGTCGTGGTGAGCTCATCGGCCAGTTTTTGTCACAAGACCCTGAAATCGAGCCAATTTCGTGACCGTTTTGATGCGGTTGTGGTAGCCATTCGTCGAGGACATGAACGGCTGCAGGGCGGGCTGGGCAACATCGAACTCAATGCTGGTGATACCTTAGTATTGGTGCCGGGCAAACGTTTTGAAGAAGAACGCAGCAAGCACGGCAAAGAGTTTGTATTGATTAACGATCTGGATTCGAGTGCTCGTCTGGATGCGCATAAATCCAGCTTGGTGTTACTTGGCTTTACGGGGGCAATTGCTGCGGCACTACTCGATGTGGTTCCACTCATCAAAGGGTTATCTCTCTATCTGATCACACTTATTTTATTTGGCATCATACAGCTAGGTGAATTACGACGTCGTTTCCCCGTTGATCTGATCGTCATTGTGGGTTCCGCTTTGTCGATTGCTCAATTAATACTATCAACTGGGTTGTCCGAAAAGCTCGGGGCTCTTTTTATACAAACCTTCAATGGCTGGGGGGTAATAGGCGCACTCATCGCCACCTATTTTTTCACTTTGATTTTGACAGAACTGGTGACGAATAATGCGGCGGCGGCTTTAGCATTTCCTCTTGGCTATAGTATGTCGATGGCTTATGGCGTTGACCCTATGCCTTTCATCATGGCGGTATTATTCGGAGCGAGCGCCAGTTTTATCTCCCCTTATGGGTATCAAACGAATCTACTTGTTTATAGCGTTGGAAATTACAAACTGACAGATTACATCAGAGTGGGTCTGCCCGTATCGATTGTCTATTCGGCATTGGTATTAATGTTGATTCCCCAGTTTTTTCCATTTTAAAGGATCGAATTATGAATATGGACACGCGGTCTAAAGAGACCAATATCGTCTGGCATAGACACAATATTGATAAGGCTTTTCGCGCTCAATCAAAAAGACAAAAACCGGTTGTGATGTGGTTTACGGGTTTATCTGGTGCGGGTAAGTCAACGGTGGCAGGGGCATTAGAAAACGCGTTAGCCAACTTGGGATATCATACCTATCTATTGGATGGTGATAATGTCCGTCACGGGCTGTGCAGTGACCTTGGATTTTCAGAGCAAGATCGCCGCGAGAATATTCGCCGTATTGGTGAGCTGGCAAAACTGATGGTAGATGCTGGATTGATTGTACTGTCGGCCTTTATTTCTCCACATCGGGAAGAAAGGCAATTGGTTCGGGATTTGTTCCCACAAGATGAGTTTCTTGAAGTGTTTGTTAACGCGTCTCTGGAAGTGTGTGAACAACGCGATCCTAAAGGGCTTTACAAAAAAGCGCGAGCGGGGGAGATAAGCCACTTTACTGGCATTGATTCGGATTATGAGGCGCCTCTCAAAGCAGAGGTGAACTTGCTGGCGGGTGAACAGCCTTTGGATGCGCTGGTGAGCGAGTGTCTCGACGTACTCAGACAGCGCAGTATCATTGCATAATAAAAGCTTCCGTCTGGAAGCTTTTATTTTACTCGAAACAGATTTCGATAAACGCATTACCCCATTGAGAGTTGAACGGCATGATAATGATGGCGCCTTCACATTTGTGACGGATGGTGTGTCCTTTCCCTGACACCACCACGGGTGTCGCCATATCAAAATCAAACCCACTTTCGGAGAGAATGCGTTTTGCGCCACCGGCGACCATGTTGGTAATTTCACCGACCATATCAGTGATCTCATCATTAAGGCCGTTTGGACGTTCTCCCAACATATTCTCCATAATTTCGAGTGCGAGATTTTCATCAAACGTAATAGACATAGAACCGCGAGTCTGCTGACCAACCATCCCAATTAAACCTGACACATCCCCGCGAGCAATTTCATCTTTCTTCACTCGGGGTTTCTGTGGCTTCAATTCCAGAGAAGCCATCGTTTTTAGCACATTCATCAGTGAAGCTAGAAACGGGTTTACAAATTCAGCGCGCATAATCTTCTTCTATTTTTATTCTGCCTGTCCATTTGAGCATGACTGACAAACTCCGTGAGACTCAATCACATGGTTTGTGATCGTAAATCCATGTTTTTTTGCGTTACTCGCCAGTGACGTTATCAAACTCTCATCTTGCAGCTCGATAACGTTGCTGCATTTATCGCAAATCAGCAAATGTGAATAGTGCTTGTTTGCGTTACCCGAGCAACACTGAATAAAGCTGTTGGTCGACTCAACTCGATGTATGAACCCTTGCTCTAAGAGAAAATCAAGCGCGCGATATACTGTCGGTGGTTTCGCTTGAGGTTCGCTCTTCTTTAAGTCTTCCAATAACTCGTACGCAGTAGACGACTTGGGACTGGAACATATTAGCTCAAATACCCGTTTTCTCTGGGGCGTTAATCTGACCCCTCGTGTCGTACAAATCCCTTCTATTTGTTTTACCAGTTTGTGGTCCAAATTTTTCACCATAACCATTGGACTTTAGTAATAATATACCATTTCTGGGTGAATTTCGTTTATCAGTCTTTATTATTCTGATATTTAAGTCAGTGGTTTTCACTATAAACGCACTGATTTTGCGTTACTTCCTATACGTTACCCTATCTTTTCGCAAAACGATACCGCTACAGGGGGGGGCTATCTTCCGCTTTGTGCGCTCTGTTCGATAAAATATCCTGACCCTTTTCAAAATCAAATTCTTCTAAAGCTTCGGTGAGCTGCGTAAAGTCGGCCATAGACAAACCTATGGCTGACCCTGAATCCATATTTTGAGTCAGAGTCAGTGCGTGAGTATCGTTCTCTTGTAACGCTTGGTGTAATTGATCGAATAATTGGTGATTGAATCCCCCGTTTTTTGAGGAGGACTGCGGCTTTTCCGCGAACAGAGCGCTGGCATCAATGGCGTCTGTCAGCGCGGTGAGTGATTTGAGCATGCGCTGACGAAGATCATGATTGGTACTGTCGTGTTCTAACTCTTGGCATAACTCATGTAATGTCACCGCTCCTATATTGCCAGCGACGCCTTTCAAAGAGTGGATATGACGCACGCGGAGAGTGTCGTCGTGATCTTGGATGGCAAGTTCAAGCGCCTTGCGGTCAGAATAGGTGTTAGAAAAGCGCTGCAATAGCTTTAAGTAAAGGTCTCGGTTGCCATTGGCCCGAGTTAACCCTGATAAGGTATCTAAACCATTGATGTCAGGGAGCGATGGCTGTTCTTGGTGGCTTGTTGGGGCTAATGTTTGTGGTTGTTTTGGGGTGATCCATTTTGCCAAAGTACTGAACATAGCGCCGACATCAATAGGTTTAGCGATGATGTCATTCATCCCGACTTGTTTGGCTTTTTCTTTGTCCCTTTCCATGACATTAGCTGTCATGGCAATAATAGGAATGCTATGGTCATCTAGGTTTTTTCTTATAAACTCCGTCGCTTGATAGCCATCCATGACAGGCATTTGGCAATCCATCAAGATGCCATCAAAATCTTGGGTTTTATACAAATCTATCGCGATTTGACCGTTTTCAGCGACCGTCACATTGACCTGTTGACCTTCGAGCAGCTCCGTTGCTAATTCTTGGTTGATATGATTATCTTCGACCAGAAGCACTTTCGAACCAGCAAGATGTTGTGCATTGGCGAGTTGTGTTTGTTCTTCGATGTCACTGCGGCTTGCACGACTGGCTTCAACGCCATATAGAGTGATGATCGCATCAAAAAGGTGGGATGCAGTGATCGGTTTATCAAGAATTGAAGGGAGAGGTAATTGCCGCTTGGTAAAGGCTTCTGCTAACGTTTCTCGTCCAAATGCGGTGAGCATTAACAGTTTAGGCTGAGATGTCTCAGAGAGTCTCTCTGCGATGATCTCAGCCAAATCGATGCCATCTTTTACTGGCATTTGCCAATCAGAGATAACCAAATCAAACGCTTGCTGAGTCGACACGGCGTTTTCAAGCTCTTCAATAGCGCTGTCCACATTGGTGACGCTGGTGGCATCAAAGTGCAGCGATTCCAGAATATCTTCGACAATCAAGCGAGCGCTGGCATTGTCATCCACTACAAGCACGTTAAGTTTGCCCATCTCTTTGGGGATCAGGAGCTGTTCTTGTTTCAGAGCATGGCTGATACCGAGCTGAATAGTGAACGTAAAGGTGGAACCTTTGCCCTGCTCGCTGATAACACTGATTTCTCCGCCCATTAGACCGCAAAGCTCTTTACTGATGGCAAGCCCGAGTCCAGTGCCACCATATTTCCTTGTGGTTGAGCTGTCGGCCTGTGTAAATTTATTAAACAGCTTACTCGATTGTTCGGGGGTCATTCCAATTCCGCTGTCTGATACAGAGAATTTTAAGGTGATGTCATCGCCTTGTTGTTGGTCGAGATCAATTTGGATCTTTATCTCACCTTGCTCAGTAAACTTGACGGCATTATTGGCGAGATTAATGAGGATCTGTCCCAGTCGAAGGGGATCGCCGACAAGGGCAGTGGGCACATCGCGATCAATATGGATCAAGAGCTCCAGTTCACGTTCAGACGCTCTTAAACCAACGAGATTGGATATGTTATCCAACACGTTTTCTAGATGGAAATCGACATTTTCTATGTCGAGTTTTCCCGCTTCAATTTTTGAAAAATCAAGAATATCGTTGATGAGCCCCAATAACGAATCGGCCGAGAGTTTGACTTTGTGTATGTAATTCCGTTGCGCTTTAGAAAGGTCGGTTTTTAGGGCGAGGTAACTCATTCCTATTATGGCATTCATTGGGGTTCGGATTTCATGGCTCATGTTGGCCAAAAAATCAGATTTGGCTTTGTTGGCCGCGTCGGCCTCATCTCGTGCAAATGCTAGCTTGCCAGCAAATCGTTCGAGTGCGGTATGAGACTTATTCGCCAGAAGACCCAAAAGTAGGAGCGTCAAAACTAATATACTGCCCCCGAATGCTAAGTAGCGGGTAATGTCTCCTGAATTGGCAACAATATTGAGTTGCTGTTGATAGACAGGCTCGATGATAGATTGCAATTCCGTATAGGTGGCCTCTAATAACTCGACTTGCTCTGAACTGATGTCTCGCGCTTGAGTTAATTGATTGAACAAGGAAATGTAATTGTTGGTGAGCGTGTGGACATTGTTGACGTTAAGCGTTTCTTCCGATTGTTTGACTTGCTTGGCCAACTCATCAAGCACCTTAAGAGCGTTCTCTAACAATGTATTCACCCCGTCGGCAAGCGACTGCTGCCTTGAAGGGGATAAGGACAAAGAATAATCGCGATCGAGCTGCTGAGCTGAACTGATTAAGGCTTGTAAAGCCAGTAATTCTGAGCTGACACTGAGGCGCTCGCTGATGGTCGTTTGCGTACTGGCGACCACTTGTTGTGATGAGCTGAGAATATCCTGAAGATGCTCGCGCATATCGATAGAGACACGTAAGAGTTCTTCACCATTACGATTGACCTGATCTAGCATACTTTTTTGCAGCGAGGGACTGACATTTGGCCAACTCCTTAATTGGACTAAAGAGGTGAAATAACGGTTTCTGGACAGACTGATTAACGTTAATTTATCGAGGCTTGCTCGATCGGTCACCTTGGTTGAGAGGAAATTAAGTAACTTTGTCGCTTTTTGTAGCTCGACTTGAGCCAAGTTGAGAAGACGTTGCTCTTTACTCAGGATGTAAGATTTTTGATGGTTTTGCGAACTGGCAATCAAGCCCACTAAGTTATGGCCTTCAATGGCCGTTTGTGAGTCGGCATTCACTTTTAACCTGAGCTCATCAATCGTTAAAATGCCTTTTTCAACAAAATTTTCATGGTGTTGTTGGAGGCTCTGGATTGTTTTGGTTAACTGTTTGGCGTTGATTATCATCTCATTTTGCGCGTCAGTCTCGCTTTGGTGTAGATGTGTGTATTGGGTGAAATGAGAGTGATAGGTTGCGATTGCGTTGGTGATGCGTGCATCAATGCCATTGTCTATTGCAATGTCAGACAGGACTTTTGCTTCTTCTATCTTTTTATAAATGTCCCCAGATGTGCTGTCCAAAGGTTGGCGGATATAACTTTGTTCTAACACCTTGATACGATCAATCGCAGAGAGCAATTGAGCGTTACCCGCATATTGGTCGACGGTACTAAAACGCTGATTCAGGCTAACCCAACCAAAAAAGCCAGCGATCAACATCATTGCTGAAGCCACCACAAAGCCGATAAGAATTCGTTTGGAGTCGAGTGCGTAATTCTGTACTTGGTTCATTCTTTTCCTTAGCCGAAGCTCTTACCATTCGTCCTTGAAGGATTCTTTTATTTCCAAAACCTTATCGAGTTGAGCAATAAAAATCGGGACCAGATTGGGATCGAAGTGAGCTCCAGCCCCTTCTTCAATGGCGACCACGGCTTTTTCCACTGACCACGCCTTTTTATAAGGTCGCTCGCTGGTCAGGGCGTCAAAAACATCAGCAATCGCGACAATCCTTGCGCTCAGCGGTATGTCCGTTCCGCTAATGCCATGAGGATAGCCACTGCCATCCCATTTTTCATGGTGATATAGAGCTATTTCTTGTGCCATTTGCAGAAGGAGTGAATCACTGTTTCCAATAATGCTACCGCCGATTTCAACGTGCTTTTGCATGGTTGACCATTCTTCGGGATCTAAAGGCCCCGGTTTACCAAGAATATTGTCTGGAATACCAATTTTTCCTACGTCATGCATGGGTGACGCCTGAAAAACCAATTCAACCCAGCGTTTACTGACATCTAGTTGCTCGGCTAAGATCCGAGAATAATGGCTCATTCTTACCACGTGCATCCCAGTTTCGTTGTCTTTATATTCAGCGGCTCGCCCCAAACGTTGAATGATTTCCAAGCGACTTCGAGCCAATTGTTCCGTTCTTTGTTCCACTTGTACTGATAAGGCGAGGTTTTGGTCGTATAACGCGATATGAGTCTTGACCCGAGCTTTAACTATGGGGGGGCTTACGGGTTTGGTTATGTAATCCACCGCTCCCATTTCAAACCCCTTTTGCTCGTCGACTATCTCCGCTTTGGCGGTCACAAATATGACCGGAATATCAAGGGTTAAAGGGTTAGATTTGAGACGTTGACAGACTTCATAACCATCCATGTCTGGCATCATAATATCGAGTAAAATCAAATGAGGACGTGGGGAACTGACCGCTAACTTGAGCGCTTTCTCGCCATTGGTTGCGGCCTTTATCTTAAATTCATCCGCAAGAATCCCAGATAGAGTGTGTATATTGTCAGGGATATCATCGACAACCAGTATCGTGGGCTTGTCTAAGGTATCAGAGGACATATCAGCCATTCTTTCATCCTGTGCGCTCTTTAAACACTAATAGAAAGAGTAGGGAATATTCTGTCATATTGGCAGCGTAAATCGGTTAAGAAGGTAACTCGAACGACAAACAGTGAACTCTATTGTCATTTTTACGCCACAAAACGTCTAACCTACGTTTAGAAGAAAGTACCCATCGTCTGATATTAGATCTATGATTATAACATTATGCAACCATAGGCAATGGTTATGATTAGGCTTATCTATGTTAGTACGGTAAATGAACAATTTAATTTGTCTTGTGTGGATGATATTTTGAGCAGTGCACAGCGGCGAAATACGGAAAATAATGTCAGCGGTGTCCTGTATTTTAATTGCAAGTTTTTCATGCAGTATCTGGAAGGCGAATCTCGCGATGTGGAAGAAACCTATCAACGCATCGTAAACGATAAGCGGCATTGTGAGATTTTGTTGTTGGATAAGGCTTCGATAGAAGAGCGGTTATTCAATGGCTGGTCAATGGCTTATGTTTTGGAGTCTGAGTTGATAAAACCCCTCTATTTAGAGTTTATGGATGCCAGTGATTTTGACCCATATAAGCTCTCGCCAGAGCGTGCATCGCAAATGATTGATGGGTTTAGAAAACAATTACCTACCGCTTACCTAAGAGAGTTCAGGCTCTAGCATCTTTTGTATTGTGCCGTTTGTGGCTCTTTAGGGCTGTTGTGAGGGCCTCTTTCCTCAGGGTCAATGAACGAAAATAAAGGCTCATCCCAAAAAAATGCGTTCTTATTGTCGGTTATTGAAAATCACTATATAGTCCCTATACTAATTTTGATTCATATAAATCAAATGTGCATTAAAATAACAAGAGAGGCGTATTTATGAGGCTGTCAGTACCAGATGCTTTGGAAAGCCAGAGTGATTGGGGGGGGCATATGTTGGGTCAATCTGCCTACTCAATCTATCGCTTATTATTACGAGATCAGGCTTATTTTCAAGGTGGAAATGCTAAGTGTCTTCAGGTGATTAATGACATAAGAGAACTCTACTTTCGTGCAAGTCAGCGCAGTGAAGGTGGCTCTATCGTGTTTAAAGGTGGTCATGTTGAAGTAGAAGACAATAAAATGTTTTATCGCTATTGGTCTTCATTTCTCTCAAATGGCCAAGCGAAAGGTGGTTCTCGGACTGGAAAATCTTCACACCAAAGTGATGATGAGCAATTTGAAATTTTGCTGCCTAATCGCTGGGGAAATGTTCTCTTTGGAACAAGAAGAGGAGGGACTTGGTTTCAGACTGAAGCGTATGGTTTTACCGACTCAGCCTACTCTTGGAATGGTTTTAAAGACACCGTCGGTCATGCCAGTACCACGGTACAATATTATGGTTCATTTAAAACCAGACAAGTGGGGACATTGGGTTACTCCAAATACACAGAGGCAAATCCTCTAAGACTGCGCAGTCAATATGTTCCCGATGAGCCGACCTAATCAATCATAGTGCTCTGGGCACCTGCTGGTGCCCAGAGTCCTTTTTATCGCTGTGCGATCTCAGAACCCATACTTTTCGACTATCTTATCGAATGTCCCATCTTGTTTGATCGCTTCGAATCCCTGATTAAATTTCTCAAGTAACGTTTTTGAACGTTGCGATGTGACTTTACTTGCCATGATATAGTTTAAATTTTTAAATAGGGGTTTGCTGTGTGCCGTGATGGCTTCTCTTACCTCGTTGGGGGATTTTGATAACAGATACTCACCGACTTTTTCGCCGATGGGAAACGCATCAATCCTTTTCTTATACAGCCTCTCAATGTTGAAGGCATCCGTTTTGCCGACATTAGGAGTGATGCCCTGTGACATCATCAGCTCTACATGCGCATAGCCGAGAGTGGCACCGACCTTGAAGCGTTTGAGATCATCGAGTTTGGACCAAGAAAAATGGCTATCTTTGTGATAGAGGAATATTTCCTGTGTTGTAAGCAACGCTTCTGAGAATAAAAAGTCGTTTTCGCGAGACGGTGTTTTAATCCAAGGAAACGTAATGTCGACTTTTCCCACTTTGACTTCCTCAAACGCTCTTTTCCAAGGCACTCGCTTCAATGTGACCTGATACCCCACAGCTCGATAAGAAGCGATAACAAGCTCTTCGGCGAATCTGGCCTGAGAGTCTTCAGTGGATGTGTAGGGAGGGTAATCGCCGATAGCGGCGACAACGGTCGAAGCCGACACACCTGAAGAAAAATAGAGCGTGCAAAAAAGTAAGAAACCACAGGGTAAGCGCTTTATCATTGTGACTACGCCATTTTAGAAACCATATAATATAAAATTAGCCCAGTTTGATTTCTTTGTCTTTAAACCCACCGCAAGGAGGCATGATGGGTGACGGGAAAGCATCGTTGTTATGTGTTGGTTCGTATAATCAGGCTGCTTGCTGCTCTTAGTTAAGATGTGTCAACATCTTTGAGCGCCGGATGAGTGGGTTGCAAACGACTATCTCGACATTTCAGGCACAACTGTACTTGTAAACTCATGCATCTGAGTCTGGCTCACATCTTCTACTCCGACCAAAAACCTCACCAATGATTTGGACATCTTGATGTTGCCAATCATTCCGGTTTCTTTCCCATGCTGAGCGTTTTTAAAAGTGGCTCAAATAAGCATTTCGTTTCTTATAAATTACCATTATTAATCTGTAAAAATAGGTAACCGAGACTTTAATTCTAACGCGGGAAAGAACATCACACTTTCCAAAACGTACATGAATAAACTAACTAAGGAATGCTCTGAAATGTGTATTATCAAAAGACTGGGTTACATTGTATTTTTACTTTTTTCCTTTAATGCTAAATCAATCGACTTTTCAAATAGTCGCGTGAGTTTCTATGAGGATACCAACCGTGACGGCTACACCTATCCGTTTCTTGTGGACAAAGATTCAGGAACGTTGACGTACATTGATGACCTCATTCTGGATTCTTTGAGGAGAGGCAAGTTAGTGAGCAGCTATTACTCTGTTGCTGGTGGCACTAAGACGTCATGTAAAAACTCGACAGGTCAAACGATAACGATCAACGACCGGACGACGATATCAGATCTGAGAATTCGGACTTGTGCTGCAAAACGCACAAGGTTGTGTCTTTACGGGAAAGACAACACCTTGATGGGAGGAAAATGCACGGATTCTTACTACGGTCATACATTTTACCCGTTTACCAATAACAAACCTGATGGTTATTTATACAAGAGCGATGGAACCTATGATGGTTGTGTTTTAAATCCAGTAAAAATTCCTCTAGCGGATATTTTTGGCGATCTTGCTCTTTTCCCCGAGACCATTAGTACGTTTGTTCCGTATGGCACATGTAAACGGCATGGCGAAGGAATAACGGATTATAAGAGTCTTACCTCTGCACTTGCTTGGAAGTATCCTAACATTTACCAGCGATTGGCTCCTAAATGTACGGTTACTGAAACGAAAGAAATATCAATGGCACTGACCAATGATGTCATCAATGCCAGTGTGGTTCCGACAAAAGTGGCTTGTAAATAAACGGCTGGCTAAAGCTCTAAGTTGGATAATGCGGTGGCCGAAAGCTTTTTCTCATTTCTAAAAAGACGGGTGAAGAGAAAGGCATGCAAAACCCGTGACGAAGCACGATCTGAAATTTTCGACGACATTGGATGCTTCTATAGCCGAGAGGACCTCATGGTACTAATGGTGGACTGTCGCCAAATGAGTATGAAAGGCAGTATTTTCAGAAGCTTGAAAGTGTGTAGAGTTCTGGGGTTTTACCACTATGTTGCTTGATATGAAATAGTGTTTAACCCATCAGACAGTTAGTTGTTATTTAGATATAATCCCCTGAATTATGCATAGTGCTACTTCAGGGTTTTCTTTTTCATGACCAACACAAACTTTTCTCAAACCGCGGCATTCATTTGGTCGGTTGCCGACCTTCTGCGCGGTGACTTCAAACAATCTCAATACGGGCGTGTGATCTTGCCGTTTACTCTGCTTCGTCGCCTTGAGTGTGTGCTAGAAGAAAGTAAAGATGCTGTCGTTATTCAGGCTGAGAAAGTGAAAGCTATGAACCTGCCTGAAGAAGCACAAGAAAAGATGCTGTCTCGTGCGACTCAATCACCTAGTAACCCAAAAGGTTTGTCGTTCTTCAATACCTCACCAATGAACCTTGGCAAGATGGGACAGAAGGATATCAAAGATAACTTAGAGAACTACATTCAATGCTTCTCGGCAGATGCTCGTGAAATCTTTGAGCACTTCAAGTTTGATGAGTTTGTTGGTCTGTTAGATGACGCCAACTTGCTATTCAAAGTAGTAAAAAAATTTGCTACTACCGACCTTTCCCCAAAAGCCATTTCTAACCATGACATGGGTTTAGTGTTTGAAGAGTTGATTCGACGCTTTGCTGAAAGCTCAAATGAAACCGCAGGTGAGCACTTTACCCCTCGTGATATTGTTCGCTTAACCACATCGCTAGTGTTTATGGAAGATGATGATGCGCTGACTAAAGAAGGCATCATTCGCACCATCTACGACCCGACAGCAGGTACGGGTGGCTTCCTGTCTTCAGGTATGGAATATGTCCATGAACTAAACCCTAAAGCGGTAATGCGTGCCTTTGGTCAGGAGTTAAACCCAGAGTCCTACGCCATCTGTAAAGCGGATATGTTGATTAAGGGGCAAGATGTTAGCCGTATCAAATTAGGTAATACTCTTTCTAATGACCAACTACCAGCGGACCAATTTGACTACATGCTATCTAACCCTCCGTTTGGTGTTGATTGGAAGAAGATTGAAGGTGAAATCAAAGACGAACACGCCCTAAAAGGTTTCGATGGTCGTTTTGGTGCAGGCTTACCTCGTGTGTCTGATGGTTCTTTACTGTTCTTGATGCACCTGATCAGCAAAATGCGTGCTGTCTCTGTTAATGAAAGACATGCCGTTGACGGCAGTGTTACGGATGGTGGTCGTATCGGTATCATCCTTAATGGCTCACCATTATTTACGGGTGGTGCTGGTAGTGGTGAAAGTGAAATTCGTCGCTACATCCTTGAAGCTGACTTACTTGAAGCCATCGTCGCGCTACCTACCGACATGTTCTATAACACAGGCATTGCCACTTACGTATGGGTGCTAAGTAATAAGAAAGCTTCAGAGCGTAAAGGCAAAGTTCAATTAATTGATGGCTCTAACCTGTGTGGCAAGATGCGTAAATCGCTAGGCTCTAAGCGTAACGTAATGAGTGAAGATGACATTAAAACCATTACTCGCAGCTTTGGGAATTTTGAAGTGGTTGATGCGCGCCCAATCTCGGAAATACATGGTGATAAGCCAGCAGAGCAAAAGTCTAACCGTGGTCGTAGCTCCTCTCAAAACAGCGGGGCGACACTAAAAACAGAAGCGCCTAAAACCTTCTCCAGCAAAATTTTCAGTACCCATGAGTTTGGCTACCGCCGCCTAACCATTGAGCGTCCATTACGTTTATCTACACAACTAACGGATGAGCGAATCAATACTCTCCGCTTTGCTCCTAAGCCATTCAACGCGGTTATGCCTGCGATCTATGAGAAGTTTGGTTCAGAGTGGACAGAAGACACATATGGTCTGCTAGGCCATGTTGAAGCCGAGGTTCGCGCCTTAATTAAAGCGGATTTCCAAGAGCTAAAAGAAAAACAAATCAAAGATCTCTTGGACAGCAAGATTTGGCTATTCCAAAA
This sequence comes from Vibrio ostreicida, assembly GCF_013074385.2. GTDB lineage: Bacteria > Pseudomonadota > Gammaproteobacteria > Enterobacterales > Vibrionaceae > Vibrio > Vibrio ostreicida. The sequence goes on from NZ_JABEYA020000011.1 coordinate 73,359, forward strand.
GTCATTAATGGAGAAAGCTCAACAGCTTCAGGTTGAAATAGGTCAATCTCTTGGTGGTAAAGCGCAACAATCAGATGACTTTAATCAGTTTGAACTGACTCTGAAAGGTGCACTTAAAACCACAGGTATTAAGTTTGATGCCAAAGAGAAAAAGCAATTTATTGATGCAGTAACGTGGAAGAACCAAGAAGCGGAACCTGTCGTTAAAAAGACGCTGAAGGAAGATGCACAGCCATTATACGGCGCGTTTGAATACAAAGGAAAAGTGGTTGAATTCCAACAGGATGGCGACCTACGTGATAACGAGAACGTGCCGCTTGATCCGAGCGTAAGCACATCAACCCTGATTGAAACCTACTTCAAGCGAGAAGTACAACCACACGTTGCTGATGCGTGGATTAATGCAGATAAACGCGATGATAAAGATGGTGAAATTGGCGTTGTTGGCTACGAAATCCCGTTTAACCGCCATTTCTATGTGTATCAGCCACCGCGTGAGCTGGAAGTGATAGATGCCGATCTGGATGCGGTGAGTGCCGACATCATGAAGCTGCTGCAAGAGGTGCATTCCTAATGGGTAAGTATCAGGAATATCCAGAATATCGAGGCTCTGATATCGGTTGGCTGGAGGCTATCCCTTCTCATTGGCTTGAGGGGAGAGTAAAGCACATATCCAGTAATTTGGATTATAAACGTATACCATTAAGCGCTGAGGAAAGAGGTAATCGTCAGGGAGAGTATCCTTACTACGGAGCTTCGGGCGTCATAGATAAAGTCGACGATTACCTTTTTGACGAAGAGACAATATTGTTTGGCGAAGATGGAGCTAACTTACTATCTAAAAGTACCCCTCTCGCTTTTCTCGCTTCGGGTAAATATTGGGTGAACAACCACGCCCATATACTCAAGCCTTTGGATGGAATTTACTCGTTCTGGGTCAACTCACTAAACAACTTGGATATTAGTGCAGTGGTGAGTGGTTCGGCTCAGCCAAAATTGACAGCAGAAGCGCTAGGAAATTTAGCTGTTGTTTATCCACCTAGTGTCGAAGAAAGGCAGAAAATCGCCAACTTCCTCGATCACGAAACCGCCAAGATTGACATCTTGATCGAAAAGCAGCAGCAATTGATTAAGCTGCTAAAAGAGAAGCGCCAAGCGGTAATCAGCCATGCGGTGACTAAAGGTTTGAACTCTGAAGCGCAAATGAAAGATTCAGGTGTGGAGTGGTTAGGGGAAGTGCCTGAGCATTGGGTCGTGACTCCATTGGCTGGTGTGGCAGATGTAGTTGATCCTAATCCAAGTCATAGAAATCCTAAATACACTGATGACGGCTTTCCTTTTATATCTACAGTTGAATTCACTGGTGTAGATGATGTCGAGACAAATACGCCAAGGCGTGTAGCGGAAGAGACTGTTTTAGAACAAGAAAAACGATGTAATTTTCAAGAGGGGTCTATTGCTTTCTCTAGAAAAGGAACGATTGGTGCAGTAAGGATTTTACCTCATAATATTCGTTTCGCTCTTCTAGATTCGGTATGCGTTATTAATTGTGGTGAAAGAATTCTGCATGAATTTCTTTATCAGCAGTGCCGTTCTAGCCTATTTGAATCTCAACTAGGAGCCGAGACTCGCGGGGCTGCATTGAAGCAGGTTAGTGTTGGTAGAGTGAGAGGAGTTAAAACATTTCTCCCCCCTTTAAACGAGCAGACCACGATTGTTACTTATCTGAATCAAGCTCTATCGAAACTTGATAAAACTATGGGCTTAGCTAATAAGCAGGTGAGTTTTTTGCGTGAACGCCGCACCGCCTTAGTCTCAGCCGCCGTTACAGGAAAGATTGACGTACGCAACTGGCAAGCGCCAGAGCAAGTATCTAAACAGCAGGAGGCAGGCTAATGAGTACTGATTCAACGCAAGAACGTATCTTCCAAGACGACATAATCCGTCAGATGGTGGCGAACGGCTGGGTCGAAGGTAAGCCTGAAGGCTACAACCGAGAATCAGCACTGTATGAGCAAGATGTACTGGCTTTCGTGAAAGAAACCCAGCCGAAAGAATGGGAGAAGTTCTGTAAGATTTACCCAAATGAATCCGACCGTCACTTCATTGAAGCACTGGTTGCTCAACTAAAAAAAGCCGATGTGAATGCCACCGACCAAGCCTCACGTAGCTTTGGTACCTTGGGTGTACTACGTCATGGCTTAAAAATCCGTAATGCGCGTTTCTCGCTGTGTCAGTTTAAGCCAGAGCATAATCTAAACCCTGAAACCTTGGCTCGTTATCAGCAGAACATCTGCCGTATCGTTCCTGAGCTGGTTTACAGTCCTTATGCCACCAAAGAATACATAGAGGCGACAGCTTCCTCTGAAAACAAGAGTAAAGCTAAGGCGTGGCGTATTGATCTGGTGCTGTTCGTCAACGGGTTACCAGTCTCAACGCTTGAGTTGAAATCAGAGTTCAAACAAGCGGTAGAGAACGCGATTAGGCAGTATAAACGTACTCGTCTACCTAAAGACCCTGCGACCAAGAAACCAGAGCCATTATTAACCTTTAAACGCGGTGCTTTAGTGCACTTCGCTGTGAGTCAGTATCAAGTGTATATGGCCACAAAACTGGCAGGTGATGACACCTTCTTCCTTCCTTTCAATAAAGGGACGAAAGAAGGCGGTGCGGGTAACGATGTACCTGAGGATGAAAACCGCTATGCCACGGATTACCTGTGGAATGAGGTATTAGTCCCTGACAACCTATTAAATATCATCGGTCGCTTTGTTCACCTACAAATTGAAGAGAAGGAAGATTGGGAGGGGCGCAAATACAAAAAAGAAACGCTTATCTTTCCTCGTTACCACCAGTGGGATGTCGTCACCAAGCTGATTGACGCCGCCATCGAAGAAGGGACGGGCAACAAGTACCTTGTGCAGCATAGTGCGGGTTCGGGTAAGTCGAACTCTATTGCATGGACTGCGCATCAGCTTTCGACCCTTTATGATGCTGAAGGTAACAAGCAATTCCATTCGGTCATTGTCGTTACTGATCGAACCGTTCTTGATGATCAACTGCAAGATACCATCTACCAGTTTGAACATGCTGATGGTGTGGTAGGGCGCATCAATAATAAAGAGGGTGACGGTTCTAAATCAGAGAAGCTCGCTTCAGCATTAGAGAACTCCCAACCTATCATCATCGTGACCATTCAAACCTTCCCGTTTGTGTTACGTGCGATAGAAAACAGTACCAGCCTGAAAGAACGCAGCTATGCCGTAATCGCCGATGAAGCGCACTCTTCGCAAAGTGGTTCTACTGCACGCCAATTGAAAGAAGTATTGATGACCGAAGAAGCCGATGATGATGTTGAGTTGTCTTCGGAAGATATTCTGGATGCGACCATTGCTGCACGTCAAGGCAGTGCTAACCTCAACTACTATGCATTCACAGCAACCCCTAAACCAAAGACGATGGAGCTATTTGGGCGTTTACCTAAGCCTGAGCTTGCACCGTCTAAGCAGAATAAACCAGAAGCGTATCACGTGTATTCAATGCGCCAAGCCATTGAAGAAGGCTTTATTTTGGATGTGCTAAAGAACTACACCAACTACAAGGTGATGTATCAACTCGCGCAGAAGGTGGAAGCCGCAGATAAAGAAGTCGATAGCAAGAAAGCTAAGGTGAAGTTAAATCAGTGGGTACGGCTGCACGATCACAACATCTCACAAAAGGTCAAAGTGATCATTGAGCATTTCAAAGATAACGTCATGGGCTTATTAGGTGGTCAGGCTAAAGCGATGGTGGTTACTAGCTCTCGCAAAGAGGCCGTACGTTACAAACTAGCTTTTGATAAGTACGTGGCGGATGCACTTGCCGAGAACAAGAGGGGCTATGATGCGATTCGCGCTATGGTGGCTTTCTCTGGTGAAGTTGAGTTCAACGCCAACGATCCTGATAGCTTTGCTTATATTGATCAGAAATTCACTGAAAAGAACATGCACCCAGACTTAAAAGGTCGGGATATGCGTAAAGCCTTCGATAGCGATGATTATCAGGTCATGCTGGTGGCGAACAAGTTCCAAACGGGCTTTGACCAACCCAAGTTATGCGCTATGTACGTTGACAAGAAGCTCGGCGGTGTCGAGTGTGTTCAAACACTTTCTCGTCTTAACCGTACTTATCCGAGCAAGGCAGAAACAGGCACCTTCGTTTTAGACTTTTACAATGAGCCAGATGACATTTTGGGTTCTTTCCAGCCGTATTATCAAACCGCAGAGTTAGCGGATGTTACCGACCCTAACATGGTGTTCGATCTGTATGAGAAGCTGCGTATCAGTGGCATCTTCTTATGGTCTGAAGTCGAGCAGTTTTGTGAAGCCTTCTTCACTAAGAACAAATCTAATGCGGCGATCAGTAATATCGTTCATCCGGCAAAAGAGCGCTGGCAGAAACGCTACACCTCTGCCGTTGAAGCCTACATCAAAGCTAAAGAGGTGTTTGAACGCACCAAGAAAACGGGTGACGCTGTTCTTATTGCCAATGCAGAGAATAGTTTCAAAGACTACAAGCAAGAGAAAGACCGCCTCGAGATTTTCAAGAAGGATTTAGGCAGTTTCACCCGTTTCTATGAGTTTATGTCGCAGCTCGTTGACTACGATGATAAAGAACTGGAAAAGCTGAGCTTATATGCGCGCCACTTACGCCCGTTGTTGCGGGAAAAGGTGATTGAGGAAGATGAGCTAGATTTAGATAACGTGGTAATGAGTCACTACCGTCTATCTAAGATCCGTCAGCAAGATATACAGCTCAAAGAAGACGCAACGGATTGCCAATTGAAGCCGAGTACTGACATCGGTACTGCCAAGGGCAAAGATAAGAAGGAAGAGTTCCTTTCTCATATCCTTAATAAGCTCAATGAAGTCTTCATTACCGACAACCTGACAGACAAAGACATGATCAACTATGCCTTTACGGTTAGAGATAAGATCACTGAGAATGAGGCGGTCATGAGTCAAATTGCCAATAACACGCGCGAGCAGGCGATGCTAGGTGATTTCCCGCAAGCAATTGATGATGCGATTCTGGGAAGTAACGAAGCGCATCAAGAACAGATGATGCAGTTGCTTTCTGACCCTACAAAAACTCAGCAGTTTGCGAGAGTTATCTTTGATATGTTGAGTGGGTATAAGGGGTAGGATGTTTGCGGTTCGAATAGCGCTTGGAAGGGGAATCACTTCCCACCGACAAGACCCTGTAAATAATTCTGTGTCACCGCTCTTGGTTACAAGTCTTCGATTAGTCGGTCTTCGAACATAATCACAAAACGGTTTAATGGTTGCTTCCAGTGTTGTATCAGCATTGTCCATCTCTTGGAAGCTCCCACAAATCGCGCTCTGCGATATACAAATTAAGCAGCTCTAAAATGGTGGTAGACCGTTGAGTGTTAAGTTCTTTAATTTCAATCTCAGAAACTGGGTTCTTTGCCCAAGCCGTAGCTATTGCTTTTTTCTTATGTGTTTTGGAAAACCGGTGTACAATTCGCCCATTATTTTTGACAGTAATTGTCGCTTTATAACGCTTCTCACCACTGGTGAGTGTACGAGTTTGAATGCAATAAGAAGCTATCGTTATCCCTCTAAAAGGTGTACCGAGTAGGTGTAAAAAAGCGAACTATAGGCGAACCTATAAACGTAAAATGGCGTATTTTGAAGTAAAATGCAGCAAATGTAAGAGATGTAAAACTACCTATGATTCAAGACATACCAAGGGATACCAGTAAATACGCGGCTAACCGCTTTTCCATAGCGCCCATGCTCGATTGGACTGATAGACACTGTCGTTACTTCCATCGATTACTGACGAATGAAACTCTGCTCTATACCGAAATGATCACGACGGGCGCGATTATTCACGGTAAAGGTGACTTTCTGGCACACAATCAGGAAGAGCATCCGGTGGCGCTTCAGTTGGGTGGATCAAACCCGCAGGATTTGGCGACCTGTGCAAAATTGGCGCAAGAGCGTGGTTACGATGAAATCAACCTGAATGTAGGCTGCCCTTCCGATCGTGTCCAGAACGGTCGGTTTGGTGCATGTTTAATGGCAGAACCGCAGCTGGTGGCTGATTGTCTCTCTGCGATGAAAGAGGTCACTGATGTGCCGGTTACGGTCAAAACCCGTATTGGTATTGATGACCAAGATTCGTATGCGTTTTTGAAAGATTTCGTTTCGATTGTTTCAGAGCGAGGGGGGTGTGAACAGTTTACGATTCACGCTCGTAAAGCTTGGTTGTCGGGGTTAAGCCCTAAAGAAAACCGAGAAATCCCACCGTTAGATTATCCCCGTGCTTATCAGCTTAAGCAGGATTTTTCACACCTGAGTATCGCGATTAATGGTGGTGTTAAAACTCTGGCTGATGCTCAAACGCATCTTGGCCATCTTGATGGGGTGATGGTTGGGCGGGAAGCCTATCAGAACCCCTACCTTCTGGCAGAGGTTGATCAGCAAATTTTTGGTTTAGATACGCCAGTTAAGAAACGTTCTCAGGTGGTTGAAGAGATGTACCCATACATCGAACATCAATTATCACAAGGTGCGTATCTGGGGCATATTACTCGTCATATGTTGGGATTGTTCCAGAACATGCCGGGTGCTCGCCAATGGCGTCGTTACATCAGTGAAAACGCGCATAAGCCCGGTTCGGGGGTTGAAGTGGTCGAAGCTGCGCTCAGCAAAATACCCAAAGAACTGAATGTGTAAATTTTACCATCAGCTTGGTTAAATTTACCTGTTCGCTTGGTTTTTATGGTAAATGTCCGCGGTAAATAATATTTTTTCCTTTAAAAACAAGTGCTTTTGTTTTATTTGTGAAGTTGGCGTGTTTTCTGCTTAGTGTAAGCCTTACTAAGGAGAAAACTATGTTTGAATTCATCTTTATATTGGTATTTTTTGCAACCCTACTGGTTACGGGTCTCTCGATGTTTACAATATTTGCAGCGGCGGCTTTTGCCTTGTTGGTGATGGCGGTGTTAGGCATGATTGGTGCAGTCATTCAACTTATCCCTTGGTTGCTGGTTATTGCGCTAGGTATTTGGTTCTTTAGGAATTACGTTTATAGTCATCGCTAAATATAGGGAATAAATTGACATTCCCTTCTTTGCCGAATGCTATTCTTTTATCTCACCTTCAAATGGAATTGAGTTTGGGAGCTAGAATAAATGAATAGGACCGCACTGGTGGCGATAATCTTCGCGACGATGTCTTTGGCAAGCCCTGCAGTAATGGCGAAGGATTCTATTGTCACTAAAGTAGGAGTCGAGGCATGGTGGGTGGATACAGAAGTTAATGAAATTCGTCGTGATAAAGAAGTGGCTGCCAGCTTTTACGCTGCCTTGGAGCACGACGTCAAATATGTACCAAACGCACGCCTTAGAAATGTGAGTGTCGGCAATGAATTTATGGCGTTCGACAAACTTGACCTGACTCTTTATTACCCTGTCTTAAGCCATGATTTACTCCGCTTTGATGCGGGTCTTACCTTGAGTAACCTGACTAATACCAAGCATAAAAATACGGAAACGGGACAGGTTAAAGACTTTGACGGATTCATTTGGGCTTTCTTTGGTTACGCTGAAATTGGCGTGCAAGATAGCCCACTTGATATTGTTGGTGAGATGAATTTTGGCAATAGCAATGGTCTTAAGACCACCGATTTGTTAGCTGGCCTTCAATATACCATTCCATTCGATGAGTCGGTTTTACGTTTGCGTAGCGGCTATCGGGTGATCGACCTTGAGTCAGATGAGTTTAAATCATCGATTGAAAACAGTACGCTGGGTAAGCCATTTATCTTGGCCAATGGTGTGTTTGCGGGCATCGAGTACCATTTCTAGGTTGGGTTTCTTCTAAATAGGCGCTGCGTCATATCGCGGCGTTTTTTTATACCTATTGGTTATACCGTCGTCATTTTATTTAGCAAATATGTTTCTTTGCGCCATCCTTAATAAGGGTTTTGTTAATAAATTCGAGAAAGGACTCTCATGACACTTAATGAACTCAGAAACTTGTATCGAGAAAACCAGCTAGTGGAAGCGATCATAGAGCCTTCCTCTCAAGAGGGAGCTTGGATTGTCGAGTTTCGTCATACTCGTGGAGGGCTTGTGCTGTTAACCGATGCCCATGGACAAGAGTGCCATTATATTGATATTGATTTGGCGTCTAAATCTGCAATGGCGGTCGGTTTTAGGCAAGTTCGTGTAGAAGCTAAGTAAAGGCTGCGGATTGAACTTTCTTTTTCTTTAATTCTAAAAGTTATAAAACATTCACTTCTATTCTTTCTTGTTATTAAAGAGAGTGGTTAATCTAGCATCACGCAATGAATAGGGATGTCGAGACCATGTCTTTAAACAAGAACGTGTCCTCACCAGGAAACACGCCACCAGAATTACCTTCTAACGCTTCGCCATTAAATGACCACCAGATGAATACGCTGCAACAAACCGTTTCAGAGCTGTCACCGCAGCAGCTTGCGTGGGTGAGTGGTTATTTTTGGGGGCTGTCACAATCGGGGTCTGAGGGGGCGGCACCAGTGATGCAATCTGCAGTCGCGGTGAAGTCGGTTGGAAAACTGTCGATTATCTTTGCTTCTCAAACAGGGAACGCGAAAGGGGTCGCTGAAGCATTGGAGCAGGACGCAAAAGCTCAGGGCATTGCCGTTGAGCTTTTTGATGCCAGTGATTACAAAGGGAAGAACTTTGCCAAGGAAAGCCACGTTATTATTGTTGCTTCAACCAATGGAGAAGGAGAAGCGCCGGATAATGCGATTGAACTGCATGAGTTCCTACAGTCAAAAAAAGCGCCTAAGCTACCTAATTTACATTATGCCGTCATTGGTTTAGGGGACTCTAGTTATGAGTTTTTCTGTCAAACAGGTAAGGACTTCGATACGTTTTTGTCCAGATTAGGGGCGACGCCTTTTATTGATCGTCTTGATTGTGATGTCGATTATGAATTGCCTGCCGCGGAGTGGCGTCAGAGTGTTCTTGATCATGTGAGGGATGCTTTATCGTCAGGCAATGCCGCTGAAGTGGTTCAGTTGCCACTAGGGCAGGCGGCAAGCCACTCGCCTTTTAACAAGCAGAATCCTTTTACTGGGACCTTGTTGACCAACCAAAAAATCACAGGCCGAGATTCTGATAAAGAAGTCCACCACATTGAGATTGACTTGGAAGGGTCTGGCCTAACCTATCAACCCGGGGATGCTTTAGGCGTTTGGTTTGAAAATAGTTCTGATGTGGTGAATGCCATTCTCAATAAAGTCGGCTTGTCTGGTGTGGAGAGTGTCGAGGTCGATGGAAAAAGCCTGTCGATTCATAGCGCCCTAGTCGGTCACTATGAGATTACCGTTGCCAACCCGCAATTGGTGGTAAAATTTGCCGAATTATCGGGCAGTAAGAAATTACTAAAGCTGGGGGAAGACAAAAATAAATTACGCGAATACGCAACGCAAACGCAGGTTGTGGATGTCCTGTCTGAGAAGAAAACCAAGTTGTCTGCTCAAGATTTATTGAGTTTGCTACGGCGCCTAACACCTCGATTGTACTCGATAGCATCCAGCCAAACGGAAGTCGATGAGGAAGTTCACTTGACGGTCGGTTTGGTCGAATACGCTAAAGGCGATGAGAAGCGCTTTGGTGGCGCATCGAGTTTTCTCTCCCAGCGGCTGAACGAAGGCGATCAAGTTAAGGTCTTTGTAGAAAATAATAATAACTTCAAATTACCGAATAATGACGACACCCCAATACTCATGGTGGGGCCGGGGACCGGTGTTGCCCCCTTCAGAAGTTTTATTCAGCATCGTGATAATCGCGGTGCGAGCGGAAAGAGTTGGTTGTTTTTTGGCGATCGCACCTTCACCCAAGATTTTCTTTATCAAGTTGAATGGCAGAAGTCTCTCAAATCAGGGGCGCTAACACGGATGGACGTTGCGTTTAGTCGAGACCAAAAAGAAAAAGTGTATGTCCAGCATCGTCTACTAGAGCATGGTGAAGAAGTCTGGAAGTGGATACAGGAGGGGGCGTACCTCTACGTCTGTGGTGATGCGAGTCGTATGGCCAAGGATGTCCATGAAGCCTTTATTCATGTGGTTGAGCAATATGGCAAGTTATCTCGGGATGACGCAGAAGAATTTATTAACCAACTCCGCAAAGAAAAACGTTACCAAAGGGATGTGTACTAATGAGCGATAAACCACAACTAGGAACAGAATTAGGCCCATTGGCGGATAACGAACGCCTCAAAGGTGAAAGTAACTTTTTGCGGGGTACGATCATCGATAATCTCAAAGATCCAATCACGGGCGGTTTTACCAATGATAACTTTCAGTTGATTCGATTTCATGGAATGTATCAGCAAGACGACAGAGATATTCGGGCTGAGCGCCAAAAGCAGAAGCTTGAACCTTTACAAAACGTAATGCTGCGTGCTCGTATGCCCGGTGGCATTATTAAACCAGAGCAATGGTTGGCGATTGATAAATTTGCTCATGACAACACCATGTATGGCAGCATTCGCCTAACCACGCGACAAACATTCCAGTTTCATGGAGTGTTAAAGCCCAATATAAAGCTAATGCATCAGACTTTAAACCAATATGGTATTGACTCGATTGCGACGGCGGGAGATGTGAATCGTAATGTGCTGTGTACTTCTAACCCCGTTGAGTCCGAGCTACATCAACAGGCATATGATTGGGCGACAAAAATTTCAGAGCATCTCTTACCCAAAACTAGAGCGTATGCTGAGATTTGGTTAGATGGAGAAAAGGTCGAAGGTCATCAAGATGAAGAACCGATTCTTGGATCTCACTATTTACCGCGTAAATTTAAAACGACGGTTGTGATACCTCCACAAAATGATGTTGATGTACATGCGAATGATTTGAGCTTTATTGCGATTGCTGAACAAGGCCAACTCATTGGTTTTAATGTGTTGGTGGGAGGGGGGTTAGCCATGACCCACGGCGATACCGCCACTTACCCGAGAAAAGCGGATGATTTTGGTTTTGTCTCGATTGAAAAAACCTTGGATGTCGCTTCGGCCGTGGTGACGACCCAAAGAGATTGGGGAAATCGCTCTAACCGGAAAAATGCGAAAACAAAATACACACTCGATCGTGTTGGCATCGAGGTATTTAAGAAAGAAGTTGAGACGCGTGCTGGGATCAGGTTCGAGAAATCGAGGCCATATGAGTTTACGGACCGAGGAGACAGAATTGGCTGGACAAAAGGAATCGACAATAAGTGGCATTTAGCATTGTTTATCGAAAACGGCCGCTTGTTGGACTCTCCCGAGAAGACGCTAAAGAGTGGGGTGGCGGAAATTGCCAAAATCCACCAAGGCGATTTCCGCATGACGGCTAACCAAAATCTGATCGTAGCTGGAGTACCGGAAGACCAGAAAACAGTCATAGAACTCATTGCGCGCAAGCATGGCCTAATGAGCGATAGTCATCGAGAGCAGCGCAAGAACTCTATGGCTTGTGTGGCTTTTCCTACCTGTCCATTAGCGATGGCGGAAGCAGAACGTTTCTTACCGCAATTTGTTACCGATGTCGAAAGCCTTTTAGACAAGCACGGATTACCGGAAGAAGAAAATATCATTTTACGTGTGACTGGATGCCCGAATGGTTGCGGACGAGCTATGTTGGCGGAAATAGGTTTAGTCGGGAAAGCGCCGGGAAGATACAACCTTCATATAGGTGGCAACCGTGCTGGGACCCGAGTGCCCAAGATGTATAAAGAGAACATCACCGATGGCCAGATTCTAGAAGAAATCGATCAGTTGGTTGGTCGCTGGGCTAAAGAGCGCACGCCTGCTGAAGATTTCGGTGATTTTACTATTCGTGCAGGTATTATTGATGAAGTGGTTGTATCAAAGAGGGATTTCTATGCTTGATTCGATCGCGAATACCCCGCAATTAGCGAGTTTGTTAACGTTAACTAAAACCGAACAAACGCTGCGTTTGGCCGAGCTTAATATTGAGCTTGAAAAATTGACGGCTCAACAACGTGTGTCTTGGGCGCTAAAAAACCTGAAAGGGACGCATGTGATTTCTTCTAGCTTTGGAATTCAAGCCGCGGTGATGTTGCATCTAATGACTCAGGAAGAATCAGGCATTCCGGTAATTTTGACCGACACGGGTTACCTTTTTTCTGAAACGTATCTTTTTATCGATGCGCTAACGACAAAGCTGAACCTCAACCTTTACGTTTATCGTTCCCCTTACAGTGCGGCTTGGCAAGAAGCTCGATACGGAAAGTTATGGGAACAGGGTGTTAAGGGGCTTGAACAATATAATCATCTAAATAAAGTGGAGCCGATGCGAAGAGCGTTAGATGAGTTGAATGTTGGAACCTGGTTCTCTGGTTTACGTCGAGAGCAATCACAGTCGCGAGCTAACCTTCCTATCTTGACGATACAAAATGGTGTGTTTAAGTTTTTACCCATTGTAGATTGGACGAATAAAGACGTTCATTACTATTTAGAAGAACATGGTTTGAGCTACCACCCTCTAAGAGATGAAGGATACCTTTCGGTTGGTGATACGCATACCACTAAAAAGTGGGAACCAGGAATGACAGAAGAACAAACTCGTTTCTTTGGCTTGAAGCGAGAATGTGGACTTCATGAAGAAGGCAAGGAACAGGATGGTTCCGGGATCTGACCTTTTAATCGACAAACTAAGGTCGCGCAAGCGGCCTTTTATTTTGATAAAGAGGAAAATGTGGATAACTCTGTGAGTAATGTGTTTGCTAGGTTGGGGTAAAGTTGGATAAATAGGGGTTTGACTGAAAGATAGGCGTTTAAGCTGTATTTTTGCAATTTTTTCAAAATAACGCTTGCCAATATGAGCCGCTTCTCTATAATGCCACCTCGTTGACAGGGCAAGAGCTCATAAGGGTTCGAAGCTTGTTCGACAAGGCTTGAAGAAACAAAATAGTCATTTGCCTTTATCTTCTAAATTGAAAATAAAATGCAAAAAAGTGGTTGACACTGAAGATTATCTCGTTAGAATAGCCGCCTCTTCCGAAGTGATGTAAATCGAAAAAGAAGAACCGCTCTTTAAAAATATAAACCTATCAATCTGTGTGGGCACTCGTTGATGATAATCCAAAAATGATTCTATTGAATCACTTTAGGTATCAATGAACTGAGTGACCAATACAAATAACGACTT
>NZ_JABEYA020000012.1 GCF_013074385.2 Vibrio ostreicida
TCACCATTCTTCTTATTAGTGATAGAATGTTTTTCATGGTTCTTTTCCAAAAATAATATTCTGTACAGTTAGTGTGGAAAGGTACAATATTAAACAGGCAGGGCTAAGAATAATTAATAATCAATAATTTATGATTATTAATTTGAGGATTGAATAAAACGCCTGCTGACTACGTCGGTTAAAAGGCAGGTCATCGCCCGCGGAGAAAAGGGGGACTTTTAAAATAACGTGGGTTGAGGCGTGATCAGCTGTTGAGTGAGGGCAGGGCAAACCTGTGTTGAGCGAATGTTGCTAAATGCGTGTTCAAGGCCCAGAAGGCTGTGGTGCTTGGAGTGCTATCAGGCGTTCGTAATAAGCACAGTCCCTAAGGCGTATAAACATGCTTATGGGTAGTGGACAGCGATATCACGCATAAATGGTTACGAACGTAACAAAATCAAACTGTTCAAGGTGGTCAATTGAGTTAGGTGGTCAGTTTGTTAGCCGCTTAGCTTGATGTTGAATTTCATCGTCAAGGAGAATGAAATGAAAGTATATGGTGATCTCCAATCAGGAAATTGTCTAAAAGTTAAGATGTTACTATCGTTTCTAAATGTTGAACATGAGTGGATTCATGTGAATATTTTAGATGGTGAAACAAAAACGGCTGATTTCCTATCTAAATACCCAAATGGAAAAATCCCTGCGGTTGCATTAGATGATGGTCGTCATCTGTGTGAATCGAACGCAATATTAGGCTATTTTTCTGAGAATACAGCATTTTTACCAACAGATACGTACTTAAAAGCAAAAGTGTATGAGTGGCTGTTCTTTGAACAATACAGCCATGAGCCGTTCATTGCCGTCGCTCGCTTTATTCAAAAGTACTTGGGTATGCCAAAAGAAAGAGAAGCTGAATATCTTTCACTTCGAGAAGGTGGTCATAAAGCTCTTCAATTAATGGAAAGTCAATTGACTGAAACTCAGTATTTAGTTGGTAATGATATGTCAATTGCTGATATTTCTCTTTATGCTTATACCCATGTTGCAGGTGAAGGTGGTTTTGATCTAACGGATTATCCAGCAATTAAAAATTGGTGTCATCGCATTCAATCCATGCCAGATTATGTGGGTATGGTGTAAATTACATTCAACTAATGCATCGACACGATTTGCTACATTCGGCATTCTAGATTTCTTTGGTTTGCCGTATTAAGTGTTCAATTTGAACTTACTTTGAATGGCAGAAAATGTGTTATTCAGGCGCTGACGAATCTCCTCATAATTTCCCCAGCCCTGAATGGGGTGTTAGCCTTTGATATTCGAACATACCCCATTGGTATTGAGATTCATTAATTTAGTCATCGCCGATGATTCTGCACTTCTCTGCCGAGACGAGGTATGGATAGAGCTCGACGGTGTTTAATGCTGTTGGTTTGAAAGTTAACATACCATTTGGCTTGTACTGCAATGAAGCCATTCCACCACATCAAGATTTCAGCGAGCAACGCAATAAGAAGCAGAATACCTAACCGCTTAGTAAAGCGGGTTCTATTGTGACGAAGTGCGATCCCATCAGCGGTACTCTTTAGGTCGCGGAATACCTCCTCCATTTGGGTAAGGTTAACTTAGAGCCATCAGCACACTTTTCGTAGCAAGCATCAGAGAATTAACGCGTTTTTTTGAATGGAGGGGCGTTGGTTTTGTAGGGTTTGCTGTAGAATCTGAATATTGCCCATTGTGAGATCCTTTGATTGAAATATAAGAGAGGCAACCGCAGCGGCTAGCCTTTGGGCATAGGGTGAGTAGACTGTTCAAGAGCGGTTCGTAACGCTTGTTATTTTCAGTTTAAGGTTGGGTGTTGTATATCGCACAATGGTTGAGGTGGAGCTCAAAAACGGTGAAACCCCGATGTTGGTAGCATCGGGGTTTCGAATGTTTAGATGTCTCGGATGGTAAAGCCGATGATCTGATATGCAAAAGGCTGGAATCAATCCAACGAATTCCTTGGTAGGGAATTAGATGCGGATGAAGTCCATGTGCTCAACTTTTGGCTTAAACGCGTGACGTTGAACGTCTTGCGGTTTCACTTTCACTTCAGCGCCATCAATAACAAGAACAAGGCCTTCGTAAAACTCTGGCTTGTCCATTTGGTTAACGATGTCATCGTGGTTTAGAACGATAGATACTGGTGCTGCTTCACCACCGTAAACGATAGCTGGGAAGTTGCCAGTATGACGTAGGCGGCGGCTCGCACCTTTACCTAGTTCAGTACGTACTACTGCTTCAAATTTCATAGTATGACTCTCAAAATTAGAAAATTAATGTTCACATCCTGCAATGCGACCTTGCCTCGATGTGGTAACTCACCTGATAAGAGACAGATTGTAACTTATCAAGCGAGCGCGGATACTAGCATTCTCTCACTTTTCCTGCAATAGGGAACATCTGTTAAGCGACGGTGTGTGGGCAAATAGTGGAGAGAATGGCGGCCCAAATGTTAGGAGATAAAAAATACGCTTTCTTTTGCCGCTCTGCTTTTTCTTTTGTCGCGTTTTCATATATGGTTAGCAAACAGAACACACCTATATTCAGTCAATTATAATGCTGATTATCAATAATGATTATATTCTCAACTTACGGGCTGGTTTCGTAGAAGACGTAAAATCAGGCCAAAAAACCATGTTAGGTGGCAATGAAATATCGTTGCTTCAGTACATGGTTGAACATCCTCACAGGCCGCTGCCGAAATCCGAACTGCTTGAACAAGTTTGGCATAGTAAAGGAGTTATCGTCGAAGAAAGTAGTTTGTTGCATTGCGTATCCACGTGTCGGAAAACATTGCGGGACAGAAATGGCGAGTTAATTAGCACCATACGCGGTGTTGGCTATCAGTTTAATGGTGAGGTCAAACCATACCAACCTGACCAATCGGTGGTTGAGGAAAGCAATCCGACGTCAGTAGGCAACAACGCGTCTGATTCAACGGTATTGTTTTTTAAGTACCATGCACGCTATGCGTTGCTGTTTTCTCTGAGTGCTGGGCTTGCATACTGGCTCGCTTCCTCTTTTCGGAGCCCCTGGGTTGAGGCAGAATATTCAGAACTTCATTATCAGAGGTGTACCCTTGAGACAAAGCAGCCGATCACTTTGGATAACGTACGTGCATTCGATAGTGGTAATCAAATGATTCTGGTGGATCAACATGGGATCTCCGTTACCTACCAGAAGGGGGAGGTTGAGGTGAACTGTGAATAAGGCTTATGTCATTGCGAGTGTCGCGTTCGGTCTCCTATTAGGAGGTGGTGCTGGCTTAGTGAGTTCACCAACGGTTAGCCAGAATTTTGAAAGCCGTACCCACATAGTGACACCCACCCAAGACGGAAGTGAGAAGGTCAGGTTGCGTTCGTCACTGTCCTTGAAACGTTCAGGGCAGTATGAAATGTATTTTCTTACGGGTGGTCTGGTTGGTTTTAATACGGCCGGACATTACCATTTCAGTGCATATGGGTTGGCGTTGATGCCCTTCAACGCGGAGCAGGTGGTGCCTGAAGGCAAAACTCTGAGTACGATGGAAACCATGTTCAGTCAACGTGGTATGCATTCTATCGAGGATCTAACGATCATTCCTTATAGCGAGTCACAGATTATTTTGGTCGCTCCTCGATATTCCTATTTATTCTCAACCATAGAACAGTAAATGAAATGACCCTAATACAACCAGCGTATCTACGCTGGTTTTTTGTTTTAGTTCTTATAAATCATGTGCTTGATGTTTTTTAATAATGGTTAATTGTGAAAGAGTCTTAACCTGACATTGCCTTAACCGAGGAGAGAAAATCTTAGGTATAACGAGCCGCAAGTTTTATCAGGTAGATCTCAAGCCGTGAGGGTACTTTTCACAATGGCTAGGTTCTATGTGGATTAGGTTATCGTTTAGGAGACAGCTTTTCGATGCTAATAAGTTGGCAATGGTCATGCAGTACGGTTGAGGGGAGATGATGTTTATTATTAACGGAGCGTACATTTTTAATGCAGAACAAGGTTTTATCGACAGTCAGGAGACTCAGGTTCGTCATCCTATCGGTGTTAATGAGATCGCGCTGCTTAACTATATGATAATGAATGGCGGTAAGGTACTCACAAAAGATGAGTTGATGCATGAAGTCTGGCACAAGCGTGGTATTTTGGTGGAGCATAGTAGCTTATTACATTCTATCTCCAACTGCCGCAGAGCGTTGGAAGGCCGAGGTAATGAGGTGATTCGGACCGTAAGGGGGACGGGTTACGAATTTGTTGGTCGGGTCATACCTGCCGAGTCTGTCGAAAGCCCAAGTCGTGCCAGTGCAGAGCCAGCGTATGATGTGTTGTCGTCAAGCGGCCAGACGCACATATTGCAAGCCACCACGTTAGGGATAATCAGAAAAATTCAGCAATATTACTCCGCTCTGGGCTTGTTTTTTTTGGGAACGCTGGCCAGTTATATGGTGACAGAAACGTTGCGCTCTCCTGTCGATTTAGCCTCGTTCACTACACATACATACTCTGTATGTCGTTTCCTTGTGCAAGAGGGGAAGCAAGCAGATGTATACAATAATGCTGTTGTCTATGATTTTGGTCAGTTGCACCTGATCGTTGATGGTAACGGACGATCGCTGAGCTTTAATAAAAATAGTGGAGTCGTTGATTGTGAATAAATGGATTACGCCAGTTGGCTTAGTGATGGGTTTAGGCTTAGGTGGGGGACTCTCTTATATTGACGACAATACTCTGAACCGACATTTTATTAGCCATACGACAGCACATATAGATTCTGGGAGGCCGGGAGTAAGTGCTGCTGTGACGCTCCCTTTGCGGACAGAGTTAACTTTGAACGAAAATGGGACATTTAATGTTTATTCTCTCCTGTCCCAACGTCGTGTTGGTTATACAGGTTCCGGACACTACACCCTTGACAGTGAAGGCGTTTTATTTTCCATGCAAAAGCAAATTGCGCTGGATGTACCTACGCAAAACCAAGGTGTCATCGAAAATTTATTTGTCAGAACGGGGGCGTTTGATGGGCGTGTCACCTTTGCTCGGTTAGGTGAGGGCAGTGCCGCCTTAATTGGTAATAAAATGGTTTACCATATGACCTATTGAATGGGGGTGTAGGCTAGAGTCGGGTTGTTGAAACGGTAGATGAGGATCCCTGGTTTGTTTTTGAGGTATTGCATCAGTGGAGTATCGACCACCTTGTCGTTTTTCAACGAGGCATGACGAAGATAGACCTTACGCTCTTTGTTAATCAGTATTCCTGTGTGGGAAACGTCTAAGCCAAGTTTGTGACTGTATATACCGATCAAATCTCCATTTTTTAGCTGCGCCATCAGATTCTCATCAATGAACTGACGTGGAATAAAGTTGATATGCCTATCTGTGATGGGGACAGAGGGTATCCATCGCTGACCTTGCGGGGTTTTTTGGTTGATGTGCTTTAAGGTGGTGACGGTGCGCGTACTGAGCTTAGCGGTCATATCAATCAGATTGAAAGTATTGTCGTTAAGCCAGTCAGAGAAAAAATGCCGACGAGTAATATAGTCAATGTGTCCATGCAGGTAGCGCACTCTGCTGAGGTTGTGTTCAAATTGAGCGAATGAATCGGAGAACGCTAGGGAGATAACATAGTCGAGTAACGTTAAGTTATCGACATGATTAAGGTTTTTGACCAGAGTTTCCTTTTCCGCGTTGATTGACGTCAGAGTATTGGCTTGGTAATCGACCCCAAGAAAAAGTCTGGATGTATCAGCGATTCGATCTGCTGTGTTGAGTTGATTATCGGTTTGAATCGTATTCAGAATATCTTGTTTGACCAGCCTTTTATCGACATCCGCTTT
The DNA here is from genome assembly GCF_013074385.2 of Vibrio ostreicida. Taxonomy (GTDB): domain Bacteria; phylum Pseudomonadota; class Gammaproteobacteria; order Enterobacterales; family Vibrionaceae; genus Vibrio; species Vibrio ostreicida. Next base: position 5,856 of record NZ_JABEYA020000012.1, read on the forward strand.
TAGGAGGCTGACCAAAAGATAGCCACTAACCAATATGCCGATGGCAATCAGAGGATTTCTCATCACATTATCCTTGTTTACCTGTCCACTTGCCTCGCTGTTATGATGTGTTCTAGCTGATTTGGTGGCAGTATAAAATATCGAATAACACCACTCTAGCCAAGTTGAGCCTGATTCATAAATCAATAATAATTAAGATTTCTCATTCACGTTTAAACGCTAAACCTTCTCGCTATTTTGTCGAATATCCTGCCTACCTGAGTGGGTTTGACAAACCGCCCACTGAGGTATGGAGTTTAGCGAATCAGCGATATCGGGGCCATTTTAGAACATGACAAATGGCCGGAACATCAGTGGCGCTAGGATAGTTATTGGGCGTCACTATTAATGGTTGGATTGAGAGGTCTTCATTGAAAGTACGGCTTTGAGACCCCCAAGTGAGCTAGGCTCTAAAATTAGTTTACCGCGGTAGCTGTGCGCCATTTCACTGACAATGTTTAGCCCAAGCCCTGTCCCAGGGGTCGTCTCATCCAGCCGAACACCTCGTTCGATCACTTGGGTGAGCTTATCTTGTGGGATACCTTCGCCATCGTCTTCAATGATGATGTCAACGGAATCGCTGTTGAGAGGGTTTTGTTTCGAATGAACCCGAATCATACTGCGTGACCACTTGTAAGCGTTCTCCAATAAGTTACCCATCATTTCATCAAGATCCGTTTCTTCGACCGCGATGACTAACTCGGAGTCCAGTTCATTAACCAGCGTAATATGGCGCTGAACGTAGACTTTATCGAAAGCTTTGGAAATAGCGTCGACTCGATGAGACGGGGACGATTTGACTGAAAGTATATGTTTTGAACCGGCCATTCGCGCTTTGCCCAGATGATAATCGATCTGGCTTTGGATTTGATTGAGTGGAGGTATGAGGTTTTTCTGGAGGTGATGGTCCAGACAATCCACTTCATTTTTTAAGACAGAAAGCGGCGTTTTAAGCGCATGCGACAAATTTCCCGCGTGATGCCTTGCTCGCTCAAGCAGCTCTTGATAATGGAAAACCAATGCATTGAGATCAGAAACGACGGGTGAGACTTCACGTGGGTATTCTTGATCCAATTGCGTTTTTTTTCCCGATCGTAATTGCGATAATTCCTGATGCATTTTGCTAAGAGGACTTAACGACCACTGAACTTGAATAATGATCAGTGTGAGCACACCAATATACAGAAGGGAGAGAATAACCCAAAGTTGGCCAGTAAGGCTGCGTACGGTGTCCTCAATAGGCTGTTCATCCATGCCAATGACCACGTCAATGGGGCCATCATAATCAGGAAAGTAGAGAGTTGAACGTATATGGATCAGTTTTTCTTCACGGGCACCGAGAAGAGAGTGTTCCAAGCCTTTCTGGATGATTTTTTTGTCCCAAAGAGAGCGCGAACGCAGCAGCTCCTTATCGGTATTCGCGGACCAATAAAAGCCACTATAGGGGCGGCTAAATCGAGGATCTGACAACGGGGAAGATAAAGAAATATGACCTTGTTCATCGGCCTCTAACGTGGCTGCGATTTCATCCATAAACGTAGACAGCTGTGCTTTGGCATCCTCTTCCATATAACGATAGACTTGAGAGGGTACCATCACGCCTGCAGCCATTATCATTGCGGTGAGCCAGACAATGGCCGCTAAGACAAGACGGCTCTTTAAGCTTAGGCGTTTGAGCAATTGATTTGCTTTAGTTGGCATTAAGCTGATACCCAAGGCCTCGAACTGTTTTGATGACTTTTGGCGCGATTTTTTTGCGGATACGTCCAATAAAGACTTCTATCGTATTTGAATCGCGATCGAAATCTTGTTTGTAGATGTGCTCAACCAATTCGGTTCGTGAAATGACCTTGTCTGAGTTGTGCATAAAGTAAGCAATGACTTTATATTCCAGTGCAGTAAGGTCAATGGCTTGCTCTTGCCATAGAACTTTGGACGTTCGAGTATCCAGACTCAATCCACCCACCTGCATTACGGGTGCAGCGTTGCCTGAAGCACGGCGTAACTGGGCTCGAATTCTTGCGGTTAACTCCACCATTTCAAAAGGCTTTGTTTGGTAGTCATCAGCACCAGCATTGAGACCTTCAACGCGCTGAGTTAAGGTGTCGCGTGCACTCAGTATAACAACTGGAGTATTAACGTTTTCATCTCTAATGCCTTTCAATACGGTCAGGCCATCCAATTTGGGTAAACCAAGATCCAACACAATCGCATCCCATTGTTCCGATGTGGCGCGATATAATGCATCGATACCATCGACGGAAAGCTCAGGGACCCAACCATTGTGTTCAAACGCGGCAATGATTTGTTGGCCCAAGCGGGGTTCGTCTTCCACGACTAGTATTTTCATAGGGGCGCTCTTTTAGTTTTTGATTGCATTTTTGACGTTATGGCCTTTCATTGAAAGTAAATCCAGAGTCGTAGCATTGTACTCAACTTTAATGATGTTATTTTTAAAGTTCAATTTGAGTTCGTAGATCCACACATCGTCGTCTTCATCGAGTTCGACTTTGATAATTCGTCCACGGAGGTCTTTTTCTACCGCAGTATACAGTTCCGAGAATGGGCGGATATACCCCTGACGGACCGCTTCAAAAACTTCATCCTGATCGGCGTCAAATTCAATTTCTGTTCCGGGTTTATGGACATCCTGAAGTGCTGGGTGGATGTTTTCATCCGTATTATGTTTGTCTGCGTAGCTCGGGTAACTCGCCATTAAGCTGAGGGACGCTGCGACAGAGCATACTAACTGTCTATAAAACATAAGGTAACCTTCTCGGATTTTCTATCAATCATTATAGTGGTACTTTTCTGAATACAAGGTGAATATCGCTGGCTAAGCATTGATGTTAGTTGACCAACTCGTCTTCGAAGATTTTGTCGCGCATTTTCCAAAACCGACCGTGTTTACGAGCTATCACGAATTGAGGGGGACGGAACCGATGCTGGTTATTCACGACTTTTGTTGGAGAAGCCGCTTCAAAGGGACGATGTTTATCGGCAAGGTGGGGACGAACAAAACAATTTTTAAACGTTAGCTTTTGTCTCTTTGTGGAGAGTGACCAAAATTCGTGTACCTGCGCCTTGTTTTCTCCGACATAAGAGACTTTTACGCTGCTTTTCCCCTTGTTATCTTTATAGACACTCAGAGTCATTGATAGGCATTCGAATACTAGGGCATCTTTAAGGTTTAACGCCTCTTTGAGTTTTTTGTCAGGATCGACCAAGGTGGCATCACATTCGTGGCAGATCCTAGCAGCAATGTCGTTGTCTGCACCGCATTCACCGCAATATTTCGCCCTGAATCGATAGTCACAGTGCTCGCGCTGGCCATTTTCCTCATCTTCAAAAAAGCCCTGACACTTTCGACCAAAATGCTCAATCAGAAAACCGTTGTTATCCAACTTTCCCCAAAAGTTGTTATTAAAGCCACAGGCAGGGCAGGGGATGGTGATGATTTCACTGTCAGAATCGGGCTTAGGCTCGCCCACTTCTGGCTGATACAAGTCATAGCTGTTACCTGCGTAATCCAGCACCAAACATTCCTTCTTGCCCGGTGACAGACGCAATCCTCGTCCGACAATTTGTTGATAAAGGCTAATCGACTCGGTGGGCCTCAGTATCGCAATGAGGTCAACATGCGGGGCATCAAAGCCCGTGGTTAACACAGAGACATTAACCAAGTATTTGATTTGACGATTCTTAAAACGATGGATAATGGTATCACGCTCAGGGGTCGGTGTTTCGCCAATGACCAGCGCAGTTTGCTGGTCGGGCAATAGACTGAAAATCTCTTCTGCATGGCGAACGGTGGCGGCGAAAATCATCACGCCCAGTTTACTTTGTGACAATTGTAATATTTGTTCTACTATCTGAGGCGTTGCTCTTTTGGCTTTATCGATGACCAGATCCAGCTCGTGCTCTTTATATCTTCCGGTAGACGCTGGTTTTAATTGGGAGAAATCATAACTTAGGACTGGCGCATCCATCATTCGGGCTGGTGTCAGAAAGTTCTCATCGAGCAAATAGCGGATTGGCAATTCAAAGATACAATCCCGAAAAAATCGTGAGTCTTCTGTTCTGACCAGCCCACGCGTATGGTATTGATAGATCCAACCCATACCTAAACGGTAAGGTGTCGCGGTAAGACCGAGCACTTTGATACCATCGTTGAGTTCACGCAAATGGGTAATGACTTTCTGGTAGCTAGTATTCTTATCATCGGGGACTCGGTGGCACTCATCAATAACGACTAACGAGAATGAATCTTTAAACTCGTCGAGATTACGGACCACAGATTGTACCGATGCAAACACCACCTGCTGGTCTGTCTCTTTTCTGCCTAGCCCCGCTGAGTAAATAGAACCCGTGAGATTATAACCTTCATATTTTGCATGATTCTGCTCAACCAATTCTTTAACATGAGCCAAGACCAATACCCGACCTCTCGCAAGCCTTGCGAGTTCAGCGATGACCAAGCTTTTTCCGGCACCGGTGGGTAACACTAACACCGCCGGACTGGTGTGCTTGCGGAAATAGTGAATCACAGCTTTGACTGAGTCGGTTTGATAAGGTCGGAGTGTATACATAAATTGTGTGAAATATCTCAACTATTTGGTCTTGTGGGACTATACTACCTCACCTGATAGAGATGAGGTATTCATGCGTTTAGATAAATACTTATGTGATGCACTCGGTGCAACTCGGAAAGAAGCAACGAAAATTCTGAAAAGTGGGGATGTTACGGTGAATGACACCGTGCAAAAAAGCGGTGCATTTAAGGTGTCTGCTGATTGTAGCGTCGAGTGGCAGGGCCGCGTTCTGAATGCCCCAGGGCCTCGATACATTATGTTGTTTAAGCCGGATGGATTTGTTTGCTCGCATGAAGATGGTTTTAACCAGACGGCTTTTATGTTGCTTGATGAAGTGAAAATCGAGGCCCTGCATTTTGCTGGTCGACTTGACGTTGATACGACGGGGCTGGTTTTGATCACGGATGATGGGAAGTGGTCTCACCGTATTACTTCGCCAAAGCACAAATGTGAAAAGACCTATCGTGTATGGCTGGCTGAATCGATTGGTGACGACTATGTTGAAAAATTTGCGTCAGGTATCGAACTGCGGAATGAAAAAGTAGCGACCTTACCTGCCAAGCTAGAGGTTATCGATCCACAACAACGTGAGGTCCTTCTGACACTGACAGAGGGTAAATACCATCAAGTAAAACGTATGTTTGCCGCGTTGGGCAATAAAGTTGAACATTTGCACAGAGAGCGAATTGGTCATATTTTGTTGGATGAAGAGTTGGAACCTGGAGAATATCGTTACCTAACACAGTCAGAAATTGACTCTGTATGGCAATAATTCACTGATTAAAAGCTCGTTTTTCATCAATAGTTCGCTCATTATAGTTGGGTTGCCAGACTTATTCACGGAAGTCCGCTATCTTGGTCTAATGGCTGCACGGGTGTCGCTCAGTGCAGCTTAATAGGAGCGTTATGCCCACTACTGAAACCCCAATCTCGAACGCGTCTCAAACGTCGTTGTTACTGTTTTTTGTTCTAGGTGCAGTGGGAGCATTGACCCCACTCGCTATTGATATGTACTTGCCCGCAATGCCTACCATTGCCAATGATTTAGGTGTTTCTGCCAGTGCGGTTCAGGTTACCTTGACTATGTACACGGCGGGATTCGCTGTGGGGCAACTGATTCATGGCCCTTTGGCTGACAGTTTTGGGCGACGACCTGTGCTCCTCTTAGGCGTGCTTTTTTTTGGTGTTGCTTCGGTGATCAGTGCAACAACCAATAGTATTGAAGCTTTGATGTGTGTGCGCACTGCACAAGGGTTCGCGGGTGCGGCGGCAGCAGTGGTTATTCAGGCTGTTGTACGGGATATGTTTGACCGAGACGACTTTTCAAGAGTGATGTCGTTTATCACCTTGGTCATGACCATGGCGCCCCTTGTCGCTCCTATGGTGGGAGGGTATGTCTCCGATTGGTTCGGTTGGAGAGCGATTTTCTGGATTTTGACGGTGTTTGCAGCGGTTGTGATCGTGCTGGTGTTGTGGAAAATTCCAGAAACATTGGCGAGCGAAAATAGGCAACCCCTGCGTTTTGCTACCGCGTTGAAAAACTATGTTCATCTGTGTAAAAACCCAATGGCGATGGGGTTGATAATGTCTGGCTCGTTTTCTTTTTCAGGTATGTTTGCCTTTCTGACGGCCGGATCTTTTGTTTACATTGATCTCTATGGTGTTGAACCCAAAAACTTTGGTTATCTGTTTGCTTTAAATATCGTCGCAATGATGATTATGACGTCAATTAATGGGCGTTTTGTGCGAAGAGTAGGCTCGCATACCATGCTGCGATTTGGACTTGTTGTCCAGCTGATTGCGGGCGTTTGGCTATTTATCGGCTGGGTTCTTGACCTAGGGTTGTGGGGCACGGTACCGTGTGTGGTTTTGTTCATTGGCACGATATCCACCATTGGAAGCAACACCATGGGTTTGCTACTGAGTGGTTATCCGGCAATGGCAGCAACGGCCTCCTCTTTGGCAGGAACCTTGCGTTTTGGCTTGGGTTCACTGGTCGGTGCGGTGGTTGCTTTTTTGCCTGATGGTGTGGCATGGCCAATGATACTTGTTATGACGGGATGTTCTTTATTGTCCGTCGGTTTTTACTGGAAATTTGGAAGAAAGGCGTAATGTCGCAGTACACATCTGAAATTCAAAATGTCGTTAACACTGCATTGGAAGAACTCACCGCAGCACATAAGTTGGGCAAAGTGACGGATGCCCCCGTCTCAAATAATCATTATCTGGTTCGTTGGGTGACTCGGGTTTTAAAATCACAACAATTTTCGCGAATCGTCGTGAGTGATCTTACCCGCTGGCAAAAAATGGGGCGGTCAAAAGGTAATGAGTCAGCGCTGATGGCGACGTTTCAGCGGATCTCTCAGTTTTATGGGGCATTTTTTCCTCACAATCAGGAAGAGGTTGCCCTTAAAGACAGTGACATCGAAGCATTTCTCGATCATATGGAGCAATCTGGCTGGGAAGTCTCAACGTCTGAGCCGCTGACTCAATGCGGTAAAGTACAGATCTTTACCGAGGGGCCGAACTCTTTTGCACTGTGTTCAAATCAGTGCGACGACTGCTTTGATGGAGAGGCTTTAGTTAAACCTATGAGTTGGTTTGTGCGCGGCAATCATGCTCAGTTCGTCGAACAGGCCTGCCTTGCGGGCTTTGTGTTGTACAAGGTGACTGATTACAAATCGAATGTGAAGTACCATGGTGAATATTTGGTGTATCCGGCAAATCAGGGTACGCACTTGGCGGAAATACCGAAAAACTACCCATTATAACGTTTACAATGGGTCTCTTTTTGGAGGTTTTTACGCTTTTTTAAGAATACCCTTTGTATCGCTCTGAAGAAAAATGAGTGGGCCAGTATCACGCTGCCCCCCGTTGTGTCATTGGCCCCCTAAGCAGAGAGAGCAGCGAGGGTTATCCACGCCTTTGAATGGGTGAACTTTCTTGATGAAGCGCGGAAAATAATGAAATAATTTGATCGGAAATTAGACATAAAACCTTAATGCTAAGGGTTTTGATGCATATGTTGTGATCCAGTGTCCAAATTACTTCCTACCAGCGTGGTTTTAGTGTAGATTCACAGTCCAATTTGGTTCGCTTGTGGGACGTTTAATGCTTCAACTGACAGAACTCTGCAAAGGTTACGTAGATGGCGGTGATTTTCACCCCGTTTTACAAGGTGCTGAGTTAACTCTTGAGCAGGGGGAGCAGGTGGCATTGATGGGCGAGAGTGGGTCGGGCAAAAGCACGTTACTTAACTTGATCGCTGGTCTGGATTCGGTCGATTCAGGAGAGATCTGGTTTCCAACGTTTCCAATGCATAGTATTGCTGAAAGCAAGCGAACAGCGTTTAGGCGCAACAATGTGGGACTTATTTTCCAACAGTTCAACCTGTTGCCGACACTCAATATAGCGGATAACATTCGTTTCTGTCGTCAGCTTAAAGGGCTACCAGAAGATACCGGTTTATGGCGCCAGATCCTTTCTGCACTTGATTTGATGCCTCTGTTAGGTCGTTACCCTGAAGAGGTCTCTGGTGGTCAACAGCAGCGTGCGGCGATCGCAAGGGCATTGTATATGGAGCCCAAAATTCTTTTGGCGGATGAACCGACAGGAAGCCTTGACGAGCGTAATGCTGAAGCGGTAATGAGGTTGCTAACGACGCTTACCCGCCAGCTGAATTGTACACTGTTGTTAGTGACACACAGTGAGCGTGTCGCAGCTCATATGAAAGGAAGAGTGCGTTTGCAAGGAGGGCAACTTCATGTTTTGGCCCGTCACTAAAGCATTACTTGGCCATTATAAACGTTACCCTTTTCAAATTCTTCTTGTCTGGCTAGGTTTAACCCTAGGTGTTTCGCTACTCGTTGGCGTGACAGCCATCAATCACCATGCTAAACAAAGTTATGAGCATGGTGAAAAACTGTTTTCTAACCCCCTGCCTTATCGTATCCGCCCTAAGCATATCACCAACACCATTCCTCAAGGCTTTTACGTACAGCTGCGTCGTGATGGTTTTAACCAATGCTCACCGTTTAAAAGTCTCCGCTTACAGATGTCTAATGGTGCTGATCTGGTCTTGGTTGGCGTTGATCCAGTGGCTATGCTGCCGTTAAATCAAGATAAGATGTTGAGTGATTTCTCCTTGTTGAAATTACTCAAGAAGCCTTATCCGATTATCGTCAGCGCTGACTTAGCTATCCATATGCGATGGAAAGACCATGATTTTATTGATTTAGCTGACGGTACTCGAATTGGTCCGATTGTTATTGATGAATACAACAAGTTAGGCGGAACTCGCCTAATTGCAGATATATCAAAGCTTAGAACCTTAGACAAACGTTCAGGTATCTCCGAAATTGCTTGCGGTAATATGCCACCAAAAAAACTGGCTAAGCTAAAACAGTACTTACCCGATGGTATTGCACTTACGCGCAATACTCGTACGGAGTTAGAGTCGCTGACTCAGGCTTTTCATATGAACCTTACCGCTATGGGGATGTTGGCTTTCTTGGTTGGGTTGTTTATCTTCTATCAAGCGATGTCCTTATCATTGACCCAAAGACAACCTTTGGTCGGTGCGATGCGTCAAGCTGGCGTATCGGGGTGGCAGTTGGCACAGGCGTTAAGTTTGGAACTTGTTGTTTTCGTGCTTGTCAGTTGGCTCTCCGGCAACTTCTTCGGCCTACTTCTCGCGAACCAACTTATCCCAACCGTATCAGCAAGCCTGAACAGCCTTTATGATGCGAATGTGGGGTTGTTGATCTCCTGGAGCTGGCAAACCAGTATTTACAGCTTTGCCTTGACGATTTTAGCGGCTTTTGCCGCTTGCGCTTGGCCTCTGGTACGCTTGCTCCGTGCTCAACCCATTCGCTTAAGCGCGCACTTGTCGTTAGTGCGGTTTAGCGGAAAGGAATTTGCCATTCAGGCTTTGTTAGCTTGTGCTCTTTGTGTCGTTGGTATCGCGATTTATCAGGCCCCTCAGACTCAGGGGGCGGGTTTTGCCATTATTGTACTGATGTTACTCAGCGTCGCACTCCTCACACCGTTCTTAATATGGAAAGTATTCGATAGTTTATCGTTTTCTTTAAAGTGGGTAAAAGTGCGCTGGTTTTTTGCGGATGCGGGCGCGAGTATGAGTTATCGTGGTGTGGCGACCATGGCTTTTATGTTGGCAATGGCAGCGAATATTGGTGTTGAGACAATGGTGGGTAGCTTTCGCGACACCACCGATAAGTGGTTGAATCAACGATTGGCCGCCGATATGTACATCTACCCCAATAACAGTGCCGCAGCAAGAATGAGTACTTGGCTTACCAAGCAAGAGGAAGTGGACTCAGTTTGGTGGCGCTGGGAGAGAGAAGTTAACATCAATAAAGATGTGTTACAGGTGGTGAGTACGGGGTCGTCCCAAGGAGAGCTGGATGCACTTACCGTCAAGTTAGGAATCCCCAACTATTGGTACCATTTACATCATTCTAAAGGTGTTATGATCAGTGAATCCATGGCGCTAAAATTGAACATTCGTCCTGGAGATAATCTCGATTTGCCTGTGGGAATTGGTCCCGGTTGGCTGGTTGTGGGTGTCTATTATGATTACGGTAATCCCTATAATCAGGTTTTGCTCTCGCATCGCAACTGGCTTTTCACTTCTTCTGGGAGCGGCAGTGTTATGTTAGGTACGGTCTTTAAACCGGACGCAAACGTGTCTGCGCTGAAACAAAAAATGTTGACAGTATTTAGATTAAATCCTGAGCGTGTCTTTGATAATGATGAGATTCATAAGCAGGCGATGAAGATATTTGATCGTACGTTTTCCATTGCCAGTAAACTCGGAAATATTACGTTACTCATTGCCGTCTTTGGGCTTTTCTTCGCTACCGTGGCCGGTGAAGTTTCTCGTCAAAAACATGTCTCTTTGTTACGTTGTTTGGGTATGTCAGGGAAAGAGTTAGTGGCGATGGCTGGCTTGCAATTGTTCATTCTAGGCCTTATTTCGGTTTTGATTGCTCTCCCATTGGGGTTGGCGCTGGCCAATATTGTCGTCGATATCGTTATCAGGCAATCCTTTGGCTGGACCTTAGAGCTGCAAGTCATCCCAGGAGAGTATCTTCAATCTGGTTTGTTAGCGATGTTTTCATTAATGTTGGCGGGTGGGCTACCCGTTTTGAGAACGATAAGGTCAGCGCCAATGAAATCAATGCGGGATGCCTTGTAAATGAAAAAAGTTTTTGGCGTCCATTCTAGGCGCGGCTATTGGGTTATTGCACTGTTTTTCGTTGTCTTGTTCAGCACGATTATCTTGCTTAGCCTTAACAAGTTGACGTCGCAAAAATTGAGTGCACAGAGCAAGATAACATCGCCCGCCAGCAATCAGGTATTTGACCCTGTTCTACCCGATGCTCCAGTGTATTTGACCAAAGATTTCAATTTCCACAATGACTATCAACAAGAATCGTGGCAAGTCTATGCCAATGTGACTGACCAGAAAGGAGACTCTTATGGTATCCAGTGGAGTTACTTTCGACTTGCTACGGAAGACAGAAAAGAAGAAGGGTGGAGAAATCCACAGCTCTACATTGCCTACGCCGTTGTCTCGAACGCACACCGAGTTTGGCAACATCAAAGAGTCGCTCGAGGTGGTATTGGCCAAGCCGGTACGAGCGCGCAGCCATTTAGCCTTTGGATTGATAACTGGTTTTGGCGTTCACTTGGAACTAGCCCGTTTACAGGTCATTTGAGTGCGAAAAGTGATGATTTTTCCGTAGCTTTGACGACGTTTGAAAAGGGGCCTTATGTCATCCCTGGGGAAAAAGGCTACATTAAAAAGCATGAAATGTTGCCGTTAGCGTCCCATAAAATTTCTCATCCGTTTGTGGCTGTTCAAGGTACTCTCCAGCTAGGAAACGGCGTTCCTATCGTGGTCGAAGGCCAAGCTTGGATAAGTCAAGAATGGTCAAGTGATCTTGCGGTCCAAGATAGGCAAGGGTGGGATTGGTTTGTGTTCAACCTGGATGAGGAAACAACACTTTCTGTCAGCCACTATCGATATGCTAAGCAGTCCCCCTATGTTTTTGGAACCTTGTCTAAGCGTGACGGCACAAGCCTGAATTTATCGTCTGACAAACTGCTGGTTGAGCCCATACGAGTTTCTAGGTTGAATGATGGACGTTCGGTTCCTTTGCAATGGAGCATACGTGTCCCAGACCAAAACATTGACCTGACTACCGAGGCGATCAATCAAGAAATGTGGCTTCCCTTTGTGGTGCCATTTTGGCAGGGAACGGTGCACACCACAGGGAGTCATCAGGGGTCAGGATTTATGCAACTAGCAGGTTATTAGCTGTTCTGACGTCCCAAAAGCTCTCGAGCTTTTTCACCTTGTTTTCTTCTTGAGTGATTCTAAGCGCATATTTTTATGAAAAATGGCGGTGTGTTATTGTTTGTACTGGTAATTCTATGAAGTTACCTATAATAAGTGATATGGAACAACTGTTGGACCACAGTGCTTAAATCGCCTGAGTGTTTATATCGAAAATTCCGAAGTTAAACATCTAAACAAGCGATTTTTCCTGAGGAATCGATTCTTATACACTCAAGGGCTCTACTGTTAATCACCTATTAACATGATAAATAAAAGGAAAATATCATGAGTGATATTATTCGCGATTTCTTCAAACTCGAGTCAGCGGGCGGGATTCTACTTGTTATTGCCGCTGCAATCGCAATGACTATTGCCAATACCCCTTTGAACGATGCCTATCAGGCGGTATTACATTCATACATTTTGGGTATGTCCGTCTCTCACTGGATTAACGATGGTCTAATGGCAGTCTTTTTTCTGCTGATAGGTCTAGAAGTCAAACGTGAGCTGCTAGAAGGGGCGTTAAAATCCAGAGAAACGGCTATTTTTCCTGCGATTGCTGCCGTTGGGGGAATGTTAGCTCCCGCGTTGGTCTATGTTGCTTTTAATTACCAGAATGCCGAGGCGATTCAGGGGTGGGCGATTCCCGCTGCCACCGATATAGCGTTTGCTCTGGGCATTATGGCCCTGCTTGGTAAGCGCGTGCCAGTCAGCCTTAAGGTGTTCTTATTGGCATTGGCGATTATTGATGACCTTGGTGTGGTCGTGATTATTGCCTTATTTTATACAGGGGATTTGTCGACTTCTGCTCTAGCGGTGGGTTTCGCGATGACGGCAGCGCTGTTTTTGCTCAACGCCAAGCGGGTAACCAAACTGACCCCTTATATGATCGTCGGTGCAATCCTGTGGTTTGCCGTGCTGAAATCGGGGGTCCATGCAACCCTAGCTGGTGTGGTGATTGGTTTTGCGATCCCTTTGAAAGGGAAAAAAGGTGAGCGTTCGCCGCTAAAACATATGGAACATGCACTTCACCCATATGTTGCCTTTGGTATCTTGCCGGTGTTTGCGTTTGCCAATGCAGGCATTTCATTGATAGGGATTTCTCTAGAGGGATTAACGTCGATGCTGCCATTGGGCATTGCCATGGGACTATTGGTCGGTAAACCGCTTGGTATTTTCAGCTTTAGCTGGGTTGCGGTAAAATTGGGCTTAGCAAAGTTGCCTGAGGGTATTACTTTCCGACACATTTTCGCAGTCTCTGTGTTGTGTGGTATTGGCTTTACCATGTCGATATTTATTTCTTCTCTGGCATTTGGCCCAGTCAATGCTGAGTTTGATACTTATGCGCGTCTCGGTATTTTGATGGGCTCCACAACAGCGGCGGTGATAGGGTATCTACTCCTGCACTTTTCTTTACCAAAAAAGGTAACGCTGGCGGATAAGCCAGCAGCCGAAACCAATTCTTAGATTCTTCTAGTTGAAAAAAGCCAGGCCGATGTCTGGCTTTTTTGTATCCGGCTTTCGACTAACAAAGTGTTGCTGGAGGACCTTAAGTGATGTCTTTGTTAATAAATGCGTGAAATTGCTTTATGTGTGGACAAAAATTCTTGCTAAGCGTTTTTGTTTTATGATATTTTCGCGCGCAATCTCGGAGTTAATAGTTAGTTTGTCGCTCTGGGGGAAACGCGTAATGAACATTCGGGCTGAGTGTGCGTTACGTAGGGTAGGTATTGGTCAACCTTGTTGCCAATAGACGGGATACTGTGGTCGCGATGCGACATGTGAATGGGAAACCCAACATTGAACTCACTTAAGAAACAACGTTTAATCAGCTTAGTGCTTCCTAAATGCCCTGTGCTTCAAAACGGTAGTATTACCGAACCTTGATTGATCATTAGAAACTTGAATCCGTCACCTCGATGGATCGATTTCGCATACACGTAAGTCCGTGGTTACTGCGAAGCTGTGGTTAAGCCAATCTAAATCTCATTAAGGCCACTGGTCTGCCTAGGTTGGTTTTGCACCTGTTGTTAGCAATGATAAACGCTATTAAATAGCGTTATACTTCAAGGGATTCAATCATGAGTACAGCCTTTGATGTCGATAATTCGGCAATATCGACCCCATTTTCTACCCATATTCCAGCGGCCGATGGCCTGTATGACCTTACGCCTGATCGTGTTCTTCAGGAGCAGGCTGAGCATGAATCTGCGGTTCGTTCATACCCGCGGCGTCTGCCTATTGCGATTAAGCAAGCTTATGGTGCACTTGTTGAAGACACACGAGGCCAGCTTTTTCTCGATTGTCTTGCGGGTGCGGGTACACTTGCTTTGGGGTACAACCATCCCGAGATCAACCAAGCGTTAAAGGAGCAGCTCGATTCTGGGTTGCCTTATCAAACGCTTGATATTGCAACTCAAGCGAAAACGCATTTTATCAAGACGGTTAAACATTTCTTGCCACAAGAGTTGTCCGATCACTGCGTTATTCAATTCTGTGGCCCTTCTGGTGCCGATGCTGTTGAAGCCGCAATTAAATTAGCGAAACAAACCACGGGCCGAAACACCATGTTTGCCTTTCGAGGGGCTTACCATGGTATGACAAATGGCACCATGGGAATGATGGGAAATCTGAGCACTAAAGCGCGTCGCACGGGTTTAATGTCCGATGTCCACTTCATGCCTTTTCCCTATGCACTTCGTTGTCCATTTGGTCTGGGTGGCGATGAAGGGGCAAAAGCGAGTATTCGTTATATTGAGCGCTTACTGCAAGACGATGAATCGGGCATCATGAAACCAGCGGCGATGGTTGTTGAACCTGTCCAAGGTGAAGGTGGTGTTATTCCCGCACCCGCATTTTGGCTTCGTGAATTACGCAGAATCTGTGATGAGCACGGTATTTTACTTATCTTCGATGAAATCCAATGTGGTGTTGGAAAATCCGGCTACAACTTTGCTTTTGAGGAATCTGGTATTGTTCCAGATGTTTTGTGTTTGTCTAAAGCGATCGGCGGCGGTATGCCGATGTCATTACTCGTTATCAATAGGCAACACGACACATGGAATCCGGGAGAGCATACGGGGACATTTCGTGGCAACCAGCTTGCCATGGTCTCTGGAGCCAAAGCATTAGAGATTATTGAACGCGATAATTTAGTCGAACATGCCAATATTGCAGGTCAATATTTCCGTCACGGGTTAGAAGCCATTCAGAAACGTGTGGATTGCATCGCAGAGGTACGCGGCAAAGGTTTGATGCTCGGTGTTGAAGTGCGTAAGCCCGGTTTTGAACGCAACCCGTTTGGGGAGCCTATGTCAGATGGTGAGCTTACATTAGGTATCCAGCGTGCAGCATTAGAACGCGGTTTGATTGTTGAGAAAGGGGGTCGTGATGGCTCAGTTATTCGCTTTTTACCGCCTCTAATTATCTCTTTCGAACAAATTGATTTTGCTTTACGTGTTCTTGAAGAAGCCATCATAGCGGCAGGGGGCCATCATTTAGAGCCTGAGTCTTCCAATGCGCAGTGGAAGCAACACTTTATCCAAACGGGTGAACAGGGCAGTGATGAGTTTAGTAAAGTGATGAACCATTGCACCGCTGCAATGAAGTCAGTTTTTGAGCAAGTGAGTGCCCCTTATTCTGGCCTAGAACCCCGTTTTCTCGAGCAAGCTGTCAACGAAGTTGATTTAGACAGTAAAAATGCATCATTGATTGATGTGATAGGTGAGACGGCTGAACTGGTTGCCAAAAACTCTATTTTTGTCCAGCACCCCAACTGTATTGCACATCTGCATACACCGCCATTGATGTCTTCTGTGGTGGCTGAAGCTATGATCGCGGCCCTCAATCAATCGATGGACTCGTGGGATCAAGCCTCCGCGGCCACCTATGTTGAGCAGAAGGTGGTTGATTGGATGTGTGATAAGTTCCGTTTGGGGAAAACATCGGATGGCGTTTTCACCAGCGGAGGGACGCAAAGTAATCTCATGGGTTTAATGCTTGCGCGTGACTGGATCGCAGACAAAATTGATCGTCATTCCATTCAAAAGCGGGGCCTACCCGATTACTCGGATAGATTACGTATTCTGTGTTCGAAAAAGGCACATTTTACGGTGCAAAAGTCGGCGTCGCTGCTTGGACTTGGCGCAGATTCAGTACGATGTGTTGAGGCCAATGAAAACGGCACTATCCAGCTTGATGCGTTAGCTCATGAACTGGAAGTCATGAAATCGGAACAATTGATTCCATTTGTCGTTGTGGGTACAGCGGGGACGACGGATCATGGTGCGATTGATGACCTTAATGCCATCGCAGATTTGGCTGAAACGAATGGCCTTTGGTTCCATGTTGATAGTGCTTATGGTGGCGCTCTTATTTTGAGTAGTCACAAATCGCGGCTTGAAGGGATTGAGCGGGCTGACTCTATCAGTGTGGATTTCCACAAACTGTTTTTCCAAACCATTAGCTGTGGTGCGATATTGCTAAAGGAAAAATCGAATTTTCAGTACCTGTTGCATCATGCGGACTACTTAAACCGAGAACACGATAAATTGCCCAATTTGGTTGATAAGTCGATGGCGACGACAAAACGATTCGATGCGTTAAAAGTCTTTATGACGATGCAAAACGTGGGGCCAACCGTCCTAGGTGAGATGTATGATCATCTTCTCGAACAAGCTCAGAAAGTCGCAGGCTTGGTGCAGGATCATGAAGGTTTTGAACTATTGGCTGAGCCTTCATTATCAACGATCTTGTTCCGTGCAGTCGGTCATTGCACTGAAGATGTCGATGAATTGAATAAAACACTTAGGCTCACAGCGCTCACGCGCGGCATTGCCGTTTTGGGTGAAACGGTCGTGGATGGAAAGTCAGCGCTTAAGTTCACAATTTTAAACCCATGTTTGAAGATGTCGGACTTCGAGTCTTTGCTGAGTGAAATTAACAAATTAGTGTCTGAGCTAAAAGGATAAGGTAACGAAAACTATGGCAGTTCTACAAATTGGTGCAGGTGGTGTTGGTTGGGTGGTTGCACATAAAGCGGCTCAAAACAATCCAATATTGGGTGATATCACCATCGCTTCTCGTACGATAAGTAAATGTGAAAATATCATCGCATCTATTCGAAAAAAAAATAACCTGAAAGATCCATCCAAAAAGTTGCAAGCTCGTTCAGTCAATGCTGATGATGTGGACGCTTTGGTGGCGCTGATCGAAGAAGTTCAGCCTGATCTTGTCATCAACGCGGGACCTCCATGGGTTAACATGGCCATTATGGAAGCGTGCTATCAAGCAAAAGTTTCTTACCTAGACACATCGGTCGCCGTTGACCTTTGCTCTGAGGGCCAACAAGTTCCTCAAGCTTATGATTGGCAATGGGGCTACCGTGAAAAGTTTAAAGATGCTGGGATTACCGGAATTCTTGGAGCGGGCTTTGACCCGGGTGTGGTGTCTGTTTTCGCGGCTTATGCGGTTAAGCACTTGTTCGACGAAATCGACACAATAGATGTTATGGACGTCAATGCGGGTGATCACGGTAAGAAGTTTGCGACCAACTTTGATCCTGAAACCAACATGTTAGAAATTCAGGGTGATTCTTTCTATTGGGAAAACCAAGAATGGAAACAGGTCCCATGCCATTCTCGGATGCTTGAATTTGATTTTCCAAACTGTGGCTCTCACAAAGTCTATTCCATGGCTCATGATGAAGTCCGCTCGTTGAAAGAATTCATTCCAGCAAAACGCATTGAGTTCTGGATGGGGTTCGGTGATAAATACCTAAACTATTTCAATTGTATGCGTGATATCGGTTTATTAAGTCCAGAACCGTTAACCCTACATGATGGTACAGTTGTCCAGCCTCTGCATGTCCTTAAGGCGCTGTTACCTGATCCGACATCTTTGGCACCCGGCTACACGGGCCTAACGTGTATCGGCACTTGGGTTCAAGGCAAGAAAGATGGCAAGCAACGCAGTGTGTTTATCTACAACAACGCAGATCACGAAGTGGCCTACAAAGACGTTGAACATCAAGCTATCTCCTATACAACAGGTGTGCCCGCCATTACAGCGGCTCTTCAGTTTTTCAAAGGAGCGTGGGCAGAGAAAGGCGTGTTTAATATGGAGCAATTAAACCCGGACCCGTTCCTCGATACTATGCCTGACCTAGGGCTGGACTGGCAGGTTATGGAATTAGAGCCCAGTCAGCCAGTGATTCATGCTCTGAAGTGATGGTTTCGCTCCCCCAAGTGACATGACAAGAATAAGCCGATGCGTACGCGTCGGTTTTGTTCCATTTAAGGTAATACAATGAGAAAAAGTGAATTAGAAACTCCGTATTTTATGATCAACGAAGAGCGGCTGGTCGAGAACCTAGAAAAGGCAAAGCACCTAAAAGAAATGTCGGGGGTTAAGCTGGTTTTAGCCTTGAAGTGTTTCTCGACATGGGGTGTATTTGACATTATAAAACCGTATTTAGACGGTACGACAAGCTCGGGGCCGTTTGAGGTTAAGTTGGGGCATGAAACCTTTGGAGGGGAAACTCATGCATACAGTGTGGGTTACAGTGAGGGCGATGTCCGCGCAGTGGCTGATATTTGTGACAAGATTATCTTCAATTCGCAAAACCAACTTTCCAGCCATCGCCATATCGTTGAAGGAAAAGCATCTCTGGGATTGCGTTTAAATCCAGGAGTGAGCTACTCTGGTCAAGATTTGGCCAACCCAGCGCGGCAATACTCTCGTTTAGGCGTTCAAGCCGACCATATAGACCCTGAAGTGTTTCACGGTATAGATGGTGTCATGTTCCACATGAACTGTGAGAATAAAGACGTTCATGCCTTTATCGAACTGCTTGATTCAATCTCAGACAAGTTTGGGGACTATTTTGAGCAGCTTGATTGGATCAGTCTTGGGGGAGGCGTGTTCTTTACTTGGCCGGGTTATGACATTGACACCCTTGCCCTCGCCCTAAAAGCGTTTTCCCGAAAGCATAATGTTCAGCTATATTTGGAACCGGGTGAGGCCATTATCACTCAAACAACCGATCTTGTTGTGACGGTCGTTGATATTGTCGACAACGTAAAAAAAACCGCCATCGTTGACTCTGCAACAGAAGCCCATCGTTTAGATACGCTTATTTACAATGAACCAGCCTCCATCAAAGAGGCGACTGACAGCGGTGAACATCAGTATATCATTGGTTCATGCTCTTGCTTGGCAGGAGACCAGTTCTGTGTCGCCAATTTTGAAAAGCCGCTGAGTATCGGACAGCGACTGCATGTGATAGACAGTGCTGGCTATACCATGGTTAAGCTGAATTGGTTTAATGGACTAAGAATGCCTTCAATATACTGCCAACGTAGCAATGGAGAGATTCAACAGCTCAATGAGTTTTCCTACTCTGACTTTAAGCGTTCGCTCAGCCAAACGTCGGTTAACTGACAAGGTTCGAGTCGCAGATATGATTTGGGTGGCCAATACGTCACTGAGAAGTTAGAGAAATCTCATTTTTTAGGTGATGACCCAGTTGAGAGAGCATTCAGTGCTGAGCGGCATCTGTGATTATTGGATTTACCAATCAGGTCAGATGCATCAGCGGTACTGTTTCGCCGCTCTTTGACGGGGGACGGCAACGGTGTATTCCGTAAGGACTAGAAACTTATGATCACTTGTGCGCCATAAAAAATATGGTCAGAATGGGCTCCAGCATCAAGGGCAAATTGGGCAGCATCTTGATTACCAAACCAAGGCTTGCTGCTGTATTGAAACTCTGCGGAGCCGCCCCACGCGTCGCTTACCCAGCCGTGGATATGCCCAACGGGGTTAAGGAAAAATAAGGTCACGTCTCCGGCTGTTCGAGAGCCCCAGACTTCTCTACCAGTGGTAATGATATCTTGTTCGGCCTCGAACATTATTTCTCCGACCACCGCACCAAAGAAAGGGGTAATGAAGAGATCTTGCCATGAAGGGATTTCTGCAAACGCTTCGACACCATATTCCCAAAAGAAGGTCGACATCGTGGCCGAATAGAGAAATGACTCGAACTCATTAAAGCCAGAGTGCCTTGCCGCGGTATAGTAAACACCACCAAAGTAAGGGTGCATCACATAATTTAAGAAGTGCTCGTCTCGGTCCCAAGTTGGGCCCGAGGACACATTGTCCACCCACTTGGACCCCAAGCCACTGAGGTCCCTATCTTCCTCATCCCATTTGGTGACCGATTCAGGCAAAAGTGTCATCAAACCGACCGTCGCAACACTGAGCCCTAATATGGTGTAAGTTTGTCCTTTGAGGTAGTTCCAATCTTTGTCATCTTTTACCGTAAGGTAACGAGGGAGGGGCGGTTCTTCGAGCTTTAAGTCATTTTCTGTTAAACCTAAGGCATAACTCTTGCTAGGATTATAAGAATAATTGAAAAGTGGGTGGTTTTCGTTTTCAGTCGTATGTTCAAAATAAGTGGTATTATCAGCAGAGCCCATCAAATTTTCAGCGTCATTGGCATGGGCATTGGAAGTCGTGAACAAGATAAAAGCGATGATGTATTTTCGGTACACGGATATACTCCACAGTCTTGTGTCTTACAACATTCAGGTGCACAATTATCCATCAAAGTATGAAAAATGGAAACCGGAAATTGTTCTGAATAAGAAGCTTAACGGTTTTTGATACTCTAAAAATCAAACTCATCATTATAAATGATAGTGACTGTGATTAGGTTAAAAGAGCGGCCTGACAAGGAAAGGGATATGTTAAAAATAGCGATGTTAAGTACCGGAGAGGAAGTGCTCCATGGTGATATCGTAGATACAAATGCAGCGTGGTTGTCTGAACAATTCTTTGAACAAGGATTTTCTTTATCGAAGAGATCGACCGTCGGGGATAGTCAGGCGGCATTGGCTGAAGAATTGCTGATGCTGAGCTTCAATAGCGACGTGGTCATTGTAAATGGTGGCTTAGGGCCGACATCCGATGATTTGAGTGCAGAGGCTGCTGGACAGGCTGCTGACAAACCTTTGATGTTATTTCCCGACTGGTTAGAGAAGCTTGAAAATTTCTTTGCCGCTCGCGGTATATCAATGCCGGAATGCAATCGTAAGCAGGCAATGCTACCACAAGGTTCGGTGATACTTGATAATCCAATCGGAACGGCTTGCGGTTTTTTAATGCGCTTTAATGAGTGTGATTTTTACTTCACCCCTGGGGTGCCTGATGAGTTTAAACTGATGGTTGAATCTCAGGTGTTGCCGCATTTAAAACAAGAACACACAACGCAGGTTGGTTTAGAGTGCAGTAAACTTCATACATTTGGCACTTCAGAATCCGCGTTATCGGATCAACTGGACAGATTGCAACTCCCCGAAGGTTACTTTGTTGGCTACCGTTCGTATCTGCCTTACATAGAAGTAAAACTGTTTGGGCCAAAAGGTGATCTCCAAAGCCGAATCAAATTATTGCAGATGATTCACAATCTAATCGAGAGTAATGTCGTGAGCGTAGATGAATCGATGCAAGATCATGTTGGTCATTTAATTATTGAGCGAAAATTGTCGATTTCTACAGCAGAGCAGTCAACGCACGGAGCTTTGTCACACTGGTTACATTCAAATGAAAAAGCAGCCGAATACTGCGGGCATGGTTGGGTGTTAGGAAATAAAGTCGACTTGGGGAGTAGCACTGACACCGATGATTTGGCGGCCGCCTTTGCTTTAGCTGGGGCAACCAAAGACAAATGTGCCACCGACATTGCCATTTCAACGGGGAAAGTCTCTGAAAATGCTTTCTCTGTCGCGATCTCCACCCGAGAAGGGGAATGGGGGCAAAGGTTAGTGTTCAATCGACCTTATAAACGTGACCAACAAACGTTGATTATTTCTACGGTTGCGGCTGATATGCTAAGGCGGTATTTATCGGGTAAGCTTATGTTTCCAGATTACAGTTCACTCAAACGAGATAAAGAGATGTATGTCCCGATCAGTGTAATTTCTGATTAGACCAAACTTTTAGGCATGTCAAACACCCGTCAATACGCATAACGGGGTAAGTGAATGAATCGTTTTGTTATTACGTGTGAGCGATAACAATTTTTTCTTAGAAGAAAATCGTCTATCGCTTAAAGCGATGATTTTAAATAGAAGCCCAATTTCTGGCCAATTTGCTGCGTGCATTTGTTTTATTAGCGCTTAAAATGAGTACTCATCTCGGGTTTCACTCAAGGGAGGGCAGCATGTTCCATCATTCAAAGATTTTGGTTTGGTATCAGGTAGCAAGTCAAAAAGTTATTTTGGGAGAGGCACTTAGTGGCGATAAGCAGGATGTAATCTCCATGTGGTTGAAGGCACCTGAAGAGGAAAATCAAGCCAAGTCATTAGGCTATCGCTTATCTTTGTTTGATGATGATGGAAGGGAGATCGCGGACAAAGCGGTGTCTATGCTTACCGCCGATGAATTACTATCCGGCATTCAGCTGCGAGTATGATAGTGACAAAAAACCCGACGTAAAGCATCGGGTTTTCGTCGTCATGCAGATTGTTCTTTTAGCGCGTAGTTAACGTCGACAATTTCGACATCAGATTTTGCCTTACAGATGCAAGGCAAAATTTCATTCTCTAATGTATATGCCATTGCAAAACCAACGTACTCAACATCGCCACTGACTAACTGACATCGACATGCTCCACAGTGGCCGTCACGGCAGTTGTACTCAGGTTGGAGCCCAGCTTGTTCCATGGTTTCCAAAATTGTATTCGATGGGTTGGACTCAATTGACGCTGAATCGTTGATCTTAATTCGTGGCATTACAATTCAAACCCTTCAAAGTCATCTGCCGCGACTTCATTGTCTATTTGGCCGACTAGATAAGAAGAAATTTCCGCTTCTTGTGGCGCTACCTGTACGTTGTCAGAAGAGAGCCAAGCATTGATCCATGGAATGGGATTGGTGGTGGCTTCTGGATAAGCTGTCGGCAATCCGACCGCTTGCATACGGATATTAGTAATGTATTCGACGTATTGGCTTAGGATATCTTTGTTCAGTCCAATCATCGAGCCATCTTTAAATAGGTATTCTGCCCATTCTTTCTCTTGTTCCGCCGCCTCTTTAAACAAATCAAAACATTCTTGCTTTGCTTCTTCTGCAATCTGCATGAAAGCGAAATCATCCTGACCATTACGTAGCAGGTTGATCATGTTTTGAGTTCCAGAGAGGTGCAATGCTTCATCACGGGCAATCAATTTGATTATTTTTGCATTACCTTCCATCAGTTCACGTTCAGCAAAAGCGAAAGAACAAGCAAAGCTCACATAGAAGCGAATCGCTTCCAATGCGTTGACTGACATCAAACAAACATAGAGTTTCTTCTTAAGCTCGTGCAAACTGATATCGACTGATTGGCCATTGATTTCATGTGTCCCTTCACCGTAACGATGGTAATCATTCGTCATTTGGATCAAGTCATCGTAGTAGTGCGCAATGTCTTTTGCACGCTTAAGAATGTGCTCATTTTCAACGATATCATCAAATACTGCGCCCGGCTCATTCACTATATTGCGTATAATGTGAGTGTAAGAACGTGAATGAATGGTTTCTGAGAATGACCATGTTTCGATCCAAGTCTCCAACTCAGGCAATGAGACCAGAGGGAGTAGGGCAACATTGGGGCTGCGGCCTTGGATAGAGTCTAATAAGGTTTGATATTTCAGATTTGAGATGAAAATGTGTTTTTCATGATCAGGAAGTTTATTGTAATCGATACGATCGCTCGATACGTCCACTTCCTCGGGGCGCCAGAAGAAAGAAAGTTGTTTTTCGATGAGTTTTTCGAAAATCTCAAACTTTTGTTGGTCGTAGCGCGCGACATTGACCGATTGACCAAGAAACATGGGTTCTTTTAGTTGGTCATTTTTAGTCTGATTAAAAGTACTGTAAGCCATGATGCCTCAATTCCTTTTACGCCTCTCATCTGAGAGGCATACGATAGTCTGTTTTACTGATTATGAATGAGTAAGGTTAAATCTTACAACCGCCGCCTTCACAATCTTCATCTTGTGGTTGTACTGCGTCTTTCTGGTCGTCTTTAGCACCATCTCGCGTATTATGATAGTAAAGTGTCTTTACTCCGAATTTGTATGCTGTCAGCAGGTCTTGCAACAATTTCTTCATTGGTACTTTACCGCTTTCATAACGAGCGGGATCATAGTTTGTGTTGGCTGATATCGCTTGATCGACGAACTTTTGCATAATCCCAACGAGGTGCAGATACCCGTCGTTTGAGCCTATGTCCCAAAGAAGTTCATAATTTTCTTTCAGGTTAGTGAAATCAGGCACCACCTGTTTAAGGATGCCATCTTTAGACGCTTTAACTGAAACATACCCTCTTGGTGGCTCAATACCATTGGTCGCATTTGAAATCTGGGAAGATGTTTCAGAAGGCATCAGAGCGGTCAGGGTTGAGTTACGAAGACCATGCTCCATAATTTCTTCACGCAAGCTTTGCCAGTCGTAGTGAAAGGGCTCATCACAGACCAAATCGACGTCTTTTTTGTATGTGTCGATCGGCAATAAACCTTTAGCATAGTTTGTCTCATCAAATGATGGACACCTGCCTTGCTCTTTGGCCAATGCGACTGACGCTTTCAATAGATAGTATTGGATAGCTTCAAAGGTACGGTGGGTCAAGCCATTGGCACTGCCATCGGAGTACTTCACCCCATTCTTGGCTAGATAATAGGCATAGTTAATGACGCCAACCCCTAAAGTACGGCGATTCATTGACGATTTGTAAGCCGCGGGTAATGGGTAATCCTGATAGTCAAGTAGGGCATCGAGAGCACGAACTACGAGGTCTGACAGCTCTTCGAAATCGTCTAAGGATTTAATCGCACCAAGGTTGAACGCAGAGAGCGTACACAGCGCTATTTCGCCAGAGTCATCTTCTACATTGGTCAAAGGTTTTGTTGGCAGCGCAATTTCCAAACAGAGGTTGGACTGGCGGACAGGCGCAACGGCAGCATCAAATGGACTATGAGTGTTACAGTGATCAACATTCTGAATGTAAATGCGCCCAGTTGAGGCGCGTTCTTTCATCAGAATAGAGAACATCTCGATAGCTTTGACGCTCTCTTTTTTGACGGTTGGATCGTTCTCGTATTTGACATACAAACGTTCGAACTCATCTTGATTCTCAAAGAAAGCATCGTAAAGACCCGGTACATCTGAAGGCGAGAACAGCGTGATATTTCCGCCCTCAACGAGGCGTTGATACATCAACTTATTCAGTTGGACACCATAGTCCATATGACGAACTCGGTTTTCTTCAACACCACGGTTGTTTTTAAGCACCATCAGTGCTTGAGACTCGCCATGCCACAATGGATAGAAAACAGTGGCTGCGCCACCGCGAACCCCGCCTTGTGAACAACATTTAACGGCGGTTTGAAAGTATTTGTAAAAAGGAACACAGCCAGTATGGAACGCTTCACCATTACGGATCTCAGATCCAATCGCGCGAATACGACCAGCGTTAATGCCTATGCCCGCACGTTGAGAAACGTAACGGACAATAGAACTTGCGGTGGCATTGATAGAATCAAGGCTGTCCCCACATTCTATAAGAACACAAGAACTGAACTGACGAGTCGGAGTTCGAACGCCAGACATGATCGGCGTGGGTAGGGAAATCTTAAAAGTGGATGTTGCATCATAGAAACGTTTGATGTAGCTAAGGCGCGTTTCTTTTGGGT
Source organism: Vibrio ostreicida (assembly GCF_013074385.2). GTDB lineage: Bacteria > Pseudomonadota > Gammaproteobacteria > Enterobacterales > Vibrionaceae > Vibrio > Vibrio ostreicida. The sequence continues at coordinate 31,586 of NZ_JABEYA020000012.1, forward strand.
AGTTTGCGAACAAACAGGCGGCAACCAGTATATATAGGAATTGAGCACTCTCGTAGATTTCGCCACTCACACGGTTCTGGACGAAGTACTTTCCTTCTAATTGTTTGACTGCAGCGTAAGAGAAATCAAGGTCGCGTTTGTGATCAATAAAATGGCCAAGCTCAACGAGTTCTGCTTGGGTGTAATCTTTCATTATGTGCTGATCATATTTTCCCATATCAACCAGACGAGCAACGTGCTCGTAAAGTGTGGGGGGCTCATATTGGCCATACGCTTTTTTACGCAAATGAAAAACAGCCAGCCGAGCGGCTAGGTATTGATAATCCGGTGTATCTTCAGAGATCAGATCGGCCGCTGACTTAATGATGGTCTCATGAATGTCAGTTGTCGTGATCCCATCGTAGAATTGGATGTGCGCACGAAGTTCAACTTGAGATACAGAGACATTCTCTAGGCCTTCCGCAGCCCAGGTAATTACTCGGTGGATCTTTTCCAGATCAATACTTTCTTTGCGGCCGTCACGCTTGGTAACGGTTAGTTGTTGGTTCATTCTGCTTAATTTCCCTAACAAAACTAATAAAAGCCGTATTTTCTTGTGGTTCTTGTAAAAAATGTTCCGGCTTTGTGATCAAAGTCTATCTATCTATTATAGTACAAACACAACATATAGGGGTTCATTGCTGTGTGACTTACAAGATAGTGCTATCGGGATGTCTTTTCAAGTTACAGTTCTGGGATGACTTGTGGATAACTAACAAAATTGAAAATTTCAGTAAGTAACCACTAACCGATGGGATTAGAGACCTATTGATTGTATAAAATTACCGTTTTGAGATCGGTTTAGAAGTAACCATAAACAAAAAAAAATTCCTTGATCTTTGAACAAACTTGGTCGTGATTATTTGGCTGGTTATTTTGGAATCATTCTTCTCTAAATTGTTCAAAATTTAGTAAAAAGCGGAGTCAGCTGAGCCTCCGCATTCTGAGAACTAGAGGGCGAAAAGTGTGGGTCTAGAAAGATTTTTGACTGTAAACAATGTAATTGACATCCACTTTGTGACCCAGTTTATATCGGTCGGTTAATGGATTGTAATGAAGTCCAGTAATGCCCATTTCAGTGAGGTCGGTTTGATCGATCATCTTAATCAGTTCAGCAGGTCGAATGAACTTGTCATGTTCATGGGTGCCCTCGGGAACGATACGCAGCAATTTTTCGGCACCAACAATGGCAAAAAGATACGATTTAAAGTTGCGGTTGAGTGTTGAAAAGAAAACATGGCCACCGGGTTTGACCAGTTGTGCACAGGATGAAATCACCGATTGTGGGTCAGGGACATGCTCTAACATTTCCATGCAAGTAACGACATCGTACTTACCTGCATTTTCTAGCGCGTGCTCTTCAATAGTACTCTGGATATAGGTCAACTCAGTGGCTGTCTCCAACGCGTGTAAACGGGCGACTTCCAGAGGTTCTTTTCCCATATCTAAGCCGGTCACTAGTGCCCCTTGTTTTGCCATGCTTTCAGCGAGAATACCGCCTCCACAGCCAACATCGAGTACAGTTTTTCCGAATAACCCTTGGGCATTATCAATGACGTAATCCAAGCGCAGTGGATTAATTTGGTGTAGGGGTTTGAACTCTCCTTCCAAATCCCACCAGCGTGAGGCCATTTCTGCAAATTTTTTTATTTCGTTTGGATCGACATTTTGTGACTGAATCATAACTACTCTATCTACTGTGAGACTTACGGCATGAGGCTAGCATTATAACGCTTAACGTTCACTCCGTCATAGACAGAATCACTTTTAACCAAGCTGATGTAAATATAACCATTATTCAGCAAGATAAACATAGAGTGTGCAAATTCTCAGCGTTTGATTCACTACCAAGCTCACAACCTGATAAAAGGTCAGGGAAAGTGATGCCGAACTGGGGATTTGTGTGTTATATTTTTGCACCTTAAACATATTGTAAATACGATATACAAATAGAGGGATATTGGCTCTATGAGCGATCTAGCTAAAGAGATCACGCCAGTTAACATTGAAGATGAGCTTAGAGGTTCGTACCTTGACTATGCGATGTCCGTAATCGTTGGTCGTGCTCTTCCCGATGTGCGCGATGGCTTGAAGCCAGTGCATCGACGTGTTTTGTTCGCGATGAATGTATTGGGTAATGACTGGAATAAACCATACAAAAAATCTGCCCGTGTTGTCGGCGACGTAATCGGTAAATATCACCCTCATGGTGATAGTGCTGTGTATGATACCATCGTACGTATGGCTCAGCCGTTCTCACTACGTTATATGCTTGTTGATGGCCAAGGCAACTTTGGTTCAATCGATGGTGACTCAGCGGCGGCCATGCGTTATACCGAAGTTCGTATGGCGAAAATCGCTCATGAACTATTGGCGGATCTTGATAAAGAGACGGTTGACTATGTGCCCAACTATGATGGCACCGAACAGATTCCAGCGGTCCTACCAACAAGAGTGCCTAATCTCTTAGTGAATGGTGCTTCAGGGATTGCGGTCGGTATGGCAACCAACATCCCGCCTCATAACCTTGGCGAAGTGATTGATGGTTGTCTTGCTTACATCAGCAATGAAGACATCACTATTGATGAGTTGATGGAGTACATCCCGGGTCCAGACTTTCCTACTGCTGCATTGATCAGTGGTCGGAAAGGCATTATAGATGCTTACAAGACAGGTCGTGGTAAGGTCTACATGCGCTCGAAAGCGGATATTGAAGCAGACAAGAATGGTAGAGAAACCATTATTGTTACCGAGATCCCTTACCAAGTTAATAAAGCTCGCTTGATTGAGAAAATCGCAGAGTTAGTTAAAGATAAAAAAGTCGAAGGTATCAGCGCATTACGTGATGAGTCAGACAAAGACGGTATGCGTATCGTCATTGAATGTAAGCGAGATGCGGTGGGTGAAGTGGTTCTGAATAACCTCTATGCGAACACCCAGCTACAAACCACATTTGGTATAAACATGGTGGCGTTGAACAATGGACAGCCACAATTGTTTAACCTTAAAGAAACTCTGAAATGTTTCGTTGATCACCGTCGTGAAGTCGTGACTCGTCGCACCATCTTCGAACTGCGCAAAGCTCGTGAGCGTGCGCACATACTTGAAGGTTTGGCGCTGGCACTGGCCAATATTGATGAAATTATTGAATTGATTCGTCGCGCATCAACACCTGCAGAAGCCAAAGCTGGCCTGACTGCTCGTGGGTGGGATCTGGGTAATGTGGCGAATATGCTGGAGCGCGCAGGTACTGATGCTGCTCGCCCAGAATGGCTCGAACCAGAATTTGGTATCCGTGATGATCAATATTTTCTGACAGAGCCTCAAGCTCAAGCCATTTTGGATCTTCGCTTACAGAAACTAACGGGTCTAGAACACGAAAAGATTCTTGATGAGTACAAGGTTCTGTTGGAAGAAATTGCCGAATTAATGCATATCCTTGCTAGTACTGAACGCCTGATGGAAGTCATCCGTGAAGAGCTGGAAGCAGTTCGAGACAGCTACGGTGACCAACGTCGCACAGAAATCACCGCGGCGATTCATGACATAGATATGGAAGAGTTGATCGCACGCGAAGATGTTGTTGTGACATTGTCACATGAAGGCTACGTAAAGTATCAGATTCTAAGCGATTACGAAGCCCAGCGCCGTGGTGGTAAAGGCAAGAGTGCCACCAAGATGAAAGAAGAGGACTACATTGAACGTCTTCTTGTGGCGAATACTCACGACAATATTTTATGTTTCTCTACTCGTGGAAAAACATACCGTCTCAAGGTTTATCAGCTTCCTTTGGCTAGCCGCACAGCTCGTGGTAAACCGATCGTCAATATTCTTCCTCTTGAAGACGGTGAACGTATTACGGCTATCTTACCTGTGAGTGAATTCTCTCCTGAGAAATTTATTTTTATGGCGACGGGTGATGGCACCGTTAAAAAGACATCATTAGACCAGTTTGCTAATGTTCGCTCAAATGGTCTTATTGCCCTCAACCTGCGTGAAGATGATTCGCTGATTGGTGTGGATATCACTAATGGGGACAGCGAAATAATGTTGTTCTCAAAAGCGGGTAAGGTAGTGCGCTTCAAAGAAGCGGAAGAGATCCCCGTTCTTGATGAGAATGGAAACCCAGTGCTAGACGAGCATGGGAAGCCGGAAATCAAGTTTAAGGGGGTTCGTTCTATGGGCCGGACGGCAGCCGGTGTTCGTGGTATGAAGTTGGCGGAAAATGATCAAGTGGTCTCGCTTATCATTCCATCAAACCAAGGTGATATCCTGACGGTAACGCAAAATGGGTATGGTAAGCGGACTGAACTGGCCGAATATCCGACTAAAGGCCGTGGAACTCAAGGGGTTGTGTCTATTAAAGTTTCCGACCGAAATGGCCCAGTTGTCGGTGCTGTTCAAGTTGAAGACGGCGACGAGATGATGATGATCACTGATGCAGGTACTCTCGTTCGGACACGCGTTGCTGAGGTGAGCCAAGTTGGCCGCAACACGCAGGGCGTGACACTCATCCGTACCGCTGACGATGAAAATGTTGTTGGCTTGCAGCGCATTGATGAGGTTGAAGAACTTGCTCCGTCTGACGATGAGGCCGAACAAGAAAGCAACGAGATTGTTGCAGATGATGCTAAGCCTACATCAGAAGCCGGGGAAGATGTGTCCGAATAACACATAATGGGCAGTAAACTAAACCGGGCCAAGAGCCCGGTTTTTTATTTTCAGACTTAAACGACTTACCTCAATAGGTAATTATTATCCGGTTAGGCCTTCCTTGTCGCTTTATCGATGTTAAATGCTTTCTGGATTTATAGCGAAGCCAAAGAAGCCAAATAACATGAGTACATATAATTAAGCCTCACACGCATTTTAAGATGTCGATATCCTCAGTTGGTGAGCATAATCCAAGGTGAAATAGCTTTAAAAGTATTCAATAGGTTTCGAGTTTGAGGAAGAATATCGTTGGGCCACCCTTTTGGCCAAGGGGCTATTTATCGATAGGGTCAGAGTGAATAAAGAAACCATTCGGACACGATGTTAAGGGTTCAAGAGAAGCAAGAGCGTTCTGAACAGCAACCGTTCGTTCTAGATAAAGCCGTCTTAAATGGGGCTTACATGAAATCCCCTTCTCTAGAAGGCCGTAATTTACATGAACCGGAAGGTCACTTATCTTACGAAATAAAACTATCTAACATATACAATTAAAAATTGACGCTATTGAAATATAAATGGAATGAATCTAACAAATTTAATAAAAACAATTAATCTAGCGTAATAATCAATGCTATTTATGACGGGCGCATGGCGTCAAAAAAATAACTTTATAACTATTAACATCGGATAAATAATATTACGTGCATGATGAGATAAATGGTTATAAAATTCGCAACTTCTGTCTGTTCCACAATCAATATTAAGAATTATGAAACTGTCACTCAAACAAAAATTTATTGGCGCCAGTTTATTGGCCGTCGTACTAATGGCAAGTGCCCTGACTTGGCTGTCTGCTGATCAACTGTTCAAACAAACTCGTAATGGCGTTTATGCTCGGGCTGAGAGCCTTGCGACAACCGCATCTGAGGGAATCTCGGACTGGATTAGTATCCGTAAAAACATCGCGAAGGCTTTTAATGATTACAGCCAAGAAACGGACATTGTTCCTTTTCTTCAACTTGCTCGCAAGGCGGGTGGTTTTGACGAGCTTTTCCTAGGTACGCCTCAAGGCGGAATGTATCGTTCACATCCAGAACGAAATCGCGCAGACTACGATCCTCGGGTTCGCCCTTGGTATAAAGATGCCAATTCAGCTGGCCGTCAGATCATTACGACCGCTTATCAAGATGCTATCACCAATGCACTTTTGGTTACGATTGCTGAGCCTGTGCGCCGCAATGGTCAACTTATTGGTGTTGTTGGTGCCGACGTGTTAATTGATCAGTTGATTGATGATGTCATTAGTCTTGATGCTGGTGAACGTGCTTACGCCATGTTGATTGATACTCAAGATGGAACGTTTCTAGCGCATCCTGATGAAAAACTGTTGCTTAAACCCGTCACTGCGTTGTCGAAAAAGTTAACGATGAGCATGATTGAAAAGGCGGCCGCTTCAGGCTCAATGGAAATCATTGAACGAAACGGAGAAGAAAAATTCTACTTCTTTAATAAGGTGCCTGATACACAGTGGATTTTTGCGATAGAAATGGACCGTAGCATTGAAGAAGCCGCGCATACGGAACTACTGGAAGACCTCTTCCTCACCGCCATTGTTATTACGATCATGGTGATTGGTCTTGTTTCTTGGCTCGTCAGCTTTTTATTCCGAGACTTAGGCCATGTTTCTCGTGCTTTAGAGGAAATTGCGTCAGGTGAGGGCGATCTGACTCAACGTCTCGAACCACGCAGCGATGATGAAGTGGGGCAACTCGCCACTAATTTTAATACCTTCGTTGGTAACATGCATGCCATGGTTTCTAAGCTTAGCCGTGTTTCAGCATCCCTGTCGGAGCAAGCAAAACATACCGCAGAGCAGGCTGAAGAGCGAAGTGCACGCATTCGTTTACAGCAAGACGAAGTCAATATGGTCGCAACGGCAATCAATGAGATGGCGGCGGCGACTCAGGAAATCGCGGGTAATGCGGACAATACTGCTCAAAATTCCACAGAAGCAGTGACCGCTTGCGTCCACGGCGGCGAGCAGGTCATCCAAACGCAAAATTCTATTCAGAATCTCGCGCAAGAAGTTCAGGTCGCGACGGGTGTCATTCAAGAACTGGAAACACATGGTAACAGCATCAGTACGATTCTATCGACGATTCAAGATATTGCTGAGCAAACCAACTTGCTGGCGTTGAATGCAGCCATTGAAGCAGCACGCGCGGGTGAACAAGGTCGAGGTTTCGCCGTGGTAGCCGATGAAGTGCGAGTACTCAGTCAAAGAACGCACGCGTCTACTAAAGAGATTCAACAAATGATTGAAACTCTGCAAGGCACAACCTCTAAAGCCGTTGGGATCATGGGGGACAGTCGACAACTGGCCGATACCAGTGTCACTGACGCAGATTCTGCAGCGATTAGCCTGACACAGATTCAAACCGCAGTTGAACAAATCAGCGATATGGCTACGCAAATTGCGTCCGCGGCGGAAGAACAAGCTTCTGTGACATCTGAAATTACCCGCAACACGGTGGGTATTCGAGATGTGTCGAATGAATTGTCTGATGAAGCACATGACGCAGCGTCTCAGGCGGCGCAGCTGTCAGAGCTTTCTTATGAACTTGAGCAAGAAATCGCGCGCTTTAAGTTATAAGGCAAACCAACTGAGTACTATTGGTGAAGATGTCAGTGTTTATACAGTGATGGAAGGCCAATCATCAAGAGACTCGGGATGTATCCTAAGCCCGGTTTGAAACCGGGCTTTTTCTATTCTGATGACTGTAATTGGATGTTAGCTAGATAGGCAATGCGGGCTTGGCACACCGACCAGACCGGAGAGATCGCCTAGACTGCGCCAGACGAAGACACAGTAATTACCTTATGAGTCCATATTTCTTATCAAGTATATTGATGATTTCTTGCTTTGGGTGGTCACTCATTTTAATGGGTCTGCCGATGATTTTTTCGGCTATATCAATGTAGGTGCGTGAAATATCGAGTAAGGCGTCGGTAGGAAGCTCATTATTACGCGCGAGAGCTAAGCGCTCTGACATGCGTTCTTTATTTAACAGGATGTCAGGGTCAGGGAAATAACGTAACAAAAACTGACGAAAACCTTCTTTAGAGTTTTCAACAATATGGCCCGCGTTATATTCATTTTCATCCCATATTCTTGAAGAGTCCGGTGTCCCGACTTCGTCCATGTAAATCATTTTCTCTCTACCGGTAGAGTCTTTTACATAGCCAAATTCAAATTTAGTATCAACAAAGATTTGTTCAACCTCAGCTAGGGCATTGCTAATGAGAACAAAGCCTTCTCTCAGCAATTTCTCATATTGAGCGATGTCGTCTTGATGAGAAAAATTGAATGCAGCAAAGTTTTGCTCGATATCGTGGCGTTCAATATTGACGTCGTCGGCTTCAGGCACGCCTGGAATGCCAGTTAAAACACCTTTCGTTGAGGGAGTCATGATCAACTCGGGTAACACTGTGTCTTTCTTAAGCCCTTCAGGCAACTCAATGCCACAGAATGTACGCTCGCCTTTTTCATATGAACGCCACATTGAACCAGTAATATACTGACGACAAATGGCCTCTATTTTTAGAGGTTTCGCTTTTTGTACAATCCAGACAAGTGGATGAGGAATATCAAGAATGTGGCTATCCGCTAAGCCATTTTTTTTGAAAAGTTCAAACCAATGATTGGAAATGGCGTTGAGAGCCGCCCCTTTACCTGGCACCCCTTTGAGTCCCTCTTGACCGTGCCAAATACAGTCAAAGGCAGAAATTCTATCACTGATTACCATAATAGCTAAAGGGGCATCAGCGGCAACATCGTACCCTTTTTCTTTAATTAGTCGTTGGCTATCCTCTTCAGTCAACCAATAGACCGAACGGACTTTTCCGCTGTGGACGGGTTTCAGAGTGCGAATGGGAAGATCATCATTAATGGCAAGAACTTGATCAGCAAGACTCATTGAGGCATACCTATGTTTATCAAAAGTGAAAGGTTGGCTTGGAAAGGCAAGCGGTTATGCTTGGATGATACCAGAACTTAATCAAGCTTTCAGGTAAAAGGCAAACGATTGCCTTTGCTGTGACAAGATTAATATTGAAATCGAGGAACGAGGGCGTTGTCTTGGTTTCTCTATGATGAGGAATCGAGCCTTTGTTATCCATCGTGCGTTTGTATTGCCTGATTAGTGATAGTGATTCGCGCCGCTTTCGACAAAAAACACCTCGCAGTGATACTGGTTAGCTAAATTGTGCAGCCAGCTTCGTTCGATCTGAGTAATATTATCCGATGCGACAATAGCACTAGCGTTTCCTGATTTAATCGCTTTCGCCACTATATCAACTTCAGATAACCGTTGTGAGGGTTTCATTTGGAGAATTTTTTTACACAGGACTTTATACGAAGAAAACTGATTGTAGTCAGGGCGAGGGCATTCAGCGGTAAACAGAATCCATTGGTCACTATGCGATAAACCTGCTAGTCGGTTGAGCGTTGAGGGCGGCATCATCATGGGCTGAGTTGATTGGGCCAAGACGTTAAATTTTGATATGGGTCTATTTTCCGAGTGAGCCTGAAACATGGATGCTGTCCTTATATACATACTGTTTAAATATACAGTAGTTCATTTGCTCGGCTGGATCAACCTTGCGGGATGATTTTTTACCCAGCTTGAAAGAGGGATGATGTGTATTTGGTATTAACGTATTGATTCTTTTAATGTCTCTGTTTTTTCTCTCAGTCATCAATGAAGATCATCAAAGTCGCACGAATGGACGACTTCAAAGACGTGGAATAAAGAGAGGTCTTCCCTTATAAGAAACGCGCAGGATCGTCACTGAAAATCGCGTCAATATTCGTTAAACAGCGAATAGATTCGGGCTGATTGACCGTATAACACCAGACCTGATAACCGGAGGATTGTAATTGAGAAATCTGTTCTTGATTGACTCGCTGATAGTGAAGATTGCAACTAAATGCTGATATATCTTCGAGAAGTTGAATATCATTGGACGACAAAGACTCGGTTAACACCGCGAGGCGATAGTCAGGCAATCTAAGATGCAAGTGTCGCATGATGTCGTGATCAAAGCTTGATAGTATAATGGTGTCTGGGGCGGTTAGGTCAGATTCGAGAGTTTGTTTCACTAGACTGGCTACATTCAGTGTATCCTGATGGTCTACTTTGATTTCTATGTTCAGTTTGATGCCCAGTTGGCGAGAAAGTAGAAGTAATTCTGACAACGTCATTATTTTTTCGCCACGAAACCTTTTATCGAACCAATCCCCAAAGTCAAACTGACGAAGATCATCGAGGGTCAATTGGTCAATTCTGCCATGCCCATTGCTGCAACGATCAATCGTATAGTCATGACAAACAACCAAAATGTTGTCTTTGGTTGGTTGTACATCAACTTCAACCCATTCGAGACCGAGATCCGCGGCAGCTTGCACGCTTGAGCGAGTGTTTTCAGGGTAATATGCCGCGACACCACGGTGCCCTATAATCATCATATTTTTTCTCCAAACGTCGTGTAATAAAGATATAAAAGAGTTTACTTGGTATTTATAGACGAATCTGACATTATCAAAATGTACTGCAGTCGCAGAATCGTCTATTTCGTCAACCCTAGAGAGAATCACCATTGAATGCTGAAAACAGATCCGCATGGATACTCGTCGCCACCACAGCATTGGCGGGCTTGGGCTGGATATTCTCGAAACAAACCATTGAGGGTTTACCCCCATTTGGCTTTATTGGCCTGCGTTTTATCGTCGCTTCCCTTTTTTTGTTTCCCTTCTGCCTTAAATCATTCAAGCATATGACCGTGGTTCAATGTATGCAGGCAATGGGCGGTGGGTTCATTCTTGCTTTGGCTTTGCTGACTTGGGTTCATGCGATTGCCATCAGTGAGACGTTGGGAGAGGGAGCGTTTATTGTTAGCCTATCGATGATCATTGTCCCTATTGTGGCTTGGGCTCTGTTTAACGTGCGGCCAAAACGGGCGTTTTGGGTCGCTATGCCGATTGCGGTTTCTGGTCTCGGTTTATTATCTCTTCAAGATGGGTGGAATGGGGCCACAGGGCAATTATGGTTTCTGGCCAATGCGTGCCTGCTTGCACTTCATTTCAATGTCAACAGCCGTTTAGCGCAGTCTATGCCGATACTCATGCTGACTTGCATACAGTTGTTTGTTACTGGCGTGTTGGGTCTGCTTGTGTCGGTGATGTTTGAAGTTATCCCTGATCGTGTGGAGCTGAGTATTTGGGGGTGGTTTGCGGCCAGTGCCCTTTTGGCAACGAGCTTGCGCTATGTTATGCAAACGCTAGGGCAAAAACATAGTCAACCAGCGAATGCAGCGCTCATTATGCTTCTAGAACCGATTTGGACCGTAATACTGAGCATCTTAATGTACGGGGAGTCCTTGTCTGTCAATAAACTGTTTGGCTGTGGCCTTATTTTATTGGCTTTGCTGTTATACCGTACTGACGGACGATTGTTTCGATGGTCAGGCATAAGACGCAATGTGAGATAGCGCCAAGGTCACAACGTAGAGTTTTTACTCTTTTCATTTGGTCTCGTATTGCTAAATTGAATCATTAGTACGAGGCTAAATAGGTTTTGAGATGAAACTACATACGATTCAGGGTTATATCCAAACAATGTATTTGGCTGAATATTCAGATAAGCTCATGTTGCTCGATGGGGCGAGTCGGGCAGATATCCCTTTTCTCAAGCACTATATTACTCATACGATGGGTGTACCCTTTACGAGATTGAAAATGGTTGTCGTGACTCATATGCACCCAGATCACGCTGGAGGGGCCCATAAACTCAGAGAGCTAACAGGATGTAAAATCGTTTCTGCGGAAAAGGAAAAGCAGTGGTACAGTGGTTTTGTCGGTATTGTGATGCACTTAACGGATGTCGCTTTGGCGGGTTGGGTCGCTTCTCGAATGAAAAAACCAAAACGCAGACTTTGGTATCCAAGATATCTCTATCCGGATCTTACTCTAAAAGATGGTCAGGCAATCCCAGGGTTTGAAGATTGGGAAGTCATGGAAACGCCGGGGCATACTGACAGAGACCTTTCTTTGTATCACCCCCAACAGCGGCTGCTTTACGTCGCCGATCTGATTGTTGAAGTTAAAAAGCGACTTATCGCTCCATTCCCTATTTTCCATCCTAACAAGTACCGTCAATCTCTCGAGCGGGTCTACCAAATGTCGCCTAAAACTTTATTGTTGGCTCATGGGGGAGAAGTGAAATTGACCCCGACGTCTTACCAGTATTTACTCGACGTGGCTCCGATAACACCAACGACACACTGGCGGGCCACAAAGATAAAGTTAAAAAGTCTCTTGGGCGCGGTGTGGCTATTTGGGGTGAGCGATAAGTAGCGTTATTTGTAGCGCCTTTGTTGGAGGGGCTAACCTTGATGGCTGATTTGGGGGGGGGGGTGGGTCTGATGTAAGCAGTCGATGGGAGAAATGGACTATGTATTTCAGTGTGCTTCCCCATGTACATGACGGATTTTTTTAGATACGGCAAAAACAGTATTCACTGTGAACTCGATTTTTTACTTTTGGGGGTAATATAGGTCAGCGATGGGTTGCTCTTTTCAGCATGCGTGACTGATTTTTTGAGATACATATCCTTATCCGCTCTCGACAATGTATCTCGACAGGAAAGGTAATTTGTAGGGCCAGACTGGGCGATTCCTATGCTCAAAGAAACATCTTTGCGCATGGCCTCAAGTTTTTCCAATAGCCTTGGGATGTAGTTTAAACTGGCATCTTCTTTTGCACAGTTGGGCATAACCACAACAAACTCATCGCCCCCCATGCGAAAACACAAATCCACACTTCGAGACACCCCTCGCAGGCTGTCCGATACCGCGATGAGCACGTTATCGCCGTGTTCATGTCCGTGCAGATCATTGAACGCTTTAAACGCATCGATATCTATGTATAAGAGCGATATGGGTTCGCCTCTTTGTCTTGACTCTAGAAATAACTTGCTTGAAAATTCCTCAAACGCCCGTTTGTTATAGAGATTCGTGAGTGAATCAAGGCGAGTCATTTCCTTGAGATCTTTGGTTCTTTCTAATACGATTGACTCTAAGTCAGCGACATAGCTATTGGATTTGTTTCTTTCAATTTCAATTTCGTTCATCATACTTTTAATATAAGTATCAAAAACATATGAAACATCAAAGTCTATCAGTCTCTCAAGGATGCCACACAGTTTATCGGCATAGCTTTCGTCGTTGATATTATTCTTTATTCGTAGAATGAGCGTGTTTTTGAGATAATTGACCGCTGAGAGGTACAGCTTGGGATCGATGCCAATTCTTTTATGGACCAAACCAATCCTTAACCTGTGTTCAACGTAATCCAGATCGATATCCTTACTAAATAAATCAATAATATACTGCCTGAGCGCCGCAATGAGGCGTTTTAGCGTGCCTGAATCACCAATTAACGTTTCCACATCTGGTGTGTGAGTTTGGTGTTCGTAGAACTCGTCCACAATTTGGTCCAATTCTCGACTGATGATGTTTTTAATCGAATGTATCTCGCAGAGATCGCTAGGTGTTAGCCGAAATAAGCGTAACCTCTGCATCAACTCGTTATCAGAGATATGTTGCTGTTCGACTAAAGACTTATCAGTTATTCGCATGAGTGAGTCAAATGTGAGTTCCACTAATTAAATTATACATCAGAATGCATATATTTCTTGTTTTATGAGTGTTTGTCACCATTGCGACGATCCTGAGACCAATTTTGGGGCAATAACACGTGTTCTAAATAACCATAATTTACGATTATTCATGACGTTGAGTGGGATTGATATGAGTTATTGAGTAAAGGGCTGATTGAAATTTTATGGAATCACGTTAATATGTGCAACAAGTGAAAATGAGATTGCTTCTCACTAATCTGACCGGACATCATTGAAAACACACGTTATGAATCTTAGACAATCCAGTTTATCCTTGTTGCTCTCGATGGCAGCGTTTGGCGTCATTGCCTCGACCCTTGACAGCGCTCAATCTATCCAAAGTAAAACGAATGCATCCTCTGCCGCAAGTCAAAAGCGCATCGATTTTAGTGCTGAAAACACGCTGAGTTTGAAGCAAGAAGTCGAACAGCTTGAAGAAGAAATCAAGAATCTAGATATTTATCAATCTCATCTATCGGCCCTGATTGAAAGCCAAAATCAAGAAGTCATCAATATCTCGATCCAGATTGATGAGATCAAAACGACGCGTGAAGGTTTGGTGCCGTTGATGTATCAAATGATTTCCGGTTTACGAACGGTGATAGAGAAGGATATCCCCATCAAGCAAGCGCAGCGTGAAGCGAGAGTGGTCAAGCTGGAAACATTGATGACTCGTGCGGATGTGAGTGACGCTGAAAAATATCGTCGAATTCTAGAAGCTTATCAGATCGAGCTTGATTACGGGTCCAAATTGGGCTGGTATCAAGGAAAAATAGAAGTCGAGAACATGGCGAGAGAAGTCGACATTCTCCACCTAGGGCGGGTGTCTTTAGTTGCTCGGAGCTTAAACCGGACTAAATTCTGGTCATGGAATCAGGGTGAAAAACGGTGGCAACGCCTTGATAAATCAATAAAATCTGATCTTGATAAGGCGTTTGACATAGCCACAAAGCAGACCAGCCCAAGCTTAGTCGTCCTTCCGGTCTCAACGCATGTCAAGCAGGGAGACTCTGATGAAATTTAACATGATAATATCGCTTATTGTGCTGTGTAGCATTGGGACGACGAATGCCTTGGCCGATTTGGTTGATAAAGCCCAATTGGAGAATAAGCAGCAGGCTCAACATAATCTTAAGCGTGAGGCTAGGTTTCAGCAAACTGAATCGCAACTGAAACAACGGAAGTCTCAACTGCTGCGTCAGCGCAGCGCTTTGCAAAAACAAAACGATAAACTCGTTGGTCAGTTTGGTGACAATGAAGATAAGCTCGCTCGATTGGAAGAGAAATTGCGTTTGGAAAGCGGAAGTCTTGGTGAAGTGTTTGGTGTTGTGCGCCAAAATGCAAAAGAGCTTCAGTCTGAGCTTGAAAACTCGGTGACCTCGGCTGACAAGCAAACGTATACACAAACGGTAAAGGAAATCGCTGCGGCTTCCCAACTCCCTTCCATGGCACAACTAAAAGGACTTTGGTTGGCGCTAGAGGAGCAGATACAAGCCAGTGGGGAATTCGTCACCATACCTATTCGCTTTGTTGACGGGGAGGGCATCTCCCACGATAAAACGGCTGTGCGCCTTGGCTCCATTGGCTTGGTGGGAGAGGATGGCTATCTCAGGTGGTTGGCTAAAAAGGGAGAGGCTCAGACTTATAAGCAGCAACCGCGCCAAGCACCAACCCAGCTGAGTTTGTCAGCTCTATCCTCAGGACAAGAGCAACATATTGTATTGGATCCGTCTCGAGGTATTTTGTTGGCTCAGCTGGAAGAACGCCCCACTTTGTTTGAACGTCTTCAAGCGGGGGGATTGGTTGGCAAGATCATCTTGGGCTTAATGAGCATAGGTTTGATCATTGCCCTGATCCGTGGTGTCAGTCTACTTATTGCTCGGAAGAAAATTCACGCGCAGTTAAAAGTACCACAAACCCCAACAGATAACCCTCTTGGTCGCGTTCTTGCTGTGTACAGTAAAGAAAACAAGCTCAACGTCGAAGCGCTGGAGTTACGCTTGCTAGAAGCCATTGTCGACGAACAATCAGGCCTTGAAAAAGGCCTTTCGATGCTTAAGTTGTTGGCAGCATTAGCACCAATGCTCGGCTTACTTGGAACCGTGACAGGTATGATCGAAACGTTCCAAGTTATTACACAGTTTGGTAATAGCGATCCCAAAGTCATGGCTGGCGGAATTTCGATGGCCCTAGTCACTACCGTTCTTGGACTGATTGCGGCTATGCCGCTGCTACTCGCTCACAATATACTCAGTTCACAGGCAGCGGCGATTCGGGCAATTCTTGAAAAACAAAGCATTTCTTTGGTTGCCGCTCAAGCAGAAAGAGATATTCAGGCAAATCAGGGTCCGCAGGAGAGCGCAGCTTAATGGACTCGGTGGTTATTGTGTTGACGGATATTGTTTCAAGTAACAATGTATTCACCTCTCTGCAGAGTTTTATGCAGCAGGGTGGGCAGGTGCTTTGGTGGCTATTTGCAGTGGTCGTATTAACTTGGTTACTGATATTTGAACGAATCATCTATCTCATTGTGCAGTATCCAAAACAAAGAACAGTTTGGGTTTCGTTGTGGCTAGCTCGCGATGAACAGGACTCGTGGTATGCTCGTGCCATCCGAGAAGGTTGGCTGTCACAGGCGCACACTGTCCTTTACCATAACCTCAATATCTTAAAAGTTTTGGTGGCTATTTGTCCCATGCTGGGTTTGCTCGGCACGGTAACAGGGATGATTACCGTGTTTGATGTCATGGCTAGTCAGGGGAGCAGCAGTCCCAAGCTAATGGCATCAGGTATCTCAATGGCGACGCTTCCGACTATGGTGGGTATGGTGGCGGCACTGTCGGGGATGTTTTTTCATGCTCGATTAGTTAAAGCATGCCAAATCAGAGAAATAAAACTAGAAAAATCACTAAGGAGTCAGCGATGAGGCTTGGCCGACGTTCCTATTCTCAAGATGAAGCTCAGGTAGATCTGACCTCGATGCTTGATATTGTATTTATCATGCTGATCTTTTTTATCGTGACCAGTTCTTTTGTCAGAGAGTCTGGAGTCGAAGTCAGTCGACCACAAGCCGAAAATGTTGCAAGTCAAGAACAAGCGGGTATTTTTGTGGCGGTGACAGCGGCGAACGATGTCTATATTGATAAGCGTATTGTTGATGTTGAACGTGTTCAAGCGGCGCTTGAGCACCTTCTATTGGATAAACCTGAGGCGTCTTTGGTCATTCAGGCTGATGAATATGCGTATAGTGGGGTTGTCGTCAAAGTGATGGATGCCGCCAAAGGGGCAGGTGTAAAGAATATTGCATTGGCGGCGGAGAAAAAATAGTGGGACGCTTTTTGATAGCTGCGCCTTTCGCCCTTGTCGGTACTTTAGGGTTGTTTAGTTTGATGGCGATGATGGTTGATATGGATAACCGCAGCGATGAGTCAAGTCAACCAGTGAGTTTTAACATGGTTATGGTCGACAATGAACAACAAGTTAATCGACGTCGGCGAACGATTCCTAAGCCACCAGAAACCCCAGAGATTCCTGAGCAAAAAGCGCTTACTCAGTCCAGTACCAAACTGGATCAATTTTCATCGATACCCAAAACTTCACTTGCGCTTAATACCAATGTCCAAGGGCTATCAATCATCGCCCCGACGTTTGGTGATTTCAATGTCAGTCAACAAGTGTTGCCTCTATATCGTGTTGAACCCCGTTACCCGACAAAAGCCAAAAAGCGTCGTGTCGAAGGGTATGTGGTGTTGGTGTTTACCATTGATCCTACGGGTAAGCCGGTTGATATTCAAATCTCTGATGCCAGCCCAAAACGAATGTTTGAACGTGAAGCCATCACAGCACTCAAGAAATGGCGATACCAACCTAAGCTGGTTGATGGTGTGGCGGTGTCACAGGTGGGACGTAGTGCTAGAGTGGAATTTAAGTTACCGAAATGATAAGAATAATTGCAATGATGATGTTAATGCTGAGTTCGCCAATGGTTTTTGGCATCGAGCTCAGCCAATATGCTGCCGTACGTGTCCAAAAAGCCCACAAGTTGGGCGAGGACCAGCAGTTTGAACAAGCGATTATATTGCTTAAAAGCATTGAAACATCTCGAGGTTATGACAAGGCTTTTATTGATAGAATGCTGGCCGTTTTCTACTGGCAAGATGGAAATAATGGACAAGCGATTCACTACATGGCAACGGCGATTGAGAGTGGTTGGCTAAAAGGTGAACAGGCTTGGGTCAGTCAAAGAATGCTAGCTGATCTCTACCTCAACGATCGCCAGTTTGCACTGGCGCTTAAATACTATTATTCACTGGTTGATGAGGTACCGAAAACTCAAGTCATCAGTGATCTCTGGTTGCGAATTGCTCAGTCACACTACCAGCTAGAACAGTGGGAAGAGGTCACTGTAGCCGTTAACCATTATTTAAAGCCTGAAACGAGAGATCGGCTCACTCCACTGTCTCTGAAGCTAGGCGCAGAGCTTGAATTAAAACAATGGCGGCAAGCAATAGGCAGCTTAGAGATGTTGATTGACTTACAGCCCAAACAGTTGAAATGGTGGCGCCAGATGGTGAGTATCCAACTGCATGTCGGCCAAGATCAGAAAGCACTAGATACGCTTGCACTAGCCAAGCTGCAGGGACTTGATTTGACGCCCACCGATCAACGTTTACTGGCACAAATGTATGCTAAACAAGGTATCGCTGAAAGAGCTGCGTTAGAGATGAGCGAATTGGAAGAAGCAAACAACGATGCCCAGCATTTGGCCGAACAAGCCACTTATTGGCAATTGGCCAAGGAATGGGATAAAGCCCTTATCGTATGGAAGCAGGCGGCAGGCCACGACGCTCAATACCTATGGAACGTTGCTCAACTCTTGGTTCAACAAAGCGATTATCTCAACGCACTCAATATCCTAGACCAAGTGCAGGGCAGAAAGGCAGATGTGGCGTTGGCAAAAACACAAGTGCTCTATAAGCTCAACCGACTAGACAAAGCGTTGAGCCAAGCAAAAATCTCAGAGAGTATTGAACCATCGAACCAAGCCAAAAGCTGGATAAAATATCTCTATCAAATAAAACGCGCCAAATCAGAAACCAGTATCTCTGGGTAGCGCTTTCTTTCAACGAGAAGAATTACGACTTATCCGGATCTAGGCAGACATACTCTGCGCGCCACAGTAAGCGTTTTGATTTCTTTATCGTTGAGAGTAACTCTCTCCCTGAAAGCTGAGAGTATGTATGCAAAACTTGCACATGGTCATTTTGTGGGGATTGTTCATAAGCTCTCACGTGAGTGAAGGTGCTTGACAAGTTTTTTGCTAACATTGATTGTGATAAACAAATACCAAAGATGTCCTTTTGCATGACTTTCCCTCCGTTAAGGGTCTTGCCCACAATCCAGCGAACGATAAGATAGAGGCTGATCGAAGACACAGTTAACATACCTTTCTGTCTAATAATTATACAAATAAGGTTGCATAGAGTAAAAATAGGCTTACCCGTTTGTGAACAACATCTCTCTATTTGAGTCGTTCACCTGACCGGCGACAGTGAGGCTTAATTGTCTTGCTTGTCATTGACTCGGTAAAAGTCATTCTCATTGAATTATCAGGCTCACAAATTGCAGAGCGGTAACTCGTATCAATGTCAATAGAATGATAGCCTCTCCAGAATTAAGGAAGGAGGGGTTATGAAATGGAGTAGTATCAGTTTTCGCAAAAGAATGCTGATCATTATGACTCTTTCGGGTTTGATAGAACTTCTAATGCTGGCGGCGGCGGGTTTTCATTATGTCAAACAAGCTCAGGAAGAAGAAATGGGAATGAAGGCACTCGGTGTAGCGTCATTTCTGGCCCAGTCTCCATTCGTGATTGACATGATAGAGCAACAGGGACATCAAACTGAGCAACGGCGTTACCGAGCTCTCACAGAGCTTATAGGCGCTGCTTTTATTGTTATCGGTAATCAGAAAGGGGTTCGACTGATCCATCCAATCAATGACAGGATAGGTGGACCGATGAAAGGCGGTGATAATACTCGCGCGCTGATTCAAGGGGAGCAATATATCTCATTCGCTCAAGGTTCACTCGGATACTCAGTGAGAGGAAAAGCACCTGTTGTTGATGCCGAAGGAAAGATTATTGGTGTGGTTTCCGTTGGCTATCTTATTGATAAACTTCACGCAAGAGTCGAACCATTTCTTACCTTCTTGATCATGATGGCTTTACTGGTGGTTGCTGCTAATGCGATCATTTCCAGTTATGTCTCACGTCGATTTCAAAAAGCGATATTGGGTTTTGAACCTGAGGAAATTGGTCGGCTTTATGAGGAACTTGACGTCACGATGGAAACGCTAAAAGAGGGTATCTTAAGTATTGATGATCAAGCAAGGCTTAGGTCCATCAATAGGAGTGCTTGCCAAATATTGGGTTTGAATAAAGAAGAGAGCATCAATCAACCCTTTCGTCATATCTTGCCCGACAGTGATCTACCGACCGTATTGACCACCGCACGCAACGATAACGATATTCACCTCTATTTAAATGAGCAATGCTTAATCGCTAACCGGAGCCCAATCATTGTCGCTGGAAAAGTGGTGGGCGCGGTATCAAGTTTTCGTTTGAGAGACGAATTGAATGTGGTCACGGAGCAGTTGGCCAAAACGAAAGAGTATGCAGATATGTTACGCTCTCAGACACATGAATACAGTAACAAACTCAGTGCCATTAGTGGGATGGTGCAAATGGGAGAACTTGAAGCTGTTAAGCAACTGATTGGTCGAGAAACAGCACACTACCAATTACTCATAGAATGTTTACGCAATACCATTAAAGATCCGCTTATTGCGGGCATGCTATTAGGGAAAACCGAACGGGCTCGCGAAATTGGCCTAGAAATGACACTGGATGATGGAAGCCACCTTGGGCTATTACCGAAAAGAATCCACGCTGAGGATGTCGTGACAATCTTAGGGAATCTTATCGATAATGCTTTTGATGCGATGCGCGAGGCCATTAAGTTAGGGATATCACTTGGGACACGGCGAAACGTCGAAGTCTCCATTGGTGATTTTGGCAATGAAATTATTCTAGAAGTCATTGATCAGGGATGTGGTTTGCCTTCAAATTTAGCTTGTGCACAATTGGTCGAAAGGGGAGTGTCGACAAAAGCGGATGCCTCTCGAGGGATTGGCCTTTATTTGGTGAATCAGCTCGCATTGCAATATCAAGGTTCATTGGAAATGGTGGATAACCTACCTCATGGCACTATTGTGACGGTATATTTGCCTAAGGAGCAACCCTTATGACGGCAGTGACTATGGCCCCCCCAATAAGAGTAATGGTGGTAGAAGATGACCTCAATATTGCCTATCTGCATCAAAGATATCTGCAGAAAATGAATAACTATGAAGTGATCGGTATTGCGACGAGTAAGGCAGAGGCTGAGCTTCAGCTTGACGTTTTAAAACCGGATCTTTTGTTATTAGACGTTTACTTACCTGACGGTACTGGTCTTGAATTGCTTCAAAGCTTGCGGTCACTCAATCAGAGCTGCGATGTTATCTTGATCACTGCCGATCGAGATGTAGAAACACTTCAACAGGCGATGCGTTGTGGCGTTGTCGATTATCTGCTCAAACCAATTATTTTCTCGCGTTTGGAGGCTGCATTGCAAAAGTACGCGTCACAAACCCAACAGTTGGTCAATTCTTCCAATATCGATCAGGTTTTGGTAGACAAGATGTTGCAATTTTCGACTTTAACAGACCTTACGGAGCTGCGGTTACCCAAGGGCATCGATCGAGTTACGCTTGATAAAATACGCTCACTGTTTTCGTCTAACCCTATTTTGACCGCGGATGCTGCGGGTGAAAAGATAGGAGCAAGTCGAACGACAGCAAGACGCTATTTAGAATATTTGATCGGCGCTGGAGAATTAGCTGCCGACTTAAACTACGGCAGTGTGGGGAGACCAGAACGAAGCTATTACAAACCCTAACAGGCTATAAATAAAGCCATTGGCCAAGAATTGTACTCCCGCTTGCCTAGACGGATCTCTTATTGCCCTCTACATTTATGGATATTTGCACGATTAAACGCTGGGATAGCAAGGCGTTGAAAACGCGACGCCGCCCAGCAATTGCGAGAGGTTCACCTTGACTGTGGACTGATGAGAAATCGAGAGAAATGGTGCATCAACCAGACGGGTTATGAAGCGGGTGGGTTTGAGATCGTCCTTGTAGTTACTGAAGCTTGGCCCTTTTATGTGTTTAACTTTGGGGTAAGTGGTCAAGTTGCCAATCAACTTCAACGAGGACACGATGATTTGAAATAATCGGCTAGGCAGAATCCAGTCGATTACTCAATAAATTATCAATGCCTATGACTGAGGTATCTATAAAATTATGATTGCGCGTAACTACTTATGGCTGTTTTTAATGACGTTACTGTGTGGGAGCACTCAAGTCCTTGCACTCGAAGATATTGAGTTAACATTACCATCACAGGTGGATGGGGGGCATGCTTTCTATCATGAACTGCTCTATCAATCCTTACAAGCTGACGGATACAAGGTTATCATTGAGATACCCAAAGAGCATATACCGCAAAAAAGAGCAAAAAAAATGGTTTCTATGGGGCAATTGTCGCTGACTTGGCTTATTGCTACGGCCGAGCGGAACAAACAGTTTGTGCCAGTTCGTGTGCCCTTAACCAATGGTTTAATTGGCAAAAGAGTGGCCCTTATTCCTCCGGAGTTGCAAACAAAGTTTGATTCGATCAATAACCTGAAAGATCTGAAAAATTCAGGGCTGATCGCCGGAATGGGGATAAATTGGTTTGATGTTGATGTTTGGCAATCTAATCAGTTACCAGTGTACATACAAGATGGCGAATGGCGATCTCTTTATTCCAAACTGACCTCGACAGGTTTCGTCAATTACTTTCCCAGAGGGATGATTGAAGTACTTAACGAAGCCAAACAGAACCCACATCTTGCGGTAGAGCAGCGTTTATTACTGGTTTATCAAAAAGATTTCTATTTTTATCTTTCCCCGCAATTCGCCCATTACCAATCTATTTTGGAAAAAGCACTGTTAAACGCACAGCAAAGTGGATTGATGGAACGTCTTGTCAAAAAATACTGGCAAACGACCTTCGAACAACTGAAGCCTGAGGGCAGAGTTGTGATTGAACTTGCTTTACCTGAGCATGGATCTCAATAACAAACACCAGCTTTCATATAAACGCTGACATGATCATGAAGTTAGCGTATAAAAACTAAAAAGATGATCATTCCTATTTCTAATCGGAGAAGTTAGCGCGAAATGGAAAGTGTTATTATTGTTGGCGTTTTGTTGGCTTTGTTCTTTTTGTTTGTTCAAAAACGTTATTTAAGACAAGAAGAGTTAAAAGATAGTGTTTTCAAGCAAAAAGGGCCTTTAATCAATATGCAAGAGACAGCCTTTTACAATGCATTGGTTGCCGCAGTGGGGCAACATGGTGTTGTGATGGTTAAAGTGAATATGACCAATGTCGTCGCACCACTCGCGATGGATAAAAAACAATGGTTTATTGCCAACAATCGTATTGCCAAAAGTTATTTTGACTTTGTGGTTTGTGATCCGCGAACTCTGCAAGTGTCTGTTGCGATAGAGTTAGACGATGGGCGTACATTGGAGAAGGGAAAAATAGAAAGGCAGAAGTTACTCATGCATGTCTGCAAGTCTTCTGGGATTCCGCTTATTGGCACATCAATAAAACACAGTTATCAAGTGGGGAAGTTACGCCGCCTTCTCGCCACGCATATAGATTTAATTGAACCAGAAAAAGAGGTTCGATTTTGTAAGCGTTGCGGTAGCCCTATGGTTATAAAAACAGCGACTCAGGGAGAATTTAAGGGACGTCGATTTTTTACTTGTAGCCGTCAACCTCAATGTAATTACACTGAAAACTATAACATTATTTTCGATGAAGAAGATTCAAAGACACGTTAGGAACAACTGAGTGGTCGTGCATTCTGATTACAGACCATAACTTGATTCCTACCATTTTTTTTCGCTCTATACAGCTCTTTATCGGCCTCTTTTAGAACACTCTCTAGATCTTTGTACAAATTACATTGGTAAATACCGATACTGACCGTTAGAGATATTGGTTGCTCGGCATTATTAAAGGGCGATCTTTCTATCGCTGTACGTATCTGCTCTGCTTTGTGTATGGCATGAGTCATATCTGTGTTGTGGAGAGCGATACAAAACTCCTCTCCACCAATACGATAAACGAGGTGTTCATCACTTAATGTATCAATTAACATTGCAGTTTGGACGAGCACTTTATCACCAATATCGTGGCCATATTGGTCATTAACCTGTTTAAAATGGTCTAAATCAAGGATCAGTAGCGCCAGAGGGAGAATTTCACTTTCTTTGTGGTAACGCTCAAAGTTGTGAACCAGTGCATGACGATTATAAACGTTGGTCAATGCATCACGTGAAGCTAGTTGTCCTAAAGAGGCTTCTGACGTCTTGCGCTTAACTTCTAAAATATGTGAAGCCAACCAAGCACTGAGATAAGCGAGAATAAAGTTTGTGGTTAACTCTGTGTAACTCCATGAACCATCGGCAAAAGACTTCCAGAAAATAAGAACAAACTGACTTATAAATCCGATGCATGTCGCGAGGAAACCATAGCGTTTTCCAAGGATAAGATAGAAAAGAACGGGGTATAAAAAGCTCCATAGGAAAAATCCGTATTCTATCGGGTAGGCCGATGTACTGACGTAAAAAACAACAATAATCGAGTAGATATAGCCGTTGGCCATGCTCAATGAAACGGATTTTTTGTAACCACTGTACGTCATATATAGTGAAAGTAGACAAAAAATGCTTTGCACGACGGTAATAGAGTCAAGAACACCCCACGCTAGATTTACGGTGATAATCGTCGCTGAAACAAGGCAAAAGAGCGTACTCAGCCAGAACATAACTGAACGTCGTAACTGTCTGGAAGGGTTAAAAATATCTAGCTCCATTTACCTCGCCTTTTTAAAGGGTTATGCACTTGTGCGAATATCAGGTAATAGTATGCTTTTCGGTTTTGGAATCAAGCAATTGATTGAACCAAGATCACACTTTTTTGTCATGAATAACACAGCCTTTGAAAAAACTTGATGCACATTATCTACAAGTTGGTTTTACCTAAGACAAAGGATTATAAAATAGTTAAATCCGCACGTGGTAGATTGGCCAAAAAATGATTCGATACTGCGAGTCACATCGATTTTTTGGAACCATGCATGATGTTTGTGGTAAAGGTTATGTCTTAGATTGAGTTGAAATTTATTGTTAGTGACTTCCCCTTTACTGCTAGAATCGTTGGTTTTACAGTTTGTATACCTCAACACCAACGAGAGACATAATGGAAAGAATTGCAATTTTTGTGGACGTTCAGAATATTTATTACACCACTCGCGAAAAATATCGTGCTCATTTTGATTACAACGAGTTTTGGTCGTCTGTTGCTTTAGGAAAGGAAATCGCAATAGCAAACGCCTACGCGATAGCGTCGCAGGATGCTAAGCAAAGGCAATTTCATCATATTCTAAGAGGGATAGGTTTCGATGTCAGGCTGAAGCCCTTTATCCAAAGGCAAGATGGAAGTGCAAAAGGAGATTGGGATGTGGGTATTGCCCTTGATATTTTTGAGGTTGCCCCCAGTGTAGACCGCATTATCTTACTCTCCGGAGACGGAGACTTTGATGTATTGGTTAAACGTGTTCAAGAGCGATTTGGCACGGTGTTTGATGTGTGCGGCGTACCAGGCCTGAGCGCACAATCATTAGTTGATGTGTGCGATAAATTTATTCCTATTCAGGAAGAACTACTCTTGAGAGGGCGTTAATTGTTCCTCTAGATTGCTCTCATTGAGCGCGTTATCTGAAGTGTGGATGTCCTCTTGCTCAATTTTTTCGCGCTCTTGTTTTGATACATAGCGAGGTTTATTACTCTTATGCAGTTTTGAATTTTTCTTTTTGAGTTTCGTTTTTAGGATCTGATTAATTCTTTTTTTGCGATTCATAGGTTCTCATCCGAGTATCAAAGGGCGCGCATCTTAACAGGTTTTTCATTTTACGTCATTAGCTTAAATGCCATATTGGTCGTCTGCATATAGTGTAATCATTTGAATTTACAGTATTATATATAAATTAAAGGCCATATTTTAATATAAATAATTGGAAACCCTTGGTGAAGAAGTCAACACTACAGGTGGCAGGATAATTAAATATACCTATAAAATTAGCTCATCAGGTGAGTTTTCACAGGGTGTCGTAACCAGTAGCGGCTTCCATTCCTCCTCAAGGAGCCAGCTATGGCCTCTAAGTTGCGTGTAGTCACCCTATTTTTCCCTATCTTGAGCTTAGGTTTTAGTCAGTACTCTGTGTTTACCTCATATTTTGAGTTCGCCTCGTTTAGCGCGAGGTTGGATCATTTTATGCTTCCCACCCCGACCACCATACGTGTTTCTTTGCACCTAAAAACGCTCTAAAACTCACTAATAATGATTTATTCACTTAAAAGTTCATGATAACGACGATTTCCCTGTTATATGAGACGATGACTCTTTATCTACGGTGAATGACATAAATTAAAGAAGGGGAAATACCTCACAGGCAACGTTATTGTATCAATGTAGCGTGTTAACCACGGCTCTAAGAAGAGGAATATACGCCAGATTAGGCGTATATTATAGCCCTAAAATACTGCATTATTTTAGAAAAATAATGTATTTACCCTTCCTTTTAATTTCCAGGTGAAGATTGAAAAATTCTTAAATTATAATAATTTATAGTTTAAAGCTCTACTCCCCTTCCTTTGAATGACATCATTGTTATTGAATAAAAGTATAAATAATAGAAATAACTTTTACTCTGATATCCTATTGAAATTTTATATATGAAAGGGAGGTTATGTTAATGGAGCAAAAAAGCCAGCCACTAAGCCGGAAGAAATGCCTGCTTGATAAGGATGTGCTTGTGGCAGCAAGGGAGCGAATCTCATACGTTTTTGATAACTTTGAACATTTTTATGTGTCTTTCTCCGGTGGGAAAGATTCCGGAGTTTTACTTCACCTTGCGATAGAAGAGGCTGGCTTGAGAGGCCGGCTCCCTGTAGATACTTTGATCGTTGATTTTGAAGCTCAATATAAGGAAACAGAACGCTTTATTTATCGAATGATTGAAACAAATAAAATTAACCCATATTGGGTCTGTTTGCCTCTCAGCCTTCGCAATTCAGTCTCGCAATTTCAGCCCAAATGGCTTTGTTGGGATGAACGAAAGCGCAACCAATGGATTAGACCTCTACCTGAGACAATGGGAGTATTTAGTCACCCCGAAGCCTTTTCCTTTTTCTACCATGGTATGGAGTTTGAGGACTTTGTTTTTTCATTCGCCCGTTGGTACCAGCAACAAAAAGAAAGCGAGGTCGCGGTTCTGATAGGTCTAAGGGCAGATGAATCTCTTCATCGTTTCAACACCATAAAAAATCGGAAAAAAGAAAAATTTCATGGCCTAGCTTGGACGACAAAAATGCAGGAAGACGTTTATATGGCTTACCCTATCTACGATTGGAAGACCGCGGATATCTGGAGTGCGAATGGTCGTTTCGACTGGGACTACAATAAAATTTACGATCTGATGAATCGAGCAGGGGTACCACTGTCCAAGCAGCGTTTGTGTCAACCATTTGGTGATGAACAGCGAAAAGGCTTGTGGTTATATCAAATTCTGGAGCCAGAAACATGGCAAAAGCTTGTTCAACGTGTTGAAGGATGCAATTTTGGTGCGCGTTATGTAAAAGAGCAGGGGCACATTATGGGATATTATCGCGTTGAGCTTCCAGATGGCCTCACTTACCGACAATATACTAAATTTTTGCTGAGAACGATGCCTCCGCACATTGAACAGCATTATAGAGAACGAATATTTAAGTTTCTTGTTTGGTGGCGAAAGCATGGACCGAGTAAAGGAGTCACTCGAATACCTGATTTTGCAGAGCGTAAACTTGAAGCTAAAAAAATGGTGCCTAGCTGGCGAAGGATTTGTAAGGTGCTCATAAAAAATGACTATTGGTGTCGTGGCCTTTCTTTCGGCTATAACAAAGCCATTGCTCGTCAGAGTAACAAAATATCATTGGGCAACGTTCAAAGAGGTGACGTGTATGAAAAGTGATACTCAAATTTCATTTGAACAGGTGAGTAGTTTAAATAAAAAGTTGGATAATATGGAGGCGTGTGTCTCCTTGTATAATCGATTGACGAGCCAATTATTTAGTCAAATTTCTGGTCTCCCTCCAGTATGTAATGTTCAGATGCTCCCTATCAATCGGATTGAATCGAATGCGTACAACCCAAATGCGATGGCTCCGCCTGAAAATAAGTTGCTTAAGCACTCGATTGAGCGAGATGGGATGACTATGCCTGTTATCGTTAATCGGGCTGAAAAATATGACCACTACGTTTTGATCGATGGGTTTCATCGTTTTGAATTGCTTAAAGCTTATCCAGATCTTCAACCACTGCCTGGCTATATTCCCTGTGTTATTTTTTGCCAATCTGATCAGGACAGTATGTCGACATCGGTGAGGCACAATATCGCTCGTGGTTCACACCAAGTGGAACTTACGGCCGATTTAGTCATGCAATTGAGACGCGTTTGGAGTAGTGAACGAATCTGTCGTGAATTAGGTATGGACAATGATGAAGTGCTACGAATGCAGCAAATTACGGGCTTAGCTGTCGCGTTTAAAGATCAAGGTTTTTCTCAAGCCTGGGAGTAGTCGGCCCACCTAACGCTATGTATATTAACACTATTACCTTATTTGAAAGGGTACGTTAGTGTAAATCATAAATTTAATGTTGCATTTTTACGTGGTTTAATTGAACATTGTTTTATTGTATAACTGCTTCCACGAATAAATCACTTGATAAATGTACAACATGAAAACACCTTTATTGCTTTCGCTGATGGTCGCTATCATGCCTATCGCGAGTTATGCTTCTTCTCCGAGTGATCACTCGGCTTATCTTGGCATGAGTGCTAGCCATTCAAATGTTAGTCTGGGTAAGACTAATGAGGTTATGGGCGGAATAGACATGCAAGCGGGCTTGCATGTTTCAGATTTCAGGGTCAAAGGTCGGTCGAGTGCCCTACATAATCATAATGATAAGCTTGAGAGTTTTGGGTTCGCGGTAGATAAGCCAATCACTTTTCTTAACCACCAAGCGTTTGTTGCTCCTGAAGTGGGTATTGATTACGCGAGGTATAAAAACGATTGGTTTAAAGAGACGGACTTCGGGCCCGAGGCGGGGGTTAATCTGGGTTACAATCTAGGCAAAAACGTTGTTGTCGAGACAAGCTATCGTCATACTTTTGGCATGACAAATAGTGAGCAGAATCTCGATCAAGATATCATAAACTTGGGCTTAAATTACCATTTTAACTAGCCAGATCAAGATATAATGCTTAATTATGAAGTAATTATTAAATTTTTATTCAATTCAAGCGCTAGTATCGGACTCTGGCGCTTTTTAATGTGTGTATGTATCTGTGTATTAACTATGCTCGGAAAAAGCTCCCTGAAAAAACTCAAATTTTTAAGGTGGGCAATATGGAATATGTTGAAAGTACTGAGAAGCAAGCTAAGAAACCTTCCGTGTTAGGAGGGTCCTGCATTATCGCTTGTGTTTGCGTAGGAGCGGGGATGTTGGGCTTGCCTACAGCAGGTTCAGGTTCTTGGGTTGCTTGGTCGACCCTAGTGATGGTCTCTGTGATGGTGATTACGATCTTTAGTGGTTGTCTATTGTTAGAGGCTTTGAAGCGCTATCCTTATCAATCGTCCTTTTCGACTGTAACCGCGGATTTACTTGGACGAGAGGTCAATTTCGTTAACAATCTGATGGTGTATTTTGTAGGTGGGATACTTCTTTATGCCTACAGTACCGCGTCAGGTCTCATTCTTAATCAGTTATTGGGATTGGATCCTAAGCTGGCATCTGTCCTTTTCGTATTCGGTTTTTCTGGTTTTGTTTGGCACTCGACTCGCTTGGTGGATAGGGTTTCGGTTGTATTGATTATTTTTATGGTTTTGAGTTTTGTGTTTGCCATTACAGGGTTAGCACAGGGCATCAACATTCAAACCTTGTTCGGGGATGTGAGTTTTGAGCAAGGAAAGTATGCGTTGGCTTTAATTCCAGTGGCTTTAACTTCATTTGGCTATCAGCACACAGTATCGACGATGAGAGACTATTACAAGGATGAAAATGTCGCACAAAAAGCGCTGGTCAACGGCTCTTTGATTGCGCTGGCTATCTACATGGTTTGGATGTTTAGTATTTACGGAAATCTTCCGCGTGCCGATTTTGCTCCCGTCATCGAAAAAGGTGGGGATATAGATGCATTACTATCGAGTCTAGATGGCGTTGTGGAAACGAGTATGGTGTCTAACCTCATAAGTGCTTTTTCTGCGGCTGCGATTTTGTCCAGTTTTATTGGCGTTGGTCTGGGCGTTTTCGACTTTTTGGCTGATGTTTTTAAATTTGAAAATACAAAGCAAGGAAGAACAAAAACCTGGGCCATTACATTTATACCTCCTTTGCTTTTTTCGTTACTGTTCCCATTTGGTTTTTTGACGGCCATTGGTTATGCCGCGGTGGCCGCAGCCGTTTGGGCCTATATTGTTCCAGCCTTATTAGTTAGAAAAATCAGACAAGACAATTCGTCTGAAAATGATTCTGGGTATAGAGCGGCTGGAGGGAAAGCTGTTGTTATGGTAGTACTTTTTTTCGGGATATCGATCTTGCTAATTCAGGTAGGCACAACGTTAGAGTTGTTACCCACTTTTAAAGGCTAGTAACTTTTCAGGGAGTCCTATTCAGATTTGATTTGAGTAGGACTCATTTTTTGGACGGAAAAGTCATATACTTTGCGTTATCATTAGACCATCTCTAAAACAGAACTCTGGTTAAATATGTCGATGAGCTCTATGAAATCATTATTTATTGTTGAAGATGATACGAAACTTCGAACGATGCTAGAAGAATACTTTTCTAGGCAGGAGTTTGAAGTAACAGTGTTTGAAGACGGTGTTGAAGCACTTGAGCCTATCATCAAACAGCAGCCTGATATCCTGCTGTTGGATCTTATGTTGCCGTGTATGGATGGCTTGACGGTTTGTCGCAAAATCCGCAGTGAGTACTGCGGTAAAGTGTTAATGCTAACAGCCAGTGATGATGACTTTGATCATGTTGCTGCCCTAGAAATTGGTGCCGATGATTTTGTGAATAAACCGATTAAGCCTCGGGTACTGTTGGCTCGTATGAGGATGTTATTGCGTCGACCAGTATCGAATGAGCAATCAGCAGTGGGCTCAAAAACCTCGAACTTGCTTTGTTATGGTCAGCTAACGTTAAACCATTCACGGAAACTGTGTCTGTTCAATGATGTTGAGATCGGCATGTCTGACAGTGATTTTGACCTTTTGTGGATATTGGCCAGTTCTCCCGATGAGGTTCTATCTCGTGATGTTTTGACTCGCGCCTTACGGGGTATAGAATACGATGGGCTCGACCGGACCATAGATAACAAAGTCGTCAGTTTAAGAAAGAAGCTTGGTGATAGCTCATCCGCACCCAAAAGGATCATTACAGTGCGAAGTAAGGGTTATTTATTTGTACCGGACCATTGGTAGAAGTAAAGGAATTAGGTCAATATGCGCCGAATCTATATTGAAGCTCTGTCAGGACTACTTGTTCTATTTACCCTCAGTTTGGTGGCCTATGAAGTCATTATCTTTCAGTTCAACACCGACTATTACTATGTTTTAGAAGATCTTGAAGGCGCCGCTTTTCGAGATGTGTTGGTCAGTGTCTCTCAGGTCCAAGGGGAGGAACAGGCGTTAAATATTTTGCAGGCATTCGTTGATAAAACAGCTAAAACCCTGACGGTTTTTTCCAGCGCGGATGTACCACTCCAAGTCAAAGACTACTTCCAAAGTGATCATCCTCACCCTTATACTTTTTACGACGAAGACAGACGTTTCTGGTTTATGTTGTCATCACCTGAGATTATCTATCGAATTCAGCCGGATGTAGAATCGGCGTTACGTCAAGCAATTGAATTTGATGATGATATTTTGTGGGGTTTTATCTTCGTTGGTTTCTTTGTATACACTTCTGGTTTTATCTGGTTCCTCAATCGTCGTATTCGCATTCTTGAAAGTGCGACTATGAAGTTCGCTAAGGGGGATTTCAATTCTCGGGCCCCGACTGGCAGCCGTTACCGAGTGGGTTCACTGAACGGTAGTTTTAATTATATGGCTGACAAAATATCAGACCTTATCACCAGCAACCGCTCATTAACCAACGCAGTAGCACATGACTTGAGAACGCCACTGTTTAGAATGCAGTGGCAGGCTGAAATCCTACAGGAAGAGCCCTTGACCCCTTCTCAGCATGACAAAATAGCCAGTGTTATAGAAGATATCGAAGAAATGGAGCAGATGGTTGATGAACTGCTCTATTTTGCCAAAGTTGAACGCCCAGACTCTACCCTCAACATAGAAACCATTGAGTTAGAAGAGTACTTAGGCAATATTGTCACAAAACGGCATGGTCTAAAGCACGTTGAAATCGTCGTTGATGTTGGTAAAAACCTAGTTATTGATGCGGACAGCGCGTTACTAAAACGTGCTCTCAATAACTTGTTGTCCAATGCTCAGCGGTATGCCAAACGTCAAATTTATCTCAGGGCCAAAACACACCAACAAAGTCTCATGTTTTGCGTAGAAGATGATGGGCTAGGTATTGCGAGAGAGCATTGGAGCTCAATATTTGATCCTTTTTATAGTGCAGACCCCTCTCGTAACAAGGCTAATACCGGTTTTGGCTTAGGGCTTGCGATCGTCAAATTGATTGTGGAACGACATCATGGTTGGATAGAGGTCGGTGAGAGTCATTTGGGAGGTGCCAAGTTTACGTTCGCAATACCGAATTTGTCGACGGCTTATGACAAACAGTGACAAAATGATGACAAAGTGAGGATAGGGATAGTTTTTATTTTTTTGTACAGTGTTCATTATTAATTGATTCACGGTTCAAAATAATGAAAAAACTGACAGTTCTTATGCCTATCCTTATGGTTACGACCACTGCAACCACCGCCTATGCAGCTGGAGATACCTACATCCGCAACGGTAATATTTATACCCAAGAAAATAGTTGGGTAGCTGAACTGGGAGGGGCTGGTGTTAGTGATCTTTTTAAAGGTCAAAAGCATAATGCCACTGTACTGGGTAATTTTGGCTATCAGGGCGAAGACTTCAATGCCACGTTACAAAGCCTCAATTATAGGTTTCTAGGTAATACCGGTGATATGTTCAATATGAGCGGTTACCTAGGCACATCTGGCTTAATGTATGATCATAGCACCTCAGATTTTTTGAAAGGCATGGACAAGCGTAAAGCGAGTTTAGATTTAGGTGTCAATGCGGATTTCCATCTAGCACAAGGGACAATTTCTACGTATGCACAGCATGATGTAACCAATACTTACGGTGGTTATTTAGCGGGGGTCACCTATTACCTACCAATGAGCTTTGGCCGTGCCGATATCGTCCCTTTTGCCGGTTTAGCCTATCAGAATAAAGATTACGTCGACTACTATTTTGGTGTCAAAGATACGGAAGCAACGCAGGCTCGTAAAGCCTACAAAGGCAGCGGTGATGTCTCTTATAACGTTGGCTATAAATTCATTATGCCGGTCAGCGATAACTGGAAAATAACCCAAACCACTGCCTATACCCGCTTGGGTGACAATACTGCAGATTCCTCGATCGTAGACAGTGCCAATCAATGGCTGGTGGGTGCGACTGCGGCCTACTATTTTTAACCGCAACTCCTCTACTCGATGCCTGACTTTTGGTCAGGCCTTCATTTTGTGATCCTGTGCTGCTCCATCCGCGGCTTTTAACTGAAAGTAACGTTATGTCTGTCAACTACTTTGATTTTCTAAAGTCTTTACCCCATGTCGCAAAAAGCGTTTATCCTGACATCCGAGGTTTAAAAAAGCTTCGCTACAATGCTCGGTTTTGTTTATGGTCTTTGCTCAAACCGAATGTCCTAAATCAGATGCAACAGTTGTTTTCCCAACCAGATTTGCAAGCGATTCAAACCATCAATCCCCGAATGTTAGAAAAGCCGTTGAAGCCCTTTGTGTGTTTAACATGGCGTCCACATCAGAGAGCTCTAAAGATTCATGAGCATTTTCAAACCCTGCGCCAATTATACGGCCGAGCATTTCTTGATTTTTACTCTCGTGAAGGTTGGTTTCTTGCCCAAGTGTCGAATGGCAATTTGTTACTCTGTGCAGGGCCAGAACGCGAAGGTTCACTAGCCTTAAAGCTGGTGGATGAAAAAAACAGAGAGTTGTTCACATTGGCGTTTAATTTATCGGCGACGCCCAAGCGTGAAATTTATATCGGTGCGCTTCAAGGGCCGGGTGACCATATCAAGGATAGGGGAGATGTAATTAAATCCTTGACGCGCGGAACGCATGGATTGAGACCGAAGGCACTTATGCTGGAGGTGCTGCTGATGCTAGCCCGTGAGTGGAAGGTGGAATCAGTGTATGGGATCACCAATAAGGGACATGTTTATCAAGCATTAAGATACATAGGGTCAAAGAGATCCAGTATTTCCTACAATTATTCAGAACTGTGGAGTGAATACGGCGGAACGCAGGTGTCAAAGTACTTATTTGATATTCCCCTTCACCCTAATCGTAAAGACCCAAGTGGCTTAAAAAAAGCTAAAAGGCGTCTCTACACAAAACGGTACGCATGGTTGGAAGAGACAGAGAGTTTGCTCCAACAGCGTCTGCGTGACTTGGTCGAAAATTCGTCCGCCACTCTTTAATCAGTATGAATTGAACCAATTTGATGTGATGTTTTTCTCACATTGGGCCTGAATCTGCATCGGGCTCAATGTGTATTGATTTGCAGTCATTCCTTCAATAATTAGAAATTTAATCATAATTTATCCATAAGTTATTCCTCTATTTTTCCTCCTCACCTTATGTTTTGTCTACAGCGGTCCTAGCATCCGGCCTGCTTACTTCCCTATTAAAATTACAAAAATTCATAAGGTTAAATATTATGCAGAACACTCAAAATCCCACGGCTTCGCAAGCATTGACGAAGGCGGACAGCCAGATGAAATACTTGCCGGAACCCTATCGAATTCGTGTTATTGAGCCCGTGCGTATGACGACTCGTACTGAACGAGAGCATGCATTGGAAAAAGTAGGCTACAACCCTTTCCTGTTGGACAGTAAGGATGTGTTCATTGATTTATTGACCGACAGCGGAACGGGTGCAGTTACACAAAATATGCAAGCAGCCACCCTGAGAGGTGATGAATCATACAGTGGCAGCCGCAGCTACTTCGTTCTTAAAGAAGCTGTCGCGCACATCTTTGCTTATGAACACACCATTCCAACTCACCAAGGAAGAGGTTCTGAGCAACTTTATGTTCCTGCACTCATCAATAAACGAGAGCGAGAAAAAGGTCTAGATAGACAAAAGATGGCTGCCATTTCCAACTATTTTTTTGACACGACTCAGGGGCATACTCAAAGAAATGGATGTAAGGTTATAAACGTTCCGACGGAAGAAGCGTTTGACACTTCGGTAGAGTCGGACTTTAAAGGCAACTTTGACCTAGATAAATTGGTCCATGCGATCGAAGAGGTCGGGGCAAAGAATGTCCCCTATATTGTCAGTACGATTACTTGTAATTCGGCAGGAGGGCAACCCGTTTCGATCGCTAACCTGAAGGCCGTTTACGAAATCGCACTTAGCTATGATATCCCTGTTGTGATGGATTGTGCGCGTTTCGCAGAAAATGCCTATCTTGTAAAACAGAGAGAACCTGAGTTTTCGGAATGGAGCATTGCCGATATTACCAAAGAATCATTCAAATATGCGGACATTCTCTCGATGTCGGCCAAAAAAGATGCGATGGTACCAATGGGAGGGCTGCTCGGCTTCAAGGACGACCGTTTCTCTGATGTCTACCAAGAAAGCCGTATTTTGTGTGTCCTTCAGGAGGGCTTTCCCACTTATGGAGGGTTAGAAGGCGGAGCCATGGAAAGGCTAGCGGTGGGTCTTTATGATGGGATGAGAGAAGATTGGTTGGCTTCTCGTCTACAGCAGGTAAAATATTTAGTAGATGGCCTCGAAAACATTGGCATTGAGTGTCAACAAGCTGGTGGTCACGCCGCTTTCATCAATGCGAGTAAAATACTGCCTCACATCCCTTCAGAGCAGTTCCCTGGTCATGTTTTAGCGTGTGAACTCTTTAAGATTGCAGGTATTCGCAGTGCAGAAATTGGGTCGTTATTGCTAGGAAGAGATCCAGCAACTGGGGAACAGCTGCCTTGCCCAACCGAGTTACTAAGACTCGCTATTCCTCGAGCAACGTATACTCAGTCACATTTGGATTACGTCATTGATGCATTTAGAGAAGTCAGAGACAATGCGAGGGCTATGAAAGGGCTGAAGTTCACCTATGAGCCGCCAGTACTAAGGCACTTTAACGCTGAGTTTGAGCCGGTCTAATCATGATATGCCGACCTTTATCGAGGTCGGCTAGTGATTTATTTTTTATATTATCGTTGATATAGCGGTATTACGTTATAGGACGCCTCTTCTTTTCCTACAGCAAAGCGTTAGAGAGTTCAGTGTTCAACTCGCGTTGTTATCGACCAAAATTGCACTTAGCGTTCGCCGCTAATTTATGAAATAGGGCCGAAACCTTAGACTTGAAATGGCGCTTTCCCTGAATCTGTTTTGAAAAAACCGACGACTTCTTTCACACCTGTTTTCCCTGATTATTCCTTGTTTATGACTAAAGTTAATGACCTGACCTGACTGTATGCAGGTTAAATTGTCCATTGATGCTCGGCTGAACGCCAGATCTCCACTATGAACATCGATTCATCTTTATAAGTAGTGCCATTATTACAACCAATTGAACTTGTTTTGAATGATAATGTTATGATATAACATACCAAATGATAACTATTACCAACTGGTGTTAAAAATGAAAAAGGCAACATATCCGTTTCTTCTATTGGTGATTCTCCTATTAGGTTCTGGATTACCAGCCTGGGCCAACGTTGATATCGAAGATGTGCTAGGTCGACATGTCACACTTGATGGTCCCGCCGAGCGTATTTTTTTGGGCTTTTATTTTGAAGATTATCTCGCCATAGCTGGACCTGATGCTTATAAAAAAGTGGCTATCTTCCCGCGTCATTCTTGGCAAGATTATCGTCAGTCACAATGGCAAACTTATCGTGAAATCATCCCTGAAATTGAAACTATTACAGATTCTGGCTCCATTTATACTGGGACATTCGATTTTGAAAAGCTGTTAACGACCAAACCAGACGTCGCGTTATTGGCAGCGTGGCAATACGATGCTTTGGGTGACAAAGTTACGCTACTAGAAAAAAGTGGCATCAAAGTCGTGGTCGTTGACTTTAATGCACAAACTCTTGAGAGACATTTAAAAAGTGCGAGAGTGATAGGTCAAGTGATGGGAACAGAAGGGCGTGCTGAAGCCATTGCTCAAGATTATGAGCAAACGGTCAAGGATGTTCAAAGACGTGTCGCGAAATACCTAAATCACCATCAACAAAGACGAGTTTATGTGGAAATCGGTACAGGCGGAGCAGAGGAGTACGGTAAATCATACGCCAATACTATGTGGGGGAAGCTGCTTAATCTTGCCGGCGCCAATAACATTGCCAATGGTAAAATTGATGGTTCAGCACACCTCAATCCTGAATACGTTTTAAGTCAAGATCCTGAAGTGATTTTTATTTCTGGAGCGCACTGGGCGAATCATAATGGTAGTGCGTTGTTGGGTTTTGGTACGACGCCCAAAGAGGCACAAGCGACTTATCATCCGTATCTTGAACGATCAGGTTGGCAGCACATCTCCGCAGTTAAACAAGGTCAGGTTTATGGTATGTACCACTCTGGG
The DNA here is from genome assembly GCF_013074385.2 of Vibrio ostreicida. Lineage (GTDB taxonomy): Bacteria > Pseudomonadota > Gammaproteobacteria > Enterobacterales > Vibrionaceae > Vibrio > Vibrio ostreicida. Next base: position 69,122 of record NZ_JABEYA020000012.1, read on the forward strand.
ACGCGAACCATCTATGACCATATATTTCTTGAATTCCTTGCCAAATCGATCTATCCAGAAGCATTTAAGGACGTGGATCCTATGGCACACCACCAAGCATTCTTTGAGCAGTATATGCCACAAAAACTTTCTGGCACTTTTATGCTTAAAGTGGGCAATTAGACTATGTTAGGAAACGTTGGAGCCAGTGTTCACACTCAAGCGGTGGACACCAATAAGGGCAGTATCTATCGACAGATGCAGAAACACAGACGTCGCGCTCTGATAATCACTTTGGTGGTTCTTTGTGTTGTCATCTTGCTCGATATAAGTACGGGATCCTCTTGGATCAGTTTAGGTAGCGTATTTGACGCTCTTCTCGGGGGCCCAGATGGAAAGGCGCTCTCGACCACCATCGTCTGGCATTTGAGATTACCAGTGACTCTGACCTGCTTGGTTGTAGGCGCGTCGTTGGGGCTTGCGGGCGGCTTAATGCAAACCTTACTTGCTAACCCGCTGGCAAGCCCTTATACCCTTGGTATTTCTGCTGCTGCTGGTTTTGGTGCCGCTACTGCCTTATTGACTGGTTTTTCTATTTTTGGTCTCGCTTGGCTTGGCGTACCGATAGCCGCTTTTTCTGCTTCTGCACTCGCAAGTTTGTCTATTTACTTTATTGGCCGTTCACAGAATATGGATGCCAAAATCCTAATATTGGCTGGAATTGTCGTGCTGTTTTTCTTTCAAGCGTTGCAATCTTTAGTGCAATATCTCGCGTCACCTGAGGTCCTCCAGCAAATCGTTTTTTGGTTATTTGGTAGTTTGCTAAAAGCGTCTTGGCTTTCTTTTTCTGTTGCGGGAGTAATACTTGCGATGGGACTTTTGCTTTCTCTTACAAGAGTATGGGCGTTGACGGCACTCTCTTCTGGGGAAGAAAGGGCCCAAGCATTGGGAGTGAATACTCGTAAGCTAAGATTAGAGATGTTTTTGTTATGCTCCTTGCTTACAGCAGGCGCTGTGTCTTTTGTTGGCACTATTGGTTTTGTTGGGCTGGTTGCGCCGCATCTTTCCCGTTTGTTAGTCGGTGAAGATCAGCGTCTCTACTTACCCTTGTCGATGCTTATGGGCGCACTGTTACTCTGTGTGTCCTCATTAGTAGGAAAAGTGCTTGTCCCAGGAACCATTATCCCAATTGGTATTATTACATCGTTGGTGGGCGTTCCTTTTCTTCTTTATTTGTTAATTGGTCGTCGGGGTGGGTTGTGAAACATCTTTTACTTAATGATGTCGCGGTCAAAATGGGTGGAAAATTGATACTTAACCCCATCAATACGACATTTGAATCAGGAACATTCTCAGCGATTCTTGGCCCTAATGGTGCAGGAAAAACGACGCTCTTGAAAACCATGATGGGGCTGCTTCCCACGACAGGTAGCTTGGGCGCTTTCTCTGATGACGGGCAAAAGGTGCCGTGCTCTCAGTATTCCTATTTATGCCAATTGAATAAGTCTTCGAGTCAACTCACTGTGATTGAGTTTGTGTTACTGGGACTTGTTCATTCACTGAGCTGGCGCATTACACCCGATCAAGAGCAGAGAGCGGAATCGATATTGAGGGATTTGGGGTTGTTGCACCTAGCAACCCGCACTTTTTCTCACCTGAGTGGAGGCCAGCAGCAACTTGTCTCCCTTGCCCAAGCTTTGGTTGGGCGCCCTTCGGTGTTACTTCTCGATGAGCCAACCAGTGCGTTAGACCTTAAACATCAGGTGCAAGTCTTAGCGTTAGCACGGGAATATACGCTGGAACATCAGAGTATCACGATTGCCGTATTGCACGACCTTTCTATGGCAGCACGCTATTGTGATCACTTGCTATTGCTCGATAAAGGTAACGTGCAGAAAACAGGAAGCCCGAGAGAAGTGCTCGATGAGGCTCTACTGAGCCAAGTGTATCAAGTTGCGGTGGATGTTGGGGAATGCAGTAAAGGTCATATCCATGTGACGCCCAATTGTTTGGAGCCCATTAATTCACAAAAGAATAGACAAGGAAAAACGTATGCCGATGACGCATTGCCATTATGAACTCTTAGTGGCTCTCTCGACATTTGAATCTCAGATAGAAAAACTCACGCAATACAGTGTGGAGAGTTGTAACTGCTTTACGTTGCTCCAAAAAAAGTTGGATGAGCTTTGCGCTTGGATTATGACAGAGTCGATACAACATCTAAGTGACGAACTTGGGCATCACCCTGAGCATGATAGGCAACTCAAACGCTTGCGTGAAACATCGATTAGAGCACTTTGTGTGTTAGAAAAGCATCAGTCGAAGTGCGCGCAATCTCATCACTTAGACATCACGGATTACTTAAATCGGCTATCAAATACCGTTCATATCGAGCTTGATAGCGTTCGTGTGACGTCGGACTCAAGAGTACTGTTCATTGGCTCAGGATCTTATCCTCTTTCTGCGTTTACGATAGCAAAGATAACGGGTGCTGCTGTGCATGGTGTTGATATTGATGAGCACGCAGTGAGTATGGCTAATGACCTTGTTCAGGATTGTTTACTAACCAGTTTTGGGTGCCGTGATTTAGCGACAGAGTTTACTGCTTTTCAACCGACTCACATTCTAGTTGCTTCTCTGGTGGAGCACAAATGGGAGGTACTCAATCGGCTTAAACCCTTTTTGACGCCGTCCCATCGTGTTTTAGTGCGTTTTGGCAATGGTATTAAATCCGCGTTTAACTACCCATTTAATCCCGAATTGATGGAAGGTTGGGAGACTCGTTGTCTCAATAATCAGGCGGCCATTTACGATACAGTGGTAATGGAGAAGGCGTAAATGACTCATCAATTAGGGCGGCTATTGATCGTTGGAGCAGGCCCTGCTGCGTTTCAAACCGCCGCCTTACTCAGACCTCATTGTTCTCATCTTGGTATTGTGAGCAGAGACTCCGCGCATTGGCAAGTTCGATCTGTACGCCTCCAACAAGGAGAGCGCGTGCAAGTTGAGGTGGCGAAAGCTAACTTATCGAGCTTTGCAAAGTCGACCGGCTTTGATTCTGTGTATGAGGATTTGAACCTTGTTCAAGGGAGGTGGGATACAGTGATTATTGCCACACCAGCTTATACTTTGGTGTCGGTGTTACGGGATTTGCCAGTAGAGAGTGTCAAGAAAGCAAAAGAAGTCGTTCTACTTTCATCTTGGTTTGGTGGCCATCAAATCACGCAAGGCTATTTTGCTCAACAAGGGCTTAATCCTAACGTGGTGGTTTTTTCCAACTACTTTGCTGCTACGAAATTTGAGCCAAGAGAGCATACTTTGCGTGTGGTGACTAAGGCCGTCAAAAAACGGGTTTATGCTTACGTTAGCCGCAGTGAACAGGGCGTATTATCGCTGTTTCAAGAAGCATTAGATCAAGTAGACGCTCAAGTACAAACGTTAGGAAATGGCTTCAGTGTTGAAGGACGTAATATTACGCTTTACGTCCATTCTGCTTTGTTTATTAATCCCTTTTCGCTTGATCATATCTTCAGCTCTAGCACTGACAAAAAGTACATGTACAAGCTCTTTCCGGAGGGACCGATCACCCCAGCGACTATGCAAACTTTGGTTTCCTTGTGGCTCGATATGTCGTCACTGATTCAGAAATTGGGTGGTGAATCGTTTAACTTATTGCAGTTTCTAAACGATGACAATTATCCAGTACGTGAAGAAAGTTTGTCCCGTCAGCAAATTGATAGTTTCATGGACTGTGCTCCAATTGAACAAGAATATCGCCTCTATGTTCGTTATAGCGCTATTTTAGTCGATCCATTTTCCACCCCTGATGAGGATGGACGCTATTTCGATTTTTCTGCGGTGCCGTTTGCCAAAGGCAATCTTGACAAAGAACAATGGCCCAGAATACCGAGTGAAGACTTACATGCGCTTTACTGGTTGCAATCGCTCGCGACACATTTTGATATTGAATTCGCGGCGGTGAGGCGCGTGCTGAGTGTTTTCGAACGATGGTTATCTTCACGTGAACTCACGAACCCATTTATCGAAATGAACCAAGGTCAATCGAGCCAAAGCCTCGTATGGTTACCTTCTACTCTAGGAGTGAACAATGAATAAGGGTGTGGCACTTGCCATTATCTCAGCCTTTGTGTTTAGCGTGATGAATGCGCTTATTAAGGCCGCAAGTTTAACAATACCAAGTGCGGAAATTGTCTTTTTTCGCAGTGCCATTGGTAGTGTGCTTATCTTGGGTTTAATGTGGCAAGCCAAGGTGTCTTTCTCTAGCACTGGTGTTCCTCTCTTGGTGCTTAGAGGCTTGCTAGGCGCGTTTTATTTATTGGCATTTGTCTACACGATTGCCCACATCCCGCTGGCTGATGCGGCGATTTTGGCCTATCTGTCGCCATTTTTTGTGATTATATTGTCGCATTTTTTGTTGGGAGAGCGTTTACCTGCCAAAGCAAAATTTTTGCTTCCTGTTGTACTCGCAGGCGTTGGATTAGTGACCAACCCATTCGAATATGAATCGTTCAATATCTACGCTTTAGCCGGTGTCGCCAGTGCGATTTTTGCTGCTGGCGCATCCATCACCATTCGGCATTTGAGTCAGCGTCACCATACGTATGAGATCGTATTTTATTTTTTAATGACGGCGATGCTGGTCTCCGCTTATCTAATGAAAGATGATTTTGTTATGCCTCAGGGAGTGACATGGCTTTACCTTGTCGCAATAGGTGTGGTCTCGTTAATTGGACAAATCTTTTTGACTAAGGCGTTTACCCATGAAAATGCAGCAGTGGTTGCTGGAACTCGCTATATTGGTCTCGTATTCAATGTGCTTTGGGGTGTTATATTTTGGCAAGAGATACCTAGCTGGATGACCGTGCTGGGTGGATGTGTGATTGTGGTTGCTTGTATTGCGTTATCTTGGAAAAACAGCACGCCGAGTCCCTCTGTGAGTGAAGGGGACAAGCCTCTTCGTACGAGTTAGTTGGTAAGTGACGTGATGGATTATTAAACGGACACGGATGTTTGTTAGAAAGGAATTGATAGGAATCTCAGTGATCTCCGCAAAATAAAAAAGAGTCATGTTCACGCATTCTTTGCGCTTTGACAGGCGGGATAAATCGTTTGGGTGTCAGATGTTATTTGGTTTAGTTGGTATGGTGGCTGTGAACACCAAACGACTTTGTCGTATCTTAATTACCAAGCGATTCTGTCGTAGTCGCTAATTACCAAGGGAAATTGACGGTGGTCTTTAACCGTGCTTTTTAAATGTTTACTTTGAACA
>NZ_JABEYA020000013.1 GCF_013074385.2 Vibrio ostreicida
GATACAGCCTTAAGCACCGGCGGCACCTTGACGGCCACGGACGTGGACAATCCAGACAACCAATTTAACGCCAACACTCACGTCGGCGAGTATGGCACCTTTGCGATTGACGCCAATGGGGCGTGGACGTTCACCGCCAACAGCGCCTTTGATGAGTTGAATGTTGGCCAACAGGTCCAAGAAACCTTTGCAGTGACGTCGATTGATGGCACCGCCAGCAGTGTCACGGTCACGATCCAAGGCAGCAATGACGGTCCGATCGCCACGGATGATTCCTACACGCAAACCATTGAAACGGTGTTGCTCACGGAGTCGTTTGAAAATATGGCCTCACCGGATCGCTGGACGGTCGTGACCAAAGACCCATCAGGTGTTTGGGAGATGAGCAATGGCCTTGAAATTGAACGCGATGGTCTGATTGTTGATGCGTCTGATGGCGATTTCTATGCGGAGCTTGATCCACACAGGAACACGGCAATAACGACGCAGCTGGATACCTCGACGCATGAGCGCATTCGTGTTGAGTTTGATTACAACCCTCGTCAGGATGGTAACTCATCGTCAGATATGACGTTGACGGTTGGGACAATAACGGTAACCTTGCATGCTGATGGTAGCGTGTCATCAGATGAAGGTGAGCATGTTTCGATAACAGGACCCGATGCGAACGGTTGGTATCAGGTAACGGGTGAATTTAGTGCGCCGGGTGGGACTACAGCACTGGGCTTTGCAGGGGATGGTGCATCGGATTCGTATGGTGCCTTTATAGACAACATCATAGTGACAGGCATCAATCCAATCGTGTTAACAACGGAAGAGGACACCGCCTTTACGATCGATGCCAGCACACTCCTGAGCAACGATTTTGATGTAGAAGGAAACCGTTTAAGCATAGTGAGCGTTCAGGGGACGAGTGAGACTCATGGAACGGTGAGTCTAGTGAATGGCAATGTGGTCTTTTCACCGGACGCCAATTTCACGGGTGAAGCGAGTTTTGAATATCAGATCAGTGATGGTCACGGCGGTTTTGACACGGCCACGGCGACCGTCAACGTAACTCCTGTTAATGATGCCCCGGTCTTTGTTGAAGATGGTATTCCGATTGCTGATGGCGTCGCGATTAGCACATTGACGAAAGAAGGCCAAGCAATCTCAGGAAAGGTCCCTGCCTTGGATGTTGATGGCGATGACCTAACATTTTCGGTTGAACAACCGCAAAACGGCTCGGTGACTATCCAAGCTGATGGTGAGTGGACCTACACTCCAATCCCTCAATTTAACGGTGATGACTCATTCGTGGTACGGGTCTTCGATGGAAAGGGTGGAACGGATGAAATCACTATTAATGCCAATGTATTAGCGGTAGCCGAGATGTCGATTACGGCTGGCGACCCTGCGACAGAGGGAGATAATAGCTATCTCTCTTTTGTCATCGGTTTGGACGAACAAGTCTCTGAAAATGTAGCACTTAATATTCATTTGGGTGGCTTTGGGGATACCGCTAGTAAGGGGATAGATTATGAAGATAGCATCTACGTCAAAGATGGGGCTGGCTATCGAGTGCTTTCTGAACAGGAACTCTCGGAGCTGACGATTGCCACAGGTACGGAACAGTTAGAACTGTTTGTTAAAGTTAAGGACGACAGTTTACTTGAAGTCTCTGAGACAATGACGTTTGCGGTGAGTACCACCAGTGGTTTCGTTCAAAACCCTAGTGTGTCTACCAACGCAAGCATCATTGATGAAACCAGCCCAGTGGATCAGGACTTGGTTACTGCCACTCTATCTGGGCCAAATGATGTTTTTGAAGGTGAAGCGACAACGGACTTTACTATTCAGCTGACTGAACCAGTTCCTGAAGACAGTGTCGTCAAGCTTGAATATTCGTATATCAATGCGGACAACCAAGACATCGTTGAAATTCTTGAAGTCAACATTGGGCAGGGAGAAAGCTCTGCGACATTTAATGTTAATACTGTACAAGACAATACCTATGAGCAAGGACAAGCATTTACTGTTCGCGTCAGTTCAATAGAAAGCGGTGGTCAAAACGTATTTGAAGCGTTAGATACTTCTAGTGCCGAACAATCTGTGGTGATAAACGATAGCAAAGATAACGGGCCAGAATCTGAGGATTTCTCTGCTAACATCGCCAGTACAGGCCGTACCCAAATTGTGTTTGACCACCATTCAGAACCCAATCGTGATCATATTTCTGACGTTGAAGATGATGCATCAGGTCAGCAGATTGGTGTTGTTATTTCAGAATTACCGCAACACGGAACGCTATTTTATAATGGTGTTGCTATCACGAGTAGCGATCTTTATTCAGAGAGTGGTGATAGGAACGGTAGGGTATTTGACCCTGATTTTATCGAATATCAACCTAACAGCGAAGCGCAAGGTTTTGTGCTCGGCCTGCATAACGCCAAAGATGATCAACCTCTTGATCAGCCTGATCAAGGACCGAGTCAGGTCGATTTCTACAATTGGGGGACTAAGGTTGACGGCGCAACTCGGGTGCTTGACCTTGGAAGCAATGATAAAGTGACCATAACAAGCTCCGGCGGTGATTTAACCCAATATCGTGGAGATAGTCGTGCCAATCATGTTGGTCATGGCATTGGTATTGGTGGTAATCAGGGAATTAACCAAGGTGAAAGCTTGTCGATTGATTTTGAATCAAGACCCGCTGGATCTGTCACTCTCGGATTAGATGGCGTTGGCGGGTATTTTGAGCAAGATCTTGGTAATAACAATGAATCGGTTGTTGTTGTCACCGTCAGTTTCATTGGCGGAAGTGAGACTTTTGAGTATCAAAAACCATCCTCAGGAAATGCTGATCTGTTCCACGAATTGACGATTCCATCTGATGGTTTCTCGATACCAGATGGAGCCGAGATTACAAGTATCGAATTGTCGACCAGCGGCCCAGGTAATTGGGAGCTTCGCTATATCGAAACCGAGATAAGCGATAGTTTTGACTATAGAGCGGTCGACAGCGATGGTAATGTCAGCAACGTATCTACCGTTAATTTGGTTGAGGCCAATGAAGCGCCTGTCGCTGTTGATGATCCGCAAGGGTTTAATGTCAGTTTAGGGTCGTTTAATCAAGGCTCTTGGTTAAGTGATGCAGCAACAATGACGGCAAGTTATCAAGGGGCTGATAGAGAGATCACTACGGTTGGTGAAAAACGCGGTGTAAGCGGTCACGAAAACGGCGGGATTCGCGAGCAAATACAATTTAATCGAGAAGACGGGCAATCTGAGAAACTTGAAATTAACTTAACGAAGTCAGCAACGACGTTTAGTTTCGAGGTCTCAAACTTGTATCAGAACGAAGGTGGGGCAAACAACCACGAGCAAGGCAAATGGGTTGCTTACTTAGATGGAGTAGCTGTTGCCAGTGACACTTTTGTTGCCAATACAGGAAATTCTACAGGCACTTATAGTATCGATCTCGATGGTAAAGCGTTTGATTCAGTGGTATTTGAATCGCTCGATTTTGTAAATACACCAGCGAGAGGTAATGATTCTTCGGATTTTTTCCTCACTGGCTTTAAAGCAGAGAATGTAGCGGGTGCCTATGCGGTTAATCAAGGGGCGGAACTGAAAATACCTGTTTCTGAGTTGTTAGCTAATGATTCAGATGCAGATAATGACGCAATACGAATAACCTACGTCTTTGGTGAACAACATGGTGAAGCACGAATAGAAAATGGGGTTGTTTATTTTGACTTGGATGACAATTTTGTAGGAAATACAGAGTTCCACTACCAAATTACTGATGATAACGGTGGATTTTCGGAGGCGTCAGTGGCGGTGATTGTGAATCCAGCGCCAGCGCCTTCTAGTGTCGATGGCTTGTCACTTCTATCCTCCTCTGTAGAAGAAGGTGATAACCTTGTTTATAAAGTAACGTTAGATGGCAGTACACTGAAAGAAGTGAGGTTTGAAGTTCTATTCGGTGACTCAAATTCCGATACAGCTGATAGCAGTGACGTTGATTTGTCAGAAGCTCAGTTTACCAATGGTGTGACTTTTGACTCACAAACTAAAGAAGTGGTAGTGCCAGTTGGTGTCAAGGACTTCAGCATACTGATTCCGACTCTGTCAGATGGCATGTATGAAGCCATCAGTGAAAGTTACTCCTTAAGTGTCGGTGGCGAATCAGCTGTTGGGTTGATTGAGGATGTTGATGGTGTCCCTGCTGTGACTGGCATAACGTCGGCGGATTCCAATGTGTCAGAAGGTGAGACCGCGACCTTTAACGTTGAATTAAGTCATCCAAGCAACCAGACTGTTTCCTATGAATGGGGCCTTAAATCCGGTTCAGCACAACTTGGGACAGATTTCACTGATAACGTAACCTTTACTCACGGCGTCGTAGCAGAGGGTGGGCAGTTACGCGTTCCAGCAGGTGTGACCACATTTACAATCAGCGTATCCACACTCGACGATACGTTAGATGAATTCTCTGAATCTTTTACGATTGAAGTCGGCGGGCAGTCAGGGTCTGCGTTGATTATCGATAATGATGCGTCGCCAGAAGCCACGAATGCCCATGTGATTGGGCAAGAAGATTCAACCATTATCTTTCATTGGGATGACTTTAATACATCCGACTCTGATTCCTCTCCATTGTCAGTGGTTATTACCAGTGAACCAGCTGCTGGGCAGCTATATGTCTACGATGGGTCTTCCTGGGTTGAGTTGACAAGCGACGTCATTGGCTTAGGTTACTCCGTGAGCCAAGCGCAAATTGAGGCGAATGAACTTATATTTGTGCCAGTATCTAATGCATCGAGTACCTCTTCATTGGATGAGATAGACGCTCCCACTGGTAATCAGCTTCCAGATTATGCTGAGTTTGACTACTTTGCCTTCGATGGTGTTAATAAAAGCTCACTTGCAACCATGTCTGTGGATATAACACCAGACACAGATGCCGCGAGATTAATCATTGAAACGCCTAACGTTGAGGTCAGCCAAGGCCTGAAACTTGAGCAGTGGAACGACTTAAATCTACCATACAATAGTGGCAATGGTGTGGACCCCAACACATTGGAGCAGGCCATTGAAAATGCCGGAGCGCCTACGTCAGTCGAAGTCGTACAAAACCCAGACTTTGCCAATCAACACGCTCCCCATATTACTAATGTGTCGAGCAAATTATCGGGTTTGATTTACCTAGAGGCAGGTGAAGGCTATACATTTAGTGGTCAATCAGATGACTCATTCAGGCTTGAAGTGGGTGGTGAAACTCTCGTTTCTCAGACATGGGGTGACGGCGGGACTTACCAATCTTCTGAATTTGTTGCATCAGTGACGGGTTGGTATTCAATGACAGCTTTTCATGATAACGAAGCGGGTCCTAGCAGCCTGAGCATCAATATTGCCGTTGGAGGTAATAGCGCTCTGGCGTTGAATGCTTCAAATTTTGATGTCGTACCCGATGTGTCTATGCTTGACGGAAAAATGAACCTAGGTAACGCGGTAGAACATGCCTCTGGTGAAGGAGGGTATGTTCCTGTGTTTGATACCAACGAGGGACTAGAAAGTACCTTTATTCATACTTCTAACATAGCGACTCAATTGGGGGATAGGGATGGTTCGGAAACGCTAACCTTAATATTGTCTGGTCTTCCTGAAGGCTCGGTTGTGAAGTTTGGAGACAGTGAATTAATGGTAGGCAACAACCGAGAAGTTGATGTTTCAGAGTGGCTGTCTTTAGGTGGCACAGTAAATACGCTCCTAGATGGACTTATGATCAAGGTCGATCAGCCAGATACTTATCAAGTTGTTGTTCGGGCTATATCGGACGAGCGTGACGGTGATAGTCCACATGAAGTGACAGGTGAATTTGAATTGACGGTTTATCCTGTTCAATATGCACCGACCGTCGAAGATGAGACAGTACGATTGTCAGAGGAAGGTCTGAATAAAGGCCTCACTGATAATGATGGCCTTGATGGGCAAGACACTACCGACAACACAGTTGTATCAGGCAGGTTGACTCTTAATGATGAGAATGGTGATGATATGGCCGTCAGCCTTGGACTGCCATCGGAAACGCTCTTTTCGGGAAATGCTCTAATTACTTGGGTTCTTAGTGAAGATAAGCAGACCTTGGAAGGCGTGGCTAATCTGGATGGTGATTTAAATACACCGGATGAGGTAGCGATAAGAGCCTCTGTGAATGATTTGGGCGATTACGATATTGAATTACTTGCCCCCGTAAAACATGGTCGCGCAGATGGTGAAGATGTCGAACAATTTGATATTCCAGTGGTTGTTTCTGATGGCTCGTCGTCAGGGCATAGCACCATTACAGTTGGTATAGAAGATGATTCACCAGAATCGCAACGGGTTCATCACGATGTAAGTTCAAGCACTAAGGTGGGCGCAAATGTTCAGTTCATTCTTGATGTGTCTGGTTCCATGTCTGGCTCAGCGGGTAATGGGAAGTCACGTTTGCAAGTCATGAAAGAGTCTGCTGTTCAATTACTTCGTCAATATGAATCGCTTGGTGAAACTCGGGTGCAAATCGTTACCTTTAACTCAAGCAGTTCTACTCACTATATGAACGGTTCATTTTGGTTATCGGTGCCTGCCGCGATTGACGTTATAGAAAATGGTTTGCGAGCATCCGGAGGGACCGATTTTGACGACGCTATTTGGACCGCCAATGTTCGTTGGGATGAAAATCAGTCTGATCAAGTCTACAACGGAAACAATGTCAGTTACTTTTTATCCGATGGAAAACCAACGGGCTCAGATTGGCGCAACCCGAACAATATTGATGGTACTGAAGAAGGATGGTGGATCGAGCACCTTGCTGAAAATAAAGTAACGGCGCTTGCTTATGGCATTGGCAATGACATTTCTGCTCAAGAACTCAACCCCGTTGCTTATGATGGTTACCATCAAGAAAATACTAATGCGGTGATCGTGCCGGATGTTTCTCAGCTGCCTCCAATATTATTGCAATCAGCAGTAGAACCAGTCACTGGTGATTTACTGGCTGGTAGAGAAGGCGCTGATGGTGCTTTTATTAGCCACATCACTTTTAGCGACGTGTCATTTTCATTCGACGGAACGACAATAACCAGTTCTGCCCTGACGGATAGAGTTTCTTATGAATTTGACCCAACGACTAACACGTTGAGCATTTTTGTAGATTCCAAACATTCACTGGTCATTGACCTCGATGATGGTCGCTATGAATTCTTTGGGGCTTCAGACAACAAGCCAGTTGGCTTGGACTTCTACTACACCATTCAAGATAATGATGGTGACACGAGTGATAGCTTGCTTTCATTTTCTATCGATGGCGTCAATGTCATCCCTGATATTAAATCTGAAGGCGACGTTGTTGATCATGTTCGACTCAATTATTTTGGGCACCCTGCAGAACAGCTACTCTGGAGTCAAAGTCCAGCAGGTCACGACAACCAATTAGTATCTGGGCATAAACAAGGTTTGGTGGTCGATGTCGGGCAAGCTGGCGACGATGTTTTCCTAGGATCAGGTGATGACACTATTTATCTTGGAGACAGTCATGCTTCAGGAGATAGCTACGCAAACACAGAACTTGCGAACACCAATATGCAGATCTTCGCTTCAGGCTCAGATATGGAACATATCCAGAACTCAAATGATGGTGAAGACAGTGCCTTGAGTAGTTCACAGTTTAGTGCGGCACACATTGATATAGGCCACAGTGGGGGAGGCAATGACCATGTTTACGGCCAAGGTGGTGTCGATATCATGTTTGGAGGCTCCGGCAATGATGCATTGGATGGCGGAGAAGGCAATGATGGTATCCGCGGTGGCAGTGGCGATGACCGTCTAAGTGGTGGTCAAGGCAATGATATTCTTATTGGTGGTCTTGGTGATGATATTCTAACCGGCGGAGAAGACACTGATATTTTTAAATACGTTGATCAGGGGTCAGGTATACGTGATGGAGAAAGCGATGTTATTGCTGATTTTACTACTGGGCAAGACAAGATTGATCTATCGGAACTCCTCCACACTGATGCTGACGACACGGTCGACAGCTTACTTCAACAACAAAAAGTGTCTATTGCGCTAGAAGGCGGAGATGACTCCTCTAACGCCGATTTAAAATTGACGATTACCGACGGAGAAAACCTACAAGAAGTGGTGCTTCAGGATGCTGCTGCTCAATACAGCAATTATATCTCTGATGGTTCCATTACGAATGAAAGTGCGATTCTCAATGATTTGCTCAAGGTTTACGATAGCAATAGTCATTAAAGTAAAAAGGGCCGAAAGGCCCTTTTTAAATGGTTTGATAAATAAAGACTTACAACACTTTACAGGCAAAACCTTTTAGATAAAAACCTTCGGGGTAGGCGGTATCAGTAGGATGGTCCGCGGCCTGTTCAAAGCGCTCGACAAATTTCACTTTGCGTCCTGCATCCAGAGCCGCATCAGCAATGATCTTTTGAAATAATGTCTGTTCCATTAAACCAGAGCAAGAATAAGTCAGTAGCGTTCCACCGGGGTTAAGTATTTGCATCGCTAGCATATTGATATCTTTGTATCCGCGGCACGCACCATTGAGTTGGGATTTACTTTCAGCAAATTTAGGTGGATCCATGATAACGACATCAAACTTAGTACCTTGTTCTCGATATTCGCGCAGCAATTTAAAAACATCGGCATTTAAGAATACAGCGCGTTTTTTGGATATATCGAACTGATTGATCACGGCATTTTCTTTAGCGGTATCCAAAGCGCGTTGAGAGACATCGGCATTAATGACACGTTCAGCTCCGCCTTTTAGAGCGTAAAGACCAAATCCGCCAGTGTAGGAGAAGCAGTTCAAAACTTGTTTGTTTTTAACATACTTCATAGATTGCTGTCGGCTATCCCTTTGATCGAGGTAGAAGCCAGTTTTGTGGCCATTGACAATATCAACACTGATCTTGACACCATTCTCTTCAATGATGACAGAGTCAGGAGGGGTCTCGCCATATAATACCCCAGTCCGCTCTTCTAGGCCTTCTTTACATCGCACGGAGACGTCAGAACGTTCATAGATATGACACTCTGGAAAGACTTCATTTAGGGCCTTGACCAAGGTTTCCTTTTGGAATTCAGCACCGGCACTGAGTAATTGACAGACAAGATAATCTTTATATTTATCTATGGTGATGCCGGGGAGACCATCGGATTCCGCTGCGATAAGTCGATAACCAGACAGACCATCCCTTTCGATGACTTCTTGGCGTAATAGAAGGGCATCTTTAAGACGTTGAACGAAAAAACGTTGATCTATTTCAAGCTTATCAAAACTCCAAATACGTGCTCGAATCTGGGAATGAGGTGAATAGGCAGCTTTGGCAAGCCATTGGCCATCATGAGCGAAGACGTCAACGGTTTCTCCCAAGGAAGGTGCCCCTTCCACTTTGCTAATACCACGAGAGAAAATCCAAGGGTGCATGCGTCTTAGGGACTTATCGCGCCCTTTTTCAAGATAAATTGCTGGCGTCATTTATGTGCTCAATCGGTTGATTCTGAAAGGTGGAGTATTTTCATTGAAGTGACATTGAAAAGCAAATAAAAGCGGAGCCAAATGTTCTCGTAAAGGTTGTCTTTAAACTCTGAGCCGACGTCATTAATGCGTCATCGTTAGCTGTGAAAATTGGGCAGAGTCGCCAGGAATCTTTCATAATTAACTGGCGACATATAAACGGGGTGGTTATTTCCCCTATTTTTGAGGTGTGATAATGAATCTAAGGTGCGAAAAGTTTACTGTAACTGGTCGTGTACAAGGGGTTGGCTTTCGCTATCATACCTCTTATCAAGGGTTGATTTATGGGCTCACAGGCTATGCAAAAAATCTCAGTAATGGGGATGTCGAAGTGGTTGTCTGTGGGACGGAGGTGCAAATTGCGGAGATGGCCAAATGGTTGAAAATCGGACCAAAAACGTCCTGCGTTGATTCTGTTAAATCAGAGCCAACGTCATATCATGCGTTTGAAGGTTTTGAAATCCTTTGAATTGATCAAAGACATTTTGCAGGTTTGGGTAAACCGGCGAGCTTTGTCGCTTGCTTAGCTGGCCCTTGACGAAACAACTTAAAAAGATATTTGCTATTTCCTTTTTCTGGCCCGTGTGCTTTCTCCATCGCTTTAACCAACATTCGTACTGCAGGAGATGTGTTGAATTCCTCATAGAATTCTCTAACAAAATGTATTACTTCCAAGTGTGCTTCGCTTAAAGTGATTGCTTCCTGTTTCGCTAGTATAGCAATCATACCTTCTTCCCATTGTTGATGGTCGAGTAAGTAGCCCTGCGAGTCAGTTTCAATCTGTTTGCCGTTGTATTCAAACATGGTTTTGCTCAAGACAATAAGTATATGCCATAGGGTAGCGCAGCTAGGCTATGGTCTACAAGAGTAGAAAAAGCCCGAAAGGCATACCCTTCGAGCTTTTTAGACAAAACTAACGATTAGTCGTCGTTCATAATACCTAATATGCTGAGTAGGCTAGTAAACAGGTTAAGAATATTGAGATACATTGAGATAGTTGCGCTCACGTAGTTTGTTTCTTCACCACGAACAATTCGGCTAGTATCATACAAAATAAATCCAGAGAAAACCAAGGCAGACATACTGCTTATTGCTAACTGACCCAATGTGGAACCAACAAAGATGTTGATTATCGCTGCGACGATAACAATCACTAGGCCAGCGATAAGGAAGTTGCGCATAAAAGAGAAATCTTTTTTGCTGCTAATAGTGTAAGCAGAAAGGCCAAGGAAGACCATGCCAGTCAAACCTAAAGCTTGAGCGATAATTGATGGCCCATTAGGAATCGCTGCGTAGTGATTAAGCATTGGGCCCAGAGCCCCACCCATGAGCGTAGTGAAGACAAACGTCCAGACGATTCCCATTGATGAGTTAATGCTTTTGGGAATAACGAAGAAAAGGATACCAATTGCGGCAATCTGCATGACAAGTGCGACGATAGAAGACAGGCCCAAAGCCATTGTCGCCATCGCTGCAATCGCGCTTGTTACCAATGTCATGGAAAGCAAGAAGTAGGTATTTTTCAGCGTGTTATTGATTTCAAGCGTGTTTCTCACACTTGATGGCTTTGTAAACATAGGACTGTTCATAATGTTCCTCGCAAAGATTTTTGTTTATATCTACATCTATGAGGGCGGGAAGCCGAAAACTCAAGCCCTGTCAAACATGTAATGGATAAATAGTAATTGAATTATAACATGATGGACATTGAAAGATGTAACATAATATAACAAAAGACAAAGAAGCGAATAGGTCGCTCCTTTGTTGCCGTTTCTGCTTATTAGTGGCTTAAAATTTGTGCGAGGAAATTTTGTGTCCGGTCTGACTGAGGATTCTCAAAAAAATCAACAGGATTGCTTTCTTCAATGATTTCGCCAGCGTCCATAAAGATGACGCGATCGGCCACTTCTTTGGCGAACCCCATCTCGTGTGTAACGCAAAGCATAGTCATACCTTCACTCGCAAGTTCCACCATCACATCGAGAACTTCACGAACCATTTCTGGGTCCAATGCTGATGTGGGTTCATCAAACAACATCACTTGCGGGTTCATGCATAGTGAACGAGCAATGGCGACACGTTGTTGTTGCCCGCCAGACAGCTGACCGGGGTATTTTTCGGCTTGGTCGGGTATTTTCACCCTTTCTAGGTACTGCATCGCCACTTTTTTAGCTTCTTCTTTAGGCATTTTCTTAACCCAAATCGGTGCCAATGTGCAGTTTTCCAACACGGTAAGGTGAGGGAATAGGTTAAAGTGCTGAAAACACATACCGACTTCTCTGCGCACTGCTTCGATGTTTTTCAAGTCTTCTGTCAGCTCATTACCTGAAACGATAATCTGACCCTTTTGATGCTCTTCCAAACGGTTAATACAGCGAATCATGGTCGATTTTCCGGATCCGGAAGGACCACAGATAACTATCTTTTCGCCTTTTTTAACATTTAGGTTGATATTTTTTAGTACATGAAACTCGCCATACCACTTGTTCATATCAGTAATTTGAATCATGTCATCATGTTGTTTCGTCATAATACGTCCTTGAGCGTGGTGTTTATCGTTTGTGGCCGGTGTGCAGTTTGTTTTCAAGCCACATCGAATACCTCGACATACCGAAACAAAAAACCCAAAACACTAACGCGACAAAAATATAGCTTTCAGTGGCAAACCCTAACCATTCAGGGTCAGTGTTTGCTGCTTGACCGATACCGAGCACATCAAACATACCAATAATCAGTACAAGACTGGTATCTTTAAACAGGCCTATAAAAGTGTTAACGATAGAGGGAATAGTAATCTTCAATGCTTGTGGGAGGACAATGAGCCCCATTTTTCTCCAATAACTTAGGCCAAGAGCATCTGCTGCTTCATATTGACCTTTTGGTATTGCCTGAAGACCACCGCGAATAACCTCCGCCATATAAGCCGCGCTGAACATCACGACACCGACTAGAGCCCTGATCAGTTTGTCTGTCTCTGAGCCTTCGGCTAGAAAAAGGGGTAACATCACTGACGCCATAAACAGTACCGTAATCAGAGGGACACCGCGCCATATTTCGATATAAACAGTACAAATACTTCGAATAATGGGCATTTCAGAGCGTCGGCCCAATGCGAGGATGACACCAATTGGCAGTGAGACTACAATCCCAACCAAAGCAATGATGAGGGTAACAAGCAGTCCTCCCCAATTGTGTGTATCGACTACTTCAAGACCAAATACACCACCATAAATTAAGCCAGCAATAATAAAGGGGTAAACACTGATAAAAAACAACCAAATCCAAATTCTTTTCGGTGTTTTTTCATAGGCCAGTAAAACGGTGAATATTGCGAGCGTAATGTAAAATAGGCGAGGACGCCACAACTCTTGCTGTGGATAGAAACCGTACATGAACTGATCCCAGCGCACGCTGATAAACACCCAACATGCACCTTCGCGGGAACAATCATCTCGGCTACTGCCTAGCCAGTCTGCATTGAGAATCGCCCAATCAAATATGGCCCACAACAATGACGCTACCATGTAGATAAGGACAAGGCTAACTACCGAGTTGATTGGACCGTTAAACAAGTTTTTGCGAAGCCACCCTAATAGGCCTACGGTGTTAGCAGGAGGTGGCAGATCAGGCTGAAATTGATGTATTGTCATGCTATCTCTCCACCAAAGCAACTTTTCGGTTATACACATTCATTAGCGCAGAAGTGAGTAAACTCAGTGTAAGGTAGACACCCATTGTCATGGCGATAATCTCTATCGCTTGACCCGTTTGATTGAGAGTGGTGCCTGCAAAAACTGAGACCAAATCTGGGTAACCGATCGCCATAGCCAATGATGAATTTTTGGTTAAATTGAGATACTGGCTGGTCAACGGGGGAATGATAATTCTTAACGCTTGGGGAACAACAACCAACTTGAGCGTCCTAGATCGTGGAAGCCCAAGGGACATTGCCGCTTCGGTTTGTCCGTGATTGACCGCATTGATACCAGAGCGAACGATTTCTGCGATAAATGAAGCCGTGTAAATACTGAGCGCTAGTAGAAGAGAAGCCAGTTCAGGGATAATGCTAATGCCACCCCGAAAGTTGAAGCCTTTCAATTCAGGGTATTGTGCTGAGATAGGTGCTCCCATCATAACGTAGACAATGGTTGGGAGTAAGACCACGAGAATAAGAGAAATTCGTATCATCGGGGTTTGCTGACCAGTAAGCTGCTGCTTATTACGTGCCCAAACACGGATGAAAAATGTCGCTAAAATACCGATGACCAAGGCACCTAAAACAAATGAGGAACCTGGCTCGAAAACCGGCGCCGGAAAATATAAGCCACGAACATTAAGGAAAATCGCTTCGCCAAGACTTAAACTTTCTCTTGCGGTTGGTAGTGCTTGTAATACGGCGAAATACCAGAAGAAAATTTGTAGTAGCAATGGAATGTTACGGAACGTTTCTATGTAAACAGCTGCGAGCCGACTCACTATCCAGTTGGTTGACAAACGAGCAATACCGATGACAAAACCAATAACCGTGGCCAAAATAATGCCCAAAAATGACACTAAGGCAGTATTAAGAAGGCCAACAAAAAAAGTTCGCCCGTACGTGTAAGTTTCGTCATATTCAATTAATGTCAAGCCAATCCCAAAGCCGGCTTCCTGAGTGAGAAAATCAAATCCAGTGGCGATGCCACGGGCTTCAAGATTACTTAGAGCATTGTTTACAATGGTATAAAAGAAAAAGACTAATGCCAGAACAGCGATAAGTTGGAACACCGCTGAACGAAAGGTAGGGTTATAGAAAAGATTCGTATTATAAGACGGTCTGTTATCCAAGTTTGGTTCACCGCTATTGGTAGGTTTCATACAACATTAACCTCAAATCTATTTTATGAAAGGGCGGCTTCTACCGCCCATTCCTGCTCACAAATAGTGCTTAACGGATCGGAGGCGCGTACATAAATCCACCCGCATTCCATAGTGCATTGACACCGCGTGAGATTTGTAATGGGGAACCTTTACCTACCGTCCTTTCAAAACTTTCTCCGTAGTTCCCGACTTGTTTGATGACTTGGTAGCCCCAATCATCTCTTATGCCGAGCCCTTTACCTTTCGGACCATCAACACCCAAAATACGTTTCACGTTTGGATCTTTTGATTTGAGCATCTTATCTGCGTTTTTTGAGGTGATGCCGTATTCTTCCGCGTTGACCATGGCAGCTAAAGTCCATTTTGCAATGTTAAACCATTGATCGTCACCCTGCGTAACAACAGGTCCCAGCGGTTCCTTGGAGATGATCTCTGGCAATACGGAGGCACTACTTGGATCCTGAAGGTTGAGACGAAGTGCGTACAAACCGGATTGGTCTGTTGTTAGCGCATCACAGCGACCAGCATCGAAGCCTTTTGATGTTTGCGCCGCAGTATCAAAAACCACAGGTTTGTAAGACATGCCATTGTTACGGAAGTAATCAGCAAGGTTTAATTCTGTGGTTGTACCGGATTGAACACATACCGAAGCACCGTCGAGTTCTTTTGCACTCTTCAAGCCAAGCTCTTTTTTGACCATGAAACCTTGTCCGTCGTAATAATTAACCCCGACAAAGTTAAGACCTAAAGCGGTATCACGATGTAAAGTCCACGTTGTGTTACGCGACAACACATCAATTTCTCCAGACTGAAGGGCGGTAAAGCGCTCTTTAGCAGTAAGCGGTACGTATTTAACTTTAGATTTGTCTCCCAGCACTGCAGCCGCCAGTGCCTGACAATATTCGACGTCTATCCCTTCCCACTGACCCTTGGAATTTGGGTTGGAGAATCCCGGTAGCCCCGTACTTACACCACAAGTTATAAATCCTTGCTTAGTCACTTTATCTAAAGTGTTGTCTGCTGCAGAGGCGGTTGCTGCCACTAGAACCGTCGTTCCGGCGACAACCGAAGCAAGAAATGAGAGTTTGTTTGGCATATGTATCCTTCCTGTATAAACCATGTTAAACCAAGGTATTCCTAATACAACGAATGAAAAGTCACTGTGATTCCATTATTGCGGGCCGATCAGTCACAATTTGACCTGTATGAAAATCAACCATTTAAAGGGTAGGAAAGGATTGGTAAATTCTCAACCATATAATTTAAAAGATTAATTAGGATAATTTACTAATCCGGCCTTAATTTAGGATGACGAATTGCCATGTAGATGTAAATAGTGTGAGACTTCACACAAACGTGCAAAAACCTGCACGCCCTGAAACTTTCTCTTTACGTAATCTTTACATCTTAATTTGTGGATAATACCTAATGTTTAATTCTATAAATAACCATAAATTTGGTTGTATATCGTGCAATTATCAAATTAGGTTTCTTGATGTGTGCAATTATTGCTAGAATATTCTGCTGGAGTTTATGGATTGCCCAAGGAATGAAATGCAGTATTTCCCGCTGTTTATGAACCTCACTGACAAGCCGGTCTTGGTTGTGGGTGGAGGAGAGGTTGCTTGCCGAAAAGTCGATAGTTTGATTCGTGCAGGTGCTCATGTGACGATAGTATCACCTAAAATAGAACCCTATCTAAAAGATCTCGTTGCTACTGAGTCTTGCTATTGGTTGCAGAGTTTCTATTGTGACGAGCTGCTAGAACGCAAGTATGTTCAGGTATGGGCGACGACAAACAACCCCCAACTCAATCACCGTGTTTATCATGATGCGAAGAAACTTGGTTTACTGATTAATGTTGTTGATGACCAACCCTACTGTGACTTTATCACCCCTTCCGTTATAAACCGAGGTCGCATCCAAATCGCGATTTCCAGCGGTGGTGCTTCACCCATATTGGTTCGCAATATAAGAGAACAATTCGAAGCTACGTTACCTCATAACTTATCGCTACTTGCCGATTTTGCAGCCTCAAAACGCGCTGATTTAAAAGAGCGGTTGTCCTCCGTTGATTTGAGGCGAAAGTTTTGGGAAGGTTTTTTTACTGATGTCGACACAGAATTGGTAAATCAGCGTTCGGAATTAGAAGTGATCTATCAAAAGGCATTGACTAACGGTTTTGATGATCAGGGATGTGTGACTTGGATAGACTTTGGCAACGATGTTGAGTTGCTTCCTATGAAAGGCCTGCGTCTCATGCAGCAAGCGGAACTGGTCCTGTTTAGTAAACATTGTCCATTTGAATTTGTTGATCTAGTCCGTCGGGATGCGCAGAGAGTGGAATTCATCGATGATGTGGATTTGTCAGATAAACTATCGAGCTCAAAAGTGAAAGGGCTTAGAATCGTGGTGTTTGTTGAGCCATATTCTCAACAGTTCGCATTGCTCAAGCACAATGACCTCCATATTAGGCTGGGTAGCGTCTAAGTGGATGGAAGAGACCGGATAAAATAACCAACCCGCGTCATATCGCGGGTTGATTTAACATTCATTACTTAGTCACGAAAGTTTTCATATTGGAATGGTTGACCGAGATCAGCCTCCCGGATCATGGACATCGTAGCTTGCAAATCATCTCTTTTTTTGCCTGTTACTCGGACCTTTTCTCCTTGAATAGAGGCCTGAACTTTGAGTTTCGCATCTTTAATGGCCTTGACGAGTTTTTTTGCTGTTGGTGCGTCAATACCTTGTTTGAAAACAACAATTTGGTGCCAGTTTTTTCCTGTAGCTTCTTCGTCTTTTGCTTCCATTGCATTGGCATCTACACCTCGTTTACTTAAATGTGAACGGAGAATGTCACGCATTTGCTTGAGCTGAAAGTCACCTTCTGCATTAAGGCGAACTGATTCGTCTTTCTGAACTTCGAATGAGGCGTCGGCACCGCGAAAGTCAAAACGAGTAGAAAGTTCACGAGAGGCGTTGTCTACTGCATTACGCAGCTCTACAGTGTCGATCTCAGAGACGATATCAAAAGATGGCATAGTTTGGTTTCCTCTAGTTTAGCCGCGTGCTTTTACGGCATTAGCCAGCATATCGAACATTTGGGTCGTGTCTTCCCAACTTAAGCATGGATCCGTTATTGATTGGCCATAGGTTAGGTTGTGAATATCAGTCATTGGTTGATTACCCTCGATGATAAAGCTTTCAGCCATGATACCAGCCACTTGATTACCACCGGACAGGATCTGTTGGCAGATATTGCGAGCGACATCTAATTGTTTACGATGCTGTTTCTGGCAGTTTGCATGACTGAAATCGATAATCAGGCGTGTGGGTAAATCAAATTCAGCAAGCATAGAGCACGCCGATTTTACTGAGTCGGAATCGAAGTTTGGACCTTGGTCACCGCCACGCAAAATGATATGACCGTATGGATTGCCACTCGTGCGATAAACCGTCATTCGACCATTTTTATCCGGTGAATAGAAATAGTGTGATGCTTTGGAAGCGCGAATAGCATCGATGGCAATTTTTACATTACCGTTAGTGGCATTTTTGAAACCCACTGGGCAAGAAAGCGCTGATGCCATCTCGCGGTGAATTTGTGACTCTGTTGTACGAGCGCCGATGGCGCCCCAGGTAATGAGATCGGCAATGTATTGGCCTGTGATCATATCGAGGAACTCAGTCGCAGTGGCCAAGCCCAGTTTGTTAATGTCCAACAGCAATTTACGAGCTTTATTCAGACCGGTTTCCAACGCATAGGAGCCATCCAGATTTGGGTCGGTAATGAGCCCCTTCCAACCGACCACAGTACGAGGCTTTTCAAAGTAAGTCCGCATCACGATAAAAAGCTGCTCTTTGTATTGTTCTTGAAGAGTGGCCAAACGTGTCGCGTAATCCAGCGCCGCGTCTGTATCATGTACAGAACATGGCCCGACAATGACGAGAAGACGCTGATCTTCTCCGACTAGAATTCTTTCAATCTGACGACGAGACTCAGCAATGCGCATTGCGACATCGTTCGTAATTGGGTGAGCGCTGCCTAATTCAGCGGGCGTTGGCATAGGTCCAAGCGGCTGCGTTCTTAATTCATCAGTTTTGAGTGGCATAGGAAAGCCTGTTGTTTTTATTGTGAAGCGCTAAAGATAGCGGAAACATCAATAGGAATAAACCACTTATCTATTTAGGATATAGTGCAATAGCAATAATATGAATATTAAATCACCATCTTTGACTTAATATTCAGTATTGTGCTTGCTTTAAGTTTATTTAGTCGCTATGTTCATCTGCAGAATAAATTGGAAAATGTATGGAAAAGTAATGAAGGTTAATGGCTCAAACAGTTTACACCCAGAATTGAATATTGGAGATGCCTTACCGGGCCAGAAGGCTGCAGTTGGAAGTCACCATCTTTTTGTTTCTATGGCTGATCTTATATCGGAACACATTGTCTATCACCCCTGTTTCAAGAGCGTAGAATCGATGCTCAGTGAGGCGGAATTGAACTCAATTAAGGCGATTTTGGGAGAGTCAGCAATGAACGAGCACTTTGTTGCCACCTTGGTCGATACCATTATTCAAACGATAGAACCAACACATGAAGCGATTAGGATAGGCTTAAGTAACTCAGACAGCGGTGAATTGAGCGCTCGACTTGGAGGACAAGCAGAACCGAGTGAAGTGAATTCGGCGCTAGGTTTACGCGGTGTGTCGCGTTACGCTCAAAGTCAATTTCATTTGGCGTTTGTGTTGGAGTGTCAAGTAATCAAAGCATTGCAACTGCAGGGCGTAGCGGTTGATATTGTCGTTCCTTTTGTGAGAACGCTCTCCGATGCGGCAAAAATTATTGATTTACTTTCTGAACAGGGGTTACCAAGGGGAGTGAATGGTTTACACGTCTTTTACACGGTTGATGTCCCATCCGCAGCACTTTTGTCGGAACGTCTTTTGCCATATTTCGATGGGGTAGCAATCAATGTGGAAAACTTAGCCCAGTTTACACTCGGAGTTGACCGACAAAACCAAGCCTTGGAATATTTGTTCGATCCACAATGCGACCCAGTCATCGATCTTATCCGATCTGTGGTCAAGGCAGCATCCAGAGCTTGCAAACCTGTGGTTATCCAAAGTAGTGGAATGAACATGTATCGCGTTATTCAGCAGTGCCTCGTTGACAACAAGGTGACCCAGGTTGTTGTGACGCTGTAACTAATATTGAGTGACAAGCCTATAATTTTACTCGTTACCTGTTAACAAAGTGTTGACATTGTTCGGCCTTCGTTATCAACTTAGAATCTCAATCATGAACACATCGGACCAGATTCAATGCTATCGCCTATCGCTAAAGCCAATCTATACCTGAAATTTTTTGGATTCTTTAAAGTCCCATTAATCTGGCTTTGTCGCCCAAAGATATTGAAGCTGGACGCAGAGTCAGTTGAAATAAAGATACCGCTAAAACGTAAAACCAAAAACCATCTTAATAGTATGTACTTCGGCGTTTTGGCGGTGGGGGCGGATGTCGCTGGTGGCTTTATGGCAATGAGCAAAGCACAGGAAAGGGGGGGGCAAGTTTCCCTCGCGTTTAAAGCGGTTGATGGGCAGTTTCTTAAACGCCCGGAAGGGGACGTTCATTTTGTTTGCCAAGATGGTGCCGTGATAGATCGTATGTTAGACGAAACCTTTGCGACAGGTGAACGCGTTAATCAGTCTGTGAAAATTGTTGCTCTGTGCCCCAGCTTGCATGGAGACACCCCCATGGCAGAGTTTAAACTTACTCTTTCATTGAAGCGAACGGGTGGCTGATTTTGTCGACCTCTACCTGCTCAATAGCGACGATCTTGCTACGGTTGAGGACTATTTTCCAACGATAGTAAGTGGGTTCGTCGGTGTGATTGTCTTCTTTCGCAATCAAATTTATTAAGTGACGTTTTTCAACCGACTCCTTGCTTACTTGATTGTTCGTCAATGTGTACACTTTGTTTGACCCCTTATCCATCAAGCGCATGAAAGGTCGCATGTTCATCATCATTGACTCTCGTGTTTCTTCATAACCACTCATGAACTTAGATGTCGACATCTCGGTTTGTGAACGGTAATGGAGAATTTGTTCCTCTCGCTGAGCAATTCGTTTTTTGCGTATTAGTTTAATTCTGTCTGGCAGCGTCATTAACGTTGTATAATCCAACCACTCAAACTTATGCCCGACACCCTTACTTGTCGAAGGATCCAAATAACACTTGCGCCATTTTGGTCTGCCTTTTCTTATCCAACGCCACATGACATCGCGCAAATCATCTTTGAAGATCTCGCGCAGGGCATAAACAAAGGACATCAAAACGATAAATGAAGCGGTGATTTCTCCCCAATAATCTCTCGCCAGAATGGCGGTGATGGTGACAAAGACCATGACAAAGCCGGTGGCAGAACCCTTAACCACTCGCTTAGTATTTTTGCCTAGGGATTGGGTGTCCGCTTTAAGGACAACGGGGTGTTCAATCAAACGGCGAAGTAGACGCATTTTGTTACTCAACCGCGTTACGTCGTCACGAACATTTTTAGAGTTGTAATGGTTAAGTTTGCGGTGGGCCGTTTCTTTCTCAACAATGGTCAGGAGTGTCGCTTTAATTGTTTTGTAATCGTTGTCTCTTGGCATGTGGGCAATCAGAGACATGAAGCGTTGCCCTGTATACCATGAAATATAATTGTCGATATTTGCGTAATACCGTTTTAGGTTTTCATCATAAGGAATACTTCGCCGGAATTTTTTTAAAATATCCAAAGCGAGCTCAATCACTTCATCAACTTGTTCAGTAGTAATGGTATCGGGTTCATGCTTGTTGAGTTCGTTGACGGCTTTATCGAGAGCTATGACGTATTGATAAGCGAACAGGCTCAAACTAACGCGATATTGATTCGACGATAATCGACCCCTTTTGGCCAAGCGACTATGGACTAACGGAAGCAGTATTTTATCGCTGTAGTAGGCACGGTTCTGAACAATCGATTCGTAGTAAATTTCGTTTTCCTTAAGGACATCAGGCGTTAACCCGAGCTCCCCTGGAATAAAGAAATAAAGATCAAGATCTGATTTTTTTGATGTGGCCATTGCATGGGAGATCTTGAGAGTGATGCCGTCTTGCTTATCAACGGAGAGCAAAAAACTACCTCTAAAAAAGTTTTAATTGTGTGACGAAAGCATAACAGAGTTTAGGTATAATCACTGCAAATTTAGTAAGAGAGCCTTGAAATGATTAATGTTGGCCAGATAAACCGCTTGAAAGTTGTAAAAAAAGCTGACTTTGGCGTGTTCCTTGACGCTGGAGAATATGGAATAAGTTTGTTACCGAATCGTTTTGTCCCTCAAGGGACTGAGATTGATCAGTTTGTCGATGCATTTTTATACTTTGATTCGGATAGTCAATTGGTCGCAACCACTGAAACTCCGATTGCCCAAGTGGGAGAGTGGGGTTTAATGACCATCGGAGGCGTCAATAGCACAGGTGCTTTTGCTGATTGGGGAATCAAAGGGAAAGATCTACTGATTCCATTTAGTGAGCAACGAGCCCGTTTCTCGGTAGGTCAGAATGTGCTGGTCTACGTATACACCGATAAAGCATCTGGAAGAATCGTTGGTACGACAAAGTTTAACAAGTTGTTAGACAAAACTCAGGCTAGCTATACGCCAAATCAGCAAGTTGACATTATCATCGCCGAGAGGAGTGATCTTGGCTTTAAGGCGATCATTGAAGGTCAGCACTGGGGCATGATTTTTAAATCCGACGTGTTTGGTAAATTGTTTGTTGGCAAAAAACTCAAAGCCTATATCAAAGCGGTTCGTGAAGATGGAAAAGTTGATCTGTCATTGCAAAAAATCGGCGTCGACAAAATGGATGATTTGAGTGTTAAAATCATGACATTGCTAGAAAAAAAGGAAGGTTTCTTACCACTGAATGACAAATCGTCGCCTGAGAGTATTTTTGCTGCTTTTCGTACCAGTAAAGGTACGTTCAAGAAAACGATCGGCAGCCTTTACAAGCAGGGTAGAATCACGATTGAAGAAGAAGGTATCCGATTGAAAAACTAGTTCAATCTGCCAAAAAAAGGCCCAAAGCGGGTAGAGCTTGGGCCTAGGGGAAGGCTCACAAAGAGCCATTATTATCTAATTGATATATTATGATTCATCTCACGCTAGAGTATAGTTCATCCTGCCAATTTGGCTATATAACAGTCAAACTTACTATTATTACGTAGTGCGTTAGAACAAATTCTTGTCTCTAACCAGCTCTCTGGGCAAGCCATTTTTGACTCTGTTACCAACCCATTTTCCAAGTCCAATCACATCATTACCCAACATAACAATGACTTCCCCTTGGCCTGAAAGGTTTTCAGGTCTGACATCTCTTCCCATAAACCATTCACGGGCTTCGTCAATCGAAAGGGCTACACTGTATGGTTGTTGCCCGTCAGCCAATGAAGTGGCGACCTGATGTTGCCAACGGTACCCTTTTTTGTGAGCTTCAGCGATTTTTATTCCCATTCTAGAGAAACGTAATTCACCTAACATGGGCTCAAGTGCATTTGGAAAAAGCCAAACGTCATTATCACGAAACCAAATGGATGTATCGACAGGCAACGTTATGTTGAGGCTTTTTATTAATTCTAGGGCGATGTTTTCTTGCTGGATTTGTGTCGCTTTTTTGAAAGGGAATTGCCCTAGTCGTTTTTTGACTTCAGGGGCTTCAACCGATCCTCGTTTGCGAATTTTGGCGACAAAAAAACCCTCACAATCGAATACCTGAGGGAATATATGCAAGAAACCTTGCTCCGTCATGGCGTGATGAGCATCAGGAAATAGCCCATCTAGAGGCTCAAATTCGACGTTGTCACCAAAGGTTTCCTTTAAATGGAGACAGACTTGCTGGTTTTCTTCGACACTGAGTGTACAGGTTGAATACACCATGATCCCATTAGGTTTCAGAGCATGAAAAGCGCTTTCAATCAGTTGTTTTTGCGTGGCGGCGATAGAGAGTACCGATGCCATGCTCCAATTTTTCATCGCACTGGCGTCTTTACGTACGGTTCCTTCTCCTGAACAGGGAGCATCGATAAGAACCGCGTCAAATTGTTCGGGTAACCATCCGCCAAAGACCCGCCCATCGAAGTTAGTCAGGGCAGTGTTGCGCACACCGCAACGTTCAGTATTGGCATGAAGTACTTTGACACGACTTGCCGAAAATTCATTAGCAACCAAAACGCCATCATTATTCATTTTTGCTGAGATTTGTGTGGTCTTTGAACCTGGTGCAGCTGCCATATCAAGAACGCATTCAAACGTGTCATCTTGCTGATCAAACAGAGCCGAAACTGGCATCATCGAGCTGGCTTCTTGAATGTAGAAAAGCCCTCCCAGATGTTCAGCGGTATTACCGAGTGGCGTTTGTGATTCGTCGACTTCTACCCAAAACCCTTCAGTGCACCATGGTATCGGAGTGAGTCCCCATCCTTTTGTCAATGCGCGATGCTGAAAGTCATCGACAGAAATCTTGAGCGTATTGACTCGAATACTTTTGCGCAGTGGCCGCTGACAGGCCGCAATAAAATCGGCGATATTGAGGTGTTTAGGAATGAATGAGGCAATATGTTTTAAAAAGCCATCTGGTAGGTGGACGTTTTGATGCAAGTTTCTATCTCGATTGACCGTTAGGGGCAAGATTATATCGGATCAACAAAAAAAACGCAGCGAAATCGCTGCGTTTTGTCTCAGGGTTTTGGAATGGGCGTCCGCCAGGCTGTCCAACTATCCTGAGGCTCTCGGTAAAGCAAAAAGGATTGGCCTTGTTTCGCGATTGGTTGCAGTGGGGTATTTTGCGGTGTAGAGAACGTAATGCCACCACGAACCAAACTGTCGATAGTTCCTGATTTAATGTTCGCCCCACCCAAGCCTATAGAAACATCGACCCCAGAAGTATTCCAGAACACACTATTTTTTCTGACTAAATAAGCGTAGTTTGGATAAAGAGAAATGGTCGATATGACACGGTCAGCAAACTCTCCCAATTCGACTTTAATCACTTTACCTACTTCGATTTCTCGGTAGAGAATAGGGGTGCCTTTTGCAACCGAGCCACGCGTCTCGCTTTGGAGTGAAAACGTCACACCTTGATCGCTGGGTTGCTCTTTATTTAAGGTGAAAGTGTACTGAGCCTTACCGCTGCCAGGCGACACATTGATGGTTTGTGTTAGCAAGTTTTGTATATTTTTGACTCCGTTAAGGCCAATGCTGGGTTGGGCAATCCAGAAGTAGCTGCTTTCTTTTGCAAGTCTGTCGGCGTACTCTGGCAACATCCGCAACTTAATTTCGACCGTGTCCTGACTGAAATTCGGGATAACCAAGGTCACTTCACCGACCTGAACTCCGTTATATTTTATTGCCGTACCCTTGGCGATGTTGTTTTCGCCGGAAGCCTTGAGGCTAATGACGTGACCAAATTTTCTTGCGGTTTTAAAGTCTGGATAGAGTAGCCATTTTTCGTTCTGTTTATTGTCGACGCCGGGTAATGAATCAAAAGCAATTCCGCCTTGAATTAGCGATTTGAGAGGATCGGCTTTGACGCTAAAACCGGATAGGCTTGCTTCCACTTCAACCCCAGAACGATTCCAAAATACGGTTTGTTCCGTAATCAGGTGCTTGTATTGGTTTTCAATACTGGCGGTAAGAATGACACCCCCATCAACCAGTTGAAAGCCAGAAATACTGCCTACTTGCAAATTGCGATAGAGTAGAGGACTTCCTTTATCTACAGGTGGTAATTCATCGGCATACAGGGTTAACGTTTGTGAGCCCGACATATTGTACTTTGCCAGTTCAGCTAAGGATTTACTCGGATAGAGCGTATAATTGAGCTTCGGCTCTTTTACCCCCTCACTCACGAAGCTGATGGAACCCGTTAACAATTGCTGGGCAGGGGGGACGCTAATGCTTAAACCAGACTCAGTGAGCTCGGCAGTGGCACTGCCCGTTACAAAAAAGCGGTTGAGTGATTTAATTAAGTGAGCGTAGTGTTTGTCTATCAGTACATCTAAATTAACTTGGTCGTCGTCTAAACTGACGTGGGTTACTTCACCGACAGTGAAGCCTCGATAAAGGACATTGGCGCCTACGTCGAGCCCGAAAGAATTTTCCGCCGTAAGAGAAATCGAAATGTACTTCGCTTGTTGTTTATTGAATTCATCTTTCCGAATCGCGGTAAATTGGCGAGAAATATCACCGTCACTAGGGACCAAGGTCAGAAAGTTTCCTTTGACTAAGTTGGAGAGGTTTTCAATGCCTGATAATGTGACTTTGGCTTCTTCCAAAATAAAGGTGCTGCCGGTGGTTAGCATATCTGAGAAAGCGGGCTGGATGGCCGCTGATGCCACAATATTTTCGCGACCGTTGCCCAACTGAAGGTCCGTCACCTGACCAATTTCTAAACCTCGATACATAATGGGAGCGCCAGTCGAATTTATCCTATTGTCATCGGGCAATGAAATTTGAATGGGAATACCACGACCTGCGGTATTCAAATCTGGATAAAGCTTAAACTGAGTATTGACGTTGACGGGTTCACCACCTTCGGGGGAATCGACAGCGATAGAACCTCCAATAAGGGCACTTAAACTGTCCAATTGCACGTCTACACCATCAAACCCAATGTTGGCACCTAGACCGCTGACATTCCAAAAACGGCTTTTATCTGTAATCACCTTGCGGTATTCGTCTTGTATGGAAGCTTGTATAAGGACGTTTTTATTATGATCGTCAAGTTGGTAACTGAACACCTCGCCAATAGGGATTTTACGATAGACAATTTGCGAGCCAATCGATATCCCCCCTAAGTCTCTAGCTTGCAGAGTAATGTTAAGTCCATCGCGTGACAAAATATCAGAAGGCGAACGTTCAAGTGCGGTAAACTTTGTTGCCGGTTCTGATGGGTTATCACTGGGTTGAATTGCGATGTAGTTACCAGAGACTAACGCGTCCAGCCCCGAGATTCCGGATAAGCTCGCAGTCGGCTTTACCATCCAAAAACGAGTTTGTTTGGACAGTAACTTTGTCGCTTCTGGGTAGATATCCGCTTCAACAAAAATACTTTCCAAGTCATCAGAAAGGTTGATTTCTCTGACCATGCCCACTTCCAAACCTTGATATCGAATCGTTGTCCGGCCGGCGATAAGCCCTTGAGCATTAGAAAAGTATATTTGAACTCGCTGACCAGCATCATTAACAGCTTGTACGACTAACCAGCCTGCTAAAATCAAGGTCAACGCAGGTAAGAGCCATAATGGAGATATACCTCTATTGCGTTTGACATCAGGAGAGAAAGGCGGTTGATCAGAAGCAGAATTAGTCATTTAAAGGCTCTTTTTTGTTCGGTGTCTTTGTACTGTACGAGTTTGGTTTGGTATCCCATAGCAATCGTGGGTCGAGACTCTCGGTTGCAAGCATGGTTAATACGACGACAATGCCAAAGGCCACAGCACCATATCCGGGTGTAAAATCAAGTATCTGACCACGGTCAACCAGTGCCATCATGATGGCGATAACGAATAAGTCCAACATAGACCATCGGCCTATCCATTTTATGATGAAGTATAGGGTCATTCTTTGGCGATGAAATGCGTTTTGTTTAAACTGAACAGAAAGCAATATGTAAGCCAAACCAATAATCTTTGCCACTGGAACGATAATACTCGCCACAAAAATGATCAAAGCGATACCCAACATCCCGTTGTTGACCAAATTAGCGATGCCAGAAAGTATAGTATCTTCCAGCCTTTGGCCGTTGGTGATCAAAATGGATATTGGGATCAGATTCGCAGGAATGATAGCAATGGCCGCTGAGATAAGATAAGCCCAGGTGACTTGCGCAGAAAAAGGTTTACGATGATAAATGGGTTTGTGACATCGTATACATTCACGCCGTTCCGGTTGGGAAAGGTGGCAATGGCGGCAATGTAACGATTTTTCGGTAAATTGATAACTGGATTCTGATTCGTAGACTTGCCAGTAGCGTCGTACGCTCACTCTTGATACGAGTAGCACGGTGCTCACTTGAAGCAGAAGGAGCCCGTACAGTCCAATACCGACATGAATATCTGAATAGTCTTGCAGTTTAAAGCATGAGACAGCAACACTGACCAGAAATACGTCGATCATAACCCAGCGCTTAAAATGTTGAACCGTATAAAGCGAGTACTTAAGTAACAAAAAATAACGGTGCTTTAGAGCGATGTGTGCGAATAGAACCGATAAGCTGACCACAAGAGGGGCGATCGAACTACAAAACACAATCAATACGGATAAAAAAATAAAGCCTTCATTAAACAATGCTGTTACGCCGGAAGGAAGCGTGGCATGGATCATCACTCCAAACAGTCTGATACTGATAAAATCGAATAAGTGAGAAGGAACGAACAGCAGAAGACAAGTGAGCGCGACCGCAATATTACCTGATAAAGAAGGAGAGCCTCCCCGATAAAGCAAGGTTCCACACCTTGGGCAGTAGGCACTTTTCCCGCGCTTAACGCTGATCGTGTCTATAGCAAGCTCGCAACCAGAGCATAGGCTTGTATTGTGAGGGTTCGTTGTATCAGGAGGGCTCACATCGCACCCCTTAGGTTGTTCACCCGAGTGACTGCGCGCTCCCATAGAGCGTTTGATATAAGCCATCTTGTTTAACCAACTCAACATGAGTGCCCGCCTGTGTTACTTTTCCGTCTTCTAAAACGTAGATCAAATCAGCTTGCTTTACCGCAGACAGTCGATGAGCAACAATCAGGGTTGTGCGACCATTCAAAAACTGAGTCAAAGCTTCGTGCAATGCTGCTTCGGTTACTGTATCGAGTGCAGAGGTCGCTTCATCTAAAATAACAAACTGTGGATCACTGAGTACCATTCTTGCTATCGCAAGTCGTTGACGTTGTCCACCGGATAGACGAATGCCATTTCGACCTATTTGTGTGTTGAGTCCGTCACTAAGCTGGCTGATGACATCAGGAAGTTGTGCAATCTCTAGAGCGCGCCACAGCTGAGAGTCATCAAAATCTGAGCCAAGAGTGAGATTATGCCTTAAAGTGTCATTAAATAGTATAGGCTGTTGTAATACAACAGCAATTCTATTGCGAATTATATCAAAACCGATATCTTCGGTTGTTTCATTATTGAAACGAATAGAACCTGAATCTTGACGATAAACGCCGATCAACAGCTGGATCAACGTCGATTTTCCGCCGCCACTTGTACCAACCAGAGCGACTTTCTTGCCCGCGGGTATGGACAAACTCAAGTTATTGAGGATTTTTAGCTCATCATTGTAAGAAAAATGGACATTTTCTACGCTTACCTCAACTTGCTTGTTCGTGACAAAAGGGTCCACTTTACTGACAGGGCGGTGCTCCTCTTCGAGAAGGAGTAAGGTATTGATTCGTGAAAGGGCGGCTTTAGCACTGTACCAGGAGAATTGGATCCCGAGCAGTTCTTGCACAGGACCCAACATGAACCACAAGTAGCCAAATACGGCGAATATTTGTCCGATAGTGAGGTCGCTAAACAACACCATTAGCATGGCTACCGCTCTAAAGAGTTCAAATCCCAATAAAAAGAGTAAGAAAGAAACACGACCTGCGGCTTCGGACTGCCAGGCGTACTGGCTAGCATCGAGGCGAACTTGATTGGCTTGGGCCTTTAACTCAGTTAAAAATTCACGCTCTCGATTTGCGGCTCGAAGTTGATAAATACCGTCGAGCGTTTCAACTAGCCTGTTTTGAAATTGTTCGAACGATTGGTTTTCATGTTTTTTAAGGTGTTTGACCCTGCTCCCAAGTTTTCGAGAAAAATAGATGACAACCGGATTAACAAGTAGGATGAAAAGCCCCAAACGCCACTCCAACCAAAGCAACACACCAGCCGTGCCAATAACGGTTAGCAGACTGACTAAAAATTTGCTTAGTGTCGAACCAATAAACTGATCTATGGTCTCAACATCAGTGATTAAGTGAGAATTGATCCCACCACTCCCTCGCGTTTCATACTGTTTGATGCTGATGCGTCCTAGTTTGTCTATCATCCGGCTGCGCATTTGATAAGTGATGGTTTTTGAGACCAGTGTGAATTGGCGGCTTTGCAGTATGTTTAAGGCTTGGCTTATCGATCGCATCGCGATAACCAGAAACAAGGTCAGGAAAATATAGCCCGTTGGCGTTTGCCAACCTCCCGGTAAGACTTTGTCCATCAAGGCTAACCCGTTGCCGGGTTGATCCAACAGGACCTCATCGACCATAAGGGGCATTAAAAGCGGAATAGGCACACTCACAAACGCAGCGATCAAGGCAATAATATTGGCCAACACAAGCTTACTCTTGTGTTTTTTAACTTGAGTTATTAACCAAGAACGGCTAATAGTGTTGGGATTATCAATCATTTTGGTGAGAATGCTTACTATTTAGAGTCGTCAGTCGATTGTACGTCGATTCAAAATAGAAGTCTCCAGTTTTCAAATGGAAGTCAATATGACAATAGAACAATACCATCGCTTGACCAAGCAGGCTTTAGCACTTTTAGAATCAGAAACAGACCTTATTGCTAACTTGGCTAACCTAAGTGCGCTTTTGAACATGGAACTGGAGTCAGTCAACTGGGTCGGAGTGTATTTGTTGCGAGGTGATGAGCTGATTTTGGGGCCGTTTCAAGGCAACCCTGCCTGTACACGAATTCCTATGGGGAAAGGGGTATGTGGTACAGCTGCGTCTGAAAACCGAGTGCAACGGATTCATGATGTTCATCAATTTGAGGGGCATATTGCGTGTGATGCAACAAGTAATTCTGAAATCGTACTTCCTTTTAGTATTAACGGTGAGTTAATTGGCGTAGTGGATATTGATAGTCCAATCGTAGGACGTTTCAGTGAAATCGATGAAGACGGTTTAACATTTTTGGTAAAAGAGGTGGAAAAGCTGCTTAATTCCCACGCTATCAGTGCATAAATTCTAGATTGAGTGTGGTTTTTCGCTTGCAGGTCTCTATAATACCTGAAATATTTGTATTAATGTTTGCGGTACCGCCGCACTAACCAGGACCCCTCATGGAAAACACTGAAAAGTTAAAAAACAGCAAAGAAGTTATCGCGTATATTGCTGAATGTTTCCCTAAATGCTTTACTTTAGAAGGTGAAGCTAAGCCACTTAAAATTGGCATTTTTCAAGATCTTGCTGAACGTCTAAATGAAGATGAAAAAGTAAGTAAAACTCAGTTGCGTGCCGCCTTAAGACAGTACACCTCCTCTTGGCGCTATCTCCATGGTGTAAAACTAGGCGTGAGCCGTGTTGACCTAGATGGTAATGCGGCGGGTGAATTAGAAGAAGAGCACGTTGAACATGCGAAAACGGCTTTAGCGGAAAGTAAAGCCAAGGTTCAGGCTCGTCGTAAAGAGCAAGCACAAAAAGCTCGTGAAGAAGGTAAAGCGAAAGCGAAGCCGGCAAATAAAAAGCCGCAAAACCGCAAGCCACAACAAAATAAAGCTCCAACCAGTAAGCCAGTAGAAACGCGGGCCCTGACTGCCGACGATATGACGGTGGGTAATCAGATAAACGTTAATATGGGCAAAGGAAACATGGCTGCGACTATCGTGGAAATTAATAAGGAAGATGTGCGAGTTCAACTGTCTAATGGCCTACAAATGGTCGTGAAAGCGGAGCACCTGCGCGCTTAAAGGAGATACTCCTAAGCATGAAATGCCGTTCAAAACTGTCGCTGATTGCTGCTAGCCTCTTGCTAGCAGCACCCATAGCGAATGCTCTTGAAGCAAAAATCAATCTTGAGGACTTACCTGTCCTTGTCCCAGAAACTCAATATATTACGGCAAGTAAACGTGTTGAAGATAAGCTAACAAGCTCGCATTACAAGCACATAAAGCTCAACGATGCCTTCTCACAGAAAATCTTCTGGCGCTACGTTGAGTCACTGGATTACAGTCGCAATGTGTTTACCCAAGTTGATATCGACTCGTTCAAAAAGTGGTCATCAGGTATTGATGACCAGCTCAAGTCTGGTCAAACTCAAATCGCTTTTGACCTCTATAACGCTTCAATGAAACGTCGTTATGAACGATTTGCCTACGCTTTATCTCTACTCGACAAAGAGATGGATTTTAAGGTCGATGAAAGTGTTGAACTTGATCGCCGAGAGATGCCATGGGCCAAAGATACTGCGGAGCTCGATGAACTTTGGAGAAAGCGCGTTAAGTATGACGCTTTGAACCTAAAACTTGCTGGGAAAGATTGGCCAGCCATTAAAGAAGTTTTGGGGAAACGTTACAATAATGCGTTGAAACGCCTTAGCCAAACTCATAACGAAGATGCCTTTCAGCTTTACATGAATGCCTTTACCCGGGCAATCGACCCTCATACCACTTATCTTTCTCCTCAGAGCGCAGAAAAGTTCCAAACCGATATGAATCTCTCATTGGAAGGGATCGGTGCTGTGTTGCAGATGACAGATGATTATACGGTCATTCGTTCACTTGTTGTGGGAGGTCCTGCTTCTAACAGTAAGCAACTCGCGGAAGGAGACAAGATTATCGGTGTGGGCCAAGATAAAGAAGACATCGTTGATGTTATCGGATGGCGCCTTGATGATGTTGTTAAGCTTATCAAAGGGCCAAAAGGCACTAAGGTTTACCTGCAAATTTTGTCTGAAGGTAAGGATGCCAAAGCGGATGTTATTACGATCGTCCGAGATAAGATCCGTCTTGAAGATCGTGCCGTTAAATCTGAAGTGATTGAACGCGGTGACAAAAAGATAGGTGTCCTTTCAGTGCCTAGCTTTTATGTTGGACTTGCCAAAGATACCGATCAGTTATTAGCTGAGCTTAAACAACAACAAGTTGATGGTATTGTGGTTGATCTGCGTAATAATGGTGGAGGTGCGTTGACGGAAGCGTCTGCCCTGACGGGATTGTTCATTGCAAGCGGGCCCGTTGTTCAGGTACGTGACAGCTACGGTCGAATCAATGTCAAAGGAGATTTTGACGACAAGCTTAGCTACGATGGCCCTATGACGGTATTGATTAATCGCAACAGTGCTTCCGCGTCAGAAATATTCGCTGCCGCACTGCAAGATTACGGCCGCGCGATTATCTTAGGTGAGAACTCATTTGGTAAGGGAACGGTGCAACAACATTTGAGGCTGAGCAAGCTGTTCGATTTGTTCGATAAACAGTTGGGCGCAGTTCAATATACCATACAAAAATTCTATCGGATTGATGGTGGTAGCACACAGCTTAAAGGTGTTAAACCGGATATTGCTTTCCCAACCCTGATTGATCCTGATGAAACGGGTGAAAGTGTTGAAGATAATGCATTGCCTTGGGACAGGATAGCCAAAGCAAAGTATCAGGTGTTACAGCGTAACGAAAAGCAGATCGCCATGCTTAATACCCAGCATCAGGCACGTATTGCTGACGATCTAGAATTTCAGTTCATTGCTGAAGATATCGCTCAGTATAAAGCTGACAAAGACGACAACACATTGTCTTTGAATGAGAAAGTGCGAAAGCAGGAAAGCGACGATGCAGATAAATTGCGTTTGCAACGCATAAACTTGCGTCAGAAAGCAAAGGATGCAGAGCCATTCACTACGTTAGATGACGTACCGAAAGATTACGAGAGACCGGATGTCTACTTGGATGAAGCGGTAGCGATTACGGTTGATAGTTTGAAATAAACTAAAATCATACAGATAAAAGCGAGCCCTTTGATGGCTCGCTTTTTTGTTCGTCACTATGACGTGATACAGATCAAAAAATTTCGCTTAATTGGGCATCGGCACCTACGCTTAAATAAAAGAGTGAGGGCGTGCTATGAAGTGGTTTACGTTTTTATTTGCTTGCTTTAGCTTGGCGGCATTTGCTAATGAAATAAGAGACAATCGAGATTTGACCCAGTTTGACCAGCCTTTTTTGCTGGGTGATTGGTACCTTGTTAATCCAAACCCAGAGCAATCAGAAGAAAACTTTTTAGCCATTAAGCTCAGTCTCGATTCTAACTACAGCTTCAAAATAGACATTCAAAAAAGAGACTACTCTGTTGATCACTGGGAAGGAGGGTATGCCGCCAATGATGATACCCTGATTCTGGGTGTTAACACATCAGAGCCTCAGATCTATGACTACAGCAGTAATCATAATATGCTCAATCTCAATGGCGTCACCTTTACTAAAGCTCTCTCAAACTCTCTCGCTGGGATGTGGTCCAGCGATCAGCTGGGAGGAGAGGATATCGTTCACAGTAAGGTCCAGCAAGTCGACCTCATTTTGCAACCTGACTTTGTGTTTATGTTTAGAGTGAGTAATGATCAAGGTGATGAAGCGGTACATAAAGGTGTTTACTATACAGAGGGCGAGCACCTCGTGCTTCTGTATGAACACGGAGAGCATGAGACAAAATACAGTCTTAATAGCGACATCCTGACACTTGAGATGGAAGAAGGCTCGATGTATGCGGTATTGAATCGAGTCAGATGACCTAGGATATTATTGGTGATGATCTAACCAAACAGATTCCGTTTGAATTAAAACATCTTTGAAAAGCGAGGTATTGAGACATCATGCCTCGTTTTTTTAATGGTGTAGAGGTAAGCTAGCAGCCAATTGATAAGGGACGATCTGTTATAACCCAGTGTAACCGTCCTGTTATTCTCTACCGTCAGAAGGATTCAGACATGGCACATACCCCTCAAGCCAAATACCGCAAAGACTATACACCGCCATCACATCAAATATCAGCGATTGACTTAACATTTGATTTGCACGACCAGTCTACGACGGTTACTGCTACCTCACAGATCCATCAATTGGGAGACCAATCGACGTTGACACTTGATGGAGAGAATCTGAAATTGGTGAGTATTCAGGTGAACAATGAAGTGTGGACACGATTTGAAGAACATGAAGGCGTTCTCATTATCTCCTCGTTGCCACAAGCGTTTACCCTAGAGATTGTTACGGAAATCAACCCAGAAGAAAATACAGCACTTGAAGGGCTGTATAAGTCGGGAGGCGCGTTTTGTACACAGTGTGAAGCAGAAGGTTTCCGTCGCATCACATACTATTTGGACCGGCCAGATGTGTTGGCAAAGTTCACGACTAAGGTCATTGCCGATAAAAAGGAATACCCATTTTTGTTGAGTAATGGCAATCGGATGAGTCAAGGTGAACTTGAAGGGGGGCGTCATTGGGTACAATGGCAAGACCCTCATCCGAAACCCGCCTATCTCTTTGCATTGGTTGCAGGCGATTTTGATGTACTTAGTGATACCTACGTAACCAAATCTGGGCGTAACATCGAGTTAGAAATTTTTGTTGATAAAGGCAATTTGGATAGAGCACCACACGCGATGACATCGCTTATCAACTCAATGAACTGGGATGAAGAGCGCTTTGGTCTCGAGTACGATCTCGATATCTATATGATAGTCGCCGTTGATTTCTTTAATATGGGGGCGATGGAAAACAAAGGTCTTAACATCTTTAATTCCAAATTTGTGCTGGCCAATGAGAAAACGGCAACCGATACCGATTATCTTGGTATCGAAGCCGTGATTGGGCACGAATATTTCCACAACTGGACGGGTAACAGAGTCACTTGCCGAGATTGGTTCCAACTCAGCCTTAAAGAAGGATTAACGGTATTTCGTGATCAGGAGTTCTCTTCTGACTTAGGATCTCGAGCGGTGAATCGGATCAATAACGTACGTATCATTCGTGGCCCTCAGTTTGCAGAAGACGCCAGTCCAATGTCACACCCGATCCGGCCTGAGCAAGTTATAGAAATGAATAACTTTTATACCCTGACAGTCTATGAAAAGGGCAGTGAAGTGATCAGAATGATGCACACACTCTTGGGTGAAGAACGATTTCAAAGCGGCATGAAGCTGTATTTTGAGCGGCATGATGGTACGGCTGCCACGTGTGAAGATTTTGTTGCTGCAATGGAACAGGCATCCGGCGTTGATTTGAATCAGTTCAGGCTTTGGTATAGCCAGTCTGGCACGCCGACGGTGTCTGTCACGAGTGAATACAATGCGACAGAGCAAACGTATTCTTTAACCGTCTCTCAAATGACGGAACCAACTCATGATCAAGAGCAAAAGCAAGCGTTACACATTCCATTTGATGTGGAACTGTACACTGCTAACGGTGATATTATCGAGTTACGCTGTAATGGAGAGGGGGTAAATCATGTACTCAATGTCACTGAAAACCATCAAACGTTCGTATTTGAGAATGTTTCTGAAGAGCCCATTCCTTCTTTATTCCGCGAATTTTCTGCACCAGTAAAATTAGACTATCACTACAGTGATGATGAGTTGGCGTTCCTTATGATCCATGCACGTAATGACTTTGCGCGTTGGGATGCTGGCCAAATACTGTTAGCGAAATATATTCGTAGCAATGTAGAGGCTGTTCAGAGCGGACAAGAAGTTACACTGTCACCTTTGCTGATCGACGCATTCCGTGGTGTCCTTCTTTCGGATCGCTTAGAGCCTGCTTTTATTGCCGAAATGATGGCGCTGCCAAGTCATAACGAAGTGTCCGGTTGGTATAAACAGGTTGATGTGGATGCGATTGCCAGTGTACTTAAAGCCATCAAAGTTAAATTAGCCACTGAGCTTGAAGATGAATTGAGCGCGTTATACTTCAGCTTAAAGCAAGCTGATTACATGGTTGACCATGCATCTATCGGTCAACGCTCGTTACGAAATACCGCGTTAGCGTATCTTGCTTATACTCAAAGAGGTAATGAACTCGTTGAGCAGCAGTATTTTGATGCCAATAACATGACAGATACCATGGCGGCAATGAGTGCTGCAAATAGCGCTCAACTTGCCTGTCGTGAAACCTTGATGGCGGATTACAGTGCTCAGTGGAAACATGATGGTTTAGTGATGGATAAATGGTTTGCGTTGCAAGGAATGAATCCAGCGGAAAATGCGTTATCTGTGATTCAGCAGACAATGCAACATTCAGCCTTTAGCTTGAAAAACCCCAATCGTACACGCAGCCTGATCGGTTCATTTGTTAATATGAATCCGGTGAACTTTCACGCTAAGTCTGGACATGGCTATCGATTTGCGGGTGAAATACTAAGGGAACTGAACCACAGTAATCCGCAGGTTGCTTCACGTTTGATTGATCCTTTGCTCAAATTTCGTCGATATGATCACGATCGTCAATTGCTTATTAAGGCAGAGCTTGAGACACTAAAATCAATGGATGGCTTAGCGAAAGATTTGTTCGAGAAGGTTAACAAAGCCCTCGAAGCTTAGGTCGGCAGCAGCGTATGAAACAGTAGTACTGCACGTGCTACTGTTTATTTATACAGTACTTTTGTGCTAACAATAGAATCGTTACTTTTTTAATCACTTTTGATGAAGCATTACTATTTTACTCTCAATATTTCTTACCAATCTTTCATTGCGCACTACAGTGGTGCGGCAAGCCATGTTCTCGCCATCACAGATCAAGGGTTACGGCTTCAATTACCCGCTTCTCGATTCCGGCCATTTCTTAGTCAAATTGGCTTAAAAGGACGCTTTCGTTTAACAACTGACCAAAACAACAAGTTTATAAAGTTGGAAGTTCTGTGAACACCTGATTTTATAGGAGTTTAAATAGTACATTAGTCACATTCTTAAACATTTCACCTCTTACCACTCTTAAAAGAATTAACTATTTGTCAATAAAGCTTTTACAATAAGGCGGCGTTACCCGTGTAAAGCACTATGCTTACAACATCCCCCAAAATATATATACAATTCTAATTGTGGAGTGTGATTATGACCGCGCGTGAAACTCTGATGCCGGTTCTTCTTGAAAAGGTCTACCAGCTTATTCAAGACAAACTCGAGCTTGCTCATCAACCTTTAGTCACTCAGCTTGCCCAGCATCTTTTCGGTAATATCTCTCAAGATGACCTAGTCGAAAGAAACGAATCCGATCTTTATGGTGCGGTAATCAGTCTTTGGCATCATATCAATGAGAAGAAAGCCAATGATGTATCGGTGAGAGTGTTCAACCCGACTGTCAGTCGACAGGGCTGGCAATCTACGCACACCATTGTAGAAATCGTCGTCCCAGACAGCCCATTCTTGGTTGATTCAGTGAAAATGGCATTAAGCCGTCTAGATTTAGCCTCCCATCTTATGCTTCATGGCCCTACACAGATTGAACGCGATAAGAAAGGGCAAATTGCCAGTATAAACGGAGGAGAAGGGATTCTTCAGTCTCTGTTCCATATTGAAGTTGATCGCCTGAGTGCGAAAGACACCATGGTTTCTCTTAAGGACGAATTACTTAAAATTCTTACCGACACGTCGCTGGTGGTCCACGATTGGTTGTTGATGGTTGAAAAACTTGAAGATGTGACTAATCAAGTTGAGGCGCAACAGGGTAAGGTCGAAGTTGAGCGTGATCGCTATGAAGAAACGATCAAGTTTCTGCGGTGGTTAGGTGACCACAACTTCACGTTCATGGGGTACAAAGAATACGACTTAGTGAGCGTAGATGGTGACACGGAGCTTAGGCCGACCAAAGAAAAAGGTCTGGGTTTGTTTGCCAACGCTGATCGTGTTCGTAGTGTGAAACTTTCAGACTTTCCAGATTCGGCACGTCTCGAAGCACAGAAGCCATTTTTGCTTATTTTGACCAAAGGTAATACACCGTCAAGAATTCACCGTCCAGCGTATACCGATTACATTGGCATTAAGAAATTTGATAAAAACGGTCGGGTTATTGGTGAGCATCGCTTTACCGGTCTGTACACGTCTGCTGTCTACAATCAAAGTGTTGAAAGCATCCCACTTATTCGCGAAAAAGTGGAACGTATCCTATCCGCCAGCGGATACCGAGAGGGGTCATACTCTTACAAAGCGCTGCATAACATCTTAGAGAACTACCCGAGGGATGAGTTACTGCAAGCGAAAGAAGAAGAATTGCTGGAAGTTGGGATGGGTGTGGTCCAGATGCAAGACCGCGACATGTTGCGACTCTTTGTACGCAAAGACCCGTTTGGCCGCTTCTTTAGCTGCATGGTGTATGTGACTAAAGATCGTTACAACACAGAACTCCGTCGCCAGACACAGCGGATTTTAAAACAATATTTTGGTTGTGATCAGGAAGTTGAATTTACCACTTACTTTTCAGAGAGCCCGCTGGCGAGAACACATTACATTGTCCGAATTGATAACAATAATTTAGACGTCAACGTAAAAACGATTGAGCAAAATTTAATGGAAGCATCCTCAACCTGGGACGATCGCCTCTCTGACGCGATCGTAGCAAATTTGGGTGAAAGTAAAGGTCTCCCTCTATCAAAAGAATATTTGCGCGCATTCCCTCGCTCCTATAAAGAGGATGTGATGCCGGGTTCGGCCGTTGCGGATATTGAACGCCTTGAGGGATTGAGCGATGACAACAAACTTGCAATGTTGTTTTATCGCCCTCAAGAACTTGGCGCTGATTCGAAGTCCGTCAAACTCAAACTGTATCATCGTGATGAACCTATTCACTTGTCGGACGTCATGCCGATGCTTGAAAATCTTGGTTTACGAGTTATTGGTGAATCACCTTATGAAGTGCGCAAAGCCAATGGTCAGGTTTATTGGATCCTTGACTTCTCGATGCTTCACAAAAGTGAAAAGAGTGTTGATCTTCGTGAAGCGAGAGATCGTTTCCAACACGCTTTCGCTGATATATGGGCAGGTGAGTTGGAAAGTGATGGTTTCAACCGTTTGGTTCTCGGCGCCTCGCTAACAGGAAGAGAGATCTCTATTCTTCGTGCGTATGCCAGATACATGCGTCAGGTCGGGTTCCCAT
Source organism: Vibrio ostreicida (assembly GCF_013074385.2). Taxonomy (GTDB): domain Bacteria; phylum Pseudomonadota; class Gammaproteobacteria; order Enterobacterales; family Vibrionaceae; genus Vibrio; species Vibrio ostreicida. The sequence goes on from NZ_JABEYA020000013.1 coordinate 39,346, forward strand.
TCAGCCAGCACTATATAGAAGAAACGCTCAGCCATTACCCTGAATTGGCGAAAGGGCTTGTCGATTTGTTTTCCAAACGTTTTGATCCCAAGTTCAAGGGAAGCCAAAAAGGACAAACGGAACGAATTAACAAGATCATGGCTCAGCTTGATCATGTTGAAAGTCTTGATGACGACCGGATCATTCGTCGCTATATGGAAATGATGACCGCGACCTATCGAACCAACTACTATCAGGTCGACGAAAACCAACAATCAAAACCGTGGCTTGCATTGAAGATGAAGCCAAGAGAAATTCCAGAAATCCCTCAGCCTGTTCCGGCATTCGAGATTTTTGTGTACGCGCCGGATATTGAAGGTGTCCACCTACGTGGCGGTAAAGTTGCCCGCGGAGGCCTACGTTGGTCAGACCGACAGGAAGACTTCCGTACGGAAATCTTGGGTTTGGTTAAAGCTCAACAGGTTAAAAATACGGTTATCGTTCCTGTGGGAGCAAAAGGGGGTTTCGTTTGTAAACGACAGCACACCTTAAGTGGTCGTGATGAGATTTTTGCTGAAGGCCAGCGTTGTTATAAACGCTTTATACGCGCATTACTCGATGTATCAGACAATATCTTAGAAGGGGAAGTCATCCCTCCAAAGAATGTGGTACGTCATGATGAAGATGATTCTTATTTAGTTGTTGCTGCGGATAAGGGGACAGCGACCTTCTCCGATTTAGCGAATTCAGTCTCTGATGAATACAACTTTTGGTTAGGTGATGCATTCGCATCTGGCGGATCCAATGGTTATGATCATAAAGCCATGGGTATTACCGCGAAAGGCGGCTGGGAATCTGTCAAACGCCATTTCCGAGAAATGGGCATTGACTGCCAGACAACGGATTTTACCGCCATGGGTGTCGGTGATATGGCAGGGGATGTTTTTGGTAACGGTATGCTGCTGTCTAAGCATATTCGCTTGCAGGCTGCCTTTAACCACATGCACATTTTCATCGATCCGAATCCAGACTCAGCATCAAGCTGGAAAGAACGAGACCGTCTATTTAAACTACCTCGCTCAAGCTGGGAAGATTACAACACCAAACTGATTTCTAAAGGTGGGGGCATATTCCCGCGTAAAGCGAAGTCTATTACCCTGACGCCAGAAATCCAAAAAATGATCGGCACCAAAAAAGCGTCGTTGCCGCCTAACGAACTGATCAAAATGATCCTGAAAATGGAAGTCGATCTGTTATGGAACGGTGGTATTGGTACGTATGTTAAGTCCTCTAAAGAAACCCATACTGATGTCGGTGATCGTGCTAACGATATTTTACGCATAGATGGCCAAGATTTGCGTGCTAAAGTCGTCGGTGAAGGTGGTAACTTAGGGATGACACAATTAGGTCGTGTTGAATACGCTCTGACTGGTGGACGTGTTAATACCGACTTTGTTGATAATGTGGGTGGTGTAGATTGCTCTGATAATGAAGTCAACATTAAGATCTTTCTCAATGGCTTGGTGACTAACGGAGATTTAACCGTTAAGCAACGCAACAAGATCTTAGAGTCCATGGAAGATGAAGTCGGTGACATCGTTTTAGATGACGCTTATTGCCAGTCGGAATCAATTTCGGTCACTGAGCAGCAAGGTAGATCGTTAGTTAAAGAACAAATTCGTTTTATCCATACTCTGGAAAAAGCGGGCCACTTAGATCGCCATTTGGAACACATCCCCGACGATGAAACACTACTTGAACGTGAAAAGTTAGGTAAAGCACTGACACGTCCCGAACTGTCTGTATTAGTTGCTTACGGTAAGATGGTACTGAAAGAAGAGTTGGTTCATGACGATATCTCAAATGACGCTTACCATACGCAACAGCTGATCAACTATTTCCCAACTGAGTTACGCCGTAACTATCAACAACAGATGGATAATCATCCGCTGCGTGCTGAAATCATCGCAACCGCACTCGCGAACCAAATGGTTAACGAAATGGGTTGCAACTACGTTACTCGTTTGCAAGAAGAGACCGGTGCACACGTTGTCGATATCGCGAACGCTTATGCGGCATCTCGTGAGATCTTCGGCTTAGGTAAAGTGCTCACAGCAATACGTGCACTTGATAACAAAGCGTCGACTCACGCTCAGTATGACATGATGTTTTATGTTCGCCGTACTCAGCGTCGATTGTCTCGTTGGTTATTACGTAACCGTAATGGCCGCCAATGCGTAAAAGCGCTAGTGGAACTTTACCAAGGTGATGTTGAGACCATTCAAGCTAAGCTCGATGATATGTTGGTTCCTTCTGAAGTTGAAGAACACAACCAAATGGCTCAAGCATGGATAGAGCAGGGGATCAGTGCAGATATCGCCAACTATGTCGCAAGGTTGTCGAGTCTCTATTCAGTACTGGATATTTCAACCGTATCGCGTGATAAAGGTAAACCTGTTGAACAAAGCGCCAGACTGTACTTTAACCTAGGTGATCGTTTGTCGCTTCACTGGTTCCTGAAACAGATTAACAGTCAGGGTGTGGATAATTACTGGCAAGCGCTTGCGCGTGCAGCGTTCCGTGAAGATCTTGATTGGCAACAGCGTCAGCTTACTGGGCAAGTCCTTAGTTGCAGTTGTGCACCTGAAGATCTGGATGTCATGAAAGCGTTGGAAGATTGGATCCAAACCAATGAAGTTTCACTTCATCGTTGGGAGAATATCTTAAATGAGTTTAAAGTGGGTTCAGTTCATGAATTTGCCAAGTTCTCAGTCGCGTTGAGAGAGTTGATGTTGCTTAACTTAAACTGTTCCGCAAACGAGTAGTTCGTTAGTTTCGATTGAATTGTTCGTCAAAACAGTAAATAATACAGCCCCGTTCATACGGGGCTTTTTTCTATCGGAGGCACAATGCTCTACCGTCTAGCCAGATCTGGCTTTTTCCAACTTGATGCCGAGAAGGCACATGATCTTGCGATCAAAAACTTCAAGCGCTTTACTGGTACTCCCATTGATTTACTTTATCGGCAACAGTTGCCATCTCGGCCCGTGGAATGTATGGGCCTCACATTTCGCAACGCTGTCGGTCTTGCTGCCGGTCTTGACAAAAATGGCGAGTGTATCGAAGCCTTTGACGCCATGGGATTTGGGTTTGTAGAAGTCGGAACGGTCACACCCAGGCCTCAATCGGGTAATGATAAACCGCGCCTCTTTCGTTTGGTTGAAGCCGAAGGCATTATTAACCGGATGGGCTTTAATAATTTGGGTGTCGATAACCTGATAGATAACGTAAAAAAGTCAGATTTCAATTGTGTACTCGGAATTAATATTGGCAAAAATAAAGACACACCCATTGAAAGTGGCGCTCAAGATTACCTTATTTGCATGGAAAAGGTGTATCCCTATGCGGGTTATATCGCGGTGAATATCTCGTCTCCTAATACTCCCGGGCTAAGGTCATTACAATACGGTGACGCATTAGATGACTTACTAGCAGAGTTAAAGCAAAAGCAGCAGCAACTCACTGAAGAACATGGTAAATATGTTCCAATTGCTCTTAAGATCGCACCGGATCTTAGTGATGAAGAGATCCGCCAGATCAGTGGTTCGTTACTGAAAAACAAAATCGATGGCGTGATTGCAACGAATACAACCTTAGACCGAACTTTGGTTAAAGGAATGAAGCACGCTGAAGAGATTGGCGGCTTAAGTGGAAGGCCGGTTCAGTCACGGAGTACACAGGTCGTCCATCTTCTGTATCAAGAGCTTGGCCAAGAGATACCCATTATAGGGGTAGGGGGCATTGATTCATATGTTGCGGCAAAAGAGAAGTTATTGGCGGGTGCTCAACTTGTTCAGGTTTATTCTGGCTTTATCTATCAAGGCCCTAGTTTAGTGAGCAATATCGTTAAAAACCTTTAAATAGTCACTAGTGACGCTGTCACTCATGAATAAAGCACGTTAATCCTTAATAAATTGAGAGGAAATGAATGTTCATTTCCTCTTTTTTTTTAAAGCCAAACGCATAGAATTTTGGTAAATGCGGGAATAGCAAAGAACAATTTGCTAAATTGACTTTGATGTGAGATGGGAACGATGCTTAAACCGAGTGACAAATGGACTTGGTACTATGATGACGCTGAGCAACATTTGATGTTGGAGCTGGGCGACGATATGGTATTTAAGACCAACCTATCCCAGAAATTGATGGTCGATTGCGCCATTGGTGTGAACGAGTTTTCAGTTGATGATGCTTGCTCATATCAAATTTACAAAGAACAAATCTCTCATCTTGACCTGTCTGAACCTAGAAGAACTGAACTGGCACTGTATTGTGTCGCTGCCAAGCGTTTTCATAAGCCAGTGCAGCCTAAAAGCTGGTTTTTCGATTGTCAGCCAGAGAGCCCAACCTGCCCAGTTGAAGGGGACGTGGTTTACTTAAGCAACAGTAATAGCCAAGGTTACTTTCTGGTGTTGGAAGTAGGAGAGAGTGCAAGTCTATGCACCTACATTAACTTGCAATCGTTTACCCTCAACAGCGCTAAATCATTGGTCTTTGGTCAAGCGATAAAAGTCATGCACGATCGCATGTCTATCGCTAATACTCACTTCGTCAATCAAACAACGTCTATCGCTTTAGTCGGATAACCTCTCTGGTTTATCGTTCCACCCAAGTGCTACCTTTCCAAGGTTTTAAATCAAACGGCAGTGATTAATCGTCTGTGCCACCTCTATTTTACCGATATCTTCAACTTTTCTATCAATAAAAAGTCCTTGTTTTTAGACATCCGTTGCCGATGATAAGCCATTTATTCCTCTATTACGCTAAAACTGTTCCTTAATTACACATTTATTTTCATTTGGTATAGTCCAGATTGGGAGTGAATAAGTATTCACTAACCTTTGGGGTCAATAAAATTGGTTAAGGTGTATTCCTTCCGATTTCTTGGGGTAATGCCACGATGAAAGTTTTCAAACTTTCTTTGATTGGTGGTGTTTTAACCACTTGGATTGATGGTGAGTAAGATAAACACTGATTTGGCTAACGAAATGATGACGAGACAGGTATAATCAAGGGTCATTTATTAAGAATATAAGAGCACTATGCATCAATATCTTGCAGTTACCTCTAATGGCCTAGAAAACCTATTGGTGGAAGAGCTGACAAAACTCGGAATTAGCGACGCAAAGCCCGTTCAGGCTGGTGTGAGATTTAAAGCCACCCATCAACAAATCTATCGCTGTTGTTTATGGAGTCGGTTAGCTTCTCGTTTTGTACGAATTCTTTCGGAGTTCACCTGTAATGATGACATGGACCTTTATCTGGCAACGTCGTCTGTCAATTGGATTAACCAGTTTCACAGTTCCAAGAAATTTATCGTGGACTTTAATGGTACCAATCGAGAGATTAGAAATAGTCAGTATGGTGCAATGAAAGTCAAAGATGCCATAGTGGACTGCTTCAATAAAAGAGATTTACCAAGACCTTCGATCAGCAAAGATCGCCCCGATCTTCGTGTTCACATCCGATTGCATAAAGACAAAGCAATTCTAGGCATTGATATGGTAGGAGGCGGTCTTCATCAGCGTGGCTACCGCTCAGCTGCAGGCAAAGCGCCTCTCAGAGAAACCCTCGCAGCAGCGCTCATTCTTCGTAGTGGCTGGCAGGTGGGTCAACCTTTCCTAGATCCTATGTGTGGTTCTGGTACATTGCTCATTGAAGCGGCCATGATGGCCGCCAATATGGCACCTGGCGTTAACCGTCCAGAGTGGGGCTTTGAATCCCTAGAAGACTTTGAGCCAGAAACTTGGGCTGAGGTTAAATCTGAAGCGGCAGTTCAGGCCCGACGAGGTGTCAAAAATCTTGACGCTAAGTTTTTTGGCTACGACAACGATCCCCGCGTGTTAAAAACAGCGCGTGATAACGCGAAACGAGCTGGGGTTGATACGCTAATCTCATTCGAAGAAGTCGATGCGGCGCAGCTGAAACGTCCAACAGAATTTGAACATGGCGTGATTGTTTCCAATCCACCTTATGGTGAGCGTTTAGGCACCCATCCTGGCCTGATTGCTTTATATACCGCATTCGGTGCACAGCTAAAGGAACAATTTGGTGGTTGCAGTGCGTCTATTTTTTCTAGCTCAGACGAGCTGCTTAGCTGCCTTCGAATGCGAGCAGAGAAGCAATACAAGCTTAATAACGGAGCGTTACCCTGTCACCAGAAAAACTACGCTATTTCCCAACGCTCAACTGACACTGAGAGTGACACGGTCACCGAGTCCGTTGTTGCACCAGACTTTTCAAACCGGCTAAAAAAGAATATTGGCAAAATTGCAAAGTGGGCCAAAAAAGAACGGCTCGATTGTTATCGTATTTATGATGCGGATTTACCTGAATACAATGTTGCTATCGATGTCTACCTTGATCACCTCGTCATTCAGGAATACGCTGCGCCAAAAGATATCCCAGAGGAGAAGGCGAAGCGTCGTCTTACCGATATCATAAGGGCAGCTATTCAGGTGACGGGTACGGATGCCAACAACGTTGTTTTGAAAGTACGAGAAAAGCAGAAAGGCCGGTCTCAGTATCAAAAGTTAGCTCAGCAATCGGAAACCATGCATGTTAACGAATACGGCGTTAAATTGATCATTAATCTCCATGATTATCTTGATACAGGTTTGTTCCTCGATCACAAATTGACCCGTCGCAAACTCGGTGAATTGTCTCAGGGTAAGGACTTCCTGAACCTTTTCGCCTATACAGGTTCCGCCAGTGTTCATGCTGCTTGCGGCGGAGCAAAATCGACCACGACCGTTGATATGTCAAACACCTACTTGGAGTGGGCAAAAGAAAACATGAAGCTTAATGGCCAGATTGGTCGTCAGCATCAGTTTGTGCAAAGTGATTGCCTTCAATGGTTAGAGAGCGCTACAGCACAGTATGATCTGATTTTTATTGATCCCCCAACGTTTTCGAATTCTAAGAGAATGGAACAAAGTTTTGATGTTCAGCGTGATCATATTCAACTGATGACAAGTTTGCAGAAACGACTGCGTCCTGGCGGAACCATTATATTTTCGAATAATAAACGCCAGTTCAAAATGGATCATGATGCGTTGACGGAAGTTGGGTTGGGTGCTAAAAATATTTCCTCTCAAACGCTGCCTTTGGACTTTTCTCGGAACAAGCATATCCACAATTGTTGGGTTGTCACGCATTTGGAATCATAGGCCAAGATTTGATCCTACTTTACAGTACTCAAGGGTGCCATCTCTGTGAGATGGCTTACACACTCTGCCAGCAGGCGAATATCGCTGCCAAGGTTGATATTGTCGACATCGCTTTCGACGATCAACTGTTTACTCGTTACGGTGTCACCATACCCGTAATGAGTTGCAATGGTAATGAGCTGAACTGGCCATTTGATTTACAAGAATTACAAGACTGGTTAGAAATAAATGGCATTACTTACAATAAATAATGGATTGCTAGCCTACGGCGATCACCCTCTACTCGATCATTCGGATTTTGCCTTGCAAGACAATGAACGAGTGTGTTTAGTCGGCCGAAATGGGGCAGGTAAGTCAACATTAATGAAAGTGTTGGCAGGTGAAGTTCTGCTGGATGACGGCAAACTGACTATAACTCAGGATGTGGTTGTTTCACGGTTAGAACAAGATCCTCCCCGTAATCAAGAAGGGACCGTGTTTGACTATGTGGCAGGCGGCTTAGCGGAAATTGGCCGACAATTAACGAACTATCAAGAACAGCTCGATCTTATCGCCATCGATCCGAGTGAAAAGAACATAAATAAGCTTGCGATCATTCAAGAGAAGCTCGATCACTCAGGCGCTTGGCGTTTCGAGGATAGGATCAAAAATGTATTAGAAGCCCTGAAATTGGATGGCCAGACTCAATTAACCGAATTATCCGGTGGTTGGCAACGTAAAGCGGCACTTGCCCGCGCCTTGGTACGGAATCCTGATGTACTGCTACTTGATGAGCCGACTAACCATCTCGATGTGACGACCATTGAATGGCTGGAAAGCTTCCTGAAAGACTTTCGTGGCTCCATTATTTTTATCTCGCACGACCGCGCCTTCATCAAGTCAATGGCGACTCGAATTGTGGATCTGGATCGTGGTCAATTGGCGACCTTTCCTGGCAGTTACGACAATTACTTGCTTGAAAAAGAAGAAGCTTTGCGTGTTGAAGATATGCAAAACGCAGAATTTGATAAGAAACTGGCACAAGAAGAAGTTTGGATCAGACAAGGGATCAAGGCGCGTCGGACACGCAATGAAGGTCGAGTTCGCGCATTGAAAAAGCTGCGAGAAGAGCGCCAGAGCCGCCGCGATGTTCAAGGCAAAGCCAACATCCAGATAGACGACGGTTCTCGATCGGGCAAAATCGTTTTTGAAGCCGAGAAGCTGAGCTACAGCATAGAAGGGAAGCCTATTGTTAAAGACTTCACGTTTAATATTATGCGAGGCGATAGAATCGCTCTGATTGGCCCTAATGGCTGTGGTAAGAGTACCTTACTTAAGCTATTACTTGGTAAATTAGTGCCTGATTCAGGTCGCCTTCATTGTGGTACCAAGCTAGAAGTGGCCTATTTTGATCAGTATCGTGAAATGCTTGATCCGGAAAAATCGGTGATTGATAACCTCGCTGACGGTAAGCAGGAAGTCATGGTAGGTGGAAAGCCACGCCACGCATTAAGCTATTTGCAGGACTTCCTATTCGCCCCTAAACGTGCCCGTACTCCAGTTAAGGCCTTATCTGGGGGTGAAAAAAATCGGTTATTGCTTGCTCGTATCTTCCTGAAGTCAAACAACTTATTGATTTTGGATGAACCAACCAACGATTTGGACATCGAAACCTTGGAACTTTTGGAAGATTTGCTTGCCAATTATCAGGGTACTTTGTTGCTTGTCAGCCATGATCGCCTGTTTGTTGACAACACCGTCATGACCAGTTGGATATTTGAGGGTGATGGTCAGATAGAAGAATTTGTTGGTGGGTATCATGATGCTCAGCAACAAAGGCAACAGAGCCGAAAAGCCAAAGCGTTGGATAAAGCACCGAATATAGAGAAAAAGGATGAAGTATCTTCAAAAAATGTTCAGCCAAAGAATAAGCCAAAGAAACTCTCGTATAAACTGCAGCTCGAACTAGAGACGTTGCCGGCAAAACTTGAATCGTTAGAGGGCGAGATTGAATCCATGCAGGATCATGTCAATTCGCCTGAATTTTTTTCTCAGTCCGTCGAGCAAACACAACCAATTTTAGATAAGCTTTCTGCGTTAGAGCAGGAGCTGGAAGTTGCTTTTGAACGCTGGGAAGAGCTTGAAGCAATGCAACAGGAAAGTTAACCAATAATGATTAAAAATACGTTTAAATTGTCATCGATTTCTTTGGCCGTTATGACTTGTTTTGGCGCGAATGCCGCCATCTACAATGTCTATGATTATCAGCCTGTCGTCGACTCAAGCGCAAGAACCTATGGCACTGCTATTGCCCCTGAAATGGCCACGGCGGATTGTTGGAGTACCACAACGTGTAGTCAAACCAGTTATAATATTGCCTTTGAAGAGCAGCTCACAGAGCAAGGGTTTGACTACCGTGAAGAGGCGCCCTTTCGTTACACATTAGGTTATCAATTACTTCAAGAGGGTAAGACGGGTTTTGAAACCTATTGTTCCAACTTTCTTGGCTACAATGGAGAGTTGTGTGAGGAATGGGTTACCAATCAATACACCAATGGGTATGCCAAAGAAAGCGCGGCTTTCAACAACTCGCTTGCTTATATTGAAGGGGCTCAGATACAGTCGAGCAACAACAATGTCATTGTTAACAGCCTCATTGACGCTAATAACGCGCTCGGTACCTACTACGGTGGCACACTTCAGAACCGAACGGCGTTTTATGCTGACGCAGCACTTGATACCAGTACTTATGATCAAAGTAAGGTATGGGGCAAATTAGTTACGGGTAGCAATACCTATTACGTCGGTAGTGTCAGTAAACAGTCAACCAATGATACCAACGACTATTATTCCTATGGCGCGGTGTGGGATGGAACCACCCTACACACCATTCCTTGGGTCACTAATGCGGCTGAAGATGATCGCAGCATTCCACAAGGCAGCGCCAGAGATCTGGCGACGGTCAATAGTATCGACTACGCGGTAGGGTACAACGCAGACTCAGACCAGCGGCCTGTCGCTGCAGTGTTTGCTCTGTCTTCATTGGGCAGTATTCCAACCAATTTTGTCAGTCGTTTTCAAAATGACAATGGTTTCCAAAGTTCTGTTTTAACTTCAATTAACAATAACGGCATTGCGATCGGTGAAGTCAAATACGCCACCGCGATCAACAAATCGTTTGCCAATGCTTTGTTTTATATTACGGATCCCGCCAATCCGAATTCAAGTTACAAAGAGTTCTCTGGGTCGATTTTCTTTAGTGGAGCGAATGGAAAAGCGGGTGGGATCAACAACTATGATGAAGTCGTTGGTGCGATCGATTATGACACCCATAAAGAGAATAACGGCGGAAGCCCAAGAGCTCAACGAGCCTTCATTGCGCCATTGAGCACCAGCGGCAAGGCGCCATTGAACAATACCCCTCGGTATTTGGACGACTTGACGAATGACGGCATTGTTTCTTCAGTGAATAATCAATATCGAATTATTGATGCAACTGACATCAATGATGCTGGTGTTATTTCCGGATCGGCTTACTACTGTTCAGGCGGATATGATACAACGGACATCAACTCTAAATGTAATGGCGGGATACCCGGCGCAGAGTTAATTAGAGCGGTGAAGTTGGTCCCAATTAATGGTGCAACAAATTCTGATATACAGGCTCGTGGGGTTAGCGAGGAAAAAGTTGATCGTCAGGGGGGCACACTTGGCGCCGTCGCTTTGATTGTATTAGCTTTATTTGGGTTCCGTAGAAAATAGCCCAAATTAGGTTAAATTTTAAGCAAGGGAGCGGGTTCACATTTTGGATCCGTTCCTTTTTTTTCACTTGAGAAAGGCCGTTTTTTGATCGATCCTTAATGTTGGAGTCACAAAAACTCCATAAAAAGTTAATAGTAGTACGTTAGAAAACCTATGTATGAGGACGACACTATGAAGAGACAAAAGCGTGACCGCTTAGAGAGAGCTCAATCTCAGGGATACAAAGCAGGCCTAAATGGCCGCTCTACGGACACATGTCCATACCAGCAGATGGAAGCTCGATCTAATTGGCTTGGTGGTTGGCGCGATGCCAGAGAAGATAGACACTCTGGTCTCTATAAATAAAAGACATAATCTACATACGGTATAAGGAAAAATAAAGGCCCCGTTTTCGGGGCTTTTATCATAACCCTTAATGCACTATAACTAAAAATTTAGTGATAAAAAAGCGACTCAGCCGAGTCGCCAGACGAAACAATATCGTTAAAAAGAGGATGTATCTTGAAAGAGGCCAACTTTTAAGTCTTTCGCAACATAGATTTCTTTACCATCAACAAGTACTCGGCCATCGGCAAGGCCCATTACTAATTTACGGTTTACAACACGTTTCATATGGATTTCATACGTTACTTTTTTGGCCGTTGGCAATATCTGACCGGTAAATTTAACTTCACCGACACCGAGAGCACGGCCTTTACCTTTGCCGCCAACCCAACCAAGGTAAAAACCAACGAGCTGCCACATCGCATCAAGGCCAAGACAGCCTGGCATGACAGGGTCTCCAGGGAAATGGCAATCAAAGAACCACAGATCTGGAGTAATATCGAGTTCCGCGATAATCAATCCTTTACCAAAATCACCTTCAGTTTCTGACATTTTTGGGATGCGATCCATCATCAGCATATTAGGGGCGGGCAGTTGTGGATAACCCTCTCCAAACAGCTCACCTTGACTCGAGGCGATAAGATCTTCGCGGTTATAACAATCACGTTTGTTTTGCATTATCAATGACTCCAAATTTTGATAGCAGCATGTTAGTGAACACGTGTACGCCAAACAAGTCCGATCAGTACAAATTGGACTGATCTTTACACTAAATGAACCAGTTTTTGATACGTTCCGCAATACTTAGCGGATGTTCGTGTTTTTCAAAGTTTTCTATTCGTTCCGCAATTTTGCTGATCACGCTGGATTCATCTTCGCCACGGAAAGGTTTATTCATAATAATTGGGATGGCTTCATCAACTGTAGAGACTGACCAAATATGAAATTCATCATTTTTAATACTCTTAACCACATCCTTATGCAATGCGAGATGTTTCAAATTTGTCTTTGGTAAAATCACGCCTTGCTTTCCAGTAAAGCCTTGGTGTTTACAGACTCGATAGAAGCCTTCAATTTTTTCGTTAAGCCCACCCACTGCCTGCACGCGGCCAAATTGATCGACCGCTCCCGTCACAGCAACCTGCTGATTGATCGGGTATTCAGAGAGGGCACTGACAAATGAACACAACTCCGCAAGTGTCGCGCTGTCTCCATCCACTTCACAATAGGATTGCTCAAAAACAACCGATGCTGAATATGGTAGAGGGGCATCCAACAGCAAAGCACTGGAAACAAAAGCTTGCATGATCATCATGCCTTTAGCGTGAAGATTACCACCAAGTTCTGCTTTTCTCTCAACATCAGAAATATCACCATCACCAAAATGAATCACGCAGGAAATACGAGCGGGCTCTCCATAGGCAACGGGATGGCCTGACACATCAATAACAGTAAGCCCGTTCACCTGACCAACACACTCTCCCTGAGTTTCAATGATCACTTGGCCATCCAAAATATCGGACAGTGCACGCTCAGGCAAATAAGACTGGCGTACATAACGGTTTTCAAGCGCCTGTTCCAAGTCGGCCTCAGAAATAGTGCCATCATTAGAATAAAGCGCCGCTTCATGAAAGATAGAAAGATACCACAGCGGTTCTATCGGCATATATCTTTGATCTTCAGTATGCCTCGCACCGGCCACCATCAAACGGTGAATAGCATCAAAAGTAAGACTGGGCATTTGATTCTGTTTGAGCAAGGTTGATAGGAAACCCAAATAGCGGTCAATGTTTGGCTCGGTGAGCATAATTTCATGCTCTATTTCCGTATAACTGGCAAAGCCATGATAAAGTTCGCGATCAAAATCTTCCAGATCCGCTATTTGCTCTCTATCTCCGACGACGACGAGCTTCACCTTATAGCTCGATGCGGGCACATCAGCAGGAATATGTTGCGGCGTGGTGTTAATCGGGCTCATTTCTTCCCCACAAAACACCGATTTTAGCGTTTGCCAACCACTTGGGTTAGCTAACAGCAGGCAAGCAGGTATAACCAAAAAACCATTATTCGCTTGTTCCACTAAGCCACTTTTACTGGCAATAATTTCTCCGGATTTGTTACACGCATAGGTGCCAAGCAATTCACGAAGATTGAGACTCTCACTGGTCACGATGGTCTCTGAGGTAAACGCTGATAGGCCTTGCTTAACACTAGACCGATAAAATGCATTATCAGGCGCGTTAACGATGAGAACTCTGGATAGCCCCCCTGTGTTAGCAAAGGTGCTCAATGCGAGTTCTAGCCTAGGTTGAACCTGAAGAAAGGATACGTTTTCTAATTGATCAAATCTCGATATCACGTCGTCATATATTGAGTATTGGGGAGTTACTGCACACCAGGTTTCTTGTATCATCGACGGATTTCATATTCTAAAAAAGGACTGAAATTATATATAAAAACAGCCGATTATGACACAGACAATTTAACATGATGTGATAGTCTAAAATGTATACGATAAATGTTGTACTTCTGGATAATGCTGAGTTACGCTGTAACTAGAGTTTAATGGAAACTGCTTACAATGAAATATCAACAGCTTGAAAATTTGGAATGTGGTTGGAAGTGGAATTACCTTATCAGCAAATGGAAAAATGGTGAAGCGATCACGCGCTACATAGACACGAGCGAAGTTGAATTAGTGATCAATGAGTTACGCCAGCTAGAGCACGAACCGGTAAGAGTGCTTGACTGGATAGATAATCATATGTCGCCAGAGCTTGAAAACAAGCTCAAACAGTCCATCAGAGCAAAACGCAAGCGTCACTTCAATGCCGAACAACTTCATACGAAGAAAAAGTCGATCGACCTTGATTATCGGGTTTGGGAAAAGTTGTCTACCCGTGCAAATGAGTTGGGCTGTACCTTATCTGATGCCATCGAATATTTACTTTCAGAAGCATCTCGCAGCGAAAAGGCAAGTAAAGCGGTCAGTTCTCTCAAAGAAGATCTGACGAAATTATTGGATTAATAACGGAGTTTCTATGTGGTACGTAATCTTAGTTGCTGCTATCGGCATTTTTTGGCTGGTTGCCGTAGACAGACCTTTGCTGCGCGTCAAATTTCAATCTGGCCAGATAAAGAAAGAAAAGGGCCATTTCCCAGCGATTTTTCGAAGAAATGTCGTTGAAATCGCCAGAGCAGATCCTTTCGACGGAGAACTCAAAGTTTATCACCATCGATCAGGTGGTAAATTGGTGTTCTCGAAGCAGATTCCTAAACAAGTCCAGCAGCGTATTCGCAACGTCTTTCCGCATCAAGGCTTTACCGCGAAAGGCAAAAAGAAAGCAACAAAGTAGCCTCTCTCCTTTGAACGCGTCATCGCATTATAAGGAGAGCCAGCTAACAAAGCCCTCTTCTGAGAAACTGGTCTCGTTGAGGGCGCCAAATGGCAGAAGGCGCTTAGGTTTCGATGACAATTTCGGAATCACCGGTAGTGTAAAGATGGGCCTTATTCTGCTGAATAAGCTGCGCCGCATAAGAGGGCGTGACCGCGTGAACGTCACCTTTTGATTTCACAGTACAAGCTTCCCAAGCATGATCACGATATTTTCCAGTCTGAGTATATTGGATAAACACTTTCATCTTAACCTCACTTTGTAACGATGTGTGTACATCATTTACATTAATCCTAAAGTCAGGACTGTGCACTCGCTAAAAATGAAAGCTTAGTTTTTCCTCAGAGACTTTAATGTGGCACAAGATTCGCAGCCGAGCCTCACAGTCCGAGAGGGCGTGAGGCTCTTTTTGAGGGTCTAGAACCATGGCAGCTCGGTTTTCAACGAATTGTTATTTTCTATTTGCTCACCACACATTTCGTCGTAAGCACTGCAATGGACTAGCATTGCTGAGTCGAATTTATGATCTTTGAAGTGATCTCTGGCTTGAGTCAAGCAGGCGAATTTGAGAGGTGTTGCTGCATTATCCTTCAGCAAGGTTTTACTGTCCCCGTTGACGGAGTACGCGAGATAAATTCCACCTTCCAGTGATTCAATAAGCAATTCCATTTCGTTATCCTCGGTTATTATGTAGGCAATATCTTCCCTACGGTTGATACCACGAATACGATCATTTCAACCGGCATTTATTACCACAATCATTGTTGAGGGTGAAAAAGGGGAGTACTAACATTTGATGTGAAAGAAAAAGTCGGTGAGGCCGTACGCTTCACCGAATCAAAGATTAATGAATCTCTGTTGTTTTGATGTATCCGTCACCACGGCTGCCCGTCGAACGGTTGATCACAACCCAATGGTATTTGCCTTTACCGGGGTTAGAATACACTGAGCTGCTCGGCCCACCGATCACAGACCCACTGCCATCAACAAGCTGTAGGCTAAGCCAAGCATTCGATAAGTTCGTCAATACCCCAGACGCTCGTTTATAGGCACACGTTTGATCAAATGAGTAGAGCTTAGTGGAATCACCAGGTTTCAAATTGGTGAAATAAAACGTATTGGACAAATTGATTCGACACAAAAAGTTAAAAGATTGAGAAAGCTCAGCAAAGCCTTGGTCACTCATTCGTTGACTTTCTTCTTTGTTGAGGTCCATCTCGACAGAGCTTTTTGTGACCACGTTTGATTCAAGCTCAACCAGGGGATAGGCTTTTCCATCAAGGTAAACATTAGTCGGCGCAAAGTTCGCTTGCGCTGGAAGTGAAAACGCCGCGAGCAACAGTGATATATTAATAATTTTCATAGTAATGACCTTATTTATAAGAAAGTAAATCATTATTTATATCTATTAAACAAACAACATACATAGCCTTTATTTGTGATCAAATAAGTCACAATATGTAATGGTTAAAATAGACATTTCATATAATGAAAGCTTATATCACACAATAAAAACATAGCGTTTTGTTTGTTGATTTTCTTGAATTTTTCCAGAAAAACAATACCAAACCCTTAAAATACATTGTTATTATTGTAAATAAGGTGGTCACTTGAAATATCAACTGATCAGCCAAACATAAGTTTCAAATTTATGCAGTATTGAAGTCATCAATATGTCATATCACCTTGTTATTTTACTTGGAGTAGGCTTGTTCTTGGCAACAAGTTTCTGTTTTTATTTTATTCTGTTCTCCAATACCTAACAGCTTGTAAATTCCATTTTACCGCTCATCTAAGAGCGGTTTTCTATCTCTATTTTCTCCATTACGTTCATTTAAAAACATTGTATAACCACTAAAATCGAGGAAGTTCATGTGATTTCGCTCTATGCTTATGTATGAAAAAATCAGAATTGGGCAAAGAAATGCGATCACTCATATTTAGGATAGGGTTTGGCCTTTTGGTGACTCTTGCAACGTTTCACGCACCGGCAGCAAAGACGTTGAAGCTTGCCTATTCAGATGTTGAATCTTACCCATTCCAAATGGGTTCCGGTAAAGAGGTGGCGACACCCCCAGGCTTCGCTTTGGATGTCATCAATCGGGTGTCGAGCATGCTTGGCATAGACGTGGAATATGTCCGGTTGCCAGGTAAACGGGTATTGCAAGAAATTGCCTCTGGTAATGTTGACGGAGGATTTGTGTTTTCCTTTAACCCAAACCGCGCAAAACTCGCCCGATACCCGATGAAAGATGGAGCCCTTGTCAAGGAGCAAAGGATTGCAAACATTGGTTACTATTTCTACACATTGAAAGACAGTGGGGTGAAATGGGATGGTGTAAAACTGGACAATTTTGACCAAAAGATAGGTGCCCATTTGGGTTTTTCCATTGTAAACGAGTTAAAAAACAAACAGCTTAAGGTCCATGAAGTCAAAACCACAGAACAGTTATTTACTATGCTTACACTGCAACGGCTATCCGCCATAGCCGTTCAGGATACCACGGCCAACCAATTTATGAGAGACGAGCGTATTAGTGGCGTCGAGCAACTTAAACCCGCGGTAACAATCAAAGAGTATTATCTTGTTTTTAGTCATCAGTTTTTCGATTCTTCACCGGAGCTCGCCAACCAAATATGGCAAGCGATTGAAGAGGTTAGGGATGAAACATTCGCCAAGCAAGGTAGCCAATACCTCAACTAGTTCCAAGGGTTGATCTGGGGCACCTTGATGACGACGTATACTCTGGTTAGACTAGGGTTTGTATTTTAAGAAGTGGTGATCACGTGAGAAACGGTCTTTTCGGTATGATTCTAACTGGGATATCATTGCCAAGTTTTGCGTTTAACAACCCTAACATCGAGTTTATTAATCAGGTAAGTTGCAAAATGGGCGGCTGTACCATGGTTTGTGTTAGCGCGGACGGTAAGAAAGAAGTCAAAGCAAAGGGGATCAACAGCGCAGAGATCATTACTTATAAGAGTGGTACTGTCCAGCACAACCTTGTCGTCGGCTTCCAAAAAATACTAGTGACTTCACCAGTAGGAACTGAATCCTGCTCTTTAAACAATATTGATAAGCTAGAGCAACAGTAACGCTAAATGAGAGGTTCTTAGGGCAGGTAGGCTCGCGACACTTCAGAGTGTCGATATCGCTAATGCATTTAATTTATAAAATTAAATGCATTATCTTTCTGTGGTGCTTAACTCCAATAGTCACAGTGTCACTAATATCACCGTTCAACAAAGACTGCTTTTTGAGCTTAGCAGTAACAATGTGTTCTTTGTTCCTCACGACACCAGCTACCGATCACTTCATGTTCTCAGTCACACTGGCATGATAGCCCGAGCGATACCTTTACTTCAATGGACTTGCCCAAAGACACACAATCCGCTGATCCTCACTTATCACTGATTGAATATTCCCTAAATCACTACTGCTGATGAGTAAGTGATGAGTTCAGAATGTGAGCAAACCGACTGGTACACCAAATACCGATATTACATTGACTTACATTATTCATTGATGATTTGAAGAGATATTAACCATGCCATTACCTCAATAAACCTCATCTTTTATGATTTTTTAAGCTAAATTTAAGTCAGATAAGTGCTTGTCGCGCCAAGCCCTAGGAGATCTTGTGATATGTGTTCACTGAGAAAATTACTGCTTTTGGTACCGTTCCTGTTCGTATCGAACATCGCATTTTCTAAGCCTTTTATTTTCGCGGTCATACCAAAAGAAGAAAACAATCCATTTTTCATCGCCAGCCGTGATGGCTGCTATGATGCCGCACAAACGTTAGATAACGTCGAGTGCCTCTTTAGAGGCCCAACGTCCGTGGATGTTCGTAAGCAAGATAAAATCATCTCTGATATGATCGATCAAGGTGTCGATGGTATTGCCATTGCCGTAACACAATCTGAGTTTCTTGTAACACATAGCATGATCAAAGCGCTCGCATCCGGTATTCCCATCGTGACATACGATGCCGATTTCTCCGACGAATCGTTAAAAGAATTCCCTTCGCTAAGAAAAGCCTACATTGGGACCAACGACTTTGAGCTCGGTAAAGCACTTGGAGAGCAATTAAAATCCCAACGTCCTCAAGGCGGTGTCTTCGTCATTCAAAGTGGTCGACCTGACTCACCTAACCTTAATCAAAGAGTCATGGGCGTGCGTTCCGCACTGTCTGGCAACGATGATCTCAATACTCTAAAAGATCCCATTAAAGGTAATCAAGGTTGGCGGGAGTTTAGCAAACCCTTATACAATTTTGGTCAGTTTGACCGAGCACAGGCCGACCTTCGCAATGTCCTCTCATCTTATGACAAAAGAAACATTAATGCGGTTGTTGCTGTCGGGGGCTGGACCCAGTTTAAGGACGGATACCGGGAACTCATAGAGCCACATAAACAAGCATTATCGGACAAGGATATTGTCTTGATTATTGCCGATACTGCGGATCAGCAACTGGTCTATTTAGGGGAACACTTGGCGCACGCAAACGTGGGACAGAATCCATACGAGATGGGTAAGCAAGCGATTCTAACACTCCATAAGTTGGTGAATGGGCAGCCAGTCGAAGAAATGACTTATATTCCAATGACACAATGCAATCAGCAAAACTATGCGAACTGTACAAAATAGTAGGGAGGCGGCGGTTACACCAGACCTAATAGGATGCGAAAACTAACACCATGAAGAGCACGACCAATTGCGCGAAGACCGTGACAATTTCAAGCAATACAGCCATTAAAGCGATCCAGAAGTTCGTTGACAGATACTGCTAGTGTAGCATAGTAGTGACACTGTCATGCGACACCGTCCAAATTAGCCAGAATCAAGCAAGCCTGTACCTGAGAATATCCGTCATTCATTGGGCCTATTCAGGGCCTACTAATGACTACTTTCGTGATAAAAACATAGAAATTGACTGGTCAGAGCAGAATCCAATCTTAGGTGATTTTGAGTTATTTCCTCAAGAAAATAATTAACCCAAACATAGCCTTATCGGACAATCAGCCCACATCCAAGTTATTGCTAAGCAACAAAAATGGCCATTGAATCACTCGATAGCCAGCAACAATTCTTGTGCAAAAAACCAATACCCACATGAGTTGTCTGTTTTTTCGGCGCGCAAAGATATGTTAATAATGCGCACTAATTGTAAAAATTAATTAACAAAAGGAACGAATTGATAACATGAAATTGAAGCAACTTATATCTTGTATCGCATTGTGCGTCACCTCATCAGCTTTCGCTAACACGTCAACCTACGTTTACTGTGGTTTGCCAGACGGCAGCGATTGGGATTGGCTGTTGGATCATAACGACAACTACACAACAATAGAGGGGCAGTGGGGGCGAGTTACCCAACCCAGTGGCCGCTACTTCAATGTTTTTCGAGTCACCGAGGCCGTGTTTGAGGCAAAAGCCTTCAGCTGCCCAGCGGGCTATATCGCCCAACCGGCAGACAGCGGCACCTCACGTTGGGAAATATTCGAAATCATCAGGCCCGATGGCAGCCGCTATTTTATTGATGCCTACCGAACTTACTATCACAACGGTACATCACGAGTTGAAGATAACTTTCAACTCCGCGTATAAAGCATGAGAATACATAACATGATTGGAAGCACCTTGTTCATCGCCTTCTCTCTACCCATCGTTTCTGACCCAGTTTGGACACTGTTTTTTAGTTGCCAATGGTGCAGAATCGTCTGAGTATGAAAAATCGTAACAAGCCACAGTCACGAGATTGTTGGCTTGTTGCTTGCTACTCACACTAAGCCATTAAGGGGTAAACCACCACTTGTCATCGATAGCGTTAAAGCTCTCGGTCAGAATAGGGCTGGGTATTCTTATTTGTGTCCGTTGGTTCAAGTTGGCTTTTAAGAACGCGTCTTTCGAAAAAGGATGACTGGCCAAAAGCGCCTGAAGGCTGCCATCCTCAAACGATTGCTCTAGTCCGCGAGTCAACATTAAGGCTAATTCATCATCCCCTAACCGAACATAAAAGAAACGCCCATAGGGATAAATAAGCACAATGCTGTCGTCAACCACAATATCGGGTTGGTTGCCACGATACGTTTCCAAAAACTGATAGACCTCATTTGCGCCTAACGGAAACAGATCAAACCGTTTGCCACCAATCATTTGTATCAAGGTTTCTATTCTGGGCGCCGTAGTCACCTTTAAACCTGCCGCTTGCAATATTCTAATGTCACCCCAGCCTTGACCTTGTCCCATCACAAACTTTGTTAGCTCGGCTAAATTTTCTACTTGACTGATTTTTTTCTGGGTATCTTTGTGGATGATAAAAAGCCTCCATCCCAATAATCCCATCTCAATAGGCAGATAAATGGGCGTGAAACGACCTTCCAACGTCTCATCAAACCCAGTATCAAATAAGTCCAGCTCATTATTTTCAACAAGTTGCCTCATTCGGTTCTGATTAACCTCTCTGGTGTCAACCACAGCCGTCATGTCGGTGCCAGACTTCTCAATCACCAGTTGAAGCACAGCAAACCCAAGTGACTGTTCTCCGACCCCATCGATGTTAGGGTAGAGAAGTTCTCGGGCAAATAGAGGTTCACAAACCAACATACATAACACCAATACACAGCTTTTCATCATCACACCTTTCACTATGACGCAGACGGCTGCCTATAATTGTAGCAAACAGTACCGTGGTAATGAGTCGTGAGGGCCTATACTCATAATAGGAACAGAACGAGAAATACATATGAGAAAGACTTATGTCAGTAAAATAGGTCGACGCGTTCTTTTAATTTTAGTGATCATGAGCAGCCTAATCACCTTAACAACGACGGTGTTGCAACTCTATTGGGATTACAATCGCCAGTTCGATGACGTCCGAACACGTCATACTGAAGTCAGGCAAGTTTATTCTAGCCTTATTGCCTCATCACTATGGTTTTATGATGTGCCTTCGGTTGAAAAGCGCCTCCAAGAGCTAAACTCCTTACCTAAGGTTGATTACCTAGAAGTTTGGTTTGATGGTGATGTCATTATATCGGGCGAGCAGCCTCAAGGGACAAACATTACCAACCGCTTCCCATTGGTGTACACGGATGATACGACCAAAGAAAGTAAGACAGTGGGTGAGTTGGTCGTTACATCAAGCTCTCAAGATATTTATGACTATCTGATAAGACAGTTCTTTATCAGCTTGGGTCTCAATGCGATCAGGACCACCCTTGTGTGCAGCCTGCTATTTTTGGTGTTTCACCATAGCATCAACCAACGAGTGATGAGCATTGTTCGGTATTTACGACAATATTACCCTCGATACCACAACACGCCGTTACGCATCAAGCAACAGCATTGGACAATCGAAGAAAAAGACGAACTCAGTTGGGTTGCTGAAGAAGTGAACAAACTCACTCGTACCTTCACCAAGCTTTACCAAAGCATTAAAATCGAACAAGAAAAGCTTCAGGATTTCACCGATGTTTCATCAGATTGGTTGTGGGAAACCAATGCAGAGGGGAAATTACGCTTTTGCTCTGGACCAATGAAACAGGCGCTGGAGATTGATCTAGAGACAGAACCTGAGTTGGCCCAGATTGAACGTTTAAAACACGCCAAGGGGCTAAGGAAAAAACTCAATAAACAGCAAAGCTTTTCCTTATGTGAAGAAAAAATAGAGATCCATGGCCAAACGCGTATTTTCGTCTTCCAAGCCATTGCGCGTTACAGCGGGCAGCAGTTTCTCGGATATAGGGGAACTGCCATCAACGTGACAGAACTCAAGCGAGCACAAGTAAAATTGGAAAAGCTCAATCAATCTCTTGAGGATACCATCACCAAACGAACGCTGGATTTACAAACCAGTCTCGCCGAACTTAAAACAACCCAAGAAAGACTGGTCGAATCTGAAAAACTCGGTGCCTTAGGGGGGTTGGTTGCAGGGGTTGCTCACGAGGTCAATACGCCTTTAGGTATTGCGGTCACGGCTACCACCTTAGTGGAAGACAACCTGACCAATCTCAATCAAAAATTTGATCAACAAACCCTCACCAGTGAGCAGTTTACCACCGCCTCAAAAACCATGGGCGAGGGGTTGGCTATGCTCAAAAGCAATCTCGACCGAGCCACAACTCTGGTTAGAGACTTTAAACGCACCGCCGTCGACCAGATCTCTGAGGACCGTGTTGAATTCAATATCCAACAAGTTTTGCGGTCGTTGCTCATCTCTTTAAGTATCGAGACTTCAAAAATCCCCGTTACCCCGACGCTCACCGGGGACGACACTCTGATGATGGATAGCTTTCCCGGTGTGTTGAGTCAAGCCATGTCAAACCTCATCTTAAACAGCCTTCGGCATGCTTTTGAGCACAGTGATATACTGCCCCAAATCTCCATATCTTATCGAAAAGTCGAACACAGTATCATCATTGAATATGCAGACAATGGCTCAGGGGTTGAGCCTGCATTGCACAATAAAATATTTGAACCCTTTTATACTACGATACGAGGCATGGGCGGTTCAGGGCTAGGCCTAAATCTGGTGTATAACCTAGTGAAAAAAAAGCTTCAGGGCGAGCTGGCGTTTAATTCTAATATTCAGCAAGGGGTACGCTTCACGCTCACTCTTCCTCAACACCTCCAAGAAACAACAGACACTTGATACCTCTATCTATTTCAGGAAAAGACCTCGATTGAACGCTATATTATTGATTGGAGTCATCAACTCAATACAGTAAAGGAATAAAACCATGACAGGATCATACCTACGTACGGGCTGGCTTCTCTTATTAGCCTTAACCAGCTTGAAGGTCGCAAGCCAAGAAGTGAAGTACCCGAATATCGACGGGATTGGCAAAGAGTCTATCGGGCTTGCTGTGCTGCAACTCGCGTTGGAGAAGTCGAGCGGTGAGTTTAATGTGACCGTTGATAAAAGGAGTGTGAACCAGAATCGGGCAAGGATTATGGTCGAATCCGGTGGTGCCGATGTCTTTGATACTGGCTTTCAAAAAGATCTGGAACAACGCTTCCTACCCATATATCTTCCACTGGAGATGGGATTACTGGGTTGGCGAATTCCTATCATCCACAAAGATACCGCGGCCAAACTTCAGCAGGTCAAAACTCTTAATGATGTCACCACAATGAGCGTTGGTCAGGGGCAAGGTTGGGGCGATATCCCTATCTTGGAAAATGCAGGGTTCAAAGTGGTGACGGCTTCAAAAATAGAAAAGCTCATCAAAATGGTCGAAGGAAAACGCTTTGACCTGTTTCCTTTGGGGGCAACGGAAGTATACCAGTTCTTAGATAAGTTCGGAGCCAGCAGCACATCATTGATCGTCGATTCATCCATCACGATTGTTTACCCCTATGGCCGTTTCTTTTATGTCCACAAAGACAATCAACCTCTGGCCGATGCGATCAAGCAAGGCATGGAAGCGGCGCTCTCTGATGGCAGTTTGATTGAACTTCTGAAAACCCATCCGTTTTCAAAAGACGCCTTAGGCAAAGCCGACTTGCAAAACAGGGTCAAAATAAATATTGAAAGCCCTGGCACCAACGATAGCTTTAAAAATATTGATGAAAAATGGTGGTATCAGCCCTAAATTTAATCGGCCGTCACCCAGACGGCCACCTTCATTTAGCGCCATGTTTGTTCAGGGCTATGACGCAGGATTGCAGCGCCTAAACGTTACAACCATTATGACCAATGGAATGACATGACTGATGCTGAACGGAATGATTTTTCATAAAACTTAAAGGTGTCTGCCCAGTTTGTTTTTTAAAAAAGGCGATAAAAGCGCTATCTGAAGAAAAACCTAGCCAATGGGAAACATCGTTCACTTGCAGGTCTCTAGACAACAATTCAATACCTTTTAATAAACGCCATTGCTGTTTCCAGTCTTGGTAAGACATTCCTGTTTCTGTTTTGAATAGCCGAGTGACGGTTTTCGTGCTTGCACCGATAGAATCCGCAAAAGATGTCAGGCTTGGCACTAAAAAAGTGTCGTTCATCAGTTGCTCACGGAATTGTTTAAATCGACGATTTGCTGGCAATGGTATTTGGAAAGAATGACGCTTAGCCGCATAAAATTCTTCCCAAAAAAGAGCTATCGTATTCTTCATTTCATGTTCAGGTTTGTCCCATGACCATAACGCGATTTTATCAATGAGTGCTTTTAATAGCGCATTCACTTCAATAATGATGATGTCGTTTGGATATTTGAAATCTGAACAATCGAAGTATAAAGAACGATAGGCAACAGTATTTGTCATCTTCGCCCGGTGTTGCGTCGATGGCGGAATCCAAACCGCTTTTGTCGGGGGCAAAATGCATATCGCGTTGTTTAACGCAAAACTCATACACCCTTGAGGCGCAAAAAGTAATTGTCCTTTCCTGTGTTGATGCATACCTGAGTCGTGCATACCAACGTCAGCAGCTATCCCAATAATGCTCGCGTTTACGCCATCAGGGTCGAATTGAGTTTCTTGATTAATCGAGGTCATTTTGTCCGAAATTTGATGTTTTTGGGTGTTTTGTTGTTAATGGGTAAATGATAGTCCAATTTATACTGTGCGCCAATTTGATCCACAATGAGAACTTTAAATGAAGACCAAACCGTCTTTATCGCTGATGGTGGTTATGCTGATGTTTCCACAAATTGTTGAAACCATCTATAGCCCAGCTTTGGGCTCTATTGCTCAATCATTCTCTGTTAGTTATTCTCAAGCAGCGCAAACGCTATCCGTCTATTTTTTATCTTTTGCAATGGGTGTTTTAGTGTGGGGGATATTGGCAGACAAGTTAGGCCGCCGCCCAACCATGATGGCTGGGTTATTTATATATAGCGGTGCTGTATTGGTGGCCATGCAAACTGAAAGCTTTACCCTCATTATGGCTGCACGAGCATTAAGCGCTTTTGGCATTGCTGTCGGCTCCGTGGTTACACAAACGATGCTGCGTGATGCGTTTAGTGGCGAAGCGTTGGGCAAGGTATTTAGCCTTATGGGAATCGGGCTCTCAATGAGCCCTGTGTTAGGCATGCTCTTAGGCGGGCAACTCACTGCAATGGGTGGACATCACTATGTGTTTTTATCATTGTTCGTGATGGCAATGCTGTTATTTTTCTATAACTTTTTTAAGCTTCCTGAAACACAAACCAACAAGCAGCCTCTACAACTAGGCCGTTTAAGTGTTCGTATGCTGAAAGATACACAAATTTGGCTATCGGGTTTATTAGTTGCGCTCTATAACACTGCTCTGTTTTCCTATTACCAGCTCGGCGCGTTTGTTTTTTCTGAGTTAGATTTCAGTGCGGAGCAATTTGGCTACAGTGGTATTGTGTTAGGGTTTGGTACGCTACTGGGCAGCTATTTGAACAAAGAGCTGCTTTCTAAGAAAGTGTCACAACGATCTCTACTAAGGCTCGCTGCGCTGTTATTAGCATTAGGCGCTGTCGGAGTTTATAACATGCTGAGTTCTATTTTGTTTCTGGTGCCAATGATGTTAGTGGTGATGTCCTTTGGTATTGCTATCCCAAATGTGTTGAGTGTTGCACTGGCTCACTATAAAAAGCAGGCGGGCAGTGCAGGGGCGTTATTTGGATTGATATATTATCTATTGATTGGCGGCGGACTGGCTCTCGTTGCCGAGGTTCAAAACTTAGGTACAGCACTTATAGTATGTAGTTCAGTGACCGTATTGGTGACATTATTACGTCAATAATCAACTTATTTGTATTGACTTATAGAAATTAAGTGGGCGTATATCAACGCACAAAAACGGCATAACGCCTTATAGGAAGCGTTATGCCTCTTAATGAGATGATGATGAGGGATTTTATGGTTTTAGGAAGTTGTAACTGTAAAGCTGTGCAGTTCAGAGTAACTGGCGACTTTAAGCGTATCGTAAACTGCCACTGTAAATTATGTCGAAAAATGAATGGTGCAGCGTTTTCAACTTATGTTGCTGTATTGAAGACCGATTTTGAACTTGTTAGAGGCGATTTGATTTCTTGTGATGTGACAGAGAATGCGCGTAAACATTTTTGCGGTAAATGTGGTACACCGATATTCAATTCAAACCCCAAATACTCAGGTTTAAACATCCTACACTTAGGTAGTCTAGATATCGAATCCTCGAAGCAACTTAAACCAGACGCAAATATTTATGATGAGTCAAAAGTGAGTTGGCTAGACAGTCTTTCTGATTTACCTACATTCGATCAGGCAATGAGCTAAGGCATAACAAACGGCTCAAGAGAGATTCGTAATGAACCATAAAAAGTATAACGGGCTGGGTTTACGAGGCATCTCAATTGCTTGCGGCGGCTTGGCGATGTGGATTGGCAGCCCATCAGAGTCACTAGCTCGGTGCGTATTATGTGGCACGCTATTATGTTGAGTGGTTTGGGGTCAGTACCATTGCGCCAGCACTGACGCCCTTGAAGCAGCAAAGGGAGGGTGAGCGAATGGCTCATTGTCGCCGCTTGCG
>NZ_JABEYA020000014.1 GCF_013074385.2 Vibrio ostreicida
AGAGCGCCAAAGCACTTCAGCGATATCAGCCATCCCCATTGGGGCGCCTGGGTGGCCAGAATTAGCTTGTTGAACGCCGTCCATGCTAAGCGCGCGGATGGCATTGGCGAGGTGTTTGCGATTCATAATTACTTCCGAAATAGAGTCAATAGAGAAAAGTTAAGAGGAACGACATCGTTCCTCCTTTATTATCTGTGATTACAGCTTGGCTGAGATCATGTCTTCTAGCTTGCCTTGGTCAACGGCAAAGTTACGAATGCCTTCAGCGAGTTTTTCAACCGCCATTGGGTCTTGGTTATGATCCCATAGGAATTCGGAATGAGTCATAGCGGCAGGTCGAGCTGATGCACCTTTAGAGTCAGTTAACTTTTCAGTGACTTCGCCTTCAGAGGCTTCGAGTTCAGCTAATAGTGCAGGGGCTATCGTCAGGCGATCACAGCCTGCGAGTTCGAGGATTTCACCGATGTTACGGAAGCTTGCGCCCATGACCACGGTGTTGTAACCGTACTCTTTGTAGTACTGATAAATTTTAGATACCGACAAAACGCCCGGATCTTGTGAAGGTTCAAAATCACGGCCTTCTTTTGCTTTATACCAGTCCATAATACGACCGACAAAAGGTGAGATCAGGAAGACGCCAGCTTCAGCACAAGCCCGTGCCTGCGCGAATGAAAAAAGCAGTGTCAGGTTACAGTTGATGCCTTCTTTTTCGAGAATTTCGGCGGCGCGGATGCCTTCCCAAGTTGATGCGAGTTTGATCAGGATACGGTCATTGGTTATACCCGCATCATTGTACATTTTGACCAACTGACGCGCTTTAGTCACACTGCCTTCCATATCGTAAGAAAGACGAGCGTCAACTTCGGTTGAAATACGGCCTGGAATGGTTTTGAGGATTTCTTTACCGATATTAACGGCAAGCATGTCACAGGTATCTTGGACCTGCTGAGTTTTGTCATTGCTTTGTGTTTTCGCGTATTCGATGGACGCATCGATGAGAGGAGCATATTCTGCGATTTGAGCCGCTTTAAGGATCAGAGAAGGGTTAGTGGTTGCGTCTTCTGGTTGGTATTTCTTGATCGCATCAATTTCACCGGTATCTGCTACTACAGTCGTTAGCTTACGCAGTTGCTCTAATTTGTTGCTCATTTCAATCATCCTATTTCATGGGCTATCACATCAACAATGTTGTTGTGCAGGGGCATTTTCAAGCGAGGTCGCTAATCTTGCGCAGTGGTTAACCTGCTCGGAAAATTAACGGACCGTAATTATTTTTCAGCGCAAGAGCTGTTGTTGTGAACATTTGATCTTACGTTGAGTAAATGATGGGATTATATTTATCTGATCCATCCGGAATGTCAATCGCTAATTCGGGGTATTGTTGAGGTTCATCAAGTATTTTTGAGATTGCCTATGAAGAAGGGTAGATTTAAACGTTTGCCAAGTGGTAGCAACGCTTTGAAGGCAATATATCGGATAAAAAATTTGCCTGAGAATTTGTTATCCCAGTGAGCATTTGTTGCCAACTTATAGGGTCATGACATATGCTACAGACTTGAGCATATGTCATGCCTAGGAGTGAGGAAAATGTCGACATTAAACAAAGATATGTCCGATGATAGTGCTGATATCTTGACAGAAATTTCAGTCGCTTATTATCAAGATGGTGCGACACAAGAAGAGATTTCTAAAAAGTTTTCGGTATCACGTGCGAAAGTTGGACGCATGTTGAAGCAAGCCCGAGATGAAGGCATTGTTGAAATTACGGTGAAATATCACCCGGTATTCAGTGCCAAAATAGAACAGAGACTGATTGAAAGGTTCGGGGTAAAGCGTGCGTTGGTCGCCCTCGATCAGCCTAACGAAGAACAGCAGCGTCAGCAGGTGGCTGGGTTAGTATCCAAGTATATGGCAGGCTCGATTCAAAATGGCTCTGTAGTGACGGTGGGTCAAGGGCGCAATGTCTCTGCCGTGGCGCATCATGTCGGGGTGATCCCGCAAAGAGACGTCAAATTTGTTTGTGGGATCGGTGGAATCCACCCAAGAGGTGGAATGTATAACGCTGACCACATTTGTCGACAGTTTGCTAAAAGCTATGGTGGGACCTCAGAGACACTGTATGCTCCAGCCTATGCAGAGAACCGTGAGCAAAAAATCGCCTTTATGCAAAATGCTACGGTTAAGCAAACGTTGGATCTGGCAAGAAAAGCGGATGTGGCTTTGGTCGGGGTCGGTGACATGAGCGAAAATAGCTATATGGTTGATCTGGGATGGTTTACGGCTGAAGAAGTGGTTCAGTCGCGCATGTTGCAGGGGGTCGTGGGGGATTTTGCTGGCTACGATTTTTTTGACATCCACGGACAGTCAGCCAGAACCGTCATGAGTGATCGGGTTATAGGTCTGGGTATTGAAGAGTTTCGGCCTATTTCTGAAGTGATTGCAATTGCGGCAGAAAACAGTAAGCCCCTTGCGATGCTAGGGGCACTGAGAACAGGGGTGATTGATGTGATTGCAACGAGTGTGAGCAATGCACTGACCGTATTGAACCTAGACGAACAAATGGTTTCTTAGTCCTGAGCATTGGCACCATGTCTTTTGAAGCATGGCGGGAGCGTTCAGGCGATAGGGAGCGATGAGTTTGCGCCCCATTCTGTCCAAGAACCATCGTAAATGGCCAAATTCTGGTAACCACAAATCTCGGCTGCGGCGAGCAGAATGCAAGCGGTGACGCCTGAACCGCAGCTCAATAAAGTCTGATTAACGTTTGGTGGTATGGCTTGTGCCAAGATTGGCGTAAGTGCCTGACGTGATTTAAGTTTGTGTTGGTCCATAAGTTCTGCGAAGGGCAAACAAATAGAATGGGGAATGTGACCGCTGCGAATGCCTGATCGGGGTTCAGACACCTCACCATTAAACCGAGCACGAGAGCGGGCGTCAAGGGTGATACTCAAAGGGTTGTCAATCTGATCGGCCACGTATTGAGCACTGACAAAATGATGAGGACGCAGTTGTCCTGAAAAGTCGCCCTTGCTCTGAGGTTGCACGTAGTCCAAAGCCAGACTAAAACCTTGCCGTTTCCATTCAGTTAACCCACCATTAAGAATGTAGACTTGCGTGTGGCCCATGGCACGAAACATCCACCAAGCTCTAGGAGAGGCGTAGGTTCCGCTATTGTCGTAGACGACAATCACCGAATTAGCATTGATACCTAATGACTGAGCCAAAGTATTAAAACGCGCCTCACTGGGCATCATATGTGGCAGAGAAGAGTCAGGATCACAGAATACCTGATCGTAGTCAAAACGGCGCGTATTCGGTATTAAATGGGTCTTGTCTTTCTCTACGACACCGGGAATCTGAAAATCAATACTGGCATCAAGAATAATAAGCTTGGGATCGTTTCTTTGTTGGTGCAGCCATTGCACCGTAACAAGGGGGGACATAAGGGGTCCTCTCATTCATTGATTTAACTATGGTTCAAGGGTTGACTTTCCGTCAGCCACAAACCGGACAATTGGGTTGCTTGCTCAGTTTCATTTCTCTCCATGTCAAACTCATCGCGTCCAGCATTAAGATTTTTCCTTGGATCGTCGTCCCAAATTGGGCGATTACTTTGATCGCTTCCATGGCTTGAACCGCTCCAATAATACCAATCACGGGCGCCATGATGCCTGTTTCAACGCAACTGAGGGCGTCATCCGAAAACAGCCCACTGAAGCATTGATAGCAGGGGTGGAGGTCATCCTGATAACCAAAGACACTCACTTGGCCCTCCATACGAATTGCCGCCCCTGAAATCAGAGGCGTCTTCATCGCAAAACACAGTCTATTTAGCTGGTTGCGAGTGGCGAGATTATCGGAAGCATCGACGACAAGTGTTTGTGTTTTAATGAGTTGCGATAGTGCATCGTCTTTAAGACGCTGATCTATGGTAGCAACAGTAATATGAGGATTAAGCTGTCTCAGTGAGTCTGCGGCGGAGTGTACTTTTTTCTTTCCGAGGTCAGCGTCTCCGTGTAATACCTGACGCTGCAAATTGGACAGCTCGACCACATCGTCATCCACGAGTGTGAGCGTTCCTACCCCTGCTGTTGCGAGATACTGACTAGAAGCGCAACCGA
This sequence comes from Vibrio ostreicida, assembly GCF_013074385.2. Classification (GTDB taxonomy): domain Bacteria; phylum Pseudomonadota; class Gammaproteobacteria; order Enterobacterales; family Vibrionaceae; genus Vibrio; species Vibrio ostreicida. The sequence goes on from NZ_JABEYA020000014.1 coordinate 4,122, forward strand.
GGCCACCAGCACCGATGACTAAAACAGCACTTCTTTTGAGCGCTTCTTGCCCTTCAAAGTCAAAGGGTTTAAGCGCTATTTGACGGTTGTAACGCAGTAATTCATGGTCTGATAACATAGCAAATGATATCTCTAATTTAGCGCTGAACTAAACAATTGAATATTGACCTGTTCACCAGCTTGGACATCGCCGCGTTCCCGTTCCACTACGATGAAACAGTTTGCTAAGCTCATGGAACGAAATGCTCCAGAGCTCTGGTTCGCGGTCGCTTCAACGATAAACTTCCCTTGTTCAATCGTGTAGACGCCACGTTGGTAATCGGTTCGCCCTGCCGCCTTTTTCAAACCATGGCGTGCCGTGGCGGGAATGGAATCAGGGGCTTTCCACTGTGTATGGCCTGCCAGTTTAGCAAGTAAGGGCTGCACAAGAACGTACAGTGTTAGCACCGCAGAGACAGGGTTTCCTGGTAGACCACAAAACCAAGCGTTGGGAAGTTGACCAAATGCAAAAGGTTTCCCGGGCTTAATCGCCAGTTTCCAAAAGCCAATTTGACCTACTTCCTCAAGGATATCCTTGGTGTAGTCGGCTTCACCGACACTGACGCCGCCCGACGTTACCACGATGTCAGCAACGTTTTGCGCTTTTTCAAACGCGGCTCTTAACTGATCGGGACAATCAGGAATGATGCCTAAATCAATGGTCTCACAGCCAAAATTCTCCAGTAGAGGCCGAATTCCATATCGGTTGCTATCGTAAATCTGCCCCTCGGCGAGGGTCTCTCCCAAGCAGCGAAGTTCATCCCCAGTAGAAAAAAATGCAACGCGGGGCTTGCGTACAACATTCACTTGACCAATGCCGAGAGTGGCGATCATAGGAATATCACGAGCCGTCAATCGAGCGCCTTTTTTTAGGACAAGATCGCCTCGTCGAATATCATCTCCAGCAGGACGGATATGACATTGAGAACTAAAAGGACGTTGATTGAAGACAACGCCTTGATCTGTTTGGGTTGCATTTTCTTGCATAATTACGGCGTCGCAGCCATGGGGAATTTTTGCTCCCGTCATGATTTGAATGCAGCTGCCGATCGGCCATTGACCTTCAAAAGGGCGCCCAGCTAATGATTTTCCAGCGAGTGGCATCGGCTGTTTGGACTTGAGATCTGATAACCGAATGGCGTATCCATCCATGACAGAGTTATCAAAAGGAGGGACGCATATTGGTGAAAGAATATCTTCGGCGAGAACGAAACCGATCGCGTCCGTCAGCGCAAGGGGCAAAGTTGTCTGAATGGGTTTAATTGGCGAGAGCATGGTTTCCATGGCTTCTTCAATTGACATTAACTCAGGCGTATCACAGCATCCCATATCAAAATTCCACTCTATAGTCCGTATTGATTTAACCCCGACACTCTAGCATAGAAAAGGTTGAGTAATAATGAGCTGAGATAAAATGTGGATGTAATTAGTCAAAAATCCGAGTATCCTTGTCGGCCGTACCAAAGGGGCAAAGTAAGAGGAAGTGGGATGTTAGGTCTTAGCGACTCCGCAAAGTTAGTCAAAGAAGCGCTAGAACATCGAGGTTTGGAGACGCCTATGGTGCCAAACTCGTATAGCCGAGAAGAGAAAAAAGAAAAGATTCAGCACCATATGCGGGAAATCCTCTCTTTGCTCGAACTTGATCTTGCCGACGATAGCTTAGAAGAAACGCCGCAACGCATCGCTAAGATGTATGTTGATGAAATCTTCTCCGGGCTGGACTATTCAAACTTCCCCAAGATTACTGTCATTGAGAATAAGATGAATGTCAGTGAGATGGTGCGTGTCAAAGATATCACGGTGACTAGCACATGTGAGCACCATTTGGTGACGATTGATGGTCGTGCTGCGGTGGCTTATATCCCGCGAGGCAAGATCATTGGCCTGTCTAAGATCAACCGTATCGTGCGCTTTTTTGCCCAACGGCCTCAAGTACAGGAGCGTATGACCCAACAAATTTTGGTGGCTTTGCAAACCTTGCTTGAATCCGATGATGTTGCGGTTACGATTGATGCGACTCACTATTGTGTTAAATCAAGAGGGGTCATGGATGCGACCAGTGAGACCACCACGACGGCGCTAGGGGGCATTTTTAAATCGAATCCAGCCACACGTCATGAGTTTCTGCATGGAATCCGATAGACAAGCCGGAATGATTTAACCGATTATAAACCGCTTCATCAACGAGGCGGTTTTTACTTTTTGTCGCTAGGAGAATTGTGCTTCTAGCCCATCCGTTGAGGATATTATTGTGACAACTTCATTTAAAACACTTGGTCTGCGTCCGGAGCTCTTGGAGACACTTGACGGTCTCGGTTATACCGAAATGACGGCGATCCAACAACAAGCCTTACCTTTGGTACTTGAGGGCAAGGATGTGATCGGTCAGGGTAAAACGGGTTCGGGTAAAACGGCGACCTTCTCTTTAGGTCTTCTAACCAACCTAAACGTGAAACGATTTCGCGTTCAGACGTTGGTGCTTTGTCCAACACGCGAACTGGCCGATCAAGTTGCCAAAGAAATTCGTACCTTGGCACGCGGCATTCACAATATTAAAGTTCTGACTTTGTGTGGAGGGATGCCCATGGGTCCGCAGATTGGCTCTCTTGAACACGGAGCGCACATATTGGTGGGGACGCCGGGCCGCATTTTAGACCATATGTCAAAAGGCCGTATTCATCTTGATGAACTCAATACGTTGGTCCTTGACGAAGCAGATCGCATGCTTGATATGGGATTTGAAGACGCGATTGACACCATTATTGAGGCGGTTCCCGCGTCGCGCCAAACCTTGCTGTTCAGTGCGACTTTCCCAGACAATATAGAATCGTTGGCGGCTAAAGTGATGATCGCTCCAGAGATGGTCAAAGTAGAATCGACGCACCAGACGAGCACAATTGAACAGCAGTTTTTCCAGTTAAACACAACGGAAGAACGTGATGAGGCCCTTGATACCTTGTTACTTCATCATAAGCCTGAATCGTCAGTTGTATTTTGTAACACCAAAAAAGAAGTTCAAAACGTGTCGGATGAACTGAACCATCGTGGCTACAGTGTCGTGGAACTCCATGGGGATCTGGAGCAGCGTGAACGTGAACAAGCGTTAACCATGTTTGCCAATAAGAGTGTTTCGATACTTGTCGCTACTGATGTCGCAGCACGGGGTTTGGATGTCGATAATCTCGATGCTGTGTTTAACTTTGAACTGTCGCGTGATCCGGAAGTCCATGTGCACAGAATCGGACGTACAGGTCGTGCTGGCTCAAAAGGCGTTGCATTCAGTTTCTATAGTGATAAAGAAGCGTATCGGGTGGCACGTATTGACGAGTACATGGATATTGAGATTTCTCCCTCACAACTGCCAGAGAAGCCTGTCGAGCGCCCGTTCTATCCTAAGATGCAGACCATTCAAATTTTGGGTGGGAAAAAGCAGAAAGTGCGGGCAGGTGATATCCTTGGGGCGCTGACTAAACAAGCGGGGCTGGATGGAAAAAAAATTGGCAAAATCAATATATTGTCAATGGTTTCCTATGTTGCCGTTGAACACGACATCGTGAAGCCTGCGTTAACGCAATTGCAAACAGGCAAAATGAAAGGACGTAATTTTAAAGCTCGCGTGATGAAGTGAGTCTTGTCGCGCATTGATTTATTGAAAAAGGGGCCCTCAGGCCTCTTTTTCGTTGTGTTCACGTGGTTAGAGTCACGTCAGTCACTAGCTATCAAATAGTTGAAGATATTCGCTGTACCCTTGCTTTTCGAGCTCATCTTTAGGAACAAATCGCATTGCTGCTGAGTTCATGCAGTAGCGTAAGCCTGTGGGTGCGGGCCCGTCTTCAAACACATGGCCTAAATGAGAGTCGCCAAAGCGACTTCTGACTTCTGTTCGCGCGTACAGTAAATGAAAATCGGTTTTAGTGACGATATAACCTTGATCAATCGGTTTGGTGAAACTTGGCCAACCCGTACCGGACTTGTATTTGTCTGTTGAAGAGAACAACGGTTCGCCTGAGACAATATCGACATAGATACCTTCTTGTTTGTTATCCCAGTATTCGTTGTCGAATGCTCGCTCAGTGCCTTCTTCTTGCGTCACGTAGTACTGAATATCAGACAGTTGTGCCTTGATCTGTTTTTCTGACGGTTTTATGTATGGCTTAATATTGGAGACGGTGTTTTTATCATCAATTAGCTGGCGTAAAGTGACGGGTTTTTTGTCTCGGTCATCCCCAAAAATGTTGTCAAGGTACTGGTCTCGACCCGATGCATACCGATAATAATTATATCGAACTTTATTCCGTTTGTAGTAATCCTGATGGTAGGACTCTGCCGGCCAGAATTTCTCAAATGCAATCAACTCGGTTTTGAGTGGCTTAGTGTAGATACCAAGCGCCTCGATTTCGTTCATGAATTGCTCGGCCACCATTTTTTGCTTGGCGTTATGATAGAAAACGGCTGGGCGGTATTGAGGGCCGCGGTCGACAAAAGAGCCTTTATTGTCTGTTGGATCAATATGACGAAAGAATTGATCGAGCACCTGTTCGTAGGTGACGGTTTTGGGGTCATATTTTACCTCGATAACCTCAATATGACCTGATTTACCGGAAGACACCTGTTTGTACGTAGGATTTTCTAGTTCTCCTCCTGAATAACCAGAGACAACATCCAAGACACCATCCAATTTCTCAAGATCTGACTCAGTACACCAAAAACACCCTCCGGCTAATGTTGCGACTTCCCATTCATTTGAAGCCTTGGTTTTTGACATATGATTGTCCGCGGTCCCCATAAAAGACGCTAGGGCAGCGACCGCAGCAATAGCTGAGACGACCAACTTAAACTTCATTTTCATATCAACCTCATCGATAGATTTCGTTATCGTTTAATAAGAACGGATCGGAGCAAAAAAAATTGCGTGCTGAGTCGATAATTTATCGGTTTTGAGGTCTGATGATCGAAAAAGGCGCCATGAAGGCGCCTTTAACATTGCAAGTGGGTTTATCCTAGAGCAGGTAACACGCCGATTGCTATGAGTATTTGAGTCGCGACAATGAGTACGCCGACGATTGTACTGAGCATTAGGCCAAGGTTTCCACCAAACACTTTATAGTGGGCAGGTTGTGACTGAGCGCGCGCTTTATTCACCATAAGTATTGGAAGGAAGATAGCAAGGATAACCAAAGCGATAGCGGCATAACCTAACGCCATGATAAAGCCTTGAGGATAGAAAAGGGCAAAACCCATCGGAGGGATAAAAGTGATCATCGCGACGGCGAGACGTGAATGACCCTTACCTTGTTTTTTAAGGGTATCACCCAAGAATTCAAACAAACCTAAGCTGACACCCAAAAAGGAAGTCAAGAGGGCTAAATCTGCAAACAGGCCTATGGTTTGGCCAAGATGACTCGTGTCAACTGTGGTCGCGAGCGTGGTAATCAATCCACTGAGTTTCGGATTATCAAGAAGGGTGGATTGGTTGACAACGCCAAGGGTGACGATCTGCCAAAAAATGTAAACCACTAACGGAATAGCCGAACCGATTAAGATCGCTTTGCGAAGTGATGGAGTGTGGCCATCTAAGTAATTGACAATGGCTGGAATGCTGCCATGGAAACCAAACGACGTGAATATTACCGGAATCGCAGCCACAATAAGCCCTTGCTCTAATGGCATACTCAGCAGATAAGATTCTGTCACATTAGGTGCAAGAAAAGTTAGAACCAGAGCCATAGCGAGGATTTTAACCACAAACAAAATGCGATTAACCTTGTCAACCGTGGCGGTACCAATCGTCACGACTGAAGCGACTAATACAGTAAACAGTAATGTTGAGGTTGTGTCTGACACCTGCAAACCACTTAATCCAGCGATACGTTGAGCGAATTGTGAACCGCCGGCAGCAATATACGCGGCGCAAAGTGCGTAAAACAAAAACATCATTGAAAGGCTTGCAACCCATTTTCCTTTTGTACCTAGGAACTGTTTGGCCAATGTATGCAAGGTGGCATCTTGTCCCGCATGCTGATGGATTTCTATCATGAGTAGTGCGGTGTATGCCATCAATGCCCACAATGCCACCATGATCAGCAGCGAGATCGAAAAGCCAATACCAGCTGAAGCGAGAGGAAGTGCTAACATGCCAGCGCCAATCGTGGTACCAGCAATGATCAAAGTACTACCGAAGACCTTTGAGTTATTCATTGTATATAATTCTTTACGTTGTGACTTTCTATTTAGTGGTAATAACCAGAAAATAGAAAGTATTTGGGGATGATTACTATGATTTCGCTATTGTGTAAAATTAAACAATCAAATTCAAGCAGAATGTACACTAAATTAACCACCAATGTACATTTTTTTGTACACCCTCGGTTGTTGAGGTGGCGCAAACGTTTATCTGGGAGGAATCTCATATCATGGTCTGTGTTTCCTTTGTACTTTCAAAAAACTGTCATATAACCGAGTTACAAAAGAGTTATCGACCGCATATCCAGTTTGTACGCAGTTGTATTCAATGTGCAGAGTAAGGAAGTCAGCATGAGTGACCAAACGAATAACGAAGAATACCTTGAGCTATTAGATGCGATGGAAATTGGTTTTGAACTGACGGACTATGAGCCGTCGGTTAGAGTCATTACCGACGATTTATTCAAACAATAGAAGAGGCGCACGTCACCGCTAGAGAAAGCCAGTGGTATTTTACTGGCTTTGTGCTTTTATAAAGGTAGAGTTTTCTGTAAAGGCTCACGTTTGAACTATCTTGCTCACCTTCACATTGCTGATCATTGCCAATCAAGCTTATTGGGCAACCTCTTAGGCGATTTTGTAAAGGGTTCGCCTGAAGCTCAGTTTGAGCCTAACCTATCACAAGGTATACGGCTTCATCGATTTGTCGACTCGTTTACTGATCAGCATCAAGGTGTGAGCATGGCCAAAGCCCTATTTCCAAATGGGGTAAGAAGATTTTCAGGTATTGGTCTCGATATGTTTTGGGATCATTGCTTGGCGAAGCATTGGGGAAAATATCACCCTGAATCTTTGGTCAGTTTTTGTGCTGAAGCCGAAGTGATCGTCTCTCGGGATAGTCCGCAGTCGCTTCCTAGCCATTTTGTACGCACTGCACATGCGATGTGGCAAGGGAAATGGTTACAGTCCTACCAAGATTTAGACAACATCGGTTTAGCACTTCAGAGAATGTCGATGCGTTCGCCTAAAATGGCGAGGTTAGCGGATTGTTTCCCGTTTCTGGAACAACATTATCTTACACTCAACGAGGTATTTAGTGAGTTCTACCCTGAGATACTAACTGCGAGCAAAAGATTCTGATAAAATCCCCAGTCTTGCTAATACAGGTAACTCGCATGTTGACTGATTTTGAATCTCTAGGCCTAAACTCAACGCTTTTAACCACACTTCAGACTCTGGGTTTTGCCCAACCAACAGAAGTACAAACCCAAGCTATTCCCCATGTACTTGGCGGTCAGGATGTCTTGGCTGGAGCTCAAACTGGAACGGGAAAAACCGCGGCATTTGGTTTGCCCATTTTACACAAATTGATGGAGACGGGCTCGGTTCGTGATCCCCAGGGGAACGATGTCACTGCATTGGTGCTTGTACCAACACGAGAATTAGCTCAGCAAGTGTATGACAGCCTGTCTCAATATGCGCTCGGCACTCAAATGAGTATTGTTGCTGCCTATGGTGGCACCAGTATGAAAGTACAAACCGATCATCTCATGCACGGTTGTGATGTGCTTGTCGCGACACCGGGACGTCTACTGGACCATCTGTTTTGCAAGAATATCAATTTATCTCGACTGGGCTATCTTGTTCTCGATGAAGCCGACCGTATGTTGGATATGGGATTTATGCCCGATATTAAACGTATTTTGAAGCGTTGTAATGAGCAGCGACAAACCCTGTTTTTTTCGGCGACGTTTGACACGCGTATTAAATCGATCGCCTATAAAATGCTGAACTCTCCAGCGGAAGTTCAAGTGACGCCGTCGAACATTGCCGCCGAGACGGTAACCCAAATGGTTTATCCGGTGGACAAAAAGCGCAAAGCTGAACTGTTAGCGTTTCTTATTGGTTCTCGTAACTGGCAACAAGTTCTTGTTTTTACAAAAACGAAGCAAGGCAGCGATGCACTTGCAAAAGAGTTAAAACTTGATGGAATTAAAGCGGTTTCCATTAATGGTGACAAAAGCCAAGGTGCGCGCCAAAAGGCTTTAGATGATTTCAAATCCGGCAAAGTTCGAGCACTGATTGCAACTGACGTAGCGGCGCGTGGCCTTGATATTAAGCAACTTGAACAAGTCGTCAATTTTGACCTTCCCTACAAAGCGGAAGATTATGTACACCGGATCGGTCGAACGGGTCGTGCGGGTCAGAAAGGCTTCGCGGTTTCTCTGATGAGTCGTGACGAGGAATACTTATTAGAAGCGATTGAGCGTTTACTTGATGCCAAGCTCCCTCAAGAGTGGCTGCAAGGCTTTGAACCTAGCATGATCAACCAGGCAGAGTCAGAGGGGAGTTCACCTAGGAAAGGGCGTGGTGCCGATAAAAGAAAAATGAAGGCAAAATTAAAAATACACGCGGCCCGAGGGAAGAGGGGCTAGTCCGACATTTTAATCCGTGCGGGATAACAATTTGAACATTAAAATATAGGACTGTTTGTACTTTACCCTTAACATCAAACGATTCACTAAGTTCAAAGGAATGAACGATGCAGCTTGTGCTTCTTAAAAAAAGCGATGTCGAAAAACTGCTGGAGTTTGAACTGGACAACAGAGCATGGTTTGAGCAAAATATTCCCGCGCGAGAAATTGGATTCTATTCAAAGCAAGGTGTCCGTAAACATATTCAACTGTTTTTGGATGAGTACCGTCAAAAATCCATGATTCCTATGCTCATTGTTAATACATCCGGAGATATTCTTGGGCGTATTAACGTTTCGGAGATTAATCGGAAGAAAAGTGTCGCGTATCTTGGCTATCGCGTCGGAAAAAAATCAATTAATCAGGGTGTTGCAAAGTTTGCCGTTGCCAGCATCATTGGTATATTAGAAAAAATCGGTATTCAGCGGTTGGTGGCCTTTGCGTCAACGGAGAATCAAGCTTCACAGAACGTGTTACTATCGAGTGGCTTTACGCCCGGTAAAGTGGTGAAGAAATACGCACAGATGAATAATAAGAGCGTTGATTGCATTGAGTTTCAGTTGCTACTTTCTTGAAGGTTTATGGATGATAACTAAAGTGGGAAACACTAAAATTGAACCATATCACAGGGCATTTTGCCACTGTGGTGGGGTGGAGATGGAGTTACATCTCCCTTTGGGAATCGATAAACCCAGACGGTGTGACTGCTCAATATGCAGGCGGAAAGGGGCGATTGTTGCATCGGTTAAACTTGATGGTATTCGTATTATTCGCGGCGAGCAACTTTTGCAACTTTATCAGTTTAATACAGGGACCGCAAAGCACTACTTTTGCTCGATTTGTGGCATATATACTCACCATCAAAGACGCTCTGACCCCACGGAATATGGTTTCAATCTGGGCTGTTTGCAAGGCGTTAACCCTTATGACTTAGAAGACGTGCTCACCGTGGATGGTATCAATCATCCGGCAGATCGGGGAGCATGACACAATGACATTCCCAATCACCGTATCCTGCCAATGTGGTCAAGTGACTTACACGTTGAAAGCCGCTCCTCTTAAAGTAATTGCCTGTCACTGCCAACAGTGCCAAACCTTGTCCACCAGTGCGTACAGTATTACGGCAACGGTCAAAGCACAGGATATCCATTTTAAAGGCCAATTGAGTGAATGGCGAAGAGTTGCAAACAGTGGCAATACTAACGTCGCTAAATTTTGTCCGGCCTGCGGCAACCGCGTTTATCATTTCAACCCTGAAATCCCAACCTTGGTGAGGCTCAAACTCAAGCCATCAGGCGCGGTGTTTGAGCGCCTGTTTGAACCACAAATGCATATATGGATGAGTGAAAAACAGGTGTGGGTCACGGTTCCTGAAACGATACCTTGTTTTGATAAACAACCCACCCTGTAGACAAAACATAGCGAATCTTCAATAGTAACAATACTATCAATATCAATGTCATTTATGAAATGTGTATTAAAATGAGTGAGTTAGTCCATTTTTGAACAAAGCTTGACTTGCGGTCGGATCACGTAAGACCTTGACAACACACGGCGATGCACTATTACTTACCGATGACACCGACGGAATACTAAACAAAACAGTCTTGGAGTTATTCGATGAAAAAGAGCATCACCTTACTTTGTGCAGCGCTCGCTTCTGCAGGCGCCGTAGCGAGTACCAATGTCACTGTCTATGGTGACGATTCTTATCCACCCTATTCCTACGTGGAGAGCGGTCGGGTAACGGGTATTTACACCGTCATTCTCGAAGCTGTGTTTTCAAAAATGCCCGATTACAATGTGACGATCAAAGGCGTCCCTTGGAAACGAGGCCTCTCTGAAGCGGAAGGCAGCAAAATATTTGCCCTTTACCCACCGTATAAACGACCTGAGCAGCGTCCATATATGGAGTATGATACACCGATCCTTGACGAAAAAGTTGTGGTAGTGTGTCAGAAGTCGGTGCTAAGTAGCCCTAAGCCAAATTGGCCAGGTGACTATATGGGAATGACCATCGGGATTAACTCAGGGTTTGCCGCAGGCGGTGACGAGTTTAAAGCGGCGGTCGCAGCCGGAAAAATTAAGCGTTCAGAAACCAAAGGGACGCCGAAAAACTTGCTCAAATTAATCGCTGGGCGTATCGATTGCTACATCAATGACTCACTGTCCACTCAGTGGGAATTGAAAAAGCTGCAAAATGAAGGTAAATACGACGGCCAGAGTGTGGTTGAAGGCGCGATAATCAGTTCGGAACAGGGCTTCCTTGGATTTGTTACTGACGGTTCCAGTTATCCGTATAAAGCTGACTTCAAGGCCAAGTACGATAAGGCCCTCAAGGAGATGAAGCAAAGTGGGGAGTTGGATAAAATCGTCAAAGACTTTATCCAATAATGTATCAGTCAAAGTTAACAAAAAAAGCGGAAGCCTAAGCTTCCGCTTTTTTGTTAAGCGTACTGTGAAATCATTGACTGCCAGCTTCGCCGTTGGCTTTTAAAGTCGTCTTTCATTTGCTGATAGCGCACAGTGAGAGCGGAATGCTCATACTTTTTTGCAAGATCGCTTTTCTTACTTTCTAAGAGCTCTTTTTTCAACGCATAGTAATCGGACATTTTTTTCATCAGCGCATCAAACTCCTTATTCAATGCCTCGTTAATCAGTTTGGCATTAGGGTGTTGACTGATGTTTTTTGACGCGATGGCGAGCGCTTGTTTTGCCATCGCCTTTTCGATTTTGATTTTTGGCGTGACTCGTAACCTTGTGGTTAACCCAACCCATGACGATGATTTAATCAGCCATTTTGTGGGATCGTATTGCCACCAGTGGATACCGTTGCGATAGTCGTTTTCAAAAATATGGTGGTAGTTATGATAACCCTCGCCAAACGTAAATACAGCAAGAATAGCATTGTCCCGGGCGGTATTTTTGTCTGTATAGGGCTGTGAACCCCAAATGTGAGCGAGTGAGTTAATAAAAAAGGTCGAATGATGACTCAACACTAAGCGAACGATACAGATGATCAGCAACATACCAATGATGTCTTGGTAGACGATCCCAAGTACAAGGGGGACACCAATATTCATGGCGATGGCAAGTGGTAGATAATATTTGTGTTGCCACATCACGATCTTGTCTTTTTGTAGGTCACGGCAGTTACTGTAATCCGTATACGTATTCTGATTATACTGTCTCAGCATCCAACCGATGTGAGAATACCAGAATCCCCGTTTGGCTGAGTAGGGATCTCTATCGTTATTGTCGACATGCTTATGGTGGATACGGTGATCAGAACTCCAGTGAAGGGCACTGTTTTGGAGAGCAAACGCACCACCTAAAGCAAACAATAACCTCAGTGACCAATGGGCTTCGTAGGTTTTGTGAGACCACAAGCGGTGGTAACCCGCCGTCACAGAAAGGTTACAAAAAGAAAAAGTGATCAGTAACCATGTCCAATGCTCCACACCGTAACCAGATTCGAGGCCATACCAAGGCGCGAACACGGCAGCGATGACAAAAGTAGAGAGAAAAAGCAGGACGTTGAGCCATATTATTGGCGGCTTTTCCTTAAGAGACATTCGAGATTTCCTTTGAGCTTACGATTGTACGCCAGAATATCAGCGTACATGTGTAAGTCAAATAAAAGTTAAGCCTTAACAAACAAGTGGCTGTTCTTAAAACGGCGGCTGATTATGATAAATAATTGGTGTAATGATGCTATTTAAAGCGAACATTGTCGAGTTTGGGTAAGAAAGCATCATTCTTTGTAGTATTATTGGCTTTTTGCCAAATGTTTAATAGTATAAATAGGTGAATAATCCTTAAAAGGGTGTAATAAGGAACTGAAAATGGAATTTAAAGTAGCCGAATATAGCGATTATGAACGTATTGCTGCATTGCATACTCAGAGTTGGAAAACGTTTTACCATGGACTTTTGTCTGAAGACTATTTACGTGACGAAATCAGTGATGAGCGTCTGGCCATTTGGCAAACTCGACTGATAAACCCACCTTTCAATCAACATGTTTTGTTACTGGATGAAGGCGGGTTATTGTGTGGTTTTGTCTGTGCATTTGGAAATCACGACTTCGAAAAGGGGACGATGATTGATGCATTACATGTCGATGAAAGTTTCCGAGGCCGTGGCTTAGGGGTTAAGTTGATGGCCGAAGTGGCAAAGTGGATCAAACAGTACTTTCCTGAAAATGCGGTCTATCTTGAAGTCATCAAGGATAATGTGCAGGCCGTAAAATTTTATGAGCATATTGGCGGAACGTGTGAACAAGAGCGGCTGTGGAAAGCACCGTGCGGCAGTCACGTTCCCTTGTTAATTTTTCACTGGCGCTCCGTTAACGAACTCTTGCAATGTATCGGCCAACATACATCGGCTGAAGTGGTGCCTTAGTCACTCTCCTGCGATCGCTTGCTGTGGTGTGATGCCTTATGTGCGAGTTTGGTTACTTACTCTGATAAATATTGCCTCATTTCTTGTTCAGGAACCATCCCTCCGCCAGTTGCCCAAACAAGATGGGTCGCGTTAGAAAACTGTTGCTCGGTTAGGTGGTGCTGGGAGGCATACGCAGAATGACTAGAGATGATAAATGGCCCTTTCATTCCCGCAAGGGCAGAAGGTTCCAGAGCTATGCCTTCCGTTGCTTTGAGTCTTTTAAGATGGGATAACAAGGTGCTGTCTTTAACCGTGTAGTAGCCGCTAATGAGTCGTTCCATTGCTCGGCCGACAAACCCCGAGGCTCTGCCGACGGCAAGGCCGTCAGCGACAGTCTGGTTGTTCAGACCAATGTCTTGTACGCAAATACCATCGTGTAAGCCCGTATATACGCCGAGCATCATACAAGGGGATTCGGTTGGCTCAGCAAAGAAGCAATGGACATGATCGCCAAAGGCGAGTTTAAGGCCGAATGCAACGCCGCCTGGACCGCCGCCAACACCACAGGGAAGATACACAAACAGTGGATGATGGCGATCAACGTGAATTTGATGTCTTTCTAACTGAGCTTTCAGGCGGTGCCCTGCAACGGAGTAACCCAAGAACAGCGTGGTTGAGTTCTCATCATCGATAAAAAAACAGTTTGGTTGGGCTTCTGCTTGGCGGCGACCGTTCGATACTGCGATACTGTAATCTGCGTCATACTCGACGACGTTCACCCCCTGTTGCTTTAACTTGTCTTTTTTCCATTGCTTGGCTTCCGACGACATATGTACGGTGACATCAAATCCCAATTTTGCACTGATAATGCCAATAGATAAGCCCAAATTGCCGGTTGAGCCCACAGCAATACTGTAGTTTGAGAAAAACTGACGGCACTCCGGAGACGCGAGCTTGGCGTAGTCATCTGAAAGATTGATTAGACCTTGCTCAATTGCCAGCTTTTCAGCATGAACCAAGACTTCATAAACGCCGCCACGGGCCTTAATGGATCCTGAAATCGGCAACGCGTTATCCATCTTTATCATCAGACGGCCGCTTAACTTGTGGCCGTAGTGCTGCTCAAGCGAAGACTTCATGCTGAGAATGTCTTGTATGGGGGATTCGATGATGCCTTTGTCGGGTTTGGTTTCTGGGAAGACATGCGCCAAATATGGGCCAAATCGGTTCAGGCGCTGAAGCGCGTCATAAGAGTCCTGTGCGTTGAGTCCAACGTGTTCAAGCGCTTGCTCTGCAGCAGGAAGAGAACGAGGAAACCAATGGGTTTCTTCTTGTCTGATAAGCGCATTAATGAGCGCTGAATCCACCATGGATGAGGTCATAATCAAAGTCCTTATTTGACAATGTAGCGGTAATATCGAGTTATTTAACGCTATTTATTGAGACACAACAAACGATACCTACTCATTAATAGATGAATTAATTTCATCTATTTAAACTAAATAAGAAATAATATCTGTAATAAGATAAATTGGTTCATCAAAGAAAGATGAACCGACCAATAAGGACCCATCGAGATGCAGATAGAATCGAATCAGCGCCGTGTCACTCAACTCAGTGGTGTCCACTTATCAAAACTTTATACCTTTGAAGTCGCGGCTCGGCATCGCTCATTTGCTTTGGCCGCTCAGGAGCTGTGCCTTACTCCGAGCGCGGTTTCCCACCAAATGAGTAAACTGGAGCGTGACTTAGGGGTCATGTTGTTTGACCGCCAATATCGAACGATTAGTTTAACAACGCACGGCCAGCGGCTTTATCAAACCGTTAGTGATTCCTTATTGCAGATAGGGAACAAAATAGAGCAAGTCAAAAGCGGGAAAATAGCAGGAGGGTTGACGGTATTTTCGAGGCCGTCTTTTGCCGCGGGGTGGCTAGCACCTCGCATAGCAACATTTTGTGCCAAGTATCCATCAATTGAATTAAATATTGTGACGGGCAATGATAGCCTTGATTTGCGAAGGCATGGTATTGATGTCGCGATTTATTTCAGCGACCACAGGCCCGTTGAGGCTTGGAGTACTAGGCTTGTGGGTGAGAAAATCATTCCCGTATGCAGCGCCAGCTACGCTGAGCTGCATCAGTTGTCTCCTCTGGTCAAAGATTTGTCTCACTGCACGCTCTTATACGACAATGAAGTCACTCACTCTGAAATGGGCGTCGATGAATGGCAGATCTGGCAGGAGCAGTACCCTAATCTTTATTGTTCCAATAGCGCAGTGTTGGGATTTGATCAATCGATCTTGGCAGTTACCGCGGCGGCAAATAGCGGGGGGATCGCCATGGGTCGTTGGAGTCTGGTGAAAGAACAAATTGCATCGGGCTGTTTGGTGACGCCATTGTCCCCCAATCCGCTTGAATCTCGGTTCAGTTATTACTTGGTCGCCCCCTATTCGAAACTCTCACCGGAGCAACAGTGTTTTGTTGATTGGATATTCAGTGGTTTTAGCGAGAAAAAAGCACTTGAATAACAAGTGCTTTCACGACAGTTTCTCTTACTTAGAGGTTTGAAATTCAGCGACGGCATGGTCCATATCTTTGGCTTGAGATGACACGTTATTAACTTCATCGAGACACTGTTGAGCCGATTGCATATTGCCTTCAGAAATACTGTTGAGCTCGACAATCGATTCACTGACTTGATTCATCACAATGCCTTGTTCTTCTATTGCAGACGCAATCCGCTCAGAATTGGCTTGGATGTTGGTCATATCGGTGATGATCTGGCTCAAGCTATCATCGAGAGTCTGTGACGCGCCTAGCGTCTGTTGACCTTGGTCGTTACACTTATCAATGTTGGAGACCACGGTCGCCATCTGCGTTTGTATTGCAGTCACTACCTTAGTGATCTCTTCAGTGGATTGATGAGTTCGGCTGGCCAATGCTCTCACTTCATCGGCGACGACGGCAAATCCGCGACCTTGCTCTCCAGCGCGTGCCGCTTCAATCGCGGCGTTCAGCGCCAACAGGTTAGTCTGTTCTGCGATCCCCTGAATGATGCTGACCGCATCGCCTATTTTATCAACATGGTTGTTGAGTGAATCGATCGATTCTTGACTGCTGGACAGTCGACTGGTCAATTCGCCAATATTGCGCACAGTCGTTTGTACCACCTCACGACCATTCTGAGCATTGATGGCGGCCTGTTGTACCCCTTCCACAGCCACGGAAGTGCTTTCGGATATTTCATTGATGGTTGAGACCATCTCCTGAACCGATATCGTCATGGTTGAAGTGTGATCCGCTTGTTGGTTGAATTGCTCCATCACACTTTGAAGCTCATTGTGCATACTGGCCGTGCTTTGCGACAACTGGGTGGACTTTGACTGCGTCCCTGAAATTAATGCTTCAAGCTTGTCCAAAAGACTGTTGAAATACTGGCCAATTGAAACAAGCTCGTTTTTTCCTTTGAGTTGAGAACGCAGCGAAACGTTATTGGAATTCGCAATTTGTTGAATAATATGCAGCAGTGAAGACACTTGAGCATTGATAGAGCGAGAGATTTGAGTAATAAAAACAACAATAACCACGATCACCACGATACTGACAATCTGCTTAATCTTGGCTAACTGATTTTGGGTTGAGAGCGTTTGTTCTTGTAGGGTCTTCGCAAATGATTTGAATTGCTTCTCAACCGAGTGGGATAGCCCTCGGGTTACGCCAAGTAGCCCTTCATTGTACTTAAGACCAATCTTTTTCTTTTGGTCCACCACGAGTTTAGCCGAGGACAATAACTGGTTGGCGTTACCTGGAATAAGGTTGCTATCGACTTGGCCTTCTCCGACCATTTTATCGAACTCCAGCAGTCTTACTTTGTCTTCTCCAAATATCTTGGATTTCAATGATTGCACATTGCTGTTGTAGGCACCAAGCAACTTTTGCTCCGGTTTCAAGCCTAAAGCGTCGAAGGCATTCACTAGATTTCGAAATCCGTCTTGATACTTGATGATATCATTTCTGACTTGCTGGCTAGAGGGTAATCCGTTGCCACTAAGGATTGGAGATAATTCGGACTCTAAGTCCAAGAAAATTCCCATATTGGTGTCAAATTTGTCGAGATACTTAGTATCTTTCCTCAACAAGAAATCTTTCTCATTTCTTCTGAGGTTAAGCAATCGGATTTCGAGTTTGGCGACAAGCAAATTTGCCTTATTTAATTGCTTTGTGGTTTGACCAAAATGTAGGGTCGTGGCCAATAATGCAACAACTCCAAAAACAGCGACTGCACCTAAAACATACAGTTTATGCTTGATATTCATGTGACTACCTGATTTTTTTAATTGATGAATGGATTGGGCTTCTGCTTGAAGAGTAGAAGTAATTTACATATTTATCAATTCGTTTATTTTTTCTAATTTCTTGCTTTTTAGCAATGAGATAGATGTGAGAGCAGGTTAGTCGTGTGTTCAAAGGGATAGTGAGCTGGATGCACAGGGGCAAGGTGCACATTATTGACGTGTGGATAAAAAAAGAGCCGCAACATGCGGCCCTGATGGAGGCAGGTTTTTACCTGTCCCAGTAAGCTTCTTCCAAGCTGTCTTCACGTTCGGGCAGCGCGCGTGCGAGTCGCGGTGAATGCTGGGTTAACACTTCGTAGCTGACGCGGTTAGCGTATTTACAAATTTGAGACAGAGACGAGTAGGTAAGGTAAGGTTGGTCGTGCTTGGATGAATTAGGGACATTGACCTGATGGTGGCTGTTCGATGCCATATCATGCAAAAGTGCCGACAGTGCCGCGTCACCCGCGCCATTAGTATTTTTGATCTTAACCGGGCCTCCTAAATAAGGACCGATGTGAGAGTATACTTTCACCGGAGTCTGGCAATCGGCTTTGCGCATTGCGCGGCTGAATTCGTATTTGTTGAACTCTGGGATATTGCCCGGTAGAAGCGGCAATTCTGTGGAACGCTTAACGGTGTCTTCAATGTAACTGGCCATATAAAGACCTACAGGCCCAGAGGTACAAAGAACGAGGTCAACCCAGTCGAGGGCTTTATCGGCTGCGAGCAGTGGATCTTTCTCACCCGTTAGGGCTTCGCCTTCTTCTTCATTCATTGCAATGATCGAAATATTTTCTTTAATGTAGTCCTGCCACCAAGGGGCATTGCCTTCTATGACCCATTTAGTACCCAACGTCAGCACGACAGGAACGTTCTTAGATTTGGCAATTTCAATGGCACGGGCGACTGCTTTTGGCATCGGGTCCTCAGGGTTACCTCGCATAAGGTAAGAAGAGACCACGAGGGCTGACGCTTTGTTGAAGACTTCTTCCGGAATACTGTCAGGGCGAAGCTTGTTCATATGCCCTTCATTGATAGCAAAAGTTCGCTCACCGTTGTCGGATATCAGTGTGTAACAGCGCCCAATCGAGCCTTCCACCATTTGCAAATGATTAAGGTTCATCCGTGAGGATGTACGACAAAGGTATCGATAGGCAAAAGAACCCACTTCAATATTTTTCGACATCACACCCAGCAAAACCGATTTACTGTCTGCCAGCACAGAGTAGTTATGCAGTGTATTACCAATCGTATCACCCGGGTACTGGTGAGTGATGAGTTCACGCTCCATTAGCTCTTCGTATAAGGCATCCGCCTTACTTTCTTCTAGCACCAGTGAGTGCCCTTTACTTAAGCTGTAACGCTCAAGGAACTCATCATCGACGCGTGCCTCAATATCGACGATGGTTTGCCCAACACCGACAATAATCGGTCGGTACAGTTTTGGGGTTTGCATCATCTGATTGACAAGTGGATCACGGGCGTGAGTAGGGAAATAGTGCTTAGATTTGCGCTGTCCAGGAAATTTCATTTTAAACGTGGGTCAGGAAATTTTCGCGCATAATATCACAACAATGTCAGATTGCTTTCATTTTTATTACATAAAAAGAGCCAAGCAGGGCTTGACTCTTTGTTTCACTATTTGCTAGGTGTGAAGGAGTTAAACGCCTTGGTTCCCCACAGCGGGATTGTGGAAAGCGAGTGTTTGAAACTACCATCCGTTTCTTTGGTTGAGTACGATAAGTACATTAACGTCTGATTCTCGACATCATAGATGCGGCGCACTTTCATACTTTTGAAGAAAATACTTTTTGACTTTTTGAACACGACGTCGCCACTATCTGATTTGTCAATTTCAGCGATCATCTCTGGTGTGATTTCCCCAGTTTGGCGGCAAGATATCGAACTGTCACTGGGGTCTGCTAAACTGAAATCGGCTTCAATCGATGCAACGTGGCAGGTCACCCCAGTCACGATAGGATCTTTCAAGTGATTGAGCTTGATGTCTTTCATTGTAAACAGACCAAGACTGACGTCACCGACTTCGCTGCTATCACAAGCGGCAAGGCCTAAAGTGAGCAGCGACACAGTTGCAAGCTTTCGTAACATAATGATATGAGCCTCAAATTTGGTAATGATGAAAACTATTTGCTCTAGTTTGCCATAGAATTGGCGAGATATCCTTAAATTACTTGAGACATCATGATGTTATCGCTAAGCTTCAGTGAATTATCTGAATGTCCGATAGCCCCCTATATGAGCGATAGCGCAAACCTAATTCTTCAAGCAAAAAATCAATGGTTGGTTCAACAAGTTGAGGTTGAATTCCCGACGAAAGAAAGCTTGGCCGGCCGCCAACTCTACATCGAGAAGGCTTCATACTTTCATATGATTGAATGGCCACCCGCTTCCTTAGAAGACGACCGCGAGCCTTGTGATATCGAGATCCACAAAGCAGACTTCCATCGTTTAACCGTCATGTTTGCTTTACTGCAGTCAACACGTTGGTCAAACCAAAATGAGCAAGCGTTGATTGTTGAGTTTTTAACCCAAATTATCTTTTCGCCTCCTTGTGATCTCTATGTTGGGTTCGTTAACGGGGAAATCAGCGCAGCGGCGATTGTGACCAAAAGCGATGAGACAGCTCTGGTGTCAGATATCGTGACCACTTCGGTCACCCAGAATCAGTTCCTAGCCGCTTTAATGCCAATCGCTGAAATTGACCCTCAGTCGTACAGTGACGTATTCGTTGAAACTGCAAATTATTGAGGCCACTGCGGCTGGATTTGAGCACCATTCGATCACGGGGCTGAACCGGGTCAATGAACAAAAGACTCGACGGCCTGAGGGGATTTTAGTGACGAGTGCTGAGTTTTTACCATGATATGAGCGACTTATCGCTGAAGTGTTAAGTGCATCATCCCACATTGGATAACCTAGGTTAATATTTTATAAATTTTGTTAACAAGGACGCCGAATGAGTGGACTTGATACTCAATGTGTCATCTTCGATTGTGATGGGACCTTAGTGGACAGTGAGCAGCTTTGCTGCAAAGCCCTATGTGACGTATTCAATCGCTTCGATGTGCATTTGTCGATTGAAATGGCGATGGAGCACTTTGAGGGAGGTAAGCTTGCTGATATTCTTACCAGTATGAAGCAGCGGCTAGGTCTAAAGGCCTCCTTAGATGAATTGGAGCCCATGTATCGGGAAGTCCTTGAAGGTCTGTTGACCGCGCATTTGCAGCCGATGGATGGTGTTTTTGAACTGATTGATTACCTTAAAGCCAAAGAGATCGAGTATTGTGTTGCCTCAAATGGCCCTAAGGAAAAGATTGAACGATCCCTCGAACTTACAGGGTTGTTGCCTTATTTTAGTGGAAGAATTTTCTCTGCATTTGATAACAATAGCTGGAAACCAGAGCCTGACTTAGTGCAATACTGTGCCATGCATATGGGCTTTAGCCCTCAACAATGCCTTTATGTTGACGATACCCCTAAAGGCCTTGAAGCGGGTTTAAGGGCTGGTATCAAAACCGTGCAGCTTATCGGACTAAATCGAACGCTTTACTCAAATAAAGTTCATAAAATTAGCAACCTTCGAGAATTAACCGCTTTGGTTTAAGAAGCGGTCATTAAGGCAATCTGGTTTTTAATGATGAGTGGCAAACACATCTGGCTCAGTCATTACCTGTTTCACGTCTTCGAAAAAAGATCCACACTGTACGCAAAGCAAACTGTCTTCGTCAGACAACAGATACTCTTCACTGCCACATAGGGGGCAACACAGTTGGCCTGCTGAATTGTTTTTGATTTCCATCGTCCCTCCGCTAGACGCATTTTTATGGGTAAAACGTATGCTCGGTTTCACATGGATTTTTCACCCGACTCATACGTTTACCAAGGGATTCTAGTTGAACGGTTTTTGGTAATCAGCTTTATCGTCAGTTTTTAATAAATTATGAGAGTTAATTCATAAAATCATCTAATTTAGCTTTAATTGAGAATAGAAAAGCATGGTGATCAATGATGCGATGTGGTTACTCTGTTAGAGAGCTTTGACCAATTCAACCGCTTCACGTGTTAAACGAGCGATCTCCTGCCAGTTGCGGCTCTCAATGAGAGCTTTTTCGACCATCCAGCTTCCGCCACAGGCTAAGACTCTGGGTATCGCGAGGTAGTGTTTGATGTTGGTTGAATTGATGCCGCCTGTCGGCATTAAATGGACATCAACATAAGGGGCTAATACCGCTCTCACCATATCGATGCCGCCAGAGGCTTCTGCTGGGAAAAACTTTAGGGTGGTGAGCCCCTTTTCAAGGGCCGCTTCAATAGTACTTGGGTTATTCACTCCAGGAATGATCTCGATCCCCATCTCTTGACAGGCATTGACGGTATTAGGGTTAAATCCAGGAGAGACGACAAAGTTTGCCCCAGCCTCTTTGGCCGCCTGCGCCTGAACTTGATTGAGCACAGTACCCGCACCAATGAGCATGCCAGACTGTTGTTGGCGCAACAGATGAATCGCCTCGGTAGCGGCGTCAGAGCGAAACGTAATTTCGGCCGCGGGTAGCCCACTTTCACAGAGGATCTTGCCAATTGGGATAATATCCTCTGCATTCTCAATTGAGATCACTGGAATGACTTTTAACGCGTGTAACTGTTCTTGGATAGGCGACATGGTGTTCCCTTAAATGTGTGGGTGTCAATCGTGGCGGTCTTTCATTGTATGTGCGTTGTCAGGCAAGTCGCTGAATCAGATACGCCCAGATAAATAAGCGTCATAATCCGGTATTTCAATCTCAACTTCTTTGCTTATCAAATCGGATTCGAACAAAAAGTTAGCGCTGGCGCGGTTTGTCGCAACAGGAATATTCCAGACACTGGCGATACGCAAGAGGGCTTTGACATCGGGATCATGAGGGACGGCGTTCAACGGGTCCCAGAAAAAGATCAGGACATCGATTTTACCTTCTGATATTAAGGCACCAAGTTGCTGATCCCCTCCCATCGGGCCAGAGATCAGCGTTTTAATCGCCATACCTGTTTCTTTACTTAACATGGAACCTGTTGTGCCTGTCGCGAAAAGAAAGTGGCGTTGTAGCTGCTCTTTGTGCTCGGTGACCCAGCGCAATAACTCTGGTTTGTAGTTGTCATGAGCCACTAAAGCGATTTGCTTGTGAGCGGGCATAATTCGTGTTGTTTTCTGCATGTTTCTTTTCCCTTCTTGAAACGCATGGGCCTTGGTTGGTTTGGTGACCAAGACAAGTCCTCAGACATACTTGTACTTGCCGAGCAGCGATCATCAGTGTTGCGCTGGTGGGCAATTTTAACTGTATTGCAAGGCTGTTATGAAAGATAGTTTATCGTTATTTTGATTGATAATCCGCTCTGGCTGGGCATATTATCATTGGTCGAAGGTTTGCCCTAGTGACTCAACGTTTAGGCCGGTGTCGTTGTTCTTTTCGCTCAATGTATGATTGGGGAGTGTGACGATGAGTCTGTTTTTTGGCACTTGACCAAGATGTGAGGAACCGTGTAGTGGTTAAAAAATGGCCGTATGGATTTCATCGTATAGACACAAAAAGTGCTCTTGAAACACTAGAATTTGTACAAACCTGTGCGACCAAGATGACGTGATTCACATAAAACAACTTATACACAAGTTGAATGGTTCTGCCGCAAGCTGGGGTTTGTTAGCATGATCTCGTCTACGTTTCACGATTGAGGCAGCAGTCTGCTGCAACGTTTAGGGAATGACTGTATTGATTAGGAAACACTATGATAGAAATTGTCACTCCTCGGCTTTCGATGCGGCAGATCACGGAAACAGACTGGCCCTTGTTTCTTCGTTTGCATCAGGAAGAAGAGGTTATTCGTTACGCTTTTGACAAACCAGAGTTGGCAGATATCAGACATCGTTTTGAATCTCGTTTGCCGCTTTGGCAGTGGGGAAGCCGCCATTGGCTTTGCCTTGTGATCATCGATAATGAGAGTGGTCAGGCAGTGGGCGTGACGGGCTTATGTGTTGACGAGGAATCTGAGCAGTCTGTCGAAATTGGATACCTTTTATTACCTGAATTTCATGGTCGAGGTTTCGGCACAGAGTCATTACTCGCTTTGATCGAGCATATTGAGCAATCTTTACCCGTCAAAAATGTTAAAGCGATTGTAACGGATGGGAATGTCGCGTCTTGTAAGGTGTTGGAAAAAGCAGGGTTTCAGCTTATTGAAAGAGAAGAAAACGCGTATCAAATCGGTGGACGTTTATACGATGATCTCATCTATCGCTTTCTTCTCTAGACGGGAAAAAGCAGCACGTAGGCTGCTTTTTTGGTTGAAACTCGTCACTATGCAATGGCTTGTGACAAAATTTCTCGGCTGCGATCTAAAGTAATGGTCTGATTTTCACCTAGTGCTTTCATACCATGCAATTCCAACTGGCTGACGACAGAATCGACGGCCTTCGCTTTGTCACCGCCATGCTCGGTGAGTTTCGTGGGGACATGTAAACTCTGATAAAAACTCTCAATGGCATCAATGGTACGGTCGGCGAGATCGTCGCTGTGCGGTAGACCAAAGACATTTTTCCCCATTTGCTCGAGTTTTGGCCGTTTGTGACTCAATTGGTTACGCAACAATGAAGGTTGAACAATTGCCAACGAGCGAGCATGGTCGACACCCCACATGGCCGTCAGTTCATGGCCAATCATATGAGTTGCCCAATCCTGGGGGACACCGCTACCAATCAATCCGTTGAGCGCTTGGTTGGCCGACCACATGAGATTAGCACGCCAAGCGTCATCATCACGATGATCGAAACTTTCTCCGAGCTGTTTGAGGGTTTTCAGCAGTGTTTCTGCATACCCATCTTGGACCATGGCACCATGAGTTGTGGTGAGATATTGTTCACAAACGTGTACCCAAGCGTCGACAATACCGTTAATCAATTGCTTTTCGGGTAAGGTTTTCATGACATCGGGATCCATGACCGCAAACTTAGGCTGGACGAAAGGACTCATAAATGCCAGCTTGTCCTGAGTTTCAAGCTTGGTGATCACCGCGCCCATGTTTGACTCTGATCCGGTCGCGGGCAGTGTCAAAATCGCCCCAATGGGCGTTGCTTTTGTGACGGGATGCTTTCCTGTGAGGATATCCCATCCATCGCCCTGATATTGAGACGCTGCCGCGACGTACTTTGAACCATCGATAACAGAGCCGCCGCCGACAGCAAGAATAAAATCAATGTTTTGTTGTTTAACGATAGAGACCGCTTTGTCGAGGGTTTCTTTTGTTGGGTTAGGCTCAACGCCAGAAAACTCTACCCATTGGTGTTCTTTCAATGCCTCAGCGACCTGCTCATAGACCCCATTTTTTTTGATTGAGCCACCCCCATAGATGACCAGAACCTTGTCTTGTGGTTGTATCGTTGTCTGAATTGATCCAATTTGTCCTTGGCCAAAAAACAGTTGGGTTGGGTTGGCATAAGTAAATTGCATGGTGATTCCTCTAGCGTCCAATGTTTGGGCCCCTAAAGTGAGGGCTCATTTGATTGTTTAATGCATAATAGTACTCAATTGAGATTAAAAAAATATCGAATCCTCTACTTTTGTTGCCTATTCCTACTTTTTGTATATTCTATTAAGGTCACAAAGGAGGCTCAATGAATCTTGCTCAACTTATGCAAAAATACGCCAACGTCCACAATTTAAATGCATTGGAAGGGGTCATCGAGACTGAACTTTCTGGCGTTTGGTTCTATCGCAGTAGCACGGGAAACGCCCGTCAACCGTTTATCTATCAATCGGGGGTGATCATCCTTGGCCAAGGTAATAAGATCATTCATTTAGGCAGTGAATCGGTGACTTATGGTCCAAATGACTATTTGGTTGTGGGTGTTCCTATGCCAATAGAATGTGAAGCGGTTGCGACCGATGAGGAACCCTTGCTGGGTCTATCCATTGATATCGATTCACAGTTGTTGCACAGACAAGTCAATAAACTTGAGTCGCTGGAGTATTGGCCAAAGAAGCAAGGAGGCGATAATACATGCGGCCTTAGGTCGGTGCATATGGAAGCCTCAATGTTGGATGTGTGCCAACGTATTATCAAGGCCTTGTGTGATCCGTTCGAGTTAGCGGTGTTGGGAGAGGCACTCAAAGAGGAGCTTGTCTATCGTGTGTTGACCAGTCAAGAGGGGCATGTCTTGTTTGATCTGGCTCATCATGAAGGCCAATATGCCCGAGTGGCAAAAGCACTCGACAAAGTCCACCGCGAGTATGACGAGACCCTCTCTGTGCAGAATTTGGCCGAAGAAGCCAATATGAGCATGTCGGCTTTTCACAGTGCCTTTCGTCAAATCACCTTAGAAACACCGATTCAGTACATTAAAAAAGTGCGACTCAATAAAGCAAAGGAACTGATTCACCTTGAGGGAAAAAGAGTGAATGATGCCGCTCGACTGGTCGGATATAGCAGCGTGTCTCAGTTTTCTCGTGAATATAAACGGCATTTTAATGAAACACCGAGCGGTCTTAAACTCGCCGGTTAAATGATGAGGTTGTCCGTGATGAGATGCTTGACCGTGGTTCAGGAATTGTTGTGTAGGAGCGAAGACATCAATTACTTTTTGGTGAAAATTAACCACATGTTTCTGACTATTTTTTTACCAAATTTGCGAGTCATTTTGTATAAATAATAATTGTATCGCCTAAATCAGACCGATCGTCCTAAAGTTATTTCACACCAAATTATAAGTAATCTGAATTAAATCAGATCAATTAAATCCGTGAAACAATAACTGAAGGAGACACTATAATGTCCGTCTATCAGCGTCCAAAGGTAAAGTATTCGTTTGCCATTCGTTCATTATCCGCCTTATGCTTGATGGCCTCAGGCTACAGTTTTTCTGGTCAAAGCACGCCAACTGAACCCAATTGCCGCCCTGATGGCTTGGCGCAAACTCAAGGTATCACCGTTCCCTATTGCAGCGTTTATGACACAAATGGACGTGAAAAGATGGGCGATGATCATCCCCGCCGTGTGATTGGCTATTTCACCAGCTGGCGAGCCGGTGATGATCCCCAAGCGGCCTACTTAGTGAAGGACATTCCTTGGGAGCAACTCACCCATATTAATTACGCTTTTGTTAGTATTGGGTCGGATGGGAAGGTCAACATTGGGGACGTTAATGATCCTGCTAACCCAGCGGTTGGTAAGACGTGGCCTGATGTGGATATTGACCCAGCGTTGGGTTTTCGCGGCCATTTTGGTGCGTTAGCAACTTATAAACAAAGACATCAGGTCAAAACTCTCATTTCTATCGGTGGATGGGCTGAAACCGGAGGCCACTTTGATACGGATGGGAAACGGGTCGCCGATGGCGGCTTTTATACCATGACGACCAACGCCGACGGCTCAATTAACCATACGGGGATTGAGACGTTTGCTGCATCTGCGGTAGACATGATGCGTCAGTACAAGTTCGATGGTCTTGATATCGATTATGAATACCCGACCTCGATGGCGGGTGCTGGCAACCCCGACGACAAAGCATTTATGGAGCCGCGGCGTGCCCATCTTTGGGATTCTTACCAAGTACTGATGAAAGTTCTGCGTCAAAAGCTAGATAAGGTCTCAGAACAAGATGGTGTTCATTATATGTTGACGATCGCGGCGCCTTCATCGGGCTATTTGTTGCGAGGGATGGAAACGTACAATGTGACCCAGTACCTCGATTACGTCAACATTATGTCGTATGACCTGCATGGCGCGTGGAATGATCATGTAGGCCATAACGCTGCACTTTATGACACGGGTGAGGATTCAGAACTGGCACAATGGAATGTCTATACGACCGCGGCTTACGGGGGAATTGGTTATCTAAATACTGACTGGGCATACCACTACTTTAGAGGTTCAATGCCAGCTGGGCGGATTAATATCGGAGTCCCTTACTATAGTCGCGGCTGGCAGAACGTCAATGGTGGTCGTCACGGTTTATGGGGACGAGCTCCGTTGCCTGATCAGTCTCAATGTTTGCCCGGGACCGGTGAGGGGGAGAAAAACAACTGTGGTAACGGTGCTGTTGGAATTGATAACATGTGGCATGACACCGATCCTAAAGGCAATGAGATGGGCGCTGGCTCAAACCCAATGTGGCATGCCAAAAATCTGGAATACGGCATTTGGGGGAGTTATACCAGTGCTTACGGCTTAGATCCGGTCAATGATCCAACGGACCAAATGAGGGGCACTTACGAGCGACACTATGACAACATTGCAGTGGCACCTTGGCTGTGGAATCAAGAAAAGCGTGTTTTCCTTTCTACGGAAGACAAAGCATCCATCATAGTTAAAGCGGACTATGTTATGGATAAAGAGATTGGCGGCATCATGTTTTGGGAGCTAGCGGGCGACTACAACTGTTATACATTGGATGGACAAGGCAATCGGGGCCAGGTTGATCGCACTGAGCAGGCCTGCGTATCGGGCAATGGTGAGTATCATATGGGGAATACCCTGACCGATACAATATACAATAAGTTTAAGTCCGCAACCCCTTATGGAAACACCCTTGCAACTGGTGCCATACCTGATCAAGCCGTCGATGTTGCCGTTGATGTAGGCGGGTTTAAAGTGGGTGACCAAAACTACCCGATCAACCCTAAATTAGTCCTAACGAATAATACTGGTTACGAATTCCCGGGAGGAACAGAGTTTCAATTCGATCTCGCTGTTTCTGCACCTGACAACGCCAAAGACCAGTCAGGCGCAGGGCTGAGTGTGATTTCATCTGGGCACACAAGAGCCAACAACATCGGTGGACTTGACGGACCATTCCACCGTGTATCATTCACCTTACCTTCGTGGAAAACCTTGCCATCAGGAGCAACCTATGAACTGGACTTGGTGTATTACCTGCCTGTTTCTGGACCAGCAAACTACAGCGTCAACGTTAACGGCGTTGACTATGCGTTTAAGTTTGAGCAACCTGACTTGCCCCTAGCAGATTTAGGTGCGGGTGATGGCGGGGATAATGGGGGCGGTGATGGCCCTGTTATTGTGTGGGAGCCGGGTGTGACGCAAGTGAGCAATGGCCAGACCGTCTCGTACAACGGGCAATGTTTTGTCGCTAAAAATAGCCCAGGACCTTGGGAGACCCCTGTGAATTCGAATTGGTTTTGGGATCAGGTGACCTGCCCATAATGATTAAGGCTTTGGTTCAAACCAAGGCCTTATTTTTTCATTCAGAGAACGTGGCACCTGAACAGGATTTATTCAAATTGATAACCTTCTGGGACAACCACGATGCCTTTTTCCGATAGGTGGAACCGCTTGGCGTCATCGGCTTTGTTGACGCCAATTTGGGTTTTAGGTGGGATATTGACATGTTTGTCGATAATGCAATTGACGAGCTGACAACCTTCACCCACGTCAACGTCATCAAATACTATACAATCGACGACAGTCGCACTATCGTGGATACGGACATTAGAGGAAATCACGGAATGTTGCACTGAGCCGCCAGAGTTAATCACACCGTTAGCAATAAGAGAGTTAATAAAAATACCTTCATTACCCGTTGCAGACGAGACGGTCCGCGCAGGCGGAGATTGAGTTTCATAGGTTCGCACGGCCCAATCTGACTGATAAAGATTCATGGGTGGAACGGGGTCGAGCAAATCCATATTGGCTTCATAAAAAGAATCAATGGTACCCACGTCTCGCCAATAACAATCTTTCGCCACACGGCCTTTATCGTTGCAAAAATCGTACGCATACACTTGTTCAGTGGTGAGTAGTTTTGGAATGATATCTTGACCAAAATCGTGACTGGAGTGCACATCCTGAGCGTCGGCTTCTAACGCGTGCTGTAATACTGTCATATCGAAAATGTAAATCCCCATCGAGACCAAACTTCTATCGGGCTTATACGGCATGGACGGCGGATCTTGCGGCTTTTCGACAAAAGAGGTAATCACCCCTTGGTGATTGATATCCATCACCCCATATTGTTTGGCTTGTTCACGAGGTATATCCATACAGGCGATGGTTAGCTGGGCTGCATTTTGTTTGTGCTCTTCAAGCATGGCCGCATAATCCATACGATAAATATGATCCCCAGATAGCACCACAACATGTTTTGCGTCGCTTCGAAGCAGTAACCACAGATTGTGGTAAATGGCATCGGCGGTTCCTTCATACCATTTACCTTTGCCTCTCATCTGAGGTGGTATCACGGAAATAAACTCCTCTAATTCAGGATTAAAAATGGACCAGCCGTCGCGCAAATGTTTTTGCAAAGAGTGCGACTTATATTGGGAGAGGACAAGAATTTGCCTGAGACCGGAATGGAGGCAATTGGTCAACGTGAAGTCGATGATTCGATATTTTCCGCCAAAAGGGACTGCGGGTTTTGCTCTATTGTCTGTCAACGGGCTAAGTCTAGAACCCATTCCGCCAGCGAGTACCACAGTGAGCGTATCTTGCATGAATTTCTCCCTGATTGAGTGCATAGATAGGGTATTTAACAAGAGTAATACAAGTTTTGCGCCAACGGTGCGCAGGCTGATTTTACTTGCCTTAGGTCGATAAAGGCAGAAAATTGCTCTGGGCAAGTTGCACTAATAAGTAGCAGTGCACCAATATCAGGCAACTGTGTCCATTTCGTTGCAAGGTAACAGGGAAACTCGATTTCGGCCAAGCGACTTGGATTCATACAAAGCAACATCCGCGCGTTTGTAGGTATCTGCCACGCTGTGATCCATATCGGTAACACCGATGCTGACGGTGACTTGTTCATTGTGTCGTAACGACACCGATAATCGAAGTCGATTGCTCAACCTTTCTGCTTCATTGAGCTGGGTATAAGGCATGATGATCGCAAACTCTTCGCCACCAATACGCGCAATGAAATCGGTATGTCGGAGTTCTTGAGCCAATGCGAGCGCAACAGATTTGATGATTTTGTCGCCCTCGTCATGGCCGAGATTATCGTTGATACGCTTAAAATGATCGACATCTGCAATCGCAAAACAGGTGACTTGGCTGATGTGATGGTGCCGGGTTTTATAACAATAACTCAGTATTTTCTGGTCAAACTTTCGACGGTTCCATAACCCCGTCATGGCGTCTTTTTCACTCATTTCTCTTAACCTGTTTTCCAGTTCTTTACGATGAGAAATATCAACAAACGAAGCGACGTAAAATTGAATAACGTGACTTATGTCTTTGACAGTTTGAACACGGAGTATCTCTGTGATCGGTGAGCCGTCCCGTCTCTTGTTGACCACTTCACCTTCCCAAAGTCCGTCACTTTCAAGAATTTTCCACATATTGATGTAGAACTCTTGCTCATGTTTACTGGCGGCAAAAAAGGAGGGCTGCTTGCCTTTCACTTCTTCAAAGGTATAGCCACTGACGCGGGTAAATTCCTCGTTTGTACGGATGATTCGATTGTGCCGATCCGTAATCAGCATCGCCGACATGCCATTCATGGCTGCTCTGGCAATTTGGCTATCCATACTATTTTTGGCATGGTTGTGATTCCAGACCACAAAACAGAGGCTGATCAGAAAAATGACTAGCGCCACGACCAGCGCTTGAATCAGGAGGGCGTTTCGTTGGACAAGATAGAGTTTGGAGACTTGTTTATCCGTGGTCTTAGTCACCAGAATCAGCTTGAGAGTGATACCGGGCATATCTAAGGTGACCTTATCAAAAGATATCCGTTGTCCTTGTTGGGTGAGCGTACCTTTTTGACTCAAAGGGATTTTCTCCCAAAGCACCGGATAGATCGTGTCTAATCGATGATGGGCATTCCATTCGACGATGTGCCCCATGACCCGCTCATTATGATTGGACATAACGTAGTAGCCTTGCTCATTAAAGACATCTGGCAAGGTCTCGGGTGTTTTCATGTTGAGCCTGTGATAAAGATAATTCAGGTCGAGATTGGCCACAAAATAGCCCATTCTCTGTGTCTTAATGTCAACGGGTACAATAAAGCGAAGGCTGGGTTTAAGGGGAAGCACTATGTCGCCATTTTCGCGCTCAAGATCGATGCCAAATGCTGAGATTGATTGTGCTTGGGCTGTTTGGGCGAACTTAAAATAGTCCCGATGACGCTTGTTTTGCAAAGAGGCTGGTGGCACGACCATGCTGGCGCCTTGATGATGATTGACGCGGACTCGTTCTTGACCCTGTGCGTCTAGTAAACGAAGCTGAGAAAAATCGCCGTGCGTTTCCAAAAACAAGCGCCATGAGTCTTCGAGTGCTTGACGATGCTGCTGGCTCGGTTCAGCCACCGCTCTGAGAAAAAGTCCGTTGTTAGATAGCCGCTTTATGGAATTCAGAATGTTATTGGATTGTGCAACTAGAGCAGAACGCGTGTCACTGAGCTTGGACTCAGCTAGCAAGTCAAGGTGTTGCTCAGTGCTTTGTTTGGCTTGGGTCAACTCGCTAATAAAATAGAGGCTGGGTACAATCGCAAGCAGGGCAAAGACCAGTGAAAATTGTACCAATATGCGGAAACTGAGCTTTAACATTGTGTCTCAACGACTGTGGCTTTAAGGATCAAACGCGATTATATGAAACCGATTTTTTTTTACTGTGAGCAAGATGGAAATACCATTAATATAACTAATGGCATTATTGTGGGTATTTGTCCTTCACACTGCTGACATCAAGACCCCGTCGAGAGGTGGGGTCTTGATCTCTGGATTTAGGTTTGATTGATGTGAACGGTATCAGCCAGAGGCCGTGTTTTCATCAAAGCATAACCGCATCCTGTCACCACCGTACCTGCTGTAATGGCCAGCAGATACATGAAAACAGGGCTGATTGCATTCGGGATCAAAAGGACAAACAAACCACCGTGAGGCGCCATAAGCTGAGCGCCAAACCACATTGACAAGGCCCCCGTTAATGCGCCGCCAACAATACAGGCGGGGATAACACGTAATGGATCTTTGGCTGCAAAGGGAATCGCGCCCTCGGAAATAAAGCACAAGCCGAGCACAAACGACGCTTTACCAGCTTCACGTTCGCCTGTCTCAAACTTGTTCTTCGCTAAAAACGTCGCCAGCCCCATGCCTAATGCGGGAACCATACCCGCAGCCATAATCGCGGCCATAGGCGTATAAGTCTGGGAAGCTAACAAACCCACACCAAAAGTATACGCAGCTTTATTGACTGGCCCTCCGAGATCAAAGCACATCATGGTACCTAAGACGACGCCAAGCAGAATGGCGTTGGTTGACCCCATTGTATTAAGGAAGGTGGTCATTGATGACATCACTTTGGCGACAGGCTCGCCGATGAAATAGATCATCACTAGACCAGTGAAAAGGCTGGCAACAAACGGAATAATCAAGATCGGTTTGAGGGCATCCATCGATTGGGGAAGACGGAGCTTATTGGTGAGCAGCTTGGCACAATACCCAGCAATGAAACCTGCGATGATTCCACCAAGAAAGCCTGCACCGACTGAGCTGGCCAACATACCACCAATCAAGCCCGGTGCGAGCCCAGGTCTGTCAGCGATAGAAAAAGCAATGAATCCAGCCAGAACTGGAATCATTAAGGCGAAGGCGGTCGTTCCTCCGATGGTCATGAGGGCCGCTGCGAACGTTCCTTCCTCTTTGAAAGCCTCAATACCAAAGACAAAGGAGAGGGCAATAATCAAACCTCCCGCCACCACGACGGGCAGCATGTGCGAAACCCCGGTCATCAAATGTTGATAGATTCCTTTACTTTCAGGGCATTGAGGTGCGGAGTCTACACGGTCAGTTTGTTGATAGAGCGTGGCGTCACTCAACGCTTTTTTCAACTCCTGAGCTGGGGTTTTCAATGCAAGGCTGGTGCTGGTTTTGTAGACTTTTTTTCCTTCGAAACGGGTCAGTGATACATCGATGTCAGCGGCGATAATCACTACATCAGCCCCATCAATATCACTCTCAGTCAGTTGATTCTTTGCGCCGACAGAGCCACGGGTTTCGACTTTGATGTGATGGCCTTGAGACTTTGCTTCAGTCTCCAAAGCGGCAGCCGCCATAAAGGTATGGGCAACACCGGTTGGGCAGGCGGTGATGGCGACAATATTCGCGCCATTAGGAATGGAGGTAGAAGGCTCGATCTGCGGAAGATCGCTCTTGTGCAATACCATGGCCTGATCGATGGCTGTTTGTAACAACGCCGCCGGATTGCTGAATACCGAGAGAATGGATGATTGATACACCTTTTTGCCAATAAAACGCGCCATATCAATCGTGTTATGGGAGGCAATGATAATAACGTCGGCCCTTTCAATCTGATCACAGGTGAGAGCATCGGGTTCAAATAGCTGAGACTGACACTCTAGACTGACGCTGTGCTTTCGTCGGCAAGCGGCCTTGGCAAGCAGCTCACCAGCAATGAGGCTATTTGCTACGCCATTGTGGCAAGCGGTAACAATTGCAATGTTCATATGAATGACCTTTATCCTTACTCTTGCTTGTCACAAAGCTGAGTGATGTTGATTTTTTTCTGTAATCGAGTTACTTGATTGATATCGGTGACCCCAACGCCGATCTGAGCAACGGCCAGTGCAGAGAGCGCGGCCGCAAACGTGATCAGAGTGTTTT
Organism: Vibrio ostreicida; assembly: GCF_013074385.2. Lineage (GTDB taxonomy): Bacteria > Pseudomonadota > Gammaproteobacteria > Enterobacterales > Vibrionaceae > Vibrio > Vibrio ostreicida. The sequence goes on from NZ_JABEYA020000014.1 coordinate 38,165, forward strand.
TGGGCATCGCTTGCATATGTCCCCAACACAGCCCCGCAACGAGAGTGTCGCCAGCGCCTACAGTACTGACCACCTCTATGGTCGGCGGCTGTGCGTGGATCCATTCATGGTTGTTCAGCCACATCACACCTTTAGGGCCTAAAGACACCACCACATTGTCCACGCCAGCCTGGGCAATAGCTTGCGCGGCGACTTGGCACTCACGGGTTGACAGGATCGGGGAGCCAACGAAAGCGGCCAATTCATCCTCATTGGGTTTGACCAGCCAAGGTGAAGCCTGAATGCCGGCTTTTAACGCGTCCTGACTCGAATCGAAAAGAACTTGTTTGCCGCGTTTTTGGAGATAAGACACCCATGAAGCACAGCGTTGCGGTGAAACACCAGCCGGTAAGCTGCCCGCCATGACAAAATATTGGTGATCGACGCACAGAGTCTTGAGTGTCGATTCAAATTGTTGAATAGCCTGCTCACTGATCGTCATACCGGGGAAATTGATGTCACTGACGCGGTCATCATTTTCGATCAGCTTGACGTTAATTCGGGTTGCCCCATCGACACGAACAAAGGCATCAATGGCATTGATTTGGGTGAACAACTGACAAAACAGCTGCTGATTTTCTTGGCCAAGAAAACCGGTCACCGTCACTTTTGCTCCGAGATCGGATAGGACTCTGGCAACGTTGATCCCTTTACCCGCAGCATGCAAGGAGCTTTGCTTGATTAAGTTAACCTTTCCTGGCTTGAGAGTGTCTAAACCGCCCGTTAAATCGAGCGCTGGATTAAGCGTAATGGTCACGACTTTATTCGACATGGTAGGTCCTTATCCTTCTCCCAGACCGGAATCAATCACGTTACCGATTGACTGAAGTGCTTGGGCCGCATCTGGGCCATTCGCGGTAAATTTCAATTGATGGCCGCTTTTTACGCCTAACGCGATCACTTTCATTAGGCTTTTCGCGTTCACACTGGTATCGGTGCCATTGAGATTGGAGACCGTCAACGTAGATTCAAATTTTTTGGCCTCCGCCACCAGCATCGCACCGGGTCTTGCGTGCAAACCATGCGTATTCTTTATGGTAAAAACCGCTTGTGTCATCGTGTCTGATGGTGTGAGGGTGTCATCAAGGGTTGAATCAAACAAACTCAACAACTCGGATTTGGAATCGCTAGTGAGTTTGAGCTGTTGGCCTTCCGCTACGAGCTCACTAATCTTATCAAGGTGTGACCGATGACTTTGATTGCATGCTGCAACAGTGATCAACGTTTTAACCGAACGGCCTTCGAACTCAAAGGGTTCGGCGACCGACACGATCGCCAAAGCGGTTTTGAGAACTGACGTTGCTGAGCTGGAGAGCCAAACGCCTTTTCCCAAATGGGTAGGGGGCGCCATGATAAGATCGGCAACACACCCCTTATTAATGTAGCCCTGACGATTGAGCAGCTCACCCGCCATTGCGGTCAGTGGCCACATATCACTGATTGGGAGGTTGAGTTCCATTAAGGAAGGGGACAATTCACACGTCATTTGTATGTTTTGATTCAGTAAATCAGAGAGTTGTTGTGCGGTTTGAACTTGCTTGAGGAGGGATTCGAAACCGTCAGTTGAGATGACCTTGGTCAGTTGCTCAAGAATACTCAGATGCTCTGTGGACATGGCCGCAATACCGATCACGACATAAACCCATTGACCCTCTCCCCAATCGACGCCTTGCGGAATATGTACGATGGAGACCCCAGTTGCACGAACCCTATCTCTCGTCTCTATTGTGCCGTGCGGCATCGCGATGCCGTTGCCTAGATAGGTTGAGCTAAGCTGTTCGCGTTTCAACATGCCTTGCGCATAGCCAGATGTGACTTTGTTCGTATCAATTAAGGTGTGCGCCGCAAACTTAATCGCTGATTCTTTATCTGAAAAATGTTGATTAAAGGAAATGTCGTGTTCAGTTATCTTGAGCATATAGCCTCTTTGTTTTGATCTATACGATATAACCAGTCTAGTAGACAGTCTTCTTACACAGGCTGAATCGATTCAGCAAAAAAGCAAAAAAAACCAAACGAACCGCTCGATGATCACCAAAAAATAACTCGAATAATCATAATGTGATCATGGTTAACTTTTGATCACGCTGAATCGTTTCGTCTGTTAGGCTGAATCGTTCCAGTCTATAATGCAAACATTGCCATGGTTCAGGTGGTGAAATTTTGATCCATTCCACATAAAAAGCAGGTTTCTATGACATTAGATCAAATAGCCAAATTGGCAGGAGTGTCTAAAACGACCGCCAGTTATGTCATTAATGGTAAGGGGGCAAAATACCGGATCAGTGAGAGCACTCAGAAGAGAGTGATGGCGGTTGTTAATGAGCACAATTATCGACCCGATCTTGCGGCCAGTACCCTCAGAGTTGGGCAAAGTCGTTCATTTGGCCTAATTATTCCAGATTTGGAGAACACCAGCTACGCTCGACTTGCCAAGCTTCTTGAACAAAACTCCAGAACCATAGGTTATCAAACACTGATTGCTTGTTCAGACGATGATGCCGACACAGAAAAAAGTGTGGCTCATGCGTTAGTCAGTCGTAAAGTTGATGCGTTGTTTGTCGCCAGTGCCATCCCTGAAGCCAATGACTTTTACCTTCAACTTCAGCAAGATGGCACCCCAGTCATTGCCATCGATCGCCCGCTTGACGATGAGTTTTTCTCCTGTGTCATCAGTGAAGATTTTGATGCGGCTTTTGAATTGACCTCATCGATATTATCGGACAGCATCACCAGTATTGGCCTGATTGGCGCGTTACCCAACCTCAATGTCTCTCGTGAGAGAGAATTGGGCTTTTACAGTGCGCTCACTGATCCCAGTGTCTCTACTCTGGTTGGCTATGGTGAGCATTTTCAACGTAAAGATGGTAAGCAGGTACTGGAAGGCTGGTTGGAAAATAACTGTGTGCCCAAAGCCATTGTGACCACCTCATACACTTTACTTGAAGGGGTACTCGACCTCTTGTTGGAGCAACCTGAGCGATTGTCTGGGGTGAAGTTTGCAACCTTTGGTGATCACAGGTTATTGGACTTCTTACCAGTCAAGATAAATTCGTTACCTCAACAGCTAGAAATGATCGCAGACAGCGCTTTAACTCGTGCAATGAATGCCATCGCAAAACGTTATCAGCCCGGTATCGAATTAGTGCCAAGAAAAATCATTGTAAGGCAATAACCCAATTGAAGTTGGGTTATTGCTTGTTATTAATATTGGAATCGCACCGACATGGCAATTTGAGGGCCGTATAGGCCATTGTTACGAGTTTCAGCAGATAGAGAAAGTTGATCAGTAGAATGAAAGCGTATACCTGCATGAAAGACGGAACTGTCGTCATTACGACCGATGCGGCCCGTTAATTCGATTTGATCGGCAAGCCACATGCGAGCACCGATATTCACTTCTACTTGGTTTTCCGAGGCGCCTCCAGATTTAGGCACGTATTTGACTCTGTGTATCAGCAGTTGCCCATACACGTCTGCGAATTGGCTAACGGGTCCATTAAAACCAACCCCACCAGCGATATCATAGTCTTTGTCAAACTGGGTGTCGGCACGGATAATAAAATGAGAATTATCAGTAAAAAGCGTACTGAACTCTGCGCCCGACATTTCTGGATTGATCGCGGTACGAACTTCAAAAAAGTTATACATAAAATTGTTCGCGTGAGCGTTGCTGGTTAAGCCTGCGCTGGCGAATGCGCAGGCTAAAATGATCTTTTTCAACGGTACTACTCCGACTAGCATCAAGTTTTTGACGAAAAGATGCGGTTAACGAAAACTAACCAAAGCTAAGCAATAATTAAGCCGTATCCAGCCATTCGGTCAGATTTTAACTCATAGTCAGGATAAATACCTTATTTTAAAGCAGTTGAATGCGATCAACATCAATTTCCGCGGTTCTGCCGCCTTCAAATTCCCCAAAAATACGCAAAGAGGTGTCAGGGTCAATCGGTTGGTTGAGTCGAATATCGTCATCAATACTGATTTGAATCTCATTTTTTCCGTCAGAAAACAGATAAGTATCTGCGCTTATTTGACGAACAATATTGCCGTCTACGACCACCTTTTTCTCGACAAACAGACTATTGTCTGCCAATAGGGCGTCAAGCGACGCCACCTCGATTGGGCCGTTGTATTGAATGCTTGAGTGAGTCTCGTGGGCTAGCGCGATCGTCGGTCCCAATATGAGAGCGGCGGCGGTGGCGAGTATAATGTGTTTCATGAGAGTGTCCTTTATCGATAATAACCGTAATTGGTCATGGGATTAGAGCATCCGCATGTTGAACCGCCTCTGATGAGGTTATTCATAATCGATTCATGGCTTGAGCATGCGAGTGTAAAAACGATATGATGACGGACCTTCCTAGCGAAACTGTCTGAAAATAAGTGGATTATGCGTCGAGCAATAGATGCGTTAATGGTTCAGGGAACCACCTCCGATGCAGGAAAAAGTGTATTAGTCGCGGCTCTATGCCGTATTCTTGCAAGAAAAGGCATTAAAGTTGCCCCATTTAAGCCACAAAATATGGCACTCAATAGTGCAGTAACGGCTGATGGTGGTGAAATCGGTCGTGCTCAGGCTGTTCAGGCCAAAGCAGCCAATATTGAGCCCAATGTCCATATGAACCCTGTGCTTCTGAAGCCCAGTTCGGATACCGGTGCTCAGGTGATCGTGCAAGGTAAGGCGCGCCCGCCGATGAGAAGCATCGGCCAAAAGACATACAAAGATGAGATGCTCCCCGTGGTTCTTGAGTCCTTTGTGACCTTAACGCAAGCGTATCAGTCTGTGATGATCGAGGGGGCAGGCAGCCCTGCCGAGATCAACTTGCGGGCAAATGATATTGCCAATATGGGGTTTGCGGAACCGGCGGACGTTCCGGTCATCATCATTGCGGACATTGATCGTGGCGGTGTTTTTGCGCACTTGGTTGGGACGCTCGAATTGCTGTCTGAGTCAGAACAGAAAAGGGTGGTTGGTTTTGTCATCAACCGTTTCAGAGGGGATATATCGCTGCTGCAACCCGGCTTGAACTGGCTCGAAGAGAGAACCGGAAAACCCGTCATTGGGGTCCTCCCTTACTTGCATGGTTTTGATTTAGAAGCGGAAGATGCAATCAATACCACACAACAGGTTGGTGAGGAATGTCAGTTGAATGTGGTCGTCCCAGTTTTGACACGAATTAGCAATCACACGGATTTTGATGCTCTGCGCCTTCACCCCGAGGTCAACCTTCGTTTTGTTGGTCAGGGTGAGCGGCTTGACAAGGCGGACTTGATTATTCTGCCGGGGACCAAGTCGGTCCGTTCAGATCTCGCGTATTTACGTCGTCAAGGTTGGGATAAAGATATTGAGCGGCATCTTAGGTTTGGTGGTAAGTTGATGGGGATTTGCGGAGGTTATCAGATGTTAGGTGTGCAGATTAGTGATCCATCCGGTGTTGAAAGTGAGGCGGGGGAAAGTCAGGGACTCAATTATTTGCCGATCACCACGGAACTGAAGGAGGAGAAAGCACTGGTTAATGTCAGTGGGACTCTTGAACTCAATGGTGAACAGGCGCCGGTTACAGGCTACGAAATCCATGTAGGTAGAACTGCACTAAACCACCCCAGTCTCATTCGACTGGATTCAGGCAAAGGGGATGGCGTTGTCAGTGAGTGTAATCAAGTTCTGGGAACGTATCTTCACGGTATATTTGACAACGCTCAGGCATTGAGTTTGCTCACCCGGTGGGCAGGCGCGCAAGGCGTGACGGAACGGGATCACCAGCAACAACAAGAAAATGCGATTAATCTTATTGCCGATACCGCCGAACAACATCTCAATCTCTCGTTACTTTGGCCGGAGCTGTATCGTTGAACTTTCGGTCTAACTTACGAATTTGTCTGATGGCATGGTTGAGTATCACCTACAGTGCAGTGGGCGATGCCGAGCCCCTTACCGTTTACGCGGCCTCCTCCATGACTCAAGTGATTAACGTATTAGCGAATGAGTACGAGTTGATGACAGAAACCCGGGTTACGCCAGTGTTTGCCGCTTCATCGGCCCTCGCGCAACAAATCAGGCATGGTGCGCCCGCCGACATTTTTATCTCAGCCAATCGCCATTGGGCTCAGTATCTGGTCACGCAGGGTCATGTTCATCGTGATGCGGTGACCAACCTAGTGTCGAATCAGTTGGTGATTGTTTCCTCCCACCGATGGGGAAGCGGTTTTAACCTCACCGATATTCAAGATTGGACGCATCGCCTAGCGGATGAGAGATTAGCGGTTGGCCAGACCGATGTGGTTCCAGTGGGGATTTACGCCAAGGAAGCTTTGATCTTTTATGGGTTGTGGGACCGCCTTAAAGTGGCTCTAGCGCCAGTCAATAATGCGCGAAAGGCACTTATTTTGGTTGAACGAGAGGAAACACCCTTAGGGATCGTTTACAAAACCGATGCGGTATCGAGTGACAAGGTTTCCATTGTTGCGACTTTCCCATCGGCAAGCCACAGCGGTATTGTTTATCCGATGGCAACGCTCAATACACGGCCTGAAACACTCGATTTTGCGTTGTTTTTGCAAACGACTCACGCACAAGTCATTTTTAAACAATATGGATTTCTTTAACAATGTTCGCCGCCCTTTCAGAGTATGAATACCAAGCTTTGATGTTGAGCTTAAAAGTAGCCGTGTATGCTACAGGCTGGCTGATCCCGATTGGTATCGGACTTGGTTGGGTATTGGCAAAGAAACAGTTTGTTGGCAAAACTTGGCTCGACAGTTTGGTGCATTTACCCCTTGTTTTGCCACCGGTGGTGATTGGCTACCTTTTGCTGATTTCAGTCGGCCGTCAAAGTTATATTGGGCACTGGCTGTATGAGTATTTTGGATTGGTGTTTTCGTTCAGTTGGAAGGGGGCGGTACTGGCCTGCCTTGTGGTTTCATTGCCTTTGATGGTGCGGGCTATTCGACTGAGTGTCGAGAATGTCGATGCTCGTTTAGAGCAGGCCGCGGCGACTTTAGGAGCATCGCCGACTCGGGTGTTTTGTACGATTACGCTTCCACTGATTTTTCCCGGGGTGATCAGTGGTGCATTGCTGTCGTTTGCACGTAGCCTTGGTGAATTTGGTGCGACGATAAGTTTTGTGTCCAATATACCGGGTGAGACACAAACGATTCCATTGGCTATGTATACCTTTATTGAAACGCCGGGGGCGGAAACAGAAACCTTGCGTTTGTGTGTCTTGTCAGTCTTGATTGCGCTCTGCGCTTTATTACTCTCTGATCGGGCGAGTCGTCGTCTGACGAAAAGACTAGGGACTCACGGATGAGTGCGATAGACATTCAATTTAAGCAGTCATTTTTAGGGCTAGAATTTGATATTGAGGTGTCGATTCCTTATCAAGGGGTGACTGCGATCGTTGGCCCCTCTGGTGCTGGGAAGACCACCTTCATTAACGTGATGAGTGGCCTCATTCAGCCCGATGAAGGCCGGATAGAGATGGCGGGCAATATTCTGTTTTGTTCTGCGTCCCAGATCCATATCCCTACCTATCAACGTCGTCTTGGCTACGTCTTTCAGGAAGCACGGCTTTTCCCCCATTATCGAGTAAAAGGGAATTTACGTTATGGAGTCGACACACCCGACAGCGCGTATTTTGATAAAATAGTGAAGCTGTTGGCTTTAGACGATCTTCTTGAACGCTACCCAGTCCGACTGTCTGGTGGCGAAAAGCAACGGGTTGCCATAGGTCGGGCGCTGTTGTCAAAACCCAGCTTACTCTTAATGGATGAGCCTCTGGCGTCTTTAGATCGAAGAAGAAAAGCAGAAGTCTTGCCATTCTTGGAGCGGTTGGCGACAGAGGTCGATACCCCGATCATTTATGTGTCGCATAGCTTGAACGAAGTCGCTCGATTGGCCGATCATCTTGTGATCCTCAATAAAGGAAAGGTGATCGATTCGGGGCCAATCGCCACGGTGTGGTCATCTGATGCGATGCTACCTTGGCAGCCTCTTAGACAACACAACACCTTATGGAAAGCAATGGTGATGGGGGAACATCAAGGGTTAACTCAGTTAGCGTTGCGAGGTGGTCTGGCGTTATGGGTCCCGCGGTTAAACAGACAACCCCGCGAAAGAGTGAGCTTGCATATTCAGGCTGAGGATGTATCCGTGTCTTTGCAAGCACCGAGGCAAAGCTCAATACGCAATGTTGTACCAGTGGTCATTTTAGCCATAGAGACACCATGCCTTCAATCAGAACAGGACAGTGTCTTGGTCAAACTGGCTATAGATGACGAGCATTGCTTGTGGTCGAGCATCACTCATTGGGCTAAAGATGAACTTGGTTTACGGGTTGGATTAGCGGTCTATGCACAAATCCAAACGATCAATGTAGATCTGGATAGTCCAGGATTGTGTTATTAAACGCCGCAAACCGCGGCGTTTGGGGTGAAGTTAGCGAGTAAAAACATCGGTAAAGTCGCGTTTTAAGATAGGGTCTCGACGTGCTTTTTTTATCTGTTTGACCATATCTTTGACGCTGTTTTGCAGTACCTGATCCAATAATTGGGCACGGTAAGCTTCTTGTTGCTGCTCGTCCATCTCTTCAGGCAGTTTTAATGTTGGGAACTCTTCCATAACACTTATACCCGCAAAAGCCTGACTCACCGAAACAAGGGCATGGAACTGTTCAAAGTTATCGAGTACATTCTGGGCACTGTTTGGAAGTTCACTCCAAGCCTCACGCACTGCCTCTTCAGAGACTTCATGAATAGAGGTGATCATGTAGTGCATCCCATCGGGGATGTCATCAAATTCAATCACTTGGCGGAGCTCTGCTGAAATGGTGGACAAATCGACTTGGGGTTGTTCTGTTGAATTGGTGTCAGACATTCGCTCTCTCGTAAATATAGGGTTGTAACGTCCCTATCCTAAAAAAAATAGATTAAATGTCAACAGTAGTGGTGGAAATCCTCGTCTTGGAGTATTCTTAATCATAAGCAACTGATTTTTCGGCCAGTTTACTCATTTAAGAAGGTAGATACGTGGAACTCTCTGGATCTTCGATGAAAATTCTACTCGTTGATGACGTGCAAATGGAACGCATGCAACTCGCTATTCGCCTAAAACAGCTAGGCCATACGGTGGAAATGGCAGCGTCCGGAGAACAAGCCCTTGCTTTGTACCCTAGCTTCCAGCCCGAATTGATCTTACTCGACATCTCGATGCCGGATATGGATGGCTTTGAAGTATCCCAGCGTATTCGTGAGATTTACAAAGAGTGGATACCAATTATCTTCCTGAGTAGCCATGATGAACCTGCGATGATCGCCAATGCGATCGATGCAGGCGGGGATGACTATTTAACCAAACCGGTGGATAAACTGGTTCTTGCGTCAAAATTGATCGCAATGCAACGCATTGCTTTTATGCGACGCGAACTCAATCATAAAACGGCGGAACTGGCAAAAGCTAATCAAGAGCTTGAAAAATTGGCCAGTGAAGATGGTTTAACCAAGGTGAAGAACCGCCGTTACATTGATGAAAAACTCAAAGAAGTGATTGCGAATCATGGCCGACATCATTTGCCTCTGAGCTTAATTTTACTTGATGTGGATCATTTTAAACTTTACAACGATAACTATGGCCATATTGAAGGTGATAAATGCCTGATTGAAATTGCTCGGATGCTCGATGGGCTTTTTGAAAGGAGCGCAGAGCTTGTCGGCCGTTACGGGGGCGAAGAGTTTGTGATTATCCTAGGTCACACTGGCTTAGAGGAGGCGTTGAACAATGCCACACGAATTCAATCCAGTCTTGAAAAGTTAGCCATTCAACATGAGTTTAGTAGTGCCTCGAAATATGTGACAGTGTCGCAGGGGGTCTACAGTATTGTCCCCACGGGTAAGGAATCGCCTGATGACTTCTACATCAAAGCAGACGAAGGCCTGTACCGCTCTAAAAGTGAAGGGCGTAATCGGTTTGTTCACATAGAGTAGGTGTAGAGGAATCAGAGCGTTGTCTTATTTTCGTTATGGCTTGCTCACGGCTAAACCAGAGCTAAGCCAAGCTGACTTGGTTTCTTCCTGCCTTTTTGGCCTTGTAAAGGGCCGTATCTGCTTGCTTCATAACTTCCTCAACGCTATCGGCGTCTAGATTATCGGCGACGCCGATGCTAATGGTAACGCTGACATGATCCACCTCGTTGGCTTTTTTACGTTTCTTCGCACCACTTTTATCGTCTTTTGGTCTCGACTTTTCGTTTCTGACCACCATCTCGTAGTCTTGTATGGCGATTCTGAGATCTTCAAGATGCGGCAACGCTTCTTGTGTCTCTTTTCCTTTAAATAACACGGTAAACTCTTCCCCACCGTAACGATACACTTTAGCTCGGCCACCAGTCTCCGCCATTTTGCTTGCGACCAGTTTGAGAACATCGTCACCAGTATCATGGCCATAGGTATCGTTAAAGGATTTGAAATGGTCAATATCGAGCATAGCGATGGTGTATCGTCGACCGAGATGACGAAGATCAGATTCCAATGCCAAACGGCCCGGTATATCGGTTAAGCGATCTTTGAACGCCAGTTCATGGCTAGCCGAAAAAATATAGACAAGTAAAAGTAGACCCGCTAAGGAAAACAAAGAGATCGAAATGAACTGTACGTGAAAGAAGGTAAAGGTGACAGAAGAAAGGGCAATGGCGGTATACACCACGGCGTCAATAATCCGATTGCTTCGGTGAACGAAAATGGCACTTAGCAGAATCGTACCAAGCGAATATAAGACTAAGATAAGAGGTAATCGTGATATAGCCGGCTCTGAATAAAGGAAGGTGTCATCAAACTGACCGAAGCCCCCTTCGTAAAAATAGGTCAAAATAAGGTAACACCACAAGGCTATTAGTGACAGTGTAACAATGTAAATAGCAAAGGCTTTGCTTAAAACACCGCGCTCTTTATACGGATAAACGAGGGCACAAGCGATAGGAACCACGAAGGACAGCAAAGACAGTTCAAGTAAGGTCGATCCTGTTGATAACGAACTTTGTAAAAACGCCTGAATGTACCAATAGACTACCGTCATGGTAAACGCAATCATAGCAATACGGCATTGTTTAAAAGCGTGGCCCAACGCGATCACACAAAAGAAAAGCACGTAGGGTAGATGGGAAGTGATGCCTAAATTGGATTGAGTCAGGTCAACGACACTGTTCATTCCTATGGCCATCAAGGCTAACAGCAATAAGGGTAACGTTAAACGAAACCAATTTGTTGTTACCAAAGAAAACGACATTGACTAGCCTTCGACCTATTAATTAACATTGATCTATACATGATGCTTAAGAATACTGTGATCTTATGATATTCCAAGCTTTTTACGTCATCACAACGCTAAAAATGAGGTATTGTAGGAACAATTGTCAAAAAATTGAGTATAAATCTCCCCTTTCAGTTACGCCATGATTTATATTTAGAAAGTAGGCTAGGAAGAACTTGAAGCATAAAGGAGCGCAAGGTTATGCAAATCAGTGTTGACGTTCACAATTATATGGAAACACTCGTCGGCCAAGTTTTAGCACAAGACAAATACGCTCTGCATCTGGATCATGAGCAGCTCGCCGATTTGGCGTGTTTGGCTCTGAGTCAACTAAGACCCGTTTATATTCGACATGATATCGACTTTCTGTCTGCGTTATCGGAAGAAAGGCTGGTTGTCTTGAAGAAGTATTCAGAGGCGGCGGTGGCGTCGTCCATGTCCATGATTGTCGAAGATAGGCGTCGCGCTCGCAAAGACGAAGTACCTGTGATGTTCAGTAAACCCAAATTTGATGATGACACTGAACTTGAATGGTTTGAAAAACCCCTCGTTGAAGGTAAGAAAAGTGAATGAAGGAGCGGTATAAGTGGGATTATTTTCAAGAATTTTTGGCGGTGGGGGACCTAAAGATGACAGCAAGGAATTGGAGCCCATTGAGTACATGGGTTTTTTGATTTATCCGCAAGCATTGGCTGAACATGGTCAGTATCGCGTTGCAGGGCGGATCACTAAAATCATCGATGAACAAACCAAAGAACACCGATTTATTCGTTCCGATGTCCTCGCGTTAGAAAACGACGCCAATGAACTTATGTTAAAAAAAGCGCAGATGTTTATTGATCAAAGTGGTGACAGTATTTTTGGATAGTGTTTAACAGGTTGACGAACGTCATAATTTTAAGAGCCATTAGTCGTTATGCTAATGGCTCTTTTGTTTTTCTAATGTGGTGATCGAGTCGTTTAAAACAATACGTGTAACCTCTCAAATTTTTAGTATCTAGCGGTTACATTGCAGTGCAAGACACTAACTAACTCATTACAAAGGAGTATATGTCCTTCGAATTAGTATTTTCGAGGCAAAATACTTGAAGTTAATCTAAGCGTTCGATAAAACAAATGTTCACTGTGGCTAACAGTCAAGGAATCGCTATGCAAATTGGTGTGCCAAAAGAAACACTTGTGGGAGAAACACGAGTCGCCGCTTCGCCAACCTCGGTTGAGCAGCTTTTAAAATTAGGTTTTGACGTCTGTGTGGAATCAAAAGCAGGGAAACTGGCAAGTTTTGATGACGCGGCGTTTGAATTATCCGGAGCCAGCGTTGTTACCAAAGACGAGGTGTGGCAGGCGGACCTCATTTTAAAAGTGAATGCGCCCAATGACGAAGAAATTGAACAAATTAAAGCGGGAGCGACTTTGGTCAGTTTTATCTGGCCTGCGCAGAACCCCGAGTTACTTGAGCAATTGGCCAGTAAAAAGATTAATGTATTGGCGATGGACTCGGTTCCACGAATTTCTCGGGCTCAATCATTGGATGCGCTCTCTTCGATGGCGAACATAGCTGGGTATCGGGCGGTCGTAGAGGCGGCTCATCAGTTTGGGCGTTTCTTTACCGGACAAATCACCGCCGCGGGTAAAGTGCCGCCTGCAAAGGTATTGGTTGCGGGGGCTGGTGTTGCTGGTTTGGCCGCGATTGGTGCTGCCGGAAGTTTAGGCGCGATTGTCCGTTCATTTGATGTCCGGCCAGAAGTCAAAGAACAAGTTCAGTCGATGGGTGCAGAGTTTCTAGAGGTTGATTTCAGCGAAGATACTGGCGCTGGTGATGGCTATGCTAAAGAAATGTCTGAGGCTTTTACCGCAAAGGCTGCAGAATTATACGCTGAGCAGGCCAAAGACGTCGATATTATCATTACTACTGCACTGATCCCCGGTAAACCAGCCCCGACACTGATCACCAAATCTATGGTGGACAGTATGAAAGCGGGCAGTGTGATTGTCGACTTAGCTGCTGCCAATGGTGGCAATTGTGAATACACTAAAGCCAACAAGGTGGTGAAAACCAAAAATGGCGTAAAAGTGGTTGGTTATACTGATATGGTGAGCCGTTTGCCAACCCAATCCTCACAATTGTTTGCCACCAATTTGGTTAACCTATTAAAGCTATTGTGCAAAGACAAGCAAGGCATGATCGACATTGATTTTGAAGACGTCGTCCTGCGCAGTGTCACTGTTGTGAAAGAAGGGGAAGTAACTTGGCCAGCCCCACCCATTCAAGTCTCGGTACAACCCAAGCCACAACAAAAAGCCGCTGAGCCTGTAAAACAAGACAAAACGCCAGACGAGCCAGTTTCACCGTTGAAGAAAATCACGGCATTGGCTTTAGGTCTGGGTGCTTTCGCTTGGATTGCTTCTGTTGCACCCCCCGCTTTTCTCTCCCATTTTACCGTCTTCGTGCTTGCTTGTGTCGTTGGGTATTACGTGGTTTGGAACGTGACTCATGCCCTGCATACCCCGTTGATGTCAGTGACTAACGCGATATCTGGCATCATTGTCGTTGGTGCTTTACTTCAGATTGGGCAGGGAAATGGGGTGGTATCTTTTCTCTCATTCATTGCCGTTCTGATTGCCAGTATCAATATCTTTGGTGGCTTCACCGTGACCAAGCGCATGCTTGAAATGTTTCGTAAAGATTAAGGGGAGCGAACATGTCTGAAGGATTAGTACAAGCCGCGTATATTGTCGCTGCCTTGTTTTTTATTTTGAGCCTTGCTGGATTGTCTAAGCAAGAATCGGCCAAGTCTGGCAATTACTATGGTATTGCGGGCATGGCGATTGCGTTGATTGCGACCATTTTTGGCCCAGACTCTCAAGGGTTTATCTGGATCATAATTGCAATGGCGATTGGTGGCACCATTGGTATCCATTATGCCAAAAAAGTAGAAATGACCGAAATGCCAGAATTGGTCGCCATTTTACACAGTTTTGTGGGAATGGCTGCGGTTCTGGTTGGGTATAACAGCTATTTTGATGCGCCAATTGCGGCCAATGAGGCCGAGCATGTCATTCATCTGGTTGAGGTATTCCTTGGCGTCTTCATTGGTGCGGTGACCTTTACAGGATCGGTGGTTGCGTTTGGTAAACTGCGGGGCGTTATTTCGTCTTCTGCGCTTAACTTACCCCATAAGCACAAACTCAATCTAGCGGCAGTGGTTGTGTCGGTCTGGTTACTGTTTCAATTCGTTGAAGCAGACGGAAGTACGTTCGCCCTGCTGATCATGACCCTGATTGCGTTTGCCTTTGGTTGTCACCTGGTCGCGTCGATTGGCGGAGCAGACATGCCAGTGGTGGTCTCGATGTTAAATTCATATTCAGGTTGGGCGGCGGCGGCGGCCGGTTTTATGTTGGCCAACGACCTGCTGATCGTGACTGGTGCGCTGGTAGGGTCATCGGGAGCAATTCTGTCTTATATTATGTGCAAAGCCATGAATCGATCATTTGTTAGCGTCATTGCAGGCGGGTTTGGACAAGAAATCTCTATTGCTTCAGATGTCGATCACGGTGAGCACCGAGAATGCAACGTCGATGAAGTAGCGGAAATGCTCAAACAATCCAAGTCAGTGATCATAACGCCGGGGTACGGTATGGCGGTTGCTCAGGCCCAGTATCCGGTTCACGAAATCACCGAGAAACTCAGGTCAAAAGGGATCAATGTGCGTTTTGGTATCCACCCCGTGGCGGGGCGGCTTCCTGGCCATATGAATGTATTACTGGCCGAGGCGAAAGTTCCTTATGATATTGTATTGGAGATGGACGAAATTAACGACGATTTCGAAACCACCGATACGGTCTTGGTCATTGGTGCCAATGATACCGTCAATCCCGCGGCACTCGACGATCCACATAGCCCAATTGCGGGTATGCCAGTGCTTGAAGTTTGGCACGCCAAACATGTAGTGATATTCAAGAGGTCAATGAATACAGGTTATGCTGGGGTTCAAAATCCATTGTTCTTCAAAGACAACTCTCAGATGTTGTTTGGAGACGCAAAAGAGAGTGTAGACGCGATCTCTAAAGCGTTGTAGTCTGTCATAAGGTTGACGTTCGAAGTTCAACATGTTTTTTGTCCGAGAAGCCAGCTACTGCTGGCTTCTTTCGTATTTAGAGTGACATTATTGACACCAATATCACATTTGAGATTCATATTTTTGCGATAATGTTTTATTCGAAATCTAACCCACTGACTGATAGATTTTTTGCATTGATAAAGACGGTTTTCAAACTATTCACCGTGTGTGTGGTAGTGGTAAGTACTGGCGCGAAGGCGGATTCGTTGCCTGAGAGAATCGACAAGTTTGTCGATTCATTTAGCGATGAGCAAATCAGCGCGTCTTACGACATTCGTATTATTCAATCCGATTATCCGACGCGTTTGATCACGCCAGACTCGATGTTGCCGCAAACGTCTTCCTATCCATTGAGGGATGTTCAGCGTTTGTATCAGTTGGCTCAGCACTGCACAGGGAAATTGCCGTTAAGTCCTTTGATAACCGAGCCTCTGGTATTCACTAGGGCAACGTGTAAAGGGACCAAACTCAGCGAAAATTGGTTTGCTAGAAGTGGCTTGATTCACCCTGGTGGCGGGACTTACGCCAAGCGTTACGAGGCCCTACACCCTGAGCAGCAGCAACGTTTGCAACAATATATGCATATTAGAGAGCGGCCATTGGCGTCGCGCTCGACCTTGTTGGGACGCTTGCAAAGGATGAACGAGGAAACCATCCTCGCGCTTTTATCCGGGTCAAGTATGTTTCTAGAGCAAGGGGAATTATGGTTGCGAAAAAATGACAGCTATCTGGTCTTTAGTGAAAACATCTGGAAACGCAATGTCGATGAAGCGGGACTGAGTGTCAAATTAAAGAGTGAATCAAACAGCTGCTTTGTTCAGCGTGGAAATCTTTGTTGGGATATCGAAGACCATTCTCAAGTGTTGCGTGTGAGCATGGTGGTGTTGGTGATAGCCAACATCCTATTGGTGATGGGATGGTCTGTCTATCGATGGAATACCAAGCGTCAGGAAATGAAAAGTCGCATGCTGATTTTGCAGATATTGACGCATGAACTCCGCACACCGATTGCCAGTTTATCGTTAACGGTCGAAGGGTTCCGACGAGAGTTTGAGAAGCTTCCAGAGTCGGTTTACGATGAATTTAGACGTTTGTGCGAGGATTCACGCCGTTTGCGCCAGTTGGCGGAAGCGAGTAAAGATTATCTTCAGTCTGACAATAAACCGCTCGCAACAGAATGGGTCCCATCGGTCAAAGAGTGGTTAGAGTTTAAAGTCGAAGAAGAGCTTGGTGGTAAGGTGAAATTGACCATCAGCGAAGATATCGCGGCCAAACTGAATGTTTATTGGCTAGGTACCTGCATCGATAACTTAATTCGCAATGCCATGAAGTATGGCACGGCACCGATTGTACTGAATGTCAGTACAAAACATAACTTGATTACGGTTAGGGTCATAGACCAAGGCCAGTTGACTCATAAAGACTGGCGAAAACTGCGTCAGCCATTTGTGAGTAAAGCAGGGCTTGGACTGGGCTTAACTATCGTTGAATCTATGGTGGGAAGAATGGGGGGTAAAATGACCCTGATCGGCCCACCAACAACGTTTATTTTGGAGATACCTTGTGAAACAGACACTGCTTCTTGTTGAAGACGACAAAAATCTGGCCGATGGCCTTTTAGTAAGCCTGGAGCAAGCCGGATACGAGTGTTTTCACGCTGAAACCATCGCGGACGTAGCGCAATATTGGGAGAAAGCAGATTTAGTCATCTTGGATCGCCAACTGCCTGATGGTGATTCTGTGGAACATTTGCTTGGTTGGAAAGAACGTAAAGATGTTCCTGTTATCCTGCTGACGGCGTTGGTCACCGTCAAAGATAAGGTCGCTGGTCTCGATGCTGGCGCGAATGATTATTTGACCAAGCCGTTTGCAGAGGCTGAGTTATTTGCAAGAATCCGAGCTCAGTTACGCGCGCCGGAGTCTGAATTGCAGGACGAAAGCAAAGTAAAAACAGAACATTTGGTTATCGATAAGGCAACTCGGGAGGTTTTCTACAGAGAAGAATCGATTACGCTGACACGGACAGAATTTGATTTGTTGCTCTTTTTGGCCAGCAATCTTGGGCGGGTGTTTACTCGCGATGAACTGCTGGATCACGTGTGGGGCTACAATCACTTTCCGACAACCCGTACCGTGGATACTCATGTACTGCAGCTACGTCAAAAGCTGGCAGGGCTTGAGATTGAAACCTTGCGCGGCGTCGGTTATAAAATGAAAGCCTGATGAAACCCAGTGTTTTAATACTCGGTGTGCTTATGAGCACACCCTTATCGGCTGATCAGGTACCTTGGTTTGAGAGCAATTCCCCGCTGACTCAAGCACATCGATATTTGTTGAACAACGATCTTCCAGCGATGTTCTCTTCTCTGGTTGAAGTGCTACAACAAGAAAAGCATCAAGCGATCGCCCCGCATCTCAACGATCTTTTCATTCAGTCATTGCAGGTGGATTGTGGTAAAGGTTTAGATTCGAAGCCGTTGCCTGAATGGCTTAAAAACGTCACCGTTAGAGCCATCGAAACACAAAGCCCTGGGAGGGACGCTTATCGCGCCTTGATTGAGGTTCAATCACGAAAAGACATCACGGACATCGCTTTGTCTCGCTGGGTTCAAAAAAGCCTGTCCACGGACAATGCGTTTTACACAGTAGCTAAGGATGATACTCAGACCCAGTCTTATGTGAAACGTTATAACCTCAACAGCAAAATCCCGATGGGGCTTTATCGTCTCGATATTACCGCCAAAGATCAAACATCTTGGAGTTCTTGGGTTGTATTTGGCGACGACAAGGCGAAAGTCTCTATTCGTTGGCAGTCAAAAGACCGATGGCGAATCGATAAAAATGCTCTCCTCAATTCACACTGCCCCTTACCCAAGCTCGATACCGCTTTGTATGATTACGTCGATGGTCAATATAACAAAGTATGGGGTGCGACCTACGAATCCGATTACCCGACATCACTCGAAGGCGATCCCGTTCCTACAGGACGCTACGTTATGGCGATTTCGATGACGCATCAGAGGTGGCAAGGACCGATAATTGTTGAACTATCCCAAATAATTAGCAAAACTTACGACGTTTCGGTAGAGTAATAATTCAAGTTCAGACACAATAGGTCGCTATAAACCCATGGAATGGTAAAGTTTATATCGCTATGAAAAATTCACTAAAACTCCTATCGTTATCGGTGATGGTCAGTATCACGAGCGCCCACGCGGCGACCTACGCTATTGAAGCCAGAGGTGATGGTATGGGGGGCGTCGGTGTGGTCTCTGCTAATTTTCTCACAGCGCCTTTCTATAACCCCGCTATTACCGCAGTCTATCGGCGAAATGATGACGCTGGAATGATTATTCCGTCCTTCGGTCTTGCTTACAGCGACGAGCATGAAATGGTTGATGGCTTAGATCAGGCCGCGGATATTATCAATAGTGCGGTCAGTAGTAGCAGTATCACTTCTGCCGATGCGGCTCGCCTGCAAACCACTCTGACGGGGCTGGAAAATGACATCGCTAAGCTTGAAGTGGGTGGGGTCGGGGCGATCGCGATCCCAAACAGTTTTTTGGCGGCCAACGTCTTTGCCAAAGCTTATGTTGAGTCATTTGCACAAACGGACATCTACTCTGGCGCCAATACTGGAGATAGCGATCTGGATGTGGCAGTCAATGCGGAGTTAAGCTCGGTTAATGCGGTCGCAATTGGTGTTGCTGAAGTAGGGTTGTCACTGGCGAAATACCAAACGTTCCTCGGTCAGCACATTTCGTTTGGTGTATCCCCAAAAATTCAGCGGGTTTATACCTATGTCTATAATGCGAACCTGAATAATTACGACATTAAAGATGTACGTGACAATGGCACGGGTGAAACCATCTTTAATATTGATGCTGGGTTTCTTTGGTTTCGCGGGCCTTTAAGGCTCGGTGTGTCTGCAATGAACCTCATTTCACGTGACATTATGACCCAAGAATTGCCAGCTCAAACACTGACCTCAAGTATTGACAGTAGCCAATCGCGTACTACGCCTGCGACCTCTTACGCGTACCAGATGAAACCTCAATACACGGTCGGTGTGGGCTTGGTTGCCGATTATGCCACCCTAAGTGTCGACTACGATATCAATGAAGATGAGCGTTACACCAACTTCAATGATAATACTCAGTATCTGAGGGTCGGTGGGGAAATCGACATTATGCGCCAGCTTAAGTTGAGAGCGGGTTGGCGGCGAAATTTGGCGTACGATAATCTTGACGACACGGTTACCGCTGGTATTGGTTTATCTCCGTTGAATTTGTTCCAAATTGATGTTGCAGCCAGTTACACCAACAAGAACTCGATGGGAGGCTACATTAACTTCCTAAAAAGTTATTAGCTAGCGCTGGTAGTCTGTCCCGATTAGTAATATAGTCAGCGGCCAATGAAACGAGGAGCCTTTTATGTTAGATGATTTTCCACCCTTATCACATGAAGAGCAGCAAAAAGCCGTCGAAAAAATACAAGCGCTGATGGGTGAGGGGATGAGTACCGCACAGGCCATTAAAGTGGTTGCTGAAGCCATTCGAGCAGAGCTGACACCCACCTCAGATTAACTCTCTCAGTAAGAAACAGTGGAGTGTCACTTCACCGTTTCTTTACCAGAACACACACTCAAAAATAGCGCCTACGCTGCGCCACGCCAAACTGGCGCCGGAAGGCGTTTTCACTCATTGGGTTATCGGCATATTTTCCAAGGCCAGTTGTCCACAACTCTTCGTCTTTCCCATCAATCGTGGTGCCTTGCAAACAATGCAGTGAATGAATGAGTTCATGGGCGAGGACAACATAGGGATCGGCTTTTTCCCCTTTGCGTGTCATGACCTGAACATTACTGAAATGCATAAAGCAAACAGAACCAAAGCTGTTGGTCGCCGCTTTTGGATCAACCGCCGCATTGTGACTTCCTCCTGCCATCCAGAACGGACAGCCTTTGGGTGCGAACTTGGCTTGTTTAGAAGGAGATATCCCAGTAACGTGCTCTTTGTAATTCATATCATAATGTACCAACCGCTTAAAACCGCTTTGAGTAAAGTTAATATGAGTCGGTACACACATCACGTTGACTGTTGGAGGAAACGAACCTCTTACCACAGGCCGTGCCGCCTGTATTTCACTTAATAAAGCTTTGCCTGCCGCCACCGATTTCAGTTTGCGTAGGTTCTCTTCCATGATCTCACGAAAGTAGGGGTGTTCGTTCGCATCGAATTTGGCTGCAAAGCCGGGAAACCCTCTTAGTCGACACGTCCTGACTATTTGGGGAGGAGTGTCCGGGACTTTAGGCTAATTTTTTTTGAACAGAGAGTTTCTGAATTTATCAAAAAGAGAGCTCATAAAAATCCTTACGGTGTTTAAACTCACAAAAGTATAGTCAATATGCTGTAAGTGCACTGCCCATGATTTGCTGTGCACAAAGAGCCGAACCGTGCCAATTGGTATCTTAATTATCGATAGAAAATAAGTAAATTAGAACGGAGAACAAGGGTTTCCGGAGCGTGAAATAAGGGGGTTAGGTTAAAAATAACATATAATCAATTGCTTATAGCGGAGTATTGTCCTGTAATTGAAGAAGGTTTGGATTGTGTTGTAATTAAATAACAAGGGATTGGTGTCGCTAACGTCAGGCTATGATGGATGCAGTGAATTGTCCCGATGTGTTATACCGTCACAGAGAAAACACTTGCCATGAATATAATGTGCTGAGTAATACAGCGGAGGAAGAGGCTGCAATAGTCAAAATTCACCAATAAGTGACGATGTCACATTGGTCTTTGTGAACTTATTAATGTCGTACTTTACGATTGTATTTTATTGAAATATAAATAAATTGTGATTGTTTTACTTATGGTTTTACCGTAGATTTTATTTATGATTCAATCATTGTGATACGATTATGGTCTTAACGCTATGTCCTGCAGGACTAAAGGATGCATCAGCCATCAGCCAGCTGATCATTCCTCTAGCTCGTCAATATATTTGCCCTACTTGTGAAGCGTCGATTGAAACGTTGTTGCTGGAATCGATGTCGGAACACAATATTGCCCTCAATCTTGAAGGTGAGTGTTGCTACCATATGGCGTTAGATAAAAGCGGGAAGTTGCTTGGAGTCATTGGGATGCGGCAAGAGACGCATCTTTTCCACTTGTTTGTTGCTGACGGTTATCAGGGACAGGGAATTGCCCGTCAATTATGGCATTACGTAAAATCGGATACGCTTAATCGATTGGGGGGACTCAGTTTACGGTTAACTCTGCGCTTAATGCTGAGCAGGTTTACCGCCAATTTGGCTTTGAGCGCATTGGCGGTATCCGACAGCGTGGTGGGATGGTCGACGTGCCCATGTTGTTGTCAGCATCCCAAGCCGAGAGTACAACCCTATAGATTGACTTTGACCTCTGTTGATTCAACGATAGTTGAGTTTGAATAGCGTGTTAATGGCGTAGAGACAGACTTCGCTGGGTAGACGGCCTTATATTGCGCCAATTTTTTCGTCACAGGTGTATATATCACCTGACCTTGATGTCGTTGTTTCTCATAGCCAAGCAGTAGATTCAGCTCATAAGACAAGGCGTATTTGTGGTTAGGCAAGGGGGTAATCGTCAGCCAAGAGCGACAATCGGGGCTGCTTTGTCCGACGACTGTAATGTTGCTATCCGTCAGTACCTCATTGCTGTCACACAGCTTAAAACGCATTTCGACGGGTATATCCTCAACATGAACTACAATGCGTCGCTCTTTCTCGTTCTGACGGCGGTAAACAAAGGCAATTGACTTCTCCGACGTCTTTTTACCTCCGATCGTCTGTACAAATTGTGGATTTTCTAGGTAACCCACCGACATATCTCTGGGCGAGAGGGCACATGCCGATATAATCATACTTAATGCTAAAATAATCAGAGCTTTCATTGAATTAAGTTTAGAAAAGGGCGATGAGCTATTGTGTCATAGGTCTGTGGTCAACTTCCAGTCATCAATGATATTAAGTGACGACGTCACCTTTGTGGGGACGCTGTATTCTCTTGGCTTTTTGTTACATTGTCACTTATTATTTTCAGGACCTATCCAGGGTACCTCGTCATTATTGATCTCGCTTTTCATTCCAGAGAGTTTTTGGCTGATGGGGCTCGCACAGGTCCAATGCTCATCCTATTGTTAACCGCTATTGAATTGAGCTGATTGAGCTGATAAAGTCTTTATTATTCAACGAATAGTGGTGGATAATCAGAATGAAAAAGATCGTCTTATCAGGTCATATCGACGTCTTGGAAAATGAATTGGCGGTGATTACGCAGGCGTTGGAGGCGCATAGAGTGTTAACTCGTCAAGAGCCCGGATGTATCCTCTTTGAGGTCACCCAGTGCCAGACTCACTCAACCCGTTTCCACGTCTATGAAGAGTTTATTGACCGGCAGGCATTTGAGAGTCACCAAGCTAGAGTCAAAGCTTCCTATTGGGGGCAGGTAACTGAAAATGTGAGCCGTTGTTATCGTATTGAAGAGCGGAGCGCTTAATTCTGTAAAAACTCTGTGACTTAAATAACGACGGAACTAAGCCGAATGTTTGAAATTGAGTTAACGAACGGGTTTGATGTCGCTGTACGTTCTATTATTTCGGGTGGCAGAGCGTCATAACGAGGGTTAAACGCGGTGATCGCGTGGCACGAAAATGGATAAAATCATCGAGTTGATCCGGCGAGACCCTATTAGGGGCAAAGCATTGAATCACGTATATCAGTTGGGCTTGCCCCAGTGTTATATTGCGGCGGGTTTTGTTCGAAACCTCGTTTGGGATTCGTTACACAACCTCGTAACCCCAACCCCTCTCAATGATGTTGATGTTGTTTACTTTGACCCAAACGAAGCGGACCCTCGCTCGTATCTCGCCTATGAAGCCCGGCTTTACCAGTGTATGCCTGAGCTCAATTGGCAAGTGCGAAACCAAGCAATAATGCATGAGCGGAACGCGGATCGCCCTTATCTGAGCACGTTGGATGCAATGAGTTACTGGCCTGAAAAAGAAACTGCGGTTGGGATTCGCCAAATTGCGCTTAATCAATATCAGTGCATCGCGGCGTTTGGCTTCGAATCATTATTCCGTTACTGCATTACGCCTAATCCTAAAAGGTCACGAGAGCTGTTTTTACAGCGCATCGATTCAAAAGGTTGGCTCAGACAATGGCCCTGTTTAATTATTGCCCCTTAACGGATTTATTTAAAGGGCGGATGTACTGCGGTAAATGATCAGCCAGTAACCCTGGTGAGCATATTGAGCCGATGACGTTGAAGAACTTTTAATACAACCAGATTGAGTGGCCTTGCACCAATAAAGCAAGGCCAGTAAGGGCGGACCAAGACGTTCAGGGTTGCCCATAGGCTGGCTCTTTTTGCGTAACCTTATCAAGGTAATCAATGACCACGCAAATGGGGTTACATGCCTTCCATCGCCTCGACCATTACCCCCATACCAACTTTACTTCGTCTCATCACAACGTTGGTTTTGAACCGCCTGATGTTGATATCGTCAAAAAAGAGTCTACGAGTGAGCGCTTCGAAATCTTCCATATCTCTCGCTAGGCAAATAACCGCAAAGTCTGCGTCTCCAGTAATGTAATAACATTGCTGTACTTGGGGCTCATTGACCATTCTCTTTCGGAAATTATCTAACATGTCGGAACGCTCGCGTTCCATTTCGACTAGTACCAGAAATGTCATCTTCCATCCGAGTGGTTCTGGGTCAAGAATAGACACATCTCTTAGAATCACGCCACTGTCTCGTAGCCGTTTTATTCGCCTTTGTACCGTGACTGTTGAGACCCCCACTTCATCGGCAATCATGTCGAGAGGGCTGCGACAATCTTCTTGAAGAATAGACAGGATGGCTAAGTCGGCTTTATCAAGTTCTATCATTCTTTATATCCATGGGTAAGTTGATCTCATTTAAACACTTTTCCCATTATTTTGATGCATAATAATCTAAATAGTGAGCATATAAGATCTATAGCTATCACAAAGAAGGGGTAATCTATAAATTAGCGAATAAAACGTGGAAATATTATGAAAAAGAAAACCTCAGATCTTATAGAGATGTCGAGTCCGACTAAGCCATTGGCATGGTTAACTCAGTGTAGCCAGTATGAACCCACTCCTTTGTCAGAATTCACTTCTATTGGTAAAGCGTTAGGTTGTTCAACGTGCTTTATCAAGAATGAAACGAGCAGGATGGGGCTTGGTTCTTTCAAAGCGCTTGGTGGTACCTACGCGGTGTTCTCACTCGCGGAAGAAAAACTGCAACGTATTTTGAAACAGGCGCTGAGCCCAAAAGACGTCATGTCACTCAGTCAACAGTACTTGAAAGGCCAGCTCGTTTGTTGTGCGTCAGCGGGAAATCATGGTCTTTCGGTTGCAAAAGGAGCAAGTCTTCTTGGCATCCCATGCGAAGTGTTTATCTCTGAGCAGGTTCCTCGTGTCTTTGAGCGCCGTTTGCAGCAGGTCGGGGCGAAAGTCATCCGCGCAGGAATGACCTACGAGGATTCAATGCGTAATGCGTTCGATCGTTCTCAAGCAGAAAACGTCACCCTGATCACGGATTCCTCATGGCGAGGTGAAACGCATTATCCATCCCTAGTCATGCAGGGGTATTCTGTCTTAGCGCAGGAAATGTCGGATGAGTTTCATCGATTAGATCAATGGCCAACCCACGTGGTTCTGCAGGCGGGTGTGGGGGGCATGGCTGCCGCGGTCACTCGGCACATTAGAGAGTGCTGGCCAGTGCAGCCTCAGATTATTGTGGTTGAACCTGAATGGGCGAACTGCTTACAGCAGAGTGTGGTAAAGGGAGAGATAACCTCAGTAAAAGGGCCAGTGTCCAATATGGGGAGATTAGATTGTAAAGCGCCGTCACTCTTGGCATTCGATATTCTCAAAGTCGGTGCCAATGAATTTGTTACTGTCACGGATGGACAGGCTACAGAGGCTAAAAACAGGTTGGATGGCTACGGTATCAGAACCACAACATCAGGATCGGCGGGATTAGCTCACTTGATGTTTTCCAACGTTCCTAGCAGTGCTCGGCCATTAGTCATTGTGACGGAGACGCAGTGAGATCAACAAGATTTAGGCCTGCCTTTAATCGAGCAGCAGAGAATAGATAATGTTTAATTAAATCACCTTGAACCAGCGAGAGTCCGATGAAAAATAAGCGAATATTAGCCTTTGGTGAACCCAGTTTACACCTTCCAAGTAAAGATGTTGACATCAAGGATCCGGCTTTGCCTGAGCAGATCGATCAATTGATTGCAGCGTTAACAAATTTTCAGTTTGAGTATGGATGGGGCAGAGCGATGGCGGCACCGCAAATTGGTATCAATAAGCGAGTTATCGCCCTTAGGATTAACGACAACGACTTAATATTGATTAATCCTATCGTTACTGGCAAAAGCGCGGAAAAAATGGTGGTTTGGGACGACTGCATGAGCATGCCGGATATTGCCGTCGAAGTCGAAAGGCATTGCAGCATCGATGTCCGTTATACCGATGAGTGTGGAACACAATGTTCATTGACCAGTCTCGACCCTGACTTATCAGAGCTTCTACAACACGAAATTGACCATCTAGACGGCATTGTAATGACGGATAGAATAATACGTGGCGGTGGTATTATTCAACGTGATCTGGTTAAACAGTTTAACGCGCATCGAGAATCCCAAAGCCAAAAGGCAGGTTGATAACAACCAGATCTTACAAGATCGCGGCGTCTCAAGCAGAAAGCCTCTTTAAATAGGGCAAAGCAGTGAGTCGGGAGACCAACAAAAACAGTCGTGCGATGGCGTGCTTCAAACACAGATAAGTCGCCCCGTGGGTTCATGGGGCGTTTACAATCGGTTTGGAACAACATAGAAAAAAGTATAACGGGCTGGGTTTTCGAGGTATATCAATGGCTTGCGGCGGCTTGGCGATGTGGATCGGCAGCCCATCAGAGTCACTAGTTCGGTGCGTATTATGTGGCACGCTATTATGTTGAGTGGTTTGGGGTCAGTACCATTGCGCCAGCACTGACGCCCTTGAAGCAGCAAAGGGAGGGTGAGCGAATGGCTCATTGTCGCCGCTT
>NZ_JABEYA020000015.1 GCF_013074385.2 Vibrio ostreicida
AAGTCTCACGGCAGTTAAAAGCCAAATACGATGTGGAAATCAGCCCGAATGGCGTCAGGTTGATCTGGTTGAGAGAAAACATGAATACAGCAGCATTGAGGCTGGCAAAATTAGAGCTACTTCCCAAGTCGGCTTGAGTTGCCAACTTGGGATATCATTGCTAGTGTGACTACGACAAAGTCGGTTGGTAGTTATACCGCCAGTCTCCCTTGGTAATCACACTAATTCAGTCTATCTGTACTGTTCCTGCGGTAGAGACTATGTCTTTCACCAGTTTTCCCACACAGATGACATTCAGTTTAGGCACCGCTTTAATGGTGAGGTCTTCACACTAACAGAGTCACAGCTCAAGTTATTTTGTGAACTGACCGTCACCAATGAACTTGAACTGGTTTATTCGAGCGATGATTTTAAAGCCAAGTATGGTTTTGAACTCGTCAAGTTATTCCAAAGTATGGATACCCATTGAAGCCCAAAGGCGAGAGGTGCTTTTCAAGCCACGTTGTGTCATTTTGCCTAGCGGATACGGGGGCTCAATGGGTTTTTGATCAATCCGGCAAAAACCCCTTTCCTGCGCCCGGAGTCACCCGTGTTGCTCTTTGCTCATTTTCTAATGCGATGGATGTTTTTGGGAAAAAAGTGTCGGCTTGGGCGTCTGATTTGTTGGCGGGGGTTGGTTTAAGCTCGTTTTCAAAGGCAATTGAACCTTTGGGGAATATGCTTTTTGAATTGCTCACTGTACGATTCTCATTGAAAGTTTGATTATATTGACCTTTTATAACAATAAGATGGATATTCTACCTATTAAATTTTGCCCATTTTAATCATTTTGTGATGGGCTCGACGTAATCAATCTTTTCCTCTTTCGACCCAATGGTCGGCGGGCGGCATCAAGGTTTTTTTGGTCCCCCATTCTCTATTTTCTCAGTACTGTTGCTCGGTTCTAATGAACACTGAGTAAGGACTTAAGCCTTAGCAAGGTGCCTCGGTGGCGATGGTGTCGCGCTCAATGATTGCCCGAACAGAACAACTCTTGACGAATGTTTACCCTAGTCTGACATCATGCCTGATCGAAAAAAGGAAAATGTATGCCATTAAGAAACATAAGGACCGATGATGGAATTTACGGAAAAAGATAGAGAGGCGCTATATAGCACGTGGATGTCTCAAAAATCAAAAATGCGGCTTACTCAGATGGAATTTGCTAAAAAGCTTGGAATTACTCAATTAAGCTTTTCTCAATTTCTGCGAGGTGAGGCACCTTTGACGATGTCATTTATTAGCCAATTTTGTCGGCTACTTCGTTTGGATGCCAAGCTGGTATTTCCTTCGTTAAAGCAGTCGAGCGAATCTGGCCCTAAAGTAGTGTACCTACAAAGCCGAATGAGCGTCGATGGCGATATTCAGAACGCCTACATTGAAGGCAATCAGGTGGTGGTCGAATATGCACATACGGTTAATCCAACTTAGTGGTTTCACCTTATGGGAGATTAAGTGTTACCCTTTAGCGTTGAGCCCTAAATAAGCAACAATCATGTTGGAAAAAGAAAACCTCGTTAAGCTGGCACAAATGACCATGCCTTTTGGTAAGTATGCGGGTCGCGCTCTTATCGACCTTCCTGAGGAATACTTACTCTGGTTTGACAAAAAAGGTTGGCCCTCTGGAGAGTTGGGCGGATTGCTTAAGCTGTGCCTTGCCCTTAAGATTGAAGGGCTTGACAGTGTCGTCAAACCACTAAAGCATCTTTGAATATCGGTTAGGACTCCCCTGATATTAGGCCATTAACCCCGTCAGCGAGCTCAACCGCAACGTAAACAAGGTATTCGTCATGGATCAGATCGTAAATCAGCGCTTAATTGGCTTTATGGTGGCTGTGGAAGACCAAGGTATTGCGGTTCACAACCCAGCGACTCAGGCCTTACTCGGCTATGCTCCGGTGTTAACCCCTCAAGAGCTAGAACAGTCCATTGTCGATGCTCACTATGCTCAAAAGGAGTGGGCTGCCCGAACGGCCAAACAGCGCTCTGCAATTTTGCGACATTGGTATGAACTGATTATTGAATATCGGGATGATCTCAGTCGATTGGTGACGTTGGAGCAAGGCAAGCCCTTAGCCGAAGCCCAAGGTGAAGTTTTGTACGGCGCCAGCTTTATCGAGTGGTTTGCCGAGGAAGCGAAGCGCGCCTATGGTGAGGTTATTCCCTCGCCTTCCCCAGACAAACGGATGATGACCATCAAACAACCTGTTGGCGTGGCTTGTGCGATTACGCCTTGGAATTTTCCCATTGCAATGATCACTCGAAAAGCGGCACCCGCCTTAGCTGCGGGTTGCAGCTTTATTGTTAAACCGGCTGAGTTGACACCCTTGTCCGCTTTTGCACTGGCTGAGCTTGCTTATCAGGCGGGTGTTCCACGTGGCGTATTACAGGTGGTATTAGGCGCGAATGCCCCCGAAGTCGGGGCCGTATTTACGTCTCATCCTTTAGTGCGCAAGTTATCTTTTACAGGGTCGACTCGGGTTGGGCGGCTCCTGATGCAGCAAAGTGCCCATGATATTAAACGTACCTCAATGGAACTTGGGGGAAACGCGCCGTTTATTGTCTTTGACGACGCAGATATTGATGCGGCGGTTGCAGGTGCAATGGCCTCTAAGTTTCGTAATGCTGGGCAAACGTGCGTCTGTGCGAACCGCTTTTATGTTCAGGCTGATGTCTACGATGAATTTGTTGAAAAGTTTGATGCTGCTGCGCAAACATTGCGCTTGGGTAACGGTCTAGACAATGGTGTCGAGCTGGGGCCCTTGATTAGCACGTTGGCGAAAGACGCCATTCAAGCGAGGCTAAAGCGGGCATTGGAGCAAGGCGCAATCCCCGTATCCAATATCACGCCGCAGCAAGGGCAGTATTTTTCTCCTGTGGTGCTCAAAGATGTGACGCACGACATGGAGATCGTTGCCGATGAAATTTTTGGCCCTGTGGCCCCTGTGATTCGTTTTCATAGTGATGAGTTTTTGATTACGATGGCAAATGATACCATCTACGGATTAGCCGCTTACTTCTATAGCCAAAATATACACCGAGTATGGAAAGTGGCTGATGCTTTGGATTATGGAATGGTGGGCATTAACGAAGGGGCTATCTCAACTGAAGTCGCCCCCTTTGGTGGTATCAAACAATCGGGAATTGGGCGCGAAGGCGCAAAGCAAGGTATGGATGAATACATGGACATTAAATACCTTTGCTTTGGTGGGGGCTAGTGTTGACGCTTTACTTGCGGTATCCAGGCCCTTTTCGTACCAAATCTTGACCTGTTTGGAAGACTTCATCGCTGATCCAGCGCGCCAGTAAAAGCTGGTGCTTGTCATCCATCACCGCGACAAAGTGGCGTCCGTCGGCGTTATTTGTTGCCAAAGCAATGCCTGCCACACCTTCCAGACCTAAGTGGCCACTTTCTACGTTGGTAATAAAGGTTTCCAGATCATTAAGGTTGTCGATGATTCTATCGTCACTGAACATAGTCTTTTCTCCTTGGTTACATTCTAGAGTTCGATGTAACCCAATAATTTATCGCGATACTTTAGCTTTCCTTGGCTTTGATTACCAGCCCACCTGCAGAGGCGCTTATTGAGGTGTGTTTTCGTACAGGCGCGGCCCTTTGTTGTATTGATTGTTATTAATTATTGGCCTTCTTTTTAAATGATGTTACGTTCGCTTTCTCTATTTTTGTGAGGCACGACTATGACGTTTGAAAGTGCGATGACGTTTTTTATTGCAATGCTGGTATTTAGCATCACCCCGGGTCCTGGGGTGTTCGCTATTATTGCCCGAGCCATGGTATCGGGGATGAGAAGTTGCATTTGGTTATCGGCCGGCATGGTCGTCAGTGACGTTATTTACTTGTTGCTCGCTTGCCTAGGTTTGGCGGCGATTGCCGAAAACTGGGCCACTTTGTTTCTTGTGATTCGTTATGTGGGGGCGGCGTATTTGGTTTATCTTGGCTATAAGATGATTAAAACATTACCAGAGGCACAAGCCGCTCTCCGCGAAGACTCAAATACCTTAGAAGGCTCTCATTTATCCGGATTTGTGCAAGGCTTTTTAATTTCCGCCTCCAACCCCAAAGTTATATTGTTCTACATTTCATTTTTGCCAACCTTTATGGATCTGACGGTGCTCAGTCACCAAGATATTGGGGTGGCTGCTTGCCTCAGTATTGTCGCTCTTATGACAGGGCTGATGCTGATCGCTCTGGGGGCTAGAAGGTTGGTGAAAGTGTTGAAAACCCCAAAAGCTCAACGTCATCTCAATACGGGAGCAGGCAGCGTGATGATTATGGCCGGTGCGTATCTGGCCGTCACCAAATAGCCGTGTCAAGTCTAAGCCCACGCTGCTGTGATAAGCTAAAGATACTGTTGATCACGATTCGCTCAAAGGAGAACACCATGCCATCTGCCAAGCTTTACTACGTTTATGACCCAATGTGCTCATGGTGCTGGGGTTACAAGCCGGTTTGGGAACAAGTACAGAAGGCACTTGAACCAATGCTGACCGTGCAATATGTTGTGGGTGGTCTGGCTCCTGATTCAAGCGAGCCGATGCCGATTGCGATGCAGCAACAAATTGCCTCTTATTGGCGAAGAATAGAAGACGAACTTGGTACGAGGTTTAATCATGACTTCTGGGCCAACAATACGCCGAAACGTTCAACTTATCCTTCTTGTCGGGCGGTACTGGCGGCACGTGCTCAGCAAGCAGAGCCAACCATGCTAGATTCGATACAGCGAGGGTATTACCTTGAGGCTCGAAATCCAAGTGACCATGATGTTTTGATTGCGCTGGCTGAGGAAGCAGGCCTAGATAAGACGCGGTTTATTAAAGATTTTGAGTCAAAAACCTTGGAGCAAGCGTTTAGCGAAGAACTCAAATTCGCCCGTTCTATCGGGGGCGTTCATTTTCCGTCTTTGTTCTTGGAAACGTCAAAGGGTATCGTTGAGTTGCCAGTTGATTATCAATCGGCGATGTCAACCATACAAAAGATCCAATCATTGATCACCTAAGTGCCTTTGGCGTCTAAGTGGGTAGGAACACCGAATGAAACCGAGCGCTGTGTGGGAGACGGCGCTCGGTTTATCAGTCTAACTGATTACTTGATGTCTTGGTCAAAATCACCGTGGAAGTGGTCATGATCAGAGACACTATCCGCGGCCTTAAGCCTTTCACCAATACGCAGTTTTTGCTTAGGTTGTGCGTCAGAGAAGGCGCGCATCGTCTTCACTGCAGCTTGAGTTGCAGGCTCTGGGAAGAGGGGTTCACTAAAGGCGTAATAGGTGGTGACGTAAGCCAGTGATTGAGTGTTGGTGTACAGAGCGGCCTGACTGACGTTATTAACATCATCACAACTTTGGTGATAGCACTTGTCGTAAGATACGTCGATGTCACCCCCAAATTTTTCGGCTTCTTCAGCCGTCTTGACTTTTTCTGCACCAGTGAATAGCCCACCAAACGCAATCCCCCAATCAGCAAAACCTGCGTAGTCGGAACGTTTTGACAAAGCCTGAGGGATAGTGGCTAGATCCTTTTCAGTAAAGAATTCTTGGAAGATTGACTCAATATCTGATGTGCCATATGGAGGTTTGAAATCGCCGGTATAGGCGTTGTCGGGACTCTCTTTAGTATCAGACAAATCCCCATCCATTACGCCATAAATGTAGTTGGGTGAACCAATCATATCGAAGTTTAGATAGAGCTTCACTTTGTTGATTTGCGTGTATCTCGCTTCAACTAACTCGACTTGCTCGGGAGTTAACTGACTTGGGTCCTCCAATCCGAGCTCTTCAAGGATTTGTGCTTGTGCTTGATTGTAAATGGGTTCGAAGAGGTCTTTGGTGTAATGTTCAGAGCCGACTAATCCTGCTTCTTCTGCTGCCCACCACGCGAAACGGACTTTATTCTTCACTGGTGCTTCGAGCGTCGCGAGCGTGATGGCGTACTCAAGTAAGCCCGCACTGCCTGAACCATTATCATTGATTCCCGGCCCTTCTGGTACCGAGTCTAGGTGCGCACCTAACATCACCACTTGATCCGTATTGCCCATTGGGGTTTGAGCAAGAATGTTTTGCGTCACAACCTCTTCATCTTTGACATTGACAGTCAGGTTAGCCAACACGGTGTTTGACTGGCTTTTGTTGTACCATGTTTGACCAAGGTCAAAGCGCGCGCCCAACGCAGGGATGGTGGCTTTTGTGACACTCCCTAATGTACCACCGACGACAGCGGTTCTGCCCGGATCATTACCTTGGTTAAAGACAATAATAGCGTTCGCTCCCGCGTTCTCGGCGTTGACCGCTTTGGCATCAAATGAACAACCACCTCGTTGAATAACCGCGATTTTCCCCGAGACATCTTTACCGACAAAATCGGTGGCTTCACAGCCGTCTGTGCTGTCGTAATCTGGGGCATCAAAGCGGAAATCGGGTGTGACAAAGGCCAGTTCACCATTCAGTTGGCCATCAGAGCTACCTGAATAGGACATAACAGAGAAATCGGCCTCGACACCGTCGTCGGCTTGCTTTGAGCTGACCAATACTTGACCATCAACCGTGGCCGCATTGCCAGCAAGTTCTTCCCATGCTCGAAAATCGAACGCTTGGGTCGTCACTTCGTAACCATGCTTTTTCATGGTATCGACAATAAATTCAACCGAATTTTGATAGCCTTGTGTGCCTGCGGCGCGAGTGATTGCGCTGCCGTCGGTGGTTTTTGAAGCTAATCCTTCGAGTGTGACCAAATGGCCAACAACCGCTTCTCTATCGATACTATCACTGACGTATTTGGCCGCTTCACGTGGATCATCCCATAGACACCCCGTTAGCATGGTGCTACTAATGACGGTCGCGAGAATGGACTTTGTTGTTATGCTTACTTGCATGTGTGACTCCTTGTTAAACAATCCATTCCATTTTTCATCAAAGATTAAATTATAGAAATATCGTATATAACATTTTTTATAAAGGTGAATGCATATCAAATAACAAGCATAAACTCTATGTAATTTTGGTGCCATCCCCATGTTTTTAATCTCAAAATCAACAGGTTTAGCCATTTTGTCATTGTTGGACGGTCTTCTTATGATGGTTTTTTAATCAAATATTTGTGATCTAGGTAGGAATACTCCCTCCATAGTGCAATTTTGTGTTCGATGGAGATGAAAGTTTGCGCAGAAAAGTCTTGCCACCAGTATGGTTTTTAAACCTCAATACCAAAGTGGTCATGATGAACTCAACGTTACCCGTTTTGACTGGCTTACCCACGCATGAATAACGGAGCGAGTTTGAAAATGGCGTTAATGAATTCTTACAATATTTTAAAGACAGTGAAACTATACTTTCGGCCACGATGGTGTCGTCATAGCGAATTCTCTAAAAATTGAGGCCCGCTGATAACCCCCTTCTCATTTAATGGAATGATATTCCATTTTTTTAGGTGTTTTTATTATAAGTTTTTGATTTGTATTGCAATTTATAATCAACCCCTCTTTCTCCCCCTTATCCTGTGAAAAGAGTAAAAATAGGGTTTGATTATTTTTGGTATGAGTGACAGAACCGTCAAATACATTTGGTGCTTTAGGATAAGCAAGACATCGGATGTTAAATCCTTATTTTACTGAATGTCGTATGGTTAATGTTGGCATTCAGTGAATTCTATTAAGTCGTTATTAAGTATTCTTTGGTAGCATGGGCTTTACTGCGTCACAACTCTTGGCGTTTATGAATGTCGACCAGTTAGTTGGATGGGAATAGGCCTGAGTGGAAGAAGACGCCCTGCGGCCATATAACCAAGAATTTGGCTTTGTTAGCCACTTGTGATTGACAATGGGAATAGACAAATGCGAATACTATTAGTTGAAGATGAGAGGTACATTGGCGCAGCTCATAAAGTTATCCTTAATCAATATTATTATACCGTTGATGTCGTGACGGATGATGAAAATATGTTCTATGCCCTCAAAACGGGGTACTTTTCCGTTGTCATACTGAATAACACTCAATTGGGTAAGAAGCGCTTCGATACCTTAAAGAGATTGCGAAAATTCGGTAACGACACCCCTTTTTTGGTGATCAGCGACAGTTGTGAACATCAGGATCGTATTTACGCACTAAATGAATGCGGCGCAAATGATTACTTATGGAAGCCTTTTTCTATTGAAGAACTGTTGGTGCGCTTGGGTCTTTTGATTAAAGGCAGTGGAGATCGTCGAGATGATACAATCGTCAGCCAAAATGTTTCCGTTTCGGTTAACGCGCATAAAGTTTGGGTGGCGGAAGAAGAGGTGTTATTAACCCCGACCGAATTCAAACTCTTGGTGTTCTTTATGAGCAATTTGGGGAAAGTACTCAATAAATCCAAGATATTGGAGCATCTCCACGGCTGGGACATCGATTCTGGATTTAACTCGGTCGAAGTTCACATATTCAACTTGAGAAAGAAAATGCCGGGGGTAGAAATAAAGAATGTTCGTGGCGTCGGCTACCTTATTGACCGATAACAACTCATGGGTGTATGTGATTGTCGATAGCGTCACAAATACAGATTTTCCTTTTTGTTTGTGGTGATGAGGCGATTCGGTGAAACAACGGATTTACCTCGCTTAACGTCTACCTAAGTCGTTATTTTGTGGAACGATTGTCTTTTGACAGCCAAGGTACAGTGGCTACGCTTAACATTCCGTTCAAGGTCACTTGGTCAGGTGATCCAGAATAGTCGATATTTAAGGAGACGATAATGACAACGTTCAAACAGGATATTCCACACCGCGTGACGGTGTATCATGACAACATTGAACAGGAAAATAGCTTAAAAAATGCCATGTTACCGGAAAAGCCAAGATACTTTAATGGGTCCCCTACTTATCAAGCCGAGACCATTGAAGAATTTAAAGACAAACTCGGTCAGATTGGTTTATCGTTTGACGGCTAGCTTCTAGTCAGAGGCAAAAAATTGGCGACAAAATACGCCAGATAAACTGGCGTTATCACATCAATTCAATCCAACCAGTTTGTTCATCGGCCCGATGAGGGACCTACTCGCCTAACGTGAGATGACCCGACTCATAAATCAGTCCGTCGTCCACATCCGTGCCAAGTAATACAGGCCCGTCTAAGTCGACGATGTCGGCGCGAGTGGCAATGGGTAGGGCAGCCTTCATTGCCATGGATGTTCCGAGCATACAGCCCACCATGATCTTAAACCCCTTCTCCCGAGCCATTTTTTCAAGGATGAGTGCTTCTGTTAAACCGCCTGATTTATCGAGCTTGATATTGATTATATCATAGGCGCCTTCGAGTCGGTGGAGGTCTTCGTGGGTGTGGCAGCTTTCATCGGCACAAATCGGAATTGGACGCGCGATACCTCGTAATAGTGAGTCATACCCGCTGGGGACAGGTTGTTCAATCATGGCGACATTCAAGTCAGATAAAGACAAAAATAGGGCGGGTAAATCGAGATGCTGCCAAGCCTCATTCGCATCAAGAATAATCTCGCAGTCAGGGGCGACTTGGCGAACGGCTTTGACTCGCTCAACAATTAGATGGCTATCGAGTTTGATTTTGAGCAAGGTTGCGCCGGACTTGAGATACTGGCTGGCTTGTTTCGCCATCTTGGTCGGCGTATCGATTGATACCGTCATCGCGGTTGCGATCTTTGGTTGAATATCAAAGTAGGGAGCGGGAAAGCGGGTGCCGTTTTTTAAGGCGATCATTTCCCATATGGCGCAATCCAATGCATTCCTTGCCGCACCTGCGGGCAGGGTCTGGAGGTGCGATTTGGCAGCGGCTGGCGAAAGGTGAGCGAGTGCTGGTCTCATTTGTTTGATTTGCTCGATCACCGATGTGACAGTTTCACCATATCGGGCGGAAGGGGTACATTCCCCACGAGCGATATGCGACCCGCTGCGAATCGTGACTCTGACCAGATCACAGTGTGTTTTTGTCCCTCTGGCTATGGCGAAAGGTTGAGTGAGCGGGATGGATTTACTGGCCACTTCAATCTTCATATCTGGCTCCCATTGATTGAATATATTGCGTTATTGCTTCCAATCCAAATCTGACCGGATCGGTGACGGGAACCTGATATTGATGCTGCCACTGCGCGCACAGTTGCTCGGCTTCTTCTTCGTTCAGGATGGAGGTATTGAGGCTGATGCCAACACACCGAACGTTAGGGTTAGTGAGCCGGGCGGCTGACAGGTTTGACTCGATGGTTTGTTTGATGTTTGGCAAGGCTTGATGAGGAAGATGGCGGATATGTTGACGGCCAATTTCATGACACAAGACTAACGCATCCGCTTGAGCCCCATGTAAAAGCCCCAGACTCACGCCAGCGAACGATGGGTTGAAGAGGGATCCCTGACCTTCAATAATATCCCATTCGTGATCGTCGAAAGAGGGGCTGAGCATTTCAACGGCCCCAGAGATAAAGTCGGCCACGACCGCGTCAACAGGGATGCCTTGTCCGTCAATAAGAATACCGGTTTGCCCAGTGGCTTTAAATTGTGCCTTGATACCGGCGCGTTGCATGGATTTTTCTAAAGCTAATGCGGTGAACATCTTGCCGACAGAGCAATCTGTGCCGACGGTCAAGAGCCGTCTTCCGCGGCGAGGTCGACCATTACCGACCTGCAGAGATCCACCGAGGTGCCTGACATCATGCAGTTGAGTAACCCCCGCGTCATGCAATGGTTTGAGTTGAGGAATATCAATGAGCTTTTGGTGCATGCCTGAGGCGATGTTATAACCCATTTTAGCCGCTTGTATCAGGCAGGAGAGCCAATTTTCGGGTATCACTCCCCCCGCGTTAGCCGTTCCGATGACCAAGGTTTTCGCGCCGTTGTCCTTGGCCTGCTGGAGGGAAAGATCAGGTAAGTTAAGTGAAACGGTCTCTGTGGTCAGCCTGAGTTGGCCAAGGCAACGTTCAGGGCGCCATAAGGCGATACCTCTTGCTGTTTTGGCAGCCACCGGATCGGTCACATCTCCGAGAAATAATAAATAGGGTTGAATGATAGACATAAACATCCTTGATTTGATGGGCAATGAGTCGATAAGTTCTACTCTAGTCCGCATCAATAGGTTTGCCGAATACCTATTTATATCAACCCTATAACCTAGGGTTATAGAGTCACCCTCTGCTGCAGATTTTGGGCGAAGGCTTTTGCTGAAATGGAAAGGGGGTAATGCTCGCTAAAGAGCATAGAAACAGAAAGAGTAAGGTCAGGGACGAGAGGCACACAGTCGACTGATGAGTGGTGACGATAATGTTGTGCCGTCCATGGGTCAACGACCGCGTTTGCTGCACCGCTTCGCACCATTTCGGCGGCCATTTGATAACTTCTGACGCTCACTTTGGGGTGAAAGTTTGGTTGGATATTGCGCAGCGCTTCTTGCAACAAAAAACCAAGCGGATCTCGAACATCCAAGCCGACCAAGGGACGCGAGCATTGAAGTAGGGCATCTAAACTTACCGTGGCTGTTTCGTCATCGCCCGAGGGCATGAGTGCTGTCATTTGGGTCGTCAGGATTGTTTGTTCAATGATAGGGTAGGCGCTGTCGCCAGCAAAACAGATCGCGAGGTCCAATTCATTTTTGATCAACCCCTCAATAATTTGATCTCGATTGGCGGTCGAGACTTCGACACTGTGCTCATTGCGGCGGCAGACTTCAGCGACCAAAGGAGCGAGCATGCCTGAAGCTAGTATCGGTGGAGCACCAATTCGCAGATGTTGAGCGCCTTGCTTAATTTTGTTGGTGAGATGGCGAAATTGGCCGACTTGCTGGTAGATTTTTTCCGCCTCCAAAAACAGCGTTTTGGCTTCCTGAGTGGCGACCAAACGACCTTTGATTCGGTCAAACAGAGCAAAGCCCAGTTGTTGTTCTGTGTGTGAAAGAATACGGGTGACATTGGGTTGGGAAACATGCAGGCGTTTGGCCGCGCCTGAAACCGTTTTGGCCTGCATCACCGCGTAAAACACTTCGATCTGGCGTAAGTTCACCAATCACCTTCCTTGGGTCGACTTTGACATTAAAGGCAATACTGTAAAGCAAGTGGGATTTTTAAAAAAGAACTAACCCTCGTCGTTGACCTCTTTACGAGTCTAGGGTCTACTGTGCGGTCAATTTTTTGGAGCATCAAGGGGTAAGTCATGGCGATAGGTTTTGATTATGGGACGGCGAACTGTTCGGTCGCACAAATGGTCAATCAGACCGCTAGGTTGATCCCGTTGGTGGGAGAGGACTACTATATTCCCTCTACGTTAAGCGCGCCTACGCCAGAAGCCTTGTCTGAGTATCTGTTCCGTTGTCTGAATATTTTGCCGACCAGTGGCGGCGGTGAAAGTGTGCTGCGCCGAGCGATAAAACTCAACCGTGAAGAAGGGTTGGAAATCATCGCCAATGAGATCCGGTTTGGTCAGGAGGCTTTGGCCTCTTATCTCGACGACCCGCGTGATGTGTATTACGTAAAATCGCCCAAATCCTTTTTGGGCGTCATGGGACTGCGAGACATGCAGTTGTCATTTTTTGAAGATCTTGTGTGTGCAATGATGGCCAATATCAAACATCAGGCAGAGAAAGTCCTGCAAGACGATATGACCCAAACCGTGATTGGTCGTCCGGTTAACTTTCTTGGCCGAGGTGGTGAGCAGTCCAACTTTCAGGCCGAAGGGATCTTACGCCGCGCTGCTACGCGTGCCGGCTTTAAAGACATTGAGTTTCAGTTTGAACCTTTG
Source organism: Vibrio ostreicida (assembly GCF_013074385.2). Lineage (GTDB taxonomy): Bacteria > Pseudomonadota > Gammaproteobacteria > Enterobacterales > Vibrionaceae > Vibrio > Vibrio ostreicida. The sequence goes on from NZ_JABEYA020000015.1 coordinate 12,779, forward strand.
GCGGCAGGGCTTGATTTTGAGGCCAGCTTGAAAGAAGACAAGCATGTGTTAGTCGTGGATATTGGTGGTGGAACGACGGACTGCTCTTTTGTGCAGATGGGGCCCAGTTGGGTTGGAAAACAAGACCGAAGCGCCTCCCTTATCGCCCATTGTGGCCAGAGAATCGGCGGGAACGATCTGGACATTTTCACTGCATTTAGGTGTTTTATGCATGAGTTTGGTTTGGGCTCGAAGAGTTTGGCGGGTCTCGACATTCCAACGACCCAATTTTGGAATCCGATCGCCATCAACGATGTGCAGGCGCAGCGCACGTTTTTTGACCGTAGTAATCTCAAGGTGCTTCGGCAACTACTGAAACAATCGCAGCAACCAGAAAAGGTAGCGAGGCTGGTGCAATTGTACACTCAAACGTTGGGGCATTCAGTGGTCCGTGAAGCGGAACAAGCGAAGATCGCGTTAGCCGAGCAACCCAGTTATTTGGCCAGTATTGATCTGATTTCTGAAACGATTGAAACGCCCGTGACTCGCGAGTCCTTGGAGCAAGCCATACATAACCCGACTGAAAAAATAAAATCACTGGTGGATGAAGCCATCAGGCAGAGCCACATTCGTCCCGATGTCGTTTATATGACGGGAGGTTCGTCGCGTTCCCCTATATTGACCGCTGCGGTTGAATCAGTGTTGCCTGATACCCCATTGGCCAGTGGTAACGATTTTGGCTCAGTAACGGCAGGATTAGCACGATGGGCAGAGACAATATACCGTTGATGTTGATGGAGGGTTTATATCGATAAAGCACGCCATCGAAACCGTAAGGTTTGTATTTGCGCATGCAGTTGGGTCTTTGTGTTGTGTCATGGGTGTAGTCGCGGCATACATTGTAAATAACCACATTATCTATAATCGGTAGTTAAATAATAATTAATTACTTATTTAATCATTTCTTTATCAGAATAATGAAACCTAATCTTCATGCCATAACATTATATCCATTATTTTTGGGGTGAATTACGTTTTTGATGGAATGACTAGATATCGGGGTAATTATGCTCATGAAAACCATATTTGTCTTAGTGTGCATGGAAGTGGTATTGATCATATCTTTATTCTTTCTGATCTTATAGGGGTGGGTTTGCTATTTATCTTGGAGAGTTGATCTTTACTATTATTTATATAATTAAGCATTTTTCTCAAAATAGGTGCTCAATTTTTTGGTCTCAATCAGAGCATCAATAGGCATTTATTGATGGTTTCTCGACTTAACACTATAAATAAATTACTATTTTTCAATAGTGATGGATTGGCAATTCTTGGGTTAGATGCCGCTCGCTTTCGATAACAGGTTGAGATGGATAGATGGATAGATGGATAAAAGAAGTAAACACTATTTGGAGCGCTACTTAAGCGCCTTAAACCCCGAGATTGCAAACACATATACCTCATACAGTGCCGATTACTTTTGTGCGGATGAAGACAACGCGAATGTATGTGCAGACTTAATTCTTCGTGGAGAAAAACGGGCTTCATGCAGTCTGGAACACTGGTATAGCCAGGAAGGTGAGACTATGCCCGTCAGTGGGCACCTCCAAGTCGTGACAAATTGGTCAGGTGAGCCTGTTTGTATTATAGAAATCACTGAAGTTGAACTGTGCGAGTACCGTTTTGTCACTGCTGAGTTTGCCGCGGAAGAAGGAGAAGGCGATAAAACACTAGAGTGGTGGCAAGGGGCCCATTGGACGTTTTTCTCCCAAGAATGCCAACAACTGGGCATAAAGCCAACGCAAGAGATGCTTTTGGTGTTGGAACGCTTCAACGTTGTGTTTCGCGGGTAAAAAAGATACTTGATGATTAAAATAGGCGTGAGCGTGTTTACAAAAAGCGCCTTTGTCGTGTTTCTTTTTATCGCTAAATGGATCCTCACCCAGTGACTTTCAAAGCAAATGACGGCCATACCATAGGTGATGGAGCGGAACTGGTCTTTCGTTCTGGTCAAATCTACTGGCTCAAGAAACGGCCGTTCCCTTCAACGAAGTTCTTACTGTTATTTCAGCAGTCATGGTCGGTGCCGAGATCATGGACACTCGTTTGAGATATGAAAACAAACAAAAATCCTCACCAATGCCCAGATCGTCACTTTGTTGAATGCACTCCTAATCCCAAATAGCCGAATCGAGACCAAAATAGCACAGCGTAGCCTGCGCCGTTTTTATCTCTACGTTGTTGCGTTTTGCAATCGGTAAACGGTGGTGATTTTACTTGAGAGTAAGGCGTCCCAAAATCGTCTTTAACTACAAGACTTGGCAGTAAATTTTTCCTATTGATAGAAATAAACTTACCTATTTTCAAAAAAGTTCCCTGATAATTTCAAAAAGTGTGATCTATATCCGATCATTTAAATGGGTCGATATTCCATTAAAAAACCCTTCACTTTCAGTTGGTTAAATTTTGTTCACTTTTTTGTTAGTTGAGCGGATGCTAATGAAACCTTGCATTAAGCGTTTAGTTTCGCTTCATTTTTTATTATTTCGTACTACGTTTTAATTGTTCGTGAAGCTCTAGTGAGTGAGCGTGTCGCGAACAGAGGCTAAAATCTTTAAACGGACGTTAAATTATGAACATTAAATTATTAGCCGCAGCTATCGCGGCAACAGCATGTGGTACGAACGCTTTCGCAGCGGAAGTGTTTAACGGTGAAGGTACAACAATGTCTATCGGGGGCTATGTCGATGTCGGTGTCGGAGAATACGATTCCGCAGACGATGTCGAAGTCCATGATGTGTCTCCAAGACTCAATGTATCGGGTACTCAGGATGTGGGTCACGGCATAACTGTCGACGCCAAAGGAGAATGGCAGCTCAACTATCTTGGTGGTGGAGATACCACGTTTACGACTCGACTGGGCTACATAGGAATGACCCATGATGAGTTTGGCCGAGTGGTGGCGGGAACACAGTGGACGCCTTATTATGATGTGGCTGGCGTTGCTGACTTACCGATAGCTTTCGCTAATGATTTCCTTTACAACGATCACAACAATCTTGGTACAGCACGCGGTGAAGAAATGCTGAGTTACCGCAACCACATCATGATTGGTGACATGGTCAACTTCAAACTTGGTCTGGGTTGGCAGGGCAAGCACACGGAGACCGACTCAACGACCTCAACAACGACAATTTATGATACCCGCGGTCAGATTGCCCTTGGTTTTAGCGTCTATGGCTTTGATCTCGGTTATTCCTACAACGGTGGTGATGTGGGGAGCCTTGACGCAACCTCACACGCGTTCGCCTTCAGCTCTGGTTCTTACGGTGATGGCTTGTATTCGGCGGTTGTCTATACCATCGGTGAATACATGAACACGGATAAATCCGCTGGTGGCACGATGGAAGACAGTGATCAGTATGAGATTCTACTTGCCTATGCACTGGGTAATGGTTGGAATTTGAGTGGTAACTATGAAGCTGTTATTAACGATAAGACCAGTAAGACCCAATACAGCGAAGCGGCGCTTCAAGCAGAGTATACCGTAACGCCAAAACTCATGGGCTTTGCGGGTTATCAATTTGATATGGGCAACGACATCAATGTTGCTGAAGAAGATAAGTGGACGATAGGTGTTCGTTACTTCCTATAAAGTCTAACCATCTACTGCCTCAACACAACCTTGTGTTAGCGCCCATCCAATATGGAATGGGCGTTTTTCTATGTCATTCGCCTTGTATGTGAATTTGTTCTTAATATTTATGGGGGTCGGATCTGAATTTAGGGACAGTTTCATTTTATCATCAGACACATCAATTATTATATGAGCCTCATTTAAACTGGGCAGGGAAGAATGGCATGACGTCAGTCAGAGTTGGCGACAAGTATGTGTACCCAACAAAAATTGTATGTATTGGACGTAACTACCTTGAGCACATAAAGGAACTCAATAATGTGGTGCCTGAGCAGATGGTGGTGTTCAATAAACCGCCTTCAGCGATTTCTCCTCAGCTGGTTGCCTTTGATCAAGAGCCGTTGCATTACGAAGCAGAAATGTGTTTTTTGATCAAGGATGGTGCCTATACCGCCGTTGCTCTGGGATTGGATTTAACGAAACGAAATCTGCAGTCACAGTTAAAAGCGAACGGCCTTCCTTGGGAGCGCGCTAAGGGGTTTGATGGTTCTGCCCTGTTCAGCCGTTTTGTGGACCTAACTGGGGTTGAGGTAGACACGCTAGAAATCGAACTGTTGATCAATTGCGTCCGAGTGCAAAAAGGGACGGTGAAACAAATGATCTACTCACCCCACACCATTCTTGAAGAGCTGAACACTTACACAAGCCTCCAAGATGGCGATATCATTATGACGGGCACGCCGCCGGGGGTTGGGGAAATCCATGTGGGAGACGTGTTTTTGGGGCGTATCAAAGCAGGCGAGAAAACCTTGGTCGAAGCCGAGTGGTTGGCTGAATAATGCTCTACCTTTCCTGCACCGCATGATGGGTCTGGTGTTTCTCATCGCATTGACATGCGTTTCATTAAAAAAGAGGCAGGTACAAGACCTGCCTTAAAATTGTTTAATCAACTCAATTGAAACTCGCGTGAGCGCTGCAAATACCATGGTTTAATCTCAAACCTGACATTAAGGGAAGTGCCTGAAGCGACTGCGATAAATGCAGTATAAAAGTCTACTGCAATTAATCGACTACTATTGGCCGAGCCTTTCAGGTTTCTCATAAATGAGATGAGACGGGCATCCAGTACTGAAACGTGACGACAGTAAATGTTCGAGGAGGTTGACAAAGGCGTGCTAAACGCTTGCTATTTCTCGTAATAATGGCCATTCGTGATTTATTTGACTTGGTGGCAGGCGACAAATGATTCCGCTGCACTTTCTACGGCAGCCTTCAGTAATTCACGGCTGGCAGGGGGTTGGTGAGCCAGAAGCTGTGGCCAAAAAACGATCGATTTAATACTGCCAATAAACTGATCAATCGCCATCGGGATATTATTGATTTGCAGTGCACCCGCGGCGATCCCCTGTTCAACCCACTGGTTTAAACCGTAAGAGTCTTCAAGAGCATTAAATTTGGACATCAATAGATCAGAGGCTTTAGGGCAGCGTATACATTCGACCATGACGAGACGAGCGGTCGTCTGGAATTCTTCGGTGTTGATGTAGGCCATTTTTTCCAAGGTCATATCAGTAAGCTGGGTTGCAAGTGACACAGAAGATTCAAACTTCCTATCAAATTGTTCATCAAAGCGACACATCATCTTATCTATAATGACTTCAAATAACGCGTCTTTGTTTGGATAGTATTTATAAAGCGTGCGCTTTGAAACACCTGCATGTTTCGAGATACCTTCCATACTGGCCTGTTCGAAGCCTTTTTGAGAAAAAACGTCAATGGCAGATTTGATAATATCATATTGTTTTATATCGCTTATTTTTCTCATTCATCGATCTCGACAATAAAAAAGTAAACGACGGTGTTTACTTTGTATGAGGTGATGATTAGAGTATACACCATCGTTTACTTTATTGGGTAGCCAGTGGATCATGAAAATGAGCAATATGATTAAAACGACCGTCATTTCAGCGCTCAGTGCTGTGGGATTGAGCCAGTTATTAAAAACGGATAATCAGACCGCTTTGCAAGAGAGTGAGGCGCTTAGGGCAAACAGAATACTGAGCTCTGCACAGTTCTCTGGTGGGAAAGCCATTGCCCGAATGCCACAGGTTGCCACTTCAGAGAGTCTGCTGTCAGTGATGTGGGCATTCTTGTTTGAGCGTCACAAGCTCAAGCCCCAGTTTACTCTCCCCAATGTAGAGGTGGACACGAAACAGCTCGCCGTTCGCAGCGATCACGTCAGGGTGACTTGGCTTGGGCATTCGAGTTTATTTATAGATATTGACCAAACTCGGCTGCTAATAGATCCGGTGTTTGAGTACGCTTCGCCATGGATTGCCAAGCGATTGTTTTCTCGCAATGTCAATGTGCCAGTCGCGCGTGAAGCACTGCCTGTGCCAGATGCTATCTTGATTTCCCATGATCATTATGACCACTTAGAAGAATCGACAATACGTTATTACGCGGAAAAAAATGTCCAATTTCTGGTGCCTCTTGCGGTAGGGAGACATCTTGAAAAATGGGGAGTGAGTTCGCATAATATTCAAGAATTTGATTGGTGGGAGTCGACGAGTGTCAATGGTGTGACCTTAACCGCCACGCCAGCAAATCATAATTCTGGTCGTACGGGCTATGATTCTAACGCCACCTTGTGGGCCTCATGGGCAATTCAAGGCCAATCAGGGTCATTGTTCTACAGCGGGGATTCTGCTTACGATACACACTTTAAAGACATTGGGGAAAGGTTGGGGCCATTTGATATGGCGTTCATTGAGGTTGCAGCGAATGTAAAGCAAGGCAAGGGCTTTCCGGTTGAGAATTGGGGCCATATGCAAGCGCGCCATACTCTGCAAGCGTTTAAGGATCTGGGCGCTGAAAAGTTGTTCCCAGTTCATTGGTCAACATTTGAACTTTTTGCCCATAAGTGGGATGAACCGATGACAGATCTCATTGCTGAGGCCAATGCAAACAAGACCAGTGTTGCGCTTGTCACCCCGATGATTGGCGAGACGTTAAACTTAGCCTCAGAAATAAAGACAACGTATTGGTGGCAGAAGTCAGAGGACACATTCGCTCAGTCGGCCCTCAATATTCGTAATGAGATATTTTAGCGGTGTAAACAATAATAAAGCCTGCATAGGCAGGCTTTATTGATCGTTAAAGTATCTCGGTGTGGACGCTCTCTGAATTTTGCGGTTCTCGCGGGTGAGACGGTGTAGAAAAATCCATCGGTTGCTCGAACTTGAGCGTTTGAGTGGGGAAGGCAATATCAGCGCCATGTTGATGGATGATACCCATAATTTTCAACAGCACATCTTCTTTGACTTCGTGATAGCGAATCCAGTTAACGGTTTTGGTGAAGGTGTAGACCAGTATTTGCATGGATGAAGGGCCAAAAGCGTTAAAATTAACGATCAACGTTTGTTTTGTATCGATGTCAGCGTGTTCTCGAAGCATCTGTTTGATGTCTTGAACGATCTGTTTCACCTTTTGGCCATCATCATAGCGAACCCCAATGGTTTCTTTGATCCGCCGATTGAGCATTCGAGATGGATTTTCTACCACGATATTGCTGAACACGGAGTTCGGGACATAGAGAGGTCGCTTGTCAAATGTTCGTATGATAGTCATTCTCCAGCCAATACGTTCCACCGTCCCTTCTATTTGCCGATCGGGTGAGCGCACCCAGTCACCGACTTTAAAGGGGCGGTCAAAATAGATCATCATTCCGCCGAAGAAGTTAGACAACAAGTCCTTTGCCGCTAAACCGACAACCAATCCACCGACACCACCAAAGGTCAGAAGGCCAGAAAGACTCAACCCAAACGCTTGCATAATCGTAAGAACAGCGATGACGATGAAGAACAATCGAGATACCTTGGCGATGGCTTGAACCGTGGTTTCGTCACGTTTTTTTTGTTCAAGTACATACTTCTCTATATTGTTTATCAGCCGAAGTGTTATCCAGATGAACGCGCCAATGACGAGAAGAATTTTCAAGGTATTCAGCCAGTTAAGCTTAGTGGCCATATAGTCTTGAAGAATGAATCCTAGTGAAATCGTCGCTGGCCAGCACCAGATCAAAGTACTAACGGGTGTTTTAAGGGCATGTAAGGTGAGGTTGTCCCAGTAAAATGGTGTTTTACAAACCAATATCTCTAAGCGGTTGTAGACAACTCTCCAAGCGATCCAAGCCAAAAGGCTCGCAGCGGTAATTAACCATACATTGCTATCCCAACTTGTGAGGAGGGTGGCAAGGCGTTGTGGAAACAATGAGACTAACTCGTTCATTTTACGACTCTTGTTTTTTACAAATGACGGCTCGAATTATAAAGGGTTGCGGGAGAGCAAACTAGGCTTTTAACGAAGATTGTGATCGCAACAGCTGAGTATAAGGGCCGAGTGAAAGAGAGGGTTACTTCTTGTCACTGAAATGATCAGAGAGTGCGGCACGGCGTTGTTTCGCTTGGCCACCACTTTGGTCATTGACGGTTTTCTCGTAGCCTTCTTTTATAAAACGTTGTGTTGGGCTATTGGGTTGAAGACGTCGCAACTGAGGTGAATCAAATGTGCCTGAGATGGCATAGATGTAGTTCCCATTGCCCGTAGTGACCGTGATTTCTTGGCCATCAAAGGTAAATGTAGTGGCGATAAGGCGGCCATTTCGGAAAACGCCGATCTCGTTAAAAGCCATCACCTCGGTGTTGTAACCGGGGGTGCCTATTTCTAACCAACGGCCGTATACATTGTTAGGGTTGACGTAGTCTTCATAGCTGATGTAGAGCAGAGACGAAAACGCGATCGCCAAGACAACGAATAGCGTAGAAAATATTAATTTTAAAGTCGCATGGTTTGGCATATAACGACGTTTTTTGAGCTTGGTTGTATTGGTCATAGGTTTAGAACGACACTTAAAACTTTGCGCATTCAGCGTTGATTAATTTTAGAGTGTACCTTACTTGACCAGTGATTATTGTAACCTTTCATCAGTAACACGAATAAATTTGATCTTAAGCTCATAAAGCCACCATTATTCGGAGCCTAAGTAGGGAGACACCAGCGCCCTGACATTGACATTTGCTTTTAATCTAGCGGCGAGCAAGTAAAGTCCACCAATCTTTCTGTGGAGGAACAAGGCATCAACCGGTGGCGTATGCCAATAGTTTTTTTTCAGGGTAAGAGCGGTACCAGCTTGTCTAACGCGTTCGTGCAAATCGCTGTTACCGAAATCGTAACCTTGTTCATCCAGCATGGGTTCACAAACGAGCTTGACGATATTCAAGACGGCATTTTTTTGCGAGGAGTCAATAGCTTGACTGAAGAACCCAATCTGAAGTAACGCTTGTTCCAGGCTTTCGTCGTCACCGTCCAAGACGGCTTTGAATGCGTGCTGATAACCGATGCTCATTTGTGAGCTCATTGTCCTCGTTGCACCAAAATCGAGCAGAATAATCTGGTTGGTTTGATCATTAAACAGATAATTAGCAAAGTTAGGGTCTGTTTGTACCAGTTTAAAAGCAAACATCTCCTTGAGCAGCAAGGAAACCATCGCTGACATGCACGTATCCCGAGTGGCTTGATTTTTCGACACCAACTCTTCGATCGGCCGACCTTGGACAAAGGACATGGTCAATATGGTGTCGGTGCTGGTTTCACTGTGGACATCGGGCACGATGAAACGCACATCGTCCTCAAGGTGTTTTCTATAGGTCAACAGCAGTTTGGCTTCGCGACGGTAATCAGCTTCATCATGGAGTTGCTGTTTCGCCTCGCTAAGCAGTGATTTGATGTCGACATGCTCTGGAATCAGACCAACAAGACGCAGTAGTGCTGCGACATTGTCAATATCGCTGTCGATGCTCTCTCGGATCCCGGGATACTGCACTTTGACCGCGACAGGATCGCCTGCATCCGTATACGCAAAATGAACTTGCCCGATGGAGGCACTGGCAATAGGGCTAAAGTTAAACGACAGAAAGTGGCTTTTCCACTGACTGCCCAAACCCTCTTCCATCATTTTTGCAAGCTGGGTTGTCAGCATGGGGTTCGCATTGGCACGAAGACGTGACAGCAGTTCAGCCATCTCAGGGGGGAGAATATCTCCAGCGTCCATTGAAAGCATTTGCCCGATCTTCATGGCGGCACCGCGTAAATGTGCCAGCTGATCAGCAACATGTGTGATATTGAGTGAGGTGAACAGCAGATCTTGTTTGGTGGGGCGCTGGCCTTTCAGCCAGTGTTTTGCTCCCTCGGACACTACATTCGAGCCTATTTTGGTGGCCAAAGAAGCGACTTGGCCAAAACGAGACAATCGGCTGGTTGGAATTTTTGATGGATAGTTTGCCATGCTTTTTTTTCCTCTCTGGATAACACGTTTTTTCCAACAAAGCTCTACCTTGTTGCCGGACACCTACTGATACGGTTTATCACGATAATTTGGCCAAAATACGACGAAAAATCGTTGCGATCTAACCCCCTCACGATCACGAAAAGAAGCACAGAATGTCTCATTAATGAGAGGGTCGCAATGGAAACACTTGCGTAAATACCATTCCAATTGGGCTTGTCTATACTTAAAGGGTCACAACACCGTTTTTGCAGGAGGTTGCTAATGGCAGTTGTACCAAAATACAAAGATCAGAGTACGCGTTACGACCCGAAGAAAGAGTTGACTGCAGACCAACTGCACCGTTTTGGTGAGGTGGCGAACAAAGCTCAGCAAAGGAGAGACGAAGTTCAGCAGAGACTGTCTATATCCTCTGCAGCACGTTCGGCCAAAAACGCTGCCATGAAACCCGTGGTCGTACCCAAAAAGGACAAACCGAACACAGCTCGATACTTGGCGTGGCTGGTGGTGGTTATGTCAGGCTGTTTGTGGTTGATGTATATGACCCGTTAGATTTTCTTAATATTGGTAATATTGTCTGAATCTTCGGACTGATGGTTCGCACGCTCTCGTTGATAATAGCGATACTGGTTTTTGCCGCGATGTTTTGCGGAGTACATTGCTTTATCGGCGCATCGCGTCAGTTCGGGTAAAGAATCGGCGTCATCAGGGTAAAGAGCAACGCCGACACTCAACGTCAACTGATTGATCCTTTCCGTTGATTGATCACTGCCTTCAAATAAATGGCAAATTCGTTCAAGAATACGATCCAAATCTTGCTGACTTTGCACCCCATAGAGTAACAAAACAAATTCATCGCCGGCAAAGCGGGCAATCGAGTAGTCATGTCTGTCTGTTTTTCTATCTTTTGACCGAATATTATTTTGTAAGCGCTGAGCAAAGTGTTGTAGGACGCGATCGCCAATATCATGGCCATAGGTATCGTTGATCACTTTGAAATTATCAATATCGAGGAAGACCATGGCGGTTAGGGTGGTCGCCTGTTGCTCTTGCGCCAGTTTTTCCAGCGCCCAGTTTTCGAAGCTCCAGCGGTTGGCAAGGCCAGTTAGGTGGTCACGATAGGCCAGCTCTTCGATCCCTTCTTGATGCAAAGATTTAATGTAGTTGACGGCTTTAGAATAAAAGTAGGAAGAGGTGTTACACAAAAAAAGCAGGACAAGAAAACTGAGTAGAAAGGTATTTTCCGACCATTGTACAGCAGGAGAGACAGAGTCGAACGATAAACAGAACACTACGGTCAATAAGTAGAAAGCAGAGCTCAGAATACTGCCAGTGCGAAATTCACATAAAAAGACCACAGCAACAATAATTGGATACAACCACAACAATCGTTCCGGTGAGCCGTCGCCATAGACTAAAATGACAGTGCCTTGGAATAGCAAGATACCGGAAACAATTAAATCGGCATGACTGGCTGACGATGGACGCAACTTAAGAAACCCGACGTTAGCCAAGAGCAACATCGCTGACGCAAGATTAATGCCTCCAACAACAACATTATTTTCAACCAAGTGCATAAAACCAAGGTAGATTAATACGGCAACAGAAACAATGGTACACAGGAGCAGCACCGTATTATTGCGTGCCGACCGCAAGTCCGCCATTTTTTCCAATTGTTGTCCTACAAAACGCGCCATCTTTACCCTGTCCTAAATTTGTAATCCGGCTATTAAAGTCTAGAAGAAAAACGAAAGTCTGAACGAAAGTACTAGATGGGTGAATTGAAGTAATTCAATAATTTAAATGCAACTAGATGCAATTGGTGTGCAGCTTCGATACGGTAAGGGTAAACACATACACTTAACCTATTGTATTTAAAGTTTTTTTTAAATTTTCGACAAAGTTAAAAAATTGAAAGCAGAGATTCTTACTATCAATACGAACCAAATCATCGCTTCTTTATAATAAAAAAGTCTAACGAAGTGGTCTGACGGCGGCGAAGTCACGCCTTAAATTCGTTGCGGAGCCAGTTCCTCAAAGCCAGAACATGTTCATTCTTCAACTTCTCTGGTGGACAGGCAAAATAAAAATCCTGATGGGGATTCGGGACAGACGAGCCGACTTCGACCAATAAACCGTGATGGATGTCGTCACGAATAAACTGCCGGTGGGTTACAAACACTCCTAACTGCCTGATGGTAGCCTGAACGGCTTGAATCGAGGCAGCAAAGCTGAGATTTTTTGAAGAGCTGGGTACGGGCAGATCAAAATGGTGGCACCAAACCTGCCAATCGTGTTTTCTTCTGTCATTGTTGGCAATAATGGCAGGATATTGGCTCAAAAGCGATTCGGGGGTTGAGTTCGAAGACACCAAATCTGGGCTGGCGGCCATGATCAATTCATCGTGGGCGAGACGTTCGCAGTAATAGTCCTGCCAATCTTCGGCATCACCATGGATGAGTGCCACATCGACGCCTTCCTGTTCCATGGAGAAAGAGCCTATCAAATTGGAAATTCTGACATCAATGTCGGGAGCAAATTGGTGAAATTCGTAAACTCGAGGGATCCACCAGTGCATGGCAAGAGAGTTGACCATATTGAGTGTTAGCCGTTGACTTTGTTGCTCCTCGACGAGTTTTTGCGTCGCTGCGACGATCTGCTCTATCGGAGGGGCGACTTGTTTATAGTAGCGTCGACCCACCGCATTCAATGAGACTTGACGGCCAGATCGTTGGAGTAGAGGTTGGCCAATCTGATGTTCGAGGGACTTGATCGCCTGACTGATAGCGGAGTGACTGACGTTCAGTTGCCGAGCGGCATCGGTCATGCTGCCCGTTTCAGCCACGGCGATAAACGAATAGATAGATTTAAGTGGTGCCAGTTTCTTCATGTAAGTTTTTCTTACCTTTATTGTCAGTATTACTCGTTATTCATCTGACAGGTTAGCGGTTAAAATTGGCGCTGAAAAGGGGGGATTTATGTCGAGTCAATTTTATCCAGTATTATTTATGTTGTCTTCAACATTCAGTTTGTCACTCACCGCGCTGCTTTCCAAATATTTAAATGGCTTCTTTGATGCCAGTCTACTTAGTTTTCTGCGCTTTATCTTGCCTGCCTTAATCATTTTAGGGGTATTGTCGTTAAGAGAGATACAATCACCGACGCGTGATGAACAAGGCCCGTTGTGGCTGCGTGCGTTCAGTATTAGTGCATGTCAAGTGTGTTTTATCTATGCGCTTGAACATCTGTCTCTCGTGGAAAGTGTGGTCCTGTTCAGTACCGGTCCTTTGTTTATCCCTATGTTAGAAAAGCTTATATTTAATAAGCGGTTGAATCGGCTAAATGTGATGTGCCTGCTTTGCACATTCCTAGGGGTTCTTTTGCTGGCTGGGCAACAAGGGGAATTGGTTTTTAGACTTGAACTCTTGGTGGGTTTAGCCGCTGGTGTGTTTAATGCGGGGTCTCAATTAAGCCTGTATTGTTTAAGTAAGAGCCGTCTTAATGCTTTTGAAATCAATCTATGGACTTTTTTGCGGGCCTCGGTGGTTTTGGTGCCTCTGGTGGGTTTCGGAATGGCCAACAATCACCCAATCTATTTACCCTCACTTGATCACCCTTGGGGGCTTGTCGCCGCTTTGATGGTGTTGGCGATATTGATCATTAATACACAGGTATGCCGTTCCAAAGCTTATGCACTTGCGTCCTCGAGCTCTCAACTGGCACCGCTTATTTTCACTAATCTCTTGTTCACGGCAGCATGGCAGAGTGTGTTTTATGACCAACAATACACACCCTATCAAGCTGCTGGCCTCCTGATCATTCTATTCGCGAATATTATCAGTGTGATGATTCCCAAGCGCTCAAATCAAACCTCAGCGGGATTAAATTGAGGTGCCATGAAGGCACTTTGATGACCAGTACGATACACATTGTTTGGTATTAGAGTAGACATCTGAAGGTGAGATTGATGCGTTCACCGACGGGTTTGGTGGTTTTTGGCACACTATGTTTCCAGTAATGTTGTAGCTCGCCAGACATCACTAATAAACTGCCATGAGTCAGCTCAAGTACATGTCGTTGTGCGGTTTGGGTGTGCTTAAGAACAAATCGACGTGTTGACCCCAAACTTAACGAGGCAATCGTGGGATTTGGTCCAAGCTCAGGCTCGTTATCCTGATGAGCACCCATGGAATCCTGTCCATCACGGTAAAGGTTAAGAAAAACAGAGTTAAAGTTTTGTTGGGCGGATATTTCGCAACGAGACTTAAGTGCCTCCAATGAAGGAGGTAATGGAGTGGGCGTTAAGGTTAAACCGGAGTAGGTATAGGCTTTGTCACCATACCAAGCTTGTAAGCGTGGTTGAGAGACTGAGCGACCGAAAAGCGTGATCTTTTCTTGTGACCAAGGAACCGTCTCACGTAATGTTGCCTGTAATACATCCGCCTCCTCTTTGTCGATAAAGTGCTCAACCCAAAGTATTTTCCCATTGGTTAGGGTTAACCATGGGTGATTGAGAGCGCCAAATAGGTCCAATGTTTCATTCCTTTATCTATAATTAGCGTGATAAGCAGGAAAAACCAAGTCAATATGAGTGCGCATCGCCTGCCGATTGAACAACAGTATAGATAATATGATGCTCATTTTTTTTGTCCAATAGCGGTTCACTTTTGGGTAAAACCAGACATACGGCCATGGACGTTGAGTGATTGGGGGTGAAATGAAATATCGTCTGGAGAGGCATTGGCCTCTGTCAGTGCTGGCCTTTATTATGCTCATTTGTGCGATAGGATTGATCGAGTCGATTGACCGTAGCCAAAAAAACTTCTTGAGAGATAGCCTTTCAGCGCGAGCAAAAGAAGAATTGTCGATAGTCCGTTCCGAGTTAGAGAATGCCATCGTCTCAGACATTCTGGCCGTTCATGGATTATCTGCGTTGGTAGCCTCTAAACCCAATTTAGAATTTGTTGGATGGGATCTGTTGGCGTCCAGTGTGATGCGTAAAGCCAACCACATCACAGCGATCAGTTTGGCTCCCGATGATGTGATTAGATACGTCTATCCATTGGAAGGCAACGAAACAACGTTAGGGTTAGACTATCGAACCGCTCCCGAGCAGTGGGCAACAGTCAAGAAGTCGCGAGAAATACAAGAGCTCTTTATTGCTGGGCCTATCAGTCTGGCTCAGGGAGGCCATGCCCTGATTGCCCGAGTGCCCATCTTTACGGACCCTTTGTACAATCGTCACTACTGGGGTGTTTGCAGTGTGATGATATCATTAGAAAGCTTGTTTTTAGAGGCGGGCGTTGACGCGTACGCCCGTCAATATCACTTATCGATCCGAGGGCTTGACAGCTCTGGTCGAAATGGGCCCATTTTCTATGGAACCCAGAGTACGTTTGACCATGCTTTTTCGAAAGAAACGGTCAAGTTTCCCTATGGGACCTGGCGTATCGCAGCGGCGACAAAAATTGATTTTTTAGATCAAAGTGATTGGTTTCGGGTTCATGCGGTTCGCCTACTTGGTTATCCAATGGTGATCTCTCTTGTCGTCGCATTTGGGACTATATTTGGGCTTTACAAAAGCGCGAGTCAACAGGCGCTGCATGATACCTTAACCGCACTGCCCAATAGACGATATTTCATGTCCACGTTGCAACACTATTTTGAGTATGTTGAACAAGGGGAACATTTTGCGATTCTTAATGTTGATTTGGACAAGTTTAAATCCATCAATGACACCTACGGACATGCGGCAGGCGATCGGGTATTGGAGGCAGTGGCAGAGCGTATTCAATGTGTTTTGACAGGCTCGGATTTTGTCGCTCGTATTGGCGGGGACGAGTTCTTAATCATGTTACTTGATGTCACCAACCAGCAAGAACTCGCAGTATGGAGCGACAAACTGAAACACGCTATTTGTCACAAGCCCATCGCCTACGATAAGCACTTTATCAATATTGAGGTCAGCGTGGGTTATGCCCTCTACGATGACCAATATTCGTCAATCAATGAGATGCTTAAAGTCGCCGATGCCCACATGTATCAGCAAAAAAGTCGCCTGTTGTAAAACGATGGATTGTAATCACGGATCTGTCATTAGCCTCAGCATAGACAGCACTTTCGTGCTATAGGTTAAATAGCCGTTATCTGGATAAGATATTGAAGTTATAAGGAATAGAGATGCGAGAACTGGGGCAGTGGTTACAGGACTACGGAGAAAGTCACCAAAATACGATCAATCAGAAAATCCATAAAGTGGCGGTACCTGGCATTTTTCTTGCCATCGTTGGATTAATTTGGTCACTGCCATCTATTTCGGTGTTTGGCCTGACGCTCAACTGGGTTTGGATCGCGATGACACCAGTGATGGTCTTTTATTTTCGACTGTCATTGAGTGTGTTTTTAATGATGCTGGGTTTTACGCTGGCGTGTATTGGTCTGATTTGGTCCATGAGCATTCTCGAATTACCTGTCTTTATTATTTCCCTCATTTTGTTTGTGGTGTTGTGGATTTTACAGTTCATTGGACACAAAATTGAGGGAAAAAAGCCGTCATTTATAGATGACCTTGTTTTTTTGCTGATAGGGCCGATTTGGGTGTTCCGTCAGAAATAGATCCTGTCTCTGCATTCAAGGGGCATACTAACTCTGAACCGCTGGCCTCTCCTTGTTGGATTAAGCGACCATTGTCTTGATCATCAGTGTCCACACCTCGGGATTCTACCCACAGTTCACCACGTTTACCGTTTGGTTTTAAAGAGGTCTTTGCATTTTGCAATGAATGGGAGTTCTCATTTTGCAACAGAATGCAACTTGAGAGTTTGTTATGCGTACAGTTTTCGTGCATCAGGTGCTATTTTAAACAAAAAACAGCGTTTTTATTGAGATTTAAACTTGGCATGCTTTATGCTTTAATGTAACTGACCCTTATTAAGCCGAGGGTCACCTAGCCAACTGACGTTGTTAGTGAACCCAAATTTGTTCACAGTTATAGATAGCCAATCACACTCATTGTGATTGGCTTTTTTTATTTTTTAATGACCGGTTTGGCGCGCTCGCTTTGATGACAACAGTACGGTTGTCATGGGGCTTCCTGACAGCCTTTATAACAGCTGGGTTTTCGAGGGCAAACGTTGCCCCGAGAGCAGATCACTCGCGCACCCGACTGGATTCCCCGTTCGATCCAGTTGATATTAAGGATTTTTGCAATGGTGGTGAATTCCTTTTGCATGGGGTTGGGGATGGCTGAACTCCCTCCTTGTTTAACGCACAACGATTGTAACTCTCCGGCAAGACTTCGCGAGTCGCCACCTTGAGCGTCTATCGCAGGATTCAAGTCAATGCCAGCACAAAGTACTCGGTTGTTGCCCGCGGGGTCTGTCATATTGATGGATTCACAGCAATAAATACGGGGTTCGTCACCCACATTGAGGATGGATATTTGAGCTGAACTATTATTCTTAGGTTCTGATAACCGACGAAAAACGGCCCAGTGCTGGCAAGGGTCTTTGACTTGACGCATATTACCCCAAGGAAGCGGAATGCCGTTACCTCGGTACACTGCTTTGAGTTTATTTTGTCCGTAGGCATCAAAATAATGCCAATGAGGGTAGGGGGAGACCACCGTCATTCTTCTCATTGCCACCGAAGGAGACACCCCAGCCTTAAGATGAACATCAATTTCATAACCGTTACGATCGAGTAACTGGCGGAAAGGCACTTTTGGACAGAGTAATGCACCAGCAAAAAAGCTCGATTCAAAATCACGCCAAGCTTGCAGAATGTCTTGGGAATTGAGGCTTGAGGTTGGAGCTGATGGCGTCTGCTCCTCCCAACCATTCGCTTGCCCAACCGACAACACACTTTTCAGGCCTTCTTTGTTATGAAGTACGCAATGGCCAATGTAAACAGAGAGATCGTATTTGAGCCGAGTGGGGTACTGCTTAAGGATTTGGTTAAGATAAATAACACCAGGCGGTTCAAAGAATGAAGTGATGATTTGCTTCACATTGATGCCGAGCTCATCGACGACATCTTGTGGGGGGCGGGACACCCAGCGGATAGTGAGACCAAGACTGCGTGCAATGTTCATAAGGTCCTGTTCGGATAAATTCAGGCGTTTTAAACCGATCTCTTCTGCGGCACGCTCCAAATCGGGAAAGTGGTTCTGGTTACTTTCTTGATGGGCACGAATCAGTAAATGCGCAAACTGACGACCAGTGATCCCAGTTTGAGACAGCATTTCAGGGATCGCAATTTGTAGAATGTCATTGGAGAAGAGAAAGCTGGGTTCCAGTGCCATTCCTTTGATACCACCTCGATTGCCCTTATCCGGAGTAATGTCAGCTTGCTCTGGTTCATCGTCCAGAAACCATGCGGGCTCTTTTTGAAAAACGGTCGCAACGACTTCTAGCATGTCGATACTTGGGACACGTTTTCCCCGTTCGATCATCGATAAGTAAGAGACCGATGGCGCGTACTCTGGATTAACCCGAATACATCGCGCTGATAGGTCTTCCATTGTCAGGTGATTGCGTTTTCTTAGGTTCCTGATTTTTGTGCCCAAAAAATGGGATTGGCGTATCAGACTTTTTGACAACATCATTTTGTAAAATTCACATTGTAAAATTTTTGTTGTGAAATTGTAGTAAAAATTTCACTAGTATACATAGTAAGCAAAGTCACAAAACAGCAAACGGATTAAACGCTAGTTTGAAATATTTGCTCTAGGACATAAAAGTTATGCAAACTCCGCGAGGGAAAGACTATGAATATGCTTACGTTCGATAAAACTGACATTCAACAACAAGACAAGCCGTTTATCGCTGAAGCTGTATTCGCGGTAGAAAATATGAGTGCGAGTCAAGGCATAGAAAAGCAGGCAACAGCGAAGCGATTGATGGATCGTTTGTTTCCATTGAAAAGTGGCTCTCACCAACAGGTTGCCGCCTACGTCATCGATTATCGTCATGTCATGGCTTACTTTAAAGATGGAAGCCATAGCGGATTGCAACACCCAAAACACTTCGTTGCTTTTGGTGGAGAGAAAGAAGATCCTCAATCTATTCTGTTTCGAGATGGTACGGGCAGTCATGTTGAATTGAGTTTGGGCAAGCACAAAGGAACCGGATGCGTGGAGTTGGTCGATATCGATGATATTCAGTTGGAAACCTGCACGACTTTCCCACAGGAACTCAGTGAAATTTCGGCCATGCGACACTGGATTAGCCTCGTGAAGAGCGATGGCAAAGGAAAGCCTTGCGCCTGCACGGAAATCAAAGAATACACAGCGAAAAATGGCGAAGACTATGATCTTGAATGTTGCTACACCCTGAGTCGCTAACGCCATTATCCTCCCCTTATTTTCACGGCGTCCTCAATCGTTGGCCTGTGGTTAGGGTCTATATAGACAGAAGCCTGACGTTCAGGCTTTTGTCATTCACACTCCAGATAAGCCCTAGGTCACAAAATGCGCCAACGATCAGGTGAGACACAAGGTGCTCGATCCATTAAATTCGTGACGTGTGTTTTATCGTGTTTAGCGGCGATCAAGTTGAACTTCACATTTTCGTTGATTAGTGCCTCAGCATACTCGAAGACTTTATCTATCACCCATTCTGTAATTTTTTGAAATAAAAGGAAAATATAAGACCCTAGGTCACGTGTCATTACTGATAGAAGTATGCCAACTAAAAATTACATTCAAATATCAATGGTGTTTATATGATTGTTTTTTTGAATGGTTTCTGAGCTTTTCTCACCGGTTTTCATCATTAATGAGTATTTAATGTACTCATTAATTGCCATTGGCTTGAGAATATTTTTGATTGAAACTTGCTTGGTTGTGTGTTTGTCACCCATGGTTTTGAAGCGATTAAACGCAAAGAGACTTCCTACCAAGCCGTTGGGAAGAAGGACTTTATAACAATACAGGAAAGTAAAATGAAACAACGTCAATTAGTCTGGCTGGTTGCTGCTGGCTTAGGGGTCAGCGTGCCGGCGACAGCTGCGGAGATGGTTAAAGTTACGAGCGATGCATTATTACAACAAACGCTAACCTCGCAGTCGACGAGCATGGTACCACTTGAAACTGGTTTTTCGGAGGTAAAACGCGTAGTTTTGCCGAATGGTAAAGTGAAAGTACGTTATCAACAAACGCACATGGGCCTACCAGTCTTTAATACTGCGGTGGTATCGACTCAGACCAAAAGTGTTCAGAGTGATGTGTATGGCATGATGGCGCAAGGTATTAGCGCTGATTTGGCGACCGTCACTCCGACTTTGGATCGCAAACAGGCGATCAGCGCGGCACAAACGGTGTTCAAAACCCAGTCTTTGGTCGCTGCTGACGCGCCAATGGAAAGCGCAAACTCTAAGCTGATGGTATGGCTTGATGACAGTCAGACTGCAAAAATGGTTTACATGGTCGATTTTTTTGTAGCCGCTGAGATACCAGAGCGTCCATTTTATTTCATCGATGCGAATACAGGCGAAGTCCTTAAGCATTGGGATGGACTCAACCATGCTGAAGCAGAAGGTACAGGCCCCGGTGGAAATGAAAAAACAGGTCAATACAATTTTGGGACAGATTACCCTGGCTTCGTTGTCGATAAATCGGGCAGTACGTGTACGATGAATAATGCGGCCGTGAAAACGGTTAACTTAAATGGCCGTACTTCAGGCAGTACACCCTATAGTTACACCTGTAATGATTCAAGCAATTTCAATGATTACAAGGCCATCAACGGCGCGTATTCACCATTAAATGACGCTCATTATTTTGGTAAGGTTGTGTTTGATATGTACCAAGAGTGGATGAATACATCACCACTGAGTTTCCAGCTTACCATGCGTGTCCACTACAGTTCTAATTACGAGAATGCGTTCTGGAATGGCACATCGATGACCTTTGGAGATGGGCGCAATACTTTCTATCCTTTGGTGGATATCAATGTCAGTGCGCATGAAGTGAGCCATGGGTTTACTGAACAAAACTCTGGTTTGGTTTATGCGAATATGTCGGGTGGGATGAACGAAGCCTTCTCTGATATTGCGGGTGAAGCGGCTGAATACTTTATGAAGGGTTCGGTAGACTGGATTGTCGGCGCGGATATCTTTAAGTCCAATGGCGGGCTTCGTTATTTTGACCTTCCGTCTAAAGATGGGAAGTCGATTGACCATGCTTCGCAGTATTACAGTGGATTAAATGTGCATTACTCGAGTGGTGTGTTCAACCGTGCCTATTACTTATTGGCCAACAAACCCGGTTGGAATGTACGTAAAGGCTTTGAAATCTTTACGTTGGCAAACCAAATGTACTGGACGTCGAATAGTACGTTTGACCAAGGTGGATGTGGTGTGGTGAAAGCGGCTCAGGATATGGGTTACAGCACATCGGATGTGGAAGCGGCATTTAGCACCGTGGGTGTGAACGCCTCTTGCATCACACCCCCCCCACCAACCGGTGATGTTTTGGTGAAAGGGACTCCAGTGCCAAACTTATCCGGGTCTCAATCTTCACAGGTTTATTACACTTTTACGACAGACACTGCGGCTAACTTGGTGGTCTCCATGTCAGGCGGTAGCGGTGATGCAGACTTGTATGTCAAGGCCGGCAGCAAACCGACTACGACAAGCTTTGATTGCCGTCCATACAACTACGGCAATACCGAGCAATGTAATGTCTCTGCGTCTGTTGGCACCACCTATCACGTGATGTTAAGAGCTTACTCATCTTATTCTGGTGTGACACTCAGACTGGACTAGGCGCTGGTCAGCTTAAAGGGGCTCCTTGGGGAGCCCTTTTAGGCGATTAAGAAACCTGCTCGTCAGGATTAGCGATTATTTTCTTTGAAGTTATTCACAGTCGTTGCGACACTTTCCGCTCCAGTGTAGATTTCATCCATGGTCAGAGAAACGTCTTGAATCCTTGCATTGGCTTGTTCTGCTATGTCATTCACGTTATGCATAGTGACCGTCACTTCTTTTGTTAACGATAGGTTCCGGCTCACTACCTGAGTGATTTCTTCTGTCGACTCTGATGTTCGTGACGCGAGTTGTCGCACCTCATCCGCCACCACTGCAAACCCTCGCCCTTGTTCTCCAGCACGGGCGGCTTCAATAGCCGCATTTAAAGCGAGCAAGTTTGTTTGTTCGGCAATGCCGCCAATCGTTTTGACGATTTCAGACACGTCAGTGGATAACGAAGTCAGCTCTTCGATCTGACCGATGGACGCGGTGAGGCTTGTCATCATATTCTGATAGATGTCGACGGTGTTCTTAAGCACCTGATTACCCTCTTGCGCCACCTGAGAGGTTTCGACAGCGGTGCTGTAGGCGACGTTCGCTGCATCAGAAATCGCGAGTTCTCGAGTCACGTCGGCAGTAATGTCGGAAGCAAATTTGACGACTTTATACACCTTGCCTTGTGGATCTTTCACTGG
The DNA here is from genome assembly GCF_013074385.2 of Vibrio ostreicida. Classification (GTDB taxonomy): domain Bacteria; phylum Pseudomonadota; class Gammaproteobacteria; order Enterobacterales; family Vibrionaceae; genus Vibrio; species Vibrio ostreicida. The sequence goes on from NZ_JABEYA020000015.1 coordinate 35,184, forward strand.
GCTGTAAGAGGCCTGAATCCATAAGTTTTCTCCGGAGCGTGTTTTACGTAAAAACCGCCCTGAAAAAGACTGACCACGGGCCAGATCTTGCCAAAAGTTTGGATGGTCTTGATAAAACTCGTCGAAGCAAAACATGCGATGGTGCTGATGTTTGACTTGTTCAAGTGTATAGCCAAGTGCGCCGAGAAAGTTGTTGTTGGCGTCAATGATGGTGCCATCTGGATGAAATTCAATCACAGCAAAATTTTGATGTAACCCAACAATTAGATCTTGTTGAGCTTGAGCTTGCTGGACTTTTTCTGTGACATCATTGGCTATCTTTATGACTTTGACGACATGATCATCTGCATCCAAAACAGGGAAATAGGTGGCTTCAATAATAATGAGGTCACCAGACTTGTTGTATCGTTCAAATGTCCCAGATTTGCTTTGCCCACGTGCTAGGCTCTGCCAAAACTGTGTGTATTCTTGTTTGCCCACATCGTGTTTGGCACAAAAAATTCGGTGGTGTTGACCGACAATTTCATTCAGTTGATAGCCCATTGCCTCAAGGAAAAGGGGACTTGCTGTTACAACATGCCCTGTTGGATCAAATTCAATGGTGACCAACGAACGGGTCAGAGATGTGAGCACTTGCTCATTGTTAATATGGCGGGATGACTCTGACGCATCCACATTGCTCTGCTTAAATGGCCACATAATTCCCTCTTAATTATTAACAAAAGAATCAATATAGTAACAAATGTTTTGGGGAGTCAAGGTGAGTCTGGGTGAAATTTTGGTTATTTATTCAAAAAGGATTGGTAAACCAGTGAGTTAAGGCCGCTTACTGCCCCCTCGCTAAACTGAGGTGTGCGACCTACATGGCTTAATTGTTATAAAATATGGCCAACCAGATGGTTTCTACCTCTTTGTCGGTGTAGCTGACCCTGTGTTTGGTGTACGCCGGAATATTGAGGGTGTCGCCCGCTTTGAGTTCGACTTCTTCACCATGAGTGTATTGGAGGCGGGCATGGCCTTTGAGTACGACGACCCACTCATGTTCAGCTTGTTCGTACCAAAAGTCGGCGGGGGACTGTTGACCTTTTGAGACGATGCGTTCAACACGAAATTGTGACCCTGTCAACAGATCATCGACCACCTCTTCTGCTAGAGCGTTTGGTAAGGGATGGAATAGGTTCATCAGGCCGACACGGTATAATCAAAAACAATAATATCTTCAAGCAGCGGCCTGAAAAGTGATTTCAACTGGTCGTGATCTGGGTGGGGTAAGTAACGTTGGCGCGCGGCTTCATCAGCAAACGTCATCATAACACAATGAGTGTAATGTTTATTTTTGCCTTCTGGGCTGTCGTTTTTCCCCCATTCTGTATCCACAACCCCTTCGATGGTTTGGGGCATTGACAAAAAGCTTTCTTTAAGGCGTGCGATATGTTGCGGGTCAGCATTGTCTTTAAATTGAATAAGCAAAATATGTCGTATCATTGATTCTTGAATCCGTATCGTATTTATTGGCCTGATTATCACAACTAAGGATATTCTGTGGAGGTAATCAGAATATCCTTGTTCGTCAATTGGGTACAGGTCGATTTCGACAAAGTCGTTATATTTTGTCGATTTGTGCTTTGAGCTCGACCACATTACCCTCTGGATCCTCAATATACACAGACTGGCCAAATCCTTGAGCACCGTAACGCTCTGCGAAAGGCTGATGGGCAACCTGATGCTGTTTTAAGAAGTCAATCATTTGCCTTTCCTCGATGGCGGCGATTTGCAGGCAAAAATGGTCTACGTTGCGGCCATTTTGCTGGGGTGCCTGTCCCCCTAACTGACCTAATTCGCTATCGACGGTCACGATATCGATCAAGGCGCTGCCAGCTCTAAGTTGTGTTAATCCGAGTTCTGGTAACTCCCGCTCAATCGGACAGCCAAGGATGTTCTGATAAAAGTGGAGCATTTTGTTTAGGTCTGTCGTCCGCAGAACAAGATGATCCAGTGCCTGAACCTCAATCATCACACCCTCCCTTTGTTATTGAGTTTAATGGCGCGGGGATAGTAAACCCTCACATTTGGAGCGAGGACTTGTGTCTATTTTATGGTAACAGCGAGCCCGCCCATGATGACCCATTATTACCCTGTCTTACAGGGTGATTCTAGTCGTTTCTTGAGTTGTTGGTGGATAAGTTCAGCGAGTAACTCAATCCCTGTATGCCATTCCGTTGTTTCTTCAAAATGGGCGCAGCTTAAACGGATACACTGGCGAAATTGTCCTGAGGTCGAGAAGACTGTACCGGGAAAAATACTGATACGACGGCGACGGCATGCCTGATAAAGTGCGAAACTGTCCAAGTGTTGGGGTAAGGTTAGCCATACCAGAAAAGACCCTTGTGGTTGAGAAAGATGATGCTGGCAGCGCAACTCAGCGTATTGATCGAGCGCTTGGGTGAGCAACAGGCAAAACCGCCGGATATTGTGCTGGTACATCCGTTTCATTTTACTGATATGTTGACGATATTTTCCCGTGGCGAGAAACTCACTGACGGCAGACTGAATTAAGTTGGAGCTGCCCATATTTTCGCACAGCAAGTATTTTTCAATGACACTGTGGTACTTACCCGAGAGGAGCCAACCAATACGCAGTCGGGAGTCGAGCATTTTGGATAAGGAATTCACATAGATCACTCTGTCTTGGTTATCGAGCGTTTTCAGTGGTAAAAGCCCATCGTCAAATGCCAGCGCCCCAAAGACATCGTCTTCAATGATGGGAATATCGCGCGATACAGATAACAACTCAATGCGTCTTTCAAGGGGTATCCGTGCGCCAGTGGGGTTGGCGAAGTTGGGCGTGATCAAAATGACACGAATCGGCCATTCTTCGATAGCGTGCTTGAGAGCTTGAGGGTCCATGCCACGACGAACACAGCTCGCCACTTCAACCACTTTCAGCCCCAAGGATTCCATTAGGAGCAAATTTCCAAAATAGCATGGTGATTCTACTGCGACGATATCTCCTGGGCGGGTCAGTGCGCGCAGTGCGAGGCTGATTGCCTGCTGAGCACCTTGTGTGACAGCAATGGCTTGTGAATGCGTTTTCACACCTAATTCGCGACTCATTTTCGCCAGTTGCTTGATCAGTAGCGCATTGCCGGGGGGGAGTTGATAGTGGCTGGGCATATGGCTTTGAGCGCGGCTTTGGCGTCCGATTTCGGCGTAAAGGCTTTTAATAGCGGGCGCATCAATATTGGGATGCGCCGACCCAGTGGGGAGCCGCTCTTTACTTTGTGGGTAGCTCAGAATCTGCTTAGAGAGCGAAAGCAGATCAACAGAGTGCGGGCTATGGTGTTCATTAGACAGCGGTTGAGGCGGAAGGACCCGATAGCCAGATTTAGGCACGGCGTAAATAATGTCGGCGGCTTCCAATTCCTGATAAGCCCGGATAACGGTATTTTTACTGACATTGAGATCGCGGCCCAATTGTCGAATGGACGGCAATTTATCATCAGACTGAAACACACCCTGAGAGATGGCTTCAACAATATACTGCTCTACCTGAGCGAATTTGTTGAGTGAAGACTTATCTGTACCCATTAAAAATACCCTATCTGTGCCTTTTGTGACTATCTGTTCCTAACTAGAGTAACGTCAATGACAGAGTGAACGCTAGAGGTTTGGAAATGTTAGTGAGATGGGTCCCATTTGTTTTTGTTGTTTTATGGGCTTCGGGTTTTGTTGGCGCGAGGTTGGGTTTGCAATATGCTGAGCCTGCAACCTTGCTGACGATTCGTATGATGGCAAACGTAGTGATGTTTTTCGTTCTGGTCCACGTATTGGGCCGAGCTATCCCACGCAAAGGGCCGTTTTTTCATAGCTGTGTGGTGGGTATTTTTATCCATGGTTTTTATTTAGGCGGCACTTATATGGCGATTCATTTAGGAATGCCTGCGGGGCTGAGTTCGTTACTGGTTGGCCTTCAACCTATCTTTACGGCGGTGTTATTGGTTGTGTTTACCCGAGAGCGTTTTGTCTGGTCGCAATGGATGGGACTTGCATTGGGCTTTGTTGGTATTGGCCTTGTTTTATTTGGAAAAGTTCAATGGCAGTTGGAACAACACAAACTGTTGGCGATTGGCTTTTGTCTACTGTCTCTAATAGGGATCACTCTCGGGACCTTGTACCAACGACGCTTTTGTCACGGGGGGGATAAACTCGGCAGTGCGTTGGTGCAGTATATGGCTGCGGGCTGTCTTTTCCTCCCCTACGCTTTGCTAAATGAGAGCATGCAGGTCCATTGGACAATAGAATTTATGATGACCTTGGGCTGGTTGGTGGTCGTCCTGTCAGGCTTCGCGGTGTTGTTGCTTTTGTATATGGTGGAACACGGCGCGGCTTCTAAAGTGGCGTGTGTCTTTTATTTGGTCCCTCCTGTGACAGCGGTTCAGGCTTGGTTGATTTTCGATGAATCATTTGATAGATGGGGAATGTTAGGGTTTATGTGTGCGGCGATGGCTGTTTATCTTGTTGTGAAAGCCCCGACATTCTCACGTTTGGGTCGTTCTGAACGACCGCTTGGCGCAGAAAGGTAGGGCTAGAGAGCGTGTTGGTGAGCGGCGATCGCCGAGACGGTATGCACATAATTTGTCTAAGCACTTTAGAACTCATCGATGGTGGACTAGATTTAAATCAGAATCACCAATGGAAATGTGTTATGAAGGTAAGCTCATTAATTTCTTCAGTGATGGCAACACTGCTGATGTGGTGGCCGACTGTCTGTTTTTCAGAGGCAACAAAGGATTTGCGTGAGCTCTCCTTTTTTACCGAATCCTACCCGCCCGCCAATTATTTAAAGGACGATAAGATTTCTGGCTATGCGGTCGAGATCCTACTTGCCGCCAGTAAAATCGTGGGCCAAGAAATAAAAATGTCCCAAATTACTTTGCAACCTTGGGCTCGTTCTTATCGCACCGTTTTAACTCAGGGCAATACGGTGCTTTTTTCGACCACGCGGTCAAACCACCGAGAAAAACTATTTAAATGGGCTGGCCCGATTGCCGACACAGAAATTGTTGTGTTTGCGCGTAAGGATTCCAATATTTCAATCAACAGTGCGATGGATATGGCCAATTACCGAATTGGCGTGATTCGTGATGATATTGGCGAACAAACGCTACTCACCATGGGGATGCCCAGAGACGCAATGCAAGAAGCCAACTCGGTGACTCACCTCGCTGAACAACTGATGAAAAAGCGAGTGGATTTGCTGGTATATGCTCACAAGGCGGCCATTTGGTGGTCAAAAAAAGCTCAAGTTGACCCTGGTTTGTTTGAAATCGTGTATGTGGTCAGAGAGGGGCATGTGTATTTTGCCTTTAATACCAAGGTGCCGGATGAGACGATAGAGAGATTACAGCAAGGGATCGATAAACTTCACAGTACCAAGGGCCCTTCCGGTAAGAGTTTGTATCAGGAAATCATGGATAAATATCTCTAGGGGTGGACAGGGGCTGAAGAGGTCACGTAAAAGTCTCAGACTTTGGCGTTTTTCACAAAGTAGGGGTTGTCGAACTTCTTCTCTGGTCCTATTTCAGATTTGACTAATTTGTTCCAGAGTTGGGCATCAAAGCAACTTTTAGGAATCGATGGATAAAGGGTTTCCTCTTCTTCGCGGGCATAGTTTAAGAATTCTTTTTTCTTAATTTGGTTGTATTTTCTCGCCACACGATTGTGCTTGTCGACCCATTCACGTTTAAACTTTTCCAGCGCGGGTTGAGCTTGTTCCAGAGGAAGTCGTGCCAGATAAATGCGTTTGTAAGAGACTTTTCGATCCACCATTGTTCTCATGGAGGTCTGAATATATTTGCCATGATTGGTTATCGAGATATCGTTCTTTTCGAACAGTTGAATACGCCACCCCGTCGGGAAAAAATCGGACTGGCGGTACTGTTTGTTCCGCACTTCAATGGCTTGGTGCATCACCAAATCAGAGGTGCCGTTAAAGGTTTGCTGCCACTTAGCGATACGTATTTGTATTGCGGTCGGCAAACGGTAGATATGAGTAAACTTATCTTTGTCCATAAATGGGTACGCATTGTTTTTAATAATGAAAAACGCGGTTCCAAGGCGTGATTAGGGAAGCCCTTTAACATAGAAACCGAGAGGCGACATTGTCATCCAAGATGCCATTACTTTACTGAATTCCATTCCAAGCTACCACATTTTCTTGGTTAATTTCTAGTAAATAACTGTAACGGCTTAAATATACGTTTCGACGATCATTGAGGATTAGGGAGGCTAGGAATATACAATCGGCTAAGCTTAGAGTTAGTCGTTTTAAGAGATCTTAAAAGTTCAATATGCAAGATATAGAATATACCGCACTTCTGTGGTTATTGGTCTGTACATGCATTGCTTTTTTTATGCAGGCGGGTTTTACCTTGGTCGAAACAGGGTCTATTCGGGCAAAGAATTCCGTCAATGTGGCCATGAAAAACCTCGCGGATTTTATTGTGGTTACAGTGACGTTCACGTTCGTTGGTTTTCCACTGACCCAGGGCAGCAGCTTCTTCTCGTTTGAAACATTTCCCGTACATCAAGACCAATACCCTATTTTATTGTTTAATTTGATGTTTGTGACCACGGCCGCGACGATTGTTTCTGGTTGTGTGGCGGAAAGAATGAGTTTTCGCGGATACATATACGCGTCTGCGTTTGTTGGGGTAGTCACGTATCCGGTGGTGGCTTACTGGACCTGGAACCCTAACGCGTGGCTCTATGTTCTTGGCTTTCATGATTTTGCAGGTGGTGCTACGGTGCATGTAGTTGGGGGAATGCTCGGCCTGCTAGGGACTATGATCATTGGGTCGCGAAAGGACAGGTTTACCCACACCAAAAACGTCAATGAAATTCCTTCCTATAATCACACCCTAGTCACGCTTGGCGTCTTTCTGATGGTTTTTGCTTGGCTGGGCTTTAACGGCGGAAGTCTATACCAGTTTGATGAACGGGTTTCGACGATTTTGTTTAACACCCTACTATGTGGAACGATCGCAGGATTCTGTACTTTGTGTATGGTGCATAGACGTAAACATGTCCCCGTATTTGTGGTTCTTAACAGTGTGCTAGGTGGATTGGTGATAGTGACATCGTGCGCAGATGTCGCGAGGACTTGGGATGTTGTCGTCCTAGGTGTGATGGCTTCGTTTGTTGTGCGTTACGGCGATCAATGGCTGATTCGATGGCGCATTGATGATCCGGTCGGGGCGATCCCCGTCCACCTTTTTTGTGGAGCGTGTGGGGTGGTATACACTGCCTTGTTGCTGAATACCTCTTCTAGCGTGTTCTCTAACCTAGGTGTTCAAGCTTTTGGTCTGGCGATTATCCTCTTATGGACTGGGCTTAACGCTTATGTGTGCTTTCGTTTACTGAAGTTTTTTAAACTCGACAGAATTTCGGAAAAAGATGAGCAACTGGGGTTAAATATTTCTGAGCACGGCATCAAAATGAGTTGGCTGGAGACACTAAGAGTTATAGAGAATATCAGTCGTGAAGGCGATTATTCAAAACGAGTCCCTGTTGAAGTGGGCACGGAAGCAGGCGATGTGGCGCAGTCTTTTAATCACCTGATGGATCGTCTGGAGTCGAACATTCAGGTCTTGCATAAAGTCGCCAAGGGCAAATTAGAAGATATCAATATTGTTCCGAGCAGTGATAAAGACATCATGGCCAATTCATTGTTTACCATGATTGATTGCTTACGTTCGCTCAGAGATGAAGTCGAAGATGAAATAGGGCATCAAGCTCAACAATTGGAATCTAACGAGCACTCGATTCAGACCTTGATAGAGAAGTTTAAATCTTCAAAGGATCAACTCATGGAAGCGGAAAAAATGTCCGCTTTGACAGGCATGGTGGTGGGGGTTGCCCACGAACTGAACACGCCGTTGGGCATTTCGGTCACCAGCTTGTCTATTCTTAGCGAAAAATTGAACAGTATTGAGAAGAAATTTAGCGATAAAAGCATGACGACCGATGATCTGAGTCAGTTTCTCAATATTGTTACGGAGTGCCTAGATCTGCTCACCAGCAACATTGAGCGCTCGGTTGCTTTGGTCAGTAAGCTCAAACAGGTCAACCAGAAAATGAGCGGTGAAGCGCCCACGCTCATGCTACTGAAACAGACCCTCGATGAAGCGATCTTACATGTATCGGACACCTTGAAACAACATCGCATTGAGGTTGAATTGCAATGTGATGAGGCGTGGCAGGTGTTTTTGCCCGTTTTTTCCTTGCAGTGTGCGGTAGAAGAGCTGCTTATCAATAGTGCCCTCCATGCGTTTGGTGAAGACAAAGTCAGTGACGACAGACGTGTTACGATCACGGCTCACAACCGAGGTGACGATATCATCATCACGATTGAAGACAATGGCGTTGGGATCTCGGTGGACCATAAAAAGAAAGTCTTTCAACCATTTTTTACCACACTCAGAGCGAGAGGAGGGACCGGTCTGGGCTTGCACATGGTGTACAACATATGCACTCAAAAATTAAGGGGCACAATAGAGTTGCACAGTGAAGTGGCCAAAGGGACGACCTTCATTCTTTGTTTAAAAAACAGTGCTAATAACGACGATTAAACGATACCTCATTCACGTCAATGGGTTCAAATTGTAAACAGAATGCCGCAAAACATTAAACAGCTTGTCACTTTTCATCGGGACACTGAGTCAGTGTGAAACGAACACGGGTGTGATGATGAAAATAGTCATTTTTGGTACGGGTTATGTGGGGTTAGTTCAGGCCGCCGTATTGAGCGATTCAGGCCACAGCGTTTGCTGCATCGATGTAGACCAAGATCGGGTGGAATCACTGACCGCCGCGATCATCCCAATTTATGAGCCCGGTTTAGAAAAACTGGTCACGGAGAGTGTGGCCGCGGGCAGGTTAAGGTTTACCACCGATGCCGACACAGAACTCAATCAAGCGGACGTGATATTCATTGCCGTAGGAACCCCAGAAGAGCAAGATGGTTCGGCAGATCTTACGTACGTGTTGAACGTGGCGACTGAAATCGGGCAAATTCTGGAACGTGACCAAGTGGTGATCAATAAGTCAACGGTGCCAGTTGGAACGGCCCATTCCGTTGAAAGTGAAATTCGTCGTCAGTTGAACCGCCGTGGTTTGGAGGCCATCGATGTCCCCGTGTTGTCGAATCCGGAGTTTCTGAAAGAAGGGACGGCGGTGAGCGATTGTATGCGACCAGATAGGATCATTGTCGGCATTGATAAATCGACACCTCGTTACGCCTTGCTCAAAGAAATGGTCCGAGAGCTATACGTTCCTTTTAACCGCAACCACGAAAAATTGGTTTTTATGGGGGTCAAATCGGCCGAACTGACCAAATACGCGGCGAACAGCCTTCTGGCGACCAAGATCAGTTTTATGAATGAAATGGCGAACATCGCCGAGCGGACAGGCGCCAACATTGAAGACGTACGCAAAGGGATCGGCAGTGATGAACGAATTGGCTATCATTTCATTTACCCCGGTTGTGGCTATGGGGGCTCTTGTTTCCCTAAAGATCTGAAAGCATTGATAAAGACAGCCGAAGAGTTTGGTTACAGCAGTAATATCTTAAAAGCGGTAGAAAATGTTAACTTTTACCAAAAACAAAAGCTGTTTGATTTGATCCAGTCCCATTTTGGCGGTGTTGACCAACTCAAAGACAAAACTTTTGCAGTATGGGGGTTGTCGTTTAAGCCTTGTACCGACGACATGCGTGAAGCACCCAGCAGGGTGGTGATGGAATCACTTTGGCAGGCGGGCGCGAAAGTTCAGGCTTATGATCCTAAGGCAATGGAACAAGCACAGCGTATTTATGGCGCTTGTCGCCAATTAAGCTTAATGGGGACAAAAGAAGCGGCGCTAATCGATGCGGATGGGCTCATCATTTGTACCGAGTGGCAAAACTTTAAAGCCCCAGACTTTGATTTCATTCACCAATCGTTAAAGAGCGCCGTCATTTTTGATGGGCGAAATTTGTATGATCCGGAGCGGTTGCACAAAAAAGGCATTCAATATTATTCAATTGGACGCGCATAATGATCGATAAACACCGTCATCAGCGCCCTTGATGACCAATTCATGTCGCCCAATGGGGTGAATCTTGTCACTCTTTTCATTGTTAAACTCGTCAATTAAAGATCAAATTCACATTATTGCAATCGGACTGTCGCAAAATTCGATTCACTGATCAATATTCTATCGAAACGTTTCGATGTTAGTTTTATCAATAGTAGGTATGGGTAAAACGGTCACACGATTCCCTGGCTATTCGCGTTCGATAGGGCAATAAAATGAAAAAAAGTACCTTACTAAACTCTGACTTATCTTACTTGGTCGCCACACTAGGCCATACTGATCAAGTCACCATATGTGATGCTGGCTTGCCGATACCAGATGGTGTTCAACGTATTGATTTGGCTTTGACTCATGGTGTACCGAGTTTCCTAGAGACCGTCAAAGTGATGCTATCTGAAACTCACATTGACAGCGTGATCATTGCGGAAGAATTTGCCTTAGTGAGTCCAGCGCTGCATGACGCTTTGCTTGCGGAACTCAATGCTGGTGAGAAGGTTGACGTTACCTACCTACCGCATGAAGCACTGAAGGTACAAACTCATCGCTGTAAAGCGGTGGTTAGAACAGGAGAATGCACCCCGTTTGCCAATGTTATTTTCAGCGCTGGTGTTGGGTTTTAGTCGTTTGATAGTGAGGAGCTTTTGATGACAGATGCGATATTACAACTCAGCGATATTGAAAAGGCATTTCCAGGTGTAAAAGCTCTGGATCAAGCCAGCCTGACGGTTTATCCGGGTAAGGCTATGGCCTTATTAGGGGAAAATGGGGCCGGTAAATCGACCTTGATGAAGGTGCTGACTGGCATAGAAACCTTGGATGGTGGGGTGATTGTGTATCAAGGTCAGACAGCAAAATTCAAAGGCCCGCGAGAATCGCAGCGCGCTGGCATCAGTATTATTCATCAGGAATTGAATCTCATCCCAGAGTTAACCATTGCTGAAAATATCTTTTTGGGCCGCGAATTTACCAACGCATTCGGCCGAATACAATGGAATAAAATGTACGCTGAAGCCGATGCTCTGCTGTCACGGCTTAATGTCAAACACAGTGCTAAGCAGCGGTTGGGGGAACTTAGCCTTGGTGAGCAACAAATGGTCGAGATTGCAAAAGCGCTGTCCTTCGAATCGAAAGTTATCATCATGGATGAGCCAACAGACGCCTTAACGGATACGGAAACGGCGTCCTTGTTTGCGGTAATTCGGGAACTGAAAAAGCAGGGGTGTGGCATTGTTTATATCTCCCACCGTTTGAAAGAAATTTTTGAAATTTGTGATGACATTACCGTGCTGCGTGATGGCAAATTTATTCGTCAATGTGAGGTGTCAGACACGAATGAAGATGGGTTGATTGAATTGATGGTTGGACGCAAATTGGACGAACAATATCCACGTGTTGAAGTGCAGCATGGCGATCTTTGCCTTGAGGTCAACGGCCTGAGCGCGCCGGGCATAGACAATGTCAGCTTTTCTCTCAAAAAAGGAGAAATACTGGGTGTCTCTGGCCTGATGGGCGCTGGGCGAACCGAGTTGATGAAAATGATTTATGGTGCACTTCCCACAACGTGCGGAACCATAAAGTTGAACAATCAGACCATCACTCCGAGCAGCCCCCAAGCAGCGTTGGCAAGTGGTATTGCTTATATTTCCGAGGATCGTAAAGGTGATGGTTTGGTGTTGGGGCTCTCCGTCAAAGAGAACATGTCACTGTGTTCGTTAGATAGATTCGCCAAAGGCGGTCACATTCAGCGCTCGGCTGAGGTAGATGCCGTTGATGACTTTATCGATCTGTTCAACATCAAAACCCCAGGGCGTGAGCAGGTCATTGGCTACCTATCCGGCGGAAACCAGCAAAAAGTGGCGATAGCCAAAGGCTTAATGACCCAACCCAAAGTCTTGATCTTGGATGAGCCGACTCGAGGCGTGGATGTCGGCGCAAAAAAAGAAATCTACCAACTCATCAACCAATTCAAAGCGGATGGAATGAGTATCATACTGGTGTCATCGGAAATGCCGGAGGTATTGGGGATGAGTGACCGTATCATTGTGATGCATGAAGGTCGTATTAGTGGGGAGTTTGATGCCCAAGACGCCGATCAAGAAAAAATTCTGGCGTGTGCCGTTGGAAAAGAAATCAGTGAGGAAGCAGCGTGAGTACCAAAACCATGAACAAAACCCATCAAACGGGCCGTAAAAAGTGGCTGAGCAAAGAATCGCTTATCGAGCAGAAATCGCTGATTGCCCTACTGTTTTTGATTGTTGTTGTTTCGTTTCTTAACCCACACTTTTTTAGCGTGGACAACCTTCTCAATATTCTGCGCCAGACGTCGGTTAACGCGATCATTGCGGTTGGGATGACCTTGGTGATCCTCACCGCTGGGATTGATCTCAGCGTCGGCTCCGTTCTTGCCCTTTGCGGTGCGCTTGCGGCGAGTCTTATCGCGATGGAAGTGCCTGTCATGATTGCTTTGCCCATGTCGCTGATCGCTGGAGCTGGGTTAGGGGCGTTAAGCGGTTTCATCATTGCCAAAGGCAAGGTACAGGCCTTCATTGCTACCTTAGTCACGATGACATTGCTCCGTGGCGTGACCATGGTGTACACCGATGGCCGCCCTATATCGACGGGCTTTACCGATACCGCCGATGCCTTTGCGTGGTTTGGTACTGGCTACGTATTGGGGATTCCGGTGCCAGTATGGCTCATGGTCTTGGTGTTCGCTGCGGTTTGGTATTTGCTGACTCACACTCGTTTTGGTCGTTATGTCTACGCGCTGGGCGGTAATGAATCGGCCACCCGTCTATCGGGCATCAATGTTGACCGAGTTAAAATTGGGGTTTATTCCATCTGTGGTTTGCTTGCCGCCTTAGCGGGCATCATCATCACTTCCCGCTTGTCCTCTGCTCAGCCGACGGCGGGGATGGGTTATGAGTTAGATGCCATCGCAGCAGTGGTGCTGGGAGGCACCAGCCTGATGGGTGGAAAAGGACGGATCATGGGCACGTTGATTGGTGCGTTGATCATTGGCTTCCTTAACAATGCGCTTAACCTGCTTGATGTGACCTCTTACTACCAAATGATAGCCAAAGCCTTGGTCATCCTGTTAGCCGTGTTGGTTGACAACAAAAACAAGTAATGCTTATAAGCTCGGGGAAAGGACCCCGAGCACACCCTACACAAAAAGGAATCCACATAATGAAAAAACTCGCAAGCCTGATGTCTACCCTCCTACTTTCATCGACATTTTCGGTGTCAGCGCAAGCACAAGAAACCATGGCGATTGTTCTATCGACTCTCAACAATCCTTTTTTTGTGACGATGAAAGAGGGCGCACAAGCGAAAGCTAAACAACTCGGTTATGAACTGATTGTTCTGGATTCGCAAAACGATCCCAGTAAAGAGCTGTCGAACGTAGAAGATTTGACGGTACGTGGAGTCAAAGCGATTTTGATCAATCCAACCGATTCTGATGCGGTGTCAAATGCCATTCGTATTGCGAATCGAGCCAAGATCCCAGTAATCACATTGGATCGCGGGGCTAGCCGTGGAGAGGTGGTTAGCCACATTGCCTCTGATAACGTGATAGGAGGTGAGTTGGCGGGCAAATTCATTGTAGAAAAAGTGGGTGAAAAGGCCAAGGTAATTCAACTTGAAGGGATCGCTGGGACGTCTGCTGCCCGTGAGCGTGGTGAAGGGTTTATGAACGCGGTCAAGAGCAGCGATATGCAATTGCTGGCGAGTCAACCTGCGGACTTTGACCGCACTAAAGGTCTAAATGTCATGGAAAACCTATTGGCTGCGAATTCAGATGTGCAAGCCGTGTTCGCACAAAATGATGAAATGGCGCTTGGCGCATTGCGCGCGGTGCAGGCTTCAGGAAAGCAGGTGATGATCGTCGGTTTTGATGGAACCGACGATGGTATTGCTGCTGTTAACCGTGGTCAGCTTGAGGCGACTATCGCTCAACAACCCGACTTGATTGGGGCGTTGGGTATTGAAACGGCCGACAAAGTACTTAAGGATGAGGCGGTGGAAGCGTTTATTCCTGTGCCGTTGAAAGTCATCAGCAAATGATGTTAACCCATGAGACGTGTGCGCGGATGCGCCAGTCTCATGGGGAGCACCCATAGGTTTGTATTGGTTTGCCAGTGCAAACCTATGATGGCTGTTGTTAACCAGTGAGGTTCGTGAGAACCGGGGATAATGAATGAATAAGTTAGTGGTTTTAGGCAGTGTTAACGCTGATCATGTTCTGCAAGTGCCCGCTTTTCCTCGTCCGGGCGAGACATTACATGGCCAAAATTATCAAGTGATCGCAGGGGGTAAAGGAGCAAATCAAGCCGTGGCCGCCGCGAGGTTAAAGGCCGATGTGGGGTTTATTGCTTGCGTCGGGGACGATGCGTTTGGCATTAATATTCGCGAAACATTTAAGTTAGAAAAAATGAACACAATTGGGGTGAAAATGCAGCCCAATTGTCCGACGGGCATTGCAATGATTCAGGTCGCCGACAATGGCGAAAACAGCATTTGTCTCTCAGCGGAAGCCAACGCAAAGCTGACGGCAGAGGCCCTTGAACCTGATTTGGCACGTATTGCACAGGCCCGCTACTTATTGATGCAATTGGAGACGCCGATATGTGGTATCGAAAAAGCGGCGATGGTAGCGAAAGCAGCCGACACACAGGTGATATTGAATCCTGCCCCAGCCAGAGTGCTCAGTGATCAACTGTTGGCTTGTATTGATATCATTACCCCTAATGAAACAGAGATTGAGGTGTTAACGGGGATCGCGGTGAATGATGATTTCAGCGCTCAAAAGGCCGCTGATGTGTTGCATGCTAAAGGCGTGGGCACCGTGTTGATTACCCTCGGGTCAAGAGGTGCGTGGTTAAGCGAGAGTGGCAAGGGCGAGCGTATTTCTGGGTTTAATGTTGAGGTCACTGACACGACCGCAGCAGGCGACACGTTTAATGGGGCGCTGATCACTGGTGTATTGGAAGATTTACCACTAAAATCAGCGATAAAGTTTGCCCATGCGGCGGCCGCGATTTCGGTGACGCGTTTCGGCGCTCAAACGTCGATTCCGACACGGCATGAGGTTGAGGCCTTTTTACAACAATACTCATAAGCGAGAATCAGGAGACAATGACATGGCTACTATGAAAGACATCGCCAGACTTGCGGGTGTTTCCACGTCGACAGTTAGCCATGTGATTAATCAATCTCGCTTTGTCAGTGATGCCATTTCGGCACGTGTCAATCAAGCCGCGCAAGAGCTCAATTATACGCCTTCAGCATTGGCTCGAAGTCTCAAGCTCAACCGAACTCGAACCCTAGGGATGTTGGTGACGACATCCACCAACCCATTTTTTGGCGAAGTGGTTAAAGGGGTTGAGCGCAGCTGCTATCAGCAAGGCTATCACCTTATTTTATGCAATACTGAAGGTGACAATACGCGAATGCGGGAGTCGATAGACACCTTGTTGCAAAAGCGGGTTGATGGGCTGATTCTGATGTGTTCTTCTTTAGAAGGTGAACGGATTGATGTTTTTGAAAAATACCCAGATGTGCCTGTGGTCGTGATGGACTGGGGACCTATGTTATTTGCCAGCGATAAAATTCAGGATAACTCGTTAACGGGCGGATATCTGGCCGCACAAAATTTGATTGACTCTGGGCATAAAGACATTGGTTGTATTACTGGGCCTTTGGTTAAGCACCAAGCGCAGATGCGTTATGAAGGCTATAAGCGTGCCTTGCTTGACGCAGGGCTAGAATTTAACCCTCATTGGATTATCGAATCAGATTTTGAGTGCGAGGGAGGCTATCAAGCGTTCAATAAAATGCATGCCAATGGGCCGCTCCCGAGCGCTGTTTTTGTGTGCAACGACATGATGGCGATGGGGGTGATCAACGCGGCGAATGAGAAAGGGATTCGAATCCCCGATGACTTGTCTATTATTGGCTACGACGACATTCTCATTTCTAAATTTATGACCCCAGCATTGACGACGATCCACCAGCCAAAATATCGTTTGGGGAAAGCGGCCGTGGAGGCATTGCTTAAAAAATTGGAACAGGGCGAAACCGAAGCACAGGTGGTTCAAATAGAGCCAACCTTGGTTAAACGGAAAACGGTGCGCATAATGACTTAATTAACGGCACCTTATTCTAATGATGTCGATGTCAATTAGAGCGTGACTAACTAGCCTTTTTTCATTGGATTGTGCTAAACCTAATGGTAGGGCGGTTGCAATAGGAGTGTGTTCATTAATGGAATTGTTTGCAGATCACCGACAGTCAGGCCAGCCTAAAAGGATTCAAAGCGAAGCGACGAAAAAATCTTCGGCGCCTTGGAAAGTGCTGCTGATTGACGATGACGAACAGATGCATCAAATTACTAAACTTGCGCTCTCGGATTTTGAGTTCGAGGAGCGTAAGCTTGAGCTAATTTCAGCGCATTCCGCGAGTGAGGCCAAAGAGCATTTTCATCATTATGATGACATCGCTTTAGCCTTGGTGGACGTTGTCATGGAAACAGAACATGCGGGATTGGACCTCGTCAAATACGTACGTGAAGATTTGGGTAATAGCCTCGTCAGATTAGTACTCCGTACTGGTCAAGCGGGGCAAGCGCCCGAAGACACTGTGATTCGTGAATATGAAATCGACGATTACAAAGAAAAGACAGAGCTAACCACACAAAAGCTCAAAACCCTACTGTATTCTATGTTGCGTTCGTACCGTGATTTGTGCCTGATTGAACAGCAAAAAAAAGGGTTGAGAAAAGTCATCGAAGCTTCAGCCTACGTCCAAAACACCAACTCACTTCAAACCTACGCCACGAGTGTGCTTGAACAGTTGACGTCATTACTTAAGTTGGATAAATCCGCCCTTTATTGTATCGTTCAACCTCGGCCGAATGGGGAAGAATCACGGGCCTTAACATTGGCTGCGACGGGCGACTTCGTTGACTTTTACAGTGAATGTGCATTTGAAAAGTTGCCCGAGGGAGTATCCGAACGTTGCAAAGAAGTCTTTCAGAGCGGCGCTTCAAAGAATTACGATGACGCGTACGTGATGTATAGCCACGATGAACAAGGGGTTGATTGTATTTTATATGTTAATGTCACCCGCTTGTTGTCTGAACTGGATATGCAGCTACTGGAAATCTATATGCAAAACATCGGGCTGACTTTTGAAAACCTCAGTCTGATGCTGGATATACGAGAGACGTCAAAAGAGCTGGTGTACAATTTAGCCAACGCGGTCGAAGCCCGCAGTAAAGAGACTGGCGCTCACGTTCAGCGCGTGTCCCTGTTTAGTGAAAAGCTCGCCTTATTGTATGGGCTCAGTGAGTATGACGCCTCAATGATAAAGCATGCCTCGCCGTTGCATGATGTCGGTAAAGTGGCCGTGCCAGATTCGATTTTACACAAACCGGGAAAATTGAACGCCGAAGAGTGGGAAATTATGAAAAAGCACGTGGATTATGGCGTCGATATTTTGAGTAAATCAAAGCGTCGTCTTATCACCGTTGCTAAGGAAATCGCGGGTTCTCACCATGAGAAGTGGGATGGGACAGGGTACCCTAAACAGTTATCGGGTACTGATATTCCGGTGACAGGTCGTATTACGGCGTTGGCTGATGTCTTTGATGCGCTTGGCTCAAAACGCAGCTACAAAGAGCCTTGGAGCGATGAAGACATTATGCTCGAATTAGTCTCTCAAAAGGGCAAACATTTTGAGCCTGAACTGGTGGAAATATTGGTTGACCACTGGGCGGAGTTTATTGAAATTCGTAATTCACTGCCCGACTGAGTCAACTCAATTTAGGCGTCGGGCGCTTGTTCCTGAGGGAGGGTTGCAGGCAGCGTGATCTTGAAGTGCACACCTTGCCCTGGCTCGGAGTTGAATTCCAGCTCACCATACAACTTTTGTTTGATGAGATTAAACACTAAGTTAAGTCCGAGCCCTGATCCGCCAGCCCCTCGCTTACTGGTGTAAAACGGTTCAAAAATCTTATGATGCAAAGAGGCATCGACTCCACTGCCATTATCCTTGTACTCAAAAACCACATTGTCCTCATCCTGATAGAACACAATATCAATCTTGGCCTCAGGCTGTTGGTCAAAAGCGTGATTGATGCTGTTCATCACCAAATTCGAGATGATTTGCGTCAGCACTCCGGGTAGGCTGGTCATGGCGATCGCTCCATCCCCACTCAGCTGAGGTATTACCGGCACTTTGTGCGTTTCCGGATGTAAACTGGTCAGTAACGCTTGCAAAACCTGCATAACATTAAAGTGGGAGCGAGCTTCCGAGACCTGATCGACCGCAGTTTGTTTAAAATCTCGTATCAGTTTGGCAGCGCGGTCTAAATTATGCCCTAACATTTCACCGCCTTCAGACATGCGTTTCATTAAGCTCTCAAACTGCGTGCTGGTGAGAGTTTGTGCGGAGAACGCATCGTTGAGTTCTTTGGTGACATCCCCCATGATTGAGGCGGCGGTGACGGCGATGCCAAGTGGGGTGTTGACCTCATGCGCGACACCAGCGACGAGGCCGCCTAAGGCCGCTAACTTTTCTGACTCCACCAGTTTATTTTGGGCATCTTGCAATTGTTCCATACTTTGCTTTAAATCAATGGTTCTAGAGGCGACCATACGTTCTAGATTTTGGTTGAGTTTTTCAAGCTCAAATTGCGCGGACTTAAGTTCAGTAATATTGATGGTTGTTCCTCGGAAGCCAATAAAACGATCGCCTTCATAACGAGCGGTGGCCTGAAATAGAAGGTGGATGGAGGCACGATTTATATTGATACTCTCTTCGATTTGAGAAAAGTCATTGCGACCGTCGATGGCTGTAAGCAGTTGCTCGCTGTGCTCAAACGTCGCCAGAGTGTTAAAACTGATGTCTACGTTGTCATCCACGATATTGAGAGTCTCTCGCATATGTTCTGAACAATAGGTGAGCGTGCCAAGCTCATTGGTTTCCCATAACCAGTCCGAAGAGACATGGGTAAAATCCGACAGCCTCTCTTGCTCATGTTTTATGTTGTTATAAAGCAGGGTAATGTTGCTACTGATCTTATTCGCGCCATCGGCGAGCCAGTCCAGTTCATCATCTTTTTCAGACAACCAGCGTTTTTTGTCAAGAACCAGAGGCCGGGCTGGATGACGGGGGTTAAAGGCTCTTAAGAATTGTGCGATTTGGAAAATTCTACGATTAACACTGACGTGGAAGATCAACAGCATAATAGAACAGACAAGCATAGTCTTAAACGCATTGAGGAGTAGGCTGGAGATAAACTGTTTGATCAAATAGTTATAAATTTCTTGTGCATTTGATTCAACGTGAATGGTGCCGATGTCCTCGGTGTGGCCATCTTCTGGATCACGGTACGTTAGCAAATAGTTGGCTCTGACTGCATTGTCCGTAACGGCATGGCCTGAACTAAAGCTATAACTGCCGGAGGTGACTTCTAAGTAATCAATCTTGGGCAAATTAATCAAACCGTCCAATCTTTCCTGCAAGACGACGAGATCAAACGACCACAGTGATGAGGCCAGCAGGCCAGCGTGGACGTCACGAATTTCGATGTGGCGCTGCTGGACATCGTTAAATTCTTTGCTGTAATCCCAAGATAGCTGTAACAGTGTCGTCAATAAGGTAATGACACTGCTTAGGGTCACCATCAGCAGTATGATTCTTCGACCAATTCGGCTAGACAAGGGGTTATTGATGCTCTCTTCTACTTTTCTACGACGACTCATAGCACTCTAAGGCAACATTTTTAAACAAGTATAGCTTGCGCTCAATAAGTTTTTAAAAAAGCGAGAGAGGATTGAAAACAAAAAATCCCCACGAGCTTGCGCTGGTGGGGATTTGATGTCTTAGCGTTTAATTAAGCTTCGCTGCGACGTTCAGTGTTGTGACCACGTTCACCACGGTGATTACCGCGATGATCGCCACCGCGGTTGCGATCGAAGCGACGTTCGCCATCACGACCGCTACGGTTGCCTTCACGGTTACCACGGTAACCGCCACCTTCGCGTCCACCACGACCGCCTTCACGGTTACCACGGTTGCCGCCACCATCACGACGGCCACGGTTACCTTCGCGGTTGCCACGAGGCTCGCGAAAATCCGTGAAATCACACACGACCGCATCGACTTGCTTCTGACGAATGCGCAGTTTGCGCAGCTTGCCAGCCGTTTCTGAAGACATCGCTTTAGGCAACTGAACGTAAGTCTCGCCTTGAGCAAGTTTAATCGCACCGATCGAGCCTTTGGTTAGGCCAAGTTCATTCGCGAGAGCACCGACAATATCTTTCACTTGAACGCCTTGTTCACGGCCAACTTGCAATTGGTAAGTATCCCAATCTTGCGTATTGAAGCTGCGACCGCCTTCACGTTTACCATCACGACCGTCACGACCGTTATCACGACGCTCTTTACGACGCTGCTTGTCACGTTCAACTGCTTCAATCATTGGGTCTTCACCAATGTAGAACAATGGGCGTTTGCCTTGCTGACGTTTCAGCAAGATGGCGGCAAGCGTTGCGGCATCAAGTTGTAAAGACTCTTGTAGCTTTTCGACAAGCTCAGAGAATTTCTCTAGTGCTTTGTGTTCTTTTTCCGTTTCCAGCTCAGCGCCAAGCTTAGTCAGACGAGACTCAGCAACTTTATTGCGGTGTGGAAGCTGGATCTCTTCCATTGACGACTTAGTCACACGTTCGATAGTACGCAGCATACGCAGTTGGTTGGTGCGAACAAGAAGGATCGCTTTACCTTTGCGTCCAGCACGGCCAGTACGGCCAATACGGTGGATGTAAGACTCAACATCAAATGGGATATCGTAGTTGAACACGTGCGTGATACGAGGAACATCAAGACCACGAGCAACCACATCAGTGGCAACCAAGATATCGATCACGCCTTGTTTGATATGGTCGACAGTACGTTCACGTAAAGACTGAGGGATGTCGCCGTGCAATGCAGAGGCTTTAAATCCGCGAGCAGACAACCAATCCGCTAGACGTTCAGTGTCTTGACGGGTGCGAACAAACACAATCGATGCGTCGGTTTCTTCTGTCTCTAATAAACGAGACATCGCTTCGTCTTTCTCGACGCCTTTTACGACCCAAAATTGTTGCTCTACTTTGTCAACAGTATGGTTTTTACCTGCCACATCAATCATGACAGGACCACGTAGGAAACGCTCAACAATGTTCTTCAACATCGGAGGCATGGTCGCAGAGAAAAGAACACGTTGTGCCGATGATGGGGCATGCTCCATGATGGCAGTAACATCTTCGACGAAGCCCATGTTGAGCATTTCGTCTGCTTCATCAAGAACGAACGTGTGTACTTCATCAAGATGAAGACGATCGCGATTGATCAAGTCCTGAACTCGTCCAGGTGTCCCTACGATAATATGTGCGCCGTTTTTGAGTGAACGCATTTGGTCAACGATAGAAGCACCACCGTAGATCTCCAGTACTTTAAGACCAGAGATGTTTTGACCTAGATTTTTGATTTCGGCTGCAACCTGAATGGCAAGCTCACGCGTTGGCGCCAGAACAATGGCCTGAGGCTTACGTTGAGATAAATCGATTTTGTTTAGAAGCGGCAACGAGAATGCAGCAGTTTTGCCTGTGCCCGTTTGTGCTTTACCTAGGGCGTCTGTTCCTTCCATTAGGTGAGGGATAGCGGCCGCCTGAATTGGGGTCGGTGATACAAAACCCATACCATTAAGAGCGGAAAGGATAGAGTCGTTCAGCGCTAAGTCGCTAAACTGGATTACAGAATCTGTCATTGGGATCCTACTATATTAAGTCAACAAAAGGTCCCACGAGCTCTACCAATTCCAATACCAATCCAGTTGAGAGCTGATTCCGTTCAGATGCGGACAAGTCGTAAATCGCATCAAGCCACTAGGGACGTAAACAAGGGGGCGGATTATTCCTTAAATGCACAAAAAAAGCCAGAAAAAATTGAATTTCATCACAAATTTCTGTTGATTTGGTCGTTTAAGTTCAACTATTCACCAAAAGTCAGCCAACAAAGAAGACAATAACACCCTTCGCCGTCTTTAGGATGGGCGATTTTTCGTCTTGCGACGACCTTAGATGCTAGCGAGTGATTAGGCAGGGTGATATAGTAAAACGAATTTTTTCGGTTAGATATGTAAAGATGTTCCAAGACAATCCTCTACTGGCTCAACTTAAGCAGCAAATGCAAGAAAACCTTCCTAAGAAAGAAGGGACGATTAAGGCGACGGAAAAGGGCTTTGGCTTTCTCGAAGTCGACAGCAAAACCAGCGTATTTATTCCACCTCCCTACATGAAAAAATGCGTGCATGGGGATAAAGTCCAAGCCATCATTCGCACCGAAAAGGAGCGAGAAGTTGCCGAGCCAGAGAAGCTGCTTGAACAGGGCTTAAATCGCTTCATCGGCCGTGTGAAGTTATTCAAAGGTAAACTTAATGTTGTGCCCGATCATCCGCAAATGAAAAAATTATCGCTTAAGGCGAAGTTGGCCAAAGGGCTCAAAAGCGACAACTTTGCTGAAGGGGATTGGGTCGTGGCGCATTTGGTGCGTCACCCTCTCAACGATGACAACGGTTTTCTTGTTGAGATCTCGGAAAAAATCACGGATGCCGACGACAAAATTGCGCCTTGGTGGGTCACACTAGCGGAAAACGATTTACCCAATATTGAGCCAGAAGGCCTTGAACATTGGCAAATCAAA
Source organism: Vibrio ostreicida (assembly GCF_013074385.2). Classification (GTDB taxonomy): domain Bacteria; phylum Pseudomonadota; class Gammaproteobacteria; order Enterobacterales; family Vibrionaceae; genus Vibrio; species Vibrio ostreicida. The sequence goes on from NZ_JABEYA020000015.1 coordinate 58,068, forward strand.
GACGATGAATCATTAACGCGAATCGATATGACTGACGTCCCGTTTGTGACGATCGATGGTGAATCGACCAAAGACATGGACGATGCCTTGTATGCCAAGAAAACAGGCAACGGAGACTTTGAACTGACCATCGCGATTGCTGACCCTACAGCCTACATCACTCCCGACAGTGATATGGATAAGGTGGCCCGAGAACGCGGTTTTACCATTTATCTGCCTGGTCGCAATATCCCGATGCTACCTCGTGACTTAGCCGATGAACTGTGTTCCCTAATGGAACATCAAGTTCGTCCTGCGCTTTGTTGTAAAGTGACGGTGAGCCAAGACGGTGTGATTGGCGACGACATCGAGTTTTTTGCCGCCAACATTCAATCTCACGCGCGCCTCGCTTACGATCACGTTTCGGATTGGTTGGAACACGGTGAATCTGAGCACTGGCACCCCACTCAAGACATTGCTGAGGTTGTGCGCCATTTACATGAGTTTTCTTTGGCCCGAGCCAACTGGCGTGAACAGCACGCAGTGGTTTTTCCTGATCGACCAGACTACCGTTTTGAACTGAGCCCAGACAATGACGTGATTGCCATTCATGCCGACTTACGCCGCAGTGCTAATCGCTTAGTCGAAGAAGCCATGATTACCGCCAATATCTGTGCTGGCCGCACATTGCACGCCAGCTTTAACGCGGGCGTCTTCAATACCCATGCTGGTTTTAAACCAGAAAAAATCGCTGATGTGTTAACCTTTGTTAACCCTGATGGTGCGTTACCGTTTACTGCGGAATCCATTGCGACCCTAGAAGGTTTTGCCAAGCTACGTCGCTGGCTGTCCAGCCAAGACAACCGTTACCTTGATAACCGTATCCGCAAATTCCAGGCGTATAGTGAGATAGGTAACCAACCCCTTCCACATTACGCTATGGGCCTAGATATCTACGCGACTTGGACATCACCCATTCGTAAATACGGCGATATGATTAACCATCGCATGCTGAAAGCGCACATTTTGGGTAAAGATCCCGTTCAAACTGCCGACGATAGTGTGGGTGATGAGCTGGCACTGCATCGTAAACACCATAAGATAGCAGAACGCAATGTTAGTGATTGGTTATACGTCCGTACACTGGCCGATGAGCCGGCCAAAGGGACATGTTTTAACGGAGAGATCTTTGACATCAACCGTTCAGGCATGCGCATTCGCCTACTGGAAAATGGCGCAGCGGCCTTTGTGCCCGCTTCACTGATCCTCGCCAACAAAGAACGTTTGGAGTGTAATGGTGAGCAAGGAAGCGTTTCCGTCGACCAAGAGGTCACGTATCGTCTTGGAGAAACCTTAGAAGTGGTCTTGACCGAAGTGAATCAAAGTACTCGCAGCATCGTAGCTAAGCCAACGAGGGTCTTTGACGAGGTTAAAGCCCCGCAAGAGACTGAAACCCCAGCCGAGTAACCATCGAACTTGAGCAAAACAGGGCACATTACGTGCCCTGTTCTATTTGTGGTGAGGTGTGTCCAACGATTAGGTTTGCCAAAAGAGTCGTTTAGGATCTTTGTCAACTTCACGCATCAGAGCCGTGAGGTCAGCACTTTGTGCTAGGTATGGGTAGGGGACCCATTGGCCTTGCTTGCCCTCGTCGGGCATTGAAAGTAGCCAGCAAGATAGCTTTTCATCCCACACGACCATGGCGACAGGCAACATGTAGTCACAATGAGAAGAGTCGAGTAAAAAATGCTGCTTAATGAATACCACGCCGTGCGCCGTCTCTTCGAAAGTCGCTTTGCCAAGTTCCGCAGGCACATTTTTGTTGCGTTGCTCACAGATGGTTTGAGCATGCGATTCGACTTGCTTTTGCAGTAAACTGACCAACCTCATACCGGCCCCCCAATGGGCAATGAATAATTCCCAGCTTCAATTCTACCCTCTCAATCTATAGATATTACTGTTAATAGTATGAGGTGGATTTCACAAAAATGTCATGTTATTTAAATATGATAGCGCCAGTTTTGCTATTCACATTCTATTGGAGAATATTATGGTTCGTTTTGTGCTGGCTGCACTGTTGTCTTGTTATTTTTTCATCTTCTCTGCGCACGCAAGTGAGGTCAATGTATCGGGTTCGACCTCCGTGGCGCGCATCATGGATGTACTGGCGGAAAAATTTAACGCCACTCATCCCGCTACCTATATTGCGGTTCAAGGCGTTGGTTCCACTGCGGGCATTACCTTACTTAAAAAGGGCATCGCAGACATCGGTATGACCTCTCGTTATCTGACGGACAGTGAACAAGACGCAACACTGACGGTCACACCCTTGGCACTCGATGGTTTAGCGGTTGTGGTCAACAAATTCAATCAGTTAAATAATATCACGCGTGAGCAATTGTTTGACATTTACAAAGGTAACATCACGAACTGGAAACAACTTGGTGGGGCAGATCAAAAAATTGCAGTTGTTACCCGCGAGGCATCGTCTGGTTCACGCTACAGTTTTGAAAGCCTACTCGGTTTAACCCGAGTGATTAAGGGGCGCTTGGTTTCGGACATCAATCCAAATAATTTGGTGGTCAACAGTAACAGCATGGTCAAAACACTGGTCAGTCATAATAAACAAGCGATTGGGTTTATCTCAACAGGCTCAGTGGACAGCTCAGTCAAAGCACTTGATTTTGAGGGTGTTAAGGCAAGCAACGACACCATTGCGTCGCACAAATATGAACTATCACGCCCGTTCTTGATGCTGCACAAAACGGGTGAGCAGCGCCAAGATGTCGCGTCATTCATCAAGTTTATCAAAGGTAAGCAAGCGAAAGCCTTGATCAGTGAATACGGTTATATTCCCGTAATAAAATAACCACGATTAAAAAAGGAGCGCTGAGGCGCTAATGCCGTTCACTTAAGATGAGCGGCATTGTTCTTTCTAGGGTATCTACTTGGCTTTTTCTTTACGACTCTAGGGAAGGATCTTTGCCGTCTTGGTTCTAGGATTAAGCTCTCGCT
>NZ_JABEYA020000001.1 GCF_013074385.2 Vibrio ostreicida
ATGAGCGAGAGCTTAATCCTAGAACCAAGACGGCAAAGATCCTTCCCTAGAGTCGTAAAGAAAAAGCCAAGTAGATACCCTAGAAAGAACAATGCCGCTCATCTTAAGTGAACGGCATTAGCGCATTACGCTCCCTTTATTAGTTTATCAATCACCGGATAGTGATGTGCTTCTACACCAGCAAGGTTGCCATACTTAGGTGCATGTCGATCGTCTTCTCGTGGGAAGTGCCAGCCGATGGTGTGCTCAATAAATTGTTTGGCAAACGGTTCGGAAATTTCCAGACACCCTACTAATACAGTATCGACATAGGTTTGCATGATAGGGCTCAGGTGACATGGCGGCTCTGGGTTGTCTTTGATATACACCCAAATCTGATCATTGGCACGAAACGGGTTATCGCAATCAAGCTGTGAATGAGGCACTTCCACTCTATGGTAGCCTCGCTCGCGAACATCAAACTCACTTAGCTCATTTTCGCTGATTTCGAGTAGAACTCCATTGACTAAGCCCTCGCCTTTATTCACAACCAGCGGCGAGAGGATATAACTGTCGTCCACTTTCCCCCAGTAGCGTTTGAAGCCATTAATTATGGCAGGCAAAGCTTGCACAGTTTTTCCTGTCAGTTGTCTCGATGCGGAGTTCATTAAACTGCCGTAGCCAAAGATGTAAATTGCCATGTATTTTCCCTCTGTGTTCAACAAACAACCTAAAGGTTTTTACCACAAAAGAAAAGACCCCGTAAAAACGGGGTCTGAATAGCGCGCAAAATAGGGGGAGCGCGCTTAAGGTGCTTAAATGATTAAGCGGTTGCTAGCTGCGCTTTCGCTTTACGCATCTTCTTAAGTGAAATACAGGTTAGGGCGGTCACGACTGTACCTGCCGCCATACAAAGCAGTGCCATCAGTGGTAGGTTCATTGCGCCAAGCAAGGCGACAACCGGACCACCGTGCGCGACGCTGTTGGTGACACCAAATGAGAAGGCCATTACCGCCGCCACCATAGAGCCAAGCACGTTAGCAGGAATCACAGACATGGGATCTTGCGCGGCAAATGGTATTGCGCCTTCTGAGATACCGACCAAGCCCATAGCACCAGCCGCTTTACCCGCTTCGAGTTCTGATTCTTCAAATAGATTGAATTTACGACCAAGGAAAGTGGCGAGACCCATACCAAGAGGTGCTACAGGAATTGCACACGCCATAGCGCCCATAAATTGCGTCTGACCACTGGCTATCATGCCGACAGAGAACAAGAACGCGACTTTGTTAAACGGCCCGCCCATATCAAAACCAGCCATGCCACCTAAGACAATACCCAACAGAATCACACTGCCAGTACTCATGCTGACTAACATCGCATTTAGGCTATCCATCAAGCTTGCAATGGGTGCACCAATGACGAAGATAAACAGGCTAGAGATAAACAAAGAGCCGAGGATTGGTGCAATCATAATAGGCACCAATGGCTGAATAAATTTATGGTAGTTGATGCTCGTCAGCCATTTGACAAAATAGCCCACCAGCAGGCCAGCAACGATGGCGCCGATAAAACCTGTGCCAGCTTCCGCACCATAGAAAGAACCATTGTTCGCAATCCAGCCACCGATTAATCCTGGTGCGAGACCAGGACGATCAGCAATCGCATAGGCGATGTAGCCTGCCAAGATAGGGATCATCAAGGTAAACGACACCACACCGACATCCAGTACTTTTTGCCACATGCTGCCTTCAGGAATCGCCATTCCTGCAGGCGTTGGCTCGCCACCAATGGCCAGCGCGAGCGCGATCAATAGGCCACCTGTGACCACAAATGGAATCATGTGTGAAACGCCGTTCATCAGGTAGCGGTATAAGTCGCTACGTGCATTTGAAGAGGCTGTCTTAGTGGTTTGGCTTTCATCGCCTGCTGTATAGAGTGGCGCTTGTAGCGCTTTTTCTATCAAGCCTTTAGCATCGCTGATAGGGGCTTTGACGCCGGTCGTGATGACCTTTTTTCCCGCGAAGCGATTCATATCAACCTGTTTATCACAGGCGACAATGATCGCGTCAGCTTGGGCTATCTCTTCTGAACTTGGCGCGTTTTTGACCCCGATAGATCCATTGGTTTCGACCTTGATTTGATAGCCAAGTTCAGCGGCGCCTTTTTCTAAGGCTTCGGCGGCTAGGTAAGTGTGCGCCACGCCTGCTGGACAGCCGGTAACACCGATTAAAAAGCCTTGATCGGCTTCTGGGTTATCGTGCGGGCTTTGTGGCTTAGCAAGCAGTAACTCTAATGCCTCTTCGGCGGAACTGGCCTGCATAAAACGCTCGATAAACCCTGCTTCGATCAGTTTGGAAGAGAGTTCAGCCAGCACTTCGATATGATGGTCTGCACCACCATCAGGAGAGGCAATCATAAAAAATAGTTTACTCGGCCGACCGTTTTCTGCGCCGTATTCTATCCCTTGGCGACTAATACCAATCGCGACAGCAGGTTGGGAGACAGCGGCACTTTTGGCATGAGGCAGCGCAACGCCGTCTTCAAAACCCGTGTTGCCAATCTCTTCTCGAGCTTGAATGTCGCTGAGGAACTGTGTTTTGTCACTGATGCGATGATTGTCGTTTAACAATTCGATCAGCTCTTCGAACACTTCTTGTTTGGTTGTTGCTTGGAGATCTAAGCAAATCAACGCTGGATTGATTAAGTCTGTGATCATCTTGTCTACCCCATTTGGCTCCGTTCGGTGCGGAACTTGTTTTTATCTGAGAGTCATTGTGGGAGACTTGGTTAAAATTTTTTAGTGCACCAGAAATACATTTACTGGATTTTTGTAACCATAAAATTAGAGTGTGACTAAACTCAATTATTGATGCCAATGTGATCCTTTATGTTTTTTATATTAATAACATTATTTATCATGCTCTTATGTTCATTTTTTGTCTCAACTGCCTTTGGTGGATAAAGAGAAAATTATATAAACTAGAGTAAAGTAACTTATTGTGTGGGCATGTTTTTATTGATGTTCCTCACGAAAATACCTCTAAAATTATTCGAGATGTTGTTATGAGCCATGTATTTCATGAATTATTGGATAGCGTTATTCATGAGCGAGAGCATTTTAATCGTATCTGGTTTGCGTCAGATAAGTTAACCCCACCTGCTTTTAGCTATCAGGTAAACTTTCCTCGTCTCGAACTTGTGCTAAGTGGTGAATACCTCAATCAGATGGAATCGTCTCAGGAGAGTCATGTTGAGATTACGGCACTGAGCGGTGATGTCTTGTATATACCACCAAATTGCTGGAACAAACCCAACTGGGAAAATGAATGCTCGGTACTGAGTCTGTTGTTTGGACGAAGGCAACTGGGGTTTAGCTTAGTGAGCAAGCGGGCAGGAGAGAGGGGGTTTTATGATATCCAGAAATACTCGGTAAAAACTCGAACTGGTCACGCGGTTGATCATATCTTGCAGGCACTGAACGCGTTAGCTCAGGAACCTCAAAAAACTCCGATGGATGAACATTTGCTGGTGGCTCTGCTCAGCTATTGCCAGTCAATACTGCAAAAGCCTGATCGCAGTTCGAAAAGCCACAGTGAAGATCTTTACCAAGGCATTTGTATTTATATTCAAGAGAATTTTCATCGTGCGATTACCCGAACGTCGATTGCTTCGCGGTTTAACATTTCCCCCAATCATTTGTCGCGTTTGTTCCGTCAACAAGGGCACATGACGCTTGCTGATTACATTACTTGGGTCCGAATCGACCGTGCTAAATTTATGCTGAAACGTTATGACTTTCGCCTACAGGAAGTGGCGAACCGTTGTGGTTACGCAGATGCCAACTATTTCTTTCGGGTGTTTAAAAACAAAGTGGGAATGACACCGAGCCAATATCGGGCGAGTTAGGCTTGTGCAAGTTTGTGGGTAAGAAGAGCTTTTAGTGCTTGTGGCTCGCGACTGGTATACAGCAATTGGCAAAAATCTGGATCCAGTAGTGAGCGGGTCAAGCGTGTGAAGGCCAGTAAGACATCACGTGAAGCGTTATTTGGTAAAGCGATAGCGATGATCATGCTGACACCTCCCAAAGTCGCTGAGCCCCAGTCTAACTCTTCACTCAGTGACACAATGCTGACACTTGGGATGTCGATCGCCTCACTCATGATGTGAGGAAGGGCGATGCCATGCCCAATCGCGGTGGAAGAGGTTTGCTCTCGCTGAGCAAACTGCTCACATATCAAAGCAGGGTTTGAGCTGGTAATGCACTTTGTAACGAGATCCAAAGCCTTTGACTTACTCTCAACATTACTGTGGTAGTACAAGTAGCTTAGTGGAAAGTCGAGATGAAAGGTGGGCAGATTGCCGAGCCGTGCAATGTTGGTTAATTCGTTACTTTTATGCGCAGTATTGACCAGACTAAACTGATCGCTGATGAAATCGGTAAATACCATGCAGGCCAGTTCTGCATCCGAACCTTCAATGTGTATTTGGCATAAGTCGAATTCCTGACTGCCCAACGACATGATCTGCAAAGGGTGCTCGATATTGGCTCTTTCCCACTTGGTGACGTTAAGTAAGACGACCACCGAGCGAAACATCCCGCTCAAGGCTTTGAGGCGATGGATTTTCCAACTGGCAAATCCATCCTCAGGAAGAACGAACGTAATGCGACGTTCAATCACAGTGATTGGCACCTGTCGAGCACGGCGTCAACATTGGTCAGGACTTCTTCGATGGTGACAACATGGATCTTACAACCAGTGAAGCGTGCACGTTGTTCTACTTCTATATCTGAAGCAATCAAAACCAGATCTGCGCGCATGATATCTTGAGCGGACAATTGATTTTCGATGCCCATTGCTCCTTGAGTTTCGACCTTGACCTGCAAGCCTTTTTTGGGCGCAGCTTTACTCAATACATCGGCAGCCATGTAAGTATGAGCAATACCGGTGGGGCAGGCGGTTACAGCAACAATTTTCATCTAACACCTCACTATATCCAGATGGTGTATTGTCAACTTCTGACGACTTGGGTCAATGATCCAAACCTCCTAAATCTGAATTATTATTACTTTTATGTGTCTTTATGACCTGATTTTTCAGGGTCATAAAGACATGCCTTCTTCTTAACATATTGAATTTCATTTGGTTTTACATTGGAATGAATATTGCTCTTAGATCATCAGATTCAATATTCGGAGTGACGATTGTGCTCAATATTACTGACAAAAAAGTAGAAGAAGCCATTGCGCCGATTTTACGTTTGGGATTTCGGCCTTTCTTTTTGCTTGGGGCAATTTACGCTGTCATTGCTGTTGCCTTGTGGGTATGGATGTTTCACACCGGCCAGCCTACGGCACTAAGAGTGCCAACTTTGTGGTGGCATGTGCATGAGATGTTGTTTGGTTTCTCGATGGCGATTGTGGTGGGGTTTGCCTTGACCGCCGTCCAAAACTGGACAGGAATCAATGGCACCAAGCACCATCGATTGGCGGTACTGGTTGGCTTGTGGTTGTTTGCGCGCGTGCTGTTCTGGACCCCTGTACCTTTGTGGTTGATTTCAACGATCGAGGCTCTGTTTATCGCTTTCGCTTCGTATGAAGTTGGCCGTCGAGTGATCAAAACCAAAGGGTGGAAAAATCTATTTTTTGTGCCTTTGTTTGTTTTGGCGATGGTGGCGAACTTCGCCAGCTATGCGACCATCAAGGGGATGCCGCCGTTTCCTTCTTCGGCGGTCTGGCAGGCAATGTTATGGTGGTTTACGATTTTACTGTCGGTGATGGGCGGGCGAGTGATCCCCTTCTTTAACCGCGCGGCGCTTTAATTTTGATAAGCCACAGCCGATGGCTTGGTTAGAGTGGACGGCAAACCTACCGCTGGTCAGTTTATTTATTCTGAGCTTTTTCCCGGTCACTTTCGCTCAGCTCGGGCCTTCTCTGATGGCCATTTCCGGTTTAGCACATTTGGTTCGTGTGCTGAGATGGCAGCCGTGGCGCACCGTCAAAGAGCCGTTAGTGTGGGCACTGCACTTAGCTTACTGGTGTATTCCGGTCAGCCTATTACTGAGAGGGTTACTCGATAACCCATTTGCAGGCCACAATATGTTGCACCTGTTTACGATTGGAGCGCTCGGTGGCTTGATACTGGCGATGATCGCTCGTGTCACCATGGGGCATACTGGGCGAGCAATTTATCAGGGGCCAAACATGGTGTTAGCGTTCGCTATGCTGATGGCCGCTGCGTTAGTTCGTAGTGTTGGTGTGGTTCTGTGGCCAGCCCAAATGATGTTGATGATCGATATCAGTGGGCTACTGTGGGTACTGGCGTTTACTCTGTATGTGATTAAGTTCGGCCCTATGTTGCTAAAAGCGAGAGTTGACGGTCACCCTGGTTGAGTAGGTAACGGCTGCATTCGCGTGCTGATCGATTCACTTAGCAGAAAAATAAAAAGGGCTGATGCTTACACATCAACCCTTTTTTTGTTCGGCTACCCGCTTAGTTATTGCTGTGTAGCTCGGAGTTCAGTTCTACGGCGGTTTTGTTTGCTAGACATTCAATCTGACCAGTTACTGAGTTGCGACGGAACAGTAAGTCAGACACGCCAGCTAGATCGCGTGCTTTCACCATTTCAACTTCTGTGCCTTCTGAGTCCAGCATACGAACTTTAGCGCCAGCTGTTACGTATAGACCGGACTCAACCGTACAACGATCACCCAGTGGGAAACCAAGGCCAGCGTTAGCGCCTAACAGTGAACTTTCACCGATAGACACAACGACAGAACCACCACCTGAAAGTGTCCCCATGATTGACGCACCGCCGCCGATATCAGAGCCGTTACCAACCACAACGCCAGCAGAGATACGGCCTTCGACCATGCTCACACCGGTTGTGCCTGCGTTGAAGTTGATGAAGCCTTCATGCATAACGGTTGTGCCTTCACCCACATGAGCGCCAAGGCGGACGCGTGAAGTATCAGCGATACGAACACCAGCAGGTACCACGTAATCGACCATTTTAGGGAACTTGTCGACACAATCGACAGAAAGGTGACGGCCCGCTAGACGCGCTTCAATTTGGCGCTCAGCCAACTCTGGCAGGTCGATTGGGCCTTCGTTGGTCCACGCAATGTTATGCAGTAGACCAAAGATGCCATCGAGAACCGTGCCGTGAGGCAATACTAGGCGGTTAGAGATAAGTTGAAGTTTTAGGAAGCCTTCAGCAACAGAAGCTGGTTTTTCATCTGCCTCAAGAATAACCAGTACCAGCGGCTGTGAAGACTCGGCTGCTTTCGCTGCGAACGATGCGTTGGCCGCGTCCCCATTCGCTTCGAATGCGACAGCAAGTTCTGCGCTTTGGGTGGCAGAGATTTTGATGGCTTGGTTGCCTTGCTCGTAACCCGCTACTTTTGCGACTGCATCTACCAGTGCATCCGACGGGTTAAGAACTGGGTTTGGGAAAAATGCTTCAATGATTTTTCCATCACGGTTTTTGGTTGCCGTACCGAAGGCTAGAGAAAAGTAAGCCATGTTGAATCTCCGTTTAGTCGTCGTCAGTTAGGAAGAGTGAAGTCTTCCTCTAAATCAGTTGAGTTCATCATAAAGAGAGCCTTTTCGACTTTAAAGAGCAGAGACAGAGAAAGTCTTTAGGTCGATACGTTTTGTCTCTTTAGCGATATATTGTCTTTTTATCTCTATAGGGAAGTCAATGTCATTCTAAAGGGTAGTCGAGCGTGAAAGCCAAATAAAAAGAACCCGAAACTGGGTTTCGGGCTCTTTAAATAAGACGTTACTTTAAATGCATTGGTTGAGCTTTATATTGTCCAACCAAGACACCCGTTGAGCTTGGGTGTGAAAGCAAAATTACTTGCTTAGGTCTTCTGCGTGCTCAGATAGGAACGCTGCAACACCTTTTGGAGATGCGTCCATACCTGCTTTACCTTCTTCCCACTGTGCAGGACATACTTCACCGTTCTTCTGGTGGAAGTTTAAAGCGTCAACCATACGCAGCATTTCGTCGATGTTACGGCCTAGTGGTAGGTCGTTAACAACTTGGTGACGTACAAGGCCTTCTTCGTCGATTAGGAAAGAACCACGGAAAGCAACGCCAGCTTCTGGGTGCTCAACGTCGTATGCTTTACAGATTTCGTGCTTAACATCAGCGACGAGTGGGTACTTCACTTGACCGATACCGCCATCTTCGATAGCCGTGTTACGCCATGCGTTGTGAGAGAACTGAGAATCGATAGAAACACCGATGACTTCAACACCTTTAGCTTGGAAATCAGCGAGACGGTTGTCGAAAGCGATGAGCTCAGATGGGCAAACGAACGTGAAGTCTAGTGGGTAGAAGAAAACGACGGCTTTTTTACCTTTAGTGAATTCTGCAAAGTTGAAGTTATCAACGATTTCACCGTTACCTAGAACAGCTGCAGCAGTAAAATCTGGGGCTTGACGACCTACTAGTACCATTTTTTTGCTCCTAAAATATATGGTTAGTTCCAAACCTAGCTAAGTGTTTTTGGTTTGGTCCGTGTTTGTACGCGACAAACTATAGTACAGATTGTAGTATTGAAAAAAGCGAAATAAATAGATTGAGTTAATCGAAAAAAGCGATGAGATTAAACGATAGCCAAAGTCATCAATAGAACCCAGCAACAGGCAGAATTATGAACAAATGGCCTAGCCTCAAACAACTGCATTACTTGACTACACTGCATGAAACACGTCATTTCAGTGAAGCTGCGGAAAAATGTTATGTCAGTCAATCCACCTTAAGTAAAGGAATACAAAATCTCGAAGAATTGATCGGGTGTCCGCTCTATGAGAAAAAAGATAAGAAAAGCCCATTGGTTTTTACTCAGGTAGGTGAGTTAGTCGTAAAGCAAGGACGTGAGTTGTTGGCCAAAGGGCAGGATTTAGTTGAGCTCGGGCGTTTATGTCAGGGAGACGAAATGGAAGGTCAACTTCGGTTGGGCTGTATTCCAACTATTGCCCCTTTTCTATTGTCAAATTTAGTGCAAAAGGTCAACCAGCGTTTTCCTCAACTCAATCTTCTTTTGAGGGAAGATACGACCACCAATTTGCTTGCGGCGTTACGTCATGGTGAGCTTGACGTCCTTATTCTTGCTCTGCCCATTAATATCGATGGTATGGAAAGCCAAATTGTGGGTCATGATCCTTTTAGAATGATCATTAGCCGCCACCAAGCTGATACTATCCGTACTCCCATCAAGTATGACGACTTACCCGATGAGTCTGTCTTCCTGCTTGAAAAAGAGCACTGTCTAACGGAACACGCGGTGTCAGCTTGCCAGCTGACTGAAAAAAACAAGATCAACCCATTCTCTGCAACGAGTTTGCACACGCTGGTTCAAATGGTTGCAAATGGATTGGGGACGACATTTATTCCTCAGATGGCCATCGATCATGGCTTGATTGAAAATCAGAACCTTATCGTTATTGATGCGCCAGGAAAACAGGCATATCGACATATAGGTTTGGTCTGGCGCCCGAGTTCTTCTCGAGTCGATACTATTAATCAGTTGGCAAAACTGGTTACTGAGTTGCTTTAATGATGCCTCTTTGAGGAATTAGCCCGTAAAAAGCACTATAAATTAAACTTTTGGTGGAATATTACTCTGCCTGTTAAGTTTGACTTGTAAAATTTCACACTGATTTTTTGATGAAGCTTTCAAAAAATAGTGAAATTACACACTGTGTATTTTACACGCGACAAGCGCGTTTGTGTTTGATCTACCCATGTCTGACTGCGCCAAATCATAGTCACAAAGGACTTTCTACTTGTCTTTATCCCGAACCATTATGTTTAAAGTGCTCTGCTCACCTAAAAAATAATGTAATTAAATTACGTAATAAATAATACATTAGTGCCTTAAATCAGGTGTTTAAAGGCAACGGAATAATACTTTGAATTTCTATTTTGTTTGCTTTGGTACTTTTTACCCAAGTCTTGTTGGTGTAAATTTATAAAGAGTGTTACGAGATATCTACCTAGATTTATGAGCGGGTTTTGTTGCATTTTTATAATACTCGTTGCTTTTCATAGTTTGATTTTTTTGTTGTTTTATAGTTACAAATGTAACTTTTGTTCCGGCAGTGAAAGGAAAACATAATGCTTGCTAATACATTCGAAAAAGACAGGACAGCGGTTGAACCTGATTCAATCTATCAAGAGGGACTGCTTGAGATAACAGGCCCTTTATTACCCGATCAGCAAGCCATTTTCCCCGCACAAGCCCAAACCTTTTTATCTTATCTATGCGCTAAATTTGCGAAGAAGGTTGATGGTTTACTCTGTGATAGAGAAGGTCAGCAAGCGAAAGTTGATGAAGGTCAATTACCTGACTTTCTCGAAGAGACACGAGATATCAGAGAGGGGAGCTGGAAAATTCTGGGTATCCCTCTAGATTTGCAAGACCGCCGCGTAGAAATTACAGGTCCAACTGACCGTAAAATGGTGATTAATGCGCTGAATGCGAACGTGAAAGTGTTTATGGCGGATTTTGAAGACTCGATGTCCCCCGCATGGGATAAGGTGTTAGATGGTCAAATCAACCTGCGTGACGCGGTGGATGGCAACATCAATTACACCAACCCAGTTAGTGGTAAGCAATATAAGTTGAAAGATGATCCCGCGGTTCTTATCTGCCGAGTGCGTGGCTTACACCTAAAAGAAAAACACGTGACATTTAACGGTGAGAGTATTCCTGGGGCTTTATTCGACTTCGCTCTCTATTTCTACAACAACTACAAAGCTCTGATGAAAAAAGGCAGTGGCCCTTACTTCTACCTACCAAAACTGCAATCGCATAAAGAAGCGCAGTGGTGGAGTCAAGTATTCCATTTTACCGAAGACTATTTTGGTTTACACACTGGAACAATCAAAGCAACGGTATTGATTGAAACCTTATCAGCAGTATTTGAAATGGATGAGATTCTGTTTTCTTTGAAAGAGCACATTGTTGGCCTTAACTGCGGGCGTTGGGATTACATCTTTAGCTACATCAAAACTCTCAAAAACCATCCGGATAGGGTGCTACCAGATCGTCAGGCCGTGACTATGGATAAGCCTTTCTTAAATGCGTATTCGCGTTTGCTTATCCGAACCTGTCACCGCCGAGGCGCGTTTGCGATGGGTGGAATGGCGGCTTTCATTCCAGTAAAAGATCTGGGGGAGAATCAAAAGGTTCTCGACAAAATTCAGAATGATAAATCACTGGAAGCAAATAACGGCCATGACGGGACGTGGGTTGCTCACCCTGGTTTGGCGGATACGGCGATGGAAGTGTTCGGTAGTGTATTGGGTGAGAGAATCAACCAACTTGAGATTTTGCGCGCTGAAGATACGCCTATTACCGCCAAGGATCTGCTGGAACCTTGCCCTGGGGAAAGAACAGAGCAGGGCATGCGCCACAATATTCGAGTGGGGCTCCAATACATTGAAGCATGGATCTCAGGCAATGGTTGTGTGCCGATTTATGGCCTGATGGAAGACGCCGCGACGGCAGAGATCTCCCGAGCTTCTATCTGGCAATGGATTCAGCATGGTAAAGCACTGGACAACGGTCAAGTTGTGACCAAGGCCTTGTTCGAGCAATACCTCAATGAGGAAATTGAGGTCGTCAAAACGGAAGTCGGTGATGAGTGCTACCAAGCAGGCCGCTTTGAAGAAGCAGCTGAACTGATGGCTAGGCTGACGACCAGTGATGAGTTGAGCAACTTTTTAACTATTCCAGGCTACGACTATCTGGATTAATGAATCAATAACAACACCAGTAACGTGAACATTCTGAGGCGGATATGGATGTACCGCTTTGAAATGAGAAATAACTGCGCTCGTATTGGTATCTAATCGATGCGCTCATCAAAAGAAGGACAAACCGATGACTGATTTAACTCGCCGCCAACAAATTGAAGCTCTAGAAAAAGACTGGGCAACAAACCCACGCTGGAGAAATGTAAAGCGTCCTTACACTGCTGAAGAGGTGGTTGAACTGCGCGGCTCTATGGTGCCCGTTAATACGATTGCACAGCGTGGTGCTGACAAACTGTGGTCTTTGGTCAACGGTAACGCTAAGAAAGGTTACGTTAACTGTCTCGGTGCATTGACGGGGGGACAGGCGGTACAGCAAGCGAAAGCAGGCATTGAAGCGGTCTATCTTTCTGGATGGCAGGTCGCTGCAGACAACAACACGGCGTCGACTATGTACCCAGATCAATCACTTTATCCGGTGGATTCAGTGCCTTCTGTAGTCAAGCGGATCAATAATTCATTTCGTCGTGCCGATCAAATTCAGTGGTCTAGTGGTCAATCCCCTCAAGATGAAACGGGCATTGATTACTTTCTGCCTATTGTTGCGGATGCAGAGGCAGGTTTTGGTGGCGTTCTCAATGCTTACGAGTTGATGAAATCGATGATTGAGGCTGGCGCGTCAGGGGTTCATTTTGAAGATCAACTCGCTTCGGTTAAAAAGTGTGGTCATATGGGGGGCAAAGTGTTGGTGCCCACTCAAGAAGCAGTACAGAAGCTGGTGGCAGCAAGATTGGCTGCGGATGTTGCCGATACGACGACTTTGGTGATTGCTCGCACAGATGCCAATGCTGCGGACCTCTTAACTTCTGACTGTGACCCTTATGACAAAGATTTTGTTCTGGGGGAGCGTACTCAGGAAGGCTTCTATCGCGTTCGGGCTGGAATAGATCAAGCGATTGCGAGAGGTCTGGCTTATGCGCCTTATGCTGACCTTATTTGGTGTGAAACCGCGACTCCTTGTCTTGAAGAGGCTCGTAAGTTCGCTGAAGCGATTCACGCGGAATACCCAGACCAGCTACTCGCGTACAACTGTTCTCCTTCATTCAACTGGGAGAAGAACTTGGATGCAGAAACCATTGCTAAATTCCAGCAAGAGCTGTCCGACATGGGCTACAAATACCAGTTCATTACACTAGCGGGCATTCACAATATGTGGTTCAACATGTTCGAACTTGCGCACGACTATGCACAAGGTGAAGGTATGCGCCACTACGTTGAAAAAGTACAGCGCCCAGAGTTCCAAGCCGCAGAGAAAGGCTACACCTTCGTAGCACACCAGCAAGAAGTGGGTACTGGCTACTTCGACAAGATGACCAACACCATTCAAGGGGGGAATTCATCTGTCACGGCTCTGACGGGTTCAACGGAAGAGGACCAGTTCTAGGCAGGATAGGTTGTATGAATAGGGTGTTTGAACAACCAACACCTAGATTAATGCATTGACATAGCTGGGGAATAGAGTGGGTGATGAACGTCAGCCTCTCTATTTCAATTATCCACTTAATTGCGATTTCGTTAGAAAATAGGCCACCACCCCACATCCGTTATTTCACCCCTTTACGTCATAACACCATTCTTCCAGACCTAAATACTGATTGTTAATAACCGCTAGACATGTGAAATTGCATTTCACTCCTTGGTGAGAAATAAAAATGTTACCTGCTTTCCAACGTTGACTTTAAATTCAATTCTAGACTTATACGGTTATGAAGTTTTACCTTTCTCTTTAGGTAAAACGTAGGTGTTTTAGAGGCCTTCACTAGTTATTTTAACTAAATGAGTGGTAGTTTTAACTGTATTGCATTAATCGAATACCGTTAACCTATTGACCTCGCTAAGATTGCACAGCAGAGTCAAAAATCATCACATCGAGCGATGTTTAGAGTTTAAAGAAATGCAAATATATCAATAGGAGCGGCACATAGTTTAGTTTCCTATTGAGCATAAATGATTGGCAAAAGCCATTTCTAGAACTTAGAAAAGTCTCTTACATGAAGATCTTTATGATGAATGACCTGCTGAAGTAACAAGATTTGGCGATGAAAACCACCCTGATTCTGTATTTTACAGAATGGCTCATTTAAAGGACTAATGTATTTATAAACAGCCATTCAGCGGTAATGACTTCTTCTGTCTGTCAGTCATCGTAGACCTGTTAAATTAAATTGTAGTGAATAGCGATGAAATTCAAAATAAGAAATGGGACGTTGGATATATCAGTGAAGCAGCAAACCGTTTCATTAGAAGATCTACTATCGTTTGCCTCAAGAGAAAATCCGAAAAGAGGTTTTCTCTTTGTGTCGAAAGTGCTTGGTAAGCACTTACCTGTTAAGCCGAAAGCAATGAGAGCAAGTTACGACATGCTCATAGAATCACTTCGCCAAGATTGCTCAACATTTGTTGTTGGTATGGCTGAAACAGCAACAGGTCTGGGAGCGGGCGTAGCGGATAGCTTGGCCATTAAACAATCAGCGTCCGTGTTTTACCAGCACACGACAAGAAGTGATACCCCAGATCCGATATGGTTTACGTTAGATGAAGCGCATAGCCATGCGGTCGATCATATTTTCTATCAGCCGCAGGCTGAATTACTTGCCCAGATTACCTCTTGTCAGCGCTTGGTACTTGTCGACGATGAAATTTCTACAGGCCGGACTCTCAAACTGCTTGGTGATAGATTAATCGCTAAACTTCCCCATCTAAAAGAAGTCGTGATTATCTCACTCGTTAACTGGCTCGATGAAACGAGTAAACATCAATTTGATCATTGGTCAATCCCAGTGAAATTTGTGTCACTTCTCGAAGGTAGCTTTGAATTTGATGCGGAGTCTGGCCTAGACCTTAAGTTGCCAGACAATGTAGATAAAGGCTTATCGAAAAATAACGCCAGAAATGATTTAGGTCGTTTTGCAATTGAAATGCCCTTTCGAGGTCACATACCTAGACTTGATATTTCCAAACCTATTGCGGTTGTCGGTGATGGAGAGCATTTGTATCTGCCCTTTCTAATGGCAGAGCTTGCAGAACAGCAAGGCGGAGATGTTGTGTTTCAGTCAACATCACGTTCCCCCATTATGTTAGGGGATGCGATTGAAACTAAACGCGCTTTTCAAATAGATGAACGCAGTATTGAACATTACATTTACAACTTTGATGATCAAGATCGGGCTGCCGTGCATTTAATAGAGGATGAATCGAAAAGAGAAATCCATCAGTTTGCCAAGTTATATCCACTGAAAAATTTACTGGTAGCACCTTCATGAAAACGACATTGTTTACAGATATTGACGACTGTTTGATCGCTACGGAAAAAAAACACCCTCAGGGCACAGCACTTGATGTGGCAGCACTGGATATTGACGGTAATCCGCGTTCATTTGTATCACCAAAGCAGAAGGCGCTATTAAATATTTTTTCCAAATCAAACAGCAATATTATTCCTGTAACAGGCCGAAGTCTCGACACACTAAACCGGGTAAACATCACGGCCTTGTTCAACTCTTGGAAAGTCGTCTCACATGGTGCATTGATCATTGATGTCGATGGAAATATTGATAGTGGATGGATGAAACATCAGCGTGATGAATTTTCCTTGCCTTGTTGGTCGGTATTATTGAATGACTTAAATCATCGTATTAATCAACTCATTGAAAGTGCCGGTCTGGCAGCGGCGAGTTATGTCGTCTCTGAAGGCGATGTAGACTGCTATATCTGTATAAAATGTCAGGAAAATACTGACTATAACTCAGTGTTCGATCAGGCTTGCGACCTTCTGACAAGTGTTGATATGCAGCTTAAAATACATATTAACGGTCGTAATATGGCACTGCTGCCTCCTTATACGAGTAAAGCTAGAGCGGTTGAGTACTTAATTAAATCACACTCTCTAGATAAAAATACGCTGATGGTAAGTTTGGGGGATAGTTTGTCAGACTTGCCTTTCATGAAGAAAGCGGATTTTGCTTTGATGCCGACCAATAGTCAGATATCTAACAATGTGTCATGGTAATCAAGAATGAATCAGTTAAAAGAAACCATTGTTGGTAGTTATGACAAAAATGATTGTGAGTTTTTACTGGACGTCATTGAGCCCACATACTACGAAATTGAAGACAAGGAAAAGTTGATTCAATCTGGGGAGCTCCATTACTCTGATATGATCAGTAGAGAAAGTAGACCAACAGCTCAATACAGTGAACTGTTCTTTACTTTTACAGATAAATACAAACGAAAACTAGCGGAACATATCCTAACTCTGGCTAAAATTATTGATAAAAATAGGTCGGGAGAAATAGTTCTCGTATCTTTGGCTAGAGCGGGTACGCCAATTGGGGTCCTACTTAAAAAAGCACTTGAATTAACGCTCAACCGAGAGGCTCGCCATTACAGTATTAGTATTGTCCGAGATCGTGGTATTGATACCAACGCGTTAGATTACCTAATAAAAAACCAAAGCATCGCATCACATTCGATCGTATTTATCGATGGGTGGACGGCCAAGGGGGTAATAAATCGCGAGTTAAAATTATCTATTGATCGCTATAACTTAAAGAATAATACCGCGGTTCCTCGCGATCTTTATGTTATTTCGGACTGCGGTGGCTGCGCGGATTTTTGTGCGACTGATGAAGATTATCCTATTCCTTCATCCATGCTGAATTCTACAGTTTCTGGGTTGATTTCACGAAGTGTTTGGCAATCAAAACAAAGCGGCAGGTTTCATGGTTGTGTGATCAATAATCATTTGGCTGATGATGATCATTCCAACTGGTTTATTGATCAGGTTGTCCGTGAGTTCAATAGAGAATCAGAGCATGAAAATACTTTACTAGAAAGCCAAAATGTACGCCAAGAAAAAATGCAATGCTTTGTCGAAAAAATGAAGAAAGCGCATTCTATATCAGACATCAACTATATGAAGCCAGGCATTGCAGAATCAACAAGAGTGATGCTTCGACGAGTGCCTTCACTATTAATATTGCGTTCTTTAGATAGCTCTAAAGTACAACATTTGATTCTATTAGCAAAGGAGAAAAATGTTACAATTTTTGAAGACGAAACACTTTTATTTGAAGCATGCACAATCATAAAAACCATGAATAAAGGTGCTGAATGATGCAAGAAAACATCTACTTTTCACTCGGAGCAACGTTATATACACCTTGTACTCACGACAAACTCAGTCAAATTATGTCAGAAGGACTAGGTTCGAAGAGTATGGTTTTTTGTACCGAAGACGCGGTATCTGATGACCAACTTAATTTTAGTTTAGAGAACCTTAGAAGTGCGTTAGTAGCGTTGGAACATAACTCAAAATTTAAGCGGTTTATTCGGCCAAGAAATGCAAAAATACTAAAGCAAATGTTAGACTTTGATGGAATTGAAAAGATTGATGGCTTTGTCTTGCCAAAATATGATCTAAGTACATTAAATGAGTACCATGATGTATTAATATCTTCTTCGCATCCGTTTAAAGTCATGCCGACATTGGAATCTCCTGAAGTAATGTGTCCGAAAAATTTGATATTGATTCGAGACCATCTCAATTCGATTAAAGACCGTGTTATATGCTTAAGGATCGGTGGCAATGATTTGTTTAATATTTTGGGAATTAAACGCATGCCGAGGCAGACTATATACGACACACCTTTGCGAATTATTATAGAACAACTGATTATCACGTTTAGGCCTTATGGGTATGAACTGTCCGCGCCTGTATTTGACTTTTTGGAAGACAGAGTGACTCTGGAAAAAGAGCTACGTATGGACTTGAATTTTGGTTTCTTCGGTAAGACGGCCATACACCCAGATCAAGTTACTGTGATTGAAAGTTTTTTTCATGATTACTCGAGCGGTTACATAAAACAAGCTGAATCAATCCTAGCTAAAAGCTCTCCTGCGATTTATAAAATGAGCGGGCAAATGATGGAAACAGCGTGTCACATAAATTGGGCAAAAAGGACAAAGCGCTTAGCTAACTCTTTTGACTACTACTGATATAATATTTAAACCTTTATGGTTGGAATTTGGTGATAATTAGAAATTTTAATCATTATTTTGTAAATAATAAACAATCGAATGGAACACATTGATTGTTAGTGAAGAAGAATATTTTATGATAAAGACTTTTCATCACAAAGTGGCCAGTAAATCGGATACAAATCAGAATCTTGAAGATGAGTCCCCTTCGTCACTCCAATCTTCTTCTGAGGCCCCAAAGGTAAAGCAGTTTTTTGGTGTTGCCTCTTCAAGCAGCCAAAAAAATAATCCCCCTGTTATTGAAGAGCCCTTGGAAAGTACAACGACATCAGAAGAAGTGCTCTCTTACCAAAATATAGAGAGAAAACCATCCGTCTTATTTAGTAATAAAATTAAATCGATTCAAAGCGATGTCGTCGACGTTGATGACTCTCTGATGAAAATAGCGGAATCAGTTTGCGAGAAAGAGTTTAATGGATTCGTTCTCTCTAAAGGTGAATACTTAATGATCAATAACATTAAGTCTTCAATCAATTTCGATGACCCTTCTTGCCAAATTGAGTTTGGTAGCCAGCTTTCTAAGCGATTTCAAGATGTCCAAGGGTTTTTATCCGATTACGCAAAAATTGGTAAAGTTGATCGAATTCTTCAATTAGGCACAGCTATTATCGATTTAGCAAAAAGCATTGATATAGATATATTTAATCCAAATAAAATATCGACAAAAATATCTAGCTTTCTGGGAAGTAAAAAGCAAAAAATACGAAAGGTTAAGTTTGAATTCGATAGCGCCAGTGACCGGATAGATCTCAGAATCAATAAGATATTTGATAACTTAAGTGAAACACACAACACTTTAGATGAGTTTCGTAAATGGTCCAAAGAGTTAACTAGCCTACAGCGCGAGGTGAGGCTAAGTGTTATTGCCTTGATGTTGACCATCCAAAGCCCCTCTGGAATAGACAACCAAGGTAGTAGTGATTTACCTGAAGTATTTAGGGATGGAAATAAAGAATCATTACAGCGCTGGGAAAGGAAGTTGAATAACCTTAGGGCTCTCGGGCAATCTATAGAGTTAACCTTTCCACAAATGGACTTATACACAAGTAACTTAGTGACTAGTTTCGAAAGACTTGAAGAGATAAAAGTGAATATTATTCAAGTATGGAAACAACAGTTTTTGAGCATTATTGCTGAAGATGAATCTAATGATTCTACTATGTACTACGAGCTCAATGATATTCAAGAAACCCTAATTCGAAATATAGAGGAACTTCAATAAATGACTTTTAAACCAGCGAGCTTTAGCCCGAGTAGGCCGATGTCAAATACAGTGGTTGAAACTGCACCGGTAAATGGTGAGCTATTACCTCAGCTCGATCTAACTCACCTAGATACACAACTGAATGTCGCTATTGACATGTATAAGAAAGAGTTAGTCGAAGCTGCATTGGACCCGCAAGAAGTTTATTCACAGATTTATACACAACTAAAAGATAGCGATGTATTTTCTGCCCATGGAATATCAACACTCGGCCAGTCATCTGCAGAGAGAATCGGAGAGTATTCCGATTCGATGTTGAAACATGTTCGTACCAAAGATCTTGAGGAGATGGGTGATAATCTAAATGCCGTTATTGGAATGGCGAAAGGTGTGGATATCTCCAGCCTCGTTGGAAAGGAAAGTTTTTTTGGTAAGATTGTCCAAAAGTTTCGTAATACCAAAGAGGCCATTCTTTCGCAATTTAATTCTGTAAGTACTCAATTGGATCGTGTTGTAAAAGAAGTCGATTCCCAACAAAATCGTTTGCAAGAAAGATCGGTACAACTTGATGTTGTATTTAATCAGAACATCCTTCAATACAAATCGCTCTCTCAATCAATAGTGTACGGCGAAGCGAGAAGGTTGTTGGTTAAAGATAAAATAGATGAACTTTCATCTGACCCTGAAATTCAGAGTTCTCCTCTTAAAACTCAAATGGTAAGCGATTTACAATCAAACCATGATCGTATTCAAAAACGCACGCATGATTTGAAAAGTTTGCAGCTATTGGCGTTACAAACAGCCCCAATGATTCGTATGGTTCAAACCAATAATATTACTTTGATTGAAAAGTTTAATAATATAAAGACACTGACCATTCCATCTTGGAAAAAGCAATTTACGCTGGCTATTTCCATGCTTGAACAGAAAAAATCGCTGGAGCTGTCTTCAAAAATTGATGATGCCACCAACGACTTAATTCGAAAGAATGCGGATCTCTTAAGACAAAACACCTTGCAGACAGCGCAAGCGAATCAGCGCTCGGCTATCGATATTGAAACACTAGAGCATGTTCAACAGACACTCATCTCGACACTTGAAGATGTGGTGGCTATTGAGCAAGAAGGGGCACGCAACCGTCAGGTCGCCGATGAGAAAATGGTTAACATGAGACAACAGCTTTCAAGCATGCTGAAAAATAAAAAAGGAAATGAATAATGGCGATTAATTTAGAGAAAGGTAACTCCATTAACCTGAATAAAGTGGAACCGGAACTGACCAAATTGAAATTGGGCCTAGGTTGGGATCTATTAGCCACTGAACCCCCGATTGATATTGATTGCAGTATTTTTATTTGTAGTAATGATGCTCAACAGCAACCTAAGCTTATCTCAGATAATCACTTTGTTTTTTATAATAATCTAAAGTGCCCTCAGAACGCAGTCACCCATGAGGGTGATAATCGAACGGGTGAGGGTGACGGCGATGACGAAGTCATTCATATCGACCTACCGAATATTGATCCAAATGCGACTGAGTTATCAATTTTTGTCACTATCCATAATGACAACCGTGGTTTTTCAAAGGTAACGACGAGTTACATTCGCCTCTATAATGAACTCACTGGCAACCTAATCGCGGAATACTATTTGGGTCAAGAGTTTGCCAATGAGAGTGCGGTTCAATTCGGTTCTTTGGTCAGAAACGGCAGTGAATGGTCATTCCATGCTGTGGGCGCTGGTTATCAACTGGCTTTAGGTGACATTGTTGCGGGCTATCAATAAGGGATTGAACAATGGCGATTAAATTATCCAAAAACTCTTCTATCTCTTTGACGAAAGAAGTTGAACAACTGTCTAAAGTCACGGTTGGGGTTGGGTGGGATATGGCAAAACCCACAGGATTTTTATCATCTTTATTTGGAGCAACTTCGATCGATCTGGATGCTTCGTGTGTTTTACTTGATGAGAAGCTTCGAGAGGTTGATACCGTTTGGTTTGGTCAACTTAAGTCAAAGTGTGGTGCTATAAAACATAGCGGCGATAACCGTACCGGTGATGGGGATGGGGATGATGAACAAATTAGCATCTCGTTGCCGAAACTTCCCAAGTCGGTGCACCATCTTGCGATTACGGTCAACAGTTATGCAGGCCAATCTTTCGAGAAAGTGGACAATGCATTTTGCCGTGTAATGGACCGTTCTTCTAAAGAAATATGTCGTTTTACTTTGTCAGAACAAGGTCGCCATACCGGAGTGTTTATCGGTTTACTGAGCGTTAAGCAAGGTGAGTGGATATTCAGTTCTAAGGGCATACCGATGTCAGGTCGAACGGTCGATGAGCTTAAGACACAAGTCATGGCCCATATCTAGGCTAGGCTGAGTGGTTAAGTGCCTAACAACCAGCGTTCGTTGACTCTAGAACGCTGGTCATCTTACCCATCAATGTCACTATAACTCCAATTCTTGCGGTTCATTTTCTAGCTGTAACTTGAGGAGATTGATGGCGATGGCCACAAAATCGCTGTCTGTGATGATTCCGACGAGTTGTCCCTTCTCAACGACCGGAAGACAACCGACTTTATATTTCTGCATATAGATCGCACTCTCTTTTAAACCTGACTGTGGCGAGACGGTCATAACGCCTGTTTTCATGATTTGATAGAGCGGTGTATGAAGGGTAAAAGATTGAGTTTCTGTATTTGAGTTTAAAAAGGATTCTTGCGCAGCAAGTACGTCACGCTGCGAGACGACTCCAAGTAACTGATGGTTATCATCAACAATTGGTATATGTCGAATATCGAGCGCTTCCATCGTGTGCTTTGCATCGGCAAGTTGATGGGAGCGCAACAAGGTATGTGGGGTGCGTGTCATCATATCTTCAACTTTAATCATAGCGTCCTCCTAGGCTCTGCGTTCATCTTCTAAATATAGCTATTTTCCATCGGTGAGTTTGAGAGCGGTATAGATTTTATTCTTAACGATGGGCAAAAAATTAAGAATGATTGACGATCAATTATTAGAGGTGGCCGCTCCAGTTATCGCAGCATGTATTTGGTGACAGATTGTAATAATTGATCGCTCAAGTCTTGCTATTGCGCTTAGGCGGCCTATACTATCCGGCTGCTAAAAAGCGTTGTTTGCAAGACAATCAGCTTGGCCATTACTCACGAAAAAAGATCCGAATCATGCAAGTATCCGATTTTCACTTTGACTTACCTGATGAACTCATTGCTCGCTACCCCCAGCCGACACGTACTGCAAGCCGACTCCTGAAGTTGGACGGCAATTCTGGTGCCATTAAGGATGGCTCATTTATTGATGTGCTTGATTTGGTTCAGCCGGGCGATCTCGTTGTGTTCAATAATACCCGAGTTATTCCCGCGCGGTTGTTTGGTCGAAAAGAGTCCGGCGGTAAACTAGAAGTATTAGTTGAACGCATGCTGGATGACAAAAGTATTCTGGCTCACGTACGCTGTTCTAAATCACCCAAACCAGGCTCAACAGTCATCATCGGTGAAAACGAACAATATCGTGCTGAAATGGTGGCGCGTCACGATGCATTATTTGAACTCAAGTTTGATTCAGATAAAACGGTTTTAGCGATTCTGGAAGACATTGGTCACATGCCTTTACCTCCCTATATAGACCGTCCAGATGAAGAGTCAGATAAAGAGCGCTATCAAACGGTATACAACCAGAAACCTGGAGCCGTAGCAGCACCCACTGCGGGTCTGCATTTTGATGACCCGTTGATCGAATCAATTAAAGCAAAAGGTGTTGAACTCGCTTATGTCACACTTCATGTTGGGGCTGGTACATTTCAACCCGTAAAAGTTGATAATATTAATGATCATCATATGCATGCAGAGTATGTCGAAGTCCCTTTAGAGGTGGTTGATGCCATTAAGGAAACAAAAGAACGTGGTGGTCGTGTTATCGCGGTCGGAACGACTTCCGTACGCTCGTTGGAAAGCGCCGCGCAGCAAGCAATAAAAAATGGAACGGAGCTAGCTCCATTTTTTGGTGACACAGAGATTTTCATTTATCCGGGTTACCAATATCAGTTAGTGGATTGTTTGATTACTAATTTCCACCTCCCTGAATCGACGCTGATTATGCTAGTGAGTGCGTTTGCAGGGTATGAGCACACGATGGCCGCTTACCAGCATGCCGTGGCCAATCAGTACCGTTTCTTCTCCTATGGTGACTCTATGTTCATCGACAAGAAAACGGCATAATAAACAAGATAGTAGTTACGAGTGCTAGCATGACGCTAGGGGACCAAGCTAGAGCTTGGTTTCTTGCAAGGAAAGGCAACCACTCCACATAGAGCTATTCAGCTCGTCACGTATCGTCAGACTGTTTCTCTGACAATTGGAGGCTTCGTGAAGTTAACATTTAGTTTAAAAAATAAAGATGGCGTTGCTCGTCGTGGTCAACTGACCTTTGAACGTGGTACGGTAGAAACGCCGGCGTTTATGCCTGTAGGGACTTACGGCACAGTCAAAGGCATGACACCAGAAGAAGTGAGAGGGACAGGTGCTGAGATTCTCCTTGGTAACACGTTCCACTTATGGCTTCGCCCTGGACAGGAGATCATGAAGTTACATGGTGATCTGCATGACTTTATGAATTGGCAAGGGCCAATTCTAACCGATTCAGGTGGCTTTCAGGTCTTTAGCTTAGGTGACATTCGTAAAATCACTGAAGAAGGTGTGCATTTTCGCAGTCCGGTAAATGGTGACAAAATTTTCATGGATGCCGAAAAATCGATGGAGATTCAAAACGATCTGGGTTCCGATGTGGTTATGATCTTTGATGAATGTACTCCTTATCCTGCCACGCATGCTGAAGCGAAGAAATCGATGGAAATGTCGTTGCGTTGGGCCCAGCGTTCTCGTGACCATTTCGACAAGCTGGATAACCCGAATAGCCTATTTGGTATTGTTCAGGGCGGTGTTTTTGAAGACCTTCGTGATAGTTCAGTCAAAGGCCTGACCGACATAGGTTTTGATGGCTATGCGGTGGGTGGGCTCGCGGTTGGGGAGCCCAAAGAAGATATGCACCGTATTCTGGAGCATACGTGCCCGCAACTACCCGAAGACAAACCCCGTTACTTGATGGGTGTTGGCAAACCGGAAGATTTAGTGGAAGGTGTACGTCGAGGCATCGATATGTTTGACTGTGTCATGCCAACGCGTAACGCTCGTAATGGGCACCTGTTTGTTACCGATGGCGTGATTAAGATCCGGAATGCGAAACATAAAACCGACACCACAGCATTGGATCCTGAGTGTGACTGCTACACTTGCGAAAATTATTCCAAGTCATACCTGCATCATTTAGACCGTTGTAACGAAATTCTGGGTGCGCGCCTAAATACGATCCATAACCTGCGTCATTACCAGCGTTTGATGGAGAGTATTCGTCAGGCTATTGAAGAAGAGCGCTTTGATGAGTTTGTTGAAGAGTTCTACGCTCGCCTGAATCGTGATGTACCACCGTTGAATCAGCAGTAAAGATTACATTACAAAGTCTTTGGCTTTCTAGCCAAAGGCAATATTGAAAAATCTGGCAAACGCTACTTTTTTGAGAGAATGATCTCTAATCGTTAGTCTCTCTCTTGAAACGTAATGGCGATGGCCCAACTTGACACATTAATAGAAAAGAATAGAGGATTGTTTTAATGATTATTTCTCGAGCTTATGCCGCAGAAGGTGCACCAGCTGGTGGTGGTTATGAAATGCTGATCATGCTAGGCATGTTTGCTGTAATTTTTTACTTTATGATCTATCGACCGCAAGCAAAGCGGGTAAAAGAGCATAAGAGCCTAATGTCGTCAATGGCAAAGGGAGATGAAGTGCTGACCAGTGGTGGCTTAGTTGGAAAAATCACCAAGATAGCAGATGAAAGTGACTACATTTCTATCGAGCTTAACGCTAATAATGAAATCGTCATCAAGAAAGACTTTATTACGGCAGTGTTACCTAAAGGTACGCTGAAATCTCTCTAATACAGCAGAAGGATCCTCGCTGTGCTTAACCGCTATCCGTTATGGAAGTATTTGATGGTGGTGTTGACCATCGCTATCGCTGCTTTGTACGCACTTCCTAATCTTTACGGTGAAGATCCGGCCATTCAAATTACAGGGGCGCGTGGCGCCCCTGTTGATCTGTCAACGCTGGATTCTGTCACTCAAGTTCTTGAGGCAAAGAGCTTACCCCATCAATCTATTGCTCTCGAGAATGGATCGATTCTTGTTCGTTTTAACGATACAGACACGCAAATAAGTGCGCGTGATGTGATCAATGAAGCGCTCGGTAAAGACGCAATTGTTGCGCTTAATCTCGCCCCTGCGACCCCAAACTGGCTTGAATCGATTGGTGCCGCGCCAATGAAGTTGGGTCTTGATCTGCGTGGTGGCGTTCACTTCCTAATGGAAGTGGATATGGACGCGGCAATGGAAAAACTTGTCAGTCAACAGGAAGAAGCATTCCGCAGTGAGCTACGCGAAGAAAAAATTCGCTATCGAGCGATTCGTCCACTTGATGATAACAAGGTCGAAGTCCTGCTTCGTAACGCTGAACAATTAGCGGATGCGAAACGCTTGCTACAACAAAATCACCCAGATATGACGTTCTTCGACTCGGAGCAAGGAGATCGTTTTGAGCTGACGGCGATGTTTACTGAGCAGCGTCTTGCTGAAATTCGCAATTATGCCGTCGAGCAAAACATCACGATTCTACGTAACCGTGTCAATGAATTGGGCGTGGCAGAGCCATTGGTGCAACGTCAAGGTGCCAGTCGCATTGTTGTCGAGCTTCCAGGGGTTCAGGATACGGCTCGTGCCAAAGAAATTCTAGGCGCGACGGCGACATTGGAATTTCGTGAAGTCAACGCTAGAGCTGATCTTGCTGCCGCAGCAAGCGGTCGAGCTCCAGCGGGCAGTGAAATCAAAACGGATCGCAACGGCCGTCCTGTTGTGCTTAAAAAGCGCATCATTCTCGGTGGTTCAAGTATTACAGATGCCAGTTCAAGTGCCGATGAATATGGCCGCCCTCAAGTCAACATCTCGCTTGACAGCGAAGGTGGCAATAAGATGTCTGCCTTTTCAAAAAATAACATTGGTCAGTTAATGGCGACTGTTTTTGCTGAGTACAAAGACAGTGGTCGACGTACGTCAGAAGGGAAAGTCATTCTGACGAAGCACGAAGAAGTGATCAATCAGGCGACGATTCAGTCAGCGTTGGGCCGCAATTTCCGGATCACAGGTATTGATTCTGCTGCTGAAGCACACAATCTGGCGCTTCTTTTAAGAGCGGGAGCTTTGATTGCACCGATATCCATTGTTGAAGAGCGTACTATTGGCCCATCTATGGGTCAGCAGAATATCGACATGGGTGTGATGGCATGTATTTGGGGTATGGTTGCCGTGATGTTGTTTACATTGCTCTACTACCGTAAATTTGGCTTCATCGCGAACATGGCATTGATGGTGAACCTTGTGCTCATTATAGGGGTGATGTCGATGATTCCGGGGGCGACTATGACGTTGCCGGGTATCGCCGGTATTGTTCTCACTGTCGGTATGGCGGTTGATGCCAATGTCTTGATCTTTGAGCGGATTCGTGAGGAGCTGCGTGATGGGCGTAACCCTCAGCAGGCGATCCATCAAGGGTACGCTAATGCATTTAGTACGATCGCAGATGCGAACATTACCACGCTGATCACTGCGATTATATTGTTCGCCGTTGGAACTGGAGCGATCAAAGGCTTTGCTGTGACCCTATCGATCGGCATCCTGACTTCAATGTTTACTGCCATTATAGGAACACGATGTGTCGTGAACCTGTTGTACGGTGGTAAACGCGTTAATAAATTGTCGATCTAAGGCTAGGAATAACTATGTTTCAGATTCTAAAAGCAAATAAAATGATCGACTTTATGCGTTGGTCCAAATTTGCCTTCATTCTGTCCATCGTTCTGATCGGATTATCGATCTTTACGTTGTCGACTAAATGGTTAAATTGGGGGTTGGATTTTACCGGAGGCACATTAATTGAGGTGGGCTTTGAGCAGCCTGCAAACCTTGAAGAAATTCGGGCCTCGCTTGATGCAAAAGGGTTTGGTGACGCAACCGTTCAAAACTTCGGTAGTGCTCGCGATGTCATGGTGCGCCTGCGTCCTCGAGAAGGTATCGCCAACGAGACATTGGGTAACCAGATTCTCGCGGCAATCCAAACTGGGACGGGTGACAACGTCGAAATGCGTCGGATCGAGTTTGTTGGTCCAAACGTTGGTGATGAACTGACAGAAGCGGGTGGTCTGGCGATCATAGCATCGCTGTTGTGCATCTTACTCTATGTTTCCATGCGTTTTGAATGGCGTTTGGCCGCAGGTGCCGTTTTAGCCCTTGTTCATGATGTCATCATTACCCTAGGCGTTTTTTCGCTGATGCAAATTGAAGTGGATCTGACGATTGTTGCAGCATTGCTGACCGTTGTCGGTTACTCACTCAATGATACGATCGTGGTGTTTGACCGTATCCGTGAGAACTTCCGAAAAATGCGTAAAGGGGAGCCAGCTGAGATCATGAACAGTTCGGTGACTCAGACGTTGAGCCGGACATTAATTACGTCTGGGACCACCTTGTTCGTTGTTATTGCACTTTTTGCTCAGGGCGGCGCCATGATTCATGGTTTTGCAACAGCATTGTTGTTGGGCATAACCGTAGGTACTTACTCTTCGATCTATGTGGCTTCAGCACTGGCTCTTAAGCTAGGTATTACCAAAGAACATTTGATGCCTCCTCAAATTGAGAAAGAGGGAGCAGAACTGGATGAAATGCCTTAAATAGACGTTCTTAAATAAAAACCGTTGAATATTCAACGGTTTTTTCTTTTACGAGGTAGGGTGACGGGCATCATTATCATTCATAGTCCATGGTTAACGCTCTGGAAATATTGGGGTCTGCCATGTTTGATTTAGTGACAAAGAGCACCCCTGTGGCGATTTGGCTTGGGTACGCCTGCCCTAAAGAAGCCCGATAGAGGGTGTAAACACCTTTGTAGCCCATTTCAAAAGGTTGTTGAACCATCAGACCATAAAGCGTCCCCTTGTCCAAAGCATCGACGAGTGATGGGTTGGAGTCAAAGCCAATATGAATTATTCCGTCAGAGTGCGTCATCGTTTCTAGCGCCATTATGACCCCTAATGTTGTTGACTCATTAGGAGTAAAAATGCCATTGATACTAGAAAGATTATTTTTTAGTGCAATTTCTGCATTGCGACGGGCATCACCAACCCTAGTGCCAAGATATGCATCTTGCACTATGCTCAAACCAGAAGCGGTTGCTCCGTCAATAAAGCCTTTCTCCCTTGCATCCGTCGATATAACGCCCTTTTTCATGCGTAACAGCGCAACATTGCCCCTATGATTCATTTTTTTTGCCATTTCTTTTCCTGCGATAACACCGGATTGATAATTGTCAGTAGCAATGACGCTGATGACATCGGCCGATCCTGTATCGCGGTCAAAGTAGACGGTTGGGATACCCATCGCTTTTAACTTAGCCACATCCTCGGCTCTTTTTTGGGTATTGGGGGCGAGCATAAGTCCGATACACGCTTCATTCATCACTTGATCTATAATCAGTCTTTGCGCGTCAATTTGTGATTCATCGTGAGGCCCTCGAAAATAAATTTTGAGGTCTAACTCCTGTCCTGCTTTTTCGCTGCCTGCTTTGACCGATTTCCAAAAATCATGGACTGAGCCTGCAGGCACAACACCAATGCAGTCTTGGGCAGCAATTACCAGTGGGAAACACATCGCGTAGATGGCGACCGAAAAATAGAGTGTCTTTTTCATCAAAGGGGCGCTCCTAACGCAAGAGTTGAAGACAAACAATCGTTGCACAGGTGTTACAGCGTTTGATCGTCGCTAGGCATCCCTGCGCGTTGGGTGAGTAAGATACAAAAGACATAAGAATATTATCCATATCTGAACGAAATCCGGTTAGGGTGTCATAAGAGAAATGAATCCATTTCATTCCTCTAAGTTTAGGATAGGGCAGGTTGCAGCAATGAGAAAATAATCTTTGCTTAGTGTCATGGAGAAATATACTTGCGCTAGGTCGGTGGTATTTTCGAGGAGGAGATGTGATGAAAAACAAGGCGATAAGATGGAGAGTGAAAACGGCTCTGCTAACCGTGTTGTTGGCTCCATTGTCTCTGGGGGCGAGCCCTTGGGAGCAAATTTCATCGCCTTCGAATCATCAACCGCAGGCCGTCGGCAGTTATGCCAATGGTTGTTTAATGGGCGCGGCGACCTTGCCCTTGCAAGGCAGTGGCTATCAGGTTCTTCGCAGTCAGAATCGCCGTTATTTTGGTCATCCTAAAGCTGTAGACTTTATTGAGAGACTTGCCCAGCGTGCCCAACAATCTCTCGAGACGAATCTTTTGGTTGGTGATATTTCTTTACCTCAGGGGGGACGATTTTCTTCTGGGCATTCGAGTCACCAAACAGGGCTGGATATTGATATTTGGTTTAAATTGGCCGATGAGAGGTTATCGGCTGATCAAATCAGTCACCCAGAGCCTTTGAGTGTGGTGAACTTGAAACGCTATCGATTAATTAAACATCATTGGCAAGAGAGGCACTTTGAACTGATTAAAATGGCGGCGAGTGACCGTCAAGTGGCTCGGATCTTTGTTCATCCAGTGGTTAAAGACACCTTGTGTCGTCAAGAAGGGGCGGCTAATCGTGATTGGTTAAGAAAAGTTCGTCCTTGGTGGGGGCATCACTACCATATGCATGTCAGGCTCAAGTGCCCGGAGGGGAGTCCCGAATGTCTTCCCCAGAAGGGACCTCCCGAGGGGGATGGCTGTGGGAGTGAATTGTCGAGTTGGAAACCACAACCTAAACCAGCCATACCCCAAAAAGCCCAAAAGCCGGCCCAAAAGAAAGCCGTGAAGGTCATGCCTCTTTTGTGTAAGCCATTGGTTTATTTGGATGGAAACTGATGCTATGTGACGAGTACTAGTCTTTGTGTTGAAAAGATTTTATGTTTTTTGATCCGTTTTATACCAACCCCTGAATCACAACAAATTTTTCCAATAATTCCGCGTCAGATTCAACATGGTTTGGGTCAGTGATAATACATTTAGTAATGGGACAAACCGACTGGCAAGTCGGTTGGTCATAATGACCTTTGCACTCGGTGCAAAGGTCAGGATCAATTTCAAAGATACGATCACCCAGTGTAATTGCTCCGTTTGGGCACTCTGGTTCGCACATATCGCAGTTGATGCATTTATCGGTTATCAGCAGCGCCATTTATGGTTCCAAAGTAAAGATCATTGACCGGTTGAATTACGGGTATCTTGACCTGTGTTTAGGTTACGCATTAATAAACCATATTCCAAATTGACATCTTGTGGAATGGGAACAAACACGAAATGGCCGCTTCCCTTCGCATCATTAATCCGTTCCGCCTTTCGGTTTTCCATCGCTTCTAAAGAAAAGACGATGTTTCCTTTGGGGGTCATTAATTCAAGGTTGTCACCTACCATGAACTTATTTTTGACTTCAACTTCAGCCAGATCACCTCGACGTTTACCGGTAAATTCACCAACAAATTGCTGCTTGTCAGAGAGAGAATAGCCGACGTCATAGTTTTGATAAGAGTCATGGGTATGGCGACGGAGAAAACCTTCGGTATAACCTCGGTGCGCTAAGTTTTCCAGCGTACCCATTAAGTTTTCGTCAAATGGCTTGCCCATTACTGCATCATCAATGGCTTTTCGATATACCTGTGCGGTTCTGGCACAATAGTAGAAAGATTTTGTTCGGCCCTCAATTTTTAATGAGTGAACGCCCATTTGAGTCAATCGCTCTACGTGTTGAACTGCCCGTAAATCTTTTGAGTTCATGATATAAGTACCGTGCTCATCTTCGTAAGCCGCCATCTTCTCTTCAGGGCGGCGACTTTCCGAAAGGAGTACAACGTCATCTGTAGGCTTACCACGACCTATGGTCGTTTCAGGGCGTTCGTTCTGAATGTCAACCGCTGTAGCTTCGTTGGGGTCAAATGCTTCGACAATATCGCCAGATTCGTTCTCTTTGCCTTTTTCTACGTTGTATTCCCAGCGACAGGCATTGGTGCATGTCCCCTGATTAGGGTCCCGCTTGTTAAGGTAGCCAGACAACAGACAGCGTCCAGAGTAAGCCATGCATAGCGCCCCGTGGACGAAAACTTCGAGCTCCGTCTCCGGGCAGTGATATCGGATTTCTTCGATTTCTTCTAAGGAAAGTTCACGAGAGACAATGACACGCTCAACACCATTGGCCCCCCAGAATTTTACGGTTGCCCAATTGACGGCATTGGCTTGTACTGAGAGATGAATCGGCATATCGGGAAAGGCTTCCCGAACCATCATAATCAGGCCAGGATCTGACATAATTAAGGCATCAGGACCCATCTCGACCACGGGAGTAAGATCTCGGATGAAGGTTTTCAGCTTAGAGTTGTGTGGCTGAATATTACAGACAACATAAAGTTTTTTGCCTTGGGCATGGGCCTCATCGATACCTATTTTTAGGTTCTCATGGTTAAATTCGTTGTTACGTACCCGGAGGCTGTATCGTGGCTGGCCTGCGTATACGGCATCTGCGCCGTACGCAAACGCGTAACGCATGTTCTTAAGGCTACCGGCAGGTGACAGTAACTCAGGGACGAAGGCTTTCTCAGTTGTCATGTGTCATTCTCTTAGTCTGATCTCAAGTCAGGCAAATTCCGTTATCAGGAATTTGGGGCAAAAATTTTACGCTAAAATGTGACCAGTGACTACTGAATTAGAGTAAATATCAAAAATCTGGGTTTTACATACATTGGTTACTTTTAGCTTACTGACAGGGATATCGGAGAGACGATGAAATTGATGCGCTCATAGGGAGGCGAACGCATCAATACATTGGTTAGGCGTTCGGGTGGGGTAAACCGCCCAAGCAGTCGTACAAATTGGGTAAAAGAGCGCTAAATTCGCCACACATCAAAGAAAAATCGGCATCGAATCGAGCGGCTTGATCTTCGCGGGGAATGTCTTCATTTTGATCTTTAAGCTCATCTGAGAATTTAAGTCGCTTAAGACTTCCGTCTTCGGCCAAAATGAATTCAATACGTTCTTGCCACCAAAGAGCAAGCTTTGTTACCAATTTGTCGGCATTAATATGGCTTTGAATTTCATCGGCTGTTAACTCTTGTTTCTTACAGCGGATGATGCCCCCTTCTTCTAAAACGGATTTAAGTTCGGCTTCATCCAACATCTGTAGGCCAGCTGGTGTTTCACCGTTTTTAACCCATTCAGTGAGGGTGGTTTCCACCGCTTTTTCTGGAATAGCAGGCACCACGGGTAGGCTGCCTATGGTTTTTCGCAACAGGGCAAGCACATCCTCGGCTTTTTTATAGCTACTGGCATCGACCAAAATAAAGCCTTCTTTAGGCAAGATCAGGACGAAGGTTAGATTGCTTCGGCTAAAGGCCCGAGGTAGTAGATCCAGAACAATGTCATCTTTGAGGCTGTCTTTCTCTTTCTTTTTTAAAGGACGGCCTTCTTGTTCTTCCATCATATCAATTTTTGCATTCAATGATTCTTTAATGACGGAAGCAGGGAGCATCTTCTCTTCTTTCTTTGCGCAGATAAGAATCCGGTTTTCAGATACATGGGTCATCATGTCACCATGTTTCCCCATCGCAGTCACCCAGCCAAATTTTTGTTTGTCCTGACTGCCACAAGGAGTAAAGCGAAATTCTCCGAGCTGCTTTTCTAGCTCGTCTGCTTTGAACTCAATATCCCGATTAAAACGATAAACCAGACAGTTTTTAAACCACATACCCTTTCTCTATACCTGAAGTTTGGTTGCCAATCATAAAGGCTTTTATCCTGATTGTCTTATTGCAAAAGCTTAATCATGGGATGAACGTTATATTAAAATTTGTTTTCAAAGGTCACAAAAGTGTCATAATTGCTAGTAATAATGCTCATATTCAAGTGGCTAAGAGACTCATTTGAGAGTGTCGGCACGCGTTTAAATCTAACTTAAACAAAGGTTATTCAATTATGTCTAGAAGGATTCTGGTTGTTGAAGACGAAGCGCCTATTCGTGAAATGCTTTGCTTTGTTCTTGAGCAAAAAGGTTATCAGGCTGTCGAAGCTGAAGATTATGATAGTGCGGTAACCAAGCTTGCTGAACCCTTTCCGGATCTCGTCTTACTTGATTGGATGCTACCCGGCGGCAGCGGCATCAATTTTATCAAACACATGAAACGCGAGGAGCTTACACGAAACATTCCTGTCGTGATGCTCACCGCGCGAGGTGAAGAAGAAGATAAAGTTCGCGGTCTTGAAGTTGGTGCGGATGATTACATCACCAAGCCTTTTTCTCCTAAAGAGCTAGTGGCACGTCTCAAGGCCGTTATTCGCCGAGTTACCCCAACGGCTTTAGAAGATGTCATTGATGTGCAAGGGCTGAGATTAGACCCCGTCTCTCACCGTGTGACCGCGAATGATAACCCGCTAGATATGGGCCCCACTGAATTTAAGATGTTGCACTTTTTTATGACACATCAAGAAAGGGTTTATAGCCGAGAGCAGTTACTGAATAACGTTTGGGGTACAAATGTGTATGTCGAAGACCGAACCGTTGATGTGCATATTCGTCGTTTACGCAAAGCGCTTGAGATCGCCGGTCATGACAAATTGATTCAAACAGTACGAGGCGCTGGCTATCGTTTCTCAACCAAAGCGTAGTTATAACCTAATTCGGAGAGGTACGTGGTAGAACGATTAACATGGAGAAAGCTAGCTTGGGAGCTGGCTTTTTTTTACACCCCTTGGCTGATTGTCGGATGGATCTTTGGAAATATGTCGTGGTTGCTGTTGATCGCCACGGTATTGCAGCTTGGATGGCACCTGCACAATCAAATGCGCTTGTCTGCTTGGTTATGGGATGAGAAACGTCTCACGCCGCCCTCAGGAAGCGGTCATTGGGAATCACTGTTTAATGGTCTGTACCGTTTGCAGCAACGCCAGCGCAAAAAGCGAAAAGAACTCACTAATCTTATTCGACGCTTTCGCAATGGGGCCGAATCTTTGCCTGATGCAGTTGTTGTGTTTCGCAGTGAAGGGAATATTGTTTGGTGTAATAAGCTTGCTCAGCATTTGTTGGGTTTTCGCTGGCCTGATGATTCTGGGCAACCCATCTCCAATTTGATCCGAACACCTGATTTTATTAAATACCTCAAAAAACAGGATTTTTCTGAACCGCTGGAGATGCGGTCGCCCCTGAATGTGGAGCGTATGCTTGAACTTCGAATCGTTCCTTACACCGAAGGTGAGCATCTCATGGTGGTACGTGACGTCTCTCAACTCAAACAACTTGAGGGCATGAGACGCAACTTTTTTGCCAACGTTTCCCATGAGCTCCGTACGCCGATGACGGTACTTCAGGGTTATCTTGAAATGACGGAAGATCCAGATATGGTCGTGGGCCCAATGTGGTCAAAAGCCCATGGAGTGATGACGGAACAGCTTAACCGGATGAACAGCTTAGTTAATCAACTTCTGACCTTATCTAAGATAGAGGCGGCCCCAATGCACGAGCTTGAAGAGATCGTGAATGTTCCGGCGATGTTGGATGTACTCGAAAAAGAAGCCATCAGCTTAAGCGGAGAGCTCGGCCATAAACTCAGCTTTGATATTGACGCTGGTCTGAAAGTATTGGGCGACGAAGATCAACTGCGCAGTGCAATTTCTAATCTTGTCTA
Organism: Vibrio ostreicida; assembly: GCF_013074385.2. GTDB lineage: Bacteria > Pseudomonadota > Gammaproteobacteria > Enterobacterales > Vibrionaceae > Vibrio > Vibrio ostreicida. Next base: position 34,880 of record NZ_JABEYA020000001.1, read on the forward strand.
CAATGCGGTCAAATATACGCCCGCTGGTGCCGATATTCGAGTGCGTTGGTATCATGTTTCGCAAGGAGCTTGCCTCGAAGTCGAAGATGGTGGAGAGGGTATTGAGCCTCAGCACCTGCATCGTTTAACCGAGCGTTTTTACCGCGTCGATAAGGCGCGTTCTCGGGATACAGGTGGAAGTGGCTTGGGATTAGCGATCGTTAAACACGCACTGACCCATCATGATTCCCATCTAAATATTCATTCAGAACTTGGGGTGGGCAGTAAATTCTCATTTGTGCTTCCTGCAAGGCTGGTTGTCCATTGATAAAGTTAGTGCTTACTATTGTATTGAGGTTTGTTTTTCTTAGCTTTTGTGTGAATGCTTCGGCAACGGAACTCGCTTACTATCATAAGCTATCAGGTGTTAGCGGTAGCATGACGAGTGTTGGCTCTGATACGCTATCAGGCATCACAACTTTGTGGGTAGAGGCTTTTAAGCAGCTTTACCCCAGTGTTAATGGACAGGTTCAGGCCTCTGGATCTTCAACTGCACCGCCTGCTCTTACCGAGGGCACCGCTCAATTTGGGCCAATGAGTCGCCCAATGCGTAATCGAGAGCGGGAAGCGTTTACACGAGAGCACGGTTATCCACCAACCGAGCTTAGAATTGCGATTGATGCGATAGGGGTATTTGTGCATCGTGATAACCCCGTTGTGGGGCTCAATTTTTCTCAGCTTGATAGCCTTTATTCGGTGACCTTACGTTGTGGCTCAGCTCGATCTATATCGACTTGGAAAGAGCTTGGAGTCGACTATCACTGGGCAAAGCGTCGTGTGCAGCTATTTGGTCGAAACTCTGTCTCTGGCACTTACGGTGATTTTAAAAGTAACGCCCTTTGTGGCGGTGACTTTAAAAGTCACGTTAATGAGCAACCGGGGTCGGCATCAGTGGTCCAGTCGGTGGCTTCTGCGGTTAATACTATTGGGTATTCTGGTGTGGGGTATCAAGTCTCTGGTGTTAAATTGTTGCCCATTGCAGAGTTCGGGAAGGATTATGTCCCAGCCACGCAGGAAAATATTCTGACAGGTAAGTACCCTCTATCGAGGTATCTCTATTTATACGTCAATAAACATCCCCAAATGCCACTGACGATGTTAGAAAAAGAGTTCATACGGTTTATTTATTCTCAACAGGGGCAGGCCTTGGTTGAACAAGAGGGCTATGTGCCCATTTCGCATGAGATAGCGATTAAAGAATTGGCTAAAGTGGGGCTTTAATCCCTTTAAACTGGGAATGTTGACGTTGTATTCTGCTATTACGTTCAGCGAACTTCCCTGTCCATAACGTATTCAAAAATGTAGTGTCCAACCCGCACTGTGCCAATATTCTTGCTCTGTTAGTAGGTCGGCATGAAGCAGTTTATTGTGCTGTAACCACTCTTTATCATCGGGGGAGAGCGTCCATTCGTCATCCACTATCGATAGGGTCAATAATGGCAGAGGCTCGTCGTTTCGCTGACCGTGCAGTAAGATAGCCAGTCGTAAAATGCGGATGAGGCCCACAATGTGTTTTTTGCGGAATAAGGTAAACTCTTCCATTTCTTTGAGTTTGAGGGCTTTTCTTTGAAAGCGCACCAGCATAGCAAGCACGGTTTGCTGTTCACGGTTAAATCCAGGCATATAGGTGTAGCGTAGAATATATGCTGAGTGACGATGAAAAGCCTGCAAACTAATACTGAGCCCGACTTCATGCAACAGAGCGCTCCATTGAAGAAGATCGAATAGCTCAGAGCTTTTTTTAATCCCTAAGTGCTGATGAGTTTGTTGGAGAAAGGCGGTCGCCTGAATTTTTATTTTTTCAGCATGGTCTAAATTAACCTGATGCTTGTTGGCAAGATTTTCCGTTGTGCGCATCCGAATATCAGCACGTTTGAAGCTGTCTTCCATCTCAAATAATAGGCCTTCTCGCAGCGCGCCCTCTGAAAAATGCAACTGTGATATTTTTAAGTCTTTGAAAATGGCCGCAAGTATAGCGACACCAGCTGCGAAAACAGGTTGCCGTTCTGAGGTTAAGCCGTCGAGCTGTATTTCCTCAATGGAAGACCATTCGCATAGCTTATCGATGAGCTTGTCGAGTCGACTTGCATTGATGATTCCGTCTTCAAAACCCATCCCTATCAGTACATCGCGGATCGCTTTAATGGTGCCTGAAGAACCAAAGGCGACATCCCACCCTTTTTTTCGATAGCGGTAGGCTATCGACTCCAATCTTTGTTCTGCTGCAAGCATGGCTTTTGCGAAGTTTTTATTCGACAACTTACCCTTAACAAAGTACTGCTGAGTATAACTGACACAGCCCATTTGTTTGCTGTTGATCAATTCTGGGTCAAAGCGCTTGCCAATCACCATTTCAGTGCTGCCACCCCCAATGTCTATAACAAGCCTAGAGTATGATTCAGGTTGCGTATGAGCGACACCCATATAAATCAGGCGAGCTTCTTCAACTCCGGGAATAATTTCAATCGGGAAAGGTAAAATCTCTTTGGCTCGGTGGAGGAATATGTGAGCATTATTGGCTTGACGTAATGTGTGTGTGGCGGCGATACGAACATTATGTAAGTCGAAGCCCTGTAATCGCTCTGCGAACATGGCAAGGCATTCCAGCCCTCTTTCGATGGATGCATTGTCGAGGTTTTTCTGGGCATCCAAACCAGCAGCAAGACGAACTCGCTGCTTGTGTCGGCTGACCAATTGCAAATCTTGGTCTACAACACGAGCGACGACCATATGGAAGCTGTTGGAACCGAGATCAATCGCGGCAATGTCACGAATTTCTGGTGATTGGGTCATAATTAATGGCTTGTTCTTTTAATTTTTTTGTATTTTTCTCTACATTTTTAAGATAGTCATAAATGGCCAGTTGTGAGCGAACCTTTTTACGATTTCCACGGGGAACATAAGTATTACTCATCTCTTTGTCAATCCAACGGGCTTTGACAGTATCGGTAAAGTGGATGTTGATAATGTCAATAATTCTCCTCTTGAGACGTTCGTCACGCACTGGCACTGTGACTTCAATGCGGTAATCTATATTGCGTGTCATCCAGTCAGCCGAAGAAATGTAGACTTGGGGATCGCCGTCATTATGGGTAATTAATACTCTGGGGTGCTCAAGAAAACGATCGACGATACTGATTATTTTTATATGACTACTGACTCCCTGAACGCCAGGCACCAAAGAGCACATCCCACGAATAATCATTCTGATCTCAACCCCAGATGCGCTCGCCCCATACAGTTTGTTGATCAAACCTTTATCCACCAGATTATTGACTTTAAGGGTAATAGCGGCTTTTTTGCCTATTTTGGCGTTGGCTATCTCATTGTCTATTAAGCGATATAGCTGTTTACGAGAGTTTCTAGGAGCAACGATTAAGTGATCAAATTTCACTGGACGATAAGGGTTTTCGATATAAACGAAGACATTACGCACCTCATTGGTGATTTCTGGATCAGCCGTTAACAAAGAAAAATCGGTGTAGATTCGAGCTGTTTTCTCATGGAAGTTTCCGGTGCCAACGTGTGCGTAACGGATGATCTCTCCTGCTTCTCTACGGCTAATGAGCAGCAATTTTGAATGTATTTTCAACCCTGAGGCGCCAAATACCACTTGAACACCCGCTTCGGTAAGTACTTTGGACCATTCTATGTTGGCTTCTTCGTCGAATCGGGCCTGAAGTTCCACAACGACGGTGACTTGTTTGCCGTTGTGTACGGCATCGATCAATGAATTCATCAATCGTGAGTCTTTCGCCACCCTATAAATATTGATTTTTATACTGAGAACTTTTGGATCAAATGAGGCTTGGCGAACGAGTTCAGAAATATGCTCGAAGCTGTGGTAGGGGTAGTACAGCAAGATATCTTGATTTTTGATTGCGTCAAACTTATTGGCGTAGCCATCGAAATCGGCACACTTCATTGGCGGAAGTGGTTTATTCTCAAGGTAGTCTCGGCCAACATTTGGAAAGCCAATAAAGTCTTTGAAGTTATGGTATCGCCCGCCAGGTATCAAGCTATCATAGTTAGAAATCTGCAACTTATGACAAAGAAAATCGAGCATTCCCTGAGGCATTTCCCGTTCATAAACAAATCGGACGGGCATCGCTGTCAAGCGCTGGCTGACGCCTTCTGACATTTGTTCCAGTAAACTGTGCTCAACTTCATGACTGAGGTCATATTCGGCATCACGGGTCATTTTCATCGCAAAACCTTGCAAATCGTCATAGTCAAAGAAACCGCGGAATAATTCATTGAGGCAATAGCGAATGATGTTGTCGAGTAAGATGATCGTCTTACGTCGTTTCCCTTTTTGCTCAGGGACCATCACAAAACGAGGTAGGTGGTCGGTCGGAATTTCTATCAAAGCATATTGCTTATGGTCTTCTTTACGCAATTCGACCGCGATGTAGGCGTACTCATCTTTCAAGAACTGAAGCACATCAATGTCATCCCGCATTAATAGTGGCGTAATATGAGGTAAAACCTGAGTGCTAAAGTACTTTTTGACCCACTTTTGCTGAGATTCATTGAGCTGAGTTTCGTTAACCAGAAAGATACGACGGCGTGCCATATCTCGAATCAGCTCGGCGTAAAGCTCGTCGAAGCGCTCATTCAGACGCATCGCCTTGGTTTGCATCTTGGTGAGGAGGTGTTTTGAGTTGTCGTTGATGCCACGTTCTTGATTGATCAAGATTCTGCGTTTGACGTCAGAAAAGCGAACTTTGTAAAATTCATCCAGATTGTTGGAGAAAATCCCCAAAAATCGAATTCGTTCAATCAAGGGAACCGTTTTGTCAGCCGCTTCTTGAAGCACTCTCTCATTGAAAGACAACCAACTTAATTCCTTTTCAATATACAGCTTTTCTGTACTCATCACCGGACCTTTACTGACGTTGTTAACCAAAATTAGACTGAAAAAATGGAGGTAAAATAGAAGTTAAGGGGTTTTAATGACATTTTTATGTCCCCTTCTTATTGCATTATTTTCAGTTGTTTATTGCGATCTGTAATATAATTGTCACCTAAACGACATATTATACTTGTGGACAAATCTAGGTAAGTGGGTGTGATGGCTAAAGCCGAATTTTCATTGCGAGAACGTGATCGAAAGCGACTAATTAAAGACCGTTTAATACGACTTGCAGTTTCGACTGGTGGAGTGGGTGTCTTGGCCGCCTTAGTCTTGATTTTCGTTTACCTAGCCATGATGGTTTTACCTCTATTCTCTGACGCAACACTCACACCTAATGTTGCTCAGCAGTCGATCACAACTAAGAAACCGATTGCTTTAGGCATTGATGACTTTGGCCAATATGCTTATGTTATTTCGCAAAAAGGTCAGGTCGAATTTTGGCCACTGTCAGAGGGCAAATCACCATCCAGTCAGTCAGTGGGTATTGTGGAGGCGCCTGCATTGTTTACGGCCGGAAGCCCTGCACAGGGTTGGTATGGATTTGCCTCCAAAATGGGTGAAGTTAAGCTGTTTCGGCCACAAATGAACAGCGTTGTACAACATGATTTACGAGTGTTTTCGCCTAGCATCGATGTTTATCCTGATGGGTTGAATTTAAGCCTACCAAGTCAGACTTTACTGAAATCTTTCGTGTTCTCAGTGTCACAAGGTGTCACGCTAGTCGGTTACTACGAAGACCAAAAAGTTCGTGTTCGTTGGCAAGATGGAAGGGGTATTGAGTATCGCTTTGACTTCCCCCAGTCTTTTCCCAACCTTGATCAGCTTATTCTTGCCCCCAATGGTGAAACACTTTACTTACGCTCGGGATCACAGCTGGTGATTGCGATACGTGAGCGCAATCATTTTTTAGTTCGAGAAGTGGTCGATCTGAGTCAAGGGCAGAATCAACACGCAGTGACGGATGTGAAATTATTGTCAGGTGCCCTATCAGTATTAGTCAGCCATCAAGATGGAATGGTGACGCAATGGTTTGATGTTTTAACCGATGAAAGGCGTTACTTGACTCACATCCGGAGTTTTGGACTGGCTTCTCAATTGGAATTTTTGCTACCAGATACATATCGCAAGGGCTTTTATAGTTTTTTTACCAATGGCACGGTACAAAATCATTATACGACCAGCGAAAAGTTGGTGATATTCAGCCGGACCTATGAAAAAGCACCTGAGTTGGCAGCGATGTCGAGTAATGAACGCTACTTGCTGACTTTATCGGGTAACCAACTCAGTGTCGCGTCGGTTGACAATCCTTTTCCTGAGATATCCTTATCATCGCTCTGGCAGAAAGTCTGGTATGAAAGTTATCCTGCCCCTGACTATGTTTGGCAAACGACCTCAGCCAATGATGAATCTGAAGTGAAATTCAGCCTGATACCGATCGCATTTGGTACGCTTAAGGCTGCAGCATTTGCCATGATGTTTGCTATTCCAATTGCTGTTTTAGGTGCTATTTATACCTCGTATTTTATGACGCCCTCTCTGCGCAGGGTGGTTAAGCCCTCTATTGAGTTGATGGAAGCCTTTCCGACCGTGATTATTGGTTTCCTCGCTGGATTGTGGTTGGCGCCGATTGTTGAGCGCAACCTCGCTTCGGTGGCCGCGCTTGTGCTGCTCTTTCCTGTGTCGATCATCATGATAGGGATGATTTGGAACAAATTGCCTCGACTATGGATCAATCAGTTGCCCAATGGTTGGCATGCCGTCATTTTAATGCCAGCGCTGGCACTGATAACGTTTCTTGTTCTTGGACAAAGTGCCGCCTTAGAGCAGGGGTTGTTTGAGGGGGATGTACGCGCTTTTCTTGCGGAGCATGGTATTGGTTTCGATCAACGGAATGCTCTCGTTGTCGGCTTTGCTATGGGGTTTGCTGTGATCCCGACGATTTTTACGATTGCAGAAGATGCGATCTTTTCGGTGCCCAAACATTTGTCAGACGGCTCGCTTGCGTTAGGGGCCACGCCTTGGCAAACCTTGATTTATGTGGTGTTACTGACAGCCAGTCCCGGCGTTTTTTCCGCCATCATGATGGGGTTGGGGCGTGCAGTTGGAGAAACGATGATTGTGCTGATGGCCACAGGAAATACGCCAATTATGGACTGGAATATATTAGAGGGTATGCGAACCCTCTCTGCTACCATCGCGGTAGAGATGCCGGAATCGGAGGTTGGAAGCGCTCACTATCGAGTGTTGTTTTTGGCGGCTTTGATTCTGTTAGTGTTTACGTTTGCAGTAAATTCTTTAGCGGAGTGGGTGCGCCAGAGACTAAGAGAAAAATATCGTGCGCTTTAATCATGTGGAATTAGGAAACAATCGTAGTGTATACGTGGTTTAAATCAGGTTCGCCTTGGGTATGGTTAACAGGTGGTGCGGTTAGTATCAGCTTGTTGTCAGTACTGGGTTTGCTACTACTGATTGGCTGGAAAGGACTTTCTTATTTCTGGCCAGCACCATTGTATCAGTGGGAGACTCAACAAGGTGATCGCCTTATTGGTCAGTTGTATGCCGAAGAGCTAATTCCAACGAAGCATTTAAAAGAACGAGATGTTGAATTACCCAAGGCCCTAAATCAAAAGGATTCGGTGCAACGACTGACGATCAAAATAGCCAATCGAGATATTTACCCAACAGATTTTATTTCGATACTTGACAGCGATTTACTGAAACGGACACAGCCGCTAGGCTGGGCAGTCATCGAGCGTACTCGCGGCGGTGATTTCTATGGAAAACCCCAAGGGTACTATTTTTCCCAATTGGGGAAACACGACATGCTCTCTGATGAAACTCTGGAAGAGCGAGTTAAGAGAGCAATCGTGTTTGCGGACGACCAAAGAGAAAAAATTGATCATTTGATAGAAAAACAAATTAGAGTGATCAGCTCGCAAGCGGATAGATTAAACCTAGAGCATAAAAAACGATCATTAAATGGTACGCTTGAACACAGTTTTGTTCAGCGTTATCAGACACAGTCACAAATATTGTCTCAACAGCTCAGGGAGATGGAAGCCAAGTTAGATTCACTTCGCTTGGCGCTAGAGCAGCAGGGACTTCGCGTTATTGACATGCAAGGCAATCAATATTCGATCCCTTTGAGTGACATGCTAGATGTCTGGTACCCCAATCAAATGTCGTTGCATGAAAAACTAGGACAATGGGCTTCTCAAGCCTGGAAGTTCTTAGTTGACGAACCTCGCGAATCTAACTCGGAAGGTGGCGTTTTCCCTGCTATGTTTGGCACGGTTTTACTTGTGATTATTATGTCTATCATTGTGATGCCCTTAGGGGTAATGGCGGCTGTTTATCTTCATGAATATGCGAGCAACAATACCTTTACACGCCTTATCCGCGTGGCTGTGATTAACTTGGCAGGTGTTCCATCCATCGTTTATGGTGTGTTTGGTTTAGGCTTTTTTGTTTATACACTCGGCGGGTCCATAGATTCACTGTTCTATACTGAAAAATTGCCCGCTCCGACGTTTGGCACACCAGGTTTGTTGTGGTCGGCATTGACGTTAGCGGTACTTACCCTACCTGTTGTTATTGTCGCGACAGAGGAGGGATTGACCCGAATTCCCAGCGCAGTACGCCACGGTTCGCTTGCTTTAGGCGCGACACAATTTGAGACCATGTGGCGAATTGTGTTACCCATGGCAAGTCCAGCCATCATCACTGGTCTTATTCTTGCGGTTGCGCGTGCTGCTGGTGAAGTGGCGCCATTAATGTTGGTGGGGGCCGTAAAACTGGCTTCTAGTTTACCTGTCGATAGTCAGTTTCCATTTTTGCATCTAGACAGAAAATTTATGCATTTAGGTTTTTATATCTATGACGTGGGGTTTCAGACGACCAACATAGAAAGTGCTCGGCCTTTGGTTTACGCCACTTCGTTTTTGTTGGTGACTGTCATTGTTGGACTTAACTTGATGGCCATCTGTATTCGCAATAATTTGCGAGAAAAATATCGAACTCTGGGGCAGGATTAAAAGATGTTTTCAGTTAATCAGACATTGGGCTATCCAGCCCCGTTAGATGTCAATAATCTCAGCGATGAACAAACCGCTATTGCGATAGAGCAATTGAATCTGTATTACAAGCATACGCAGGCGTTGAGCGATATTTCGATGCGGATCCCGAAAGGGCAGGTGACGGCATTTATTGGCCCCTCGGGCTGCGGAAAATCGACGCTTCTTCGCTGTATCAATCGTATGAATGATTTGGTCGAAGGGTGTCGTGTTGAGGGCAAGGTCAGGCTGCATACTAAGAATATTTATCACCCTAACGTTGATGTGGCGACACTGCGTCGGCGAGTCGGTATGGTTTTTCAGCGCCCAAATCCCTTTCCCAAGTCGATCTATGAAAACGTGGTGTACGGGTTACGTTTGCAAGGTATTCGTAACAGCCGTATGCTCGACGATTCGGTAGAGCGCTCGCTTCGGGCGGCGGCTTTGTGGGAAGAAGTCAAAGATCGTCTGCATGAAAATGCGTTCGGCTTGTCAGGAGGGCAACAGCAAAGGTTGGTCATCGCGCGCGCAATAGCGATTGAACCTGAAGTTCTTTTGTTAGATGAGCCGACATCAGCATTAGACCCGATATCCACTTTAACCATTGAAGAACTGATCAATGATCTAAAAACGAAATATACTGTAGTTATTGTCACACATAACATGCAGCAGGCGGCACGGGTGAGCGATCATACGGCTTTCATCCATATGGGGAGATTGATAGAATACTCTGATACAGACGCTATCTTCACTTCTCCACGCAAAAAGCAAACCGAAGACTACATTACAGGTCGATATGGTTAATCACGGAGTCAAAAAGAATTCATGAATTTTGGTCGCCATATTTCAGGGCAGTTTAATGTCGAATTAGAGTCAATTCGAACTCATGTGTTGACGATGGGAGGCTTGGTCGAGCAACAATTGTCTTTTGCAATGCAGGCGTTACACAAGGAAGACATCGAACTGGCGCGCAAAGTTGTTCGCGACGATCATAAAGTCAATACGATGGAGGTGTCCATCGATGAAGCTTGTACCCGTATTATTGCTAAACGACAACCGACGGCAAAAGATTTGCGTCTCATCATGGCGATCATTAAAACGATTACTGATTTGGAACGCATCGGCGATGTTGCGACTAAGATGGCCTATGTAGCGATTGAAAGTCCTTCTTCTGATGAACATCTGTTTCAAGTCTCTCTTGAGCCTTTATGCCGACAGGCAATAGATATGTTGCATCAGGTCTTGGATGCTTTTGCGCGTATGGATGTCGACTCTGCAGCTAAAGTTCACAAGTTGGATGATAAAATTGATGCTGAGTATGAAGCTGTGATTCGCCAGCTAATGACTTACATGATAGAAGACCCGAAAAATATCCCGCATATATTGCAAGTTATGTGGTCGGCGCGAGCCATTGAACGCGTTGGAGACCGCTGCCAAAATATTTGTGAGTACATTATCTATTTCGTAAAAGGTAAGGATGTACGACACCTCGGGGAACAAAGCATTGATGATGCGCTACGTTAAAAAAGCGCATCAATGATGTTCTACATTGAGGTTTGTAGGCAACGACTCAGTATTTTTGGGGAACAAACGTTTGTTCGTTTAAAGGAGCGCGAGTGTACCCTTCCTTGTTGAGGTGTGGCAAGTCGATATCAGGATAGGTGATGTCTTGGTATTCAATTTGATTAAGTAAATGATCAATACAATTGAGTCGAGCTCGTTTTTTGTCGTCGGACGGAACCACCCACCAAGGACATTGTTTGGTGTCTGTGTATGCAAACATTTTGTCTTTTGCTGCTGAGTATTCAGCCCAGCGGTGGCGAGATTCCAGATCGATAGGACTAAACTTCCAGCGCTTGATTGGCGTCTGGATGCGCTCAAGGAAACGTTTCTCTTGCTCCTCATCGGAGACAGAAAACCAATATTTTAGTAAGATAATTCCAGAACGTTGCAACATGCACTCAAATTCGGGACAAGATCGTAGAAATTCATCGTACTGACCTTGAGAGCAAAACCCCATGACTTTTTCAACTCCAGCTCTGTTGTACCAACTGCGATCAAACAATACGATTTCCCCCGCAGCAGGAAGGTGAGCCACATAGCGTTGAAAATACCATTGTGTTTTTTCTTTTTCTGTTGGGGCAGGTAATGCGGAAATACGGCAGATACGAGGATTGAGTTTTTCAGTAATGCGTTTGATTACACCACCTTTACCCGCAGCATCCCTTCCTTCAAAGATAACGACAACTTTGAGCCCTTCTTGTTTGACCCACTCCTGCAACTTTACCAGTTCTATCTGTAAACGTTTCAGTTCTTTTTCATAGAACTTCTTACTTAACTTTTCTGCGTCCATAATATGCTCCTTTAACAATAGGTTAGCATCAGTTTGCTTAGTAAGAGAGTGTTTCCGTTAAGAACTGAGAGCTTTTACGACCTTTGCAATATTGTCGGAACTGGTGATAGGTATAACAAAATCATCGAGCGCTTGGTCGCCCATTTTACTGAGTGAATGGATGGTTTTCATTTTGCTGGGGCGGGATGATTTCCCAGATAGATGGACTTCTTTTATTCCTGTTGTTTGGACGATGTTTTTGGCATTTTCTGCGGTAAGGCCCGCTCCAGCCATTACAGTAAAGCGCCCTTTGGCCAGTTCCACCATATGTTGCAGTACCTTAACTCCATCATCAACATTGCGGCGAGTTCCCGATGTTAGAATACGTTCGCAACCCAGTTTGGCAACGTCTTCTATTGCTTTGGTATAATCAGAACATTGATCAATGGCACGATGGAAAGTCACACCAAGATGGTGCGCCGTTGCTTTCTTGACAAGTTTGGCCGCTAGGTGGGTGTCGATATTTCCTTGTTCAGTTAACACGCCAATGACGACGCCCTGCAAGCCTGCTAATGCGGCGGCTTCTATATCAATAAGCATGCACTCAATCTCTTTCGGGTTGTATAAAAAATCGCCTTGACGGGGGCGTATCATCGCATAAATAGGGACAGAAGAGAGAGCGGCGGCTTGTTTCATAAAGCCAAAACTGGGGGTGAGTCCCCCCAATGTCAATGAGGAACATAATTCAATTCGATCAGCACCTCCTGTGAGAGCAAAATGAAGCGATTCCAAATTATCGATACAGACTTCAACAACATATTTCATAGAGGTTCGTTAATGAGACTAAAGAAGAGGAAGATCATACTCGATCAACATTGAGAGTATAGTAAGTTGTGCATAGTTATCAAAGCGTCCCTCTAAACAAAAACCCCAGCGATTGCCGAGGTTTGCAAGAGGTTTACAGCGAGCTAAGCATGGGGGTTAAGCGGCGTCTCCTTGCTCTGATACATCCGCTGACTCTTCTACCGCTTCGATTTTGGGCTTTTTAGGCGTGGGTTTGCGTTTTGCCCCTAGTGCATAAAGCACTTCTTCTTTGTTTTGTGCCAAAAACATCGCTAAGTCTTCTTGCTTGCTTTCGTTTTCAAGTAATTCACTTTTACCCAGCAGCTCAAAAAGTTCATCAGCCATATCAAGCATTTTGTCATAGGCATCAGCTTCCCCTTTAGAGGTAAAAGTCATTTTTTCTTCTCCGTTACGTTCTACCACGTACTTGACTATTACAGCCATGGTTGGTCCTCTAACTCAAAAATTAATTGGATTCATTACTGTCTTTTTATACAGGACTTTTTTAAAAAAGTCCAGATTGTCGGACAACAAAGGCATGTGACACTGGGTGTCTCATGACACGCCAGCGTAACGGTTATTTTGTGGTGACTGACAGCATCAGGTATTCATCATACCGTTTAGATAAGTGGGGTTCATACCTTGGGTGTCCAATGTTGACAGAATTGAATAAAAGACTTGAGCAATGGGTTTTGGTATTTCTCCTTATGAACTAATAACCAGAAGCGTCTTCTCATATCCAGAGGCAAGGTCAAAGGGATCACTCGGCCGTCACGAATGGCGGGCTCGGCAGAAAGGCGAGATAGACAGCCTAGCCCCAGACCGGCAGCGACACTGTTGATTAGCGCTTCGGTTGTATTGAGCTGAAATGCTTCTTGCCAATGCTCAAGGCGAGGCGCAACAACTCTCAAAAAAAACTCTCTTGATCCTGAGCCGGGCTCGCGCAGTATCCATTCGCTCTTTTCCAGCTCGCCAATTGAGACCGAAGGTAAATCAACAAAGTTAGAACAAGGGGAACAAATGATGCACATTTCATCTTCGCTAAATGGGTGAGAAAGGAGCTGTGGGTGCATGGTTTTCCCCTCAATGAGCGCAATATCCAACTCATAATCAACCAGTTTTTCACAGATGAGGGCCGAGTTAGAAATAAACAGAGTTTGTGATTTATGGCCTGTGGTATGACGGAAATCTCGCAGTAAATAGGGGCCAACTTGATTCCCTATTGTGTCACTTGCTCCTATTTTTAATAGACCACTCAAGGTTTTATCACCGTTAAACAAGAGTTCGATATCTTGAACTCTATGAAGCAATTCATCTGAAAGTGGGAGTAATTTTCGCCCTTCTTGGTTAAGGATGAGCCGATTATTGACTCGATCAAACAGCGAGTGCCCAATCTGTTTTTCTAACTCTGCTAACGCCATACTGACGGCCGCTTTTGAAAGGAAGAGCGCCTCTGATGCGGCGGTCAGCGTATCATGCTGCGTGATAGTAATAAAAACCTTCAGTTGTTTGAGAGAGATATTGGCGGCCATAAATTAATGTTAAGTTATTTTGAACGAATGTTATAAATAATTAGATATATTGGAACAATAAGCAAGCGTAATATTGAGGGGTAGACAAACTGGGGGTGTAATGATGATTAAGGCAACAAAAACAAAAGTGATGGGCGCGCCGACACCCATGGCGGGGTTAGCACTAGGAATTGCTAGCTTGGGTTGGTGTTGGGAAAATTTCGTGCCCATGCAAGGCTATGGTCAGGTAGCGGGAGCGATGATTGCTGGTGTGCTTCTGATGGTATTGGCGGTGAAGTTTTTATGTCATCGTCACCTGCTCAAGCAAGATCTAGCCCACCCTGTCGTGGGCAGTGTGGTGCCGACCTTTGCCATGGCGACCATGGTTGTATCCAAAGCCCTAGGTGAACTCTCTCCCATCGCAGGTGATAGCCTATGGTTGGCGGCAGTGGTTTTGCACATTGTTTTTCTTGTCAGTTTTATTTACCACCGAGCTCAGGCTTTTGAGTTGCATCATATGGTACCAAGTTGGTTTGTTCCGCCCGTCGGAATAATTGTGGCAGACGTGTCTTTCTCAGGTAATCCTTATTTGAGTCTGATCGCAAACGGAGTTCTTATTTTCGGTATGTTGGCTTACGCCGTGATGTTACCCGTGATGATCTATCGATTTATCTTTACCCATCAAATCCCAGATGCGGCCAAACCGACATTGGCAATTATGGCTGCGCCTGCAAGCCTGTCATTGGCCGGATATTTAACGGTGTCCACACAACCTTCACCTGTTATCATTAGCCTTTTATTTGGTGTTGGTCTACTGATGACCGCCATCATTTATTTAGCATTTTTTAGGTTATTGAGGCTCCCGTTTAGTCCGGGTTATGCTGCCTTTACATTTCCTATGGCGATTGGAGCGACGGCCTTATTCAAGCTTGCGGACTGGATGGATAACCTTGGTATAAATGCGTATTACGTTAACCAAATTGAGGGTTTGGCCAGTTTTGAACTGATCGTTGCAACACTGGTTATTGGGTATGTAGCATGGCGTTATTTCATTTTTTATCAGCCTCATAAGGTGATAATGCGTAATGGATAGCCTTTTGATGAGCTTAGCCCCTGATAATACTCAGTGAAGTGCTCTACTTATGCTAATCTCACGTCAGTTATGGCAACAATAGTGTGGGGATATTTTGTTTACTGTCTACCATTCCAATCAAGTGGACGTGCTTAAGTCTTTGCTCGTTGAATTGATCCGGTTACATCCGTTGGAAAACCCGTTTGAACAGGAACAAATACTGGTTCAAAGTCCCGGTATGTCTCAATGGCTAAAAATGGAATTAGCCAAAGAGTTTGGTGTGGCAGCAAATTTGGAATTTCCTCTCCCAGCGACGTTTATCTGGAATATGTTTACCCAAGTATTGGCGGAGGTACCGCAGCGCAGTGCCTTTAACAAGGAAGCCATGACTTGGAAATTTATGTTCATCTTACCGGGGTTGCTCGGTCAGACAGAATTTGAGCCATTGAAACGGTATTTGGTGGACGATGAAGACCAAAGCAAATTGTATCAATTGGCGGAAAAAATCGCCGATATCTTTGATGGTTACTTAGTCTATCGGCCAGAATGGATTGCCCAATGGGAAGCGGGCTTAGAAGTCAAAGAACTTGAGGGCGATCATCCGTGGCAACCCATTTTGTGGCGAGAATTGTATAAACATACCGTCGCCTTGGGTCAATCGCCCTATCACAGAGCCAACCTTTATCAACACTTTATTGAAACGCTCGAAAGTCACTCAACTCAATGTGAACAATTCCCCAAGCGTTTGTTTGTGTTTGGTATTACCTCTTTGCCCCCGCGTTACATGGACGCGTTAAAAGCGATAGGCGAACATATTGATGTGCATTTGATGTTTACTAACCCCTGTCGTTATTACTGGGGTGATGTCCGCGACCGAAAATTTCTTGCACGACTGGCCGCCAAACACCGCCAACGCTTAATTTGGAAAAAGGACCATTCTGAGTCAGTTGGCGACTCTCATCAACTTAAAGGTAACCTTGAGCAGAATACCAATGATGAGACGCACACAGAATTTGTGGGGAACAGTTTACTGGCCTCGATGGGAAAATTGGGTCGAGACAATATGTTGCTCTTGTCTCAATTAGAATCTCATGAGATAGAGGCTTTTGTTGACATCAATCGAACCTCGTTGTTGAAACATTTGCAAGCCGACATCCTCAATCTTGAGCAGCATCAAAAGGATACGGTGCTGGATCACAGTCATCATAAGCCAACCATTTCAACAGATGACAGCTCATTGACCTTACATGCTTGCCACAGCCCAATGCGTGAAGTGGAAGTGCTACACGATCAATTGTTGGCGATGTTTGAACAAGAACCCAGTTTGAAGCCACGAGATATTATTGTGATGGTGGCCGATATTAACGCCTACAGCCCCGCGATTCAGGCGGTGTTTGGTAATGCACCAGGTGAACGATTTATTCCGTATTCGATTTCTGATCGCACCGCTGATCTAGAGAGTCCTATTCTCCATGCCTTTATGCAAATTCTTGGTTTGCCTAAGACTCGTTGTCTTGCATCAGAGCTATTGGAATTACTGGAGATCCCCGCCATCTTATCGCGTTTTGAGTTAGATGAGGACGAATTCATTTTGGCGAAACAATGGGTCGAGGAATCGGGTATTCGTTGGGGACTCAATACGAACACAGGTCACGAATTTGATTTGCCTAAGACAGCTCAAAATACTTGGCAATTTGGTATTCAAAGAATGTTGCTTGGTTATGCGATGCCAGATGCCATCGGACCTCTTCAAACGGAAGACGGTTTGTTGTCGCCATACAATGAAGTTCAAGGCATGGGCGCTGAGTTGGCCGGTAAACTGGCTCACTTTATCGACACCGTTAGCCATTACCGCGATCAGTTTTCACGTTCTCAATCGATTGATCATTGGCGTGAGGCGCTGACGTTATCACTGGATGATTTCTTTAAGGTTGATTTAGAAGGTGAAGCGGCACTGAAGTCAATTAGGGAGACATTGTCGACGCTGAAGCAACAATTGAATGACGCAGATTACACACAGGAATTAACGCCGACTATCGTTTATCAGTATTTTGATACCAAGTTATCGGGCACTCGAGTCAGCCAGCGCTTTCTTGCAGGACAAGTGAACTTTTGTACCTTGATGCCAATGCGCTCTATTCCGTTTCGAAGTGTTTGTCTGCTAGGCATGAATGAAGGTGTCTATCCAAGATCAATGCCCCCAGAAAGTTTTGATTTGATGAATACTCGAACCAAGCCAGGTGATCGTTCGCGTCGTGACGACGACCGTTACCTGTTTCTTGAGGCGTTATTGTCGGCGCAGCATACCTTATATATTAGTTATGTCGGACGTTCAATCTTGGACAATACAACACGGGTGCCGTCGGTATTGGTATCGGAACTGATGGAGTATTGTCAGCAGAATTATTGTTTACAGGGTGATCAAGATAATCCGGTTGATGATTCGGGGCGACGGTTGCTAGCGAGTATTCGCTTTCACCACGCCATGGTTCCCTTTAGTCCAAGTTCTTTTGGCGAACGCCATACAAGTTATGCCAAAGAGTGGTTGCCAGCTGCAAACCGACAAGGTCAATTGAGTGGGCAGTTTAACCGACCACTAACGGACTTTCTGAACGAGGCAACGTTTCCACTTGATCTTGACTTAATCGAACTGCAACGATTCTGGCGTCTTCCCGTCGAGTATTTCTTTAATCGTCGCCTAAAAGTGCGTTTTGAGCCACCATTGTCGGTGATGCAGGACAATGAACCTTTTGTTTTAAATGGTCTGGAAAGTTATCAAATGAGGGACCAGCTACTGGAAACCTTACTTGAACATAAGTTAAACGGGGGAAAGGGTTCGCAGGTGGCCATTGAAAGGTTTATCTCGGATTTAAGGGCGCAAGGAAAATTGCCTGTAGGCGCGATGGGAGAGATTGAGTTTGAAATAAATCGAGTGCAAACCGAAGAGTTGGTTGAGCAGTTATCGTTGTTATGTGGCAACGCTGAAGATGATGTTGAAATCAAACTGACCTTTGATGTATTAGGTCAAGGGAGACCAGTGCAACTGACTGGTTGGTTAACTCACAATTACCATTCTGGATTGGTGCGTTTTCGCAGTGGAAAAGTCCGTTCACAGGACTATCTCTCTGCTTGGATTGATCACCTCTCTATCGCGGCAATGGGGTATGTGAAACCCACCCATGTTGTTGGTTATGACCGTAAACAAGGCGTCGTGCATTTGAGCTTCCCTGCGATGAATGACGCTAAGTTGGCGCATTCTTCACTCTCTGAGTTGGTTGGTTTTTTTTATCATGGGATGACCTCACCTTTACCTTACTTCCCTAACACTGCCTTAGCGTGTGTTGAAGCGGGGTTCAGCCGAGGGGGATGGGTTGATGATGAACAAAAATCGTTCAAAAAAATGGCCGATACCTTTAATGATGGCTACGTCTTTAAAGGAGAAGGGGCAAACTCTTATATCTCGCGTATCTGGCCAGTATGGACAGAATCACTTGCCACTGATGTCAGAGCCTTGTCCGTACTGGTAATGCAGCCCCCGAGATTGTTAATACGGGATGCGGTTGAGAAAAAGAGCGATTAGAGATCCGATGTGTCTGACGGCAAGAGAGCAGAGTGCTTATATGGGGCCAACATGAATAAGAGATATCGTTACAATGACAGGATCACTGAACGGTCCGAACGACAGGCATCAGAGGCGACAAGTTTATGACATCCGTTTCTACGGTGACATTGCTTAATACTATGACGTTCCCACTCCATGGGGCGCGTTTGATAGAGGCATCGGCTGGGACAGGAAAAACGTTTACTATCGCGGGTCTGTACCTAAGGTTATTACTCGGCCATGGAGATGATGGCAGCCAGCACCGACAACCTTTGACGGTAGACCAAATTTTGGTAGTGACCTTTACGGAAGCGGCGACCGCGGAATTAAGAGATCGAATTCGGGCACGTATTCATGATGCGCGCTTAGCCTTTAATCGTCAGAAAAGCGATGATCCTGTTATTGCGCCTTTGCTTGAACAAATCTCTGATCACCAACAGGCGTCAGCGATTTTATTGCAGGCCGAGCGGCAAATGGATGAAGCGGCCGTCTATACAATTCACGGCTTTTGCCAACGGATGCTGACCCAAAATGCGTTTGAATCAGGTAGTCGTTTTAATAATGAATTTATCACGGATGAAAGCCACCTTAAAGCTCAGATAGTAGAGGATTATTGGAGACGGAACTTTTACCCGCTGTCTGTTGAACTGGCGGGAGAAGTACGTCGGATCTGGAGCTCACCGACCGCTTTATTCAATGAGATAAGCGCTTATTTGTCCGGCCCGCCTTTAGAATTAACGGTGGCTGCAATGCACGGAGAGTTAAGGGATCTGCACGCGAAAAATCTCACATTAATAGATGCCTTAAAAGCGACGTGGCGGGAAGGACAAACGGAGTATTTTGACCTGATTAGTGACTCTGATATTAATAAGCGTAGTTACACGAAAAAGTCTTTACCTGAGTGGTTAGGAGCCGTCACTGCGTGGGCCGAAACAGAGACGACTGAATACGACTATCCGGATAAACTGGAAAAATTTGCTCAAAATGTGTTGGTCGATAAAACACCAAAAGGACAGCCTCCCCTGCACCCGACGTTTACAGCGATAGAAGACTTTATTACCCAACCTATTAGTTTGAAGGCTCCGTTGTTGGCGCACGCGATTGATCAGTGCCGACAAATGCTAGAAAAAGAAAAATATCAAAAACAGTGGTTGTCGTTTGATGATTTGCTGACACAGCTTGGTACTGCGATAGACAAGGATGACAATGGTCAACTGACGGCTCGGATACGCAACCTGTATCCAGTGGCGATGATCGATGAATTTCAGGATACAGATCCTACCCAGTACCGAATTTTTAGTCGTATCTATTTACCTGATACTGATTGTGGGCTGTTTATGATAGGGGATCCTAAACAGGCGATTTATGGCTTTCGAGGGGCCGATATTTTTACCTATATTAAGGCTCGAAATCAGGTCTCATCGCATTTCACGCTAGGAACTAACTGGCGTTCAAGTGCCGATATGGTGGCGGCTGTGAATCAGATTTTTACCGCGACAACACGTCCGTTTATTTACGAGAAAGATATTCCATTTGTGCCCGTTAATCCTAGTCCCAACGCAGAGCAATATTTTTGGACACTCGCAGGTAAAAGGCAACCTGCTCTGACTTACTGGTTACAAGATACAGAAGAAAAACCCCTTGCCAAAGGGGATTATCTTCAGGCAATGGCGCAGGCCTGTGCCGATCAAATCCATAATGTGTTGTCACTCGCGCAAAACAAGGAAGCTTTTTTTCATAAAAAGGATCAGGCCAAGCCGGTTCTAGCGGGTGACATTGCGGTGCTGGTTCGGACAGGCAGTGAAGGTCGAATGATCAAACAGGCCTTAGCAGCACAAGGCATAGCCAGCGTGTATTTGTCGAATCGGGATAGCGTCTTTATTTCCTCTGTTGCTCAGGACTTGCAACGGTTGTTACAGGCAGTACTGATACCTGAAAATGATCGAGCCTTGCGGGCCAGTTTGGCCTCTGAGTTATTTGCACTGGATACCCTTACACTCGACAAACTTAACAACGATGAGAATGATTGGGAAAACGTCATTGCTGAATTCAAGGAATATCGATGTTTATGGTCAACCCGCGGCGTATTACCCATGTTACGCAGTGTCATGAGTAAGCGCCATATTGCCGAACGTTTGTTGGAGGAAGACAATGGGGAACGAACGCTCACCGACTTGATGCATCTTGGAGAATTACTTCAACAAGCCAGTCAAGAACTGGACAGTGACCATGGTTTGTTACGTTGGTTGTCCCAGAGGATCAGTGATGCGGATAGCGGATTGGGTGCCAGCGATGAACAAATTCAACGCCTTGAATCGGAAAGAAATCTCGTTCAGATTGTGACAATACATAAGTCTAAAGGTCTTGAGTATGATCTGGTTTTTCTACCGTTTGTGTTCAGTTATCGTCAGGCCAATGAAGCCAAATATTACGACAGCGAGCGTGAGCAAACCATCCTCGATATTACCGCTCAAAAGAACGCTCTGATACAGGCTGATAAAGAGCGTTTAGCGGAAGATTTACGTTTGATTTACGTGGCGCTTACCCGCTCAGTGTTTGGTTGTTTTGTGGGGATTGCTCCTATTAGAGATGGTCGTTCAACTAAGGAGCCTACAGGCGTTCACCATAGCGCGTTTGGGTATCTGCTTCAGGACGGCCAACCAGGCAGTATCGCCGCGCTCTCTCTGGCGGTGGAAAAACAGGCTCAGGCGATGGCTTGTGTTTCACTAACAGGGTTACCCGAACCCTGTGCTAAGGTTTTTACCCCTGAGACGGAAGAACCTCAAGTGCTTAAAGCAAAGGTTCTTACTCGTGAAATTGACAGAAATTGGCGTTTGACCAGTTATTCTGGGCTAGTCAAACAGGGGGGGAGTCACTCTGCTGATATTGTATCCAGCGATATCCTCTCGATGGATATGGATTCGTCGAACGAGCAACAAGAGCCCGTTTTACCCGTCTCAGAGAAAAGCATTTTTACTTTTCCTAAAGGCCCTCGGGCCGGCACCTTTCTCCACACACTGTTCGAAGAATTGGACTTTACCCAACTTGCGACTAGTGAGGGAAATGTTGATATTATTGTTCGTTTAATGGAAGCGGAGTCGTTAGATCCCCAATGGTTGCCTGTTTTACAACAGCTCATTGATACGGTGTTGGCAACGCCTTTGGATGATAAGGCGTTAAAGCTCAACCAAATTCAATCGTCGCAACGTTTGGTCGAAATGGAATTTCTTTTACCGATTAAAGTGTTATCGGCTCCTTCACTCAATCGAGTTATTCAGAGGCATGACATCTTATCGGCGCAAGCGGGGGATTTAGGTTTTCTGCCTGTTCAGGGCATGTTAAAAGGCTTCATTGATCTCGTATTTGAGCATCAGGGCAAATACTATATCCTTGATTGGAAATCTAACTATTTAGGGGATTCGGTCAACGACTATCATAGTGATGCCCTGAAAGCGGCGATGGCTGAACATCGTTATGATCTTCAGTACCAGATCTATGCGCTGGCTCTGCATCGCTTTTTAGGGAGTCGTTTGCCTGACTATGACTATCCGCGCCACTTTGGAGGCGTATATTATTTGTTCTTGCGTGGCATGGATGGAGGAAGCAAACATGGCATTTTTTACTCGTGCCCTAGTCAAGAATTGCTGCAAGATATGGATAACCTAATCGATGGGAATCCGATTGAACCGAAACAGAGTCATTCGGGTCAAATGGAGTTACTTTAGTGATAAAATCTCTTTTCTCTTTTTTAGACGGATTGACCGAACAAGGGGCATTGAGGCAAATTGATAATCAGTTTGCCCGCTTTATCTACTCGCAAAGTCATGATGAAGATGTTGCGTTTATTGCCGCTATTCTCAGTAGTGAATTGGGTAAAGGTCATATATGCCTCCCCCTATTTGATCACTCTGGTCGAGCAACCGATCTGGCGGCAAGGATCGGTCTATTTGGTGAAGCAGCCACTGAACTTAATCTCCAGCTGCATCCAATTCAGTGGGTAAATCGCTTATCGCAGTCATCGGTGGTGGCCGAGCAGGGCCAAGCAAAGCCACTGATTCTTGACAATGGGAGACTGTATCTTCATCGTTACTGGCACTATGAGGTAACCCTAGCTCAGCGTTTGACTCGCCTTGGTGCACCGATAAGTTTAAAGCCGAGTGATAGCCAGCAGTTGACCCAATTATTGGACCATTTATTTGCCAGAAATTATGGTTATCTTTTTTCGGCGCTGAACTTAGCTCAATCCGAGGAAAGATCAACGCCAGTCCTGCGACAGCAACTGGTATGTGATCATCTCGATATTGTGAGCAGCGAGCGTCTCGATTGGTCATCGATAGACCAAAAACTGATGCAAACAACAAGAGTCGAACACTTGTATGAGTTGGACCGATTGGTGCCGTTATCCGTCTGTCTTAATTGGCAGAAAGTGGCCGCCGCCGTTGCGCTTACTCGTCGATTTGCTGTGATCTCGGGAGGTCCGGGAACCGGAAAAACCACGACAGTGACCAAGTTGCTTGCGGCATTGATTGCTCAGGCTACACAGAGTGGGAAGGTACCCGTGATCAAACTGGTCGCTCCAACAGGTAAAGCGGCCGCTCGGCTAACCGAGTCGATAGGCAAAGCGATTTCTGAACTGGCCGTCTCTCCGGAACAAAAAGTCAATATCCCGACCGATGCGAGCACACTTCATCGCTTGCTTGGCGCCTTGCCTAATAGTGTGGAGTTCCGTCATAACTCCGCCAATCCTTTGCATTTAGACATACTGGTCGTTGATGAGGCTTCTATGGTCGATCTTCCGATGATGTATAAGTTGGTGGATGCACTGCCTAAACAGGCAAGGTTGATATTGTTAGGAGACAAAGACCAGCTCGCCTCGGTTGAAGCGGGTGCTGTGTTGGGGGATATTTGTTCATTTAGCCATCTTGGGTACAGTTCGGCTCAGGCAGCTCAATTAATTCAGCTGACTGGCTATCAAACCTTTACACAACAATTAAATACGGGCCCAACACTTGCCGATAGTTTATGTATGTTGCAAAAAAGCTATCGTTTTGATGCCCGCTCTGGCATTGGGCAACTTGCCAAAGCCGTTAATTCAGGTTTGATCGATCAAGTGGATTGGGTGTGGCAAAAAGATTTTGCTGATATCGCGACATTTCCTGTCGACGGCCAGCATTATAATGCGATGATTCAGCTTCTCGTGGGTGAATATTGCCACTACCTCAAGCGCCTCACTGAGTTGAAGGTAGACTTAAAGACTCAGGAACCAGAACCGATTCAACACAGAGCGAAAGCGGCACTTGATCTGTTTGCCCGTTGCCGATTACTTTGTGCGCTTAGGGAGGGCGATTTTGGCTTAACAGAGCTCAATGTGCGCATTGAACGGGCCTTGAGTAAGCGTAAACTTATTCAGCTAAAGGAAGAGACTTGGTATCATGGTCGACCCGTTATGGTTGTACGCAATGACTATGCACTTGGACTGTACAATGGTGACATCGGATTATGCATAAGGGATGATTCTGTTGGTGAAAACAGGCTACGGGTATTTTTTGAGTTGCCTGACGGCTCGGTCAAATCCTTTTTGCCCAGTCGAGTTCCCGAACATGAAACCGCCTACGCGATGACCATTCACAAAGCTCAGGGAAGCGAGTTTGAGCATACCTTGATGATCTTACCACCTGACTTTACACCACTGTTGACGCGTGAATTAATCTACACGGGGATCACCCGAGCGAAACGACGTTTAAGCCTTTACACGAATAGAGAAGTGATGGTCCGAGGGGTAAGAAGCACGACCGCTAGAGCCAGTGGCCTCGTTCAACGGTTAGGGTAACGCAGATGTTAGGGGTGGGCAGCGTTCAACAACCATCCTTGGTTATTGACAGCGATTACTGAATGGCTTGGCTGAAAGAAATACTTCGGATGCGGTATTTCTCCTGATAGTTGAGTATAAATGCCTTTAACCCGTTATTGACAGGGAAAACGCAATGTACATCTAGCCCTTCAAGCAGTTCGTTATCTGCCATATCCCAGAAACTCTGTATCGAGTTGCAGATGATGGTTTTCATTGGTTATTTGCTCTAAGTAATGTTGTGATATACCTCAAGCAATCCATGCGACTTAATCAGAAAGCGCTCTGATCAAGCTGAAGACGAGTCCAATTAAGAGCGAATTTTAACCAGTTGAGCGCGCAAAATAAAGTGAAAAAATAGCAAGACCATACTTTTGTTGCCAATATCCCATATCGATAGGGTTGGTAGAGTTAAAATTCTAAAGTTCAATCGCCAGTACCTTTGATTTTCTTTGGTAATTATACAGGTTTTGTTTTTTTGACGGTAAGAAGTCGACGTCCATTTCATTAAAACCTTGTTCTCGGAACCAATGCAGGCTCCGCGTGGTTAAAACAAAAATATGTTTTATCCCTTGGGCTTTGGACTGAAGTTTTATGTGGTTGAGGAGCAAGACACCTCGGTTTCCATCTCTATATTCTGGGCGTATTGCCACGCAAGCCATCTCGGCCATTCTTTCGCTTGAGTAGGGGTAAAGGGCTGCGCAGCCAATGATAAGGCCGTCTTTCTCTATGATGGTGAATTGATGTATTTCTTGCTCGAGTTGCTCTCTTGAGCGCCTGACCAATACGCGTTGTTCTTCTAGAGGTCGAATTAAATCAAAAATTCCACCGATATCATCGATACCGGCCTGCCTGACTTGTTCGGCGCTGGCTTTCACGATTTGTGTCCCGATACCATCCAGAGAAAAAAGTTCCTGAAGTAAGGCTCCATCAACTTTGTAGCTCACCAGATGGCTGCGTGGTACGCCAGCCCGACACGCCGCGGTTGCCGCTCGCAAAAATCGTAGTGTGCCAGAAGAATGTTCAGGTGTTACCGAGTTGTGCTGTTGTAATTTTTCGATAAATTGGTCGGCTTCACGTGGAAAGAGTTCGGCGACGGCATTGCCATGTTCATCGATGACCCCTTGCTCTGAACAGAAACCAATCAGCTTGTCAGCACCTAACTTAATGGCCACTTGAGTTGCGAGTTCTTCAGAGAGTAAATTGAACGATTCTCCCGTGACAGAGCTCGCTATTGGGCCTAACAAAACGATCGACCCTTGTTCTAACATACGGTCAATACCGGCAACATCAATGCGCCTTATTTTCCCACTGTGGCAATAATCTACGCCCTCGTCGATCCCGAGTGGCTGGGCAATGACAAAGTTCCCACTCACCACATTCAACTGCTTACCGGCCATCGGTGTGTTGCCCAAGCTCATTGATAATTGCGCAGTGATGGCCAGTTGCAGTTGTCCCGCAGCTTGCATGACCATATCAAGCGCGACTTCATCGGTGATACGAATACCCTTGTGATAAGGCGTCTCGTGCAGGTTCAGCTGAAGCTGACGATTAATTTGCGGGCGTGCGCCGTGAACAAGAACGACTTTCACCCCTAGACTGTGAAGCAGTGCCAAATCACTGATGATATGAGAAAAATTATTGTCAGCCAGTGCTTCGCCACCCAGCATCATCACCATGGTTTTCCCTCTATGAGCGTTGACATAGGGAGCCGATTGACGAAATCCTTTGACTAATTCAGTATTACGTAACTTCACATTACACCCAAATTTGAATTTATATCTAAAAATAATGCAATTTTATTCCAATGTGAGCAAGTGTTTTTTTTTGAACAATTATCAAATAATCGAATTCTAGAGTAGATAGATGCGTTAATGCATGTTAATGATATTCTTAGTATCTAGGCTAATTACTAGTAAAGTTAGATATTTAAGTTAATAATTATAATAGTAGTCACTAGGCTTGGTTACTGAATTGTCAACTACAACATAGGCATATCTCTATTCATGAAGAATAAAATCATAGAGCGTGGTTTGCTCATGCTCGCTGTCACTCTTGTTATTGCGTTGCTTGTTGTGAGCAAAGTTTTGTATGACATTTATCAAGATGGACAGCACCCCAATTCTATGGTTTATGGCACTTGGGTCGAGCAAAACGTTGCGCCATACTCGGCTGACAGGTTTGTACTTGGTGAGAAAGGCGTGATCATTGATAGTGGTATTGTGGATACCCAATTTACATTCAATGGTGATCATGTCGAGTTCAACGTGGGTGATGAAAAACGTCGTTACAAGCTCCTCAATCAACAATTTACCGAAATGAGGATGATCTCCTCCCTAGAATACCAACCTGTCTATCGATTGTTAGAAAAGTACAAAAATAACCTTCGTTAACGTCTATCTGATTGCGCTTATCGTTCGAGTTTGTCATCCTCTATTTAAGGCTCGAAAGGAATAAAATCAGTGTTCAAAAAATATCTCCCTATTATGCTCGCAAGCACATTATTTGGGTGCGCACAACCTCAGGAGCGCGCTCAGCAATATCTTGATGGCGAATTTAACTCTGTACTCAATAAAACCAATCGTTTGGTCTCTGACAAACCTCGGGATTTCACCGAGTTTCATAAACAAGCTCAACAGGTGGTTGAAAATTCGCCCTCTATGGCCAATATTTATCAGCCGTTGTACGAGCGCCTTAATGAATGGGTTATTGAAAGTGGTGATCCTGCCCAACTGAACGACTTTGGCGTTCAGACCGCACAACTTGGAGGCGGTGATAAGAAAGGTAACGTTTTGTTCACTGGTTATTTTTCGCCAGTGATGGAATTACGCCATGAGTCAGACGATGTGTTTAAGTATCCCGTCTACGCAAAACCGGAGTGTGATTCTGATTGCCCGACACGCGCCCAAATCTATGATGGGGCGCTTAATGGATTGGGACTTGAACTCGGCTACGCAAAAAATAGGATTGATCCTTTTCTAATGGAGGTACAGGGAAGTGGTTTTGTCCACTTTGAGGACGATACTCTTGAATATTTTGCTTATGGTGGCAAAAACAACAAGGCCTACATTAGTATTGGCAAAGTTCTGATAGAACAAAATCAAGTACCGCGAGAAAAAATGTCCATGAAAGCCATTAAGCAGTGGGTCACGTCGAATGACGAGGCGACGGTTCGTCAATTGCTTGAGCAAAACCCCTCTTTTGTCTTCTTTGAACCGCGAGCGGATGCGCCAGTGACCGGAACCGCGGGTATTCCTTTACTTCCAATGGCATCAGTTGCTGGCGATCGCTCCATTTTCCCCATGGGGACCCCTATTTTAGCGGAGGTACCCTTGCTGAACGCCGATGGCACTTGGAGTGGATCACATCAATTGCGGTTGCTGATTGTTCTTGATACCGGAGGGGCGGTGAAACAAAACCACCTCGATCTTTACCATGGTATGGGAGCAAGAGCTGGAATTGAGGCGGGTCATTACAAGCACTTTGGACGGGTCTGGAAATTGGGTCTAGAGAACTCACTGACTAAAGCGCCTTGGGCATTGCCACCAGAAAAGTTACAATAGTTTTTACCGCCCATTTTGAGGGGCTCTAAACTAGACTTTTCAATAAAGAGTGCGTATAAATCGCACTCTTTATTTTTGTACCACCATTAGGCAGAAGAACAGTACCATGCGTGACCTCGATACACCGGCTTCAGATAATTACGATCAACGTTTTGGCGGAACCCGACGTTTGTACGGAAAAAACGAAGTGGAAATCCTTCGCGCAGCACATGTTTGTGTGATCGGAGTGGGTGGCGTTGGTTCTTGGGCGATCGAGGCTTTAGCTCGGACAGGAGTCGGTGAACTGACTTTGATCGATATGGACGATGTCTGTGTCTCTAACATCAATCGCCAGATTCACGCTATGACAGGTACAATAGGGCAAAGCAAAATTGAAGTGATGGCTGAGCGCGTTAAGTTGATCAATCCAGAATGCCGAATTAATCTGATTGACGACTTTATTACACCAGAGAATCAACAAGACTATTTAAGCAAGTCCTATGATTATGTGCTGGATGCGATTGATAGCGTCAAAGCGAAAGCCTCATTACTTGCCTTTTGCCGAAGTAATAAAATTAAAGTGATTACGACAGGTGGTGCGGGTGGTCAGGTTGATCCAACGCAAATCAAAGTGGCGGATTTGACAAAAACGATCCAAGACCCGCTGGCAAAAAAAATCAAAGATACACTACGTCGGCATCATAACTTTCCAACTAATCCCGCTCGCAAGTTTGGCATTGACTGTGTGTTTTCCACTGAGCAACTCAAATACCCTCAGCCTGATGGGAGTGTTTGTGGTGTTAAAGGAACCTCAGAAGGGCCGAAGCGAATGGATTGTGCGAGCGGTTTTGGGGCAGCCACCGTGGTGACAGCATCATTTGGTTTTGTAGCGGTTGCTCGTATTGTCGAAAAACTGATTCAAAAGCACAGAAAATCCTAACCACAGATAAGCGATAAACGTTGCGGAGTAGCCATGATCGTATTACCTAGTTGCCCATTTGGCGATGACATTACTGCCGAAGATATTGTTCAAACAATGCAAGAATTGAAAGGCTGGGAAGACCGTTATCGTCAAGTGATACAATGGGGGAAAACGTTGCCAGTGATGCCGCAAGGCTTAAAATCACAGCAGGTTACGGTGTCCGGTTGTGAAAGCTTGGTGTGGCTTGTGAGCCAAAAAACGGATCAGCGTTGGTATTTTTGCGCAGATTCTGATGCTCGGATTGTACGTGGGCTGATCGCGATAGTGATGGCCGCATACAACGGAAAAACGACTTGCGAAATTGAGGCGTTTGAGATTGATGATTACTTTAGCAAGCTTGGTTTAATCGCGCATCTTAGCCCATCACGTGGTAATGGATTATGGTCAATAGTTACTCATATTAAACACTTATCTCAGCCGACAAAATAAGATGGACAGTCTTCGCTGAAGCAAAACAGATCCATGATGCTTTCACTCTTTTACCACCTTAAGTTGGTATTGTTTTGTCGGCTGTTAAAATTTAACCATCCAGTTATTAATGCGTTATAGAATACAGGGTGTTAGAACGCTTGTTGTCACTGAATAAAGGCTGTACAATTCGCGCCCTTAATTGATGTTACGTCGCTTGTGAGGCTACATGACCACTGCAAAAATCAATCTACTGGACTTTGATCGCAAAGGTATGCGTAAGTTTTTCGCCGAAGAGTTGGGCGAAAAAGCGTTTCGTGCTGATCAGGTGATGAAGTGGATCTACCATTTCGGTGTCGATAACGTCGAAAACATGACCAACATTAACAAAAAGCTTCGTGAGAAATTACTCAGTCGTTGTGAGATAAAGGCACCTTATGTCGCCGATGCTCAGCATTCATCTGATGGCACAATTAAATGGGCGATGAAGGTCGGTGATCAAGATGTAGAAACCGTCTATATACCCGAAGATGATCGTGCGACTCTCTGTGTTTCATCACAAGTCGGCTGCGCACTCGAATGTAAATTTTGTTCGACAGCTCAGCAAGGTTTTAACCGTAACCTAAAAGTCTCGGAAATCATCGGTCAAGTCTGGCGAGCGGCACGAGAAGTCGGCCTAGAGAAAGAAACAGGTCGTCGCCCAATCACCAATGTCGTTATGATGGGGATGGGTGAACCACTATTGAATATGAAAAACTTGATCCCAGCTCTCGAAATTATGCTCGATGATCTCGGCTTTGGTTTATCTAAACGCCGTGTGACCGTATCAACCTCAGGCGTAGTGTCAGGTCTTGATCAAATGACAGGGCAGATTGACGTCGCGCTGGCGATCTCTTTGCATGCCCCTAATGACCAACTTCGTAGTGAAATCATGCCGATTAACGACCGATGGGATATTCAGGACTTTCTGGCTTCGGTTCGTCGTTATATTGCTTCTTCGAACGCCAATCGGGGGAAAGTGACCGTTGAGTATGTATTGCTTGACCATGTTAACGACGATATGGATCATGCTCGTCAACTGGCTCAGTTAATGAAAGACACACCTTGTAAGATTAACTTGATTCCATTTAACCCTTATCCTGGCTCGCCATATAAGAAACCAAGCAATTCTCGTATTGATCGGTTTCAGAAAACATTGATGCAGTATGATCTTACTGTTACTGTGCGTAAAACTCGTGGTGATGATATTGATGCGGCATGTGGTCAGTTGGTCGGAGAGGTGATCGATCGAACAAAACGCACAGCTGCGATTCGAGCGGCGAAGGGTGAAACAATAGACGTTAAGGCCGTCTAGAGACCATTTTTATTAGAAAGCCAGAGATAAACTCTGGCTTTTTTGTAAGTATAAATTACTCAATTTAAGAAAAATGCTGAAAAACCTTGAACTGCTTGTAATTTATGAGCCTTTCGTATGTTGTTTCATCTCTGATATCTATTAGAATTAAACATTAGTGCTTTAGAGTTTTAAACTCTGCAATTTTAGTGGAGCGCTTTTAGGCAAATTGGTGAGGGCTTATCCTCAAAATACAGAACTCTGAACGAAATCAGCACAACCAATGAATAACAACAAACGTGCTATTGCTCAGCCCCCAGAAAGAGACGTTAATGAATTATGAGTGTTGAACTAGAAATACC
Source organism: Vibrio ostreicida (assembly GCF_013074385.2). Classification (GTDB taxonomy): domain Bacteria; phylum Pseudomonadota; class Gammaproteobacteria; order Enterobacterales; family Vibrionaceae; genus Vibrio; species Vibrio ostreicida. Next base: position 65,723 of record NZ_JABEYA020000001.1, read on the forward strand.
TCAGGTGCAGGAAGAAAATAAAGTCGAAGCTGGTACGATTTTAATGCAAAAACGCAAAGAGCTTGGCCTAAGTCAGCAGCAGATTGCTGACAGATTGCGCCTACGTCGTTCCATTATTGAAAATATTGAATCGAACCAGTTTGAAAGTGAACAGGTTGCCACCTTTACTCGAGGATATTTAAGATCTTATGCCCGAGTGGTTGGCATTGATGAATCGGTGGTGTTATGTGCACTAGATGATTGTGGAGAGGCACAACATCAAGAGCATGAAATGCAGAGCTTTTCTCACAAAACTAACAAGCAGAAGCATGATAGCCGCCTGATGAGCTTGACCTGGGGCATTGGCGCGATTGTAGTCGGTATTTCCGTCTTCTTGTGGTGGCAAAATCAAGAAAAGAGCGTACTGGAACTCACTACGTTAACGCTGCAAGAAGAACAGGTTGAACAAGAATTGGCCGACAATCAAGCCTTAGATTTTTCAGCGCTCGAGCCGAACACGAATCATGACGCTGTTGATCCCGACACATTGATAGAACAACCCCTTGAAGAAGTGACGTCCACGGTCATGCCATCACAACCTCAATCGGCGGAGAAAGCGATCAGTGATGCTGCTACGATGACTGAGCCTCAAGCCCCCCAGGCAGCCTCGATACCAGTGAGTGCAACACCGACGGTTGAGGCTGTTGCACAGCCAGAGCAACCACCGCGCAATGTTTCCGAAGTGACAACCAATGAGTCTGTTGAAACCTCGGCTGCCGAGGTTGTGGCCAGTTTGCTTGAAATGACGTTTAGCGATGATTGCTGGGTTCAGGTTAAAGATGCGACGGGAAAAACACTCGCGACAGGAATAAAAAAAGCAGGACAAGATCTAAAACTGAGTGGTGAAGCGCCCTATAACGTGATTCTAGGTGCTCCGGAAAGTGTTTCGATCATATTATCAAGTGAACCTGTCGACCTTTCTGGGTATACTTCAGGCAAAGTCGCAAGATTCACCTTACCTTAGAAAGAAATATGCAACACGAATCTCCTATTAAGCGCCGAGCATCGACACGTATATATGTCGGTGATGTCCCGATTGGTGACGGCGCACCGATTGCTGTGCAATCGATGACAAATACCAGAACCACAGATGTTGAAGCGACTGTGGCGCAAATTCAGTCACTGGAAAAGGTCGGAGCTGATATTGTTCGCGTTTCGGTGCCTACGATGGATGCCGCTGAAGCGTTCAAACAAATTAAGCAGCGTGTCAATATCCCACTGGTTGCCGATATACATTTTGATTACCGAATCGCCCTCAAAGTTGCAGAGTATGGCGTAGACTGCCTGCGTATAAATCCAGGTAATATTGGCAATGAAGAGCGTATTCGATCGGTTGTCGACTGTGCACGTGATAAAAACATCCCGATTCGAATCGGTGTTAACGGCGGCTCTCTGGAGAAAGAGATCCAGATGAAGTATACGGAGCCAACTCCGGAAGCCTTGTTTGAATCAGCGATGCGCCATGTGGACATTCTTGACCGTCTAAATTTTGATCAATTTAAAGTGAGTGTCAAAGCCTCGGATGTTTTTTTGGCCGTAGGGTCTTATAGATTGTTAGCGAAAAACATTGATCAACCACTTCACCTTGGCATCACAGAAGCTGGTGGAGCGCGGGCCGGTGCGGTTAAATCAGCGGTTGGACTTGGGATGCTTCTGTCTGAGGGAATCGGAGATACATTGCGTATTTCACTGGCCGCTGATCCCGTTGAAGAAATCAAAGTGGGTTTTGATATTCTTAAATCACTGCGCATTCGCTCGCGAGGGATTAATTTTATTGCTTGTCCAAGCTGCTCTCGCCAGGAATTTGATGTTATTAACACAGTGAATGCTCTTGAAGAGCGCCTTGAAGACATCATCACTCCGATGGACGTGTCCATTATTGGTTGTGTGGTAAACGGACCGGGTGAGGCTGAAGTCTCGCACTTAGGGCTGGCAGGCAGTAATAAAAAGAGCGCCTTTTATCAAGACGGAAAACGTCAGAAGGAGCGTTTTGACAACGATGATCTAGTCCGTCAACTAGAAGCAAAAATACGAGCTAAGGCTTCGGTGATGGATCAACAAAACCGCATCGATGTAAAAATAAAAGAGTAACCCTAACGCTAAGGTCGTTAGGGGAACAATAACTTTACGGTAAATATTGTGGCAAAAACAATTCAAGCAATTCGAGGCATGAACGATTGCCTCCCAAGCCAATCGCCTTTGTGGCAGAAGGTAGAAAATACAGTAAAAAATGTCATCAGTGCCTATGGGTATAATGAAGTCCGTATGCCGCTTGTTGAGTCAACGCATCTGTTTAGTCGTGCGATTGGTGAGGTGACAGACGTTGTTGAAAAAGAGATGTACACGTTTGAAGACCGCAATGGCGATAGTTTGACCCTGCGTCCCGAGGGCACAGCAGGCTGCGTGCGTGCGGGTATTGAAAACGGACTGCTTTATAATCAGGAACAGCGCCTTTGGTATATGGGGCCAATGTTTCGTCATGAACGCCCACAAAAAGGGCGCTATCGTCAATTTCACCAGTGTGGGGTTGAAGTTTTTGGCTTAGGTGGCCCTGATGTCGACGCAGAATTGATTATGATGACTGCACGACTCTGGCGTCAACTGGGTATCGATAAACATGTTCGTTTGGAACTCAACTCCATTGGCTCACTTGACGCACGTGCCGACTACCGAAGCGCATTGGTTGGTTTTCTAGAAAAGCATATTGATGTTCTAGATGACGATTGTAAACGCCGTATGAAGACGAACCCACTTCGCGTTCTTGACACGAAAAACCCACAAGTTCAGGCCATTCTCGGCGACGCACCTAGACTGTCTGAGTACATTGACCAAGAGTCTCAACAACATTTTTCTGATCTGTGTGAACTTCTTGACGCGGCTGGTATCGAATACACGGTGAACGAACGCTTAGTTCGCGGCTTAGATTACTATAACCGCACCGTATTTGAGTGGATAACGGAAAGTTTGGGTGCTCAAGGTACGATTTGCGGCGGAGGCCGTTATGACGGTTTAGTCGAACAGCTCGGAGGCAAACCGACATTTGGCGTCGGGTTTGCGATGGGACTGGAGCGTCTGGTGTTGCTGTTAGAGACGCTTGAACTGACGTCTGTTCGTCGCGATGTCGATGTTTACATGGTAACCGCAGGCGAAGGAACGATGATGGCAGGCATGAAACTGGCTGAATCCTTACGTGAGCAGGTTCCTGGCCTGAGAGTGATGAATCACTTTGGTGGTGGAAATTTCAAGAAACAGTTTAAGCGCGCAGATAAAGTGGGTGCTGCAGTTGCTCTGGTTCTTGGCGAAAATGAAGTGATAGACAATTCAGTGGTTTTAAAAGATTTAATTGGCGGTACGCAAGAAACCTATACCCAGACAGAAATTGCAAGCAAGCTGGCAAGTTTGGTTTAGATAGATGGTCATTTGAAAGGAGCGATGATATCGCTCCTTTAGAAATTTATGAGGACAGGAAGTGGAACTCTACGATACTGAAGAACAACAAGTAGACGCAATTAAAGATTGGTTTAGAGAGAACGGTAAAGTTGTCATTGTGGGTGCAGTGTTAGGCTTAGGTGGCTTGTTTGGTTGGCGCTATTATCAAGACGCACAGATCGCCGCTCAAGAAATGGCATCGGATAGCTACACTAACGTTGTCCAGATTTTGGCAGAGCAAGGCGCGCAGGGTGAGTCGGCCGTACAAGAATTTATTGAGTCGAACCAAGAGACACAGTACGCCGTTTTAGCGGCGCTTCAATTGGCGAAAGTTCAGGTAGAGGCGGGTGATCTTGATGCCGCTCTTGCTCAGCTAGATTGGGCTCAATCGGCGACGACCGATCAAGCTTTGGTGTCAGTGATTGCTTTTCGTATGGCGCGTGTGAATGCTGAGCAGGGCGAATTTGATACTGCGATTTCTAACTTATCTTCCATCAGTGATGAAAGTTGGGCAGGACGGGTTGCTGAGCTGAAAGGTGACATATTACTTCGTAAAGGCGATACAGAGGGTGCCTACGCGGCTTACACTGAAGCTCAACAAGCCGATGATGCCAGCCAGACATTACAAATGAAACTGGATGATTTGGCTAAATAAGGTGTAATGCGTGAATAAAATGCTGAAAAGGGCCCTGTCTACTGTGGCTATACTGAGTGTCCTAGCTGGGTGCGCCAGTGAAGAAGACACAGTGATCATGTCCCCAGTACCTCAGGTTAAAAGTGAATTCACACCGAAAAGTGAATGGAGTACGAGCGTAGGCAGTGGCGTTTCTAATTACTTCTCGAAACTCTCCCCAGCCTATGCTTATGACAAAGTATTTGTTGCAAGCCGTGATGGTATTGTTAAAGCGCTGAATCCAGAAAATGGTCAGACACTTTGGCAACAAGACCTTGAGCAAGAAGTGTCCGCTCGTCTTTCTGGAGGCATTACTACCGGTTATCGTCAAGTCTTTATCGGCAGTGAAAATGGTCAGGTTATTGCCCTCAATGAAGAAAACGGTGAGGTCAATTGGCGTGTTGATGTCGATGGTGAAGTACTTACGGCCCCTGCGACAGACAGCAATTTAGTGCTGGTGCATACCGCCAAGGGCATGCTAATTTCACTCGATCAGGCGACTGGCGATCTTAAGTGGTCGATAAGTACAGAAGTACCGACTCTGACTTTACGTGGTAATAGTGCTCCCATTACTGTATCTGGCGGTGTGTTTTGGGGAACGGCGGGTGGTCGTTTAGCTGCGGCTATCGTCGAACGTGGTCAGTTAATTTGGCAACAGCCAATTGGCACACCACAAGGGTCAACGGAAATTGATCGTATGGTTGATGTTGATGCTAAGCCGCTCGTACTGGGAAGTACGTTATATACGGTAGGGTACAATGGTCAGTTAACCGCCATTGACTTACGTTCAGGAAAAGTGGTTTGGAAACGTAAATATTCTTCTGCGACAGACTTAGCCAGTGATGGTGGGCGTTTGTATCTGGTGACGGATAAAGATGATCTTATCTCAGTGGATGCACGCAGTGGTACTGAACTTTGGAGCAATGATCAACTGGAACACCGCTTATTAACGGCCCCAGTGATTATCGACGGTTACCTCGTTGTGGGAGATAGCGAAGGTTACTTGCACTGGCTCGACCGAGAGTCGGGAGAGTTTGTTGCCCAACAACATGTTAGCAGCAGTGGTTTTGCTGTTGAGCCAATTCGTGTTCCAGGTGGCTACGTTACTGTGACGCGTAATGGTGATGTAAATAAACTCACGCTCAACTAGGTGAGTTGATCTGTCGAAAAAATTGAGTTCGAAAGGTCAACACCTTCGAATAATCGTGTGATATAATTCACACTAGGCTCCTGGCTGTTTTCAGTCTGGAGCCATTTTATTGAATAGAACATAAGAAATTCTGTAGTTATAGGTAAGAACTGGCCCTGCGAACAGTCATTACCTATAACTGCATGAGTCAGTATATTGTAGAGGTTGTTATGATACCTGTTGTTGCTCTGGTAGGGCGTCCGAACGTTGGTAAATCAACGTTGTTTAATCGATTAACACGAACTCGTGACGCTTTAGTTGCCGATTTCCCCGGGTTAACTCGTGATCGTAAGTATGGTCAAGCTAAGCTGGGTGAACATGAATTCATTGTGATTGATACTGGTGGTATTGATGGCACTGAAGAAGGCGTGGAAACCAAAATGGCGGAGCAATCTCTGGCAGCGATCGATGAAGCTGACGTTGTCCTGTTTATGGTAGACGGTCGCGCTGGTTTAACCGTCGCCGATGAAGCGATCGCCCAGCACCTGCGCAAGATTGAAAAGCCTGCGATGCTGGTTGTTAACAAAGTCGATGGTATTGATGCCGATGCCGCCAGCGCTGAGTTCTGGCAACTTGGTGTTGAAAAAATGTACCAAATTGCGGCTGCTCATGGCCGTGGCGTAAGCGCATTGATTGATCGCGCGCTCAACCCCTTTGCTGAAAAGATGATCGAAGACGCTCAAGGTGAAATCGAAGATCTGACAGGCTTGATCGATGCGGAAGAAGAAAAATTAGACTTCAGTGAAGAAGAAGCCGAAGAAGAATTTAAGCGTCTTCAAGATCAGCCGATAAAACTGGCGATCATCGGTCGGCCGAATGTAGGCAAATCGACCTTGACGAACCGAATTCTTGGTGAAGAACGTGTTGTGGTTTATGACATGCCCGGAACCACTCGTGATTCTATTTATATTCCTATGCAACGCGACGAGCGAGAGTATGTTCTGATTGATACGGCAGGCGTTCGTCGTCGTAAGCGTATCAATGAAACCGTTGAAAAGTTTTCAGTCGTCAAAACGTTAAAGGCGGTAGAAGATGCCAATGTTGTCTTGCTGGTGATTGATGCCCGTGAAAATATTTCTGATCAAGATTTGAGCTTACTTGGTTTTGCGCTCAATGCTGGTCGTTCAATCGTTTTGGCTGTTAATAAATGGGATGGTCTGGATAGTGATGTGAAAGATCATGTCAAAAAGGAGTTGGACCGCCGCCTAGGGTTTGTTGACTTCGCCCGCATACATTTTATTTCTGCACTGCATGGCACTGGTGTCGGTCACTTATTCGAATCGGTTCAGGAAGCGTACAAATCGGCTACGACAAGAGTCGGGACTTCTGTCTTGACCCGTATAATGAAGACGGCGACGGAAGATCACCAGCCGCCTATGGTTCGCGGTCGACGAGTGAAACTGAAATACGCACATGCTGGAGGGTATAACCCTCCCATTGTTGTGATTCATGGTAATCAGGTCAATGAGTTGCCAGATTCTTATAAACGTTATCTGATGAATTATTACCGAAAATCATTAGAGATTATGGGCACGCCCATTCGTATTCAATTCCAAAGTAGTGATAATCCCTTTGAAGGGAAGTCAAATAAAATGACGTTGTCTCAGGAGCGAAAACGAAAACGCCTAATGAGTATGATGAAAAACAGAAAAAAATAAAATAGGCGCCTGACGGGCGCTTTTTTCTTTCCTGAATATATTATTTTCATCATGGTAACCATGTCAGCAAGGCTTAGAGTGATCACGAGATATATAAAACTGGCTGAAAATTATAATTGAAACCTATAGACTTCAACCCTCTAATCTTACCCTTTGGCGGTTTGAAAAGCCCATCGTCATTTAAGTTATTCAACCTTACTGATTAAGCCCGACAGTGATGGCTTGTTACCGAGACGACCAGCTAAACGAGCGTTTAGTTGAGCACTGAACATCGTCCCAAGACACGCTTTTATACCATGCGCGACAGATTGATCAAGTCAGTGAATATGTTGGTCATTGGTCGAATGCCTTTGTCAGCAAAGAAGTGGAACCTGTCGCCTGAAGGTAGCCAATTGCAATAAAATGTTCAGTCGATGGGGGATTGGGCAAATCCAAGAGCGGTTGGCCTAAATCGGTAGTGTGTTGGACAACACTGAAGTGCCATACAGCAAACGACCGTATCATAAGGTTAAAAACCAGATTCAATCGATATTTTTTGGAGAGTTTACAATATGTACGATTTTAGCCCCACCATTACTTTGTTCTGCCATCAGATATGGAAAGTAGACGCTAAAATACTGCTATTGCAGAGTTCTGACGAAACGATGGATGTCGTAACCCACCAAACGCCTTTTCACCCAGTCAGCCATATTTGGCCAGATCACCCTGCAGATAAAGGCACTCTTAATGGTTGTCCAGTGTTGGATTGTAAGACAGGTGCTATAGAGCAGAGCAGAGCAGTGGCAAGCTTTATGTGGGTGAGGCGATTCCCGTGAAGCGAGACCAAGCCGGTTGGGTGTTTGTGGTCGTTCATTGTATGGCGAAAGAACACAATCAGTTTGTCGTCGGAGAAACCGTTATGTTGGCCGTTGATAAGCCTTACCAGCTCTCACTCAGCCGTGGACATAGCGCAGGGCACCTCGCTGCCTTGGCGTTAAATAAGGTATTAGACACACATGGTTATTGGCGTAAAGTTGCAGATCGAACCGACTGTCATGGGTATTATGACTTCAACAGTTATGCACAAGAATCGAGTTTTGTAAAACCGGACCAATGTCTTGATACCTATCGTTTAGGTAAAACATTACGAAAACGAGGTTTAAACAGTGCCGATGTGCTTGAGGATTTGGTTGCGATAGAAGCACTCGTTAACCAACAAGTTAAACAGTGGCTTAGTCTAGGCTCAGATATCGACATAATATGCTGTGGTAGGGGGTTAACCGATTCGCGCTACTGGAGGTGTGATCTTGGAGAAGAAAGAGTTGCACAAATGCCATGTGGTGGTACGCACGCCAAAAACTTGAACGAATACAAGGGTATTTCTGTGATATTAAGACAAATTGACGTTCAAAACATTGAGATGGTGACTCACGCAACAGCGGAAAAATGACATTACGATCTTTTTATTAAATTCCAATAAATTGATTAATTTAACCTAATATTGGTTTTTAATTCCACTTTAAATTCAAATGCAGAATATGTAACTTATGCTTTCGGTGAGTGGTGATATAAATATTCTTTTTTGGGGTGATCGCTGATCAACATGGGTTTCGCCGATGATCGGGATAGGATCTTGGATCAAGACCTTTCGCCGGATCACTTTAAAGACTCTTTCTGATTCCCACACGCTCCGTCGTATTTCTAGGTGAGATTATTGGTCGTAGTGCTCCCATTGATGCCGAGGGCATCACGTTGATGTTTTGTTTTCATGGATACGCAGAGATTAGAGAGCGATTTTCAGCGTCTTGATTGAACGTTGCGGTATAGCGGGTCACTCTGAACACCTCTATCAGTGAGAGTGGTGTATGCCTGATAGGAAAGACGATGATTTTTGTGGGGAAATGACTGGCGAGGAGAGCGGTGTATGACAATGGGGTAATTAGTGCATTCGGTCATGCTAAATTATTTGACGATAGAGTAGATTTCCCCATCAGATAAACGCGTGATGATTGTGTTACCCGATGAGGCCTCTGCGGCACGGGAGATCACTTTGCCCTGAGTATCTTGAGTAATAGAATACCCGCGTTTAAGAGTGGCCAAAGGGCTGACGGTATCGAGCTTTTCGGCTGCGAGTGCCAGCTGATGACTTTGATTGAGAAGCTTACGTTCCATGGCATCACGCAGCTTGTGTTCACTCCTGAGTAACGCAGATCTTTGCGCATTAACATCCAACAGTGGTGAATGAAGTTGAAGCTTGTAAGACTGGCGCTCAACCTTTTGTTTCAGTGATGAAAAATAGCGTTCTAAAGCTCGCTTAAGGCGCAGTTCTAAATCATCAAGTTGTTGACTTTGACGTTGAAGCTGATAAGTCGGGTGCTGGCGCTCTAGTCTGTGTAGTAAAGAAGAGATCGTTTGTTGACGTTGAGCGAAAAAATGGCGTAGCTCACTGTGCAATTTTTGTTGACGAGCGCTCAGAGCCTGCATTTTATGGCTGTTGTCACGACTGACAATTTCAGCGGCGGCTGAAGGCGTTGGAGCGCGCATATCTGCGACAAAATCGGCAATGGTGACATCAATTTCATGACCGACGGCACTGATGATAGGGATTTGGCTGGCCGCAATGGTACGAGCAACAATCTCATCATTAAATGACCATAAATCTTCCAGTGAACCACCACCTCGACCTAGGATCAATACATCACATTCGTTGCGGCTGTTAGCGCACCCGATCGCCTGAGCAATTTGAATCGCAGCCTCTTCACCTTGTACTAGAGTCGGGTAAACGATAACAGGAAGAGAAGGATCCCGCCGCTTCAAAACATCGAGAATATCAAACAAAGCGGCGCCCGTTTTAGACGTAATAACCCCAACACATCGCGGATTTTCAGGAAGCGGCTGCTTATTGGTCTGAGCAAATAGGCCTTCACTCGCCAGTTTTACTTTTAGCGCTTCAAATTGCTGCTGAAGGCGGCCATCCCCTTCGGGTTGCATGCTTTCAATGATCAATTGATAGTCGCCACGCGGTTCGTAGAGAGAAAGGCGCGCTTTCACCAACACTTGATTACCGTTGACAGGTTTGAAACTTACTCGGCGATTATTCCCACGAAACATGGCGCATTTGACCTGCGCGCGCGAATCTTTGAGCGTTAGGTACCAATGACCGGAGACAGGTGAAGAGAAATTAGAAATCTCCCCGACTAACCAAACAATACCCATTTCATTTTCCAGTAATAGGCGCACTTCAGCATTGAGACGAGAGACAGTGAAGATATTTTGATTAGTTAGAGATGACACGGCTAATTCTCGTAGGCGTGGGTATGGAAGTTAGCGGCAATATAATACATATCAAGGGGGTAAATGCAAGAAAAAAAATAAAAAATTTGTGGCCAAGCGATTGCGTTAGCCGTATAATCCGTCCGCAATATCTAATCCAAACGCAACTCAGTTTATCCAACGTGTTGCCCTCATTATGCGAAACGATGAGAACGGATTACTCTTTTACTCCTCTACTTGTGAGATATTGCAAATGCTAAGAATTGCCAAAGAAGCGCTGACATTCGATGATGTATTGCTAGTGCCAGCACACTCCACCGTTCTCCCAAACACAGCTGATCTTCGCACTCAGTTGACGAAAAATATCGCACTGAATATTCCGATGATTTCGGCGTCAATGGACACAGTGACCGAAGCGCGTTTAGCCATTGCCTTAGCTCAAGAAGGTGGCATCGGCTTTATTCATAAAAACATGTCGATTGAGCAGCAAGCGAACATGGTTCATCAGGTGAAAATCTTTGAAGCAGGTGTTGTTACACACCCTGTTACGGTTAATCCTGATGCCAGTATTGCTGATGTGGTTGCCCTGACTCAAAAACATGGCTTTGCCGGTTTCCCTGTTGTTACTGAGACCAACGAATTGGTAGGCATTATCACAGGGCGTGATGTGCGCTTTGTGACTGACCTTTCCAAAAAAGTCGATGCAGTTATGACACCAAAAGAGCGGCTGGCGTCGGTTAAAGAAGGCGCGACACGAGCAGAAGTGCAAGAGAAAATGCACGAAGCGCGCGTTGAAAAAGTCCTAGTGGTGAACGACGAATTTCAGTTGACCGGTATGATCACCGCTAAAGATTTCCATAAAGCTGAGCGCAAGCCTAATGCCTGTAAAGATGACCGTGGACGATTACGCGTGGGTGCCGCAGTCGGCGCAGGTGCGGGTAATGAAGAGCGAGTTGCTGCATTGGTTGAGGCGGGGATCGACGTTTTACTTATCGACTCATCGCATGGTCATTCGGAAGGGGTGCTAAACCGCATCAGAGAAACACGTGCAGCTTACCCAGATTTGGACATTATCGGTGGCAATGTGGCGACGGGGGCAGGCGCAAAAGCTTTGATTGACGCTGGAGTCAGTGCCGTTAAAGTCGGCATCGGCCCAGGTTCTATCTGTACAACGCGCATTGTTACTGGCGTCGGGGTTCCTCAAGTCACGGCCATTGCTGATGCGACTGAAGTTGCGAATCAACATGGTATACCTGTCATCGCTGATGGCGGCATCCGTTTTTCAGGTGATATTTGTAAAGCCATTGTTGCTGGGGCCTCTTGTGTCATGGTGGGTTCAATGTTTGCTGGGACCGAAGAGGCACCGGGCGATGTGATTCTTTACAATGGCCGTTCTTATAAAGCCTATCGTGGAATGGGCTCGCTTGGGGCGATGTCTCAAGGCTCTTCAGACCGTTACTTTCAGTCAGATAATGCGGCAGACAAATTAGTGCCAGAAGGTATTGAAGGGCGCATTGCTTATAAAGGCCGTCTGAAAGAAATTGTTCACCAACAAATGGGTGGGCTCCGTTCAAGCATGGGCTTAACCGGCAGCGCAACGATTGAAGACATGCGTACAACCGCTGAATTCGTGCGTATCTCGGGAGCGGGAATGAAAGAATCTCATGTCCATGACGTGCAAATTACCGAGGAAGCCCCAAACTACCGTCTGGGTTAATTCTAATCTCGATGAAACCTCACTGATAAGGTTTGTGTTTCTTTGCATGACAGATAAAGGGGCGACGTTGTACTTCGCCTCTATGTTAAAAACTATGATCTTGACTTTTAGCTAACGAGTTTCTCAGCTTTGACTTGAGTTAAGATCAACAATAAGACTGCGCAAAATGACTAAAAATATCCATGACCAACGTATTCTGATCCTCGATTTCGGCTCTCAATATACTCAGCTTGTTGCACGCCGTGTTCGTGAAATTGGTGTGTACTGCGAACTTTGGAGCTGGGATGTACAAGAAGAGGATATTCGTCAATTCAATCCAGATGGCATTATTCTCTCCGGTGGCCCTGAAAGTGTTACCGAGCAAAACTCGCCTAGCGCGCCTCAGTATGTTTTCGACTCAGGTGTACCAGTATTCGGTGTTTGTTACGGAATGCAGACGATGGCAGAGCAATTGGGGGGCAAAGTGGCAGGCTCAACCGAACGTGAATTTGGATATGCCCAAGTTCAGGTGTCAGGTGAGTCGGCACTATTCAACGATCTTGAAGCGACACAAGATGTCTGGATGAGCCATGGCGATAAAGTGGTCGAAATTCCGGCAGGCTTTGTCAAGGTCGGTGAGACCGAGAGCTGCCCTTATGCGGCGATGGCCAACGAAGAGAAGAAATACTACGGAGTACAATTCCACCCAGAAGTCACGCATACCAAACAAGGTTTACAAATGCTGGAGAATTTCGTTCTCGGTGTATGTGGTTGTGAGCGTTTGTGGACATCGGAATCGATTATTGAAGATGCAATCGCTCGCATCAAAGAACAAGTCGGTGATGACGAAGTTATCCTTGGTTTGTCTGGTGGTGTGGACTCATCGGTGGTTGCTATGCTGGTTCACCGTGCCATCGGCGACAAGTTAACCTGTGTATTTGTTGACAACGGTCTCCTTCGGCTGAATGAAGGTCAGCAAGTCATGGATATGTTTGGGGACAAATTCGGCCTAAACATTATTAAAGTTTCAGCGGAAGAGCGCTTTTTAGCTGCTCTGGAAGGTCAGTCTGATCCAGAAGAAAAACGTAAAACGATAGGCCACGTATTCGTTGATGTTTTTGATGAAGAATCGAAGAAACTTAAGAATGCAAAATGGCTAGCCCAAGGTACGATTTATCCCGATGTGATTGAGTCGGCAGCCTCTAAAACAGGTAAGGCACACGTGATCAAATCGCATCATAACGTGGGCGGGCTACCTGACGATATGGAAATGGGTCTTGTAGAACCACTACGTGAGCTATTTAAAGACGAAGTGCGTAAGATTGGCCTAGATCTCGGGCTTCCATATAATATGCTGTACCGCCATCCATTCCCAGGTCCAGGGCTAGGGGTTCGTGTTCTTGGTGAAATCAAGAAAGAATACTGTGACTTGTTACGCCGTGCAGACGCTATCTTCATTGAAGAGCTGCATGCCGCAGACTTATACAATAAAGTCTCTCAAGCATTTACCGTGTTTTTGCCAGTGCGTTCGGTTGGCGTGATGGGGGATGGACGTAAGTACGATTGGGTTGTCTCGCTTCGTGCTGTTGAAACCATCGACTTTATGACCGCACACTGGGCACATCTACCATACGACTTCCTCGGTAAGGTTTCTAACCGCATTATCAACGAAGTTGAGGGCATTTCTCGGGTTGTTTATGATATTTCAGGTAAGCCGCCTGCAACCATTGAGTGGGAATAGTCAGGGTACACGAATATAATTCGTGAGTAAGTTGTTGAAAGCGTTAAAAGCCAATGGTTGATTCTGTTGGCTTTTTTAGTTTTAGAGGTAGTTAGGAACGTTGGTAGAGACATTTGCATCGATGACTTACGACATAAATATTACTTCATTCATGATTCTGTTTGGAAGAAGCGTGAATAACCCAGTCAGAGCCAACCCTAAAACGTAAAGCCGCTTCATCATTTTTTGATGTTTTGAAATCTGGTGTTGTCTGGCTGCCTTAATCGCCTCATATAATGTCCAAATTGTAAATAATGACAATAGATGTATTGGACTGAAGAGCCCGATGAGTTTTATTGAATGAATCCAAAAGCTACTAATACTCACATAGAGCATAAGCAGAACCCACAAATAACCGACATACTTATGAGACTGATTTCCTTTCTTTGTGAAAAGCTGCCAAGCGCCTAAGACGATGGCAAAAAACGCAGCGATGGCATGTAGCGGTATTGGGGGGGGGGAACCAATAGATGTTGTATATTCATAAACTCTCGCTTTTATATCAAACCATGTGAATGGTTATGTATAGGAAGTCGTTCAATCGTTGCGTTGGCACTTCTACGGAAAGGGGAATGAGAATTGGGCTGGCTTTTTCATTCTTTTACGTGCCCAGGTGCCCACATTGTACGAATATCCAGCCTAAAACTTACTGGTGAAGCACGTTTTTGCGAGAGACTCTTCATTTTCTTATATTTTCTTGTTTCACACTCTGATAATAAACCAAGGTGACTCGCAAAATTCTCTCTTGTACTTCATCGGCTCATGCAAGGTAAACGCCTTTTTTCTACTCTTTTTTCATGACTAAAAAAAAGGAAAAAATGATGCAGAGCTTTGGCTATATGGCAGCGATAACCACTTTGAGTCTTACTTTACCCGTCGCTGCGGAGATTAATATACAGCCTGATCCCAATAACCCCGTCGGTTATATTGTGGCTCGCGACGACATTAATGAAGATGAGGCAAGAAAAACCGCCGATCCTATGTATCATATTTGGTCACAAGCATTGAGGACCGTGCCGAACAGTCTGGTTGCTGATATTGCTCACGGACGTGGAGATAATCCGGACAACGTTAAACGTGCTGAGAGGGTATTTTCGCAAACCGAATGGGTATTCCTTACCCAGATGGCGGCCCCGGAATATACCTATGACCGTTTTCTAAAAGCGATCGGAAAATTTCCAGCCTTCTGCGCTGAGTATACTGATGGTCGGAACTCAGAGGCTATTTGCAAGCGCTCTATTGTGACTGCATTTGCGCATTTTGCTCAGGAGACCGGAGGGCATATTGCCAAAGATAATGTGTCTGACAACCCATTGGGGTTGGAAGAATGGCAGCAGGCCTTAGTTCATGTTAGAGAAATGGGGTGGGATGAAGGTCAGGTTGGTTATACGACAGGGTGTGGTCAGGATGACTGGCAGAATCGTAAATGGCCATGTGCAGCCGTTGAGGGCTATTTTGGTCGGGGTGCCAAGCAGCTTTCGTATCATTTTAACTACGGTGCTTTTTCTGAGGCGATGTTTGATGGGGACGCGACTCAGTTGCTAAACAGTCCACGCCAAGTTGCAGATACTTGGCTAAACCTCGCATCAGCAATCTGGTTTTTTCTTACGCCACAAGCCCCCAAACCGGCAATGCTGCACGTCATCGACAGGACTTGGTCGCCGTCTCAGCGTGAAATTGATGCAGGGATTGGTTACGGGTTTGGCACAACGATAAACATCATTAATGGTGGAATTGAATGTGGCGAGCAAAATAGAGATAAAGGCCAACCTGTCAATCGAATACGATATTGGCAAGGTCTCGCTGCTCATTACCAGATTCCGATTGAGGCGGATGAAAAAGACACTTGTTGGCAGCAAACTCCCTACGGCAGCCTCAACCTTAACGGAGCGAAGGATGTGCTTTATACCAACTGGGATGCAAATTGGAAATACTACCCTGATCGTCCGGAGGGGCATTCGTTTGAGTGCGAATTGGTTGGGTTTCAGACCGCATACTCAGCATTGGTCGCAGGCGATTATGAAAAGTGCGTGACGAACTTTTACCAATCACACACAAATTGGCCAGAGGTTCGTGTGGTTGGTCAATTAGAACCCACCGATCCCAAGGCAGATAAAGTATGGAATGCAAGCAAGGTTTATCTGGCGGGTGATGCTGTGATCCATCAAGAGATGGCTTATAAAGCAAAATGGTGGACGCAGGGAGATAACCCCAAATTAGGAGGACCTTGGGAAGCGTTCTAAATAAGTGATTAACGACAACAGCATCATGGATTTAATCAGTCAAATCATGAAATGCAGGTTTGTTCCATCTTCCAACGCTGTTGTCTTCTATTTTTGTGCGCTTTTTTTGGAATCTAAGATTGCAACGACTGTGGCTGTGTTTTTGACGTCACGCGATTACACTTCGCGCGAATTTTTATTTACGTTTAAGGTGCGAGATGTCAACACAATTGGCTAACCCGGCCCCGCTGGGCTTGATGGGGTTTGGTATGACAACCATCCTGCTTAATATCCACAATGCAGGTTTTTTTCCCATTGACTCCATGATTTTGGCGATGGGGATTTTTTACGGTGGTCTCAGCCAAGTACTGGTTGGTATGATGTGTTTTAAACGTGGAGATACGTTTGGCACAACCGCATTTACTTCCTATGGTCTCTTTTGGTTAACCTTAGTCGGTCTGATCGTTATGCCGTATATGGGGCTTCCCGCGAGTCCAGCGGGCTTTATGGGATGGTACCTATTGCTCTGGGGTGTCTTTACTGGTTTTATGTTTATTGGCTCTCTGTGTTACCCAACCGCAAAACAAGTTGTGTTTGGATCTTTGACCGTTTTGTTCTTTTTATTAGCGCTGCGTGATTTTACAGGTAATCATGTCATTGGCATGATTGCAGGTTTTGAAGGTCTCTTTTGTGGTGCCAGTGCTATTTACTTCGCCATGGCACAAGTACTTAATAACGAATTTGGACGAACGGTTTTACCTGTCGGAAAACCAAGAATTCAACGTAAGGCACTCAAACTGGCGCAAGCGTAAATGATATGAATTGAACAACAAGCGTTGTTATCGACCAAGATGAAAGGGGTTAGCCATTGGCTAACCCCTTTTATTACCACTACTTTTTTCTTAGATTTCCAAATTTAAGTTGAAGGTTGTTCAACCGGCTTGGATTCGATTTCTGCTGTTGGTTCTTTGCCTGTCTTGCGACGGTATTTATCTTCCCAGTAATCTGCCCCTGTTATGCCAAGCTTGACAGGGTTGAAAGTGTAATCTGTTACGCCTTGTTTCTGCTGCTCTTCATAGTCATGGAGTGCTTTTAGTGCAGGCTTAGACATAAAGAAAATTAATACAATACCGACGATATTTAGCCAGGCCATCAGACCCACACCCACATCGCCCATCGCCCATGCAAGATTAGCTGTCTTAACTGTACCGTAGAACACAACTGCGATGAGTGCCAATTTTAGTACGAACATCAGGCCGTTAACTTTGATATGACGACGGATATAGGCCACATTTGTCTCTGCAATGTAGTAATACGCCAAAATAGTGGTGAAAGCGAAGAAGAACAGGGCAATAGCGATAAATGGCTTACCGATACCAGGAAGCGTACTTTCGATCGCCATCTGTGTAAATACTGGCCCGTTTGCCGCAATATCGGTGGCTATATTTTGGACGAGAAAGCCTTCTGCACCATGAACATTGTAAGCACCAGTAATAATGATCATAAAAGCGGTCGCAGAACAAACCAGTAACGTATCAATGTAAATCGAGAACGATTGCACCAAACCTTGTTGCGCTGGGTGATCGACGCTGGCGGCAGCTGCGGCATGAGGCCCGGTTCCCTGACCTGCTTCATTTGAGTACACGCCTCGTTTTACTCCCCAACCGATGGCAGCACCGAATCCAGCCATTGGAGTAAATGCATCGCCAATAATCATGGAGAATACGCGAGGTACTTCGCCAATATTAAGCAGGATGATAATGAAGGCTGTGATGATGTACGCCAAGGCCATAAACGGTACAACGATCTGGGTGAAGTTGGCGATACGCTTGACTCCCCCAAAAATGATGAAAGCAAGAATAACCGAGACAATGGTCCCTGTTAATATTTTGGCAAAGCTAAATGTTCCTATGGCTGTTTCAATCATCGCTCCGGAGCCAAAGGCCGCTTCTACTGCATTACCGATACTGTTCGATTGAACACCCGGCAGCAGGAATCCACAGGCAAAAATGGTTGCAATCGCAAAGATCCATGCGTACCACGTCTGCCCCATAGCTTTTTCGATATAGTAGGCTGGACCACCGCGAAATTCGCCGTTGTCTTCTTCTTTATATATTTGTGCCAATGTTGATTCTGCATAAGCGGTAGCGGCACCAAAAAAGGCCACGACCCACATCCAGAATACTGCTCCTGGCCCACCGAAACCGATAGCGGCCGCGACACCGGCAATATTGCCGGTGCCGACACGGCCAGAAAGTGAGACGGCAAGCGCCTGAAAAGAAGAGATGCCTTTAGATGAGCTTTTGCCTGAAAGAAGCAGGCGCCACATTTCGCTGAAGTGACGGATTTGGACAAATCGCGTCATGATTGAATAGAACAAACCTGCGCCGAGACACAAATAGATTAGTGCCGGACTCCAGATGATCCCATTCAGAAAATCAACAAATGACTGCATAAGTATTTTCCTGTTTAGTGTTGTTATGGTTGTTTTCTGAACAGGATATTAACCTTTTTGTAACTCAAATGTTAATAGATTTATTCTATAAAGTTGTTTAGCGTGAACTTAGACACAAAAATCCAAATTGATTATATAAATTAGTGTTCTACAAGAAAATATTTATTGAAATGCAAATTATTGTGTTCTTTTTGTTCAGTTTTTTGGTTGTGTTTACAAACGAATGACAGGCTTATTTATATTTATGTTGTTTGACCTTCGCAGAGGGGTCAAAGGTAAAACAGTCCCATAGGTTAAGGCATTCACCCATAACGAGCGAGGCTGAGCTCTTGATATTGGGTTTGCTTTTTCTGGGTTATGATCTGAGTAAGTATGTCAGCTGAACCGCAAGCCATTGTCCAACCTAGCGTTCCGTGCCCAGTATTTGTGAACAAATTACCGAATGGTGTTTGACCAATAATAGGTGTACCGTCGGGAGTCATCGGACGAAACCCTGACCAGTACTGTGCTTGTGATAAGTCAGTACCTTCAGGAAACATCTGGCTGACGACATGGTTAAGCGTTGACAGTCGTTTATTTGGCAAAGTGGTATCAAATCCAGATAATTCCGCAGTTCCTGCTACACGAATTCGTTGGTCAAATCGCGTGACCGCAACCTTATACTTTTCATCCATAATGGTCGAACGGGGAGCACTGGCCTCATTAACGATAGGCAGTGTTAGTGAATAGCCTTTGACAGGATAAAGTGGCACTTTGATCCCAATGGTGTTGAGTAGGGATTTAGAGTAGCAACCCATGGCGACCACAAAGTTATCAGCCTCGATATGACCGTCAGAAGTCGTGACAGCGGCGATGCGACGGTTTTCGGTCTTGAACCCCGTAACTTCAGTATTAAATAAGAAGGAAACACCAGCGGTTTCAGCCATCGCTTGTAACTGCTGACAAAACAGATAACAGTCTCCAGTCTCATCTTGCGGTAGGTAAAGTCCACCAGCAAGGTGGCCTTTTACATTGGCCAGCCCAGGTTCCTGAGTCAGGCAGCCTTTTGCATCCAGCAGTTGGTAACGGGTGCCGCTTTCTTCGAGTAGGGTAATATCTTTTTCGATGGCCTTGAGCTGTTGCGTGTGTCGAAAAATTTGCAGTGTGCCTTGAGTTCGTCCCTGATAGTTGAGGTTATGCTCTCGGTTTAATTGGGCTAAACAGGTCCGGCTATGATTAGCGATCCCTAACATACGGGCTTTATTGATACGGTACTTATCCCATCGGCATTGATACAGCATTTGAGTTGCCCATTGCAACCAATCTGGTTTAAAGCTGGGCTTTATTTTTAAAGGTGCGTGTGGAGCTAGCAGCCATTTAAGTGCCTTGGCTGGCACCCCTGGGGCAGCCCAAGGCGATGAGTATCCATAAGAAATCTGCCCAGCGTTAGCAAAGCTGGTCTCCTCTGCGCTACGAGGTTGGCGATCAAGTACGGTGACTTCGCAGCCTGCCTGAGAAAGATACCACGCACTGGTTAATCCAATGACCCCGCTTCCTAAAATCACGACTTTCACAATCTACTCCACACTTTATCCTTTTGTTTAGGGTGGTCGATTTACATTACATTTACTATGCATAAAAATTAACACTACCCTTTAAAATTATTAAACGCTCATGAAATCTGTGTTTCTAAATGGCATTAATTTGGTGTGTCTTGTCTCGAAACACCAAAGCCTTACCAGTGCCGCCCGACAACTCAACCTTACAACGGGTGCCGTCAGCCAGCAGTTGCAGGCAATCGAGCAACGGCTGGGTTTTTGTGTTTTTGAGCGTCATGCGAGAGGTATCCGCCTGACGGTGCGAGGACGAGTATTGATTGACGCGGTGATGCCGCATTTGGAGGCGATTGAAGAGCATGTCGTTCAGCTGATGCAAGTGATCGACACGAAGCAAATCCGTTTAAAGTTGACCCCATCGTTAGCATTCAAGTGGTTGGTGCCCAGACTAGAAAATTTCCAAAAACGTTACCCACAAATCCAGATCCATACCTTTGCAGAAGGGGCGTTAGTGGATAGTGATATTCACGACTATGATCTGGCGATTGATTATGGCCCTTTGCCTTATCAGCGCAATGATGCTGAGTTGTTAATGGAAGAATCACTGCTTCCCGTAATGAGTCCAGACTATTTCAATCATTGCTCTCATTTAACCGCTGGTGCATCAGACCATCATTGGCAACAAGTCACTTTATTACACGACGCAATGCCATGGCTAGGGGCGGCCAAAGATGGTGAGTGGCGTTACTGGGCGTCTGCTCACCAGCTTCATTTTGATACGCAACAAGGCCATTTTTTTAACCGGACAGACATGGCGATGTCGGCGGCTGAAGCGGGAGTTGGTGTCGCGCTGGCAAGAGTCGCTCTGCTTGGTGATGCGCTCAAACAGAAAAAGCTGGTGGCCCCCTTTCCTCCTATTGCCGCCAATGCGGGGTACTTTCTTATCACTCAGCGTGATAATTCTGATACACGACGGTTTAAGCATTGGTTAAAACAACAGATTATTGACGATCATTAGGTAAATTAATCTGGCGAGCGCAGGGCTTCACACTACACTTAGGTGTGTGCCGTAACTCTTGAATTTACTGGTGTATTTGGGGCAGCGTATATGGAATCAACGCAAAATCAATGCCGCTATCAAAACCCTGATGGTTGGTGTTGCGATCAGCAGTGTGGGGAATCTGGATTATGTTATTGGCACGATCCAGACGTCGATAAAAGCAAAGACGATATAAAAGATAAATTGGAACAGTGGGCTGCAGAAGGAAAGCCGCTCGATGGATTTCAATTAGCAAAAACGCATTTGGCGGATATCAACCTCGTCAATCGTGGATCCAAACAAGGGTATTCCTGTCGAAATGCAGACTTTTACCGTGCCGATTTGTCGGACGCACATTTTTTTGGCCTTGACCTGAGCGGTTCTTCACTGATGAAATCGAGGATGATGGGCGCCAATTTGCATTGTGCTAATCTTGATGGCTGCAACTTGCTTGGGGCGGATCTAGGCCGAGCGAAACTGGAAAATGTTGAATGGGGTCGTCGCTTAAAGCAAGAAGTCGAGGCGAAGCAAGCGCGCAAAAAGCGGCAATATCAGCAATCCAGAGCGCTTTATCAGGAAGCTGAAGAGGTGTGTAGAAATATTCGTAAACAAAGTGAAAAGCAAGGGTTGTTTGAAATGGCGGGGGATTTTTTCAAGCGCGAAATGCGTTTCCGGCGTTATCAGCTACCTAGATTAAGTTTAAAGCGCATGGTTTCAAAAGTGGTCGATCTCTTTTGTGGCTATGGGGAAGATCCCATGAGAGTGGTGTTGTTTTCTATCTTCCTGATTTTGGTGTGTGCGTTAGCCTACTTTTTTCTTGATACTGCGGGAGCACACCCCATCTATGAGGACCTGAGCGGCTGGCAGTTTTATCTGTTTGAATTTTTAAATTCGCTCTACTTTAGTGTCGTGACCTTTACCACACTTGGTTATGGTGATATATCACCGATAGGTTTTGCTCGTTTTATCGCCGCCTTTGAGGCCTTTCTCGGCAGTTTTACGATGGCACTTTTTGTGGTGGTGTTTGTGAAAAAAATGACGCGCTAGAAACGGCAATAGTCCGATTAAAGGTCAAGGAGAGTGGGTTTATCTTTTACGCACGATGCTGACATCTGAAGTTGGGTAACTGCAGCAGGGCAAAATATAACCCTGTTCAATATCTTGATCAGAAATGCCACCCTTGGCACACATGCTGATAGCACCGCCCAGTTTTTTTATTTTGCATATACCGCAACATCCAATGCCACATCCTCTCGGAAGAAGATAACCTTCTTGCTCAAGTGTGGCGAGAAGCGAGGTGTTTTCATTGGCATTTTGTGAAACCACCTCGCCATCAATGGTGATGGTAAACTTAGTCATTTGGTGTCATTTGTTTTTCTAAATATTGGTGAGCTACCCCTTCGAGAATTTTTCCGGTCAGGTATAAGGTGGTTCTCGCAACTTGCTTGACACTTTCACGTTCCTCATCACTCGATACCCAATCCAAAATAGCATTCTCTACATCCAAAGCATGTTGCACATCAATGTCGGCATGAGCGATAAAAAAAGTCATTTGATTATCGCTCAGGCCGAGGTTTGTTTTGCATACCTCCAAAAGGGGTTTCAATTGCTCATAGCTGTCTTCGGCCCAGAAACTGTACCCCAATCTGGCTATGGTGCCTTGTTTCATCGCGACACTATCCAGATAGCCACTCAAGGCTTCGGTGGCTGGTAGGGGAGGTGAAAGTAAAACCGTTTCCTCAACGCCAATCGATTTGAGGTCGTGCACGACCATATTTTCATGGCCTAACTCTTCAATGGCATGTTTAAGTGCAAAATGAATCAGGCCAACTTTTTTGTTGTCTTCTTGAAAAACAGCACTGGCCTGATTGATGGCGTTGTACTTGGTGTAATGATAAATCTGGATCAACGTCAATATGTAGAGTTCGGGGTCTTTCATTTCCATCGCAAGTTTAAAGAAGGTGCCGTTTTTTATTTCATCCCATTCCTTATTACATAACGCCTTGAGTTCTAATATAAAGTCAGACATGTTTTTCCCTTTTATAGCTTAAAGATACGTTTGATTAAGAACATAAATACTGACATCGCACTCAAACCTTCGACAGAGTCCCAGTGTTCCTTGATTTTATTTTGACTAATTTCATAGATATCGATGGCTTTATATTCAAGCTTCATCCCTAGAAATTGCGTCCAGTGTTTGGCGTAAACAAAAACATAGTTATCGTTTGCATGTATTTTTTCGATTGAGGCAGAGCCTTTGGGAAACTTGTGGTTATAGTGTTGAAAATAATCGATAAACCCTTGTCTACCGTTATCCACAAAATTGCTGTTGTTGATGTAGCCTTCATCCATATACTGTTCACAGTTTGAAAGGTTTCTGTTGATGAAAACATCGGTGTAAAAATCGGTGACTAACGTGATGTTGTTTTCCATGTCATTAGATACTCTGCTGATTGTCTATTCTCTGAGAGATAAAATCGATAACCTCTTGCGGATTGGTGATCTCAAGTTTGAGTCGTTTGATGATGTCATCAATGATATTGACCTTGAATAAATGGTAGGTTTGCGCCCTTTCCTCGATGAAAAAATCGATAT
The DNA here is from genome assembly GCF_013074385.2 of Vibrio ostreicida. GTDB lineage: Bacteria > Pseudomonadota > Gammaproteobacteria > Enterobacterales > Vibrionaceae > Vibrio > Vibrio ostreicida. Next base: position 89,285 of record NZ_JABEYA020000001.1, read on the forward strand.
TCTCATTACTAAAATTGATATTCTTACGCTTCATTCGGGGTTTGGTGTAAGTAATGGCACGTTGGATCCCCATTGGAATAAGGATCGAAGTTGAAGAGATCACGGCCAGACAATGCGCGACCATTCGACTGCTTAATCCGTGGACGTTGTCGACAATAAGTCTTGAATATTCGATGTAATTATCCTTGAAATCCTCGCCGAGAAATGAAGTGAGCTTTGGCTCTTCAATGTAGTGACAGACTTCAAATGGAAACATGCGTATTCTTTGGCTTGCGACCATTTTTCCATTAAAAAAGAAGGCAAAAATATAGGCATCGAAATCGTCTTTTTCTAATAGCAGGTTGTCTTGATAGCAAGAAATAATCGATTCATTTTTCTGCGAATAGACCTTACCTCTGAGTGCGGATAATTGGTTTAATTCCTCTTCAGAGGAGATCAGTTTTACCGCAACGTCTTTTTCTACAAACTGGTTTTTGACCATATAGCTTAACTGGTGGCATTTCTGTTCGATGCGCTTAAACCCATTATCTTTTTTGACGGTGCTGACATTCGATTCGATAACCATGGCTATTGACCCTTATAACTTTATGCGAAACTGATTGCATAATTAGGCTAGTTTGCTTCAGTGATAAGTCAAATAAGGTGTGTCATTATTGTTATTAATCCGGCAACGGAAAGAAAAATGATATGAAATTTATATAATAATCATTGGTTTGACGTCACCGTCTGCGAATAAATAACGCTTACCTTGAGACTCAGCGCTACCGTAAAGTGGCTGTTCAATCGCACAAACATCGATGTTTGTCTCAATAATTGAGTCGCGTCGCCGATACATTGCTGACCAACGTCAGAGTCTTCAGTTGGAAGTTGTCGAGAATAGTTTCGATAAGACAGGCATTTAATCGTCCGAACTCGACGTTAATCTTGCAATTTGTTGTGCAATTTATCAACGGTGAAGGAAAGTTCACAATTCGGGGTTATACTAGGTAAGGACAAGCATCTTATATTGAACTTGGTTTTTATTATCAGGGTGTTTAATTTTTTTGGCATATTTATTGTTAAATGAGATAGTTTTACATTCGCTTAGGTTATAAACTAAAACCTGAATACCTCGAGGCGACAGATGATAGGTCGCTACGCAATACGGAATCCGGTTTGCGTAAATGTCATTGATACCGGGAATGAGTAAAATCGAATATGAGCGCTTCAAGCAGTACAATTCTTACAGAAAGTGGTACCAACGAACTTGAAATCATTGAGTTCCATCTCGTTAAGAAGATGCCAGACGGTTCTAAGAAAACCTGTTATTACGGTATCAATGTCGCCAAGGTGCGTGAAGTGATTCAGGTGCCTGAAACGACCGATTATCCGAACGCGCAGCCACATATGATAGGGGTGTTTTCATCTCGAGATGTGTTGACACCCTTGGTTGATCTTGCTGGATGGTTGGGTGTGCCGACCAGTCAGGAAATCGATAAAAAATTTGTGATTGTGACCGATTTCAACCGAATGACAAACGGCTTTCTCATCGATAGTATCAGTCGTATTCACCGTATTTCTTGGAACGATGTTGAATCGCCGAGTCAGTTCCTTGAGGCGGGTGAGCAAGATTGTGTCGTTGCTGTGGTCCGTAAAGATAGCAATCTGATCATGATTCTGGATTTCGAAAAAATCATTGCTGACATCAATCCGGAACTGAGTATGGGTAAATACGATGTGACGGCGGATAAGAGTGTTGATTTGAATCAGAAAATGATTGCAAAACGGAACTCTAAGACGGTGATGGTGGTGGATGATTCGGCCTTTATTCGCAGCATGATTCAAGATACCTTAAGTTCAGCGGGTTTTAATATCATCGCCTGTAAAGACGGTGGTGAAGCGCACGAGAAGTTGGTAGAAATTGCTGAGGTGGCGAAGAAAGACGGGATAGAGGTAACGGATATGGTCAATGCGGTGGTGACTGATGTTGAAATGCCACGTATGGACGGCCTGCACTTGGTCAAACGTCTTCGCGAAGCTGATGCCTATAAAAATCTGCCGATCGTCATGTTCTCATCGCTAATGAGTGAAGACAACCGCGCCAAAGCTCTGGCATTGGGTGCGAATGACACCATTACTAAACCAGAGATTGGACGCATGGTTACTCTAATGGATCAGTTTATCTTTGCTTAAGATGTTGTTCCTCGTTTAGCGGTGAACAGGTTTGAGCTTCGAGCTGGGCGACTTGATTGTCCAGCTCTTTTATTTTTTCCGCCATCAAGGTATGGCATAGAGCCGCTAATTTGCGTGCTTCTTCAATTTTATAGCCAGAGACATCAATAGGCTCCAACATTTCGGTGATCACGATACCATTGTGACGGCGGTTTAAATCTATTTTGTTATGGATGGTACTGACACACATTGGAGTAATTGGCACGCCAGCTTCGATGGCCATTCGAAAAGCCCCCGTTTTAAAAGGCAATAAACCACGTCCATTGCTGCGTGTTCCCTCTGGATAAACCCAAATTGATAAATCCCGTTTCTTAATCGCTTCGGCAACTTGTTTGATGGTTCCCCGTGCCTGCGATTTGTTCTCTCGATTAATCATGATGTTGCCAGTAATCCAGTAAAGTTGGCCAAAGAATGGGATCCAAAGCAAGTCCTTTTTACCTAATGTCACCGTACGTGGGCGCAGCATTCCGGGAGAAGTCACAAAGTCATAGACGTTTTGGTGATTAGAAATATAGACACTGTTGCTGGAGGTTGGCGCATTTTCCAGACCTCGCTGAATTAAGTTCAAACCAACAAGCTTGTGTAATTGGTGAAACCAACGACAGAAAAAATACACATGTTTTGGGTCCCTTGGGCTAAAAAGACAGCACACCAGAGCCGATAGAGTAGTCACGACAATAAATACCGCAGCCAAAATCAGACGAATAATACCAAGCACAGCAGGTTCTCCTTCTTAGATGAGTCGTCTACTCAACCCATACTAGCCATTCAATGGCTCGGAGTTTTAACTCTATTTACATAAAATGCAACCGTTTTCTAGACACCTCTCCATAGGGCTAGCTTTTTATAACCCCTTCGGGGTATTGGGGGGTGGCTGAATCTTCACATCAATGAAATGAGGTTCTGGTCACCGCCATCTTGAATTTCTGGTGAGGGAGATACTGTCTCGGGCAGATCAGGTGACGATTTTGTGGATATGGTGTGCGTTATATAAATGTATCGAGAATGCTGGTTTTTTACTCCCTTGCGGTTAAATATTGGCCAGCAGAATATCTTGCTATTATATTGAGGTTTAACACTGTTATTGTTGGTTATTTATATTGATTTCGCTTATTACTCTCTGGAATTTTTATTCATTTTCATATTTGTGTCTAACTTAAATATTTATAATTACCAGTGGTTTAAGTTATGAAGTCAGATGCATTATTCCAATTTTTGATTGTTTGGGGTAGAATATTTACTCAGTATTTGTGATTTAACATTCAAATTATACTATTAACTGTTTGCTTTTTAAGGGCTTTTATTGTCAGTTTAATGTTAACTTTCCATGTTGTTTAATAGATTACATGCCAGTTTGTGAAGGTTTTATTTTATAAAAATTTGGGTATTTAATAATCACCCCTTATAGCTGTGAGTCTCATTGGCCGTTCAGGAACGTGACTGTTAATGGGAAAATAATGAATAAAATGGCTCAAAAAGGAATAGAGCATATGCACAACATCATAAATAAAACCAAAGGGATATTTGCCCTTTCATCAATAGCAGTGGCCATGATCAATGTGACATCTGTTCACGCGACATCGGCAATGGCGATCAACGAGGCTGATCTCCCAACCAAGTATATCGTCAAATTTAAACCGCAGACCCCAGCCCCTTTTTCAATGTCCCGTTCTTTGGTCTCTCCGGTTAAAACCAGCGAAGCGGTTCTCGATCAGGTTAAAGCTCGCAACGTTGAAAAACTCGACAATCAATCGCTTTACAGTGTCGAAGTGGATAGCGAAAAGCTGAGCACATTGCGCGCAAGCAGTCAGGTTGAGTACGTAGAAATCGATCCCCCTCGGTATTTACTCAGTGAAACAACGCCCTGGGGATTTAATACGGTCAACGCTCAGGTATTAAGTGACGCGAATGCGGGCAATCGTACTGTGTGTATCATCGATTCTGGTTACGATATCAGTCACAATGACTTAAGTGGTAACCGTGTTAGTGGCACCAACGACAGCGGGACCGGATCATGGAGCGCTCCGGGAAATAATAACGCTCATGGTACCCATGTTGCGGGGACGATTGCAGCCATCGCCAATAGCCAAGGCGTTAAAGGTGTAATGCCCAATCAAAACGTTAATCTGCATATCGTCAAGGTGTTTAATGAGTCAGGCTGGGGATATTCTTCCAGTTTGGTTAAAGCTATTCAAACTTGTGCTGATAATGGGGCAAATGTGGTCAACATGAGTCTAGGGGGCAGCCAGTCGAGCAGAACCGAACAAAATGCGCTTCAGTCACTGTATGATCAAGGTGTTCTCCTGATTGCGGCTGCCGGGAATGATGGTAACACCGCCCACAGTTATCCAGCGTCTTACGATGCGGTAATGTCGGTGGCGGCGGTGGATAACAACAACCAACATGCTGCTTTTTCGCAAGCGACATCTCAGGTCGATATTGCTGCACCAGGGGTAGCGGTGTTGTCGACAGTGACGGTAGGGGAAGGGATTCTTTCTGATATAACGGTTAATGGCGCCAGCAGCTTTGAGCGTGGTGTGGTACCACACAACCGCAAGGTGCTGGAGTTAGGCGATTACATCTCTGCTCCTATTGCTGGGGCGGTGAGTGCGCCGATTGCGACCTGTGATATTTCCTCGGGCAGTTACAATTGTGGTGATATGGCGAATAAGATCTGTTTGACTGAGCGTCTTGAAAATCAGGCTACGGGGTTTCGTCCTGAAATCAACGCGGTAAAAGCGTGTTACAACGCAGGTGCCAAAGCCGCGATTGTCTACAGCAATCAGTCACTTCAAGGTCTACAAAGTCCGTTTGTACTTGATGACAACGACCGCTACCATATGGTTTCTGTGTCGATTGACCGAGATTTTGGATTAGAGTTGGCAGACAAAGCGGGCCAAACTGTGACGGTCTCAACCACAAAAGGCAAAGATTACCAGTATTACAATGGGACATCGATGGCAACACCGCATGTCACTGGCGTCGCAGGTTTGGTATGGAGCTATCACCCTAACTGCAGCGCTCAACAGATCCGTAAAGCTTTGGTTGCCACTGCGACGGATATCGATGTCGCAGGCCGTGATAATCGCACAGGTCACGGCATGATCAATGCTGAGGCAGCAAAAAGCTACTTGGATGCAGGCTGCAATGGTAATGTGAATCCTGTTTTGGATAATGGTGTGGCGAAAACGTCTCTGTTTGGAGACAGTAAATCAAGCATGATCTATACATTTGATGTGCCTGCCGAGGCGACGCAAGCCAGTTTTACTCTAAGTGGTGGAAATGGTGATGCAGATTTGTATGTGCGTCTCAATGGCGAACCAAGCGAGAGCATCAATGATTGTCATTCTGAAACATCAACCAACAACGAAAGTTGTACGGTTAATGTGACCTCTTCAGGCACCTATCAGGTATTGGTCTTCGGTTTTACGGCCTACAGTGGCGCTTCTCTTGTTGCAACACATAACGGGGCGAACAGTGGTGAAATGCCGACGACTTATACCAGTACAGAAAAGGTTGCGATTCCGGATAACCAGCCGACGGGGGCAATCAGCGAGTTGGCGGTGATCCGTTCTGGTGATGCAGGAATGGTCAATGTTACTCTTAATATCAATCATACCTACATAGGGGACTTACTTGTCACTTTGACATCCCCATCGGGTGAAAATTTTGTGCTCCATGGCAATACAGGCGGCACCGAAGATAACATCAACCAAACTTATCAAGCCGATTTTACGGGGGTGGAGTCCAAAGGAACATGGACACTCAGCGCTGTCGATAGTGGCTTTAGGGACTCAGGTAGCCTTACAGGTTGGGCCCTCGCATTTAAGTAAGGAGTCATTATGAAGAAGCGAACGCGACTAGGATTCTATTGTGCCGGAGGTATCAGCCTACTGATCACCTTAATCCCCTTGAGCAGCTGGGCAGACAACCCTGGATTTCCCCCTGTGGATAACCGGCCTGAACAAGCGGCTGAGCAAACAAGGTTTTTTGTTAAGTATCATCAGGGTACAGAGCAACAGGTGCGGGACCTTCTTCGATCCCATGATATTGATGTTGTTGAACAGCTCAGCGCGCAAAGCGTGCTGGTCATATCAGCCAAAAAAGAGAGCATCGAAAAGATCAGTACGGATAAGCGCGTCGATTATGTTGAACCAGAGCCCATTCGGCGTCTGTACTCTCAGTAGATTTTTCTATTGTTCCATGAACATCACGCTCGATTCGGGCGTGATTTTTTTGTATATCAGGTGCTTGAGATAAGTGTCATAAAGCGTTTTGTTAAAAATAGTATTGCTCATGTCATTGCCAAACCGCCGAGGTGACTGTGACTGGTTACTCATTCTTTTGTGAAAAGTCGGTGCCATCATAGACAGCTACTCGTCGCATAGGCACTCTGAAACGAAACGTTCTGATTTACCGTACATTTCATGAAAAAAACGACGCATTTACCCTCCCGACTGTACATGTTTGTTGCTGCGGCGATCGCAGTCTGGGTGACCTTGCTTCCTCAATTCAGTGTTTATCAGATTGCAGGTCTGACTCACTGGGTCATCACCCAATTTGATGATCAGGTGATTGTATTTTCGACATTGGTGTTTTTAATCTGTGTGGGCTTAAGCTTATCTCCACTGGGCAAAGTCCGTTTGGGAAATGAGGCCCCTGAGTTTGGTTTTATTTCTTGGGTGGCGATGCTGTTTACCACAGGTATGGGATCTGGCCTGATATTTTGGGGGGTGGCCGAGCCCGTTTTTCATCTGGCTTATCTGCCACCAGTGACGCAAATAAATGACGAAAAAGACACCGCGCTTGCGCTGACTTATTTTCATTGGGGCGTCCATGCTTGGAGCCTTTACGCCCTTGCCGGCTTGCTAATGGGCTGGCTAGCCTACGTTAAACAAAAGCCGATGCGAGTGAGTGCCACTTTTTCTGCGCGTCATTCCACTTGGCTGGGTGTGGTCGATTTAATCGCGGTGCTGGCTATTTTATTTGGTATTGCAGGTGTACTGGCGAATACGATGGCACTGGTAGAACAAGGCATTAAAAGCTTGACGGGGACCCGCGCTGATCTGACTAACCTAAGAATTGGCTTAACACTGGTGATGGGAGCGTTATTTACCTTGTCCAGCACACTGGGACTGGAGAAAGGGATTAAACGCTTAAGTCATTTTAATATTGCTCTGATGCTCGCCTTGCTGAGTTTTGTTTTGGTCAATGTTAATCTCACTGGTGTGGTAGAACGCCTGTTTAGCTCAGTTCAGTCCTATGCCTTATTACTCCCTGAGTTGTCGTTGTCCGCTCTGCAAGGAGGAGAAAAATGGAGTCAGGATTGGACAGTCATCTACCTAATTTGGTGGATTGCTTGGGCGCCTTTCGTTGGCCCCTTTATCGCCAGAATTAGCCGTGGCCGCAGCGTACGCCAGTTCTTGCTGTGTACGGTGATGATCCCAACGATGGCATCCATCATTTGGTTTTCTTCTTTTGCTGGTGCGGTGTTTGAAAGCCATTACCTTGATGATGTAATGAGGGCGGTTAAACAAGACTACACCCAAGGCCTGTTTCAATTTTTTAAATACCTACCTTTTACTGAGATCTTATCGGCCACAGCCTTGCTGTTGTTACTCACTTTTGTTATTTCGAGTTCGGATTCGGCCATCTATGCCGCTGGTATGTTGACGGGAGATGAGCGTACTAGCAGCAAAATTAGTTGGTCGGCAATTGTGGTGACAATGGGAGTGGCGTTAGTCGTGATTAACGATGTTGACCTGAATAAGCAGGTAGCCATTGCTGGGGCAATTCCTTTTACTCTAGTGATGCTGTGCCAGCTTTTGGTTGTCGTGTCCGACAAAATCGTGGCCTTATTTAAAGGGAGTCGTGCGGCTCATTAACATATCTAGCGGGTGTGACCTTCTCCTTAGCGTACCCTATGTACCGAGTTGTTGCCTTGGTTTTACTCATATTCCTTTTAATCTGGCCTTTGGGCTTGGCGAGCAAAAAGTGACCATCTCAGAAGCGGATGGTCACTGAATTAAACGTTACTTATCGTTGCTCTGCACGACATTCTGGGCAATGAGTCAGGCGAGTCCAAATCTTGCGATGGCGAGGGAAAACGTGTTGGCAGTCTTGCTGAGTTCGATAATTGGTAATTTCACCGTTATCTATCCGGCGCAAATAACTTGTTACTTCTCGCTTGACTAAAGGAGCGTAAAAATACAGACCAAGGACATTGGGTACCGCAATCAAAAATACCAGAGCATCCGAGAACTGTAAGACAGCATCAAGATGAATCATACTACCCAAAGCGGCGAAACTGCAGAACATCAGCTTAAATAGTGACTTTGTGGAGGGTTTCTCACCGAACAAGTATGTCCAGCCCTTTAACCCATAATATGACCACGCGATGGTGGTCGAAAATGCAAACAATAGGGCTGCAATTGCCAGTGGGTAAGGCGCCCAAGTGATGTGATGAGCAAAGACTGCTGAGGTCAACTCTATCCCTACTAAGTCACCGTTAATTAACCCAGTTGGGTAAGCGGTAGCGATCACGACGAGCGCACTCAAACTGCAAATAAAGACAGTATCAATCAGTGGTTCAAATAAGGAAACCAATCCCTCAGAGGCGGGCTCATCAGTTTGTACGGCAGAATGTGCAATCGACGAGGACCCTATACCAGCCTCATTGGAAAAGACGGCTCTCTGGAATCCGACAATAAGCGCACCGACTGCTCCGCCACTCGCACTTTCAAGGCTAAATGCACTTGAGAAAATTAAGGCAAATGCAGCAGGTAAGTGGTCGACACTCATGGTCAAGATCACGCAGGCAGAAACAACATATAGTAAAGCCATGATGGGCACTAATTTGGCGGTCACTTTCGCAATTGCGCTAATGCCGCCCAGAATCACCATCCCGACGAGTCCAGCCATCATGAGGCCGAACAGCCATCCTTTGTCTGAAAAAAAACTTTCAGTGCCTCCGGTGACAGCCAGCAGTTGTGCATAAGCCTGATTAGACTGAAACATATTGCCAATCCCTAGGCAGCCAACCACCAGAGCGAGTGCATAAAAGCCGCCAAGGCATTTACCCAACTTCGGATAGTGACGAGATTTGAGATAGTGCTCAAGGTAGTACATTGGACCACCAGAAATGCTGCCATCCGGGTTAACTTTCCGATACTTGACACCGAGTGTGCATTCGACAAGTTTAGTCGACATACTAAGAAAGCCAGCCACGACCAGCCAGAAGGTTGCTCCCGGGCCACCAAGGCTAATAGCGACCGCCACTCCACCGATATTGCCGATCCCAACGGTACCGGAAATGGCGGTAGCAACAGCCTGAAAATGGGAAATTTCACCCGTCGCATTTGGGTTGGTATAGTCTCCACGGATCAGGCGGAATGCCGTGGGTAGCCCCCTGAGATTGATAAAACTCAGATACAGGGTAAAAAATACCGCTGCAAGGCTAAGCCACATAACAATGATTGGGACGGGGTACCCCAAAAGGTTGATTTTATAAAACACGAACGATGAGAGCTGTTCGGCAATGGGGGCAATGGTGGTATTTACGATTTGGTCAAAATGGAGGGAGGGCTCAGAACTGTTGGCAAAAGAGGGGAAAGAAAAAATAATCAGGAAAAGCCAAAGTAAAAACCGAGTATGGTGATTGGGTGGGTGTACTTGCATGATTCAAATCCTACCAATTTGAGAAACGTAAGATTTCATCATATTGAAAAGGTCGGATGACTTTTAGAGCCAGAAGTGTGTTAGAAATGGTGACAATAAGTTAATAAACTATTGATAATTATAATAAAATGAAACATTTATTTTACATGAAGTTCGGTCGGGGAACCAGCCTACAAACGCAGATCAAAGACATGATCATTGCGACAATTCTTGATGGACATATTGTCGCAGGAGAGGCTTTGCCCTCGTGCCGAGAACTGGCGAAAGCACTTGGTGTTTCGCGAAATACCGTTGTCTTAGCCTATGAAAAATTGATCGAAGAAGGCTATGTTGTTTCTCTCGAGAGGAAAGGTTTTTTTGTTCACAATACCTATTGCGAAACCTCGGTGGCACCAGCTGTTGTGCCCGCCTCAGACCAAGGCAGTGTTGACTGGAGTACTAAGTTCAGGCAACGCCCTTCTGACCAGCCGCATTTACATAAACCTGATATGTGGAAGCAATGTAAATACCCGTTTATTTATGGTCAACCGGATCCGGAGTTCTTTCCTATTAGAGAGTGGCGAGAATGCACCCAACGTGCCACCCAGAGCTTACAGGCCAGAGACTGGTTAAAAGATGGTGTTGATGAAGATGACCCGCTATTAATTGAGCAGTTGAGGACACGAATTTTGGCACGCAGAGGGGTCCGTTGTCATAAGAGTGAGATTCTGTTAACAGTCGGAACACAGCACTCTTTGTATTTACTCAGCCAATTGTTGGGAGGGCAAGGGGTAACATTAGGGGTGGAGAACCCAGGGTATCCAGATGTCCGTCATATTTTTGAACTGAATCAAACGCAGATGTGCGATCTGGAAGTGGATGATCATGGTCTGAAGGTGAATGCGTCTTTAAATGAATGTGATTACGTATTTGTAACGCCGAGTCATCAATCTCCCACCACAGTCACTTTGCCACTTGAACGTCGTCTTAGCCTTCTAGAGCAAGCGGCTGAGCATGATTTAGTGATTATTGAAGATGATTACGAATGTGAACTGAACTTTTATTCAACCCCGACGCCAGCGTTGAAGAGCCTTGATAAAGAAGGGCGAGTGATTTACGTAGGCAGCTTATCAAAAACGTTGGCACCAGGTTTACGGGTTGGGTATCTCGTGGCACCGACCGCATTGATCGATGAGGCTCGGGCGTTGCGACGCCTCATGATGCGTCATACACCTGCAAATAATCAAAGGACACTGGCGTTCTTTCTTGCTGGCGGGCACCATGACACTTTGATTCACCGCCTGAGACAGCGATATACCGAGAGGGCTAACATTCTCACCTTGTCTTTGCAGGAGTACTTACCCACGGTAGAAGTGACTCCGTCATTAGGGGGAAGTGCAATGTGGCTCAAAGGACCTGTGGGGCTCGATTGCGCTTATTTGCAGCAAGAAGCGCTCAAACTTGGAGTTTACATTGAAACGGGCATCCAACATTTTGAAGTCAGTGCTATAAATGATGAGTCGCGGCGACATTTCCGTCTCGGTTTTTCATTGATTAAAACGGACCGCATCAGAGAAGGGGTCCGTTTATTGGCTCGGGTGATGGAAACGGCATGCGCCGCTCCCACGGTTATGCCACAGGCATAAGCATTTTTTCTTCGACTTCTGTCAGAGCCTTATCTATGCTTTGCGCGATTAGGTCGAGTTCGTGTTGCTGAGTGATCAAAGCAGGGCTCAAGCAAAGCGTATTATTGAGAGTACTAAATGAACGGTTAGTTCGGCCGATAATCACGCCTTGTTTTAGGCAATTGGCCACCACAGCAGCGCTGATGCTTTCATCGACGGGTTGCTTGGTTTCTCTGTCGATCACCAGTTCAAGGCCGACGAACAAGCCTTTACCGCGTACATCTCCAATAAGGGAATGCTTGTTCTTCAGTTCAAGCATTTTTGTTTTGAGGTACTCACCCTGAATACGTGCATTGTCGACTAAATTTTCCCGCTCTATGATTTCCAAGTTGGCCAGTGCTGCGACAGGACCGGCGGTACATCCACCAAAGGTTGATATGTCTCGGAAATAATCCATGCGGCTGCTGGTGTCATCATCATGGATCATCTGATAGACACGTTCAGTGGTGACGGTACAAGAGATGGCGGCGTAGCCTGATGCGACACCTTTGGCCATGGTCACAATGTCAGGCTGGATGTCATAATGTTGGTAGCCAAACCATGTCCCAGTACGGCCCAAACCACAAACGACTTCATCAATGTGCAGTAAAACATCATATTGACGACAGATTTCTTGAACCCGTGTCCAATAACCGGCTGGTGGCTCAATCACGCCACCTCCTGCGGTGATCGGTTCTAGACAAATAGCGCCGACGGTTTCAGGTCCCTCGCGCAGAATCACTTGCTCGATTTCATTGGCAACCCGCAGGCCATAATCGTCGATGTCACCCCACTGTGAACGGTATTCACAGCAATGCGGGACGCTAACAAAACCGGGGGTAAAAGGTCCATACTGTTCGCGTCTTTCTTCCTGTCCAGTGGCACTCAAGCAACTGATGGTGGTGCCATGGTAGTCTCGATCGCGGTAAAGAATTTTGTGTTTTTTCCCACCGTATTTTTTCGCCGCAATTTGTCTGACCAGTTTAAAGGCTTTCTCGTTCGCCTCAGAACCAGAGTTAGAATAGTAAACTCGACTGAGACCTGGCATTTTCTCCAGTAATTTCTCGGCAAAGCGAGTCGCGGGGATATTGCCAGCCGTTTGCGCAAAATAGTTCATTTTAACCAGTTGATCTCTCACCGCGTTGGCGATGTCTTCTCGTCCGTAGCCCACATTAACTGACCAGACTCCACCAGAGACGGCATCCAGATACTGCTTACCATGGATGTCCCAGACATACATGCCTTCGCCCCGTTCGACCATCATAGGTTTGGCTTGATCTGGTTTCATATGGTGCCAGACGTGGTCAGTATTACTGTCTATCAGTGATTGAATCTCGATGTCTTTCATCATCAGTCCCTTATGGTGGTCACTTATTGGCGCTCAAAGGCATTGCCTGTTGTTCATTCAGCAGTGACTTTAGCCGTGAAGTTCGAGTTTACTGAGTTGGCGACGGACAATACTAGAGCCAGATAACCGCAGGATTTAAGTCCAGTTCTGGTACTAAAAAAACACCCAGACTGGCTCTACGCCGACTAAGAGGTCTCGCCTAAAGTAGCCTTTCTGTTAATGGTTAAGCTGGACATTATGGATATCATCTCGCTATCGACTACCACAATGATACTTGCGACTATCGTGGTGGTTATTGCCTCTTTACTCTCTAGCCTTACAGGAAGTGCGGGCGGCATATTGATGTTTTCAGGGATGAGTGTCTTTATCCCTCTTAGGCCACTTATTGCTATCCATGCGTCGATTCAGGTGGTCAGCAATGGTATTCGTGCTTGGCTACTGCGTCGCGATATTCGCTGGGCTATGTGTGTGCCTTTTTTTATTGGAGCATCATTAGGCGCAGCGCTGACCACCCGTTTGCTGGTCGAGTTGGTCAGTGATGTTTTTGCTTTATACCTGCTTCTAGGCTTGATCGGCTATACCTTGTTCAAACCCAAAAGATTGCCCGCCCTCAATATCAAGGATAAGCAGTTTTTCTGGGTGGGGTTAGCTGCAGGTAGCCTCGGAATTATCGCTGGGGCAGTAGACCCTTTACTTACGGCGTTTTTTCTGCGCGATGATTTATCTAAAGAGTCGATTGTCGCTAATAAGTCACTGATGCAGTTATGGGTGCATCTCACCAAAATACCCGCGTTTCTTTACTTGGGTTTTTCATTTGTTGATAACGCGGGCCTGATCGTTATTTTTTCATTGGCGGCCTTACTGGCGACCAAATTAGGGGTTTTTCTACTGAGAAAAGTCAATACTGGGCTGTTTTTACGATTGATGTGGTGGGCTCTATTCGTCTCCGGCGCGCAATTGGTCTACCAAATTACCTCAATACACCTTCATTAATATAGGAGAGATTTATGACATCGGCTTATCAGGTAAAAAATCCTTACACTCAAGAGTGCATTGGTCAGTATCAATTTAATACTAAAGAAGAGATTGAAACCAGCCTGTCACTGCTCAAGAAAGGGCGTAAGACTCAGTCGGAGTTGCGAGCATTTCAACGTGCTGACATATTACGCAAACTGGCTGGTTTGTTAGAAACACATGCTGAGTCTTTGGCCAGAATGATCACTGAAGAAACGGGAAAAACGATTGCCGATAGTCGAGTAGAGCTGACCCGAGCGATCAATACAGCAATTGCCAGTAGCGAAGAAGCGAGGCAGATTCAAGGAGAAGTGCTGGATTCGGATGCGTATGCACCAGCTAGGCGTCGCACGGGTATCGTACGTTTTGTCCCTATTGGAACGGTGTTGTGTATCACTCCATTTAACTTTCCGATTAATATCGCCATGCACAAAATTGGCCCTGCTTTCGCAGCGGGTAATCGTATTGTATTAAAACCAGCACCAATTAATCGGGCTTCAGCAGAGAAGCTCGTCGTACTTTGCTACGAAGCGGGTATCCCACAAGATGTTCTTCAGTTGGTGGTCCCCGATATTGAAGAAATGGCTGGCTTAGTTAGCCACCCTGATATTGATGCGATTAATTTTACTGGTGGTCACCCAGCGGCAGAGGCAATTGCCGCTCACGCAGGCTACAAGAAAATGTTGTTTGAATTGGGGGGAAGCGATCCGCTTATCGTCATGCCTGATGGGGATCTCGATGCTGCGGTTAATGCGGCTATTCATCAACGATTTGCAACAGCAGGGCAACGCTGTACCGCGGCAAAGCGTTTATTTGTTCATCAAGATGTCTACTCACAATTTCGTGATCTTCTGGTGAAAGCCAGTAGTGAGCTTGTGGTGGGAGATCCTGCTTTGGACGATACTTTTGTTGGGCCGCTGGTCAATGAAATGTCGGCCAATCATATTCACTCTGTGATAGAGCAGTCGATAAAAATGGGTGCGAGTGTTGCTTTGGGTGGCCATCGTGAAGGCAATATTATTTTTCCGACTATTTTGGAAAACTTACCAGACGATTGTCCAGTGATGACAGAAGAAGTCTTTGGTCCAGTGATCCCACTGCGTGCATTTGAGTCGCTTGATGAGATCATTCCTGTGATCAATAGCAGTGATTACGGCTTGCAAGCGGGTGTGTTTACGCATGATCTTAAAGTGATTGATCGCCTGTTTGACGAATTGGATGTTGGAACGTTGGCCACTAATGATGGACCGGGTTTCCGAGCTGAGCATTTTCCTTTCGGTGGGGTGAAAAAAAGCGGTATTGGTCGTGAGGGGATCAAATACGCGATCAGAGAAATGTCGGTGACTAAAACGTTAGTTTTGTAATTCCATTTTTGTCGTCGTTAAGCACATTGTCTCCTTTGGAATCGGGAAGTCGGCTTTTTTACAAGCCGGCTTTGTGCGAGAGAGCGATGGTGTTACCTTGAAATCTTATTAATAGGATAGATAATAAAAGCTATAAATTTCATTAACTTAGGTTTGTATATTTAATTTCAATGCGTTTAACGTGAAGTATCACAAAATAAAATATTAAACCTGTTTTATATGTGCGTTGTGAGGTAACTTGCCGCCAGTTTTCAAGAGGACTTAAATAATGAAAAAGAAAATAGCGCTCATTTGTTTTGTTACTTGCCTAAGTGCCCAGACTCAAGCTGAAAATAACCCAGAGATCTTCGATGCTACGCCAGAGGGAGTCTTGACTAAATTCGAGTCAATGCATCAGGTGCGTGACCGTATGAAACAAGACGGTTACACACAACACCGTTGCGGTATTCAGTCTATCAAACAAGGGACGCCAGCTCAGCAGCAAGCTGAAACACCTCATAGTCAGATTCAATGTTTTTACTCTAAGCCAGGGGCACTGCCGAGCGAGGAATCCGAATTGGCTTACTGGCACTTAAACATTGCGTATAATTCACAAAGCAAACTGTACAAAGCAGGCAATGAGTTTACCGACTATTATCAAACACACATTTATACTCATGAACCGCTTTATCTGTTGGACGCTGGACCACATTATTACAGTGAGCGTGCTCGTTTACAGGCGATGGGGATGACAATTGGAGAGTGCAATCTTCAGCAAATTTATTACTTTATGAAGCCTACGGAAAGTACATATCTATCCCATGTAGCATCTTGCCCTGTTTATCAGGCTGAGGGAGAGTTGTCTGGTCATATTAAGGTTGAGATCGACTACACCTCAGACAACATGGGTTATAGCGAAAAGTCAGTGAATTTTGTCTCACTCTAGCTGGGATTTAATCGCGAAAAATACGGGGGCTTAGAAGCCCCCGTATTACTATGTTACTCGTCATATCAAACAAGGAAGACCAGCGGAGTTATATTCTCTCAGCTGAAGGTGCGTTGCTTGTCTCATCACATTTTTTGAACATGAGTCCATAGCGGTGGGTCAGCTTACCATCAATAGTATCTAGGGTGATTAAACCACTTTTGTCACGGGCACGACGATTATCGACTTTAATTTCTGTTTTAATCACAACGGGTTCAGTGGCATTGCAGGATGACCAAACCAAGCTTTCTAGACCAATACGGTCACTGAGTTGGTAGTTGTCTGAAATTGGACCAACAAACTCAGTACGAAGGGTGGCTTCTTGACGTGCACCAGCAAAGAAGTAAGAAGAGGTTTGTTTAGCGCTGACTTGGGCGTCCAAATCTGCGTAACCGCGGTAGTTCACGTCGGCTAGAGTAAATGAGAACCCATTTGGAATGCCTAGTACTGCTGTCACCTGACAGGTCTTTCTGTTTTCGCGTCTTGAGATATCAGGGCCGGCTTCAGCAATATATTCATCAAAGCCGAGGACAAAAGACTTACCATCTGGGGCAATGGTTGAAGAGACGGTTCCAAAAGGACAACCACTCCCTGAACTTTGTAAACTTTGAATATTGACTTCCACTGAATCAAAGTGGACGATTTCAACCTGAGCAGAGGCCTGTGAGATCATCACAGCGTTTGATGCTGCTAGTAGCGTCACAAAAGAGAATTTCTTGTTCAATTTTAACTCCTTTTAATTGAGGGTGCTATTGCTAAAAGTCATTTTAATTCAATGGCTTGTATTTATTTTAGAGCCTAATCTATATTTCTTTAATTGTCTCATTCTCGCGTAACTAAAAAGTAACGAGATTGAGAATTTGAGGTTAGATACTCAGTTTTGGGCTCAGCAATTTATGCACCTTCTTGATTACAAAAAAGGGAGAGATTACGAAGGAAATTCGTCACTTTTCGATGGAACGGCCTCAAGCGTCAGGGTAAACGTCATGCCTGCCTTCGTGTTATTTTTCGCCCAAACGTGTCCCTGCATTTCTTTAAGATGGTTGGCGGTGATCGCTAAGCCCAAACCCAGACCTTCTCCCACTTTTTTGTTGGTCTGGAAGGGTTCAAAGATATGTGGAAGTCTGCTTGGATCCACCCCACACCCATTATCGATGACCTCAACGTTGACCTGCTGATTTTGACGGTGTGCGTTGATCGTAATATGGGGTAAGGTTTGGTCTTTTATTGCATCAATGGCGTTACTGATGAGGTTTCCTATGACCTGTCTTAACAGCCCTTCGTCTCCCATCACTTGAGCGCATTCAGGCTTAATCCTCAATCGGACTTCAATGGTGTTAAGAGCGTCTTGTTCCAATAGTAAGACCTCTTCCACAACCTGAATCAATGAAATGGGTTGATTGTAATCAAGGCGTTTAAAGGCAAACGATTTGAGTTGAGACGTCATACTGACCATACGGTCGATCAGTGTTTGCACCAGCTTCATATTGGCATTGAGCTTTGCGGTTTCGCCTCTTTCCAATAGGAGTTGGTTACTGGACAATAAGGTTTTTAGCCCCGTTAGAGGTTGGTTGAACTCATGAGTGATTGCGCTCGACATTTTACCTAAAGCGGCCAGCTTACTGGCTTCAATTAGGTCTTCTTGTGCTTGTTTGAGTGCTTGGGTCCGCTCTTCAACTCGTTTCTGTAATTGCTGATTCGCGGATTCCAGCGCGACTTCTGCTTGTTTTCTCTTACTGATATCAATAACAGTGCATAAGTAGTAGTACGATGAATACCAAGCAAATGGGCTGATTGAAAAGAGCACTGGGAAGTGGCTGCCATCGCTTCGCTGTGCCATGGTTTCGACTCGGCTTACTTCTGCCAGTTCACCATGCTGGGCTAGATTGTGCAGTAATTGTAGCGCGGTCGAGTTCGGGTTCCCTGTATCAAAAAGCTGCCAAGCTTCAAGATAAGGGAGCATTCCATCGGAGAGATTAAAATCGCGTTTTGCCATTGGGTTAAGGGTTTGGATGGCACCATGCTGATCGAGGAGCAGTAGACTGACGTGCGTTTTATTGATCATGCCACTTAGGCGTTTTTCTGATTGCTCAATTAATGCCTGCATATGGATGGCATGGATTTTTTTCTGGTGCCCTTGATAGCGTATTACGAACAACAACAGAATAAATAAACACATCAGTGCACTGAGCCAGCCCACCCAACGAACCGTTTGATCTAAAGAGGCGATTGACTTGAGGTAGGTTAATTGCCAACCGAGATCATCCAGCGTGACGGACTGACTGAGGTATTTCTGCTGGTTCAGCTGCCAAAGAGTGATCTGAGTTTGATTGTGGAGGGTGACAATCTCAGAGGTTTTTTTGTGAAATGAACGATTAAGCCATCTGTAGTTCAATGATTTACTAAAAGGTAGAAAAAACTGTGCTCGTGAGTTTTGGAACCAGACCATGTCTTTATTGGTGACCCATTGATCATGGAGCAAGCTCAGATCAACTTTGATAGCGGCGATGCCAGCCACCTCTAAGCCCAGGTAAACGGGCGCGGCTAAGAAATACTCGGGGGTTTCCCCCCGACTTTTCGTCACAATCGATACGTGATCGCGCTCTTGACTAATTTTCGCCGCAATAGCGTGGGAATCGGAGTGGCTAATTGAACTGTTTTCCTTGCTTGATACCATAACCTCTCCTTGTTTAGAAAGCAGATACCAACCTTTCGTATTTGCTGCTTTGTCGAGTTGAATCAGTTGTTTTTCAACCTGTGGGCGCAACGTTGTATTGCCCCTCAGGTATCGTTGGCTGAGTGTGTCATGGGCAATCAAGTAGGGTAGGGGGGAAAACCGTTTTAAAGAGCGGCGGACCTCAATAATATAATTGAGCAGATTTTGCCCTACTTCTTGTCTGAATTGCTCTAACTGCCATTGGGTGGCGGCTTCTTCACCGGCCCATTTGGCCAGTCCCATCAATAAACTGGCGACGAGTAAAAACCAGCCGCGATGTTGTCCCATCATTCTATCGTTCCTTATACTGGGAGGAGAAAGACGATAGGGTAGGGTAAATTTCAAATGGATCTCTGTACTGTATATTTTGTTGGGTGACTTGTTGTTTTAATTGAGATAATGATCCTTTTCGTTGGTACGATTTTTTCATACCGTGTCCGAAAAGAGACCAGAGAGACGCAAATATGGAAGTTAGCACTTCACCGAGTATCGCGTTAGTTGAAGATGATCACATTGTTCGTGTGGCCACGAGTCAATGGCTGCAACTGGCGGGTTTCGACGTTACAACTTTTGAATGCGGACAGGGCTTACTCGATCGGGTCAATGAATGTCAATTTGATACCATTATCAGTGACGTTCGGTTACCCGATATTGATGGCGTCGCACTGCTCTCAATGAGCAAAAAATTGCAGCCGGACGTCCCGTTCATCCTCATTACGGGCCATGGTGATGTCGCCTTGGCGGTAAAAGCCCTCCAACAGGGGGCCTATGACTTCATTGAAAAGCCTTTTGACCCAACTCGTTTGTCAGAAACCGTGGCTGAGGCGGTTGGGATCTACCAACATGGGCGAGAGCGGCAGGAACGTGCGTCTTATCTCAGCAATATGGCGGGGATTGAGCAGGTTTTGATTGGCCGCAGCCGAGTAATGTGCGACTTGCGCGAACAAATCGCGAAGGTGGCGGAGATTGATACCAATGTGATTATTTATGGTGAGACTGGGTGCGGTAAAGAATTGGTTGCGACGTGTTTGCACCAGTTTAGTCACCGTCATCGTCATCAATTTGTTCCACTTAATTGTGGGGCAATCCCTGAGAACCTTCTTGAAAGTGAGTTATTTGGTCATGAAATCGGGGCGTTCACTGGGGCGGCAAAACGCCGAATTGGTAAGTTTGAATATGCAGACAAAGGCACGGTATTTCTTGATGAAATTGAAAGTATGCCATTAGCTATGCAAGTGAAAGTCTTACGCTCATTGCAAGATAATGTGGTTGAGCGTGTGGGAGGAAATCGACAAGTGACGGTCGATGTGCGCGTGATCTCAGCGGCAAAACACGATTTGTTGAATCACCCAAAATTTCGTCAGGATTTATTTTATCGCCTGAATGTGGCGCAATTGCATTTACCAGCACTGCATGAACGGGAAAAGGATACGTTGTTATTGTTTGATTATTTTACCCAGCAAGCAAATTCAAACACTCGACAAGCCAGTGAAGCCGATAGGCAGGCCTTACTTTCTTACCGCTGGCCCGGAAATGTGCGAGAGCTACGCAATATTGCAATTCGTTTTGCTTTGGATCACTCGCTTACGGTGGGCGATATCCTAGCTTGTCGGCCCATAACGTTGTCTGAGTTACCCACAGCTGGGGTCCCGCTGTCGGTTCAAGTACAAAGTTTTGAGCGTAAAGTTCTTCATGATGCGTTGGTGCGTCATCAGGGTAAGATTCACGATGTCATGCAGGAACTGTCATTACCACGGCGAACTCTGAATCAGAAAATGGTGCGCTATGCTCTCAATCGTAGTGACTATGTTGGCCAATAAGCAATAAATTGCCTATTGATTTCTGGGGCAATGATAGGGGTAGGTCACACTATCGACCTGTCTGAGCAATCTCGCTCCTCTGTGGCTCATTTTTACGTTTTTCTATCAGCCATTTTTTGCTCATGGCTGCCATCCAATATAAGAAAAAAACAGCTCATCTGAGCTGTTTTTTTAACTTTATTTATTAAAAATCAACATCTTAATTTTTGGCATCCGATTTGCTCTATACCGATGTGATTAAAATAGAACAGATATTGATTGGATAGGGAGACATCACATGAAACCGAGCACATTTACTAAAGCCTTGTTGTTAACCGTGAGCTTACTTGGCGTAGGGGCCAAGGCGTTGGCTAACGAACGCAGTTACATACTTGCCACTGCCTCTACCGGTGGGACCTACTACCCTGTTGGTGTTGCTCTGGCGACCCTGAGTAAAGTCAAACTAGCTCCGCAGCATCGTTTTTCTCTGTCTGCGATAAGCTCTGCTGGATCGGGGGAAAATATTAAGTTACTTAACGATAATGAAGCGCAATTCGCCATTCTACAAGGTTTATACGGGGCGTGGGCTTGGTCGGGGCAGGGGCCTTATCAGAACCAAGGGCGTCAGGATAAGTTGCGCTCGGTTTCTATGTTATGGCAAAACGTTGAGCATTTTATTGTTCGCTCTGAGCTGACGAAAACTGGGACGGTCAGTGATTTGAATAATTTTGATGGCAAAAAGTTTTCCATCGGCAAAAAGAACTCTGGGACTGAAAACTCAGGTCGCCAAATCATGAAGGAGCTGTCGGTCAACCCTGAGTCGTTTAACTTCGCCTACATGGGTTATGGCAGCAGTGCCAGTGCTCTGCAAAATGGCACGATTGATGGTATGAATACACCTGCGGGGGTGCCGGTTGGCGCGGTTACTCAGGCTTTCTCTGCGCTTGGACAAGACATTAAAATTTTATCATTTACTGAGGCTCAGATCGCACAGGTCAACAGAAAATATAATTTGTGGACCAAGTATGAAATACCGGCCAATACTTACCCTGGCGTAGAAAAAGCAGTGACGACAATAGCTCAGCCAAATTTTCTAGCAGTTCGTGGTGATATTTCGGAAGACGATATTTATCAGTTGACGAAAACTATATACGAAAATCTACCGTTCCTTCAGGGAATTCATAAAGCGACCAAAGCAATGGCGATTGAAAAAGCTCTGGATGGTTTACCCGTGCCGCTTCATCCGGGGGCCATGCGTTATTACAAAGAAGTTGGGGTCTCTATTCCACCACGACTGATGGTCAACTAAGTTCTCCGAATCTGACTTTCTTAGTGCGCTTACATCAGGGCACATTTTCAATTTATGATGATCGATACTCCGAGCGTTAGGCCGGAGTGCGAAGGACTTTGTTATGAATGCTTCATTACAACAAGAACTAAAACAGTTCGAACTGCCGACTAGGACTGATTTCCCTTGGGTGACTCGGCTTATCACTGTATTGGGCGTGGCTTTATCATTGCTTCATATTTGGTTCAATACGCTATCGACATTGCCTGAGTTATGGGTATCGGCAACACATTTTACCGGTTTTGCCGTGATTTGTGTGTTGTGGTATCCGGCTCATATGTCTTTAAAGGCGAGTAAATTCGCTTTAGCGGTGGATATGGGGATTGCACTCGCGGCATTGGCTTGTCTTATTTATATCCCGTTTGCTGAGGACGCGCTTTATCAACGTGGGGTGAAGTTTGTTGCCAGTGATTGGGTGTTTGCGTTGCTTGCTATTGCCATTGTTGTTGAATTAATTCGACGTACCATGGGTTGGTTTATCCCAATATTGATTCTCGTTTGTCTGAGCTATGTCGTGTGGTGGGGGCAATTGGCGAGTGGTATTTTCCACTTCCCTGGGTTGAGTTTGGAAACCCTGCTTTATCGCAGTTTTTATTCCTCAGAAGGGATGTTTGGTGCTATTTCCCGAATCAGTTGGTCTTTTGTCTTCATGTTTATTCTCTTTGGTGCTTTCTTGGTGCGTTCTGGGGTAGGAGACTACATTACTGACGTGGCGAGGGCGGCAGCAGGTAAGGTGGTTGGTGGTCCCGGATTTATTGCTGTATTAAGTTCGGGTCTGATGGGGTCTGTGTCTGGTTCGAGTGTGGCCAATACGGTTTCAACCGGAGTGATCAGTATTCCTTTGATGCAAAAGGCGGGCTTTCCTCCTCGATTTGCTGCTGGCGTTGAAGCTGCCGCCTCGACGGGGGGGCAGTTGATGCCACCTGTCATGGGGGCAGGGGCTTTTATTATGGCCTCGTATACTCAAATTCCTTACGTGGATATTATCACGCTTTCTTTTGTTCCAGCGCTGGTGTATTTCTTGTCGGTGGCATTTTTTGTGCGTATCGAAGCCAAACGAAGTGGGGTACAAAAGGTCATCACAGGCGATCAATCGTTAGTTCGAGTTCTGGTGGCGGGGTGGCCTAACCTGATTCCACTGATGGTGCTTGTCGCCTTATTGGTTCAAGGTTTTACACCGACTTATGCGGCAGGCTTGTCGACTATCTCTGTGGTGGTTGCGTCTTGGTTTTCTAAGAACCACAAAATGGGTGTGACAGCGATCATTGAAGCCTTGGCTCAAGGGGCAAAAAATATGGCGACCACGGCAGTGTTGTTGGTCGGTATAGGTCTTGTTGTTAATGTGATCAGTACTACGGGTATCGGTAATACTTTTTCGCTGATGATCGGTGGCTGGGCGAATGGCGATTTGTTTCTCATGATTGCTTTGATTGCACTGGCGTCTTTAGTACTCGGGGTCGGATTGCCAGTGACGGCGGCTTACATTGTCTTGGGAACTTTGTCCGCTCCGGCTTTATATCAGTTGCTGGCACAGCATCAATTGCTTGACCTATTGGTGGCGGGGCAGTTACCTGAACAGGCGAAAGCTATCTTTATGCTGGCGGCCCCTGATAAAATGGCGTTACTCAACTCGCCTATGAGCCTTGAAACAGCCAAGCAAATGGTGGCTTTGGTGCCTGCTGATTTTATGGAAACCTTACTGGAACAAAGTTTGGGAGTCGAAACAGTGGCTCTTGCGCTCTTGTCCGCTCACCTGATCATTTTTTGGTTATCTCAGGACAGTAATGTCACTCCGCCCGTGTGTTTGACGGCGTTCGCAGCAGCGACCATTGCCAAAACACCACCCATGCGGACAGGTCTTACTGCATGGAAAATTGCCAAGGGACTATATTTGGTCCCCTTGTTGATCGCTTACACCAATCTGGTGAGCTGGGATGTGACGACCGTCCTAATCACAGGTGGGTTTGCCATTGTGGGGACTTACGCGTTTGTCGCTGCAATGGAAGGTTATCTTGAAGGTAAGATCAACGGATTGACCCGTATCGTATTAGTGATTGTGGGATTGTTACAAGTTTGGCCGGAGGTGTCTGATTGGTGGCGTTTGGTTGGTAGTGCATTGTTCATTGCTATCTTCGTATTCAGTGGCCGCCAACTTATTCCCAAATCTACCACCACTGAGACAACGGCATCCACTAATGCGGTAAACAATGATGAGTTGAAGCCGTCGACCTAACCGACGGCTTAACCATAAAAGCGGGTAGGCTATGGATTGCTGCTTTCTAATTGCTTAACCCGCTGTTCTAATTCTTTGATTGATTCTATCAGGATAGGAATCATGCCTTTGTAATCGACTTTGAGATAACCAGAATTTAGATCCATATGAACCAGTTCTGGGTAGATGGTTTGCAGTTCTTGGGCAATAACCCCTATCTCTGGTGAGTGGTCTCCCTCAACAAATGAATACTTGTACGCCTTTATTTGGGTGACGTCAGACAGCGTATTTTCGATTCTTTCAAGGTTTTTTTTGAGATTCTCATCACTGAAGCGCAAGAATACGTGGTCATGGATATTGTGGTAAGAACGCTTTCCTGGCGCAAAATAAGAACGGCTACTATTGCTGACATGGAAGACTTTCCAAGTTGAGAAATGACTTTCTGCGGGTTGTGGCACTGTCCCGATCGGGCACTCATCCTTAAGTAAGCGGTAGGTGCTTTCGGATACATTGACGTAGTTGAAATAGGCGTTCTCAATTGGGATTTCGAGGCTCATAAGCGGCCAGTTATAGACCTGTTCATTCTCAGCCCATTGCCATTCATCATTACCTTGATCGTAACAGAAAACCTTAAAATCTCGTGCAAAGCTTGGCAGTGAAAGGGCGGCAATGGTTATAAAAAGTAACGGCTTAAATACTTTCATAGTAGTCATCCATGTGTGAAAAGAGGTCGGAATTATACTTGCGAGATATTAATATGAAATTAATTTCATATTAATAATGTGTGGTTTGACCACTGGTTTGAGCAATAACAAAGAAAACAGTGATTTTATTGTGTCAGCGGTTATTTATCTGATGACCCATCTGTGGATATCGATCTAGACGGTATTTTGTTTTCTCCTATGAGGCGACAATGAAAATGTCCCTGATTTCTATCGGAGTAGGACGGGAGCGCCAATTTACTCTGCATTCGGGGTTCGCCGCCTTCAATCAAGCAACGCGATCAAACGGTTAGCACGTTTTATTCATCACCAGAATTTGGTCAAGATAAAAAGTGGTACACGAGCGTGTGTACCACTGGAAACGACGGTGTATATTTTCCAAAGCAAGGAAAAGCCTGTACTTGTCGCTGATATCACTACGTTAATACGAATCGATACGCACTAAAGAATAGGCAGAAGCTATTAACCTATTTCATGAAAAAACGTCAATATAATCAAGCAATCGAGTTTCACTATAGCGTTAAAAACCAGTCGAAATAATGGGTAACTTTAGTATTGTTTGGATCGCAATATCATTGCTAATATGAAGGGTTGGAAACGGTCACTGAATCACTAGGATCGATGCCCTAATGATCAAGGTCGTCAAATCACATGAGAGCCGTCGTCAGTCATCATACGCCTAATTGAGCATTTTATGCCTGATAATATACTTGGATGGTACATAGTGGTCCCACCCTTGTACTTTGCAATAGTCGACAGCTTGCGATTGTGAATACACACCAAGCTTATCTTTAATATTGTCTAGATAC
The DNA here is from genome assembly GCF_013074385.2 of Vibrio ostreicida. Classification (GTDB taxonomy): domain Bacteria; phylum Pseudomonadota; class Gammaproteobacteria; order Enterobacterales; family Vibrionaceae; genus Vibrio; species Vibrio ostreicida. The sequence goes on from NZ_JABEYA020000001.1 coordinate 115,112, forward strand.
TTTCTTACCGTGTTGACTTGGAGAGTGAGTCGAGAGGCAATAGATTTTAAACTATCCCCTTTGAGCATAAAGAATAACACTTCCCACTCTCTGTCCGTGAGAGTTGAAGTCGGGGGGTTCAGAATGATCGAAGCCGGTTTACTGCCAAAGGTTGTGTAGATATCGGTGTCTAGTTTTTTCGCGGGCTCTGCCCAAAAAAAAATGCCTTCCACTTGGCCATTTTTTAGAAACGGCTTTTTATGAAAAATCCATCCTTCGAGTATTTTGTTTTTCCCAAAAGGGTGAATCTCAATTGAGCTTTTTGTTTTATTCGTTTCCAATACCAATTGGTCATGCTTTTGAAAGTCGTCTTGATATTCGTGTGTTTCAGTCGGCAGCTCGCCGTCGTAGCGGCCTGCTATGTCAAAGGACTTGGCTAAGTTCTGCATACACCGATAGGCTGGATTGATGTAAATAAATCGAGAATGGGTATCCTTTAGCCCACAAGGCCAATCGAAGCTCTCCCAAAAAGCGATAAGATCTGAAGATAATTGCATAGTGACCCCCTTTTTGGTGTTGAATGGTAGTGATATAAATTAAGTTGCACAATGGGTCTGCGGTTTTTTTACGTCAGTATGTTTGCTCAGTTTCATTTAGCAGTGATTACAATGATTTTTTTATCAATTTTTTGTGCCGACCACTCGGAAGTTGATGACTGATAGGTGAGCCTAACTTTTTATAGCGGCGGATGATTTTGCGCCCAATCCCTATTTTGCATTCGACCTAATTCATCTGTTAATCTTCGGTGGTATAACACCTAATGTAATAATAAATAAAGGTAAACGATGGATATCACTCAGTTGGATACACCCGCTTTAATTGTCGATTTGGATCTGATGGAACGTAACCTGATCACTATGCAAAAACGTGTTGAGCAGTTGGGTTTGACATTGAGGCCGCACACCAAGGCTCACAAAAATCCGGCTATCGCTCGTAAGCAGATTGATTTAGGTGCGTGTGGCATCTGTACGGCGAAGCTCGGTGAGGCGGAGATCATGGCAGAGGGGGGAATTAGCGATATTTTGATCACCACCCCAATAGCCGGAGAACAAAAGATTCGGCGTTTGATTAAATTGCATCAAACGTACCCATCTTATCGATTTATTCAGGTGATTGATCACCGTCAACATGTTATCGATATCTCCCAAGCGGCAAGGGAGGCAGGTGTGTGTGTTCCTGTCATGATTGAAGTTGAAAGTGGGCAGCAGCGTTGTGGTGTGGAAGTCGGGGATGCGCTACTCACATTGATTGAAATGATCAACGAGACTGAAGGAGTAAGCTACGCAGGTTTACAGGCGTATAGCGGGCATTTACAGCACGTAAAGGGCTATGAAGATAGGCAAGCTAAAGCGCGTTCAGTAGTCGAAGGTTTATTTGATTATATTGAGAATGTACTGACACCCAGAGGTTTAGCCCCTGAAATTGTTAGTGGTGGTGGAACGGGCACTTACGCTGCTTATGATGGGCTTGGTTTTACTGAGATTCAAGCGGGATCGTATTTGTTTATGGATACGGCCTATCAGGCAATTGGGGACGAAAGTTGCCATGAGAAAAACAACCAATTTGGTGTTTCTCTTAAAGTACTGAGCACCGTAGTGAGCCACCCTACGTCACAAAGAGCTGTGATTGATGCCGGCATGAAATGCCTCTCAATTGACTTGGGTATGCCAAAAGTGGAAGGCAACAGCCAGCTTACCTATCAAACGGGTGGCGATGAGCATGGTATTATTCACATAGACGAAGGCCATGAACCACTGATGATTGGACAGCGGATCACTCTACTGCCCAGCCACTGTGATACAACATTAAATAACTTTAACACCTTATACGCAATCAGATCTGGGGTCGTTGTTGAGCAGTTCCCAATCCTAGGGCGTGGTCGTTCCGATTGATTTTCTTTTTCCGGAAAAAAGGCGATAACTCAGTGAGTTACCGCCCTTGCCAAACGTTTGGTGGAGCTGGCGGAAAGTGCTGCCAAAGTCTTTTATTTTTCTTTATTTTCAATATCTTACTTGGAATTGATTTTTTTGTTTTGTGTCAGTTTAGTACTGAAAATATGGATTGATTACTTTGAAATGTCAACTGGGTTCAGCTCCTGCTTAGGGAGTTGAACTGACGTTCGATAAAGAAGTAGATAATCACAAAGAGCAATAGCTCTTTGTGCCTTCTATTATTGGTTAGCTCAGGTTTAGATTAATACCAATTCTTGTTTTTGGTGTGCTCTACTGCATGAGTTTTGAGCTGAGTGCTCAATAAAACACATCAAGCTCTATCTTCTCGATCTCATTCTTGCTCAAATTTAATTTGTTAGGCATAGCAATAGAGTTATCAAAGATAGCTTCGGTTATGTGTTTTGGGAAACCTTCAGGTAATCGGGCAGCGAGGCGCTCAATTGCTTTAGGTAATTCAGTTTGCATGTTATCCAATATGCTTTGCATGTCCATCAATAGCGCCTATAGCCCATTGGAAAACTTGAAACTTCATGAAGTTATATCTGTCTTCCAGTGCATTTGATGAGCCTTCAAGTAGCTTCATAATATCGGCTATTCCTGGTCCCCCATCACTTTCGTACTTTATAGATGAAGGGATCCCTTTAGCTTGACAGATATCTTCCTGAGGAAGGCGCAGTAGTTGTGTACGATCCTTAATCCAACGTCTATCAAAGCGCTCAACAGCAATGGCTTTATAATTATGGGTTGTGATGATCTCGACTTTCGGAACATCAAACCCTAGCTCTCTAGCTAACTCAATACAGATGAACTCATTCTCGACACTTTCAGTCAGATCTAAAATAGAGGTGGGCTGTTTAATCTCACCAATAGGTAGCTTAATGATATGGCTTGTAGGTGTGTTCCCTTTAGGCAAACACCAAGCTCCATTCAACCTTAGCAATGCGGTTTTTTCTTGAGCGCCAGCAACCGATATTCGGAAGTCATCTTCTTCCTTAATCATACCTAATGGAATATCGGAATGATGGGCAGCTAAGATTTTTTCAAGCCGAGATTCATCAAGAAGTTCGTATGACAGTTTGTTTTCGATATATGGTTGACTTGGTGGGAGCAGAGCAATGGCACCTACGCTGTCTTTACCAATTTCCTTTAGAAGATCAAAAGGCTGATTTGAAGCTGTTTGATAGCGAGCAACAATCCTATTACGTATAGCAATATTGTCTGGTAGTAGGTTGTCGAAGTAGTTGATAACGGCATCAGAAGTTATCGTAGGTACTTGTAGCTTAAGAGATAAAGATAATGGGCGAGATTTGTCGTTACTTAGCCAAGACTCATTATATTGAAATTCATGAGAGCCATTGTTTTGTTAGAGTACCGACTAACTCACCATTCATGTAGGCATTAAGTTGCTGCATTACCAATCTTCCTCATCAACAGTACTTTGACTGTTTTTTGCATCTTTTGTTTCGATTTTAAGAGTGAGATCTAATGCTTGGATGAGCTTGAACATTGTTGAAATAGTTGCCTTTTCTGGTCTATTTTCAAAGTTCGAAATGGTTGCTTGTTTTATCCCTACTTTTTTTGCCAGTTCAGACTGAGTCCACTTATTTTTTTGGCGTATTAGCAGTAAAGTATTGGCTAATTGTTGTGGGCTATAAATCACAAGTTGTCACTCCTTACAATGAAGTTTTATCCGCACTAGAGGGTATGGGCTATACTATCCCAACAAAAGGATATATGCAGTATTATACCTTGAGGGGGATAAAGTAGGGGTGTCAAAGCCTTTAGCTTTGACTTATCTATATTACAGGGTGATATTTAGCATGGATGAGCTTGAGTCAGTAAATCAAAGATAATCCTAAGAGGACAAAACCTATTAAATTGTCCTTTTGATGGGGTATTTGATAATGAAAACAATAGTACAAATAATGCACGAATTGTTTATGAGTTTACTAAGTATCTAAAGGAAGCCAAGCGCTTAGATGACTCGACTATTGATGCAGGGCGGGATCGCACTTTGTTAGCCACTATGATCTAATAGGCTCAAACCCACAAATCGGTACCACCTTTGAGCCTCATAGAACACCTTTCGGTTGTCGAAGGTACGCGGTCATCCATCAATCAAAAGCATGATTTCGTTGACATTATTTTCCTTGTCATTAGCGCCATAACTGCTGGTAGCGAGGGCTGGCAAGATATTGAAACCTATGGTGAACACAAACTTGAATGGCTTAGAAAATATCGACCATTCGCTCACGGTATCCCTCGTCGGCACACTATCGCAAGAAAAGATTACTAAGATCGCCGCCGCCGTCAGTCTGAAGGAATAAAGAAAGCCAAAGAGGACGGTGAATACAGAGGACGCCAAGCAGACTCAGAGCTACACGAAAAAATCTATCAGCTACGAGTTATCAACAAGCTGAGTATTAGTGATACCGCCAAACTCACCAATGTTTCGGATCGTACAGTAATACGGGTAGCGAAGAAGTTAGCAATTCGTTCATTGGGATAATGAAGCTTAGCGTACGTTTTCGTTCCATTGGGCTTCAAACCCCATAATAGGTACACCAGATTGATACACTAATTGCAGTGTACCTTTGGGTGTACCTAAAAAGCAAAGAAGCAGTAGGAAGACAAAAGACTCTCAAGACGCTAAATCATTGATTTTACTGTATTTCAGACAAAAAAAGACGCCCTAGGACGTCTTTAAATGTAGAATTGGTGGAGCTGGCGGGAGTTGAACCCGCGTCCAAAAACCATTCATCATTGGTACTACATGCTTAGTCGATCTTTAATTTCACCAGCAACCTGCGAACCGACACGCTAGTTAAAGGCTAACCTGAATTATAATTCGCGCTTTTCCTCTCAGGTGGGAGAATCCGCGCTAGCTAGTTTGGGTTTGATCTCTTATTGGTCCCCGTCTTACGAGCGGAAGCTAGGGTAAGAGAGCTCTGAGCAGGTTATTAAGCTGCTAGTGCGTAGTTTTCGTCGTTTGCGACTATTTTTTTGCGGCTTTTAACGTGGCCAACCGCCCCACGGCATGCACCTCAGACTTCAAAATTCCTGTCGAATCCTAAATCAGCCCCAAGTGTTATTTGCATAGTACCAGAAAAGCATTGCCTGTCTAGCACTGTGCGTTTAAGTGCTTAAAATTAGCGCAAATTACTCTTCATAATCCGTGCTTTATCTCTCGCCCAATCTTTTTCTTTCATATCAGTACGTTTATCGTGCAGCTTTTTACCTTTCGCTACGCCAACTTTAATCTTCGCCCAAGAGCGAGACCAGTAAAGTGCAGTTGCGACAAGTGTCATGCCTTCACGGTTAATACGACCGATAAGGTTGTCGAGCTCTTTTCTCGACATGAGTAGTTTTCGGATACGTGTTGGGTTCGCCACGATATGAGTACTCGCCTGAGTGAGCGGAGTGATCGTCATACCACTGATGAATGCTTCGCCATCTCGGATGTAGACGTAGCTTTCTGCAATATTGGTTTTGCCTTCACGCAGGGATTTTACTTCCCAGCCTTGTAGCTCAAGCCCCGCTTCTATTTCATCATCGATAAAATATTCGTGGCGAGCTTTCTTATTAAGCGCAATGGTATTACTACCGGCTTTTGATTTTGATTTTTTCTTTACCATAATCCCTGCATTATACGGCCAGACCGCTCGTTATGAAATCCCTTTGTTTACGCTCAGGTCAAATAAAAGTAAAATCAAGTTATACCTGTTGTAAAGGTGTGTGCTACGAGGAGTCTTTATGAAGCAAGTCAGTCGTTCCGCTTTGGTGTCTTTTAGCGCTGAGCAGATGTTTAAGCTGGTTAATGATGTCGCCAGTTATCCTGACTTTCTGCCCGGATGTTCAGGCTCTAGGGTGATTGAGTCCCACGATTCGGCAATGGTGGCCGCCGTCGATGTCTCTAAGGCTGGAATAAGTAAAACCTTTATTACGTCCAATCAGTTAGTATTGGATGAGGCTATTTTGATGAATCTGGTCGATGGCCCTTTTAAAACGCTTAAAGGGGGATGGTTTTTCACCGCACTCGATGATCAAGCGTGTAAGGTCGAGCTTAAATTGGAATTTGAGTTTTCCAGCAAAATGATCGAGCTGGCGTTTGGTAAAGTTTTTAATGAACTGACCAGTAACATGGTGAATGCGTTTACGCAACGCGCCAAACAGGTGTATTCGTGCTATGAGTATTGAGTCTGACATGATTCATGTTGAGGTGGTTTTTGCTCTTCCAGAGCAGCAGCGTGTATTTACTTTAGTGGTCAATAAAACCATGACTGTGGCAGAGATAATTCAGCAATCTGGCGTGTTAGAGCAATACCCGCAGATTGATTTGAGTAAAAATAAAGTGGGTGTGTTTAGCCGCAACGTGAAACTAGATGCCACTGTGAGGGATAAAGATCGGATTGAAATATACCGCCCTCTATTGGCTGACCCAAAAGAAATTCGCCGAAAACGAGCAGAGCAGGCGAAAGGCTAGCTGTTTTTTGCCCGATTATATATTCCCCTATTGTTGCTAAAAACTTAGTCAGGGCTGGTATGTTAATGCCAACCCTGACTAAGTTTGTTAGTTGATACTTTCAAAGAAATCAGGGCTAGCTGTGTAGTCACCATCGACTTTAACCAGTTGGCCTTTCGGATTAAAGTTGACGATTAGATTTTTCTGAACCGACTCCTGATGGCCTTCTGTATGATGATAGATATAGTACCAAGTATCAGGGTAGCCATTCTCAATCAGCATCGGCGAACCCATAACGAAACGCACCTGTTCTTTGGTCATGCCAAATTTTAATTGTTCTACGGCTTGCTGTTCAACGTAGTTTCCCTGATTTATGTCAATTCGATACACTAGCTTTTCTAGTACAGAGCAGCCAGTCAGGAATGTCATAGAGAGTGGTAACGCGATCAGCCACTTTTTCAATTGCATATGAATAAATTCTTGTAGACGAAGTGTGTTAAATTGAGCCGATAATAAACAAGCTAAGCGCTAATGTAAAAAGCTCATATGACTTTGGACTATTTAAGACCTCGATTTTTGAATTTAGTTGCAAACTCAGACCAAATTTTAATGAATTAGACAACTTGGTCTGTGCTGAGATGCTCACTTTTATGCGGCAACAAGCAATTCTTTGGCGTTGGCCAAGGTTGATTGCGTTATCTGACTTCCTCCGAGTAGGCGGGCGAGTTCAGAAATACGTTGTTCTTTATCGAGAGAGTGCATCAAGGTTTCTGTTTTACCTGCTTTCGTTTGCTTGGCCACAAATAACTGTTGGTGACCGCATCCTGCGACCTGAGGTAGGTGCGTTACACACAGTACTTGAGTGGATTCGCCCAGTTTACGCAGCATTTTACCGACAACGGCCGCCGTTGGGCCGCTGATCCCCACATCTACTTCATCGAAAATCAGACTGGGCGTATCGACTTTCTGAGCGGTAATCACTTGGATGGCCAATGAAATCCGTGACAATTCACCTCCAGAGGCGACTTTAGCAATAGGTTGCATTGGTTGCCCAGGGTTAGTGGTGACGACAAAACAAATGTTGTCCATGCCTAAAGGGGAAGGGTGAGTCCCATGATTATCGATCTCAATTGAGAATTGAGCTTTTTCCATACTCAGTTCATGCATGCTGGCAGTGATGAGTTTATTGAGTTCTTTAGCGTAGCGGCGGCGTGATTTATGTAATTTTTCGGCAGCGGTGACAAATAAAAGGTACTTTTCTTCGACGTCTTGACCAAGTAGGGTGAGTTTGTCATCAGAGCAGTCGAGCGCCTCTATCTGTGCCAAAAGATCTTGATGATGTGCATAAAGGCCTTCAGGGAGGACGTGATGCTTGCGGGCTATCGACAAAACTTTGGAAAAACGTTGCTCTACGCGAGCTATTTGAGCCGGATCGACCTCAATTGTGTCAAGATAAGAACGAATTTCGCTGTTCGCTTCTTCTATCTGTATAATGGCTTCAGACAACATCGTTGGTAATTCGGCCAATGTGGGATCCAGCTCGGCCAATTGGATCAGGGAGAGATTGGCTGATTGGAGAATACCAAGCGCATTAACCTCGTTGCCTTCGTCAATAAGTTCGATGGCTTGTTGGCATGTGGTGGCCAATTCTCCACTATTGGAGAGTCTTTTGTGTTCTTGCTCAAGTTGCTCATATTCTTCCTCGCCAAGAGAGAGTTCGTCAAGTTCCTTAATTTGGTACTCAAGCAGTTGTTTTTGAGCCAAATTAGCCACACTGTTTTCTTTTAGTTGTTTGAGTTTGTTGTCGGCTTGACGCCAGTTTTGATAGGTGTCACGTGTGTTTTTTAATCGACTACTGTGGCCTGCATATTGGTCGAGCATGGCCATTTGGTGATCGCCTTTCATTAACTGATGGTGAGCATGTTGCCCGTGAATATTAATCAGCATTTGGCCAAGAGTTTTGAGTTGCGAAAGCGGAACTGGGCTGCCATTAATAAAGGCTCTTGAACGGCCTTCTTTGCTAATGATACGGCGTAAAATACAATCGCTGCCTTCTCTTAGGTCATTGTCTTCTAACCAGCGTGTTGCGCGGAGATTGTTTTCAAGAGTAAATGCGGCGCTGACCTCAGTTTTTTCTTCACCTTGGCGCACCATACTGCCTTCTGCCCGACCACCTAGACAAAGTCCCAACGCGTCAATGGCGATAGATTTACCTGCTCCGGTTTCACCTGTGATGGTGGTCATGCCGTGAGATAGTTCCAGCTGAAGAGATTTTACAATAGCGAAATTATTAACACTTAGATGAGCCAGCATTTTGTTTACCTTGTTTAAATGAACAGTACTGTATAAATAAGCAGTATATACTGTTTCTTTATACAGTAAAGGTGAGTGTTAACATTTTTGTGAGCAACATTAACACGGCGTCATTTATCTATGGGTATACGGCCATAACAAGGCTGACTCAGTGGGTCAACCTAGGGATGCCCTCAGTTTGATGGGTGATCAGGGTTTGCGTGGCTAAGGTAGGAACTCAGAACAGTTTGCTCGACCAACCGAGTTTATTGCGCAAAACATGGTAATAACTATAGTCTTTCGGATGGATTAACTGAAGAATATTTGGGCTTTGATAAATATGTACTTCATCGCCTGGGGAGACAGGCAGTGAAACCTGACCATCACAACTGACTTCCTGAGTACCGCGGTTATCTGGCGAAACCAAGAGTTTTATCCGTCGCTTGCCATCGACGACTAAGGGGCGACTTGATAGCGTATGTGGAAACATAGGAACCAAAGAAATGGCATTGAGGCTAGGAGACAAAATAGGCCCTCCGCCGGAAAGAGAATAGGCGGTTGAGCCTGTTGGGGTCGAAATGATTAGACCGTCAGCGCGCAGAGAAAAGGCAAAACTGTCATCGATGTAAACTTCGAATTCGATCATATGGGCGATTTGACCGGGGTGAAGAACGGCTTCATTGAGGGCCGCATTATGACTTTTCACTTGACCGTGTCGGTGGACCTCTGCTTCGAGAAGGAAGCGTTCTTCTTTAATAAAATCGCCATCGATGACGCTTTTCAGTGCAGTCTGAAAGTTTTCTGGATCCAGATCGGTTAAGAAACCCAGATTACCTCTATTTACCCCGATGACGGAAATATCAAATCGTGAGAGGACGCGTGCGGCACCGAGCATATTGCCGTCACCCCCGACGACGATTGCCAGATCGGCGGCTTGTCCTAGTTCGATCAGACTCGCAAAGTGCTCATTGGGGATATCATTCAAGATATCAGCCAATCTATCATCGATAAAGACTTGATATCCCTCTGATTTCAGCCAGATATACAGTTCTCGATGAGTCTGAATAGCTTGCTGATCTCTTGGTTTTCCAATGATGGCGATCACTTCAAATGGCTTTTTCATAGGTTTTCCGCACTAAATGGGCTTGATTCGACAATCTTCATCCCCATAATAATGGCAAGTTAGCGATTTGTGCGAATTTTTATGTATCTGAAAGCGAGAAACGTGAGGCTTTAGATACAGATGGCATTGAGTTCTGGAGATATCATGAGTAACGAAGAAAATAAGATTAACGAAGAAGAGCTAGTGCAGCAGGAGACTGAGCAAGAGGTTGAGGCTCAAGTGGTTGGTACAGAGGCTGATATTGAATGGAATGAAGATATTCAGCACGATGAGCAAGAGTCAAAAGTGGCTCAGCTTGAAGCTGCACTTCTAGCCAGCGAAGCGAAAGTTAAGGATCAACAAGATGCGGTGCTTCGAGCGAAAGCGGAAGTGGACAATATGCGTCGCCGTACTGAGGGCGAAATCGATAAAGCTCGTAAATACGCGCTAAACAAGTTTGCAGAAGAGCTGTTGCCTGTTATCGACAACTTGGAACGTGCTATTCAGGCTGCGGATGCTGAGAATGAAGCCGTGAAGCCAGTAATAGAAGGCGTCGAGCTGACTCACAAAACCTTCGTTGATACAGTGGCTAAATTTGGCCTTAGAGAAATCAATCCAGAAGGGGAAACCTTCAATCCTGAAATGCATCAGGCGATGTCGATACAGGAAAGTGCGGATCATGAATCGAACACAGTGATGTTTGTTATGCAGAAAGGCTATGAGTTGAACGGACGAGTCATTCGCCCTGCCATGGTCATGGTTGCCAAATAAGCGCGGGGGGAACCCCAATCTATAAAAAGAGAGGCTCAGTCCTCTCTTTTTTTATTCTAGCGGCTGAAAAATTAAGCCTTTGATTAAACGAATTGTTCTTTGGTCTAATGTAGATTGGAAATTTAATTTCCGATTTGAAACTTGTAACATTATCGTAAACAAACCCTTTATCTTGTAACGTTTGTGTGTATTATGTGCGAGCTTCGCCTCGAATTTGGGCGAAATAAACTATAAAACCATAAAAATACAAACACAACATTCTGGAGATAAAGGATGGATAAATCTCTTTCGAGTAAGATTTTTATTGGCTTGTTCGCAGGCCTGCTGATCGGTACTGCGATTCAGTATCTATTTAAGGATATTGCGGTCTTTGATGTCTATATGTTAGGGGCTGCGGAAGGTGCTGGCGGGATGTTCGTCTCACTGATTAAACTTCTTGTTGTTCCGCTGGTTTACGTTTCGATTGTCTGCGGTATCGTTGACCTGAAAGATATTACCGCGTTTGGTCGCTTAGGCGGAAAAACATTTGCCCTTTATATCGTCAATACGATTATTGCGATTACTGCAGCGCTGACTGTCGGTTTGATATTCCAACCGGGTGCAGATGCCAATTTGGCAGGAACCATCTCAGAGACGGTCAAGCTCACTGCAACTGAAACACCGGACATTTTTTCACTGGTCGTGAATATTGTCCCAAGTAACCCCGTTCAGGCATTTGCCAACGGTGATATGTTACAAATCATCTTTATGGCAATTTTGACAGGTCTTGCCATTCAAGCTCTCGATTCACGCGGTGGCCCCGCGATTCGTACTTTTAAGATGGCTAACGAGATCATGATGAAGCTGGTAGGCTTGGTGATGAGTTTAGCGCCTTATGGTGTGTTCGCGTTGATGATTCAATTGGGCGCGACGCTAGATGCCAATACGTTGATGTCGGTGGCAGGGTATGTGGCGCTTGTCGTTGCGATGCTGGTATTCTGGATTTTTGTCTTCTACCCTATGGCGGTAAGCATTGCGACTGGAACCTCACCAAAAACGTTCCTACGTGCTACCCGTGAGCAGATTTTGTTCTCTCTATCGACAGCCAGCTCAAACGCGACCATTCCAGTGACAATGCGTACCTTAACCGAGAAACTCAATGTTTCTAAGTCAGTGGCGGGTTTTGGCGTTCCTCTGGGTGCAACGATGAATATGTCTGGGGTATCAATTTACATCGCACTAGCAACCATTTTTGTTGCTAATGCCTTTGGTCAACCAATCAATACAGCTGATATATTCACGCTTGGTCTTACCATTCTTCTTCTGTCTATTGGTGCTGGTGGAGTACCTGGTGGTGGTGTTGTCATGGTTGGCGTATTATTGCATCAGCTGGGGCTACCACCAGAAGGTCTTGCTATTGTCGCTGCCGTTGACCGTATCAATGATATGTTCTGTACCTCTTCAAATGTTGTCGGTGATACTGCGGTTAACACGATCGTCGCCAAATCTGAAGGTGAAATCGGTCAACAACAAGAAGCAAACGTTGATGCAAAACCCGCTCAAACAAATGCATAACGCTTATTGATTGAATGAAAAAGCGAGGCCAAGTGCCTCGTTTTTTATTTTTGGGCATCGATTGGACGAAAGGTGATGAATGAAGGCTAAAAAATTGTAATTTTTTTTACTCTATACCTTGAAATATCAATTCTAGCCCTTATCTATTGTGCATAAGTAAACAATCATCATTATTTTAGTTTGTGAATAAGGGTTGAAACCCTATTCTCCATCCCCACATAGGGGATATAGCAAAGTCAAAATAGAATTTATTCGGAGATAGCCTGATGGGTAAAATCATTGGTATTGATTTAGGTACTACTAACTCTTGTGTTGCTGTATTAGACGGTGACAAGCCACGTGTAATTGAAAATGCTGAAGGCGAGCGTACAACCGCTTCTGTCATCGCTTACACCGATGGCGAGACGCTTGTAGGTCAGCCTGCAAAACGTCAAGCAGTTACAAACCCAGAAAATACGCTATTCGCAATTAAGCGTCTTATTGGTCGTCGTTTCGAAGACGAAGAAGTTCAGCGTGATATCGAGATCATGCCTTATAAGATCGTTAAGGCTGATAATGGTGATGCTTGGGTTGAAGCTCAAGGCGAAAAAATGGCAGCACCTCAAGTTTCTGCTGAAGTTTTGAAAAAAATGAAGAAAACCGCTGAAGATTTCCTTGGTGAGGAAGTCACTGGCGCTGTTATCACAGTTCCTGCTTACTTTAACGATTCACAGCGTCAAGCAACAAAAGATGCTGGCCGTATTGCAGGTCTAGAAGTAAAACGTATCATCAACGAACCGACGGCTGCAGCGCTTGCTTACGGTTTGGACAAGCAGGGCGGTGATCGCACTATCGCTGTTTACGACTTAGGTGGTGGTACATTTGATATCTCTATCATCGAAATTGATGAAGTGGAAGGCGAAAAAACCTTTGAAGTGTTAGCGACAAATGGTGATACACACCTCGGTGGTGAAGATTTCGATAATCGCATGATTAACTATTTGGTTGATGAGTTTAAGAAAGAGCAAGGCATTGATCTAAAAGCTGATCCACTGGCAATGCAACGTGTTAAAGAAGCGGCAGAAAAAGCGAAAATTGAGCTTTCTTCAACGACTCAAACTGATGTTAACCTTCCGTACGTGACAGCTGATGCGACCGGTCCCAAGCACATGAATGTTAAAGTAACACGTGCGAAACTAGAATCTCTAGTTGAAGACTTGGTACAACGTTCTCTTGAGCCCCTAAAAGTGGCACTAGCAGACTCAGATCTCTCTGTTGGTGAGATTACTGACGTCATCCTAGTGGGTGGTCAGACACGCATGCCTATGGTTCAAGCTAAAGTCACTGAATTCTTCGGTAAAGAGCCACGTAAAGACGTGAACCCTGATGAAGCGGTTGCAATGGGCGCTGCTGTTCAAGGTGGTGTACTAGCTGGTGACGTTAAAGACGTTCTACTACTAGACGTTACTCCTCTATCTTTCGGTATCGAAACGATGGGCGGCGTGATGACTAAGCTGGTTGAGAAGAATACAACCATTCCAACGAAAGCTGATCAAGTTTTCTCTACAGCTGAAGACAACCAAAACGCCGTAACTATCCACGTTCTTCAAGGTGAGCGTAAGCAAGCGACTTACAACAAGTCTCTTGGTCAGTTCAACCTAGAAGGTATTCAACCAGCACCACGTGGCATGCCACAAATCGAAGTAACATTCGATCTAGATGCTGATGGTATCCTGAACGTATCTGCTAAAGATAAAGCGACGGGTAAAGAGCAGAAGATCACTATCCAAGCATCAGGCGGCCTGTCTGAGGAAGAGATCGAAGCAATGGTACAAGAAGCAGAAGCGAACAAAGAAGCGGACAAAAAGTTCGAAGAGCTAGTCACTGCACGTAACCAAGCGGACCAAATGATTCACGGTACTCGTAAGCAAGTCGAAGAGGCTGGTGAAGCTCTACCTGCAGACGAGAAAGAGAAGATCGAAGCAGCTATCACGGCACTAGAAGAAGTTAAGTCTGGTAACGACAAAGAAGCTATCGACGCTAAAGTTCAAGAACTTATGCAAGCAGCTCAAAAGCTAATGGAAATCGCTCAGCAGCAAGCTCAACAAGCTGGCGCGGAAGCGGGTGAAGAACCTAAGCAAGAAGACGATGTCGTTGATGCTGAGTTTGAAGAAGTTAAGGAAGACGGCAAGAAGTAATTCTTGAACCATCTGACTTAATTTGTATGCGGGCGTTTGAGGTAACTCATACGCCCGTCTGTTTGTAATTAAATGTCTTTCCAGATAAGCACTTTTCCACAAAGCCTTTATCTAGAACGATACAAACACCGAGCGACAATCAGTCGTTTGCAGTAATAAATTGGTGACGAAGAACATGTCAAAACGTGATTTCTACGAAGTATTAGGCGTCGGCCGTGATGCATCAGAGCGAGATATTAAAAAGGCGTATAAACGCCTTGCAATGAAATTCCACCCAGATCGTAATCAGGGGGATGAGTCAGCGCCGGAAAAATTTAAAGAAGTGAAAGAAGCATACGAAATCCTTCTCGATCCACAAAAAAAAGCCGCTTACGATCAATATGGTCATGCAGCTTTTGAACAAGGTGGCATGGGAGGTGGTTACGGTGGTGGCGGCAACGCAGACTTTGGTGATATTTTTGGTGACGTCTTTGGCGATATCTTCGGTGGTGGTCGCCGCGGTGGTGGCGGTCAGCAACGTGCTCAGCGAGGCGCTGACTTGCGTTATAATATGGAGTTGTCGCTTGAAGAAGCCGTTCGTGGGGTATCAAAAGAGATTGAAGTACCCACGTTAGCGAATTGCGATAGCTGTGAAGGAAGCGGTGCTAAAAAAGGCTCAGTGCCTGAAACTTGTGGTACTTGTCATGGTCATGGCCAAGTCCAGATGCGTCAAGGCTTCTTTGCCGTTCAGCAAACCTGTCCTACGTGTCATGGTCGCGGTAAGATCATAAAAGATCCGTGCACTAGCTGTCATGGCCAAGGGCGTGTTCAAAAGACTAAGACCCTGAATGTGAAAATTCCGGCGGGAGTGGATACTGGGGATCGCATTCGTTTGTCCGGCGAAGGTGAAGCCGGAGAAATGGGAGCACCCGCAGGTGATCTGTATGTACAGGTACATGTAAAAGAGCATCGCATTTTTGAAAGAGACGGTAACAACCTTTATTGTGAAGTGCCGGTGAGCTTTGCTATGGCCGCCTTGGGTGGTGAACTTGAAGTGCCGACACTCGACGGACGTGTTAACTTGAAAGTGCCTTCGGAAACGCAAACAGGTCGCATGTTCCGTATGCGTGGCAAAGGTGTCAAGGGAGTTCGCGGTGGCGGTATCGGTGATCTGATTGTTAAGTTAGCCGTTGAAACACCCGTCAACCTGAGCACCCGCCAAAAAGATCTTCTGAAGGAGTTTGAAGAATCTTGTGGTGGTGAGGCAGCGATTAGGCATAAGCCTAAGTCAGAAGGCTTCTTTGATGGTGTTAAAAAGTTTTTTGATGATTTAACCAGCTAGTACCTCGACTTAATGACGTTAAGCCTGCATCTAATGCAGGCTTTTTTATTTGTACTCTATCGCCAGCATGGTGCAGGAAAGATCGTATTTTGTGCGTCTACGCTGAGGTACTCTACCCCGTGCTGACTTAAGCAAGGATCTTTATTTTGCTGTGCGAAAGGTTGAGCAATTGCTTTTATCGTATAAGCAACGTGCGCTGAACTGATGATGGAAAATGTAAAGCGTTGTGGCTCCGATTGGCAAACCAGACAAACCCCTTGCGAAATGAGTTCTCCCCAGTGATAACTGCCGTTATAACTGGTTTCTAATTCGAGTTGAAGCATCGTCAGATCTGTGATGGCGGTGTAACGGTGGGACTGACGTATCACCTCCTGATAGTTGGGGTAGGCCACCATAACCAGAACGCTTATCAACATAATCACAATCAGTAATTCGAGTAATGTCATTGCGATTAAACCTTGCCTAACTAAGTTACAACCTTCTCTTTGATTCATGCCGAATTGTCTCTGGTTTCTGCCTCTTCACATTGTTTTATGATGTTAGTATTTCGACAAGTATGGTTCTTATTGCCGATTGTGTTTCATAAGGAATTGAGGAATGTCTCGGGGCTTTACATTTTTTGAGTTGATTATCACCTTGTTGCTCATAAGCTTGATGGTGTTGGAAGTGAGTGGGCGTTTAAACTCACTGTCTCCTTCGTTAAAAATGGCCAGACTCGCCACAGAATTAAAAGGATTCATATTGCTGGCAAAGTCTCAGGCGATTATGCGACAGCAATCTGTGTGGATACATCTGGAATGGCCAGAAGTCGGACCCTATTGGCAACTAACACTGACAGATAGCGCCAAATTAAATGAAGGCGTGGTTATCTTACGTTTGTCCGGTAAACCTTTTTCAGGGCTGAAATTGAAGAGTAATTACAGCGATAACCAAATCAGTTTTGATCCGTTTCATGGTCGACCCAAAAACGGCCGCCTGACTTTTTATTCCGTGCAAGCACCACAAGAATCGCTTCAAGTCAGGACGTACTATCGGTCAGCAATGGTCAGGGTTTGTGCAAGTACAGAAAAGTACCTTGATTATGAGACGTGTTAGATGCCGAAAAAACGGCGTCAAAAAGGAAGCGGTCTCGTTAGTTTTTTGATAGCTTCCTCCTTGAGTGTCATAGTGACAGCATTAGCCATCAGTCTATTGTTTTCTAGCTTGAAGAGGACTTCACTAAGACATCAGGAGCTCAGCTTATTACAAAGCATGCACAGTGTTTTATCTATGATGAAACGGGATTTACTGCGTGCAGGGTATTCTGGTAGCGACCTTGGTGTTACGAAGCTAGAGGGGGCTTCCCAAACTTATTTCATTCTCCAAGATCAGCACCGTACCTTAATTGCCGTCGCCTACGCGTCCACAACGACCAACTCAAGGAGGATTTACACTAACGTCGTTTACCAACGTAACGACAAGCACCCGCAAAAGTTAAGAATTTGTGCAAAACAATTACCTAGAGTTATCACGGTAAATGAAGCGAGTAACTTTAACGCCCACTTTGGTCATACGTGCAATACACTGTTTGATGCCGAGCATATTATAGTGACTCATTTTGAGATCCGCCAATATGACTCATTGTCCCGCACTCATCTGCCAAGCATGCTTAGAATTACTCTTGAAATAGCGGTACGTGCCTCCCCATGGATAAAAAAATCATCGTCGTTTGTTGTTAAACAGAGGAATGTGTAAGTGCTAGCTTACAGAG
This sequence comes from Vibrio ostreicida, assembly GCF_013074385.2. Classification (GTDB taxonomy): domain Bacteria; phylum Pseudomonadota; class Gammaproteobacteria; order Enterobacterales; family Vibrionaceae; genus Vibrio; species Vibrio ostreicida. Next base: position 132,532 of record NZ_JABEYA020000001.1, read on the forward strand.
GGGCTGCCACAATGATGTTAGTCACTTTACTTGTGATAGCGACCTCCATTATCGTCATGGGTAGCGCACGCGCTTTGTTCTACCAAATCCAGCAAAGTCACAATGAGGTGGCGGCTAGGCAAGCTCATTGGCAGATAGAAGGAGGGCTGGAATGTGTTTATAGCCAAGTTCAGATATTAGATGATCCATTTGCTTTGAAGGGGTTATCTCAATGTCAGGCCGCCATGCAGTTGGATTCGCTCTCTGTTGAAGTCGGCATACCCATAGTGGTTCGTGCCACCCGTGGTTTTATGACACATCAGAAATCATTCAGATTGCCGCAGCTGACAATCAAAAGCCCCATTACGGCTGTCTCAGATCTGATCATTAATGGCGCAATCACGGTCTCTCCGGAGCCAGGCAACCGAGTGGCGCCGCATCGATGGGCCTGCGTATCCGTTCGATACCAGAATCGATTCTTTGCCACCAGTTATAGTACGCTGCATCCTTACCTGACTGCAAAGTCTTCACGGTACTTCCCTCAAAGTAACGCTCAAGGTCAACATCAATGTGCCCCGGAGTCTTACACGGATTTTACGTGGCAGTTATCGTCAACGAGTAATGATTTTGTTCAGGTTCATAAGATTGATGCGTTCCACGAGGTATTTAATGTGCCGCGCACACGTTGGTTGACCGTGATGAAAGATGAGTCAACGTTTGGCTACATCCCCAGCGGGCTGATGAAGCTCTCAGTGAAGCAGGCGAGCGATTTACCCGTGGCACAGTTTATTTCCGATTGTGGGGAAGCGATCGTGAAGCAAATTCAAAATAATAAAAATGCTCTCTGGTTATATGGGAGCTGCGAGCTTGAGCCGAAAGATTTAAGGAATATCAATGCAGCGATACGTTCCTATTTTAAGGGGAGTGGTATTTTACTTGTGATTCACAATGGTATTTTATCAATCAGTGGAGATCTGGCTTTGAATGGGCTGGTCTATCAGCTGATTACCGATGAGTTTTGGGCTTATGATAAGACCGCGCGTCTTGTGGATTGGTCTAAGACAAAAAATGATGATCGTATAGCAAGCACTATTGACGAGATACATGCATTCTCTTTGCCAATCGTTAGGGGCGAACAGTCAGTGAGTTACTTTCAAAATGGGGCTTTTTTTCCAACCGGTGGATTGATATTGGATGCACCAAATACGTATGCTGTTGTGAACACATCATTGAATACTCAGTACCAGAAACAGATCACTGAGCGGCTAGCTCGCAAGTGGCATGGTCGCCAGTGGGTTAGTGGGTCGTGGAATGATCAATAGCTCTAAAGGAGGGAGTCTAATTGAAGTGTTGATCGCCTCTGTGTTATTAGCGATCAGTGCCTTGTCGCTGCTCAAACTACAGATTTATATTGAATCCAATGCAAAGGCTTCTGAACGAAAAATGACAGCACTGTCTATTGCAGAGTCAGTATTGGAGCGATATACCATGCCAGATGAGTTCTTTAATCAGAGCCACGATTTTTTGACACTCAGCCCGTTTGCTTGCCAAGCCTCCCCGTCTTGTCAGGCACCGACAACAGAGCAATATCAAACCCATTGTCAAGTAAGTGCTGTTGTGAATATGGGGACCCCTTTTTATCGAGTGGATGTTGAAGTCTGTTGGTGGGATCGCCACGGAAACAAGCAGTCGGTCAATCTATCGACTGGCGTGTCGAAATGACGTGAAATAGACTGACTAATAGCTAAGTTGCAATAGAAATTCGATTAACATGGTTTTAATAATGTGACTACGGCTAGGCCATGACACTAAGGAACACATAGGTTTAGTGATTATGCTTATCTGTGGCAATTTTATAAACGATGGCGACCATTTTTCGTTATTTTATGTATTTTAGCTGAGTTTTTCAGTCTGTAACCTTATGCCAAGATGCAAAAAAGTTGACTCCGTCTGCTAAAGCCATACACTTTTTATCTTTGACGCCTAAAAAATAGGATTCAGTTTTGTCACATCAACAATTTACACCCCAAGATCAATATTTTATGCGTCAAGCTATCGCGCTTGCCGAACAAGCAGAATCTGAGGGAGAGGTCCCTGTCGGCGCTGTATTGGTGAAGGATGGTGAGATTATTGCAAAGGGGTGGAACCAATCTATTGGTCATCATGATGCTACCGCGCATGCCGAGATGCAGGCTTTGCGACAGGCGGGCCAAACCTTGATGAACTACCGACTAATCGATACCACGTTATACGTGACCCTAGAGCCCTGCCCAATGTGTGCGGGTGCGTTGCTCCATAGCCGGGTCAAGCGTGTGGTGTTTGGTGCGCCTGACCTAAAAGCGGGTGCGGCGGGGACGGTACTCAATCTTTTTGAACATCAAGCGGCCTATCACTATGCGGAAGTGGAAGGTGGCTTAATGGAGCATGAGTGCCGTGAACAGCTTCAAGCGTTTTTTAAGCGTCGTCGAAAAGAGAAAAAAGAGCAGAAAAAGCGGGAAGGCTAGGGGGTTTAAGCAAACACCCGATTCAGGTGTTTGCCAAGACAATTCAGGCACAGATAAGTTGCATAAACGCACGATGACGAGCGATCACTTTCTTCTTGTTATTGCTGATCATTCTTTTACGTCGATTTGCCGAAACGGTTTTATTAATGCGTTTGGATCGCATTGTACGTCTCATAAGTTCTCTCCTATTCACTGTAAATTAAGATAGCAGGCCTTCTTTTACCAGCCGATTGTTACCGTTTAAATAATATCGCTTTTCATTTTCTATCTGCCTTATGTATGGGGCAAGATTCATTAATTCAAGGGCGTACAATGAGGTAAATGGTACGCACTGAAATTCAACGATGTTAATTGGTTTCGATTGGTCTTAGGTCAAGAGCACTTGATACTGAGTTTCGTGGTGCCTCAATCACGGTAAGATCGTCGAGGCTCAAATCACTATTATCAGAAGACTTTTGGGCCAAGTGCCCGATGATGCTTTGATAATAACGTCGGATGTTTTCTACATAGTTTTTAGCTTCATCTCCCCGTGCGTAGCCATAGCGTGTCTGGCTGAAGTACTTTCTTTGTCGCAATAAGGGTAGACGATCTTTCACATCGGCCCATGAATCAGGGTTCCCTCCTTGACGTTTGGTTAGACGTCTCGCATCCATCAGATGGCCGTAGCCGACGTTATAAGACGCTAAAGCAAACCACATTTTCTCGTGATGCTCGATGGAATCGGGAATACGATCCACCATTCTACGTAAGTATTCCACGCCGCCACGAACAGACTGTTGGGGATCGAGTCGATTGGTTACGCCGACACTTTTTGCGGTCGGAAGGGTCAACATCATCATGCCACGAACCCCAGTTGGAGATTTGGCCAAAGGATTCCAATGTGACTCCTGATAGGCTAAAGCGGCAACCAATCGCCAGTCAAATTCATCAGAATACTCCTTAAACAACGGAGACCATTGAGGAAGCGTTGAATCAAGAGCTCGAATAAAGGCTCGGGTATCAACATAGTCAAAGGTACCAATATGACCAATGTACTTTTCTTCCAAAGACGCCAAATGACCGGATTGCTTGATATAACCGAAGAATTCAATCATTAAGGCGTATAGGCTTTCATCTTCAGAGCGTCTTACAAACCACGAGATAGGTTGATCTTCTGTTAATTCAAAGGCAAGAGCGATATCTGGGTAGATACGTTGTGACAGAGAAACTTCAACTGAATCTGCAACTGTGAACATCAGCTCGCCGTTGGAGACTTGCTTGAGTAAGTCGCTGACTTCCGCTTCGGGGTCGACTTCAAAAGGAAAGTCAGGATGTTGTTCCTCTCTGATGGCACTTAATGTTTGCTTGATGTGGGAATCACTGATGACCTTTAACATGGGGGTCTTGTCATCAGGATCACGTCGCTGAGGTTGTCGATTAATCAGTTGAGCGAGGTTGCGTGGCCTCCACTGGCCCTTTTTATACACCACCTGTTGGCTGACATAGTAGTACGCAGGGCCAGGGCGAAAGTTAGCCACTCGCTCGGGAGATTGAGTCAGACCTGCAGCAATCATATCAATTTCGCCATTCTTTAGTGCGGGGTACAGTGAGGAAATCCGGTACGCAGGTTTCATTTCCAATTGAACACCCAGTTCATTGGCAAATTCTCGGGCAAGCTCGTAATCCAATCCCGCGGGGCCATCTGGACCAATATAGTAGGATAATTGGTTATTTAAGGTCCCGACTCTTAACACGCCGCGTTCGCGAATTTGGTCTAAATCATTTTTTGGCTCTGATTCAATTTGGCATCCAGAGAGCATCAAGACGGAAAAAAGTAAGGTAATGATTGATGTCCATCGGGTCAAATAAGGCTTTTCCATTGAGCAGTCTCTCAAGCTTAAAGTAGAGCATTTATATCAAAGTAGGAAAACAAGGCAAGTCAATCAGACCGAGTTCGAGGCAAATATTCGCAAATAGGAGACCTGCGGCAATTCAAACTTGACAAAAAAAATGACGCAAACGGTTGCTTTTGGTGTTACATCACAAAAATAATTCCTTTATAATGCGCCCGCATGAGGAGGTGAAATCGGCATAAGTTCGTACTGCATTGACTGTTGGAATCTATGCCAATATCACCTTAATCAATTGTATAAGAGACCTAAGCACATGAAAATTTTGCGTGGCTCCCCAGCTCTTTCTGAGTTTCGTGTTACCAAACTGTTGGAACTTTGCCGTGAACAAGCTCTACCTGTAACAGGCGTTTACGCAGAGTTTATGCACTTTGCTGAACTGACTGCAGAGCTGAATACTTCTGAAGCAGATAAACTGGAAAAGTTGCTGACTTACGGCCCAAGCATTGAGGAACATGAGCCTCAAGGTCTTCTTTTCCTTGTCACGCCTCGTCCAGGAACCATCTCACCTTGGTCTTCTAAATCGACCGATATAGCCATCAACTGTGGTCTTAAACAAGTTAAGCGTCTTGAACGTGGTACTGCTTACTATTTGACAACCACATCACCACTGACATTGGCGCACACCGAACAACTGAAAGCGCTGATTCACGATCGTATGGTGGAATCGGTATTTACTCAGTTTGAAGATGCCTCTGAATTGTTTACTGAGGCAAAACCAAAGCCTGTACTGGATGTTGACGTCTTATCAGGCGGTCGTTCTGCGTTGGTCGAAGCAAACGTTTCCCTAGGTTTAGCACTGGCTGAAGATGAGATTGACTATTTGGTCGAGAGCTTTCTCAAATTAGGGCGTAATCCGAACGACATTGAACTTATGATGTTTGCTCAGGCAAATTCTGAGCACTGTCGCCACAAAATCTTTAACGCTGATTGGACAATTGATGGGGTCGATCAAAGTAAATCATTGTTTAAAATGATTAAAAACACTTATGAAACCACGCCAGAAAACGTCTTATCGGCCTACAAAGATAATGCAGCAGTAATGACAGGCTCAATGGCTGGCCGATTTTTTCCTGACCCGACATCTCGCCAATACCAATATCATCAAGAAAATACTCATATTCTGATGAAGGTAGAGACACACAATCACCCTACCGCCATTTCGCCTTGGCCTGGTGCCTCAACTGGTTCTGGTGGTGAGATCCGTGATGAAGGGGCTACGGGAATTGGTGGTAAGCCTAAAGCAGGCTTGGTTGGGTTCACAACATCGAACTTGCGAATCCCCGGTTTTGAACAACCTTGGGAAACAGATTTCGGCAAGCCAAACCGTATTGTCAATGCGCTGGATATTATGCTGCAAGGGCCTTTAGGCGGGGCTGCATTCAATAACGAATTTGGTCGGCCTAACCTGCTTGGCTATTTCCGCACTTATGAAGAAAAAGTCACCTCTCATGCGGGGGAAGAAGTTCGCGGTTATCATAAGCCAATCATGATTGCTGGTGGCATGGGCAATATCCGTGACGGTCATGTCCAGAAGAAGGCGATCCCTGTCGGCGCGAGTCTTATTGTTCTAGGGGGGCCGGCAATGAACATCGGCCTTGGCGGCGGTGCGGCATCCTCTATGGCTTCTGGTCAATCCGCTGAAGATTTGGATTTTGCCTCTGTCCAACGTGAAAACCCGGAGATGGAGCGCCGATGTCAGGAAGTGATAGATCGTTGCTGGCAGCTGGGTGAAGACAACCCGATAGCGTTTATCCACGATGTTGGGGCTGGTGGTATCTCAAATGCTTTGCCTGAATTGGTTGACGATGGCCAGCGTGGGGGGCGCTTTCAGCTCCGTCAAGTCCCTAATGATGAGCCTGGAATGAGCCCGTTGGAAATTTGGTGTAACGAATCACAGGAACGTTATGTGATGGCTGTTGCACCTGAAAATATGGCGACATTTGAAGCCATTTGTCGACGCGAACGTGCACCTTACGCTGTGGTTGGGGTGGCAACAGAAGAACGCCACCTGACGTTGGACGACGCGTACTTCGATAATACGCCCATCGATATGCCGATGGATATCTTGTTGGGGAAAGCACCCAAGATGCATCGCGATGCGGCTACGTTAAAAGTGGAGAGTCCGGCAATGGACCTCCAAGCTGTTGAGCTTAACGAGGCGGTAGACCGGGTACTTCGCCTCCCAGCCGTTGCGGAAAAAACCTTCCTTATTACGATTGGTGATCGCTCCGTGACTGGGTTAGTGGCGCGAGACCAAATGGTGGGACCGTGGCAGGTGCCAGTTGCTAACTGTGCCGTTACAGCTGCAAGTTATGATACATACCATGGTGAAGCGATGTCGATGGGAGAGCGGACACCAGCAGCATTGCTTGATTTTGGCGCTTCTGCACGTTTGGCGGTCGGGGAGTCTTTAACCAATATTGCAGCCACTGATATTGGTGATATTAAACGTATTAAGTTGTCTGCGAACTGGATGTCCCCCGCGGGTCACCCCGGCGAAGATGCGGGGTTATACGAAGCGGTAAAAGCTGTCGGTGAAGAATTATGTCCGGCGTTGGGACTGACTATTCCTGTCGGTAAGGATTCGATGTCAATGAAGACCCAGTGGGATGAACAGGGTGAACACAAAGAAGTCACCTCACCGCTGTCATTGGTGATCACTGCCTTTGGTCGAGTTGAAGACGTGCGCAAGACGATTACCCCTCAGTTGCGGACGCCATCGACGCTAAAAGGCTTGGGCGAGACGTCCCTCATGCTGATTGATTTGGGTAATGGCAAAAACAGACTTGGTGCAACAGCGTTGGCGCAGGTATACAAGCAGTTGGGCGATAAGCCCGCTGATGTCGATAGCCCCGAGCAGTTAAAAGGTTTCTTTGATGCCATGCAGTCTCTTGTTCGTCAGGAAAAGGTCGTCGCTTATCACGACAAAGGTGACGGTGGTTTATTTGTTACTTTGGCTGAAATGGCTTTTGCGGGTCATTGTGGCCTGAATGTTGACATGACAACGTTGATTACCGAGGGAAATATTTTAGCGACTTTGTTTAATGAAGAACTTGGCGCGGTTATTCAGATCAAAAATGAACATTTGGATTCCGTTCAGTCTATCCTCGCTGCTCATGGTCTTGCGACGTGTTCACATATTATTGGCTGTGTCGAAGACTCAGATCGTATCACTATTTCGTGCTGTGATTCATTAATCCTAGATCGATCTCGCACGGAATTACGTGCTATCTGGGCTGAGACGACGCATAAGATGCAAGCTTTGCGTGATAACCCTGATTGTGCAGACCAAGAGTTCTTAGCGAAGAAAGACAATGATGACCCTGGCCTGAATGTCACGTTGAGCTTCGATGTCAATGAAGATATTGCGGCGCCAAGTATTGCCGCTGCAATGGTCAATACCGGTGCTAAGCCTAAGATGGCGATTCTACGAGAGCAAGGTGTTAACTCTCATGTAGAAATGGCCGCAGCATTTGATCGTGCCGGTTTTGAGGCGACGGATATCCACATGAGTGACATCCTCACCGGCCAAGCCGTGCTTGAACAGTATCAAGGTCTGGTCGCTTGTGGTGGCTTCTCATACGGTGATGTCTTAGGTGCAGGGGAAGGTTGGGCGAAGTCAATTTTGTTTAACTTACAGGCTCGTGAGCAATTTGAACGTTTCTTTGCCCGTCAGGATAGTTTCTCATTAGGGGTGTGTAATGGTTGTCAGATGCTGTCCAATCTCAAGGAGCTGATTCCGGGATCTGAGTTGTGGCCACGTTTTGTTAGAAATGAATCTGAGCGTTTTGAAGCGCGTTTCAGTTTAGTCGAAGTACAAAAGTCGGATTCCGTCTTTTTGGAAGGAATGGCAGGGTCCCGCATACCGATTGCGGTCTCTCATGGGGAAGGGCGAGTTGAAGTCCGAGATGCCAATCACCTTAATTCGATTGAAGCTTCTGGAACCGTTGCTTTGCGTTACGTTGATAACCATGGGCAACCGACTCAGCAGTATCCGAATAATCCGAATGGGTCGCCTAATGCCATCACAGGGCTGACGACGACTGATGGTCGAGTCACGATTATGATGCCGCATCCAGAGCGTGTATTCCGTACTGTTGCCAATTCTTGGGCACCGCAAGATTGGGGTGAAAACGGCGCATGGATGAGAATGTTCCAAAATGCGCGTAAGCTTATTGGTTAAGTTCTGTGTCCTCTTAGACTCGAAAGAATGTCGATCGTTTGAGGCACTTGAACGAACTTGAGGCGGTATAAGCATCCCCACTAACTTTGTTCGTGGGGATTTTTATGTTTGCTCAAGAGTTGGTGCTGGCCTGCACAAAAAGCCGTTTGGCTGGGACTACAACGTAATCAATCGACTAAGGAAGTGTGTCGTTCTTTTGACCTAGCTCTTCAACCCGAACAAACATAAACCCTACTATCAATGGCGCTTAGTCGGCCTGATGGCTACCGAGCAAACTCTAGCAAACTCTAGCAAAGGCGAGAAAGCATAAGTCACTGCATTTTGCCGGATAAAAGAAAGAACCGAACGTTTCCACACTCAGTCCTTTTTGCCCCTACAGATACCCGGTTAGATATAAACATTGGTGCTTATCAGAGCGGCATTAGAGCGAGAGGCCGGCATTTTTTGTCAGCTAACGGATGAAATAGGGAGTGAAGACTGGTCAATAAGAAAGTGAATTTTTACAGCAAACTCGTCTTTTTTGTGCTCTAATACCCGGCTTACCGAGGGTGGTGTTAAACAGTCGAGCTTAAATGGCGTTGTCAAATTGACCGAGTCCCTGATTTATCCCTTAGGAAATAAAAGTAATGTCTAAAAGTAAAAAATTCGCTATCCGTGTGACTGAAAAACGTGAAGGTTGGTGCGCCGAAATTACGCGTCAGGTGACGTCTCGTAAAACCGTTGTTTCAAAGCGTGAAATGGGTTTTGAAACTCAAGAGCTTGCCCAAGCATGGGGTGAAAAAGAGCTGGCTGATTTCATTAAAAATCAAACAGAGCGCAACGCACGTAAATCAGCACAAAGGAAAGCCCGAAAAGCGGATTAATTGACTCGCTTTCCCGATAGGTAAAGGATGACTTTTGTAACAAAAAGGTTGGCTTAAACGCCAACCTTTTTGTTCTTTAATCCGTCAAAAAGATGTTTGAATTGAAAGCGATGGCTGTGTGGGTAGGTTGGATAACTACTGGGTACGACTTTGGCGCGAACAGCAGTGAAAATGTTGCCTTCTGATGAACGAGGAATAATCTCAGTCATTTCTTGCGTTTTGAATTGGACTGATTAGGTGAAAAGCGATTATGGCAGAGAGATATGATGTCATACTTGCCTGATAATAAAAGATGTTGAGGATAAATTATGAGTTTAGAGCGTTTCGAGGCAATGGATACGTTTATTTTGTTAAGCATGGTCAATATGAAGCTAAGAGATGAGTTTAGTGATATTGATAGCCTAGTTAAATTTTATGATATTGATAAAGAAAAACTCGTGAATAAGCTGGCACAGGCAGGCTTTGAGTACCTAGAAGATACTGGTCAGTTTCGTTAGTCGCTAGATAGCTCATCGTCCCTGAGCCGAAAAGTTTTAAATACTGGCATGCTTTTTCCCAATGAGCCAAGCAACACCTTCACCCCGAATCAGGCGGTCTCTATATTACTCCTCAATTTCATTCCATCGCAGACTGTGTTCGCAACAAAGCAGAGCTAACAATGAAAACGCAGAGCTAATACTGAAATTGGCAATTGGCTTCGGTACTTAACGAGAGTTGAGTGACCTTAAACCCTTTTTTCGCTAGAAGTTGTAGGAGGCTTTGCTCACCTAACAAATGCAGAGTTCCGACGACTAAAATATAGTCACCAGTGCTCTTTTTTGTCCAGATAGGCTGGGCAAGCTTATCAGCCCAGTCATTATTCCGACGAGTGATAAGGGCTTTTTCTAATTCCGGCGACATCTCTGAAAGTTCAGCAAATTCATTGAGTTTTTTTACGTCGCCCGCTTTCCAACTTTTAATTAAACAGTGGGTGGTATCTTCGGAGTGATCAAACTCTTCAATGGTGCTGATCAGCAGCTCTTTGCCCGATTGCTCCAGTTTGGTAAGAAGATCAATTTGAAACTGGATGGATTCGAGACCAATGATGGGAAGGCTACTTTGCTCTGCTTGTGCAATTAACTTTCTATCGACACCATCTGAAGCTTGGTAACCAAGATATTCAATTTGACGCATTTGAAGAGCTAGAGCTGTAGCCCAAGGGGGGGATAATAATAACTCTTGTGTGTTGAGGTTTAGCAGGTTTGCTAACCCCTTGAGTTCGTCTTTCTGTTGGGGGGCTAGAACATCTTGGCTTTGTATTCGCGTGGGTGGGTACTTGACCTCAGTGGTCTCTCTGATATCACTCTCAATGATTAAACCATCACTGGACACCAATTTATCGGTCAACGTTTTGGGTAATGGATACATGCTCTCATTACCGATATGCACTGACCCGATGATCAAATAATTTAACTTCCCCTTTTGTGCTTTCCAATAGAGCGGCTCCGCCATTGTGCTTGTGCAAGAAATAAGGGTTAAGCTAATGAATAATAATTGCCTCATGTTGTCCAGTCACCTTCAGGAAAAATTGTTGATTTGGATCTTTTAACGTTGATTAACGTTGGATATACGAGTTGTTAATCACAAATTAGTCTTTTATTTAAATGTGAAATGATTTTAACCCATTCAGAGTTGTGAACCAAAACTTAATAATATCTTAAGTATGATAAATTTTTGAGACCTTTCTCTCAGTAAGGGTGTTAAATTGATTGTGTCGCTTTTGACGTTTATGTTAAGTATATGTTAATTAAGGCTTTTGCGTTCAACTCTGTCTAATGCATTGAATTAGATCACGATTGTGGTTTCATGATTTTACGTTTTTTGATCATCAATCTATCGTTTACTGATATTAAATCTATCACCCTGTTAAGTGGGCTCGGTTTATTTTGTAGAGGTAAATATGATGTTGAAATACAGTTTTTTTGCACTTTCTATGCTCGCTTCATCTGTGAGTGGTGCCACGTCTCAAGTATCCCAACAGTATGTGGTTGATACCCTTGCAGAGCAACTCAATATTGATTATGAAATCATCACAAACCATGGCGCTGCGAATGGGCTTGCATGTCAGGATCTTGGAGCTGAATGGGCATCGTGTAACCAAGTTAATATGACATTAGTGAATCAAGGTCGAGCGGTTGATTCTAAAGATTGGGAGATTTATTTTCACAGTATTCGTTTGATTCTGGATGTCGACAATGAGCAGTTCAAGATCACCCATCTAACGGGTGATTTGCATAAGCTAGAGCCTACAGAACAATTTGATGGCTTTGCTTCTGGTGAAGAGGTAGTACTTCCTTTAATTGGTGAGTATTGGCAGCTTTTTGAAACAGATTTTATTCCCGGGGCGTTTGTTTCCTCACCAAACAGTAAGCCGAAGAGAATCGTTTCTTTAGATACGGAAGACGTTGGTTCATTTGTGTCTGGATTGGAAGGTGAAAACCTTAAGCGTACTCCGGACGATAATAATGTGTTTAGTGATGCGATTTCTCGTTTCAATCACAACAGGGGGCTTGCAAAAAAAGAGGTGACGGCTGCACTACTGCCAACCCCCAAACACATTCGTTCCAGAGGATGGCCAATTGATATTTCCGATGGGCTTGCTTTACCTGCAACGCCATTTTCAGAGGACGAATTCAATGCAATTCGTGCTCGTGCTGAGGTAATTGGCGTTGATCTTAATGGCAACTTTCCTATTCGTATTGTTATTGCTCCCGCGAGTTTCTCTGCTGAACTTTCAAAATCTGGCGCTTATAAAATGCGGATTAAGCGCAATGGGGTTTCAATCAAAGCGTTTGACCAAGCAGGTGCTTTCTACGCAATGCAGTCCATTTTTGGATTGATTGACATCCAACGTCCTCGTTACTTACCGCAAGTCGTGATTAAAGATGCGCCGCGATTTGCTTATCGGGGGCTGATGGTTGATGTGGCGCGCAATTTCCATTCCAAACAATCGATTTTGGCGACGCTTGACCAAATGGCGGCGTATAAAATGAATAAACTTCATCTCCATCTGACTGATGATGAGGGGTGGAGGTTAGAGATACCTGGGCTGCCTGAGCTGACCAGCATTGGTGCTCAGCGATGTTTTGATTTGGAGGAAACGCAGTGCTTGCTTCCTCAATTGGGTTCAGGTCCATCAACGGATAATTTTGGTAGTGGTTATTTTAATCGAGCGGATTACATAGAAATCGTTGAATATGCTAAGGCTCGCCATATTGAAGTGATTCCAGAGATAGATATGCCCGCTCATGCGCGTGCAGCCGTGATATCAATGGAAGCTCGTTATGAGCGCCTTCGGCTGAAAGGTGATGAACATGGCGCCAAGGAATTCCGCCTGATGGATCCTCAAGATTCATCGAACGTGACGACGGTACAGTTCTACAACAAACAAAGTTTTATCAACCCGTGTTTAGACTCTTCACATCGCTTTGTAAATAAAGTGATGTCTGAGGTTGCTGATATGCATAACGAAGCGGGTATGCCATTGACCACATGGCATTTTGGTGGTGATGAAGCGAAGAATATAAAGCTGGGGTCTGGTTTTCAGGACATCAACGCCGAGGACAAGGTCAGTTGGAAAGGGAATATTGATCTCTCTATTCAAGACAAACCTTTCGAGCAGTCACCACAATGTCAAAAGTTGATTGAAGATGGGACCGTTATAGATTTCAGTCATCTACCCAGTTATTTCGCGCAGAAAGTCTCTGAAATGGTTGCTGAAAAAGATCTTCCTAGTTTCCAAGCTTGGCAGGATGGTTTGAAGTACAGCGAGGGTGCTAACGCCTTTGCAACCAAAAATACTCGGGTGAATTTCTGGGATGTGCTTTATTGGGGCGGATCGACCTCTGTATACGAGTGGGCTCAAAAGGGGTACGACGTGATCGTATCTAGCCCAGATTATCTCTATATGGATATGCCGTATGAAGTGGATCCAAAAGAGCGTGGTTATTATTGGGCGACCAGAGCCACGGATACTCGTAAAATGTTTGGATTTGCCCCTGAAAACATGCCACAAAACGCAGAAACATCGCTTGACCGAGATGGCAATGGCTTTGTTGGCAAGGGAGAGATTGAAGCGGCGCCATTTTATGGACTATCTGCTCAATTGTGGTCTGAAACGGTGCGCAATGATGAGCAGTATGAGTACATGGTCTTCCCTCGAGTACTCGCTGCTGCGGAACGGGCTTGGCATCGAGCTGAATGGGAGAATACGTATCAAGTCGGTGTGGAATATTCGCAGGAAACCAATCATGTTAACAAGAGAGCATTGAAGCGAGATTACAACCGCTTCGCCAACATTCTTGGTCAACGAGAGTTAGCAAAGCTAGAAAAATCGGGTATCGATTATCGATTACCTGTGCCTGGAGCTAAAGTGAAAAAAGGTAAGCTTATGATGAATGTCCAGTTTCCTGGGGTGGAGCTCCAGTATTCTACCGATGGGGAGCAATGGAAAACGTACTCAGATTACGCTCGCCCATGGGTGAAAGGAAAAGTGTTCATTCGCTCGGTCTCAGTTTCAGGTCAACGTTCAAGCCGTGTCACTAGTATTGAATGAAGGTTTGATTGAGATTGACGCTCTCTTTTTGGAGACGAGCACGCTTGATGGCAACTGAAGTCTTTGAAGATAACGGAGGTCTGATGTGCAGCGCCGTTCAATTACATCGGCTTTGCGAAGTGGTACTATTGAAGTAGAGATGCATGTGTTGGGCTGAAAAATGAAACAATGGTATTTACTTTACTGCAAGCGTGGTGAACAGCAAAGAGCTAAGTTACATTTGGAAAATCAAGGGGTTGAATGTTATTACCCGAAAACGCAAATTGAAAAAATTGTTAGGGGTAAAAGACAATTAAGAGCGGAGCCTTTGTTTCCCTCTTATGTATTTGTACGCTTTGATTCAGAAGTGGGCCCCACCTTTACTACTTTGCGTTCAACTCGAGGTGTAGTTGATTTTGTTCGACAAGGTGTTAGACCTCAAATTCTTCAAGGGGATTTGATCTATACAATGAAACAAGCCGAACAATCTCAGCAAGAAACCTTTCAAACTTTAATTCCCGCGCTTGGTGAGCGTGTGCGTATTGGTAAGGGAGAGTTTGCTGGGTTCGAGGCGATTTATCAGCAGCCTGATGGCGAGATGCGTTCGATTTTGTTGGTGGAGCTCCTCAGTACTTTGGTGCCAGTCAGCATCGACAATATCTATCTCGAGATCTAGGAGGAAGAGGCACCTAAATGTGCCTCTTTTGTTCAGTCTCAATAGGCGTCATTATGGACGTTGGCAACGGCTCGTCCAGATGGGTCAACGCAGTTTTTGAAAGACTCATCCCATTCTATTGCTTTTGCCGACGAGCAAGCTACTGATGGCCCGCTTGGAACACATTCAGCAGCAGAAGGGAGAGGGAAAAGCTCCTCGAAAATCTCGCGATAGACATAACCTTCTTTTGTTGTTGGTGTGTTATAGGGGAAACGGAAGTTCGCCGCTTCCATTTGTTGGTCGGTGATTTTTGCTTCAGCCACTTCTTTTAGTGTATCAATCCAACTATAGCCAACCCCATCAGAAAACTGTTCTTTTTGACGCCATGCAATTGAATCAGGTAAGTAATCCTCGAAGCACTCGCGCAGAATGTGTTTTTCCATTTTACCGTTACCGCACATTTTATCTTTGGGGTTCAGGCGCATCGCAACATCGATAAATTCCTTGTCTAAAAAGGGAACCCTTCCTTCGACGCCCCATGCTGCTAGAGACTTGTTTGCTCGCGCGCAGTCGAACATGTTGAGTGCGAGTAATTTACGTACGGTTTCTTCATGGAATTCTTTTGCGTTGGGCGCTTTGTGGAAATACAGGTAGCCACCAAAAATTTCATCGGCGCCTTCACCTGAAAGTACCATCTTGATGCCCATCGCTTTTATCTTTCTTCCCATCAAGTACATAGGGGTTGATGCACGTATCGTCGTCACATCGTAAGTTTCAATGTGGTAGATGACATCGCGAATGGCGTCCAAACCTTCTTGAATGGTATACGTCATTTCGTGATGCACCGTTCCGATTTTGTCTGCGACTTCTCGCGCCGCTTTTAAATCCGGAGCATCTTCAAGCCCAACTGCAAATGAATGAAGTTGAGGCCACCAAGCTTCAGACTTTCCATCATCTTCAATACGCATCGCCGCATAACGTTTCGCGACTGCAGAAGTAATCGAGGAATCCAATCCTCCTGAAAGCAACACCCCGTAAGGGACATCAGTCATAAGTTGTCGCTTTACCGCCGCCTCTAGGGCTTGAGTTAGCTCCTCTTTGCTGGTGGTGTTACCTTCAACGGCAGCATAATCATTCCAGTCGCGTTTATAATAACGTTGAGGCGCGGTTTCGCGGCTGGTGTAAAAACTGCCGGGAGGAAACTCACTGACGGTTCGACAAACTGGCACTAGGGCCTTCATTTCCGAGGCGATGTAATAGTGGCCATGCTCATCATACCCCTGGTAAAGTGGGATGATACCGATGTGATCGCGTCCAACAAGATAGTGATCTTTTTCTTCGTCATACAGCACGAATGCAAAAATACCATTCAGTTCTTCAAGCAATGACTCACCCATGTCTTGATACAATGCTAGGATGACCTCGCAGTCAGAATCTGTCTGAAAGTCATATTGACCTTCATAACGGGCACGCAACTCTTTGTGGTTATAGATTTCACCATTGACGGCAAGTATGTGTTTTTTGTCAGCGCTATACAGGGGTTGTGCCCCACTATTTAGACCAACGATGGCAAGACGTTCATGGGCTAGAATGGCTTTGTCCGATGCATAGATCCCAGACCAGTCTGGGCCGCGATGACGAAGCGTTTTGGACATCTCTAATGCAATCGGACGCAAAGCCTGAGCATCACTCTTTATATCTAAAATACCAAAGATAGAACACATACCAATTCCTTTTTTAATCAATTTTATCTGCTGGCTCCAATTTGCCATTCTGATTAAATAAATCAATACTTATCGATTAAATGGTTTAACTACATGGCTATTGATTAGATATTTTCTATAAAAAATGGGATAAAAGTAAATCTTATCCATATTGAGGTTGATTTGTGACCAGTTTGAAAGGTGTCAAAGGATAGGCAGTGAGTGTCACTGCCTAAGTCGACTGACTTTATAGCGTGTTAAACTTAGGTTTGAGCTGTTTGCAAACATTACGAGCAAAACCACTTCCTGCTTCGCAGTAGAGACTAAACGCAGCGTCGGCACCACTTTCAAGTAGGTTCTCTAATTGATCTGGGTAATCAGCAATAGCCGCAATTTGTCCCTTAAATCCTTTCTTTTTTAGTTGTTCGAGAGCTGTTTGATTACCTTGATGGTGGGGCATTGCCAGCAGGACCAGTTTTACTTGGGCGGTATCCAAGATACGTTCCCAAAAGTCAGGGTCAGTCGCATCACCTTGGATAACATTGCGGTGCTCTGACTGATGTTCGAGCGCCGCGTCTTCTTTTATTTCGATACCAAGACAAACGTTACCGTAATGACACAGAAGCTCATCGTAAGCACCGGTGCCTATTCTGCCCATACCTAAAATGAGTACTTGTGCATTTCCAGGATTAATTAGTTGATCTCGAGAGTGGAGTCTTTCTGCGGCGTGTTCTTTGAGCCAGTGTCCACAGCGCCGATACAGTTCATGCCCTTTGCGGTTGAGCGGAGAAGCGATAATAAACGACATCGACACTGACATTGCGAGCGCAACTAAGACATCCGACTCCATCCACCCCATCTTAAAGGCAAGCCCGCCAACAATTAAACCAAATTCGCTGAAGTTAAAGAGACTCAACGTCGCGAGTAGCGACGTTCGAACTCGAAACTTGAAGGCATTGAGTACCAGAAAATACAATCCGCCTTTGAGTGGGAGGAGGAGGAGGAATAAAATGGCGAGCGCAAAACCGGATAAGTTCGGTTGCGCAGCGAGACCAATATTGAGAAAAAAGCAGACGAGAAAAAGCTCTTTAAGATTAAAAAGAGATTTTGACAGTTCTGAGGCTTTGTGATGCCCTGCGAGCAGCATTCCTAGGATTAAGGCGCCAAGGTCAGGCTTCATTCCCACGAATTTGAAAAGGCCCGCACCTACGACCAACGCAAAGAAAATGCCAGAGAGAACTAGCATTTCACTATGGCCGACCCAATCGAGAATTTTATAGAAAGCAGGACGAAGCAAAGGCAAAGCAAACAATGCAATCGCATACCACTGTGGCAACTTCCCTGTTGAAGCGGTGAGAAAGACAACGGCAAAGATATCTTGCATGACCAAAATACCAATAGCGAGCGTGCCGTAGGTTGCGTTCATTTCTCCTTTTTCTTGTAACGATTTAACCGCAAATACGGTGCTGGAAAAAGAAAGAGCGAAACTCAGTAGGACGACCTGTTCGATCGACATGTGGACCAAAGTGCTAACACCGGCGAATTTAAAACACAGAAGGACGAGACTAAACAAGGCGGTAGAGAACAGGTTTTGTATCGTCGCACCAGCCCATATTTCTTTTGAAAGCAGTATCTTAACGTCCAGTTTTAGGCCAATGGTAAACAGAAGCAGGGTCACACCGAGATCGGCGAGTGTGATGATGGTTTGATTGGTTTGAAAACCAGCGGCGTGAAGCCCAAATCCAGCCAGAAGAAAGCCCACGAGAGGAGGCAAGTGACATTTAAGGGCGACAAAACCGGCGATAAATGCAACGGAAATTAAAATGAGTTCCATATAGGTCTTATTCTTATTAAAAAAATGGGTTACTTAATACTGTAACCCATTATTTTAGAGTCAACTGATTGTTTAGTCGATCAATCTTCGAGAAGCTTTTGCAGAAGAATACCATTAAGCATAGCGCGTTTGATCATTGCAAAAGCACCGATGGTCGGGTACTTATCGATTTCAGAGGCGACAATCGGCAGATCTTTATGGAAAGTAGGGAGGGATTGATTTTCGACATTGCGTCTGATAGCTGGAAAAATAATATCTTGACAGCGAGTAATTTCGCCAGCGATAACAATCTTTTGTGGATTAAACAAGTTGATCGTCATAGCAATGGCTTTACCCAACTGATTACCGACTCGAGTTAAACTTTGAGCAGACAGTTCATCGCCCATGTTGGCATGGTCACAAACCTCTTTGATGGTAATAGAATCTAAGCCTGAAAGACTCGACCCATACCCTTGTTTGATCAGTTTTTGGACCCGTGTGATGATGGCGGGGTTGGCTGCGACGGTCTCCAGACAGCCAAAGTTACCGCACTGGCATTGCTCACCTAACGGATCAATTTGAATATGACCGATTTCTCCAACGTTGTGGTTAAAGCCAAGAAAAACGTTTCCATTGACGATGATACCAGCACCTGTTCCTCGGTGAACACTGACCAAAATAGAATCCTGACAGTCTTGGCTGGCACCAAAATAGTGTTCCGCTAATGCCATTCCTCGGACATCGTTGCCGACAAAACACCTTACATGGAACTTGTGTTCCATTAGCTCTGCTAGCGCTAAATTATCAATGGAAATATTTGGCATGTATTCTACCACGCCCGTTTCTGGGTTGACTAAACCTGGTAATACTATGCCTATTGAAATCAAGTGGTTAATGACCATCTGATTAGATTTTACAAATTGCTTGAGGTGGGAGGTTAGGCCTTCAACCAAATCTTCCTGATTGGAATAGAAAAACTCCTGATAGTCAGAAATGAGCTCTTGACCACCGAGATTGTATAAACTGAATTGAAGATAATCTCGGCCCAACCGCACAGCGATTGAGTGAAAGGGGTCGACCTCGGTGGTCAGAGAAATAGCCCTTCTTCCTCCCGTTGAGGCTTGCTGCGCCACTTCTTTTATAAGACCCCGTTCTAACAGTTGACGAGTGATTTTTGTTACGCTTGCGGGTGCTAACTGACTGACGTCAGCGACCTGAATACGAGAGATGGGGCCTTGTTGGTCAATGAGCCTGTATACGGCTGCACTGTTGAGTTGTTTAACGAGATCTACGTTTCCTATTTGTCCGCCATTCATGCTTCATTTTGCTCATATTGTCCATTCACTATGGTCGCCTGAACCTTAAAGTCACGGTCAAATATCGCCAGGTTTGCCACCATGCCTTGTTCAATCTGGCCTAGTTGGTCGTCGACGCCTATTGCCTTTGCAGGATACAAAGTAGCCATGCGGAGTGCTTCATTCAGAGCGATACCGACTTGCTCAACGGTATTTTTTATTGCTTCGATCATGGTCAGCGCTGAGCCGCCTAGTGTGCCGTTTTCATCCACACATTGACCATCACGGTAATATACTTTCTTACCAACAAAAATAAAGTAATCCATGTCAGCACCTGCAGGAGCTGTGGCATCCGTCACTAATACCAACCTTTCCCCCATTATTTTGTGGGCAATACGAATGTTGGCATAATCGACGTGGAAACCATCGGCAATGACACCAGCGTAGACTTCTGGTGTGTCGTAGATAGCACCAACGACTCCTGGTTCTCTGCCCGTCATTGGTGTCATCGCATTAAATAAATGAGTCGCAAATGTAATTCCGTCATCAAAGCTTGCACGTGCTTGAGCATATGTGGCGTCAGTATGGCCGATGGAAACAACAATTCCTGCACGTTTCAAACGCATAATATGCTCGGGGTCATTGTGCTCCGGAGCGAGTGTTACCTTGGCGATAATGTCCGCGTTGTCACAGATAAAATTGATCATGCTGTCGTTGGACGGGCGAATATGGTCAATGTTATGGATGCCTTTCCTCTTCTTGTTGAGAAAGGGGCCTTCCAAGTGCAGCCCGAGTGACTGGTTTTTATATTGGTTGTGATAGTGGCGAGCCGCTTTTACAGCCTCTCGGATGTCTTGATCAGATGACGTGATCAGTGTAGGAAGAAAGCTAGTACAGCCGGACCTGAGGTTAGCGTTATGCATTGTTTCCATGGTCTTTGAACTGATGTCGTTATTAAGCATCACCCCACCACAACCGTTTAACTGTAAATCAATAAACCCAGGACTGAGGCGGGCACCATTTAAGTTCTTAATCTCGATACCTTCGGGGAGATCAGTGATTGGGCACACTGATTCAATCGATTGATCTTTGATGACAACAGCATGATCAACCAGAATGTCGTTGCCAGTGAAGATGGTACAGTGAGTTAGCGCATACATGGTTACCCAATCCTTATCGATTTGAATTTTTTAGTTATTATTTGTGTCTGACTATACTGGTTGTCAGAGAAAATGTACGTTATTGGTGAACTTCAATTAGGCTGAAAAATATGTTTATCAATTGGTTTCGTATTGTATATGAAAGTATCAGCAATCACATTCAAAAGCTTGTCCTGCATAGGTCACAAGGCCGAGCTCTAGCCTGATTTTTCTTTGTGCCCAGAATTTAGTTGGGGAGAAAGGAGGCAAGATTAACGTTACTTTTGGCGAAACATTATCATTTTTTATATTGTAAAATAAGTTTTATGATCTCGCTAGCAAAACACTCGGATTGACGGCAGTGGAAGTGATAGAAATCACAAATAATAAGGTTTTAATTTGCGAGGTAAAATTAATTCCATAAACTGAACGGTACTAAATTGAGTGGCTAAAAAAAGTTGTTCAGATAAGAAATTATAAATCCTTTAGGGGGAACTCAATGTGAATGTTTTCGGATATTTCCAACAAGTAGGTAAAGCGCTAATGGTACCCGTTGCCACGCTGCCTGCTGCAGCAATATTGATGGGACTTGGCTACTGGTTCGACCCAACTGGGTGGGGAGCGAACAATGCATTGGCAGGTTTCCTTATTAAAGCGGGTAGCGCCATTATCGATAACATGTCTTGGCTGTTTGCTGTCGGTGTGGCGTATGGTATGTCAAAAGATAAAGATGGTGCTGCCGCTTTAGCTGGCTTGGTGATGATGTTTGTTGTTACCAAATTGCTCTCGCCGGATGCAGTGGCACAAATTCGATCCATAGACGTAAGCTCGGTCCCCGATGCATTTGCTAAAATTGAAAATCAGTTTGTCGGTATCGTCGTAGGGATTATTTCAGCGGAAATCTATAATCGATGTTCTCACGTCGAGCTGCCTAAAGCGCTAGCGTTTTTTTCCGGTAAGCGCTTGGTGCCTATTCTCACTTCCTTCGCAGGGATCCTTCTTTCATTCCTCCTTATGTATCTGTGGCCGACCATGTATGGCGAGTTGGTGAGTTTTGGTAAGAGTATTCAAGGCATGGGTGAAGTGGGGGCTGGTATTTATGCGTTCTTCAACCGCTTGCTGATTCCTGTTGGATTGCATCATGCATTAAATTCTGTGTTTTGGTTCGATGTTGCGGGCATTAATGATATTCCCAATTTCTTGGGGGGAGCCCAATCCATCGCTTCTGGTACAGCAACGGTTGGCGTGACAGGTATGTATCAAGCGGGTTTCTTCCCGATAATGATGTTTGGTCTTCCTGGCGCAGCATTGGCGATTTATCATACTTCCACAGCTAAAAACAAACATAAAGTTGCGTCAATAATGATGGCGGCAGGCTTTGCTTCCTTCTTTACCGGAGTGACAGAACCGCTAGAATTTTCGTTTATGTTTTTAGCGCCTCTGCTGTTTTTGTTGCACGCGGTATTAACTGGAATTTCTGTCTTTATTGCTGCAAGTATGCACTGGATTGCGGGTTTCGGTTTTTCTGCCGGGCTAGTGGATATGGTTTTGTCAACTCGTAATCCTTTAGCCGTCAACTGGTATATGTTGATTGTTCAAGGTTTGGTATTCTTCGCCATCTACTACGTCGTGTTTCGAACAGTGATTGTGAAATTTGATCTTAAAACACCGGGTCGCGAGGACGATAGTGATGAAGGTGCTGTCATCACTGACAATTCCTCTGAATTGGCGAGACAGTATTTGAAAGCCTTGGGCGGACATGAAAACCTGACTGGAATCGATGCGTGTATCACTCGTTTGCGCCTTACCATAAAAGACGCTAGCGTCATCAATGAAAAAACCTTAAAAGCACTTGGTGCGTTGGGGGTGGTTAAGCTAGGGGCTAACAATCTTCAGGTGATATTAGGGCCTTTGGCTGAAATCATTGCTGGTGAGATGAAAGCGATCAGTGTCAGTGATGATTTAGCGGATATTACGTTGCCTCAATAGAATAGAGACAACCAAATACCGAAAGCCTTCCCTGTGGAAGGCTTTTTTTATGGTGTTTTTTTGGCGGTTTCATGACCTAAAGTGCGCCAGAAAAGACTAATTTGATGAATATTTGCCAATAAACGTTGGGTTATAGTTGTGTATTAACGAAGAATTGTGGATCATGGCAGCCTAGATACTTGGAGCCACAATTAAGTGGTTTCTCGTGACCACTTTCTCTGACAATACTAAAATAATTGAGGTGCTATAGATGAGTGAAGCTGAGGCTCGTCCATCGAACTTCATTCGCCAAATTATCGATAAAGATTTGGCGGATGGTAAACACACTAGCGTGCATACTCGTTTTCCACCGGAACCGAATGGTTATCTTCACATTGGTCATGCTAAGTCAATTTGTTTAAACTTTGGTATTGCTCAGGACTATCAGGGTCAATGCAATTTGCGCTTTGATGATACGAACCCTGAAAAAGAAGACGTCGAATACGTTGAGTCGATTAAGAATGATGTGAGCTGGTTAGGCTTTGAGTGGGAAGGTGAGGTTTGTTACTCTTCGAACTACTTTGACAAGCTATATCAGTACGCGGTTGAATTAATTAACAAAGGCTTAGCGTATGTTGAAGAGCTGAGTCCTGAGCAAATTCGTGAATACCGTGGAACCCTAACCAAATCAGGTCAGCACAGCCCGTACCGTGAACGCAGTGTTGAGGAGAACCTTGAACTGTTTGAGAAAATGCGAGCGGGCGGTTTTGAGGAAGGTCAGGCTTGTCTGCGAGCGAAAATTGATATGAGTTCATCCTTCATGGTGATGCGCGATCCTGTGCTTTACCGAGTTCGATTTGCTGATCATCATCAGACGGGTGATAAGTGGTGCATTTATCCCATGTATGACTTCACTCATTGTATTTCCGACGCCATAGAGGGGATTACTCATTCTTTATGTACTTTGGAGTTTCAGGACAACCGCCGTCTGTACGATTGGGTTTTAGATAATATTACCATCGAATGTCAGCCACATCAGTATGAGTTTAGTCGACTGAATCTTGAGTATACAGTGATGTCGAAACGCAAGCTCAATCAACTGGTCATTGAAAAGTTAGTCAGTGGTTGGGATGATCCCCGTATGCCAACCATTTCTGGGTTGCGCCGTCGTGGTTTTACCGCAGGCTCTATCCGTGAGTTTTGTAAACGTATTGGTGTTACTAAGCAGGACAATATGATTGAGATGGGTTCTCTTGAATCCTGTATTCGTGATGATCTTAATGAAAACGCCCCACGAGCAATGGCGGTTTTGGACCCAGTCAAAGTTATTATAGAAAACGTTGATGAATTAGGCGGAGAGTCATTGACTATCGCTAACCACCCAAATAAACCAGAGATGGGCGAGCGGCAAGTTCCATTTACCCGAGAAGTCTGGATAGAACGCGAAGACTTTCGTGAGGAAGCCAACAAGAAATACAAACGTCTTGTATTGGGTAAAGAAGTTCGATTACGCGGTGCTTACGTCATAAAAGCAGAACGTGTAGAGAAAGATGCTGAGGGTATGATTACCACCATCTTCTGTAGTTACGATAAGGATACCTTGGGTAAAAACCCTGCTGATGGAAGAAAGGTGAAAGGGGTTATCCATTGGGTATCCGCTGAACAAGCGCTACCTGCTGAGATACGTTTATACGACCGCCTATTTACGGTTCCAAACCCTGCAGCGGCAGATAATTTCACCGAGACTATTAATCCGGATTCTCTTGTGACCGTTAATGGTTTCGTAGAGCCTAGCCTTGCAGGTGCAACGGCAGAGACAGGCTACCAATTTGAGCGAATGGGTTATTTTTGCGCGGATGAAAAAGAGTCTAAATCAGACGCCTTAGTTTTCAACCGAACAGTGGGTCTGCGCGACACTTGGGCTAAAATCGAAGCACAGTAAATGTTAGAAGCATAAAAAATGCCAGTCGTGTGACTGGCATTTTTATTTGTCTCAGAATGATAACTCGACGCTCACCTTTTTGCTTTGTGAGCATCAGGGTTAGTTTTACAGCTACCATCGATGCATTTACCGTACAGATATAAGCTATGATTTGTTAATATCACATTGTACTTGTTGGCAATCTCTTTTTGGCGCTCTTCAATCAAATCATCTGAAAACTCAATGACTTCTCCGCAGTCTAGGCAGACAAGGTGGTCATGGTGATGTTGTGTAGACAGTTCGAAAACTGATTTACCACCCTCAAAATGATGGCGAGTAACAATGCCTGCATCATCAAATTGGTTCAGCACCCGATAGACCGTTGCCAAGCCAATCTCTTCACCAAGATCAATGAGCTTTTTATACAGTTCTTCAGCACTGATATGTTGGCAGTCTGGCTTTTGCAGCACTTCTAGAATCTTCAGCCTCGGGAGGGTAACTTTGAGACCGGCATCTTTCAGTGCTTGGTTGTTGTCTGACATAAACTTTCCTGTTGATGATCTGCGGTAACGTACAGAGTGCAATATTCCCGTTATTATAGGTTAGTACAAGGTAACAATAAACCACGAACTTCAAAGGGTTACTAATGTTTTTTTTGTAATTTAGGTAGATATCACTGATAAATCAGGTTGGACCAGTTACAATTATTTAACCTAACGTTTTTGGCACTGCATTTAGGAATATTAAGCATGAATCAATTACTGGCTAAACTATACAAGCCGAGAATCGTTAAGTTAGCCCTTAACATCTGGCCTCCTTTCTGGGGTGCGGGCATCAGGATTATTTCGATCAGTGAGGATTTTCGCCAAGTACAAATAAAACTTAAGCTGCGCTGGTGGAATAAGAATGCCAATCGGACCCAGTATGGCGGTAGTATCTTCTCTTTGACAGACCCTGTGTACTCTTTGATGTTGATGGGGATCTTAGGCCCTCAGTATTATGTATGGGATAAAGAAGCCAGCATCAATTTTATTAAACCCGGAAGCAGCGATCTCTACGCTGATTTTCATGTATCACAAGATTTGTTAGATGAAATTTTAAACAAGACGGCGAATGGTGAAAAGTGTTTCCCTGAATTTGTGATTTTTGTAAAAGATAAGCGAGGGGATGTCGTGTCTGAAGTACAACGTAAACTGTACGTGCGGAAAAAGCCCGAATACAGGGAAGAGGAGCAAGAAAAAAAGCAAGCAGCATAAAAAAACCTCCAATTTGGAGGTTTTTGAATTTAGCCTTCTAGTTCGGCTAAGCACATTTCTTCGTGTATTTGTTTACACCAATTGGTGACGCGGTCATCGGTTAGTTCAGGCTGACGGTCTTCATCGATACAAAGGCCGACAAACAGACTATCGTCGTCAGAAACTAAACCTTTAGATGCTTCAAACTCATAGCTTTCTGCTGAAGTATGACCAAGAATAGTCCCACCTTTTGCTTCCACAATGTCACGAACTGTCCCCATGGCATCACAAAAATATTCTGCGTAATCCTCCTGATCACCGCAACCAAAGATGGCCACCAGTTTGGTCGAGAAATCAATTTGTTCAAGCTCTGGGAAAAAGTCATCCCAATCGCACTGTGCTTCACCGTAGTACCATGTTGGGATACCCAATAACAGCAGGTCGAAGTTATCAATATCTTCTTTACTGCTTTTGGCGATATCTTGCACATGAATCAGTTGTTTACCTAGTTGCTTTTGAATCATTTTCGCAACCGCTTCAGTGTTACCTGTGTCACTACCAAAGAAGATACCTACACTTGCCATAGATTCATTACCTTTACTATTTGCTGTTGTGGCTAATCAAAGAAAGCTTAACCTAATCCCGTGCCTTCCCAACTTAGCTGGATGAGGCCTTTGGCAACAAACCCAGCGCAGCCAAGGAAAAGAACGAGCCACACAATACGACGACCAAAAGGGGGGACATTACCCGCTTTCAGGACATCTTTAATTGCCATACCAATCAGAAAGAAGATAGACGCAAAAAGAAGGTCGAGTCCAATCGACTCGAGCATGTTCATATAGTCGTAAAGCATGGAGCCTCTATATGCCAGAATAATTGCGCAGAACTATACCATTGTTAAAAGATAAAGTTAACGGTCAGTATACTTTGGATCTCTCTCATTCTGCTTTTATTCAATAAACTTTCGAATTGCACGTAGTACTTCTTTTGGTTTTTCGGCATGCAACCAGTGTCCGGTATTGCCAATGACATGTGCTCTCGCATTAATGAACTGTTTTTTTACGTCATTCTGGTGTTCTTCGGTTAAGTAATCTGAGTTGCCACCCTTAATAAAAAGGGTAGGGTTGGTGATGGTATCTATTGGGTCCCAAGCGAGAATCTCATGATAGTTTTGCCAGAGGCTGGCGACGTTAAATCTCCAATCCAAATGCAGGCCATTATTGTAAAGAGATTTACTAAGGAACTGCCTTACGCCTTCGAGTTCGATATGTTCGGCTAGAATGTCTAATGCTTCCTTACGTGACGTTGGCTTACTTCCTATAACGGCATGTAACCCAGCAAACACATTATCATGGCGACGTTGGCTATAACCCACGGGCGCCATATCCAGAACCACCAACTTACTCACCTTTTGTTGCGTGAGTTCAGCAAGCTTCATGGCGACCTTTCCACCCATTGAGTGTCCAATTAAGCTATATTTGTCCAGTTTTAGACTGCTGAGTAAGCGATCAACGTCTTGAGCCATCGCGGCGTAGTTATGGTTCAAAGATTGAAACGAAGCACCGTGATTGCGTAGATCGACGCTGATGACTTGAAAATCTTTGCGAAGATCACGGGCGAGGAGACCGAGATTATCAAGGTTTCCAAATAACCCATGGATCATAACGACGGTGTGACCCTCGCCTTCTATTTTGTAGTTAATCAGTTGTGACATTTTATTTTATTCGTGACCAGTTTAACGTTGAACCTCATTCCGCTTAAGATACCAAATCTGAAACTCGCATCTTGAGGGGACTTGGGTATATAATCCTTCAGAGTTTAATCATAGAGATTGTGAAAAGCGAATGAAAACAATAGAGGTTGATGAAGATCTATACCGTTACATCGCAGGTCAAACCAAACATATCGGTGAAAGTGCGTCCGATATCTTGCGTCGCCTTTTAGGTGTTGACGAGCAGACACAACCCTCAGTTTCAGCGGCCACTCATCTGCAACCTAAGGGACTTGTAGTCAGTCGTGATGCTGGGAATGAAGATAAAGTGGATAGCGTTAGAGCAATGCGAACATTGCTTATCTCCGACGATTTTGCCGATCTTAAAAAAGCCATTGATCGTTTTATGCTCGTGCTTTCTACGTTAAACCGTATTGACCCGAAAGGATTCTTGGAAGCGACTCAAGTTAAAGGTCGTAAGCGAGTATACTTTGCCGATAATGAGCAGACTCTTCTGCAAAGTGGGACAACGACGAAACCAAAAGCCATTCCGGATTCTCCATTTTGGGTGATTACAAATAACAATACCAGCCGCAAAAGGCAGATGGTTGACCAACTCATGGCGAGAATGAACTTTCCTGCTGATATGATTGAGAAAGTGACAAACTCAATATAAAAAATTCCGATTTCAACCTCATAATGTTCATGTTCCTATGAGTATTATGGGGTTTTTTGATGCTTATGATTTTAGAAAGGATATCAAATGGCAATGCACCCGCGTGCTGGGAAAAAAGCGTTACAGCAGGATTTGCACAATATCCCTGCGCTTGTCTCAAATTATTACCTTCTCGAACCGGACCCTAGTAACCCTGAGCATCATGTTAATTTTGGCACTTCAGGCCATAGAGGAACTTCAGACAAAGCTACGTTTAACCAAAATCATATCTTAGCGATCACTCAGGCGATTGTTGAGTTACGAGTAGAATATGGGGCGACAGGGCCATTATTTGTAGGCAAGGATACTCACGCGCTATCGGAACCCGCATTTGCCAGTGTTGTTGAGGTACTGGTGTCAAATGGCGTCACGGTTGTGGTGCAACAAGACAACGGTTTTACGCCGACGCCGGCGGTATCACACGCCATACTGGCCCATAATCTCACTCACCAACACCAGAAAGCGGACGGTATTGTGATCACCCCTTCTCATAACCCACCTCAAGATGGGGGGATTAAATATAACCCAACTCATGGCGGCCCTGCTGAAGATACGCTGACTGTGGCTATTCAAGACAGAGCGAACGCTTTGATTAGAAATGGTCTCTCTGGTGTCAAACGGATGCCACTCATACGGGCACGTAACTCATTTCTATTTGAAGAGCGTGACCTGATTACGCCTTATGTTGATGACTTAGTCAATGTTATCGATATGGAGGCCATCCAGCGAGCAAAGCTTAAGATAGGCGTTGACCCCCTTGGAGGCAGTGGCATTGACTATTGGCGCCAGATCGCTACCACCTATCAACTTGATCTCAGTCTGGTGAGTGATGCTATTGACCCCTCGTTCCAGTTTATGTCTTTGGACAAAGACGGGGTGATTCGTATGGATTGCTCCTCACCATATGCAATGGCTGGACTCCTAAATCTGAAAGACGACTACGATTTGGCTTTCGGTAATGACCCAGATTATGATCGTCATGGAATTGTTACCCCAAAAGGATTAATGAATCCAAACCATTTTCTTGCCGTTTGTATTGATTATCTCTATCGCCATCGTGATGGTTGGCGTCAAGATGTGGCTGTGGGTAAGACGCTTGTTTCAAGCGCATTAATTGACCGTGTGGTGGCTGATTTGGAGAGAGAATTGTGCGAAGTCCCAGTCGGTTTTAAGTGGTTTGTGGAGGGCTTACATCAGGGGAGACTGGGATTTGGCGGAGAGGAAAGCGCAGGCGCCTCTTTTTTGAGAAAAGATGGTACCCCGTGGTCGACAGATAAAGACGGTATTCTCCTATGTTTGCTCGCCGCCGAAATTACAGTTGTAACAGGGAAGGACCCTCAGCAATATTATGAAGTGTTAGCAGCGAAACATGGGGTATCTGAATACACCCGAGTTCAGGCGAGCGCAAATGGGAAACAGAAAGAAGTGTTAAAGACGCTTTCTGCTGAAATGGTCGCCGCAGATACCCTTGCTGGTGACCCCATTACGGCGCGATTAACGCATGCACCGGGTAATGGTGCCCCAATAGGGGGGCTAAAAGTCACAACCGACAGTGGTTGGTTTGCTGCCCGTCCTTCTGGGACGGAGGATATTTATAAAATTTATTGTGAAAGCTTTAAGGGGAAGGCGCACCTTAAGCAAATAGAGCAAGAGGCTCAAGAGATCGTCAATCAAGTTTTTGTTAGATCCGGACTATAGACTGCGATAAGCAGGCTGTTAAGCCGCTAGGTTTCAGGGTGGTGTCTTCCATCACCCTATGAGTCATCAGGCCAATGATCAGGGACGACGAACCAGAACTGCCCACCTCTAGTTTGAGCGTGAATGAAGCGACTGCTGGGTTTGGCGATCGGATGTTTATAGTCTTGTCTACCTGTTGCCCAAAAAGCTTTATCTAAGTCGTACAGAGGTTCGTTTATTAACGCCCATTGACTTTGGTAGCACCACTTTCCGGTGATTTGTTTGGAGTCAAGTGTCCATCCCAAACATTCAGTGGGCACCTTTTCCTCTGAGAAAGGGTTGATGTAGAGGCGCCCCTGCATTAGAAGATGTTCGGATACGTGTTCAAATTCAGGGTGTTGAGACAGAAACTCTTTAGTAGAACTCATTTTGAGTTGGTGATTCAGCATGCGTGCAAGCTTAATATCCAGTTGATCATGGGCATTGGGGCCATACCAAGTGCCCTGATGAAGCAAATAGAATTTTATCGCGACTTCCCAATGCTCGCGTCGGTTGTTTTGATGGTTATGCAAGATCAAATCGATAGCACCGAGCGTTTTTCCACTGGCATGGTTAATTTGCAGTTCTTCGAGTTCAACAGAGTACCGTGTGCAGTGAGAGAGTAATTCCGTGCATAAGTGCTGGTAAAGAAACCCCAACCTTGGATTCCCCTCATAATTGGCCAGCTGAAAAGGCTCGATATCCAATTCCTGTAGGTTTGCAAATGGCCCTACCGTCTTAAAAAGAGGAGGTGTCGACGCTATCCAGTCATAAAAACGTTGGTGCTGATTCATCGTGTAACCCTAGTGATGAGAATGAAGGCTATTGTATCCAGAGGCTAGCATCACTGCCATGGTTGGAATACACTTTGTCACAGTCGAATTGAGAGTAATGAGCGAAAGTAAGCATGAATAACCTGCAGTTGGAAAAATTACTAAATAAAAAATTGTCCCCTCAGCTTTTTAAAGATTATGCACCAAATGGTTTGCAAGTGGAGGGTAAGCAAGAAGTGCGACGTGTGGTCACGGGAGTAACGGCTTCACAGGCACTTATTGATAGAGCTGTAGAATTAGGCGCTGATGCCTTACTGGTTCATCATGGCTATTTTTGGAAAGGAGAGCCGCAACCAATTCGTGGAATGAAAGGCAAGCGCATTCGAACGTTAATTAAAAATGATATCAACCTTTTTGGTTATCACCTTCCATTGGATGTCCACGCGGAACTCGGAAATAATGCAGAGCTTGCTCGCTTGCTCGACATTGATGTTGAAGGTGGGTTAGAAGGGCACGCTCAGTCTGTCGCCATGTTTGGTCGACTAAAAAAAATCATGACAGGCGATGAATTCTCAAAACGAATCGCTCAGGTCCTTAATCGTTCGCCCTTGCATATTGCTCCTGAAAATGCGGCCAAAAGAATTGAAACCGTCGGTTGGTGCACGGGAGGGGGACAAGACTTTATCGAATTGGCTGCCAATCATCGGCTTGATGCATTTATTTCTGGAGAAGTTTCCGAACGCACTACCTATACGGCGCGAGAAATGGATATCCATTATTTTGCGGCAGGCCATCATGCAACAGAGCGTTATGGTGTAAAAGCGTTAGGTGAATGGCTTACTGCTGAACATGGTTTGGATGTCGAGTTTGTTGATATTGATAATCCAGTATAGACCAATAAAAAACAAACAAGGTTGGTTCTAATGAACCAACCTTTGGCTATAAAGATAGCTAACTAGCGGTCATGAATCGGAGCGAAATCACGCTGAGTTTGACCTGTGTACAATTGTCGAGGACGACCAATGCGATTAAGCGGATCGCTGTGCATCTCATTCCAATGCGCAATCCAACCAATTGTTCGTGAAAGAGCAAAAATTACCGTAAACATAGAGACAGGTATTCCTACGGCTTTCAATATGATACCTGAGTAAAAATCGACGTTCGGATAAAGCTTCTTCGACACGAAATAATCATCAGACAAGGCAATACGTTCAAGCTCCATCGCAACGTCCAACAATGGGTCATCGATATTCAGTTCTTTGAGTACATCGTGACACGTTTCACGCATGACGGTTGCTCGAGGATCGTAGTTCTTGTAAACACGATGACCAAAACCCATAAGACGGAACGGGTCATCTTTATCTTTGGCTCGTGCAACGTAATCAGGGATGTTGTCGACGCTGCCTATTTCTTCTAACATTTTCAAGCAAGCTTCATTTGCACCACCGTGTGCAGGTCCCCAAAGTGAAGCAATACCCGCGGCAATACAAGCAAATGGGTTTGCACCTGAAGAGCCAGCAAGACGTACGGTGGACGTTGAGGCATTTTGCTCATGGTCAGCATGTAAGGTGAAGATTTTATCCATTGCACGCGCAACTACAGGGTTGACGTCATATTCTTCACAAGGGTTTGCGAACATCATATGCAGGAAATTTTCCGCATAGTTAAGGTCGTTGCGTGGATAGATGAATGGCTGGCCAATTGAATACTTGTAACACATGGCAGCCAAGGTCGGCATCTTAGAAAGAAGGCGGTAGGCTGTAATCTCACGGTGCTCATCGTTATTGATATCAAGAGAATCGTGATAGAAAGCGGCCAAAGCACCGACAACGCCACACATAACGGCCATCGGATGCGCATCGCGACGGAAACCATGGAAGAAGCTCGCGATTTGTTCGTGAACCATCGTATGTCGCGTGACCGTCTTCTTGAATTGCTCGTATTGATCTCGTGTAGGGGCTTCGCCGTAAAGCAGGATGTAACAGACTTCTAGGTAATCCGCATTATTGGCCAACTGATCGATTGGGTATCCGCGGTGTAAAAGAATCCCCTGATCACCATCAATGTAAGTGATTTGAGATTCACAAGATGCAGTGGCAAGAAAACCCGGGTCAAAAGTAAAGTATCCGTTTGCTCCGAGTTTGCGAACATCTATTACAGGTGTGCCTAAAGCACCTTCCATAATAGGCAGTTCGATAGGCGCTTGACCTTCTACGTGAAGGGTCGCTTTCTTATCCGCCATAACAATCTCCTTTGTTTATTATTAATCCGTCCAGGATATTTGTGTGACAATTTTGTACGTGTGTTCGTTATTAAAGTCAATTTTTCTCCTCCGATGTGTGCACTTGTTTTGATTTTTTACACGTATAAAGTTAAAAATCTGTTCTGTGTAGCAAAAATTGTTACACCAATTGTGCTAAAATATGTGCAGCCGTATAGTGGCGCCGCAAAATTTGGTGGAAACCTTATAAATCCGAGCTTTTAAACTAATGTGAGGTGATGTTTTAAAGCTTTATGTTAACAAATATTTTACAAGTTATTGCGGTTTTTTACCGGTTAGTTGTTAAATAAGTGTTAGATTTTGTAGGTTTGCAATCAAATTTCGTTCATAACAATAAATGCTTCAATGGAGCTGAGTGAGCAAGCCCGTGAAAGAAAGAAAGTCAAGACCTGTTAATTTAGATTTACAGACCATAAGCTTTCCGATCACAGCAATCGCATCTATTCTGCATCGGGTTTCCGGTGTAATTACGTTTGTCGCGATCGGGATTCTTCTTTGGTTACTATCCATTTCCCTGTCCTCCCCGATAGGTTACGCGCAAGCTGTCGATATTGTAGACGGTTTCTTTGTCAAATTTATTCTGTGGGGTATTTTAACGGCTTTGTCCTACCATATAGCAGGTGGCGTGCGTCATTTGCTGATGGATATGGGGCATTTTGAAGAGCTGGAATCTGGTGCATTGAGTGCCAAGGTTGCCTTTGCAGCGACGGCCGTTCTGTCTGTACTCGCGGGGATTCTAGTATGGTAAAACACATTTCATCTTTTGGCCGCAACGGGGTACATGATTACTTGTTGATTCGTGCCTCTGCGATCATTATGACGCTTTATACGATTTATCTGGTGAGCTTTTGTGCTTTCTCAGACATCTCTTACGTCTCATGGACCCAGTTTTTCGGTGGTACTTTTACGAAAGTGTTTACCATGCTGGCGCTCGTATCTGTCTTAATCCACGCTTGGATTGGTCTATGGCAGGTACTTACCGACTATATTAAGTGTGCCAAGCTTCGTGGTGGCTTGCAGCTCGGCGTTATCGCTGTGTTGTTTGGTTACTTCTTTTCTGGTCTTTTTGTTCTGTGGGGTGCGTAAGTGACTATTCCAGTTCGCGAATTTGATGCCGTTGTTGTCGGCGCTGGTGGTGCAGGCATGCGCGCTGCACTGCAAATATCTGAGCAGGGCCTTTCTTGTGCTTTGCTCTCTAAAGTGTTTCCTACTCGTTCCCATACTGTGTCTGCACAGGGTGGTATTACTGTGGCGTTAGGTAACGCTCACCAAGACCATTGGGAACAGCACATGTACGATACCGTTAAAGGATCCGACTATATCGGTGATCAAGACGCGATCGAATACATGTGTAAAAATGGGCCTGAATCCGTCATTGAGCTCGAAAAGATGGGATTGCCTTTTTCACGTTTCGATAATGGTACGATTTATCAACGACCATTTGGCGGGCAATCTAAAAACTTTGGAGGAGAGCAAGCTGCGCGCACTGCTGCGGCAGCAGACCGAACCGGTCACGCTCTTTTGCATACCTTGTATCAGCAGAATATAAAACACAAGACAACGGTTTTCTCTGAGTGGTACGCGCTCGATATGGTCAAGAACGAAGATGGTGTCGTTTTAGGCTGTACTGCTCTTTGTATGGAATCTGGCGAGATATGTTACTTCAAAGCCAAGGCCACCATTTTGGCTACGGGCGGCGCAGGTCGCATCTATGCATCTACAACGAATGCTCATATTAATACCGGTGATGGTGTCGGTATGGCATTGCGTGCCGGTGTTCCAATGCAGGATATGGAAATGTGGCAGTTCCACCCTACGGGCATTGCAGGTGCAGGTGTGCTAGTGACCGAAGGATGTCGTGGCGAAGGCGGCTACCTGTTGAATAAAGACGGTGAGCGCTTTATGGAGCGTTATGCGCCAAATGCAAAAGATCTCGCTGGTCGAGATGTGGTCGCCCGTTCTATGATGATCGAAATCCGTGAAGGGCGAGGCTGTGATGGCCCTTGGGGACCGCATATTAAACTGAAACTCGATCATCTGGGTAAAGAAACGTTGGAATCTAGGTTGCCGGGTGTATGTGAATTATCTCGTACTTTTGCCCACGTTGATCCGGTCAAAGAGCCGATTCCAGTGATTCCAACCTGTCACTATATGATGGGCGGTGTACCTACCCAAGTTTCTGGGCAAGCTATCAAGCAAGATGCTGCTGGAAATGATGTCGAAGTCCAAGGGTTGTTTGCCTGCGGCGAAATTGCTTCTGTATCTGTTCACGGTGCTAACCGCCTTGGTGGTAACTCTTTGTTAGACTTGGTCGTGTTTGGCCGAGCGACAGGGTTGCATCTTGGTGAAACATTGGCGAAACAAGCTGAGGCTAAACCGGCGACCGACGCTGATATTGAACGTTCTTTGGAACGCTACAATCGTTGGGAAAACAGTACGGGCGGCGAAGATCCAGCGCAAATACGTAAAGATCTTCAGCAATGTATGCAAAATAACTTTTCAGTCTTCCGTGAAGGAGATGCGATGGCCAATGGCTTGGAAGAGCTTAAAGTCATTCGTGAACGGCTTAAGAATGCACACCTTGCTGATAAATCAACGGAATTCAACACTCAGCGAATCGAATGTCTTGAGCTAGAAAACCTAATGGAAACAGCATTTGCTACTGCAGTTGCGGCTAACTACCGAACAGAGAGTCGTGGCGCCCACGCTCGTTTTGATTTTCCGGATCGCAATGATGAGCAATGGCTATGCCATTCTATCTATAATCCTGAAACTGAAGCAATGTCTCAGCGCGATGTCAACATGGAACCTGTTCACCGTGAAGCATTTCCGCCAAAAGCTCGTACATACTAAGAGGAGGACACGATGATGAAACTGAAATTCTCTTTGTACCGTTATAACCCAGATGTTGATACAAAGCCGTACATGAAGGACTACACTCTTGAGGTAGAGGAAGGATCGGACATGATGCTGTTGGATGCGCTTATTCTTTT
Organism: Vibrio ostreicida; assembly: GCF_013074385.2. Classification (GTDB taxonomy): domain Bacteria; phylum Pseudomonadota; class Gammaproteobacteria; order Enterobacterales; family Vibrionaceae; genus Vibrio; species Vibrio ostreicida. The sequence goes on from NZ_JABEYA020000001.1 coordinate 168,444, forward strand.
AAAAGAGCAAGATCCTAGCATCTCTTTCCGTCGTTCATGTCGTGAGGGTGTATGTGGTTCAGATGGGCTAAACATGAATGGTAAAAATGGTTTAGCCTGTATCACGCCACTGTCTGCATTGAAAGGCAGCAAAATAGTGATTCGCCCTTTACCTGGATTGCCTGTTGTCCGAGATTTAATTGTCGATATGACCCAGTTTTACGATAATTACACTAAGGTCAAACCGTTTCTTGTTGATGATGGTGCTTTGCCACCTTCTCGTGAGAATTTGCAAAGCCCAGAGGACCGTGCTCACCTCGATGGATTGTACGAATGTATTATGTGTGCCTGTTGTACGACGTCGTGTCCATCATTCTGGTGGAACCCCGACAAGTTCATTGGCCCCGCGGGTCTTTTAGCCGCGTATCGGTGGCTGATTGACAGCCGTGACACAGCGACAGATGAACGTCTGTCAAATCTTGATGATGCATTTAGCGTTTTCCGTTGCCATGGCATCATGAATTGTGTAAGTGTTTGTCCTAAGGGATTAAACCCAACGAAAGCTATCGGTCACATAAAGTCGATGCTGGTGAATCGTTCGGTATAAGTATTGCCTTTAAGTCGTTAGGCCCGCTGTGGGTGACAACCTTAGCGAAGACTAACGACTTGGGGCAAAGATTACAAAAATTGCCAGTTGCATTTAGTAACTGGCTTTTAATAGCTCGGCACAGACCGCAGCAAACGTGAAAACTACTGGTTAAGGGAAAATATGCACAACGGCGTGATGAAGGCGTGGCTCGAGTCTTCACACTTGGCTGGCGCCAATGCAACGTATGTAGAAGACCTCTACGAACTGTATCTTAGCGACCCCGACTTGGTTAGTGAGGAATGGAAACGTATTTTTGATGACTTACCCAAGTCACAAGAAGAAGTGGTTGAACAACCACATTCGCGTGTCCGTGATTACTTCCGACGACTCGCTCAAGAGACAAAGCATTACAGTGTTCAGGTGAGTGACCCAGATGTCGATGCTAAGCAAGTAAAAGTACTCCAGCTGATCAATGCGTACCGCTTCCGCGGTCACGAAGCCGCTCAGCTTGACCCTCTGGGTCTCTGGCAACGCCCCACTGTGGCGGAACTGGACCCTAAATTCCATAATCTTACCCAAGAAAACCTTGAAGATTCCTTCAATGTCGGTTCATTCGCTGTTGGTCAAGACACCATGCAGTTGAAAGACATCTATTCTGCGCTTAACAAAATTTACTGTGGTTCAGTTGGCGCTGAATACATGCATATGACAGACACTGAACAAAAGCGTTGGATTCAACAACGTCTCGAATCAGTGGGCGGGTTACCTGCATTCAGCAAAGAAGAAAAGCATACTTTTCTTGAAGAGTTGACTGCTGCAGAGGGCCTAGAGCGTTACTTAGGTGCAAAATTCCCAGGCGCAAAGCGCTTTTCGTTAGAGGGGGGTGATGCACTCATTCCCATGACAAAAGAGTTGATACGTCACGCGGGTAAGAATGGCATGCGTGAGGTAGTGGTGGGTATGGCTCACCGTGGTCGTCTCAACATGTTGGTCAATGTTCTGGGCAAAAAGCCTCAAGACTTGTTTGATGAATTTGCCGGTAAGCACGATGATACTTGGGGGACAGGTGATGTTAAGTATCATCAGGGTTTCTCTGCTGACTTTGCTACCCCTGGTGGCGATGTGCATCTGGCTTTGGCGTTTAACCCTTCTCACTTAGAGATAGTTAACCCTGTGGTTATTGGCTCTGTAAGAGCACGTCAAGACAGACTTGGCGACTCTGATGGCAGCACTGTTCTGCCAATTACAATCCACGGTGACTCGGCTGTTGCAGGCCAGGGTGTTGTAGCTGAAACATTTAACATGTCATTGTCTCGCGGTTTCCATGTTGGTGGAACGGTCCGGATTGTGGTGAATAACCAAGTGGGTTTCACCACATCAAACCCACGTGATACTCGCTCGACCATGTATTGTACCGATATCGCGAAGATGGTTCAGGCACCTATTTTTCACGTAAACGCTGATGACCCAGAAGCCGTGGCATTCGTTACCCGCATCGCTTTAGATTACCGTAACGAATTTAAACGCGATGTTGTGATTGATTTGGTTTGTTATCGTCGTCATGGTCACAACGAAGCAGACGAGCCTAATGCAACTCAGCCTTTGATGTACCAAAAGATAAAGAAACACCCAACGCCTCGCAAACTCTATGCTGATGTACTGACCGATCGCAATGAATGCGACTTGGAAAAGGCCACTGAGCTGGTTAATGAGTATCGTGATGCACTAGATCATGGTGAAGTCGTCGTTAAAGAGTGGCGTCCAATGGTTCTGCATTCTGTCGACTGGTCGCCCTATATTGGCCACGACTGGGATACTGAATGGACGAGTCAGGTTGGTACGCAAAGATTAGTCGAGTTGGGTCAGCGCGTGTGCTCTTATCCTGACAGTCATAAGTTGCAAAGTCGCGTGAACAAACTTTACAACGATCGTAAAGCGATGATCTCAGGAGAGAAAGCGATTGACTGGGGTATGGCAGAAACGTTGGCTTACGCTACTCTTGTTGATGAAGGCAAACGCATTCGTATTTCAGGACAGGATTCGGGACGAGGAACCTTCTTCCATCGACATTCTGTACTTCACAACCAGACTGATGCCAGTACCTTTGTTCCGTTATCGAATATTCATGATAAACAAGGGCCATTTCAGGTTTTTGACTCAGTTTTGTCTGAAGAGGCGGTTCTGGCGTTTGAATACGGTTATGCAACCGCAGAACCCGGCGGTTTGACCCTTTGGGAAGCTCAATTTGGTGATTTTGCAAATGGTGCCCAAGTTGTTGTCGACCAGTTTATCTCCTCTGGAGAGCAGAAGTGGGCCCGCTTGTGTGGTCTGACAATGTTGCTGCCTCATGGGTATGAGGGGCAAGGGCCGGAGCACTCGTCGGCGCGTTTGGAACGTTACCTGCAGTTATGTGCTGAACAAAACATGCAAGTTGTTGTGCCGTCAACACCCGCACAGGTTTACCACATGATTCGCCGTCAGGTCGTCAGACCGATGCGTCGGCCTTTGATTGTGATGTCGCCTAAGTCTTTGTTACGTCATCCTTTATGTACCTCAACGATTGAGGATTTGGCAGACGGAACATTCCAGGCTGCTATCGGCGAAATTGATAAACTTGATCCTTCGAAAGTAAAACGTGTGGTGTTCTGTTCCGGTAAAGTTTATTTCGATTTGTTGGAACAACGTCGTAATAATGAACAAGAAGATGTTGCCATTGTTCGTATTGAGCAACTTTACCCGTTCCCAATGGATGAAGTGAAAGCAGCGATAGCCCCATACACAAATGTCGAGGATTTTGTTTGGTGTCAGGAAGAGCCACAGAATCAGGGCGCTTGGTATTCGAGCCAGCATAACTTTAGAGCGGCTACTCCAAAGGGTACTGACCTGAAATATGCTGGTCGACCAGCCTCAGCTTCACCAGCTGTCGGCTATATGTCAGTACACTTGAAACAACAGAAAGCGTTGGTTGAAGACGCACTTAACGTGAATACAAAAACTTCGGATTAAGAACTAGAAGTGAAAGGAAGAAACAGACATGACAATTGAAATTCTGGTTCCAGATTTACCTGAATCTGTCGCTGATGCAACAGTAGCAACATGGCACAAACAACCAGGCGATTTCGTAGAGCGTGACGAAGTCTTGGTTGATATTGAAACTGACAAAGTCGTACTAGAAGTCCCTGCTCCAGAATCTGGTGTTCTTGAGGCGATTATCGAAGAAGAGGGTGCCACGGTACTTTCTAAGCAGTTAATCGCTAAGATCAAGGAAGGTGCGATCGCGGGTGAACCAACCGGAGACAACACCGAGAAATCTGAAGCGTCGCCTGATAAACGTCACAAAGCGTCCTTAACCGAAGAGAGTAATGATGCATTAAGTCCAGCAGTGCGTCGTTTACTGGCAGAACATAATCTTGATGCGAGTCAAGTTAAAGGTTCGGGTGTCGGTGGTCGTATTACGCGAGAAGATATTGAAGCGCACTTAGCCAACGCAAAAGCCGCGCCTAAAGTGGATACTCCTGCAGCGGTAGAAGTACCTGCCGCAGCACGAAGCCAGAAACGTGTTCCTATGACACGCTTGCGCAAAACTGTGGCAAACAGACTGCTTGAGGCTAAGAACAGTACAGCAATGTTAACGACGTTCAACGAAGTTAACATGAAGCCAATCATGGATCTGCGTAAGCAATATAAAGATCAGTTCGAAGAGCGTCATGGTATTCGCCTTGGTTTTATGTCTTTTTATGTTAAAGCCGTAACGGAAGCGTTAAAACGTTTCCCTGAAGTGAATGCGTCGATAGACGGCGAAGATATTGTTTATCACAACTACTTTGACATTAGTATGGCAGTGTCGACTCCTCGTGGTTTGGTTACACCCGTTCTTAAAGATTGCGATACATTAGGGTTCGCTGGTATCGAAAAAGGCATTAAAGAATTGGCTCTTAAAGGACGTGATGGCAAGTTGACCGTTGATGAGCTCATCGGTGGCAACTTTACGATTACTAATGGCGGTGTGTTCGGCTCTTTGATGTCAACACCAATTATTAATCCACCACAATCGGCTATCCTTGGAATGCACAAAATTCAAGACCGCCCAATGGCGGTAGATGGTAAGGTGGAAATATTGCCAATGATGTATCTGGCTTTGTCTTACGATCATCGTTTAATTGATGGCCGAGAGTCAGTGGGATTCTTAGTGACGATTAAAGAGTTGCTAGAAGATCCAGCACGTCTTCTATTGGACGTCTGATATCAAGGTAAGACCTTTTGGCTGGATATGCATAGCATCCAGCCTTCAGTAAATCGTTAACATCATATTCGTTGTGACGATTAAATTGAGAAGACCCTACAGACGTCAAAAAGGCGTCATGGACATAATAATCCCTTAAGGGAAAATAAACGGAATATCAAAATGAATTTGCATGAATATCAAGCCAAACAGCTGTTTGCAGAATTCGGTTTGCCTGTACCGGAAGGCTTCGCCTGTGATACACCTCAAGAAGCGTTTGATGCTGCTGGTCGTATATCGACAGAAAAGAAAGTCGTTAAATGTCAGGTACACGCTGGTGGACGTGGTAAAGCAGGTGGTGTCGAACTTCACGATACTAAAGAAGGTGTTAAAGAGTTCGCTCAAAAGTGGTTAGGCAAAAACCTAGTCACTTATCAAACAGATGCGAATGGCCAGCCAGTAACCAAGATTTTGGTTGAAGAAGCGTCAAATATCGCCAATGAATTGTATTTAGGTGCCGTTGTTGATCGTGCGACTCGTAAAATCGTTTTTATGGCGTCGACGGAAGGTGGTGTCGAAATCGAAAAAGTTGCCGAAGAAACGCCGGAACTTATTCATAAAGCGGCGATCGATCCGTTAGTGGGGCCTCAAGCTTATCAGGGTCGTGAACTGGCATTTAAGTTGGGTCTGTCAGGCAATCAAATTAAGCAGTTCGTGAAAATTTTCATGGGTCTTGGTGACATGTTTGCCCAGTACGATCTGGCTTTGCTTGAAATCAACCCGCTTGTTATTACTGGTGACGGTGATTTACTGTGTTTGGATGGAAAAATTAACATTGACTCGAACGCGATGTATCGTCAGCCAAAGCTTCGTGAAATGCATGATCCTTCTCAGGAAGATGAGCGTGAAGCGCATGCGGCACAATGGGAGCTTAACTACGTAGCTCTTGATGGCAACGTCGGTTGTATGGTGAATGGTGCAGGGCTTGCAATGGGGACGATGGATATCGTTAATCTCCATGGTGGTAAACCTGCTAACTTCCTTGATGTTGGGGGCGGTGCGACCAAAGAGCGCGTTGCAGAAGCATTCAAAATTATCCTTTCTGATGACAATGTGAAAGCGGTACTCGTTAATATATTTGGGGGTATTGTGCGTTGTGACATGATCGCTGAAGGTATTATCGGGGCAGTGAAAGAGGTGGGTGTAAGCGTGCCTGTTGTTGTGCGTCTAGAAGGAACAAACGCGGATCTTGGCCGTGACGTTCTTGCTAATTCTGATGTTGATATCATTGCTGCTGAGTCACTTGCTGACGCAGCTCAGAAAGTTGTTGCTGCTGCGGAGGCGAAATAATGTCTGTATTAATTAACAAAGACACCAAAGTAATTTGTCAGGGTTTTACCGGTGGGCAAGGTACTTTCCACTCTGATCAAGCCATTGCTTATGGTACGCAGATGGTCGGCGGCGTTTCTCCTGGTAAAGGTGGTCAAACTCATCTAGATCTACCAGTTTTCAATACCGTTCGTGAAGCGGTAGAAGCGACGGGTGCGACTGCAACCGTTATTTATGTGCCAGCTCCTTTCTGCAAAGACGCTATTCTAGAAGCGATAGACGCTGGGATTGAGCTTATTGTGACGATCACGGAGGGCATTCCAACCACCGATATGATCGATGTCAAAGTAAAGCTAGAAGAAACCGGCGTTCGTATGATTGGACCTAACTGTCCAGGCCTAATCACGCCAAACGAATGTAAGATCGGCATCATGCCAGGTCATATCCATAAAAAAGGTAAAGTGGGTATCGTCTCTCGTTCAGGGACTTTGACTTACGAAGCCGTCAAGCAAACCACAGATGAAGGCTTCGGTCAGTCTACATGTGTGGGTATTGGTGGAGACCCTATTCCAGGTTCAAACTTCATTGATATTCTTAAGTTGTTCCAAGAAGATCCTGAAACTGAAGCGATTGTAATGATTGGTGAAATCGGTGGAACTGCGGAAGAAGAAGCTGCTGCATTCATAAAAGAAAATGTTACTAAGCCAGTGGTTTCTTACATTGCTGGTGTGACGGCTCCTCCGGGCAAGCGCATGGGACACGCAGGTGCTATTATCTCAGGTGGTAAAGGTACAGCTGAAGATAAGTTTGCCGCGCTTGAAGCTGCAGGAGTTAAAACGGTTAAGTCCTTAGCTGATATCGGTAAAGGTTTACGCGAGATCACTGGATGGTAATCCTAGCGGATTATCTGTAAGTTGTTTAGTAAGGCTTGGCATGGTGCCAAGCCTTTTTTATTACTGGTGGACATTGAAGGTATGAGTGCGGTTCAATTGGATAAGTATAGAGCGACAGTCAGATTGGCAGTGAGATAATATTGTTTGTATCCTCCATTTGCTTTTATTCGCGTTGGCGTTGTTTTTCCAATTGTTCGACTCTAGCGATTAAATCAGCGACTTGGTTCTCTAATTTTTCAATTTTGTTGTTGTCATTGATGGTTTGTGCGGCAATTTCCACTTTGGGTACTCGATTCGATTGTTTCCAACTTTTTATCGCAGCAATTAAGGCAGGGATAGGGACAGGGCGACTTAGTCGTGCTTTCACCAGTGCGATCGTGGCTTCTTTTTTTTCTTCGCGGAGTTGCGTTAATATGTCTTTCAACTCCTGACTGATATCTTGTGTCAACATTTGACCTCCCTTGTTGATGTAACCTCATAATACTCAGATAACCCTTTGAAAGCGAATGGGGAATCGTTTGTTATGTTGTGAGAGATCACTTACATTCATTGTAAGAGAAAATACCGTCTTGTTTCTGTTATTCGCTTGATTTCTATCTATTCTATTGATTTATATAGATAATTAAGTCCGGCTTGCTTTTTGGTCATAGAGGTGATGTTGGTAATATGTTGAGTCTTTTTACAGGTCAGGTAAATTAAGCCTGTCGCAAGGATAGTGACCTTCTACAAGCAGTAAATGTGCTATTGGCAAACATAAATAATGCACACTTTCGGTGGACATTCGCTATCCGTGTGATGAGGATATAGCGGCTACAGTAACTAACGGTAGTACTTGTTATAGAAAGTTTTTCTTTCCCTTTTATAAGTAAACGTATTCATCCAATACCGATTTATTACGTTTTTGTACTCTGGTCGTCTCCTCACTAACAACGACAAAAATAACAACTTAAATCAAAAATATAAAGTATCAGTTGGTATGGCTTTGTTTCACTGTGTGAAACCTCGAAATTGCCCCCTGCATTGTAGGGGGCAATTTTGTAGTAAATCGTTAGAATGATATCTGGGAGATATGGCTATTTCGTTGCCTACCGATATTTGATATTGCACTGGCCGAACTTCTGATATGTCTTTTATTGCTCCCAATTGATCTTATTCAGTTTTCGACGATTCCTTCGTTTTATATACGGTGGGGAGGGAGGTCTATACGCATCAATTGAAAGCCTTGCATGACGACTTTTCCTTCATAGCAGTCATCCCCAAGCGCTGAAAATTCAAATTGATAGATAGAATGCCAGCGCCAGAGGCCATCAGGTGTTTTGAGTTTATGGCATTTGAGAGCAACACTGATGAACTGCAGGTCTAGTTGATTGCATTTGGAGATAGCAATCGTCTTAGCGAGTTCAGCTTGTCGTCTTTGCTGCCAAAATAGCGAGCAAACAAATACCAGCAGTACAATTGTGATAAGATCTCCAACCATTGTTAGCCTTTCGTTTCCGTTTGCAAATGAATCAGCGCTTGAGCGAGCTCCTGTGAAGGCGCGGAATGAAGAAGTGGCAGCAATACCATTCTGAGCTCAGGCAACATTACCAAATCTGCAAACAATTGATTGAAAAGGTCTTGGTTTCCTGTTTTTGCCAGACTGAGCAGAAACTGTTCCGCGTATTTAGTGTTGGCTAATAGGTGCCAGTTGCGTCCGGCAATGCCAATCAGTACCTCTTGATGACTCAGGCGTGCAGAGGCTAAAATTCTTTCCAGTAATGGGGCGGAGTACTTTTCTTTAGCACCCGACAATGCGCGGGTTAAAGCTCCAATTAAGAAAATGTCTGGATCTTTTTGTTCGATTTCTTTGCAAGTGATTTCTTGCAAACGCTCTGCTAATTTATCGGATAGTAAAGTATGTTCGAGAGCGCCGAGAACGGCATAAAGAGGTTCATTTGGCAGGTGTCTGAGAGCTTTACGCAGGTTAACACCATTCTGCTGTTGATCAAGACGAGCGCAAATATCCGTCACGCCCTGAAGGCCGATGGTCTGCCAATTTTCCCAGCCCAAACCCCCGGAGAAATACTGCTGAGCATGCTCATAATATTGACTGCACGGTAGATCAAGTTTAGCGCTAATCTGGCTATTGAAAACCGCCATTTTGTCTTCTGCTGGTTTGAAAGTATAGGGATTTTTAGACAGTTTTTGTTGTTGTTCTTGTGTCATTTCCTGACTTAGGCGGGTCCCCATTGCTTCGACGACGAATTTGATAAAGTGACCAACGTCGGCTTGTTTGAGAAGACCTCGTTCATCAAGTTCGAACTTAAGGAACCAAATCCATGGCTGTTTATGCTGGTTCCAATAGGCAATGGCTAAATGGGCTTTGCGTTGTAAAGGGTAGGGATAAGGTTGGAGTCCTCTTTCAGCATTAGAAAATGTAGTGTTGTCTATATGTTTTATCCGGCGTCCCAGATCATAGACCTGATATTGGCATTGGCTATTGGCTAATAGCTTGCTAAGAGTATGAATTGTTTCCATTGCTGAATAGTCCTAACTTTCTTTACCCTATAGATGGTATTCTTATGGCCAATTTCAAGGCCACTAGATTAGGTTTATGATAAAAGAACAGCGAGTACTGTCGCTTTTAGAACAATTACCCGCGAGAATGCAGGAACTTGGCTTGTGGCAACAAGAGTGTCCAGCGATTGATGTATTACAGAGCATAGAACCATTTTCGATGGACAAGCTTAAACCCGAGGAGTGGCTTCAGTGGGTATTTTCCCCAAGAATTCTGGACATGATTGATAAAAAGAAGCCGCTGCCGCAAGGGTTTTCTATTGCCCCTTATTTTGAGGAATGCTGGAAGGACAAGGCGGAAGTGACCGTTATTCTTGGTTTATTGAAAGCAATTGATGAGGCATGTGCTTGATGCTTGACATTATTTTTCAAGATGATTATTTCGTCGCAGTTAATAAACCTGCAGGTATGTTGGTTCATCGCAGTTGGTTAGATCGGCATGAAACTCAGTTTGTCATGCAGACTTTACGCGATCAGATAGGGCAGCATGTTTTCCCTCTTCACCGATTAGATAAGCCCACGTCAGGTGTGTTGATTTTTGCTCTATCAAGTGACGTTGCTGCGCAAGCGATGCCAATGTTCGCCAATCATCAAATGAAGAAAACGTATCACGCGATTGTGCGAGGTTGGATAGAGGAACCGGGCAGGCTGGACTATGGACTCAAAGTTGAACTCGATAAAATTGCTGACAAGCACGCTAGTCAGGAAAAAGAGATACAAGAAGCGGTGACTGAATATAGCCCGCTTGCAAAAGTTGAAGTGCCTCATTCTACTGGGCAATTTCCCACAACCCGTTACAGTTTAGTCGAACTGCAACCCCTTACAGGAAGAAAGCACCAGTTGCGACGGCATATGGCTCACCTCCGCCATCCTATTGTCGGCGATACAACGCATGGGGATGGCAAGCATAATAGACTATTTCGAGAGGTGTATGCAGCGCACAGGCTTTTGTTGCACGCATCAAGTTTGGAGTTTATTCATCCCTATAGTAAAGAAACGCTGAAGATAAACGCGAGCGTTGATGAGACTTGGCGAAACCTTATCAAAGAGTTTGCTTGGGAGCTGGCCTAGCCATGCACTGAAAACAAAAAAGCCCTCAGTTAAGGGCTTTTATTTGCTGTTTGATATAACCGCTGGTTATTTTTCTAGGTAGTTGCGTATGGCTTTCTCAATACCTTGAGCATCTAGACCCAGTTCGGTATGCAGTTCCTCCTGAGTCCCTTGAGCAATAAATTGGTCAGGTAGCCCTAGATTAAGGACTGGTTTAACCATTTTCTCTTGCATCATAAACTCGATAACACCAGCACCAGCACCACCAGCAACGACGTTCTCTTCCACGGTGACAATGATGTCGTGGTCGGAGACAAGCTGCTTTATCAGCGTGTGGTCAAGGGGTTTAACAAAGCGCATATCTGCCACGGTGGCGTTGAGATTTTCTGCAGCCTTGAGAGCACTTTCTAAGAAGGTACCAAAGTTGAGTATCGCAATTTTTTCGCCTTGACGAACAGATCGTCCTTTACCGATATCAAGCAGAGTAAACTCTTGTTCAATGGCCGTGCCTATGCCAGTTCCTCGTGGGTAGCGAACCGCACTTGGCCCTTGGTATTTATAACCAGTATACAACATTTGACGGCACTCATTTTCATCACTTGGTGCCATGATGACCATGTTAGGAATACAGCGCATAAAGCTAAGATCGAAGGCGCCCTGATGTGTTTGTCCATCCGCCCCCACAAGACCTGCTCGGTCGATGGCAAACATAACAGGCAGTTCCATAATGGCAACATCATGGATTAATTGGTCGTAACCTCGTTGTAAGAAAGTAGAGTATATCGCGACGATAGGTTTATTGCCTGCAATGGCCATCCCTGTTGCTAAGGTTACTGCGTGTTGTTCCGCGATGGCGACATCAAAATATTGCTCAGGATATTCCTTAGAGAAGCGCACCATGCCAGACCCTTCACGCATGGCGGGGGTGATCGCCATAAGCTTTGGATCTTGTGCCGCCATATCGCAAAGGAAATCACCAAAAATTTTGGAAAAGGTTGGTTTGCTGCCGTTACTTTTGGGCAAAAATGAGTGATTTGGGTCGAACTTGGGTACGGCATGGTAGCCAATTGGGTCTTTTTCTGCGGGTTCGTAACCTTTCCCTTTTTTGGTCATTATGTGTAAGAATTGAGGTCCTTTGAGCTCCCTCATGTTCTTTAATGTTTTAATTAACTCATTGACGTCATGGCCATCAACAGGGCCAATATAATTAAAACCTAATTCTTCAAATAGTGTTCCTGGCACCACCATACCTTTGAGGTGTTCTTCGGTACGACGAACTAACTCTTTAATCGGCGGGAAGCCAGATAAGACTTTCTTACCTCCTTCACGAATGGAAGTGTAGAGGCTTCCGGATAAAGCTTGAGCCAAGTGATTGTTCAGGGCGCCTACATTTTCAGATATGGACATTTCATTGTCGTTAAGAATCACCAGCATATCTGAGTGTACATCGCCAGCGTGATTCATGGCTTCAAATGCCATGCCTGCCGTGATGGCTCCATCACCAATGACACTGACTATTTTACGGTTTTTCCCCTCTTTCCCCGCACTGATAGCCATGCCTAAAGCCGCACTGATTGAAGTCGAAGAATGCCCAACAGACAAGGTGTCGTATTGGCTTTCGTTTCGCCAAGGGAAAGGGTGAAGACCGCCCTTCTGACGGATGGTTGACATCTGGTCACGACGACCGGTTAGAATTTTATGCGGGTAAGCTTGATGACCGACATCCCAAACCAACTGATCAAATGGTGTGTTGTAGATATAATGCAATGCAACGGTTAACTCAACGGTTCCTAAACCCGAAGCCAAATGTCCACTCGACTGGCTGATGGAGTTGAGTAAATAGGTACGAAGTTCATCGCACAACTTGGGTAGCGCTTCTTTTGGAAGACTACGCAGTTCTTCTGGCGTATTGGCCAGAGCCAGTGTCGGATATTTCGAAATATCAAGAGTCATAATAATGCGCGCTTATAGTCTTAGTTCTTGCGCTCGACGACGTATCGGGCGAACTCTTCGAGAAACTCGGTATTGTATGGGATAGCATTCAAAGCTTGAAGCGCTTCATGTAAAAGATTGTCAGCTTTATTAATAGCGCCGTTCAAGCCCAACAGTGAGGGATAAGTACTTTTATCCAATTGTTGATCAGAGCCTTGAGGTTTACCTAAGGTTTCTGTATCACTAATGATATCCAGTATGTCGTCTTGCACTTGGAAGGCAAGGCCGACAGCATCAGCGTATCGATCTAAAAGTGGGAGAATATCTCTACCCTGACTTCCTGCTGCGAGGGCACCGAGACGAACCGCACACTTCATGAGTGCACCAGTTTTGTTACGGTGGATAGTTTCCAACGCTTCCAAAGAGACCTGTTGGCCTTCTGCGTCTAGGTCTAATGCCTGTCCCAAGCACATCCCTCCAGCACCAGAGGCTTCGGCCAAGACTTTTATCATGTTTATACGATGCGGTTCTGCGTTTGGATTCAATCTACCATCAGCCAAAATACTAAAGGCTAAAGTTTGTAGCGCATCTCCTGTTAAAATAGCGGTCGCTTCATCGAATTTGATATGGCACGTTAGTTGGCCACGACGTAAATCATCGTTGTCCATAGCGGGAAGATCATCATGGATCAATGAGTAAGCATGAATACACTCGACCGCACAAGCGGCAGTGTCTAAGTCTTCGAGCTTACAGCCAAGCATTTGACCTGTGATATACACTAGGAAAGGGCGTGCGCGCTTTCCGCCTAAAAGGAGGCCGTAACGCATGGCTTCAATTAGAGTGTGATTCTGGTGAGGTAACTGACTCAGCCATTGCTCTAACTGGTGATTATTTCGTTGTTGTAGAGAGGTTAACGCCTCGTGCATAGGGGCAATCTTCTGTGGTAATTATTCTGGCTGAGAAGTGAATGCTGACAGCGGGGTTTCATCATCGTTTTGCAGCAGTATACTGACGCGCTGTTCAGCATCATTTAGCTTACTCTGACCTTCTCGAGCGAGTGCAATGCCTCGTTCAAACTTTCTCAGGGCATCATCAAGAGCCAGATCGCCATGTTCTAGGTGCTCAACAATGGAATCTAATTCTTCAATCGCTGCCTCAAAGGACATGTTTTCTGGTTTCTTAGTTGCCATAATGTTTCTAAGTTTGAAAAGATGGACGAAAGTTACCTTAGCCAGTAATAATGGTCAAATTTAACCGAAGAAAATTGTTAGAAAAATCGATCTTATTCAGTCAATATTATCTTTAAAGTTAACGTGACTCGGTTTGCTTGGTTTACTATGCGGTTAAAACATCTATATTAGTGTGAGTAACATACCAATAAAACACTAAAGATCTTAAGATGTTGCCGATATAGTCTTAGTACGTTTTGGATAGCATGAGGAGTGTTCTGTGGATTTAGCGACGCTGGTAGGGCTTATTGGCGGTTTTGCTTTCGTGATCATGGCGATGATCCTTGGCGGAAGTATTATGATGTTCATCGATGTTACCTCAATACTGATTGTCGTAGGTGGCTCGACCTTCGTTGTCCTAATGAAATATACCATGGGGCAATTTTTTGGTGCGGCAAAAATTGCTGGCAAAGCGTTCATGTTCAAAGTGGATGAACCTGAAGACTTGATTGCTAAAGTTGTTGAGATGGCTGACGCGGCAAGAAAAGGGGGGTTTCTTGCTTTGGAAGAAATGGAGATTACCAACAATTTCATGCAAAAAGGCATCGACTTGTTAGTGGATGGACATGATGCAGATGTCGTGCGTGCGGCATTGCAAAAAGATATTGTCTTAACGGATGAACGTCATGACTTTGGTTGCAGTGTGTTCAGAGCTTTCGGTGATGTGGCTCCGGCAATGGGAATGATCGGGACGTTGGTCGGTTTAGTCGCGATGCTTTCAAACATGGATGACCCAAAATCGATCGGTCCAGCAATGGCCGTCGCTCTGTTGACCACATTATACGGCGCAATTTTGTCCAATATGGTTTTTTTCCCTATTGCGGATAAGCTGTCACTTCGACGTGAGCAAGAAAAGCTGAATCGTAGATTGATCATGGATGGCGTTCTTGCTATCCAAGATGGGCAAAACCCACGTGTTATCGATAGCTATCTCAAGAATTATCTCAATGAAGGTAAACGCATTCTCGATGTAGATAACGAGTAAGGAAGCCGCTATGGAAGAAGAAGAGTGCAAATGTCCACCTCCCGGTTTACCTCTGTGGATGGGTACGTTTGCTGACTTGATGTCTCTTTTGATGTGTTTCTTCGTACTTTTACTTTCGTTTTCTGAAATGGATGTGCTTAAGTTTAAGCAGATAGCGGGTTCAATGAAGTTTGCTTTTGGTGTTCAAAATCGGCTGGAAGTGAAAGATATCCCAAAGGGAACCAGTATTATTGCTCAGGAGTTTAGGCCTGGTCGCCCTGAGCCCACTCCTATCGATGTCATCATGCAGCAAACAATTGATATTACTCAACAAACTCTCGAATTTCAGGAAGGGGAATCCGACCGAGCTGGAGGAACTCAGCGTGACCAAGGTAAATTGACAGGCGGTCAGTCTCCTGAAACATCAACACAGACCAACCAAAATACTGAGTCAGACAGTCAACAGCAGCAAGAACAACAAGCAGAGTTGTCTCAGGAACTTGAAACTGTCATGGAAAGCATTAAAAAAGCGCTCGAACGAGAAATAGAGCAGGGGGCCATCGAAGTGGAAAACCTCGGTCAACAAATTGATATTCGTATTCGTGAAAAAGGGGCCTTTCCGGAAGGTTCTGCGTTTTTGCAGCCTAAGTTTCGTCCTTTAGTCAGACAGATTGCCGACTTAGTCAAAGACGTCCCCGGTGTTGTGAGGGTCTCAGGACATACAGACAATCAAAGGTTGGATTCTGAACTGTATCGTTCCAATTGGGATTTGTCGGCGCAGCGTGCGGTGTCTGTGGCACAAGAGATGGAAAAAGTAAGAGGTTTTGACCACCAAAGACTTCAAGTTAGGGGAATGGCAGATACGCAGCCACTGGGCCCAAATGATACTGAAGCTCAGCGGTCGAGAAATCGTAGAGTTGAGATCAGTATCTTGCAGGGAGAGCCTCTTTACAGTGAGGAAGTGCCCTCTTTACCTAATTCTAATTAATACTAAGGCGAGCGAAATGCTCGCCTTTTTTCTGATCTTTCATTCATGTATACTCTTGCGCCCTGAGTGTACAGAGCGCGTAACTAATACGTGGATATCTGAAAAAGCGCCATTGTTCGAATTTGTTAACTTGTGAAGTGATTTATGAAATTTATCGTTAAGCCCCATCCAGAAATTTTTGTAAAAAGTGAGTCGGTCCGTAAACGCTTCACAAAGATCCTTGAGTGTAACATTCGTAATATTATAAAAAGCCGGACAGAATCTGTTGCCGTCTTCAATCGTCGTGATCATATTGAAGTTACCTCGGATTCGGATGCTTATCGCAGCGAAACCATTGAGATCCTCACACAAACGCCTGGGATTCATCATGTATTAGAAGTGCAGCAGTCGGATTTTAAAGATCTGCATGACATTTTTGAACAAGTGTTGGCCCTAAATGGTGCAAACATCAAAGGAAAAACCTTCTCAGTTCGCGCAAAGCGTCGTGGTCAACATGATTTTACCTCGATAGAACTTGAACGTTATGTTGGTGGTGGTCTTAACCAGGCCGTCGAGAGCGCAAAAGTAAAGTTGAGCAAGCCTGATGTGACGGTGAACGTTGAAGTTTCTGGAGATAAGCTGAATCAAGTCCTTACTCGTTATAAAGGGTTGGGAGGATTCCCTCTTGGAACACAGGAAGATGTCCTCAGCCTTATCTCTGGAGGTTTTGACTCTGGTGTTTCCAGTTATCTGCATATTAAGCGCGGTTCGAAAGTCCACTATTGCTTCTTTAACTTAGGTGGACCAGCCCACGAAATTGGTGTTAAGCAAGTATCGTATTATTTATGGAATAAATACGGTTCGTCTGCGAAAGTTCGTTTTATTTCGGTAGATTTTGAGCCCGTGGTGGCTGAAATTTTGGAGAAAGTAGAAAACGGGCAGATGGGTGTGGTGCTCAAACGTATGTTTATGCGCGTAGCGGGCAAGATCGCAGATAAGTTTGGTATTCAAGCATTGGTCACCGGTGAAGCCATCGGTCAAGTTTCCAGCCAGACGTTGACGAACCTTCGCCATATTGATGGTGTGACAGATTCATTAATTCTTCGACCACTGATCAATTGGGATAAGGAAGACATTATTAATCTCGCTCGTGATATTGGTACGGAAGATTTCGCTAAAACCATGCCTGAATATTGTGGCGTTATCTCGAACAAACCCACGGTTAAAGCAGTACAAGCCAAACTTGAAGCAGAAGAAGAAAAGTTCAACTTCTCTCTTTTGGATCAAGTGATAGATAATGCTCGCCTAACAGACATACGTGATATTGCCAAGCAAGCGGAAGAATCGGCTCCCGAAGTCGAACAGGTTGAAGCCGTTGAACAGCATGCCATTATTGTTGATGTCCGCAGCCCCGAAGAAGAAGACGCTCAGCCTCTAGAGATTGATGGGGTTGAAGTGAAGCATATCCCATTCTATAAACTCGGTAGTCAATTTGGGGAATTGGATCAATCGAAGACTTATCTTCTCTATTGTGAAAGAGGAGTGATGAGTCGTCTCCAAGCCCTTTACCTGCAAGAGAAGGGATTCTTTAACGTTAAAGTCTATCGCCCCTGATATCCACATTGGCTGAGAATGAGAGACGCAAATCGCTATTGATTTGCGTTTTTTATATCCGCTTAGAAAAGTGGACAGGGTTTGGTCTTTTTTAGATAAAAAAACACCGCCCATAAGGCGGTGCTAAATAATTTGACAGACAGGTCAAAATAAATACAGGAAGTACAGCTTTCGGCACCCGAGGGCGACAAAAACTTGGTAGAAACCTACCTAACTCGAAATACGAGCTTGCAAACACAACATCGCAACAATATGCCAATTGATTCTCGAAGAGAATCAAGCCGTTCAGGCTCTTGCTGCGATAGGGAATATAGAATTTCTCTGGCCGTCAGGCAATGGACATTTTATAATGTTTCAGATTAAAAAAACTAATCCACTTTATGGAAGAGCGCTATGTCTAGAAGATTGCCACCTTTGAACTCTCTAAAAGTATTTGAAGCCGCTGCTCGTCATTTGAGTTTCACTCGATCAGCGGAAGAGTTATTTGTGACTCAAGCCGCAGTTAGTCACCAAATCAAAGCATTAGAAGAGTTTTTGGGCTTAAAACTATTTAGGCGACGTAATCGTTCATTGTTGTTGACTGAAGAGGGGCAAAGTTACTTTTTAGACATCAAAGATATTTTCACTGCCATTGCTGAAGCAACAGATAAAGTATTAGAGCGCAGTGAGAAAGGAGCATTGACTATTAGTTTACCGCCTAGCTTTGCGATTCAATGGCTTGTTCCTCGGCTAGCGGATTTTAATCAGCAAGAGCCGGACATTGACGTCCGAATTAAAGCGGTCGACATGGATGAAGGTTCCCTGACCGATGATGTCGATGTGGCAATTTACTATGGACGAGGCAATTGGCCAGGAATGCGAGCAGACAAATTGTATCAGGAGTTCCTTATACCGCTGTGTTCGCCTTCGTTATTAATGAGCAATAAACCATTAGAAAGACTAACGGATCTGCAGCAGCACACGCTTTTGCATGACACTTCTAGGAAGGACTGGAAACAGTTTGTTAAACAGCATGGGGTTGAGGGGATTAACGTCAATCATGGGCCTATATTCAGTCATTCAACTATGGTGCTTCAGGCGGCGGCTCATGGTCAAGGCATCGCATTAGGCAATAATGTTTTGGCCCAGCCAGAAATCGATGCGGGTCGTTTGATCGCGCCATTTGACCAAGTATTGGTGTCTAAAAATGCTTTTTATGTTGTATGCCATGAGCAACAAGCTGACATGGGGCGGATCGCGACGTTTCGCGACTGGATGCTAGCCAAGGCGCAAAGCGAGCAAGAGGAGCTATTTGATGACTGAGTACCTGATTGATGGTGAACAAGACCATCCGACCTTTATTTTCTCCCATGGTGCAGGTGCAGGCATGGAACACAGTTTTATGTCTTCTGTGGCTAAAAGTCTGTCTCAAAAGGGAATACAAGTTGTTCGCTTTAATTTTCCTTACATGACAAAGCGTAATCAAGATGGAAAGAAACGCCCTCCCGATCGTGCGCCTAAGTTACTTGAAGCCTATAAGGCTGTCATTGATGATTTGAACTTAACTGGGCCCGTTGTCATAGGTGGTAAGTCTATGGGGGGCCGTATGGCAAGTTTACTTTCTGATCATAACAAGGTTGCTGCTGTGGCGTGTTTAGGTTTTCCGTTTCACCCACCCGGTAAGCCGGATAAATTTAAGGGCGATCATCTTGCCGTTATGTCTAAACCATGCTTGATTTTGCAAGGTGAAAGAGACACGTTTGGTCATCGAGAAGCGTTGTCAACATACCTTTTATCTGATGCGATAACCGTAGAGTTTATTCCTGATGGTGATCATAGCTTTAAGCCTAGAAAGCGTTCAGGCCATACGGAGTCTGGCAACATTGCTCTTGCTGTTGAGAGTTTAGCCAATTTCATCTTCGAGGTTTATGATGAAAAGTAAGTATTTACTAGCCTTAGGTGGCCTACTTTCCGGAGGTGCAGTGGTTTTGGGCGCTTTTGCTGCACATGGTTTAAAGCATATTCTGTCATCGGTTATGCTCGATGTTTTTGCCACGGGGGTTCAGTATCAGTTGATTCATGCACTCGCGATTTTATTGTGTGGCATCTTACTCCAGCTAAAATTGTCTCCGCGGTCACAAAAATATTTCGCCCTTGCGACAATTTGCTTTATTATCGGCATCTTTTGTTTTAGCGGCAGCCTTTATGCAATCTCTTTAACAGGACTCACTTGGTTTGGTCCCATCACCCCATTGGGAGGGATAGCTTTTGTGTTAGGTTGGGGGTTGTTCGTTTATGCATCACTACAGATTAAAGAGGTGGATCAGTGAAACAATTAATGCTCTATTGCCGCAGTGGTTTTGAGAAAGAGTGTGCGGGTGAAATACAAGATCGTGCCACTAAGCTAGAAGTGTTCGGTTTTCCTCGTCTTAAAAAGAATACGGGTTTTGTGCTTTTTGAGTGCTACCAAGAGGCCGATGCTCAGAAACTGGTTAAAGAGCTGGATTTTAAGGCGTTGATTTTTGCTCGTCAGATCTTTGCGGTCGCGACCGAAATTATCGATTTGCCGCGAGAAGACCGAATTTCCCCTATTTTGGAACAACTGTCGGCGATAGAAGGCCTGCCTCGTTGTGGTGATCTTCGCATCGAGACACCTGACACAAATGAAGCCAAAGAATTGCTTAAGTTTTGTCGAAAGTTTACCGTACCCATGCGCCAAGCTATGCGAGGGAAAGGTATCTTATTGGCGAAAGACAGTCCCAATAAGCCTGTACTGCATTTGTGCTTTGTGGCGTCAGGGCACTGCTTCATCGGTTATTCTCTACCAAACAATAACTCTCAATTTTTTATGGGGATCCCGCGTTTAAAGTTTCCCTCTGATGCTCCAAGCCGTTCAACTTTGAAGTTAGAAGAGGCGTTCCATGTATTTATACCTCGTGAAGAGTGGGATGAACGCCTCGCTTCGGGTATGTGGGGGGTTGATTTAGGGGCGTGCCCAGGTGGATGGACTTACCAGTTAGTGAAACGTTCGATGTTTGTCCATTCAGTCGACAATGGCATGATGGCGGATAGCTTGATGGAAACTGGGCAGGTGAAACATCATCAGGAAGACGGTTTTAAGTTTGAGCCTGCGCGTAAGAACATCACGTGGTTGGTCTGCGATATGATTGAAAAACCTTCCCGTGTTGCACAGTTGATGGGGGAGTGGATTATCAGCGGTTGGGCTAAGGAAGCCATTTTCAACCTCAAGCTGCCGATGAAAGGACGTTATGATGAAGTGTTAGAGGACATCGATAACCTGAAAATCTTTCTGAGTGAAAATGGTGTTAAATTTAAGCTTCAAGCCAAGCATCTTTATCATGATCGTGAAGAAATTACGGTGCATGTCCAGTGCCTCTCAAACATTTCCCCAAGATAGCATCACCAATACGCCACTGTTGTCCTGACCGATTGAGGTAGGACAATAGGGGCACGCTAGAGTGTATTCTATGGTGAAAGGGAGGTCAGGGTTTGTTTCCTCCCTTAGCATGAAAGCGCAGGTCTTGAAGATTAAAGCCAAGTTCAATATCACTTTTAAGTGCGGATATTTGTCGGCATTTCCTTGCTAAGTGGATATGCTCAGCCAGTTTTTTTCTGTATTTTATGGTCAGTGTCTCACTGGAGAATGCTTGCTCTATGGTGTCATACTGAGTCAAAATGTCTTTGGCCGCTTTTGGGCCAATACCCGGCACACCAGACAATTGGCTCGAGTTAATTCCAGTGAGTCCCCAGTAGTCAGCAAGTTGCCATGGTTGTACACCAAATTCCTTTTCAACAAATGGGGCGTCTAACCAGCGGTGCTGAAAATAATCGCGTATCTGCAGGCTTGGTGAGAGTAATTGGCAGTAACCTTTATCGGTTGATATAATTGTGACCGTTTGGTTGTGGCTGGCCACTTTCGTCGCCAATGTTGCGATAAGATCATCAGCTTCATCGCCGTCTGATAGCAAAGAGTCGATGCCGAGTTCCCACCAAGCTTGCTGAATCGTATCAAGGCCGCTAAGTAAAGGGGCTGGCATTGGTTTTCGATTTTGTTTGTATTCAGGTAAGAGTTCTGCCCGCCACCCTCTATCTTGCAAATGGTGGTCAAACACGGCGACAATGTGAGTGGGTGTGGTTTCACTAAGAATTCTATTCAGTGTTTTACCTGTTGTAGCAATGGTTCTTGGAATATCGTTGGGGTCAGGTTGTGCTGAGTGGACCCGGCGAATCAGGTTCAGAGCATCAATGATAACAAGGTGAATAGACATAGAAATCAAAAAATAAGGGCAATTAAGCCCTTATTGTATCGGATGGTTGCCAGATTACCAGTCGCTAACTAGCCGCAAGTCTTAATTTGGTAGCAAGGTTCGTAAGCGGTATTGCCCGGTAGTTTCATGCGATCCTGACTGACAAAATCTTGCAGCAACTTGTCCATCTTTTTCATGAGCGCTTCATCGCCATCTAGAACAAATGGACCATGTTGTTCAATTTCCCGTATGCCCTCTGCCTTCACATTCCCCGCGACTATCCCTGAAAATGCTCGCCTTAAGGCGGCAGCCAGATTTTCAGGTTGCTGATTAAGGTGAAGATCGAGACTTGCCATATTCTCGTGAGTGGGTTCAAATGGCAATTGGAACTCGGGGGCAATTTTCAGTGACCAATTGAAACTGTATGCATCACCAATATCTTTGCGGTGCTGGCGTACATCAGTCATTCCTTGTTTCATAGCCCTAGCGACTCTTGCTGGGTCATCAACAATAATCTGATAGTGTTTTTGAGCTTCACTACCGAGTGTATCGGCAATAAATTTATCAATTGAACGAAAATAGGCTTCACTCTCTTTCGGCCCAGTCAAAACAATGGGTAAAGGCTGACGCGCGTTATCAGGGTGCATCATAATCCCTAAAATATACAAAAGCTCCTCGGCGGTGCCCGCGCCGCCTGGAAAAATGACGATTCCGTGAGCTAACCTGACAAAGGCTTCTAGACGTTTTTCAATGTCCGGCATAATAACGAGTTCATTCACGATTGGATTAGGTGGCTCTGCGGCAATAATGGAAGGCTCGGTTAATCCTAAATAACGCTGGTCATAGTAACGTTGTTTTGCATGACCGATCGTCGCGCCTTTCATTGGCCCTTCCATGGCGCCGGGGCCACAACCAGTACAGATGTTGAGTTCCCTTAACCCTAGCTCATTACCAACTTCGCGTGTGTACTGATATTCTGTTGCATTTATGGAATGTCCCCCCCAGCAAACCACTAAGTTGGGGGTAATACCTGGAGTAATCGCGCCCGCATTTCGTAGAATGCCAAAAACCAGGTTTGTGATATGGCTAGCATTGGTTAGGTTTAAGCGTTGGCTGTCAGCGAGGTGCATATTGACATAGACGATGTCTCGCAATACAGAGAACAAATGTTCCTGAATCCCCTTGATGATATTGTCATCGACAAACGCGTGATCTGGAGCGTTACTTAACTCGAGTTTAATACCGCGTTCACGGCGTACAACATTAACATCAAAGGAACGGTATCGATCGAGCAACTCTTTGGAGTTATCGGTATGGCTACCGGAATTTAATACGGCAAGTGTGCAATTGCGGTAGAGTTGGTACAAATCACTGGCGGCGGTTTTCTTAAGGCGCTCAACTTCAAGTTGAGAAAGCAGATCCATACTACCAGCCGGACTGATATGAGTGATCATAATGACCTCCTAGACGAGAGAAGAATTTTTGTGAAACGTTATTATTGTGGGTTAATCTCTACATTGATGTCACTCAATGAAATATAAATGAATGATTAGTGACATTCTAAGTCTAGCACGTTTTTTTTAGGTTAGTATTCTAACTATTTGATATGAATGAACCTATCACGAATGATATGCCTGAATAAAGAGAAAGGGCTATTTCCAAATCAGTTGATTGGGGCCAGAATGGGAGGCCTCGTTGAGAAAACGGTTTAGGCGTTCAAGGACCCCTTCTGGCGTGTCAGAATCTTTAAAAGCGGTACTGGAGGTTGACATGGTAATTGAGAGATTTTGCTCTCTGAATTTAAACGGAAGTTTGGCCACTTTTCTTTGAATAGTTTGTATGGTGTCAAAGCAGTCATTGTCGATACTGTCAGGCATTAAGACAATAAACTCTTCACCAGAAAATCGTGCGACGGTGTCTGTGTTTTTAAACTCACTTTTAATGGTGCGTGCGATGATTTTCAGTGCCTTGTCACCCGCTGTGTAGCCAAAGCTATCGTTTATCGCTTTAAAACCATCCACATCAAGCAAAATCACTCTAAGGTTGTTTTGAGTACGAATCCAGCGACGATACTCTAGTTCAAGCCGATCGTTAAAAGCAGTACGGTTATAGATCTTCGTCAAGGGGTCGAGGAGAGCTCGTTTGGTTTGATCTTCTAAACGTCGTCGATAATCTTGGGTAACGTCAAATAAAGCCTCCAGTTGATTCTTACCAAAACTCATATGCTCTATCAACGTCTGTTCTCGTTGCTCTGCATGATGGAGGCGATCGGAAAGCGAAGAGAGTTTAGCCAGCAATGGCCTCATATCCGACTGAAGCGTTTCAACAGAGCAAGCTTGCTCGACCTTATTCTTGCTTTCAGAGACGAGCTCATTGAGCTCGCTATTGATGCTCTGACGATGTTCGAAGTAAGTCTGGCTTTGATCCACATCTTGAGAAGCTCGGTTTAATGACCGACAAAGCGACGAATTGACTTGCTCAAGAAATTTTTCTGAAGTTTGACGTTCATATTTCGTTCCCTGAATGACCAATTTCATGACCTGTAGAATTAACTCGAGTAATGAATGTGTGTTGACACCTATGAGCAATTTGGTTCGGATGTCTGCCAAAAGTTCACCTGACTCACCCTCGAAATCCAGTTCGGTTATGACATGCTGTAATTCATCAGACAGACTCAACAAAAGTGCTTTGTCAGTGGCATTAGCGATATGACTGATAGTGGTATCAGGGTTTGAAGTGATGATCTTCAAAGAACGTTCATAAATCGCCAGCAGTTGTTGAGCTGAATTTGTTGTTGGGCACCTGATTTCATCAGAGTAGTTGAGGAGGTCGCGAAGGTCCCGTTTTATTTTTGCAGGGAGCCCAGTGACGCGGAGCAAAGCTTCACCGCTATTCTTGACCTGTGAATTTAATTGTTCCGTTTGTGTTGCTAAAGCGAGACATTGTTGTTTAAGTAAGCGTTCAAGAACGGCAAATTGAGGAATAAGAGCACTGACATCTTTTTGTTGTTCTAGTGCTTGTCTAAGTTCGCTGAGGCCTGAGTTGAGTCTTGGGTTTTCTCCCATACAAGCTTCGCTGAGTGAGGCAAGGATGCGCTTCAGTACTTTTTGTTCTCGATTAAATTTGAACGAAGTATCTCTTTGTGCCAATCGAACTTGTTCCAATTGAGACTTGAGGTTTTGTAACTGCAACTGAATATCTTGCCCAAGGACGCCCATGAAAATATAAACTCAGTGTTGGTAAAGCCAAACCAGACCTTATTTAGTAATCTGAAGATGATATCAAATTAAAAGGTGCCGTCACGCTAAAACAATGTATTTGGGTGGTTTTTAATCACCTTTTAACAATTTTTTGATGCTTTCCTCATTTTGATATGAAGAGTGTACTTTTATGAGGCCCTGACCAATAGAGTGCTGACAGGCTTGGCGTATATTATTGGTCGCTAAACTTGCGGCTGGTGCGTTTTCTATCGCTTTAAGATACACCCACTGGCTAGATTGTTCTTTGATGCTGAGAGTTCTTGCCGTACTGGTCGACATCAGCAAAATATCAAGAAGCTCCTTGTCATTGATTGCAGTGTAAGCTCGGGGGAGAAACGGATAGTCGGCTATGCCCATGCGAATGATATTGCTTAAAGAGTGTTTTTCGGCAAATTCATTGACCCATTCCTGAGTTTTGAGAAATATTTGCTCTGGAGCATCTGCATCTTCGCTATTGGGCTCGATATAAAGTAAGTTCGCGTCTGAAAAGTGGTAAATTCGGGCGGGGCTTTGAATCTTTTCTTTCAAAAATAGGCCAAATGATTTTTCCAGTTTAAGTCCCTCTGAGTAGCCGTGTTGAAGGTACATGTTACGTAAGAACGGCACGTCAATCATCACAAAGCGAAGCCTATCGTTAAGTGGTTCGTGGATTAATTCACCTACATGCCACTTTTCAAATGTGTGGCTACTGGCTTCCAAAGAGGCTGGAAGTTTGGCGTTGAGCATACGCAGGTTTTTCAGCCCTGAACGGGAATGGGTGTAAATATTGTCGTTCAGTTCATCAATCTGATCTTTTTGCACGCTCATAATGTGTCCGCGGCGTAGAAGGAACATAAACAACAGTGCGCTGGTAATGAATAAGGTAAACGAAATTTTCTGATACTTATGGTACTCATTTTCGATGTGTTGCAGAGTTTCTCGTTGGCCGACTAAATGCAAAGTTTTTTCGACGATATTTTTTTGTTGTCGGAAATCGTCTTCATTGATGAGGTTAAGTTCTTGCTGCTGGATTGTAGCCAAGGCATTGTATTGCTGAAGGTAGTGCAATGCTGTTTTATAATTACCAAGAAGTTCATACCCATGAGTGAGCATTTTATAAGCATTCTTTTCAATGGAAATATTTTTTATCTCAAGGGCTATGTTGAGCGCTTCGGTTGCTTTCGCGATAACCTCTTTTGGGTGCCTTTGATGAGAGGCTAACCCGGCCTCTAGTATGAGCGCCTGTGCTTTAAGCTTGGGTATAGTGACATACTCCAGAAGTTCTTCAGCCCGTTGTAAATATTGTTCAGCAAGTGGAAAGTTCACCAGTTGCAAATAGGTTTTTGCCAGTGATAAGCGAATATCGATAACATTATTGATGTTGTTCTGTGCTCGCTCGTGATCAATGGCATTAAAGTAGTGTACTAATGCTAAGTTGTAGCGGCCTTGGCGATAGTAGATATCACCCATACGTTTTAGAATGGGTGGCAGTAGGGGAGAGTGGTCATAATTATCATAAAAGTCAGCCGCTTGAGATAGGTGGTCGGTTGCTTTGTCCAATACGCGTCGCTCGTAAAATAGTTGACCCAATAAGCGGTTGACTTCAGCAAGCTGCAACCCCGAAGTATCCTCGATCGCTCCCCAGTAACTGGTCAGTAGTTCAGAGAGGGCTTTGTTATAGACTTTGTGTGCCAAATAATGTTGACCTAAAGTAATGTGGTAGGCAATGGTAATGTGCTTGTTATTGGATTCTTCGACATAGGTTTCTACCTCTTGGTATCGCTGTTCAGCCCGCGCAATATCGCCGGTTGCTGAAGCAATGTCTCCTTTGAGCATGGTCAACTGGTAATTGACGTTGTTTGCTAACTTTTCAGGCGTTTGGATGGCGGAGTAAGATTTTTCAAAGGCACTTAACGCTTTCTCTGCGACAACGGCATTGCCATCAATCTTCCAGCGTAGCCTAATATCCAGTAATTGGAGTTCAAGGCGAAGATACGGTAGTTGGTAAGTGTTAGTGAGAGTCTTTGCCTCATTGAGGTGCTTGAGGGCTGCGGAGGGGTTATCGAGGTTAAACTCCGCACGCGCGAGAATTTTTAGAGCATCAATGGTGGAGCCTGGAGTCCGCACACGGCTATCGGATTCATCGTGTGACATAGCCGATGGACTTTGTTCCGGTTTATCGGTTAACTCTCGCTGATTAAGATAACTCGTGGTTAACTGTTTGGATTGTTGGGGTACGATATCGACTAAAGTGCTGGCTTCGTTGAGGATAGCCGATGAATAAACGGTGGATGCCACAATATCGAGTGGCAGAACGAGAACAAGTAATCCGAACAGCAGCTTCCAGCGAATAATATGCATCCTTTCCTTTAATCCTTATTGGTGAGCCATACGTTTGTGACGAGGTGGTTGTGTTTGTTCCGTGGAACGATAGGGGCAGATATCCAGCCCACTATGACCGAGGTAACGTGTTTAAACCGTCCGGGTTTACGGATGGCAGCAGATAATCTCTGCGAAAATACGGTCATCATATTGTTCATGACATTCATTGTGCTCATAAAATGATACCAAATATCGTAGCAGAGCTTCTCGATTGATTTTTTGACCTTGATATGAGATCTCGACACTTCCCCTGTCAGGCCCATTGGTGATTAAACCGCGGGATTTAAGTAAATGGTTGCGTAAGCTTTCCTGTACTCTTTCTTCATTGGTTGCCCCCTCAAATAAAGACGTACTCAATACATAGCGGCTAATGTCAATGTCCTTAATATTGAGGGTGGTACGGTCAAGGTTTCGTGGTACTGATTGTAAAAGAGATGAGTCATAAACATTCACGTTCGCTGCGTCTTGGCTGACTGTTAAGCTTGCCAGTTCATCTACGTTCGAATATTTGCTCATACTTTGCTTTTATTTGAATTAGAATGTCGGGAATTTTACGCAATCTTATCGTTAAAAGCGAACATTCGAATATTTTATTGGAGAAGCTAATGGCTGATACTGCCTTGCAAGCGTTATACTCGTTCAGTGAAAAGTACCGTCAGGAACACCTTGAAAAATTGGGGCACCTGCCAAGAGCTGAGGAATTGGTTGGTCTTGCCTCGCCCTGTGTTGAATCAACTCAAGATGGTTTTGTCGAGTGGAAGGCTTATGTCCGAGAGCATTTGGCGGATTTTAGTAACGCAGAAAACGGCATTGATCTTACCTTACATGACGATATTAAAACCTTCTATGGGAGTCAATATAGCGCCGATATGAATGCTAGTTGGCAGGGCAATACACTCACACTGCTGCAGGTTTGGAGTGATGAAGATTTTGTTCGGTTGCAAGAAAATATGCTAGGTCATTTGGTCACGCAGCGTCGATTAAAGCTCAAACCCACAGTGTTTATTGGTACGACTGATGCAGAACTTGATGTCATATCAATTTGTAACCTCACTGGGCATATCATTCTTGAGCGTTTGGGAACCGATAAACGTGATCAACTCGCAGAGAATATTTCTGAATTTTTAAGCCAATTGGAGCCTTTAGTATAACTATGTACGTTATAGAACTTCAGTTTGAGTGCTTTGATAATACGACCATTTCTGCTGTAGATAAGGCGATAAATGGCTTAATGGACGCTTGGCGCTACAATGGTCAGGTACTGGGGCGGGAATTTCCAATTGTGATGGGCGATGGCGAATTTTTTGTTCGAGTTGTTTGCCCCGAAGAAGACAGTCTACACCCTCGCTATCATTCTGATTTCGCCAAGCTATGTTTAGGCCGATTGTCTGACGCCAGCTTGCTGGCACCTAAGATGCGTTTGCTGGGACGTGATCTTAACTCAGAGCAAGCGGCTGAGGAGGAGCGACCGGAGTGGCAAGTGTTATATACGACCTACGTTCACACATGCTCTCCTCTTCGTAGTGGCGACACTTTGTTACCCATCCCATTGTATCGCAATTCTCCAACATTGAATGGTGATCACAAGGCGGTAGTGAAATGGCAAACGGAGTGGCAAGCTTGTGATGAAATTCAGATGGCGGGTGGTTGTCGGGCGGAGCATGCGGCACTGCACGAAATTTGTGATGTTGACAGCGTTTTGTTTAAACGTGGTTGGGAATTACGCGGTCGCATTGAATACCTGACTAAGGTGCCTACGTACTACTATCAATACCGTATAGGGGGCAAGAGCCTTGACGATGAGAAGGCACGCCTATGCCCCAAATGTCAGGGCGTTTGGCGACTAGAAGAGCCTTTGCACGATATTTTCCATTTTAAATGTGATGATTGTCGGATCGTGTCAAATCTCTCTTGGGATCACCTAAAGTGACATTTCGATGTGTCATCAAAGCTCGGACCCAGCTTAGGAAGGGTCCGTATGGTTATCTTGGTCGTGATTATCCCTATCTTGTGGATTCTTTTTCTCGTCGGTCTGGCCAAATTTCATCTTAGCGGTGTACTTTAATGCCATGATATTACCGATAATCACGCTGAGCACGATAACGATAATGACCCAAGGATTGGTGAGTAACTCCATTACGGCACCTGCTGTTCAATATTGTTGATAAACTGAGTGTAGATCTTTTTCAGGTCAACTAACACGATGTCCTTGCCCAAAAAAGATGCTGATTGCAGTTGTTGCTTGAGAACTTTAATTGTGAGTAACTGAATGCAGGACTTAGCGGTAGCTGCATGGCTGATGTGCCAAGGTTCCGGGGATACACCACCTTGGTCTTTTGCATAAGGGAAAAAGAAACCGAACATGTTGACATGGTTACTCAGCCATTGATAAAAGTTACTTTGGTGGCCACTGTGGTACTCCCATGGTTCCAATTTAAGTTGCTTTTCCTTGGGAAGGCTATAACGATCAAAAACATCGAAATCAGTCCCCCAATGATGGCGGCTTGCTCCCGGTAGTGCCGACCAACGTAAAATCGCCGACACTTTTTGTGTATCAGAAAGCAAGGTAGGGTTCAGTCGATGGGCTTCACTATCTAAAATAGCACTGCGGCCAGACATCTTGTTGTCCCAAATGGTGCGTTGGCGTTCAAAGTCGCGAAAGCCACTTGCGATGTTGAGATTAAACCCAGCCTCAGCAGCCGATTGCTTGAGAGCCAACAAGTCTTCAGACACATTCGGGTGCACCAAAAAGCTTTTCTGACCGACCATGGTTTCCACTAGGTGCGTCGTGACTTGCCCGGTGAGTTGTTCAGGTGACATGATCACGTGAATAAATGTTCCAAGGTTTTCTGATACATGTCGGTAAGTTTCTCCAAATCGTCAATATTGACGCATTCGTTGACTTTGTGGATGGTCGCATTTACAGGACCTAACTCAACCACTTGCCCGCCCATGCGTGCGATAAAGCGACCGTCGGAAGTACCACCTGTGGTCAAAAGTTCTGGTTTGGTTTGATTGACTTTATCGACAGCGTCTACGACGGCATCCAATAATCTGCCCGTATCGGTAAGGAAGGGATCCCCATTGAAAGTCCACTTCAAGTCGTAGTCTAGTTGATATTTTTTCAGTATTTCATTTACTTGAGAGACGATCTTGTCATTGCTCAGTTCTGTGCTGTATCGCAGGTTAAATTGGATATTGAATTCACCCGGTATGACATTGGATGCGCCCGTTCCCGCCTGCACGTTTGGGATCTGAAAACTGGTTGGTGGGAAATACTCATTACCCTTATCCCACTCAGTGGTCGCTAATTCGTTTAGAGCAAGCAGAGATTGGTGTACTGGATTTTTAGCGAGGTGGGGATAGGCCACGTGGCCTTGAATACCTTTTATGATTAAATCGCCAGTGATTGAACCACGTCTGCCATTTTTCACCACATCGCCCACGACGGTGGTACTGGACGGTTCACCAACGATACACATATCAATGTTTTCGCCGCGTTCCATCAAAGCTTCAACAACGCGAACCGTTCCATTGATAAAAGGGCCTTCTTCATCAGAAGTGATTAAAAAGCCAATCGAACCATGATGGTTCGGGTGAGTGTGAATAAACTGTTCTACCGCTACGAGCATACTGGCTAGTGAACCTTTCATATCGGCTGCACCGCGACCATGTAAAAAACCATCTTGAACGGTCGGCTCAAAAGGAGGAGTGTCCCATTGTTCAATGTTTCCCGCGGGGACCACATCTGTGTGGCCTGCAAAAGCAAAAAGCGGGGCCTCATTCCCACGACGTGCCCAAAAGTTGGTCGTATCTTCGAATATCATTACTTCAATATTAAAACCAAGAACCTTGAGCCGTTCGATCATCATGGATTGGCAGCCTGCATCTTCTGGAGTGACGGATTGGCGGCTGATGAGGTCTTTTGCGAGAGCCAGTGTCGGGCTATCAGTCATTGTGATGTTCCTTGTTGCTTTGCGGAGTCTCTAAGCAAAAATGTCAGAGTATTGTTCAGCTTTGAAGCCAATATGGTGGTCTTGCCCTGCAACCAAAATGGGCCGTTTGATCATGGCTGGCTGTTCTACGAGCAATTTAATCGCGTTGATTTCATTAAGGGTGTCTTTTTGCTCTTGGCTCAACTGACGGAAGGTGGTTCCGCGTTTGTTTATGACTTGTTCCCAACCCAATTGTTGAAAAAAAGTCTCAATCATCGTTTCGTTCACGCCTTGCTTTCGATAATCATGAAACTCGTATTGTACGCCTTTGGCATCAAGCCATTTTTTTGCTTTTTTAATCGTGTCGCAGTTGGGGATGCCATACATGGTGATTGTCATAGTGAAACCTTTACAGAGACGTTAGTTATTTTTTATTTGGCCCCTTGCATCCTAGCAGGAAGTAAGAGCAGAGACAAAAAGTGCTGTATTCGAAGCTTCTCAACTAAAAAATCAACGTCTGAACGGGAAGATATGTGGACATATTGATTGAGCTCAATACTCGGTTAGATAAAACAGAAATAATAAGGTCAGATAGATAAAGGAGGTATGAATGGAACTGAGTTGTGCTTTTGCCAAACGCTTATATTTGGCGCTGCTTGTACAAAGCCTTGATAGACCAAATGTGCCTACACTCATCGAAAAAACGGGTTGGCCTCGAAGGACGATTCAAGATGTTATTAAATCACTACCGAGTATTGGGATTGAGCTGATATTCGTGCAGGATGGTCGAAGACATAATGATGGTTACTACCAGCTGTCAAACTGGGGGCCGTATGATGAAAAATGGTTACGCGATAAAGAAACGGATATCGTTGCTAGTTTAGTGGCGAGAGGGTAATAGGATTGTGATACGTTGACTTCCCCATGAGCACGCCACATTTAAGTCTGAAGTGTCTTAGTACGTATACTATTATTAACGGTAAGGCCGTTATAGAATTTTTAAACTGCGTACAGGCTGACTCTACTCACTTTTACCGAGTGATTGGGTGGAGTCTGCTAGCCAGATAGAGTTGGCGTCCAGATAGACAAGCAGTCGTAACATTGTGGAGGGAAATAAGTGATGGGATTTTTTTCATTCTTGCGTAGGTCCAACAGAAGAACTCCGAATAACATAGTGGATGAGTATGTTGTTCGGAGTTTAATTGATAAACATTGGTCATGCCGTTCCTTTCAAAAGGGAGCGTTACGCGGCACGGCGTTGTACAAAGGAATCGTTTATCGCGGCGATCCAGGGTGGGCCAATAATGGAATGCAGTTCTTTTTCGAAAATGGCTTTACTCAGCAGAATGAACAAAATGTTGACTGGGAAAAGTTTTCGGGTCGATTTGCTGGTGGTCATACAGGAAAAGTGGGTATTTCTACGACGACTGATTACGATTACGCGGCGAATTGGGCACCCACTGACGTCTATGTCATTGACTTAAGTCGACACCCTTTTGCCTATGATGTTAATCGAAGTGCTCAGCGATCACCCAATCCCGTTGACCGATATCATGTTGAGCCAGTTCAATGTGAAATTAATGTGGCTAACTGGGTCAATGCAGAAATGATATTTGGTCATTATAATAGAAACACGCGTGTCTTTACCAAAAATCCGAGATATGAGGGCGCGTTGGTACTTGGTGTATAGCGCTTTCTTAAGGTTCGGATGACTAGGGTTTGCTTGGTCAAAGACATTGAGTCGAGACAATCTCATGACGGTCTACTAAGTTAACACGGGCTTGCTCAAGCTGCTTTGAAACGATTGATTTACAGATAGTATTTTTTCTATATTGCTTTACATTGAACTGAACTTAATCGATGTCTAGAGAATGCGGTGAGATACGCGATAGAGCAATATGATAAACATGGCTTTCTTAAAGCCCCGAAATGTTTACTGCTTGGCTGGTTATTTATGGCGAAAGCTTGGGTGGTATTTGTTGTCGCAGGGCTAAGTAGGTCGACCGGAAATACGATTATAAATATTATTTATCCCGATTATTCAATGCTATACCTTGGTTTAGCGATGGGCCTGCCTAGCGTTGTTTTGATGTGGATGATCAGTATGCGCAGCCCCGAAAGAAAATGGTTAGTCCGTATTTTTAGTTGGGGGAAATGGATAACGTTATCCATTGCAGCGGCGCAGCTCAGTCAAACTCTATATCATGTGTACCTTCATCATGGTGCTTTCAGTTGGCCAAACGCCCTAACACTTCTGTTAATATTGTGGTTTATGATGTATATCTACACGAGCCGTAGTGTTCGAGACTGTTTTAATTCAACGTCTCTGAGCTAATGTGCTTGAAATACCGTTATAAAACAAGAAACCAATATGCTGAGCAACCCGTCAAGTATGAGGACATAGCAATGATCACCCCTCAAAGTGCAATTATTCCGGAGTCTGGGCCTTTTGCTCAGTACACGCTACTAAAAGTATCACAAAACAGGGCTGCTGTTCTTGAGCAGTTAAAGCGTTTACCTCAACTTGTTGAAGACATTAATCAACGCCACCCTGACGCAGGTATGAAGTTGTCTATCGCTTTTACTCTTTCATTTTGGAAACACCTTGGGGGGAACGTACCTCCCGAATTGATCGCATTTCCACCGTTGGGAGAGGGCGATACCCAAGCTCTTGCTTCTGATGCTGATGTGCTGATCCACTGTCATTCGAATCGGCACGACCTCCATTTTTATGTCTTGAGTCAATTACTAGAAAAGACCGCTGATTATCTGAATGTTATTGATGAAACCTATGGTTACCGTTATTTAGATTCGCGTGATATGACAGGGTTCGTTGATGGAACCGAAAACCCCAAAGGCGATCAACGCCAGCAAGTTGCCATTGTTCCTCAAGGGGAATTTTCGGGAGGTAGCTATGTAATGGTGCAGCGTTTTGTGCATAATTTACCTCCTTGGAATAGGCTGAATGTTTCCGCTCAGGAGAAGGTAATAGGGCGGACGAAAACGGATTCAATCGAATTGAGTAATGTGCCTTCAGTGTCGCATGTTGGACGAGTTGATATAAAAGAAGAAGGTAAAGGTCTAAAAATTGTTCGACATAGTTTGCCTTATGGCAACGTAACTGGTGAACATGGCCTTTTGTTTATTGCTTACTGTAACACACTGCATAATTTTAAAGTTATGCTGGAGAGTATGTATGGTATGACGGATGGAAAAACTGATCACATGTTGCGTTTTACCAAAGCCGTTACAGGCGCCTATCTATTTGCCCCCTCTGTTGACATGCTACAACAATTAACTCTCAAATAAGATGAGTCGCTAAGTCAATTTCTTCACTTTTGTTGTTGACCGAGCCAGTCGCTCGGTTTTCCCCCAAGCTGATGTCCTTATCAGCGTAGCATCCAAGCTAGATGTTTTAGCGAACATCAACATTTTAAAATCAAAGAGCAATATACACTAAAGAAATTCACTTTGAGCCGATATATAGAAAGGCCTTAGAGGAATTTGTTCAAATATGTCTATCACGGTTAATACCAATGTTTCAGCAATGACGGCTCAGCGACACATGAGCAGCGCGACAAAGATGCTGAACCAATCCCTAGAAAGGCTGGCTTCTGGGTATCGTATTAACAGCGCTAAAGATGATGCGGCAGGGTTACAAATCTCCAATCGGTTAGAGTCTCAGATGCGTGGTTTGGATGTTGCTGTGCGGAATGCGAATGATGGTATTTCTATCATGCAGACTGCGGAAGGGGCAATGAACGAAACAACGAACCTTCTTCAACGCATGCGTGACCTTTCGTTACAATCAGCAAATGGTTCTAACAGTCATGCTGAAAGGGAAGCGCTACAAGAAGAAATGGCGGCTCTGAATGATGAATTAAACAGAATTGCTGAAACTACCTCTTTTGGTGGTCGAAAATTGCTCAATGGCACGTTTGAAAATGCATCGATGCAGATTGGTGCAAGTTCAGGAGAAGCGGTAAAAATCTCGTTGAAAAACCTGCGTTCTGATAGCTTGGAGATGGGTGGTTTTAGTTATCTGTCGGCTAAGAAAGCAAGCAGTAATTGGACGGTTTCTCAAGGTAGTCAGAGCTTAGTCATGCAATATACTGATGCTAATGGTCAGCAGGAATCGATTATAATTGACGCTAAAGTTGGTGACGATATTGAAGAGCTGGCCACTTATATTAACGGGCAGAGCTCTCAGGTTTCTGCATCGGTTAATGAAGAGGGACAGCTGCAATTGTTCATGGCTGGTGATGAAACTTCTGGGACAATTTCATTCTCTGGTGGTTTGGCTAGCGAATTGAATATGGGCTTGATGGGTTATGAAGTGATTGATAATCTAAATATTTCTAGCTCGGGAGGAGCACAAAGAGCGGTCTCTATCATAGATACTGCGTTGAGTTTTGTTGATAGTCACCGCGCTGAATTGGGCGCAATGCAGAATCGCTTTACGCATGCGATTAACAATCTTGACAATATCAATGAAAATCTAGCCTCATCGAATAGCCGCATAAAAGATACAGACTATGCGAAGGAAACGACTCAGCTCGTTAAGCAGCAAATCTTACAGCAGGTTAGTACATCCATTCTTGCACAAGCCAAACAGCAACCCAACCTTGCCTTGACCTTATTGGGTTAATTGTCAAAAAAGAAAATATTATCGACAGTCGCTGTCAAATCTTGAGCAAAAAATACATTATTTATACATTTTTTATTGTTTGGTTGTATTTTAACCATCAAGACCATTTTTTTTTAAAAAAACGAAGAATATTACTCAAGGTTTTCGAAAATGAGCCGTTAATAAAAGTAACTTTGAGAGAACTACTTTGGTTTTCCGAGACGTCGGAAACCGGTTAAATCGGAAAATCAAACGGAGAAATCACCATGGCAGTAAATGTAAACACCAACGTAGCAGCAATGACCGCACAGCGTTACCTAAATAGTGCAAATAACGCACAGCAATCTTCAATGGAACGTTTATCATCGGGCTTTAAGATTAATAGTGCTAAAGATGATGCAGCAGGTCTACAAATCTCTAACCGATTAAATGTTCAAAGTCGTGGTTTGGATGTCGCTGTACGTAATGCAAATGACGGTATCTCTATCGCTCAAACCGCTGAAGGTGCGATGAATGAATCAACCAATATTCTTCAACGTATGCGAGATTTGTCCCTTCAATCGGCGAATGGTTCAAACTCGAAATCTGAGCGAGTAGCGATTCAGGAAGAAGTGACAGCACTGAACGATGAACTTAACCGAATTGCTGAAACCACGTCATTTGGTGGTAACAAGCTACTTAATGGCACATTTTCCACAAAATCATTCCAGATTGGTTCTGATAATGGTGAAGCGGTCATGTTGACGCTCAATGACATGCGTTCTGATAACGTTGGAATGGGTGGTACGAGTTATCAGGCAGCAAATGGTAAAGACAAAGACTGGACAGTACAAGCGGGTGCCAATGATCTCGCGATTACCCTGACAGATACTGATGGTCAGCAGCAAACTATCAATATCAATGCTAAAGAAGGTGATGATATTGAAGAATTGGCAACCTACATCAACGGTCAAACAGATATGGTAAAAGCTTCTGTTGATGAAGAGGGTCAGTTACAAGTTTTTGCAGGAACAGACAAGGTTGATGGTGCAGTGACCTTTGGCGGTGGTTTAGCTGGCGAGTTAAGTATCGGTCAAGGTCAGGCAGTTACCGTTGATAGCATCAATGTGACTTCTGTAGGTGGAGCTCAAGAATCCGTAGGCATCATCGACTCAGCCTTGAAATATGTCGATAGCCACCGTGCACAGCTGGGGGCTTTCCAGAATAGATTTAGTCACGCAATCTCTAACTTAGATAACATCAACGAGAACGTGAATGCGTCTAAGAGCAGAATTAAAGATACCGACTTTGCTAAAGAAACGACATCACTCACGAAATCGCAGATTCTGTCTCAGGCTTCAAGTTCCATACTTGCTCAAGCAAAACAGACACCAAATGCGGCACTGAATCTTCTCGGATAAACGCATCCTTTAACGAAAAAAATCCAGCTTCGGCTGGATTTTTTTTATTTCTGCAAAATATTGATTTAAATAAAATTTCTAATCCTTCTTAGAAAACACGAGAAAAATGTTTAAATTTTCTCTAAAGGATATATTTACTCAGCCGTTACAAGACTGAGAGAAATGAGATGTACCAAAGTGAGGTGAGAGACGCTGAGGTGCATCATCCTTAATGCCTAAGGAGATCAATATGGCAATTAACGTAAACACTAACGTGTCTGCAATGACCGCTCAGAGATACTTAAACAGTGCATCTGACGGTATGCAAAAATCGATGGAGCGTCTATCGTCGGGGTACAAAATAAACAGTGCCCGTGATGATGCAGCAGGCCTTCAAATATCCAATCGTTTAACATCGCAAAGTCGTGGTCTTGACATGGCGGTGAAAAACGCAAACGACGGTATCTCAATTGCACAGACAGCTGAAGGTGCAATGAATGAGACAACCAATATCCTTCAAAGAATGCGTGATTTATCACTGCAGTCCTCTAATGGTTCCAACTCCCGTTCAGAACGGGTTGCGATTCAAGAAGAAGTCACGGCTCTGAACGATGAACTTAACCGAATTGCTGAAACCACGTCATTTGGTGGTAACAAACTGCTCAACGGTTCATTTGGGAGCCAATCATTCCAGATCGGTGCAGGTTCTGGTGAAGCTGTGATGCTTAGCATGGGTAATATGCGTTCTGATACCACAGAAATGGGCGGCAAAGCCTATGTCGCACAGCAAGGGACAGATGCAGATTGGGCCGTTTCTCAAGGTTCAACGGATTTGACTTTGGGCTATACTGATACCTATGGGGAAGCTCAGCAAATAACGATCAACGCAAAAGAAGGCGATGATATAGAGCAGCTTGCCACTTATATTAACGGTCAAAGTCAAGATGTGAAAGCCTCGGTTGGTGAAGAGGGGAAGTTGCAACTGTTTGCTGCCGAAAATAAGGTTGCTACCGACGTAACAATAGGTGGTGCTTTAGGTGGCGAAATTGGTTTTGGTGCTGCTGAAAATAGAACGGTCGCCGATGTTGATGTTTCAACGATTGCGGGGTCTCAGATGGCGGTCTCGGTCATTGATGGGGCACTCAAAACCGTTGATAGCCAAAGGGCTGAGCTTGGTGCTTTCCAAAATCGTTTTGGGCATGCTATCAGCAACCTTGAAAGCATTAACGAGAATGTGAACGCATCGCGCAGCCGAATCAGGGATACGGACTATGCAAAAGAAACGACTCAAATGACAAAGTCGCAGATTTTGCAACAGGCAGGTACTTCGGTTCTGGCTCAAGCAAAGCAGTCACCATCGGCAGCTCTTAGTTTGTTAGGTTAATTGACAGGTAGGAGCGAGCTTATTGGCGGTAATTTTATTACCGACCTCTAAGGTGGAAGGGAGATTGTTATGGAAATACCATCCAACACATCGAACATCCAGCCTTACAGCTCAGAAAGTGGCACTAAAATTGCTTCAAAATATGATGGTGCACAACACGTTCCCTCACAGAGAGAGCAGGTTTCAACTTCCGAGACGAGAAAACAAACGACGGAGGCCGTTGAGCAAGCGATTGAGGTATCTCAAAAGCGAGAAAAGCTTAACAGAGAAGAGCGGCAAAGAGTGGTACAACAGATGAATGAGTTTATCTCATCCATCAACACGGGCTTAGCTTTTCGGGTTGACGAAGAATCGGGGAGAGATGTCGTAACAATTTATGAAGCGGATACTGGCGATATTATTCGCCAAATACCCGATGAAGAAATGTTACAGATACTGCGGCGACT
The DNA here is from genome assembly GCF_013074385.2 of Vibrio ostreicida. GTDB lineage: Bacteria > Pseudomonadota > Gammaproteobacteria > Enterobacterales > Vibrionaceae > Vibrio > Vibrio ostreicida. The sequence continues at coordinate 207,407 of NZ_JABEYA020000001.1, forward strand.
AAGGGAACAGACAGCCCGATATTCATCAGGGCTGGTGAACCAGACGGTATGAACATATTTTGAGGTGATTGAATGAGCTTTGGTCCTGTAGGGATGAATTCTGGTATGGATATCAATGCCATGGTCAGCAAAGTTGTTGATTCGGAGCGTGTACCAAAACAGCAACGAATCGACAATGAGCGCGACAAAATTGATTCTAGTATCAGTGCCTACGGCCGGCTCAGAGAGTCGCTGGATACGATGAAAAACTTGATGGCAAGTTTTAGGCAAGAAAAAGCCTTTGCCGCAAGAAAAGTAGAATCTACGGATGATACTGTTGTGTCCGCAACCGCAACCACTGATGCTATCGCTGGTAGATATGCTGTTGATGTGTTGCAGCTTGCTCAGGGTCATAAAATCGCATCTGATGTATTGCCTGATGATGCGAGGTTTGGCCCGGGTAAGCTGCAGATTGCGCTTGGTGATAAAAAGTTCACAGTAGAGGTAGAGGCCAAATCGACATTGGTCGATATTGTCCGTACGATTAATGGAGACAAAGCTAACTCAGGTGTTCGTGCCTCAGTCATTAATGATGTTGAAGGCCCGCGTCTTATTGTTGCTTCGAGTAATTCTGGTGAAAAAAATGCTCTGACAATGAGTGCAGATGCAACGCCAGACAATTTACTCAAAAAACTCGAATACAAAACACTGGAACAACGTGTTAAAGATCTTGAAAACGCTCGTTCTGTGGCGCAAGACTTAATCAATCCCCTTACTCCTGAAGAACAAGTCATTGCCGATAATATCGCTCAAAAGAATCTTGATGCGGCAAAGGTTGTCGATCAAGAAATTGCAGATACGTCCAAGCAAGCCGCAATCGCAGTCGATCCCAACGCAGCAAAAGACGCCAGTGCGAGCAATGCTCTATCGGATGTTGCTGCCGCTGCTGCCGCTGCTGCAGGGACAGCGGCAAATCAGTATTTGAAGCCAGAAGAGCGTATTCCCGGCTGGACAGAAACGGCATCAGGCACTTTGCTGGACTCTTACTGGGAGCCAGAGCCTCAGCTGGATGCTAAAGCGTTGGAAAAAGCGCCGGATATTCCTGGTTGGAGTATTACTGCTTCAGGTACTTTGACCGATTCATATGTCACTCCAAAGGAAGCTCAGGCGGCATTAGATGCTTATCAAACTGAGCTTGAAAATACACTGGCTCAAGAAAGCGCAGCTTTGCGAGCGCGTGTTGAGGCCGGAGAGCTGACCCCTGAGCAAGCGAAAGAAATAGAACGGGCACAATTACCTGAAGATGAGAGAACATTCTTAGACCGCATAGACAAAGCCCAGGCTGATCTTAAATCGGCTCAGGATTCTTTTGATGCTTATGATGGGATGAGTCAAGTACAGGCTGCTCAAGATGCAAAAGTGCTGCTTGATGGCGTTGCTCAGCTTGCCAGTGATAATAATATTATTGAAGATGCTATCGAAGGCGTGGATCTTACCCTCAAAGGGCGTTCAGAAATTGGAAAAACGCCGTCAGAAATCGATATTGAGTATGATCGTAGAAGCGTCCGAGATGATATTGAACAGTTTGTTGCTGCATACAATCAGTTTTATCAGATTTCTAAGGATTTATCTGGCGTTGACCCTCGAACGGGGATGGCAGGGCCTCTTGCGGGCGACAGTGTCGTACGAAGTGCAGATTCGCGGTTAAAATCTGTGTTTTCTTCAGCGGTAGAGCCCGCGCCGCAAGATTTAAAATCGTTAACAGAATTTGGAATCACCACAACTCGTCAAGGGACACTAGAAATCAATTACGATTTACTGGACCGTCAGTTAAATAACAACTTTAATAAACTGGAAGACTTCTTTGGTGGTAATCAAGGGTTTGCTAAAAAAGTAGAAGATGCCATTCAGGGCTTGACCGGCGTGACTGGTTCGATCCGAACCCGAGAGCGGAGTATGACAGAACGAAATTATCGTCTTGACGATAACCAATCCGCTTTGGATCGCCGCATGGATAGCCTAGAGAAGCGTACACACGCCAAATTTTCGGCGATGCAAGACGCAACATCCAATATGCAATCGCAATTAGCGGGTATGATGAATGCACTCAATGGATGACTTCTTGACTAACCTAGCATCTCTCTGTGATTTAGATCACGATATTGACAGTATTCTTGGGATGGAAGAGATAAATTCTGAAGAAATTACTCATCTGGTCGATAAGAGGGAACAAATATTGCTAACCTTGATCAGTACTATTGAGCAACACCAAGAGTTTGCGGAGTTGCAAGAATGGCAAATGGCCGTTCAGCGCACCCAACTCACAATAACGTTGATGCAAAAAAAAACGGCTGAACTTGGTCACCATTTACAAAAGTACCGTTATGGTAACAAGTCGGTACAGCAATACAAAAAATTTTTATAAAGAGGATTGTTATGCGTGGTTCATTACAGGCTTACAAGAAGGTATCGGTAGATAGCCAGCTCAGTGCTGCCTCCCCGCATAAAATAGTTCAAATGCTGATGGCGGGGGCCATAGAACGTCTAATTCAGGGAAAAGCAGCCATGGAACAGGGTAATATACCTGTTAAAGGCGAACGACTTGGAAAAGCGTTGGATATCATTATCAGTTTACGCAGTTGCTTATCTATGGATGATGGCGGAGAGATTGCGGAAAATTTAGATCAGCTTTACGAGTTTATGATCACTCAAATCACGGAAGCAAATCATAAAAACTCACCACAACCTCTTGATGATGTTATTGACATTATTCGTGAAATCAAAGCAGCTTGGGAGCAAATCCCACCTGAGTATCACAATTTGACCGCGACAGAGGTAGGCACCTAACGCCTACCTCAACTCTTGATGTGGTCGTGTCGTTTCATAACAAGCTTTTGGGGAAATGGTCACATCAGCCAATTGCTTGGTTGCCTTTATTTTTTTATCAAATAGAATAGAAAAACTTAGTAGCCCTGTGGCTTTTTTGTTGCTGAAATTTATTGATTGTCTATCGCTAATCATGATCTATAGTTAGGTTAGACGTTAGAACACTAATAACAGCCAAAACGTTTCAAGATAAAGGCAATAATTCTCCCCTATGCAAGGTTTAGCAAAGCTACTCGTGATCGAAGATGATGCACAAAAACGCATCAATCTAAGTAACATTTTAGAATTTGTCGGAGAGCAGTGTGAGTCCATTGACTCCGAGCAATTAGAGTATATCAACTGGTCAGATACGTGGGCTGGTTGTATTGTAGGTTCTCTTAAAGAGCAGAGTTTCCCTTCCGAGTTACAACAAAAATTATCTCAAGCCAATCATATCCCATTACTTGTCGTGGGCTCGCATCACTATCCGGTTGAATCATTGACGCAGTACGTTGGTGAATTGGAGTTTCCTCTTAATTTTCCACAAATGAGTGAAGCACTTCGCCATTGTAAAGACTTTCTTGGTCGCCATGGTGTTAGTCTGACGTCCAGTTCAAGAAAAAATACATTGTTCCGCAGTTTGGTTGGGCAAAGCTCGGGGATTAAAGAAGTCCGTCACCTTATCGAGCAGGTATCTACGACAGAGGCCAATGTTCTGATTCTTGGAGACTCAGGTACAGGCAAAGAAGTGGTGGCAAGAAACGTTCACTATCACTCTGCACGTAAAAGTGGACCATTTGTTCCGATTAATTGTGGCGCGATCCCTGCTGACCTTCTAGAAAGTGAATTGTTTGGTCATGAGAAAGGTGCATTTACCGGGGCCATTACCTCCAGAAAGGGGCGATTTGAACTTGCGGAAGGCGGCACCTTGTTTCTTGATGAAATCGGTGACATGCCAATGCCAATGCAAGTTAAATTATTGCGTGTATTGCAAGAGCGATGTTTTGAGCGTGTTGGAGGGAATTCTACTATTCGTGTGAACGTAAGAGTGATTGCTGCAACTCACCGTGATTTGGATAATATGATATCTGAGGAATCTTTTCGGGAAGACCTTTTTTATCGACTCAATGTCTTTCCTATTGAAATGCCAGCGCTTCGTGACCGATTAGAAGATATTCCGTTACTACTTCAAGAATTGATGACTCGACTTGAGTCTGAAGGGGCTCAGCCGATTTACTTCACTCCGCGCTCTATCAATTCCCTGATGGAGCATGATTGGCCAGGGAATGTTAGAGAGTTGGCTAATCTTGTGGAACGTATGATTATCTTGTATCCAAATAGTATGGTCGATGTCAATCATCTTCCAACGAAGTACCGGTATACCGATATCCCTGAGTTTCAGCCGGAAAACAATGTATTCATTTCAGTTGAAGAGCAGGAAAGAGAAGTCCTGCAAGATATTTTTTCTGAGGAATTCACTGTTGGAGAACCGAATGGTTTGCTAGAGAATGCCCATTCTGCACAAGATTTACCTCCTGAAGGGGTCAATCTTAAAGAGATGTTAGCGGAGCTTGAGGTGACTATGATTAATCAGGCACTTGAAGCGCAAGCTGGTGTGGTAGCAAGAGCTGCAGACATGCTCGGAATGCGCAGAACAACATTAGTTGAAAAAATGCGTAAGTATAATGTTGAGCGCTAGTATCGTCAGTTTCTAACCTGTCAAAATATCGACTTTCAATTAACCTTTTGAAATTAAAAGAAAATAGCCCGGCTTGCTTCTTGCATGTCAGGCTATTGTAGTTTTTTGAGGCAGAAATACGACATGCAATCAGCTAAGGTGACCATGAGTCCGAAACCACTTGGGACATTAGAAGAACAAGTCGAACGTTACAAGCAAGTGTTAGATGTTATGCCGGCAGGCGTGATACTGCTTGATACGCAAGGCGTTGTTCATGAGGCGAACCCTGAAGCCTTACGTTTACTCGAAACGGATCTGGTTGGTCACAAATGGTTTGACGTTATTCAGCAGGCGTTTGCGCCGCGTGATGATGATGGACATGAAATATCCCTACGTAATGGCCGAAAAGTAAGGTTGGCGATATCCGCGTCAGCGACAGGTCAGCTCATTTTAATTACTGATTTAACTGAAACACGCTTATTACAATCACGTATTAGTGATTTGCAGCGTTTATCTTCGTTGGGCAGAATGGTTGCTTCTCTGGCTCATCAGGTTAGAACGCCGCTCTCCAGCGCGATGCTTTATGCCTCAAATTTAAGCGCCCCCAATTTACCTCCCGTGACCAAAGATCGGTTTCAGAGCAAGTTAATGGATCGGCTGCAAGACTTAGAGAAACAAGTCAATGACATGCTGCTTTTCGCAAAAGGGGGAGATAATAAAGTGGTTCAACCTTTTACTCTCTCAGAGTTGGTTGATGAATTTTCACCAATGATCGAAACGGCCCTTAAGAATAATCACATTGACTATCACCTAGAAGTAGAACAAGAAGATACCCAACTTTTTGGTAATTCAAATGCTATTGCTTCGGCTCTTAGCAACCTAGTGATGAATGCCATTCAGATATCAGGTAAAGACGCGCAAGTTGATGTTTTTTTTCGTCCTGTCAACAACGAGTTGAAGATATCGGTGCAGGATAGCGGACCTGGTGTACCCAAAGAGCTAAAAAATAAAATAATGGAACCTTTCTTTACGACTCGTTCGCAAGGGACAGGACTGGGTTTGGCTGTTGTGCAAATGGTCTGTCGCGCGCATGAAGGCAAACTAGAATTGATTTCTGAGGAAGGCGATGGTGCATGTTTCACAATGTGTATTCCTCTTGGGCGTGCGGCGCATGCTGACCACGATACAATGGATGGAGAAAGATAATGGCACAAAGTAAAGTACTGATCGTAGAGGATGACGAAGGTCTTCGTGAGGCCTTAGTCGACACTTTGGCATTGGCCGGATATGAGTGGTTAGAAGCAGACAGTGCTGAGGATGCGCTGGTTAAACTTAAAACTGAATCCGTTGATATTATTGTATCTGATATCCAAATGTCGGGTATGGGGGGGTTAGCGTTATTGCGCAGTGTTAAGCAGCATTGGCCTAACTTGCCTGTGCTTTTGATGACGGCCTACGCTAATATCGAAGATGCCGTTTCGGCCATGAAGGATGGCGCTATCGACTATATGGCGAAACCGTTTGCACCGGAAGTTTTGCTCAATATGGTTAGCCGTTATGCTCCGGTCAAATCAGACGATAATGGGGATGCGATCGTCGCTGATGAAAAAAGCCTAAAACTTTTGGCCATGGCAGATAAAGTTGCCAAGACAGATGCTAATGTCATGGTGCTTGGCCCGAGTGGTTCGGGCAAAGAAGTCATGTCTCGTTATATCCATAATGCTTCCCAAAGAAAAGAAGGGGCATTTGTTGCGATTAACTGTGCCGCCATTCCCGATAATATGCTGGAAGCGACTTTGTTTGGGTACGAAAAAGGCGCGTTCACTGGGGCTGTTCAAGCATGCCCAGGGAAATTTGAACAAGCCCAGGGTGGGACGATCTTACTCGATGAAATCAGTGAGATGGATCTTAATTTGCAGGCAAAGCTGTTGCGGGTATTGCAGGAACGAGAAGTCGAACGCTTGGGAAGCCGAAAAAGCATCAAGTTGGATGTTCGTGTTCTTGCGACCAGCAATCGAGATCTTAAACTTTATGTTCAAGATGGAAATTTCCGAGAAGATTTGTATTACCGTTTAAATGTTTTTCCAATCGCTTGGCCTGCTTTGTGTGAACGCAAAGGAGATATACCACCTCTAGCCACCCACTTGGTCGAGCGGCATTGTAAGAAGCAAGGGCTGCCTGTCCCGACACTTTCAGAAGAGGCGATGGGGAAATTATTATCATATTCTTGGCCGGGCAATGTTCGTGAACTGGATAACGTTGTTCAAAGAGCCTTGATTCTCAGTGAGAATGGCCGTATTACCAGCGATCACGTACTTTTGGAAGGGCTTGATTGGCAGGACGCTGGAAGTTTACAGCAAGTGGTTGAAACCGGTGATATAGGCGTGCCATATATTGCACCCGTAGCGGAGTTAGAGAATCCATTTGCTAATGGCGCAGGCCTAGGAGGTGAACTCCGAGAGCAAGAATATGCGATCATTTTAGAAACATTGTCAGAATGTAATGGACGCCGTAAAGAAATGGCGGAAAAACTGGGTATTAGCCCGCGAACATTGCGATATAAGTTAGCTAAAATGCGTGATTCAGGGATTGATATTCCAAACTGAAGTGTTAATTTTACTTTTATCATTGGTAATGGCACGTTGATTGCAGCGTCATATTTATAACGTACATATTAGTCAAAGAGTTGACTTTCGAGGTTTCGATGAAAATTGATGGTTTCCAAAGTGATCTGCAAGCCATGATGTTTGAAGCAATGAATACACAGCCAGCGGCAACCGGGCAGAAAGTCGGCGCTGATTTTGGCGCTTTGCTCAATAATGCTATCAATAACGTCAATGGATTGTCTAAAACCTCCAGCAATTTGCAAATGCGATTTGATCGGGGTGATGAGGATGTCTCTCTATCGGACGTAATGATTGCCAGAAATAAATCCAGCGTTGCATTTGAGGCAACGATTCAAGTACGCAACAAACTCGTTGAAGCGTATAAAGAATTGATGAACATGCCAGTATAACAAGTAGGTAAAGCCTGTGGTCGAGCAAAATCAGTCAACCGATCTCGCTGTCGCCGATGGTGGTGCAGACACTGCGATGGTTGCAACACCAACTTTAGATGATGACATCCAAAATACTGATTTGGATGAGCAGAGCTCATCTAAATTTGATATGGCCGTCGGCGATTTGGATTTAATGCGTCAGGTGGTCCTTGTCGTATCAATCTCTATCTGTGTTGCTTTGATTGTCATGTTGTTCTTTTGGGTAAAAGAACCAGAAATGCGTCCATTGGGGGTATACGATACTGAAGAATTGATCCCAGTTTTAGATTACCTTGATCAGCAAAAAATTGATTACAAACTTGATGGGAATACCATCACTGTCCCTGCGTCTGAATACAACTCGCTCAAACTGGACATGGTTCGTGCCGGCCTAAATAATGAAAAACGGGCAGGCGACGAAATATTATTGCAGGACATGGGCTTTGGTGTTTCACAGAGATTAGAGCAAGAACGCCTCAAACTGAGCCGAGAGCGTCAGTTGTCAAAAGCCATTGAAGAAATGAAGCAGGTTCGGAAAGCACGAGTGTTACTCGCTTTACCGAAACAAAGTGTGTTTGTAAGACATAATCAAGAAGCCTCTGCCTCCGTTTTTCTTACGCTGCGTACCGGAACCTCATTAAAGCAAGAAGAAGTGGACTCTGTTGTTGATATGGTGGCGAGCGCTGTCCCTGGCATGAAGCCAACGCGTATAACCGTTACTGACCAACATGGCCGATTACTCAGCTCTGGCTCGCAAGACCCAGCTTCTGCCGCTCGTCGTAAAGAACATGAACTGGAGCGTAAGCAAGAGCAAGCGTTAAGAGAAAAAATAGATTCGGTTCTTATCCCAATTCTAGGATTTGGCAATTACACCGCTCAGGTCGATATCCAGCTCGATTTTAGCGCAGTAGAACAGACACGTAAGCAGTTTGACCCCAATACCCCGTCGACGAGAAGCGAATACACTCTCGAAGACTATAATAATGGTAACGTTGTTGCAGGAGTTCCCGGAGCTCTGAGTAACCAGCCACCCGCTGATGCCTCTATCCCTCAAGATGTGGCACAAATGAAAGATGGGTCGTTGTTAGGTCAAGGGTCAGTGCATAAGGAGGCAACGCGTAATTACGAGTTGGATACCACGATCAGTCATGAACGACGTCAGACGGGCATCGTTAATCGTCAAACTGTAGCGGTTGCGATCAAGGATCGAGCTATTGTCAATCCAGAGACTGGAGACAAAACGTATCAACCTTTATCGGACGCTCAGTTGCAGTCGGTCCGTCAGGTGTTAATTGGTGCGGTTGGTTTCAACGAAAATCGCGGGGATTTGCTCAATGTATTAAGCATGCAGTTTGCTGAACCAGAAATGGAAGTTATGACAGATGTGCCTATTTGGGAACACCCTAACTTCAATGACTGGATTCGTTGGTTCGCAAGCGCGCTAGTGATCATTGTGGTGATTCTTGTGTTGGTTCGCCCAGCGATGAAAAAGCTCCTCAACCCAGCTTCGGATGAAGACGACCAGCTTTACGGACCGGATGGTTTGCCGATTGGGGCAGATGGAGAAACCAGCTTGATTGGCAGTGACATGGATGGAGGTGACCTATTTGAATTTGGGTCAGGTATAGATTTACCTAACCTTCATAAAGATGAAGATGTGCTGAAAGCAGTTCGGGCACTGGTAGCAAATGAGCCAGAACTAGCCGCACAAGTTGTGAAAAATTGGATGGAAGATGCCTAACGAAGTCGCACCTCAGGGAGAAAACGGTGGCGAAGTAACAGAGAACACCGTGGATATAGAATCAATACCGGGCGAAGAACGCGCAGCAATACTATTACTCAGTTTGAATGAGGAAGACGCTGCGGGAATAATACGCCATTTAGAACCTAAACAAGTTCAGCGTGTGGGTAGTGCTATGGCCCGAGCCACCGACCTCAGCCAAGAAAAGGTGGGTGCAGTCCACCGCGCTTTTCTTGAAGATATTCAAAAATATACCAACATCGGTATGGGTAGTGAAGACTTTATGCGTAATGCCCTTGTTGCGGCATTAGGTGAAGATAAAGCGAATAACTTGGTGGACCAAATTTTGCTCGGAACTGGTTCTAAAGGGCTGGATTCTTTGAAATGGATGGATCCGCGCCAAGTGGCTAGCATAATTCTCAACGAACACCCTCAAATTCAAACGATCGTATTATCCTACCTAGAACCGGATCAGTCAGCAGAAATCTTGACTCAGTTCGCTGAACGTGATCGGCTTGATTTAATGATGCGAATTGCCAATCTCGAAGAAGTTCAGCCTTCAGCGTTAGCGGAGCTCAATGAGATCATGGAGAAACAATTTGCAGGTCAAGCGGGGGCTCAGGCTGCAAAAATTGGTGGCTTAAAAGCTGCAGCAGAGATCATGAACTACATGGATAACAGCATGGAAGGTATCCTTATTGATCAAATGCGTGATCAAGATGAAGACATGGCGACCCAGATTCAGGATCTAATGTTTGTATTTGAAAATCTTATCGAAGTTGATGATTCAGGCATTCAGAAACTGTTGCGTGATGTTCCGCAGGATGCCTTGCAACGTGCACTGAAAGGGGCTGATGAAGCGCTGCGCGAGAAAATTTTCAAAAATATGTCCAAACGTGCTGCTGAGATGATGCGTGATGATCTCGAAGCGATGGCTCCGATTAAAGTCTCTGATGTAGAGTCAGCACAAAAAGAAGTGTTGGCTGTTGCGCGTCGTATGGCCGATTCGGGTGAAATTATGCTTGGCGGCGGTGCCGATGAGTTCCTGTAAATAACAAGTGAGTAAGGTCTCTATGTCTGGGGAAAGAAAACGTGGTTTTTTACGTTTAGAAAGTGATGAAGAAATTCTCAAGCCCGAGCGTTGGGGAATGCCTGATTATACATCGCAGACTCAAAAGATGGCGAAAGAGACGGCGATGAACTATGACCCAAGCTGGATGCCATTGCCTGCTGTGTCAGAAGAAGAAAAACCAACAGAACTCACTGCTGAAGATATAGAGGAAATTAAGCAGCAGGCTTATCAAGAAGGCCTACATCAAGGGCAAGAAGCGGGTTTTAAACAGGGTTACGACAAAGGCAAAGAACAAGGGCTAGACGAAGGCCACCAAGAAGGACTCGAATCGGGTAAAGCCGAAGGTATGGATGCGGGTCAGGCGATTATTCATCAACAAGTTCAGACATTTGTCACACTGGCCGACCAGTTCTCGCAACCGCTTGAACTTATGAACGCTCAAGTCGAAAAACAATTAGTGGATATGGTGCTGACGTTAGTCAAAGAAGTGGTTCGAGTTGAAGTTCAAACCAGTCCTCAAGTGATTTTAGATACTATCAAGCAATCTGTGGAGTCTTTGCCTATTTCAGGCCATGCCATCGTATTTAAACTGCATCCGGAAGATGTGGAGATTGTGCATTCTTCTTATGGAAAAGAAGCGCTGGAATCTCGTTGTTGGACGCTCATGACTGAGCCTGCACTCAACCGAGGTGATGTACAAATTGAAGCGGGTGAGTCCAGCGTCAACTATCGACTCGAAGAGCGAATTCGCAGCGTGCTTCAAAATTTTTGCGGCGTGAACCGACATCAAGGTGGTGAATAATGTTGCCCTTGGCTGAGCGCCTGTCCCAGTATCAATCCCAAGGTTTAACGTGTCGAGCTGTGGCCTCAGGAAAGTTAGTAAGAGTTGTTGGATTGACCCTCGAAGCAACAGGTTGTAGGGCGCCGATTGGTAGCTTGTGTAAAGTAGAAACGATGCATGGTGACATGGAAGCGGAAGTGGTCGGTTTCTCAGGCGACAACCTGTACCTCATGCCAAGTGAACAAATTACTGGGATACTCCCTGGTGCTAGAGTGACACCTTTGACGACTGAAACAGGCTTACCTGTTGGAATGGAGTTATTGGGAAGAGTCATTGATGGTGTCGGCAACCCTATCGATGGGCTTGGGCCCATTTACACCGAAAGGCGAGCGGCTTTTAATGCAGACCCCATCAATCCTCTGGCGCGCAAGCCTATTTCTGAACCACTCGATGTAGGAATCAAAGCAATTAATGGTTTACTAACCGTGGGAAAAGGTCAGCGTATCGGCCTTTTTGCAGGCTCTGGGGTGGGTAAATCCGTGACCTTAGGCATGATGACCCGAGGAACAACGGCGCAGGTTGTTGTGGTCGGATTGATAGGAGAGCGTGGCCGTGAGGTGAAGGAGTTTATCGAAGAAATTTTAGGGGTAGATGGTCGTCAGCGTTCGGTTGTTGTTGCTGCACCGGCAGATTCCTCCCCTCTCATGCGATTAAAAGGTTGTCAAACCGCTCTAACGATTGCGGAGTACTTTCGTGACCAAGGTTTAGACGTTCTTTTGCTCATGGATTCTCTCACGCGTTTTGCACAAGCTCAGCGGGAAATCGCTTTGTCGGTTGGAGAGCCACCTGCCACTAAGGGTTACCCACCTTCTGTGTTTGCCAAGTTACCTGCGTTGGTTGAGAGGGCTGGAAATGGCAATCTAGATCAAGGTTCAATTACCGCTTTCTTTACGGTACTCACTGAAGGGGATGACCTTCAGGACCCGATTGCAGATGCGTCAAGAGCAATTCTTGATGGGCATATCATCCTGTCTCGGGAGATGGCGGATGCTGGACACTACCCCGCTATTGATGTTGAAAAGTCCGTTAGTCGTGTTATGCCGCAGATCACCTCTGAGGAACAAATGCTGATGTCTAAAGCTGTCCGTCAGGTTCTCTCTATTTGCAGAAAAAATCAAGATCTTGTGTCGATTGGTGCTTATAAACCAGGTTCAGATCCAGCGATAGACAGTGCATTTACGTTGAAGCCGCGTTTGGATGCTTACTTACAGCAAACGATGAAAGAGACGGTGCCTTACAGTATGTGTATCAATATGTTAAGCCATCTCTTGCAAGGGGAGTAGTGCTGAATGGACGATGCGTTAAGCTTCCTTTTGGATCAGGCAAACCAGCGCGAAAATGATGCGGTGCTGGCATTGAGCCAAGCTCGAGTAGAGTTGGAAGGTTATTATCAACAATTGGAGCAGATCGAAACTTACCGCGTTGATTATTGCAACCAATTGATAGAACGGGGTAAAAAGGGTTTGTCGGCTAGCGAATATAGTCATCTCAATCGCTTTTTGACAACGCTGGATGAAACGTTATCTAAGCAGAAGCAAGCAGAGGCTCATTTTAAGTCGCAAGTGGAAAGCTGTGAGCAAAACTGGTTTGAATGTCGGAAGCAACGTCGTTCTTATGAATGGCTCATTGAAAAAAAACAGGCAGAAAAAGTGCGTCGGCAAAATGTTTTAGAACAAAAGCAAATGGATGATTTTTCCACACTAAGATATTCACGTCGATCGACTAATTAATATCACACTCAATCGCTAATTACATTTGTTCTATTGGCCCAATTTTTGCTTGTTTACATGAAGAACGGCGGTTCGAAGTAAAAAGAGTGGTTTATCTGCCGCCATTGACATCAACCTCGTGCGAGAGATTTATATGAATGTGAACCTACCACCAGTGTCAGAGACATCTAAAGTTGCCGCCTCTTCGGCCACGTCAGCTGAGGCTGGCGAGGAGGTGACGCAGGCAGAAGGTTTCTTTGCTAAATTGGCAGCCCTTATCAAAGGCGACACTTCAGACGTCATCGCATCAGACTCTGAAGGCGGTGAGAGTGATCAACAAGGTAGCGAAAGCACCAAGGTGTTGCTAGATCAGGAAACTGAAATTGTCAGTGACGCGCCTTCTGAAGAGAAGGATTCGCAAGAGATAAGTGATAAAGCTCAATCAGCACTTGCATCTGACAACCCTCCACCGGTTGAACTGTTGTCTTCGGAAGAGGTGGTCTTGTCTGGGGGTTCCGACCAATTACTGATGGCAGATGGTCATACGGATAAAAACAGCAAAGCAGAGAAAATTGTCTCTGAAAATGAGGCGTTGCTTGGGCGTTTAGATGATGCCAATAAAGCGTTACAGCCGAAAGACGGCAATGAATTGCCACAAAAACTGAGACAGAAAAGTATCGATGAGGACGTCAGTAAGGTAATAACGTCTGATGAACGCCATCGACAAGCTCTACCCCTCGAAATCGAGGACCTTGGGTCCACCACCGACGAAAAGATCATTGAATCTCAGGCTTTGATTCAAACGCTAGAGATACCTCAAGATGCAAAACGTTTTGTTGAAACAGAAAACAAAGTTCTAGCTCCAACCCCAGTGACCATTGATGATCAAGCTGGCGATATAAATGCGGCGATCATAAATCAAACCGTTAAGAGTGAGCTTGGGCAAGAATTGACTCTTTCTGAAATTGAGTATGTTAAAGAGCAGCTTAAATCCCAAGGTATGTCGGAGACCGAAATACAACAAGTGGTATTGGCCGTTCAAGCTAAAATGACCACTGTCAAAGATATTGATACCGATGGTAATCAACAACCATTAACGTCAGGTAAGCTCACTCAGCCCGTACCGAGTATTAAAAATGAGGCGGTAGCTGTTGCTGCGGGAACTGCAGCAACGGCTACTGCCATACCTTGGGGGGCGTCATCGGCGGAATTGCTGAGTGATGATCCTGCGGTACAATCTGACATGAAAACAAAAACACAGCCAGCCCAACTGGCACAGTCAGTGCAACAAGCTCTGAGTTCGAATAGCCAACAATTGCCTTCTACGCAACCTTCCCTCCAGCAAGTTCAGCCGTCTACTGCGATACCCTTACCGAATGAATTAGTTGTTAGTCAGATCCAGAATACAGCGGTTTCACCAGCAGCAAGTGAGCACGCTTTACTAAAAGCCGCTCTTGGTGCAAAAGCGACCAGTCAACTTGGCAAATTCGTTACTGGAGAAGGCAGCCTAGGGGAGGCTAAAGAAACCAGCTTTGCCCAACAACTTTCTCAGGTTTCTGGTCAGCAAAGTTTGACCGCTCAGAGCCCAATTCGCGCTGATCAGCAGGTTGCCCAAGCGCCTTTACAGTTAAACCGAGATTTGGCGGGAGAACAGGTCGCTGAGCGGGTACAGATGATGATGTCTAAGAACCTCAAGAATATCGATATTCGGCTTGACCCTCCTGAGTTAGGGAGGCTCCAGATTCGAATGAGTATGACAGGAGAAGGAGCCACGGTGCATTTTACGGTCGCCAACCAGCAAGCTCGTGATGTGCTTGAACAATCGATGCCGCGCCTTCGAGAAATGCTTGCCCAGCAAGGTTTACAACTTGGTGAATCTTCCGTTCAACAACAGTCGTCAGGCCATCAGCAAACCCGTAACGGGGCAGAGAACAATGTGGCAAATGGTCAAGGCAGCAGCAATCAAGATTTTTCAGGTGAAGAAAACCTTGAACCTGACATCAATCTTGATTTGAATGTCGCAACAAAGCGTGATGGAATTAGTTATTACGCTTAAACTTTAGAAAAGTTAGCATATTAGAGATGGTACAGACATGGCAGACGAAGAAATAGAAACAGAAGCACCCAAAGGTAAAAGTAAACTTTTGATCATCATTATTGCCGCTGTTGTATTATTGCTTGGTGGTGGAGGTGCGGCTTTTTTCCTGATGGGGTCAGACGACGCAGCCGCTGATCAATCTTCTCAGCAGGCACTGGCTACACCCACTGAACCTGTATCTTATGTCAACATTGCGCAACCCTTTTTGTTTAATGTCACTGGTGATAAAAAAGATAGATTGGTTCAAATCAAAGTCCAGCTCATGGTCCGTGGTTCAGAAAATGAAAATTTGGCGCGTTACCACTCGCCGTTGGTTGAAAGTTCGTTACTGGGTACCTTTGCTTCTGCGACCGCCGATCAACTTCGGAGTGTCAATGGGAGAGTTGAGCTGAGAGAAAAAGCAACAGAAGATATAAAAGCGAGCTTGACTCGCGCAGTAGGGCAGCCCGTAATTGAACGAGTGCTGTTTACCGATTTTGTAATTCAGTAGGTGAAGCGTGACCGATCTATTAAGTCAAGACGAGATTGATGCGTTACTTCATGGCGTCGATGATGTTGATGATGGAGATGATGAGCAAGGTGGAGGAGCATCGGATCCGACCGTAGACTTCGACTTTTCATCTCAAGACCGTATTGTCCGTGGTCGAATGCCTACGCTCGAGTTGATCAATGAACGTTTTGCTCGTCATTTACGGATCAGTTTATTCAACATGTTGAGAAAAACCGCTGAGGTCTCAATCAACGGCGTCCAAATGATGAAGTTTGGCGAATACCAAAATACGTTGTACGTTCCTACCAGTTTAAATATGGTTAGGTTTCGCCCTTTGAAAGGGACGGCGCTTGTCACCATGGAAGCGCGACTGGTATTTATTTTGGTCGAAAACTTTTTTGGTGGTGATGGTCGTTTTCATGCCCGTATTGAGGGGCGTGAGTTTACCCCGACAGAACGTCGAATTGTACAACTATTGCTCAAGATAGTCTTTGAAGACTACAAAGAAGCGTGGTCCCCAGTCATGGGCGTTGAGTTCGAGTATTTGGATTCTGAGGTTAACCCAAGTATGGCGAATATCGTCAGCCCGACAGAAGTCATAGTCGTCAGTTCTTTCCATATTGAAGTCGATGGCGGTGGCGGTGATTTCCACGTTGTCATGCCTTATTCCATGGTTGAACCTATTCGAGAACTTCTTGATGCGGGTGTTCAATCGGACAAGATGGAAACAGATGTCCGATGGAGCTCGGCATTGAGAGAAGAAATCATGGATGTTCCGGTAAACTTCCGTGTTAATTTACTTGAACAAGATATTTCTCTGCGGGATCTTATGGAACTGCAGCCAGGCGATATTATTCCGATCACTATGCCGGAAAACGCGACCATGTTTGTTGAAGAGCTACCGACATTTAGAGTGAAAATGGGCCGTTCGAATGATCAACTTGCGGTTCAGGTATCGGAAGAAATTAAACGCCCAGATGTGGTGAAAACAGATATTGCTTTCCTTGGGAAAGATGTCATCTCTGAATTGGAAGAAGATGATGGTGAATATGAAGATTAACATTAAAACGATAGGTAACCGTTATGGAACCGAGTGAAGACCAAAAATTGGCCGATGAATGGGCTGCTGCTTTAGGAGAGGATCCAGATGCGCCGGATGTCGATGTCGATGAAGTTATGTCTGCTCAATTGGATGAGTTGGAGGATACATCACCGCCGGGATCACCTTCTGGATCGCCGATTTCAGAAGACGAACGACGTAAGCTAGACACGATTCTCGATATTCCAGTCACGATTTCAATGGAAGTTGGCCGATCACAAATCAGCATTAGAAACCTGCTTCAACTTAACCAAGGTTCCGTAGTCGAATTGGAACGTTTAGCAGGGGAGTCTCTGGACGTGTTAGTGAACGGTACATTAATCGCTCATGGTGAAGTCGTTGTCGTCAATGATAAATTTGGTATTCGTTTGACCGATGTGATTAGTCAGACCGAGCGAATTAAGAAACTAAGGTAGGGTATGAGCAGTTTGCTGAATCGATCTTCTCCGGCTTTTTTTGCCTTATTTTCGTCGTCTGTATTGGCTGAAGACAAGACGACGACCCCCTTGGACTGGGGGACCACATTTGGTTCACTCATCTTTGTGGTTGCCTTTATTTTATTTCTAGCCTGGTTGCTTAAACGTATGCGGGTTCCAGCCTTGATGACTCAAAGTGGCTTGAATGTCGTACGACAGATTTCAGTGGGTACCCGTGAGCGAGTCATGATAGTTCAAGCAGGTGAAGAACAGTTTCTTATCGGCGTTACTGCCCAGTCGGTTCAACTTATTTCTAAGCTGGAGAGCCCTTTGTCTCCAGAAGAGCTAAATAAGTCTGCTTTGGCGGGGAGCCCTTTTGCCAGTCAACTCACTCAATTGTTGAAAAAGAATGATAAACACTAATCGTATTATCGCTATTTTATTAAGCTTTTGGGTTGTACTGTTCTCGAGTGCAACTTGGGCAGAAGATGAGCTTGCGACACCGATACCGGATCGTGCGGCTTCTTCAGAATCGATGACTGTGTCAGCGATGGAAAAAGATCAAGGTGCAGCTCGGTCGGCTTCATCAGCAAGCTTTAGTGGTGGTGGCGGGATTCCAGCCTTCACGATGACAACCAACCCTGATGGCAGTGAAGACTATTCGATTAATCTTCAAATTCTGGCGTTAATGACCATGCTGGGTTTCTTACCAGCCATGGTCATCTTAATGACATCATTCACTCGAATTGTTGTGGTGATGTCCATTCTTCGTCAGGCGATGGGTTTACAGCAAACGCCGTCTAATCAGGTGATTATTGGTATTGCCATTTTTTTGACTTTTTTCATTATGTCTCCCGTACTGAACAAAATAAATGATACGGCCATCCAGCCCTATATCAATGAGCAGATCACGGCACGTGCGGCATTTGATTTGGCTCAAATTCCGATGAAGGATTTTATGCTCAAACAGACTCGGCTCAAAGATCTCGAAACGTTTGTTAACATCGCGGGCTCAACCGCCACAGAACCAGAGCAAGTCCCTATGGCAATTTTAATACCAGCGTTTATCACGTCTGAATTGAAAACCGCTTTCCAGATTGGCTTTATGTTGTTCCTGCCGTTTTTGATTATTGATCTTGTCGTTGCCTCGGTCTTGATGGCCATGGGTATGATGATGCTCTCACCCATGATTGTCTCCCTCCCGTTTAAGCTGATGTTGTTCGTATTGGTTGATGGATGGAACTTAATTTTATCAACCTTGGCGGGTAGTTTTGTTGCCTAGTAGCTGGGGGAAATATGACACCAGAAGTCTTTGTTGAGCTGTTCAGGGATGCACTTTGGATGGTACTTCTTATGGTCTGCGCCATCATCATACCTAGTCTATTAATTGGTTTGATTGTCGCTATTTTTCAGGCCGCGACCTCGATTAACGAACAAACCCTGAGTTTTTTGCCGCGTCTTATTGTCACTTTGCTGGCGCTAATGATGTTCGCTCACTGGATGACCCAGATTTTGATGGAGTATTTCTTCTCAATTATTGAACGTCTCCCTCTGGTCTTATATTAAGGCGGTTTGGGATGGAGTATCCAACAACCATTGTTCTGGAGTGGATAGCGAACTATTTTTGGCCATATACTCGCATTGCTGCAATGTTGATGGTGATGTCAGTTACCGGCGCTCGTTTTGTTTTTACGCGAGTACGTCTATACTTGGGTTTGGCAATTACCTTTGCGATTATACCCGCTCTCCCTACGGTACCTTCCACTATTGAACTACTTTCGTTTCAAGGGTTTATGACTGTTCTTGAACAGATTGTTATTGGTGTTGCCATGGGTACAGTGACGCAATTCATGATTCAGACTTTTGTTATTTTGGGACAGATCATCGGTATGCAATCCAGTCTTGGTTTTGCATCAATGGTTGATCCAGCAAATGGACAAAATACGCCACTCTTGGGACAGTTGTTTATGTTCCTCGCCACGATGTTTTTCCTTGCCACAGATGGCCACCTTAAGATGATCGTACTGGTGTCTATGAGCTTTAAATCATTGCCAATTGGCAGTGGTTCCTTAAACACCATTGATTTTAGAGAACTCGCCTTGTGGTTGGGAATTATGTTTAAAACGGCGTTGAGCATGTCTTTATCTGGCATTATTGCCTTACTGACCATCAACCTTTCTTTTGGTGTCATGACTCGAGCGGCACCTCAATTGAATATCTTCTCTTTGGGTTTTTCATTTGCGCTTATGGTTGGGTTATTACTTTGTTGGTATATCATCGCCGGTCTTTACAGTCACTATGAACTATTCTGGTTACAGGGAGAGCAGCAAGTGTGTCGTTTTATCAGGCTAGATTGTTAGGGGGCTAAAATGGCAGAGTCAGATGGTCAGGAACGTACCGAAGATGCCACGCCCAAACGCTTGCAACAGGCCAGAGAAAAAGGGCAGGTTGCTCGTTCAAAAGAGCTTGCATCGGTGTCGGTGTTGGTTGTTGGGGCGATAGCTCTTATGTGGTTCGGTGAATCTTTAGCAAGAGCTCTGTTGAGTGTAATGACTCGATTGTTTGATTTATCACGAGAAGAAATTTTCGACTTATCTAAGCTGTTCGATATATCCACGGGTGCATTGGCAATGTTGTTTGGGCCATTGATGCTGATATTAGTGGTCTTGTTTATTGCTGCCCTAGCTGGGGCAGCAGGTATTGGTGGGATCAGTTTTTCGGTTGAAGCGGCGATGCCGAAATGGTCAAAGATGAACCCTTTGAGTGGCCTGAAGAGAATGGTGGGGCTGCAAAGTTGGGTGGAATTGATTAAATCCATTTTAAAAGTAGCTCTTGTTTCAGGTGCGGCGTTTTATCTTATCAATGCAGCACAACAAGATCTGTTTCAGTTAAGTACGGATGTTTATCCGCAGAATATTTTTCACTCTTTGGAAATCTTGCTTGATTTTGTGTTGTTGATCAGTTGTTCGTTACTGATTGTCGTGGCTATCGATATCCCGTTTCAGATTTGGCAACATGCCAATCAGTTGAAAATGACCAAACAAGAAGTAAAAGACGAATATAAGGAAACTGAGGGTAAACCGGAAGTGAAAGGGCGTATTCGAATGCTGCAACGCGAGGCGGCGCAGCGAAGAATGATGGCGGAGGTCCCTCAGGCTGATGTTATTGTGACCAACCCCGAGCACTTTTCCATTGCGTTACGTTATAAACAAGATACGGATAAAGCCCCGATGGTTGTGGCCAAAGGCATCGACCATATGGCGCTTAAAATCCGGGAAGTGGCTCGTGAGCATGATATCTATGTTGTCCCCGCTCCACCACTGGCACGAGCGCTGTATCACTCTACAGAATTAGAACAGGAAATTCCTGATGGTTTGTTTACAGCAGTGGCTCAAGTTCTCGCCTATGTATTTCAGCTCAAGCAATATCGCAAGCGCGGAGGGCAAAGGCCGGATTTCAAATCGTCCGATTTACCCATTCCTTCTGAGTTAAGGCAGTAAATCTCGGACTTAAAGAGTCGTCTTAGCAACTGACGTTATTTCTCTGGGACCGACAGCAAGACGAGCAGAGCGCCATCGCCACCAAATTCTAATGGGGCCTGATGAAAAGCCATGACATCGGGGTGTTGTGCTAACCAAAGAGGGGTTTTTTGTTTCAGTATGTGTTTGCCAATACCGTGTTGTACGCAGGCACAGGTGGTTTCGTTCTTCACACAATAGGCGATCATCGCACCTAGTTCGCGTTTTGCCTCTTTTTGGGTCATTCCATGCATATCAAGAAATACGTCAGGGACATAGACGCCACGTCGTAAGCGTTTGACTTCGTAATGAGAGACATCGTCTCTGGCATAACGCGTTGGGCCTTCTTGATTGAGTAAAGGAACAAATTCATCAGAAAAATAAAACTCAGTATCGCTGGCCTCACGGGCGTTACGTTTACTCTCTTTTTGTTTAGTATTTTTTTTTGGTTGCTGGACTATGGTATCCTGTGGCAACTTTTTTACGCCTTGTACTGCATCCCTGAAAAGGGCGAAATCCTCATCAATTCCGGTGTCTTTTTTGCTCATTCGGTCATAAATACATAGTTAAAATGCGATTAGCAGTATTGTAGCGCTTTTCGGAGGCAATTTTGGATAAGATTTTTGTAGAAGAAGCAGTATCTGAGTTACACACGCTTCAAGATATGATTCGTTGGACAGTGAGTCGTTTTAACGCCGCGAACTTATTTTATGGTCACGGTACCGATAATGCTTGGGACGAAGCTGTGCAGTTAATCCTGCCAACGCTTTATTTACCGATTGATGTGCCTCCGCATGTATTGAGTTCCCGTTTAACAACGAGTGAACGCATGCGTATTGTGGAACGAGTAGTCAAACGGATCAATGAACGAACGCCAACCGCTTACCTGACTAACCGAGCGTGGTTTTGTGGTCTGGAATTTTTCGTCGATGAGCGAGTTTTGGTGCCGCGCTCACCCATAGGTGAATTAATTCAAGCGGAGTTTCAACCTTGGCTTGTTGAAGAACCGACACGGATTATGGATCTCTGCACGGGGAGCGGGTGTATTGCGATTGCTTGTGCTTATGCCTTCCCTGACGCAGAAGTGGATGCACTTGATATTTCGACAAATGCGCTTCAAGTCGCGGAACAAAACATTCAAGATCATGGTATGGAACAGCAGGTTTTCCCTATTCGTTCTGATTTGTTCCGTGATTTACCTCAAGAGAAGTACAACCTGATTGTGTCAAACCCTCCCTATGTGGATGAGGAAGACATGAACAGTTTACCGGAAGAGTTTACTCATGAGCCAGAGTTAGGGCTTGCTGCAGGCACCGATGGCCTGAAGTTGGTCCGTCGTATTCTTGCCAACGCTCCGGATTACTTAACTGACGATGGCATACTTGTATGTGAAGTCGGGAACTCTATGGTCCATATGATGGAACAATATGCTCATATTCCATTTACTTGGATTGAGTTTGAAAATGGTGGCCATGGAGTATTTATGTTGACGAGAGTGCAGATGTTACAACATAAAGAAGAATTTTCGCTTTATAAAGATTGATTGTACGCAAAGGTTACTCGCACACGCCATGTCAGCCTGTATTGTACTTGGTTCAGGCTTGGCGTTGTTTATGTACACCGAATGAGATTTAGGGGTTTACATCAAAGCGCAATAGAGAGACTATGAATTTATTAATTATTGCAGTGTAAACTTATGTATACAATCAAGTGAGGCTACATAAGTGAATAAAGTTTGAGGAATTCATGGCAGGAAACAGCATCGGACAACATTTTAGGGTCACAACATTTGGTGAAAGCCATGGTATTGCATTAGGGTGCATTATTGATGGTTGTCCACCAGGCCTTGAAATAACAGCGTCAGACATTCAAACTGATCTCGACCGTCGTCGGCCAGGGACTTCTCGCTATACGACAGCCCGTCGAGAGCCTGATGAAGTGAAAATCTTATCAGGTGTTTTTGAAGGAAAAACCACTGGGACTTCCATTGGTTTATTGATCGAAAACACGGATCAGCGTTCGAAAGATTACTCTGAAATTAAAGATAAATTTCGCCCTGGGCATGCAGATTATACCTACCATCAAAAATATGGTGTGCGCGATTACCGAGGGGGTGGGCGTTCTTCAGCGCGTGAAACCGCAATGCGTGTTGCCGCAGGGGCGATTGCCAAAGCCTACTTAAAACAAGAGTTTGGTGTTGAAATTCGCGCCTACCTAGCGCAGATGGGAGAGGTTTCCATTGATAACGTGGATTGGGATGAAATAGAAAATAATCCTTTCTTTTGCCCAGATGCCAGTAAAGTTGAACAATTTGACCAGTTGATCCGTGATCTTAAGAAGCAAGGAGATTCGGTTGGCGCCAAAATTCAGGTTGTCGCGACCAACGTTCCTGTTGGGCTCGGTGAGCCAGTGTTTGATCGACTTGACGCGGATATTGCTCACGCTTTAATGAGTATTAATGCCGTGAAAGGTGTGGAGATTGGTGACGGCTTTGATGTAGTGAGTCAAAAAGGGAGCGAACATCGTGACGAAATGACCCCAGATGGTTTTGCAAGTAATCATGCAGGTGGCATTCTCGGCGGGATTTCTACTGGACAAGACATTATTGCCAATATTGCATTAAAACCTACATCGAGCATTACTGTACCTGGTCAAACCATCACTAAAACAGGTGAGAAAACACAATTGATTACCAAAGGTCGCCACGATCCCTGCGTCGGTATTCGAGCAGTGCCGATTGCGGAAGCGATGCTAGCGATTGTGGTTCTCGATCACTTGCTGCGTCATCGTGGGCAAAACCATGGTGTCGCGACAGAGACACCATACATTTAGTCAAATCACCAAAAGGACTGCGTCAAGTGAGTCCTTTTGGTGCAAAGTTCAACGGCGTATTTTCTTTTGTAATACGCTTAATGAAGCGAGCCTTCGCTATCAAAGTGAAACGAGGGCAATCGCCACTTGAATCGGACGGCAGCCATTCTTAGGAGGTAGCCGATGACCAGAGTCAATCCTGTCGAGATTACATCATTGACGCCACACTCTAAAAGAACAAGATATAACCCGGAGGCTATTAGAGCGACAGAAGCATACAGCTCTTGGTGAAGAACGAGCGGTGTTTGACGACAAATCAGGTCACGCAACAGGCCACCAAATACGCCGGTTACTAGGGCTGAGACCATGCAAATAATGACATGGAGGCCCATTCCCATGGCGACTTTTGTACCGATAAGGCTGAATACAATAAGACCCAAGGCATCTAAACGTATAAATAGCCCTTTTAATTTGATTACCCACTTTGCTAGCCCCGTTGTCACGACACCAGCAAGGCAAGTGATCACAAGAAACTCTGGGTTTTCAACCCAACCTAGAGGGTAGTGGCCTAGCAAAATATCACGCACTGTTCCACCACCAATCGCAGTCGCACTGGCGACTAACATGACGCCAAACCAATCCATTTTTCTGCGACCTGCACTTAAAGCGCCGGTCATGGCCTCAGCCGTGATGCCAATGATATATAGAATGCTCAATAACATTGTCTGCCCTTAATCCGCTTACTGATAGGTAGTTATCAGTCATGGTGATTTCCAACGGCAGTGTAATCTGAAATGTGACCTGTGACGAATGAGATTTTGTAGATGTGAACTGAAGATTTACATTATTTATTCTAATATCAATAATAGGGTGAAGGATTGCATTTAAGAGAAAAAATGCGAAAATATGGGCGCTAGGCCTGACCGTTGATCTAAACCATGAACCATCATTATAAAGACCTGATTACCATTTTTAACGTGACCTTTCTTGCCGAATATAATACTCGCTTAGAGCGTGGGGGGCAGGAACCTATTTATTTACCCGCCAACGAACTGGCTATGAATCATCGCATTTTTTTCGCGAATGGTTTTTATGCGTCCGCTTTGCATGAAATTGCCCATTGGTGTGTGGCGGGTCCAGAACGTCGTTTACTTGAAGATTTCGGTTACTGGTATGAGGCTGATGGTAGGACTCGAGATCGTCAGGCCGAGTTTGAGAAGGTTGAAGTTCGTCCTCAGGCTTATGAGTGGATCTTCTCATTAAGCGCGGGGTTTGCCTTCTCTGTCAGCTGCGATAATTTAAACGGTGATTTTGAGCCCGATCGATTTGCTTTTATGAAAAAAGTCCATCGAGAAGTGGAAGGGCTATTTGAACAGGGTTTCCCCGATCGAGTTCTTCGATTTTCGCAAGCGCTGCGAGCGTTTTATCGTACGCCAAAGCTGACTTTTTCTATGTTTGAAGTCGAGTAGGCAGACTTCTGAAGCGGCTAGGCTTAGAGTACCGATTGGAGCAATCCGTTTTACGATGAGTTCATTGGTCTCCTTGTCGCCTTAGCACGTGTTTTTATTCTGTTTCCCTTGGATTTTCTGCGTTTAACTGACGACGGTATACACTATGCTGTCGTCTTTAGCCCTGTTTTGCTTAGTGTTTGCGTTGGATTTCTCAATGTGAGAAGCTTGATGTTCTTTTTGAGAATCAAACTGAATTAGGCGTGAGCAACATGATTATTGAATATGAAGAGCAGCTTTTTGAGCTAATTGACGCTCGTATTTCTTCGGCATCTGATGATGAGCTCTTTGCTGGTGGTTATCTGAGGGGACACATTGCCCTATCAGCGGCGGCATGTGAAGAAGACGGGACCAATGACGTCAAGATTTTGAAAGCGCGAGTCAAAGCAAGCTTAGATGATGCGCGCTCAGAGCTCACTCCTGCTGACCGTATTATCGTCAACGATTTATGGCAAGAGTTGGTCAATAACATTTAATCCAGCACACTATTTATTACAATCTATAAGGGCTTGTTCGAAGATTTCGAACAAGCCCTTATAGATTTTAGAGTTGTTGTTTTTGTTAACGGAAGATAACCTAGTGGTCATATTTCGGCATAGATAAAAGGAGTAATACTATGAAAATCATCGCTTTTGGAGCATCAACCAGCTCCACATCCATTAATAAAAAACTAGCGATCTACGCAGCGCAGCAAATTCAGGGAGCAGAGGTCACAGTTCTTGATCTCAATGATTACCAAGTCCCCATGTTTAGTGAAGATACCGAGAAAGAAATTGGTCAGGCCGAAGGGGCAAAGCAATTTCTCAACGACTTATCACAAGCTGACGCCATGGTTGTTTCGTTTGCTGAACACAATGGCTCTTACCCAGCTGCCTACAAAAATCTATTTGATTGGGCTACCCGAATTGAACGCAACGTTTTCCAAGAAAAGCCCGTTGTTTACCTTTCGACATCACCGGGTGCGGGGGGCGGGCAGTCAGTATTAGCGGCGGCAACTGGTTCAGCGCCTTATTTTGGAGCGAAATTGAAAGCGTCGCTTTCTGTTCCTAACTTTTATGAAAATTTTGATTTGGAGAAGGGAGCCTTCCGCAACCAAGATATCGCGCTTGAAATCAGACAAGCGGTGGAACAACTAACGCAACCTACCGAAAGTTAATGGAAACGCCTCTTTTAAAGAGGCGTTTTTGCAATGGGTTAATATTCGGTCATGGCCTTGCCTTTTCGCAGTTTTCTTACCCACATGCGACTTGGGTGTAATTGTTCGAGGACATCGATTGGCAGCGGTAGAGGGTCACCACATATTTGAGACGCGAGTGTTTCTGCGAGTAGGGGCGATGAACTCAGACCGCGTGAACCCAGTCCCAGCATACAAAATAGGTTTGGATAGATAGGCACGTTTTTCGCCTGATCCTGATTCGTTTTCTGTAGATTTTGGTAAACAGCTTTAGTTTGGCCCAAATCACCGACATTTCCAATGAACGGCAGGTGGTCACGACTGACACAACGAATACCTTGTCGTGATTGATTCCCAGAAGTGTTGACTTGTTTTGGCCATTCTTGATTGGGTATACATTTTCGTAGCTTATCGCCGTTGGTCTGCTGTGCCGCCGGATCAAACAAATGATCGAGATTGTTGCGGTCGTAGCTTGCGCCAACGCAATGATAGCGTGTCGCGGGGTTGACTGGAGTCATATAACCATCGTAACACAGTACGGTGTTGATCTTTTGCAAGTCATCGTTGGTGGGGACATGGCTCACTTGCCCTTTAACTTGTCCAAGTGGGATATGGGATGTTTGCTCTAGTTGGGCAAATTGGTGGCCATTGGCGACGACTACAGTGTCATGGATAAAACGCTTTTCACCACTGACCAAAGCCCAATTGTTATTGTTTTTATCCCATTCCAATGCTTGAATCTTGGTTGCAAACTGCGCCTTAA
Organism: Vibrio ostreicida; assembly: GCF_013074385.2. GTDB lineage: Bacteria > Pseudomonadota > Gammaproteobacteria > Enterobacterales > Vibrionaceae > Vibrio > Vibrio ostreicida. The sequence continues at coordinate 234,206 of NZ_JABEYA020000001.1, forward strand.
AGCTTGGTATTGAAGACAGTTGTGTCATTAAACCTTGAGTCATTTGCACAGGGCTGAGCCATCCGCCAAGCGGATAATGAACACTCGCGACGTCGATAGGGAGTCCGATTTTTTCACTAGTTTGTTGTGCATCTAGACGATGAACCAGTTGAGTGTCAAAGTTGCCTTGCAGCATTCTTTCGAGCTTAACTTCCGCCTCATCATTCCACATAAGCTGCGTAACGCCACACCAATCATACTCAAATTCTATGGTTTCAGCGATTTGTTCAACAAATTGCTTGGCAAATAGAAAGGCGGGCGCAAAGACTCTTGATACGCCTTGATGTGAACCATTTAATAGCGGGTATACGGCGCCTTGATGATTGCCAGATGCTCCTTGAGCGGCCAATTCATCCTGACAGTAAAGAGTCACGTTTTTGCCACGACGAATGAGGGCCTTGGCTAGAGTTGCGCTCGCAATGCCGCCGCCAATAATAGCAATGGTGTCACTTGCACTGCTTGTTTGTCGATGAAACCAAGGTTTATAATTGGTTTGTTTGATTTTGTTCGTCAAACGGCCAGCAAGCATGTCTCGTTTGGTTCCAAACCCTTTGACTTTTTTGATATCAAAGCCCGCGTCAATTAAACCGCGACGAACAAACCCTGCTGCGGTGAAGGTAGCGCAGGTACAATCTATTCTTGCCAGTTTTGCCATTGAGTCAAACAAATCTTGATTCCACATGTCGGGGTTTTTGCTAGGTGCAAATCCGTCCAAGAACCAAGCGTCAACGAACCCTTCCTCAGTGACAGGTACCATGGGCATGCAATTTTTTATATCACCAAACCATAGGTCGAGTGTAATGGCCCCGTCTTCCAAGATTACTCGGTGACATTCAGGAACCGCAATCGGGTAATGTTTTTGCAACTTCTCCGCATAGTTTGCCAGCTCCGGCCATGCATTATGGGCTTTTATGAGGTCTATTTGGCTCAAGGGATATTTCTCAAAGCTCACGAAATGCAGTTCTTTGAGTGGCGAATCTGGATTCTGCTGCTTAAATAAATCAAACCATTGCCAAACGGCTAAGAAATTTAAGCCTGTGCCAAATCCTGTTTCAGCAATAACAAAGCGGCGTTGGTCATATGTTTGCCATCTTTGAGAGAGATGATTCTGGTGTAAAAAGACGTATCGGGTTTCTTCCAAACCGTTAACGTTTGAAAAATAGACGTCATCAAACTGGTCTGAAACCGGTGTTCCAGCATCGTTCCAGCCTAGTTGAGCATTGGTTATTGAGGTCATAGAGTCGGAAATATGTGAATAAAGACTAGAATATGATTGCAATTGTACGGTTTTAAGGGAAAGCTGACCACTTTTCTCCGCTATCTTAGTTATTATCTAGCGGATTTTTGAATTATAGGAATGTCATAATGAAACGAGTCGTAATCACCGGTATGGGTATTGTTTCAAGTATCGGTAACAACGTCGAAGAAGTTTTAGCGTCTCTAAAAGCAGGTAAATCTGGTATTACTGCCTCTGAGCAGTTTAAAGAACAAGGTCTACGTTCGCAGGTTTGGGGTGATCTGAAAATCAACCCAGCAGAGCATATTGACCGTAAACAGATGCGCTTTATGGGTGATGCGGCTGCGTATGCATACCTATCCATGCAGCAAGCAATCGAAGATGCTGGCCTGACTGAAGAACAGGTTTCTAACGACCGCACAGGTATCGTAGCAGGTTCTGGTGGCGCATCTGCACTGAACCAAGCGCTAGCTGTTGATACTATGCGAGCGAAAGGAGTGAAACGAGTGGGTCCTTACATGGTCCCTCGTACCATGTCTTCTACGGTTTCTGCGTGTCTTGCAACGCCATTTAAAATTCGTGGCGTAAACTACTCAATGAGCTCAGCTTGTGCGACCTCTGCACACTGTATCGGCCACGCGATGGAGCTTATCCAGCTTGGTAAACAAGACGTCGTATTCGCTGGTGGGGGTGAAGAGCTAGATTGGTCTCAAACTATGATGTTTGATGCAATGGGCGCACTATCAACTAAGTACAACGAAACGCCAGATAAAGCTTCTCGTACTTACGATGCAGATCGTGATGGCTTCGTTATCTCTGGTGGCGGCGGTATGCTGGTTATCGAAGAGCTTGAACACGCTTTGGCTCGTGGCGCAAAAATCTATGGAGAGGTTGTTGGTTACGGCGCAACTTCTGATGGCTATGACATGGTTGCGCCATCTGGTGAAGGCGCAGTACGTTGTATGAAAATGGCGATGCAAGACGTGGACAAAATTGACTACGTAAATACGCACGGCACATCAACGCCCGTTGGTGATGTAAAAGAGTTAGGTGCGATTCAAGAGTTATTTGGTGACAACAGCCCTGCAATCTCTGCAACAAAAGCGATGACTGGTCACGCTCTAGGTGCTGCTGGTGTTCACGAAGCCATTTACTCAACGCTCATGCTAGATAACAGCTTTATCGCACCAAGTATTAACGTTGAAGCGTTAGATGAAGCTGCGAATGGTCTAGATATTGTGACTGAGAAGCGTGACGCAGAGTTAACGACAGTGATGTCAAACAGTTTTGGTTTTGGTGGCACTAACGCGACGCTAGTCATCAAGAAATACCAAGGCTAACGGATCGTAGACACCATTTTTGATGAAATGGTGTCGGTCTTTGGGCTGTGCTTTTGTGGTACAGACATGGACAGATTGAGAGTGGTTCAAACCCCCAGTATTCTCTAAATGTGCCCGGCTATTGCTGGGCATTTTTCTTTATCAGTAAGTGCTCGACAGGTTACTTGCTTTTCTGCACAATCATGCCAATCACAACTGAATTTTATTATAAACATGAAAATCCTAATTGATGAAAACATGCCCTATGCTGAATCACTTTTCAGTCAACTGGGCGAGGTGGTTTTAAAACCGGGGCGGACATTTACAGCGGATGATCTGATTGACGTTGATGCATTAATGATTCGTTCTGTTACCAAGGTTGACGCTAAACTCCTTTCAAAAGCAAACAAATTGTCATTTGTCGGAACCGCGACGGCTGGCATGGATCATGTTGAGCAAGAAACATTAAAAGAGAAAGGCATCTTTTTCACTGCTGCGCCAGGTTGTAACAAAGTGGGTGTGGCAGAATACGTGTTTAGTGTGATGACGGTATTGTCGCAGCAGCGAGGTTTTTCTTTATTTGATAAAACAGTGGGCATTGTTGGTGCCGGTCAGGTCGGTAGCTACCTTCAACATTGTTTAGAAGGGATGGGCATTCGGGTTATGTTGAATGACCCTCTAAAACAAGCACAAGGCGATCCACGTGCCTTCACGCCTTTAGATGAGTTGCTCTCTCAATCAGATATCATTACTCTTCACACACCGATGACACGCTCTGGTGAGCACCCCTCGTATCACTTGATCAATGAATGTGTCTTAAATGCGTTACGTGGCGACCAGATTTTGATCAACGCGGCCCGAGGAGCTGTTGTCGATAATCAAGCACTTAAGGCTAGATTGTTGCAAAACGATGGTTTTATTGCGGCTCTGGATGTTTTTGAATTCGAGCCGGAGGTTGATATGGAACTCTTGCCTCTGTTAGCATTCGCCACCCCTCACGTTGCAGGTTACGGTCTAGAAGGAAAAGCACGTGGTACGACGATGATTTTCAATTCTTATTGTCAGTTCCTAGGCAACACATTACGAGCCAATGCGAGTGATTTGCTGCCAGTCGCCCCAGTGCCACGATTGGTTTTGGATCGTGAATGGGATGAAGCTACGCTGCATAGTATTACACAGCTAGTCTATGATGTGCGTAAAGACGATGCCTTGTTCCGTCGTGAGATCAGTCGTTCAGGTGCCTTTGACCTGATGAGAAAAAACTACTGGGATCGCAGAGAATATAGCGCCGTCACATTGGTGGGTGATGATTCATGTCGTCTACCACCATTAGAAAAACTAGGTTTTCAGGTTGAGGTAAATCAATGAGCCAGCAATATAACGTTGCCGTTTTAGGCGCAACCGGCGCAGTCGGTGAAACTATTCTAGAAGTACTACAAGAACGTAAGTTCCCAGTTGGTGAAATTTTTTTGTTGGCAAGTGAACGTAGCGAAGGAAAAACGCATCGTTTTAATGGTAAAACGATTTACGTAGAAGATGTTGAAAAGTTTGATTGGTCACAAGTTCATATTGCTTTGTTTTCAGCGGGTGGGGAACTATCCGCCAAGTGGGCGCCTATTGCTGCAGATGAAGGTGTTGTTGTGATTGACAACACATCGCAGTTTCGTTACGAGTACGATATTCCGTTGGTGGTGCCTGAGGTTAACCCTGAAGCGATCGCAGAATTTCGCAATCGAAACATTATAGCTAACCCAAATTGTTCGACCATCCAAATGTTGGTGGCGTTGAAGCCAATACATGATGCCGTCGGTCTTGAAAGAATCAATGTCTCCACTTATCAGTCGGTTTCTGGTGCCGGTAAGGCAGGCATTGATGAATTGGCGGGGCAGACGGCAAAACTACTCAATGGTACGCCAGCAGAGAGTGAGCAGTTTTCGCAGCAAATCGCATTCAACTGTATTCCGCAGATTGACCAATTCATGGAAAATGGTTACACACGAGAAGAAATGAAGATGGTGTGGGAAACACAGAAAATCTTTAATGACTCGGGAATAACGGTTAATCCGACCTGCGTTCGTGTGCCCGTATTCTATGGCCACGCAGAAGCGATTCATCTAGAGACCTGCTCACCCATTGATGCACAGGAAGTGACTAACTTACTTGAGCAGCAAGAGGGTATTGAAGTCTTCCATGGCGAGGATTTTCCGACTCAGGTCCGCGATGCTGGTGGTAAAGACCACATAATGGTTGGTCGTATTCGTAATGATATTAGCCATCACAGTGGAGTAAACTTGTGGGTTGTGGCTGACAATGTTCGAAAAGGAGCCGCGACGAACGCAGTCCAAATTGCTGAGATTTTGATTCGCGATTATTATTAAGCGACACAGCAGATAGACAATCAGGCCCCACTCTTCAGTGGGGCTTTTTTAATCAGAATCGAATATTTTATGTGAGATTCGTGCGATTATGGCGCCAGCCACACATTTTTTCGCACTGCGCCTATAGTTTTAGCCTGTTTATCCGATATATTTAACAGATCATGATATTAAAATTTTATTGAGCACATAGCTGAGCCTTCTATGCTTCGAATTTTTAAGCGTCTGCTGCTGCCTGTAGCATTAGTAGCCGTGACTCAGACACCAATGGTTAGTGCAGAAAGTATTCGCCTTAAAGGGCCTGACGGTGAGTTGCAGAACTCGCCGCGCTATTCTGATTTTACCCCGGAAGACTTGCGCAACAACCAGCCTTCTCGTTTTTACGGGCCAACTAATTCTCAAGAAACGCTGTGGGCTATTGCTAGTCGTTTGCGGCCGTCTTCAAATGTGAGCGTTCAACAAACATTACTTGCCGTCTATCAACTCAATCCACAAGCGTTTGATAATCAAAATATCCATGAATTGATTCCCGGCAGTACTTTGCGCATTCCTTCACTGGAGCAAGTCCAGAGCGCCTCGACTCAAGAAGCGGTCAATATTATGGCTGCTCATCAGGCCCGTTTGTCGAACGTACCTGTTGTTCGTCCTTCTGCTCCACAGCTCAAACCTCAAATAGAGGCAGATAAGCCAACGGCGTTGCCATCAACGGTGGAAACACCGATGGTAAAAGACAACATGTCAGCGATGGAACCGAATGCCGATTTAGCCAACATTGCCAGACAAGAGCGCAAAGCCCAAGTTTCGACACTAGAGAACCAACTCGAAAACTCTGAAACTGAGATGATGGCGCTGGAGGAGAAAAATCATAAGTTACGCTTGATGCTAGCCGATGTTCAATCCGAAGTGGATGTGTTGAAAGATGAACTCGGTGATGAGGGGCGTATTCGCAGTGAAGTAGAAAAACTGCTGGAGGCCGAACGTATGCGTTTGGCTGACGAACGTAAGATGCAGCCATCATCGCTTGATAATATCTTATCAAATACAGCGTTTGTTGCCGCGATGGCGATCATTCCAGGTTTACTGATTGGTTTATTGATTATGATGTTGCTTGGACGTCGTAAAAAAGAGGCCACAGAAGTTCCTGAGACACAAGATAAACCAGCGCAACCTATTACCCCTCTAGCACCCGAGTCGCTCAATGAAGACGTCGATGATGAATTGCTTCTCGATGATGATTTGTTTGGCGAATCTTCTGACCAAGAAGAGGATTTGTTCTCGGACGATGCGTCCGATGGTGAAGAAACTGAAGGAGAGCCGGACGTCTTTGCTGACTTGGACGATAACGATTTGGACTTCAATCTGGAAGGTGAGGATGGTGAAGACCCGTTTGCCGGCATTGGAGATGATGGCGAGTTGGACGAAACCCTCGCCGATATCGACGCAAGTGATATTAGCGTAAATGCTGATGATAAGGCCTTAGGGCTCGAAGAAATGGAGCGGGCGCTTGATGAGGTTGCTGGTGAGGATGCTCTAGAGGAAGGCGAGTTTGATCTATCTGATGACGAGTTTTCGCAAGATGAGCTGGATTCATTGTTGGCAGAAGACGAAGAAACGGAAGACCTCGGCAGTGGAGAATTGGATCAATCTTTACTGGACGACCTATTTAGTGAAGACGATTCAGAACAAGATGATGATTTAGACATTAATTCATTGTTGGACGAATCTGACGATGGGTTTGATCTCAGTGACACTGAGGATGAGAGTGACAGCATCCTGGATGATAGTGAACCGGAGTTGGCATCAGATAGTGAAATCGATGATCTTTTTGCTCAAGCTGAGGCTCAGGCTGATTTGGAGCAACTGGAAGCCGAAGCTTTAAACGGTGAAGATACCGCCTTGCTTGATGAAATGCTTGACGATGATGCAACAGTGGTCAGTGAGGGCAGTACGGACTTACTCGATGAGCTAATCAATGAAAGCGATGAAGCGGGTACGGATGCTGAAGAGGCCCTGGACGAAAATGTAGGCAGTGAACTCAGTGCTGATAGCGATGACTCGCTGTTCGATGAGCTGATTACTCAGGATGAAACAATAGGTTTAGATATTGATTCAACAGAGACGTTGGATGAATTTTTGACTGATGACCATATTGACGATATCGGATCGCTTGACGAGAGCACGGAACTGTTAGATGAACTCGTTGAAGACCAAGAGCAACCATCGTTGCTCCAAGATGAAGATCTGGGAGACGAAGGCACTGACTTGTTTGAGGAGTTGTTGGAAATTGAAAATCAACAAATTGACTCCAATGAACAAAGTGAAGAAGCCTTGCTTGAAGAGACGGGACCGACAGACACGAGTGATGATGGGTTCTCTAGTGAAGATTTTATTGATGACATGCTCAGTGTTGCCCCTGAGGGTGATCCGCTCTTAGATGAACTTAAACCTGATGTCTCTGAATTAGAGGTTGCAGACTCAGAGGCTTCTGATACAAACCTTGCAGAGCCAGAGCCAGAGCCAGAGCCAGAGCCAGAGCCAGAGCCAGAGCCAGAGCCAGAGCCAGAGCCAGAAGATGAAGACGATTGGTTGACATCGGCCATTGACGAGGTTGAACAGCCGAACGATTTCGTTCAGGAGCAGGATGTAGAGGAAACACCTATTGACACTGAGACAGAGTCAGTGGTGGATGATGATCCTTTGCCTACAGGAACCGGTGAGGATGAAGACTTATCGGTTCTACCGATAGGAGATGTGGAAAGTACGCATACGAAGGAGGAAGATCTCGTTCTTCCAGAAGCGCCTTTATTGAAAGAAGATGGACTCTTTCCTGAAGAAGAACAGGCTATAGAAGAAGATTTACTTGCTCAACAGGAGCTGACAGAGTCTTCTCCTCAAGAATCTCAAGAATCTCAAGAATCTCAAGAATCTCAAGAATCTCAAGAATCTCAAGAATCTCAAGAATCTCAAGAATCTCAAGAATCTCAAGAATCTCAAGAATCTCAAGAATCTCAAGAATCTCAAGAATCTGTAGCGCAGATGCCTGAAGCGATTCCTAACGAGTTTGGTGTACCTGAAGATGATGATTGGTTAGTTGACGACATTGATGATTCACCTGATTTGGACGAGCCTGAAGAATCGCCTGAGCCTGAAGAGATCACCGAACCGGAACCTTCAGCCGCGATTGATGATATTGATGATGCATTGGAGCTGGGTGAGCCTGAAGAAGCGCTTCAGCCTGAAGAGGTTACCGAACCGGAACCTTCAGCCGCGATTGACGATATTGATGATGCATTAGAGTTGGATGAGCCTGAAGAATCGCCTCAGCTTGAAGAGATCACCGAACCGGAACCTTCAGCCGCGATTGATGACATTGATGATGCATTGGAGCTGGATGATTTTCCAGAGTTGCCGGAGCCTGAAGAGGTCACCAAACCGGAACCTTCAGCCGCGATTGATGACATTGATGATGCATTGGAGCTGGATGATTTTCCAGAGTTGCCGGAGCCTGAAGAGGTCACTGAACCGGAACCCTCAGCCGAGATTGATGACATTGATGATGCATTGGAGCTGGATGATTTTCCAGAGTTGTCGGAGCCTGAAGAGGTCACCAAACCGGAACCCTCAGCCGCGACTGACGATATTGATGATGCATTGGAGCTGGATGATTTTCCAGAGTTCCCGGAGCCTGAAGAGGTTACCGAGCCGGAACCTTCAGCCGCGACTGACGACATTGATGATTCACCTGATTTGGACGAGTCTGAAGAATCGCCTCAGCTTGAAGAGATCACCGAACCGGAACCTTCAGCCGCGATTGACGATATTGATGATTCATCTGATTTGGACGAGCCTGAAGAATCGCCTCAGCTCGAAGAGATCACCGAACCGGAACCTTCAGCCGCGATTGATGATATTGATGATGCATTAGAGTTGGGTGAGCCTGAAGAAGCGCTTCAGCCTGAAGAGGTTACCGAACCGGAACCTTCAGCCGCGATTGACGATATTGATGATGCATTAGAGTTGGATGAGCCTGAAGAATCGCCTGAGCCTGAAGAGGTTACCGAACCGGAACCCTCAGCCGCGACTGACGACATTGATGATGCATTGGAGCTGGATGATTTTCCAGAGTTGTCGGAGCCTGAAGAGATCACCGAACCGGAACCTTCAGCCGCGACTGACGACATTGATGATTCACCTGATTTGGACGAGTCTGAAGAATCGCCTCAGCTTGAAGAGATCACCGAACCGGAACCTTCAGCCGCGATTGACGATATTGATGATTCACCTGATTTGGACGAGCCTGAAGAATCGCCTGAGCCTGAAGAGGTCACTGAACCGGAACCCTCAGCCGAGATTGATGACATTGATGATGCATTGGAGCTGGATGATTTTCCAGAGTTGTCGGAGCCTGAAGAGGTTACCGAACCGGAACCTTCAGCCGCGATTGACGATATTGATGATTCACCTGATTTGGACGAGCCTGAAGAATCGCCTGAGCCTGAAGAGATCACCGAACCGGAACCCTCAGCCGAGATTGATGATATTGATGATGCATTGGAGCTGGATGATTTTCCAGAGTTGTCGGAGCCTGAAGAGGTCACCAAACCGGAACCTTCAGCCGAGATTGATGACATTGATGATGCATTGGAGCTGGATGATTTTCCAGAGTTGCCGGAGCCTGAAGAGGTTACCGAGCCGGAACCTTCAGCCGCGACTGATACATCGCTCGAGATCGATGATGATGACTTGCCGGAATACGATGAAGACGATGCGTTGGCCGATGCTATCGAGCAATCTCAACATGATGAACCGGTTTCACAATCTGAGCCAGTGATTGAATTGAGAGACGAGGATTTACCCGAGTATAATGAAGAAGACGCACTTGCCGATACTTCGAATGAGTCGTTGCAATTAGCTGATTTGGACATTCCTAAATATGGTGAATCTGCTCCATTATCGGGCTCAGACGATATGGCTGATTTGGACTTGCCTGTCTCTGAGGTTCACTCTGAGGAAGGACTGCCTGATGAGTTTGAAGAACATGACACCATTAATGATGGTTTTGACAATGATGACGCTGTCGATTTCAAACTTGATGAACTTGAACTCCCTTCTCTCGAAGAAATCCCATCTGAATCGGCTCAAGAACTCGCTCATAATGCATATAATGAGCAAACGTTTGATGAATTGCTTGCAGAACATCCACCTGAGCAAGGTGCTAGCTTTGATTTTGATTCACCCGTTGATTCGGTGATGTCAGACAGTGCTGGTATGGATATTGATGCCATGCTTGAGGTCGGTGGAGAAGATTGGAATGGTTTCAGTTTGTCGTCTGAGCAGCAAGCACAGATCACTGATGATATTCCAGAGGATGAACAAAAAGTCTGGGATGCCGATAACCGGCCTGAGCAAGCTCAAATTTTAGATGAAAACTGGGAAGATCAGCCAGAAATGGATGATTTGGTCACTGACAAGGGGCAATTCCGCAGCATCGATGACCTTATGGCAGAAGTAGAACAAGAAGAAAAGCGGGAGTTTGAAGAGGAAGACCTAAAACTAGAGGTCGGACTGAGTGATTTTCCGGATGTGATTGGTGATACTGGCGATGTAGACGTCGATAACAATTCAGAGGCTGCTGGAAAGCTTGATCTGGCCAAAATTTACCTAGAAATGAATGACTCCCAAGGGGCGATTAAACTACTTGAAGAAGCGATTGTTGACGGCAGTGATGAGATTCGTCGTGAGGCCAAAAATCTTATTGATGAAATTAACGGTCGCTAATCTCGTTGAGATTGAAGGGGGTGCCTATGGCTGCCCCTTATCTTTTTCTGCAAAAATGTTTATACTTCCCGCCCCATTTTTTAAGAGAAAATCCTGATGAGAATTGCTTTAGGTATTGAGTACAGCGGCACGCAATACTTTGGCTGGCAGCGACAACGAGACGTGATAAGTGTCCAAGAGAAGCTGGAATGCGCACTCAGCACCGTCGCTAATCATCCAGTTGACGTGCAGTGTGCAGGTAGAACGGATGCGGGAGTGCATGGCACTGGGCAAGTTGTTCACTTTGATACAACAGCAATTAGAAAGCCGATGGCGTGGACTATGGGTGTGAATGCTAATCTGCCAAAAGATATTGCTGTGCGCTGGTCACAAACGGTACCAGACGATTTTCATGCCCGTTTCTCAGCAACGGCTCGTCGTTATCGATATATTATTTTTAACAGTCCCTTTAGACCAGGCATCCTTTCATCCGGTGTCAGTCACTATCATGGGGAGCTGGATGTCGTTAAAATGCAGGAAGCGGGTCAGTTTTTATTGGGTGAAAATGATTTCACGTCATTTCGTGCGGTTCATTGCCAGTCACGCAGTCCTTGGCGTAATATCATGCACCTTAATGTCACGCGGCACGAGCAATACGTTGTCATTGATATTAAAGCCAATGCGTTTGTACATCATATGGTGCGAAATATTGCAGGGAGTTTAATCTGTGTGGGTCGCGGTGAACATAAACCAGAGTGGATGCACTGGCTTTTAGGAATGAAAGATCGCAAGTTGGCTGGCGCGACGGCCAAAGCTGATGGACTTTATTTGGTCGCGGTCGATTATCCGCAAGAGTTTTCACTGCCAAATCTGCCCGTTGGCCCACTATTTTTACCAAATAACCTGAACTAATATGTGATACATTGTCAAACTAATCAGTTCTTTAGGGCGTGGGACACTAGTGTAAACAATAGGTACAACCAGTTTTTTGTCTACACTTGGCATTTTATGTGCTTTAATCCTCTCGCGTAAATTCAGAATTTTGTCCTTCGCACCGTGCGGAGGCGTTGAGAGAAAAAGGTCTTCCATGAGTTGGCTTGAAAAGATTTTAGAAAAAAGCAACATTGTAACTTCACGTAAAGCATCCATTCCTGAAGGGGTATGGACTAAGTGTACATCATGTGAGCAGGTACTTTATCACGCTGAACTAGAGCGTAACCTGGAAGTTTGCCCTAAATGTGACCATCACATGCGAATGAAAGCGCGTCGTCGTTTGGAAACATTTCTTGATGAAGGCAACCGCGTTGAAATCGCCGATGAACTTGAGCCTCAAGATAAGCTTAAGTTTAAAGATTCTAAGAAATATAAAGATCGTATCTCCGCAGCTCAGAAAAACAGTGGGGAGAAAGATGCGCTCTTGGTCATGAAAGGTGAACTGTTAGGCTTACCGATTGTTGCCTGTGCATTTGAGTTTTCCTTCATGGGCGGTTCAATGGGCTCGGTGGTTGGTGCTCGTTTTGTTCGTGCGGTAGAGGCTGCGATTGAAAATAACTGTGGACTCGTGTGTTTTTCTGCCAGTGGTGGTGCTCGTATGCAAGAGGCATTAATGTCTTTGATGCAAATGGCGAAAACCAGCGCGGCTCTTGAACGCTTGTCTAAGCGTGGGTTGCCTTTCATTTCTGTGATGACTGACCCAACCATGGGTGGGGTTTCTGCCAGTCTTGCTATGCTGGGTGATGTGAATATCGGTGAACCTAAAGCATTGATTGGATTTGCTGGTCGTCGTGTGATTGAACAGACCGTGCGTGAAGATCTGCCTGAAGGTTTCCAGCGCAGTGAGTTTTTGTTGGATCATGGCGCTATCGATATGATTGTAGACCGACGAGAAATGCGTCAACGAGTCGGCAGTCTGATGGCTAAAATGACCAATAAGCCGTCACCTCTGGTTGTTTCTGTGAACGCTTCACAAAATGAAGCGACTTATTCTGTACCAGAAGCGGACGAAAAAGGGTAAAGTAACTCATTAACAAAGTACCACAATTACTGGTTAAAGTTAGATGAGTCAAACCCAAGTTCCTCAAGCCACATCCCCCTTAGCGATGTGGCTTGATTATTTAGCAAACTTACATACCTCTTCGATAGATCTCGGCCTAGAGCGAGTTTACTCTGTTGCCGAAAAAGCCAACCTGCTAAAACCAGCCAAAACCGTTATTACTGTAGCGGGAACCAACGGAAAGGGCTCCACATGTGCACTCATGGAAGCGATTTTGTTGGACGCGGGTTATTCTGTCGGTGTTTACAGTTCTCCTCACTTAATCCGATATAACGAACGCGTACGCATCAATGGCCAAGATCTCGTAGATGAAAAGCACTCCCAAGCGTTTGATTATATAGAGCAACATAGAGGCAATATCAGTTTAAGCTTGTTTGAATACGGCACTTTAGCCGCCTTACGTTTATTCCAAGTGGAGAATCTTGATGTTGTGTTGTTGGAAGTTGGTTTAGGCGGACGTTTGGATGCCACTAATGTTGTGGAGCACGATGTATCAGTGATCACCAGCTTAGCCATTGATCATGTAGATTGGCTAGGCGATGATATTAACGTCATTGGCTATGAAAAAGCGGGTATATTTCGGCAAGGTAAGCCTGCGATTTGCGGCCAACCAAAAGCGCCAGCGACGGTGGCCGCTCATGCAGATGATATTGCCGCTGACTTGTATCAAGTGGATATTCAGTATGCGTACCGTCAACTGAGCGACACCATCTGGCAATGGTCTCACGGTAGTTTTACATTAGACAACCTGCCAGTTCCCAATCTTCCGATACAGAATGCAGCGACGGCATTAATGGCTTTGGCATCCACCAATTTAGATCTGAGTGATGTCAATATCGTCAACGGGCTGACTTGCGCTAAATTACCGGGAAGAATGCAAACCATTAGTACTCAGCCGACGGTCCTCTTAGACGTTGCGCACAACCCCCATTCGGCGGAGTATTTGGCGCAACGAGTTCGTCACGACTATCCAGAGAAAGTGATTCATGCGGTTGTCGCCATGCTTCATGATAAGGACATCGCAGCGACCCTTGATGTGCTTTCTCCAATCGCTTCCTATTGGTACCCTGCTTCATTGTCGATGCCAAGAGGAGCCAAAGCGGAAGAGCTTTGCCAGCACTTACCCAGCAACACTGATAAATTTTCAAGCCCAGTTGAGGCTTTTCAATCTGCGATGACAAAAGCAAATACGAAGGATGTCATTCTGATAGTCGGTTCTTTTCACACAGTAGGCGCAGTGCTTGAGCACTGGCAAAAAAAAGGAGCATAAATGGCGAGTAAGTTTCAGAATCGTTTGGTTGGCACCATCATGTTGGTGGCAGTAGGGGTTATTGTGCTGCCCGATGTTCTCGATGGAAAGAAAACGCATTACACAGAAGATGTCGCCAGTATTCCAATAAAGCCGGATTTAGATAGTGACATTGAAAGTTTTGAGGTGCTTGAGCCGGTCGACGACAGCACTAGCTTACCTGATACTCCTGTTGAAGTCGTGACTACGGAATCAGATCTTAAATCGCCAGAACGTTCTGATAATCCCCCTTTACCGGTAAAAATAAAGCCAGTACCTGAGCGTAATGAGTATCAGGATAGCGCTTGGATTATCCAGTTGATGGCACTGAAAAATGCTGACAACGCCAAAAACGTGGTGAAGGATCTACAAAAACGTGGCTATCAAGCGCATGCAAAACTCGATAGAGGGTTTACTCGAGTGATCATTGGGCCTGATGTTTCAAAGAGTAAGTTAGAGCGGCAGGTTATTGAACTGGAAAAAATCACCGGTTCGAAGGGCCAAATGCTCAAGTTTAAGCCATTAAATCCATAAGAAAACGTTTGCGTCAGCGTTTTTTCTGTTAAAATGCGCGCCAACTTAAGATGTAAGAGTAAATGAATACATTAGATATTATCATTTTGAGCGTGATTGGCCTTTCGGCATTGATCAGTTTGATACGTGGCTTCGCTAAGGAAGCATTGTCTTTGGTTATATGGTTTGGGGCATTTTTTATTGCCAGTCAGTATTATACTAAATTGGCGATTTACTTCTCCAATATCCAAGATGATATGGTCCGCAATGGAGCCGCGATTGCCGTTTTGTTTGTTTCTACGCTAATTGTCGGTGCGATAGTCAATTACGTCATTGCACAATTGGTTGAGAAAACAGGCTTATCGGGAACAGATAGAATACTGGGGGTCGTTTTTGGCGGCTTAAGAGGTGTTTTAATTGTTTCTGCGGCGCTATTTTTTATGGATGCGTTTACATCGTTTCCAGACTCCGAGTGGTGGAAAGGTTCTCAATTGGTACCGGAATTTAGCCGAATCATTGCGCCTTTCTTTGAACACTTGAAAACAACATCTAGTTTCTTATCTGGCGTGTAGTAACGCGCCAGCCATTATAGAAAATCGAGGGTTAGGACATGTGTGGTATTGTTGGAATCGTGGGCACAACGCCTGTAAACCAGTCTATTTATGACGCATTGACAGTGTTGCAGCATCGTGGTCAAGATGCCGCGGGTATTTGTACCATAGAAAGCAATCGTTTTCGTCTGAGAAAGGCGAATGGTTTGGTCAAAGATGTATTCGAAGCCAAACATATGCAGCGCCTTCAGGGCAACGTGGGTATCGGTCATGTTCGTTATCCAACAGCAGGTAGTGCCAGTGCTTCGGAGGCTCAACCTTTCTACGTCAATTCTCCATTTGGTATTACCCTCGCACATAATGGCAACCTAACCAATGCCGCAGAAGTTCGAGAGAAGCTGTTTGAGAAAGATCGACGACACATCAATACCACGTCAGACTCTGAAGTCTTGCTCAATGTTCTCGCCCATGAGATTGATACAGTTAAAGGGAATGTGACAGCGGAAGATGTCTTTCGCGCGGTGACTAGCGTCCATAGGACAATACGTGGCGCTTATGCGGTTTCCGCTATGATTATCGGTCATGGTATGATCGCGTTTCGCGACCCAAATGGCATTCGTCCTCTTTGTCTCGGTAAACGAGAGATAGAGAGTGGTATTGAA
This sequence comes from Vibrio ostreicida, assembly GCF_013074385.2. GTDB lineage: Bacteria > Pseudomonadota > Gammaproteobacteria > Enterobacterales > Vibrionaceae > Vibrio > Vibrio ostreicida. Next base: position 250,000 of record NZ_JABEYA020000001.1, read on the forward strand.
TATATGGTTGCCTCTGAGTCCGTGGCTTTGGATGCTGTTGGGTTCGACTTCATTCGTGATGTTGCACCGGGTGAAGCAATTTACGCTACGTTTGATGGTCAACTGCATACTAAGCAATGTGCAGATAATCCGTCGCTGAATCCTTGTATCTTTGAGTTCGTGTACTTTTCTCGGCCAGATTCGTTTATTGATAAAATTTCGGTTTACAGTGCGCGCGTTGAAATGGGAAAAAAACTCGGAGAACGAATTAGAGATGATTACAGCCATCTGGATATCGATGTCGTTATCCCAATACCTGAAACCTCTTGTGATATTGCATTGCAAATAGCGCAGGCGATTAATCAGCCTTATCGTCAGGGTTTTGTCAAAAATCGCTATGTCGGTCGGACATTTATCATGCCAGGCCAGCAACAGAGAAAAAAATCGGTAAGGCGCAAGCTCAATGCCATCCGTTCTGAGTTTAAAGATAAAAACGTACTTTTAGTGGATGATTCAATTGTGCGGGGTACGACGTCTGAGCAGATAATAGAAATGGCTCGTGATTCAGGTGCAAACAAGGTATTTATGGTATCAGCTGCCCCAGAGATTCGTTTTCCGAACGTATATGGTATCGATATGCCGAGTGCCAACGAGTTGATTGCGCATGGTCGCGATAATGAGGCTATCTGCCAGCAAATCGGTGCTGATGAATTGATTTACCAAACACTCGAAGATCTCGTGACGGCTGTAGGAATGGGTAATACGGCCATTTCTAAGTTTGAGGCGTCTGTGTTTAATGGTGAATATGTTACGGGTGACATTGACCAACAGTATCTGGAATTTTTAGAATCGCTACGCAGTGACGATGCACAAGTTCAACGTGGGATCCAGCAAGAACTCGCTAACCTTGAACTGCACAATGAAGAGGCTTAGGAGCGGAAGCCATTTTGTATGACTTATTTGGCAAAGGGTTGACGCTATGACGTCAACCCTTTTTTATTTTCAGGATTTGACACGATGGATCTGAGCAAGCATAAACATTGCTGATGCACTTATCACAACGGACGGCCCCGCAGGGGTATCGAAGTACCAGGACAAACCTAACCCCAGCAAGACGGCGATCACGCCAATTAAAGAAGCGGTAACGGCCATCTGCTCTGGAGTGACAGAAAACCGTCGCGCTGTTGCCGCAGGGATGATCAACAATGAAGTCATAATCAGCGCGCCAACAAACTTCATACCGATAGCAATGACGAGCCCCACCATGATCATCAGAATTAGGCGCATGAGATCGACGTTGTGTCCTTCAACAGCCGCTAAATCTTCATTGACGGTTGTCGCCAGTAGAGAACGCCAACAGCAGATAAGTACGCTTAAGACGAACACGACACCAGTATAAATATATATGAGGTCTGTGGGCGTGACCGCGAGCAGGTCACCGAATAAGTAACTCATTAAATCAATGCGCACATTATCGAGAAAACTAATCGCGACTAGGCCGAGTGACAGAGCGCTGTGGGCGAGAATTCCCAAAAGGGTGTCCGTCGCGACCAGTTGCTGTTTTTGCAGAGCAACAAGAATAAATGCCAATGCCAAGCAACATATAACGAGGGCCAGATAAAGGTTAATTTCTAATAAAAACCCCAGTGCTAACCCCATGAGAGAGGCGTGAGCCAAAGTATCACCGAAATAGGCCATTTTCCGCCACACAACAAATGACCCCAGTGGGCCGGCAATCAGAGCAATACCAAAACCGGCTAGTATAGAGGGTAATAAAAACTCAATCATGATGGTGACCGTGTAAGTGGTGTGAACAATCAGATGCTTCTCCTGAAACGGCTTCTCCGGCCAAATCATGGTGATGGTGCTGATGTTGGTGATGATAGAATGCAAGAGATTCGTGTCGAGTTTGACCAAACAAAGCGATGTAGTTAGGGTGCTTGGTAATATCGGCTGGAGCACCAGAGCAGCAGACATGATGATGTAAACATATGACGTCGTCAGTTTTGGCCATCACAAGATGCAAATCATGAGAGACCATAAATATGGCGCAGTTAAAACGGTGTCGTAAGGTATCAATCAGTTCATAAAGATCGATTTGACCCTGTACATCGACGCCTTGTGCAGGTTCATCCAAAACGAGTAAATCTGGCCTTTGCAAGAGAGCACGAGCAAGCAATATTCTCTGATTTTCACCACCAGATAGGGCATGCATATTATTTTTTATTAAATGCTCTGCTCCAACCAGCTTCAGCGCATCCTGCAGTTCTTGTTTACTGTATTTACCCGCCAGTTGCATAAATCTTTTAACGTTTAGTGGTAGTGTGTCATTGAGCTGAAGCCTTTGCGGGACATAGCCAATTTTTAACGCTTTTTTTTGCGTGACGGTCCCAGTGAACTGTTTCTGCAGGCCAAGTAGTACTTTAACCAAAGTGGATTTTCCTGCGCCGTTCGGGCCTATCAGTGTCGTTATTTTTCCTCTTTTGATGGAAAGGTTAATATTGTCTAGGGCTTTACGTTCACCGAACTGAACACTCACTTGTTGAAGTTCGACCAGTGTCGACATTGTGGAACTCATTTGCAAATTGATATTGTTATAATGTAACATTCGATCCCCTTTAATGCCAGAGACAGTGTGACGGAATTATGAAACAGCTTATCCCTTTGCTAGCTATATTTTTTATAGGTAGTGTTAACGCCAATACTATATTGACGAGTATTAGACCTATTCAAATGATTAGCTATGAGATTACTCAAGGAGTCACTGAGCCTGACGTATTACTCGATTCAAACACTTCTCCCCACGATTATGCACTCAAACCATCAGATATAAAGCGTATTCGTAGTGCTGATTTGGTTATTTGGTTTGGCCAAGACTTAGAACCATTTTTGAGCAAGGTACTTGAAGGGCAAACCAACATTCTAACGATTAGTGAGATCGAGGGCTTAGAATTGCGGGAGTTTTCTGGGAATGAGCATGAACATGACAGTCATCATCACGGTTCACATGATCCACACTTCTGGTTAGGACAAAAGCAAAGCCTACATGTGGCTAAGGCTATTAGTCAAAAACTCAGTGAAGTGGACCCGAGCCACAAAGAAAAATATCAAAGCAATTATCAGGCTTTTGTAACTAAGGCAAATCAATCATTTCAAGAATGGCAAGAGGCTTTAGATCCTGTTAAATCGGTGGGCTATTACGTGTTCCATGATGCCTATGGGTACTTCGAGCAAGATTATGGTTTGAATCACCTTGGTCATTTTACGGTTACCCCAGATAGAAAACCAGGTGCAAAAACACTCATCCATATCCGTAAAACATTGGCCAAAGGTGACGCCAAGTGTGTTTTCTCTGAACCTCAGTTTACGCCAGCGGTTATTGAGTCGGTGACTCGAGGCAGCAAAGCAAATATAGGAGAGCTCGATCCACTGGGCTCTCAAATATCCGTAGGCCCGAATAGTTATTTTGCTTTTCTTCAGTCGATTACAGACAGCTTTACTCACTGTTTGCGTCGTTAATCGTGACAGGAAAAAAAGGAAGCGAAATGGCTTCCTTTTTTATAAATACATTATTTATGGTAAATTTTTGGAACTAACGTCTTGTTTATAATTTAAATTCCTAGATAATCGTTGATAGTCTCTGCACACCAAATACAAGCGTAGTCCAAGTATTTATTGGCTGAACGCGGACTGTCTGATTAATAGGGAATCGTGATGAAGAAAGCGTTTTGCTTTGTATCACTGCTGATTATCGCTCGTCTTGCCATGGCGATGGATTCCTCCGTATCCGTTTTTTATCCGCTGCCCACTCAGCTTCAGGGCAAAGCATTTGCAGCAAAATCACTCTTTCTTGGTGGCGATGGTGGAATATGGTTTCAGGACATGCAAAATCATGTTTTATTTTTTGATGGTCAGAATATTTTACCCAAGACAGGTTCTGCACTTAGCGTGGATTCTGAGCATATTGCCTTTGTCGATGGCGAATTTTGGTCGTTCTCCGGTCATCAAGTCTATCGTTCTTTGCCAAATAAAACCCGTCAACACGTTTTCAATTTAACTCCAGGTAGTGTCATCGATCGTATCGGGACATCCGAACGATTCATTTGGTTATCGGATAGAGATAATTTCTATACCTACCATCTTGATACACATCAAATGTCCACTTACTCGTTAGTGAGTATCGATCAGCTTAGCCAGTCTTCAAACTTAGTGGTGACTGCGGCACAGTTTTTAGAGTCTCAATGGGTTCTTGGAACGAGTTCAGGGGCTTATTTTATCAATGACGGCCAGTTAGAACACCTTGTCGACGCCGGTAAACGTTCGATAGACACGCTCTACTTTTCAGAACAACGCAAAGAATTGTTGTTAGGGACTCGCCACGGGCTGGTTATTGTCAGTCTCGATAGTCTTGAAAACAGCGCACGCGTCATGCCTGATAGTCACGTATTGAGTGTCACTGAAACATTGACGGCCTACTGGGTCGGCACGGAATCTGGCCTTATTCGCTATCCGTTTGTGAGTAAAGAGGCGGAGTATGTGTCAAAGTTTCAATCGGTTAGCAGTGCGCCGCTTGGTAAGAAAGTATATTCGCTTCTTAATGACAAACGAGGAGGTGTGTGGGTTGCGACTGAAAGAGGTGTGCACTATTTTTCGATTTTCTCACAACATTTTGAGCGCTTTTCTCCGTCTTTTGTACAGGCGATAGGACCGGAGCAAGTGGTGAAAGTCAAACGCAGGAAAAATCAAGGCGGCTACTGGATGATCACTGATAGCGGTATTTATCAGCTGCAGAGCACACCCAATATTTCACACCAGCTTTTCTATAAAGGAAAAGTGAATGATGTCCTCGAAATGGGAGGGCTTGTATGGCTAGCCACCCAAGATGAGGTGATATGTATTGATACTCAATTTGGCAGACGTGTTGCTGAGTGCCCTCCAAATTCTATCAGAACGCTGGCGGTGGAGGCGTTCGCGGTGGATAAGTCCAACGGAATATGGGGAGTAAGTACCGACAAAATATGGCGTTATGACACAGTGGCGAATAGCCTGAGTCAATATGGCTCTCAGTGGGTGCAATCTCAGTATTTACCCGCTCAATTGACTGAAGTCTTGAACACTCAGAATGAAGAATTAGTGATAGGTACTGAACACGGTATTTATCTTCTGCAAGAAGGGCAGGTGTCTTTTATCAATGAATCCCAATCTTTTGGTCGGGTATTAAGTATTGTTCAACTTAAAGAACGAATGCTGTGGGTAGCGGGTACTTATGGGCTGTATAAACTCGACATCAATAGCTTAGAATTAACACCATTGGCGTTGGTTGACCAACATATTGCACCGAAATGTTTGGTTAAAAACAAGACAGGTGTATGGCTGACCTCTTCGTTGGGACTCACACATTATGACCAATTCGGAAACATTAAAGCTCATTATGGTGAGCCTCTTGGCTTAATCAACAATGAGTTCAAAGTCGGGTTGTGCAGCACTGTTGTGGATAAGCCATACAGTTTGTTTTTGGGTTCACGGAACAATTTGATAAGGGTCGATACTCACCAGTTACAGCTCGATACATCCCCTATTGTCTCTGTGATATTAAGCCAGATCTTGGTCAATCAAAACTTACACTCATTGGCTGGTATTGATTATCAGCCCCTCAATGTTGAATTTGGCCAGACAATCTCTTTTCAGTTTGGCGTTTTACCTCAAGTGAATATTGTTTCCCTTCAATATCGATTGACCAACCGCCAGCCATGGCAATCTCTGGAGGGTATGACATTATTTATAGAACATATTGCGCCCGGTCAGCATCAACTTCAGGTGCGCTCTATCGTTGATGGTCAGGCCTCTGACACAATCAATCGATATGGCTTCACCGTCGAAGAGCCGTGGTATATTAGCACTTATGCTATTTTCGTTTACGTTATCCTGTTAGTCGTGATGATTTTATTCGTGGTGTATTTGCGCTCAATGTTTATGTTGAAAACGAATCGTGAACTGAGGTTTCAAGTTGCTCTAAAAACCAGTCAGTTGAACCATCAAACTCGTATCTTGCTGACGAATAATACGCAACTTAGAAAGCAGTTAGAGGTTAGGCAAATTTTCTATCGACAATCTATAGAGCAGCTTAAAGCCTACTACCAGCCCCCACATGATCCTGAGGAAGTAAAAGAATCATTAAACACCATCGTATTTTCGCGGCCAGATAGATGGTTGAATCAAGGAGCAACAGAGAACCTCGATGAATATCTAATCTGTAATCTTTCCTTATTATTACGTTCGGCTCTGGACGGATGGAACGAGGAACTGGCGAACAGCAATCTTTCCATTGATGTGAGTTCTTCACCAAGACAAGACCTTTATGCCTTGTTAAAAGTCTTTAATTTGGATGTGGTATTTAATGTTTTGATCGCTAACATCCTTTGTCGCAGTCAATCAGCAACATTTCATTTAAAGTTGCAAGACCAAAAGGTCGTGTTTACCTCCGTTGACGATGGCCAAGCCATATCAGAGTTATCAGAGTTCTGGTGTGAAATTGAGGGTCTTGTCAAACAGAGTGATGGAGAGAGCCAATTAACTTATGTGGAGAACCGCAACCTTGTTCAACTTTTCTGGGCAGATGGGTGCCAGCTGAATGAAAAGCCAAGCCAGCCTTTGGCGGCGGTGAAGCCACTGGGAGATAAACCTAAATCAAGCTGGCTTAAAAAACTTCAACACCTAGTGGACGAACATTATGCTGATCCTGATTTTGGTACCTCTGCCGCCGCCAGAAAAATGTTTGTCTCTGAACGAAGTTTTCAGCGCCGATTCAAATCTGCGATGCAGCGTACCTTCATGGATTATGTCACAGAAGTGCGACTTGACCACGCATGCAGGCGTTTGCTCGCGGGAGAAAAAGTCTCAGATGTTGCCTTTGAATGTGGTTTTAATGATCCCTCCTATTTTGGTCAAAGATTTAAACATCGTTTTGGCGTTTCCCCTTCTCAGTTTATCGCTGAGCAGGAAGGGGCAAGAGAGCTAACGTAGTGGTGATGGAGAGTTAGGAAAAAAATCGCGGCATAACCTTTGACGGCTATACCGCGGGCGCCAATGACACCTACGCTTGCTGCTAAAGTGGCACGGGGTGCACCACTTCTGGAATTCATTGTCTGCAAAGAAATCGCTTCTCTGGCCTGATTAACTATAAAGTTAATCAGCACTTCAACTTATAAATTTAACGCCAATATGACATGATAAAAGCGACATTTCTGCAAGATAATGAAATTATTTAACTTAAATTAAATTTTTGTCTCGCTAGAGTTAATGCGGTGAGGGTGGCAACCGTCAGCATTCGTTGTTTTAACAATATTGACGTGGGTTATATTAACGAAAGTAACGTTTCATCTATGCAATGTTTGATTTCGAGCAATATTCACAAAATTAACCTGGTATAAGATTTAAAAATATAAATAGTAATCCTTCTCATTGTTATATTTATTGGCCTTTCTATGAAACTTTCACAATTAAATCACGGACAAAAAGCAACCATTACAGGGTTTTCGGGGCTATCAAGCGACGTAAGAAAAAAACTCATGGTAATGGGTTTGTTACCCGACACACCGGTGACCCTTATTCGAAAGGCTCCGATGGGGGACCCTCTTCAGGTCGAGGTCAGAGGCGTTTCTCTTGCAGTAAGAACAAATATCGCCAATGCAGTGAACGTGGAGGTTGACCGTGAACTATAACATTCTAACGGTTGGCAACCCAAATAGTGGAAAAACAACACTATTTAATGGTTTGACTGGGGCCAAACAGCAAGTGGGTAACTGGGCTGGTGTAACGGTGGAGAAGAAAACTGGACGTTATCCGCATTCCGGAGACGAGTTTTTGCTCACTGATCTTCCCGGTATATATGCACTTGACAGTGGTAATGATGGAAACAGCATTGATGAATCGATTGCATCTAGAGCTATTTTGACCCATCCGGCGGACTTGATTATTAACGTTGTTGATGCAACTTGTCTTGAACGCAGCTTGTATATGACTCTTCAGCTAAGAGAATTGGGTCGCCCCATGTTGGTGGTGTTGAATAAAATGGACGCGCTTAAACGAGAGCGGCAAACTATCGACGTCAAATCGTTGGAAAACATGCTGGGATGTCCGGTTTTTGCCTTGTCGGCAAATAATCGAATTCAGGTGCAAAAGCTCAAACAGCATTTACATAAAGCTGTAGTTCAGGGCGTCGCTCTTAATGAGTTGAAACTCGACTACCAGAAAGATTTCGAAAATGCGATAGAAAAAATCAAACCGATATTCGAGAAAGATGCGTATGTTTCAGCGCGTGCTTTATCCATACGTAGTTTCGAAAACGATAGACTTGTGCTCAACAATCTTTCTCAGCTAGAACGAGACAATATTGCCATGGTACGAGAAAGCGTGGAGCTTGATATTGATTTGTTGGTGGCTGATACCAAATACACGTTCTTGCATCAACAGTGTCAGGATGTTCGGAGATCTGAAGGTAAACTGAGCCATAGCTTTACTCAAAAAGTCGATAATGTTGTCCTAAACAAATGGGTTGGTGTGCCATTTTTCTTTATTGTGATGTACCTGATGTTCATGTTTTCGATCAATATAGGCAGTGCATTTATTGATTTCTTTGATATTGGTGTCGGTGCTCTATTGGTTGACGGTGGACACTACCTACTCGATAACCACTTGCCAGTATGGCTGGTGACTCTGATAGCCGATGGCGTTGGTGGTGGCATTCAAACGGTGGCGACCTTTATTCCTGTTATTGCTTGTCTATATTTATTTCTCGCAATTTTGGAAAGTTCTGGTTACATGTCGCGTGCAGCTTTTGTCTTAGATAAAGTGATGCAGAAAATTGGTCTCCCTGGTAAAGCGTTTGTGCCTTTAGTATTGGGTTTTGGTTGTAATGTCCCTGCTATTATGGCGACACGTACACTCGATCAGGAACGAGAAAGGAAACTGGCCGCGTCCATGGCACCTTTTATGTCTTGTGGCGCTCGGTTACCAGTCTACGCTCTTTTCGCTGCCGCGTTCTTCCCACAAAGTGGACAAAATATTGTTTTTGCTTTGTACCTGCTGGGCATTTTGGCGGCGGTGTTTACAGGCATTGTGTTAAAGAAAACCTTGTATCCTGGTTCCAGCGAAAGTTTTGTTATGGAGATGCCAGACTATGAATTGCCCACGGTGCAGAATGTCGTCATTAAAACGTGGCAGAAGCTCAAACGGTTTGTTCTTGGCGCTGGTAAAACCATTGTGTTAGTTGTAACTATCCTGAGTTTTCTTAATTCTGTAGGCACGGATGGTTCATTTGGACATGAAGACAGTGATGCATCGATACTGTCAAAAGTGTCACAAGTTGTGACCCCAGTGTTTGCGCCCATTGGGATTCAAAAAGAGAATTGGCCTGCAACCGTGGGGATTATCACTGGTATTTTTGCCAAAGAGGCGGTGGTCGGTACACTCAATAGCCTCTATGCTCCGAGCACGAGTGAAGACGCGGAGTATAATTTGCTCGCGAGCTTAGAAGAGGCGGTCATGTCGATTCCAAATAATCTCGCAGGGTTGAGCTACTCTGACCCCTTGGGTATTGAGGTGGGTGATCTGACAAACACTGAAGATGTGGCGCAGCAGCAGGATGTTGACGCATCGATTTTTAGTAATTTAAACCAATACTTTATTTCTAGCCATGCTGCATTTGCTTACCTTATATTTATCTTGTTGTATACGCCATGTGTTGCCGCTATGGGCGCTTATGTCCGCGAGTTTGGTCAGAAGTATGCGCGCTTTATCGCGCTTTGGACAATGGGTTTAGCTTATGGGGGGGCCGCACTTTACTATCAAATCGCTCATTTCTCTGATCATAAGGTCTATAGTGCTGGCTGGATTGCAGGTATTCTTCTGGTGTCGTTAGTGATCTATCGTGGTCTCAAAGTGGCTGGTCAACGTCAACTCACTTGTTCAGAGGCGCAAGTGGTATGATTCTTCAATCATTGAGAAAACATATCGAACAGAAAGGTTGTGTCAGTCAGGTTGATCTCGCTAAGCGATTTTCGCTGAGTGAAGACGGGGTTGCTGCCATGTTAGAGGTTTGGGTGAATAGAGGAAAAATCTCCCGCCTCGTTGATACGAACAAGTCAGGGCAGGTGACTCGTATTCGTTACTCCGCAAACCGGGTTGAAGGGCTATCTTTGACTGTGATTATGTAAATTACCACCGCAGGCATGACGGCGGTAAGCCGTCATTGAATCAATGAATCAGAGAGTGCGTTCTGTATGTCACTTATCATGGTTTGCTGTTGCTGTGGTGCCCGATATTCGCCGAGAGTATTTCCCCACACTGGTTCTGGCCATGCAAGATCATTCTTAAAACGTGCAATATGATGGATATGTAGCTGAGGGACTCTATTCCCTATCGCACCTAAGTTAAGCTTGTCTGGTTGGAACGTTTTTTCGATAGCTAAACTGACTGCCCGAGATTCCAGCAAAAATTGTTGCTGATCTGAGAGTGATAGTTGATGAAGTTCCGTGAGGTTTTCACGTTTTGGCACAAGAATGACCCAAGGAACTGCGTTGTCCTTATGGAGAAGCACAAGACACAAAGGCAAGTGACCAATGATATCGGTATCCTTGAGTAACTGTGGGTGAAGTTCAAAATTCATAGGTGGCCCTGTTATGTTAAGTGTCACTATTCCCCAGATAAAAGAAAAGGTTGGTGTGTATGCACCAACCTTTAACTGTGTGAACTTTACATGCGTTCAAGGGTATCAATACCCAGCAGCGATAAACCTTGTTTAATGGTATTCGCAGTCAGGGCTGAGAGCTTAAGGCGACTTTGTTTAACAGAGACATCTTGAGCATTCAGCACTGGGCAGGCTTCGTAGAAGCTAGAGAACTGACCTGCGAGTTCGAATAGATAACTACACATGATATGAGGTTGCCCTTCACGAGCAACGGATTGGACCGCTTCTTCAAACTGAAGTAGCTTGGCTATCAAGGTTTTTTCTTTTTCATCAGTGATCTTTATTTCACCGGGCAAGTTATCCATAGGGAGACCGGCCTTAGCGAAAATGGATGCAACACGTGTATAAGCGTATTGCATGTATGGGGCGGTGTTTCCTTCAAATGCGAGCATGTTGTCCCAATCGAACACATAGTCAGTTGTTCGGTGTTTCGAAAGATCTGCATATTTTACCGCTGCCATTGCAACAGTATTGGCAATATTTTGTTTCTCAGCGTCTTCCAACTCTGCGTTTTTGGATTCAATTAGCTTGATGGCTCGCTCTTGTGCTTCATCGAGTAGGTCTGCTAAACGGACTGTGCCACCGGCTCGTGTTTTAAATGGACGGCCATCTTTACCTAGCATCATCCCAAATGCGTGATGCTCAAGAGAGACATTCTCCGGAACATAACCTGCTTTGCGGACGATGGTCCACGCTTGCATAAGGTGCTGATGTTGACGGGAGTCGATGAAATAGAGAACCCGGTCAGCACCGAGGGTTTCGTAACGGTACTTTGCGCAAGCGATATCGGTTGTCGTATATAGGAAACCGCCATCCCTCTTTTGGATAATCACACCCATAGGTTCGCCGTCTTTATTTTTGTATTCATCAAGGAAGACGACTTGAGCCCCATCATCCTCTTGGGCTAACCCTTGTTTTTGGAGATCGGCGACGATACCAGAGAGCATATCGTTGTACATACTCTCTCCCATAACGTCATCACGATTTAGGGAGACGTTAAGGCGGTCATAGTTTCGTTGGTTCTGGATCATGGTAACATCCACCAACTTTCTCCACATTTCTGCGCAGTATTGGTCACCACTTTGAAGTTTGACAACATAGTTGCGTGCTTTGACGGCGAACTCTTCGTCTTCATCGTAGAGTTTTTTAGATTCTCGGTAGAACGCTTCGAGATCAGAAAGCTCCATAGAGACTTCGCCAGATTCTTTCTGAACACGCTCTAGGTTTGCAATTAGCATCCCAAACTGAGTTCCCCAATCTCCTATATGGTTTGCTCGAATGACATTATGGCCAAGAAACTCAAGGGTGCGGACAACGGCGTCACCAATAATTGTTGATCTCAGGTGACCGACGTGCATTTCTTTTGCAACGTTCGGGGCTGAGTAGTCTGCTACGATGGTTTTCTGTGTTTCTTTACTCACACCAAGGCGTTTATCAGCCAGTGCGGCTTCTGCATTGTTGGCAAGAAATGCTTCACTTAAGAAAATATTGATAAAGCCGGGACCAGCGATTTCTGTTTTGCACGCGATACCATCAAGGTCAAGAACGTCCAGAACTTTTTGAGCAAATTCTCGCGGGTTCGCACCGAGTCTCTTTGCAACACCCATCACACCGTTTGCTTGATAATCACCAAACTGTGGTTTGGCTGATTGGCGAACCGCAGCAGGGCTGCCTTTGGGTGCGCCTGCGGCTTCTAAAGCCTGAGATACTTTGTCGTTAATAAGTGCTTGGATATTCACACGTGATTCCTTCAATTCTTGAGAATTGGTTTGATATGCAAATTGACTTCAGTCTTGTTGAGATAGCTTGCTGAACTTAGCCACGGTTGCGGGATGCATATCGTTTTGAGTTAATAAATTGGAGCACATAATATCAACTTTAAGTCATCTCTTACAGGGAGTGTTCTGCGAAATTTTCTACTTTTGTTGAGTAACTTGCTACTATTGTCGATAAATCAATATATTGGATGGATAAAATGTCTCAAAGGCCGTTAGATGTAGAACTGATGCCGTTTCAATTGAAAGCGAAACTGAATGATTTTATGGATAGAATTCAGGGGCTAAGTGAAAAGCTGGCGATTGATTTGAGCGCGTTGCAGGCTGATCATATTGCTTTAAGAGTGAATGATTTATCTCTGGCTGAACAAGTGCACAAAGAGTGGTTAAAAGAAGGTCGTGAAATTTCGACTGCGATCATTAATGGCCGCCCGATTATTGTGATTGAGTTTGATCAGCCTCTGACTGCCGCACATTGGACGATTGAATGTCTTGAATTGCCATATCCTGCGGCTGGCAAAATCTACCCAGTGCAAAGTTGGGAGCATGTAGAATTCGTTATGCCTTCTTTAGCGTGCAGTGCTGAGCAGTTTTTGGAGGACATAAAACGGCGTTTTCCAAGCTTTGACAATCAATGGGATTCACTAAAAGAGCAAGGGGTAACCGTTAAGCTTTCCAGCCCAAAAGGAGAAGGAGAACGACTTGATAACCCGACAGTGGCTTTTAAGCATGAAGGGGTCTGTATTAAGCTTCACCCCTATTCACTTAAACAAATTGTGGCCTCAGAGCAGTCAACCTAGGTCAGTAGCTTTTGGGCGTAACTGAAATTGTTCAATTGAGCCTATCTCCAACCCGAGGTTCAGCTCAGAGGAATGGCGGTGCGAGCTGCCTTGTGTATGCATGATAAGTCGATTGGCTGTCCTTGGCTTTAATTGGGTGACGATAAAACGAATCATGTCGGCGCGAGTGAGCTTTTTGAGGGCCTCAAGGACCTTTTCTTTTTGATTGAACTGACTGTCTTTATTTCCTATCGATACCCATAATCGCTGGGCTCGGCCACGAAGAGTGGTGTCAGGAGTAGCAATTTGGTTCCAGAGGCCTCGCTTAGTGCTATGCCATTGATAATCATTGAGCTCAAGTAAAATCATATAAAAAGCGTTGAGAAACTCATCGATGGATTGGATAAGCTCAACGGGTGCTGCATTGGGTGACTGAACGTAGAGTACGAGGCCTGGGTGCCGATTGAGCGGCATGTTTCCCGTTCCCACCATATAGCCCAGCTGTTGTTTGGTTCTGATTTCATTAAAAAAAGTAGCCGACATCAAGTGGTTAGCGAGAGAATAGAGGGCGATGTTCCGAGGAGCGATATCGAGACACTGGTAGTACACCACAATAGCGGAATCGGCTTGTTCGCAGTCGATCGAGTGATGAAACGTGCCACTTTCGCCAAGCATCACTAAGGGGCGCAGCGATTCTTCATATTTTTGGTTAGGGACGCTTAAAGCATCTTTCAGTGTGTCACCCAATTTGATCGCATCGGCTTGAGTCCAATCACCATAAACAAACATTTCAATATGCAATTGAGCAAGAATCTTTTCAACAAATTCAGCCAATTCGGTTACTTCAATTGTTTCTAGGGCTTTCAATAGTTCGGCGTAAGGTGGATTGTTAGGTTGTAATAGTCCGGTCATCGCGTTGAACAATTGAGATATAGGTTTATCTTGTGCTGCGTTGCGCCAGTTTCTCAACATTTGGGACTTGATCGTGGTAAAACGTTGTTGGCTGAATTCCCGCTTTGCAAAACGCCGCAAAATCATGGCCATCAACTCAGGTTGTTTTTTACTAAACCCAGAAAGAGTGAGAGTGACACCTCCCTGATGGGCGTACATGTTGTAACCCATACCAGCGATTTCAGCTTGGTAAGTCTCTGTTGATAGTGAGTCCAAAAACATTTCCACACACAGACGTGTTTTCACAATGTTTTGGCTATTAGCGACCGCATGGGGACTGTCTATGGCGACGTAAATCACCCCTTTGGGAACACGAAATTGATGATCTTGTAGGTGCCAAAGCTTGAATCCAGGTAAGTCCTCTATGATGCTGGGTGTCGTCGAGCGTAATTCAATGTCGAAAGGTTTTAAATCGTAACAAATAAATGGGTTCTTTTGGGGTAAGGCAAAAGCGAGAGGGCTGACCTTTCCAAAATGGTCCATTTGCTCATCTGTCAATCGATTGACACTGTATGGTGTCGCATACCAATCTGCTTGCTGGTCATAATCTCGTCCCTGTGCGATGACGGATATACGAAGGTTTTGCGGCGTAAAATAGTCGAGCAGACTCTTTAATTGATTTTCATCGTATCGGTTCATGACAAAGTCGCCATAGATGGTATCTTCTGGCGAATAATGCTGCATATTGACGACAAGGTGACTGACCAGATCCATCGGTTTCGTGGGTTCTTGAAAGCGGAATGCTGACTCAAGTACCGCTTGTTTTTCGAGATAGCGCCATTGTGCAAAACCTTCACGGCTTACCAGCGCGAGATAAGAAAATACGCCCTGTACAATATCTTCAACGTAGTTAAGCCCTAACGCTGTTAACGCGCAGCTAACCGTAAATTCACGATAATTGCTACCACTGGTCCCGCCTCCAGCAGTGAGAGACGTGATCCAGCCCTTTTGTTTAAGCGCCAGCATTAAGCTGCCTTCAGCTTCGTCGCCGAGTAAATGTGCAAAGTAGGAAAGGGGCTTTTGGCGATAGTACTGATCCATGCAAGGGAAAGGGAATGTAAGTATCAGTTTTCGAATATCCTTGATGGGCTCTACATTGACAATAATTTCAGTGGATTGCTTGCTTGTGTATGGAACATTTATTGTTTTACCGGACAGGTTATGGTTGGGAATATGACAAAATCTTTCTTTAATCCAATCCTCAAGTTCTTGCAGAGTTTGTGGCCCCATAATGGTAAGAGTCATGAGATCCGCCGAGTATTGTTGATAGTGAAAATCAACAATTTCATCGCGAATGGACTGGCCATTTCGATCCCCAAGCGTTTCAAGGTTCCCTACCGAAAATTTAGAGAAAGGATGCGCTGGATTAACCAGCTCTTTGTGTACTTGATACAAGCGACGAGAATCATCTTTTAGTTTGAGTTTATATTCAGATTCTACGGCTTGACGTTCTTTGTCCAAGGCTTCTTGATTAAAAAGTGGTGAGGTAAAAAACTGACTGAACCTATCCAGACTTTGCTCGAAAACGTTCGGTGATACATCGAAGAAAAAACAGGTATGCTCGGTTCCCGTCCAAGCGTTATTGCTGCCACCGTGTTGATTAATATAGTGTTGAAATTCGCCTATTTTGGGGTACTTTTCTGTCCCCAAAAAAAGCATATGTTCAAGATAGTGAGCTAGGCCTTGTCTGTCTAAAGGGTCATCGAAATGACCGACGTTAACGGCGAGAGCTGCGGCTGATTTTTGCGCATCTCTGTCATGGACCGCTAGCACTCTAAGCCCGTTATCCAACGTGAAATAGCGATATTGGTTGGTATCATTGGGGCTTATATGCACAAGTTTACTCCGCTTATGGTCGCTAAATAGTAGTATGAACGGGATGTGGACGACTGCCAACTCGGGTTCAAAGAAAGATAAGCATACACAATTTGTTAATTCATCACTAAAGATTGTTAAGAAAGTCCAAGTCTTTGGCAAGGCACTTGATATAATTATTTTTATAGGGCACAACGCTAAGATAATAAAATTGCGCTTAGTAAGCGCGGCAAAAACAGGTAATAGGAACACAGCCATGAAAATTTTTATTATGCGTCATGGGGAAGCAGAGCATTACGCAGAATCAGATGCTCAGAGATCATTGACTGAACGGGGTCAAAAGAATTCCGTCCAAGTCGTACAAGAGTGTGTGAAAACAGGCCATAGTCAGTTTGATTGTGTTTTGGTTAGCCCCTACCTACGAGCACAACAAACTTGGCAGGCGGTATCGCATTTGTTTTCAGCCAAGAAAATCCTCACTTGTGATGATATTACTCCCTACGGAGAGTCTTCTCATGTTGCAAACTATGTCGAGGCTATCGCGGAAGTAGATAAATTGACCTCGGTGTTACTGGTCTCCCATTTACCCTTAGTGGGATATTTAACTGCCGAATTTGTCCCCGAAATTGCGCCCCCCATGTTTACGACTTCTGGCATTATCGGTATTGAATATCACTTAGATAAACATGTTGGAAACGTCATCTTTAATCGGCAATCAGAGTCGTAATATCTGTCGCTTTCGTCTTAGCGGATTCAGCCATAAAATTGACATTGCTTGTGGACTGGAATTTGCATCCTGTTTCAAGTCTTTAAATTAATAAGAAATAGTAGCCTGCTCTTCTATGAAGTTTACGATGCCATTCGCGGATAAAATACCGCCAATCCCTCAAAGAGCGATGCCAGCCATCGGTGCGCCTATTATGGTTTTAGCAAGTTTGGCGATGGTGGTGCTACCCATACCCCCGTTTTTGCTCGACTTGTTTTTTACGTTCAATATTGCGTTAGCTATGGTGGTCTTGTTGGTCACTGTTTACACGCGTAGGCCGCTCGACTTTGCTGCATTTCCCACGGTTCTTCTTATTTCCACCCTGTTGCGATTGGCGCTAAACGTAGCATCGACACGAGTTGTGCTTCTCTACGGCCATGAAGGCACTAGCGCAGCGGGTAGTGTAATTGAAGCGTTTGGTAGTGTTGTCATTGGGGGCAATTATGCAGTGGGCCTAGTCGTATTCCTTATCCTGATGATTATTAACTTTATGGTTGTGACGAAAGGTGCGGGCCGAATCTCTGAAGTCAGTGCGCGTTTTACCTTAGATGCATTGCCCGGCAAGCAGATGGCCATTGACGCCGACCTTAATGCCGGCTTGATTGATCAGGAACAGGCGCGGACTCGCCGTCAGGAAGTGACCAAAGAGGCCGATTTTTACGGTTCGATGGATGGTGCATCAAAATTTGTCAAAGGGGATGCGATTGCTGGTATTTTGATCCTCTTTATCAATATCATTGGTGGTTTATCGATTGGCATGACTCAGCATGGTCTGGGCTTTAGTGAAGCGATTCAAATATTCACATTGCTGACGATTGGTGATGGTTTAGTGGCGCAGATCCCGTCTCTGTTGCTTTCTATCGGCGCTGCTATCATGGTCACCCGTCAAAATACAGATGAAGACATGGGCCAGCAGGTTGTCTTTCAGCTTTTTGACAACCCGAAAGCACTCATGATCACCGCGTCTATTTTAGCGATTATGGGTATTGTTCCTGGCATGCCCCACTTTGCTTTTTTGCTATTAGCGAGTTTAGCGGGCGGGGGGGCTTACTGGATGTACCGCAAGCAGAAAAAAGCGCTTGAAACGGCCAACCTTCCAGCGGCCCCTGATCAAGAAGCACCAACACCTAAAGAACTCTCTTGGGATGATGTTCAACCCGTTGATATTATTGGTCTTGAAGTCGGTTATCGTTTAATCCCCTTGGTCGATAAAGATCAAGGCGGAGAATTGCTTGAGCGTGTGAAAGGCGTCCGTAAAAAGCTGTCTCAAGATTTCGGTTTCTTGATTCCTGCTGTACATATCCGAGACAACCTAGAGCTGACGCCAAACAGTTATCGGATCACTTTGATGGGGGTGGCTGTGGGTGAAGCAGAAATTCGACCAGATATGGAATTGGCAATCAATCCAGGTCAAGTTTACGGGCTAATCGAAGGGGAGCAGACCATTGATCCAGCTTTTGGGCTAGAAGCTATTTGGATCAAGGCAGAGCAGCGTGAACATGCTCAAGCACTAGGGTACACCGTCGTTGACTCCTCAACGGTTTTGGCGACTCATTTGAGCCAATTATTGACCAATAATGCTTCGCAATTGATAGGCCATGAAGAAGTTCAAAATTTACTGGAAATGCTGGGAAGAAGTACGCCTAAGCTCGTGGAGAATTTTGTCCCCGACCAGTTGGCGTTAGGTGTGGTTGTTAAAGTTCTTCAGAATTTATTGAATGAGGCGGTGCCGATTAGAGATATCCGCACCATAGTTCAAACCTTGGCAGAATATTCAAGTAAGAGTCAAGAACCTGACATCCTCACCGCTGCCGTTCGAATATCACTTAAGCGATTAATTACTCAGGAAATCAATGGGATAGAGCCGGAGTTGCCGGTCATTACCTTGATTCCTGAGCTGGAACAAATATTGCATCAGACAATGCAAGCATCTGGAGGAGAGTCTGCGGGAATTGAGCCCGGCTTAGCTGAACGATTGCAATCTTCTTTGGCTCAGGCGACACAGGAGCAAGAGCTAAAAGGAGAACCAGCGGTACTGCTGACTTCTGGTGTATTGCGCTCGACACTGGCTAAGTTTGTCAAAAATACGATTCCATCGCTCCGAGTACTCTCTTACCAGGAAATACCGGATGAGAAACAGATACGTATAGTACAGGCCGTTGGCAATTAGCACTAATGCGTCAATAAACGGATATCGACTTTGAAGATTAAACGATTTTTTGCCAAAGACATGCGCACAGCTCTACTCCAAGTCAAAGAGGAGTTGGGGGACGACGCCGTGATAATGTCGAATAAAAAAGTCGCGGGTGGTGTCGAAATTGTAGCCGCAGTTGATAACGAGACGGCGGCGGCTCGATCGGGCTCTCATCGCGCTCAGCCCCTCTACCAAGCCCCTCAGGCTCAATCAAACGCTAACAAATCACGGTCCTCAAAGCGACGTTTAGACGAGGATAGAGTCAGCTTACAAAGTAAAGCCGATTCTGGCCGTTCGATGACAAAGCGCTTTGCGAACATGCTACATCAGTACAGTAACGAAGCGACACAGGAAGACGGTCAGAGTGGAGACAATCAAGATTCGCTATCAGCCTTGCTTAAGCGTCAGTCTCAGAATCGCAATGGTAACCACGATGATCGTGACGTTAAAGTTCGGGAAGATTCTCCTTTAGCTAGATTGATCGCAGAAGACCGCGATAAAGGCAGTGCTTCTCCAAGGTTAGACCCATCCCGTTTCGAACGCGGTCGCGCAGATGAACAAAACGAACAAGTGCAGGGCTCAGATCTTGAGGATATGCGTGAAGAAATGACATCGATTCGGCGGCTTCTTGAGCACCAAGTCTCTGGGTTAATGTGGCAGGAAGTTGAGCGGCGTGAACCTCTTAGGGCGATGTTAATAAAGCGATTAGAGCGTATGGGGGTGTCTTCCGAACTCGCCGACCAACTTGCTTGCTATATCCCTGAAGAGACCCCACCGACGAAAGCGTGGAAAGCACTGTTAGGTTTAGTCTCGGACCAAATCCCGATCTCGAAGCAAGACATCTTGAAGCGAGGTGGTGTGGTTGCTTTATTAGGCCCAACTGGCGTCGGTAAAACCACCACGGTGGCGAAATTGGCAGCAAGGGCGGCCATGGAGTTTGGGCCGGATAACGTAGCTCTTGTCACGACGGACACCTATCGCATCGGGGCGCATGAACAACTGGCCATTTATGGCCGCATTATGGGGTGTGCTGTAAAAGTTGCTAAAGATTCCAAAGAGTTAGCCGATGTAGTTTATCAACTGAGAAACCGTCGTCTAATTTTGGTTGATACTGCAGGTATGGGGCAAAGAGATGTCCGTTTGTCAGAGCAACTCGATACCTTGATGCAAGATAGCGGTGAAGTGATTCACAGTTATCTAGTACTACCAGCCACAGCGCAGCGAAAAGTATTACAAGAGACATTAGACCATTTCAAGAGAATCCCTCTTTCTGGTTGTATTTTGACGAAACTCGACGAGTCCTTAAGTTTGGGGGAGTTTGTCAGTGTAGTGGTACAAAATGCGCTACCTGTTGCTTACATTGCTAATGGGCAGCGAGTACCAGAAGACATAGTGATTGCACAGCCTAAGTATTTGGTGGCTAAAGCAAACGAACTTTTAGAGAAGTCGACAGACGACGAGCCTCACTACTGGAATAGTGAAGTAGAAGGGTTCTAGGCGGCGGACGATTATGACAAAAAATATGATACAAGACCAAGCAAGCGGTTTACGCCGCTTAACCCAACCTTCCCTGACCAAGGTGATTACTGTCACAGGCGGTAAAGGTGGCGTGGGAAAATCAAATGTAACTTTAGGTCTGGCCATTTGCATGGCGCGTCAGGGCAAAAAAGTCATGGTGTTGGATGCTGATTTAGGTTTAGCCAACGTTGATGTGATGTTAGGGATTCGAGCAAAACGAAATCTTGGACATGTTCTGGCTGGCGAATGTGAGTTGCAAGATGCTATTGTAGAAGGACCCTTTGGGATTAGAATTATCCCAGCGACGTCGGGGACTCAGTCGATGACCGAGTTGTCGCATGCGCAGCACGTTGGTTTGATACGTGCGTTTGGCAGTCTAGAAGATGAAATGGATGTCTTGCTTATTGATACAGCGGCAGGTATTTCGGATATGGTAGTGAGCTTTTCTCGTGCGGCTCAGGATGTGGTAGTGGTAGTTTGTGATGAGCCTTCCTCTATCACAGATGCTTATGCTCTTATCAAGCTGCTGAGTAAAGATCATCAGGTCCAACGATTTAAAATTGTTGCAAATATGGTGAGAAGTTACCGAGAAGGCAGAGAATTGTTTGCAAAATTGACTTTGGTCACAGAGAGATTTTTGAATGTTAGCCTTGATCTCGTAGCATGTATTCCATTGGATGATAAAGTTCGACAAGCTGTTAAAAAACAAAAGATTGTTGTGGATGCATTCCCTCGCTCACCTGCGTCATTAGCATTGGGATCATTAGCAAATAAAGCGCTAACTTGGCCAATTCCGAAAACACCGAGTGGACATCTGGAGTTTTTTGTAGAACGCTTACTTCATAGAACAGAGATGTTAGAGGAACCATTTGGTGAATAAGGCATTGACCTATGACCAATACGCAAATCAAAATAGTCAACGAGTCTTTCTAGAAAAGCACTCGGTGCTTGTGAAGAGAATTGCTCATCACCTTCTGGGGCGTTTGCCACCGAGTGTGCAGGTGGAAGATCTTATTCAAGCAGGGATGATCGGTTTATTGGAAGCTCAAAAGAACTACGACGGTACCAAAGGAGCGAGTTTTGAAACGTATGCTGGTATCCGCATACGGGGTGCTATGCTTGATGATATACGTCGTGGAGACTGGGTTCCACGGTCAGTCCATAAATACAGCCGGGAAATCAGTCAGGCTATTGCGCAACTGGAAGGAGAGCTAAATCGCGATCCAACTGATGCGGAGGTTGCCAAGCACATGGAAATGAGTCTAAAACAGTATCATGGTGCTTTAAACGACATAAATTGTTCTCGTTTGATAGGTATGGAAGATTTAGGCGTTTCGGAAGACGCCATTTCACACGAAGACGCTGATGAAGAAAATCTCCCATTTCAGGGGGTTGCAGAAGAAAATTTTCGAACCGCCTTAACAGAATCGATAAAATCACTGCCTGAAAGAGAAGCACTAGTACTTTCACTTTATTATGATGAAGAGTTAAACTTAAAGGAAATCGGCGAAGTCATTGGTGTTAGCGAATCACGCGTTAGCCAGATACTTAGCCAATCAATGCAGCGTCTGCGCACGAAATTGAGTGTTTGGACAAATAATGACTAGAAATCACTGATATCGAACTCAGTGGAGGCAATTTTGAATAAAAATATGAAGATCCTTATTGTTGACGACTTTTCAACAATGCGCCGTATTGTTAAAAACTTACTTCGAGACTTGGGTTTTAATAACACCCAAGAAGCGGACGACGGCTTGACGGCGCTACCAATGCTCAAAAAAGGTGATTTTGAATTTGTTGTTACAGATTGGAACATGCCAGGGATGCAGGGTATCGACCTTCTTAAGCACATTCGTGCTGATGAGGAGCTGAAACATTTGCCAGTATTAATGATAACGGCAGAAGCCAAGCGCGAGCAGATAATCGAAGCGGCTCAAGCGGGGGTTAACGGGTACATAGTGAAACCATTTACGGCTGCTACGCTAAAAGAAAAATTAGATAAAATCTTTGAGCGTTTATAAGTCAACCTGATGACGAAGCACGCGAAAGGCTAATTCAGAATGATTTCATTAGAACAGGCAAAACAACTCGTAGAATTATTAGAAAACGAGCAGCAACAAGACGCGGACAAACTTGTAAGCAGTATTGTTGAAGGCGCTTCGAATCCTATGTTACAGGAAATAGGAGAATTGACGCGTGATCTTCACGAGTCTCTCAAGCAGTTCAATCTGGATGATCGCTTGAACGAGATAGCAAATGATGAAATCCCTGATGCCAGGGATCGCCTTCAATACGTCATTGAGAAAACAGAAGCAGCAGCGAACAAAACGATGGATGCGGTTGATCGCTGTATGCCAATAGCAGATAACCTCCATGGTGGGTTGCTTCAAGTCCGACCCCAGTGGAATGAATTGATGCGTGGCCGAATCGAACTTGCAGATTTTAAAGGACTTTGCCATAGAATCGATGAGCTGCTCTGTGAGGTGGAGGGAGACAGTTCTGAGTTGAAAGGTCAGCTGACCGAAATTCTTATGGCGCAGGATTTTCAGGACTTAACAGGGCAAATTATCAGTAGGGTCATTACACTGGTTAATGAGGTTGAGAAACGTCTTGTTGAAATTCTAACCGCTTTTGTCGCTAGCCAAGGTGAAGAAACGGTAGAGAAAGAGAAGAAGAATACATCATCGATAGACCCTGAAGGGCCTATACTCAACCCTCATGAAAGAAATGATGCGGTTTCATCACAAGACGAAGTCGACGATTTGCTCTCAAGTCTTGGGTTTTAGAGGTAATTTATGAGCTATGAATTAGACGACGACATTCTACAGGACTTTTTGGTTGAAGCAGGCGAGATTCTTGAGCTTCTATCTGAACAGCTGGTAGAGCTTGAGAATAACCCTGATGACAAGGATTTGCTCAACGCAATTTTCCGTGGCTTCCACACGGTTAAAGGTGGCGCAGGATTCTTATCATTGGCTGAGCTGGTTGATACTTGCCACGGTGCTGAGAACGTATTTGATATCTTGCGTAATGGTCAACGTCAAGTTTCTGCTGGGTTAATGGATACGATGCTGACCGCGCTAGACACCGTCAACGAACAGTTTCAGGCCGTTCAAGACAGAGAAGCCTTGCCAACGGCGGACCAAGCATTGCTCGACGAATTACATCGTTTAAGTAAGCCTGAGACGGCAGATGAAGCCGAACCTGCTCCACCTGCTGAGCCTCAAGCGGCAGTAGACTCTGAGCCCGCGGCTCAAGACCTTGAAGTCGCTCCTCCAGCAGGCGGCGCAGTAGCTGCTGATTCAATCGATGAAATTACGCAAGATGAATTCGAAAAGTTGCTTGATCAACTTCATGGTGAGGGTAGCGCTCCCAGTGATGTGGAATCAGCACCCGCACCAGCTCCGCCAGCCAGTGATGCAAGCGGGGATATCACGGATGATGAATTTGAAAAGTTACTCGATCAGCTTCATGGTTCGGGTAAAGGCCCAGGAGATGAGGAGGCCGCACCACCTGAGGCGCCAGCAGAGAATAAACCGGCGGCTTCGGCACCAGCTGCGAGTGATGCTGACAGTAACCTTATGACGGATTCCGAGTTTGAAAAGCTTCTTGATGACCTTCATGGTTCGGGCAAGGGGCCGGCTCCTGAAGATGGCGATGCTCCGTCAGCACCTGAAGTGGTGAAAGCACCGGAACCTCAACCTGTAAAAGAAGCGGCCAAGCCTGCTGCGCCTAAACCTGCTCCAGCACCCGAGCCTGCGCCAAAAGCGGCACCACCGCCAGCCCCCGCAGCAAAGGCGGCACCACCCGCGAAGAAAGAAGCGTCAACACCCGCGAAGAAAGCCCAAGCCGAAGCGACGGTTCGTGTCGATACCTCTACGTTGGACACCATTATGAATATGGTAGGCGAATTGGTGTTAGTTCGTAATCGATTACTGAGTTTAGGTTTAAATAGTGCCGACGAAGAGATGTCGAAAGCGGTTTCGAATTTGGATGTGGTTACCGCCGATCTTCAAGGTGCGGTAATGAAGACTCGGATGCAGCCAATTAAAAAAGTATTTGGCCGTTTCCCTCGCGTTGTACGCGATTTGGCTCGAAGTCTTAACAAAGATATTGAACTGGAAATGCGAGGAGAAGAGACTGACCTAGATAAAAACCTTGTAGAGGCACTCGCTGACCCGCTGATTCACTTGGTTCGTAATTCGGTGGACCATGGGGTCGAAATGCCTGATGACCGAGTTAAATCAGGAAAGCCTAGAACGGGTAAAGTGGTCCTGTCTGCATCTCAAGAAGGTGACCATATTCAACTGGCTATCGTTGATGATGGTGGCGGTATGGACCCTGATAAACTGCGAGGGATCGCAGTAAAACGCGGAATTATGGATGAGGATGCCGCGTCTCGCTTAACCAATAAAGAGTGCTTTAATCTTATCTTTATGCCTGGTTTTTCCAGCAAAGAGCAAATTTCGGATATCTCCGGACGTGGTGTGGGTATGGATGTTGTTAAGACAGCGATCAATACACTTAATGGTTCGATTGATATCGATTCCGAGATGGGGAAAGGGACTAAGATCACCATCAAGGTGCCACTAACGTTGGCGATTCTACCTACACTGATGGTAGGTGTCGCAGGTAATCCGTTTGCTTTGCCTTTGGCCAGCGTTAACGAAATCTTCCATTTGGATTTGAGCCGCACTAACGTTGTCGATGGTCAACTGACGATTATCGTTAGAGAAAAGTCAATTCCATTGTTTTATTTGCAGAACTGGCTTGTCCCTAAAGCCAGAACCGCGGAATCGCGCACAGGTCATGGTCATGTTGTGATAGTCCAACTGGGCGGTCAACGAGTTGGCTTCGTGGTGGATACGTTGATTGGTCAAGAAGAAGTCGTAATCAAACCATTAGATAATTTGCTTCAAGGAACGCCGGGTATGGCGGGGGCAACGATTACTAGCGATGGGCATATTGCCCTTATTCTGGACGTTCCAGATTTGCTTAAGCAGTATGCCGCTGCTTCTCGGATCTAAGTCGCAGATAAAAAAGGATAGCTATGGCGATTAAAGTTTTAGTAGTAGATGATTCGAGTTTTTTTCGTCGCCGAGTGAGTGAAATAATTAACTCAGAGCCTCGATTGGAGGTGATGGATGTGGCGACAAATGGCAAAGAAGCGGTCGAAAAAGCCATCAGGTTGAAGCCTGATGTTATAACTATGGATATTGAAATGCCAGTGATGGACGGTATTACTGCCGTTAGAGAAATCATGGCTCAAAGCCCAGTCCCTATCTTGATGTTTTCTTCGTTGACCCATGATGGAGCAAAAGCGACATTAGATGCTCTTGATGCAGGGGCACTGGATTTCTTGCCTAAAAAGTTTGAAGACATTGCTCGAAATAGAGACGAAGCGGTTTCTTTGTTGCAGCAGCGGGTGATTGAAATATCCTCTCGGCGAGCGTTAATGCGACGTTCTACCTCTAAACCTGCTTCCTCTGCTTCTTCTAATAACGCTGGCAAACCAACCACTGTATCGCGAACTGCGCCAGTTGGTAAAGTAGCCAGCTCTGCTCGATTTAAAGCAACGGGGAAAAAGTATCAACTAACGGCCATTGGCACGTCGACGGGAGGCCCTGTCGCCTTACAAAAAATTCTGACTAAGTTGCCAGCGAACTATCCACATCCTATCCTCTTGATTCAACACATGCCTTCAACATTTACCGCGGCGTTTGCGAGTAGGCTTAACTCCCTTTGCAAGATTCAGGTCAAAGAAGCGGAAGATGGAGATGCACTGAAACCTGGGGTTGCCTACTTGGCACCAGGAGGGAAACAGATGATGATTGATGGTCGGCCAGGCTCTGCGAGGTTGCGTATCATTGATGGCGGCGAGCGCATGAACTACAAGCCGTGTGTTGACGTCACTTTTGGCAGTGCGGCCAAAATATATTCAGAAAAAGTCCTCTCTATGGTGTTAACCGGCATGGGGGCCGATGGGCGTGAAGGGGCACGCATGCTTCAAGGAGAAGGCGCGACGGTTTGGGCTCAAGATGAAGACAGTTGTGTTGTTTATGGTATGCCGCAGGCTGTTGCTAAAGCGGGTATCTCCACAGAAGACCTACCCCTAGACCGCATCGCTGAGCGAATGTTGGTTGAAGTCGGGTTGTCGTAGAGGTATTTCATGATTGTGTGGAGCATTGCAAACCAAAAAGGCGGGGTTGGAAAAACAACGACGACAATTACCCTTGCTGGTCTTCTTAGCCAGCAAGGCAAAAGAGTTTTATTGGTCGATACAGACCCACATTCATCTTTGACCACTTATCTTGGTTATGATTCTGATGGCGTCGAATCGAGTTTATTTGATCTCTTTCAATTGAAAGACTTTAGTGAACAAAGCGTGATGCCCTTAGTCATGCCGTCAGATATTGAGGGCATTGATTTGATTCCTGCGCATATGTCGCTGGCGACGTTGGACCGAGTGATGGGTAATCGCAGTGGAATGGGATTGGTCCTCAAACGAGCGTTGATGGCCGTACAGGATCACTATGACTTTGTCTTAATCGATTGCCCTCCGATACTTGGTGTTATGATGGTTAATGCGTTAGCAGCGAGTAACCGTATTCTTATCCCTGTTCAAACTGAATTTTTGGCGATGAAAGGCTTAGAAAGAATGGTACGTACTCTGGCTATCATGCAGAAGTCGCGTAATAAAGCATTTAATGTCACCATTGTACCAACCATGTATGACAAACGTACCAAAGCGTCATTACAAACGCTTCAACAACTTAAAAAAGACTATCCTAATCAGGTTTGGACGTCGGCTGTGCCGATCGATACGAAATTCAGAGATGCAAGTTTGAAGCGTCTCCCCGTTTCTCACTTTGCATCTGGTAGCCGAGGTGTTTTTGCTTATAAACAGTTGTTAATCTATTTGGAGAGGTTGACGTTGAATGAGTAGCGATACACTTCTTTCAAGTGAGCAGGCATTGGATGACTACTTCACGGCTTTGTTGGATGAATCGACTAGCGGAGAGAGTTATGCTGAATCTTCTTCTAGTACTGATGCTGTTTTAAACGAGGCTGATTATGAACTTAAGCCCTCACTGCAGTCTGTTGAAGAAAAAAGTTTCTATCAAGTACCAGTGGCTGAAGTAGAAGTCCCTAATCTGGATGATGTTGAGCGATTGCTAGAGCAATTGGAAACAACCAACCCAGTGGCCGAATTGCAACTTGAAGAAGTGATGGAGCAAAACACCGCTCAAATCGCTGAAGCGAAAGAGGGGCTCGAAGAAGTTCAGGAGTGGCAAGTTGAGACTTCGGAAGACATCAACCTTGATTTAGACATCGATACGGTTGAGGTAGACGAAGAACAAATTTTGGTTGAAGAGCCTCAATTAGACCAATATGTTACTCCAGAGCCAGAGCCAGAGCCAGAGCCAGAGCCAGAGCCAGAGCCAGAGCCAGAGCCAGAGCCAGAGCCAGAGCCAGAGCCAGAGTTGGAACTTTTGACTCAGGCCGATGGCGGTGAGCAGAAGCAATGGCATTCAACAGAACGTAGCATTGACTTTCAGGTTCTTTACTTTGATGTCAATGGGGTCACGTTTGCTGTGCCTCTTGATGAGCTTGGTGGGATACACCAGTTAGGTGAACTCAATCATCTGATCGGGCGACCCGATTGGTACCTTGGTCTCCAGACTGGTCGTGATGCTCAGCTTGATGTGGTCGATACAGCAAAATGGGTGATGTCTGAAAAGCTTAGCGATGGTCAATATAAAGATGAATATCAATATATTGTGATGCTAGACGAAAGTATGTGGGGTCTAGCTTCAACCCAATTAAAGGGAACGGAATCACTGAATCCAGCTAAAGTGCGTTGGCGTAAAACTGCCGGTAAGCGCCCATGGCTGGCAGGGATGGTTAAAGAAAAAATGTGTGCTTTGATCCATGTTGAAGCATTGATAGCTATGCTTAATGCAGGACTTGATGTTAAAGCCCTAGATAAATAGAACATTTATGCCGATTTAGGCTTAGAGAGGAATAGGTATGTCTCAAACTAATGAAGTAGAAGTAAGAAAAGATCAGTCCAATGACGAAGTACTTCAGTGGGTGACGTTCCAGCTTGAAGAAGAAACTTACGGTATCAATGTTATGCAAGTACGGGAAGTACTTCGTTACACTGAGATTGCCCCTGTGCCTGGAGCGCCAGACTACGTGCTGGGTATTATTAACTTGCGTGGTAATGTTGTCACTGTCATTGATACCCGTTCAAGATTTGGGCTGATGGAAGGGGAAATTAC
This sequence comes from Vibrio ostreicida, assembly GCF_013074385.2. Taxonomy (GTDB): domain Bacteria; phylum Pseudomonadota; class Gammaproteobacteria; order Enterobacterales; family Vibrionaceae; genus Vibrio; species Vibrio ostreicida. Next base: position 278,809 of record NZ_JABEYA020000001.1, read on the forward strand.
GGATAATACGCGTATTATCGTGATTGAATCCGAGCATCAAGTCATTGGGATCTTGGTTGATAGTGTGGCGGAAGTGGTTTACCTACGTTCTTCTGAGATCGATACCACGCCAAGTGTGGGCACGGATGAAAGTGCTAAGTTTATTCAGGGTGTCAGCAACCGTGATGGTAAACTGCTCATATTGGTTGATTTGAACAAGCTGCTTACCGATGAAGAGTGGGATGAGATGGCCCATCTATAATGAATTTGGTGGTAATAGCGAATGCGTCTATCATCGCTGGCGTGGTTGTATTTGCCCTCCTTTTGATGGTTGTTGCGCTGTTTAGATTAAAGAAAAGCCAGAAAGCATCGGTCGAACATTGGCGTCAGCAGGGTCGACTTTTAGACACGGAATTGCAAAAAGCAAACAAACAGCTTTTAGAAGTCCGCTCCGTTGTTGTGGGTTTGGGACAACGGGTCAGTGAACAACAGGACGTGATCGGTCACCTAAATGAAAGAATCGCTGAATTAGAGCAGGATGATGGTGACGGAAGGTTGTACTCCCGCGCTTCAAAAATGGTTGAACTGGGTGCTGACATCAACGAACTGATCGAAGAATGTGAGCTTCCAAAAGCGGAAGCTGAATTGATGCTTTCTCTGCAAAAAAAAATCGCTGGGAAAGAAAAAATCCCTCCTTTACAGTCGGCATCGGCAGCAAATAAAACCGTCGGGCGAAGAAAAACGTCAAGAAAATAATGCATGAACAAGGGGCCCTCTGCGCCCCTTTTTGTTTGAATCTTGGCTTTATCCCTCAAGACTATGGCTAGTCTTAACATTATTAACAGATTCTTACTTAGTTTCGTGATTCACACGGACCTAATTCTATTCTGTGTTCCCAAGGCTGTGTTAATATAGCAACTCGAAATTCAAGCAGTGAATACCCATGTTAGAAGTATCTCAACTTTCCGCCACTAGAGATGAAAGAACCCTCTTTCAAGACCTGTCTTTTACTCTGAACTCGGGTGATTTAATTCAAATAGAAGGGCGTAATGGTGCAGGAAAGACAACCTTACTTCGGGTTATTGCTGGACTTGGCGGTGGTGACAGCGGTGAGATCCTTTGGCAGGGCTTAAACATTCAAACTCATCGTGATATTTACCATCAGGATATGTTGTTTTTGGGGCATCAGACTGGAGTAAAACGCGAGTTGAGCGCTTACGAGAATTTGGTTTTCTATCTCAAGGTGAAAGCTCAGTCAGACATAGATAAAAGCGCCGTGTTTGATGCGCTCGCAAAAGTCGGTTTAGCTGGGCTAGAAGAGATACCGGCCGGGCAGCTATCTGCTGGTCAGCAGAGACGGGTAGCGCTCGCACGGCTATGGCTGAGCGATGATAAACTTTGGGTCTTGGATGAACCTTTGACTGCTATTGATAAACAAGGTGTTAAGGTGTTAGAAGCGTTGTTTCTTAGCCAAACAGACAAAGGTGGGATTGTGTTAATGACGACTCACCAAGACATGTTTTCAGATAATGCCAAACTCAGAAAGATAAAGTTGGGTGAATAAACATGTTTTCAACGTTTAGCACGATTATCCGGCGCGAGCTACTGATTGCCTATCGCCGTCAGGCTGATATCTTTAATCCACTTTGGTTCTTCATCATTGTTATCACGCTGTTTCCTCTGAGTATCGGCCCTGAGCCGAGTATACTTGCGCGGGTTTCGTCTGGGATTATTTGGGTAGCTGCGCTACTGTCAGCGCTTTTGTCACTCGAGCGATTATTTCGGGATGACTTTCAGGACGGGGCGCTGGAACAAATGATGTTGATTCCCGCGCCTTTGCCTCTGGTGGTGATCTCAAAGGTGGCCGCGCATTGGATGCTGACGGGGTTGCCGCTGATCGTGATCAGCCCACTACTGGCCCTCTTACTCTCACTGGATATGGAGTCTTGGATCGCGGTTGTCTCTACGCTGCTTCTAGGGACACCGACATTGAGCTTTATCGGTGCGATTGGTGTTGGGCTGACGGTTGGTCTACAAAGAGGGGGAGTTCTGTTGAGCCTCTTGATACTTCCGTTGTATATCCCAGTTTTGATTTTTGCTACATCTGCGATTGATGCGGCGTCTATCGGTATGGCGTATAACGGTCAACTGGCGGTGTTGGCGGCAATGTTTATAGGTACGTTGACCCTCACGCCCTTTATTATTAGTGCCGGATTGAGGATAAGTGTCAGGTAGTTTGTTTCCTGAAAGACACTGCTCCAGTGTGAGATATAAAAATGAATAATTGTCATGGTGAGTCATTCCGTCACCAAAGGCGAAACTAAAGCAAGAGTGAGAATAACGATGTGGAAATGGCTCCATCCTTATGCAAAGCCAGAATCGGCTTACCAGTTAAGTGGTAAGTTACTGCCTTGGTTTTTAGCTATAGCACTGATGTGCCTGCTAACAGGAACCCTATGGGGATTGGCATTTGCCCCGTCAGATTATCAACAAGGGGATAGCTTTCGGATCATTTATATCCATGTACCAGCAGCGATTTGGTCTATGGGTGTCTATATGTCGATGGCGATCGCCGCATTTGTTGGCCTAGTTTGGCAGGTGAGGCTATCTGATATGTCGGTATCAGCAATGGCGCCAATAGGGGCAGTTTACACCTTCATTGCACTTTTTACCGGTGCCATATGGGGAAAACCAATGTGGGGTGCATGGTGGGTTTGGGATGCGCGTTTAACCTCTGAACTGATCCTCTTGTTCCTTTATCTCGGGGTGATTGCGCTTTATCACGCTTTTGACGACCAGAAAACCGCGGCAAAAGCCGCTGGGTTACTGGCTATTGTTGGAGTGATCAACTTACCTATCATACATTTTTCCGTTGAGTGGTGGAATACGCTTCATCAGGGGGCGACCATCACCAAATTTGCCAAACCCTCAATTTCTAACGATATGCTTTGGCCACTGTTGCTGAATATATTAGGTTTTGCATTTTTCTTTGTTGTTGTGGCCTTGGTTCGTTTACGAAATGAAATCATCAAAAACGACAGTCATCGTCCATGGGTGATGGAATTGGCGGCCAAACAGTCTCAGGAGGGCAAATAAGCCATGCATTTTGAATCTTTGAGTGATTTCTTTGCCATGGGAGGTTATGCCGGGTTTGTCTGGAGTGCCTTTGGTCTTACTTTCTTATCCATGTTTATGTTACTGGTTGTCAGCCTTCGTCGTGGTAAAACACTGCTCAAGCAAGTCCAGTCAAAAGTCGATAGACAAGCGCGCATTGCCGCGGCAAAAAAATCGGAGAACACGCTATGAACCCAAGACGCAAAAAAAGATTGGGATTTGTCCTTGCTTTGTTTATTGGTATCAGTGCAACGATAGGGTTGATGATTTACGCTCTAAACCAAAATATGGATTTGTTTTATACGCCAACTGAATTGGTTGATGGTAAAGCGGATGGAACCAAACCAAACGTAGGCGAGAGACTGCGTATCGGTGGGATGGTTGTGATGGGCTCGGTCAAACGTGACCAGAGTTCTTTGCGTGTGTCATTTGAATTGAGGGATGTTGGCCCTACAGTGACAGTCGTGTATGACGGCATTCTGCCGGATCTCTTTCGCGAAGGGCAGGGTATTGTAGCGCAAGGTGTGCTCACTGATGCGAGAACGGTTGAAGCTTTCGAAGTGCTGGCCAAGCATGACGAAGAGTATATGCCACCAGAGATAGCAGAGGCCATGCAGAAAAACCACCAACCGCTTCAATATACTGAACAACAGAAACAAGGAAATGGTCAATGATTGCTGAAATAGGCCATTTTGCGCTGATTGTCTCGCTCGCCATGGCAGTTTTACTGAGTATTTTACCGCTAGTGGGAGCGTCGAAAAACAATAGTGTGTTAATGAATACGGCAAGGCCACTGTCTTGGGGCATGTTTTTATTAATACTACTGTCTTTTGGTATTTTGCTTTGGGCGTTTTATACCAATGATTTTACATTGAAGTATGTGGCGACCAACTCAAATAGCCAGTTGCCTTGGTATTATCGTCTTACCGCTGTTTGGGGAGCGCATGAAGGGTCTCTGTTACTCTGGGTTTTGATTCAGGCGGTGTGGACTGTCGCGGTCGCTACTTTTAGTCGAGGTATGCCCCAGGAGTCGGTCGCGCGCGTATTAGCCGTTATGGGTATGATCAGCGTCGGCTTTTTACTCTTTATTATTGTCACGTCCAATCCATTTTTACGGACCTTACCGTTTTTCCCTGTCGATGGCCGGGACCTTAACCCGCTGTTGCAAGATCCTGGGTTAATTATTCATCCTCCGATGTTATACATGGGTTATGTCGGCTTCTCTGTGGCTTTTTCGTTTGCTATCGCCTCACTCTTGACTGGCCGTTTGGACACCGCTTGGGCGCGTTGGTCACGCCCTTGGACTACCGCGGCGTGGTTGTTTTTGACTCTGGGTATCGCTCTGGGCTCTTGGTGGGCATATTATGAGTTGGGCTGGGGAGGATGGTGGTTCTGGGACCCAGTCGAAAATGCGTCTTTTATGCCTTGGTTGGCAGGGACGGCGTTGATGCATTCACTTGCGGTGACGGAAAAACGTGGCACGTTCAAAGCGTGGACGGTATTGCTGGCCATCTCCGCTTTCTCATTAAGCTTGTTAGGGACTTTCCTGGTACGCTCGGGCATTTTGGTATCGGTCCATGCGTTTGCGTCTGATCCATCACGAGGCATGTTCATTCTTTTCTTTTTGGTTTTTGTGATTGGCGGTTCATTGCTGCTGTTTGCTCTGAAAGCCTCCGCGGTACGTGTTAGAAGTAATGTTGAGCTAATCTCTCGTGAGAACGTACTACTGTCCAACAACATCTTGTTGATAGCAGCTTTAGTGGTGGTGTTGGTGGGGACACTACTACCGCTAATCCACAAGCAAATCGGCTTAGGTTCTGTCTCAATTGGAGCCCCTTTCTTTAATATGTTATTTGCTTGGTTGATGATCCCATTTTCATTTCTTTTGGGGATTGGTCCTTTGGTTCGTTGGAAGAAAGACAAACTTTCGACGTTGCTTAGGCCCATGTTGATCTCTGGGCTGGCGTCTTTGGTTCTCGCCGCAGGTTTTGTCTATTGGCTTGCCGATTTTTTCCAGTTTATGGCGTATCTTGGCTGGGTGATGGCGTTGTGGATTATATTGATGCACGGCTTTGAACTGCATGAACGAGCAACACATCGTCACCGTTTCTTAGTCGGCATTAAAAAACTGCAACGCAGCCACTGGGCAATGATGTTTGCTCACATAGGTTTAGCGGTCAGTATTATCGGTATAGCGATGGTGCAAAACTACAGTATTGAACGTGATGTTCGTCTGGCACCGGGTGAAAATTATCTTATTCAAGGGTACGATTTTTATTTTGAAGGGCTAAAGGAAAAAGACGGTCCTAACTACGATGGGTATATTGCAGAGTTTAAAGTCAGCCACCAAGGTGAATACATCAATACGCTCTATGCAGAAAAGCGTTTCTATCGCACAGCACGCTCAATGATGACGGAAGCGGCCATCGATCGTGGTGTTACTCGGGATCTTTACATTGCGATGGGAGAGCGCTTGGATGACAACAAATCATGGGCAGTACGAGTGTACTATAAGCCTTTTGTTCGCTGGATATGGGCAGGTTCGTTGTTGATGGCTTTAGGTGGTGCGCTAGCTATTAGTGATAAACGCTACCGCTTTAGAAAAAGTGCAAAGCCTCAGGAGGCATCATGAACAGAGCCTTGTTATTTGTTCCCTTGATAGCTTTTTTTGCCCTAGTGATCGTATTTACTACTCAGTTGGTGAAAAACTCTCATGGGGATGACCCCACTAAGCTTGAATCGGTTTTGGTGGGAAAACCCGTTCCTGAATTTCGTTTAGAAGATTTGGCCGAACCCGGTAAGCTTTATGACCAGTCGATTTTTCAAGGCGAGCCTCTGTTACTGAATGTATGGGCAACGTGGTGCCCTACGTGTTATGCAGAACACCAGTATCTCAATGAGCTTGCCGCAGAGGGTGTCAAAATCATTGGGTTGAATTACAAAGATGAGCGGACCAAAGCGGTTGAATGGTTAATCAAACTGGGGAATCCATACCTTATCAGTTTGTTTGATGGTGATGGCATGTTGGGTCTTGATCTCGGCGTTTATGGTGCACCTGAGACCTTTTTAATTGATGCCCAAGGTCATATTCGCTACCGACATGTCGGTGATGTCAATGTTCGTAACTGGAATGAAACACTGAAGCCAATTTATCAAGGTCTTATTGAGGAGACAGCAAAATGAAAGCCATGATAACGGCGTTTGTGTTTGTGCTTGTATTGCCTTTCACTGTGGGAGCTGCGATCCAGATTTATGAATTTGACACGCTCGAGCAAGAACAGCAGTTTAAAGAACTAGGCAGTACACTCCGCTGCCCGAAATGTCAGAATAATACTATTGCTGACTCTAATGCTGAGTTGGCGGTTGACCTGCGTCAGAAGGTCTATGAGATGACAAAAGCAGGTAAATCTAAACAAGACATTGTGGATTACATGATTGATCGTTACGGTAATTTTGTTACCTATAAACCGCCTTTTACGCCTGCGACCTCTATTTTATGGCTTGGGCCTTTTTTTGTGGTGGTTTTTGGTTTTGGTGTCATTGTCTTACGAACACGTTCCCGCCGAGTGGCGTCTGAATCCGAAGCAATATGGACCGCCGAAAAAGAGGTACGTTTGAACAAGCTATTGGATAATGACCAAGGAGATAAACCGCAATGACATTATTTTGGGTAGCCTCGGTGATTATTGTTGCCTTAAGCTTAATATTAGTAGCTTGGCCTTTTTTGATTAAAAAAAGCAATAATGATCTCGTCTTACGTGACGAATTAAACAAAGCTTTCTACAAAGATCGGCTTACCGAATTGGACGAGGAATCTCAAGAAGGTCTGGTCAACAATCAGCAAGAGCTGATCGAAGATTTAAAACAGTCACTATTGGATGATATACCCGAGGAAAATAACACACGTATTAGACAATCCCTCTCTCCATGGATGATACTTCTTCCTTCACTGGTTATTGTTGTGGTCCTGTCTTATGGTTTGTATATGAAGTTTGGGGCCGCCAACAAGGTATTGGAATGGCAGCAGGTGAGTGCTAATTTACCCGCTCTATCGAAAAAGCTGATGGCACCGCAAGAGGCAGCATTCACTGATGAGGAAATGCGCGATTTAACATTGGCGCTGCGGACACGGTTACATTACAAACCCAACGATTCAACAGGGTGGCTATTACTGGGCCGTATTGCATTGGCAAACCGCGATGTTGAGACATCGATTGGTGCGATGAAAAATGCCTACCGACTCGAACCTGAAAACGGCGATGTAAACTTGGGTTATGCTCAAGCGTTAATGCTATCAGGCGATGAGTTGGACCAAAATAGCGCGCGTACTATTCTTGGTCAGTTGGTTCAGAGAGAGTACGTCGATGTTCGGGTTTTTTCACTGCTCGCGTTTGATGCTTATGAACGCAAAGACTATCCAGCCGCGATGCGTTACTGGAGAGTGATGCAGCAAATGGTAGGGCCCCAAGATAGTCGCTATGAAATGTTGAGCCGCAACATTGAAAACGCGCAAAAGCGCATTGGTGCGCCTTTGGGGCAAAGCCAGTCGGTGACTATTTCACTGTCAGATAGTGTCGATATTGATCCTAAATCGGCTTTGATTGTGTCTGTGCATACGGCGGATGGTGCGGCGATGCCCGTTGCCGCGGCCCGCTACCCATTAGGCGCTTTTCCGCGTACCGTTATACTAGACGACAGTAATAGTATGCTTGCTGAGCGAAAACTGTCTTCACTGGATTCTTTAATGGTTCGTGTCCGCCTAGATGGAGATGGCAATGTTGCGACCAAACAGGGGGACTGGTTTGGAGAGAGTAAAGTGGTTAAACTAGGCGATCATGTTGAAGTCATCATTGACTCACGTTACCAATAATATCGGTCACAGATCGACAGAGGCTGGCGCAGTCATCCGCCTTTTTACGGAATGGTAAGAATGAACAACAGTAAGTGTCAAATATGGATAGTGGCTTTGGTCTCACTCGTCTTGCTTGGTTGCGCGAGCTCGCCGACGCCATCAGAAGGTGGTGAGGATGCAACGTCGTTTGAATCACAAGTGAATGATCCGTTGGAAGGTTTCAATCGCACTATGTGGACACTCAATTATGACTACCTTGACCCTTACCTTGTGCGTCCTGTTTCTTTGGCTTATGTCAATTATGTCCCTAACCCGCTACGCCACGGTGTGTCTAATTTCCTTGGCAATCTCGACGAACCCTTTAGCGTCGTCAATAACCTTCTTGTGGGGAATGGCATTAAAGCCGTCGATCACTTTAATCGGTTTTGGATTAACAGTACCTTTGGTTTGTTAGGCTTGATTGATGTCGCCTCCGCGGCGGGGATTACCGATCATAATGAAAAGGCATTCAGTGATGTGGTTGGTTATTATGGAGTGGGGGATGGCCCATATGTTATGGTTCCGGGCTATGGCCCTTGGACGGTACGTGAATCAACCGATCTTGTTGACAGCACCTACCTGCCACTATCTCTACTCAATTTCTGGGCGGGTTTAGGTAAGTGGGCAATCGAGGGGATGGAAACCCGTGCGGCATTAGTGTCACAGGAAGCGTTGCTCGATAACTCTCCGGATCCTTATGCGTTAACGCGTGATGCCTACTTACAAAGACAAGATTTTAAGGCGGAAGTGAAAACACAGGAATACGATGCAGACGAAGAAGCCTATCTCGATGACTATTTGGAAGAAGGGTTTTGACAACAAAAAAGGCTTGGGTTAGACCAAGCCTTTGAACGTTTATATTGTATTTATCTTAGAACTTGTAGTTCGCTTGAACACCTATTAACCAGATGTTGCCTTTCGTCTCACCGATAAATTGCCCAGCAATATTTTGCGCCTCATCATCTGATGTGTACCCGCGAGATTCTGTGATAGGCGCATCTTTCGCGAGGATGTAGGTTAATCCACCATCTAGCGTTAACTGTTTGGTAAACTCGTAGCTCGCCCCTAGGCTTAGCCATGTACGATCGGTTTCTGGAATGGTAATGGTGCGGTTTTTATCACTGACTGCTGAGGTATCATAGGCAATACCGGTTCTTAGTGTCAGCTTCTCATTGAAGCTATAGGTCGCCCCTGCCGCTAAACGATAGTTATCATCCCAGTTTTCTATTTTAACAACTTGCGAGTCCAGTGTATCGAGATCCGCATAAAGTTGCTGGAAACTACTCCAGTCTGTCCAATTTAAACTAAAGTGTATTGCCAGTTCCTCGTTTAATTGATGCAAGCTCGCTAGTTCAAGAGTGGCTGGCAATGTTAAATCCATCGACCCAGTGTCTTCTTGAACTTGAAATGTTGTTTTATTGAGAATTTTAGCGTTACCGGACAGCTTCAGATCAACGGCGGATTTGTAAGTAACACCTAGTCTATGTTCTGGCGTTACTTGCCAAGCTGCTCCCAGTTGCCAGCCCCAAGCCGTGTCATCGCCTTCCATATATTTTAGGGTTCGTCCAGATAACGGCGAGTGAGTAGGTGCGATCGCGCCAAAACTCCCTTCACCCACTATGTAACGGATACCTCCCCCGATACTAACTGAGTCGTTAAGCTTATAGGCAGCATTCAAGTTGGCTTCCATTGTAGTAACGCTAGCTTCGTTACCAAAATGAGAGGCCGCAAAGTCTGTGCCTAGATTTGTTTCCATACCGTAGTTAGTACCCAATGCTAGGCCAAGTACTAGTTGTTCGGAGTATTGATGAGATAGGTAGACGTTTGGAATGACAGCGTCGTCAGCAAAGTCTTCTGAATCTGCTCTCAGAGAATGATTAATCGTTCCGCTAACATCAACATTCGGATTTACATAGATAGCACCGACAGAAACCTGAGTCCCTTCGAGATAGGTCAGCATTGCTGGGTTGCGCCACTGTGTACTTGCGTTGTCGGCCATCGCTGCTTCACCCGCGTACGCGCGACCCAAACCTGTTGCTGAATACTCAGCGAGCTGAAAACCTGCGGCTCCAACGGTTGTTGACGTTGCAATCAGGCCACCTATCACTGCAATGGAAAGAAGGGTTTTGTTAGTTTTCATTTTTATGTTCGCTGAGTTTAATCATATTAGGTCGAGCGATCATAAGGTTAGAGCTAATACTTTAAAAATAAAAAACAGTGTTAATATTGTATTTAGTATAAAATATCGCGATGTGACCACTCTCCTGCTTAATTAACTGAATGTTAAGGACTTGTTTTTAATTTTGGGCGTACACACGTAGTCCGAAAATGTGGTTTTCTCGTAAATAGGTAAGCTGAAAAGACGGGAGAAAAAAGAGGTTTAAGGTGGGCTTGATGGTTCAGCTAAAAGAAAGGACCAGTAAAACTGACCCTTGGGATAATTCAATCTGATTCTCTTAATTAGAAGCTGCGGCTGTACTGCAAACCTAGTAGGATTGCATCTGCATGGGTTGTTGCAGTTACGCCTGTTGACAGGGTGCTTCCGAAATCGATAGATTCCGACACCGCGACATCGTCACCCATTAGGTATGTGAAGCCAAAGTCTACGTTAGAAACCCCATCGATATGATAAGTAAAGCCAGTCGATAACCACTGACGATCAGAATCAGGGACAGAAATAGATGTTAGGCTGTCTTGGGCACTTGTGTCGTACATATAGCCTGCGCGAAGTGTCCAATCACTATTGAGGTAATAGGTACCTCCGATTGCGTAGTGCCACCCATCCTGCCATTTATATTGCTTCTGATAGCTCGAACCTAACAATGAACCTTGTAAGTTTTCAAAATCGATCTGATCAAAATCACTCCAGCCTATATATTGAATACTATAGTGGACAGCGAATTGAGTATCTTCAATTTTGTGGAAACCAGAAAATTCTGCGATGTCAGGAAGGGGCAATGTTATTTCTTGGCTTTTATCATCTTTAGCTGTGATGTCAGGGCTGAATCGGTAGGATAAGCCAAATCGGTTGTTTTCGTCCAACTCGTACACGGTACCAACGTTGAAGCCAACGGCCCACCCTGTCGCACTGTCGACATCGATTAAGCTTGTGCCCGCAGGAACCTGCCCACCACTTAAAGTACCTAGCGTTGAACTTGTCACGCGTTTCATGGTGCCTTTGCCGTAGATTAAATCTAGTCCAGCTCCCAAACTCCATTGTTGATCGACCCGATAAGATGCTGCCAGACCAAAGTTAAAACTTTGGACATCTGTTAAGCCAGCATATTCAGTTGCAGTATAGTCGTCTTTAAATTCGGTTTTTGTGCCAAAATTTGAATAAGCGTTAACACCAACGGCAAACTTTTCGTTAATCGGAATAATTAAGTGGATATTGGGCGCGACTGAGGTGTCCCCTACATCGTCAGTGCTATCAACAGAAGTACTAAACGTGTTTACAGAATAAGAAGCATCTTTTACTTCGATCATTGATGTGATGCTTTCAAAACCCAAAGAGAGAGACATATCTTCAAATAGCGCCATTGTCGCTGGGTTTCGAGCCATGGATGAAGCGTTATCTGCAATGACAGCATCACCCGCGAAGGCTCGACCGATACCTGTAGCAGATTGAGCATTAAGTTGGAATCCTGCAGCAAGAGCTTGGTGTGAAGCCATAGCTGTTGAAGCGATGGTCACTGCTAAAAGCGTTTTTTGGAACACACGCGTGTTATTCATTGTATTTTCCTTTTTCGTTCGTCTCTAACCGGACGTTTTACTTGAGCAAAAGCTCAGTTGGTGGCTGATACTAGAGACAAGTATACGAGATAGAAATCCGACCATTCCCTAATTGGATGATAAAATTACGGAAATGATGACTAACTGACAGGAAAAGAGGGAAAAGAAACTCATATTAGAGTTAGAACTCTATTTTTTTTGAAAAAAAATGGCTTGAGCGCGATACTCAAGCCATGATGTATGTCACAAAATGTTAATTTTTTGTTAATTCATGGGTTTGATCATTGTAGCGATATTTTCGGCTATTTTAGCGACGTCTTCGCCTTGTTCTCCCACGAGTATCAAACTGGTGTTCCCAATAGGTTCGACGACGCCAGCCATGCCTTGTTTGTCAAAATCGACGCTTTTCTCACTGGCTATCCCAGTGAAAAACAAGGTTATTTTCCCTTTCTCACCCTGAAATACCATGTGGAGGGCATTCGATTGACCGAAGCCGCAATGATTAAGGTAGTAGACATGGTAGGGGAAGCGATCTCCAAGCTGGTAATCAAATGGCATCATTTTGGCGTTTATCTGCGACGATTGGACCTTTTCATCTAGGTTGTCGACAAAAGGCTTCTCATCCATAACGTGTTGAATCGCGGTTTCCGCGAGACTGGCCTGTGCTGGTGTAACCACTAAGTGACTCCAGTTGACTTGCCCGACCAATAAACCAAAAACAAATGCAATAGAGGCGGCCATTGCCATCGCGCGTTTGGCAACATTGGGTCTGTTTACACTCGCATCAAGGGTTGATGTCTGATTGAATAATATTCTGTCGGCCAAATCCTCGGGCACATCGACATTGAATGCTTTATTTATCTGAGTATCAAGATCAAGAATCTCTTCAGCGAATTTGCTGTTGGTTTCATGCAAGTTTATGGCTTGCATCATATCGTTGTCTCGGTCTTTTGGATCGGACATAATGCGACGACGAAATTCTAATTCATCCATTTTGCTGCCCTCTGTGACGGTTTTCAGTATCTAGCATATCTTTGAGCTGGTTCCTTGCTCGGAACAGTCTCGTCATGACGGTATTCTTGTTCAGGCCTAATATTTCGCCAATTTCTTCGCCACTAAAGCCACCCACGACTTGGAGAAAAAGCGGTTCACGATACTCATCTTCCAGTTTCATTATCTGGGCCTGAACCCATTCTGACTGATGATAAGGGTCATCGCTCACGTGCGCATCATTGCCGTGATCGTCAATATCAACAAGGTCGAATTGCTTTCGTTCGAAGCGGCGGGCGTTTTCTCGCCTCAATATGGTGATCAGCCAAGACTTTGCCGCTTTTTCATCGAGTAAACTGTCAAGGGACTTCCAAGCCCGCAGGCAGGTTTCCTGAACTAAATCCTCGGCAACCGACGGGTCTTTACATAACCAATAGGCATAGCGGTAGAGATCTCGGTGATACGCTCTGACCAGCGCTTCATATTTTCTTTGTCTATCCATATCCGAACTGACCGGACTGGGCGACTTTTTCTTTCCAAAAAAGCTGATGACTGACACATGAGCCTCCAAATTTGCTCTGTGGTGTGTGGTTGAATGGCGTCCAAGTATAGTATTGGCGAGTTCAACGGGTTTACCAACGAATGATCTCATAGTGATCGTTAAAGTAAAAGGCGGCTTTAACAAAATAGGCGCGAACATTGGCAGACAAGCAGCAAACTGAATTAACGTGCGGTCATGGAGTGAGCCACAAAACCCTTTGGATGCGAACGTCGGACAACATCGCTTTGCTGTTTGAATGATGACTGAAGGTGTTAAACATTATCGGATTATCGCCAATTCATCGTTTATGTGCGCGTATTCAAGACTTACGTCAAATGAATATCGTGTTCAGGCGATGTTCATCTGCTTGGGTTAACCTTGCTTTTCGGTCCGAAATCACGTTTATCTAAACACTGGTTTGATTGAGTTAACAATCTGATTACAATGACTCTGGTCTGACCTCTATTCTTAAAGGAGAAATAATGGGCAAACAGGAAGTGAAAACAGGTTCCGGGGAACGGGTCGCAGTCGTCGCTGGTTTGCGTACGCCATTTGCACGCCAAAGTACCGAGTTCAGTCAGGTACCGGCGGTAGACTTAGGCAAAATGTTGGTCAATGAACTGATGGCACGTACCGATATTGATCCCAAGTTGATCGACCAGCTGGTGTTTGGTCAGGTTGTTCAAATGCCAGAGGCGCCGAATATAGCGCGTGAGATTGTATTGGGTACCGGAATGAACATTCACACCGATGCCTATAGTGTGACTCGCGCTTGTGCGACGAGCTTTCAATCTGCGGTGAACGTCGCAGAGAGCATTATGGCCGGGACGATTGATGTCGGCATTGCTGGGGGGGCCGATTCCTCTTCGGTATTGCCGATCGGTGTTTCTAAGAAACTTGCGGCCAACTTATTGGCATTGAGTAAAACAAAAACCATGGGGCAGAAGCTTAAAATCCTCAAAAGCTTATCGTTTAGAGACCTGATGCCAGTGCCACCCGCAGTGGCAGAGTATTCGACGGGGTTGTCTATGGGGCAAACCGCGGAACAGATGGCCAAATCTCACGGTATTAGCCGAAAAGAGCAAGATGAATTGGCGCATCGCTCTCATCTTTTGGCGTCACAAGCATGGAATGACGGCAAGATTGAGGGGGAGGTGATGACAGCCTTCCCAGAGCCTTACAAACAATGGTTAGCGAAAGACAATAATATTCGTCATGACTCAACGGTAGAAGGGTACGCCAAGCTGCGTCCCGCTTTTGACCGTCAGTTTGGCAGTGTCACGGCTGCGAACAGCACGCCTCTCACTGATGGCGCAGCTGCAATCATGTTGATGCGCGAAGGTAAAGCCAAAGAACTTGGTTTAGAGATTATGGGGTATATTCGCTCTTACGCCTTCTCTGCGATTGGTGTGGAAACGGATATGTTGATGGGGCCTTCTTACGCAACGCCAATTGCTCTTGACCGTGCTGGTATTCAACTTTCTGATCTGACGTTAATTGATATGCATGAAGCCTTTGCCGCACAGACTTTGTCCAACGTTAAAATGTTCGCTTCTGATCAATTCGCTCAGAAGAACCTCGGTCGTTCAAAGGCTATTGGGGAAATCGATATGGACAAGTTTAACGTTTTAGGTGGCTCGATAGCCTACGGTCACCCATTTGCAGCAACGGGTGCGCGTATGATCACGCAAACCTTAAGAGAGTTAAAGCGTCGTGGTGGTGGACTGGGTTTGAATACCGCTTGTGCAGCGGGTGGTTTAGGCGCAGCAATGGTTTTGGAGGTTGAGTGATGAGTGAGCAAAAAGCGTTTAATCTAAACATCGATGAGCAAAATGTTGCTTGGTTGTCTATTGATGTGCCCGGCGAGAAAATGAATACTTTGCAAGCGGCCTTTGGTGCGGAGATGGAGGTTATTTTTGGCCAGCTAGAGGCACAATCTCCTCAGGTTAAAGGCTTGGTTATCCATTCCCTTAAACCGGATAATTTTATTGCGGGCGCTGATGTTCGAATGCTTGAAGCCTGCGGCAGTGCGCAGGAGGCTCAAGCTTTGGCTGAAAAAGGCCAGCACATGTTTCAGCGTTTGTCGGACTTGCCTTATCCCGTTGTTGCGGCCATTCATGGCCCTTGCTTAGGGGGGGGATTGGAGCTTGCCTTAGCTTGTGACTATCGTGTGTGCACTCAATCAGACAAAACGCGCTTGGGCTTGCCAGAGGTTCAATTGGGCTTGTTGCCGGGCTCGGGGGGTACGCAGCGCTTACCGCGATTAATTGGTCTGTTACCGTCGTTGGATATGATCTTAACCGGTAAGCAACTCAGAGCTAAAAAAGCGAAAAAGCTTGGAGTGGTTGATGCGGTTGTCCCGGAAAGCATTTTACTCGAGGTCGCTCAGACCTATGTGGAAAAAAATGCTGGGAAGTCGAAGGCAAAACGAAAGCTATCAGCAAAGGAAAAACTGATTGCGAATACTGGACTTGGTCGCAAAGTCATTTTTGAACAGGCAGCGAAAAAGACCCAGCAAAAGACGCGAGGGAACTATCCTGCTGCAGAGAGGATACTAGACGTTATCCGTGTTGGTTTAGAGAAAGGTTTCGTGAGTGGGCAACGAGAAGAAGCACAGCGTTTTGGTGAATTAGTGATGACGCCAGAATCCAAGGCGCTACGTTCCATTTTCTTTGCCACGACCGACATGAAAAAAGACAATGGCAGCGAGGCGCAGCCACTGCCACTTGAACGAGCAGCGGTGTTGGGCGGCGGCCTAATGGGGGCAGGGATTGCTCATGTCAGTCTTGCAAAAGCGAACCTTCCTGTACGACTTAAAGATGTTGCTAATGAGGGGGTTTTCAATGCACATAAGTACAACTATAAGCTGTTTGATAAACAACGTAAGCGACGTATTCTTTCGAAGGCTCAACTGCAGTCAAAGATGCTGATGCTGACGGGCGGCACAGACTTTACCCAATTTAAACATGCTGATGTGGTTATAGAAGCCGTGTTTGAGGATCTGGCCTTAAAACAGCAAATGGTTGCGGATGTTGAAGGGAATGCCAAACAGAGTACGATTTTCGCCACCAATACTTCGTCTATTCCGATTCGAAACATTGCCGAGAAAGCATTAAGGCCACAAAATGTGGTTGGCTTGCATTATTTTAGTCCGGTAGAAAAAATGCCTTTGGTGGAAGTGATACCGCATGAAACCACATCGGATGAGACCATTTCAACCGTGGTCGAATTGGCGCGCAAACAAGGAAAAACCCCGATTGTTGTGAAAGATTGCGCAGGCTTCTTTGTCAATCGGATTCTGGCCCCTTATATGAATGAAGCGGCGCAAGTCTTGATGTCGGGAGAGCCTATAGAGCAACTGGATACGGCATTACTCAACTTTGGGTTTCCGGTGGGTCCCATTACCTTGCTTGATGAAGTCGGTGTGGACATCGGCGCTAAGATAGTCCCGATTTTAGTTGAAGAACTTGGCGAGCGATTTAAAGGGCCTGATGTCTTTAAAACGTTACTGGATGATGGCCGTAAAGGTCGTAAAAATGGTAAGGGCTTTTACACTTATAAAGGCAAGAAAAAGGACGTTGATAAATCCGTATACAAGCTATTGAATCTATCACCTCAGTCAAGTATGGCGGAAAAAGACATCGCTATGCGTTGTGTACTGCCGATGTTAAACGAAGCGGTACGCTGCCTTGATGAAGGCATCATTCGTAGCCCAAGAGATGGCGATATCGGTGCCATATTCGGTATTGGATTCCCTCCTTTCCTTGGTGGTCCCTTCAGGTATATCGATCAAATTGGTATAGCTAAGCTGGTCGAGATCATGAATGAGCATGCTAAAAAGTATGGCGAGAGATTCGCGCCCTGTGATGGGCTACTTACGCGCGCAGGTCTGGATAAATCGTTTTATTGAGAATCCATGGCGGTCATAGACTTCGGCGAACTTAAGGGTTCGCCTTTTTTATTACTCGAGGTTATGATCTGAGTAAACTGACCAAAAGACCAATGAGGATTTTTCATGGATGCGTTAGATTTGTTGCTCAATCGTCGTTCTATTGCCAAGCTTAGAGCGCCGGCTCCAGAGGGGAGCAACTTAGAGAATATTATTCGTTCAGGGTTACGAGCTCCCGATCACGCGGGGCTAACGCCCTGGCGTTTTGTGATTGCTCAGGGGCAGGGGCTGAATCGACTGGCTGACATATTAATGTCCGCAGCTGAACAAGAAAACAGCGAGCAATCAGTGAAAGATAAGTTAAAAAATGCCCCATTTCGTGCTCCAATGGTGATCACCGTTATTGCAAAAGTGACCGTGCATGACAAGGTACCGGCAATTGAACAACATTTGTCAGCAGGATGCGCGGTTCAAGCGATGCAAATGGCAGCCATCGCCCAAGGCTTTCAAGGGTTTTGGCGTTCGGGAAAGTGGATGTTCCACCCAAGCGTAAAGCAGGCCTTTGATCTCAAAGGGGATGATCAAATTGTTGGCTTTCTTTATCTAGGAACGCCTGACTGCACGCCAATGAAAGTCCCTACTCGGGATTTAAGTCAGTTTGTCGAATACCTCTAGAGAGCGCATAAAGGTGAGGGGCTTGATGACGAAGCCCCAAACATTAGTGAATTTTGTCAGCGATGACGAAATCGATAAACAGGCGCACTTTTTCCGGCAAATGGTCTTTATGGTTATAAAGCATATAGATATCACGGGGGTTGGCACTCCATTCTTTTAGAACTTGTATCAGACTGCCGTCCTCCAGGTATTCTTTCAGCATCGCATCGGGCATCAGGGTGATACCTAATCCATCAGAGCACGCGCTGCGCACCACATCGAGAGCATTTGCCTGAAAGCGCCCCTTGTCGTTGTTAATGAATGTTTCACCGTTTGCATTAATCAGTTGCCATTTTAGTAACGGGGCCCCTTTGAGCAGTTGATGATTGTGCAAGTCTTCTGCGTGTTTTGGCGTCAGCTGACTCGCCAAATAGTCAGGGCTTGCAACCAAAATATCTTTGACTGAACTGATTTTTCGGGCAATTAAACTGGAGTCACGCTGGGGGCCGACTCGGAAAATGACATCCCACTCAGTTGGATCGAGTTGATCAGCCTGATTGCTTGTCGTGAGTTCGAGATTGATATCGGGGTAAGAAGCCATGAAGCGATTGAACATCGGCATCATCAATCGCTTGGTTAAATTCGAAGGAGCAGAAATGCGAATTTTTCCCGCGGCGCCTCGGCATTCATCGGTTATTTCTTCGGCGGCAGAGGTCAGTCGATCCAGTAAGGGCGAACATTCACTGTAGAAACGTTCACCCGCTTCAGTAAGAGAAAGCTTTCGTGCATGTCGATTAAGCAGCCTGAGGTTGAGTGACTCTTCTAACGCTTGTATTCGCCGCGTGATTGTCGCAACAGGAATCATAGTTTTGCGTGACGTAGCTGTATAGCTGCCATTTTCAACAACCAGCCTAAACAGGTTAAGATCATCTAATTTCATTATTTCTGACACATTATCTTACGAAGTTGGTTGAATTATATCTATAACAGATATCAACGTCGGAGTCACATCAGCAAGTTCAGCTTTCTGTCAGATTCGTACATATGGTATGCAACAGAGTAACAGAGTGGCAGATTTGTATAAATTCGCTTTCAAGACTACTTTTAAATGAGCGTTTGAAACGCGCATATAAAAACAATAATAAATTGAGCAGTACGTTAAAGTTGTGAGGCAGGTTTATGCATAAAACAATGGAAGTGGCGACAATGCCAATATCCCAATTGGCGGTCAGCCAGAAACGAATTATGGTTGTCGATGATGACCCCGTTTTTCGTAAGATTACCAGCGGATTTTTGAAATCACAGGGGTATCTAGTCACGGAAGCGGGAAACGGGTTAGCTGGGCTTAACTTACTCAGGAGTACCCATCCTGATTTAATCCTATGTGATTTGGCAATGCCCGTGTTAGGTGGCATCGAGTTTGTCGAGGAAGTGAGTCTTGAATATCCCTCGCTTCCTTTGATTGTCGTTTCCGCAACCGATGAAATGTCGGAAGTCGCGAAAGCACTGCGCTTTGGCATCAAAGACTTTCTACCCAAACCCATATCAAATCACCATCATTTGGCGAGTGCGATTGAAAATACGCTTGAGGACTCTGACAATCACTTGTGTGATCAGAGGGATTTTGCCAGTCAGTGGTTTCGTATTGAAAGTGGGGATATGCCTGAAGAACAGGAATTACATTGGCATTTGGAATATTTGCAAGAAAATCCGACGGCGGCGAAAGATTTACTTCATGCGTTGCTTCCAGATAAAGATACATCGCAGGGGGATTGGAAATGCAGTTATCGCCTTTTGCAATCCATCGATGTGATGCCCTTGGTCTTTGATTATGCATGGTTGATGAATGGCCAGTTTGCTTTTTACCTTGTTGATTCTTCGAGCGAAGGTGATTACGGTGCCGCCACCACTTTATTGGTGCGGGCCCTATTCCATGATTACCTGCGTAATTTGAAGTGTTTCAATGCGGATCTTAAAGATATTGTTGATTTACTGGAAAATGGGCTAGCTTGCTCTGAAGCGACGAGCCCCGTCAAAGCATTGTTTGGCGTGGTGGATGTTTCTGAAGGCAGTATGACAATATTACCTGCGGGGTTGGATGGGCAGTGGTCAAACGGTTATTTGTCACAGCATATAGCCGCAGGAGTAAAGTTGGGAGAAAACTGCCGAAAAAACGCGGTGACAACTAACTTGAGTATTCAGTCTGCATGCCAACTGACGCTAAGCTGTCTTGGTTCGAGTAGTTTTAGTCTCGACCTATATCAGGGAGGGCGAGCCTAGTCGCCTAATCCGAAGCGCAAAATAACCCTTGTCTTACTCGGTGTTAATGGTGTGTGGATTAGGGTATAGTCCGCCCAAAAATGGCTCAATCTGTTAACTAAGTTGCAACAGATTGAGGCCACGACTGTAACCAATACGTGAGAGACAAACCATGGCAGATAAAGATTTCAAAGAACCGTACAATATCTTATACTTTTTAGGGTTCATAGCTGCATTATTGATCCCCACACTACCCGCAACATTGACGTGGCTTCGTGTGATGAATGGATACGCCGGCTTCTAACCTAACGCCCAGGAGCAGACCATCAGTTTACAAAGAATTGGCTTAAATATTGTTGGTGGTCTTAGTTTGTGTTTGGGGTTTCTTGGTATTTTTCTACCACTACTCCCGACGACGCCCTTTATTCTCTTATCTAGCGCGTGTTTTATGCGCAGTAGCCCGACGTTTCACCGTTGGCTACACCAACATCAAACCTTTGGCCCAATCCTCGACAACTGGCATCGCCATGGAGCGGTCACGAGTAAGACCAAGCGGCGTGGAGCTATCTGTATGGTGGCCAGTTTTTGTTTTTCTATCTGGCTGGTGCCCCATTGGTGGTTGAAATTTGCACTCATTGCGATGCTGAGCATTTTACTCACATGGTTTATTCGACTCCCTGTGGTTGAGCACCTTGCTGACCAGCCAGAAAATCACTAAAATTAGTCGTAATCGCGCCCGCTTTTAGGTGGGCTTTGTTTTTGCGCTGATAAATCTGGCCATGTAGTATAGATACATTGATCTTGCTTACAATTGACACGAGTCCCAGCCTAAGATATTCGATAGGCTTAAGCCCAGCTAAATTAAGAAACGAATTATGACTACTGACGCTATTTCCCTGATTAAATCGAGCATAAAAAGTATCCCTGATTACCCAAAGCCGGGCATCATTTTCCGAGATGTGACCAGCTTAATGGAAGATGCTCAGGCGTATAAAGCCACTATTGAATTACTGGTGAAGAGATATCGAGCTTTGGGCTTTACTAAGGTTGTTGGTACCGAAGCCCGCGGGTTTCTGTTTGGTGCACCGTTGGCACTTGAACTGGGTATTGGATTTGTTCCGGTGCGCAAGCCGGGCAAGTTACCGCGAGAAACTGTTGCACAATCCTATGAGCTGGAGTACGGGACAGATACGCTTGAAATCCATACTGATGCCATTTCACTAGGTGACAAAGTTCTGATGGTGGATGACCTCTTGGCCACTGGCGGTACGATCGAAGCGACGACAAAGCTGATTCGCCAGCTTGGTGGGGAAGTCGAGCATGCGGCGTTTGTTATTAACTTGCCTGACATTGGTGGTGAAAAACGTTTGGAAGCTCTGAACCTGAATGTTTATAGCCTGTGTGAATTTGATGGTCATTAATCGGAAAGAGTCATGAGTTATCTTGCTTTAGCTCGAAAGTGGCGGCCCAGCCAATTCAACCAAGTGGTTGGGCAAAGCCATGTTTTGACGGCCTTAGAAAATGCCTTAACGCACAATAGATTGCACCACGCGTACTTATTTAGTGGTACTCGTGGTGTCGGAAAAACAACGATAGGTCGCTTGTTTGCTAAAGGCTTAAATTGTGAAACTGGGATCACTGCGACCCCTTGTGGGATCTGTGATACATGTAAAGAAATTGATCAAGGCCGATTTGTCGATTTGTTAGAGATTGACGCAGCGTCTCGAACGAAAGTCGAAGATACTCGCGAGCTGCTGGACAACGTGCAGTACAAACCAGCAAGGGGTCGCTTCAAAGTGTACCTTATTGATGAAGTACATATGCTCTCGCGCCATAGCTTCAATGCTTTGCTTAAGACATTGGAAGAGCCGCCAGAGTATGTGAAATTTTTGCTCGCAACCACCGACCCGCAGAAACTGCCGGTGACGATTCTGTCTCGTTGTTTGCAGTTTCATCTCAAGCCAATCAGCGTTGATCATATCCATCAGCAGCTGTCACATATTCTGGACCAAGAAAAGGTCTCTTCTGAATCAAAAGCTTTGGGTATGATAGCTCATGCAGCCGATGGCAGCATGCGTGATGCCTTGAGCTTAAGCGATCAGGCAATAGCACTGGGCAATGGTCATGTCATGACGGACAGTGTTTCGGCAATGTTAGGGACATTAGATACAGATCAAGCGCTCTCCTTACTGAAGGCGATTAGCAGCCGGCAGCCACAGGTGGTTATAGAAAGCTTGTCTGGTATGGCTGAAAATGGTGTCGATTGGGATGGATTGCTCCAGCAGCTTGCCGCCCAACTCCATCGCTTAGCCCTGTATCAGGCATTACCTGCGACCCTAGATCACACACAGCCTGATGCTGAAAAAATTGCGCTTCTTAGCCGTGATCTCAGCCCTCAAGACGTACAGTTGTATTACCAGATTGTATTGAAAGGTCGAGACGATTTG
Source organism: Vibrio ostreicida (assembly GCF_013074385.2). Classification (GTDB taxonomy): domain Bacteria; phylum Pseudomonadota; class Gammaproteobacteria; order Enterobacterales; family Vibrionaceae; genus Vibrio; species Vibrio ostreicida. Next base: position 301,305 of record NZ_JABEYA020000001.1, read on the forward strand.
CGCTTGGCGCCTTCAGAAAAAATCGGGCTGGAAATGGTGGCCTTGAGGATGATGGCATTTCGGCCTTACTCTGCCCCTCAAGCCAATCACATTGATTCTATGATGACGGCTGCCACAGCCACCGATGAACAGCGAACAAGGTTGGCACCTGACAATACTCCGCCGATATCGGTGAAAGTACCAAGAGACCCTTTGCCATCTTCAAACGAAAGTCGATTAGATGGGAAGGAGGAGACTTCATTAGCTCCCACTGGTGAACCGCCAAGGGCACCCGCGCCAGTTCCGCCGATAGGGGAGTCTAGTGTGCCTTCGGTCAGTGGTTTGCGTCATCAACTGCGTTCACAGCGTCAGGGACAACCTCGAGTAAACCGACCAAAAAAGACTGAAGCGACATCTGTGATTGAATCCGATTCCGTTCTTGAGCGTGTTGCACAGCGACACACAGGAAAGGTGCAGGTGTCGCCATTGTCGAACGAACAACCGATGGTCAGTGCTGAATTAGAGAAGAATGAACCGTATCAATGGAGGCCAATCCGCCCTCAAGTACAAAAAGTGAACAACGAGCTCACGCCGACGCAGATCAAAAAAGCGCTCGATCACGAAAAGACGGCAGAGATGGTCCAAAAGCTGGCAGATGAAAGCATTGTGCAAAATGAGTGGGCAAAATTGATTAGTCAGCTAGAAACGGCAAAGATGACTGAGCAATTGGCCCTCAACGCCCACTTTGAGCAGCAAGGCAGCTCTATTATACTGACACTGAGATCGCAACAAGCGCACCTCAACAACGACCGTGCACAAAGCGAGTTGTTGGAGGCACTAAACCGTGTTCTTGGAGAGCCGTGCCAGTTAAGTGTTACTATTGGTGACCAAGGTGAAACGCCGTTGGAATTAAGAGAAAAACTCTATCAGGGTAAGCTGAAACAAGCCTTTATTAGCCTTGAACAGGACAGTTACATTCAGTTTATAACGAAACAGTTTGCGGCACAGATCGATAAAGACAGTGTCAGGCCCGTTTAATGGGGGGTTGAAAACGGTGAGTGTACCCCCATCTACTTATGAAATAACCAGAGAGATAAATCATCATGTTTGGTAAAGGCGGTATGGGCAATTTAATGAAGCAAGCCCAGCAAATGCAAGATCGCATGCAAAAGCTTCAAGAAGAAATCGCAACGATGGAAATCACCGGTGAATCCGGCGCGGGATTGGTGAAAATCACGATCACTGGTAGTCACAGCGTTCGTCGTGTCGACATCGATGAAAGTTTGATGGAAGACGACAAAGAAATGCTTGAAGACTTGATCGCTGCTGCGTTTAACGATGCTGCGCGTCGCGTTGAAGAGACTCAGAAAGAAAAAATGGCGGGTGTGACTGGCGGTATGCAATTACCACCAGGCATGAAAATGCCTTTCTAACTGATTAGGTATCTTATGCGCACCAGTCATATGCTGGAGCAATTGATGGAGGCCTTACGTTGTCTGCCTGGGGTAGGTCCCAAGTCAGCACAACGTATGGCCTTTCATTTGTTACAGCGTGATAGAAAAGGGGGGCTTCACCTCGCCGAAGCCTTGAGTCAGGCAATGACGGAAATTGGTCATTGTCATCAATGCCGAACCTTCACTGAAGATGAAGTTTGCCATATATGTACGAACCCCAAACGTCAGGAAAATGGTCAAATGTGTGTCGTGGAGAGTCCTGCTGACATTGCTGCGGTGGAAGCGACTGGACAATATTCTGGCCGCTACTTTGTGCTTATGGGTCACTTGTCTCCACTTGATGGCATTGGCCCCAGTGATATTGGTTTGGATGTACTGGACTACCGTCTGCGCCACGGTGATGTGACAGAAGTGATTTTGGCGACCAACCCAACCGTAGAAGGTGAAGCGACAGCCCATTACATTGCAGAGTTATGCAAGGCACATCAAGTGCAAGCAAGTCGTATTGCTCATGGTGTTCCTGTTGGAGGTGAACTCGAATTGGTTGACGGCACAACCCTATCCCACTCTTTGTTGGGACGACAGAAGCTGTAAGTTTTTCGGGAATGAAACCACTCGTGAGAGTCGTTTCATTCCACTTCTATGCCAGTCTAAAAAACATGGAACGATTCGGCTGAGAGTGTTGCAGCCCACATGGTTGGAGCGGCTCAAAGAGGTTATTTCGTGTGGAATTGCTCACAGGCAAGTATGGTATTCTCAATGAGAGATGCCACTGTCATGGGGCCCACACCGCCGGGAACCGGAGTGATAAAACTCGCTCTTTCTTTCGCATTTTCATAGTCAACGTCGCCAACTAATTTACCGGTATCGAGGCGGTTGATCCCGACATCGACCACGATTGCGCCGTCTTTAATCCAGTTTCCCGGTACAAAGTTGGGCTTGCCTACAGCGACCACAACCACATCTGCTTGACGGACATGGCTTTCGAGGTCTTTAGTAAACCGGTGACAGGTCGTGGTCGTGCAACCTGCTAACAGTAATTCCAATGTCATGGGTCGACCGACGATGTTCGAGGCACCTACAACCACGGCGTGTTTACCACGGAGATTTATGTTGTAGCGCTCAAGCAATGTAATAATTCCCTTTGGTGTGCACGAACGCAGTTTAGGAATGCGTTGAGCCAAGCGGCCAACATTATAGGGATGAAAACCATCAACGTCTTTTTCAGGATGAATGCGTTCCAAGACCTTTGTCGCATCAATACCTGCGGGCAGTGGGAGCTGAACAAGGATACCGTCAATCTCCGGATCTTCATTTAATGTATCAATGGTATCGAGTAGTACTTGTTGAGGGGTATCGGCGGGCAGATCGAAAGATTTGGAAACAAAGCCAACTTCCTCACAGGCTCTGCGTTTACTTCCGACATACACTTGTGAGGCAGGGTCTTCGCCAACCAGCACGACTGCTAAACCTGGGGCTCTTAAGCCGGCATTGACACGAGCTTTGACCCGGGCGGCAACTTCGGAGCGAACTGTTTGAGAAATGAGTGTCCCATCAATATTTTGCGCAGTCATGTCTTTCCTTTAAATAGAATGGCTATTTAGTTGCGCGCATTGTCGCAAATAAATCGGTAGACATCCATAGGCAAACGTTTGCTTTGGACATTTTTTGGGGAAGTAATGAGTAGCTGACCTTTTTTTAGGCATTCAGATCAGAATGTTAAGAAAAGGTCTTGTGTTAAGATTTTGAACTCGTATAATCCTTTCCCTGTAGCGCGCCCTTAGCTCAGCTGGATAGAGCACGTCCCTTCTAAGGATGTGGTCGAAGGTTCGAATCCTTCAGGGCGTGCCATATTCTATAAGGCCTGACAGCTTATCAAGTTGTCAGGCCTTTGTCGTTTTTGTTACCAAAGGCACGCGAGCGCAAACCCATTATGACGTCGAGAGCGTTGTGCAATGCTTGCTTTCCACGCGTGATGATAAACAAGTTTCTCCCTCTGTATTTTTTGTCCCCTCTCCACCGCGGTGGTAGCCAGCAAGTGAAGCGCGCGATGAATCCCACACTTTGCGTGTTATATGAGCGATCATTGCAAAGTTTACGCGTTGGATCCTCCATTTAGCCAACAGGGTAAAGGATACCCTTTATTCAACCTACTTATCCCGTATTCACCCCGATAATCCCTTCGACTAGGCTGGTAAATTTTCTTTTACCAACAACGTCGAGGAAGGAAAATGAAAAACGTCAAATTGGATGCGTCTGTCGGCGCATCAGGAAACAACCATAGTGAAGATGTACTCGCGATTCAAAAAGCGCTCAATACGATTTCCGATAGCCTTGGTTTTAAATTACCACTTAAAGAAGACGGAAAAATCATTGAAAATCACACTGAATCACCAACGTGCCGAGCGATTGGCGACTTTCAGGTTAAAGTGCTTGGCTTCCAAACTCCGGATTATCGAATTGACGCAGGGGGAAAGAGCCATTACGCACTTGAGAAGGCTTGTGCTAACTCATCAGGAACAAGGTCTTCCCTTTTTCTCCCTTTAATTGAACCCACAACGGGTCTTGAAGCGATTGATTTCAAACATGCGGCGATGGAACTGGATTGTGATGTGGCTGCGATCAAAGCGGTGTCTGCGGTTGAATCTGCAAGCAGTGGTTTTTTTCCATCGGGATTACCAGCGATACTGTTTGAGGCACATATATTCTCCCAATACAGTCAACGCCGTTTTGATGACTCTCACCCGAATATTTCTTCCAAAAAATGGGACCGAACGCTCTACGTGGGCGGAGGCAAAGAATATGATCGTCTGCAAAGAGCGATGGCGCTCGATCGAAGTGCCGCCCTCATGTCTGCGTCTTATGGACGTTATCAAATCATGGGTTTCAACTATAAAGCGGCCGGCTACGAGGACGTAGAAGCGTTTGTGCGTGACATGTTTTTGGCAGAGTCCAACCACCTCAAAGCCTTTGTCTGTTTTATAAAAGCAAACGCCAAGCTACACCGCGCGATCACGTTGCTGGATTGGGCGAGTTTTGCCCGTTACTACAACGGTCCCGCCTATGCTGAAAATCGCTATGACGACAAATTGCAAGCAGCCTATGACACATTCAACGCTCAATAAACCACAAAAAGGGAACCCCATGGATTGGAGACATATAAAAGGAATACTTCGTACTCACGCTAAATCAGTGAGCCTTACGGTGGTCGGGGGGGTGTCTGCGTTAATGATCCCTGTGTGGCAAATCTACTTTGTAGAGACGTCCGATATCAACGTTGAAATCGGAGAGATTAGACGAATCAACTCTGACAATTATCAGGTGGCTCTTGCCACTGAAGAGTTGCAGTTGTTGACTCCGTACATTGATGAAGATCTGTTTTATGGCCTTGAGTTTAACGGTGAGCGAGGAGACAGAATTCGTTATCCGACATTTGATGTTGGCACGTTGGAGAGGGCATATAATAGCGCGAAAGTGGATTTAAAAAATATTGCCCAAACCAAACGTCAACTTTCACAGCATATCATGACAATTGACGCCTATCTTGACCCTGAAAATAGAGAATCCCTCCTAACAGAATTTCGTGTTGGAGAAATGAAAAGTTGGGGGCTTAAGAACTATATTGATGGCGATGAAGCCGTTTATTACGAACATCAGGTGTTATCGATTACCCGCAATTACTCTGACATGACGTTTCAAAGAGGTAAAGGGCCAGCGCTGAATGTGCCTGCATTGAAATTTTTACTCTCTGATGTCAAAGAAGATTTGCAGGAGGTCATTACCACAAATGATGCGACGCTAGAAAAACTGCGTGACAACATGCGTGGTATTGATGCGCAACTTGCCAAAATCAAACGTGAACAGCAAGAATTGTACAGTTTTTTTGAGTTGGATGCGGTGGCCACAAATATTGGCCGAGCGAGTACGTCTCTTCGCCCCATAGGTATGGTGCGGGTCAACATCAGCGATAACAATTATGTGGATGTGAAACTTGAAATGATTGATTTTCAGGAACTCTCTGAAATACCCGCTTCATCCACTCGTTTGTTGAGCTATCGCTCACAGGAACTCCACCAAATGCCAGTAGAAGATCGCAACCTCGTCAATGCATTTTGGGGCAGTACCGGACAGGCACGATTATTAAATTTAGATACAAAAATGCAAGTGTATTCCTCTAACCCGACCGCGTTCGCCTACAACAGCAATCAAAAGGTGCTGTTTGACCACCTCAAAAAAGCGGCAGCGTCATTATCATATTGATACAGCTCGTAGATATTACGGCAACCAATAAACCTTACAGATTAAAACTCAAGGAGAACAATGTGTCCAAAATAGAGAAAAACATACGGGAACTTTTATTGGAAATATTGGCAAAGCTGTCGGAAGGCGGCGTAAAAAGCAAAAATGAAATAGATAACTTCTGGCTCAAACTCAACCAACTTCAAGCGAGGAGTCAGGTGGAAATTCGCCATATTCAATTCCAAGGCGAGGGCGATCCATTTGATGAACATATCGTGCTACATAATCGAGGGGAGTTGACGATAAATATTAGCGGTTGGCGAATTGAGGCGGGTTCACCTGATCAAACTTTTATTTTCCCAGAGGGCAGTTTTCTTTTACCGGATGAAAGCCTTAACGTTGAAACACTGGGTAACGGCCAGTTTTCTTTCGATTCAAATCAACCGATCTGGAATAATCGAGGAGACGTGGCCAGATTGATCGATGCTCAGGGAGCGCTGATATCAAGCTTTGCCTACGGCAATAAAGCACACCAGTACGTAACCATCAGCCATATCCATGTCGATGGGAAGAAATACAGAACCGAAGGCGATGAGTTTGTTGAACTGATTAACCTTTCTGAGCATCGCATTGATCTTGATGGTTGGCAGCTTGAGGCGTTGGGCAATCGATCCAGATTCGTCTTCCCATTCGGCGCAAAACTTGAAGCGTTTACTGGTATTAAAGTCTTCACCCAAAAATCCCCATTAGAGGCCGATGAATACAGTTTTGATAGCACTGTGGCCATTTGGAATAACCAATCAGGTGGGTGCAGATTGTTAGATTATCAGAACAGTGAAGTGTCGAGCTATCACTATTAACAAGAGGGCAAACCGTGGGGAATGAAAAAGCAACGCTGTCTGTGTTACCAACGCCAAACGCTCAAGAGAGTGTTAAGGTGCTGATCATAGAGGGGTATCAAATGCTTGAGTATATTGCCCGCCACGGAGAATTGACGATTGACCCTAAAGTCGCGGCAGGAATATATCGTGCCAATGAGCGTTTCAACGGCAATCAATGGGGGGTGGCCGACGACATGGTTCTTCTGCAATGTTATGACCAGCTCGCGAAACAGATATATCCTGTCACGCTGGAAAGTCTCATCGCCGTTAAACCCCAAATAGAGAGGCGTCAGTGGTTAGCACCAAGTGCTGGCAACGTGATTAACTGGTATCGACGCTATACGGTACTGACTTTAATTCTGTTGTTGATTGTACAAATGTACGCCCTGTTTGGTTATGCACTCACCGATGGGTTGAACGCAAAAAAAGCCACGCTCATGGTCACATGGCCAGACGATGTACAGGCGAATTATCAGCTTTTAAAGGCGTGGAATCGCATATGGTTGTTGGGACAAGCTCTGCCAGTGCCTGCTGAAAGCGCAAGGTCGGTACACCTATCAACCCAACTTATCGCCGCGCAAGGTGTCTTGCAAATGCTACAGATTTATATACTGCCATTAATGTACGGTTTACTGGGCGCCTTTATCTTTGTGCTTCGTAGTCTTTTATATCAAGTGAGAACGCTCACTTACACGGCGAGTCGAGAAGTGGCCTACCGACTTCGATTAACATTAGGGTGCTTAGCAGGCATGATCACAGGCTGGTTAATGAAGCCTGAACTGGGCGATATGACCCTTTCTCCAATGGCCTTGGCGTTCCTATCGGGCTACAGTGTTGACGTACTGTTTACTGTGCTCGATCGCTTCATCGATCAGATACGATATTCCGATTCAGTGGCGAAGGTAGCCCCTCGTTCATCCGATTAAACGCCGCTCCCGCTATTTCTGTCACAATAAGTTTGAGTGGCCGTTAGGTCGTGACCTTCCAATTCGTCCATCAATCCTGACCACAGGATCGGTTAAACTCTCCCATATTCATGTTGTTGCTATTCCCGGTACGATACCCCTGTAATCCACCCTATAAGACCGAGTCTTGTTGGCGAATCAGTATTACTGTGGCAGTACACTGTATGACTAAGGACAGCATGATGAAATACATTGGTTTTTGCCTGCTCTTGTTAGTAGGGTGCTCTTTACAACTGGTTGCGCCCTATGACCCCCCCACCGCGACTCAAATCAATCTGATAGAAAAGAAAATTGATTATATGTATCGAAAGGCCGAACAATTACCTCCAGACAAAAGGCAGTATCAGAGGTTTGCCAAAGATTATATAGAGGTTGATGTAGAAATCCGTGCGCTGCTGCGTCGGCAACAGCGACGACCAAACAATACCGAAACCATCAAGCAAGTGGATATTTTGTCGACTCTTTGGGAGCAAGACAAAATGATGCATTACAAGAAAAACGCCCTCTCCAATTTTATGATTAACCGCCGTACTGTGCAGTATCAAAGAATGTTTACAGCGCTAGTAAATGGTGAAAATGCAAAAAAACAACGAGGATCGCTTTATGACTGACAATCTACCTGACACGATCAGCCAAGCAATGGCACACATCGAACAATCGCCTATGGTGAAGACACTCGCCCAAGCGTTAGTGAGCCAATTGGAAAAGCAACGTGGGGCAATCAATGAATTGCTTATTGCAAAAGAACAAGGGCTATTAACCGCAGAAGAGTTTCACATTGAGCTTGAACGAGAGAAGTACATTACCGAGTCCGAAATGCTTAGCGTGCAGATTGCGACCAAAGCACAATTGCAGCATGCCATTAATAGCGCCTTTAACTTATTGCTTAACGCCGCGCTTTAAGATTTCCGGTGGATAAAAAAGCGTTCTTTGGGGCTAATTAATGTGAGAGTTAAAAAGCGTATCATCTGGCGTCGTTATCGATATAGGCTGAGAGCAGTGTATCGAAAGTCGAAGAAAACCGACACAAAAGGGTCTGTTCTCAAGGTCAAAATGTCAGATACCCCTCCGGAGAAGGTGACTCACGGCCTCAAGCCTAACCTGAGCGATTTATCCGGGATTCAATCCTGTTTGTTGGCTAGCGAGCCACGTCCATAGCCCCATATTCTTCGGTTGTTATGCCAAGTTTTTTTTCCGCCATCATTCTACTCTGACGAAGTAATGTTTTTACAGGAGATGAACATGAAACAACTGCGTTTTCGTTTATGCGAAGCCTCTGATGGGCGTATTTACGCATTGCTTTCCGATCAACCAGACACCGAAGAACTGTTTGATAGTGGCTACAAAGTGGCCTACAAGTATCGCGATAATGACACAGGACAAGCCCTGCTCGCACGCTGGCGCTCATCCTATACAGTGATATCGAAGGCCTTTGAGCAGATCCCAACTCATGGTGAATTGCCCGAGGAAGTCCAGCAGGCTTTCGATGCTATGGTCGCGAGTCTTTTATCTGGGGTTGATGTGATATTTTGCGATTATAACCTTTCGATCGAAGCGGACCTCCCTATCGGTAATGGCATGATGGATAATTATCGTTCCACTGATTGTGTGCTGTTTTCTTGTCAAGAGTTGATCGGGCACGACCCGATGACTCAACCTTATATGGTGTCTTACGCTGTGCCACGGTATCCAGACACGGCAAATGTTGGGTGTCAGCACCGTATTTACAGTAAAACCGACAGTTTTGCGTTTGCACAAGCCATCAATGCCATTGTGAACCAAAGAGAACGTGACGCGCTAAATGGGGGGCATATTCGCACAGAAACGGACAGCTACATCAACCAGCCTACTGTTTCTCAGGCGATGGCGGAACAGGAGGTGAACCGTTTTGTTGAAGCGTTAGTGCCATCGAGTCGCCGAGTTGCAGCCTTGAATGCGCCAGTGAATTAACCCGCTTGTGGGAACCGGTGAATGAAATATCACCAACAAGAATAATGGGCTCAACGGATAAATGGCTTGGTTTGTGAGTCGTTAAAGACAGGAGAGCACGATGCATCCGCAACAGTTATTGATTGAGCTAGCCTCTCAGTATGATGTTCAAACAGCCAACCAAGCGTTGGCTGATGCCCGAACACGTCAGTTTGCCAGAGCTTGGCTCGCCATCGATTTATCAAGACCGCTATCGGCAATATTACATGGAGACTTGGCAGGATTTGGCCTGCCGTACGTGAAAGGGCACACTTTTTATAGATATTGTCGGGACAGCCGTTTGGCTGAAGCCTGTGAAAAACGTGTGGCCTCAAAGGCTGATCTGGTTGTGACCGTCGATGATCGGCCTCATTTTTTTGAATTTCACTATTTGCATCACCAATGCTGCCATCGCACAGCATGGCAAAAACTTTATCAGGACGTCGAACGAGTGAGAGTGATGCAGTCGGTCACCGAACAAAAGGTGAACTTGATTGTTGCGCTGTGGGGCACATTTACAGGCAAACATATTGAAATGTTTCAATGGTTCGATAACAACCAGAATGCCGTCTACGCCCTAGACTCAAGCTTATCCGGCAGCTCGCAAGTTTCAAGGCTTGTCCATATACAAAAATCGGGTCATCCGAGGTTGATATTGGTGGTTGTTTAAACCAGTCACTAGAGACTTTGGTGCCCCAACAAGGAGTGACGATGTTGGAGAAAAATCCTATATCGACGGTAAGAACGCTGAAAGTCAAAATAAAGCGCCATCAAGAGGCTTCGCCACCAAGGAAGCCTCTGAGTGACGACACATCAAATTCTGTCAACTGGATTGACCTGTTTGATCTGGCCCTGAATGGCCAACAGAACAGCGAATAAAATTAAGGATCTAACATGGGAATAAGAACGAAAGCAATGAGGGCGGCTTTTAAAGCCTATCTGCAGGTTTTGCAGTCGAAATCGTATCAAGAGATTGAAATGATCAGTGACCTCTACGTTGACACAAGACGTTCGGCAGCCAGCCGTGAGGTGACCTTGTTGGTACGAGCGATGTTTGGTTTTTCGACCGGTTTGCATAACAGTACATCCGAACAAGGTTGGCTCAAAAAATATAACATTGCTGAGCTTACGTTTGATGCTGAACATGGTGAATTTGGCGGGGTTCAGTACCACCATGAGGGAGAAAGGAAACTTGCTGGCCACGTTTGGCTTGACTGGACTCATTGTCGAACGCCTGAAGGCGACAATGATTACGGGCTTTGGTTTTTTTACAATGCATGTAAAACCATCAATGAATTAGAGTTACAACTTTATGCCATGGCCCATGGCAAATGTTCACTACGCAACCGAGAAGTGGGTCAAAATGTGGCGACCCACGCCAGTGCTTTACTTGAGAGCCGTCAATTTTCAGACCTCAAAAACAAAGTATTGGCTTTGTATCCGGAGCGTTTGAGCGCGAGTGAATATAAGGTTTTGAAGTATTCCAAAATCAAAGGGGCGAGTTGGTCAACGCACAAAGACGTAAAAACGCTCAGTGTACTTAGAGAAAAGACCCAAGGCCGTCTTGATAGTACTTCGTTAGCAGGGTTGGTGATAGGCCAAGAACTGTGCAACGCATTTGGCGAGATCGTGTCTTCGGTGGACTTACAAATGAAGACGCTCACCCAAGGTCAGTTGGCTTGTTTTAGCACGCCCAATCCTAAAAGAATTGATTATAAAACGTGCACGACTAAAGATTCGCAAGTAGGCAAAGATATTAGAGCGCTTGCGAGTATCAAGACGTTTGTTACTTCGGAACAAAGTAACTTGCTAAAATTATTGATAAAAGCACGGGCGGAAAAAAAATTTGTGCTTTCTGCTGTTACCGTTACGGCTGCCATTGCATCGGGTTCTGTGTTAGTCGTTGGGGGGGTGCTTGGGCTGCCGTCTTCCGCTATCAAGGGAATGTTTGACAATATTGCCGCGGCTGCCAACAGTATCCCTATCGCAGGTGCGACGGTACCCGTACAGATCAATGCGGCAAAAATTGAATTCTTGGAAGCAGAAACGGAAAGGATACTGACACTGGCGGATACTTTAATGAGTAACTATGAAGTTGTGATGAAAATAGGGGAGTAGCGGGGAGGGGGGATTCTGCCCAAGAAGCAGCATTGCCGAGTCAGAAATCAGGGCTTGTGCTCCAAATTCATGCCAATCTCTATTCTCAATAAGGGGCATCATCTATGTTTGCTCCTTTCTCAAACATAAACAATTCCCCCCAGTTCATCGCCAAGATGATTTTGGACTCAAACAGGCGCTCCTTAGAATCTAACGGATCAATAAAGCGTGGGCAGAGGGGCGCCTTATTGGTTATGTCGAATGACGGCATTCAACGTAGTGAAATGGTGGTTATCGGGTTGTGCGGTTTGATGCATACTGTTGGTGATTAATCGAATCTCTTTACCACCTCGGCGGCTTTGTTCCCAAGTTCGGCGAAATTAGCCGTACCTTTTTCCATGATTTGCTGGGCTTGTGCTATCACTTTTAGGTACTTAGGATCGCCGGTGGCGATCAGTTCTGATAGAGCAACACCAATCGCAGTGGTGCTGATGGTGTTGAGGTTACGCAGGTTATCCGCCGCATCTTGAACCGCAATAGCGGTGGAATGAGCGACGGATTGCTTGGCTTTGGGGTCGGTCATCGTGAGCGTAATTAACTCCCTTTCTTAAGAATCAACGCGCACACCGTTGAGATTGCTGCGTTGCTCACCGTTTGCATGCCTTGTTGATTGATAACGGCATTTTGCATGAGCAATCCCATACTGTCTGACATTGAGGACTCGGCCAGTTGGTTAATCATATCGGTAACGGTTGAAAGGTCGTGATCAGAGCGGTTGTCTTTCATTATTCGTCTCCAATTAGGCCAAGGCAGGCCTTGGCCTAATGTGCGTCACTTTTAGGGGGTCATTCTTTTTCCACGACCTCTTCGGTGGTTCGTCCCAGCACGGCTGTACCTATCGTGGTGAGTGAGTTGACGCCTTGAACGGTTGCTGCTTGCATACCAATCTGTGCTTGTTGCTGCGTGTGGGTGGCATTATTGTTCATGTTTGACATTGCCAGCCCTATGGCGGTAAAGAGGTTGCCCATCGCATTGGCAGGTGTGCTGCCTAGAACCTGGGTGTTGGTTTGGGTGATAGAATCAGTGACTTGCTCATTAACGTTTTTGGCCATGTTAGTCTCACTTATTGTATAGGGTTTGGAGCAAGGTTTTGTAATTGCTCATTGATCTGTCCGAGTTGCTGTTCAATCTGCGTTTCTATGGTGTTCATCATGTTAAAGACTTGGTTTTGAACCGCATTGGCATTGTCGATGACCGTTGTGGAATATAAGCTGTGTTGATCATCGAAAAGTTCAGACATCTCTTGTTGATGGCGGAGGCTGAAGGATTCGATTTTCTTGAGCTGTTCATTCACATCAATCTCAAGGTAGTTGGGGTTACTCATTGTTTTGTTTCCTGTCGCGTTTTAAAAAACCAGTCAAGCTGAATTTCCTCTTTGGCTCGTTTTCTGCTGTGTGTAAAGCGCTGTCGTCAGGTGTCAAGACAACGGCAGTATCAGAGGTGTCAATTGCCTGCACGCTAGTGGGTTTGGTTTGGGTTTGTAATAGGCGAGCACAGGCATTAGTAATCGATGCAGATGTCGTCATTTGTGATTGTTGTTGGTTGCTGACGGCATTATGCATCGACAGTCCTAACGTATCAGCCAGCGTCGTTTCCAGAAGACCAGTAGACTGACTAGAAAACGCCTGAAGGGTATTGAATTGTTCTATGGTGCCCTCTGAGACGGGATGTTCGAATTCATTTTCAAGTAGGGTGTGTTTGGCGTTCATGCTTACTCCTTAGTGACGTTTAGCCCATCCGGCAAGCAGTGGGGCTTTATGCCATTCATTAATGGCAACTAGTAATGGTCATTGAGTACCGAAACGACTTTGTCGCCGACAACAGCAAAGTTATCTGCGCCGTTGGTGACGACTTTATGTGCTTGTTCGATAATGGTGAGATATTTTGGATCGCCAGTCTCGAGTAATTGACTGAGCGCGGTACCAATGGCTGTCGTACTCAACGTGTTTAAATTACGCAGATTATCTGTTGCATCGGAGAGTGCGATGGCGGTTGACTGCGCGACAGATTGATTGGCAGCCTGAAAAGCGGCTTCCGCTGAGCTGGGTGGTTGGTTTATAGGTTTCATGATTCATCCTTTACCATCAGAGACCTCCTTTACTGGTAAGCCAGAAAAGGAGGTCACCGAATTATCCGTCTTTTTCAATAATGCCTTCAGCACTGCGGCCAACCACCGATGAGCCGATAGACATCAGTGCGTTGACTCCCTGAACGGTGGCTGCTTGCATGGTGATTTGTGCTTGTTGCTGAGCGCTCGTGGTGTTGTGTGAAGCCGTGCCGAGTGCTTGGCTGGTGGACATCAGCAGATTCCCCATCGCCATGGCTGGTGTTTCGCCGACCACTTTCGTGTTGACCTGTGTAACAGAATCTGTGACTTGTTCATTTACTGGCATGATTTATTCCTTGTGTGTGTTTATTTTGAGTGTAAATAGGGCTTGTATTAGCCCTTTTCGATAATTGCTTCAGCGCCGCGTCCGATGACCGAGGAACCAATCGCCATCAGCGAATTCACGCCCTGAACGGTGGCTGCTTGCATGGTGATCTGTGCTTGCTGCTGTGCCGCCGTTGCATTGTGTGCCGCATTGCTCAACGCATGGCTAGTCGACATCAGTAAGTTTCCCATTGCCATGGCAGGTGTTTCGCCAACAACCTTGGTGTTGACTTGTGTGACAGAATCGGTGATTTGCTCATTCACGGTTGGCATAATATTCTCCTATATCAGTGGTTTAGATTGCTTTTTTTTCGATAATTAGTTCGATAGCCCGGCCCAGTACAGCGCCGCCGGTTGCGAACAAAGAATTGACGCCCTGTACCGTCGAAGTTTGGTGGAGGATCGTCCCTTGTTGGTTTGCACTTGTGCTGTTGAGGGCTGCAACGGCCATTGCTTGGCTCGTGGAAACGAATAAGTTTCCGCCTGCCATTGCGGGAATGTCCCCCACAACGCAAGTGTTCACATTAGTTACCGACTCTGTGACGGCATCATTTACTGGCATTTTCATGCTCCTTGGTGGTGCTAAGGTATCAGCGTGATACCTCAGATATGACTCAGGTACTTTTCGTCGCAATAGAGTAAATAAGGCCTGAACTCAACGCTGTATTGGTGATCATAATGGTTTGAATTTGTTGTTGGGCTTGGGCCGCATTTTGCGCAGATTTACCCAGCGAGTCAGCGACCATATTCATCACCATATTGCGAGCGAGAGTTGGGCATAATTGATTCATCATTGCCTTTAATTGAATATCCATTTGTGCACTTTCCCTGTCTTGATGTTGCTATATTAAAGCGCTTAAAAAAATGTAACTCGGCGTTTGTCATCAAACAAACGGGTTTAAAAATGGGGTTAGTTAGAAAGTAAGTTTTTGCACGCATCGCGCTGTTCGGCGCGAAATTGTCTAGGTGTAGAGCCTACGTAGCGTTTAAACATTTTTTCAAAGTGACTAAGATCGCCGAAACCTGATTGCAAGCAGACGTCGGTAATTTTGGCCATTGGTTGCTGTGCGATCAGGTCTTTGGCGTAGCGAAGCCTTAACTGAACCAAAATGCTTTTAAACGTCATGTTAACGTGCCGTCGGATTAAAAATGAAAGATGGGAAGAACTGGCAAATGAGGCATTGGCGACATCTTGCAACGAGATCTCATCGAGATAATTATGACTAATAAAATCTAAGCATTTATAGACAGCAGGGTGGGTGTTGCAATACTGTTGGATATCTTTTTCTAGTAAGCATTCAATCAGGTCTCGATTACCCGATGTCGGCTTAATAATATTAAGCGCGAGCACGTCTGGCGCGGTGATGTGTGTTTTATGGGAAGAGATCAGCAGCATCATGACACTTTGAAGCTCTGAAACATTACCTGGCCAAGCGTAACTGAAAAGTAATTCTTGTGCTTGTGCGGAGAGAGTCGGCGAGTGAGGGCCTTTGTATTGTTGAACAAAATACTCAACATAGGCCAATATGTCCTCTTTTCTTTTCCTTAAAGAAGGGATCTTCAATTCTAAGTGGGGAGTGCAATTGTCAATGATTTGAGATATGAGCGGTTGGATTTCGTTAGGCGATTGATTACAGGAGATAATCAATTGTGCATTGATGGTGGTCAACTGACGGTAGATATCTTGATTGGTTAATACAAAACTTAAATAGTCCTTGTGTTGTTCACCCAGCGTGTCAATTTCGGACAGGAATAATGTGCCGTTCTCAGATCGCTCAATACTGGTGTCCAAATTCCATTGAAATCCTTCCATGGATTGAGCGTTGAAAGGGAGGCAGGTGAAATTACCTTTGGGCGCCATTCTTTTATGATGAATATAGCGAGCAATAGCCTGTTTTTCTGTTCCAACTTCGCCATTAATCAAGATGGGTAAGTTTACCTGTGGGGCATAGATAAGTTGTCGTTTAATTTTTTGCATGCTGTCACTGTTACCTAAAGGCAGCAGTGGGGGAGTCAATGTGATGCTTTGATTGTGGCTTTTCCCGTTATTTTGGGCAATGATTTTGAACTTATTCATAGTAATATCTGCCTGACGGTGAAGTAAGACTTTAATGCTATTCCGTAGATGGTTATTTAAATCGGTGACAGCCACTATTTTTGCGGCTTCATGCATTAAAGGGGCCTGATAGAATATCGTATTTGTTTGAATTCACGCTTAAGCTGAATAAGGTATTATTTAGGCGTATTACTGGTAATATTTGATGTGTCTTCAAAAAATGGGTGCTAGCCTTACCGACTATTATTGTTTTTGATTAAAAAATCGATGGCGAGTTGTGACCAACTCGTCTCAATTCGGCTGTACATGGGGAGAGGTTTTCGGTAGCATATTCTTCCCCCTAGCAACATCGAACCAGCAACGCATCACAAGGCACCGACGTTCAGACAACATGCGCAGTATTCACACCAACATTAAACCTGAGTTTGAACCTCTTTTGTCCGAGTTGGCATTGCATGCTTTGCTGCACTTACGCACAAACCATACCTCGTCATCTCTTGCTCGTCAGTCACGAGCAGCCGTCAATGATATTCTTTCCGCATGGCTGAATAAGGCGGCAAACCGAAAAAAATATAAGCCGTTTAAAAAGAAAGTACGTGCTTTAGTGACCCACGCCCGTTCTCAGCGGTTGGATATGGAGTTGATGTTAAGTAACCTGTTATCGCCACTCAATGGCGACGAGTTGCCTCATTTGGATAGCTTCCTTCTTCTGATCAATACGTTGGAAAAGGATCTCAATACGACAGTACAAGTCTCTCAGCCGGAAGCCGTTGATCTTTCTTTTAACCCTAAAGGGTGTCTGCTGTGCGTATTATCTCCTGACTTAAATACCCATTTTGACAGCCGAAACCGTTTAGTTACCGACGTTTCTATGCTTTTTCGAGGAAATCACGGTGAAAAGCATACTGTTCTTCGTACCATTTATGCATCCGCTGTTTTTGAACATCGGCTTGAATATGAAGATGATGACTTTGTCAGAATTAGTTTAAGCCTTAAGTCATAGCGCCACGCTGGCGAATTATTGTCTGTTCGCGACAAAGAGAGTTTGTCCCCCTCACCTTCCATCTTTTCACGTCTGTCATTCCTTCTGCACGATGTTTTGTCACAATATTTATGTGCGAAAAATCTCACTTTTTAATCATTGTCATAAAAATTTAATCTTACTGTGGGTTGAGAAGTGGGCGGAATTTCATCATATTGTAATCAAGATGTAACAATAACCACGAGGAAACAGTAATGCAGCATCAAGAAATGATTCATCCTTCGTACTTCGGTGTCATTAGCCGCACTTGTCTGTTTTCACTGGCTGGTATGATCACTGTGTTTGCTTTTATCTAAGAAAATACGTCCTATAATTGAGCGCTAGCCCAGCGGGTGCCCCGCAATCTCAAGGTCACTCGGGCATCTTGCTAGCGCAAAACCTCAAATCTGTGTAACCTTGTGCGATATCAGACTTGCTACCGGAGTGTTTATGTCTCCTCTGTCATCGCTACCTTTGTCCCATCGTTTTAGTTTTCTGCCTTCTACGTTCTACTCGTTAGTGCGGCCCCAGCCCTTGGATAACACTCAATGGGTGATATGGAACTCAGAGTTTGCTCCGCAGTTTCAATTGCCTAAAAAGGCCCCAGATGGGGATCTGAAAGCTTGGCTATGTGGTGAGCTGGATGGATCTCTGACGCTGGCGATGAAATATGCAGGTCACCAATTTGGTGCCTACAACCCTGATCTAGGTGATGGTCGAGGACTCTTACTGGGAGAATTAACCAGTGCGACAGGCTCGGTATTTGATTTACATTTAAAGGGCGCTGGCCTTACGCCCTATTCGCGCATGGGAGATGGGCGTGCGGTGCTTCGCTCGACCGTGAGGGAATATCTATGCAGCGAAGCGATGGCAGGACTTGGCATCCCAACCACTCGAGCGTTGGGTATGCTAACCAGCGAAACCCCAGTGTATCGTGAAAAATCAGAAGTGGGTGCGCTTTTGCTTCGAATGTCTGAAAGCCATATCCGTTTTGGTCACTTTGAGCATTTCTTTTATACCAACCAGTTATCTGAGTTGCAGGTGTTGGCCGATAAAGTGATTGAATGGCACTGGCCTCAATGCCTCGATAAACCTAAACCATACCTTGCTATGTTTGAACAAATTGTCGACCGGACCGCCTATATGATTGCCATGTGGCAGGCGTACGGGTTTGCCCATGGTGTGATGAATACGGATAATATGTCTATCTTGGGCCAAACTTTTGATTTTGGTCCATTTGGTTTTTTGGATGAATATGAGCCAGGTTATATTTGTAACCATTCGGATTATCGGGGACGTTACGCCTTTAATCAGCAACCTCGAATTGGTTTGTGGAATCTGTCAGCCTTGGCCAATGCGCTATCGCCTCTGATTGATAAAGGCGATCTCGAGTCTGTGCTTTCTCATTATGACAATTTATTGGGCGTCTATTTTAGCCAGTTGATGCGTCGTAAATTGGGGCTTGGCAATCAACGAGATCAAGATCGTCAGCTGTTTCAGTCAATGTTCGAGCTGCTCCATCAAAATCGAGTCGACTACACGCGCTTTATGCGTGAGTTGTCCCAATTGGATCAAAAAAATACCGATGGTGTGACGGATTTATTTATTGACCGTCAGGCTGCGTTATCTTGGTTAACCCTCTATCAGGAAAGGTGTAAAGACGGTCAATTGACGGATGCTACAGAGCGCTGCAAACAGATGCGTCAGGTAAACCCCAAGTATATCTTGCGTAATTATTTGGCGCAGATCGCCATTGAAAAGGCGCAAGAGGGCGATTTTAGCGAAGTGCATAAATTGGCGATGCTGTTGCGTCATCCTTACGATGCGCAACCTGAATATGATGAATACGCCAATTTACCGCCGGAGTGGGGCAAAAAAATGGAGATAAGCTGTTCATCTTAGCGGGTACGCTGACTTCGATCCCGAAGGTTAATGGTATGTTAAAAAATGGGTGGAAAATGACACATTTGATACATTCTATGTGTCATTGACTGCCTTTTTCCCCATTTTATTACTGTTTTTCAAGATGAATTTTTGTTTAAGTAATTGATAATTAAGGTTTAAGATGTAGTGGCCTAGTTATTGCCTTGTTAAATGAATCAATACCCAATGATGGTTTGTTCATTCAACAAGGAGAAAATAATGGTTAAGTCTTGGACCTTACTAGCAACATCGGTACTGGCTACTGCCAGTTTTGGCGCGGCCGCGACTTGTGATCCTGGCGAAACAGTAATTAAGTTCAGTCATGTCACCAATACAGACAAGCACCCAAAAGGAATTGCGGTGTCATTGCTCGAAAAGCGTGTCAACCAAGAAATGAACGGCAAAGTCTGTATTCAGGTGTTTCCTAACTCGACACTTTATGATGATGATAAAGTGCTCGAAGCCTTGTTAAACGGTGATGTACAGCTCGCAGCGCCGTCACTATCCAAGTTCGAAAAGTTCACTAAAAAGTATCGCATTTTTGATTTGCCATTTCTATTTCAAGACGTGGATGCTGTTGATCGATTCCAAAATTCCGAGTCCGGCGAGACGCTAAAAAATGCCATGCAACGCCGAGGCTTACAAGGCCTTGCTTTTTGGCACAACGGCATGAAGCAGATGTCGGCGAACAAACCGCTGCTCACACCTGAAGATGCCAAAGGACTCAAGTTCCGTGTTCAGGCGTCAGATGTGTTAGTCGCTCAGTTTGAGCAACTGGATGCTAATCCTCAAAAAATGTCTTTTAAAGAAGTGTATGGTGGTTTGCAAACCAAAGTTATCGATGGTCAAGAAAATACTTGGTCAAACATTTATGGTAAGAAGTTTTTTGAAGTTCAGGACGGTATTACTGAAACAAATCACGGCATTCTCGATTATCTATTGGTGACGTCAAATGAGTTCTGGAAAGCGTTACCCGCAGATCAGCGTCAACAACTGAATACCATTATTCAGGAAGTCACTTTGCAGCGCAATGCGGAATCTTCGCAAGTGAACCTAACCAATAAGAACAATATCATTGAGGCTGGTGGGGAAGTCCGTGCTTTAACGGCTGAGCAGCGCCAACAGTGGGTGACCGCTCTAAAACCTGTGTGGAAAAAGTTCGAAAAAGATATTGGGTCTGATTTGATTGAAGCTGCGTTAGCGTCGAATCAAAAATAACCACCTCTAGCCCTCTGATTACGGCCTCACTCACAAGGGCCTAGAGGGCTTTTCTGTCGTTACTATAAAGTGAAGTAATTTATGGAACAGTCTATTTTTGCCCGAATGGGTAAGGTTACGGATGCCTTAGAGGAAACGCTGATTGCATTTTTTCTGGGCGCGATGACCTTACTTACTTTTGCTAATGTCATTTTCCGGTATGTCTTTAATGACAATATTCTTTGGGCGCTTGAGTTAACCGTCTTCTTGTTTGCTTGGATGGTCTTGGTGGGCGCTTCGTATGGTGTCAAAAAACATTTCCATATTGGGGTGGATGTGATCATCAATATGGCGACAGGGCGGATGCGAAAAGTGTATGCATTGTTGGCCGCTGCGTGCTGTCTCACGTTTTCAGTTCTGCTCCTGATTGGCTCGTGGAACTACTGGTACCCGTTTGTCACTGATCGTGCATGGTATGAAACCGATGATATTCCAATGCCAGAGATGATGCAGTTTCTCGCTGACTGGCTCAATGACGGTGAGCGTTATGAGAAGCTGCCCCGTTTTATCCCCTATATGGCTTTGCCTATTGGCATGGCGTTAATGACGTTTCGTTTCCTACAAATAACCGTTGAAATCGTGACAGGTAAACGTGACCGCCTGATAGCGGGCCATGAGGCTGAGGATGAATTGGATGCGCTCAAAGAACAATTCAAAGACGCTGGCGACATGCTAGAACCTCGGCAATCTAACCGCAAGCATAAGGAGAACTAATCCATGGATATTTGGTTGTTGTTTATCATGGTCATCGGTTTCATGCTCATTGGAGTGCCGATAGCGGTCTCTCTTGGTTTATCCAGTATCTTGTTTTTAATGATTCACTCAGATGGGTCGTTGGCTTCAGTGGCACAAACCCTATTTAATGCATTTGCTGGTCACTATACCTTGCTTGCTATCCCGTTTTTTATATTGGCGTCGAGCTTTATGTCTACTGGTGGTGTGGCAAAACGTATTATTCGATTTGCCATTGCTATGGTTGGCTGGTTCAGAGGCGGTTTAGCGATGGCTTCAGTGGTCGCTTGCATGATGTTTGCCGCTTTGTCAGGTTCCTCCCCCGCGACGGTCGTTGCCATTGGTAGCATTGTGATTGCAGGGATGGTCAAGAATGGCTATTCAAAGGATTTTGCCGCAGGTGTGATTTGTAATGCGGGTACGTTGGGTATTTTGATTCCGCCATCGATAGTGATGGTTGTGTACGCGGCGGCCACCGATGTATCGGTAGGTCGTATGTTTCTCGGAGGCGTTATCCCAGGTCTGCTCGCAGGGGTCATGTTGATGATCGCTATTTATATTGCTGCGCGCGTAAAGAAATTGCCCAAGCAACCCTTTGTTGGCTGGAAGGAGATCGTTGACTCTGCGAGAGATGCCAGTTGGGGGTTGTTGTTGGTCGTGATCATTTTAGGTGGGATATATGGAGGCATTTTTACACCAACCGAAGCTGCAGCAGTCGCGGCGGTGTATGCTTTCCTCATTGCTAACTTTATCTACAAAGACATGGGGCCGTTCGCCGACAAGAAAAATACCCGACCAGCGGTTATAAAAATGTGTCAGACCTTTATTCATCCTGACACCAAGAAAACGTTGTTTGAGGCCGGCAAGTTAACGATAATGCTGCTGTTTATTATCGCGAATGCCCTGATTCTAAAGCATGTGCTGACAGAAGAGCGTATTCCGCAAATGATCACGGAGTCGATGCTGTCTGCAGGCCTTGGTCCGATCACGTTCCTCATTGTTGTCAACCTCTTGCTCTTGATTGGCGGCCAGTTTATGGAGCCTTCTGGTTTGCTCATCATCGTTGCCCCACTGGTGTTCCCTATTGCGATTGCTTTGGGTATCGACCCGATTCACCTTGGGATCATGATGGTTGTTAATATGGAAATTGGCATGATAACACCACCCGTTGGCCTCAATTTATTTGTCACGGCTGGGGTAGCGAAAATGTCGATGATGCAGGTGGTTAAAGCCGCATTGCCTTGGGTGGCGGTGATGTTCCTCTTCCTAATTATTGTGACTTACGTTCCTTGGGTGTCGACCTGGCTGCCCACGACGTTAATGGGACCCGAGATCATCACCAAGTAATCCAATTGAGAAACCAACCTAAAGCTTCACTCAAAAAGTGAGGCTTTTTTTGCGGATTGACGAATTAGGGGGCTATAGTTAATTTTATTAGTTGTTCTTGATCGAGAACAACGAGACTGAAAATGCTATGAGTGAGGCTCTTATGGAAATGCACCAACACGGGTTACCTGATTTATTTCAGCAACTTGGACTCGATAGTTCTGATGAAAATATAAAAGATTTTGTCAATAGCCACAGTGGCTTAGTGGTTGGAACAGTGTTACATGAGGCTTTTTTCTGGTCACCTTCTCAGGCTGCGTTTTTGCGAGAAGCCATTGAAGAAGATGCGGATTGGGCTGAGTTGGTCGATCAGCTTGATGCCATGTTAAGAGCGTAGCCGCTATGCTTAATAAAAATCGTCATCAGCCATGGGACGGGCTGTTTTGACAGGTAACGCTCAGTCAGGTTTGTAATTGGTCTTGTCGAGGCCAAAGCGCTGCATTTTGTCATAAAGCGTTTTTCTAGCCAGACTCAATTTACTCATGGTCAACTTAAGACTGCCCCCACATTCAATTAACGTTTTTTCCAGCACCTGCCGTTCAAATTCTGCTACCTGCTCTGCCAGTGTCAATGTCTCAACTTGGCTTTCAGTACTTTCACCCAATTGAGTTAGGTTGCCCAATAGGACAAATCGTTCTGCTGCATTACGCAGTTCTCGGACGTTGCCAGGCCAGTCATGGTTGAGCAGTAAAGCCAATGTATTGTTAGGGAGTGCCGGAACGGATTTGGCGTAACGAGACGCCGCGACCAACAAGAAATGATGAAACAATGCGCCAATATCATCTCGCCTTTCCCTCAGGGCGGGTAATGTTAGAGTCACGATATTGAGACGATAGTAAAGATCTTGGCGAAATTGCCCAGTCTCAGCGGCTTTCTTTAAATCAACTTTGGTTGCCGCAATGACTCTTATATTGACTGGAATCAGTTCATTTGAGCCGATACGCTCAATCACACGTTCCTGAAGCACTCTAAGTAAACGAATTTGTGCTTGGATGGGCATGGATTCAATTTCATCAAGAAACAGAGTGCCTCCGTGTGCATGCTCAAACTTACCAATTCGCTGAATCTGCGCGCCGGTAAACGCCCCTTGTTCATGCCCGTAGAGTTCGCTTTCAATCAAACTTTCTGGGACAGCCCCACAATTGATTGCAACAAAATTTTCATCGCGCCGTGCACTTTGTTCATGCAGAGAGCGGGCAACCAGCTCCTTACCTGTCCCTGTTTCACCGAACAAGAGTATATCTGCATGGGTATCGGCGATATGGGCAATGGTATCTCTTAATATTTGAATCGGTGGGGCATTACCTATGATCCTTGGCCCAAGAGTTTGGCTAGCCTTAAGGCTTTGTTTAAGTTTGTGATTCTCTAGAGTCAGGTCGCGCATTTCGCAAGCGCGTCGAGTGGTATCAACTAAACGCTCGACGGCAAAAGGTTTTTCAAGAAAATCGTAGGCACCGTTTCTTAGGGCGTTAACAGCCATAGAAATGTCTCCGTGTCCGGTAATCAGGATCACGGGAATGTCTTTATCTCGATACAGGATCGACGATAGCAGGTTCTCTCCTGACAGACCGGGCAAACAAATATCAGAAATAATGACTTTGGGCATACCTTGGTGCTTTATGGCCAGCAATGCTTCTTCAGCGTTCGAAAAAAATTGGGCGGATATGTCTTCGAGTTCGAAACACTGTTCGATGGCCAAGCGTATGTCGCTTTCATCATCGATAAAAAATACATCGTACATCCGAGGTCCTTGATTCAATCTGACGTTAGAGCATTGGGCAAAGAGATAATAAATCGCGCACCACCAAAAGGCGAGGTCGAGACACTCAATTCTCCTTCCATCGCTTGAATAATTTGCTGTGAAATAGAGAGCCCCAAGCCTAATCCATTTGTTTTGGTGGTGAAAAATGGTTCGAAAATATGGGATAACTGGTCATCAGGGATACCAGAACCATTATCGTCAATGTAGATTAGCACCGCGTCTCCAGATTGTTCGGTCGTCAAACTTACGTACTTGTTTGACTGTGCTTCGACGGCCTGAGCGGCATTAGTAATCAGATTAATCAGAACCTGCTCAATTTGGATGGCGTTAATGTTCACTGCGCCAACCGTATGAGTGCAACGGTATACCAATTGGACACCAAACGACTTTATCTGAGGAGCAACCAGATCTTTCGCGGAAATGAGAATTGGCTCTAAATCTAACACGGTTTTATTGCGAGTCTCTGACTTGCGTGCAAAGGCTTTCAGTTGGCGACTGATCTTAGCCATCCTATCAGTCAGCGCTGATATGCGGCTCAAATTTTCATCGACGCGATCCAGCTTATTGTTCTCCAAGTAACGACGACCATTGTCAGCGAAACTGCGGACAGCGGCCAGTGGGTTATTTAACTCATGACTGATACTCGCCGACATCTGACCAAGAACCGCCAGTTTTGCCGCTTGCACCAACTCGTCTTGAGTTTGGCGCAAGGCTTGTTCGGTTCGGCGACGTTCGGAGACTTCCGCTTGCAGTTCAGCGGTTCTCTCCATCACCAAAAACTCGAGTTTCTGCGTGGCTTCCGACTGGATGTGTTCCAGCTGAAGCTTTTTCAAATAGCGTTGGTGGAACAGTTGAATCATCAAAAAAGCAATGACAAACAGCATTGTCAAAACGAGAGAAAAACTGAGCGTTGCCCAAAAAAGTGCGATCTTTTCGCTCAGCACGCGAATGGTCAGATCGAGAGTAGGTAGAGTGCGACTGGAGACCAAATAGTCACCCTGAATCCAGCCGTTGGATGGATTCTTAAGCTCGGAATGCTTGGTCAGAAGGTCGCCTTCTAGTCCAAGTGACTGGATTTCCGTGTTGAGATATTGCCGACTGTCGGTGATTGTTTTCCGCTCTATTGCAGATAACGATGTCAAACTTTTAAACAACCATTGGGGGTGGCTCGACATAAAAATGACATCGTATTGGTCGGTGGCGACGAGTGTGTCTTGTTTACTTTTCCAGTTTTCCTCTATGGCGGATAGGTCCATTTTTATCACAATAACGCCGATGACCTCAGTCGCATACGTCACAGGATAAGAATAGTAGTACCCCCTTTGTCCAGAGGTAGAACCCAGAGCGAAATATTGGCTGGCACGTCCTTGTATTGCCTCGGAGTAGTAGGGCCTCCAGGCAAAGTTTTTTCCAACGAATGAGACCTCAGATTGCCAGTTGCTGGCTGCGATGGTGTTGCCCCATTTATCGAGTAAGTAGGTATCCGAGGCTTGAATAATTCGATTGACGTTACCCAAATACTGGTTGGTCAATGTCAATTGCGCGACATTCGCCGAATGTTGTAAGGCTGAAATTAGCTCCGTATCCTTGGCGAGTAATTTCGGTAGATGGGCATACTTATCCAATTTAGCTGAGATATGGCTGGAAAAACGGTCCAGCTGAGCCTGATGTTGTTCAAGGAGTGATTGATAGTTGTAACGCCAGACCCACTGTGAACCGGCTGTGATGCACACGAAATACACGACCAGTAGGTAACCATTGGCGCGGCGAAAAGGTGACATGATGTTTCCAATGATTCAAAAAAGGGTATAAAGAGTACGGCTTTTTATGCCTAGCGGGTCTGATTGGATGACGAAAATGCGTTACAAAACCGGACTTAGATCTAGTTTTTCTATTTAAATGAGAAAAAAGGGCCGTTTATCTTGAAAAACCAATCAACGACCCCATTTCTTGTTTGCTAAACAAGTCTATTTGATGGTTTTTATAGCAGTTGACAGAGATTTCAGTTGAATAACTCAGAGAAGCGAGGGATCGGCTCGACAGCTGTCGAGTAGGTCGGTAGAATGCTGCGTCTGAATTTTTATCCTGAGGCTAATCGGAGATACCTTTGGCGGTAATGCTTGAAAGATATCGCTCATTAGTCCGATAACTGACTGGTTTAGTTATCGATACTCGATCTACGAATTGTACTCATAGAGTGCAAACAAACATGAGGTCTGCCTTCAGAATGTAGGGTAGCCACATAAGCTCAGCTCAGTCTGAGCCAGTTTTGAGGTTAAAGAATAATGCAAGTTACTGTTGAAACTCTAGAAGGCCTAGAGCGCCGTCTAAACATTACTGTTCCTGCTGCTAATATCGAAGATGCGGTAACAGCTGAACTACGCAATATCGCTAAAAATCGTCGCTTCGATGGTTTCCGTAAAGGTAAAGTACCTTTAAAAATGGTTGCGAAGATGTACGGCAAAGCAGTACGTCAAGACGTGATGGGTGAGGTTATGCAACGTCACTTTATCGAAGCCATTGTTAAGGAAAAAATTAACCCTGCTGGCGCGCCAACTTTTGCGCCTGTTGACACCAAAGAAGGTGAAGACCTCGTCTTTAATGCTTCATTCGAAGTTTACCCAGACGTTGAACTGAAAGGTCTAGAGAACATCTCTGTTGAAAAACCAACGACAGAAGTTCAAGACTCTGACGTGGAAGAAATGATCGAGACACTTCGTAAACAACAAGCAGGTTGGACTGAAGTAGAAGACGCTGCGGAAGAAGGCAAACGTGCAACGATTGACTTTGTCGGTTCTATCGACGGTGAAGAGTTTGAAGGCGGAAAAGCTGAAAACTTCCCATTAGAGATGGGTGCAGGTCGTATGATCCCAGGTTTTGAAGACGGTATTGCTGGTAAAACAGCGGGTATGGAATTTGAAATTGATGTGACGTTCCCAGATGATTACCACGCTGAAAACTTGAAAGGCAAAGCGGCGAAATTTGCTATAAAAGTCAACAAAGTTGAAGCGCGTGAATTGCCAGAAATCGACGATGAGTTTGTGTCTAAGTTTGGTGTTGCTGAAGGTGGTGTGGATGCACTTAAAGCCGAAGTTCGCAAAAACATGACTCGTGAGCTTAAGCAAGCGGTCAAAAATCGCATCAAAGAGCAGGCGTTGGATGGCTTAGTCAAAGAAAATGACATTGACGTACCTTCTGCACTGATCGATCAAGAAATCGGTACGTTGCGTCAGCAAGCTGCACAGCGTTTTGGTGGTAACCCAGAAGCGGCAGAGCAGCTTCCACGTGAGCTATTCGAAGAACAAGCGAAGCGTCGAGTGGTTGTAGGCCTTCTACTTGGTGAAGTGATCAAGACTGAAGAGCTGAAAGCGGATGACGAGAAAGTGAAGTCACTGATCGAAGAGATGGCGACGGCTTACGAAGACCCATCAGAAGTGATTTCTTACTACGAGCAAAACACCCAAATGATGGAAAATATGCGTAACGTTGCTCTTGAAGAGCAAGCCATTGATGCCATTATCGCGAAAGCACAGGTTTCAGATAAAGAAGTAAGCTTCAACGAACTAATGAACCAACAGCAAGGTCAATAAGCAATATCTTGCGTAGAAGGTTGACGATACGTTAACTATTCTGCTAACAATGGTCCGTATGAGGTTTATCATTCGGGCCATTTATTTTAGGGACATAAGAATATGAGCTACCAAGAAAAAAATGCAATGTCGCCAATTCTAAACGCGTTGGTACCCATGGTTGTTGAGCAGACTTCCCGTGGTGAGCGTTCTTACGATATTTACTCTCGTTTGCTAAAGGAACGTATCATTTTTCTGACAGGCCAGGTGGAAGACCAAATGGCCAACCTAGTGGTAGCACAGCTACTATTCCTAGAGTCAGAAAATCCAGATAAAGACATTTTCTTGTACATCAACTCGCCGGGCGGCAGTGTGACAGCGGGTATGTCTATCTACGACACCATGCAGTACATTAAACCTAATGTAAGTACTGTATGTATGGGTCAAGCGTGTTCTATGGGAGCCTTTCTCCTAGCAGGTGGTGCACCAGGCAAACGTCACGTACTTCCTAATTCACGTGTGATGATTCATCAACCCCTTGGTGGTTTCCAAGGTCAGGCGTCTGATATCCAAATTCATGCTCAGGAAATTTTGACTATCAAGCAGAAGTTAAACAAACTTCTTGCCGAGCACACTGGCCAGCCTCTTGATGTGGTTGAACGTGATACTGATCGAGATAACTTTATGTCGTCAGATCAAGCAGTAGAGTACGGGTTGGTAGACTCGGTCTTGACTCATCACAACGAGTAATACCACATCGCTAAAAGATACAGGCGAAATTTGGTCAAAATTGATATAAACTCAAAACAAGACAGTGAAAGCTAATAAGAGGTTAGCGAATGACAGATAAAAGCAAAGAGAGCGGTAGTAGTAAGCTTCTTTACTGCTCTTTCTGCGGCAAAAGCCAGCACGAAGTTCGCAAGCTAATCGCTGGTCCATCCGTATATATTTGTGACGAATGTGTCGATTTATGTAATGACATTATTCGAGAAGAAATCAAAGATGTGTTACCGAAGAAACAATCTGAGGCACTACCCGTGCCAAGAGAGATCCGTGAACATCTTGATGACTATGTGATTGGACAAGATTACGCTAAAAAAGTGTTAGCTGTAGCCGTTTATAACCACTATAAGCGCTTACGCAACGGAGACACCACCAGTGAAGGTGTTGAACTCGGCAAGAGTAACATTCTTCTCATCGGTCCCACCGGAAGCGGTAAGACTCTACTGGCTGAAACATTAGCTCGTTTCTTGGACGTGCCTTTTACTATGGCCGATGCGACGACGCTGACTGAGGCAGGTTATGTGGGTGAAGATGTTGAAAACATTATTCAGAAACTGCTTCAAAAATGTGATTACGATGTAGCAAAAGCGGAACGTGGAATCGTCTATATTGATGAAATTGATAAGATCTCACGCAAAGCAGAAAACCCTTCCATTACTCGAGATGTCTCGGGAGAAGGTGTTCAGCAAGCGCTACTCAAACTGATCGAGGGCACAGTAGCATCCGTTCCTCCTCAAGGTGGACGCAAGCATCCTCAGCAAGAGTTTTTGCAAGTAGATACATCTAAAATTTTGTTCATCTGTGGCGGTGCGTTTGCAGGCTTGGATAAAGTGATTGAGCAGCGTGTTGCAACTGGTACTAGCATAGGTTTTGGCGCTGAAGTACGCTCCAAAGATGAAACAAAGACCGTCGGAGAGTTGTTCACACAGGTCGAACCAGAAGATTTAGTGAAGTATGGATTGATTCCAGAATTCATTGGTCGTCTGCCTGTTACGACTACATTGACCGAGCTTGATGAAGAAGCCTTGATTCAGATTTTGTGCGAGCCAAAGAATGCACTGACGAAGCAGTATGCAGCGTTATTTGATATTGAGAATTCAGAACTTGAGTTTCGTGAAGATGCGTTACGAGCCATCGCGAAGAAAGCGATGGAGCGTAAGACCGGTGCTCGCGGATTACGCTCTATTCTAGAAGGCGTTCTCCTCGAAACCATGTACGAGTTACCGTCTATGACTGACGTTAGCAAGGTTGTTATTGATGAATCTGTTATCAATGGCGAGTCTGAACCTCTGCTTATTTACAGCAGCTCAGATAACCAAGCGGCTGGTGCAGAATCTTAACCAGATTCACATAAATTACTAAATATTATAAGGAGGTAATCATTTACCTCCTTTTTTTTATTCTTTCATTGAATCCAACCAATTAGCCCCCATATACTGCTCATAAGACTAAGCGGAAGAGAGAAGAATATGAACTTGGAACGTTCCGAACGTATCGAGATCCCCGTACTACCTCTAAGAGATGTAGTCGTTTACCCGCACATGGTAATCCCTTTGTTTGTTGGACGTGAAAAATCCATTGCTTGTTTAGAAGCGGCGATGGATAACAACAAGCAAATACTGCTAGTGGCGCAAAAAAAAGCGGAAACAGATGAACCTGTAAAAGAAGATCTGTTTGATGTGGGTACGGTTGCCACGATTCTTCAATTGCTTAAGCTACCTGATGGTACAGTGAAAGTCCTGGTTGAAGGTCAGCAACGCGCAAAAATACATCAGTTTTCGGAAGACGAGTTCTTTACCGCTGATGCTGAATATTTGTTGACAGAACAGCTTGACGAACGTGAAGAAGAAGTCATTGTCCGCAGTGCGATAAACCAATTTGAAGGTTTTATTAAGCTGAATAAGAAAATTCCGCCAGAAGTCCTTACGTCTTTGAACGGCATCGAGGAAGCCGCTCGGTTAGCGGATACCATTGCTGCCCATATGCCGCTAAAGCTTTCAGACAAACAAATTGTACTCGAAACCTTAGGTGTTAGTGACCGTCTTGAGTTTCTGATGGGGCA
Organism: Vibrio ostreicida; assembly: GCF_013074385.2. Taxonomy (GTDB): domain Bacteria; phylum Pseudomonadota; class Gammaproteobacteria; order Enterobacterales; family Vibrionaceae; genus Vibrio; species Vibrio ostreicida. The sequence goes on from NZ_JABEYA020000001.1 coordinate 331,930, forward strand.
AATGGAGTCTGAAATTGATTTGCTGCAAGTGGAAAAGCGCATTCGCACCCGTGTGAAAAAACAGATGGAAAAATCTCAGCGTGAGTATTATTTGAATGAGCAAATGAAAGCCATTCAGAAAGAGTTGGGTGAAACAGAAGACGGTGTTGACGAGTTTGAAACGCTTAAGCAAAAAATTGTCGACTCGAAAATGCCGAAAGAGGCCAGCGAAAAGACCAATCAAGAGTTACAAAAACTCAAAATGATGTCTCCAATGTCAGCAGAAGCGACGGTGGTTCGTGGCTACATTGATTGGATGTTGGGTGTCCCATGGCACAAGCGCTCGAAAGTGAAGAAAAACCTCGCTAAAGCGGAAGAAGTGCTCAATGAAGATCACTTTGGTTTGGAGCGTGTGAAAGAACGAATTCTTGAGTATTTGGCGGTGCAGAACCGAATCAACAAACTCAAGGGGCCTATTTTATGCTTAGTTGGACCTCCAGGGGTGGGTAAAACCTCACTGGGACGTTCAATTGCTGCCGCGACTGGCCGTCAATACACTCGAATGGCTTTGGGTGGCGTGCGCGATGAAGCAGAAATACGTGGACATCGTCGGACTTATATTGGCTCAATGCCAGGGAAACTGATTCAGAAAATGTCGAAAGTTGGCGTTAAGAACCCCCTATTCTTGCTTGATGAAATAGACAAAATGTCATCAGACATGCGTGGTGACCCGTCGTCCGCACTGCTCGAAGTTCTCGATCCCGAGCAAAATAATGCGTTCAATGACCATTACCTTGAGGTTGACTACGATCTATCTGATGTGATGTTCGTCGCAACATCAAATTCAATGAACATCCCAGGCCCCTTACTCGACCGTATGGAAGTCATTCGTTTATCAGGGTATACCGAAGACGAAAAGCTTAATATCGCGAAACGCCATTTGGTTGATAAACAAATTCAACGAAATGGTCTTAAGGCTGGGGAAATTGACATCGAGGACTCGGCAATCATAGGGATCGTTCGTTACTACACTCGCGAAGCGGGTGTTCGTAGTTTGGAACGTGAAATTTCTAAGATCTGTCGTAAAGCGGTTAAAAACATTCTGCTGGATAAAAACCTGAAAACGGTCAACGTGAACATGGACAACCTAAAGGAATATTTAGGTGTTCAGCGTCACGATTTTGGCAAAGCAGACGACAGCAACCGCATTGGTCAAGTCACTGGGTTGGCGTGGACGGAAGTTGGCGGTGATCTCCTCACTATTGAAACAGAATCAACGCCTGGCAAAGGTAAGCTAACTCAAACCGGATCGTTGGGCGATGTGATGCAGGAGTCAATTCAGGCTGCGATGACCGTGGTGCGTTCACGAGCGGTCAAACTGGGTATCAACGTCGATTTTTATGAAAAGCGTGATATTCATGTGCACGTTCCTGAAGGGGCGACCCCGAAAGACGGTCCAAGTGCTGGTATTGCAATGTGTACAGCACTTGTGTCCAGCTTGACAGGTAACCCAGTCAAAGCTGAGGTCGCGATGACCGGTGAAATCACGCTGCGTGGTGAAGTGCTGCCGATAGGGGGGCTGAAAGAAAAACTGCTCGCCGCTCATCGTGGTGGTATCAAGACCGTCTTGATTCCCAAAGACAATGAACGTGATTTGGAAGAAATCCCAGACAATGTTATCGCTGACCTAAAGGTCATTCCTGTGCAATGGATTGATGATGTCCTGAAAGTTGCGTTGGAAAAAGACCCGTCAGGTGTTGAAATTGCTGCTGTAAAATAGTGATGTGTAGCAAAAATAAGTAAAAGATTACGCTGATAAGCACAAAAAGCCTTGTCAGCGTTTTTTTTGGGAGCTAACGTTACCAACATAGCTTCAGGCCTTGTCATATAAGGGGTTGAGGTTAGTTTTAAATTGAAATGGAACGAATGCCGTCTTTACAAAATAATAACGGGCGGCGCAAAGGGGAATCACAGTGAATAAAACACAATTAGTAGAAAAAATTGCTGAAAGCGCAGACCTGTCTAAAGCATCAGCAGGTCGAGCTTTAGATGCATTCATCGAAGCAGTGGGTGACACGCTACAGTCTGGCGATCAAGTCGCACTTGTCGGCTTTGGTACGTTCAGTGTGCGTACTCGTGCTGCTCGCACTGGTCGTAACCCTAAAACGGGTGATGAAATTCAAATCGCTGAAGCCAAAGTCCCAGCCTTTAAAGCCGGTAAAGCGCTGAAAGACGCTTGCAATTAAAAAATTGCCTTAAATGCAGTTTTTGTCAGAACCTTTTTAAATTATGCGCATCCTACTGATGCGCATTTCTTTTTCTGGTACTATCGCGCTATCTGATTTTAATTATAACGTACATCGTGTTAACGACAGTTGAGTTAAGTGCGATCTACATGTGGAGAGTGTTTTAAATATGATGGATCGATTACGCGAGGGCGTTAATAGCATCGCGGTTAAAATTATCCTTGGATTAATTATCCTGTCTTTTGTTTTCACGGGTGTTGGTGGTCTTGTCGGTGATGGAAGTAACCCTGCCGCTAAAGTCGGTAACAGTGAGATTGGGCGTAATGAGTTTGAACAGGCCTACCAAAATGAACGTAATCGCATGCAATCTCAGCTAGGTGATTACTTCTCTAATTTGCTCGCCGATCCGACCTATGTAGCCTCATTCCGTAAATCCGTCTTAGACAGAATGGTCAATGATTTATTGCTTGAGCAACACGCCGAGGCACTTGGTTTAAGGATCAGTGATGCACAGATCAGCAAAATGATTACTGAATTGCCTCAGTTTCAGGTTGAGGGTAAGTTCGATCAAGATGTATATCTGGCTACGCTTCGTCGTGCAGGTTATACCCCAGATGGATTTGCGGAGTATTTGCGTAAAGATTTGGTTCGCAACCAGTTACTAACGGCCGTTCAAGCTAGCGATTTTTCACTTGACGGTGAGATCGAAGCACAGAGCAAACTGCTGACGCAAACTCGTGAAATAAAGAAAATGACACTTTCTTTATCAGACTTTGCCAACAAGGCCGAGTTGTCTGAGCAAGAAATTAATGACTTCTACTCTGAGAATACGGACCAGTATACCCGTCCAGAACAGTTCAAAGTTGCCTATATTGAGCTTTCTGCCCAACAGCTCAAACAATCTGTTGTGGTCACAGGTACGCAAGCTTATCAATATTATCAGGATCACCTCGACCAGTACTCTTCTCAAGAACAACGTCGAGTGAGTCACATCCTAGTCGAAGGTGATGATCAGGCTAAAGCTCAAGCGATGCTTGATGAGCTTAATAACGGAGCTGATTTTGCCACTCTGGCCCAACAAAAATCTGAGGATGTTGGTAGTGCGTCAGAGGGAGGTTCACTGGGTTGGATTGAACGTGATGTCATGGACCCTGCCTTTGAAGAGGCGGCGTTCGCTCTGAAAAAAGCGGGTGATGTGTCGGCTCTAGTGAAGTCCGACTTTGGTTATCACATCATTAAGCTTGATGAATTAAAGCGTTCTGAAGTCAAGCCGTTTGGCGATGTCGTTGCAGAGATTAAGCAAGAGATGCAAGATCAGCAAGCCGTCGATAAATTCTATACACTTCAGAGTGAATTGGAAAAAGTGGCTTTCGAGTCACACAAGTCACTCGATGATTCTGCCAACGTGATCAAAGCAGAAATCCATACGACTGATTTTGTATCACAGGCTGAAGCGCCAGAATTACTGAAAACGCCTGCCGTAATGCAAGCGATTTTAAGCACTGCCGTAAAAGAAGACAGAGACAACTCAGAGGTTATTGAGGTGGCACCTGAGCATGTAATTGTTGTGCGTGTTGAAGATCTTCGTGAGGAAACGGTCTTGCCATTAGAGCAAGTGCGTGACCAGGTCACAGCATCGTTGGCAAAAGTGAAAGGCGAGCAAACTGCGATTGAATTGGCGGATACCTTGGTTGCTGAATTGAAGAAAGGTGATCAAACATTACTGGCGGAAAATGCCCTTGAGTTTGGTGCTGAGGAAAGTATTGATCGCAGTTCACCGTTAGCTAATATTGTCTTTTCGATGAAAAAACCGGAAGAGAATCAGGTCGAATTTGCTCAGGCTAAAGATTTGAATGGTGATATTGTAGTGGTTGAGTTGACAAACGTGAAGTCAGAGAATGATGCGCAATATCATAGCCAAATCGGTGAGCAATTAGTTCAGGTTAACTCACAACAGAACCTGTCAGGGTTGTTGAGTATCTTGCGTAAGGACACAGAGATTCAGTACTTTATCTCCCAATAACATCAATATCTGTAATTGATTGGTTTATCACTAGGGGCTGCTTTTGCAGCCCCTAGCATTTCTATTTCTCCTCACCTCGGTTGGTGCTTCGTCTACGTTATGCTGTGAACTCAGTGTTTAGTCAAAAGGGAGAAAACAATGAAGAAGATACGGTTAATCGTAATGGTTATAGTGGCAATCATATCGCCGATGTCACTGGCTGATCAAAAAGTGGGTGTTGAAAAAGAAGTAGATTCGAAATATGAAGGTATTGATATTACCGTGAATATTAACGCGGCTAGTGCCACTGAGCTTGCTGATCTATTGACAGGGATTGGGCTTAAGAAAGCACAGGCGATTGTGCACTACCGGGAAAAGAATGGTCCCTTTGTCAACGTCTCGGATCTTACCTTAGTGAAAGGAGTAGGTCAGGGGTTGGTTGAAAAGAATCGCCGTCGTCTGCGTTTATGAATAAATAGAGCGCCCTGCGCTCTATTTATTGCATTATTCCTTTCAATCCTGACTGGTGTCACGCGATAAATCCCACTATAATTCACGCCGAATATTGGTCAGCGGTTTGGCCAAAATTTCCAATCAATGTGGAGTAAAACATGTCGTCTCATACGCCGGTCGTCACCGTTGATGGTCCCAGTGGTGCAGGTAAAGGCACTCTCTGTATGCTTTTAGCGAGAAAGCTCGATTTTCATTTACTTGATTCAGGCGCCATATACCGCGTATTAGCCTTAGCGGCGCTGCATCATGGTGTCGATTTAGAGTCAGAAGATGCATTAGTCCCGATCGCCTCTCACTTAGACGTTCAATTTATTGCCGAGGGTGACTTGGTTAAAGTCATTCTTGAAGGCGAAGATGTTTCGCGCGAGTTACGTAAAGAACAGACGGGTATGGCGGCGTCGAAAATCGCTGCTCTACCTCGCGTACGAGAAGCTTTATTACGCCGTCAGCGTGCTTTCAGTGAAGGGAGTGGCCTTGTTGCAGATGGGCGAGACATGGGCACCGTTGTCTTTCCTCAGGCCGAGGTGAAAATTTTCCTTGATGCAAGTGCTGAAGAACGGGCCAGTCGCCGGTTTAAACAGTTGCAAGGCAAGGGCTTAGATGTTAAATTTGAGCACCTTTTGAGCGAGATCCAAGAGCGTGACGATCGAGATCGTAATCGCCCGGTGGCACCGTTACGCCCCGCTGAGGATGCGCTTGTGCTGGATTCCACTACGTTATCTATCGACGAAGTGGTTGAAAAAGCACTACAATATACCGAATCTAAACTAGTAGTTTAGGCTACTAGGTAAGAGCGTTGGTCGCAAGGATGATGGCTGGCGAATTTAATAACCCCATGTGGTAGGACACCCGTGGACGTTTAATTTATTGAAGATTAACTAAATGACTGAATCTTTTGCTCAACTCTTTGAAGAGTTTCTAAACGAAACTGAATTCCAACAAGGCACTATCGTTAAAGGTACTGTTGTCGCTATCGAGAACGGTTTCGTTCTTGTTGATGCGGGCCTTAAGTCTGAATCTGCAATCCCAGCAGAACAGTTCAAGAACGCTGCAGGCGAACTTGAAGTTGAAGTGGGTACAGAAGTCGACGTAGCGCTAGACGCTGTAGAAGATGGTTTCGGTGAAACTCAGCTTTCTCGTGAGAAAGCGAAGCGTCACGAAGCTTGGATCGTTCTAGAGAAAGCTTACGAAGAAGCTGAAACTGTTGTTGGTATCATCAACGGTAAAGTGAAAGGCGGTTTCACTGTTGAACTTAACGGTATCCGTGCTTTCCTTCCTGGTTCTCTAGTAGACGTACGTCCAATTCGCGACACTGCTCACCTAGAAAATAAAGAGCTAGAGTTCAAAGTTATCAAACTTGACCAGAAGCGTAACAACGTTGTTGTTTCTCGCCGTGCGGTTATTGAGTCTGAGAACAGCGTTGAGCGTGATGAGCTTCTTGAGTCTCTACAAGAAGGCGCAGAAGTTAAAGGTATCGTTAAGAACCTAACTGACTACGGCGCGTTCGTAGATCTAGGTGGTGTTGACGGTCTACTGCACATCACAGATATGGCTTGGAAGCGCGTTAAGCATCCTTCTGAGATCGTTAACGTTGGTGACGAAATCCAAGTTAAAGTTCTTAAGTTCGATCGTGAGCGCACTCGTGTATCTTTAGGTCTTAAGCAACTTGGTGAAGATCCATGGGTAGCAATCGCTAAGCGTTACCCAGAAGGTCACAGACTTTCTGGTCGTGTTACTAACCTAACTGACTACGGCTGCTTCGTTGAAATTGAAGAAGGCGTTGAAGGTCTAGTACACGTTTCTGAAATGGACTGGACGAACAAGAACATTCACCCATCTAAAGTTGTTAATGTTGGCGACGAAGTTGAGGTTATGGTTCTTGAAATCGACGAAGAGCGTCGTCGTATCTCTCTAGGTCTGAAACAGTGTAAAGCGAACCCTTGGCAGTCTTTCGCTGAAGCGCAAGCTAAAGGCGACAAAGTAACAGGTAAGATCAAGTCTATCACTGACTTTGGTATCTTCATCGGTCTTGACGGCGGCATCGACGGTCTAGTTCACCTATCTGACATTTCTTGGAATGTGACAGGCGAAGATGCAGTTCGTGAATACAAGAAGGGTGACGAGATCTCTGCAGTTGTTCTAGCTGTTGATGCTGAGCGCGAGCGTATCTCACTAGGCGTTAAGCAAATGGAAAATGACCCATTCAACGCTTATGTTGCTGAGAAGAAGAAAGGTGTACTTGTTAACGGTACTGTTACGGCAGTAGACGCGAAAGGTGCAACTATCGAGCTTGAAGAAGGCGTAGAAGGTTACATCCGTGCTTCTGAAGCATCACGTGACCGCGTTGAAGATGCTTCTCTAGTCCTAAGCGTTGGCGACAGCGTTGAAGCGAAGTTCACAGGTGTAGACCGTAAGAACCGCGTAATCAACTTGTCTGTTAAAGCCAAAGATGAAGCTGAAGAGCAAGAAGCAATGGCGACTCTGAACAAAACTGATGAAGCTTCGTTCGGTAACGCAATGGCTGACGCATTCAAAGCAGCTAAAGGCGAATAATCATTCGTTTTATTAAGAAAAGGAGCCGATAAGGCTCCTTTTTTATGTGGCTAACGACTATCTTTATAATATCAATCCCAACAAGCCACTCACATAAATCATAATTATTAATTACACAAACCCCTGATTTTGTGTCTAGAATTGATAGCAAGTGTTTGTTGGAATTAGTATTACTTACTATAATAAGTGATGAATGACTCTATGAGGGAAACTATGACTAAGTCTGAACTAATTGAGAGACTCTGTGCTGAGCAAACCCACCTATCAGCAAAAGAGATTGAAGACGCCGTTAAAGACATTTTAGAGCATATGGCTTCGACATTAGAGGATGGAGACAGAATCGAGATTCGTGGATTCGGTAGCTTCTCTCTTCACTATCGCGAGCCTCGTGTAGGGCGAAACCCAAAGACCGGTGATAAAGTAGAGTTAGACGGTAAATACGTACCGCATTTTAAACCGGGTAAGGAATTGCGTGAGCGTGTTAATCTCAGTTGATCGCTGAGCACATTTTTCAAAACGGCATACTGAAGGTATGCCGTTTTTTTATGAAACGAAATTCTCAGATAACCATGGTTTGTTTTAAGGTTTTACTGCATAATCGTACCAGCAGATCTCCATATAGGTGACACAATATGAAAATTATAAAAACGCTTATCGTGCTGGTCTTATTTCTGATGACGTTGTTTTTGGGCTCTCTAAACCGAGAAGTCGTTAACTTTAATTACTTACTGGCACAAGGCGACTTTTATCTTTCAACCCTTTTGGGCAGTGTTTTTGTTGTTGGCTTTGTATTGGCTTGGCTTATCTTTGGTAGCTTGTATTTGCGTGCTCAGCTCCAAGTAAAAAAGTTAAGAAAGCAACTGATTGAGTTGTCACCAAGAGAGGGTGAAACGCAACAACAGGTCAACGCCAAATAAGCAGTATAGGTAGATGTTTACTCGATGCTAGAAATACTCTTCTTGTTACTGCCAATCGCCGCCGCTTATGGTTGGTACATGGGCAACCGAAGTGCCCAGCAAGACAAGCAGAAACATTCCAATCAAATATCTCGTCAATACGTGACGGGCTTAAACCTGCTTTTGTCAGACCAGTCCGATAAAGCGGTTGACCACTTTATCGAACTCCTTCAAGTCGACAATGAGACCATAGATACTCACCTTGCGCTGGGTAACTTGTTCCGTTCGAGGGGAGAAGTCGACCGCGCGATACGTATTCACCAGAACTTGATTTCACGTTCAGGGCTCACCGTCGACCAAAAGAACATTGCTTTGCAGCAACTCGCTAAAGATTACATGGTTTCTGGCTTCCTTGACCGTGCGGAAAAAATCTTCGAACAGTTGGTTAGTGAGCCGGATCATAAGGAAGCTGCTTTACACCAGCTGGTTACGATTTATCAGCAGACCCGTGAATGGTCAAAAGCGATTCAATATGCCTCTCAACTCGTTAAGCTCGGTAAAAAGCGGATGAGAAGCACGATTGCCCACTTTTTATGTGAATTGGCTCTGCAGGCGAAAACCGACGGCGATGATAGTGGTGCAATTCAGTATTTTAAACGTGCCTTGTCCGAGGATGACAAATGTGTGCGTGCCAGTATCTCTTTAGGTAGACATTATCTCGACGTTGAAGATTATGCGCAAACTATCAAGTATATGAAAAGGGTCATCGAGCAGGATATCGATTTTATCAGTGAGGTATTGCCGATTCTAGCGGATTGCTACCATCATCTTGGTCAGGAAGAAGAGTTGCTTGATTTTCTGCGTCAGTGTATTTCGGCTAAGGCGGGGGTTTCTGCAGAGTTGATGCTGGCGCAGATGGTGGCGCAGCATGATGGCGCTGGCTCAGCCCAAGAGCTGTTGACGCGCCAGTTGGTTATTAACCCGACGATGAAAGGTTTTTATCGGTTGATGGATTACCATCTCGCCGACGCAGAGGAAGGCCGAGCCAAAGCCAGTTTGCAAACCTTGCAAAAATTAGTTGGCGAACAACTTAAAGTCAAACCGCATTACCGTTGTCGAAAGTGTGGTTTCTCTACGCATTCGATGTACTGGCACTGCCCGTCATGCAAAGGGTGGGGAACCATTAAGCCAATACGTGGCCTTGATGGTGAATAATGAATAAGATTGGTGTTCCAATCAAAAAAATAGCAGCGGTGATCCCGCTGCTTTTTTTAGGCATGTGTAAGTAGGAGATGAAATGATTGATCAAAAAGTAATTGTCGCACTAGATTACGCTAATCAAGCGGAGGCACTGGCGTTTGTCGACAAAATTGACCCAAGTGCGTGCCGGTTGAAAGTGGGTAAGGAAATGTTCACCTTATTCGGCCCTGAATTTGTGAAACAATTGCATCAGCGCGACTTTTCGGTATTTTTGGACTTAAAGTTTCATGATATACCCAACACATGCTCTAAAGCCGTACGAGCTGCGGCTGACCTTGGAGTATGGATGGTCAACGTTCATGCCAGCGGTGGCGAAAGAATGATGACAGCCTGCCGAGAAATTCTTCAACCGTATGCCAATGAGCGTCCTTTGTTAATTGGCGTCACGGTTCTGACTAGCATGCAGCAAACGGATCTCGCAGGCATAGGCATTGATGTGGATCCTAAACAGCACGTCGGCCGCTTGGCAACGTTAGCAAAAAACTCTGGCTTGGATGGGGTTGTCTGTTCGGCTCAGGAAGCCACGATGTTGAACGCTGATCTCGGTAAAGAGTTTAAGCTTGTTACCCCAGGAATACGACCTCTCGGTGCTGATGTGGGTGATCAAAAACGGATTATGACACCAGTAGAAGCGATTCAATCGGGGGCAGATTATTTGGTGATTGGTCGCCCAATTACGTTAGCCGAAAACCCAGCGGCGGTACTGAAAGAGATTAATGCATCTTTGATCTAACCACGTGATGTTATCAGCATGGGGCTCTGAGGCTTTACATCTGTGCCTCGTGAGCCTCTTGTTTATACGATGGCGTGGTCAACACGAGAGGGCAGGTGCCCCACTATGGAACTTAAAATCATTATCTGGGCTGGAAATGAACTCAGCTTCAAGTTGACCAAAAAACGCTACTCGTTGAGAGATGTCTTTCCCCGCGATGTCCTTCGCCAGAGTCAGGTAGTCTTGAAAATGGCGGGCTTCTGATCGTAACAAGGAAAGATAAAACTTAGCTATGTCGTCATCCATATGGGGCGCTAGCTTGGCAAAGCGCTCACAAGAGCGTGCTTCGATATAAGCCCCGATAATGAGTTTATCGATTAGGGTTTGAGGCTCATGGGTTTTCATATGAGCTAAAAGCCCTTTTGCGTAACGGCCAGCGGGAATTGGTTCGTAGGTTAGCCCGCGTTGCTCGATTATTTCCAACACCTGATAAAAATGGTGCAATTCTTCTTTAATGAGCAAGACCATTTTGTCTATCAGGTTTTGGCTATACATCGATTCTGATTTGGCTATGATTGATTTAGAAATCGCGCTTTTTCCTTTCAACGTCGCCAGAGAACCGATTTTTTTATAGGCAAAGTCTTCATAAGGTTTGAACCAATCCAACAGATTGAGCTGGCTGGATTTATCAACAGCGTATTTACGAATTAGATACATTGCTGATTGTCCAGCTTTCAGCTCGCACATTAAATGATCCATCAACACGGTCTTCAGGTTTTCTGGTTTACGTGCTTCCACCACCCATGATTCTGGTGTAGAGCATTGCAGAAAACGGTTGATAGGAAGAAGCAGAGAATCGTAGTTATCGAAGTCAGTCATAGTTATTCAATCAAGAGAAAAGGCCGCAATTGCGGCCTTTTGAGATAATGGCTGAAGGGATTATATTACCATTTTTTCTTTTCGCCAAAGAGTTCGTCCATATCATTTTTACGCTGATCTTCTTCGATTTGATGAAGTTCTTCGGCATTTTTAGAATGGCGCTTATTCTCAAGGTCATCGAGCATCTGTTGTAGCTTTTCTCGGGCTTGGTTGGAGTAGTTATCATTCTTGTTACTCAACACGTCCAGCCCTTTTTTCAAGAGCTGTAATGCCGTTCCGGGCTGGCCACGTACAATGGAATCATTGGCCCTTTTGATGACATTTTCGATGTTGATCCGCACCTGAATCGTCTCTAAGCGTCCATTTTCTGCGACGTAGCCTTGGGTATCGAGGCGTCCCTTATTGTGTTCACTGCGGATGGTATCGCGTAGGCGTTTAACCAATTTCAGCATGACGATTGCTTGTTTGTCACTCGATGGGGTTTTGAATTCGGTGCTTTCGCCGCCCTTAGCGTTTTCCTTGAGCTGCTTTATTTGTTGCTTAACGTGTGCAACGCGTTGTTCAAGCTGTTTGTTCTTAGGATCAAGTTCAAACATACTCTCTAAAGAATCGAGAATCCGACCGTTAAGACAGATCAAAAGCTCTTTGCTGTAAGGGACATTGTTTGCGTGCCCAATCAGCTCTTCAGTGGCGTCGATAATTGCCAGATATCTGGCCCCTTCCTGCTTGCGAGCACTTTCGACTTTGACTTTGTACTGCAGCATAATGTTATAGCCAAGGACTAATACTAGTAAGATGGCAACTAAAGCTATGATTAACCCAATATTCATAAATTCCGTATCTTATGTTTGTTGGCTAGCGAGTAAGGATACACGCTTTCAAAGAAACCCTGCACCCTATTGTACATTATTATGTTTTCGCCGCTAAATATTAATGAAAACTCTGATCTATGAATGAATTATGAGTCATAGATTACAAAAAAGTCATCTAATTTTTAAAATTGCTCTTAAGTGAGATTACCGATTTATCCAAATAGGCTATCAATTTCAATCAAGAGGCGTTATAACTAAATATTATAAACCAAATTAGCTCAATGTGAGCAACTGACAAAGGATGGCCGGGGGCAGAATGAAGCTACAGCAACTGAAGTATATTGTTGAGGTACTCAATCACAATCTCAATGTCTCTGCTACGGCAGAAAATTTGTACACTTCTCAACCCGGTATTAGCAAGCAAGTTCGACTCTTAGAAGACGAACTGGGGATCCAGATTTTTGAGCGTAGCGGTAAACACCTCACTCAAGTGACATCAGCGGGTGAAGATATTATACGTATCTCTCAAGAAATTCTGTCCAGAGTAGAGAGCATTAAAGCGGTTGCTGGGGAACATACTCATCCAGAAATGGGCACTTTGAATATTTCAACCACGCACACACAAGCTCGTTATGCGCTGCCTGATGTGATCAAAGGCTTCACCGCGAGATACCCAAAAGTTTCATTGCACATGCATCAAGGTACTCCGACACAGATGTCCGAGGCCATCGCCAAAGGGACGGCTAATTTTGCTATTGCAACCGAAGCGTTACACTTGTATCAAGATGCCATCATGTTGCCTTGTTACCACTGGAACCGTTCGATTGTAGTACCTAAAGATCACCCACTGGCGCAGAAAGGCGAGCTGTCGATTGAAGATCTGGCCGCTTACCCTATCGTGACTTATGTCTTCGGCTTTACTGGTCGCTCAGAGTTAGATGCGGCATTCAACAAAGTGGGCTTGACGCCCAGAGTCGTCTTCACCGCCACGGATGCTGATGTTATTAAGACCTACGTGCGTATGGGTATTGGTGTGGGCGTGATTGCCAGCATGGCCATCGATAAAGAACAAGATGAAGACTTGGTGGCGATTGACGCCAGTCATCTGTTTGGTGCGAGTACGACCAGCATTGGTTTTCGTCGCGGCAGTTTTCTTCGCTCCTACATGTTTGATTTTATGGAACGTTTCGCTCCTCACCTGACAAGACCTGTGGTGGAGCAAGCTTTGTCGCTAAAGTCGAGTGTAGAGATAGAGAAAATGTTCAAAGATATTGAGCTCCCGGTGCGTTAAGACTTTCTTATGAACAAGCTTCTCTCTAAAATAGGCAAAGATCTGGGGGGAAGTATGCAAAACACCTTTAAACAACTCGACGCCTTTTTACTGCTTCATCAGGAATTTTGGCGTTTGGAGCCCTTCTTCGCGAGTTTGGATGATTGTTTACCCTGGCAATCAAGCCACCCTGAATTATGCGCTTGGCTATCCGCACTGACACCATCACAAATACAATCTCTTAAATCTGACCCTGACCATTTGTCTCAACATCTGCTGCCATTTATTCCATCTTTGTCGCAGACAGCGCTGTTAACTCGGCTTGAACGCATTACTCTAAAAGGTCTGGCTCTAAGCCGGGGCATTGATGCTGGTATACCAGGTCGAAAATTGGCACAAATTGTTGCATTAGGTGAGGCGGCGCTTTCTGATCATCAGCAAAGTGAGTGGCTGGAGTGGTGTGCTGGAAAAGGCTTTTTGGGTCGAATACTCGCTAGCCATAGCCAGCAACGGGTAACCAGTTTTGAATTTCAGCCTGCTTTGTGTGAAGCAGGCCAGCACATCGCACAAGAGTACAAGCTGCCGATGACGTTTGTTCAGGGAGACGCTTTAACCGAAAACGCCGCTGTTGTGCTTAATTCCCGTCAACATGCTGTTGCTTTGCATGCTTGTGGTGACTTGCACGTTTCATTAATCGAAAAGGCAGTCAAAGCGGGGGTTGCTGCCGTCACGCTTTCTCCGTGTTGTTACCACTTAATTACTGCCCAAGCATACCAGCCTTTGTCTCGATTGGCCCAGACATCGGATCTTGACCTCAATAAGAAAGAACTTCGCATCCCGCTCCAAGAAACGGTTACAGGAGGTGAGCGGGTCAGAAAGCATCGTTTCCTTGAGATGGTTTATCGGCTGGGTTTTGATGTACTGTTAAGGCAAGCTGTCGGGCACCACCAGTACGTTAATGTTCCCAGCATTAAGAAATCACAGCTTACAGACGGGTTTGAGGCTTTTTGTCATTGGGCTGCGGATCAAAAAGAGATCACCTTACCTCAAGGAATTGCTTGGCAAGAGTTTGAAGATAAAGGCGAACAACGTTATTGGCAAATGGAGCGAATAAGCCTGATTCAGCAGCCGTTTCGCCGTAGCCTTGAAATGTGGTTGGTTTTGGACAAATCCCTGTATCTGGTTGAGCATGGTTACCATGTCTGTGTCGAAACATTTTGTGATAAACAGGTAACACCCCGCAATATACTTATCCGAGCTCGCAAAAAGGCGACCGCTACGTAGCTCTAAGTTTGTTGATTTATTGTTAAATCACTCTTTCAATTTCTCTAACTTGTTGGTAATAATGAATCAGGTGAACAAAAAGTGTTCACTTTGACTGGTCAGTCACGAACACCAGTTTCCTCATTTTCGCCGAATCCAAGGAGTTGAAATGAAAGCAAGAATAGCGACGGCAACAGCGGTTGTGATCAGCACTGCGTTGCTGTTTTCACCAAGTACCATGGCAAAAACCGCCAAGGTCGCAGTGTCACAGATCGTAGAGCATCCTGCTCTCAATGCGACTCGTCAGGGTCTTCTTGATGGCTTGGAGTCACAGGGCTACCAACAAGGTAAGAACTTGGTCTTTGATTACAAAACTGCACAAGGCAACCCGGCGATTGCCGTTCAGATCGCGCGCCAATTTGTGGGTGAAAAGCCTGATGTTTTGGTGGGTATCGCGACCCCAACCGCCCAAGCTTTGGTCTCTGCGACCCGTACCATCCCGATTGTGTTTACTGCAGTCACCGATCCGGTTGGTGCCAAATTGGTGAAAAACGTGCAGCAACCGGGCAAAAATGTTACCGGACTATCAGACCTTTCCCCCGTCAGTCAGCACGTTGACTTGATCAAAGAAATCTTACCCGAAGTGAAATCAATTGGCGTTGTCTACAATCCAGGGGAGGCGAACGCGGTTACTTTAGTCAAACTGTTTAAACAAAGTGCTCAGGCGCAGGGCATCAAGGTTGTTGAAGCCACGGCACTCAAAAGTGCCGACGTTCAGTCCGCCACACGAGCCATCGCAGAACAATCCGATGTGATTTATGCGCCAACCGACAACACTGTAGCCAGTGCTATCGAAGGCATGATCGTCGCGGCCAATCAAGCGAAAACCCCCGTATTTGGTGGTGATACTTCCTACGTCGATAAAGGGGCATTAGCCAGCTTGGGTTTTGATTACTATCAGGTGGGGATCCAGACGGCCGACTACGTGGTTGCGATTCTTAATGGTGCTGCGCCCGGCACTCTAGAGGTCAAGGTCGCGAAAGGCTCCGATCTTATTGTCAGTGCTCGCGCCGCTAAAGCTCTCGATATTACCCTGCCTGCATCGGTGTTAAGTCGGGCTACCAGCATTAAATAAGCAACCACATTAAGGAGAAGATCTTCTTTAACTGAAGAGCAGGAGAGGGAGCCGATATGTCTGCTTTTGCATTTTTTGGCGCGATAGAAATTGGTTTGGTCTATGGATTAGTGGCGTTGGGCGTCTATCTGACTTTTCGGGTACTGGATTTTCCGGATCTTAGTGTAGACGGCAGTTTCCCCATGGGCGCCGCGGTCGCTGCAACCGCGATTGTCGGCGGCGTTAACCCATGGCTGGCAACTGTCATGGCCATACTAGCTGGTGCGGCGACAGGCTGGGTAACCGCATTTTTGGCTGTTCGATGTGGCATATTGCATTTACTTGCGTCCATATTAACCATGATCGCTGCCTTCTCCATCAATATACGCATTATGGGCAGGCCAAATATGGCGTTGTTAGGTGAAGACACTATATTGACGCCTTTCGACGCTTGGGGAGAGCCGATGTTGGTGCGACCATTGTTGGTCGGGGGGCTGGTTTTATTGTCGGCTTGGTTGGTGATCCGCCTACTCAACAGTGATTTTGGCCTTGGCCTGAGATCAACGGGTGTCAATGCACGAATGGCGTCCGCGCAGGGTGTGAATACCGCATTTTACACCTATTTTGGTTTGGCCTTGTCGAATGGTTTTGTCGGTTTTTCCGGCGCATTGTTTGCCCAAACCAATAGTTTTGCTGATGTCACGTCAGGGGTTGGTACCATAGTGGTTGGTTTGGCTGCGGTGATCTTGGGCCAGACGTTACTGCCGGGCAAAAAAATTTGGGTCGCAGTGGTGGCCGTGGTCCTAGGCTCAATTTTGTATCGTCTTGCGATCGCATTTGCACTCAGTACTGGTATGTTTGGTCTTCAGGCATCTGACCTTAATTTGGTCACGGCTATTTTGGTGGCAATGGCCTTGATCATGCCCAAGATAAAAGGGAACCTGAAGTCAAAAAAAGCCTAACATGACTTTGTCTGAATGGTGCAACGGTAGTGGTTATAAACGAGGGGTGAGTCCATGATTGAGCTAGACAATATTCAGGTTACTTTCAACCGAGGTACTATTCTCGAACATGTTGCACTCAAAGGGGTGTCACTGGTTGTACCCCAGCATCAATTTCTTACAGTTATTGGTTCCAATGGTGCAGGAAAATCAACCCTACTTGGTGCCGTTACTGGAGAAACGTTGATGGCCGGAGGGCGGGTACTTATCGATACCCTTGAGGTCACTCATAAAACGGCAGCGCAGCGCGCTAGCCAATGTGCACGGGTCTTTCAAGATCCCCTTGCGGGAACCTGTGCCAACTTAAGCATCGAAGAAAACATGGCACTTGCCTTGATGCGCGGTAAGCGACGGGGGTGGCGACTGTCCCTGTCGACCCAACGCCGAAAACTCTTTCAGGAGCGGATCCGCATCTTGGGCTTAGGGCTTGAAGATCGCTTAGGTGACAACATCGGCTTATTGTCGGGTGGTCAGCGCCAAGCTGTGAGCCTGATCATGGCCACCCTGTCGGAGTGTAAATTATTGCTGTTGGATGAACATACGGCAGCGTTAGATCCCAGAATGGCTTCTTTCATCATCGATTTAACGCAGAAAATTGTGGACGAGTTTAAGTTGACCGTCATCATGGTGACCCATTCAATGAAAGATGCGTTAGCATGCGGCGATCGTACTGTGATGCTCCATCAGGGTGAGGTAGTCCTCGATATTGCTGGGCAAAAGAGGGCCAGCATGCAAGTTGCTGACCTACTGGAGATGTTCAGTAAAGTGAGGGGGGAGGAGCTGGCAGATGACAGCTTGCTCCTTAATTGAGCCAATCATAGTCGCTTACAAGCCAGTTGAAGCTTGGGACGCCTGTAGCGTGGTCTGATGTTGCTGCTGGTACTCAGTGATACGGGCGACAATGGGCTCTGCCTTGTTAAAGGTGCGAATCTCACGAAAAAGATCGCTGGCCTGTGCGTATTGGTTACGGAGGTAGGAGAACCACTGCTTGACACGATTAGGATAATAGAGGCCTTTGTCTCCTTTCATTTCATACTGAGAGTAAAGCAGTAACAATTCGACGACCTCAGGCCATGGCATTATATTGTGATTGTGTTTAACCACATTACCTAAGTTAGGGACATTGAAAGCGCCGCGACAGACCATCAGTGAGTCTACCCCTGTTGTGTCGATGCACGACTGGCCATCTTGGTAATTCCAGATTTCACCATTGGCAATCAAAGGAATGGTAAAGCGTTCGCGGATTTGGTTGATGTAATCCCATTTGATTTCACTGGCCTTATAACCGCCGGTTTTAGTTCTGGCGTGTACGGTCAGTTCATTGGCTCCAGCGCTTTGAATGGCATCGACGATCTCAAAACAATCGGCGGGGTTATCCCATCCAAGACGTATCTTCGCAGTCAGGGGAATGTGCGGTGGAATTGCATCACGGCATGATTTTACGACTTGATGTATCACTTCTGGGTGTTGTAGCAGTGCCGCACCGCCTTTACTTTTGTTGACAAGTTTAGCTGGGCAACCAAAGTTGATGTCGACCCCTCTTGCCCCCAGCTCTGCAGCACGCACGGCATTTTCAGCCATCCAGTGAGGATCTTGGCCCAACAACTGAATATGAACGGGAACGCCAGATTTGGTTTGAGAGCCTTGTTTAAGCTCTGGACAAAGGCGATAGAATACGTGCTCTGGTAATAACTGATCCACAACTCGGACGAACTCGGTAACACAGAGATCATAGTCATTGATATCGGTTAAAATTTCTCGCATTAAATGGTCTAGCACACCCTCCATAGGGCCCAGAACAACTCGCATAACAATCTCTCCAGTTAGGGAGGCGTGATTTTAGAGGTACAACACAAAAATGTCACTATTTGCGTCGGTTTTGATCAACAATGATTTTCACTGGTATGCTTAGTGATCCCAACCGCGGCATCAGGTTATACTATCCCTTCACTCTCTTAACCCAAAGACAATAGAATGCGCGACCAATTACTCAACCTTGCTCTTGCCCACAGCGATGCATCGCCTCTTTTTCTGGAAGGCGTAGTTCTGGCGGCGAATATGGCCATGAAGCCATTGGCCCCAGAAAGTTGGCTTGCTGATGTATTTGGAGAGGATGCCCCGTCGGTCAAAAAGTCCATTGAGGCGCATATTCATCAGCAATACAACGCGCTAAAGCGAAATGAATACTCGCTATTGGCGTTGCTTACTCCTCCTGAAGAGGAGCAGTTTTCTGATTTTTCTGCAGGTTTTATGACGTTATGGCCTGTGATTGAACCACAGTGGCGCGAGGCTGCGGTCGGCGATGGCACTTTACGCATGCTTCAAGCAATGCTCACCACCATGATGTTGGCGATTGACGAGTCACAAACGCAAGCGCAGATGATGGCCTCCGGCATTGACACGCCTCCGGCTTTGGCTGATTTACTTGACGCCTTTGATTTGATGATAAACGAAGTCGCTCAAGCAGCGGATGCCGTTTTAGTTGGCAGCCAATCTCAACGCGTCAATCCATTCAAACACATCGGCCGCAATGATGACTGTCTGTGCGGCAGCGGAAAAAAATTTAAACAGTGTTGTGGTCAATAGAACAAAGTTAACGTTCTTCGGTCAAAAACACCGATATATCGCGGTATAAGGTCGTATTCACGGCGAAATAGGAAGATAAAAAATGAAAAAAATGACGGTGTTATTTTTGTTGAGCTTTTCGGTAATGGCAGCACCCAAAGACGAGTTAAGCCAGCGGCTACAGATAGCGGACGGATTCACTGCCAACTTTACACAGCAACTGATTAGCCCTGAAGGCGACATGTTGACAGAAGGGCAAGGTCAGGTAGAGATAGCCCGCCCGAGCCTGTTTCGCTGGACCACGACCGCTCCAGATGAAAATGTACTGGTGTCGGATGGTCAGTCCTTGTGGTATTACAGCCCGTTTATTGAGCAGGTCAGCATTTATTCACAGGAGCAGGCGACACAGCAGACTCCCTTTGTGCTGTTGACCCGAAACCGCGCCAGCGATTGGGACAACTACCGCGTTGCCCAGAAAGGCGATATGTTTACTTTAACACCGACGGCAGCTGACAGTAATCAGGGCCAATTCAAATTGAATATCAATACCAAAGGCGTGGTGAAGGGCTTTAGTGTCATCGAACAAGATGGGCAGCAGAGCACTTTCAAGTTTAACGAGGTCAAGTTGGTTAAGCCCAGTGCGGAGCGTTTTACGTTTACTATTCCTGAAGGTGTTGAGGTTGACGATCAAAGGAACTGACCGTGAGTAACTATTCATTGGACTTCTCAGGTGATGAGGACTTCCGTCCTCTCGCGGCTAAGATGCGTCCACAAACGCTCGACCAATACATAGGGCAACAACACATACTTGGCCCCGGTAAACCCTTGCGACGTGCGTTGGAATCTGGCCACGTGCATTCTATGATCTTGTGGGGACCGCCGGGCACGGGAAAAACGACTTTGGCGGAAGTCGCGGCAAACTACGCCAATGCTGAAGTGGAGCGTGTTTCTGCAGTGACATCGGGGGTAAAAGATATCCGTGTCGCGATTGAAAAAGCACGTGAAAACAAGCACGCAGGTCGCAGAACCATCCTATTTGTTGATGAGGTCCACCGTTTTAATAAGTCACAGCAGGATGCTTTTTTGCCGCACGTCGAAGATGGCACCATTACCTTTATCGGCGCGACCACTGAAAATCCGTCATTCGAGTTAAACAACGCCTTGCTGTCTCGGGCTCGGGTCTACAAGTTGACCTCATTATCACAACCGGACATCCGTTTGGCGCTGCAACAGGCGATTTCCGACAAATCGCGTGGCCTAGGCCAGTTTAAAGCTTGCTTTGTCGACAATGTGATTGACCGTTTGGCGGAACTGGTTAATGGTGATGCGCGCATGTCACTCAATTACTTAGAATTGCTCTATGATATGGCGGAGGAAACGCCGCAGGGTGAAAAACACATCACCTTGGCTTTATTGGCGGAAGTCGCTGGAGAAAAGGTGGCTCGTTTCGACAACAAAGGCGATATCTGGTACGACTTAATTTCGGCGGTTCATAAGTCGATTAGAGGCTCCAACCCTGACGCCGCTCTTTACTGGTCGGCGAGAATGATCGCTGCGGGTTGTGATCCTCTCTACATCGCACGGCGACTGCTGGCGATTGCCTCGGAAGACATCGGTAATGCTGACCCGCGAGCGATGCAGATCGCCTTATCGGCGTGGGACTGCTTTACTCGGGTAGGTCCAGCCGAAGGGGAAAGGGCGATCGCTCAGGCGATTGTATATCTGGCTTGCGCTCCCAAAAGTAACGCGGTCTACACGGCTTGGAAACAAGCACTCCAAGATGCCAACAATCAACCTGAATACGAAGTTCCCGCACATTTACGCAACGCCCCAACGGATTTAATGAAAGATCTCGGTTACGGAGCTGAATACCGTTACGCTCATGATGAGCCTGGAGCGTATGCGGCGGGTGAACAATATCTCCCGCCCGAATTGGCTCAAAACCGCTACTATTTTCCTACAAACCGGGGTTTGGAAGCGAAAATTGGCGAAAAGTTAGATTATCTAGAAAGTTTAGATACAAAAAGCCTACAAAAGCGCTATGAATAAGCGCTTTTTTTGGATACATTTGTCCGGTTAATAACAAAAGCGTTTGAGCAGCAGGCTCAGGCGTATTTTCACAACTCAAAGCATAGGATTAACAATGCTGGATTCTAAATTACTTCGTACAGAGCTGGATGAAACAGCTGCAAAACTGGCGCGTCGGGGCTTTACGCTCGATGTAGAGACAATCCGTACACTTGAAGAACAACGCAAGTCGATTCAAGTAGAAGTTGAAAATTTACAATCCACGCGTAATTCAATCTCCAAGCAAGTTGGCCAGAAAATGGCGTCGGGAGACAAACAAGGTGCTGAAGAGATTAAAAAGCAGATTGGCACCCTAGGCAGTGATCTAGATGCTAAGAAGTTGGTGCTGGCAGAGATTCAGCTAAAGCTTGAGGACCTGACCCTATCGCTACCTAACTTGCCGGATGATCAAGTGCCTCAGGGTAAAGATGAAAATGACAACCTTGAAGTTGCTCGCTGGGGCGAACCTAAATCCTACGATTTTGAAGTGAAAGATCACGTTGATCTTGGCGAAATGGGCGGCGGTCTTGATTTCGCCAGTGCAACTAAGATTACTGGAGCACGTTTTATAGTGATGAAGGGGCAATTTGCCCGTTTGCACCGTGCCATCGCTCAGTTCATGCTTGACCTTCATACCGAACAACATGGCTATACTGAAATGTATATGCCGTATCTTGTCAACACGGATAGCCTTATCGGAACGGGGCAGTTACCTAAGTTTGGTGAAGACCTCTTCCACACTGAGCCGCTGACCGAAAAAGTCAATGATGAAGAGCCACGTAAACTGTCTCTGATCCCAACGGCTGAAGTGCCAATGACCAACATGGTTCGTGATACCATTGTCGATGAAGCTGATTTGCCCTTGAAGATGACAGCTCATACGCCTTGTTTCCGCTCTGAAGCCGGATCTTATGGGCGTGATACCCGTGGTCTGATTCGTATGCACCAGTTTGATAAAGTCGAGTTGGTCCATATCACTAAGCCTGAAGATTCAATGCAAGCGCTCGAAGCACTGACTGGCCATGCGGAGAAAGTTTTGCAGTTGCTGGAACTGCCTTACCGTAAAGTCATTCTATGTACCGGTGACATGGGCTTTGGTGCCTGTAAAACATACGATCTTGAAGTATGGGTTCCTGCACAACAAACTTATCGTGAGATTTCTTCTTGTTCCAATACAGGTGACTTCCAAGCACGTCGAATGCAAGCGCGTTTTCGTCGTAAAGGTGAAAAGAAACCTGAGTTGGTCCATACACTTAATGGCTCGGGTCTGGCGGTAGGACGCACCATGGTGGCGATCTTAGAGAACAATCAGCAAGCAGATGGTCGAATCGCGATCCCGTCTGTGTTGCAAAAATACATGGCTGGTGTGACTCATATCGGTTAACTGGTCAATAAAAGCCGGCGGTTTTGAAGCCGGCTTTTTTGTCTGTTTAATCTTGGTAAGCTTTGATTAATACCGAGGTATCCATTCGCCCATATCCTTGCTGTTGAAGAGAGTGATACATCGTATCGACCGCTTCAGTCATGGGTAGGTCTAAGCCCTGTTTTTTGACCTCATTGAGGCAAATACCCAAATCTTTTCGCATCCAGTCAATTGCAAAGCCAAAATCAAATTCTCCGCGTGACATAGTCACTGCACGATTTTCCATCTGCCAAGAGCCGGCGGCGCCGTGTTTCAGTACACTGGCAACCTGCTCAACATCCAGATTGACCGACTGGGCAAGTTGCAAAGCTTCACTCAGGCCTTGCAAAATTCCGGCGATACAGATTTGATTGACCATCTTACAGCGTTGCCCTTGGCCGTTTTCCCCCATAAGCACAGCTTGTTTAGCATAGACATCAAATACGGCAGTGAGAGAATCAAAGACTTGGGGCTGGCCGCCACACATAATGGTCAGAGTGCCGTTTTCGGCGCCTGCTTGCCCGCCGGAGACTGGGGCATCAATAAAGTGTACACCCTTATCTTGACACGCTTTGGCCAGCTCTAATGCCAGCTCGGCTGATGTCGTTGTGTGGTCAATAAGAATCGAACCGGAGGTCATGCCACTCAATACGCCATTAGCACCCAGCACTACACTACGAACATCGTCATCGTTACCGACA
Source organism: Vibrio ostreicida (assembly GCF_013074385.2). Lineage (GTDB taxonomy): Bacteria > Pseudomonadota > Gammaproteobacteria > Enterobacterales > Vibrionaceae > Vibrio > Vibrio ostreicida. The sequence continues at coordinate 355,165 of NZ_JABEYA020000001.1, forward strand.
CATACGGCGACAACATCGCGATCTTGCGCGGCTAATTTGGGTGTGCTGGCAAAGTCGCCATCATACTCTTTAGCCCATTGGCGTGCTTTCGCTTCAGTCCGGTTATAGACACAAGTCTTAAAACCAGCCTTGGCAAGATGACCCGCCACGGGGTAGCCCATGACACCTAAGCCAATAAAAGCAATGTTCTTTATTTCCATCCTGTTTCCCTTAATCAATCGTATCTATTTTTAAATCGTTAAATCGTTAAATCGTTAAATCGTTAAATCGTTAAATCGTTAAATCGTTAAATTCGTGAATTTGTCTTAATCATACGCACAAAACTCACACAGTGAACGAGTCCGTGATAACTTATGTCATTAATTAGAGCTCCTTAAATGACATATGTCAATATTAAATTAAAATAAGTGATGTGTGATATTTTTTCGATTAAACTAAGTCATAATGAAGGATTGACGACTCGGTAAACGGCAGAAAAGGGATGAGTGAGAGTAAATTTAACCAGATAGCAGACACCATAGAAGCGAGAATTGACCAAGGTGACTATCCAATCAACTTCAAGCTGCCCCCTCATCGTGCCTTAGCGGATGAATTGTCGACTACCCCTGCCACCGTGGCAAAAGCTTACAAATTGTTAGCGGATAAAGGTCGGGTTGAATCCTTTGTTGGACGAGGTACCTTTGTTTGCGGTGATACCTCGCTCACCCAAGCGATCCAACCACAAGACGACCAAAAAGAATTCAATTTTTCTATTCTTCAGCCGTGTCTGCAAAACAATATTCCCAGTTTAAAGGCAGCGATGATGAATGTCAGCGCCGAACTGACGGCAGATTCGATCGGGTACGCGGAGCACTCGGGTCATCATGCCCATCGCGAAGCTGGGGTTGCGTGGGCACGCGCCTTCGGGCTGAAGGGTGGCAATGCCAATAATACCTTGCTTACCCATGGCGCCCAGCATGGTTTGTCATTATTGATCCATGCTCTAACCGAACCTGGTGATAGCATTGCCGTTGAAGCTTTGACCTATCCCGGAATATTGGCGATTGCCAGCTTGTCTGGCCGGCAGGTTGTGTCGGTTGCAATGGACCAACAGGGCCTAATGGCAGACGAGTTAGAACAGGCGATTGCTCAGCACGATATCAAAGCTGTGATTACCTTGCCATCCCATCAGAATCCAACGGGCATCACCATGCCAATATTGCGGCGCCAAGAGATAGCCAAAGTGATTAACGATAACGAAATATGGCTAATAGAAGATGATATTTACGGATTTCTTAACCAGAGGCCATTGCCAGCGATCAGCAATTATGCCCCCGACTATGCTTTTCACTTGTCCGGTTTGTCTAAAGCAATCAGCCCAGCGCTTCGCTGTGGTTTTATGAAAGTACCAGAGAGTCAAGTTGGTGTTATCAGTGCACACATCCGAGCGAATATCTGGCTGTCTTCACCGCTCAACTATATGGCAGCCAGTCACCTTATTACATCGGGCGAAGCGTTTAAAATCAGTGCGACTCAGCGAGACATTGCTGACAGGCGGCAACGCATTGCGCGGGATATTTTAGCCGATGTACAGTGTACAGCTTCTGGTTATCACCTTTGGCTGCCATTACCTGCAGGCTGGGCACCAGAGCGATTCATCATCGAAGCGAAGGACCGAGGTCTGATTGTGAGCAGTGGCAGTTACTTCGATGCGTCTGGGCAAGGTACCCGACACATACGCCTGTCACTGATGTCGATCACTGAAGAGGGGCGCTTTAGGCAGGGCCTGAGTCAGTTGAAAGTATTGCTAGATTCACCGATGAGTGCGGCTTTTCCAATGTAAAACGATCCAGACGAAAAAAACCGGCTTTTGAAGCCGGTTTTTATAAAACAGAGTGTGGTTTGGCTAGACGCTCATTTCACCACGCAGAACCTGCTGCATCTCAACTTTGACTTGCTCGTAACTGAGATCTTGACTGAGCAAATAGTGAAGCTTGGCCAGCGCCGCTTCCGGCGTCATGTCGAAGCCACTGATCACCCCAGCTTCCGCGAGGGCACAACCCGTCGCATAGCCTCCCATATTCACTTTGCCTGCTAAACATTGGGTCAGGTTGACCACGATGACACCACGCTCTGAAGCGTCTTTCAAATGATCGAGTAATTCAGGGTTCTGTGGTGCATTGCCGACGCCAAATGTCAGCAGAATCATTGCATTGACCGGCTGCAACAAGGTATTGCGGATCACCTCGTGGGAAATGCCTGGGTACATGGTAATGACACCAATCGGTTGCGGCGTAATGTCGTGAACTTTGAATTGGCCTTGTGGTGTCGCTCCGACTTGGATGTCATTGCTGATCTGAATATTGATGCCCGCTTCAAGCAGAGCGGGGAGGTTGGGTGAAGTAAACGCATTGAAACCGTCAGCATGAGATTTGGTGCTGCGGTTGCCTCGCATCAATTTGTTGTTGAAAAACAACGTTACTTCATTGATCGGGTAATTTGCGGCAATGTGCAGCGCATTCAGCAAATTGGCTTGCCCATCAGAGCGCAGTTCGGCCAGCGGGATCTGTGAGCCTGTCACAATCACCGGCTTAGCTAAGTTTTCTAGCATAAAGGATAAGGCAGATGCGGTGTAGGCCATGGTATCGGTGCCATGAAGAATAACGAAACCGTCATATTTTTCATAGTTATCACGAATATCGTCTGCGATTTGTTGCCAATCTCTCGGCGTCATATCTGAAGAGTCGATTAAGGGGTCGTATTCGTGAATGGTAAACGCTGGCATTTCAGGACGCTGAAACTCTGGCATGCTGGCTAATTGTTTTTCCATAAAACCAGCGACAGGAACATAGCCGTGGTCATGGGATTTTTGCATACCAATGGTACCGCCCGTATAGGCGATATAAATGTGTTTTCTTGCCATTGCTTAAAAACCAGTAAATTATAGGGAACAGGAGCTGGGATTATATCTTAATCAGTAACAATAAAAAGGGGTATCCCGCACGGAATACCCCAGCACGGTACACACCCAGTTCAGTGGTCTGTACCGACAGGTCGAGCGTTGCAGATTACTGTGTTTGGCAGTTGAGGCAAAACGCGTATTGCCCTTTTGGATCATTAAAGCTGTTTAGTAAGTTCGCGTCCCCTGCCACTTGGCTGGCCAGAGGTTGCAGGGCTTTGGGTAACAAAGCCGTCGCATCAAGACCACTACTGATCTTGATTTGATCGACCAAACTCTGGAAGAACTGTTCTGTGGGGGAGAGTGGTTCCTCAACCCAATACAGGTTGTAGCTCTGTATGTCGGCCAAATCAGCAGCCACTTTGACCGCATCGTCAAAGTCACCCATTTGATCGACTAAACCATATTGTTCGGCATCAAGCCCTGTCCACACTCTACCCTGAGCAATATCATCCATTGTTTCTAACGGAATATTGCGGTGTTTGCTCACCAGTCCGACAAAGCGATGGTAACCATGCTCAATCCCCATTTGGAAAGCATCTGCCGCACCTTGTGACAAACCTGTGGTGATGCCGATACCTGAGAACGGGGACGTTCCGACACCATCGGTGTACACGCCCAGCTTGTTTAATCCTTTTTCGAACGTCGTGAACACACTAAAAATACCGATGGAGCCAGTGAGAGTAGTGGGTTGAGCAACAATGCGATCGGCATTCATCGAAATCCAGTAACCGCCGGACGCCGCTAAACTCGACATCGACGCGACCACAGGTTTACCTGCTTGTTTGAGAGCCTCTATTTCATTACGAATTACCTCAGAGGCAAATGCGCTACCACCTGGGCTGTCGACGCGCAGTACCACAGCTTTGACGTTGTCATCATTGCGCGCTTGGCGTAACAAATCGGCGACCGTATCGCCACCCGTGGCGCCGCGAGGTTGTTGACCATCCATGATAGCTCCGCTGGCGACCACAATCGCAATGTCTTGCTGCGATATCTTGTACTGAGATGGCATCGTTGCCAGATATTGGTAGTAACCGATCGACTTATAGTTGTCTTCGCCATCACTGCCAAAAACGTCCACCAAAGCGGCACGCACTTGCTGGCGGTTGGCGAGTTCATCGACCAAGCCTAGGTCGAGCGACAAGGCTGCCACATCGCCTCCTTGTTGTTTCAGTAAAGTAAGGAATTCTTCCATAGTTGGATTGAGCGTTTGCGCGGAAAGTTGGCGATTAGTCGCCACATCGTCGACATAGGCGCCCCAAAGTTGATCTAACCAGCGTGACGCAGAGGTTTTAGCGGGCTGTGACATACTGTCACGCGTAAACGGTTCAATTGCGGATTTGTAAGTGCCGACACGGAACACATGCGTATTAACATCGAGCTTTTCCAGTAAGGTTTTGTAGTATAACGAATACGCGCTATAGCCTTTAATCATCACCGCGCCATCGGGGGACAAATAAACCTTATCGGCATAACTGGCGAGATAATATTGGCTTTGATTATAAAAATCGCCGACGGCATAGATGGGTTTGCCCGCCGCTTTAAACTCATTGAGCGCTTTCGCTATGTAGCGCAGCTTGGTGAGGTTGGTTTCCGGCATATCTTGTAAAGCCAAAACTATGCCAGTGATTTTTTCATCATCCTTGGCATGACGAATGGCGTCAACAATATCAAACAATACGTTTTCCCGCGGGATCTCCTGACCAAACATGGAACCAGTAAATGAGTCCATCGGGTTGATATAGGAAGATTGTTCGACAATTGGGCCTGAAATATCAACCACGAGAGCTGATGCTTGAGGCACAGAAGGTACTGGCGCCTCAGCGCTCGAATAGAGAAAGTAGATCACCCCGAGCGTCAGGATAAAAATCAGGTTCACTAAAGCAAGTCGAATAAATGAGATCAGTTTCCAGATCCCTTTAAAAATTAAACCCACTGACTTAAATAGTTTTTTCATTGTGGCTCCGCTGTGTCTGGCACAGGTATAGGCCTTTGTGCTAAGGCGGTCTCAGTATGGAAACGTTACATCCTACTTAAACTAGTATATCCAAACAACAACAAGATGATCGGTGTTACACAATTGTAAACGCTTGTTTGATTTTTATTACAATTACAATTATCGTGGTCAGACCAGAAAAATAACAAAGCGATGTCAGCCATGTACCCAAATTTGTTAAAGCCACTTGATCTCGGATTTACCCAAATTAGAAACAGAGTCTTGATGGGCTCAATGCATACCGGCCTTGAAGAACATAAACAAGGCCTGGATAAACTGGCGGCGTTTTATGCGGAGCGGGCAAAGGGTGGAGTGGGTTTGATAGTCACTGGGGGCTTTTCTCCAAATTTGCGCGGTCGTTTACACCCCTTCAGCGCTGAATTTAGCAAAACCAAACACGCTAAAGCCCATCAGGTGGTTACCGAAGCGGTACACCAACATGGTAGCAAGATAGCCTTGCAACTGCTCCATGCTGGGCGATACGCGATGCACCCTTTCTCTCAAAGCGCGTCTGCGATCAAAGCGCCCATCGCCCGTTTCGCACCTCGCGAAATGAGTAATAGACAGATTAAGAACACCATTAAGGCATTTGCTCATAGCGCAGGGCTGGCAAAATCGGCTGGATACGATGGTGTTGAAGTCATGGGTTCGGAAGGCTATCTCATCAACCAATTTATTTGTAAGCGGACTAATACCCGCTACGACGAATGGGGTGGTAGCTATGAAAACCGTATCCGTCTTGCACTGGAAATTGTGCGTGCTATCCGCCACGAAGTGGGTGACGAGTTTATTATTATATTTCGCTTATCCATGCTTGATTTGGTTGAAGAAGGCAGCACCTTTGAAGAGGTGGTGATGCTGGCAAAAGCCTTAGAAAAAGTCGGCGTAACCCTGATCAATACCGGTATAGGCTGGCATGAGGCGCGCATTCCGACCATTGCTACACAGGTGCCACGCGGAGCCTTTACCTGGGTTACGGATAAAGTCAGACCACACGTTACGATACCTGTGGTGACTTGTAACCGGATTAACACGCCCGAAGAAGCCGAACGTATTCTCGCTGGTGGTGAGGCCGATATGGTCTCCATGGCTCGTCCATTTCTGGCCGATCCTTATTTTGTCAGTAAAGCAGAGCAGCAGCAGTCTCATTTGATCAATACTTGTATTGGTTGCAATCAAGCCTGTTTGGACAACGTGTTTAAAGGAAAAAGAGCGAGTTGTCTGGTCAACCCGCTAGCGTGCCGTGAAGATGAATTAACTATTACACCCACCCAAGCCCCGAAAAACATCGCGGTGGTGGGGGCAGGCCCAGCGGGCCTTTCCTGTGCGACGACTTTGGCTCAGCGCGGTCATCATGTTGATTTGTTTGAGCGTAACGACCGCATTGGTGGCCAATTTCGCTTAGCGATGCAAATCCCCGGCAAGGAAGAGTTTCGTGAAACGATTCGCTATTTCGCCAATCAGATTGATCAAACAGGGGTCAAACTTCATCTGGAAACTGACGCCAATATAGATTTGCTTCGTGAGTATGATGAAGTGGTGCTCGCGTCGGGTGTCACGCCACGTCAGGTCAAGATTCCAGGGATAGAGCACCCTGAAAAAGTGATTGATTATCAAACGCTCATCAAAGAAAAAACATACGTCGGGGAAAAAGTGGCAATTGTTGGCGCTGGCGGGATCGGCGTTGACGTCGCGACCATGCTTACTGAGCCGACCGATCACAACCTCGATGACTGGCTACACGAGTGGGGGATTGACAAGTCCATCGCTCATCCTGGTGGCTTGTTCCCATATCCTGACTCACTCAGTAACAAGGAAGTCTGGGTACTGCAACGCCGTCAAGGTAAAGTGGGCAAAGGGCCGGGTAAAACCACTGGCTGGATCCACAAACGCACTCTCGAAAAACGAGGAGTGAACCTTGTTGGTGGTGTGAGCTATGAAAAAATTGATGATCAAGGATTGCATATTACCCGAGATGGAACCCCACAATTGCTTGAGGTCGATACGGTCATCATCTGTGCTGGCCAAGATTCAGTGCGTCCTTTTGAAGATCAGTGGCAGCAATTTGGTGATAAACTCCACGTCATTGGCGGCGCTGATCATGCTGGTGAATTGGATGCTGTTAGGGCAATCAGACAAGGCGTAGAATTGGCGAGCAGGTTATAACCTTCTTCATTGGTCATTCTAATAACCTAACAACACTGCACCGATGCTATTGTTTGGCTTGGTGCAGTGACGAGGGCTAGGCTTACGTCTAGGTGATTAAAGAATCACGGTTTTGTTACCATCGACAAACACATGGTCGTTAATGACTTTCCCTAACGCCTTACTCAGCACGTTTTTTTCTACGTCTCTGCCCGCCTGCGCCATATCCGCAGCACTGAAATTATGGTCCACTGGGATCACGTCTTGCTGGATGATAGGACCTTCATCTAAATCATTGGTCACGAAGTGCGCCGTGGCGCCAATAATCTTAACCCCACGTTGGTAGGCTTGTTGATAAGGTTTTGCCCCAATAAAAGCGGGTAAAAAACTGTGGTGAATGTTAATGATTTTATGATGGTACTTCTCGACAAAGCTTGGCGTCAGGACCCGCATATATTTCGCCAGCACCAGATAGTCAGCGTTGTACTGATCAATCACTTCCAACATCTTGTTTTCATGGCTTTCACGATCTAAGCCGACATGTGAAACATGGTGGTAAGGAATATCAAACTTTTCAGTGAGGCTTTGTAGTGTGTCATAGTTGCCGATGACGGCCGCAATGTCGACATCGAGACTGCCATCGTAACTTTTCATCAGAATATCCCCAATACAGTGGGCTTCTTTGGTCACCAAAATGACAATGCGCTTTCGATTTGCGCCAATCAGCTGACGTTTGGTTCCCTTGGGCAGGGCTTGATCCAGATCGGCGAGTAAGGTGTGATCATTAAAGTACCCTTTTAACTCGGTCCGCATAAAAAAGTGGCCGCTGGTGTTATCAACAAACTCATTGTTGTGCACGATATTGAGCTGGTGCTTGTAACAGATATTGGTGATTTTTGAGATCAATCCGGGCGCATCTGTACAGTGAGTAAGGAGTGTTTTCTTTTCCATTGGTGGCATACTTCCGTGAATAAATGTTGTGTGATAATGGCGCAGCGCGGGTATTGAACGGTCATCAACCCGCTTGCCTTGGGGATACAATTAAACTAATCCTGCTTTGGTTTCAACCATTAATCTGAATTAACCGATTGGTTGGAGTGATGGGATTGGATTTGATTCGCACCAAGTGAGCAAACCTGCCATAATTCTGGGCTGTAACTCGCTGACAACCTGATACTGAATTTGATGATCTCTAAAACTTTTTCCGCTCAGGGCGCGCTGGGCAAAGCGATTGCTGGGTTTCAGCCACGGCAAGCGCAATTGGATATGGCCGAGTCGGTCGGTCAGGCGATTCGCGACAATCGCCAACTGGTGATTGAAGCAGGGACAGGGACCGGGAAAACGTTTGCTTATCTCGTCCCCGCGTTGCAAAGTGGCAAAAAAGTCATCATAAGCACGGGATCCAAAAACCTACAGGAACAACTCTTTCATCGTGACTTGCCTTTAATGGTTGGCGCATTGGGTTTTTTGGGGCAGGTTGCTCTGCTAAAAGGGCGAGCCAATTATCTTTGCCTTGACCGGCTAAGCCGACAGATGCTCGAAAGTCATGGCCATCACGCTGATCCTACGTTATTAAGCCAGCTAGTCAAAATTCGCTCATGGGCGAGTGAGACGAAAAGTGGTGATCTTGGTGAGTGTACCGCGATTGCTGAAGACAGCCCAGTGATGCCAGCTATTACCTCAACCAATGATAACTGTCTAGGGAAAGAGTGCCCCAGTTATCAGGACTGTTATGTGCTCAAAGCGCGTAAAAAAGCCATGGATGCCGATGTGGTGGTGGTCAATCACCACTTGTTTTTGGCCGATCTTGCGATTAAGGAGACTGGCTTTGGCGAATTGATTCCAGAGGCTGAGGTGTTTATCTTCGACGAAGCCCACCAGTTGCCTGATATTGCCAGCCATTATTTTGGGCAGTCGTTGTCGAGCCGCCAGATTCAGGAATTGTCGAAAGATATTGAGATTGGCTACCGGACTGATGCAAAAGACATGCGTCAATTGCAAAAAGTGGCGGAAAAGCTCGGACAAACGAGCATGGACCTGCGTATTGCCCTCGGCGAAGCGGCGTTTCGCGGTAACTGGCGTGAAGCGCTTCAGTCTGTGGGGATCACGACCCAACTTGATCGATTGCGCGAATCGTTAGACTTTTGTTTGGACGTACTCAAGTTGGCTTTGGGCCGCAGCCAGCTACTCGATGCGGCTTTTGAAAGGGCCAACTTGATACAGACACGCCTTACCCGAGTATGCGATGTGTCAATTACGGGTTATTCCTACTGGTATGAAACCACCCCGCGCCACTTTAGTTTGCACATTACGCCGTTGTCGGTTTCGGACAAGTTCAAAGAGCTGATTGAGCTTAAATCAGGGGCATGGATTTTTACCTCTGCAACGTTGGGGGTCAGTGGTGATTTTGGCCATTTTACCTCCAGGTTGGGTTTGCAGCCAACGAGTGAGTTGTCTCTACCGAGTCCATTTGACTATCAGACTCAGGCGAGGTTGTGTGTCCCCCGTTATTTGCCAGAACCGAATAGTCCGGGTCTTGCACAAAAATTGGTGGCGATGTTGAGCCCAGTGATTGAGCAAAACCAAGGGCGGTGCTTTTTTCTGTGCACGTCCCACAGTATGATGAGAGACTTGGGAGAACAATTTCGCGATAGCTTGACATTGCCGGTGTTAGTGCAAGGGGAGACCAGTAAGCAACAAACTTTGGCGCAGTTCATGGATTTGGGTAACGCGTTGTTGGTCGCGACGGGCGCGTTCTGGGAAGGGATTGACGTTAGAGGTGATGCCCTGAGCTGTGTTATTATTGATAAATTGCCCTTCACGGCCCCTGACGATCCTCTGCTCAAAGCACGTATTGAAGATTGTCAGTTAAGAGGGGGAGATCCGTTTGCTCAGGTCCAGATTCCAGATGCCGTGATCACCCTAAAGCAAGGCGTTGGGCGTTTAATTCGGGATAAAAAAGACAAAGGTGCGTTGATCATTTGTGATAACCGCTTAGTTACCCGCGATTATGGCGGTATTTTCCTTGCCAGCCTGCCCCCGATCCCTCGGACTCGGGATTTAGGGGCAGTGAAAGATTTTCTTAAACAAATTTCATCCATCAACCAATAATCAGAGAATTCAATGAGCGCAAAAATTCTTGCCCTAGATACGGCAACAGAAAATTGTTCTGTTGCCCTGTTAGTCAATCAAAAGATCTATGCCCGCAGCGAAGTTGCCCCGCGTGACCACACCAAGAAAATTCTTCCCATGGTTGATGACGTTCTCAAAGAGGCAGGGGTTGCCCTAACAGAATTGGACGCGCTGGCGTTTGGTCGAGGCCCAGGCAGTTTTACCGGAGTAAGGATTGGCATCGGTATTGCACAAGGTTTAGCGTTTGGTGCCGATTTGCCCATGATCAGTGTCTCAACATTGGAAGCCATGGCTGAAGGCAGCTATCGCAAACACGCTGCGCATCATGTGGCGTGTGCGATTGACGCTAGAATGAGTGAGGTGTATTGGGGCCGATTTGTGCGTCAAGAAGATGGCACTTGGCAAACACTACAAACAGAGAGAGTGATTGCCCCCGAACAATTGGTGGCGTCGGTCGCGGCAGATGAGCACCCATGGACCCAAGCTGGCACCGGTTGGGATGCTTATCAGGCGGTCTTGGCAGAGCTCAAACTGAATGTCTCCTCAGGTGATGTCTTGTACCCTGAGGCGCAAGATATTGTGGTGTTGGCCGCACATGAATTTGCCAAGGGCAACACAGTGTCGGTTGAACAGGCCAGCCCTGTTTACCTGCGTGATACGGTCACATGGAAAAAACTGCCAGGCCGTGAGTAATATGAAAACAGACGGATTTTATGGTTTCAATTAATGGATTACCTGCGTCGGTTCCGGGGCCAAATAAAGCCAACAAGGCCAGTCGCAAAAAAGAGTCAAAAAAATCGTCGGAGACGAGCGCGATTGGCCAACCTTCGAAAGTCGCCAACGCGGTCGCCCATTCTATCCGTCATGTTGATGAATCGGACATTCATAAAGCACAAGTGCAATACGACTTGCCCGAAGGACAAGGCCGCCAAGCTATGGAAGCCTACCTAAAGGTGATGAATCAAGCCAAACGCGATGAACTATCACAGTTGCTGGGTGTCGATATTTATATCTAAATTAGTAAGGTAAGTGGTGATGAACAGGCGCTTTTTGACATCGATTTCTCTTTTTAGTGCAACGTTATTATTGAGCGCATGCACTACGTTGCCCGATAATCTGGTCTCGAGTGATCCCCATCTCTTGACCGATTATGCGCGCTGGGACCCAGATGCCTCTGGCGGTCAAGATCTGCGTCTAGGTGGTGTGATTGCCTCGGTCACTAACCTTGAAACCGTCACCCGAATTGAAGTGGTCAACCTGCCGATAAACAGCGATGGAAAACCCGATATCAATCGGGAGCCCAGCGGTCGTTTTGTTGGCTACGTTGATGGGTTTATTGACCCAGTTTCCGCCACACAAGGTAGGCTGGTTACTTTTCTCGGTAACAATCATGGCGTTGAGCATGCCAAAGTGGGTGAATATGATTACCGTTTCCCAGTGATGGATATCAAGAGCTACCACCTATGGCGCATTGAAGAACAGGTGATTTTTCACGATGATTTTGGACCCGCTCGGTATTCGTGCCGAAGCCTTTATTGTCGTGACATTACCCGCGGTAGGCGTCAGGGTAAGGTGATTCAGCAAGTCAAATGAGTAAAACACAGACCTCTTTTCAGATTGATGGGACGACGCTGGCGGCAGTGGAGTATGGGGATCGCCAGTCGGCACAATGTTCGCTAGTGTTCTTGCATGGTTGGCTTGATAATGCGGCCAGCTTTGAATCTGTGATGGACAGCCTTCATCATCAGGCGCCCTATTTGCACCTGATTGCGATTGATCTGCCCGGCCATGGTTACTCTCCCCACAAAGCGGCAACCCACTTTTATTCCTTTCATGATTATATCGACGATCTACACCAGTTTTTGGTTAACTTGTCAGCAAACAGTGTGGTTCTGGTCGGTCATTCACTTGGTGCTTTGATAGCTAGTTGCTATAGTGCGGCCTTTCCTGAACGCATTAATGGATTAGTTCAGATTGAAGGACGAGGTCCAATAGCGGAAGCGCAAAACCTGAGCGTGTCGCGACTGCGTGATGGTGTACTCAGCCGTCAAGCGATTCGTCGCAAGCCGAAGCGAGCCTTTGCCCGCGTCGCTGACGCCGTTGAGCTGAGAGCCAAAATTAATCATATCGCTCCTGAGCTCATCTATCCTATTGTTGAGCGAGGTTTGGTTGATACAGGCTCTGGGTGGCAATGGCGCCATGATGTGAAGTTACAGAGCCAGTCTTTGTACCGAATGTCATTCGAACAGGCGCAGTCCATTGTTGAGCATATTGTTTGTCCGCAGCTTGTTGTGCTCGGCAAACATGGGTTTCCCCAATTACAGTCTGTAGATAACACTGAGTCGTCCGCTGTCGAGGTGGTGACCGTCGAGGGTGGGCACCACTGTCATCTACAAGCCCCTTCTAGAGTATCTAATCTAATTTTTGGTTTAGTTAACAAAATTTAAACAAGTGTTTGAGTGTTACGTGCTCAAGCTTGCCGCCTGTGTTGTAATAGTCGTCATTAAAAACACGGCGTTTAGGCGACACAAGCCCGCTTATTTCGAGGAGTATTACCGTGGATAAACCTTGGTTATCACGTTACCCAAACGATGTGCCAGAGCATATCGATCCAGAGCAATATCCGTCATTGGTAGAAATGTTTGAACAGTCGGTGCAGAAATATTCTGATCAACCGGCCTTTATGAACATGGGTTCGATAATGACCTTTCGTAAGCTCGAAGAGCGCAGCCGTGCATTCGCTGCGTATTTGCAAAATGAACTTAAGTTGAAAAAAGGCGACCGCGTCGCTCTGATGATGCCCAATTTACTGCAATACCCTGTGGCGCTGTTTGGGGTGTTGCGCGCGGGTTTGATTGCGGTGAATGTCAATCCACTTTATACCCCACGAGAGCTTGAACATCAGTTGAATGATGCCGGTGCCAAAGCGATTGTCATTGTGTCTAATTTCGCTAATACGTTAGAGCAGGTGGTGGCCAACACGCCAGTGAAACACGTGGTGTTAACTAGCTTGGGTCAGATGCTTCCGCGAGCGAAAGGGACGTTGGTCGACTTTGTGGTCAAATACGTCAAAGGTATGGTCCCCAAGTATGATCTGCCAGGGGCGATTTCGATGCGAAAAGCCCTACATAAAGGCCGCCGACTTCAATATGTTAAGCCCTTTATGTCAGGGGATGATATTGCATTTCTCCAATACACGGGTGGGACCACAGGGGTAGCAAAAGGTGCGATTCTGACTCACCGCAATATGATCGCGAATATCATGCAGGCTAAAGGCATGTATGGGCCTGTGCTCAAAGAAGGGCGTGAAGTGGTGGTAACCGCGCTACCGCTTTACCATGTGTTTGCGCTTACGGTGAATTGCTTACTGTTTCTGGAACTTGGCGGGCGAAACCTCCTGATCACAAACCCACGTGATATCCCTGGATTTATCAAAGAGCTGCACAAGTATCCGTTCACCGCGATTACTGGAGTCAACACCTTATTTAATGCTTTAGTCAATAATGAAGATTTTCAGGAGCTGGATTTTAGTCATCTTAAGCTGTCTGTTGGTGGAGGGATGGCGGTTCAACGAGCGGTGGCCCAACAGTGGAAAAAGACCACGGGTATTCACTTACTTGAAGGGTATGGTTTAACCGAATGTGCACCGTTGGTGACGGTCAACCCGTATGATTTGACGGAATATACTGGCGCCATTGGGCTGCCAGTTCCTTCGACAGAAATACGTCTTATCGACGATCAAGGAACGCCGCTTTCAAATCATGAGGTCGGTGAGTTACAAGTGCGCGGCCCACAGGTCATGCAAGGCTACTGGCAACGGCCGGAAGCGAGTAAAGAAGTGATTGATAGCGATGGCTGGTTGTCGACTGGCGATATCGTTAAACTCGATGACAATGGTTTACTCTATATTGTCGATCGTAAGAAAGACATGATTTTAGTGTCAGGTTTCAACGTGTATCCCAATGAAATTGAAGACGTGGTGGCGTTACATGGTAAGGTGCTTGAGGTGGCGGCGATCGGTCAACCTCATGAAGTCTCAGGTGAGGTAGTGAAAATTTATGTGGTTAAGCGTGATCCGAGCCTCACCAAAGAAGAAATCCTCAGCCACTGTCGTCAACACCTCACAGGCTATAAGATACCGAAATTGATCGAATTCCAAGATGATCTGCCAAAAACCAACGTGGGAAAAATATTGCGTCGTGAGCTTCGCGAACAAAATGATGCGCGTTTGGCTAAGGCCAGCTAGAGTTAAAGAGAAGCAGAACCAAACGTTTAGTGTTAATATGCCGACCCATCAGTCGGCATTTTTCGTTTTCGCCCCATCAGTCACAGTGAGAGTTTTGTGAATTATCAAATTATTACTCAGTCCACTCAGTTAGCAAAGGTCTGTCAGCAAGCCAGAGAGGCTGAGGTTGTCATGTTGGACACAGAGTTTGTCCGTACCCGCACCTACTATCCGCAATTAGGGCTTATCCAACTGTTGGCGGGAGAGACACTTGTCTTAATTGATCCTACTGTGATTGACGACATGACAGCGTTGGTTGAATTACTTAAGGACCCATCGGTCCTCAAAGTGCTTCACGCGTGTGGAGAAGACCTTGAAGTGTTCCATAATAGTTTTGGATGTCTGCCTGAGCCGATGTGTGACACTCAGTTAATGGCCGCGTTTTTGGGCCATGGCTTATCGACTGGGTTTGCAAGTTTGGTCGAGCACTATCTTGGTGTGAGCTTAGACAAAAGTGAGTCGCGTACTGATTGGCTCGCGAGACCTTTAACGGACAAACAGCTGGATTACGCGGCGGCTGATGTATTTTACCTGCAACCTTTGTACGAGAGGTTATTCAATGATCTTCATCAGGTGGGTTGGTGGGATGCGGCGCAGCAAGAAAGTTCTTTGCTAATGAATAAGCGTATAAAAACCCTAGACCCAGAGCGCGCCTATCTGGATATCAAAGGGGCTTGGCAATTGAAACCCAAGGAATTAGCGATTCTAAAACCCCTAGCGTCATGGCGGCTCAAAGAGGCTATGCGTCGTGATCTGGCAGTTAATTTTGTGTTCAAAGAAAACGATTTGCTGAACCTTGCTCGACTGGGCTTGCAAAATAAACAACGGATGGAACAGGAAGGTATGGACGTGCGTTCTGTGCAGCGTCATAGTGCCCGTTTGATTGCCTTGGTGAAGTCCGCGAAAATGACCCCCGAAGAAGAGTACCCGCAACCAATAGAACGTTTGATGGACATGCCGACGTACAAACAAACATTTAAAATACTTAAAGATGAAGTGAAAAAAGTTTCGCAGGGCTCTGGTCTTGCCACGGAGTTTTTAGCGTCGAAAAAGCAAATTAATCAGTTGATTAGCTGGGTATGGAAAAATCAGCGTGATCCACTAATTGTGCCTGACCTAATGCAAGGCTGGCGATTAGACTTGCTTGGTGAAAAACTCAATGCGTTGATCAAGTGAATCAGAATCGGTAAGAAAAAAGGGCTTCCAGATGGAAGCCCTTTTAGGTTTTAGTTAGCCAGCCATATCGGTGGCGACTTTATAGCGTGGGTCTTCTTTGACGTTGATCTCAACCAGACTGCCAGCTTTGTCTAACAGTTTACGACAATCTGGACTCAAGTGGCGCAAATGCAGGGTTTTACCCAGCGTAGAATAGCGCTCAGCCAGCGTTTCAATCGCTTCAATGGCAGAATGATCCGTGACTCGAGAATCGGCAAAGTCAACAATCACATCGATGGGATCTTGAGGGGAATCGAACAGTTCCAAAAAGTTGGCGGTTGAACCGAAGAAAATAGGGCCGTGGATTTTATACTCTTTTGACCCTTCATCGTTGATCGAGGTGTCAGCATAAATGTGTTTAGCATGCTGCCACGCAAACATCAATGCTGAGGCAATCACGCCCACGGCGACTGCGACGGCGAGATCGGTCATCACAGTGACTACGGTGACTAGCACAATGACAAAGAAGTCTTGTTTCGGAACACGGCGTGCGAGTTTGAAGGTCGCCCATTCAAACGTGCCGATGACCACCATAAACATGACACCCACGAGTGCTGCGAGTGGAATCATTTCAATTAGGGCAGAAGCGAACAGAATGAAGGTCAGCAAAGCCACTGCCGCTACGATACCGGATAAACGTCCTCGACCACCTGAGTTAACGTTAATCATTGATTGACCAATCATGGCACAGCCACCCATAGCCCCAAACACAGAACAGGTCATATTCGCCATGCCTTGGCCAATACATTCTCGGTTGGATTGTCCACGGGTGTTGGTCATCTCATCAAGGACGGTCAACGTCAGTAGAGACTCAATCAGACCAATTGCAGCGAGGATCACCGCATATGGCAGGATAATCTGTAACGTTTCTAAGCTAAGCGGTACTGCTGGAATTGAGAACGTTGGCAGTGAGCCAGCCAATGTAGCAGCGTCATCACCAGACATAGTGCGCAGAAAGTCAACCACTGTACGAGTTTCCAGATCAAGTCCGACGACTAAGGCGGTCACGGTCACAATCGCGACTAAAGAGGAGGGTACCGCTGTCGTCAACTTGGGTAAGAAGTGGATAATACCCATGGTCAAAGCAACTAGACCCAGCATCAACATCATCTGATCTTGTGGTAGCCAGCTTAGTACTCCATTGAGGTCAGGCGCTTTAAATTGACCAAGCTGAGCTAGGAAAATCACGATCGCTAAACCGTTAACAAAGCCGATCATCACTGGGTGTGGCACGATACGGATGAATTTACCCAGTTTAAACAAGCCAGCCGTTACCTGAAGTATCCCAGCCAAAAGGATGGCGGCAAACAGGTATTGTACGCCGTGGTTAGCGACCAAGGCGACCATTACTACAGCCATTGCGCCAGTCGCACCTGATATCATTCCAGGACGGCCTCCAAAAATGGAGGTAATAAGGCCGACGATGAAGGCTGCGTAAAGGCCCACCATAGGATCAACACCTGCGACAAAGGCAAAGGCGACCGCTTCAGGCACGAGAGCCAACGCCACGGTCAGGCCGGATAACACATCATTTTTTACAGAGTGTTTCGAAAATTGTGGAAATTCAAACATGCTTGCTCAGTTTTGCTAAATGTTTATGGTTATTCTGAATATCAGAGAACCTCAAATTAGATTATAGGTTCTGGCTCAGTTTTCATATGAATAAAATGCGATACAAAAGTGCATTGAGAACAAAGCGAGTGATTCAGATCGAGTCGGCGAATGCTACCTAAAACTGTGATTAAGTTCAACAATGATGCAAAGGTTGACTAATATTTGTGACAAATAGGTGGCTTTGGCGGATGAGGCAGTCGATTGTAAAAAAAAGCCCCAATTAAGGGGCTAGATATTTGTTGGTGTTATGACCTAGAAACTCTGAGGTTTGGTCATATCAGCACTGGCCTTGGTTCGGGCAACCTGACTGCCGGCGCCTTTTGGAAGGTAACGTTCTTCGCGTAGAGGTGCGGCGACAACCGTAATTTCTTTCAGCTCGGTTGTGCCTGGTGCCTTCGCCATGGGGGCGGAGGCATGGCCTCCGATCAAGGTTTCAGGAACCACAATCTCAGAGCTGGTTGGTTGCGGAGCGATGTCCACTTTCTCCAGAACTTCAATCGATGTAGGTGCAGCGACGTCGATTGTTGGGGATTGCATAGGTTCGGCCGTGTGTTCAATAGCCGTCGTTTCAGCGATCTGGACTTGTTCCTGTGGCGTGTTGTGGATAATGACTTTACCCATGGCCATTTCAGGGCAAGCAAAACCATCAAGTGGCGCCTTTGCTGCTTCCTGATCTGCTGGTGTCGACTCCGGCTTTGACTCTTGCGCAATGATGCCGTAGCTTGGCATGACTTTACCCATCGCCATTTCAGGTGATGCCACCCCACCTTTACGCAGACGGAAAGGGTTAGGACGACGATCACGACCGCGACGACGACGTTGGCCGCTTGCACGCAAATGACGCGGTGAACGGCGGTTACGACGTTGCTTTGGCTGTTCATCGTCTTCAATAACGGACGCTGGTTCTGCAGACACTTCACTCGCATCCGCGGCCGCTTTAGCTTGCAGTTGTTTCGCTTCTTCTGCTGAGTCAGCCTGCGCTTTCTGATCTTTAACGCGGATCTTGCTGTTCAGTTTGCGGCGCTGACGACGTTCTTTGACTTTGATGGTCTTTTCTTCGGCACGGTGGTTGGGCTGTGCGTCATCTTTTTGTGCTTCTTGCGCAAGTTTGATGCCTTCTTCAACCACTTTACTCGCTTTAGCATCATCATGTTTGCTGCGGCGCTCATGCTTAGCTTTACGCTCTTGCTTGGGCTTACGCTCATGAGTGCTGTTAGCTTGAGAGCTTGCTTCATCACGTTCGTGCTGAGGTTTCTTACGCTTGTTATCACGCTTATCTTCACGATTGTCACTGCGATTATCGCGCTTGTCTTCACGATTGTCGCGAGGGCTACGACGACGTTGATCGTTTCGATTACGACGGTTACGTGGATTACGCTGGCCTTCTTTTGAACGATTCTCGTCTGGCTTAGCTTCGACTTTTTTCTCTACGTTTTCAGGACCCGCTAGTAGGGCACTGACTGCGTTAAACAAACGCTTAAACAATCCCGGTTTTTCCTCACCTGTCGGAACGTGACTCGGAGATGCTTTAGGCGTTGATTTAACCTCAGGAGCAGATTGCGTTGGAGCAGAGAAGCCCTTCAGAGCTGGCTCTTCGATTTTCTTTGGTTTGACATCAGACTCGCTGACTTCGCGGCCTTCTGTTTCTTTAATCGCTTCGAGTTTGCTCGGCATGAGGTAAGACAGCAGATCGATCTGCTCACCTTCGCGGAAACGATGAACGTCAAAGTGCGGTGTTTCCATATCCGAGTTCGGAACAATGGTGATCTTAACATCTTGAATGCGCTCGATATGATTGACCGAACGACGTTTCTCATTAAGCAGGTACGAGGCAATCGGCACAGGTACGACAGCCAGTACTTGGGCTGTGTTGTCTTTTAGTGCTTCTTCTTCAAGCAGACGAAGTACAGAGAGAGCCAGTGATTCGTTATCTCGAACCACGCCGGTCCCTGTACAGCGAGGGCAGATGTGATGACTTGCTTCAGCTAATGAAGGGCTCAAACGCTGGCGTGACATTTCTAGCAAACCAAAGCGAGAAATGCGACCGATCTGGACGCGAGCTCTGTCGAGACGTACAGCATCACGCAAGCGGTTCTCAACTTCTCGTTGATGACGAACCGGCGTCATGTCGATAAAGTCAATCACGACGAGGCCACCCAGATCTCGCAAGCGAAGTTGACGAGCAATCTCATCGGCGGCTTCTAGGTTGGTATTGAGGGCGGTTTCCTCAATGTCACTGCCTTTCGTTGCGCGGGCTGAGTTAATATCAATTGATGTGAGAGCTTCCGTCGGATCGATGACGATTGATCCCCCCGATGGCAGACTGACTTCACGTAGGAAGGCTGACGCTATCTGAGTTTCAATTTGATAATGGCTAAACAGGGGCACTTCACGATCATGTTTGGTCACGCGATCGGCAAAATCAGGACGGACAAGGCTAATATGCTCCAGCGCTTGTTCGTGGATAGTGTTGCTATCGATGATGATCTCACCAATGTCCGGACGCAGATAATCACGGATAGCACGTTTGATGACGTTGCTCTCCTGATGGATCAGAAGCGGTGCCGGGCTTGATTTAGAGACCTCTTTGATAGAGCCCCAATACTTAAGTAGAACATTCAGGTCCCACTTGAGCTCTTCTGCACTTTTCCCCACACCCGCGGTGCGAACAATTAAGCCCATCCCCTGCGGTAACTCAAGTGTGTTTAAGGCGGCTTTCAGTTGGGTCCGTTCGTCACCTTCGATACGACGCGAAATGCCACCTGCACGAGGGTTATTTGGCATTAGAACAAGGTAGCTACCCGCAAGAGAAATGAAAGTGGTCAAGGCAGCGCCTTTGCTGCCTCGTTCTTCTTTCTCAATTTGCACGATGACTTCTTGACCTTCAGTCAAGACTTCCTTGATACTCGGTCGACCTTGATAAGTGTAACCTTGCGGGAAGTATTCACGGGCGATTTCTTTAAGAGGAAGGAATCCATGTCGTTCTGCACCATAGTCGACGAAGGCGGCCTCCAGACTTGGTTCAATACGGGTGATACGTCCTTTATAGATATTCGCTTTTTTGGATTCGTGGCCAGGGCTTTCGATGTCTAAATCGTATAAGCGTTGACCATCAACCAAAGCAACACGCAACTCTTCTTTTTGAGTGGCGTTGATTAACATTCTTTTCATTGATAAATCTCGTTGTCATTCTTTATGTTTTGACCTTGTTGCCTTTCTTTCTTTCACGGTGCCGGATCCCATGGCTATATGTTTGCAGCCTCCCGGCTGGAGGGATGCTCTGTGGGCACTTCAGTCTTACAAACGATTGGGCTTGTAAGCCGCTTAATGGCGGATAACACTCAACATGAAAGAGTCATGAGTAGGGCAACAAGCGGTACTAATTATGAAAATGTCTTACGCCGTATGCGGCATTTTGGTAAATTAGCGAGCTACTCAGTGTTTTGCTTCAAAATGTTTAGGTTTGTGTAAAATGAAGCCTAATCATCTATTGCAGATGTGAACTATAGCAGTACCCATTAAACTCAGCAATCTGCTTTATTATAAAACGCCAAAAAACTCATTTTTTATTTTTCTAACCATTTGTAATAAAAGCGTTTATTTTGCACTATATGAAAATTACCAATTGAGATGATGTTTTTTTAATCGTAGGCCAGCAGAAAACGATGCATATAAGATAAATTTGCCAAGTTCTTGTCGAGAAAACGTGAACCTAAGCAGGCTAGAGTGCTACAATGGCCAAATGAGTGAAATGAGAACAAAAGTCCAGTTTGTCGATATTGACGACGACATGGCGGGTCAGCGTATTGATAACTTTCTGCGCAACCAACTGAAAAGTATCCCCAAAAGTATGGTTTATCGGATCTTACGTAAGGGTGAAGTCCGTGTGAATAAAAAGCGGATCAAAGCAGAATACAAGTTGAAGGCGGGTGATGTGGTCCGCATTCCTCCGGTGACGATTGAAGAACAGGCACAACCCACTGTGGTGAGTACCAAACTCAACAAGGTGGCTGAGCTTGAGCATAGAATCATCTTTGAGGATGAGCATTTGCTTATTCTCAACAAACCTTCAGGTACAGCGGTTCATGGCGGGAGCGGGCTCAAGTTTGGCGCGATTGAAGCCTTGCGCGCGTTGCGGCCAGACGCGCGTTTTCTTGAACTGGTGCATCGTATTGACCGCGACACCTCGGGTATTCTTTTGGTGGCGAAAAAGCGTTCGGCGCTCCGACACCTTCAGGCACAGTTTCGCGAGAAAACAGTAAAAAAATATTACTTCGCGCTGGTGATGGGGGAGTGGAAAAGTCGGTGTAAGCAGGTGAACGCCCCTTTGTTAAAAAATGAAGTGAATAGTATCGTTCGGGTCAATCCGCAAGGAAAACCGTCTGAAACACGCTTTAAAATTATAGAAAAATTTGTCAATGCGACGTTGGTGCAAGCCAGCCCGATCACTGGTCGTACCCACCAAATTCGCGTCCATACTCAATACTCAGGGCACCCTATTGCATGGGACGATCGCTATGGTGACCGCCGATTTGATGCATACACGGCGACAGTCGGCCTCGACAGGTTATTCTTACATGCTGCGAATATCCAATTTAAACATCCCTTGAATGATGAAAAGGTTGAGATCAGTGCACCCATGGATCATAAGCTTGAAAGCGCGCTTGAAGGGTTGCGTGCGTTAACGGGTTAAGTCGTCGAATAAAAGGAAACCGTTTTGGTTTCCTTTGGTGGGCCAGTGGTCAGCTCACCATCAGAGCACATGCATTCCTTGTGCTTCAAGTAAGGTAACGAGATCAATCAGGGGCAAACCTATCAAGGCATTAGGGTCTTTGCCTTCGAGTTTTTCAAACAGAGCGATCCCTAAACCTTCGCTTTTGAAGCTGCCAGCACAATATAAAGGTTGTTCTATATCTATGTAGTGTTCGATTTGCTGACGCGACAATGTTCGAAAATGGACGGTAAAGGTGTCGACACTGACGTGAGTTTTCTCCGTTTCACTATTGAAAACCGCTAATCCGGTAAAAAATTGAATGGCTTGGCCACTTTGTTGGGTGAGTTGTTGTATCGCGTTTTCACGAGTGTGAGGTTTACCTATGATCTCACCCTCAATGACGCACACTTGATCGCTTCCGATGACCAGACTTGGGACATCGCTGCGACAGGATTCGGCTTTAGTGCGTGCCAAGCGCGTGACTAACTCGATCGGTGTTTCGCCTTGAAGGGGTGTTTCATCACATTTGGGTGAGATGGTCACGAATGGTAGCGCGAGCTTGTCGAGAAGCTGTGCACGGTATGGTGACGTCGAAGCTAAAATAAGTTGGTGATTTGGCATCATTTATTACAGTGGTTGCTAGAGTCTTATTAGCATAATAGATCTTGACCTAGTAATCCCAGCACATAACAGGAGTAGGAAAAAAAGTACAATTTATTGTCCTTTTTCTTTGACTCAAAACGAATTGGGAGATAGAATCCGCGCCCTATGCAAAAGGTAAAAATACCGCGAACGGTCGATCCGGCCCGAGCAGCTCAAAAGCGTCTTGACTTCGATGGTTTCATTCAAGTTAGCCTCTTTAAGCGCTTATTCGAATCGGTTGAAGGCGTTAAACGCGACGCTCAAGTGTCATTGTCATTTGAATTAGATGAACAGCGACTTGTTGTTATCTCTGGTAAAGCTAACATCGAAGTTGATTTAGAGTGTCAACGCTGTAACGAGGTTTTCGCACATAAATGCGAAGTTAACTTCACTTATACGCCATACTATAGCGAACAAAGTGAAGAAGACGCACCGGAAGAGTACGATTTGGTAGATCTGAACGAGTACGGTGAATTGGACCTGATACAGTTAGTTGAAGACGAGTTCATTCTTAACTTGCCTCAAATAGCAATGCATGATGAAGCGGATTGTAGCGTTGATTCAGATAACATGGTGTTTGGTGAGATTCCAGAAGAAATTGTGGAAGAAAAGCCGAATCCATTCGATGTTTTGAAAAACTTAAAGAAGTAATTCTTTAAGAACTTACATAGGAGTAGGGTCATGGCCGTACAAAAGAGCAAAAAGTCACGTTCTAAGCGTGGTATGCGTCGTTCACACGATGCCCTATCTACAGCTGCACTTTCTGTAGACGCAACTTCAGGTGAAACTCACCTGCGTCACAACGTAACTGCTGAAGGTTACTACCGTGGCAAAAAGGTCATCAACAAGTAAGGTTGACCTTTGCAAACGATTACCGTTGCAGTTGATGCAATGGGCGGGGACCGTGGTCCTCGCGTCACAGTGCCTGCCGTCGTGCAGGCACTGTCGCATTTCCCTGAACTGAACGTGATCCTCACAGGTGATCAAACTGCGATCACCACTCAGCTTCTTTCCCTCGGTCATCAACCCGATGAGCGACTGTGCATTGTACACACTGATAAAGTCATTTTAGATTCCGACAAACCGTCAATGGCGCTGCGTCATGGTCAAGGAACCTCTATGGGCGCTATTATTGATGCAGTGGCCCAAGGTCAGGCTGATGCCTGTGTCAGTGGGGGGAATACGGGAGCGCTGATGGCGCTCTCTTTGGTGAGGTTGAAGTTGCTTCCCGGAATCACTAGACCAGCATTAGTCACGGCTCTGCCGACCGCGGAAGGCGGACGTACTTGGATGTTAGATTTAGGGGCGAACGTTTCCAGTGATGCCCAGTCGTTATTCCAATTTGCTCTCATGGGCAGCGCACTGGCGGAACAATATCTTGATCGTGCCCCGAGAGTGGCCCTTTTGAATATTGGTGCGGAAGCGAGCAAAGGCAATGAGGTCATTAAAGGCTGCGCTGACATACTTTCCCAGACAGATTCGCTGAATTTTGTGGGTTATGTCGAAGGAAATCAGATTTTACACGATGCAGCAGATGTAGTGGTTTGTGACGGTTTTGTCGGTAATGTGTGCTTAAAAGCTTGCGAAGGCACCGCACAGTTATTCATTAAAAAATTGAAATCAAGCATGATGACCTCATCTATAAAGGGTTGGCTCGCAAGAAAATTGTTTTCTGGGCTGTTTAATGAGCTAAAAACACTGAACCCCGACCAGTATAATGGCGCAAGTTTGCTAGGATTGCGCGGCATTGTCATAAAAAGTCACGGAAGTGCGGATGTAGACGCCGTCACTAATGCCATTGGTGAGGCACTGCATGAGGTCAAACGACAAGTACCCAGCCGTATAAGCGATCGTTTGCAAGCGGTTTTACTCGAGAGGCATTGATAGTCTTCATGTATAGCAAAATTTTAGGTACTGGCAGCTACCTGCCATCAAAGGTGCGTACCAACGCAGATTTAGAAAAAATGGTAGACACAAGTGATGAGTGGATAGTGACTCGCACTGGGATCAAAGAGCGTCGCATCGCAGCCGAAAATGAAACTGTCGCGGATATGGGCTACCTTGCTGCAAAAAACGCCATTGAAATGGCGGGCATTGAGAACAGTGAAATTGATCTGATTATTGTTGCAACGACTAGCAGCAGCCATACGTTCCCATCATCGGCTTGTCAGATCCAAGCTAAACTCGATATTCGAGGGTGTCCGGCATTTGATATCGGAGCGGCCTGCTCTGGTTTTGTTTACGCGTTATCTGTTGCTGACCAGCACATCAAAACGGGCATGTGTAAAAATGTATTAGTTGTGGGCGCTGATACCCTGTCGAAAACGTGTGATCCAACCGATCGCTCGACGATTATTTTATTCGGCGATGGCGCAGGCGCCGTCGTTGTTGGTGCGAGTAAAGAGCCGGGTATTTTGTCCACTCACCTTTACTCGGATGGCCGCTTTGGTGATTTGCTCAGTCTTGAAGTCCCTGAACGTGGCAAAGATGCTGACAAATGGCTGCATATGGCCGGCAATGAAGTCTTCAAAGTGGCGGTCACTCAGTTGTCCAAACTAGTCAAAGATACGCTGGCAGCGAATAATATGCATAAGTCGGAACTCGACTGGTTGGTGCCACATCAAGCCAACTACCGCATTATCTCTGCAACGGCGAAAAAGTTATCGATGTCGTTAGACCAAGTCGTTCTTACTCTAGATAGGCATGGTAACACTTCAGCCGCCACGGTTCCGACTGCGCTGGATGAAGCCGTGCGGGATGGCAGAATTAAGCGTGGTCAGACACTATTGCTAGAAGCGTTTGGCGGCGGCTTTACTTGGGGCTCGGCTCTGGTTAAGTTTTAAATCTAATATTGAGCTTCAAATATTAAGATACCTACCTAGGTATCTTTCATTTTCAACTTTGTTTTAAGGACAAGAGAATGAGCAATTTTGCGATCGTATTTCCTGGTCAGGGCTCACAAGCTATCGGTATGCTTGCGGAACTTGGCGAACAATATGAATCAGTAAAACAAACATTTGACCAAGCGTCAGAGGTACTAGGCTATGACCTATGGGCCTTGATACAAAACGGTCCTGCGGAGGACCTAAATCAGACATTTCGTACTCAGCCAGCGTTACTGGCGGCGTCCGTGGCGATTTGGCGCGTATGGCAAGATCTCGGCTTAGAGCAACCTTCTCACTTGGCAGGCCACAGTCTTGGCGAATATTCGGCACTCGTCTGCGCGGGTGTGATTGATTTTCAGCAAGCGATTAAACTGGTTGAATTGCGCGGTCAGCTAATGCAAGAAGCAGTTCCGGCAGGCACGGGGGCGATGTATGCCATTATTGGTCTTGATGATCAAGCGATTGCTCAAGCTTGTGAGATGGCGGCTCAGGGGGAGGTGGTCTCACCTGTTAACTTTAATTCACCTGGTCAGGTGGTGATCGCGGGCAGTAAGGAAGCGGTTGAACGAGCCGGTGCTCTCTGTAAAGAAGCAGGAGCTAAGCGTGCGCTTCCTTTACCTGTCTCTGTCCCGTCACACTGTGCATTGATGAAGCCTGCTGCGGATAAGCTGGCGATTGCTTTGCAGGATATAGAGTTTAATATGCCTGCGTTGCCCGTTATTAATAACGTTGATGTCATGCCTGAAATCGATCCAGCCAAAATAAAAAGCGCCTTGGTTCGACAGCTTCATAGTCCAGTTCGCTGGACAGAAACGGTTCAGTTGATGAATGAGCAAGGTGTGGAAAGATTGTTTGAATTGGGCCCTGGTAAAGTATTGACTGGCCTGACTAAGCGTATTGTTAAAACACTCAGCGGCGCGGCAGTCAACGATACTGCCTCACTAGATGCCGCTAAGTCATTGACGAGTTAGAGGAATAGATAAGATGATGAATCTAGAAGGTAAGATTGCCTTAGTCACAGGTGCTAGCCGCGGTATTGGACGCGCGATCGCCGAGCTTTTAGTCGAGCGTGGCGCCACTGTTATCGGTACCGCAACCTCAGAAGGCGGGGCGTCGGCCATCAGTGACTATTTGGGTACGAATGGTCAGGGCATGGCTTTAAACGTGACGGATATCGAATCAATTGAAGCAACTCTGAAAAACATTAACGATCAGTTTGGTGCAATCGATATTCTGGTGAACAATGCAGGTATTACTCGTGATAATCTGCTGATGCGCATGAAAGATGATGAGTGGAACGATATTATCGATACCAATTTGACGCCTATCTTTAGAATGTCTAAAGCCGTGTTGCGCGGCATGATGAAAAAGCGCGCAGGTCGCATCATCAACGTGGGCTCTGTGGTGGGCACCATGGGTAATGCTGGGCAAACTAACTACGCCGCAGCGAAAGCTGGTGTGATTGGTTTCACAAAATCTATGGCTCGTGAAGTCGCGTCTCGAGGTGTGACAGTTAACACAGTTGCTCCTGGTTTTATTGAGACAGATATGACTAAGGCCCTGAATGACGAGCAGCGAGCGGCCACATTAGCGAACGTGCCGTCCGGTCGTCTGGGCGATCCACGTGAAATTGCAGCGGCTGTTGCGTTCCTCGCTTCTCCCGAAGCGGCGTACATTACTGGTGAAACTCTCCATGTAAATGGTGGCATGTATATGGTTTAATGCCTATGTTTGAACGATTCGGTTTATTTGCTGTCACAGAAATAGCCTATAGTTGATGACGACCAGTATTGATGTGCGCAAGATTTGTGCATGATATAAGTGCAAAATGTATTGAATTTCGGTTAAAATCGCGAAAATTGTGGTTTGACCAGCAAGGACCCCCTTGCAACTTTCAGTAGTTCGAATAAACTACGGAACCATCGCATTGAGCGAAATCTGTAAAGGAAAAGAAAAAATGAGCAACATCGAAGAACGCGTAAAGAAAATCATTGTTGAACAGCTAGGTGTAGACGAAGCAGAAGTTAAAAACGAAGCTTCTTTCGTTGACGATCTAGGTGCTGATTCTCTAGACACTGTTGAACTAGTAATGGCTCTAGAAGAAGAATTTGACACTGAGATTCCAGATGAAGAAGCTGAGAAGATCACTACTGTTCAAGCTGCTATCGATTACGTGAACAGCGCGAAGTAATGTCTTTCCCAGGCGGCCTTCCGGCCGCCTGTGTTCTTTTTAACACTTCTATACCTTTCATAGAATCACTTCAATCCCGGAGAATAAAATCGTGTCCAAGCGTCGTGTTGTTGTCACTGGCATGGGTATGTTGTCACCGGTAGGCAACACTGTTCAATCATCCTGGAATGCCCTGCTAGACGGTCAAAGTGGTATCGTAGATATCGAGCACTTTGATACTGAAAACTTCTCAACTCGCTTTGCAGGCCTAGTCAAAGATTTTGACTGCACTGAATACATGACTAAAAAAGAAGCACGTAAAATGGATTTGTTTATCCAATACGGCGTTGCAGCAGGTATTCAAGCTTTAGATGACTCTGGCTTACAAATTAACGAAGAAAATGCGCCACGTGTTGGTGTTGCCATCGGATCAGGCATTGGTGGATTAGATCTTATTGAATCTGGTCACACGGCATTGGTCGAAAAAGGCCCTCGCAAGGTCAGTCCTTTCTTCGTTCCGTCAACCATAGTGAATATGGTGGCAGGAAACTTATCTATTATGCGTGGTCTGCGTGGTCCTAATATCGCAATATCGACGGCGTGTACAACGGGTTTACATAACATTGGTCATGCAGCACGCATGATTGCCTACGGCGATGCAGATGCGATGGTCGCTGGCGGTGCTGAAAAAGCATCCACACCGCTTGGTATGGCAGGGTTTGGTGCAGCTAAAGCGCTATCGACTCGCAATGATGAACCGCAAAAAGCCTCGCGTCCTTGGGATAAAGACAGAGATGGCTTTGTTCTCGGCGATGGTGCAGGTATTATTGTACTTGAAGAATACGAGCAAGCTAAAGCCCGTGGCGCTAAGATCTATGCTGAGCTGGTCGGTTTTGGCATGTCTGGAGACGCGTATCATATGACCTCTCCGAGTGAAGATGGCTCTGGTGGCGCGTTAGCGATGGAAGCGGCGATGCGCGATGCTGGGATCACGGGCACTCAGGTTGGCTATGTTAATGCCCATGGAACTTCAACGCCAGCAGGTGATGTTGCCGAAGTGAAAGGTATCCGGCGCGCTTTGGGTGAAGAGGGGACTAAGCAAGTCAAAGTTTCTTCAACGAAGTCGATGACGGGGCACCTGCTTGGTGCGGCTGGCTCGGTTGAAGCGATCATTACCATTATGTCGCTGATTGACCAGAGAGTGCCACCGACGATCAATCTCGATAATCGTGACGAAGACCTCGGTGATATCGACCTTGTACCACACACATCTCAACTTATTGATTCAGAATACGCTATCTGCAACTCATTTGGTTTTGGTGGTACCAACGGTTCTTTGGTTTTCAAAAGAATCTAAAGAGTCGCTGATCGATTTGTGATAAAACGGCTTAATGCATTGGCATTAAGCCGTTTTTTATTTGGAGCTATTATTATGCACTGGGTTAATGGACAGCTCACAGATTCCATCTCTCTGACAGATCGCTCGTTTCAGTATGGCGATGGTGGCTTTACGACTATGCGGGTTGAAAGCGGGGTTATTCAGCATTGGGATAAACACCGGTTACGTATGGAGTCTTGCTTACAGGCTCTCGACATTAGATTACCTGATTGGCAGATTATCGAGACTTGGCTTGAGTCGGCGATCATTGATGCGCCAGTATCTGGATTAAAGCTCCATGTCAGCCGTGGGGTTGGCGGGCGCGGATATAGCCCTACTCAAGTGACCTTACCCAATGTTACTATTAGTGCCTTCCAATACCCCGATCATTATGCTCAGTGGCAGAAACAGGGCATGGTGTTGGGTGTGTGTGACAAGCGTCTCGGCATCAATCCGATGTTGGCAGGCCATAAACACAATAATCGTCTTGAGCAAGTGTTGCTGAAAGCAGAAATGGACAAAGCTGGTTTCATGGATGGGCTTTCTCTCGATGTGGATGGGCATGTAATTGAAACTACGATGGCGAATGTGTTTTGGCTCAAAGCTGATCAGGTTTATACGCCAGAGCTTAAACGATCTGGTGTTTCAGGGGTTATGCGTCGGGTCGTTATTGATATACTCTCAGAGTCCGGATATGACGTAGCCTCTGGCAACTATACACTTGATCATGTCAAACGCGCAGATGAGGTGTTTATTTCAAATTCTATTTTGGGCGTTGCGCCGATAACGCGTATTGGCGGGCGCAGCTTTCCAATAGGGACGACAACAAAATCAATTCAGGAGAGAGTCAATCCGTGATTAAGAAAGTCACTTTTTTTCTGGCATTTATCGCCTTGGTACTTGCGGTCGGATATGGGTACGTTACTCGTACTATCGATCAATATATTGCTCAACCTTTGCAGCTTGAACAACAAGAAATCTATACCCTTGAGTCTGGTATGAGCTTTCATCATCTGCTTGCTGACTTGACGCAAAAACAGTTGATTGAAGCTAATAGTTTGTCTAAGTTAGTCGGGTATTTTTATCCTCAGCTGACGCAAGTCAAAGCAGGGACGTATTTACTGACGCCAGAGCTGAACTTAAATCAAACATTAGCCCTGTTTAAAACGGGTAAAGAGCATCAGTTTGCGATCACGTTCGTGGAGGGTTCGACGTTCGCTGAATGGCGTGAAGCATTGCAAAACTCTCCGTATCTTGAGCACACAATTGACGGGATGAGCGAGCAAAAAATTGCCAAAAATCTTGGGCTTGAGTACGACAGACTGGAAGGATTGTTTCTGGCGGAGACCTACCACTATACGATGGGGACATCTGATCTTGATATTCTTGCTCGCGCCGCCAAGAAGCTAAAGAACATCATTGATGAGCAATGGCAGCAACGCCAAGACAACCTGCCGTTAAAAAACCATTATGACGCCCTGATCCTTGCTTCCATCATAGAAAAAGAAACCGCCGTTGAGACTGAGCGGAGCCGAATTTCTTCAGTATTTGTTAATCGACTCAATAAGCGAATGCGTTTGCAGACCGACCCCACTGTTATTTATGGGATGGGTGAGGAATATGACGGTAATATTCGTAAAAAAGATCTCCGTACCCCAACACCCTACAATACTTATGTGATTTTTGGTCTGCCTCCCACTCCTATTGCAATGCCAGGGGAGGCATCTATTGTCGCGGCTTTGAATCCAGAACAAAGTCGTTATCTCTACTTTGTTGCCAGTGGTACAGGTGGACACGTTTTTTCCAAGTCGCTGAATGAGCATAACCGCGCAGTGCGCGCCTATCTAAAAAAATTAAGAAGTAGCCAATGACAAACGCCAAATTTATCGTTATCGAGGGCCTAGAAGGGGCCGGTAAAAGTACCGCGATTAACACGGTGCTAGAGACGCTTCAGCAGGCAGGTATTTGTGATATACAACAGACTCGTGAGCCCGGTGGTACAGGGCTTGCCGAGCAGTTACGTGTTTTGGTAAAACAAGATCACCCCGATGAAGATCTCCAAGATATGACCGAGCTTCTGTTGATGTACGCCGCCCGAGTTCAACTGGTCGAAAATATAATTAAGCCCGCTCTCAATGACGGTCGCTGGGTGGTGGGTGATCGTCACGATATGTCCTCTCAGGCCTATCAGGGAGGGGGGCGCCAAATCGCTCAGCATACAATGGAAACCCTCAAGCAAACGACGCTGGGAGATTTCACGCCGGACTTGACGATCTACTTAGATATTGATCCGCGTATCGGGCTTGAGCGAGCCCGTGGACGCGGTGATCTGGATCGGATTGAAAAAATGGATATTGGTTTTTTCGAGCGTACGCGTACTCGTTATCTAGCACTCGCGCAAGCCGATCACCGTGTGGTGGTGATTGATGCTGAGCAAAGTATAGAGAGTGTGGCTCACGATATCAGACAGGCATTGAACCTATGGCTGGAAATCTAACCATGGACAGACTTTATCCTTGGTTAGAGCACCTGTGGCAGGAGTGGCAACTCGGTCTGGATTCAGAGCGCTTTTCCAATTCGGCCTTGCTTTGCGCCGATGAGGGTTTGGGCGCTGAGCAGTTAGTTGAGCGCTTCAGCCGTGCGGTGATGTGCCGTAACTACACCAGTGAAGCGTGTGGATTTTGCCATAGCTGCCAATTGATGTTATCCCACACACACCCTGATTTTCACAGAATTGAACCTGAAAAAGTGGGTAAGGCGATCACGGTTGAGCAAATTCGACAATGCAATCGCTTGGCCCAAGAGTCCTCACAGCTATCGGGGGTGAGACTGTTTGTGATTGAACCGGCTGAATCGATGAATGAGTCTGCGGCGAATGCCCTACTGAAAACACTCGAAGAGCCGGCCCAAACTTGTATGTTTCTATTGGTGAGTCATCGGCCTCATCAACTTTTGCCAACCATCACAAGCCGGTGCCAACAGTGGCATGTTGCGTCACCGAGTGCCGAGGCGTTAACGGTGTGGCTCAATGGTCAGACAGGCTCATCCATACCCGCTTATGTCGCTCATATTCACAATAATGCGCCGGTCAAAACTCAGCAATTTTTTGATGCAGGCAGTATGGAAAAATATCATCAAATAGAATCTGAGATGCTCGCCGTCGCCGCTCAGAAGGGGAATTATGCTGCGTTTGCCAAGCAATTGGCCGGTGAGCCGACCGAGTATCTTAAATGGCTGTGGTATCTCATGACGGATGCGCAAAAAGTCCATTTTGGTATTGAGCAGTCTTTCTCTACCCCTCGTGCAAAGGAGCTTGCCGCAAAGTTAAGCTATGATGTACTCTATCAGCAGAGTGAACGCTTGAGCCGTCTAATAGAACAGTTAACGGAGCATTCAGGCTTAAACACTGAGCTTCTCATCTTAGATTGGTTAATAAAATTTGACGAGGAAACATGTTTGTAGACTCACATTGCCATTTGGATAAATTGGATTATCAAAACTTGCATTCGGGCATTCAAGACGTGGTTGCTAAAGCACAATCGGTCAATGTTAGTGAGCTGCTGTCTGTTGGAGTGACACTTGATGCGTTTCCCGCTATGGTGAAAATGATCGAGCCCTTTGACAACATTCATGCCTCCTGCGGCGTTCACCCGTTAGATGTTGAAAGTGAATTTGCGTTAGATCGCTTACACGAGTACGCCTCACACCCGAAAGTGGTCGCCATCGGTGAAACCGGATTGGATTACCATTACAAACCCGAGACAGCGGAGCTACAAAAGCTAAGGTTCGTTCAGCAAGTGGAATTGGCCGTTAAGCTGAACAAACCACTGATCATTCACACACGTCATGCTCGACAAGATACATTGAGTATTTTGCGCAGCGGTGGAGCGGATAAGTGTGGTGGGGTGATCCACTGTTTTACCGAGGACTTGCCTTTTGCCCAAGCGGCGATGGAACTCGGGTTTTATATTTCCATTTCTGGGATAGTGACCTTCAAGCAAGCGACCGAGCTGAAACAAGTCGTCAAAGCGTTGCCGTTAGACCGATTGCTGATAGAAACAGACTCGCCTTACCTTGCACCGGTTCCCTACCGAGGTCAGCAAAACCAGCCCGCTTATGTTGTTGAGGTTGCTGCGTACATCGCTCAACTTAAAGGTCTGTCGATCAGTGAAATTGGCCAAGAAACAACGAAAAACTACCGAGATCTTTTTTTTAGATGAAAAAATAGTTTTGGATAAAAAAGGGGCTTTGGCCTTTTTTTTTGGCTTATTGGTCATGTGATACGCTGGGTTATGGTCGGGGTAGTGGCTTTATTGACCGATAGTGATGAAATTTCCAATTGAATAAATTTGTTACGTAAAATAACAATCCCATTTAATTTATTTACCCTTCAAAATTAATTGGCATCAATGATAACTTCTTAAGTATCATAGGTATATATTGAGTTTTGTGTTTAAATTTGCCGGTTTTGGATTGTGATCTAGCTAGTAGTTTGCAACTAAATCCTTTAACCAGCTAGAAAGTTTGTTCACCATCAATATATATTTAGAGCCGGAAAATATAATGACAGATGTGGTTACATTTTCTTCGGGTGCTAACCTTTAGGCTACGGGGGTGTGCCGTTAGTACCCAACAATTCTTATAATTTAATCAGGAGCATAAATGTATGAAAGGTTTCTTTAGTAAACTTTCTCAAGCCATTATGTTACCCATAGCATTGTTGCCTGCTGCGGGTATCATGTTGGGTATTGGTGGCAGTTTTACAAACCCAACGATGATCGAAGCATACGATATTGGTATGCTTCAGGACGGAAGTGTATTAAATAGCTTTCTTCAGGTAATGACGGCGGCAGGCGGTATCGTTTTTGCCAACTTACCCGTAATGTTTGCTTTGGCGATAGCGGTGGGCTTCGCAAGAGCTGAGAAAGGTGCAGCCGCATTAGCCGCATTAATTTCTTATTTGGTTATGAACGTTGCGATCGCAAAAACATTGATTGTGGCAAATATGATCAATTTGGACACCAATACGGTTGTCCTAATGGGCAGTGAATACCCAGGGGTATTGGCAGACATCCTAGGGATTTCTAATACCTTAAGCATGGGTGTATTTGGTGGCCTGATTGCCGGTGCGATTACCGTTGTTTTACATAACAAGTACCACGACGTCAAACTGCCAGATTATTTGGGTTTCTTCGGTGGAGCACGTTTTGTTCCTATCATTAGTGCCTTTGCTGCTTTGTTTTACGGTATCGTGCTGACCTTTATCTGGCCATTTTTTGGTGCAGCATTTGGCGCGATTGGTGAAGCTCTTGGTCAAATGACAGCGGGCGGCCACGGCTACATTGCCTCTCTTATTTTTGGTGTTATTGAACGTTCTCTTATTCCTGTTGGCCTGCACCATGTCTTCTATCTCCCTCTGTGGCAGACAGAGATTGGTGGTACAGCGGAAGTTGCGGGTGAATTGATCAAAGGTACTCAGAATATATTCTTTGCTTCATTGGCAACTGGCGATTTCTCGCAGTTTACATCGACAAACTTTATGACTGGTAAGTTCCCATTCATGATGTTTGGTTTACCAGCGGCTGCTTACGCCATGTACTCATTGGCGGATGACAAGAATAAAAAAGCGGCAGGTGGTTTGTTATTTTCTGTTGCTTTGACTGCGTTCCTAACGGGTATTACAGAGCCGATTGAATTTACATTCTTGTTCTTATCTCCTGCTCTTTATTATGCGATACATGTGCCGTTAGCAGGTTTGTCGTTCATGCTTATGGATATGCTTAACGTTAAAGTGGGCATGACATTTAGTGGCGGCTTTATTGACTTTACTTTGTTCGGTATGCTTCCTGGCCTGACTGGTGCGGAAAACAACTGGTTCTATATCCCGCTAGTGGGTATTGCTTATGCGTTCATTTACTTCTTTGTGTTCCGTTGGTACATCCTGAAATTCGATGTTAAGACACCTGGCCGTAAAGGCAGTGCTGTGGCTGTGGTATCGAAGCAAGATTACCACGCGTCTAAGGATGATAATAACGAACAAGCACAGCAGATGATTGAAGCGCTTGGCGGTGCAGACAACATTGTTGACGTAGACGCTTGTATCACTCGTCTACGGATCACCGTCAAAGATGGTAACCAAGTTAAAGGTAATGATTACTGGACGGGTGAGCTGGGTGCGAAAGGCTTAGTTAAAGTAGGCGATAGCGGCATTCAGGCTATATATGGTGCAGAAGCTGCCGGTTACAAAGCGCAAATCAATGCTTTATTAGGTAAGTGATGAGTGTTAGTGAGAAGTTTCGTAGAACAGGTGCGTTTTTGGTTGATCTATTAATCGCCAAAATGTTTACTCAGGTGATTGTGTCTGTTCTGGCCTTTTTCACTTATGACGTCATGAACACAATGGAACAGAAGTTTTCGTTGAATGATGACGTCGCTTTGCCACTGATTTTAGCTTTGATCGTGTTCTTAATGCTGTCTTATATTGGTGTTTACTTATCGTATTGCTCGATATGTTATCGCCTCATTGGACGGTCTTTGGCCAAATATATGTTAGCGGTACCTGAGTATACGACCTCTGATACCCCTTGCCTGAGCCAATACTTAAGGAAAGAGGCGCGTAAGGTTGTGCTTACCTTTGCATCCCTTGGACTTTACCCGGTTTATTCGGGGTTGCAACTGTACGTCTACAATAAACCACCTTGGCATCAAGCTTAATCAATCACTGTTTCTCATCAAGCCGGTAACTGAGTTTGCTGGCTTGATGAGTTTTCAAGACAGATATGCTTGTGGTAAGTCGTGAACTTATCTCGACATGATCTGCTCCAGCAAGACAGGGCACCACATTAAGCGACATTTTGTTGTTCAAAGTTAACTGGGCTTAGATACCCAAGAGCCCTGTGCGGTCTTGTCCGATCACAATCAACCCCTATGTACTCAAACATCGTTTGGCGCATCTGGTCTCTCGTCACTATCGGCTCATATTGGGTCGCTTCAACTTTTATCTTATGCTTGCTGTCCGTCGTACACTTGAATTTGCGTGCGGCTTTCGCAACTAATCCCTGACGTTTCATACTCGCGGCAATGGTTTTTACATTATGGCTATCACCGTTTTCCGCCAGCTCTTTCTGGGTACGCCTTGCACCATCTCGGCCTTTACTGTGGTCAAAAGCCTCTTTTGAACTTTGTATCAAGTTCTTGGTGAGTAGCCTCGCGCTGGATGGTCTTGTGGCGAGGCTCAAGCCAGTAATAAAACCCTACTTCGGTATACCCCAAAAACCTTAGCCATGCGGGCGACGCTGAAGCATAGCAGGTGCCTTTCTGTAGATCTGGGATTCGTCGTAACCCGAGCGGTCTGGCTGCCACAGCAACTCCCACTTTATCTGCTAGCTTTAGGGCTTTTGCATTAAATTCAAGGGGAATGTTTAATTCCAGTTTTTGTCGTTGTCATTGTTCACCTCGTTAGTGATTGTACTCACTGAACTCGGTGTTCAAAACTGCTGGGGCGGATCATTCGGAATACAGCCATTCAGCAGACATTATACAGCTGCGATGGACTACCACTCTCTGGTCGGAGATATGGGTAACGTATTTTCCGGAGGACAGCGACAAAGACTTTATTTGCCAAGTGCTTTGCCTTGATGAGTCGACTCGTCATCTAGATGGTGCGACGATACAACGTGTTGACGGTAATATTTCTGGCCTTTCTATGACGAGAATTATGTTTGCTCATCGAGAGGAGACGATGCAAATGGCCGATAGAGTCATAGATTTTTCCCAACTGAACACTCAGTCAGTGTGAGTGGGTATACCGTTGTGGCTTAGGAACTGTCTCAATCCTTACCGAGTTTGACTTGGGACTGACATCTGGGAAAGGCGCTTGATTATGATCTTACGCCGTTTAAAGATTGCAGAGATGAGTCATGACAAAGAGAGTATTGATTAATAGCGTTGTTGCTGCGATGTTGCTGCCTGTCAGTGTCGCGGGCATGTGTGAGGGGATGGAGTCAAATCACCTTTCAGTTGGCATGGCCCTTGATCAAGGACTCAGTGCGGTGATTGAATGGGATGACCAGTATCGAGCGACCCTAGGGAATGATGGCATTGCCTTTGACTATATTCTGGCAAGCGGAGAGTGGCGAGACGACTTGCCTATTCACTGGTACGTGGGTGCCGGTGCTTGGAGCGAATGGGATCATGATGAATTTGGCGCACGGGTTCCGCTAGGCCTGAACTGGAATTTAGGTCACGACTGGGATGCGTATGGGGAAATTCAACCGCAACTGGATCTCTATAGTGGCCCTGAATTGAAAATTGGGGCGGCTGTCGGCGTTAAGTACACATTTTGAACGCATAAAAAGCCGGCCTAGATGGCCGGCTTGTTTATTTTTGGCCTATCACTCTTGTTTATTCATCGCTTTTTTGATGCATATTGCAGCACCTCCCCAAGTAATGCCCAAACCCAGTACCATCATTATTATTGCGCCTGTTGTCATTATTTGGACTCCTTACGGTGAGTGGCGTTGATCAATACACCAATGATAAATAAGCCAGCGATCATCGCCCAGCCTAAAGTTAAATCGTAACCGCCGTAACCTTCCGTGAATAGGGCGTGGAGCTTGGTTGCTAGAATAATTGCCAGCATTATCGGCGTAACAAAACGTAGGCAAGCAATAAACCAAGTGCCGATCGAGAAGTCGGAGATGTCATTGACATATTGACGTACATCGCCCACTTTATTGAGCAACCATGCCATCAACATAATTTCGACAAAGCCGCCCACCATGATTCCAACGTTGTTGGCGAAATGATCGACTAAGTCTAGCAGTAGTAGGCCGCCATTGGTGGCGAAAGCCATCGAGACGACCACGCCGACACCGACAACAACACTGGCTGCTTTTTTACGGCTCCAATGAAGTTTATCGATAATGGCGGACGTGACGGCTTCCATAATGGAAATATGTGAACTTAAACCAGCGACAACCAAGGCAAAGAAAAATAAAGGACCAAGGATGTATGGCGCAGGCAATAAATTGATTGCAGCTGGAAGTGTTACAAAGGCAAGCCCGACACCTGCCGAAACCACTTCAGTGATCGGTTTGCTTTGTTCCTGAGCCATATAACCCAGTACTGAAAAGATCATAATGCCGGCTAAAATTGAGAAGCCGCAGTTAATCAGCACCGTCATAAAAGCATTATTAGTAATATCTGATTTTTCAGGCAGATAACTGGAGTAAGCCAGCATGATGGCGAAACCGATACTCAAGGTAAAGAAAATTTGCCCATAAGCTGCTGCCCAGACTTTAACATCCCAGATTTTGCTAAAGTCAGGCTCGAACATGTAGTTGACACCATCAAGTGCGCCTGGGAGAAATACCATTCGGCCAATCAGCAGCAGCACCATGATAAACAGAATGGGCATCATGATCTTTGAGGCGCGTTCGATGCCGGCTTTAACCCCACCGACAATCGCAGCATACGTGATAGCCCAAGCGAGTAGCATTGCGAATGCAATCTTCCACTGAATGCTGCCTAAATTGGTTGGTGAATTGTCACCTAAATTAAGGTATTCACTGAAGAAAAAGGCATTGGTATCGGTTCCCCAACCTTGGTTGAAGGACAGACCAAAATAGGAAATGGCCCAGCCAATCACGGCGACGTAATACACGGCGATCACGGCCGCGACACCGACCTGAAACCACCCAAGCCATTCAAACTTTGAGTGAATCTTAGACAGAGTTCGTGGTGCACTTCCTCGATACTTCTGACCCATACTGAATTCTAGGATCATAAAAGGGATACCGGCGGTCAGCATGGCAAAAAGGTAAGGGATAAAGAAGGCGCCACCGCCATTTTCATAGGCCATATAAGGGAAACGCCAGATGTTCCCTAAGCCGATAGCTGACCCCACTGCGGCTAAGATAAACCCAGCGCGGGATCCCCATTGTTCTCGTTTCATAAATGACTCCTGTCAGTCTGTACACTGAGAGTAAAGTTATCTAGTAGTGTGACTCAGACTGAACGGCAGTCTGAGCGTTAACTCGTTACAAAGATGACACAGTTGTCAATGAATGAACTAGTGTTTAATTCTCTTTGTTTAACTATTTTATGGTTTATTACACTGTAGATTAGGCTTTATATCAGTTTTTTATTCTTTATATTGGAATGTGTGTCTGCTCAAACTGAAATAATCAGCTGCGCTTAGGCAAAGACTAACTACTAATACGGTTTAAATCAATAGATTGTATTGGTAAATGGATGGTTGTCATATGGTTTTAAAATTGTATTTATCATTAATTTTTAGTGATAAGCATTGCTAATTTATAATTATTTAGTCTGGTGTCTTTGTATTTGTTGAAATTTTAAAATATAAATCTTTCTTAGCCTGTAGCGGGTATGACTGAAATTAGATCGAATTATTAACATTTTTAACAATTTATCAAGCAGAGGTTGGCAGTTCCAGCCAGTGATGTGAATATGGAATAGGTCTTGTGTCGTCTCGCTCTCGTGTCGGTTAACTGTGATGGTAACACCATAATTACACACTAAAAAAGAGGAATAATTGAAGATATCTCACATCGATGTTATTAATTTGTTATAGAGGAGAGTGCTATGGAACATGAATTTAAATATGCGTTGGCGATCGCGATCACTGTGTTGACCGTTCTGATTGGTTTTGGTGTCGTCGCCATCACGTCAGCATAGGAGCAGACTGATGGCGAATAGCGGTGTTGTCACCAACGCTGTTGTCCAATTGGATACTCAACGCCTAGCCCAGTATACGGGTGGTAAGAATGCTTTGGTGGCTCAGGGTGGTGGGCAGAGAGGTATTTTTACTTCTGGTGTTTTGGATGCCTTCTTGCTGTCTAATTTTGATCCCTTCCATACGTTTTATGGGACTTCGGCAGGTGCCTTAAATTTATGTGGTTACCTTTGTCGTCAGCAAGGTATCGGACGCTCATTTATTCTTGATTTGACCACGGATCCTCAGTTTTTCAATCTATTTCGCTATATCCGTCGCAAACAATATCTCGGCATCGATTGGGCACTAGATAAAATCAGTGCTGCTCCCTATCAGCTTGATATTAAGACCGGGCGTCGGGTGCTGGCCAATCGACAGGCCTTTGCGGCAGTGACAGATACGGCACGCTTATTTGACCACTATTTACCCATGCTGCAACAAGATTGGAAAAAGGTGTTAATCGCCACCTGCGCTATTCCCAGACTTTATAATCAAGCTATTGAGTTCGAACAAGGCTCGTACGTCGATGGGGGAGTGTCGGCCTCTATTCCGGTACAAGAAGCGTGGCGCAAAGAAGCTCGGTGTATTGTCGTGATAAGAACCGAAGGTGATGAGGTAGAAATTCCCCCCGAGGAAGCTATGGCTGAACCTCCAGTTCAATGGTATCGAGATTCCTTTAACGGGCTGCAGGAGCAGTGGCAACAACGATTGACGCAATGGAAATCTGACTGGGGAGCTTTTGTTACCGAGCAACTGCAACGTTCTAAAGAAGAGAAAATGACGCACGCAAAAGCAGACTCTCTCAACGGAGGGCGTTGGTTGTTTGGTGCTGATGACATTTATCGTCTCAGTTACTTGCTTGGGGAAAAGTTTGATTCTGGGTTAGCCGATATGTTGATGGTCCATTTTCAGACCTACTCCCTGACACAAGACTTTTTGCATAACCCGCCTGATGATTGTTTTATTATCCAGATAAAACCGGAAAAGCCTTTGCTTTCTAGTCCTTTGATGAGTGATCGTGAATCGTTACTCCATGATTATCAAATGGGTCTGGATTCGGGTTTCCGGTTTGTAGAAATGTTTTCCCAAGTGGTTTCTAAGTAACCACTTGGGAAGCCAGAGGGCTTTTTGATTGGCATAATTAGAGGTTCGGATCACGCGCAGAGTATTCTCATACAGTTGGTAGATCCGACGACATCCATCATGTCACCTTGAGTGGTAATGACGATATCGCCTTTGTCGACTAGCCCCTTGTTTTTTAAGCACTCGACCGCGGCTTGCGCCGTGGTTAACCCCGAATCGCCTTTTGAGTCGAAATAAACGGGAAAGACCCCGCGATAAAGGGCGATGTGGTTGAGCGTACCTTCATTGCGTGACAACGCGAAAATAGGTAACCCGGAACTCAGACGTGACACCATCAGCGCAGTGCGGCCTGATTCTGTCAGCGTAATAATGCCTTTGACGCCTTTCATGTGATTTGCGGCGAACATAGTTGACATGGAAATGGTTTCTTCACTG
Organism: Vibrio ostreicida; assembly: GCF_013074385.2. Lineage (GTDB taxonomy): Bacteria > Pseudomonadota > Gammaproteobacteria > Enterobacterales > Vibrionaceae > Vibrio > Vibrio ostreicida. Next base: position 396,538 of record NZ_JABEYA020000001.1, read on the forward strand.
GTGTGAAAAACGGTGTCCATACGGTAGTTGGAACGGTTGATTGCTGACATTTTCTCCGCCCCAAGGCACACTTCCGCCATTGAACGTACGGTTTCCAGCGGGTATTTACCCGCTGCGGTTTCGCCTGACAGCATCACTGCGTCTGTCCCATCTAAGACGGCGTTGGCAACGTCCATAACTTCCGCTCGGGTAGGCATCGGGTTTTCCATCATCGACTCCATCATCTGGGTCGCGGTAATCACAGTTCTATTGAGGCTTCTGGCTCTTCTGATCAATTGTTTCTGTACACCGATTAATTCCGGGTCGCCAATTTCGACGCCTAAGTCACCGCGAGCTACCATTACCGAGTCGGATGCGAGAATGATGTCATCAATGTTCTCGTCGCTTGCGACGGTTTCAGCGCGCTCGACCTTGGCGACTAGTTTTGCCTCCAAGCCTGCGTCCCGAGCTAAGCGGCGGGCATACTTCATGTCTTCCCCATTACGAGGAAAGGAAACGGCGAGATAGTCTACTTTGATTTGTGCAGCAATTTTAATGTCGCTTTTGTCTTTTTCGGTGAGCGCATCAGCCGATAAGCCGCCGCCTTTTTTATTGATGCCCTTGTTATTGGATAAGGGGCCACCAATGAGGACTTGAGTGATGACCTGATTGCCTGAGACTTTCGTGATTTGGAGCTGCACTCTTCCATCATCGAGCAGTAAGATGTCTCCTGCGGAGACATCTTTAGGCAGAGCTTTGTAGTCAAGGCCAACAGCGCTTTGACTGCCCTCTCCAGCGGGTAAATCACTGTCGAGAACGAATGCATCACCAACTTTGAGGTGTATCTTTTGTTCCTTGAAGGTTGAAATACGAATTTTGGGCCCTTGTAAATCCCCAAGAATGGCGACGTGGGTCCCTTGTTGAGCTGCGATATTACGTATCTTAATGGCGCGTTGGATATGTTCATCGGCTGAACCATGAGAAAAGTTCATACGAACAACATTGGCTCCGGCTTGAATGATCGCTTCAAGCATCCCTTCTTCGTCGGTTGATGGACCTAAGGTTGTCACGATTTTCGTTCTTCTTTGGATTGAAGTCATGATAATTTCCTTGAACATGCCATCTCGGCATTATGAGTAAAGGTTATTGGATAAGTATATGCAATATATTGAGATATGAGAGCGCTAGACCCATGTTATCTTGGGAAAAAAGACATATTTATTAATGCAAAAAAATACAGTGTTATTTGTGATCTAAGCACTGCAATTTGACTTAACACGCAAAGAATCATGTTTATCCGTGACGTTTGTCACGGCAATCTACCAAAGCCCTTCACAATTACTTCGCAAAGTAAAAAAATTGCTCGGTTGTTGTTATTCGGAGTAGACCATGTACATGGCTCAACCAGGCCATATTGATCATATTAAACAGGTCAATGCTGGCCGTGTTTACAAACTCATTGATCAAAAAGGTCCTATTTCTCGAATCGATCTGTCAAAAGAGAGTGGGCTTGCTCCGGCGAGTATTACCAAAATCACACGTGAATTGATTGCCGCTCATCTTATTCATGAAACGACCGTTCAGGAAGCGACCAGTCGAGGTCGCCCTGCGATTGGATTGCAAGTGAATAATCAAGGTTGGCAGTTTCTCTCAATGCGTTTAGGGCGTGGTTATCTGACCATTGCTCTACATGAGTTGGGTGGTGATGTTCTCATTGACACAAAAATTGACATGCATGAAATAGATCAAGAGGACGTGGTTGCTCGCCTTCTGCATGAAATCGACGAATTCTTTCAAACCTATGCCCAGCAACTGGATCGTGTGACCAGCATCGCCCTGACTTTACCGGGTCTAGTCAACTCCGAAAAGGGGCTGGTCCTACAGATGCCTCACTACAATGTCGAAAATTTATCTCTTGGGCCTGAAATTTACAGAGCGACGGGTTTACCAGTATTTATCGCTAATGATACTCGAGCTTGGGCTTTAGCGGAAAAACTCTTTGGCCACTCTCAGGACAACGATAATTCGGTCTTGATTTCGATTCACCATGGTTTAGGAGCGGGGATCATTCTCGATGGCCGCTTGCTTCAAGGTCGTCACGGAAACATTGGTGAACTCGGGCATATTCAGATCGATCCTCAAGGAAAACGTTGTCATTGCGGCAATCGAGGTTGTCTTGAAACCGTTGCAAGCTCGCAAGCTATCCGTGAAGAGGTAGCCAAACGACTGAGTCGTGGAGAGCCTTCTCTACTGGCTGAGATCAACGAGGTTTCAATTGAAGATATTTGCGAAGCCGCAGCAAATGGCGATCCTTTGGCGGTGGATGTGGTTGAAACACTGGGAGGATACTTGGGAGCGGCGATTGCGATTGTCATTAACCTGTTTAATCCGGAAAAAATTCTCATCGGTGGGGCGATTAATCAGGCCAAAAGCGTTCTTTATCCGGCAATCCGTACCTGTATTCAACAGCAGAGCATGCCGGTTTATCATCAGGATCTTGAAGTGGTCGAATCTCGTTTTTACAAACAAGCCACCATGCCCGGAGCCGCACTGATAAAGCAGGCTCTCTATGATGGTTTGCTACTAATGAAGGTGGTAGAAGGTTAAGCCGATTACTATTAAGCTTTATCTTTTATCTAAACCCATATAACCTTCAAGTTGTATGGGTTTATTTTGTTTAGCCTGACTTTAGGCTATTTTTGATATATTACAAAGTAGTAGAGAGATCCTATGTCCGGAGTTTTAAATAGCGTTGACCAGCGAACGAATCTTGTTGGTGAAAACCGATTAGAACTGTTGCTGTTTAGTCTTAATAGCCGTCAGCTTTTCGCGATCAACGTTTTTAAAGTTCGTGAAGTGATTAAAGTCCCCCCAATGACGAAAATGCCGGGCTCCCATCACAACATCACAGGTGTTGCTTCTTTGCGTGGCGTCTCGGTCCCTGTGATTGATTTGCGCAGTGCGATCGGTTTTCCGGCTCCTCGTGAGGAGGATCAGGAGCATAATCTGATTATTACCGAGTACAACCGTTCGGTGCAGGGCTTTTTAGTGGGTAATGTACGTAATATCGTCAATACGGCTTGGACAGAGATCCAGCCACCACCTAAAACCGTGGGTAGAGCGAATTATCTTACGGCGATCACTCACATTAAAAGTAATGATCGGCAAGAGATCGTAGAAATCATTGATGTCGAAAAAGTGCTTGCTGAAATTATCGACTATGACGTATCCATCTCTGACGGGGTTTTGGATGAAGATCTCGCCGCGCAAATGATTGGAAGAAACGTCCTGATTGTTGATGATTCCTCAACCGCGCGCTCGCAAGTCAAAGGGACTCTTTCTCAACTCGGGCTCAATATTTTGGAATGCCGTGATGGTCTTGAAGCGCTTAGGCTGATCAAAGGTTGGAGCGAAGAAGGTAAAGATGTGCCTCGCGAGCTACTGCTGATGATTACCGATGCGGAAATGCCTGAAATGGACGGCTATAAATTAACGCATGAAATTCGCAGTGATCCCAAACTGAAAGATCTTTATATCACCTTGAACACGTCGTTAAGTGGTAGCTTTAACGAAGCCATGGTCAAAAAAGTGGGCTGTGATCGGTTTATCTCTAAATTTCAGCCCGACTTGCTGGTAGAAGTGGCGCAAGACCGTTTGCGTGATGTGTTGTCAAAGCACTAAACGTAGTAGGGAGTCATTCGTAGGCTCCCTTTTTTGAGGGTTTAGTGGAAGTCTCTCGATTGGCTATTGAGTCCCGTGAGTTTGTCCGTCAAATCAATTAAGCGGCCCGCAATAATATGTATGACGTCCCCTTCTTTTTCTAGGATGCCTTTGACCATCATGATCTTCGCCGTTAAATAGGCTTTTTTCTGGGCCTGGGCAGTTGCTTTCCATACCACGACATTCATGTTTCCACTGTCATCTTCCAAAGTAAAAAAAGTGACGCCTGCGGCTGTGCCTGGCGATTGTTTCCCCGTCACCACTCCAATGATGGTCACCATAGATTGGTGAGCTTTATGGACAAGATCTTTTTTTCGGGTGAAAGCATGAATGAGACCCGCCTGTTCTAGTAACGTGACAGGGTGTTGGTTTAATGACAGCCCAAGCGATGCGTAGTCTTCAAGTAAGCTACTAAGCTGTGAAGGTTTCGGCAGTGCGTTGTCTTGTTGATTGGCAAGGGACTGAAATAAGGGTAAATCGGATAAAGAATCCATCATTGCCCAGCGGGTTTGAAAGCGGTTTTCGGTAAAGCATTGCATCGCATTGGCCGATGCCAGACGTTCCAGATCTCGTTGATTTAGTCCTTGGTGTTTGAGTTGGTTGGGATGTTGAAAGCCTTGCTGAGGACGGGCTTTCAGTAATTGAAGTGCGCTTGTTGTGCTGAACCCTTTGATTTGGCGCAACCCTAATCGGATAGCCAGCCTCTTACCACATGGCACCACTTGGTGATCATACGTCGAGTGGTTTACGCAGACCGGAAGGACAAGAACTCCGTGCCGCTGTGCATCTTGAACCAGTTGTGATGCACTATAAAACCCCATGGGTGAGCTATTGAGAATGGAAGTATAAAAAGCTTCGGGGTAATAATATTTCAACCAAGCTGAGCAATACGCAAGCACGGCAAATGACGCCGCGTGACTTTCGGGAAAACCGTATTCACCAAACCCCAATATCTGAGCAAAAAGGCGCTCGGCAAAGGCGTGTTCATAGCCCCGGCTTAGCATCCCTGTGATCAACCTGTCTTTGAATTTCATCAGATGGCCATTCTTTTTCCAGGCTGCCATTGCTCGGCGTAATTGATCAGCTTCACCGCCACTAAACCCTGCTGCAACCATTGCGAGTTTGATGACTTGCTCTTGAAAGATAGGCACCCCTTCTGTGCGTGATAAGACGGCTTTGACTTCCTCTGAAGGGTAGGTGACGGCTTCAAGGCCATGACGACGTTTCAGAAAAGGGTGGACCATTTCTCCTTGGATTGGTCCAGGACGTACGATGGCAATCTGGATAACCAAATCGTAATAGGTTTGTGGTTTGAGCCTTGGTAGCATGCTCATTTGCGCTCTAGATTCAATTTGAAATACCCCGATAGTGTCTGCTTGCTGAAGCATACGATACACCTTGGGGTCGTCTTGCCTTTTCGTGATATCAGCGATAGTGAGATCGTGTTGATGAAAGCGTTGAATCAGATCGAAACATTTGGCAATGGCACTGAGCATACCTAATGCCAGAATATCGACTTTAAGCAGCTTGAGGCTTTCGAGGTCGTCTTTATCCCACTGAATGATTGTCCTGTCAGCCATAGCGGCATTTTCCACCGCGACGAGCTCATACAGCGGCCCTGCGGCAATGACAAACCCACCGACATGTTGAGACAGATGACGTGGAAAGCCAATAATATCATTGACCAAATTAATGAACTGTTCACCTTTGAGAGAGGCAGGATCAAGGCCCAGCTCAACAATCTGTGCTTGCCAACCCAGCGCGGGATCGCGGCGATTGACATTGTTTATAAAGTAATTGAGTTGGCTTTCCTCAATCCCCAGTGCTTTACCGACGTCTCGAACGGCACTCTTAAAACGATAGGTGATGACAGTGGCGGCGAGGGCGGCACGCTCCCGACCATATTTTCGATAAATGTATTGAATCACTTCTTCTCGGCGTTGGTGCTCAAAGTCGACATCAATATCGGGTGGCTCATCTCGTTCTTCACTGATGAAACGTTCAAATAACACGGAGATTTGTCTTGGGTCTACGGAGGTTATTTCCAGACAATAGCACACCACGGAATTGGCAGCTGAGCCTCGTCCTTGATACAGAATATGTTGCTGCTTGGCGAACATGACAATGTCGTGAATGGTTAGAAAATAGTAGGCGTAGTTGAGTTTTTCTATCAGGGTTAGCTCTTTGGTTATGATAGCGTCAATGTCTTGGGGAGTGCCTTCTGGAAAGCGAAAGGTTTTACCGTGTTCAACCAGTGTGCGCAAATGACTTATCGGGGTTTCGCCTTGAGGAACGAGTTCACTGGGGTATTGGTATTTCAGTTCACTAAGGTCAAACTCACATTGCTTGGCAAGAGACACACTGGCGGCGAGCCACTCGGGTTTAAAAAGTTTGGTCAGTTTTTCTTTACTGCGTAACGTTCGCTCAGAGTTGGTCAGTAAATGCCCCGATAGGCTTTCAATATTGCGGCCATGTTTGATCGCGCTGAGAGTATGTTGCAAGGGAAGGCGAGTCGCGCTGTGCATTAATACGCCGCCACAGGCAGTGATCGGCAGATCAAGCCTCTGAGCCAGTTGCTCACAATGCTCAATAGATGCTTTTTCATCGGCATTGAGGTGACGCTGTATGCCGACCCATAACCGAGTGTGATGGTGTTGCTTGAGCCAACGCCCCCATTGCTGATCATCGGGCTTGTTGCAAGGCAGCCAAACGATCAGGCAGTGATGTACTGACATTAAATCCCATTCAGAGAGTTGATACTGGCCTTTTTCCGATCGTCTTCTCGCATTGGTAATGATACGGCACAGCTCTGCATAGGCTTTGCGGCTCGGACAAAGCAACACTACCTGACACTCTGTATTGAGCCACAACATACTGCCGATGATAAGTTTGATACTTAACTGGTGCGTTTGGATCGTCCGATAAGCCCGTACAACGCCGGCCACTGAACACTCATCCGTAATGGCCAGTGAATGATAACGTAAAAAGTCAGCTTGGAGGATCAACTCTTCGGCGTGGGAAGCGCCCGTTAGGAATGAAAAATTGGTTTGGCAGAACAGTTCAGCATACGACATACAGCTCACCCGATTAGCAAAATAAGCCATGCAAGAACCATTGCATGTCATGATTACGAAAAACCCATAACCAACGGCCGTGGTCACTCTGCGCGATAAAGTAGTCACGGGTGATTTCTTCACCATCCCACCAACCGGTGACAAAGCGCTCCGGTCCATGGGTTATGCTGACTTTTTCGGCCAAAGGCTCAGGAGCAGGTAACATCATAGAAGGGCGTAAGTAGGTTGGGGAAAACGGGTGAGTAATATTGATCTCCGGTGGGCAAAATCGCGTTGATTTTTCAGGTCTGGGATCTTGCGTCAAAGCCAGTTTATGAATATGACCATTGCCTAGTTTAGCCTGTAATGTGCTGATCAATTCAATACTGGTTTGCTGGCCTTTATATCCCGTGAACATATCCTGACTGGTGGATGCTAGCTCGCCGCCGCGCTTGACTGTGAGTGTCAATCCTTGGACAGGCGCATCCAGCTTGATGGATTCCATCGTTAACTGACACAGAAGCGCCCAACGCGCAGCAAGATAGTCACCACAGGCCGAAGTAAAAAACAGGGACGTGCGGGTTTGATCGCGTTGTTGAAGCGCCATTTCCAATTCGTAAGCAACCTGATTACGTAACATGAGGAAACCTTCCAGTTTGACCAGCAGTTGTTTCAACGGCTTTTCTAATCGCTGGACATTATCTACATCGAACAAGAGTTCCAGAGAGCATTGAAAATATTGGGGTGGGTGATAAAAGTCCACGGGATGCTTGAATTGTCCCATTAATCGTCCGACATAGTTGACCAGTTCGATATCAAAACGTCTGGCAATTTCCTGCATGGGAAGCGCCAGTAAATCTTGCAGAGAATGGACGCCGACACGGGATAATTTTTCCCGCTGTTTATGAGTAAGCTCAGTGGCATTAATCGGATGACGTATGAGGGCGTCATACAGTTGGTCGTGGTTTTGGCTGATCAATGCGCTGCCCGACTTCGCCAGAAGAATGGCAGACAAAGGGGAAAATCCTGTCGCATAACGAAAATCAAGATTCAGGCATTGAAGGTGCTGGGAGATATGATGCCAATATGAGTCTAAGTCACCATAAAGCGAGAGCATATCGGTGACTTTGAGGAGAAGTCCTTGTGGTGGGCATAACACCAGATCAGAGGTGACGCTATACAGCCACTGAGCGATATCAACCAGAGTCCGCTGTTCAATGCTCTCATCATAGGGGTGCACGTGTAATTGATGACACAGAGCACTGGCACTGCCCAAGCCTATGCCGATTTGGATGCCTTGTGCTTGTGCCGCCGGATTCGCTTGTACGATCTTAAAATGCTTACCATCAACGACCACTAAAGGGTGGTTGGCTTGATCAGAATATAATGCATCAAGCTGTAGAGAAGGAAAATGTAGATACAACCAAAGTGGCATGATCAGCCCTGCTTCTTCAGAGGAAAAGGTAAGATCACAGAGTGGCCATGGCAATGTGTTAATGAAGGCCAACGTGTGCTCATATCAAGAATAAAGCGAGTGTGAGGCCAGCCGCCTTTACGTTTAGTAATACAGATTTCCAATCCTGATGGGTGGGGAAGTAAGCGCATACTTAGACTTACAGGAAGAGAAAAGGAGCGTTGTGCTTCAGAGCGTAATAAGAAGGACAGGCAGTGCCCCGTTTCACTGGCGACTTGCAGACGCCGTGCCTGATGGACCTCCAGCTCGGAATGCCATAAAAGCACATTACTGCAAGCACCGCTCTTCAAACACTGTTCTGCGGCCCACAAGGCTTCATGCTCAGTGTTAGGATAGAGCAGTAAAACCTGGTTTAAGTCCAAGCCTTGGGTGGCTAGCTGCTGCGCACAAAGATATCCCGGTGGCTGAATGAAAACAGATAATCGCTCCCCGCTGCTCTTTTTCATATGAGGCAACAAAAGGCGAAGCTCGCCGATGCCGCAAAGGGATTGGATCTCAACGACTCCGTGGAGTGGGAAGCCGCCTTGCAAATTTTGATCAAGTAAGGCGTATCCTGTTGAGTGATGATCGCGGGATTGCGGAATCTCACTCCCATGCCAAAGCCATTGTTTTTGTTTGAGGTGTTCGATCAGTTTGGACATAATTATTTACCTGTATATAAACACAGTATAAATGATTGTGAATGATCAGCAAGGGGGGAGAAAATTAAGTGAACAAAAAAACGCCTAGTGTAAACACAAGGCGCTGAATAAAATAAAAAGTTTTTATTACTTATTTGGGTTGAGCATCAATGCATTGCCCATGGATATGTTTGCCCTCTGGTGCCATCAAAAACAGGTAGAGAGGCATGATTTCTAAAGGCGTTTTTAAGCGTTCGCTTTCTTCCGCTGGGTAAGCTTTGGCACGCATACCTGTACGAGTCCCACCGGGATTAATAGCATTGACTCTGATTGGCGTCTCGCTCAACTCGTCGGCAAGAATTTGCATCATCCCTTCAGTGGCAAACTTAGAGATGGCGTAGGTGCCCCAAAATGCACGACCACTATGGCCAACGGTGGAAGAGGTAAAAATAACACGGGCATCATTGGTTTGATGTAATAGCGGTAAAATCGCTTGAGTCATCAAGAAGGGCGCTTTTACATTCACCTGCATAACATCATCATAGGTATCTTCACCGATTTGATCGAATGGACTCAATACGCCTAATAGGCTGGCGTTATGCAATACTCCATCGAGTCGGCCAAATTGGCTACTGATCGTATCGACCATATCCACATAATTTTGTTTCGTCGCGCCGTTCATATCCAGTGGAATGATCGCCGGTTGAGGGTAACCAGCGGCTTCAATTTGATCGTAAGTGTGTTCGAGTTTTTTGACGGTTCGGCCTAATAAAATGACCGTTGCACCGTGTTGGGCAAAAGTGATGGCGGCTTGTTTCCCAATACCGTCACCAGCACCAGTGACGAGAATGGTTTTGTTTTTTAAAGCATCAGTAGAGACGGAATAATCCACAACATGCGTCCTTATTGTAATGTTCTTCTTTATGAATCCGCAAGATGATGGTTACAATACACGAATTCGTACATTAGGGGATATCACATTGGAATTTTTGTTGGACTACGGGCTATTTTTGGCCAAGATTGTGACTGTGGTGGTTGCAGTGATTGCGGTGTTAGTTATAGGTAAGGCCGTAGGAGGTAAGAGTGGTGCGGCAAAGGGTGAGCTTGAAATTACCAACCTGACCGAGCAACACAAGCATACTGTTGAACAACTTGAGTATCATCTACATGATGAGTCTTATCTTAAAGCACGTGATAAAGCAGAGAGAAAGAAAGAAAAAGAACAAAATAAAGCGCGTGATAAAGCGGTGAAAAAAGCCTCGAAAGAGGGGGAATTGGATAGTCAACGTGAACCACATGTGTTTGTCCTCGATTTTAAAGGCAGTATTGATGCAAAAGAGGTGGCCTCACTGCGTGAAGAAGTGACGGCCGTACTGGCTGTCGCCAGTGAGGGCGATGAGGTTTTGCTCCGTTTAGAATCTGGTGGTGGCATGGTTCATGGTTATGGTTTGGCTTCCTCTCAGTTGGATAGGATTAAAGCGGTCAATCTACCATTGACGATTTCGATCGACAAAGTGGCGGCCAGTGGCGGTTATATGATGGCGTGCATTGCGGACAAAATTGTCTCGGCGCCTTTTGCGATTGTCGGCTCTATCGGTGTGATTGCCCAGTTGCCAAACTTTAATAAAGTACTTAAGAAGTATGATATTGAATATGAGCAACTGACCGCGGGTGAATACAAACGCACCCTGACCATGTTTGGTGAAAATACAGATAAGGCACGCGATAAATTCAAGCAGGAGTTGGAAGAAACTCACGGCTTGTTCAAAGACTTTATCCGAGAGCGTCGGCCAGAGTTGGCGTTGGATCAAGTCGCGACGGGTGAACATTGGTTTGGTACGCAAGCTCAGCAATTAGGTTTGGTCGATGATATTAAAACATCGGATGAATTGATCGTGGGGGCTTGCAAAGAAAAAACCGTGTTGGCGGTTCATTATGTTGAGAAGAAAAAGCTGACATCTAAGCTGGCGGGTCTGGCGGGCCAAGCGGCAGATAATGTTCTGATGAAGCTTATCGATAGAGGCCAACGGCCAATCGTCTAGCCTTATTTAGGACGGGTCACTTGATGTAAAAAGGGCCCCTCAGAAGTGAGGGGCCCTTTCTTTTTCGATGTTATGAGACTTTTGGTTGAGCGTTATTGGGTTTGCGATGTGTCGGCCGACGGTGTTTCTGACTGTTATTGGCCGATGGTGTTTGAGTTTTCCCTTCACTCGACGCTGCACTATTGCCTTTCGCTGTGCTGTCACCGTTTGATTTTTTTTGTCCAAAGTGGCGTTTATTTTTGCCCGCAGGTTTGTGCCCGCGCGCGTTGTCACCAGAGCGTTGGCCGTCAGCATGTCCAACTTTGGGTTTCTTTGGTGTCTTCGGTTTGATAGGACGGGTATCCAATCTTGACTCAGGGAGTGTATTGACAGGGGCATAACCGTCTAGCTCAAGGCGGGGCAGGATCTGTTTGATCAGTCTTTCGATGCCAAATAGCTCACTGGCTTCATCGGCCTCTACTAATGAGATGGCTTTACCCACTTCGCCAGCACGTCCGGTTCGGCCAATACGGTGGACATAATCTTCGGAAATATGAGGCAAATCAAAATTGACGACCTGAGGCAACTGTGGAATATCGATACCGCGGGCGGCAATATCCGTCGCCACCAAAACGCGTACGTCACCGGATTTAAAGTCTGCCAGCGCCTTAGTACGTGCCCCTTGGCTCTTATTACCGTGGATAGGCGCAGCGGTGATCCCTTGTTCGTTCAGGTGGTACGACAGCTTGTTAGCGCCATGTTTAGTGCGGCAAAAAACCAAAACCTGTTTCCAATCACCATCTTTGATAAGTTTAACCAGCATCGGGGCTTTTTTACGCTTGTCTGCTGGGTAAATACATTGTTCTATCGTGGTTGCCGTCGAGTTGGCCGGAGTTACCGACACTTCAACGGGATCATTGACTAAGCCTTTGGCTAGTTCACGAATTTCGGTCGAGAACGTGGCCGAAAACAGCAAGTTTTGACGTTTTTCTGGTAAAAAAGCGAGGATTTTACGTATGTCACGGATAAAACCCATGTCCAGCATACGGTCTGCTTCATCGAGAACCAGTACTTCAAGCTGAGAAAATTTGATGGCATTTTGCTGGTAGAGATCGAGTAGGCGCCCTGGAGTGGCGACCAAAACATCAGTGCCTTTGCGCAGCTTCATCATTTGTGGATTAATTTTGACGCCACCAAAAATCACATTCGATGTTAGACGCTGGTAGCGACTGTATTTAGAAACATTTTCCTGAATCTGAGCGGCAAGTTCACGCGTTGGTGTCAACACTAAAGCACGCACATGATTGCCTTTTACTTGAGTGCCATTATCAAGAAGTTCAAGAATAGGTAACGTGAAACCAGCTGTTTTACCTGTGCCTGTCTGGGCAGCGGCCATCACATCTTTGCCGGCTAATACGGCGGGAATGGCTTGCTCTTGAATTGGAGATGGTTTGTCATAACCCTGATCTTCGATGGCTTTGAGGATTGGGGCAGAAAGGCCTAAAGCGGTAAAACCCATAAATAGTTCTCTATATAAGGTGAGCGGGGTGCTCTGGCAAGGTACATCTGCCAGCAAAAGGGCGCCATTCTGAGGCCTTTAGCTGGGAACATCAACAGAAATTATTGCTGAGAGCCTTTCTGATTCACTAAAGAGTGTAGCTGACGTACCGTGAAAGCGAGCACGAGACCACTTATCGTACCAAACATATGCGACTCTACCGCCACTCTGGCCCCAATCAGTTCTGAGGTGCTCTGTGATGCACCCATGGTCATTTCCCATGTGACTTTTGCGATCACTCCGAGCACTAGCCAGCCACTGCTGCTGCGCCCTTCGAGCCATTCTTTGAGCGCATAGTAGGCGAAAAAACCGTGCAGAGCGCCAGATAAACCGACATACGTTGACATATTGCTCATCAAATTGAGTACACCGACCCCTAAGCTCACCCCGAGTAGCACCCACATCAATGATAACGATTTAGGTCGAAATAGATAACTTATCACCCACAGGCCAGCGAGGTTCATGCCTAAGTGAGTAAAGTTGGTGTGGGTGAAGTTTCCTGTTAGGATCCGCCACCACTGATCGTCAAAAATCAGTGTTCGATTCCAATAAGTCAGGTTTGCCAGAGGCTCGAACTGTGCTCCAATGCAGGCTAAGCTGACGGCAATTAACACAAGAAGTAAATGCACGCTATGTCCCGATATTGTTTTGAATGTGGTAAATCACTCAAGGCTTGTATTTGTGAGTCGATACAAAGACTAACATCGAATGTTGAGTTGGTCATCTTACAGCATCCGACAGAAACCAACAGGCCGATGGGCACCGCCCGTATTCTCACTTTGTCTTTGCCGAACAGTCATCTGTTCAAAGGCGAATGCTTTTCCGAGCATACGGCGTTTAATGACTTGTTGGCTGACAACCGTTACCAACACTTTGTTCTGTATCCAGGTCAGTCGTCAACCAGCTATGATCAGGTAGCTAAGCACGTCGCCACTCAGAAAAAAGTTCGCATCATTTTACTCGATGGGACTTGGAAGAAAGCGTATAAAATTTGGCAACTGTCTGATAACTTAAGAAACTTGCCACTCATCCACCTCCCTGAAAATATTGACGGTAACTACCGTATTCGAAAAGCGCCGAACGATAATAGCGTGTCAACGGTAGAGGCGGGTTACCATATTCTGTCGTTGTTGCAACCTGAGCAAGATTTCTCATCATTGATTACGGTGTTTAATCAGATGGTTGATTTTCAAATAAAGCAGATGCCACCGGGGGTATTTGCAAAAAATTATCAATAATGCGTCACGCGGTGCCATTCACCAACTAAACTTGAATCCAAGTTCTTTGCTGTCCATCGACGTAGGTAAGAACACAATAAATAGTGTGTCGTCATTGTCTCTGTCAGTGATCGGTACAATGAACCTTCGATAACCTGTCGACTCATGGCGGGATTGTCTAGCTGAAACTTCAGATGAAGAACAGTAAAGAGCATTATGTCTCTCCCTCTTGTCGTAACGGCTTGCATTCGATCGAGAAAAGCACTCGTTAGATACCCATCTTATTGGAATGGAGACGCAGCGTGAATCAAACTACTTTTATTCAACAATTGCCTAAAGTCGAACTGCATTTGCATATTGAAGGCTCTCTTGAGCCTGAAATGATGTTCGAGTTAGCTCAACGAAATCGGGTACCTTTACCGTTTAAAACGCCTGAAGCCGTTAAAGCAGCCTACGAATTTAACGATTTACAGTCGTTTCTTGATATCTACTATCAAGGTGCGAATGTCCTTATTTATGAGCAGGACTTCTACGATCTGACTTGGGCATATTTACAGCGCTGTCATCAGGATAAGGTAATCCACACGGAAATCTTTTTTGACCCGCAAACTCATACTGACAGAGGCATTGAATTTTCGACAGTGATCGAAGGGATTAACCGTGCCTTGCAACATGGACAAGAAAAACTTGGCATCAGTAGCCGTATCATTATGTGTTTTTTGCGCCATCTGGACGAGGAAAGTGCGTTTGTGACGTTAGAGCAGGCACTGGCGCACAAGGACAAAATCGTTGCAGTCGGCTTAGACTCGGCAGAGCTTGGTCATCCCCCAGAGAAATTTACTCGTGTTTTTTCTAAAGCGAGGGAGGAGGGCTTTTTAACGGTCGCTCATGCAGGTGAAGAGGGCCCCGCCAGTTATATTTACGATAGTTTAGAATTGCTTAAAGTGAGCCGAATTGATCATGGGGTTCGTTGCAGTGATGATAAGACGTTGGTGGCAGCACTGGCGGACTCAAAAGTCCCGTTGACGGTGTGTCCACTATCCAACACCAAATTGAAGGTCTTTGAGCAAATGGCGGATCACAACATTGTGGAACTATTGCGTTTGGGAGTGTGCGTGACGATCAATTCTGATGATCCTGCGTACTTTGGTGGGTACATGACGGACAATTTTGTAGCGGTTGCACAAAGTCATGCCTTAGAAAATGATGAGTTGGCACAATTCACCCGCAATGCGATTGAGGCAAGCTTTATTAACTACAATGAAAAACAAGCACTTACTGATGTTTTAAACGCATATCTGGCTAGCCAAAATAGATAATGACCTCTGGCCCTCCCTGAACGACACGGGTCGTCATTCAGGGAGGGTTTGACGTTAATGCGAAGCAAATAATTGCTGATGGAGCCTCTGAGCGTGGCCATCTGTCATCGACGAAATATAATCGGTAATCACGCGGTACCCCTCACTCGGATCTCGGCTTTGTTGCCATTCATTACGGATTGGAATGGGCAGTAATCTTTCCGGGTCGGCGCTGAGAGCTTCAAAAATATCCATGATAATCTGTTGGCCTTTGTATTCAACAACCTGAACATGGGGCACTTGGATGACGTAGTCGCCGACAAAACGCTTTAAAATATCGAGAGCCTGAGCCATCTGGGGTTCAAGGTAGGCGTTAAAAGCCAGCAATTGACTCTCAAACTGAGTGGTCACGGGCCGAATAGAAATACTGGTTAGCAGCGCATTGACTATGCCGCCAATCGCATCTTTGCGTTGAAACTGGGTGCCAGAAAATAACATCTCGGTAATGGAATTGATATGAGCGCCAAACCAAGGTTCATGACATTGAGAAAGCTGGCTCGCGGCGCCTTCTATCCACTGGTGTCGAGAAACCATGCCTAAGACAATTGCATCTTCGAGATCATGGACACCATAAGCTATGTCATCGGCCAGTTCCATAATCGAACAGTCGATAGACTTAAATTGCGTTTTTTTGTGTTGATATGCGGAGCGTGGTTCGTCTCGTATTTGGAGAAAATTCGATTTATCTGACTCGTGTAATGGCGCCAATACCCAATCAAAAAGCACTTGGTCACAATTATATAAACCTTTTGCTGGGGTCCAGTCTTGTGCTTTCAGTTTACGTTGATGAGTCACACTTTGAGGTTGCTTATCTGCGTGAGTGTCACTGAGTAGGGCAGGGTACTTGAGCAAACCAAGCAAGGTTCGCCGAGTAAGGTTCATTCCGAAGTGCTCGGTGTAAGGCTCCAGTTTGGTGACGATACGAAATGTTTGAGCGTTGCCCTCAAAACCTCCGTGCTCACGCATCATATAATTCAGCGCGACTTCCCCACCGTGTCCGTAAGGAGGGTGGCCAATATCGTGGGCAAGGCACAGGGCATCAATTAAACTGTCACTGGGCAGTAGAGCGCGATACTGGGGTTGTTTTTTCTTAATCTGGGCAACGATTCCAGTTCCAAGCTGCGCGGCCTCTAATGAATGAGTGAGGCGGGTGCGGTGAAAGTCGTCAACACTGTGGCCATGGACCTGAGTTTTGGCCTGCAAGCGGCGAAATGCCGCAGAGTGTAAAATTCTCGCGCGGTCTCGTTGATATGGACTGCGGTGGTCATCACGACGAATTTTATGTTCATCATCGTGGCGTTGGTGCCATAAATCGCTGATTTCAAACGTCATAGGCGGCCTCCCTGTTTGTTCTTAACCTACACCCATATGTCAGCAACTGCAAGTGACACCGCAGGCCGAGTATTAGTCGTCCATACTTAGAATCAGTACTGCTGCGCCCGCGAGGAAAGCCGTCATCATCAGAAAGACATCGTTGTAGGCCATGATCGCAGCATCGCGCTGCATGGTCGCCAGTAGGCTTGCCTGAGCTTGTTGCATCGCGGTGACGGCATCACTGCCCGCTTGAATAAACAAAGCCTGTTGCTGATGAAGGGTTTGCCACCCAAGTTGACTTACCGTCGGGAGTGTTTCTTTGATGTGCGCTAAGTGTTCACGCGTTTTATTATCGAGTAATGTGGCAATGATCGCGATGCTGAATGCGCCGCCTAAGTTGCGCATCACATTGGTCAGGGTTGAGGCATCGGGCGTTTCTATTTTGCTGATGTTTTTCATCGCGACCAGAGATAAAGGTACCATAATAAAAGGGCTACCGATGGCTCGGAGTACCATGGATAAGATCAGTTGCTGCCCACCAAAATCGATTGTCATATGAGTATTGACGTAACAACTTAGGCCAAACATTGCGAAACCGAACGTCACCAGGTATTTGGGTTTTATGACTTGGGTGAGTTTCGGTACTAAAGGGAAAATCAGTAACTGAGGAAGCCCCATCCACATTAAAACCTCCCCAATTTCCATCGCGTTGTACTGCTGGATCTGAGTGAGATACATTGGCAAAACGTAGATAGAGCCCAGCAATGCCATCCCCAGAATCAGGTAAGCAAGGCACGACATTGCGAATTGACGATCGCGCAGCAAGCGCAAGTTCACTAGAGGGGATTTATGGCGCAGCTCGTTGATGACAAAGTAAACTAGGCTAACTGCGGAGAGAATACTCAGAGTCATGATAAAGCGTGAACTGAACCATTCTTCACGGTTGCCTTCCTCTAGCACTACTTCAAGGCAGCCGAGACCTAAAGCCATCGTTAAGATACCGAAGAAATCGGCTTTTTTAAGTATTGAAAGCTTGACGGGTTGGTCTGACAAACCGTAGCGAATCATAGCGATCACCAGCAATGCTGGTGGAATATTGATGTAGAAGATGTAGTGCCACGACAGATTTTCCGTTAACCAACCCCCAAATGTCGGGCCAATCGAAGGCGCAAAGGTCGCTGTGATGCCAAAGAGAGCCATACCGACAGCGCGTTTATGAATGGGTAGAAGTTGAATAACCAACGAAAAGGCGAGGGGAATGAGCGCGCCACCACTAAAGCCTTGCATCGCGCGGAACACGATCATAGAGGTCATATTCCATGAAAATGAGCACAACAACGACGATAGCGTAAAGGCAAGGGTCGTCCAGATCAGATAACGACGTTTGCCCAATGCTTGCGATAGCCATCCACTCAAAGGGATCGCGATCATCTCGGCAACAAGATAAGACGTAGAAATCCAAGAACTTTCGTCCAATGTAGCAGAGAGGGCGCCTTGAATGTCTTTAAGAGACGAGTTGGTGATTTGGATATCCAAAATCGCCATAAAGGCACCAATCAACCCGCCACATAATGCAATCCAGTGACGAATTGGGACGGTTTGCTCTTGTTCATTTGGGCTGATAACAGCGACGCTGGCCATGAGGTTAGCCCCGCGTATCTATCGTCGCGACCACCGAGAGTCCTGGGAGTAATCGGCCAGCGAATTGATCTTGATTCGGTATCACAATTTTAACGGGAACCCGCTGAACGATTTTGGTGAAGTTACCTGTGGCATTCTCCGGTGGCAACAAGGCAAACTTTGCTCCGGTCGCGGGTGAAAAACTATCGACGATACCGCCAAGGGATTCACCGGGTAAGGCATCGAGTGTAATGGTGACGGGTTGTCCAGTGTGGATGCCACTTATCTGAGTTTCTTTAAAGTTTGCTTCTATCCAAACGCCATTATCAGGCACCAAACTCATTAAAGGCGTACCCGCCTGAACCAGCAGTCCATCGCGCACACTGCGCTTACCAATCACGCCATCTGCAGGGGCGTAGATTTTGGTGTAATCCAAATTCAGCTGGGCTTGTTTTTGCTGTGCCCGTGCTTCTGTGACCGAGGCCTGAGCTTGTTCCATTTCACTGGCGATGACCTTCAACTGATCGTAAGCAGCAACGAGGTTGGCTTTGGCTTCGTCCAGTTGAGCAAGCGTGACTTTTTGTTGAGCTAGCCGGCTATCGACTTCATCCTGAGACGCATAATTACGTTTTAGCAGGCTGCGAGAACGCGCGACTTGCTGGATCGCTCGGTCGTATTCCGCTTGTGCTGAATCGACCTGACTCTTGGCTTGGTCAATTTGGCTACGCTGCAGCGTTTGCTGGGCGACTAAGTTTTTTTCGCTCGCTTGCGCGACCTTGAGATGGGCACTGGCTTGTTCTAGTGCGGTTTGATAGTCCCTGTCGTCGATTTGTACGAGGAGTTCACCTTGCTTAACAGTCTGATTATCACTGATGTAAGACTTGACGATGTAACCGGATACTTTGGGGCTAATACTGGTGATGTCCCCTTGTAAGTAAGCGTTGTCGGTAGACTCAAAATACTGACCGTAATTCCACCAGTAACTGCCGCCAACTAAGCCGAGACACAACATAATGGCAGTGGCGATGAATGGGGCTTTATAACGTTTTAGGAGGGGGGATTTAACGGTTGATGAAGTTTCAGTATCGGCCATGGCGTGTTCTTAACGGTGGAAAGTGATGGTAACGAATTGTAAACGATTCACATTAGTTGATAAGATAGGAAAAACTGAAAACACTGTTGCAAAAATAGATTCAATCCGCGGAGGGATAATACGATGGATTTAAATGCCATAACCGTTTTTGTACAGGTGGTTGAATGCAGTAGCTTTACGCATGCAGCGGAAGCACTGAGCATGACTAAATCGACCGTGAGTCGCAAATTATCGGAGCTAGAACAGCATTTAGGAGTGAGATTGATCACTCGTTCGACACGCAGCTTAGTTCTGACGCCAGAGGGGGAACGTTTCTATCAATCAAGCCTGCATGCACTGGAGTCGTTGAATCAGGCTGAACTTGAAGTCAGCGCTCACCAAGATTTGGTGAGAGGCCCGTTGAAAGTGGTGTTACCTGTTGAACTTGGTCACCAAGTCTTAAGTGGTTATATCCATCAATTTTTACAACAATACCCCAATGTGACCATGAATCTGGAACTGACCAACAGAGAGGTGGACATTATTGCCGAAGGCATTGATCTTTATGCGCAAATCGGTGAGCTAGGTGACTCAAACCTGATTTCAAGGCATCTAACCTTTTCAGAACGTGCTTTAGTTGCGAGCCCTGATTATCTCGAAAAATTTGGCGAAATCAAGCACCATCAAGATTTGAAATTGCCCCATCAGTTGATAGAAATAGTGAATAAAGCGGCGCGTTTACCGCAATGGCACTTACAACGGGACGGGGAAGTCCCTCATCAGCTCAATTTACCTCATCAGTTGCGGGTCAATACCATCACGGCTTGCCTGAAAGCCTGCCTAGATGGGCTGGGGATAGCAGTACTGCCTGAGTTTATTTGTACTGAACATTTTCACTCTGGGCAATTGGTCCGTTTATTGCCGGATTATGCTATGCCTGACGTCGAGGTCAGTTTGGTTTACGCAGATCGCCAGCTGATGCCACAACGCAAAAAGAGGTTCATTGATCACTTGCTAAACGCTTTTCAACAGCAATATCCGGCCGTTGGCTGATCTCATCCCGAGCTAAACGGCGCAGAATAAAATGGCCTCTAGCCCGTAAGTGGGTTGTTGTTTAGACTCAGGGATGACATGAACATTCAGCGGCGGATCTTGCGGTGCAAAGGGCTTGAGCGATGCTCGGCTTGGTCGCGATGGACCTTCAACGTATTATCAAACTGCTGATGGTCTCTACGCAAACCTTGGCATTATAGGCACGCGTGAGAATGGCATTACGTCAGTGCGGCTCTCCTATGTCGATAATGAATAAGCATACTGAGGCTGATGAGCGCGGTTAACGTTTCGGCAAACACGATACTGCTCCAAATGCCATTGTCAGGAAAAAGTTGGGGTAAGGTTAAAACGCCGATGACCACAAACATAAATCCACGACTCACAGAGATGAGAGTTGCCTGCTTAGGTTTGGCAATGGCTTGAAATAAATTCGCAATAACCATATTAAACCCCATAAGAGGTACGCCTAAAAAGAAGAGGCTTAAGGCTTTGGCCGCGAGTATGATCAGGGCTTCATCACCACTGAAATACCAGGTGGCAATATGGGGCGCCATAGACCAAATCAATAGGAGGAAAACCAACCCACTGCCTATCGCAGCTTTTAAACCTAAAGAGAGGGTTTGATCAATGTTGGAGAGATGTTTCGCACCATGATTGAAGCTTATAATGGGTTGGCAAGCTTGAGCAATACCGACCATAACAAAGAGAGCAAAGATACCAATGTTGGAAGTCAAACCGTAAGCGATAATATGCTTTTCACCAAACTGATTTAAGAGCACATAGTTAAATAATAATAGGGTCATCGCAGCCGTGACTTCAATAAAAAAAGTGGGCATCCCTAAACTGAAAATATCTTTTATTTTAGTGAGTTCTACACGGCTAAGGCCTAAACGGAGAGCGCCTTGCTTACGTGTAAAATGGCTCAGCAAAATCAGAAAAATAATAACTTGTGCGATGGAAGTCGCAATGGCAGCCCCCTGCATACCCATATCAAGTTTGATGATCAAAATGTAATCGAGGATCAGGTTGGTCATAGCGCCGATTGACATCGCATAGGTTGCTAACTTTGGATTTGCGTCATTACGTACAAAACACGATAAAACCCAACCCACAGCGTAAAAAATTAAAAATGGCATCAACACGATCAAGAAGTCATAGACCAGCGTTGCCATATCGCCTTTTGCCCCCATCATGGCGATGATTTGGTTTAGAAAAATCATCCCCAATACGACGCCGGTTGTTGAAGTCAGTATGACTATCAGCAACGATTGATTGAACCAAGCTTGGCCAGATTGCTGATGCCCTTGGCCCAATTCAATCGACATTCGAGCGGCGCCACCCACGCCAATCATCATTGCAATGGCGGTAAAACCTGAAAACAGAGGCAGAACCAATGACAGCGCACCGAGCCCATCTGCGCCGACTTGTTGTGAAACGAACCAGCCATCACTGATGATAAAAAGCGATTTAATCACCATGCCAGTCAAGGCGGGCCAGAGGTACTGATAAAAGGATTTTGAAATGAGGTCTGTGTTTAAGTTGATATTCATCTGTTGACACCAGAATATTGTTTTCCGGTATTATCAGAACATTAATGACTATATTAAAGGGATTATCTGGTTATTATACGGTACTATTTTAACGTCTTGACCGAAATTGAGTCGGGGATGTGTTCATGTTTTTTCGAAAGAAGCGACTGAAATAAGCGGTATCTGAAAAACCCAAATCATGAGCAATCGTCTTAATCGTTTTGCGAGAGAATGCGAGGTCACGGTTGGCTTCGAGAATAATTCGGTCATGAATTAACTGCGTCACGGTTTTGCCTAAGGCCAAATGGACAATTTCATTGAGGCGTTTATTGGTAATACAAAGCTTATCGGCATAAAACAAACAATTCTTCTGCTTCTTGTAGTATTGTTCAATTAAATCAATTACTTGATTTATTCTAGGGTCGCGTTCTTCCATCGGGCTTTCATCGCGGTGAGAAAAACGAAGTAAGTACCGTAAGAAACTACTGGTTAACGACTCAAGCAGAGCCCAGTCACAGGGTTGTTTGAGGTATTCCTCCTTCATGAGGTTAAACAGTTGAAGTAAGTATTTGTGCCCCTCCAAGTCACAATCCAAGTATGGAGAACTGAGATCCTGACTAGAAAACAGGTGCTTGACGAATGACGTTGTTCGCATACTGACATCGATGAAACCAACAGAAAAAGCCAACAAACGGACATTGTGACTGCTTGGAGACGGCTTGTGGACTTGCCCTGGCGCGATGGTAAAAAAACGTCCAACTTTATGTGGATACTCAACAAAATCGATGTTTTGCTGTCCAATGTCATCCAAGCACCAAATGATTTCCCAATAGTCATGACGGTGAGGCAAAGAGTAGGTCTCATCATTATCGACAGGGCTGTCGATGACTTTACACAGTTGTTCCAATCGCATTTGTATGGGTTTGATTTGAGTCACTATCAAGGCCTTTGATTACTTATCGATTTATACTCTAGGCGGTGATTGAGTACAGTATGGCAGGGGATTTGTGGCCAACTTTGATGAGAGTTGGCGCTTTCGACCCTCAGAAATAAACCTCGGGCTGAATGAGTGGTGGCTGCAATTGTCAGGGCTCACCGTGTTTGATTTATCCCGAAATTTTGTCAAAGGTCGTTGTACAGCTGTCACAAAATATGTCCATAAAATCTTTTACTTCGGGCATGGTTTCAATCAGGGTTTCAATTCTTGAATCTAATCCCTCTTTGACGTGCAAAAATTCATCGTTGTTGAAGCGCAGTTCATTCAAGGTTTTGATGTAGGCCGCGAGGATATCGGCGGCTTTCACAATCGCTTTGTACTCAGTGGCGACATTTTTTTGGACCAGCAAACCTGAGAATTCCTCACGCAAATCTTCGGGTAAAGTGTCTAAACATTCTTGTTCGGCGATATCTTCAAGCTTTTTGAAGGCGGCGGTGAATTCGGGGCTATGATACTTTGTTTTTGAATTCATATCTTGCAGCTTGGTTTCCGAAATTTCATGATAAATGGCAATGACAGCCGCTCTTTCTGGGTTTAGGTTTCCGCCATGGCGCCTATTTTTGATGACAGTCAGAAGGTGAGCAATAACGGAAACCTGATGAGAATGTTCAGAGACATTCTCTTCCTGAAAACAGTGCATCAGTGCCCAACGTTTTATGAGGGGCATTCTTGTTACCCAAGCCATGAATGTACTTTGCTTATTGGTGGTGTCAGTCATCCCCAAGATCCCCAATTGATGCTACGTTTGCTAAGCATATGAAAAATGGTCAGCCATTACTAGCGTATCATTAGCGGGTGATCCAAGGTGTGATAACACGAAACCTATTCGACAAAATAGGCAGGCTCTGCTTTAAAGCGAAAGCACCCTCACTCCTTAAAGAGGTTGAGCGCTTGCCTTGAACCTGTATTCTCGCAAAGACCGGCTTGTTACTCGCGTGCTTGTTAGGCTCTGGTTGGCACTATTGGCTGTAGGTGGTCAAAAATCGTTCAAATCGGCCAATGGCTATTTCCAAATCTTCGACATGAGGTAGAGTCACAATTCGGAAATGGTCAGGTTTGTGCCAGTTGAAGCCAGAGCCTTGTACCAGTAGGACTTTCTCCTGAATCAAAAAGTCGAGCACCATTTTTTGATCGTCTTTGATATTGTACATCTTGGTATCGATTTTCGGGAACAGGTACATCGCCCCTTTGGGTTTAACGCACGAGATCCCAGGGATTTGAGTAATCAAGTCGAAGGCGCGATCACGCTGCTCTAGAAGCCGGCCGCCGGGTAAAATGAGCTCGTTAATACTTTGGTAGCCGCCGAGTGCGGTCTGGATTGCATGCTGCATCGGCACATTGGCACACAAACGCATTGAGGCTAGCATGTCTAGGCCGTTGACGTAGCCCTGAGCGATGTGTTTTGGACCAGTGAGGAACATCCAGCCCCCGCGAAAACCACAGACTCGATATGCTTTCGATAGACCGTTAAAGGTGACGACCATTACGTCATCGGTCAAGGTGGCGATTGAGGTATGCGTTGCTCCGTCGTACAGCACTTTGTCATAAATCTCATCAGCAAAAATAATCAGATTATTCTGCCGCGCTATTTCGACCACTTCGAGCAGAAAATCTCGGCTATACACTGCACCAGTGGGGTTGTTGGGGTTGATTAAAACAATCCCCCGCGTATTGGCGGTGATTTTTTTACGTATGTCATCAAGATCTGGATACCAGTCTGCCTGTTCATCACAAATGTAATGGACGGCTTTGCCACCAGATAAGGAGACGGAGGCCGTCCACAGTGGGTAGTCAGGAGCCGGTACCAGCATCTCGTCGCCGTTATTCAGTAAGGCTTGCATCGCCATAACGATTAACTCAGATGCCCCATTGCCAATATAAACATCTTCAACATCCAAAGAAAGAATCCCTTTGCGCTGATAATGTTGGACCACCGCTTTACGAGCGGAGTAAATACCTTTTGAATCACAATAGCCTTGGGAAGTGGGCAAATTACGGATCACATCGACCAAAATTTCATCTGGAGCGTCAAAGCCAAAAGGAGCAGGGTTACCGATGTTCAATTTCAGTATTTTATGCCCCTCTTCCTCCATACGCTTAGCATGTTTGAGTACAGGACCCCTAATGTCGTAGCAGACATTATCGAGTTTTGACGACATCCCGATATTTTGCATTACTTAAAACCTAAAAATAATTGAATTCCTTTATTAAAATACAACAAAAAGGGCATCGTTAGAATAAAAAACTGAATTAATGTGCTTTTTTACTCATGACCCTAGCGGTTGGGGTTAAAGAATGTGGGGAAATATGGGCTACAACTTTGATCTGGATAGGGTCAATAAATTGAGCAACGATCTAAAATGAGGCAAATTTCATATCCAAGGCGGGGCTGATTTGTTGAATTTTGACCAAGCAGTAACTGAGCTGATTGCGCGCGTAAAAACCGCCGAAGTCGGAGCACATCGAGAGGTCGAGTCGGTGGCGCTGTGTCCCGATTTTACCTACATAGACTGGATGGACAGTCAGCCGTTGTTTCCTAAGTTTTACTGGCAATCACGAGATGCTGGAGAGGAAGTGGTCGCGTTGGGGCACATGGCTACCTTTACTGAATCCGAACTCGCCAGCACGATCGTCAGTGGCGACCAACGTATTTGGGGTGGGCGTCCTTTTGATAGTGACAATGAAACCTCATCGTTCTTTTTCTTGCCACTTATTGAGCTGATTCGGTGTGAGAAACATGTTGTATTGGCGGTCAATATTAGCGCGGACAAACAGCGGACAGTTAAGGCGCTGCAAACCTTGGTTGGTCATGCAGGAGGACTGGCTCCAATGTCGGGCCAGATTAAATCGCTACGGCATGTGCCGGATAGAACACACTGGTCTCGTTTGGTGGATAAGGCATTGGCTGATATCGACAATGATCAATTAGACAAGGTGGTACTGGCAAGGAAAACCTATGTTGAACTGGATACCCCCGTGAGCGCCGCTCAATTGCTCAAGGCCAGCTATGTCAATAACCAGAATAGCTTCCACTTTATGTTGGTGCTTAACCCAAGGTGCAGCTTTCTTGGATCGACACCAGAGCGCTTGTATGCGTGCGAAGGCCAAGACTTGCTGACAGAAGCACTCGCCGGAACCGCAGGACGCGGTCAGGGGACCAATGAGGACATGGCGTTGGCGCACTGGTTGTGCCATGACCACAAGAACCTCGATGAAAATCAGTACGTGGTCGATGACATTATTCAACGGCTCAGACCTTATTCAGATCAGGTCGATGTCGAGCAGGAAGTCAGCTTAGTCAGGTTGCGCCAAGTGCAGCATCTTAAACGTCATATCCGTGCTCGCCTCAAGCCGGGAATAAAAGTGTTACCGTTACTAACAGCGTTACAGCCTACCGCGGCCGTGGCGGGTTTACCTCGTGATGCTGCGATGGATTTCATTCGAAAAAATGAGCCCTTTTCGCGTGGGTGGTATGCGGGTTCAATGGGTTACGTCCGTGAACAGAGTGCGCAGTTTTGTGTGGCGATTCGCAGCGCACTGGTGCTTGAAAATCAGATTCATCTCTTTGCTGGTGCTGGGATTGTCCACGGTTCTGAGGCGAACAGTGAGTGGCAAGAACTGGACAAAAAACTGTCAACCCTGCTGTCATTGATGGTGGATCTTCCACGTTTAGGAGTCGCCTCATAAATGCGAGTCACACATCGGGCAATTTTAAATCGTATTTGGTGTCAGATCATGTTGGAGGAACTGGGGCGTTTAGGCGTAAACGACGTGTGCTTTGCTCCGGGTTCGCGCTCAACGCCACTGATCTTGGAGGCACAAGCACACCGTCAGTTCAAGCTACATGGTCATTTTGACGAGCGTGGACTCGGCTTTCTTGCCTTGGGTTTAGCGAAAGCCAGCCAGCGTCCTGTTGCACTCATCGTGACCTCTGGCACCGCGGTAGCCAATTTACTCCCTGCGGTTGCAGAAGCCCGTTTAACGGGAGAGAAACTGGTGCTTCTCACAGCAGACCGACCGATAGAGTTGATCGACTGTGGGGCCAATCAGGCCATTGTCCAAACGGGTTTATATTCGAATCAGGTTACCGCCAGCCTTAACTTGCCGAGCCCCAGTGCGGAGATACCGCTAAAATGGTTGCTGACTTCGATTGACCAGTTGATGACCGAGCAAGCGCTCAAAGGGGGGCCCATCCATATTAATTGTCCATTTCCTGAGCCACTTTATAGCTCAGAATCACACACGGTCTTTCAGGATTATCTGGCGTGTATCGAGCAATGGAAACAATCTGGACAAGCATGGTCGACCCAATCCGGTTTGCGGCTTGCAACGAGTGGTCTGCCCGATGCACTCATCGCCCAGAAGGGGCTGATTATCATTGGCAGCACCTCGCGACAGGAAGCTGAGCAAGCCAGAATGCTGGCTATTGAGTTGGGCTGGCCCTACTTGTGCGATCCCCAATCTGGGCTTTCTTCTCCATGGGCACACTATGATTTGTGGCTGAAAAATCCTGCGGCCCAGACCATCATGCGTCAATGTGATGTGATTATTCAGTTTGGTTCGAGGCTGATTTCCAAACGTCTTTGCCAATGGGTGGCCTCGCAGGTTGAAGACGGTCATGCAGAGTATCACTATGTTTCGCCGCACCTAGAACGCAACAATCCGAGTCACTTACCTCAGCACCATCACCTTTGTCAGATTGAAGACTGGGTTGAAGGGCTCATGGTTAAGGCCAAAAAGGCGCTATCCCGTGGATGGGGGGAAGCGCTTCAGTATTACAGTGAAAACACAGCGTGCCTGACTCAGGTGCTGATCGGTGAGGCATTGACGGAAATCGGCCTTGCCTTGACATTGCGGTATTTACCTAAGGACACGCAAGTGTTTTTGGGCAACAGCCTGTTTGTACGTTTAGTGGATATGTTCGGCTGTCTGAAAGGCGTGGACAGTTACAGTAATCGTGGCGCCTCAGGTATTGATGGTTTGGTGGCAACTGCCGCAGGGGTTGCCCGTCACTCAGTGCAACCGACGGTGATCTATATTGGCGACACCTCATTGCTGTACGACCTCAATTCGCTGGCCTTGTTCAGTGGGCAAAAAACGCCAGTTGTATTGGTGGTGATCAACAATGATGGGGGGGCGATTTTTGACTTACTGCCGGTCCCAGAGCAGAACAAGGCAACGTTCTATCAACGGCCCCACGGCTATGATTTTAAGTGTGCTGCCGAGCAATTCAAGCTTGGTTATCAGCTGGCTTATACGCTCAATCAATACCGAGTTGTTTTAGAGACTCACCTGCGTGACGGCGAGGGTGCTATGGTGGTTGAGGTGCAGACACCTAGCGGACAGGCGGCTTCACAACTTAAACAGATTGTTGAACAGCTTGATGCTTTTTAGTCTCTGCTATCATCCGGATCAGGCACCGCGGCCCCTCATCGTGTTTTTACATGGTTTTCTTGGTAGTGGTGAGGACTGGACATTATGCCTAAATACGCTGCGTGACTACCCAATAGTCTGTATCGATTTACCGGGTCATGGTCACAGCCAGTCAATCCATTGCGCTGATTTTAAAACCTGTTGCGACAACATAACGGCGACGGTATCGAACCAATTTCCGCATCAGCCGCCTATTATGCTTGTGGGCTACTCTCTGGGGGCAAGGGTAGCCATGACCGGAGTGGCACAAGGGTATTTTTCCGCTCTAAACATTCGAGGCCTTATTCTTGAAGGTGGGCATTTTGGGCTGAGTAACCACACCGACAAACGCATCCGTCTGTGCAGTGATGCGCAATGGGCAAAGCGTTTTTCTAACGAGCCGATGGAACACGTGTTAGCGGATTGGTATCAACAACCGGTATTTGATTCACTTAATGATCAACAACGACAAAGCCTGATTCGTGAGCGCGCGGTTAATGTCGGTGATGGTGTTGCGAGCATGTTGATGGCGACTACGCTAGCCAAACAGGAAGCCCTACTCGATTGGTTGGTCGGCACGGATCTCCTTGTCCATTGTATTTGTGGAGAAAAGGACCGGAAATTTCGTCATCTCATTGAACAAGGTGGTTTGGCTTTTAGTCGGGTCAGACACGCGGGTCATAATGTCCATCGTGAACAGCCACAAGCGTTTGCGAACATTATTCAATCTCAACTTTTGCGGCTCTTTTGAGCCGAGTACATTAACGGCAGGAATTACTATGGCAACGACAGTCGGTCTATCTGAACATCAATTATACGCCCCAATTCACTGGCATGATTGTCGCGGTGAATACCAAGATATTGACTATCAAAAATCGCCAGAGGGCATTGCTAAAATCACGATCGCCCGCCCTCAGGTCTGCAATGCGTTTCGACCTCAAACGGTGAAAGAAATGATGAGTGCTCTTGCTAATGCACGCTATGATGAAGGGATAGGGGTAATTATCCTAACGGGCCTTGGCGACAAAGCATTTTGTTCAGGAGGAGACCAAAAAGTACGTGGTGACTATGGCGGATATAAGGATGAATCTGGCACGCACCACCTTAATGTACTGGATTTTCAGCGTCAGATACGGACATGCCCCAAGCCCGTGATTGCTTCTGTGGCGGGTTGGGCGGTGGGGGGAGGTCATGTATTGCATATGATGTGTGACTTGAGTATCGCGGCCGATAATGCTCAGTTTGGTCAAACTGGTCCTAAAGTGGGGTCCTTTGATGGGGGATGGGGGGCCGCTTATATGGCCCGAATTGTGGGGCAGAAAAAAGCGCGCGAAATCTGGTTTTTGTGCCGTTTCTACAACGCTCAGGAAGCGTTGGAGATGGGCTTGGTGAATACGGTCGTCCCGCTTGAACAACTGGAACAAGAAACGGTTCGTTGGTGCCGCGAGATATTGCAGCACAGCCCGATGGCTTTGCGTTGCCTCAAGGCCGCGTTAAACGCAGATTGTGACGGTCAGGCGGGTCTACAAGAACTGGCAGGGAATGCGACCATGATGTTTTACATGACGCAAGAGGGGCAGGAAGGCCGAAACGCGTTTAATGAAAAACGACGACCGGAATTTGAAAAATTCCCACGGAATCCATGATGTGGGGCTTGTCGGCAGTGGCGGTTTAATGGAAATAACTCAATGCGTGTCCGCCCTCATAAAACAAGCCTCGCCAATGAAATAAGGGAACAGGATGAGAACAGCGAAACTGTATCGCTACCAGCTGCCTATGGACAGCGGAGTGGTACTGAGAGAGCAAAGACTCAAGGAACGAGAAGGCTTTGTGGTGGTACTGACAGATAATGGTTGTGTGGGGCGTGGCGAAGTCGCGCCTTTACCCGGGTTGAGTCTTGAGAGTATGGATGAGGCATACCAACAGCTTCGTACGCAATTGACCGCATGGCAAAGAGGCGAAGGGATCGATGGTTCAGAGCTGTATCCGTCGGTTGCATTTGGCGTATCAATGGCGCAATTGGAACTTGCAGGCCATCTGCCTGAACAAGGCTGCTATTATGCGGCACCATTATGCACGGGGGACCCAGAGGAACTTCTGCCTAAATTGAATCAGATGCCGGGCAATAAAGTGGCTAAGATCAAAGTCGGCTTGTATGAGCCAGTACGGGATGGTTTATTGGTCAGCCTCTTTCTTGATTCAATCCCCGATTTGATGCTGAGGTTGGATGCCAATCGGGCTTGGAGTGCTGAAAGTGCTCAACTGTTTGCGGATAAAGTGGCGCCATCGCTTCGCCAGCGAATAGCCTTTATTGAAGAGCCTTGCCATGCGCCTAGTGATAGCTTTTCATTTGCAATTAACACCGGTATTGCGATCGCATGGGATGAAACACTACAACACTCGATTCGTAACGAAGACTTCTCACTGGAAGACTTTAACGGTGCGAAAGCCATCATCATTAAACCGACCTTGCTGGGTTCGGTTGAGCGCTGTATCGCCTTGATTGAGTCCGCTAAAACGTTGGGGATCAAACCCATTATCAGTTCAAGCATTGAATCCAGCTTGGGCTTAACTCAGTTAGCGCGATTATCACGGTGGCAACTTCCTGATGAAATACCGGGCCTAGACACGATAGGCTTGTTTGAGCAACAACTGGAACAGCCTTGGCCGGGCTGTGATTTACCGATCTCTCGGTTGAGTGAACACGCGTTGGTGTGGCAGGGATGAGTGAAACACCGATGGATGGATGGTCCCCGAGTTCACCCATGAAACAATGGGCAGAGCTCTGTCCAAGGCAACGGGCGCTGCGCACGCAAGACCAAGACTACGCTTGGGCGGACTTAGCACGCGAAGTCGACGCGATAGCCGCTGGCCTCAGTGAGCAGGGGCTCAAACGTGGTGATATTCTGACCTGTATTGGAAAAAATACGCTGGGTGGGGTGTTGATCTATTTGGCTTGTATTGAGCTGGGGGTCGCATGTGCCCTAACTATGCCACTCCCCCCCCTTGAACTTGAACGGAAATTATCGGCGCTCTATCCACCAAATCAGATACGTAACATTTGGACTCAATCGGATTGCTCTCTCCCTAACACCAGACCGTTCAGGATAGACTGCAACGCCTCCTTGACGAAGGCCTCTTTATATCGACCGGACAATCTTGCCTCAATCATTTTCACCTCAGGTTCAACCGGACAACCAAAAGCGGTCGTGCATACCCATCGTCAACATTTGGCATCCGCATGCGGATTGTTGGCTTCCTTCCCTTTTCAGCAAGGAGACAGCTGGCTGTTAAGTTTACCTATGTATCATGTGTCTGGACTCGCAATCTTATACCGCTGGTTATACTGCGGGGCGACGTTAACCATGGCATCGGGCAATCTAGAGAATGATCTTGCTGACGTGACTCATGCCTCGTTGGTTGCGACACAACTTAATCGATTCGTTAGTGATCGCTCGGGCCTAAAACTCCGACAGGTATTGCTTGGTGGCAGTCGGATACCGATGTCTTGCGGTGTGGGTCTCGCCCGTCAAGGCATCCGTGTCTGGCTGGGTTATGGTATGACCGAAGCGGCCTCCACTGTGACGGCCAAGCCGATTGATGGCATAGACTCTTCCGGGAGTCTTTTGCTCAATCGTCAAGTGAAAGTTGAACGAGGCCGCGTTTTCGTTGGTGGGGAAACACTGGCATCTGGCTACTATCAGCAAGGCCAAATTCGGCCTTTGACACAAGATGGTTGGTTCGACACTGGGGATTTGGGAAAGTGGGTCGGTGATGAGCTTAAGATCATCGGACGCGCTGATAATATGTTCATCTCTGGGGGCGAAAATATACATTGTGAGGAAATTGAAACTGTGTTGGATACCCTTCCAGAGGTGACGGCATCGATCGTGGTTCCGATCATAAACACCCAGTTTGGTCATCGACCTGTAGCGGTGATAGCCAGTCAATCCGAGCTTGATATCACAGAGATTGAAGCTTCTCTCTCCGCGACACTGGCCAAATTTAAATGGCCTGATGCTTATTATAAAATGCCGGCCTTTCTCTCTCCTAGTGACGGAAAAATCTCGCGTCATGCGGTAAAAGAATGGCTAGACACCGCCGATAACAAGGTTGCGCTGTTCCCCCTAGTTCAATTAGGTCTTTCATAGTCCAAATATGCATTTATCAAATGTCACGCCGTATCTCATAATAACGTTTCAAAGAGGTCGACAGGGATAAAAGACACAAATGAAAGCGGCAATTATCGTGGCGATAATCATACAGGTTGTCACTGCGACCCAAAGTGATGGCTTACTGAGATCCTTATCTGAGCTTGCGGCGTTTGCCTTAGTGATTGCTTTGGTTTTCATGCATAAAAAGCCCAAAAAACAGCGGGTCACCATCGAGTCAGAAGACCATTAACTGAGTATTAACCAACCCAGTGAGGCTGACGAAATAAGTAGCCAGAGGCCGATGCCGAACAGCAATGGTTTTGGTCCTGCTGATTTGAGTTTTTCGACAGAAATACCGCAGCCAATCAAGAACAGACACACCACTAGAGCTTGTTTGGCCAGTTGGAAAATCCCTTGGTAAATAACGTCGAATTGAGGCAAGAGATCACTGACTGCAATCGCAACGCAGTAAAAGACAATAAAATATGGCAGCGTGACTTTCTTATTCTCGCTGCGGAACAAAAACGCGCTCAGTAGTGTCACGGGAATAATCCACAACGCTCGTGCAAGTTTGAGTGTGGTGGCAGTGGTAAGGGCTTCTTCACCATAGGCGGAGGCTGCTCCTACAACAGAGGAAGTATCATGTATTGCTATGGCTGCCCAAGTACCAAAGGTATATTGGTCGAGATTGAGAGCATGGCCAATAACGGGGAAAACAAACAGCGCAACAGAATTGAGCACAAAAACGGTGGCTAGCGACAAGCCGATTTGCTGATCATTGGCTTTGATTGCTGGAGAGACCGCAGCAATAGCGCTCCCACCACAAATCGCTGTCCCTGACGATATCAAATATCCGATTGTCGGATTTAAGCCTATGGCCTTAGCCGCCCACCATCCAATCAATAGCGTCGCAAAAATACTGGTAACGACCAGCCCCATTCCGTCGGATGTGACCGCAAGAGCTTCGTTGAACTGAATCCCAAACCCTAGACCTACAATAGAGCAGGCTAAGAGTTTCTTGGTGACTTTGGTCAGATTAAGTTGTGTTGGGACCAGCCCTAAAGAGGCCAGCAAGAAACCAATAATCAAGGCGGTCGGTGAGGTCACATAAGGCGTGAGACAAAATGCTCCAGCGAGCCAAAAGAGGAGTGAGGGTTTAATCAGGGTCATAGTGCGACATTACATTGAACAGAGGCAGTAATTCTAGTGGACATCTGGTGATAAGTAGAGTTGATTTGTTTGAACATGCGTTCAATAAATTTGAACGCATGCTTGATGCCACTACTTCCAGTCCCCGCGCAATTCAGCGACTTTATGCTGCATTATTTGGGTCGTGGCTTGATCAGAGGGCACGGGCCTGCCTGCCTCGATTTCCAATTTTGACCAGAATCTTGATGGTAAACCTTGGCAAGCACGTCCTTTATAACGACTGAAGTAACTGCCCCAGAGACCTTTCAAAGCCATCGGGACCACTGGCACTGGACTGCGTCGAAGAATAAGGTCCATACCGCGCATAAAGTCATTCAATTCGCCATCGTCGGTGAGCCTTCCCTCGGGAAAAATACACACCAGATGCCCGTCATTAAGGGCTTGTTTAATATCACTGAAGGCGGAGCGAATCGAGCGGCGGTTAGTCGCAGAAATAGGGATGACACCTGCGCGTTTGAGAAATCGACGTAGTGGCGGCAGATTGGCGTAGTCTTCTTCCATCACAAATCGAATCAAACGTGGGCTGACAGCACTGAGCAAAAGTGCATCCAAGTAACTGACGTGGTTGCAGACAATCAACGCCCCTCCTGTTTCGGGCAGATAGGATAAGTTTTTATGTCTGACTCGGTACAAGGTATGGGTGAGCACCCAAACAATAAAGCGCACAGCAAACACGGGGACCCGCATAAAAAGTACGACACAGACCAAAAAATTCAGCACTGCGAGCAGCAGAAACAACTCAGGGATGCTCATTCCGATCAAGGTCAGGCAAAGAATGCCCATGATCGCGCTGCCGACCATAAACAAAGAGTTGAAAATATTCAAAGCTGCGATCACTTGTGCCCGTTGCGTGATGGGGGCTCTGTGTTGTATCAACGCATAGAGCGGCACAATAAAGAGGCCGCCGGATGCACCCAGCAAGAGCAAAGAAGCGAAGACAGGCCAAAGTTGAGGGGTGCCAACAAACTCGGAAAACGTGGCGAATTGGGGCAAGGTTTCAGGCACTGATGCGGCCATGGTCCAACCAAAAATACTGATGCCAAGGCTACCCAGTGGCATGATGCCGATTTCAATTCTGTGTTGAGAGAGCTTATCACAAGCCAGAGAACCTATGGCGATACCGACAGAAAACAAAGCGAGCAAAAAAGAGACGGCCGTTTCAGAGCCATTCAGATACAGTTTGGTAAAGTTGGGAAACTGAGTGAGGTAGGCGGCGCCAAGAAACCAGAACCAACTAATGGCCAACAAAGCCTGAAAGATGGTGTGATCAGATTTGGCGATAGCCATTGTGTCACGAGTTTGGCGTATTGGTTGCCAGCGAAAGGCAACATCTGGGGCGCTGGCAGAGGCAGGTGGAATAGCGCGACTGGCAAGGTAACCACACAATGAAAATACCACGACAGCGACGGCGGCAATGTATTTTGAATACTCAGAGGAGGCGATGAACCCAGCACCCACCGTGCCTAAAAGAATCGCCAGAAAGGTGCCGGTTTCAACCAAAGCATTGCCAGAGACCAGCTCTTGTGGTTTGAGCTGCTGCGGTAACAAGGCGTATTTGACGGGACCAAAAAAGGCAGATTGCGTTCCCATCAGAAACAGCAGAATCAATAAAATGGTGTAGCTCTCGGTGATAAAACCGATTGCGCCAAGGCACATGATAGCGATTTCAGCCAATTTGACCTTGCGAATGAAGCCGGATTTTTCATATTTATCGGCCAATACCCCGGCAGAGGCAGAAAACAAAAAAAAGGGCAGGATAAAGAGTCCGGCGGCGAGGTTAATAAAAAGGTTACTTGAGATAGGCAAGCTGCCTGCGCCAGCAAAAGCCACCAAAAGGAGTAACACATTTTTGAAAATATTGTCGTTAAACGCGCCGAAAAACTGGGTGACGAAATACGGCAAAAACCGTGTTTGGGTTAACAAAGATGTTGAGCGATTTGGCATGAGTATCCCTATTCCTTTAGGATTCGATGAGCAGGATTACCAATTGGTTAAATAGTTTGTTATTAGATTATTGATCAACTCTTTGCCATCGATGGGTTCTGCGGCGAAGAACTTGTCATCGACACTGAGTAAAGTAATACCATGGACCCCAGACCAGAGTACTCGACTGGCTTGCAGAACCTCAGCTGTGGAACGCTGCGGCGCTGTCGCCTGAAGCAATTGTTCAAGCATACTCGTCATGTTGTTAATACGCTCGGCTTGCCATTCTGGCAGGGTCTCGCCATTCATATTGTGCTCAAAGATGAGCTGCCACCGATGGGGGGAACGTTGGGCAAAATCATGGTAGCAGTAGGCGAGCTCATATAAGGCGGTTTTCGTATTGTGACTTTGAGAAACAACCCTTTTTGCTTCTTCTGCCAATTCATCTAAGGTTTGCGCTACGGCATGAAGTAACAGCAAATTATAGTTCCCAAAGACATTCACTAATGTGCTGGGTACGTAGCCAATCATATTGGCGACTTTGCGTAAACTTAACTCGTGATAAGAATTTTCGTTAAGAAATTGTTTTACTGTCTCTAATGTGAGAGCAATCAGCTCTTCACGCGTGTGATCGTTTCTACGGGCCATGATAAAATTTCAAAAATGAACAACGTTCAATATTCTAATGAGGCAAGGCGCTAAGCGCAACTGACTCAGTACAGATTTGCAATACTTTGATACATGTATTCCTTCTAATGGTGTTTCATTGTGCAATGACACAGGCTAGTATGTCGTTATAAGTAGAAATTTTACCTGTACAGGAAATCTTAAGGAAAAACATGAAACGACTTTTTTCCCTCGTTGCTTTAATCATGGTCTCGGTTGCTATCACGCCGATCGCGGAAGCGAAGAAGTTTGGCGGTGGCAAATCATTTGGTAAAAGCTTCAAAACGGCCCCCGCGCCAAAACAGAAACAGCAAAACACGAATACGGTTGGCAAAGAGCAAGGCGCGAAAAGTGCAAGCTCGAGTAAAAAGGGCCTGATGGGTGGTTTGCTGGGCGGTCTGTTGGCAGGTGGTCTGTTAGCGGCGTTCTTTGGTGGTGCGTTTGAAGGGATCCAGTTTATGGATATCCTGATCATGGGTGCCATTGCGTTTGTGCTCTTTAAGGTGATGAAAGGCGTACTGGCCTCTAAGCAGGGTAGTCTCAATCAGCAAAGGCAGCAGCCTGCTTTTGGCGGCTCTGCACCAAAGTTTGAACAACCCAATGTGCACAACTTTGAGCAGACTCAAACAGGAAGTCAGGGTGGTTTTGGTACGCAAACTGACGTTCCTCTTAACTTTCCTTCAGGGTTTGATCAAACGGCATTCATCAATGGTGCTCGTGAGCATTACCGCATTCTTCAGGGTGCTTGGAATCATGACCAACTTGATACGATTCAAGAGTATGTCTCTGCGAGCTTATTTGAAGACTTGAAGCAAGAGCGTGCTAAGCTGCAAGGCGAACAGCACACTGATGTGATGTACGTTGATGCGGAAATTGTGCGTGCTGATCATGATGAAAAAACGGCTCAGCTTAGCCTACAGTTTAGTGGTCGTTATCGTGACAGCGCCGAAAATGTTGAGGAAGACATTGAAGATATCTGGCATCTGGAGCGTGATTTGACGGCAGCGAATGCGCCTTGGCTGATCGTGGGTATTCAGGGTTAAGCTTCAATAAACCGATACTAAACAGCGCCGCTTCGTTAGGAAGCGGCGCTTTTTTTATATTTGGCCCGTGGTTGTAAACTGCTCAAGCTTACTGAAATAGGGCTGCAGATCACCGATGTTTTTCGCTACCCATTCACTGCTGTAGTAAGTATCTAAATAGCGTTCACCACTGTCACACAGCAAAGTGACGATCGAGCCAGTCTCACCTCTCGCTTTCATCTCACTGGCCAGTTGCAGCACTCCATAAAGGTTGGTGCCCGTTGAAGCCCCCACTTTCCGCCCTAGGATGCTCTCTAACCAATGTGCGGTTGCGACCGAGGCAGCATCGGCAATGGTTCGCATCTCATCAATGACACCCGGAATAAAACTCGGTTCAACGCGAGGTCGGCCGATGCCTTCTATTTTGCTGCCTGTGGCGCCTGTCAGATCAGCATTACCCGTTTTATAGAACTCGTGGAAGACCGAGTTTTGTGGATCAACCACACACAGCCTCGTACTGTGCTGCTGATAACGAATAAAACGACCGATGGTTGCAGAAGTACCACCGGTGCCAGGACTCATGACAATCCACGTCGGGATTGGGTTATCTTCGAGCGTCATTTGGCTAAAAATGGAGTTCGCGATGTTATTATTGCCGCGCCAGTCAGTCGCGCGTTCTGCGTAGGTAAACTGATCCATGTAGTGACCGTTAAGTTCTTTGGCCAGCCGGTTTGACTCCGCGTAGATTTGGTCGGAGCGATCCACGAGGTGAGCCTGCCCGCCATAAAATTCAATTTGTTCAATTTTTTTTGCGGCGGTGCTTTTGGGCATGACGGCAATAAAGGGCAAACCCAGCAGCCTAGCAAAGTAGGCCTCCGACACTGCGGTGCTGCCAGAAGACGACTCAATAATGGTGGTTTCCGGGCCGACCCAACCATTACAAATCGCATAGAGGAATAAAGAGCGAGCAAGACGGTGCTTCAGTGATCCCGTTGGGTGAGTACTCTCATCTTTTAAATAGATATCAATGCCAGCCACACTGGGTAGATCCAGTTTGATCAGGTGAGTATCCGCAGAGCGTTGGAAATCAGCGTCTATTTTGCGAATGGCGTTATTAATCCAGTTATGGTCTGTACACATTGTGTGTCTCCTTATCCTCATGATGACAATAATCTATCCTTATATTAGGAGAAATGCTTTGCTAATTTACCTATAATTTGTTTTATTTGGAGAAAATTATTCTCCCAACGGCCTGTTATGAATATGGAACTGGATAAAGTTGATCGAAAAATGCTCGCCTTATTGCAGCAAGACAGTACCTTGTCATTGAATGAACTTGCGGACGCGGTCAATCTGACCACAACCCCATGTTGGAAGCGTCTCAAGAAACTTGAAGAATCGGGGGTGATAGAAAAAAGAGTCGCGTTGCTTAACCCTGAGAAGCTGGAGCTTTCATTCACCGCCTTTGTGTTGGTTAAAACGTCTGACCATTCCCATGAATGGTACAGTCGGTTTGTGTCGACGGCTTGCCAGTTTCCTGAAGTCATGGAATTTTATCGCATGGCGGGTGAATACGATTACATGATGAAAGTGCTTGTCAAAGATATGCCGTGTTTTGATGGTTTTTACAAAAAATTGGTCAATTCAGTGGAAGGGATATCAAACGTGACGTCAACGTTTGCGATGGAACCATTAAAATACACCACAGCATTACCCATCAGTGAGACATAAAAATGCCTCGCCAAGTTGAAGTGGGTAAGGGGAATCAGTGTTGTGGTGGTTGGCCGAGCGGTTTGAGATCAGCGTTATTCCCAACCAAGGAAGAAATGATTGGGCGTTGTATCCTTACTACCCCGCGCAAAATAGCCGCTACCTGTTGAGGGTGCGATCGACTCATATCACTCTGGGTGCGCTGCTATTTTGTGAATCGCATCACCCCTTCTTGCACCGCAGACGCGACCAAATGGCCCTGACGATTGTAGATTTCACCCCTGACTAGGCCACGGGTGTTGCTCGCGGTTGGGCTCTCAATGGCATACAGCAGCCAGTCATCCATCTTGAATGGGCGGTGGAACCAAATAGAGTGGTCAATGGTGGCGACCTGAAAGTTTGGCGTCATCAGTGACACGCCATGAGGATGTAACGCGGTGACCAGAAACCCCCAGTCTGAAGCGTAACCCAGCAGGTACTGATGTATAAGCTGGTTGTCTGGCAAAGCGCCATTGGCTTTGATCCACAAATATTGCTTGGGTTCCGTTTTGTGTGGTTGTAACGGGTTAACTACCGTTACCGGTCGGGTTTCTATGGGTTTCTCACCACAAAACGCATTTTTGATTTTTTCAGGCAAAAACTCGGCAATGCGGTTAGCCAAATCGGATTCGGAGACGTAGTTCTCAGGACCAGAGATAGTCGGCATGGTGGTCTGGTGCTCAAACCCGGGTGCTTCACCGTGATAAGAGGCCGTCAAATAAAAAATAGGTCGGCCATTTTGCATTGCCTTTACCCTTCGGGTACTAAAACTGCGACCATCACGTAGGTTTTCTACGTCATAGATGATGGGTTTTTCCGGATCGCCCGGGTATAAAAAGTAGCTATGAAAAGAGTGGACGGTTCTATCTTCTGCGACCGTGTATCGAGCCCCAGACAAGGCTTGACCGATCACTTGTCCCCCATAGACTTGAGGCAGGCCCAGATTCTCGCTTTGCCCTCTAAATAGTCCTTCTTCGAGTTTTTCAAGTTGCAATAGTTCTAGCAATTCATCGAGAGGCTTGCTCATGCGACACCTTTAACAAAACAATCAATATACTTCTATTCTAAGCATATATTGATAAGTTAAACAGCGCTTTGAGCATTCAGCCTTAAAAATAGCCGCAGCGTTAGGGTTGCCATTTGTAGAGACTAAGGCGGACCTTGCCGTCGTCGGTAACGTCGATGCCTTCTGCTCGTAGCTGTGTTCTTTGTCTGGCCAAATCTTCGCCTTTAAGTGAAATCCTGCCTTGACTATTAATGACTCGAAACCAAGGCAATGTTGACCCTTTCGGCAGTTGGCCAAGCGCTTTTCCGACGTGACGTGCGTATCCAGGAAACCCCGCCAACTTTGCCACCTCACCGTAGGTGGTGACTCTGCCATATGGAATTTGGTGAATCACCGCAAAGATTTGCACTAAAAACTCGTCCATAATGCTGTTGTCCTAGTTCGTTTTTTCCATGGAAGGGATAAGGAGAGGGCATGGTATTTTCTACTTTTCAGTTCTTAGTCGCAACCTTGTTTGCGGTGTTGTGTGCGTATGCGATTGGCCTGAGTCAGGGCGAAATTTCTGTGTTGGCGCTCGTTATTCCCGCGCTGTGGGTATTTCCGCAGGTTGGTTATGCGGGGTTAGTACTGATCACCGGGCTGGTCTTATATGGCTGGATGCTGCCAGCCCAACCGATTTCTCTGTCTGTGAGTCAGTGGATTTTATTTCCTCTGCTCATGGTCGTGTTCTCTGACAAAAGTACTCTCGGGGTCAAGGTGACGACGCTCTTGGTCGTGGTGACCCTATTGGTTGGTATTATGGTGACACAATCGGGTGGTAAACTGGGCGGAACGCCTTTGGCAACAGGCGTTCAGGCGCTGTCTGTCGGGATTGTGTGGTGTGCCGTTCGGTATTTTCAGCCAAGTAACGCGCGAGGCTGGTGGGCATTACTTTTGATCTTGCCATTGTGGCTTTCTGGGCAGCCATACGCGGCTTTACTCGCACTTTGCCTCACTGGTATGGCCGCCTCTATCGATTATCTGGCGAAGTTAACCTCTTTTGAGTGGGCCTCATTACTGTGCTGGACATTGCCGACGGTAGGGTTTGCTGCGTTGGTGGTTAGCCCGAGAACCGAAGTGCCAAGCCCAGTATTTGCGGCGTGGATTTGCTTATTAGGAACGGCTTG
Source organism: Vibrio ostreicida (assembly GCF_013074385.2). Classification (GTDB taxonomy): domain Bacteria; phylum Pseudomonadota; class Gammaproteobacteria; order Enterobacterales; family Vibrionaceae; genus Vibrio; species Vibrio ostreicida. The sequence continues at coordinate 437,430 of NZ_JABEYA020000001.1, forward strand.
GATGACGGACTATATTCTGCGCAGTACTGATGAAGGCGCCGACATCTAATCTCAGTGAGCCAGTATTTGCTAGGTGTAGAGCTCTTCTCACTTGTAAAGAGGGTGTCATGGTGTCGATTGTGGTTAACGACTAAGCACTTGAACGTCTCTTGTCGGTTTTATTGAGATTTCTCCTTGAATTACCTGCGGGGATGATTGATAATCCTCCCACTCCTTAGCCCTGCTAAGGAAAAAGAATCTATGGAGGCCCTGGTCCTCCCGCAACAATAACTCGTGAACTCGGTCAGGTCCGGAAGGAAGCAGCCGCAGCGAGCGACTTGTGTGCCGGGATGTGGCTGGGGCTTCCACCCTTCGACAGTTCTTCTTTTGCCTATTCCCCTCCCAAAAAATCCATCAAACCAGCCTCCATAAGAGCATGACCAAATCAGCTTAAAGCACATTGTCGCTCAACTACTCTGTCTAAATTTAACCGCTTTTCAACTCGCATTGAGTCTTGAATAAAAAACAGTCAGCTTTCTAGGCCGATAGGATAACGTTTCAGGGAATGAGCATGGAACAAGCTAAAATTTGGCGTAATCGCACCTTCTCTGGGGTTGAGCTGCTTTCCGCCCAGTATACGAAATTTGAGTTTGCTAAACATTGGCATGATGAGCTTGCCATAGGCTTGATTGAACAGGGCGCCGAAGGGCTTTTTTATCGTGGCAGTCATCTTATTGTTCCACAGCGGCAGATTATCGCGATCAATCCCGCTGAGATACATACAGGATCCGCAGGTGTGTTTGGTGGATGGCAGTATCGAATGTTTTATTTTGATGTCGATGCACTGATTGAACAATTTACCCATCATGGTGTGCCCTTTAATCCCATTATCGAACAGCCTGTCATTGATGATCATTCCGTATTTGATGCATTGCTTCAATTGCATGTGTCACTAGAATCTCCTGCTTTGGAGTTGAGCAAAGAATCTTTCTATATCTCTGCCCTTGAAAAGCTCTTTACGCGGTATGGGTCTATCAATGAACCGCCAGTACAACCGTCGTGTAACAAAAGCAGTTATTTGGCAAGAGACTATCTTCGTGATCATTTTGATGCCAACCCATCGTTGGGCGATCTTGAGCAGGTATCGGGGTGTTCAAAATTTCAATTGATCAAAAGTTTTAAGGCGGTGTTCGGTGTCACACCCCATCAGTATTTGTTGCTTGTTAAAGTCAAGCAGGCGAAAGCATTACTCTCCAAAGGTTGGAGTTGTGTGGATGTTGCTTTAGCTTGTGGCTTCTATGATCAAAGCCATCTAACGAGAAATTTTAAAAGAGTGTGCGGGGTTTCTCCTTCTCGTTACCAGTCTTGCTAACATCTGCCTTCAATTTTGTACAAGACCGTCCAACCGAATTTGATTAATGTTGTCTCTCTATTATCAAGGAGATGAAATATGAGTCTATTTTTGACGTGGTTAGGGGTAATGTTTCCGTTAGTGTTCAGCCCAGGGCCTGCAAACATAGTGTTTGCGGCTTCTGGTGCAAAGTTTGGATTGAAGCGTTCTATGGCATTGCTTGTCGGGGTCGACAGCATTTTTCTGATTAAGTCTATTATCATCGGCTATGGGCTTGGTGAGCTGGCTCAGTCGCATCCAAGTATAATGAATGTGATGCAGTTACTCGGTTCGGCCTATTTACTTTATCTGGCCGTGACCTTTTTATATGCAAACCGTTCAAATATTGAAGGTGATTCCAAGAAGTTCAGCTTTACTGATGGCTTGATTATTCAATTGTTGAACAGTAAAGGCTGGCTTATGGTGTTTTTGATGTTCACGCTTTTTTCAGAACCATCACGAGTAACCTTTGGCGACTATGGGGTTGCTGTTTTGATTGTTTGGTTGGCGATATTGAACATATCGACACATTTCATTTGGGTGGCGTTAGGGGAATTGTTGTCCAGAATATCGAATAACCCTTGGTACGAGCGATCATTGAATGGGTTTTATGCTGGTAGCTTAATTTTTGTGAGTGTCTGGTTAGTGATTGATCATCCGATGTTACAGTCTTTTATTTAGGCCAACGTGGTGATGATGAGTTGCAGGCTATTTATCGCATCATACTTCCTTATTGGCTCTGAGCTTTTATTCGTGCCCCAATACGTTGGATTTTGAGTCCAAAAAGCAAGCAGGGAAGGGCGGTGAGGCTGACCCTTTCCTCTCTAGAAGCTGAAGCTTACGAGAAGCTTACGAGCAGCTTACGAGGACAGCTTACGAGCAGCTTACGAGGACAGTCCAGCTTAACAGCTTACGAGGACAGGCACCTCAGTCTGATCGTTATCTTTAGAGATGTAACTAACCCCACTCAACTAGAATCAGAGATTCGCTTAGAGGATTTCCCATCTCCCGAAGAGCTTTGGCACAGGTAAAACCGATACCGCATTCCAAATCATCTGGCGCCTCTGGAAAGCGAAGGCTAAGAAACGAATTCTGTTCTTAGCTGACCGAAACATTCTTGTCGATCAAACCAAAACGAATGATTTTCAGCCTTTTGGTACGGCAATGACTAAGATTACAGGCCGTAACGTCGATCCTGCTTTTGAAGTTCATCTTGAATGACGTGCAGCTAACCAACCAACAAAGTGTTGCCTAAAGCTCTCTGTCGCTATTGGCTTGTGTATATAAGTCATCATAGTCGTCTTCCAATTCCTTAAAATCTACCGTGGATAACCCGAGTACCTCAGAAACGCCTAGCTCCATCTCTTGCCAATCAGGGGAATCATTATGACGCTTAGCACGCTCAACGAAATTTTCTGCCACTTTGAGTATCGCTAATGTCAGTTGGGCTTCAATGCCCAAAGTAGTCTCGAAGAAATGCGTATTGTGGTGCTGTAAAATGATTTCGCACAATGCTTTAGGTAAATGCCAAGAATTAGCAATAAAATAGCCTAGAACCGCATGATTTGTATTGTATTTTTCTTCTTCTAACACAACGGAGTTACAGCCTTTGTGATTTGCTTCGATCAATACTTCTTTGTAGTCGTCAAACCGTAAAGCCAACAAAGGAATGCCACAATTATGCAGCAAACCTACGGTATAGAGCGTATCAATAGGTACTTTGTCTTTAATTCTATCGCCAATAAACAGCATGGCATTGGCAACATCTAAAGAGTCATCCCAAAAACGTTCCAATGAAATCGAGGCTTTTCCCTGAAGGGCTGATTTAAGTAGTAAAGAGGTCACGAGGCTATTAATTGTGGTAAGCCCGATAATCATGACGGCCTGTTTTATCTCAGATATCGTTCTACCCAAACCATAGTATGGCGAATTAATTACCTTCAATATGGCAGATGAAAGTCCAATGTCACTGGAAATTAGGTCGGCGACAAGACTGATGTCGGGCTCTGGTTCCCCCATGATCTCCTGCAACTCGGACAATACTGTAGGCTTCGCCGGCACCTGAAAACTAGATACCACCGATGCTATTTTCTCTTCATCAATATCAATCATCTTGTCTTCCCTAATGTTGGGCTGCGCTCAATGACAGCGACAAACGTAGCGCAATTAGTGCTAAGTTGTTATTGAATGCAGAGTTTGTTCATCAAAAAGTCTTAAATAATTTTGGACTTCGCAAAGATGAATAACATTCGCCCCCGTATGGCAGTTTGGTGTTGCCCGACACAACATCATGATACATGCAGAGAAAAAGCCTTGGATGAACGTCAGATACCATGGCTTTCACCTCATAAAACGAATACGTTCCCGACTAATAAAACGTATCCATTCCTCTAAGGGTAGTTAAGACTCGAATAAGTACAAAAAACCTCTCGGTATGGAAAAAGAAAGCTTACGAGCTTACGAGCGAGCTTAAGCTTACGAGGACAGGCACCTCAGTCTGGGGATGTTAACGCCTTGGTCAAATGCCATCAAGATAAACGAAAACACCGAGTTGCTCTCTCGCCCGACTATTCTGGTGATGGATCGTGAACGCGGTGACGTCACGGTCGGTCAGAACGTGCCCTTTCTGACCGCGACCGAAGTCACCGACGGCGGAAAAACGATACAACAAATCCAGCTGTCATGTGGGGTGCTCTCTTTCGCTCCGAACGTGTCGACAAAGAGCTGCGTATTGTTATAAAGACGACGTAGCTTTAGTTATGATGTTGATGCGGTTCTCTGGCTTGTTTTTGGACAAAAGTGCGTTACAACAGTTGCTAAATTAGCAAACTACCAATAATCACAGGTATTGCAAAGTTGCTGCGAAGAGCGATTGCGATGAGTCAAATCGCACTAGAAAAAAGATTGGTTTCGGTGCGGATTAAAGAACTTGAGTTAAATCACCCAAGATACACTGCGATAGAAAAAATACCAACGGGCAAACCACCGATAATCATGTAAGCCCAAAACCACCGCCAAAGTTTTTTGTAGACTGTGTATATAAAGCCAACAAAAAAACCGGGAACCATAGCCACAAGAGATATTGAATTAAACCAGCTTTGAGATACAAGCCCAGTTGGCTTTTTTCCATCTCCGCTATATTCGAATGTATCATCACGTAAAAAGCCATCAGGGATTAAATCTATTCCCAAGATAACACCGAGCCAAGCCAAACCTAAAAAGAACAGAGGAATAGCAAGAAAAACGCATCTAATTAATACACTCATAGTTTAAAGTCTACTTTAGTTATGAATCAGGGTGCGAGCATACTTTGATTAATTTATAACCCAAAGAATACTTGTGCTCTGTAATCGTCACACCAACCCGCTTTTTTTAGTTTTTGTCTTTGGCTCGGAGCACCGCACTCACATTGCTTGAGCATGTTCATCACAAAGCGTCTAAACAAAGCAATATTTTCCACCGCTCCCTCTAAACAGATTCGTGAACTGTCTTCTTTAAAAACAACATTCTTTGTTTCTGTCGGTTTCTGGCTGAGAACAAGACCACGCTCTGTATCGTAGGCAGTGACCAGTTGTAGTGCCGTTTTGGGGTTAGAACGATAAGAGCCGCGTAGGACTTTTCCATCGAAAGCGATCACGGGTTTACTCTGATTTTCTCTTTGCTCATTAATCCACAATGCGAGCGCTTCGAGTAAAGACTCGCGACAACGGAACGTAATATTCTTGCTATAGTGTGCCGACGAGGGATACCGTGAGCGAATGGTCGATATTTTCTAAGCCATTCAAGTTTATGTTCGCCATAGGTTTCAATATCTTGCCAGCCCTCGCTACCAGCAGTTATGGCGCTAATGACAAGGAAAATAATGTCAACGAAATCATGCTTTTGATTGATGGATGACCGCGTATCTTCGACAACCGAAAGGTGTTCTATGAGGCTCAAAGTTGGTACCGATTTGTGGGTTTGGGCCTGTTAGATCATAGTGGCTAAAAAAGTGCTAAACAAGCTTCTGAAACTCAGTGTGTTCATTCAACTTTAGGATGCTTGGTTTCTGTTCGAATTACGTAACAAAGTCCATACTAGACTAAAGTCTCACGTGTCCTAAATTTAGTCTAAAAGAAAGGATTCACATGCTTGAAGCCTTTACCAATTAGTTTTCTAAGACTCAAATAAGTTCAAGGCTTCGGATAATTTTTATCACCTGAGCATTGAAAATTCCCAAATTCAGTTGCTTTCTCAGCAGTTACTTCATTCATCGCTGGTGCGAGTCTTCGGTGTTGTTTTAATATTGAATATAAGTCTTGGCTTCGTTCATCAAAAGTTACTGGCTGTCCACAGTTAAGAGTTTCGAGTGTTTTTAGTGTGGTTTCGCAATAAGGGAATCGATATTGTTTTCCTGAGAGAAAGAGAAGAATATCGTTGTTTTCCTGTTTTTGGTAACAAATGGTGCAGTAACTAGGTAATCGGTATGCGGTGTTGCTATCTGTTACTTCTGCTAAGTATTGTTCAACTGCTACAAACCCTTTAAAAGAGTGCTTGTGGACATAGTCACATAATAGGCTATTACGTAACTTTTCTAAAGTTGGACCAAACTCTTGTTCAAAGTTATCAATAATTCTCTCGGAGTTAACTTTCTCATTGAAAAAGTACGATGAACACTCTGTCTCAGTGGTCTTTTTCTCGAGAGTGTTCAACACAGTTTTTATGTAGTCAATGTCATCGTTATGTGTGAATAGCCCCAAGGAAATTGTGATGGTAGGCTGTGATTGGTCTAATAAGTTGTAATGCCACCAATGCGGTGGGATGTAAAGTAAATCTCCAGCTTCCATATCGAATATCAACGCATCTTTTTTGTACTGGGTAATATTTATCTTCCCCAAACATGTGCCATTAAATCCCTCGTACATCAATTCTTCAATATTGGAAAAGTAGTCTGGGTGCCACATATACATCTTCTTTTTACCGAGGACTGGAAATAAAAATGTCTGACAGTAATCGTTGTGTAGACCGATCCAAGTTTCTTGATAATCTCCACCAATAAATACGGCATTAATCCCTTTTGAGGGTACCCCTTTGGCCTTGATATAAGGGGAAAGAAAATGGTATGCGGCCGATAAAATACTTGGGTCAAAGCGTTGACATCCATCACGCGTAAACGTCATATGTTTACAATGGTTGAGGGCTTTAAAGCCCTCGAGAAACTCGACATACCTCTCCACCGAGTTCGGAATGGTCGGCAGTTGGATCCCCTCGCTGACAAGGGCTCCATCGCAGTTGACAGACATATCGCCACTTTCAATCATGCCCTTGAGAATGCCAAATAACTCGTCTTGGTTGAACACTTCCGGTATTTCACCAGCTTTAATTAGCATAGGAGTAGATTCTGCTGCTTGGGTGTGTATAAATCTATCCCAAAATTGCATTGTAGTTGATGACGGATTCATGTGTTGATATACCTTTTCGTGTATAAGTCGGATAGCTCAGATTCTTTTAGGTAGGTGATAGCGCGAATGTGAGGACTCAAAGCGAGAATTAGGGAAGCGAATGCCATTACTCCAGCAGTTACGAAACAGAAGGCTTCCATTCCCATGATGTCTATTATTTTCCCGCCAAAGAGAAGGCTAATTGGGATTAACCCTCCTGAAATTGAGGAAGAGAAACCGATAATGGAAGCAAGTGAAGAGTGCGGAGAGGCTCTCATTCTAATGATCGAAATACTATTGTTTATGAGGAATAAACAGGTCCCACTAGCGACGAGAGGCAGTGCAATCGCAAAAGGCATCGTGATCATGTTGGGTATATACTGTTGGTAAAGAACGATGAGAGCAACGATCAAGAACATTAAGGTCATCACAGCAAAACCGATTATCGTTCGAGCCGCAGGAATGCTTTTGTTTGTTTTCTTTCTTAAAATGAACATAGCCCCAAGAAAAAGTCCTAAAGAAAATGCCCCATCGAGGAGCCCCATGATCCAAGCGCCATTACTTGAAGTTGAATTGGCGAGAAACGGTACAAACACTGAAAAAAATGTAAACATTACTCCATTGAGTAGTGCACACGTAATCGCAAATACGACTTCTGGATAAATCCTAAGGAAGTTATGCCAGCTACTACGGTGTAAGGAGATGAATGTCCGTTGAGAAGGCTCTTGAGGCTGATGTTTATATGGGATACTGGATACGGAAGCAATAGATATAAAGGAAGCAATAACTGCTACGAGTAGACCAAACTCGACGCCAGTTAAAGATATAAGAGCGCCAGAAATAATCGGTATACCCATGCTACCAAAGGTCTTTACGGTTTGATTGATCGAAATGGCTTGTGACAAGCAGTAATCAGGGACGAGCAGCTTTAATATACTGTCATTCACTGGTAATCGTATTGCGTTACATATGGATATCGTCATCACAGCAAGCCAGGTGAACACCATGTGCAAATCATTGCATATGGCAAGATAAAGGGCTGTAGAAGAAAGGCCGGTAATGGCTGAAGTGATAATGACAATAAGTTTTTTATTGAACAGATCGCCTAGATTGGCACATAAAAATCGGCATCCTACCTCTATAAATAAAGCAAAAGCCATCATTTGAGCGAGTTCAGATGCGTTTCCAGTCTGCTCTACAATCCACCAAGAAATTGAAAAGATGCTCAATCTTGCGGCCATCAAAACGCAAAGGCTGTTAACCGTAAAGTAAAGGAAGCTTTTATGCATCAGCAGCGTCATCGGCGATAATTTCCATTAACTTTGACTTTTCCATTTTGAGGGCTTGGTTCATCCCTCCAAAGTAGCTGTAAGCATTGAGGCCTTTGACTCGAGCTTCCTGCGCTACGCCAAGACTTCGTTTTCCGGATTGACAAACAAAAATATAAGTCTCGTTGTTATTTAGTTTCTCAAGCCATTGCAATGGATTCTTTAAAGGGTAGTGATGGCATTTACGAAATCGAAGGGTTCTCTCATGAGGCTCTCGGACATCAATAATGGTGGCATTACCGTTTATCTTTGCCAGTTGTCTAATTTCGATAGCGCTGGGCGTTGAGCAGGTCAACGTCCCAGAGCTATCCACTCGAGGTGGAATTGGGTTATTGTTTTTTGAAATGCTAACAGACTGTAGTATCGGGATAGCCGTATTCAGATAAAATATCTTGTCTTTTAGATGGTCATGTTGCCCCGTTAGATACAAGACTGCAAACAACGCTTGATAGGCTCCAACAATTGCTGGAATCACCCCTAATACCCCAGAGTCTGAGCATGAAGAGGTGAAAGTTTGCGGCAGTCTGCTTGGAAAAGCGTCAGTGTAGGTGAGCCAATCATGCCCAGCCCCAAACAGTGCAATTTGTCCCTCGTACTGATTAACCGATGCATAACAAACGGGGAGACCAAACTGAGCCGCTACCACGTCAATTAGATATTTTGAATCGAAGTTGTCTGTTGCATCAATGATGAGGTCATAATGAGGAAAAACTTCTTGAGCTAAAGCTTCATCTAAAAAACGGGTCCACACCTCAACCTTTGGTTTTATTCCGAGTTTGCCCACGATTTCAGCGGCCACGTTTGCCTTGTATTCACCAACTCTCTCCTGTGTGTACAGCATTTGTCGGTGCAGATTGGAGGCTTCGATTTCATCTCCGTCGATAATTCCTAGGTTGCCTACCCCCATAGCGGACAACGATTGTAACACTGGACACCCAAGCCCGCCGGCCCCAACCACCAATATCGAGGCTTTATGCAACTGAGCTTGCCCTTTCATCCCAAAACCAGACAGCGAAATCTGTCTGACAAATAATTGAAAGTCACCGACGCGCATAGTTAACCTCCGGCAATGGCATTAAAAACCATTATTTCTTTAGGAGATGAGACTCCTTCAGCGAGTTCATTGCTTGGGACAATTTTTCCGTCAATGGAAAAGGTTAAAAAGTGATGGAGATGACCTTCTGTATCGAAGATTTTATCGACTTTTATGTTGGGGTGTTTTTTCACGATTGCAACTAAGTCGTCTACTGTGTGGATATCATACTCTAGACTAACGCCAAAAGGTGTCGTTGTCAGATCGGTTGAAAAGGTTAACGTGGTCATAATGGGCTGCCATTAAATTGTTTGTTGAAAATCGATGAGTCGTTTATGCAATAGACGACCGGTTGAACTGAGTTCACTTTCGTGCTCAGTTAGCGTTGTCAGGCATCCTGACAAGTAGCGGCTAAGTTCCGATGCTCGCGCAGTTTGGCGAGATGTGTTTATAAGGTACTGCAGGACAGACGCGGCGAAAAATGCTGCATAGACTACCCCTCGTGCGTCTTTCCCTGTTGTTCCTGTTGGCAAGGTATGGTGTCGAAAGCTTTTTACTTGGAAATCAAATATTTCTGCATAGCACGTTAGCCACAAATGAGACAGTTCATGAATATAACATTCACAGAGCACATCTCTATTCGCAAATGCTCGTGCTGAAAGAAACATATGCTGAGGAATGGATGTGGCGGAAGAGCTCAATAGATCCTCCTCTAAACGCAGAATTTGAATGGGTAAAGAGAGAGAGGTACGCCAATCAGGTAATTCTGCTATCAGCTCGATTTCTAGCTGGTTAATCATGATTTTTTCCGCGTTGTTTAAGTTAGTATGGAGAAGCGGATCAACGTTTGAACTGGCATTTTCTCTAAATACTCTCCAGCCTTGGCTTGGTATAAGGTATGATGAAAAGGTTAAAGCATTGTGCCCACGGCGTTCATCCAATAGCTTGCGTTTTTTGGCTAACAGTGAGAGTAAGAAGCTAGGCTCGAAGGTCTTGTCGAGGAAGGGTAACCCCGCTGTTTTGTTAAAAAGGTCGATCGGCACTTGGTTGGACTCCTTGCTTCATCGAGTGATTAGAAATAAAGTTCTCTAAATCCAATCGCTTTAAACGATAGCGGTCAAAATTCTCCAATAACTCACGGATAGTGCTGCTCTCAACGCCTTCGTTGGCGAGCGTGTCGGAAAAGAGGGCGAGCGTTCGTTCGCCAAACCAGCGTTGCTTCATTATCTGGGTAGCTCGTTCAGCTCTTTGGGGTGAGAGGTGACTATCTGCTAGGAGTGAAATCGTGGCAGACCTAATATGTACCATGGGTTCGCTTACTGGGATAAATGGCGCGGACGATCCATGGATGAGTGTAACTTCGTCATCATCAAAATCTGGGTCAGAGCAATAACGTTGATATATTTGCCCAAAACCTTGCATACCATAACGCTTCAGCTCAGTAGCCCTGATCGCGCCCATTGAGGAGCCCCCAATAACTTGACATCCCCAATCAATCAAGCGGAGAAGTTCACGGTGACCAACAGAAGGGTATGAGTGAAATGTTCCATCAACGATGACTACTTTGTCGGGGATTTTCTTGCTGTTGATTAACCTGTCAACATCACCACGTTTTACAGGAGGGCGAACGTCAAAGTCACTGAAGTCAACTACTGAGCCAAAGGCTGTGGGTCCGACGAAAATAATAGGTTTATGAGTCATGTTCATTCACCTTGCTTAAGATAGCTTGTTTAAGTCGTGGTCCAACTCGAACCTTAGAGTTAGGTTGGAATCCTTCCAAGGTTGGAATGACGATCTTACATACGTGCAATTCATCTCCAGGTTGAGATAGGTCATACAAGAAGTATTGGTTGATACCGTTTTTTCTTAGTGAATGATGAATAAATGTGGTGACAGACTTGGTATCAGTCAAATCATCGAATGAAGGTATAAAAGAAAATTCACATTGTCGTGATTTATTATAAGCTCTTTGATGGAGTGTTTTCATGCCACTCAATTCAACTGCTTTATCACGTTGTTCGAAATAGTCGTAGCGGTCGATGAGATCGTCTCGCCCACCGTGTATGTAGCTTAATCGACTTTGGATAGCTTCAGTTATAGCTCGGACCGAAGCAATAGAGGCGCTAGTGTGTGTACCATACCCAGTAGAGATTGCGATGGGAGCTTCCAAAGATGGTTCTATAAGAAACGCCATGATATACGCTAACCCGTATCGATTTGGTGTGTACCTGATTTGTAGATCGAGGCCCGCTTGTTGGCATTTGTATAACAACTCTTTAATATTTGGTGGGTAAGTGCTATGAGCAACTAAGTAAGATTCTTCTTGTATGAAATAAAAACTCTGAATGTCCCTCTCAATCACTTCAAATACACCATGAATAGCTGCTTCCTCCAGAGTGTTTCCTGAACAAAGGCCGTTAGTTGATGTGCCAAAGATAGTCGCTAGTTTATTATCATTGAATGGATGGAAAACTAACTCTGCTGGTATAAATACTTCGCCACCGTTCATTACCTCTTTGGCTTTGAGCGCGAATATTGGTATGTCAGCATCAATAATGAGTTGATAGTTCGGACAAAAATCAACAAACTTAAAGTAGGGTTGGTAAAGTTCATTGAGTTCTCTTGGGGTCATGGCTACGAGGCAGTCAAGGTCTCGACTCGGAGTAAACTCTGCCAAAGCAAACTCAATAGCTTCCATGTACGCTCCAACTTTAGCTTCAATAGAACGAAGTCCTTTTCCTGCGTTGACACACAGAGAATTGTTTTGTGCTCTTGGGCGGATACTTGAAAAAACAGGTACCCCAATTTTATCCAACCACGTAGTGTCTACTACACGAGTAATACCTAAACAATCAGCAGTCTTGCATGCTAGTTCTAAGGTTTCTTCAGGAGTACGAGTTCTCAAGCTAGAGCTTAGGCCAATTAGTTTTGTCATATCACATCCGAAATTAAGGGGCAGTGAAACTGCCCCCTACACATAGCTAATTAGGACTACATTGCGTCGTTGTTACTTTCGTGCATCACAAATCCGCTCAACATCAGTCCATCATCAAAAAGAGTCGACTCAAAACTTTCGACTAAATCTTCTGATACTACGACCTGAAAATCTTCATTTTTTTCGAGGTGATTATCTTTTGTTGTCATTGTGTTTACCTTTTGTTGGTGTTGTGTGAGAGTTTTCGCATACAAACTTAATTTAGTATCAATAAATATATCAAGTTTAATATTGATAGTTGGGGAGAAGATCGCGCCATAAAGTTGAAAGGTAATTCGCAGATTTCTTAATATCAGGTGGAGTGTCAGCGCCGATGTAAAAATGACCCACCTGAGGCAAACTATCCGCTCGTAACCTCATTGAAACGGCGGATCATGACCAATCAGGAGCAACTAGTGGAAATACACGTTTCTACATCAACAAGGTCTCAGCATTCGCCGCATTGCTAAGCAGTTAGGCATTTCGAGGAATACTGTGCGTACTTACCTTCGCGATAAGCAGAAAGTGCCCGTCTATGCCGAGCGTCAATTACACCCAACAAAACTTCATCCGTATCACGACTATTTGCAGCGTCGAATTGAAGGTGCGAAGCCGTATTGGATCCCTGCAATCGTGCTTCTTCGTGATATAAAAGCTCGAGTATACGACGGTGGGATCACCATGCTCAAAGAGCACATCAGACAATACAAACCAAGTGTACCCTCCGACCCAGTTATTCGCTTCGAGACTCAACCAGGCGAACAGATGCAAGTCGACTTCACAACCGTCACTCATTTCGGTAGACGCATCAAAGCCTTCGTTGCGACACTTGGCTCCAGTCGATCAATCTTCGTTCGATTCACTGGTACGGAGCGTCAAGAAGACTGGATTAACGGTCTTGAAGAGGCGTTTGAATACTTCGGTGGCGTGCCTAAAGAGTGCTGTTCGATAATGCAAAAGCAATCATGATAGAGCGTGATGCCTATGGTGAGGGAGCACATCGTTGGAACTCAGCATTACTGAAGCTTACGAGGACAGGCACCTCAGTCTTTATCAGTGAGATCTCAGGGCGTCCCAACCTATTAGAAACGCTCAAGATTGGGCAAGGCTTGATGACCTGTATGACGCTTATGAAGCCCCTTTATCGGATCAACAAACGTCATGGGATAATTATCTGGAACAGCCAGGAGGAATAGAAGACACTTTACAGATAAAAGTTTTATCCGAGCCTGAAGCGGTGACTCATCTTGAAAACACCAATCTCAATTCATCATCAATGCTGAGTGGTAAAGTCTTCAATCGTGCTGGCAAAGGTGTTGGTCATATTGTCACTGTTACAAAAATAGGTGAAGGCCCGGGTCAATTTGTTGTTAATGATAATTTATTTGCGGCAACGTCTCGAAACGGTAGCGATATAATGAGCTCACAACAAGTCGTGGACTACAGAGGGCGGGGGGAAGCATTGGTGCCTGTCCTTAAATCACTTATTAAAACCAATATAATGTTCATTAAAATCGCTGACCTCGACCACTGCGCAGGGGCCCGCGCTGGCAATTAAATAATACTCACTCATTTTCCTATCTCCACGTTGCCTTTTTCGTCATTAATTCGCCTTTGGGTTGACTGATTAGTAATTAAGTTATTTTTTAGGCTTTTTTTGTTCTGTTAGAGCCTCATACCTAGCTGCTATCAATATCAAACTCAGCGGGAGGAGGAGAGCAACTCAACTTCATTCAACTAGATATCTTTAGATTGGGGCTAGGGACTGAATGAGTATTCAATAAGCTTCGAATTCAAATATCAAGTATCGCTCTAGAGGTATGTTTTTAACATTTAACGATTTTTACTCCAATTTTGTGTCTTTTGGGATGTAAAAAATGCAGTAGCCAATTTCAGTTAACCACTACATCACAATATGAGCTCGATTTGGCTTTACAACTGCCCTGTATCGCCGATATATGTCTTACAAATTAATCAGCCCAACGCACCCAGATATCTTGCATTTTGGCGTTCAACATCGCGTCTACGACACTATCATGTACGAACAGAAATGATGGGTCTTGATCAAGCTTAAACAACAGGCGTTGTTGTAGGGGGATGGCATTGAGTTTGTTGTCGTCCAAAACAGGGACAGTCACGGCGCCGATGGAAGGCGTATCGCAGTGCCATTGTGTTGCGTCTTTGTCCAGTACATCATAGCGATTAAAGACATGGAAAAAGACATAGTCGACATCATCAATCGTTTCCAACTCTTGCTCGGTTCCGATATCAATTTGAGCGTCAAGATCTTCCAATGGACGAAACGGGTTTTTAATTCGCTCTATCCCTTCAGGAGCCATTGATGACAGAATATCGGCGTATTTCTTCGCAAAAAATAAACGTGGGCTTTGAGCAAAATCAATGACAAGATCTGGTTGTACCGAAAACATTCGCTTTTTATTAGCTTGGACCAAACGATTGTTTCTCTGAAACTCTTTGTCTCGATGAACTAGTTGATAGTTAAGCACTGCTATTATTCCTTAAACCGTAAACCCAAAACCCATGTCCCAATCTAAGAGAGGAACAAGGTGTAGCCCTTTAGCCCCTATAACACTCAGCTTTTCAGCGACACTTCTATGCAAAATATAAGTTCCCCTCATACCGTAGATCTCAAACATCAAACGCTTATTAAGTGGAATTGTTAGCAACTTATTGGCATCGAGGCGAATATTAATCGCGGATACTTTGTCATTATCCCCACGGCTAATAAATTGTCCGTTGTCAAAATCGTAAGCCTTAATTTCATTATCAAGCATCATTACCCAGTATAAATGATCCGTATTATCAGCATGTGTATACATAGCAGGTACTAACTGAAGCTGATAGAGGTCTTGATACTCTAATACTTGCTTTACCACTGAAGAAACCATTGGTAAGCCATCAAGTTCCATTGCGTCAATAAGCGGAACTCCCTCATCGGGCTCTGCGGGTGATTCTGCTCTAACAGGTGCCTTAAATGTGGTAGGAGCCATAGCTGTTAAATAATGGTCTCTGCTACAGACACAAGAAGGAGATGGCACCTCATATGTACCGCAATGCAATACTACGTATTCGTTATTAACATCAGTCATGCTTACTGCCCTATTTTAAGGTCATAGTTTACGATTTGTGTCTTGGATATCAGTTGCAAAAGGACATGCTTTGGAGGAGCTTTACACGGCATTCCGTTACCAGAATTTTGACACCCCAAATAAGGCTTGGAGCCGGGCTTAAAGTTCATACCCTGTTGCGATAACGGCCAAATAAAATTACTCACAAATGTGAGAATCTCATTGCTTGACTCATTAGTGTAGAGTTAGTAGTTTTACCACAACTCTTTGCTGTTTTTGATGAACGCCGACACCCAGTGGATGCCGTAAATATATTGCAGCCCAGCTTCCATGACGACTCGCTTAGATAACGCGTCAACTTTGGTGTGCACAAATTCCGGAATCTCGTAATCGCCTTCTGGCTTAAAGGTTTCGTCAATCCGAATCGGTTCAATAGGCGGGCGGGCACACGCTTTAAAACCAATATAATGTTCATTAAAATCACTGACCTCGACCACTGCGCAGGGACCCGCGCTGGTAATTAAATAATACTCACTCATTTTCCTATCTCCAAGTTGCCTTTTTTGTCTAACGCTGTTGATGCCACTGGATTCGAATAGACGAAGCTGGGGCAGATTCCGCTTCTCAGAAGCCAATCACGAGGGGGTTAGTACAATCTATCAAACCAAATATCAACGGCCCCGGCTTGTTGCAACCCAATCAAAAAATCGGTGGCGATCGTGGCTTTATCAAAAGGGATGAATGTCATGCTATGTCCTTATTAAATGCACTGTGCACAGGGTTTGAACGTGGTATTGATTGGATTGGTCGCCATGATACGCTCGACAATGGTACGGTGGAAAAGAATGCGAGCCGACTCTTCCATCATAAAGATGAGCCGCTGACTGAGTGGCGTTTCAGCAAGGAACTTTTCATCAATGACTATTTTTTCTAATCCTGTTACTCCGCCGAATGAATCGACACAGGTGTACTCTGACTTATCAAGATCGAGGCATTTAAGCTCTTGCATATAGTTGATGAACAAATAGTCTCGGTGTCCTTTGCTGTTTTTGATGAACGCCGGCACCCAGTGGATGCCGTAAATATATTGCAGCCCAGCTTCCATGACGACCCGCTTAGACAAAGCTATGACTCCTATACGCACAAATTCCGGAATCTCGTAATCGCCTTCCGGCTTAAAGGTTTCGTAAATACGAATCGGTTCACTGGGTGGGCGAGCACACGCTTTAAAATTAATATAATGTTTATTGTGATCGCTGACCTCAGCCACCGCGCAGGGACCCGCGCTGGTAATTAAATAATACTCACTCATTTTCCTATCTCCAAGTTGCCTTTTTTCGTCATTAATTCGCCTTTGGTGAAAGCCCGCAAAGTGATTTGCGGGCTTTTTTGTCTAACGCTGTTGATGCCACTGGATTCGAATAGACGAAGCTGGGGCAGATTCCGCTTCTCAGAAGCCAATCACGAGGGGGTTAGTACAATCTATCAAACCAAATATCAACGGCCCCGGCTTGTTGCAACCCAATCAAAAAATCGGTGTTGATCATCAGCTCTTTGTTATCCCAAACGAGGGGGGTTTGCTTTGCGACGTGGTCATCAAGTGACGTCAGTTCCGGTAAGATGGCAAAATCAATGAAGGCATACTCGTCACACGTTTTATCCAAGTCATGCTCAGTATTGGGTACGTTAAAATCCAACTCTGCCCACCACTGTGTGAGTTGGTCGAGCCACTTTTCATCCAGTCTTTCTAGGATATCTTCGTAAATATAGAGGGTTTTGATCTCACCAAAATTCATGTACACGTCTGGTTGCGTGAAGACAAACGTTGCGCGTTTTTCAGGTAAAACGGTGGCGATCGTGGCTTTATCAAAAGGAATGAATGTCATGCTATGTCCTTATTAAATGCACTGTGCACAGGGTTTGAACGTGGTATTGATTGGATTGGTCGCCATGATACGCTCGACAATGGTACGGTGGAACAGAATGTAAGCTGCCTCTTCCATCTTAAAGATCAGTCGCTGATTGAGCGGCGTTTCAGCAAGGAACTTTTCATCAATGACTATTTTTTCTAATCCCGCTACTTTACTGAATGAATCAACATAGGAATACTCTGACTTATCAAGATCGAGGCATTTAAGCTTTTGCATATAGTTGATGAATAAATAGTCTCTGTGTCCTTTACTGTTTTTGATGAATGCCGGCACCCAGTGGATGCCGTAGATATATTGTAGCCCGGCTTCCATTACCACTCGCTTAGATAATGCGTCAACTTTGGTGTGTACAAATTCCGGAGTCTCGTAGTCGCCTTCTGGCTTAAAGGTTTCGTAGATCCGAATCGGTTCAATAGGCGGGCGAGCACACGCTTTAAAACCAATATAATGTTCATTAAAATCGCTGACCTCGGCCACCGCGCAGGGGCCAGCGCTGGCAATTAAATAATACTCACTCATTTTCCTATCTCCAAGTTACCTTGTTTCGTCATTAATTCGCCGTCTGCATTGACTAATTCGTGATTGACTGGCGAACCATTTTTTCTGTGTACACATGGGGTACGTGGCTTGTCTTTACCTTCGGTTTTGGCATTGGCGCAGCCGATGCTTGCACCTGTGCGGTAATCTTTACCAAACCCTGTAATGGTCCAAGTGAAATTATTAATATGTTTTACCCCACGTTTACTTAAGTCACGCATTCTCTTAAAGAACTCTGTATCCTGCTTGTCATCATGACAAAATGTCCCCTCTTTGATAGTATCCTGTATTTGTTCTAATTGTTTTTTTATCGCTTCTATATAAGTGGCGTTTGAAACGCGTAATCGCTCGTCTAGAGTGTCAGGAATGTCCTGACCTGTTTCTATTAAGGCCAGCATGCTGGTGTAGTCGACTCCTTTGGCATGTGGCCCTTTATGGACCGCGACCCCCAATTGGCAGGCCACATCAGTGGCCGAGGGCAAAAACACGCCATTTTTGGTTTCATCAATATCGTACTTAAAATGGCTACGGTATTTCTTCCACTGCTCGTTCATCACGGTTTCAGACGTGATCACATGGTGAGCTTGCAGGTTACCAGAACGGGGATTACGAGCATCACACCATGGGTGCTCTTTGTAATCTTTGCCCGCTGGTCTTTTAGCTGTGATCCCAGCCTTCCAGCCCGCATTTAACAAATTCTTGGCTAAAAAGGCGCTATTGCCTTCTTTTGCATATTTTCCGATGGTGGGCGCTTTGGCGCCTTTACAAAATTTCGGGTCGTTCTTCTTCGCGCCTTTTTTTACCCTTCTATCACACAGTGGACAACTGTTCTTCTTCTTCTTTTTTTTCTGATTCGCGACATCATGACGACTACCGTGCTGAGCGGTAGATTTTGCATCATAGGTCGAGCGAGCAGGGTACACTTTGCCGGATTTGGCTGTGATTCTTGCGACGTTATCGTCGATCTCTTTTAGAGCACGGTTGAACATATCGGGGGCGACATTATCAACGACTTTTAACTCAGCACCGACTGCTTTTAAGGTATCTCCCAGCACGAGATAGCCTAACCGATTCGCATACCCTGCCATTTCTTCAAAGGCTTTAATTGAAGGCGTCAGGATATCAGACAAGATTTTGGCACAATCTTGGGTATATTGTGTGAACTTTAATTCGCGTAAAAACTTGTCTGGGTTTCCTTTACCAAGTTGACGCAAGAAAGCCAGAAGATCATCCAACTTGATGTCCTTGCCGACTTCGATGATGGTTTTTCCAACGCCTTTGAGGATACTTCCAAGTGCAGGAATACAACCAATAATAGTCAGGACCAAGTTGCGCCAGTTCTCAGGCTTTTCTCTTCCTTCTTTGCTGCTTAACTTCATGATGTTGGCGACGATATCGCGTACGTCGGCGGCTTGATCAATGAACGGAATCATCGTGATGCAGGCATTTGCGATGATCTGAGTAACGGTTTGGTCTTCGTTGAAGTCCCCTAGAATGACTCCCCATACCCATTCGAAGACGCCCAATGTGGCCGATTTTGTGGACTCCCAAAATCCGGGTTGGCCTTTTTTGGCTGCATTGATAATGTCTTCAGTGCTCGCTGCAGGGTTAAAGTCTGGGTTGGCCAATATGGGTTCATTCGGGAAAAATCCTCTGGTATCTTCACCGTATTCTACGGAGAACACGCCAGGTGCGAGGCCACTGATACTTGCTTTGCCTTTCGTGTCTAGATGTCCTTCAAACTTGGTGTTTCGGCCATCAACAACGGTGTAGTGCGCACCTTGAACAGGATCCCCATCTGAATATCTTAGCGCTAAGTCAACCGTATACGTCCCTTCAGCCTCTTCGGTGACGGTCACAGAAGGGTTTTGGGCACCACCGAGGCACAGGGTGTTGCCTTTATTCATGGTCATTTGGTCTGACAAACGACACACCCCTTTCCCTTCTATTGAAACCGTGGGGGAGGCGGAGATGAATTGAGCTTCGGCTTCGATGGTGCCTGAGGCAATCCCTTTTTTATCACCACCCGCATCTCCGGTACTGACTGCAAATTTACTGCCCTTAATCGCGATACTGTTGCCGCCATCCATAAATACGGTGGTCGTTCCATCGACCAGATCAGCGGATTTGGCATTGTTACCATAGGGGATAGGTACAACCGCATTTCCGACTGTGGTCAAACAAACGTCGGGCAAGGTGGCATTAGCTTCACCGCCGGATCCCTTATGAACTACGCTGAGTCCATTTGCACAAACTGTTACACCCATGATGCGCCTTGAGTCATTGAAATAAAGATAAACAATGATACTAAATAAGGTGCGCATCAATCTAACTGAAAACCTAGTGATAATGAAGTAGTTGCACTTCAAATTCACTAAATTAATAGTTCTTGGACGCATGTCTCAAAGTTTAGTGACACTCTGTTGTTGCTTATCTCCTAGTAAAATGTAGGGAGTTGTTCGATTCAGGCTAATTTGTGCAACTCGCTGTTGCATAATTGGTTTAGGAGGGGAGCTATTGCAAAGGTTGCAACCGTTCAACTGCATAGGAATACTCGATGGTTTATTGCTTGGCAATGTGCATGTTTTACACATTAGTTAATTTTATTGCCAGTTCTATGCCTTCTGCAGCATTTGGGGACAGAAGCGAGTTAGCTTTCCTCTCGTCATCATCATTCACTTCCCATCAAAAATCTATGCGCTAGATACTAGCTAACTGAATAAAAAATAGCACTTTATTTATGATTGACTCTATGTGATGCACATTAACGTAAAACTGAGTTTGTATGGTAAAATCGCGCGATAAATCGATGCATCATTAAGTTGTTTTCTTGTTGTTAAGAGAGTAACAATTGACCAAAGAGAGTCACCATGCTAACAGGCAAAATTCGTAATCAGATCGACCAAGTTTGGGCAATGTTTTGGACAGGCGGTGTCGCTAACCCCATCTCAGTGATTGAGCAGATCTCATATCTACTGTTTATTCGTCGTTTAGATGAACTGCAAAAGACCGCTGAGCGTCGCAGCCAAGCGACAGGCCTACCACTGAATAACCCAACCTTTACGCCTGATGAGCACGCCCTTCGTTGGAGTAGTTTCAAAGACAAAGATCCAGACGTCATGATGGACATCGTTCGTGATCGCGTGTTCCCTAAAATCAAAGCGCTGCAAAATCAAGGCAGCTTTGCTGAGCACATGAAAGATGCGATTTTTATGATCCCATCTTCAAAGTTGTTGGATCAGGTCGTGCAATTGCTCAGCGCCATTAACATGGACGACAAAGACACCAAAGGCGATCTGTACGAGTACTTGTTAAGCAAATTGCAACAGTCGGGCGTGAACGGTCAGTTCCGTACCCCGCGTAACATCATCCAAATGATGGTTGAGCTGATGCAACCAAAAGTGGGTGACACCATTTGTGACCCATCATCAGGGACCTGTGGTTTCTTAATGGCGGCAGTAGAGTACGTTGAAGAGCATCACGCTGCCGATGTGAACAAGCCTGAACAGCGTAAACACTTCAATAATAAAATGTTTACTGGCTTTGATTTTGATAAACACATGCTGCGTATTGGTGCGATGAACATGCTACTACACGGGATTGAAAACCCAAGTGTGCACTACCGTGATAGCTTGCAAGACCAAGGTGACGAGAACATCATCGATGCCTATAACCTTATCCTTGCCAACCCACCGTTTAAAGGCTCAGTTGATTTCGATATTGTTGCACCAGACTTACTGCGTGCATTAGGTAAGAATCCAGTTGTTAAGAAAACGGCACCTAAATTCAAAACCGAAATTGACGAAGATGGCAACGAGATTCAGGTTGAGGTCAAAAAGAAAAAGCCGACCGAAAAATCAGAGCTGCTGTTTTTAGCCTTAATCCTTCGTATGCTGAAAGTTGGTGGTCGCGCCGCAGTGATCATCCCTGATGGTGTGTTATTTGGTTCGACTAAAGCGCATAAAGCAATTCGTGAGCAAATTGTATCTAAGCAGAAGTTAGAGGCGGTCATTTCACTGCCTTCAGGTGTCTTCAAGCCCTACGCAGGGGTAAGTACTGCCATTCTTATCTTCACCAAAACCAACAGTGGCGGGACAGATAACGTCTGGTTCTACGACATGCAGGCTGATGGCTATTCACTGGATGATAAGCGTACCCAGCTGTTTAAGGATGGCGAACAGCCAACTCACGAACAAAGCAATATTGCCGATATTATTGCACGCTTTAAAACCCTAACTAACGAAGACAACACACCAAACCGCGACAGCCCGGAATATTCGCGTAAAAAGACCGAGCAGAGCTTTATGGTTTCGGCGTCTGACATCACCAATAACGACTTTGACTTGAGCATTAACCGCTATAAAGAAGTGGTGTACGAAGAGGTGAAATACGATGCACCACAAGACATCTTGAAGCGCATAAAAACGTTGCAGGATAAGATGGCGAAAGGTGTGGCTGAGTTGGAAGGGTTACTGAAATGAGTTGGCCAGCTAGAAAACTAGGTGATGTTGCTCCGTCAAAACCTCTCAAAAATATCACCCTTGCAAAGGATGAAAGCGTTTGGCAACTCACATTAGATCAAGTGGAAGCCAATTCAGGGAGTATCTTAGAGCGTGAAGTAAAACAGATATGTGATGCTGGAACGTCAACGCATTGGTTTGATGAAAGGTATGTTCTTTATTCAAAGCTTCGTCCTTATTTGAATAAAGTTGTTTTGCCAGACTCATTAGGTCTATGTACGTCTGAGTTAGTTCCTTTGTTACCAAAGGCAGGTGTTTTGAACCAAAAATATCTGACGTATTACCTTCGCTCACCCCAGTTCGTAAGTTGGGTGTCAGAGCAAACCGCTGGTGCGAAGATGCCACGGGTATCTATGAAATTATTTTGGGATCATGAAATCCCACTTCCACCACTAGAAACCCAAAAGCAAATTGCCGCGTTGCTAGAAAAAGCCGATCAATTGCGTAAAGACTGCCAGCAAATGGAGCAAGAGCTAAACAGCCTCGCTCAGTCAGTGTTTATTGACATGTTTGGTGATCCGGTGACGAATCCTAAGGGGTGGGAAACTGAATCTCTTGATACTATTGCTAAAGTTCAAATAGGTCCATTTGGCTCGCAACTTCATAAAGAAGATTATATTGCGGACGGAATTCCACTAATCAATCCTACTCATATTGTTAAAGGTCAGATCGTACCTGATATGAATTTGACATTAACACCAGAAAAGTTTGAAACCTTACCCAACTATCACCTTCAGACTGGTGACATTATTATGGGGCGTCGCGGTGAGATGGGGAGAACGGCATTGATTGATGAACGTTCCCAAGGTTGGTTTTGTGGTACTGGTAGTTTGTATATTCGTATCACTTCTCAGTTAGTTCAGCCCGCATTCTTAAATTCTGTTATGTCTTGTAGCTCGATGAAAACTTGGCTCGAAGAGCAGTCCCTAGGAGCGACAATGCCGAACTTGAATAAAAAGATTTTGCATTCAATTCAAGTTCCAACTCCTACAGCAGCAGTGCAAAAAAATTACGCCCTTGCTTTGGATGTATTGTGTAAGCAGCGACAAGAACAAAAAGAGCATATTAAAGAGCTGGATGGATTATTTAACGCCCTTATGCAAAAAGCCTTTAAAGGCGAATTAAACCTATAAAAAGAATAATGATGTAAAAAGGAAATTCAATGTCAGATACGGTTAACGGTTCAACGAGCAACTTCGGCTTTATGGATGTTGCCCTTAACGGTGGCAACGATGTCTACACCACGCGTTGTGCTGAGATTCAAACTCGTGCCAAAAATGCGGAACGCAACATCAAAACTGATCCTCGTATTGCAGGTTTCTATGCCCGCAATGCATTGGAATTGATGGTTGAGACCGTATTTGACATTGATAGTTGGCTTACTCGCCCTCGACATGACGCCACCCTAATGTCGCTTATTCATGATAAGGACTTTAAGCAAAATTTAGAAACTCACTTGTTTCCCAAGCTTAAGCTGGTGATCCAAGTGGGTAACGAAGCGGTACACAGTAAAACCACACTGCCACAGCGTGATGCCCTACAAGCGGTAAAAGAGCTGCACCATGTGCTGTATTGGTTTATTCGCACCTATACACCCGCCTTTGCAAACAGAGAGTTGAATCGTAGTCAGTTTTTAGTTCAGCCATTTGATGAAACCTTAATCCCTCAGCAAGTGGTTATTGATGCCACCGTGGCGACCAAGGCACTGAGCAGCATTAAACGGGTTCAAGAGTTAGAGAAGCAGCGAGAGCAAGACGATAAAGTCGAGCGAGAGGCCTACTTACAGCAGCTTAAAGAGAACGAAACGCTAAAAGCAGCAAACCAAGCCTTACTTGAACAGATCGAGCAAGCCAAGCAAAGTGCGGAAAAAGTCACCGATACGCACAACTATAACGAGGCAGAAACTCGCACTTATCTTATTGACGTACTTCTTCACGAGGCTGGCTGGAAGCTCGAACATAAGCGAGATCGTGAATACCCTGTGTCAGGTATGCCAATTTCTCAGGCAAACCCTAAAGGTAATGGTTTTGTTGACTACGTGCTATGGGGTGACGACGGTACAGCGTTAGCGGTGGTTGAGGCAAAACGCACTCATCGCCGAGCGGAAGACGGGCAACAACAAGCGAAGCTTTACGCTGACTGCTTAGAAAAGCAGTGTGGTGTGCGTCCTGTTATTTTCTATAGCAACGGCTATGATACCCATCTGTGGGATGATCATTTCTACCCGCCGCGTCAAGTTCAAGGTTTTTACACCAAAGCCGAACTTGAGCTTATGGTGAAGCGTCGTACCGATCGCAAACCTTTCTTTGACAATGGCCAGCCAAACAATAATTTGGTGATTAATAACGAAATCACCAACCGCCACTATCAAAAATCAGCCATCACCAAACTACTGCAAGACTTTGAGCTAGAACATGAGCGCAAAGGGCTATTCGTTATGGCAACGGGTACGGGGAAAACTCGTACTGTCATTAGCCTTGTTGATTTGTTGGTAAAAAACGATTGGGTTAAGAACGTTCTGTTCCTTGCCGACCGTAATGCGCTGCTTACCCAAGCTAAGAAGCACTTCGTTAAGCTACTGCCTCGCGTAAGTTGTACTATTTTGGATTCTGGTCAGAGTAAAAACAGTATCGACAGTCGTTTGTACTTCTCGACATACCCGACCATGAAGAATCTCTTGGATCGTGGTGCCGATGAGCGACCATTTGGTGTTGGTCATTTCGATTTGATTGTTGTCGATGAAGCGCACCGTTCGGTCTACTCGAAATACCGCCAAATTTTTGAGTATTTTGATGGCTTCTTAGTGGGGTTAACCGCCACACCAAAAGATGAAGTCGAAAAAGATACTTATGGCATTTTCGAACTACAAAAAGGGATGCCAACCTACGCTTATGAAGACGACAAAGCGTATGACCAAGGTTACCTTGTACCACCCACTAAGATTTCTGTGGCAACCAAGTTTTTACGTGAAGGCGTTAAGTACAAAGACCTATCACCTGAAGAGCAAGAAGAGTGGGAAAATAAAGCTGAACTCGAAGACCGAGATGAAGTGTTGCCATCCGAAGTGAATAAGTTTCTGTTTAACGAAGATACCGCAGAAAAAATGTTTGCTCAGTTAATGAGTAAAGATGATCGCGGTGGTATCCACGTAGAAGGCGGTGATGTCATCGGTAAAACCATCATCTTTGCAGCCAACAATGACCATGCCGTTTTCCTTGAGAAGATGTTCAACAAGAACTATCCGAAATGGGCAGGCAAGCTCGCACGCGTGATCACCTTCAAAGAGACTTATGCACAAAGCCTGATCGATGAGTTCAGCGGCGACGAAAACAAGATTGACGAATTCGACCCTAAGAACCCTACATGTCGTATTGCCATCTCCGTAGATATGCTCGATACCGGTATTGATGTACCGGAAGTCGTGAACCTTGTGTTCTTCAAAGTCATCCGTTCTAAAGTGAAATTCACCCAGATGATTGGCCGTGGCACACGTTTGTGTAAAGACCTCTTTGGTCCGAATGATGATAAGAAAACATTTAAGGTTTTCGACTATTGCCAAAACTTTGAGTATTTCGATGCGAACCCTGAAGGCATAGTTGTCGGTGTAGTAAAACCCGTGACTCAACAGGTATTCGAGAAGCGCGTTCTGCTTAGTACATTGCTTAACAGCAGGTTGAATAATGAAGCGTTCCGAGAGCAACACCCAGAAGACTGCGAGCGCTATTCTGAACTAAATCGTTACCAACTGGATATGTTGCACCACATTGTCAGTGGGATGAATCTCGATAACTTTATTGTCAGACCGAAGCGTCGAGCGATAGAGCCATTTTTAGAGCGTGAGCATTGGGATAACATTGATGACGCTAAGTTTACTGAGCTAGAGAGTCAGATCTCAGAACTACCAACGGAAGCTGAGGCTTTTAACTCTGCTGAGCAGCTTAACCATCTATCACACCGCTTTGACAGCCTTGTGCTGACCATGCAGCTAGACCTGTTAGAGAAAGGTATGTTGTCGGAAACAAGCCGTGGGCGAGTTATAGAGTTTGCAGAACAGTTAGAAGCCAAATCAACCATCCCAGCAGTACAAGCGCAGCTGCAACTGATTCAGGACATCCAGACTCAAGAGTTTTGGCAAGATATCCATTTAGTGACGCTTGAAGAGTTACGACGTAAGTTGCGAAATCTTATGTTTGCATTGGATAAAGAGCAGAAAGAGAAAGTTTATACCAACTTTGAAGATGAGAGTTATGAGCCAATTGATGTGACAGGGAAGTACAATAGTCCTAGTGTCGATCTATCCCAGTATCGAAAAAAGATTGAGCTCTATATTCAAGATCACCAAGACCAATTAACCATCCAAAAGCTAAAGCGTAATAAAGCCATTACCCAAGCGGACTTAGATGTTTTAGAAGGTTTGTTACTGGAAGCTAGTGGTGTGAGTGATGTAGACACGTATCGCGAAAAAATCTTACAAGAGAAGCCTTTAGGTACGTTTATCCGTGAGCTTGTCGGCTTAGACATGAATGCAGCCAAAGAAGCATTCAGCAGCTTCCTTGATGAAGAGTCATACAACGCTGAACAGATTCAATTCGTCGATCAAGTGATCGATTACTTAGTTAACAACGGCATTCTCGATATGTCGCAGCTCTTCGAGCCACCGTTTACAGATAACCACGGCGAAAGTGCTTATGGCTTCTTTGATGAAGGAACCGTTGTGGAGCTATTTGGAGTGATTCGCACAGTAAACGCAAATGCAGTGGTGGCAGAAAGTCAGAGTGCTTAGGATTTGATTGATAGAAAATATCACCACCTAGCGCCCAACGTTGAATGCCTTCCCCGGAAAGCTGCGATGAACTTTTTTAGGGCTAGCATGGAAGAAAACAGAGGGTTTTATACGCCTACATGACGGGTATGCAGACCTTATCAAGTTAGTATAGTGGCATAGTGAGGCCACCCGATTGGAGGTGCTAAGGTGCCCCTCGTACACGACAGGTCCCACACGGTGAGATTTTAAAGCGTCACTATAAATACTTTGCATTTGAAAGCGCCATAGTGCCCAATATCGTTTAAGACAATGTTGACCAAAAACCGTTTAAAGGTCTTAAATAGGAAGTTTGCTTTATGCGTAAATCAGATAAGAAGATCGAAAATCAAATTAGAGACGTGTTAACCAACGTTTGTGAAGAGACGTTAAAAGGCTACGATGGTTTTCTTTGGGTGACTCATACGGTCAAATTCTCTGCTTTTCCACAGAGCTTAAACATCGTGTGCGTATTCGAAACGAATCAAGATAGAACAAATTTTTTAATGGGGGAAGGCCAGCTTCATGTTTCAACAACTATCCAAAAGGCGTTTAATAAGGTTGGGGTCCAACTAAAGAACGTAGACAAGCAAATCAGTTACGATATACAGAAAAATAGCGAGAGTGGTCACCAAAGAAAGTGAATTGAATTTGCAGTGGGAATCTAAGGCTTTATATGGCGAGTTTTGATATAAAGCCTTAAGGCTAATGTTTGCCCTTTGAGTCAGGGACTCATGCTTGCTCTCTTAAGTCTAGGGGGGAGACCTGCGCTAAAGTTGACAAACTCCCTTTTTTTCAAGGATTTAGGCGGTCACAACCGTACCCGTTGACAGCAAACAATAAGATCTGGCATCACGCTGCGGATTAAACGCCGATTTCCCCGCCATCTTCGCGGCGAATCACCACCGTTGATGAGCGAGGACGCAAGACAACACCCGTGGGGGTTTCGTCTGTGGCGTCGTTATTGTAGGGCCAATTGTCAGGGTGTTGAATGTTAACAAACAGGGATTTATAGTCTGGCGTGATGGTAAATCCGGTGACTTCACATCCATTTGGGCCAACAAAAAATCGTTTCAATTCTGCTTGGTTGTC
This sequence comes from Vibrio ostreicida, assembly GCF_013074385.2. Classification (GTDB taxonomy): domain Bacteria; phylum Pseudomonadota; class Gammaproteobacteria; order Enterobacterales; family Vibrionaceae; genus Vibrio; species Vibrio ostreicida. The sequence goes on from NZ_JABEYA020000001.1 coordinate 465,524, forward strand.
GGCCCCAATCGAGGCTGATTGGCCGTGTTTATCCTTTAACCTAGATGGCACGACCGCCAGCATCTGGTCGTTGGTATACGCTTCTATTTCGTCGGCACCATTGTCGGTCTGAATCCACATGATGCCGCGTTTGTCGAAGGCCAAGCCATCGGGGCTGGCAAATTGATTGAACTCAGTGAGAGCTGAGCGGTTGGTGTCTGAATCGCCGTTTGCAGGGGCACCAAACACAAAAATATCCCAATGGAACTCGGTCGCGGATGCGCCTTCATCCCAGCGAATAATATGACCAAACTTGTTATTGAGGCGCGGATTGGCGGCATTGGTGTTGTCTTTGCGTTTAGTATTATTGGTTAAGGTGAGGTAGGCCGAGCCAGTAAATGGGTCAACACTGCACCATTCTGGGCGATCCATTGGGGTGGCTCCGACAAGGTCGGCCGCACCCGCGGTGTTAATGATTATCTCGGCTAAGTTAGAGAAGTGGTCAGCCAGCGTGCCACCGGTGAGTGTGATACTGTCTAGGGTTAACGGAATCCACTGACCTGTGTTGTCTTCGTTGAATCGAGCAACGTAAAGCGTGCCTTCATCCATGTATTTGTCCCCCGTAGACAAACGGTCTGTGGGGTTGGCGTCTTCTTTATCCCAAGTCGCCAGAGATTCAAATTTGTACAAATATTCGAAGCGCGAGTCATGCCCAGAATAAAACACGACGGGCTTACCATGTTTCAATTTCCCGACGGTGCAGCCTTCATGACGGAAACGGCCTAACGCTGTGCGTTTCTTGGGACGGGCGTTGGCTGTGTATGGGTCAATCTCAACAATGTAGCCGTGGCCATTGGCTTCGTTACGATAATCGTCCATCGAGGAGAGGCCACTTGGCGTAACGTCAAAACGTGAAAATTCATCACCATTTTCCTCAGCGTTGCCTGCCAACGTATCCCACCGGTAGCGCGTTTTTTCGTCGTCGACCCCGATTCGGTCTTGCTCTTGGGTACGAGCGCCGCGATTAACAAAATACCCCGGCCAGTTCTCTTCACAAGTCAGATAGGTGCCCCAAGGCGTGAAACCATTGCCACAGTTATTCAAGGTGCCGCGCGCTTGGCTTCCATCCGGTGAAAATCGTGTCATGGCGAGATCGGCGCCCCCGACTGGGCCAGATAGGTCCATAATGGACGCTGCGGTATATCGGCGATTGAGCGGGTCCGCTTCGACCAGTGTCCAGAGGTGTCCGTCTAACCGAACTCGAACCACACTGACCCCGTGAGCGTTGATTTCCTTTCTTACCTCATCGACGATCGTGCGAACGCCATTGACCAGCGTTGGTCCATTTGGGTGCAGCGCGTCGAGGTCGATGTACTCATGGTTAATGCACAACAGACCATCGCTTGAATCGTCGTTTAATGGGAAGAAGTGCATTCCGTCATGATGCATACCCAGTGCATTGATTTGATCGTCACTGGTATTGGTGCCGTCATCTTTCCATGGTTGGCCTTGCGCGTTGAGGGGGGTGCCCCAAGGCACCAGCACTTGAGCCACATAACCTTGTGGTACGCTGACCGCGTCGGTCAACGAGCCGGCGATGGCGTCGAAGTTGAGCTCCGCTTTTGATACGTCATCCGGCAATTGGCATCCCGATAGGCCAAAGGCACTGAATGTTGCCATGGCACTGAGGCCAAGGCCGCCTTTTAAGACGGTGCGTCTGGATAAACTTGATTCCAGAACTTGTTCAAATGGTTTATTAAGGCTGGGGTTGTAACGCTTAGCATCAAAAGTGTCCTTACTCATGGGGTGCTTTCCTAATGGTATAGTGAATTCGATGATTTCTTTTGTGATATCAATATTTATTCATGGCTGAGGGGTGCGCTGAATAACGTGCCAATAATAGTCGAACAATATGAAGTTTATATTTAATTTTTCGGAAAGTTAGGCGCGTCGTTATTGTTATTATTGGTGATAATATAAATGATTTTTCTGTTATTTATATTGGATTTTATAATAATGCCTAAGATGCTAAGTGCAGCGATATATATCAATATTAGAGGTGGTAAAGTTGAGAGCGTTAATCTATCAGAACAGGGAAAGGTTAATAAACGTAGGCATCAGCAATAATTCAATTTATGGAGTGTTGTCCCTTCTTTTGATGGATACCTGCATGCCCTGTTCAAGCAATAGAATGTGTTGGTTTGATCATCATAGAGTGTCGGAGGTTTTTCATGAAAGGGTTTCAATTTTTGATAGGGGTCGCGGGTACTCTTGCAGTGGGTAGCGCGCAGGCGAATGTACCTCAGCACGCCGATTCTTGGTACAAGGCAGCAAAAATCGCGATTGCCGAAGCCAAACAACGTAAGCCCATTTATGGCCCAGCCAAAAATGTGATCTTGTTTGTCGGTGATGGCATGAGCATTGGGACGATGACGGCAGCGCGGATTTACGCCGGTCAGCAGCAAGGTCTGAAAGGGGAAGAATTTGTATTGGCTATGGAAAGCTTGCCTCACACCGCGTTATCGAAAACGTACAATACGGATATGCAAACACCCGATTCAGCCGGAACGGCGACCGCCATGGTCTCAGGGGTAAAAACCATTGCGGGTGTCATCAACGTCAATGATCAAGTGAAGCGGGGCTTTTGCAACACTCAACAGGGTAATGAGGTGAAAAGCGCTTTTGAAATCGCGGGTGAAAAAGGTTTGTCTCTCGGGGTGGTGTCTACAGCACGCCTGACTCACGCCACTCCGGCAACCGCCTATGCGCACAGTGCTGATCGTCGCTGGGAGAATGACAGTAAGCTGCCTAATATTGCCAAAAATACAGGGTGTAAAGACATCGCTTCCCAGTTTGTTGAGTTCGATTATGGAAAGGGCTTCCAAGTCGCGTTTGGTGGTGGTCGCCGTGAATTTATTCCCAAGACGATGACGGACCAAGAAGGCGATAAAGGCAAACGTAAAGATGGGCGTAACCTGATTCAAGAGTGGCAAAAGCGCTACCCACAAGGCGTCTACGTTTATGATCGTGCTGGGTTCGATAAGCTGAATGCTGATAGCCAGCGAGCGTTGGGTTTATTTGAAAGCAGCCATATGCAGTATGAAGCGGATCGAGCCAAAGACAATGCAGAGCCGTCGCTGGCTGATATGACCTCTAAGGCCATTGATATCCTGAGTCATTATGATCAGGGTTATCTACTGATGGTGGAATCTGGTCGTATTGACCACGCTCATCATGATGGCAATGCCGCTCGAGCGCTTGAAGATACCATTGAATATGACCGCGCTATCAAGGTCGCTTTAGAAAAAACCGATCCTAACGAGACACTGATCATCGTTACCGCCGATCATGCGCATACTTTGGTGTTAAATGGCTACGCCGATCGCGGTAACCCGATTCTTGGTTTATCAACGTCAAAAGGTCAGCCTAATAAAGATGAATTTGGAAAAAACTACACGACGCTGTCTTATGGTAACGGCCCTGGTGCGGTTGAAGGGGGCCGCAGTGATGTGTCGCAGCAGCAAGCACTGAAGTTGGATTATTTACAACAGTCACTGGTTAAGCTGGACTCCGAAACGCACTCTGGAGAAGATGTTGTCATTTTTGCTCGTGGCCCGCAGGCATGGCTTTTTCAGGGCGTGGTGGAGCAAAACTACATCTATCATGTGATCGATGAAGCCCTAAGATTGACCATGTAAGCAATCCAGTCAAAACCGCGCCTACGAGCGTGGTTGTTTGATTCTTTAATACAGGCAGGTGTGATAAGTGATTGGATTTTTGGAAAGAAAACGGCATCGGCTTGGATTGACCTGAATGTCGATGGCTGGATAAGCACATGGCCTTTTGATTGAGCATTTTTTTTCACTTTTTTTCCGTTGTAATCATGTGGGGCTTTTCTTAATTTGTTCCCCATCTACTGGTACATTCACGGTCTGAGATTCCTCTGCCCAATGCAGATTTTTCACGCGATGGACGCCGATGCAGACTGTATCCGATACAAAACGTGTGACAGGGTTGTTGCATGGATTGACGAAAGGAAATGCTCATCAAAACTCATCTATCTTTGTCTGATACTCGCGTGGCTTCTGCGAGCAACAATCAACCCTCTGCGAGTGGTGACCCAGTCAGTTTGGAGGTCAAACGCGTCAAACATACCTCAAAACCGGCGATCTCTATCCCAAAGAAGCCTATTGGAAACAAAGACAACCGCACAAAAAAGCGTGAGCCTTTACCTCCTCGCGCACCAGCGAGAGAGGGGGCAGCTGCACATGCTGTCAAGAGCTCTTCATCGCCGCGACTTCAAGCGGTGAGTGGTCGAAGCGGTATTGTACCCGCGCACTTATTGCCTTTGCAGAAAGTGGCTGCAGACACGCAGCAGATTATCGCGTTCAGGCATGTTGACCGTATGTCGACGGGCTTGATTGAAAGCGGTCATCCAACCAAAGGTTTTTTAATCAAAGGGAAATCGGCCAATCACGGCCCTCAGGCAGGGTTTATTTGTGTGAATCAGGCATTGAGTAAGCTGCACAAAAGTAAACCTAAAGCCAATACGGGTGATCCACAAGCGTTTTACGCAAAGGTGAACAAATACAATAAAAGTGTCACCGAATGCCTAAACAATGGGGCGGCCAAAGCGGTCGCTCTGTCGATTTCTCAGGCACGCTTAGACTTTTTGAAACAAGAAAATGTTGTCTCTTTCTCCTCTGTATCTGAACGTTTTGAGCTGGCATCCCAAGGTTTAAATTATGTCGCAACGAAAAATCAAAATGGCCGTTATGACATTAGTATAAATGGGGAACCACTCAAAGTATTGGCAGATCCTGCCAGTGGAAAGCCACTCACGGCTGACTACGACCTGATGTTTATTGCGCCTAAAACAGAGCAGCTCGATCTGGAAAAAGACGACAATCTCCCAGTCAAACGGATCCATTTTGATTCGGTGTCAGAGACCTACAAAAAGAATTTTGCACGTACGACCGGAAAAGCGTTTACGCCTCAGGCGTTTTTTCAGAAAGAGGAGCAAACCAAAGGCAGTCAGGGTCAAGATATCGGAAATGCTACCCCAAGGATTGCGAAAATGATTGATGTGATCAATCAGCAACTTGTGGGTGAGGGCTTTCCCGTTGTCCACCATAATGCGGACTCTGGCAGCCCAGCAACCGACCCTAGTGCCAACTATCCTATTACGATCTTTATGCCTGAAGAATTTGGCGGATATGAGCGCATTCATGTGATAGAGAATGCCGAGGGACTCGCTGATTTTATCCAACAAGCTAAAGATAAGGGTTTCTCGGTTCCTATCAACCCAAAATGGGAGCCTAATGTTGCATCCGTTAGAAGCCAAGCGTTTACTCAAGCCATAAAGACGTTTCAGGGCGATTAAAAAACCATCAGTGAATGCGGATAGGTATGATCAGAGGTGGGACTTATCAGTCATGCCCCCAGTGACCTTTCATGGTTGAGAGAGGCATGACAATAAGTTAGGTAAAGTGCGGAAGGCTTCCGCACGGATCAGAGTCAGTCTTTGAACTGACTTTTGAGCCAATTATTGACCACAGTTCTAGGAATACCGTGCGTACGACAATGCAGAGCATCTGTTCCTAACCATGGCGTTTCAGGCTTACCTTGAATACCAATGATTGTGTGATTTGGCATGGCTTCTTGATAGATGGCCAACGCCTGTTGATCTTGATCATGATATTGACCTCCCGCCAGTGGAACGTAGACACATTTGTTTAAGATCAGGCTGTTGGTATAAGCGGCCGTTGTTGCTGGCTGATCTGCTTGAGGGACGTAGATGTTTTGGCACAGCACTCTGAACACTCTAAATCCGTTATCAATGTAAAGTTTTTCCAACTGATCATAGCCTTTGTTGGTTTTAGGGTCGTCAGACCTAGCCAATAGCACGGTATCTTCAGACAAAAATTTGCTCCAGCAGTCGATGTGGCCAATGTAGGTACCCGACGGGTCAACGAGCGCCATGTACTTATCAATCCCCATAAACCGATTGAATTGATTAAGAATGTACTGCATACGTACATCAATTTCTTCGGTATCAGGATTTTCAGGGTTGCCATTTGCAAGAGGCAGTTCATTTTGTTTGGCCACCAAGTAAGTCGACGCCAAGGTGCCCGAGCTATTGACCATATAGTTACCGCCCACTTCAAGCAGGCCAAGGTTGTACCAGTTATGCACGTTTATTTCAGAATGGGTGACTGGCCCGTTTTCGTTGTCAGGCCACTCAGCAAGGTTCCACTTGCGAATAGGGGCGTTTAAATAGTCAGAGAAGTAAACCGCTGCATAATCATCATTCGGGCGAAAAATACCATGACCTTCTTGAGCGGTGACATTTTCGGCGCCCTCCACTAGCCCGACTGAACCCCCTCCTAAAGAAGTGTATTGATGCTTAGCGATGGCATAGGTTTTGTCCGTTTTATTGTAGGTCCACCAAGGGGCATAGTCGCGAGTCCAATAAGTGTCGGTGTTCCAGGCTACAAAGTGGACCCGTTCTTTACTGAATGGGATCGCTAATTCTGAGGCGGTGCGTTGCAGTTCATCCAGCACTGTGTCATAGAGATTTTCTTCAGCGCACAGAATGAATAGGTTAACGGGTTCTTTGGTCTCAGCCTGCTGCATGCGCACAATCAGCTCATTAGGTATACCAAATTCTCTGTGGCCGGTCGGCGCCTGCTGAATGTGTTTGGGCGATTGGGTTCCGGGGTAGGCAATTAAAACACCGCCCATGTCTTCATATTCAGCGACGGCTCGCACCGGGGAAGGGGTGTCCGTCTTGTAAATTTTGCTGTGCAGAGTGCCATTTTTTGTCAACGCTTGTAAGTGAGCACCAAATTTGAGTTGTTCCTGTTTTCTATACATATATCCTCCAAGGATCACCGGTTTACTGACGTTATCGTTCTATCTTTTCTGGTTACTGTTGTTCTAATGGGAATGGTTGTTGTTGTGTGATGCAATGAATGCCACCCCCTCCGATGTTCAATGGTCGAACATCAAAATGGTGAATTTCACGATCTGGGAAGGCGCTCTGTAACACCCTGTGGGCTTCTAAATCTTTCTGACGTATGGTTTCAGACAAGCCCGGCTTCCAATATTTTGGTGCCAAAATCATGTTGTTAGTGATGAGAAAATTGCAGTAGCTGGCTGCGGCGATGGCGTTGATTTCTGTGCCTATTGGACAGATAAAGCCTTCACTATATTTCCGATAATAAAAGTCATAAACACCGTCACCGGGCTTCAATGACAGGTACATGTGCTCAGGCATCGGCATTCTAATGATATGAAATGGTGCCCCATTTTGGTCGGTGCTTTGTTGAAGAATTTTTAGGTTTTTTTCTAACCTTCTATGGTTCTCTCTGGCGATTGGGTTGGTCGCGACTTCATACTCTGAGACTTCGGCAAGTAAGAGAGTATCAGCCGAAACGAATCGGCAAAATTCATCAATGTGTCCGCCAGTGGTCATGCACGTCATGACATTGTTCACGCCATCTGGGCCGGGCAATAATGCGTTGAATGCAGACTCATCTTCATAGAGGCCCTGATCAAGCCAGATGATTTTTTCAAGATTAAACGCGTGAATAAGGGCATGTTCAATGTCCGCCAGAGGCATTCCCGGATTTCTTTGTTGCTCCACCGCTAACGTGGCAACCATAACGCCTTGACCATTGAACTCTCGGTTACCTCCTTCACTGATGAGGTCCGTTTTGCGGAACTCTAAACGGCATTGCTCAGAGGCTGCACGGGCAACATTTTGATCGAGAATAATGTCTGTACTGTGCTCACTTTCATAGCTCCACCCATTAAACCCAAAGCCATTGACGAGCATTTGTTTGTGTTGATTGGAAAGAAAGATAGGCCCCATATCTCGGAACCAAATATCATTGTGGGGAAGACACAATAAGGTAATACGCGCAAGGTCAATCCCCGCTTCGACTAAGGTGTCTGTAACGCGTTTCTTTTCCTCAAGGTCTTGAACCGCAAGGTTCACGTCTACATGGGTTACCAAGGTTTTGATAATCTCCAGATAAAGGGGCACGGTCGATAAACCTGCTTTGACATCATAGACCGGCCAACCAAGCCATATGGCGGATTGAGGCTCGAACTCTCCCCTAAATGTGAAGCTATTGCTTTCTAATTTCATGTGGATCCTCCATTTTATTTACCATCTCTGTGAGCGTCTCGTTGTACAAAGAGTGCGCCTTTTCAATTAACATCGTGCTGACACCTAGGCTGTAGTTTGCTGCTGACTGCATGGCGGTGTCAGGAGAGATGTCAAACTGTCGCCGCAAACCATCAACAAAGGTTGAGTGCTCGTTTAAGAACTGTTGCTCTAGCCCATACCACTGTGCGTTGATGTCTTTACTGCTGACATTGCCATTGACACTCGCCAGTGCTGATAGCCCTTTAAAGGCCCAGTAAGCGGATTGGCTGACATACGTTTTGTTGCCAAGCTGATAGGCGTTTGGATAAGCCTCGAAGGATTCAAACAGTGGAAAGTAAGGGGCGTTCAATGGCGAGCTGACTGATTGCCAGATCACGCAACGCAGTGGTGCTGGCAAAGTGCTATCGAATACTATGAGGTGACTCTCTGCCGTGCGAATCACCCCTATTGGCCGCTGGGCAAGCCCTTCAAGAGCGGTCCCATCATAGTTCGCTCTGAGCAAGGTCATGACATCGTGTTCGGTCACTAAAACGTCAGGCTTTAGAAAAAGCGGATAGTGTTCAAGTCTCGGTGCCTGTTTTAAAGAAGGAGTTAGGTGTAACTGGCCCAGCCAGACTCTATCGATATTGTATGGAATACCCGGCTGACCAAAAGCTTTGGCGAAATTGAAATCCGTTTCAACGGGGTCATCTAAGAGAGAATGTGTTTGGGTAAAAGAAAACAGTCCGTCAGAACAAAGTGTCTCTGGTGAGTTCAGACTGACGCCATGAATCCGCTTGCCATTTGCGATAACCACATACTGCTCGTCTGGTACTCTGACCGCGATCCAGTGATGACCAGAGCCAATCTCCATATACCAAGACTCGTTAAGATCACCAAACAAAACACCATTGCCTTCACTGGCACCATATTGTTCCACGTATTTTCCTAACAAAGTCACGGCGTTTTTCGCAGACGTGGCTTGAGGCAAAATCAACGTTGGGATAATACTTTCACTGACCCCAACGATGACAAATGGGTCGGCGGCTAAGGCCTTCTCATTCGGATCCTCCAGCGAATTTGTGGCAGAGAGAGCGACATTGTTTTCATTGACGCCTCTCTCTTCAAAATAAAAGTGGTCACCGATGGCACATGTTGCTTCCTGAAAAGCGTTGGCGTCTGGCATCGCGCTGTAACGGTAGGCGGTGTTGGGTACAGGAACGGCTAAACCGTTACCCAACGTCCAGATGCCCTCGGAGACACAATGTGTATCGTACTCTCCATTGTCTGCGTCTATGTATTGCGGCGTATGGCGGTATTTGAGGTATTTGTTACAAATGTTTGTCTCGAAATCTTCGTTTCGGGCAAGGATAGAAACGCCACGACGGGTGGCTTTTCTTCCGATAATGACACTCGTACACATGATGTAGCCCTTTCATTCGGCGTTATCAATGAGCGAGAGTCCGGACGACTCCCGCTGAATTTATCAACACGGGTTAGTGGTTTACCGTGGCGATCAATTGGCCCATTTCGACCTCATCGCCCACGCTGAAATCAAAGGCCTTAATCACGTCTTTTTGGAATACAAGGCAGTGACTTGATCCACCGTATTGGAAGAAACCTATCTGATCGCCCTTAGTCACTCGCTGATCTTCTTCGACCGTGATGATGTTGGATGACACCTCTGCCATACCAATGGTCATCAAGCACATGAGTCCGATTTTTGGGTCATCAGACTCAATGAAAATCATCGCTCTGGCTGCGGTATGCGCGATGTAGCCTTGTGACTCGTCTGGGCTCGCCGGATCCATGCCTTCAGCAAGGGCCGCAGAATAATAGGTTCCATTTTTGACATACTTCTTTTTAATGACACCTGACACCGGACTATGCCAACGGTGATACTTGGTTGCCGACAAAAATGCTTGATACACGGTGCCGCCAACAAAGGGTTGAACATAAGTGTCGAAGTGCTGCTTATCTTGTCGAATTTTTTCTGCGCCCGTCGCCAGAGGAAGATCTTGGTTGGCCAGCATATCGCGCAGAGAGTAGGGTTGCGCTTTCACCCAGAACCAGTTTTCAAGCTTGACGTCATGTTCAATGTTGTAAATTTTTGAGTCACAGGCACTGACGATACCAAGGTCTTGAGATATCGGTCTTTGCGCGGCATTTTTGAATCGACGAGTGAAAAAATCGTTCCATGATTGGTAAGGGAAATGAGCATCCGTGACGGGGTTTGTCGAATTAAGGAACGCGTCCAGTTGAGGAGCATCCAAATATTGCTCCATGTTAAGCTGCTCTAAGGCCGATGGACTGCGCCATCCACCGCTTTTATTGGTTTGATTCGAATAGTCAAAAACATACAGCGATTGTCTTGAGTTTAAAAATTCAGCCCAAGTGTTGAGGACTTTCTCAAACATGCTGTTGAGATCTGGATTGCGGAACACTTCGCCGCCAGCAGGAACACCCATTGTCCAGTTGAGAATGCTATTGATCGGGAATCCAACCAAATCTGTCTCGTTGTACTCTGGTGCGGTACTGGTGATGATGTGATCGACCAGCAGGATCATTTCATCGATACTGCGTAAATAAAAACCCTGAGCATCAGGGTCTTTGTAGTAACCGGGGACCTGATCGATCATTTTGGTCAGCCCCATGCGCAGAGTGGAATTATTGTCTATCAGGTTACGAAATTCCTGCATGACCGGAGACAGATGTTCTCTCTCTTTGTGGTGCAGACATAGTGAGTCACTCAGCAGAGGAAACCCATTCTTAATACGTTTGGTATCGATGCGTTCGCGCAGCATATCCATGAATCGGGCGGCGGATTCTTTGTTGATCGATAACCAGCAATAGTCGTCGTGTAAAAGCGCTTTATTTAGAACATTCATTTTCTCATCCTTGTGCGTGATAGGTGAAACATACGTAAACCTAGTTCCGTTAAACGGGAGGTCAAATGCAAACATTGATGCATATCAATCTTGGTTTAAATTTGATCAATAACAGTGATGCAAGTCAGACCTCGCCTAAAGCGCTTGCAACCTGTTAAGGGAATACTGTGACCATCAAGCATTTTTTTAGATTCATATACTATTTATATAAAAATAATTGGTATTTAATACTGGTAATGTCGTTATTTTTTGAACGTATTATCCAAAAAAATCCCAATGTTAGAGGCTATTTCCCACCGAGAAAGAGAGGAGCTTGATGTTGAATACACCTATTCCGGAGTTTGGAATGCGTTGCCAAACCAAGCCAAGCTCTGTTCGCTGAATACGGGTTGTATTAGATCGCCATCAAAGCGGATTTGAGAGTCCATGATATTTCCTATCCCGTTGTTTCAACCGTGATGAATCCACTATAGAGATAGGGGATCAGCGCACAGTATCACTTCAGTATCATCGGTGATGGAAGGTGGGTGGGATAAAGGGTTTTTCATACGGTTTATGGTGGAAAACTGAGGTATTTTGACTTGAACTGATGATATGGTAACTTAATGATTTTTCTAACGATAAGAAGAGTCTATGCGTTTAGTTTACCGAGCAGACACCCGCCCACCGAATGAAATATTTACGGTTGGTTTTAAGCCCCGCTTTGGTGGCGGTATTCAGATTCAGAAAGGGGGTCAAATGATAGGCGGTATTTCTACGTCAAAAGACATTACCGTCGCGATGAATTATGCCGCCCTGTATGAAGGGTATGTATACGCCATGTTTGCTGATGATAAGAGTATTGATGTGGTCGATGCGCTGATTAAAGCGGGCAATCGTTCGGCGCTTAAAAATGCCTACACACAGATGGAAATAGCGTGCAAGATTGTCAAACCAGAACATATTTTCTTGGCACGTAAAGTGACTTTGGATCTTCGTCACGATATGATTTGGCAAGGGGTAATGTCGACCAACAGCAAAGCGACAGTAAACCATGGACCAGAATACAGCACCGCTTTGTCTCTGTTTAATATGAAACAGTCTTTCCAGCCGCCCGATAAACGATAATTGTCCTCGTTGTTGCCTTGACCGCCAATGTTGAAAAAGACGATGTCTTGATGTGTGGTCCTGCCGCTCAGTTTATTAAGACGTTGCTTCTTAAAGCAGTCGATCAATGCCTTTTGAATAAGCAATGGTGTTTGGCCTAAGGCCAAACACCATTGTAATTTAAACGCTTAAAGTGGCGAGCAAATGCAAATCCCGGCGCCGTCACAGAAGGGGAACTCTCCGTCTGGACAAAGCGTATAAGCACTGGCTGACGATGAAAAAATAATGAGCGATAAAAGTAACTTTTTAAACATGTGAACCCTTATAGTGAGTTTGAGTGTGTTAATGGGTAGACAGTATTTACTACTTTAGTTATTGTAAGTAAAGGGAAAAATAATAATATTTATTTCACTTGGGGAATAAGCCGCGCATTTTTTATCGTGTATGGAGCGCATTAAATTTTTACAGTTCAGGGTACGTTTATATAAACGTTGTGAGCCCAAGGGAGTGAGATAAATATGGAAATTAAATTGATTGATATAACGAGAGAATCTCGACATGTGCTTGAGAACCTCTTTTTTTACTATAACTATGACATGTCAGAGTTCATGGGTTGGAACCCAGATGAACAGGGCAAGTTTGGTTATAACGCTGGGATGTTAGACCCGTATTGGGAAAGCAATGACCATCAGCCTTACTTTATTTATGTTAATGCAGAACTGGCGGGGTTTGTTATTATCCGCGATGACCCCTGTGATCGATCAACGTATGATATTGCGCAATTTTTTGTTGTGCGAAAGTACAAAGGTCAGGGGGTTGGAAAGCAAACACTGGCCCATATTGTAAAGAAATTTCCAGGGAAGTGGCAAATAAGGGTCCTGCTTGAAAATACAGGGGCACTGTGCTTCTGGAGATCTTCTGTGTCTAATATTGTGGGAGATAACTACCGATTATCCCAAGAGCATGATGTGGATTTATTGATGAACTTTATCCGTTTCGATGCGAGAACTGACGGCGTCAATCCGAGCACATCATTTGACGATGAAATCCATGTCTGATATCGTAATTCATTGTTAAATAATGGTTTTTATCATTTCGCTTCTAAGGTTTGAGTCAAGATTTCTACCTCAGAAGCGATGCGCTTTCGGATTAACGCAATGTAAGGACTAATCGATGCGTTTCACTCTAACTGCGGTGGCCGTATCGGTCGCCCTTATCGCTGGATGCAGCAATCAAGGAGTTCAAACTGTGACTCACCCCTCTCAAATACAACTCGTGGCCCAGCAAACTCAATCGCCAGTGGCCAAAAAAGTTCCCCATGCCATGAAAACTCACGGTGATACTCGAATCGATAATTATTATTGGATGCGAGATGACGAACGTAAATCGCCGGAGATCTTGCAACATCTCGAAAAAGAAAATCAGTATGCGGAATCCGTGCTTAAACATACTGAATCTCTTCAGAGCCAATTGTTTGCAGAAATTAAAGGGCGAGTCGCGAAGGATGATCACTCTGTCCCCGTGCGCAAAGGCAGCTACTACTATTCGAATGAAGTGACCGGTGATAATGAGTACGAAGTGCATCTTCGTAGTAAAGATTTCGCCGGCTCGGACAAAACGGTGATTCTGGATACAAATCAACTGGCTGCGGAACATGAGTTTTTTAGTATCGGCGGTCTGTATGTGAGCCCAGATGAAAACAAGCTGGCTTATGGTGAAGACACATTGAGCCGTCGTGTTTACACCATTAAGATTAAAGATCTGACGTCCGGTGAGTACTTCAATGATCACATAGAAGGGGCGTCGAGCGAAATTGCGTGGCAAAACGACAATCAGGCCTTCTATTACATTAAGAAAGATCCCCAAACACTGTTGGGCTATCAAGTCTATCGACACGTGTTGGGCACGCCACAAAGCCGTGATGAGCTGATCTATGAAGAGAGTGATAGCGCTTATTATACCTCTCTAAGTAAGAGTAAAGATGGACAGCAGGTTTATATCTCTCATTCGAGTACCGAAACCAGCAGTGTTTCTGTGATTGATGCTAGTGATCCTAATGCGACAGCAAAGCCATTTTACCCACGTGAAGACGGTATTGAATACAGTATCGCTAAACTCAACGACTGGTACTTTGTGTATACGAATTATCAGGCGGTCAACTTTCGTCTAATGAAAGTACGTAAAGATGAGGTACATGATCGTTCCAAGTGGCAAGATGTGATTGCCCCTGATGACGACAGCCAGCTTGTGGATTTCACTTTGTTTGACGATCACCTTGTCTATGAGCAGCGGACTCATGGTCTGTCCACGCTTAAGGTTCGTCAGCTTTCTAGCGGTAAAGAGTTTCCATTGCAGTTCAATGATACGGCATTCGCCGCTTACTTGACTGGAAATAATGAGCTGGATAACCCGAACGTGCGTTTTTACTACAGCAGCTTGACCACACCGGGGACCTATTATGATTTTGACCTCAGTTCGGGTGAGGCGCAAATGTTGAAGCAAACCCCAGTGCTTGGTGACTTTGAGGCGGATAACTACCAGTCAGAGCGTATTATGATCACCGCGCGTGATGGTCAGGTTGTGCCGGTATCACTGGTATACCGTAAAGATAAATTTAAGAAAGATGGCACCAATCCGATATACCAATACGGTTATGGTTCCTATGGTCATACCATTGAGCCAACGTTCCGCTCGGCGCGTCTCAGCTTATTGGATCGCGGTTTTGTCTATGCGATTGCCCACATTCGTGGATCTGAAATGCTGGGGCGTCCTTGGTATGAAGATGGCAAGAAGCTGACCAAACAAAATACATTCAACGACTTTATTGATGTCACCAAAAGCCTTACACAGGAAGGCTACGGGGCAGAAGACAAAGTTTTTGCGGTGGGTGGTTCGGCGGGCGGGCTGCTGATGGGGGCAGTCATCAACCAAGCACCGCAATTGTATCGGGGGATTGGGGCACACGTTCCTTTCGTTGATGTGGTGACCACGATGCTGGATGAGTCGATTCCATTGACGACGAATGAGTACGATGAATGGGGCAACCCCAATGACAAGTCGTACTATGAGTATATGCTGAGCTATTCTCCATACGATAATGTCAAAGGACAGTCTTATCCTAATATGCTGGTGACGACAGGTTTACACGACTCTCAGGTCCAGTACTTTGAACCGATGAAGTGGGTTGCCAAGCTAAGAGAAATGAAGACAGACACGAATGTTCTTGTGTTCAAAACGGATATGGAAGCTGGTCATGGCGGAGCGTCTGGTCGCTTTAAGCGTTTGAAAGAAGACGCGTTAGAGTATGCGTTTTTCCTTGACTTGCTTGAGACAAAATAGAGCGCTCAACCTGCCCGTGCGTGACGGGCAGGTTTGTGCCTACTCTTCGTATTGTGTCACGATACACGCTTGAGCCAGTTGTTGATAACTGGCCCGCATCGTATTTAGAAAATCATCCGCATCGTCAAACTCAGCAATGGGTTCACCCAAGACCACATCACAGTTAAACGGCACAAACATGGCGGTTCCTTTGGGTAGAGCACGGCCTAAACCGCGCATGACCACTGGGATCACTGGGCAGTGATTATGTTCGTTGGTGAGATGATAGATGCCTTTTTTTAAGCCGCTCATTGCTTCCGGTTTACCTCGGCTGCCTTCAGGGAAGATAATAAGAATATCTCCCTTATTCAGTGCTTTATGACATTCTTCAAACACCGTGTTGCGGTTGCTTTTGGTCGGCTTACGGTGAATCGGAATGATCCCCAAGATAGTCAGTGACAGCCATGCTGAGAGCTTATTTTTGAAAAAATAATCGGCCGCGGCGACTGGGCGTACTTTGTGAACCATGCTCATTGGGAATAATGCCAGCAGCACCAGAGTATCGAGGTGGCTATTGTGGTTAGCCGCCACCACCATGGGGCCTTTGAGTGGCAGGTTTTGCCGGTTAATGATATTTAGGCCCAGACCAATAAATACTAGGGGTTTGACTAACAACACAACGAAGAGCACTTTCAATATTCTCATCTCGTCCTCTTAGTAATATAGGTAGTAGATGTAGTGAAAAAATAGCGGCGCAGTGAACATCAGGCTGTCGATTCGATCAAGAATACCACCATGGCCGGGAATAAACTGACTGGTGTCTTTGATTTGTAAATCACGTTTGACAGAGGAAATCACTAAGTCGCCGATAAAACCACTGCACGCAATGATCAACCCTGCGACTAGCCCCTCTTCAGAGGAGAGCGGAGTCAGATAGGGGGCAACAAAATAACTGGCGATGGTGATGGTGGTGGCGCCACCAATAAAGCCTTGCCATGTTTTATTTGGGCTCACCTTGGGCACTATTTTGTGTTTGCCAAAGCTCTTGCCCCACACGTACTGACAGACATCGTTAAACTGCGTGAAAACCAATAAGAACAGCAGCATACCCATTGAGCCAGCTTCTGGGTTTTGGCTTGGTAACACCAGGAGATAGGCCATATGACTGACGCAAAATACCGTGAGCATCAATGCCCAATGAATGATCCCTGCAGAGCGAATAAATCCTTTGGTCTCACCGATCAGTACCGCCACCATGGGCAGATAGAGGAACATGTAAACCGGAATAAAGATGATGTACATGCCATACCAGCCTAGCGATAGCCAATAGTACTGGAAAGGAATAGAGAGATATGCCCAGAAGATCACTCGGCGGTCAGCCATGCGAGTGGGAACAATGGAGAGAAACTCTTTGAGGGCCATAAAGCTCAGGAAGGCAACAAAAATGAGCGTGTAGTGAGTGGGTAAATATAGCACGACAAAAATGATACCAATCATCCACCACCAAGAACGAATGCGCAGTTTTAATTCTAGGTAGTCTTTGTCAGAGTGGCGGCGTGACAAATAGAGATAAATCACAGTGCTCATCACAAGCAATAGGATGATCGCAGCCATTAAAATCAGGGAATGAATGGGAATACTATTCATCAGATGTCTCACTTGCGCTGGCTTGCTTCTCGCAACTTGTAGAGATAAAGGTGAGTCGACGCCAGCTGGTGAGTGCGCAGCCCACAATCATGATGACGAGGGCGATATCCATTAAATAGAGGCTCATGTTAGGCAGCAGTGTAAACCATTGGTTGAATGCCATGAGTAATAAAGTGAGGGTCAACAGGGCCATACGATGTTGTTTTGCCATCGGACCACGAAAATCAGCCTGACACCGCATGCTGACACCCAATACCCGAATATATGCGGTGAATACAGACAGTAGGGCTGCTATCCAAGCGAGTGACAGACCAAAGTCTGAGCCAGTCACCAGACCGCCAGCCATGATCAGCAATGGGTCGGCAATCCTATCAGGTACATCATTGAACAGTTCGCCAGCTGGGGTTTTCTTGCCACCTTCTACCGCAACCATACCATCAAAAAGATTGCACAATAAACGCAGTTGAATGGTTGCAGCGAAAAAGAGTAACCAAATGGGAGCCGGCCACAAGTGATACACCACCGCAAAGGCCAACCCCAGAGCGGCGAAAGCGATACTCATTATAGAAATGTGATTGGGCGCAAGATTTTTTTGGCTCAGCCAGCGGGCAATATGTTTGGTGATGGCACTATTACGTACCGCAAGTGGACGGCGGTTTGACTTGTGTTGGTCGACCATATTTACCGAGTTCCTAATGTTAATTTGACTGCATTATAAGCGGTTTGGAAACCAATGAAACCACAATATTACTCGGAGCGATACTGCGATTAGGTGATATGTGAGTCAAAATAGAGAGGGGTTGAGTGATCCTAGATTGTGGTTTGTAAAACCAAAGCGGATACGATATAACTATATGTTTTTCATTAAGTTAAATGCTGCAATGTGTTTGGGCATTAGCTTGGCCCACGAGGTTTAAAGGCATCCGATGAAGTATCCTCTTCCATTAATGACAGGCAGCAAAATTGCGATTACCGCATTTTCTGCGGGTGTTCCAGATAAGTGGCATAAGCGTTTAGACATCGTCATAGCCAATTTAAAAAGTCAGGGTTTTCGAGTGATAGAAGGCCAGTGCTTACGTCGTAATAAACACCATGTGAGCGCAAGTGCTTCACAACGAGCCGCCGAGTTAATGCACTTCTTATGTGATGATTCGATCGCTGCGGTTGTCCCTCCTTGGGGAGGGGAATTTGCAATGGATATTTTGCCATTGCTCGACTATCAGGTGTTGCAGGCCGTTCAGCCGAAGTGGGTGATGGGCTATTCTGATGTCAGTACCCTGTCTACGGCGTTGCTGTCCAAACTCGATTGGGCTTCGTGCCATGGCCCTAATTTAATGGAGCTTCATCCAAATCAGGCAGATACGCTGACCAAGCACACGTTAAACTGGTTGAGACAGGGGGTTGGCAGTGAGTTTGAACAAACGTCGTCCCGTCATTACCAAATTGAGGGTGACGCGATGGCTGAGGACTCTAACTTTACCTTTAATTTGACCGAGCCGACAGCTTGGAAGCTGTCTGGAAATATGGCAACTCAGTGTCGTGGGCGCTTGGTTGGGGGATGCTTTGATACCATGATGCACCTGATTGGAACCGAGTATTTTGATCTCCACCGTTTGTCTGAAATGTTCAAAAAGGATGGGCTGATTATATACTTGGAAAATGTTGAAATGTCCCCAACCAGCTATAAGCGAGCATTACAAAGTTTGAAGTACAAAGGGGTGTTTGAACGTTGCAATGGTGTGCTGATAGGCCGAAGTGCGGCGCGAAACTTGTCGGATCATGGGCTCTCCACTAATGATGTGTTGACGGAGGTGACTCAGGACCTAGCGATACCTGTTATTTATGATATGGATATTGGACATCTGCCTCCTAACTTGACACTGATTAACGGTGCTTTGGCGCAAGTGAATGTGATGGGCCATTCCGGGCGCATCCATCAGCGGTTATGCTAGGTTTTCAGTTGGCTTTTTATGCTAGCGGTGTCTATTGTTATTTTTAACAAAAATAAACCTGAGTTCACGTTATGGCTGTATGCCACTTTTCTGATGGTTGAGTATTGCCAATTCATCAATGGCTTTCTGTTGAGATCAAAACACGTCTTCCAATAGGCAGTGAAATAAATCTATTTTTCTTTGTGTAAGGCGTGAGTTTTTGATCCAGCGCAATAAAGGACGCATTGACGAAAAAGTATTATCCTGACCCGCTCAGTTTGAATAATGATAAACAATCAATGCAGCAACGGTTAACTGTGAAGTAACGAATCTATCGCATGCCAGCACCCATCTTATTTTGTGATCGTATCATCAAAAAAGAGACAGAGGTCTATACTAGGCACAGAATAAAGAATACGTTACTCATATGAACCAAGTTTAGTAAATTGATTTCTCGAAGTTTTTATTTTTAAGAAATGGGGTATTTCATATCATCTTCACCCCATTCCTCATTAAAAAACATAATGAGAAAAGCATGGTTGTCTTTTGTTTTTATATGTTGATAACAAGTTTATCATTATTATGAATTCTAATAAGATGGGCTTAACGTGACTCACGTGCAATTTTTAACACTTTGTGAGTTCTATTTTGTTAATAAAATGAGTTTGTAAAATTAACTCACTTCCATCTTTATTATTTATAAAATTAACAGTTTTGTAAAAATCCATGTTTCCTTCCGTTGTTTTAATGTGCGGAAAATAAAACCATGTAAATCAATTCGGTTTATTAAACTTTCAGTCGTGAAATCCTTGTTAGAAGCAGAATGCTGGTACGCTATTTTTCGTATCGCAATTACTGGGAAATTTACTCGCATGAATAAAAAAACCGTTGTTACCGCTGCCTTCCCTTTCATTCCTGCTGAGTTGTGCATTGCTCATTTTGCGAGTACTTACTTA
Source organism: Vibrio ostreicida (assembly GCF_013074385.2). Classification (GTDB taxonomy): domain Bacteria; phylum Pseudomonadota; class Gammaproteobacteria; order Enterobacterales; family Vibrionaceae; genus Vibrio; species Vibrio ostreicida. The sequence goes on from NZ_JABEYA020000001.1 coordinate 485,484, forward strand.
CCCGCGGATATTATCCATCGTTTTGAATGTCTGAAAGGCGGTAATAGTATTTTTGTTTCTGCAACAGATGTTCATGGCCTTTGGGCTCAAAAGGAACTTTCTCAAGGTCAAACAACCCGTGATGAGTCAATGCAAAGCTGGCATCATCGTTATTTGAACGAGTTTCGAATGCTGGGGATAGAGTTCACCCACTATGGCCGAACAGATGCCAAAGCCTTGCAAAAACTGGTGTATCAATCGCTCAACAAGCTGAAAGCGGATGGAGCAATAACGCAGCGTGAAGCCGACGATTATATGTGTGGCGACTGCGGTGAGGTTCTGCCGAGGCGCTATCGTTTAGCGGTTAAAGAAACGTCCGCAACCGGAAAAGAAAAGATCGCGTACGATGAGTTGAGTGATGGAAACCTGCAGTGTCGTTTTTGTGAAAGTGAAAACGTTATCAAAGACAGTAAGCTGCATTGGTTTCTTGATTTACAGCAAGGTCTTGCGACTATTTTGGACAGTATTGAACAGCAGAAAAATCTGCAAGTCAGCACGCAATTAAAATCCGTTGTCGCTGAGGGATTGGCGGACTGGAATATTAGTCGTGATAACTACATGGGCACCAAGTTACCTTTTTCTGACGAGCAAAGTTTATATCTATGGTATGAGTCACTCATTGGTTACTTATATCTTGCTGAATGTGAAGGCAGCAATAAGTCGTTTACATTTAAACACTTTATTGGAAAAAATATTATTTACTATCATGGTGTAGTTTGGCCTTATTTATTGCACCACGGCAGTGATCGAAAAGATTGTGAATTGCAAATATCGGCTCGTGGTTTTTTGGATATGGAAAAAACAGATGATGCATTAGTCAATATTGAAACCTTGACATCACAATATGATAAAGACTATCTGCGCTTTTATCTGGCCTACCGGACGCCGGATTCATTATCTGACTATTATTTTACGAAACAAGATTTCACTAATACGATCAACCAAATATTTTGTAATCAATTTGGGTCTTTCTTTCGGCGTTGTATTTCTATTTTTCAGAAAAACCACCTAGAGCGAGTGTTACCCAACGAACTGGCTAACACGCCATGGGACAATCATTGGCCACAGATCGAAATAGCGCTGTCGCAAATGCAGGTACGTTCAGTACTCTTACATATTCAGTCTTATATTAAGGCTTGTGGGTCAGTGATCGAAGACTTGGCTATTTACCGAACGCCAACAATGGAGTCTTTAGGTTTACTCGGTGAACTCTTTATTAAGGCGCTATTTTTACTGGCACCAATATGCCCAACGCGTGTACAGGATTTTAATATTATTGCTGAGCTCGATTTATCGCGATTGCGTCCACATGATGATTGTGTCGGCTTATTGCTGAACAAGACAACGGCGAGGTGGGAAAAAATTGACTAATACTATTCACATCATTGCACCTGCCAACCCGATGCATGAACTTCCCAAAAGTATGCTTGAGATCGGTGAACAGAAACTCAAGGCTTTAGGTTTTGAGGTGCAATACGCGGTAAACGCTTTCGAACATAGTGGCCATACCGCAGGCAGCATCGAGCAGCGGGTGGAAGATATTCATCAAGGGTTACGCGACCCGAAAGTGATAGCGCTGATGGCCATTTTTGGTGGGTATAATTCGAATCAATTATTGCCGTATCTGGACTATGAATTAATACGTTCGGCAAATAAACCGATTATCGGTTTTAGCGATATCACCTCTTTAATGGTTGGGGTTTACAGTCAAACAGGGGTGGCATCTATTCACGGGCCGGGCTTGTCTAGTTTTTGTGATCCGAATATTTTCCCTGAGGTCATGGAGAGTTTTACTCAACTTTTGTCAAGTGCAGGGCGGATTAAACTCCGTCAGCCAAGGCTTGCTGCTGCTGATTTATGGTATCTCAAATCAGGGTTTGGGCCTCGTGACACTTATCCTCACCCTGATTGGGAAGTGGTCAGATCGGGCAGTGCGTCGGGCATATTGATGGGCGGCAATCTTGAGACCCTTTTAAGCTTAGTTGGGACCTCGTATTTTCCAGACATGAAAGGCAAGCTCTTGCTGATAGAGTCGTGTGCAGATGAGAAAGTAGGCAAATTCGAACGTGAGTTAACTCAGTTACAACAGATGGGCGTGTTATCTGTGATCAAAGGTATGCTGATTGGGCAATCTAACCAAGGTGCTCCGTTGGCTTCACCTCAGAAAGTGACCGAGATAATTGAACGGGTGATGCCCGATGACATGATTCCAGTATGGATGAATGTGAGTGCTTCTCATGTCGACCCTATTTTGTCTTTGCCTATTGGGCGAGAGGTCTCGATGTCAGTGGAAGATTTCGCTTGTACGCTCCAATTTTCACCGTTGATATGAGGTTAACACCATGGCATTAACTCGAGAAGAATTGACACGATACAGTCGGCATCTAGTGCTCCCTGAAGTTGGGTTAGCGGGGCAAGAAAAATTAAAAAATGCCAAGGTTCTGGTTGTAGGGACGGGGGGATTGGGTAGCCCGATACTCCTCTACTTGGCGGCTTCCGGTATCGGTACCATCGGGCTTGTTGACTTTGATACCGTTGATGAAACCAACCTACAGCGGCAAATTCTTTTTGATATGGGCTGTGTGGGGGAGAGCAAGTCGTCGATCGCTAAGCAGCGGCTCACGGCATTAAACCCGTATATTACTGTCCATGAATACAACACCGCTATTGATCAAGACAATGCCTTAGAAATGATTGGCCCCTACGACGTTGTTGTGGACGGAACAGACAACTTTACTTCTCGCTACTTGGTTAACGATGCCTGCGTGTTACTTGGAAAGCCCTATATTTATGGCTCGGTGTTTCGTTTTGAAGGGCAAGTGGCGGTCATGAACGCTTTACTGAGTGAGGGTCAGAGAGGGGCATGCTATCGATGCTTATTTCCGGAGCCACCGCCTGCCGAACTGGTCCCCAATTGTTCTGAAGGTGGGGTTCTTGGTGTTTTGCCAGCGATCATTGGCAGCTTGCAAGCCACTGAAACAATTAAAATTATTTGCGGTATTGGTCAATCGTTATCACGGCAATTGATTCTCTACAATGCGCTTGACCTTGATTTCAAGAAAGTCAATCTGGTCAAGGACCCATCTTGTCCGATATGTAGCGAGAAGCCCACGATAACAGAACTCCATGCGATAGAGGTGAGTTGTCAGGCCAAGACTGAGGATGAACGCGTCTCCGTGTTGTCTGTGTTGGCTTTGCAGGAACGTTTGGACAAGCAAGAACCCCTGCAGTTGCTGGATGTGAGGCAAGACTACGAGAGAGACATTGTCCATATCGGCGGTAAACACATTCCGCTGCAACAGCTCGAAGCGATGACGGCCTCCGACTTGTGTATGTTTGATCCACAAGTGCCTTTAGTTGTCTATTGCAAAGCGGGCGCTAGGAGTGAAAAAGCCATAACTCGGCTTCAAGAACTCAGAGATTTCAAGGAGATATATTCGTTGAAAGGGGGTGTGTTGAAATGGGTGGAGGACATCGATCCATCTCTCAACTCTTATTAAATTTAATCAAGAGAGGGTGCCTAAATTATGGCAATCATTTGTATACCAACAACCATGCAAAAGTACACCCAAGATCGGTCGAAGATTGAAGTTTCTGGAGCAACGGTACTCACTGCACTAGAACAGCTGGTTTCACTCTATCCGGATTTACAATCTGTCATTTTTGGGAAAAACCAACAGTTGAAAGGCTACCTTAACATTTTTATTGATGAAACTGACATCCGTGAGGCCGAGTATCTGGACACAGAAATACAGAGTGAATCAGAGTTACTTTTGGTGCCCGCTGTGGTCGGTGGATAATGGAGTGAGGAAACAGTAATGAGTGATAACCAGGATAAACCCGACCAACCAGAGCCTGAGGAACAGGCACTGTTGAAGGAAGAAGACGCTAAGGAAGTGGAAAGTCAGGATGACGATTTCTCTCCCTTAGAAAGTGGACCTGAGACCGCCTTATTTTGGCAATGATATGGCCATTATTTTTATTGGACCGAGTTTACCCAATGGCGAAGTCGCAAACTGGGCAAACGCAGGGATAGAAATCAGGCCGCCAATTGAAAGAGGGGATCTAGAAGACATTTCAGCGTCTGATAGCCCGGTTTGTATCATCGATGGTGTCTTTCAAAATACGCTCGCGATTACCGCTCGTGAAATTGCCAGAGCACTAAAGAAAGGTGTCAGGATATATGGATCTTCCAGTATGGGTGCACTGCGAGCCGCGGAATGTGCACCGATTGGGATGACCGGCGTCGGTAAGATATTTGAGCATTACCGGTCAGGGGAATATCAATCGGATGCCGATGTGGCGTTGACTTACGATCCGATCAGTTTCGACAATATAACGACCCCTTTGGTCAACATAAAGTATGGCTTTGCGCAAGCGGAAAAGGCGGGCGTAATTAACCATAGACAGAGGGCCCAGCTCATTAGATTGGCAAAAGGTATTCACTTTAGCGAGTTGACTTATGAGCACGTGATCACATTAGCGGCCCCTCATTGTGATAGGCACGAAATAACGTCATTGAAGCAGTTTATTAAGGACAATCAGTTGGCATTGGATCTCAAAAGACAAGATGCACTGCAATTGATTGCGATTATCAATAATGAATCAACTTTCATTAAACAGCTAGGATAATATATGTTAGTACGTAATCGCCAACCGGAAGACAATAACCAGCCGCCCCAAACGTGGAAATGCCCGCAGACTCATTACCTTGAAGCTTTTGATCAGCGTTGGTATAAACAATTGTTAGAAATACAATCTGAGCTGAATTTCTTAACCCACGATTTTTACCGTCAACAAAACATGACGAGTGTGATGTTACCCATTACAACCGGCTCGATTTCGAGTCCAATGGGGCTTGGAAGTGATTCTCTTCCAGTCGAGGTAGAAATTGCAGGTCAGCCGACCTATCTTGCTGATTCTATGCAGTTTATGTTGGAATATGCTCTGCGCTATTGTCCTAACGGCGTTTTTTATATGATGCCTTCTTTCCGAGGCGAAGACGCAGATAAACGCCACCTATGCCAATTTTATCATTCAGAAGCTGAAATCTGTGGTTCACTTGCTGATGTTATGGGCTTGGTCAACGCTTATCTGCATTACCTTGTCCAACATATCAGCCCAATGATTAAAAAGTTTGGTCAGGAAAATGGCTTTGATACTAGTCACTTGGATCACTTTATTGCTCTTTCCAAAAATATTCCCACCATCCGTTTTTCCGATGCAATACGCGAGCTAGGCTACGACGATGAATACGTAGAAAAGCATGAGGCCGGTTTCTACCTGTTGACGAATGCCGGTGAGCGGCAACTTATCCAGATGTTCAAAGGCCCTGTTTGGGTAACGCATATGCCAGCGTTGTCTGTGCCCTTCTATCAGGCTGACGATGTGGACGACGAGTATTCATTGTCAGCGGACCTTTTGATGGGGATCGGTGAGACGGTTGGGTGTGGCCAACGCCACGATGCTGTTGAAGATGTGCAAAACGCAATGGCACGCCGTGAAGTTGTGGCACAGGACTACGAATGGTACTTGGAAATGCGCAAAGTTAAACCCCTACAAACGAGTGGATTTGGTATGGGTGTTGAACGATTCATTCTGTGGTTGTTGAATCACAATGATATTCGTGACTGTCAGCTGGTTCCAAGGTTCAACCAAGTGAATTTCTTGCCTTAGTCGACGGAGCTTAGCGATATGGCCCGAAAAACGGCAATTGTTCTCACGGCTGAATATCCGACTGAAGTTGGCCTGTCATACCTGATTGCAGGCCTGTTTCACCAGTCACAGTCGACCGTATTGGTGGTGCCAGTCATCGGAGAGCAAATACAGGTACTCTTGCAAAAACATCTAAATTTTATCGGAACGGATTTCACTCAAATGACGGTGGCGTCTTTTCTCGATTCGGATCTCGCGCCTAAGTGGTTAAAGGAGAGAGCTGAACAATTGGATGGAGTGACACAAGATGCCCAATTGCTGCAGGCTTATGAGATGGCCTTTGAACAGAAACCGAATGCAGGGACGGTCAGCGCGGATCGACAGGTGTGCGTGGGTGTTGGTCAAGATGGGCTTCGGTCTGCGCTCAAATACGCTTTGCTGACTCATCGAGCGGTCTTTCATGTACCGGATTATGATGACCTTAATGATGATTGGTTCTGTCAAATGTCGTCAGCGAGCAGCCTTTTGATGTTTCCAAATGATACCTTTTCAATTGAACATTTGCATCGAATGATGGCCGCCAAGGCGCAAGGTGCACCAGAATGTCTGATAGGGTACGCGTACCCATTTGGTAAAGAGCAGCGCGAGTTAATGCGATTGAAGATGGTGGTGGCGATGTCTTGTGAACCCCCCACCAACAGAGCGGTTCATACCTTATTGCCATTGTCAGCGCGCAAGCCATCGGTGGAAGTGGGGCAATATCGTCTTTCCACAGGTTACGGAGATGCCAACACATCAGAATGGTTGCAACAGCCTTCACAGGCACTGATTACAATGCCACATTCCAATGGTGTCAACATGTCGCTTGGACAGACGGTCCTGTGCGCAAAAAAACATCGTGAAGTGGACTCAGCAGCGAGTGCCGTTCATCCTTGTTTCAAGAGCGCGCTGTGCAACCGAGAAAAACCGGGTGTCGTGCCTTTGTCCCCTGTTGAATTGCCTGCGTCACTTGTCATGAGTTATACCTGTTGGGGAGCGGTGTTATCCGGTGGTGTGTACGACACCCGTTATACTTTGGCAGCTCAATTCGCTTTGTCGCCTTATACATCGGTCTTGATCACGACCTACACAACGATCAAACTTGACCCCCAAGCTCCAGTGCATTTTTTGCAGGCCTATGAATCGGGAGAGCGGGTGGGTGAAATTGTTGCGACGTTCAATCGGAACCATTACGCCTCTTATAAAGATGTGCTGTCTGCTCTCATGGTTTTTGGCGACCCTGAGTATGTTAAGGCTGGCTCCGCCAATAAGAAAGATCTGGATAGGGCCGTTGATCTGGTCAAAGAAGTGCTTCAGGTCGATCAAGACAAAGATAGGCCATACACAGCCCACTCGTTTTCGACCGCTTACCTTGACTATAGTCGTGCGGTCAGTCAGTTGAGCCGCGGTATCGCGGTCAGAGAAATTAGCACTTCAAGCGTCGCGTTACAGCAAGCGACGGAAACGTATTGGGGAGCGGCGAAGTGTTTAGCGGCCCGTTCTATATCGTCACAAAAGAAAAATGCGAGCGACGTAAAGGCGATTGAGCATTATACGGGTAAGATGTTAGACAACTTTCATTCTGCTTGGTGCGAGTTCTATTTAGCGATGCTGCATCATCTAGGAGGATACCTTCGTCTTCAAACCGATAAGGTCTATGTGCCTGCTGATCTTAGGTCGAAGACCAGCACGTGTCCTTACTGTGAGGGGACGTTATCGGTCAATCCAATGCATTTAGCTAATGAATCCAGTCAGGCACGTGTTCTCCATGAATGCCCCAATTGCGCGACGGTATTGGATGCCGTCGGACATTTTTCTTCAGCGCAAGTCAATGGAGAGAGTCATTGTTCGATTCAGAGCCCTTATGAGCTGTCTCTGGCGCTTGAATTTGAACAGGCTAAATCAGACAAAACCTCACTGACGTGTTTGGCAGTGATAGAGCCTTTTATTAAGGGTGGAAAGGGCGAACTTGCGATGTCTAAAATGCACACGACCTTAGACAAGCACAGCCACAACTATCATGTGGGCTTACCCCATATTTCTCTGCCTGCCCATTATGTATGCGGTTTACATACGCTCAATGTGCTGGTGTTGTTAGAAGACGAAGTTGCGTTAATACGCAGAACCATTTATCTAACGGAGTAAATGACGATGACGATGACGATGACGAAGCAGGCGGTATACCAAAAAGCCTCCATTGAGGCGCAAGATATTTTGAATAACTTTCCACCACTTATGGAAGAGAATGGAAAAAAATGCGCGCCCAGTTTGCATTATCGTACGTTCACTTTTGACCAAACCATTGAGCGACTTAATCCATTTATGTCCTTGGCGGGTATCACACGTGTGGCGGATATTACCGAACTCGATAAGTCTTGTGTGCCTGTGTTTCAATGTGTACGCCCTTTGGCAATGGACGACGAGGATACGTTTACTGTTTTTTCAGGCAAAGGCTTAAATAAATCTCAATGTGAAGTGTCGGCGATTGCCGAGGGGATTGAGCGTTATTGTGCCGAAAGTCAGAATTATCCCAGTCATAAGCTGATCGTTACCAGCTACAACAAACTCAAACAACAGGGTCACGTGATTCACCCCGCGCAGTTCCATTGCCCTGAATCCTCTATGTTTGACTCAGATGAAGAGCTAGAGTGGGTTTGTGCCACAAATTTGATGAACGGTGAATCAACTTATGTAACGGCGAATGTGGTTTTCTATCCTTATCAACCAACACAAGGTAGGGCGCTATTTCGCTATTTCACTACGGGGCTTGCAACTGGCAACAATTTTCATGAATCCATCATACATGGCCTCTATGAAGTGATTGAAAGAGATGCCGCGGCACTGAATAAAATCCTTAGACAGAGTCCAGTGGTCCCCAATCGGTCGATTGATAATCCAGATGCCCAACGGATTATTGCCGAACTCGCAGAGAATGGGGTAGACGTGATTGTTCGTTATATTACCCAAAAGGATGTACCTGTGCCGGTTTTCTCTGTGATTTGTGAAGATACAAAAGCGTATGACCCTTTATTTGTCAACGGCGGATATGGTGCCAATCTGAATAAAGATATTGCCTTGTTGACGGCACTCAATGAGGCGGTCGCCTCAAGGCTGGGAGCCATAAGTGGTGCGCGCGAGGACTTAGCCAAATTTGAGCAAAAGCGCGAATTGCACTATCAGCAATATAAACGTAAATACTCGTATTGGTTTGATAAAGACTCGCGCGTGATTGATTACCAAGATATTCCCTCGGAGCAATATGAGAATTGCATAGAGGATATGACCCATCTGATTACGGTGTTATCGGAAGCCGGCTTCAAAGACATATTACTGGTAGACCTGAATCAAGCTGGTTTTCCACAGCCAGTGGTCAAGATGCTTGTGCCCGGAGTTGAACGATATTCGTTCAAAATGGAATGTATTGGGCAGCGGGCTAAAGATAACTATTACCAAATCTACGATAAACCACTCATTTCTTAATGGATGATATAACACAGAGGTTCAGCATGATCACAGCAGATAGACCGACGTACACAAAGGAAGAAATCGAAGCGATGACGTACTTTGATCTCATTGGCGTTGTAAGAGAAACCAATCGGCCACCCGGAGGGGCGAATAGCATTCAAAGGCTCGCCCAAAGTGCCATGCTTTCTCCACAAAGTAGAATCCTTGAAGTAGGGACCAGTACAGGCTTCACCGCTATTGAGCTGGCGCGAATTACGGGGTGTCAGGTAGACGCTATTGATATCAATGAAGAAAGCCTCGGTGAAGCTCGGGCGAGAGCGAAACGTTATGGCGTCGAGGACAGGGTGACTTTCAGCAAGCAAGATGCAACCATGATGGAGTTTGAAAATGAAACGTTTGACATGGTGTTTTGTGGCAACGTCACTTCGTACATGGATAACAAAGAAAAAGTGATCGGTGAGTACTGTCGTGTTTTGAAGCCCAATGGTTACGTCGCTGCCATTCCGATGTATTACATCGATACGCCTACCACGGAGTTTGTTAATCAGGTGGGTGAGGCGATTGGGGTCAATCTTACCCCTAATTACCGTCAAGATTGTTTGAACTACTACCAAATGAAACCCTTGGACATCTGTTGGTCAGAGGACTATCAGTTTGACAATATTGCAGAGCAACGAGTGGCCCAATATGTTGAGGAGCTGACAACGCGAGAGCATTTGTCATCGCTTAATGCCTCGGCATTAGAAGCTCTTGTTAGCAAGTACTCTTCATACATGCATTTATTCCGAGAGAACTTAGCGATGATGGGGTATACGCTCATTTTGCTCAGAAAAGAGCCGGTGCAAATTGATAAAGAGTTGTTTACGTCGACAGTGATTGTAAAGCCAACACTTCGTTAATCCGTGGATAGCTCGACGAGTAAACCGATGGACCAGTGAGTATCTAATGACAGTGAGGCTATGTCACTCTCGTAAAAATACTCACGATAAATACGTAAAAGACATCACATCCTTTTTAGGAGTAAAGATATGACTATGAAGAGCGCCTCTCTGGCATCGACAGTATTTCATCAGGCCATGCCAGATTGGCATGTGATGGAAATATCGGGTTTAGATATTGAGTCAATCAATGACAACTACAGAGTCAAAGCCCGATCCGCTTCAACAGCGTGCGAACAGCAGTTTTTTATGAAGCTAATGTCTGAGACAGAGCGGGTCGCTCCTTCGTATGAGCCTTTCATTCATGAATTGTTAGATGGCAGAGTGCGCCATACCCTGCCGATGACCTGCTCGGGGGAGTGGAATGGACAGCGCTATTTTATCACGGAATTTGTGCCGGAGACATTAGAGTTGCTTGATGCCCTGACAAACGAGGTTTTGTCACAGTATTGGGCCCAGTGGAGTGAACAAATCGTCACGTTTATTGAAGATTGTGCAACGATGACGTTAGAAAAAGGCTATGGGTTCATCGACAAAGACGTGCGAGAGGCGACTTTAACAAATTGGCAATCTTTCCTTGAAAAAAACCTCGATGGGCTGGCTAATACAATAGAAGACATTGTGTTAAAACATGGCAGTGAAATCGGAGGGCTTTTAAAAAAATTACATCAAGAAATGAAGCACTACGTAGAAACACAATCTCAATATTGGTGCGATGTGCCACGAGTATTGGTGCCTATCGATCTCAACCTAAGGAACTTTTTAGTCCATCAAAGCGAGCTATACGCCATTGATCTTGAAACGTTCGTGATTGGCGATCCCTTGTTGGCTTATGGTGAGTTTATGGGGCATATTCATAACACCCCTTTCTCTGAGACATTTAAACAGTACGAGCCAAATTGGACGGTGGAACAAAACAAACAGATACACTTCTACGCATTGCTCTCCAATTTGAACGTATTTTGTTTCGTGGCTGCCAGTGTCGATAAAGGCGTAGAGTTAGACAGCCTCAAGCCTTGGGGCAATACCCATTCGTTTATTGCCCTTATGCAAGAGCACCATCAGGTTTGCTTTGGTGTGTCCTTGAATGAGCATTTTGATGCGTTATCTGTGGTAAGCCATTAATAATGAAATGCCAATGAAAGCCTCACTTGTTCACCGATTTCGTGCCGCGATAAAACAGTTATCCTTTACGGGTAACTACGTATCGGCACGCTGTTTTGATATGTTCCATATTATCTGCGAAGGGATCATCGTTGCCCAAATAAGTCACCATGCGGTCGCGGCGATGGCCGTTGCCACCGCTTTAACTCGCCTTTTAAGGGCGTTTAGTTATGGCGCATTTAGTGGCACTAGCCTTCAGATTGCAGAAGGGATCGGCCAGCAAGATAATGGCAAGATCTCCACGGCCTTGATACAAGGTCTGGTGATCACGTTAGTGGTTTCTGTGGTGTGTGGCTTGATTTGCTTGCAAAGTGAAGTGTTGTTTACGCTTATGGGTATAGAGCCTCAGATCACACAATCACTCGGGGATTATCTATTCTACTATGCTTTTAGCATTCCATTTTTCTATCTCAGTTTAATTGGCCTACAGCTGTTCTTAGCTTTCTGTGATACGCGCAGTGTTATGATCGTCAACCTCGTCTATCACGGGCTATGTATTACGCTGCAAGCCATATTAGCCCTTGGATTGTTCGGGGTTCCTCAAATGGGCATGCTGGGGATGGGATTAAGCTATCTTTGTGCCTCGCTCGCTGTCTTTCTCCTCACTACTTTCATTTTGGCTCGTGGGCGTTTGTATCGAGAGATTGAATGGCTGGCCGTTCGCTCGCAAAGCGTGTTCAGCGACCTTGCTCGTAATGTGGTTACGGGGTGTAAACTGTCGCTTGCGAGCATTATCGAGTGGTTGTCTCAGCTGTCTCTGACGGTGTTGGCAGGGCTCAACGGTGTTTACGCGATGATTGCTCAGCAAGTGGCTTTGCAGAGCAGCATGGCGATTATCGTACTGTGCGTCGGTTTTACTAATGGGTTGTCGGTATTACTGCGCAAATTGCTGTCTCAGAACGCCGTGGTCGAAGAGCCAGAAAAACATGCAGACCGCACTCGGGATGTTGCCAACACTTCCATTATTGTGATCACTGGAGTGACCTTACTGGCGAGTTTAAGTTACATCGTCATTCCTCGCACCTTTATCGACTTGTTTGCTCATGAATCCGTGCAAAATGACCCACAGCTTATGCAGTTCCTCTATCACGTGATGATGATTACAAGTGCCAAGCTTTTCTTCGACATGTTAAGAACCATTGTCGGTAATGGTGTGTTGAGAGGGTACAATGATTTAACCGTGCCCCCTCTGATCACTTTGGGTTATTTTATGGTGATTGGTGTCGGATTGGGTGGTGTGTTGACGTGTGTTTTCGAGTACGACGCTGAGGTATTATTCATCATGCAGGCTATCGCGTTTTTTATCACAGCGATGCATCTATTGGCACGTTGGATGAAACTGGAACCCGTGCTCCGCTTAGTGCCATCCTATGAGTCTAAACTCTAATATCAACGCTGAATCGCTATGATTCTATAAGATCAATGGGGTCGCGATGTAGACTGCACCCTAACCTTGATGGCACGAGCTATCTTTTGCGAGACGCTAAGCCAGTCGGTTCGCCTGAACAGACTCGGTAACCACGCTTCACGGCCTTCATCTCAGAGTCGTATTTTCCCCATAAGAAGTAGCATCTCATTGCTTCGAAGGTTCTCACGCAATACGAAAACGAGTGCTCTGACTCACATGTGTTATTTAGCGCATCGTCTCGTGCTGCGTGTGTTCATGATCGTTCGCGGTTTTGAGGTGCTTATCTTGAACGCTCCACGAAAGCCATGATGGGCGTCTTGCTATTGATAAATGCATTAGTTTTATTGATCTCAATGTCATTAATAAATGGTTTACATTCTCACGTTAATAAGACCGATTTTTGATGGCATTTGTTTGCTTTCCAGACCTAACTCAATATTTTTAAACTATTTTTACAATTTTAAATGTTTACATGTGCATATGCATTAAATATCATTTCGCGCTCTATTATCCATTATATTTATTAATAGAATTATCTAGATGACGTGAGTGGTGGGTGAAGTACTCCTGCGACACGGAATGTCGATCAAAGTAGGAGATAACGGTTTGAAAAAAGAAGATGTATGCCAAGACACGACCATTCATTCATGCAAAGCAGACAATGGGCCTTTGCCAAAGGCGAGTGAGTCTCAAGCCTGTGTCTACTGGCAGACACAATTGGCAGGCATGCCAGAGCAACATGGGCTGCCACTCGACTACCCACGTCCTTTGACACCATCTTCTAAAATAGGGCGGCACGTCCATCACTGGGGACCCGCGACGAGTGAAGCATTTCAGCAGCTCTGTTTGACACAAGGCGCCACTGTCTTTTCAGGGGCCTTGGCTGCATTGGCGATTTTACTTGGTCGTTATAGTTACGAGACCGATATTGTGTTGGGCACATGCGTATCAGAAAGCGAGGCTGATCACCCTGTTTCTCAGCGCTTGGCACTGCGTCTTAACTTAGATAACAAGCCGAGTTTTCTGGATCTCCTTGCCCAAAGTGAAGATGTCTATCAGGCAGCTCAGGTGCACAGCGCGGTTGGCTTTGAGCAAGCGTTGGCCTTGGCCGAACCACAAGAGTCGCACGGCCCTCTTTTCCATATGATGCTGGATGATGGGCAAAGGCCGTCCGGAGGGGTGGAGGCTGAATTTGAGGCGTTGTCCTGCGATGTTAAGGTGACGTTGGATCACCACCAAGAGGGCTTGCGCGTCACTTGGCAATACAGTGGTGACGTGTTCGAATCTGAAACCATTTCGCGCACCGCGCAGCAGTTCGATCAACTGATCCGCAGTGTGCTTGCACAACCAGAGCAAGAGATTGAGCGCTTAGCATTAATCGACAGCGAGGAACAAGGTCAAATATTGACCCGTTGGAATCAAACGCAACGTGAATACCCCGAGGCGGCTTGTATCCATCATCTCTTTGAAACTCAGGTTGAGATGACGCCGGATCAGATTGCGATCGAATTTGAACAGGAAAGCCTGACTTACCGTCAACTCAACATAAAAGCCAATCAGCTGGCTCATCACCTGATCAGTGTCGGCATCGGGCCTGAAGCGTTGGTTGGTATCTGTCTTAATCGTTCAATTAACATGATGGTCGCGATTTTGGCGGTCAACAAAGCGGGTGGAGCCTATGTCCCGCTCGACCCGAGTTATCCGATAGAACGTCTCGCTTATATGATGAGTAATAGTGATGCACAAGTGCTGATCACTGACCAAACATTGTCACAAGCGATTCCTTTGGATGCCGTTCAGCGTGTTCATATCGACGATTCTTCATTTTGGGATTCTTTATCGGAGCGGGCGGAAGCACAGCACAATCCACAACCTGCTGGGCTCTCGTCAGCCAGTTTGGTGTATGTGATTTATACATCGGGGTCGACGGGTCAACCTAAAGGGGTCATGAACCAGCACTCTGGCCTTGTGAACCGAATTCATTGGGGACAAGAGGCTTTTTCATTCCAGTGTGGTGATAAGGTGTTACAAAAAACCGCCTTTGGTTTTGATGTGTCGGTGTGGGAATATTACGGTCCGCTAACAAGCGGTGCGACTCTCGTGATGGCTAGGCCGGAAGGGCATAAAGATGTCGACTATTTGATGGATATTATTGGGCGAGCCAGCATCAATGTCATTCACTTTGTTCCTCCTATGTTGGCCAGTTTTATTGCTGATGGGCGTTTTAGCGATCAGACCCCGAGCTTGCGCTTAGTGGTATGCAGCGGTGAGTCTTTACCCGTCGATGTACAGAACCGTTTTCTGGCTGGGCACCACGCGCAATTACTGAATTTGTATGGCCCAACCGAGACGTCGATAGAAGTCAGTTATCATCGCTGTACACCTGAATTCAGTGGCCGCTCCGTACCCATTGGTCAACCCATTGATAATATAAAATTACATATTCTCGATTCAGCGCTCAACCCTGTGCCGATTGGTATTGTTGGCGAGTTGTTCATCACCGGAGTGGGCGTTGCGCGTGGCTACCATAATCGAGACGACCTCACCAAGGAACGATTCATTAGTAATCCCCATCAGTTGGATGAGACGGATCCTATCCTTTATCGAACTGGGGATTTGGCCCGATGGCTTGCAAGCGGAGAAATTGAATACCTAGGGCGGATTGATGATCAGGTTAAGATCCGTGGGTTTCGTATTGAACTGGGCGAAATTGAAACCGCGCTAGGTCAGTGTGAGTCTGTCAGTCAAACGGTTGTGATTGCACATGATACCCCACTGGGCGATAAACAGCTGGTGGCCTATTTGGTGTCCGCTCAGTCTGTTGACGATTCTTCTCTCTGGTTCACTCAATTGAGTGATGCATTGGCGACGAGGTTACCGGCCCATATGATTCCAGCGGCGTGGGTTAAGCTGGACGCTCTGCCTTTGACCCCGAATGGTAAAGTGAACCGAAAAGCGCTACCAGCGCCTGCGATGCCGAGTCAGGAAGATTATCAGGCACCGCAAACGTCGACAGAGGCTAAACTGGCTGAACTGTGGCAAAGACTGTTGCAATCGGAGCAGCCGATCGGCCGACAGGCTAACTTTTTTGCTCTGGGCGGTCACTCTCTGTTGGCGATGCGTCTGCTGACCGAATTAAAAGCGCAGTTCAATGTGCATTTGGCAATCCATACTATTTTTGAAGCAAGAGCCTTGCATCAACTTGCCGCGGAAATTGACGCTGAAAATCAGGGTCAGTCGGTTGTTTCCATTGTCCGACGCAGCGATGACAGGCCTGCCCCCTTGTCTTTCTCACAGCAACAAATGTGGGTTCTTGATCAATTGCAGGGTTCACATCAATACAACATTCCATTGATATTAACTTTGGAAGGTCAACTCGATCGGGGGGCGTTGGTTGACGCGGTTACCCAGATCGTTAATCGTCATCACGTTCTTCGTACCGTGTATCTCCAGAATCAACAAGGTCAGGTTCACCAGATGGTTTTAGGGGACATTGGCCAGTTTCCTCTCCCGACTTCTGTACTCTTGCCGCCAACCGACAGCCAGTATCGGTCCTTATCTGAGATTCAGGATCACGTGATTCACCGTGAGTTTGATTTATCTAGTGATCTCATGTTGCGTGGTCAGCTGGTTGAGATCAGTAAAAACCAGTATCAGGTGATTTTTGCTTTCCATCACATTGCAGCGGATGGATGGTCGCTGAGTGTGTTTGAGAAGGAATTGGCAGAACTTTATCAGGCAAACAAGCGCTCAGAGCAAAGTCAGCTTACGAGTTTGCCAGTGCAATATATCGATTTTGCTGACTGGCAAAGAACGGCGTCAGATTCGCTGCATTCTGACGAGCAGCTTCAATACTGGAAAAACCGTCTCAAAGGGATCCCTGAGCTGCACAGCTTGCCTACCGATAAACCTCGGCCGACCATTCCGAGCTTTAACGGCGGTCGTTATCGTCATCGACTCGACACTCGTCAGCTTGAAGCGTTTAAAGGTGTATGTCAGAGTCGTGGAGCGACGCTATTTATGGGGTTGCAGGCCTTAGTGTCGACCTTGATAGGCCGACACAGTCAGGAAAAAGACATTGTCATCGGGACGGTGGTGGCCAATCGCGATCATGCTGAAGTCAGTGATTTAATCGGCTTTTTTGTCAATACCTTGGTCTGTCGCACCGACCTGTCTGGACACCCCACGTTTGAGCAATTGTTGGAGCAGTGTAAACAGAGTGCACTTGGCGCTTTTGCCAACCAAAAACTGCCTTTTGAGCGCCTTGTTGATGAATTACAGCCCGATCGTTCTCTGAGCTATCACCCCTTATTTCAAGTCATGATGGTGCTGCAAAATAACCAACAGGCCCTTTATCAACTTGATGAACTCAAGGTTACCCAGACGCAGCCTGACCGTCATTACGCGAAATTTGATCTAACCCTTAATGTGATCGAACAAGGTGACCAACTGGTGCTGGATTGGGAATACAGTCAGGACTTATTTGTTGAAGAAACGATCGCGCGTTTGGCGGAGCATTTACAGGTTTTGGTCCAGTCCGTGGTGATGGATCCAACCTGCCATGTGATGATGTGTGATCTCTTGACTCCACAAGAACACCAGCAACTGACGTTAGAGTGGTCAAAAGGGCCTGAAACGGTCATGGAAGCCGATGGTATCCATCAGGTGTTTGAGCAGCAGGTAGCGCGTCTACCAGAGGCGCCTGCCTTGTGCTATCAGGGCCAATTTGGGCACGACAGCTTGAGCTATGCTGAAGTCAACTCAAGGGCAAATCAGATCGCACATTTATTGCAGCATCATGGTGCGCAGCAAGGTGACATTGTTGGTGTGTGCATTGAGCGCTCTGCTTCTTTGTTTGTAACCTTGCTCGGAATACTCAAAGCGGGTTGTGCCTATTTGCCGCTTGACCCTGACTACCCGCTCGCACGGCTGGAGCATATGATCACCGACAGTGGTGCAAGTACCATTTTGCTTCATGATCGTCTACGCGAGCGATTGCCGGAGACTCAGGCCAATCTGATTGCGTTGGATCACCACGACATCGAGGAGCAATTGAACGCTCTGGGCGAACAACCCTTCCAGTCGACGGTGGCCGTCACGGCTCAGGACATGGCGTACATGATTTACACGTCTGGCTCGACGGGCAAGCCCAAAGGGGTCATGCTTGCTCACCAAGGCTTGGTCAACCTTGCCTATGGGCAGCAATCTTTGTTGAACACGACATCACAAAGCCGTGTCCTCCAGTTTGCATCAATCAGTTTTGATGCCGCTACTTGGGAGTGGGTGATGGCGCTGTGCAGTGGTGCTCAGCTCTATATTTACGATGATGCCTGCATCAAATCAGGCAGCGAACTTTCAAAAGCGGTGAATCAGGATCAATTGACTCACGCAACCTTGCCGCCAGC
Organism: Vibrio ostreicida; assembly: GCF_013074385.2. Taxonomy (GTDB): domain Bacteria; phylum Pseudomonadota; class Gammaproteobacteria; order Enterobacterales; family Vibrionaceae; genus Vibrio; species Vibrio ostreicida. The sequence goes on from NZ_JABEYA020000001.1 coordinate 503,597, forward strand.
TCTGTTACCGGTGTTGGACTTGGCTGAGTGGGAAAGCGTTAAAACGTTAGTGGTTGCTGGAGACGCGTGCCCACCGGATTTGGTTACCCGCTGGGGCAAAGGGCGAGATTTCATCAATGCTTATGGCCCGACAGAAAGTACCATTTGTGCGACGTTAGGGAGATTAGATCCTGATAGCGGCCTTATCCATATCGGTAAGCCAATACCTGGCGTTGATGTTTTGGTGTTGGACGAACATCAATGCCCTGTCCCTGTAGGCGTGCTCGGAGAGCTTTATATCGGCGGTGAAGGGCTGGCGAAAGGTTATCACAATCGAGTTGCCCTAACGGAGGAAAAATTTGTTAGGCACCCAAGTGATGCTAGCCAAACCTTGTATCGAAGCGGAGATAGTGTGCGTTGGTTACCTGATGGTAATTTGGAATTTATTTCACGCATCGACCATCAGGTCAAAATCCGTGGTTTTCGGATAGAGTTGGGTGAGATTGAAAGTGCGTTATTGAGCTATTCAAATATTCGCTCCGCCCATATTGAAGTTCGTGAAGATCAGCCAGGTGATAAACGTCTGGTCGCTTATGTGGTCAATCAAGATAATGAAATCAGAACGTATGCGGAGTTCATTTTGTTGTTGTCTGAGCAACTACCCGGCTACATGTTACCCAGCGCGATAGTGGATATGGACGCTCTGCCACTTACCCATAACGGCAAAATTGATCGTGCTGCACTGCCTGTCCCCATTTACCAGTTGCAGGCGCACTATGTCGAGCCTGTGACGCCTAGTGAAACCGTGCTTTGTGAGATTTGGCAGCAGGTGCTGGGTGTGACGAAAATCGGCACACATGATAACTTTTTTGCTATTGGTGGGGATTCGATTCTGGCTATTCAGGTGGCGTCACGTGCACTGCGAGCTGGCTATGCACTCACCACTCGGCAGCTGTTTGAATTCCAGACAATACAACGATTGGCCCCGCATATTTATCGGGTTGAAAAGCACACGGAGTCCGCTGGGGTTGTCGAGGGTGAGCAGCCATTACTGCCGATTCAACACTGGTTGTTTGAATTCGACAAGACGGATTGCCATCATTTCAATCAGGCCATGCGTGTGACGTTATCAGATGAGGTCAGCGTGGCGCACTTGAAGCAAGCAATGAAGGCCATCTACCACCGTCATGATGTGTTCAGATTGGCCTTTCGCCATCAAACTCAGCGTTGGCAGGCCCATTATACTTGTCTCACCAATCAGGATGTCGATAACAGTTTGATTCACACGACGTCAGACGCGTCTTTTGAGGCGGCTGTTAGCGATGCGCAGCAGGGATTTGAGCTTGATCAGGCACCGCTCTCCCAATGGGTGCTACTCGACGACAAAGCACAGCCTCTGACGATGACATGGGTGATCCACCATCTTATCATCGATGGGGTTTCATGGCGTATTCTACTTGATGATCTTCAATTAGCGTTGCGCCAGCTAGGCCGCGGCGACACGATTGATCTTGGCCCGACGTCCAGCAGTTATCAAGCGTGGGGCCAGTGGTTGGCGTCCTTTGCTCACTCGGCACAACTGGAAAGTGAGCGTCCCTATTGGCATGAGATTGTTAGCACGGAGATTGCGCCTATTACGCCGGAACTTTCGGAGCCTGAGGGCGGCTTAGATGACAGTGGGCATCAGAGTGACACCGTTACATTGGCGCTGACGGCAGAGGCGAGTGCGAATCTATTGCATCGATCGAATCCGTGTTACAACACCCAGATTAACGACTTGTTACTGACGGCACTGCTGCGTACCGTGACTCGCTGGCAGGACAGCAATCGAATTCGGATAGAATTGGAAGGCCATGGGCGTGAAGTCATTGATGATTCACTCAATCTTAATGAAACCTTAGGTTGGTTTACGACGACTTACCCAGTGATCTTGTCGGCGGAATCGACGGACATCGGTGAACAAATCAAAGCCGTTAAGGAACAACTAAGGGCAGTACCTAATAAGGGGATAGGCTATGGGGTGCTCAGATACTTAACCGATCGCGAACATTCACATCCTCAGATCGATATTCTTTTCAACTACTTGGGTCAGTTTGAGCAAGGCTGCAATAAGGGTCAAGACGATGTTATTGTCAGTAGTGAGTTTGAATCTTCTCAAGCCTGTATGAGTCAGGCGCGTCAGCGTTTTAATACTCTGAGTGTTGAAAGCATTGTCCAAGGCGATCAACTGCACATCAGTATCGAGTTCAATCAGCAGCAATTCAGTCGCCATGCGATGACGGAATTGCTTGAGCAGTACCATGACGATCTTACGGCGATTGTGACTCATTGCCAATCGGCACCTGAGCAAAAGACGCCGAGTGATTTCCCGCTGGCACAGATCAATCAGGACAGACTGGACCGATTGCAAACACAGCATAATATCGAGGACATGTATCCGGCGACGTCGATGCAGTCGGGTATGTTATTTCATTCTCAGATGTCCCCAGAATCTGGGCTTTACATGACTCAAATGGTGCTTGAACTCGGTGCACTCTCACCACAACGACTAAAGCAGTCTTGGCAAACGTTGGTCGCAAGACACAGTGCATTGCGAACTGCGTTTATCCATACCGGTTATGGCCAGCCGCTACAATTGATTGCCGCTGATGTTTGTGTGCCTTGGCAGGAAAAACAGTGGTTGGATCTCGATAACGCAGCCTTTGAGCAACGTTGGACTGAGCTACTCGCTCAAGAAAAACACCAGCCGTTTGATGTACAGCAAGCGCCACTGATGAAGCTCGCTTTGGTACAAAAGGCGCCACAAGAGTTTCGATTGGTTTGGACCCATCATCACGCACTGGTAGACGGCTGGTGTTTGCCAATATTGCTAAAAGAACTGGTGGAGATTTATCAAAATCCAGCGAATGCTTTGATGGATTCACCCGTCGTACCATATCGTCAATATATCGAATGGCTGCATCATCAGGATGTGGCGAAAGCGAAACAGTATTGGGTTGATTATTTGTCTGGCTTTGGGCTACCTACGTCCATCAGCCAAGCACTGCCTAGTGTAAAAAGTGACGGGCATGCTTCAACTGAAATGGGGCAACACCTCGAATGGCTCAACCCCGCTTTATCTGCCCAACTGAGCGCGCGTGCGAAACAAATGAATGTGACGTTAAGCAGCCTATTCCAAAGTGCTTGGGCACTGCTGTTGAGCCGTTATTGCCGTACTCGAGATGTCGTCTTTGGTACGACTCGCTCAGGGCGACCGGAATCGCTCATTGGCGTTGAAAGTATGATAGGCCTGTTTATTAACACGTTACCCGTTAGAGTGCAGCTGCCTGAAGGCAATCAGCCTGTCTCGGAGTGGATTCAGCAGTTAAACCAATCTCAGGTAGGGCACGATCAGTTTGCCCATACTTCTTTGGTTGATATTCAGTCTTGGAGTGAGGTGGACAATGAGAATGCTCTGTTTGATTCGATCATGGTCTTTGAAAACTACCCATTTGAAGCCGGCGACTTGGCGTCAGATGCTGACAATAGCCTCGTTATTAAGGGCCTCAGTGCCCTTGAACAAACAAACTTCCCACTGTCTATTGTGGTTGTTCCAGGGCAAAGCATTGCGCTTAAAGTGCTGGTAAATGGGGAGGCGATTACGCTGAGCGCTGCGCAACAAGTTACCGCGCACCTAAAGACGATTCTTGAATCGATGGCGGAGAGTGTTAGCCAAGGAATTGATGATATTTCACTGATGAGCGAGCAAGCTGATATGGCGAAACCCAAACCGACGTCGGTTGAGTTTAGCGGTGTGGCGACGCCGTTCCGGTCTATCGCAAGCCAATACCCAGATAAAATCGCGTTAACCTATGACGACCAGTCTTTGAATTATGCTGAGCTCGACGGCCGCTCTGATCGTTTGGCGAGTTATCTGATCAGCAAAGGCGTCCAACGCGGAGATCGAATAGGCTTATACCTTGAGCGTTCGGTTGACTTGATTGTCGCGATGCTGGCGATCATGAAAACAGGATCGGCTTATGTCCCACTTGACCCAGATCAGGGGGCGGAGCGTCTGGATGTGATCATGCAAGACTGTGATGCACGACTAATTGTATCTCATCATGCGCTCGCCGATACATTGGTCCAGAAAACCAGTGCCTTAGTGAATCTAAGTGAAGAGAAGACTCGTCAACAGATCGACCGCGCACCGCTTAACTTGCTTGATGGGATAGGGCCCGATCGCGGCAACGATTTGGCTTACATTATTTATACCTCAGGGTCGACGGGCAAACCGAAAGGGGTGGCGGTCGAGCAGTACAGTTTGGTGCATCTGGTGACAAATAATCACCACACTAAGCTTGACCAAAATACAGTAATGGCGCAGGCATCCAACCACTCGTTTGATGCGGCTACCTATGAAATTTGGGGTGCTCTGCTCAATGGTGGCAGCATGGTGTATATTCCAAAAAATCACCTATTGTCACCGGAGAAACTGCAACAACAACTGGTGCGTGACAACATTGATACCATCTTTGTAACGGCGGCGTTGTTTAATGCCACCATTGATCAACGTCCAACGGCGTTCGCTTCATTGCACCATTTACTGGTGGGAGGTGATGCGATCTCTGTCCCTCACGTCAATCGATTACTGGCGGCCAACGGTAAGCCTGCCCATTTGTGGAATGCCTATGGTCCGACCGAAAATACCACCTTTAGTGCGTGGTATGAAATTACTCAGCAACAATCGGTATACCCGATTGGGCGGCCATTAGCCACCGCGAGTGCCTATGTCTTTGATGCCACGATGCAACCACTCCCCACTGGGGTCATTGGTGAGCTCTATGTCGGTGGCCCAGGGGTTGCTCGAGGTTATTGGCAACGAGATGAGCTTACAGCGGAAAGTTTTATCGACGATAGGTTGTCAGGCAGTAAAGGGGGACGTCTTTATAAAACCGGCGATCTCGCCTACTGGGATGAGCAGGGACAAATCGTCTGCTTGGGCCGAGTTGATAAGCAAGTTAAGTTGAGAGGCTTCCGTATTGAGCTGGGCGAAATTTCTGCCGCCTTGCATGCTATCCCAGGCGTGATCGACAATTTTGTGATGGTTCGGGAGTCGAAGGGTGATAAAAGGTTAGTCGCTTATTTGGTCTTGGATGCTGCCCAGTCACAAGAGCAATGGTCCGAGGATCAGCAGGCGCTTAACGTTATTTATCAACGTCTGGCTGAGCGCTTAGCTCACTATATGATGCCTGCTGCCTTGCAGGTAATGCAAAGCTTACCCCTAAATGCCAATGGTAAAGTCGATTTCCGCGCACTTCCGGAACCTGATGACTACAGGGAGACCATCGTCAGTGAACCCTTGAAGAGTTTCACAGAAGTGACCTTAGCCCAGCTTTGGAGTCGGGTGCTAGAGCGGGCAGTTGATAACCGCCACCTAAACTTCTTTAGTGCTGGCGGTCATTCCTTACTCGCGATGCAATTGGTCGCCAAAATTCGTGAGCAGTTCGGTGTTGAGTTCACGATAGGTCAGGTCTTCAACCATGCTATGTTGGCCGCTCAGGCTCAAGAGATTGACTCACTTAGCGTCTCTGGTGGCGATCGATTGCCTGAGATGTTCAGCGTCTCTAACGATATCGACCAACCTTTATCTTTTGCCCAGCAAAGGCTGTGGTTTGTCGACCAGATGGAAGAGAGCAGCAGCCATTACAACATGCCGATAGCGATTGAACTCAGTGGCCAAGTGAGTATGGACGCATTACAACGGGCATTTTTGCGCATTGTGACCAGACATAAGAGCCTACGAAGCTGTTTTATGTCGGAAGGGGCAGGGGTATGTCAGCAGGTACAGGCCGCGCCAAACCACTGGATGATGCCAATGACGGACATCGCCAACTTAACGGAACAAGAACAAGTTGAGCGTTTGCTTGTTCTTCAGCAGGAAGAGGCGAATAAGCCGTTCGATCTCAGCGGTGATATGATGCTACGCACCTCGATGGTTACGCGCAGTGCTGAGCGACATGTCCTGTTTATCACGATGCACCATATTGCTTCAGACGGTTGGTCTATTGGGCTTTTGTTTGATGAATTAAACCATTTTTATCAGGCTGAAATCGATCATCAAGCGCCAACGCTGACCGAATTACCGATGCAGTATGCGGATTATGCGCATTGGCAGCGCAGCACGGAAGTGTCTCAGGTTATTGATCATCAATTAGGTTATTGGCAGCAATGTTTAAGTGGTTTGCCAGCGGTCCATAACTTGCCGCTTGATTACCCCCGTCCGGCTCAGCAGAGTTATCGGGGACAGTCCCATTTTGCGGTTTTGGATAACGTAAAGACTGACGCCTTCAAGCAAGTGTGTCAGCAACAAGATGCGACCTTGTTTATGGGGTTACATAGCGCGTTCTCGGTGCTACTCAGCCGTTACAGTAATGACAGTGATATTGTGGTCGGGACGCCCATTGCCAATCGAAGTCAGCCTGTGCTTGAATCCATGATTGGGTTTTTCGTTAACACCTTAGTACTGCGTCTTGATCTTGATGAAAACCCGACATTCAGTGAGCTACTGGCTCAGAGCAAGTCAACGAATGTTCAAGCCTACGCGCATCAGGATGCGCCGTTTGAGCAGGTGGTCGAAGTCTTGCAACCTCAGCGAGATTTGAGCTATCACCCTCTGTTCCAAGTGATGTTATCCTTAAATACCGCGCAGCCCGAATTAGTGCTGGATGGCGTGGAGACAGAAACCTTATCACTGTCAGAAAGCCGTTCTCAGTTTGATCTTATGTTGACGGTAGAAGAGGCATCACAAGGCCTCAATCTCTCTTGGGAATATAATACGGAGTTGTTTAGCCAAGAAACGATTGCTCGCATGGCCAGCCAATTTAACAAACTGGTTGATAGTATTATTTCTTCGCCAACGCAGCCTGTTGGCAGCCTGTCCTTGTTGGAGGATAACGCGCGCAACCAACTAATGAATGATTGGAACAATACCGCTTCAGCCTATCCTGAACACGACTGCATCCATCAATTGTTTGAAGCTCAGGTGGCGCGATCGCCAGATGCCATTGCGATCCGCTATCAAGAATCTCAATTGACCTATGACGAGCTCAATGAAAAAGCCAATCAGTTGGCTTATCAATTAATGGGCTTGGAGGTAGGGCCGGAAATATTGGTGGGTATTTGCCTTGAACGCTCGCTTGATATGGTTGTATCAATACTGGCAGTGAGCAAAGCAGGTGGCGCCTATGTGCCTCTCGATCCAAGTTACCCCGTCGACCGTTTGTCCTATATGTTGGAAAATAGCCAAGCTCAGGTGTTGATTACGCACAGTGATCTTTCGTCAACGCTTGAACTCAGTGCTGAAAAGACCCTGTTTGTTGATGACATGACTTTATGGCAGAGCATGAGGGAACAATACTCTGCTTTGGGCAACCCTTGCATTGACGGGTTGAGTCCGCATAACTTGGCGTATGTGATTTATACCTCAGGCTCAACGGGCCAACCTAAAGGGGTGATGAATCAGCACTCCGGACTGGTCAACCGCTTAAACTGGATGCAAAAGGCATACAAGCTCAAGACTTGCGACAACGTGTTGCAAAAAACGCCCTTTGGTTTCGATGTTTCTGTTTGGGAATATTATTGGCCATTGATGACTGGAGCCACGGTAGTGATGGCTAAGCCTGAAGGGCATAAGGACGTGGATTACCTCCTTGAGGTGATTAATGACGCCAAGATCAGCGTGATGCACTTTGTCCCCCCTATGCTGGCCAGTTTTATTGCCGATGGCCGTTATATTGATCGTACGCCAAGCCTTCGTCTTGTGGTGTGCAGTGGTGAAGCACTTTCCGTCGACGTACAGAATCGTTTCTTGGCCAACCATAGTGCGGAATTGCACAATTTATATGGGCCGACTGAGGCGGCGATTGACGTCAGTGTTTGGCAATGTCAGGCGGATTTTCGTGGTCGTTCTGTCCCAATTGGTCGGCCAATCGACAATATTCAGCTTTACGTACTCGATAATCAGCTCAATCCTGTTCCGGTTGGTGTTGTTGGTGAGCTGTTTATTGCTGGCGTTGGTGTGGCGCGAGGTTACTATAATCGTCAAGATCTCACCCAAGAACGTTTTATTGACAACCCGTATGCCCAGAATAAGGATCAGGCTCGCTTGTATCGAACTGGAGATCTTGCTCGTTGGCTGCCGGAAGGCAACATCGAATATCTAGGTCGCCTCGATCATCAGGTCAAAATCCGTGGTTTCCGGATTGAACTCGGTGAGATAGAAACGGTGTTGGGGCAGTGTGACAGTGTTAGCCAGAGTGTCGTGGTGGCACACGAAACGTCGCTTGGTGATAAAAGGTTGGTGGCGTATATTGTTGGCTCGAATCGTCAACTTGACTCAAATGAGCGTAAAGATTCCAATGCCTGGATCGTGTCATTAACTCAAGGCCTATCGAACCGCCTACCAGAGCATATGATCCCGACAGCGTGGGTCGTTTTAGATCAGCTGCCTCTGACACCCAATGGCAAAGTAGACCGACGTGCACTTCCGCTTCCTGAATTGGATACGCAACAAGACTATGTTGCACCGGAAACCCCGACAGAAAAAGCGCTATCAGCGCTATGGCAACGGACGCTCAATAGTGAGCAACCGGTCGGAAAGACAGCCAATTTCTTTGCCCTAGGGGGGCACTCTCTGCTAGCCATCCGTTTGGTTGCTGAAATTCGTGCTCAGTTTAACGTGTCACTCAGTGTCAGGAGTATCTTTACTCACGCCACGTTAGCAGAGCTCGCACGATTGATAGAAGGTAGCCACCGTCAGAGTGAATCCGTTGAAATTCAGGCATCTCAACGACCCTCGCGCCTGCCTTTATCTTATGCGCAGCAACGTTTGTGGTTCCTTGAGCAACTTGAGGAACAAAGTGATACTTACAATATGCCTTTGGCGCTGTCTTTGACAGGATCGCTTAATATTGAGGCCCTCCAGCAGGCGCTCAATGATGTGTTAGTGCGTCATGAAAGCTTGCGTACCGGATTCTGTAATATTGACGGGCAAGTTGAGCAACGCATTTATGATATCGGCACACCTTTTGACCTTGAAAGACGAGATTTGAGCGATTTGGAAGGGGAGCAGCAGCAGCGGCGCCTCTGCCAAGCTCGTGATGAGGAAGCGTCCAAGCCCTTTGCGCTTGATCGCGATTTGATGATCCGAGGACAGCTCATCAATTTGGGTTGGGATCAACACGGTAAGGCTAAGCATCTTCTATTGCTGACTTTGCATCATATTGCCGGAGATGGTGTGTCGCTTGAAATCCTGCTTAAGGAACTTGACCATTTGTATTCTGCGTATGAACAGGGGAGAGCGCCTTCGTTGTCGCCTTTGGCGATCCAATATGCCGATTATGCGGTGTGGCAGCTCGAAGCATTACAAGGCGATAAGATTGCGCATGAGTTGGGTTATTGGCAGTCTCGTTTGGCTGGGATCCCAGAAGTGCACGGCTTACCTTTAGACAAGCCTCGTCCTAACACCCAGTCTTATCAGGGGGCCTTGTATCAGCAGTCACTGCCTACTGAACTAACTCAACACTTGCAAGCCCACCTGAAATCTCAAACCAGCAGCTTGTTTATGGGGATGCAGGCCGCATTTAGCATCCTTCTAAGCCGCTACAGCGGCGAGACGGATATCGTTTTTGGTACGCCTGTTGCTAATCGAGAGCAAAAAGAACTCGCTTCTTTGATTGGATTTTTTGTCAATACGTTGGTCATTCGCACTGACGTGGATCAAGGCCAGTCATTTAACCAATTACTGGCTTCATGCCGAGATGATGCGCTTGATGCATTTGCGCATCAACAGCTTCCGTTTGAACGTCTGGTTGAAGCGATTCAGCCCAATCGCGATCTGAGCCACCACCCTCTGTTTCAGGTGATGCTGGTTGTCGATACGCAACTAGAGACGCTCACCAAGCTTGGTGGTCTTGACCTTGATACGTTGGATTTCCAAACGTCAACATCAAAATTTGATCTGACCCTAAACGTTCTTGAAAGCCTTGATTTACAAGGTCAGCCTCAAGTGACGCTGGGATGGGAGTACAGCACAGATTTGTTTGATGGCGAGACGATTGAGCGTTTATCACAGCACTTTATTCAGTTGCTGTCGGATATTGTTGCAAAACCTGATGCTAAGATTGCACAACTGTCTTTAGTGAGTGAGGAAGAGGAAAGTCGGTTGTTGTCTTTGGGGAGAGCTGAGCGTCAATGGCCGACGTCACAGTGTCTTTACCAAGAAATTGAACAACAGGTGATCCGCACGCCGAATGCCGTTGCGCTGGTCTTTAATGGGCAGCCGATGAGCTACGCCGAAATGAATATTCAGGCCAACCGTTTGGCTCACTATTTGAGTGAACAAGGTGTGGGCCCTGATGCCTTAGTTGGGATGTGCTTGTCGCGTTCGGCGGACATGATCATTACCATTTTGGCTATTCACAAGGCCGGTGGCGCTTACGTCCCTCTGGATGTGAGTTATCCAATCGATCGCTTGAGTTATATGATGGAGGACAGCGAATGCCGCTTAGTGATCAGTGAAGCGCTTCATCACGATAAGCTTATCGGAGCCAAGGTTCCAGTGATGATGCTCGACTCGCAAGACGTCCAAGCCATGCTCCGTGTTCAACGTGAAGACAATGTGCCGATCGAAGCGCATGGCGTGACGCCAGCAAACCTTGCGTACGTTATTTATACCTCTGGTTCTACGGGCAAACCGAAAGGGGTGATGATAGAGCATCGTGCGTTAAGCAGCCATATCAAGAGTATCTGTGTTGCTTACGGCATCACAGCAGACGACAAGATTTTACAATTCTCTAATATTGGCTTTGATGCCTCAGTAGAGCAAGTGTTTGAAGCCTTGACGACAGGGGCGAGTTTATACATTCGTCCCGAGACATTGTGGACTTCTGCTGAGTTCGTTGATTGGCTCAACAATAACCCGATCACGATAACTGAATTTCCACCTTTGTATGCCAAAGCGTTGCTTGAGCCTGTATTGTCAGACGAGGCATTTTGGCATTCGACCTCATTATCACGATTAGTGGTCAGTGGGGATGTTCTCAACGCCGATTTTGCCCAAGCATGGCAAACAGGGCCGGCCCAGAAAGTCTGCCAGTTAATCAATAACTATGGCCCGACAGAAACAACCATCTCCTCCACATTGCATTGGTTGGATGGCGCCGTAGTCGGTTCCAGTGTTCCGATTGGACGGGCAACCATGGACACGGATGTTTATGTGGTCGATGACAAAATGCAATTGGTTCCGCAAGGCGTCCCTGGGGAATTGTTATTAGGGGGCGTGGGAGTGGCGCGCGGCTACCTTAATCGCGAGCAGCTTACCGCAGAGAAGTTCATTGTTGACCCGTTCCGAGTTGAGTCAAATGCCCGTGTTTATCGCACTGGAGATAGGGTGCGGTGGCTTGCCAATGGAGAGCTTGAATTCTTCGGCCGCTTTGATACTCAGGTGAAACTTCGTGGATTCCGAATTGAGTTGGGAGAGATTGAAACGGCACTTCGTCAACAAACACCGGTTGAGGATGCAGCGGTCATCGTGCGCGAAGACCCTTATGGAGATAAACAGCTGGCAGCCTACCTCGTGGCCAATGCCAACGACGATGCTGCACTTATTAATGATCTTAAGCAAGCACTTCAGAAAACACTGCCGGGGTTCATGATCCCCAGTTCTTGGTCAGTATTGTCAGCGTTACCTGTGAATACCAATGGTAAACTGGACAGAAAAGCGCTGCCGGCACCCGCTTACGCGACGGAAGATGAATACGTTGAACCGACCTCGCCGACGGAATGTGCACTGGCTGATATTTGGCAGGATGTGTTGGGAATGTCGGCGCCGATCAGTTCGGATGCCAACTTCTTCGTGCTTGGTGGTCATTCGTTGTTAGCGGTCCGACTGATCGCAAAAATCAGTGCTCAACTTGGCGTGGAGCTGACCGTTAAGCAAATTTTCGTTACGCCTGTCCTGTTTGAGATGGCGGAAGCCATTGATGAGCGGCCACAGTTTGCGCAGAGTTCAATCCCGCTTGCTGATCGCCAGCAGAGGCTTCCTGCCTCTTTTGCCCAACAGCGGATGTGGTTTATGCAGCAATTAGAAGGCGGCAGCACCTATAACATGCTGGGCGTTTACAAGCTCACTGGTCCTGTCTGCCATGAGACGCTAGAGCAAGCACTTTGCCACTTGATCGAGCGTCATGAAACGTTGCGAACTTGTTTCAGTAAAATCGATGATGTGTTGTACCAGCAGGTACAACCGATGCCCACTGGCTTTACCTTGCGTCTGACGGATTTGTCGGACTTGAGTGAACACGCACAACCACCACAATTGCAAAGCCTCATCGCTCAAGATGCTGAAAATGTGTTCAACCTTGAACGCGATCTCATGCTCAGAGCGCAATGGGTCAAGTTGTCAGAAAGGGACTCAGTCTTACTCATGACACAACACCATATTGCCTCGGATGGGTGGTCTTCTGATTTATTGATGGCTGAATTAGCGCAAGTGTATGATGCGTTTGTCCGTAATGAAGCTTCACCGCTTAGCCCGTTGGCAATCCAATATGCCGACCATGCGGTGTGGCAGCGTGACCAATTAACAGGAGACAAACTCGATCAGCAAGTCCGTTACTGGCAAACACAGTTGGCGGGGATACCACAGCGACATGGGTTGCCTCTTGATAAGGAAAGACCGCAGAGTCAAAGTTATGCGGGAGACCTTTATGAAATGCCCATTTCACCGTTATTGGCTAAGCAGTTTAAGCAGCTTTGTCAATCACAGGGTGTGAGCTTGTTCATGGGGATGCAGGCGGCTTATGCGTTGCTGATCAGTGCGTACAGTGGCGAATCAGATATTGTGATAGGAACGCCTGTCGCTAACCGCGAATTGCTCGAGCAGCAAAGTTTGGTTGGGTTGTTTGTTAATACTCTGGTCATGCGTACGGATTTGTCTGAAACGCCCACTTTTGCCGAGTTATTGCAGCATAGTAAAGCGACAGCGTTAGAGGCGTATCAGCATCAAACGCTGCCGTTTGAACAGCTAGTTGAAGCATTACAACCCAATCGTGTGATGAGCCACCACCCAGTCTTCCAGTTATTCCTGAATGTCAATGAGATGCCCTCAACGGCGGCCACCGCCTTTGGTGAGGCGACCATTGAAGAGTCAAGAACGGCGCATCAGACAGCAAAATTCGATATCACTCTGAATGTGATGGATCAGGGTGCGGGAGACGGGGGTTTCGACTGTTATTGGGAATATTGCACCGACTTGTTTGTGCCTGAGACGATGGCCAAGTTGGCGAATAGCTTTGGGAAGCTCTTGCAAATCATGGTTGATGGTCCGCAAACAACGATTGATAGCGTTGCGGTGTTTGAGGAGTCCGAACAGCGGATTGGGCTACAAGCGCTGAACCAAACATGGGCGGATTACCCTCGGAGTGAAAGCGTTGCGTCTTTGTTTGAGGTGCAGGCCGCTAAAACACCACACGCCACCGCGGCGACGTTTGACGCTATGTCACTCAATTATGCGGAGCTGAATCAGGCCGCCAATGTTCTTGCTGAAACCTTGATAGAACAGGGCGTTGAAAGCGATACCTTGGTTGGGATCTATCTGGATCGTTCGATGTCGATGTTGGTGTCATTGCTGGCGGTGCTAAAGGCGGGTGCTGCTTATGTACCACTGGACCCCAATTATCCCCAAGAGCGCATTCTGGCGATGGTGCAACACAGCCAGCTTGAACTTGTGATCACTTGTGAACAATTGGGCTTACAGGTTCCCGGTAGCGTGAATACATTGATGGTTGACCACATTGATGGAAACGTTCAACCAAGTTTGCCAACGGCTAACCCATCACGCTTAACGGCGAGTGCTCAAGATCTGGCGTACGTCATTTATACGTCGGGTTCGACGGGCGAGCCAAAAGGGATTGCTGTCGAAAACCAGTCTGTGGTGAACTTTTTATATTCAATGGCGAAGGCTCCGGGTATCAATAGTGATGATACTTTACTGGCAGTCACGTCCATTTCGTTCGATATTCATGTTCTGGAATTGTATTTGCCCCTTTTGTTTGGCGGCCATGTTGTTATTGCCTCAACCCAAGACAGGTACAACCCTAAACAGCTGTCGAATTTGATGTCTCAACATGATGTTACCGTCATGCAGGCGACGCCATCAACGTGGCAAATGCTCGTCAAGAGTGGTGATTTCATTCATCCGGATCTGAAAATGATCTGTGGGGGTGAAGCCATGCCTGAGTCATTGAAATCCCAATTGTTGTCGGCCGAAGAGCGTTGTCTGTGGAATGTCTACGGGCCCACTGAAACCACGGTTTGGTCCTCAGCACAACCGCTCAAAATCGACAGTGATATTGGCCTTGGGCGGCCGGTTGCCAATACCCAGTTCTATATCCTCAACGCCTACGGACAGCAGGTGCCTGCGGGAGTTGCAGGTGAGTTGTATATTGCAGGGGAAGGCTTAGCGAGAGGCTACTTATATCGTGACGACTTGACGCAAGAGGCGTTTATCAACCACCCATTCTGTGACCGTGGTCGCCTGTACCGAACCGGTGATCTTGTGCGCTGGTGGCCACAGCAGCGGATTGAATACTTAGGTCGTATCGACCATCAGGTTAAAATACGCGGTTTCCGAATTGAACTCGGTGATATTGAAGCCGCGCTCGATAGCCTAGATTGTGTGAACGTCAACGTGGTGGTCGCTCGTGAGGCGGCGTCGGGGGATAAATATCTGGCGGCTTATTTGGTGCCCACTCACACTCCTGACGATGAAAGCCTGTGGCTTGCAGAGGTCAAACAGCAATTGGCCGCTTACCTTCCTGAACATATGGTGCCTTCAGCAATGTGTGTCATGGAGGCTTTGCCGCAAACGCCGAATGGAAAAATAGACAGGAAGTCTTTACCTGACATCCGTATTCAGGCGACGGCGTGCTTTGAAGCACCTCAAACGCAGCTGGAGCAATTGATAGCGAGTTTGTGGCAGACGATATTGGCGTCAGACGAGCCCATTGACAGGCATGCGAATTTCTTCGGGCTGGGCGGGCATTCTCTACTGGCTATACAGCTATTGGATTTCATTAAAAAGGCCGTCGGACTGACGTTACCTTTGTCTGTGGTCTTTAAAACGCCAGTGTTAAGTGACATGGCAAGCGAACTGGAGGCGTTGCAAAATCAATCGGATCAAGCGGGCTTAAATGAAAACGTTGTGACGGTGGAATCTGGCCGAGGCGACACGCTTCCGCTGTCATTTGCGCAGCAACGACTGTGGTTTATTCAGCAGATGGAAGGGTCGACAAAGCAATACCACATGCCAGCGGCACTGGTTTTGGAAGGTGAGGTTGATAGTGACGCGCTTGAGCAGGCCTTTGAGTTTGTTGTTTCACGGCATGAAGTACTGCGTACTACCTACCACAATGATGCCAGTGGTGAGGCTTATCAGTTTATTCACGCGGCTAAGCCATTTGATCTCGTGGTTAAGGATTTGTCGGCGTTGAATGAAGATCAACAACAGAGGCGTCTCGCGGCTTACCAGCAGTCTGTGTTTGAAGAAGAGTTTGACCTAAGTTCTGATCTTATGCTTCGCGCTCGTCTTGTGAGACTGTCAGAGAGCCGCTCAGTGTTATTGGTCGTCATGCATCATATCGCCAGTGATGGATGGTCCGCCGGCGTGTTCATCAATCAAATTTCTGAGATCTACAATCTGGGCCGGGAAGGTAAGTGTTTCCCTGAGGGTACGATGGCCGTCCAGTATGGTGATTTTGCGCTTTGGCAGCGTAAAAAACTCAATGATGGTGTGTTGTCACAACAGGCAGACTATTGGTGTCGCCAATTGGCCGATGCGCCGACCGTGCACAGTTTACCTTTGGATAAGCCGCGCCCTGCCAAGCAAGTCCACCATGGCGATGTCGTTCATCATTCAATCAACGATACATTGACCGATGACTTTATGCACCTGTGTCAGCAACAAAATGCCACCTTGTTTATGGGGCTTAATGCTGCGTTATCCTTATTGATTAGCCGTTACAGCGGGGACAATGACGTCGTGATTGGTTCACCGGTTGCCAACCGAGAGCAGCCGGAGTTGGCTGAGTTGATTGGCTTCTTTGTGAACAACTTGGTGATGCGGACAACCATCGAACCGCAACATGGTTTTACGACGTTGCTAGCACAAACCCGAACCCACGCATTAGAGGCATACGCGAATCAAAGCCTCTCCTTCGAGCAATTGGTTGAGGAACTGAAACCCACTCGAGATTTGAGCCATCATCCAATATTTCAGATCATGTTGGTGTTACAGAATACGCCTCAAGGTGAGATCAATTTCAATGGGCTTCGCAGTCACAATATGACTATTGACACCCAAACTACGTCATTTGATCTGACACTGAATGTTGAACAGACCAAGAGTGGTATGACTTTGAGCTGGGAATTTAATACCAGCTTGTTTAAGCGCCACACCATTGTGAACATGGCGAAGCATTTTGAACATTTGCTGATGGCGATTTTGCAACAGCCAACCAGACCGGTTCAAACGCTGAACTTTATCGATGAGCAAGAACAGGCATTGATTATTGAGCAAGGCCAAGGCTTGTTAACGGACGCACATACACAGGTGGCTGGGTTGTGTGTGCATCAGATGATTGAAGCACGAGCGGCACAAACACCCGATGCGACAGCGCTGTATTTTGAAGGGACGACTCTGAGTTACCACGCACTGAACTGCCGTGCTAACCAAGTGGCTCACTATCTGATTGAAAGGGGGTTAACGGCAGATGGCCTCGTGGGGATCTGCTGTGATCGTTCCCTCGATTTAGTGGTGGTGATGTTAGGTGTGTTGAAAGCCGGCGGTGCGTATCTTCCACTTGATCCAAGTTATCCACAAGAGCGGTTGGATTATATGGTTGAGGACAGCCAGTTGAGTCTGATTCTGGTTCAGTCACAGTGGCAAGATAAATTCCCTTCTCATTCTGGTGCGATTGATGTGACGTCACTGATGCAGCAATCTGTGGGCTATCAGTCAGACAATATTCCACTCGACCAGATTGGTCTGACGTCTGAGCATCTGGCTTATGTCATTTATACCTCTGGTTCTACGGGGAAACCTAAAGGGGTCATGTTAGCGCATAATGGCCTAGTGGATCTTGCGATATCACAACAGCAGCTTTATCGCCTTGATGCCAGCAGTCGCGTGCTGCAGTTCGCGTCGTTTAGCTTTGACGGTGCGGTATTCGAATGGTCTGGCGCTTTGTGTGCAGGTGCAACATTGGTGTTGATCCCGCAAGATGTTGTCCATTCAGCGGAACGTTTGACGGAGACGGTCAACCAGCGAGCCATCACTCATGTTACGTTGCCACCAGCGATTTTACCGGCTCTGGATGCAAAGGCGTGGCATGGAGTACAACATTTGGTGCTCGCTGGTGATGACTGCCCATTACCGCTGGCCAAACAGTGGGCCGCTGGACGATGCTTATACAATGGCTATGGTCCATCGGAATCAACTGTGTGTGCGACGCTTGGGCGCATAGAACCCGATTGCCAGCAACTTCATATGGGTAATGCGATACCGGGCAAAACCGTTTACGTACTTGATGCGCAGCAGCAACTGGTTCCCACAGGGGTCACTGGAGAGCTGTATATCGGGGGGACGGGAACAGCAAGAGGCTACCTATTTAGGGAAGCGCTCACGGCTGAACGATTTATTGCCAGCCCATTTAAGGCGGATGAAATTTTGTACCGCTCTGGTGACAAGGTGAAATGGAATACCGATGGCCATTTAGAGTTTCAAGGTCGTGTAGACCATCAGGTTAAGCTCAGAGGTTTTAGAGTTGAACTAGGTGAAGTGACGTCGGTGATCCTTAGCCAGTCGTTCGTCCAAGATGCTTTTGTCATGGTTAGAGAAGATCAGTCCAACGAGAAGCGGCTGGTTGCCTACTGGTGTGCTGCTCACGATCAGTCACGGGCAGACTCGATCGATTCTGACGATTTGAGAGAAGCGATCAAACACCAGTTACCCGGTTATATGTTGCCGTCGGCTCTGGTTAAATTGGACAAGATGCCCCTCAGCGCCAATGGAAAAATTGAACGTCAACGTCTTCCTGAGCCCAGTTATTCCCTGACAGGGACGGTTTTCCAAGCGGCAGATAATGAGGTAGAAATGGCCTTATGCTCTGTGTGGAGAGCTGTATTGGGACTGGAAGAGGTCGGGGTCACTGACAACTTCTTTAGTTTGGGTGGAGATTCTATCTTATCGATGCAGGTGGTCTCACAACTCAGAGCCGCAGGGTATCAGTTGACGACCCGTCAGTTGTTTGAGTATCAAACCATTAAACAACTCGCCCCACAGGTCAGTGAGGTTGAGAACCCGATAGAGCAAGCTGCTGTGTCAGGCTCGCAGGCGTTTTTACCTATTCAGCACTACTTCTTCTGTGGTGACGATACTCAGCAACATCATTTTAATCAGGCTCAGTGGTTTACTTTGTCTGAAGGGTTAGGTGCGGCATTCTTGGCGGAATTATTTGCGCAGCTTTACCAACGTCATGATGTGATGAGAATGAGTTTTGGCCAAAATCAATCGGGTACGTGGTCTGCACAGTATTTGCCTGTGCAAACTCAGAACGCTGACATGGCATTCGATAAGTCACTTTGGGTAGAAGACTGCCGTGCTATCGGAGCGCATGATCTCAGCGCGCATATCGCTCAAGTAGCCAATCAGGCACAAGCCAGCTTGTCACTCGATCAAACTGGGTCGGGCAGTCTTTGTCGCTGGGTTTGGTGCCAGTTGCCAGAGGGCCAGCCAGATCAGTTGTTGTGGGTCATGCACCACTTGATTGTTGATGGTGTATCGTGGCGAATCCTTGTGCAAGACTGGCAAACAGCGGTTGAGCAACACGCCAATGGAAGCGCGATATCTTTGCCAAATAAAACGCATAGTTATCAGCAATGGGGACAATGGCTGGAAGCCTATGGCCAGTCAGAGGTATTGCTAGGCGAGAAAGCCTATTGGTTATCTGTCGTCAATGATCAAGTTGATTCTTGGGCTGCGGCGGTGGGAACGGGGGCAAGAGAAACGCTCACGCTTCGCTTTGATGCCTTGCGCACTCAGCAATTACTGTCTGACTCTAGCCAGTGTTATCACACCCAGATTAACGAGTTGCTGTTGTGTGCGTTGCTGGACAGCTATTGTCAGGTGTCAGGCCAAGATAAGCTCCGTGTTGATCTTGAAGGTCATGGTCGTGAAGTGGATGTGGTGTCTGTGGTGAAAGGTTTGCCGAAGGCTATCGACTTAAGCCAAACCGTCGGTTGGTTCACTAACTTATATCCGGTGGTGTTGCACAGTGACACACTTTCGGATATCGGAGACTTGATCAAAAGCGTCAAAGAGCAGTACCGATCGATTCCGAATAAAGGGATGGGCTTTGGCGTGTTGCGTTACCTGATAGAAGACAAGGATATCGCGGCCACGCAGCATTCCTCTGATTTGCTGTTTAATTATCTTGGTCAATTCAGTGGTGATGACGAACAGACGGCCTTTAGTCAGCTTGGTGATGAAGTCAGCCCGTTACGACAGCGTACCCATGGCATCGAAGTCACTGGGTTGGTGGTCGATGGTGTGCTTGAATTTACCTTTAACTATGACACGCAGCGATTCCCTCAGACGCCGGATCTTTTGGCAACCTATCAAGCCTGCCTTGAAAAGGTGATTGAGCATTGCGTGACACAGGATGGTGGACATACGCCATCTGACTTCCCATTGGCCAGTCTGTCGTTGGACGAGGTGACGGAGCTTGATACTCGTTACCCGACATTGGTTGACGTTTATCCAAGTACGCCAATGCAACAAGGCATGTTACTTCATAGTGAAATGGCGGATGGCAAAGGCGTGTACATGTGCCAAATGCAAATGGTGTTTGAAAAACTCGACAGTGCACGTTTTAAGGCCGCTTGGGAGCAAGTTGTCGCACGCCACGATATTTTTCGAACTGGGTTTACACAAAGTGCGTCGGGTGAGCTGTTGCAGGTTGTGGTTGAAGAGGCTGATTTGCTATGGCAGGAACTCGACTGGAGGCAAAAGGGTCAAGACGAGCGTTCTGATGCATTGGCGCCACTCCTCATAGAACAGCGTCTGGCGCCATTGGCGATAGAGGCTGCGCCTTTAATGCGTTGTGTGGTGATTCTTGAGTCCGACCAACGCAGTCGTTTTGTGTGGACAAATCATCACGCATTACTTGATGGTTGGTGTCTACCGCTTGTGTTTGATGAAGTCATGAACCTGTACTTGGGTCACGCCTCACTGCCAGCTGTTAAGCCCTATCGCGATTATGTTGGTTGGTTGCAAAACCAGTCACAGCAGCAAGCTAAGGTGTACTGGCAAACGTATTTACGTGATGTGAATGCAGCAACGTCGCTCAGTTTCTGCCAAACAGTGAGTGAGAATGCATCACACGACAGTGAGCACTCGTTGCATCGTCCTCTGGATGAGGCAATGAGTGAGAAACTCACTCAATTTTCGCAGAATAACCGAGTGACGTTGAATACCGTTATTCAAGGCGCATGGGCGTTGTTGTTAGGTCAATACAGCGGTGACGAGCATGTGGTCTTTGGGTCAACGCGTTCAGGACGAAACATACCGCTTGAGGGCGTGGAGCAAATGATTGGGCTCTTCATCAATACTCTGCCTGTGTGTGTTGAGGTGGCGAAAGGCGAGGTGGCCCTCTCTACTTGGTTACAAGGATTGCATGCTTCTCAGCAGGATCACGACAGCTATGCGCACAGTTCATTAACAGACATTCAAGCATGGAGTGACATTCCTCAGGGAGAAGCGTTGTTTAATACGTTGGTTGTGGTTGAAAACTACCCTGTGGATCAGAACGTAAGCCAAGACAGTCAAGTTGCAATGCCGCGGTTGATTGAGTCCCATGGTGAGGAACAAACCAACTTCCCGCTGACTTTAGTGGTTATTCCTGACCAAACCATCGAGATCAAGTGGCTATTCCAGTCTAAGTTTGTCGATCAGGATACGATGGAACGTATCGCCAATGATTTCGAGCGTTTACTGACCAGAATGTTGGAGGATTCTAAGCAGGCTATTCGTCATCTTACTCACCTGACTGAGCAAGAATCACAGACCACATTGGTCCAATGGAATCAAACCAGAACGGAGTATCCACGTGAACTTGGACTTGCTCAGTGGTTTGAAGAGAATGTGGCTCAGACGCCGGCGGCATTGGCATTGGTCCATGGTCAGGAACAAATGAGTTATGAGGACCTAAACCAGAGGGCCAACCGTCTGGCGCATTATTTGCGCTTGCAGGGTTTGTGTGAGGGGCAATGTGTTGGGGTTTGTTTAGATTCCGGGATGGAGATGATCGTCGCATTGCTGGCGATCATCAAAGCGTCTGGCGTATACGTTCCGCTTGATCCGCATTCACCGCAGTCTAGGCTTCGCCATGTGTTGGAGGATACGGCGACGGCTATGGTTCTCACCACCCACAAGTTGGCGTCACAGTTACCGGATAGTGGCCATCAAACGGTGGTTATTGACAGTGCGATACTGCAGCAAGCCTTGTCTCAACAGCGCAGCGATAATCTGCCTGTTCCCTCTATCGACCCAGACCAATCGCTGGCGTATGTGATGTACACATCGGGTTCCACTGGGCAGCCGAAGGGGGTCAAGGTCACACAGCGCGGCGTGATTCGACTGGTGAAAAACAACACAGCACTGCCTCTGTCTCAACATACGGTGATGTTGCAGTGCGCTGCGGTGACGTTTGATGCCGCCACGCTAGAAATATGGGGGCCTTTACTCAACGGCGGGCAAGTGGTGCTCTACCCAGACGCTTTGGTGGATGCTCAGACCTTAGGTAAGGTGATTGATCGCTATTCAGTCAACAGTATGTGGTTGACTTCGGGCCTATTTGACCAGTTTGTGGCGGTTAATGAGCAGGCTCTGCCTAGCTTGGCTCATGTAATGACAGGCGGGGATATCGTTAATCCTCAGTCAGTACATACCTTCTATCAGCAGCAGCCCAAGGTCACGGTCATTAATGGTTACGGCCCCACGGAAAATACGACGTTTACCACGTGTTTTAGTGTGCCGAGAAACTGGCCCGCCGATAAACCGTTGCCGATAGGGCAGCCAATATCGAATACGTCGGTGTATGTTCTGGACCGTCATATGAGCCCAGTGCCCATTGGCCATGTTGGAGAGCTATACACCGGAGGGGAAGGGTTGGCCTTAGGTTACCTGAATCAGGAAGTGATGACACAAGAGCGGTTTGTTTCCTCTCCATTTACGGACTCGACGGAGGATTCTCAGCGTCTGTATCGCACCGGAGATTTGGTTCGCTGGCAGCAAGACGGGACGTTACTGTTCGTCGGACGAGCCGATGAGCAGGTAAAAGTTCGAGGGTATCGGATTGAACTGGGTGAGATTGAATCGCAATTGTTGCGTGATGAGAGGGTCAATAACGCACTTGTTATGGCAAAAAGCCGTGATCTTGGTGGCATCAGTGACAAACAGCTGATCGCTTATGTGGTCACACCATCCCCGAGCATTGAGTTGCAACAGCAATTGTTTGGTGTGATGAAACAGTCGCTACCTGATTATATGCAGCCTGATCATATCGAGTTGTTGACGGCATTCCCTCTGACGGCGAACGGTAAAGTCGACCGACGTGCGCTTCCTGAGCCAGCTCGACGACAAACGCACACCTTAGTGTCTCCGGAAACCGAAACTGAAATTGCGCTCAGTCAGGTTTGGCAGTCATTGTTGCAGTTAACAGAGCCGGTGAGTACCGATGTGAGCTTCTTGGCTTCAGGCGGTAATTCCCTGCTGATGATGCGCCTTAACGCGATGATCTCAAATCAATTTGAGGTTCAATTAGCGATTGATGTGCTGTTCAGTCACCCAACCATTGCTCAGATGGCTGCTCAGATTGACAAAGAAAAAGACTTGGTCGAAGCCCAGTTACTAGAGGACATCCTCAGTCAAGTTGAAGATCTCGATATGGACAATCTGGACCTATCCCTGCTGGGGTTGGAGGATGACGACATCGAAGGCTTAGAGAACATACTCGATAGTGAACCTCAAGATTAACCTTTTTTCCTGATGATTTAGGAATCAAAAGAGAAGGCTCTGCATCAGCAGAGCCCATTCTCCATAAACAAACAATGGAATGAGAAAAACCTATGGCCAATTCAATCAAGAATAAACTCGATAACTTGTCGCCAGAAAAGCGCGCTTTGGTCGAGAAATTGTTGGCACAAAAGAAACAAAAACAGGCGAGCTCTCGTGGCGCGGTGATCACGGCGAACAAAACCATAAGAACACAAGCCCCACTCTCATTTGCTCAGCAGCGTCTTTGGCTGCTTGATCAATTGGAAGGGGGCAGTCCGCATTACAATATACCAACGGCATTGCACATCAAAGGTGGCCTGTCTGTCGATGCTTTAAAACAAGCGTTTTATGATATTGTTGCCCGCCACAGTGTTTTACGTACTGTTTTCGTTGGACAAAAAGAGACGGCAACGCAGCAAGTAAAGCCCTTACCTGTCGATTTGTGCTTTGAGATTAAGCCTATCTCGGAGCAATCGGACGCCCGCTATGTTGTCAGTGATAAGCAAAGCATCGACCAAGTGATCGCGAACCTGCAACCTCAGGTGGATCAGTGTGCCCAGTACTGTTTTGATCTGGCTAGAGATACCCTGATCCGTGGGCATTTATGGGTGATTAACCCAGAACATTCAGTCCTGCTTATTGTTGTTCATCATATCGCCGCGGACGGTTGGTCGATGGGAGTGCTGACCGAAGAACTCAACCACTGTTACCAGCAACATATTGGCCAACTTTCGCAGCCGTTACCCCCTCTTGCGCTTCAATATGTGGATTATGCGACTTGGCAGCGCGATGCTCTGAGTGGCGAGCATTTGGCCCGTCAGCTCGATCATTGGCACGATCATCTCCACGGTCTACCTGCGCTACATTCTCTCCCCCTTGACCGACCGCGTCCGGCGATGCCTTCTTATCAGGGCCAACATATTCAAACGTGTATTGGCGCTGCTGTGACTCAAGCTTTTAAAGCACGCTGCGCTGAGAATGAGGCAACCTTGTTTATGGGTGTGTACGGCGTGCTCAGCACCTTGATCGCCCGATACAGTGGCGAAAGTGACATAGTGATTGGGACAACCGCCGCCAATCGTGATCAGGTTGAGGTGGCTGGGTTAGTGGGCTTTTTTGTCAACATGTTGGTGCTGCGTCAGTCTATCTCGGATGACATGAGTTTTGCCGACTTGCTTTGTGAAAGTAAGCGAGTTGCCTTACAAGCATTTGCGCATCAGCAGACACCTTTTGAGCACATTGTAGAGAAGCTCAATCCGAGTCGCGATTTGAGTTACCATCCTTTGTTTCAAATCATGTTGGCAGTGCAAAATAACCAGCAAGCGGAGCTGTCGATGGATGGTTTGACCTTCTCTGATGTCAACGTGACGGCAAATCAGGCCAAATTCGATTTGTCGCTTAATGTGGAAGAGCAACAGGGTGAGTTGATTCTGGATTGGGAATTCAGTACCGATTTGTTTGATGCGACAACGATTCAACGTATGGCGGATAGCTTTGGTTATTTAATTGAAGCCATGGCGCAATCACTTGATCAGGCCGTGTATTCGACGCCGATGCTCAGCACTGAAGAACAACAGCGAGCGCTGGCATCGGGCAATCAGACGCAGCAGAGCTACCCATCGGACAAGAGTGTCGCGTCCTTGTTTGAAGATCAGGTCGTCGCGACACCCGATGCGCCTGCTGTGACGTTTGGCGATCGCACTCTTAGCTATCGTGAGCTAAACCAGCGTGCTAACTATCTTGCTGCGCAGCTGCAACAACAAGGTGTCGCTGAAGACGCTCTGGTTGGTGTTTATCTTGAACGATCGTTATCGATGTTGGTGGCCTTGCTGGCTGTGCTCAAATCTGGTGGTGCGTATGTTCCTTTGGACCCGACCTATCCTGCCGATAGGATTGAAGGCATGTTGCGTCATAGTCAACCTCAGGTGGTGGTGACAACCCAGCAAAGGCGATCTGACTTGCCGGAAAGCACACCCTGTGTGTTGATTGCTGATGAAGTCGACAACGCTGTATTAGCGGCGGGGCAAGAAAACCCGAAAAGACGTCATGCGAGTAGCCATGATCTTGCCTACGTGATTTATACCTCTGGCTCTACTGGAGAACCTAAGGGGATTGCGGTAGAAAATCGCTCAGTGGTGAACTTCTTGTCATCGATGGCGCGAGAGCCGGGGATTGCATCACACGATCGTTTGCTGGCGGTGACGTCAATTTCATTCGATATCCATGTATTGGAACTGTATTTACCCTTGCTGAGTGGCGCGCATCTTGTCTTGGCGTCATCGGCAGATTCGACCAACCCCGCTGGGTTAGCGGAACTGCTCGACAAACACAGAATCACGATTATGCAGGCCACGCCTTCGACATGGCAGATGTTACTCAGTGAACATTGGCAGGCTGACTCCGAACTGCGAATGATCTGTGGGGGAGAGGCGATGCCAAATGATCTCAAAACTCGCTTGTTGTCCTCTGATCAGCATCAACTTTGGAACGTGTATGGGCCCACTGAAACAACGGTTTGGTCATCGGCCAAAGCGCTCACTCACGAAGGCCCGATTACGTTGGGTAACCCCATCGCCAATACCCAATTCTATGTGCTTAATGCCCACGGCCAGTTGGTGCCAGATGGTGTGCCAGGTGAATTGTTTATCGCCGGTGAAGGCTTGGCTCGTGGTTATTTGTACCGTGAGGATTTGACGGCATTGGCGTTTGTGGCCAATCCATTTGCTCCCGGTGAGCGGATGTATCGCACTGGGGATCGTGTTCGTCGTGGTCGAAATGGAGAGTTGGAGTATCTAGGGAGACTGGACCATCAGGTCAAAATTCGAGGGTTTAGGGTCGAATTGGGCGCGGTCGATGCTGCGCTACAAACCCATTCTTCAGTAAGGCAAGTGTTGAGTTTAGTTAGGCAATCAGGCGAAGATGCTCAGCTGATCAGTTACGTCATTGCCAATGAGTCCTCCGAGGTCTCTTTGCCCTCAAACTCAGCGTTGTCAGCGACACTGTATACTCATGTTAAGGCACGGCTTCCTCATTATATGGTCCCCTCTTTCATTGTTGTGATGGCGTCTTTTCCCCTCACACCGAATGGGAAAATTGATCGAAAAGCCCTTCCACAACCGGATTCTGAGGTCAGCCAGAGTCATTATCAGGCCCCTAAAACGCCGACGGAAAAGACCCTGACGGGATTATGGTCGTCCGTACTGAACGTCGCTGAAGCGTCGATTAGTCGTCACGCTCACTTCTTCGAAATAGGCGGGCAATCCTTAAAAGCCATTCAACTATTGAGCTTGATTCGTGAGTCGTTGGGCGCTGAAGTCTCGATGAAAGATATCTTTGCCACGCCAGATTTATCCGCACTCGCCGGTTTAGTGGACGACCAACTTGCACAGGGTCGCGTCACGAGCGATGCCCTCGATTTACCATCACAACGTGTCAACCGAGCGAAGCCTCTACCCTTGACACACATGCAACAAAGGTTGTGGTTCATCGACCAACTTGAAGGGGGGAGTTGTCATTACAATATGCCATTGGCGTTTGAATGGCGTGGGGCAATCAGTGACCGCATCATGTCCAAGACATTGGCTGCCTTGGTTAACCGTCATGAGATACTTCGCACCTGCTACAGCATGGTTGAGGGTGGACAAGCCGTACAACAGGTTCAATCCGAGGTAGAGCGTTTCCCCATCGAGGTGTTGGATCTCAGTCAGCAATCTGAGTCTGAGCAAGCCCACTCTCTGAGGCAAGCTCGTGATAATCAGTCTGAGAAGCCGTTTGATCTTGGCCAAGATCTGATGCTGCGTGCACAAGTGATAACGCTCACCCAGACACACCATGTGATGCTACTCACTCTTCACCATATCGCCGCGGATGGTTGGTCACTTGATATTCTGATGAATGAATTCTCTTCCTTGTATTGTGCTTTTGAACAAGGAAAGGCCAACCCACTAGCACCATTGAAGCGACAATATGGAGATTATGCCGACTGGCAGCACCATCATAGGGATGCGCAATTGCAGCAGCGCCATCTTAAGTATTGGCAAGATGAGCTTGAGGGGTTGCCCGTTGTTCATGGTCTGCCACTCGACTACCCTCGTCCTAAAAGTCAACGTTATTCGGGCGGGGTTATTGAGTCCGCAATACCCAGCCATCAAGTGCGGGCACTTAAAGCGCTTTGCCAGCGCGCATCGGTGACACCGTTTATGGCGGTGCACGCACTGCTCGCAACCTTGATTGCACGATTCAGCGGCGCTCATGATATTGCCATTGGTA
The DNA here is from genome assembly GCF_013074385.2 of Vibrio ostreicida. Lineage (GTDB taxonomy): Bacteria > Pseudomonadota > Gammaproteobacteria > Enterobacterales > Vibrionaceae > Vibrio > Vibrio ostreicida. The sequence continues at coordinate 531,000 of NZ_JABEYA020000001.1, forward strand.
CACCGGTGGCAAACCGAGAAAGTCCAGATGTGGCCAATACCATTGGTTTTTTCGCCAATACCTTGGTATTGCGTTGCGACCTGAGTGAATCGCCCCATTTCCTTGCCTTGTTGGCTCAGTGTAAAGACCGAGCTTTGGGCGCTTATGAGCACCAACAGGTCCCCTTTGAACAGTTGGTTGATTTGTTGCAGCCAGAACGGAGTTTGGCTCATTCACCGCTATTCCAAATCATGTTGACGTTAGCTGAAGACCGCTCGCGAGACGGCGACAATACCTTGCCATTTGAAGCGATGGACAGCGATCAGAACCGCCGTTCTGCCAAGTTCGATCTAACATTGCACGTGGTGCATGAAGGAGAGGTGATGACGTTAGGCTGGGAATACGCAAGTGCTATTTTTACGCCCGCGTCTATTGAGCACCTTAATCAAAGTTTCTTGCAATTGTTGTCGCAAATCGTTGCGAACCCTGAACGCAGTGTGATGAGCTTGCCTCTGGTCACCACCGAGATGGAACAGCGGCTAGTGAGAGAATTTAATCAAACACAGCAGGTGTTTTCGGACACGGATTGTTTGCACGAGCTAATAGAGAAGCAGGTTGCCAAAACGCCAAATGCCCCCGCGGTGCACTTTGAAGGCACCACACTGAGCTATGATGGGCTCAATCGACGAGCGAATGTGTTGGCGAGAAAGCTGGTCGAATCTGGAGTGGGTCGTGACAGTTTAGTTGGCCTATGCAGTTACCGTTCTCTTGATATGGTCGTGGCTTTGTTGGCGACGCTTAAAGCGGGGGCGGCCTATGTGCCCTTAGACCCTGATTACCCGTCGGCTCGGCTGGAGGTGATGATCGCCGATGCTGCTCCTCAAATCGTTCTGACGACCACGGAGCTTGCAGAGCAATTACCCCAACAACAAGGTCTCTTGTGTTTAGATACCTTTGATTATGCGGTCAATGCTGTCGGGCAAGATAACAACCTCTCGGTGGAAGGTTTAAACAGTCGTCAGTTGGCTTATGTGATCTACACCTCCGGGTCGACGGGCCAACCGAAAGGGGTGATGAATGAGCATCAAGCGGCGGTCAATCGAATTGAATGGATGCAACAAGCGTTCTGTTTGTCCCACGAGGATAAAGTGTTGCAGAAAACGCCATTCAGTTTTGATGTTTCTGTGTGGGAGTTTTTCTGGCCATTAATGGTTGGGGCTCAATTGGTGGTGGCCAAGCCTGAAGGCCACAAAGATGTTGATTACCTGCTCGACACGATTGAGCTTAATGGGATTACCACGATGCATTTTGTGCCGCCGATGCTGGCGGTATTTATACAAGATGGGCGATACCAAACGCGCACTTCAAGTCTCAAGCATGTGTTTGCCAGTGGCGAAGCACTGCCCGCAAATTTGGTGCATCAGTGGACCGCCACACACTCAGCTGGCTTGCACAACCTTTATGGTCCAACGGAAGCGGCTATCGATGTGTCTTGGCATGCTTGTCTGGCTCATCGTGAATATCAGTCGGTGCCTATCGGCAAGCCGATTAATAACATTCAGCTGTATATTCTTAATGATGAACGTCAAATTGCGCCTCTTGGGGTGGCAGGTGAGCTTTATATTGGGGGAACTGGCGTAGCGCGTGGCTACCTGAACCGCCCCGAATTGACTAAGGAAAGATTTATTCCAGATCCGTTCAGCGATCAACCTGAGCATCGTCTGTATAAAACCGGTGATCTAGCTCGTTGGTTGGAAAACGGTGAGGTTGAGTATCTAGGTCGATTAGATCACCAGATAAAAATTCGTGGCTTTAGAGTGGAGTTAGGTGAAATTGATGCTCAGCTTCTCGCGCAAAAGGAGATTGCTGAATCGATCACCATCGATGTTGATGGGCAGACCCGTTTGGACCGCCAGTTGGTCAGTTACTTGGTTCTCAATGAACCTGTGCCTGAAACTGCGGTGACTGGTCTAAAACACAAGGTTATGTCGTCAATTGGGGCCGTATTACCATCACACATGCTGCCCTCTGCCCTCGTGATTCTAGAGGCGTTACCGCTGACCGCGAATGGCAAAGTGAATCGTCGCGCTTTGCCCGCGCCCATGCTGTCTCAACGCAAGGAAGCGTATCAGGCGCCGTCGTCAGAAATTGAAAAAGCCTTGGTTCCCTTGTGGAGCAATGTATTGTCACTGGAGGAAGAGTGCATCGGTAGAGCGTCGAATTTCTTTGATATCGGTGGTCAGTCCTTAAAAGCGATTCAATTGGTCAGTCTGATTCGCCAATCGTTTGAAGTGGCGTTAACGATAAAAGATTTGTTCAATGCACCGACACTGTCGGCACTGGCTTTGAGTATTGAAGACGCGGAAACGACCGGAGATGCGGTTGTGAAAGCGACGCAACGTAGTGGATTGCTGCCCTTGTCTCATACACAGCAGCGATTATGGTTTATCGACAAAATGGAAGGCAGGAGTGCTCATTACAACCTCTCTTTAAGCTTGAGTGCAAAGGAGCGTATCGATCTCAATGCGATGACCTTTGCTTTGATGGCAGTGGTTGAACGGCACGAAATTTTGCGTACTCGTTTTGTTCAACACGAAGGTAAAGGTTGGCAAACCATCGACCCAATGCCAGCAACTTGGGATATCACGGCCACGGATGTCAGTGGCGAAGATCAGGCAACTCGGCGTAAGCGAATCGCTTGGGTGGCCGATCAAGAAGCGAACCAACCCTTCGATCTTGAAAACGATAAGATGATGCGAGCGCATGTAATACATGTGTCTGATCAGGAAAGCTTGATGGTATTCACGTTCCATCATATCGTGGTCGATGGTTGGTCTTTGGACATTTTTAGCCAAGAGCTGACGTCCGCCTATCAGGCGCGGTTATTAGGTCAACCACACGCGTTGCTTCCTCTCGAGATCCAATATGGTGATTATGCTATTTGGCAGACGCAGTGGCTGCAAGGTCCCTTTTTGACGCGGAAAATTGCTTACTGGAAGCGGCAGTTGGCGGGGCTCCCTCAGGTTCATTCGTTGCCCCTAGACAGACCGCGTCCGCTTGTCCAATCTTACCGCGGAGGCTTAGTTTCAGCTCAATTGTCGGAACCTGCATCACAGAGATTGAAATCGCTATGCCGTGAGCATAATGCAACGCTGTTTATGGGATTGCATGCAGCTCTGTCCGTCTTGTTGAGTCGGTGGAGTGGTGAGGAAGATATTGTGATTGGAACGCCAGTCGCCAATCGTGATCAGGCCGAAATCGCCAATGTCATCGGTTTTTTCGCTAATACCTTGATCTTACGTTGCGATTTGAGTGAAGCACCAAGCTTTAAGCAGCTGCTTGAGCAATGTAAAACCGCGGCGCTGGATGCTTATCAACATCAGCAAGTCCCGTTTGAACAACTGGTTGATGTGTTGCAGCCAGAGCGCAGCTTAAGCCACCATCCTTTGTTTCAGGTGATGTTGTCTATGGCTGGTCAGACGGCACTGGCTGAGTCGGATCACACGCCTCAATTTTCGAGCGTTGATCTGAGTAACCATCAGCAAAGAACGGCCAAATTTGACTTAACGCTTCATGCCGCAGAAGAAAACGGTAAGGTTATTTTGGGTTGGGAGTTTTGCCAAGATCTCTTTGATACTACGACTATAGAGCGCATGTCTCAGGCCTTTGTTCTCTTGGTTGAAGGCATGCTTGAAGCGCCCGATAAGCCAGTGATGAGTGTGCCGATGTTGAACCAAGACCAACGGCAACGTTTGCTGATCGACTACAACCAGACAGAGCAAGAATGTGCGAGCCCCGCCAACTTTCTCTCTATGTTTGAAGCCCAAGCACGGTTAACCCCTGACCGGCCTGCGGTGACGTGCGGTGAACAGTCTCTGTCATACTCCGAACTGAATAAAAAAGCCACGATGCTCGCTTATGGCTTGCGTCAGCATGGTGTCAAAGATCAATGCTTGGTGGGCATTTACCTATCGCGTTCGGTGGATATGTTGGTGGCTATGCTGGCTATCGGCAAATCAGGAGGGGCATATGTTCCGCTTGACCCGAATTACCCCAGTGAACGAATTGGGCATGTTTTGGAGGATGCTCAGCCCCATCTGGTGCTGACCCGTTCTGCGCTTCAGGATCAACTGCCCGATGAGAATAAAGTACGGTGCCTTGAAGCGTTATTGGCCTCGGGTCCAGCGCAAGGTGTTCTTGAACCTCGTAAAGAGGATGAATTGGCCTACGTCATTTATACCTCTGGCTCGACCGGAAAACCCAAGGGCATTGCTATTGAGCATGGGGCACTCGTCAACTTTTTGCTCTCCATGCAAAAGCAACCGGGTTTGCAGGCTCAAGATGCGTTGTTGGCGGTGACGTCGATGTCGTTTGATATTCATACTTTGGAGTTGTTTCTGCCACTGATCACCGGTGCTCATATTGTGATGGCAGATTCTGATCAAGTCAGAGACCCTTACGCGCTCGCGCGCTTGCTTGACCAGCATAAGATATCAGCCATGCAAGCCACGCCAGCGACATGGCAGATGTTACTCAACATCGGCTGGCAGCCTCCACTAAGTCTCACGATGATGTGTGGCGGTGAAGCGATGAGTGCGTCTCTCAAACAGGGATTGATTGTCACCGACCAACATAATTTGTGGGATATGTATGGCCCGACAGAAACGAGCGTGTGGTCAGCGGTGCGCAAAGTGATGCGTACGGATGAGGCCGCGGTCATTGGTGGTCCTATCGATAATACGCAATTTTATGTGCTGAATGCCATGATGGAGCCCGTTGCTGAAGGCGTGCCCGGTGAACTTTATATCGGTGGTAAAGGCTTAGCTCGACACTACCTCAATCGACCTGATTTGACTGAGGGAGCCTTTGTGGCCAATCCATTTGGTGAGCCGCACACTCGTCTTTACAAAACAGGTGATCAGGTGCGCTGGCTTGGACCCAATGCACTGGCTTACATGGGGCGTCTCGATAATCAGGTCAAGATTCGTGGTTTTCGTATTGAGTTAGGTGATATCGAAACCGCGTTGTTGCAAGATGCTCGGGTCAGCGAAGCGGTGACCTGCGTTCACTCTCATGGTGTCACTCACTCGCCATCACTTGTGAGTTATGTGGTGTTGTCTTGTGCGGGAACAAAAGAGGATCGAGCAAAGGTTATCGCCCAAATGCATCAGGATCTTCAATCACGCTTGCCCGCTTATATGCTTCCTTGTGCGATTGAAGTCTTATCTGATTTGCCATTAACCCCTAATGGCAAGGTCGATCGTAAAGCCCTGCCTGAACCGAGTTGGGCTTTGACGAGCGAAGACTTTGTCGAGCCAGAAAGTGACACAGAACGGCAATTGGCTGAGATTTGGCAAGGATTATTAGGTCACCGTACCTCGATCAGTCGCGAGGCGAACTTTTTCGATGTTGGCGGACAGTCTCTACTGATAGTCAGCCTAGTGAATCAGGTCGAACAGCTCATGAAGGTGAAGCTAGCGGTGAAAGATGTTTTTGCTGCGCCAACACTGGCCCAGCAGGCTCAAAGAATCGAAGCATTGGCGCACTCGACGCTCAATAGCCAAGAAAGGATAGGCCGGGTGACCTTTAGCGAAGGGGCGCAGCGCGCTTTGTACTGTTTCCCCGGACTGGGGGGAATGTCGATAGGATTTTCAGCGTTGGCGCAGGCACTGACGGGCGAGGTTAATGTGATTGCGTACGATGCTCCAGGCATGTGGGATAGCCGAGATGAGGCCGATGATTTTGACGCTATGGTGACAGGCTACGTTGAAGACATCCAAACGGATGTTGTTAAAGGCCCCCTCTGGCTGATGGGACACTCATTTGGTGGCCGAGTGGCTTATGAGGTTGCAAGGCAATTGGAAGCGTTAGGGTGGGATGTGCGCTTGTTCCTTTTGGATGTTATTTTGACCAATGAAGCGCTACCCGCTGATGAGACGCCTCACACGGAACAAGAGATGAAATCGACCTTTGTGGCAGGTTTATGCGATTGGCTGGGTATACCAGTCCCGGAAATGCCTGATAGTGAGGCGTTTGATTTGGCACAAGCCACCCATGACGTGACTCAAAAGTTACAGGCGATGGGGCTCGGTTCTGCTCAAGGGCTGTCATTAGAGCAGGTCTGGTCTGTGTACCAACGTCAGTCATCAATGAACACAGGTTACTGCCCTCGAGGAAAGTTCAATGGGCCTGTTTCGTTGTTGTATTGTGATGAGCTGCGGCCTTTCCTAGATCGTGTTCATGCGCAGTATCAAGCTTGGTGTTCGCACACGATTACAGCGCAATCGGTCTCTGGGGAGCATAACTCGATGCTGAAACGCCCTCATGTCAATGACATAGCGTCAGCGGTGCTCAAGCAAATTAATGAGTAAGACAAATCGTCATTTTAACCCCCGTGCGGTCCTGACTTTCAGTCAGGGCCAACGTTTTTGAAAAGAGAATCGTCACTATGTCTCATGAAACACAAGCTTTGCATATCGACAACGGCAATGGACCCTATCTCGGGACCAGCGCCTATTTTATGATGCTGGGCGCCACACTCATCTCGTTGCTTGGCACTCTGATGACCGACTTCGCTTTGGGGCAATGGGTGTATAAGCAGACGCAATCGGCAACGGCGTATGGCGTGATAGGGTTTGCCGCACTTGCTCCGCAGCTCTTGTTTTCTCCATTTATCGGCACATTACTGGACCGCTATCCAAGAGGCACACTCATGGTTCTCGGACATGTCGGTGCAGGGGTGTGTACCCTGTCTTTGGTGATGTTGTACGCCAATGAACTGTTAAATTTTTGGTGCATTCTGATGTTTGTGGGGATCGGATCGGTCTTTAACGGCTTTATAAGCCAAAGCTTCATTGTCTTGGTGCCCGTGTTAATCGAGGAAAAAAAACTATTAAAGTTTCAGGGCTTCACTCAAGGTGGTATGGGGTTGGTCGAATTGGTGGTTCCGGCGCTCGCGGCGTTTTTTCTGGTTGCTGTCGGGCTGAAGGGGGTGTTTATTGCCGATATCATCAGTTTTGTCTCTGCAATCACTGTGCTGTTATTCATCGTCAAAAAGATTAATCATTCTGATGGGCGTTCGGTGCCCTCTGGTGAAACGTTAGCCAGTCTCCAACAACAATTGAAATCGGGGCTGCGGTACTTGTTCAATCACCACCAACTACGAAATCTACTGCTGTTTATGGGCGCGATTAATTTTGCTGTTGGGATTGTCCATGTTTTGCTGACACCTTTGGTGTTGAGCTTCTCGACTGTGGTTGAATTGGGGACGGTGCTAACCGCCGCGGGCGTTGGCACGCTGTCTGGCAGCATTGCGCTGTTGCTACTGAAAGACAGCGAGGAAAAAACCTCTTTGCTCTGTGGTCTGTTGTTAATGATGGGATTACTGCTGCTGAGTGCCGCGTTTATCTTTGTTGAACCTCGCCTGACGGTTTGGATCTTAGCTGGCACAGTGCTACTCCTCACCATGCTGTTTGTGATGGCAGAAAGCGTCAATCAGGTGATTTGGCAGACTTCAGTACCCAAATCTCTTCAGGGGAGAGTGATCAGTATTCAAACGCTCATCTCACAAATTTCTTTGCCTTTGGCCTTCTTACTTGCGGGGCCTTTGGCGGACTATGTGTTTGAGCCTTTATTTGCTGTAGATGGACCCGTTGCGGATAGCTTGGGCCAAGTTATTGGTGTGGGTCCCGGTCGAGGTATCGTGTTTTTTTATGGCGTGTGTGGTTTGGCCATTATCGCCAGTGTGGGGTTGTTTTATAACACCGTTAAACGCCAATAGTTGAATTTTGAATAAATAGAATCATAGGGAAAAGTATGCAAGCCTTCGAAAAGCTGGAATCAGAAGTCAGAAGTTACATTCGGTCATTTCCGACCGTGTTTGATAAAGCGGAAAATGCGATCATTTGGGACGATCAGGGAAGGGCGTTCATTGACTTTTTCGCCGGAGCAGGGACGTTGAATTATGGGCATAACCCCAAAGCGGTGGTGGAGGCCATCATTCGCTATTTGAGCCACGGCGGTATCATGCACAGTTTGGATAAAGCGACGGTGGCTAAGCAGCAGTTCATCGAGACGCTCGATCGCGTCATACTCAAACCGCGTCAATTGGAATACAAGATTCAATTTACTGGCCCGACGGGCACCAATGCTGTTGAGGCCGCGATTAAACTCGCACGGCGGGTGACCGGGCGTAAGAATGTCGTCGCCTTCACCAGAGGTTACCACGGGCTTACCGCTGGGGCGTTGGCGTTAACCGCCAATGATTATTACCATCAGTCTGTCTATGGTGGGAGAAGTAATGTGTATCATGCCCCTTTCGATGGGTATTTTGGTCAAGATATTGATACGGCAGCCAACCTAAGTACCTTAATAGAAGACAGCAGCAGTGGTGTTGCCATGCCTGCCGCGATTATTTTGGAAACGGTTCAGGGCGAAGGGGGCATTTATCCCGCCTCCAAAGCGTGGTTACAATCGATACAAGCGCTGTGCAATAAGCATGATATTCTATTGATTGTTGACGATATTCAGGTAGGCAACGGTCGCACAGGGGACTTTTTCAGTTTTGAGTTTGCGGGTATCGTACCTGATATTGTGTGTTTATCGAAATCGATTGGTGGTGGGTTACCATTGGCGCTTAATTTGATCAAACCTGAGTGGGACAAATGGTTACCTGGTGAACACACCGGTACATTTAGAGGCAATAATCTCGCCTTTATTGCGGCAACAGAGCTGTTAAACTTTTGGAAAACAAACGACTTGGTGAAAGAAATCGACCAGAAAAGCCACATTATCCACAATAAACTGCTGGAATGGCAACAACGCTATCCGGCTTTTGCTATCGATATTCGCGGTAGAGGAATGGTGTGGGGGATTGAGATTCCGGAGCAAGGCATCGCGACTCAGCTGTCTCGCCAACTGTTCGATAACGGGCTGTTAGTCGAAACCTGTGGCGCGAAAAGCAACGTCTTAAAGATCTTACCACCTTTGACAATAGAAATAGAGACATTGGTCCGTGGACTCGATAAAATCGAGCATGTGCTAACACAAACTTACTCGTGATGACAGCGAGATAGCAGGCCACACCCGAGATAGGAAGTGAAGCATCATTTCCTATCTTGTTCGTCTAGAAATGTGAGTATATCTAGGCGTGCTGACGGGGATTTCACTATCAGATGGTATCAATATGCATAACGACACTTTTCTTCAGGCGTTCGGCCCTGATCTTTCTATTACGCCCGCTCATGCCATCAGTTCGCGTGCCCGATTTGATGTCACCAACTTCCACTCTGATTCTTTTTCTGACTACGGTATTGTTCAGCCACAGGCACTATTAAACGCGGTCGATAAACGTCGGTCTGAGTATTTGGCTGGGAGATACGTCGCCAATGATGCACTCAAAGAATTGACTGATGAAAGTTATTCGATTCCAACAGGCGCCGATCGCGCGCCTATTTGGCCAGCAGGGATAACGGGCTCGATCACACACAATGAGGATCAAGCGATCGCGGTGGTGGCTTACTCAAGAGATCATTCGATGATAGGGGTTGACCTCGAATCTCTGATGAGTGCACCGTTGGCTCAAGAACTGGCGCCACACATTATTGATCACCATGAAGCCAAGCTGATTAAACGTCTTAACCTAGATTTTTCACATGGCCTGAGCGTGGTCTTTTCTGCAAAAGAGAGTCTTTACAAAGCACTTTATCCCCATGTTAGGACCTTTTTTGGTTTTGAAGATGCGCGGGTAGAACAGATCGATGTGTCATCAGGGCAGTTTCAAATTACTTTACTGCGTGACCTGAATACTAACTTTGCAAAGGGCTGGCAAGCAAGTGGGCGTTTTTTGACCAACGACAACACGGTAGTGACCCTGATTGCGGATGGATTGTAAATAACGGTAGTGATAAATGGGGCCACTTCGCACTGTCCCGAGTAATACCCCTTTTGACTTATGTGAAATGGCTGCTGTGTCAATCTTGGATCGGGTTTAATGCCTAGTTAAACAGTGAGTCGCAATGAATAACGGCGAGAGGCTGAGGGCGTAAACGAGAAAGATGGTAAGGATTTTCGGGTGAACCTCTTCATCAATGAGGAGGCTAGTCACGTCAGGTTGAGCGTAGTTTTATTTGCTCGTTTTGATCATGGGTATCGTATATATCCTCCCACTTGTCCGACATAAAATCGTGCTTAATGTTTGTTTTTTCGACCGAAGTTCTTCTCAAAGAGAAGTTCGGTCTTATCAATGAGACATCATTATTTGGTGCAACATCAAACTTATTGGTCTCGCCGTTAATAAATGAATATATAAACAATAAGAACTTTAGATAAAGGCCAAAGTACGCCGTCTTCTTTTTGTTGGTTCCACTCACGATTTTTGTTTTTAAAGTAAAAGCTCGATTGATTTTTTGGATAAAGATCAACAATCTACGTGCGCCCAGAGTGGAAGTGTCACTCTGACGAAAAGAATGTAACACTAATAACGTAGAGCTTTATAATGAAAAAAATTATCACCTTGTTGTCTATTTCGGTACCTTTGAGTGCTGCGGCGAACAATGCCCAAATCAATGAATTCATGGATGCGTTTCATGAGAACCCTCAGAAAGTCATGGATACATTGCCCGAGAAAGAAGGAGACGCCTACCAAAGCATGAGCGCTGACGATGTCGAGCGTTTCAGAGAGCAGATGCGTGAAACGGTTATGGATCGTGCAGAACCTGTTATCCAACCTCGTTTTTCCGCTAACCTCAGCAATGACAATCCAGCAAGATTGGTCGATGTCGGTAATGCGCTGATCCGAAACCTAACTGAACTTGACAGAACGGCGCCAGACGCTAAGCGATTGGATGTTCAGCCTTGGTCGGATACTTACTGGCCACTTTATTCGGGTGCCGCGGGTTGGCGTTACTCGGATCGTGAACTGTACGCCTCAGATTGGCAAGAATACTATGATTTCTCACATACGATTAAACCACTAGAAAACTACACCAATGAGCAGCGCCACCTGTTATCACCGGCTGAAAAATACGACCTTTTGGTCGGAGACCAAAACTTTACCTTGACCAAGCGTTCGTGGGATTCTGGTAAAGGCTATTATGAATCTCAGGGTAAAGTTGAACGTTGGATGGGGCTTTGTCATGGCTGGGCGGCGGCGGCTTACATGTTACCGCGTCCTGAAAAGTCAGTTGTTGTTCCAGATGCAAACGGCGATATGCTCAAATTCTACCCGTCTGACATCAAAGCGCTCGGTACTTTATTGTGGGCAGAAGCCCCATTCAATACTCGCTTTATCGGTGGACGTTGTAATATTAAAGACCCTGCAAAAGACGATAATGGACGTATTATTGACTCCGATTGTGTGGATACGAACCCTGGAACTTGGCACCTTTCTGTGCTTAACCAGATCGGTATCACTGGCCGCAGTATGATCATGGATGCAACTTATGATTATCAGGTTTGGAACCAACCTGTTGTGGGTTATCAAGTGAAATACTTTAACCCTGAGACAAATCGTTCTTCTGACAACCCAGCAGAGGTGACGATCGCGATGGCAGACTACAAGAAAGATAAGTTTGGCCAGTATCGTTCTTCACGGGCAACGTCGGTTGTTGGTGTAAGAATGGTTGTTGATTACATGGTAGAAACAAACCCAACCCATCGTGAGTATGATAAGCCTCGATTAGATGGTGTTTCACGCGTCACGTACTATTACGACCTTGAGTTGGATGCACAAAGTAACGTCATTGGTGGTGAGTGGTATCAAAACCGTCACCCAGACTTCTTGTGGACACCAACACCACAAGCCGTGGCGAAATCTTACTACGATGGCAATGGCCAATGGGATGTGACTCAACCGGTACCACAAAGCTGGCAGAATACTGCACCAAAAGCTTCACGTTATACTCAGCCGTTGACATCAGTTGTGACTCACTTGTTTGACGCCGCGTCAGGTGATGCCAAACCAGAAGAGCAATGGAAGACGATCGTCACTCAGGAAAATCAATGTTTGGATGTTGAGAATTCCTCAGGTATTCCTGGTTCAAGAGTCTACGGTTGGAGTTGTCATGGGGGTGAGAATCAGAACTGGCAACTCACTACGCAAGGCCAATTGATCAGTCAGTCGGCACCGGGACTATGTTTGGACCAAAATGGCGCGAATATCAGAATGGAAACTTGCAGCCAGAGTTCTAGTCAACAATGGCGCTTAGAAAATGGGCAGTTCAAAAATGCCCTAGACAATGCCTTAAAGTGGAACAATAACAGCTGGCTTGTTGAAGCTGATGTTAATGGCAGTCAGTGGGTTTGGAAATAACGAGCGTATAAAGTGTTCTTATAACCAAAGATAAAGAGAGCCCGTTTAACGGGCTCTCTTTTTTATTTTTTAAAAACAAGCCCCTTCATAATTCCAATACCAGTAGTTATTGTACGGGTCTGTTCCCCAGTTATCTTGTGTCGCGGTGAAGCGGTTACCATAGTACTGGACCTGTGTTCCCTGAGGGTAATAGTAGTAGGATGACCATTCTTCTAGGTTCGCACAGGTGTCCTGCGGTTGAGGGGCTGGCTCTTCAAGGTAAGCACTGACACCCACATAGCCATTCGATGAGCCATTGGCACCAGTGACTAAGACGTAGAGATCGGTCCCGCCAACGCCGCTGAATCCGCAGTATTCGTTATTGTCAGGGTTGGTCGAAGAACAATCGTGATCGCTTTCAGACGCTGGACGACCTACTGCAACATACATGTCTAAGTTGCCGTAACCATTATAGGTTTGCACCCAAACGTCGCCTGCAGGGGCATTCCTGAGAACAAAATGCTGGGCATTATGACCCAATGGATCGACTTGACTGGGGATATTGATCGCCAGTGACTGGGTGTCTGGGCTTGGTTGGGGATCCGGTTGAGGGGTGGGTTGAGTCGTACCGCACGCGCTGACCTGAACACCCACTTGGGCAAAGGCATTGGTGACGGCTGTGGTAGGATAACCCAACTTCTGCGCGGCCTTGCACACTCCGTCGGCACCGTGTTGGAAGTCGGAGTTCGGTTGCCAGTAAAGTTGGTTGGCGGTCGCATAAGCGATAAAGGCTTTTTTTATGCTCCAGTCTGTACTGGTGGCCAGATGGTAAAACGCTTTGTTAAAAATACCTGAGCTATGGTGAACATCGATCCCGTTGTAGTATTGATTGATATGGTCGATAGATAACCCATCTTTACTGGGCTGGGTGAAGTAGCGCATGGCATCGGAATATTTCATCACGTGCTCACCCATTTTCCAATTAAATTGGCCGTGAACAAATTCACTGAGTGCTGCGGCAGCCACATCAGAAAAAGATTCATTCATGCCACCAGACATCCCTCGGTATTCGAGTCCGGAGTTTTGTTCGGTGAAGCCATGGCTGACTTCGTGCGCAATAACATCCCATGTTGCGAGAGGGTACATGGACTGATTACCATCACCAAACGTCATTTGACGACCGTCCCAAAATGCATTGCCATAGTTTGAGCCATAGTGAACGCGCATCGTGAGTTTTTGCTGGATAGGGCGGGTGTTAAGCCATTCCATATACATGTCAAAAACTCGCTGGCCGAAGTAATGGGCATCATTCATTGGTGCATAGGCGCCATTGACCGAGCGTTCGCTGTTGACGTTACAATCAAATTGATGAACTTGCCCGCCGTATTGCTGATTTTTCATATCTAATGTGATGACATCTGGGCTATCCATCTGACAATACTGGTTGACTTCGAAGCCACCGTATTGCGTGCTTGAACCAAAATAGTAACGTCCGCTTTTCTGGTTGCCGCCTGGGCCTTCGGCTTCGATAAAGGCAAGGCCTTCCCAACGTTCAAGTACCTCACCAGATTTTGCATCGACCAAGGTGATTGGTCGTGAGGGCGCCATGCCAACTCTTTGAATAAAATCAACCTTATACACTAAATGAGCGATTTGCTGAGCGTCTTGCCAAATCATTAATTCGGCGTTGGGGTCGCGTACAGCGGAGGCCGCAAATCCTTGGTTTTGCGTTGTCGCAAGGTTGATGGCCTGCTGGGCATTCAGCATGGGCAGTGTCGATCCAATATCGGATTCGATATCAGTCAGTATGTGTCCATCGATGGAGCGGGCAATGCCTTTACTCGAGACATTGGCAACAAGAGACTGGCCATAAACGGGTAGCCCATAATGGAGTTGCTGTTTTCGCAACAAAGTATGCTGTCCTGTGACCACCCGGTTTGCGTCTTGATAAGACAAAGGCGCTAATGACGTGGCAAAGGACGGGGATGCCGACGCATTGAGGACCTGTGAGAGGTCGACTTGGGAATGGTCGACGACGGTGGCTGCCTGTGAGGCGAGCGCAACAGGGAATAATAGAAGTAAATTAAGGTTTCTCATACATCACCTTGATCGTTATATGACGATTTGTTTCCGCTAAAAAGTGCTGCTTAGAGTAATGACATTGGGCTGTTCATGTGTAATGCAACGTGTTGTATATTTGTCTTTGCTGCAAAACATTAAAAAATAAAACAAATTTATGAGATATCGAGCGAGAAAATAGGATTATTCACTTAATAGTGTGGGTTGATTGGTCGTGCAATGATAGTCATAGCCTCGGGGTAAAACGACTTGTCAATCCGTACGGACATCCATGAATAATATACCGCCCAGTTTTAAAGTCTGGCTTGCCATCAAAGCCAAAATCGTCTGGATGAATCCGACAAAGTCATACAATCGATCTCTGCTAAGTGATTGTCATATCGGTTAAGGTGGTCGGAACTTTATGTATAACTGGTAGTCCCATGGCTACAAAATAATGAAAAACTAGGAAGAGAAAATGGCTAAAACTTGGTTGTTGTCGGTCAGTGGTATTGCGCTACTTGCTGGAGGTATATATTTTTATCTGGACTCCGCTGGCCAGCCAGAAGTTTTGCCTACTCTGGCGATAGGATACGGGACGATTGAAAAGCAAGCGGTGGCCGTCGGTAAAATCATGCCTGAGCATTCTGTGTCAATTAAGTCCCAGATAGATGGCATTGTGGGTGAGATTTATGCGGAAGTGGGTGACAACGTCAAGCAAGGCCAGCCATTGATTAAAGTGAGGCCGAACCCTACGCCACAGGCATTGACTCAGGCCACCACAGAATTGATGAGCAGTGAAGCTGATTTGGAGTCGGCCAAGCAGAAGCTAGCCAACCTTGAGAGCTTGATTCAACAGAATATCATTCCCAAAAATTACGATGATTATGTCACGGCTCGCTCGCAGGTGAAGTCAATGCGTGCCAATGTCATGCAAAAGAAACAAAACCTTGAATTGATTCAGAGCGGCGAGGCATCGATCGGACAGTCTCGTTTGACCTCCACTATCTATGCGCCGATCACGGGTACGATTCTCAATCGTAAGGTGGAAGTTGGCGAACCGATTATTTCGACAGAGTCTAGTCAGGCAGCGACGGAAATGATGTCCGTCGCCGATATGAAAAGCCTGATCTTCAAAGGCAGTGTGAGCGAACATGATGCGGCACAGTTGACTCCGGGTATGTCAGTGACATTGACGGTTGCACCATTTCCAGAATTGGATATTCGGGGTAAATTGACCAAGGTCGCGATTCAATCAGAAAACTTAAATTCCCCCGAGGCGACAAGCACAGCCAAGAGTTTTGATAATGGCTTTGAAGTGGAAGTTGGACACCTTGACATTCCAACCGAGGTTCAGTTGCGCTCAGGTTTTTCCTCAACAGCGCAAATAGTGCTAAAAAAATCAGAGGATGTTTTAACCGTGCCTGAGCGCGCGCTGAATTTTGAAGGTGATACGCCGAATGTCCTTATTCCAGATGATTCACAGCAGGGATTCCACAAGCAGAAAGTCAAACTGGGTTTGTCTGATGGCATCAATGTTGAAGTGCTAGAGGGGGTTGTCTTGGACGAGAAAGTGGTTGATAACAGCATGGTAGGGGCGAATCATGGTTAAGCCAAATATGAGTCGATTGGGGTCTCTAACCCTATTGGCGTGCCTGAGTCTCCCTGCTTATGCCATATCGATTGAACAGGCTTGGCTCCAAGCAAAACAAACCGATCCGACTTACGCACAGGCAAAAATAGGGTCGGATTTGGGCGATATCGGTGTGACTTCGACTCGCAGCGGTCTGTTACCCTCATTAAGTGCGGAAGCGACGTCTACTTGGTATCAAGACTCGGATAACACCAATAGCTATGGGGCGACCTTGTCTCAAACGCTTTGGGACAGCAGTCTGTGGTCAGATTTGGACGAAGCTCAGGCCAATGCGTTGAAATCTCGGCTAGAGTTGCTTCAGGCGAGTAATACCTTGGCAGGCCAACTGCTGGCGGCGTATCTCGATGTTGCCAGTGCGCAAGCGGATCTTGAGTTGGCGCAAAATAAGTTGGAAGAGAGTAACAAACTGCTCGAAATTATTGAAAAACGTTATCAAGCGGGCAAAGTGAAGTCGATAGATGTTGAGGACATCCGCGCCACTCAAGTCTCGGAAAGAGCGGGTATCTTAGAGAATAAATCTGTCCTCGAAACGAAGCGAGCAGAGCTGGCAGCGCTGATTAACCAGTGGCCCGAAACGATTGATAAGGTTCGAACGGAAAGCCGCGTGCGTCCACCAATGCAAGTTGAATCTCAACAAGCGTGGTTGGCACTGGCGAAAAGCAGCAGCCCCGAACTTTTGGTCGCCGCACAAAACGTCAAAGCTTTTGAGTTTGCCAAACAAAGTGCGCAAGGGGGCTATTACCCAACCGTGAAAGGGCAGTTGGGTTACGTCGATTCCTCTTCTTCCTCCTCGAATGGCCAGTTTAACGCTGGATTGTCACTCTCGGTACCGATTGATCTCAATGGGGCAACACGGGCAAAAGTTGAACAAGCTTCCCTGAATACGTTGAGCGCCAAACAAGCCCTGCGCAAAGTTGAAATTGACATCCGTAAACGGGTCGTCTCTCAGTTTACTCAAGTAGATATTAATTGGGATCAGGTACTGATCGCGGACCAACTGGTGACCTCTCGCACTAAAGTTCTGTCGAGTAAAGAGACGCTTTACAGTTCAGGCCTACTCGAAGCCTCTGAGGTAATCGACGCCCACAATCGCTTGTTTGAGGCGAAAAACAATCAACAGTCGAGCTTGTATAACTACTGGCGACAGAGAATCGCTTTGTTGCAGACCGCAGGCAAGTTGGATGATGAAGCGATCACACTGATCTCAAGGGCATTTCATTCATGATGAGTATTCTGCAGCAGACAGTGCAGACGCTATTGGCCCATCGGATGAAAAGCCTGTTAGCGATGATAGCTATTGCATGGGGCGTGATTTCGGTGGTGGTTCTAATGGCCCTCGGAGAAGGTTTTTATCGTCACCAAAGTCAATCGTTTTCTTTTCTGACAGAGCAAATCCAGTATGCTTTTCCTTCTTACACCAGTAAACCATGGAAAGGGTTGGCGTCGCGTAGAGAGATCCGGATAACGCAGCAACAAGTTGAATTGTTGCGACAATCTGATTTTGTAGAGAGTGTGGCGGTCAACTATGCCAAATGGGATGCCAGTGTGACGAATAGCAAAGGACAAAGCCTCAGCCGCTTTGTCGCTGGGATCGACGCGGCTTACTTTGACCTTACTCAACGAAAGTTGTTGGCGGGCTCACGCAACTTATCGCCAAGCGATCTCAGTCATCACTCACGGGTAGCAGTCTTAGGCAATCAAGTTGCGCAAATGGGTAACATTCAGTTGGGTGATAGTGTGAATGTTAATGGTATTCCTTTTCGCGTCATTGGCGTGGTGAGTGATGAAGATGGTGGTCGTTCGTTTGGTGATGCTCGAAAGGTGTTTATTCCTCATTCCACCTTCCGTGATCTTTGGAATAGCAAGCCTTGGTTGATGCTCGTCAAACCTGCGTCAGGTATTGATAGTCCGACATTGCGACAATACATACTGCGCTTTTACGCAAGGCAATTACATTTTGACCCCAACGATACCGAAGCGATTTATCTACCTGACTACAGTGAGGGAGCCAATATCATTAATGGCATTCTGACTGGGATTCAACTTTTTCTTGCGGCCAGCGGTGCAATGACAATGGCGGTCGGGGCATTGGGTGTCGCGAATATCCTGTTTCTTTCCGTCACCGAGAGGACCAGAGAAATTGGCGTGCGGCTTGCCATAGGCGCGAGTCAAAGCTCAATTCTTGCCCAGTTTATTGTGGAAGGTTTGATTTTAGTTTCCGTCGGGACGATGGCAGGTCTATTGTGTGCGTTCGGTCTTGTTGCTTTGCTCGGCAATTTGTCGCTGCCAGATTGGATCGGTTTGCCAACCATCACCCTGAGTGCCATTGGGATGTCAATGTTGGTGATGATGGTTCTGGCGTTATTGGCGTCGTATTTTCCAGCTAAGCGGGCCTCGAATTTGACGCCAGTGATCGCTCTTAGTGCGAGGGCTTGATGATGCGATTACCCATGAGACAGATCGTGCAGGAAATGGCGGCGGAGAAACTCAGGTTGAGCCTGACTATTTTTGCCGTCGCCTGGGCGACGTTATGTATCGCAGGAATGCTAGCGGTTGGAGAGGGCATTCGCCAAGGCGTATTAAAAACCGCCCAAAACGGAAACGGCAACCTGATATACCTAATGGGTGGGATGGCGACGGTGGACTACGCTTCGTTCTACCAAGGTAAGCCCTTGCAACTGAAAAAGTCTGATGCCCAAGTGATTCGAGCCTTGCCTGACGTCGAGAGGGTCGCTCCGACCGCTATCTGGGACGAACGTTTATCTGCGGGCGAACGCAGCACATGGGGGCAACCGTTGGCGGTTCCGCCACAGTTTAAATCCATGACAAATCTGGCTTTGCAGTCTGGTGGTCGATGGTTTAATCCTCTTGATCAAAAAGAGACACGTAAGGTCATTGTGTTGGGCTATCTGCTTGCGGCGAATTTGTTCAACCCTGAGGATAATGACAATTGGTTTGCGTCGGTGACGCTAAACGTCAACCCCGTTGGCAAGCAAGTCAAAATAGGTACAGAAGAATTCACTGTCATCGGTGTTCTGAAAAAGAACAGCGCTGAAATTGAGCAAGGGGAACAGATTAACTACGCCAGTTTTGTTCCTCTGTCTACGTGGCAACGATTTCATCCCACTGGCGATATTGGTGGGATTAATGTGCAGCCAAAAGAGGGGGTTGACCGAGAAGCGCTCGCGGCGACCCTGCGTCAAGTGATCGCGCGTACACATGGTGCAAGTGTCTCAGACCAACAGGTTGTTCAGGTTCAGGATATGTTTCTTCAACAAAAAAGTATGCAGACATTCTTGGTTGGCCTGCAAAGCTTCCTCGGTATTATCGGTTTTGTTACCTTGGCGGTTGCGGGGATCGGAATCGCCAATGTGATGTATGCGACGGTCAAACGCTCGACTCGAGACATTGGTTTGCGATTGGCCGTCGGGGCAACACCCAACGGAATAAGGCTTCACTATTTAGTGCAAGCAATGATGACCATGCTCGCCGGAGGTGGGCTTGGCCTTTTGATCACTTATGTATTGGTTGTGGTATTGAGCGGGATCAGTTTAGAAGGGAATGTCTTTTATGAACAGCTAGGAAGCCCCGTACCTGAATTGTCCTGGCTGGTGGTGGCTATCGTTATTCTTACCTTAATGGTGATTGGGGTGATTTCGGCTTGGCTTCCAGCGAATCGAGCGGCGCAAGTTACCCCAATGGAGGCTTTACAAAGTGAGTAATTTAATCAGTCGCGGAGAAATCGTTATGCCGGATAATTCGTTGGTTCAACTCAGTGATATTTGCAAATATTACTCGGGCGGAGCAGAGGAAGTGAAAGCACTTGATGGGGTCAACTTAGCGATCAACCGCGGAGAATTTCTGTCGATTCTAGGCCCTTCGGGATCGGGTAAATCGACCTTGATGAATATGTTGGGGTGTCTGGATAAGCCGACCAAGGGAGAATACCTGCTTGAAGGGCAGAACGTGGCCAGTTTATCAGCCAATCAACTGGCCTCTATTCGTAATCAAAAGATTGGCTTCGTATTTCAAAGTTTTAACCTTCTTGAATACGCGACGGCTTTGGATAATGTGGCTTTGCCATTGGTGTATTCTGGCGTAAAGGCAAAGCCGCGCCGTGAACGGGCTGCTCAGTTACTGGAACAAGTCGGTCTCGGCAACCGGTTGGATCATAAACCCAATCAGCTTTCCGGTGGTCAGAAACAACGTGTCGCGATCGCCAGAGCCTTGGTCAACGACCCGCAAATTCTCCTTGCCGATGAACCGACGGGGGCTCTAGATTCCAAATCGGGGTCGGAGATTGAAGCGTTATTTAATCACTTAAATGATCAAGGAAGGACCTTGATTATTGTCACACACGATAAGGCGTTGGCCGAACGCACGAAAAGAGTGATCACAATCAAAGACGGGCTCGTGGTGTCCGATAGACAGCCTTCTGCATCATTTAACTCGCTTGACTTGCGCTAGTACTGCCCGATGCCCGATGGCTGTGGCAGCTCGCAGCCTTGAATCGCCATGCCACTTCGATGGTCCATTCCATTCAGGGGGAACAATGTCGTTACCTCTGTAAACAAGGCAGCATTGCTGCTGCCTAAGTGTTGGTTATCTCCAAGCCCCCCATTGACCCGTTTGCCCAGGGACTTCCCCTCTTGTCCACCATTGAGCTGTCCAACGCTTTCCGTCATGGGTGACAACGTCACCTGACTGATAGATCTGGGTGGATGACCAGAGGTTGTCAGGCTGAGGTGGGGGAGTATTCCCTTTGTGTAACGAGAGTTGATAATTGAATGTGGTGTTTGGCGCATAGACCTGATTGGAATAAATATTATGGGTATCGAACATGTAATGATTCATCTCAGCATGCCAAGTGCCAACTACCCAGCGATCCTGACCGAGGCTGTTGAACTGGCCAGCGAGCTCGGTCGACCATATTTTCGCTTCGGTGTTGTTGGCTGTAATGGCTAAAGAAAGATCATGTTGTTCGTTGCCGTGCTGATCAAAAGTGCGCAAACGAAGGGTATCTCCTGCTTCAACCGAGCCAAGATCTTGAGGGACAAAGTAACCAATCGCATAAAGCTCCGTGTTGGGCTCTGTCGGTGTAGTGGGATCGGTGGGTGTACGGCCGTTTTCAGTCAATCGAATATCGCTACAATTGTAGAACCCTTCCCCTGCAGGGTCCCGACGCTGCCAGCGTGTATAAAGGATGGCATCTCCACTGCGACCTGAGGGTATTTTGAGGGTGATTCGGTATTTTTTGTTGTCGTCTACGCTAATGTTGCCAGCGTTTCCGATGAGATCTAAGTCTGACCAAGTCAGTGGTTGTGCTGGGTCGTATTCAGGTCTGCTAAGGTAGAATTGCCAGTACGAGGGATTGTGAGGGGCCGTCGCATTAAAAATCAGCTCAAATTGCCCCTGTTCATCGAGGGATACAGCGGTTTTTTGCCAATGTGGAGAGGGAACGTTTAGCCCCACTTTAGCGGGATCGCCAGCACTGCATAGTTCACCATTGCTAACGACGGTTTGAACCTGTCCCATATCCTGATAATTCGCAACATTTGCCGCGATTTCGTTGCGTTGAACAAACGGGAACGCCCCAGATTGATCAAATGCGGCCTGACAGGCAGGGTTAGGAATTCTATTGTCCCAAAAACCACCGTCCAAATAGCAAATATTTTGTCTTGCATTGGGAAACTCTACCCAACCATGTGCTTGGCTATTCAAGGAAGTTAAGGAGATAAGGCTAGCTATGGCGACCGAACTGACATTTAAACAAGTATTCATAATTTATCCTTATTCGTTGTAACGAGACAGACATATCAACAGCAGTCTGTGAACTGAAACTAGCAAGAAAATTATCAATGAGTTGTCAATGTCTCTTTTGCATTCGGGAAATCAATGTCAAATTACTACTTTGTTTCCAATCATAAGCAAAAGGTTGCTTTTCCATGCTTTTCTTTTCGAGTCACTTCAAAAAAGTGAAGCAAAGCCAGGAGCCGAATGATGACACTAACGTTCTGTCACGACGATTCTGTGTGCTTCCTTGGTTTGTTAAATAAATGTATGCTTTATTTTAAAGCATGAATTAAATGCGTGATAAGCATACAAAGATTGACTTTGTCTAAGGGTACTTTGTCCGCGTCTAGGTTATCTTCGCCACTGTGTTGGCAAGCAGCTACAAGCTTAGTACTGCGATGCGAAAAAAATCTTAAATCAAGGTTGCCCTATGTTTAAAACGTTATCCTTAAAAAATAAACTGGCTCTGTCTGCCAGCATTGCCATTGTTATTGGTGGTCTGCTGGTTGAGTTTTTGTCATTTCAAGCGTCTTTGCAGCGCTTAGACATTGAAGTGACGCAGCGGTTACAGAGTTCAACTGCTTCTTACAATCAATATGTGTCGGATTGGATTGAATCTAAAGAGAGGGCGTTAACGTCTATCGTCTCTGATGCAAACATGAGCTCGATCGTAAATCACCTCAAGCAGGTTAAAAAATCTGGGGGGTTAGATAATGTATTTTTGGCTTTTCCAGACGGTTCTCAGCAAAACGCCAATGGTGTGATACTCCCACCGGGCAATGATGATCCACGCAAATGGGGCTGGTATATCAATGCGATGAAGAACCCTTCCAAGGTTTTCATGGATAACCCAACGGTTGCGGCTGCGACGGGTGCGAATGTGGTCTCACTGGGGAGTGTAATTCATTTGGATGGAGGGCAGGTGGTATTGGGCGCTGATGTTGAGATAACCGACATTGTTTCTGGACTCAATAAGGTGATTCTGCCAGGGGAAGGTTATATGTTTATTGCCAACCAGCAGGGCAATATCTTCACCCACAGTGAGACAAAACTGCTCAATCAATCGGTACAACAACTGGGTTTAAACTTTGGTGATATCCAGCAGGCAATGAGTTCTGGTGCTGATGTTTACACCGAAGTGAATGGTGAATTGAGTGTTGTATTTGCCGCACCGATCGAAGGCACGTCATTGTTGACGGTGACGGTGCTCAATCGCGAGTCACTGGTGGCGCCGTTATACAGTGCAGTATGGGGGCAGATCGTTGCTACGGCGATTGTTGTGATTGTATGTACTTTTTTGTTCAACCTCTTGTGTGGTATGTTATTCCGCCCGTTGACCAATGTGTCTAATGCACTGGAGCAAATCGCGCATGGGAGCGGTGATCTAACGCAGCGTCTTCATATTGATAGTCGTGATGAAGTCGGTCATTTGGCAGAAAATTTCAATACTTTTGTGAGCAGTATGCAGCAATTGATTACTCATATTCGTGAGCAATCCCATCAGTTGTCTGAGCAGTCTGAAATCAGTAATCAACGTTCTGATCGTAATGTCGATGAAATTCACCAACAGAAGCAGGAAATTACCATGGTTGCCACTGCGGTAACGGAAATGGCCTCTGCGACCTCAGAAATTGCGTCACACGCCGAGCAAACGGCGCACTCTGCAAAAGGGTCGGCGAAAAATACCGAAAATGGCCGTATGGTGGTTTTGGAAAACAAAAACTCCATCAATCGATTAGCCAATGAGCTCCAAGAGGCCAGTAATGTGGTGGGCGAATTAAATCGACACTCTCAAGATATCTCCACAGTGTTGGCGACCATCCAAGGGATTGCTGAACAAACCAATCTCCTCGCCTTGAACGCGGCGATTGAGGCGGCGCGTGCGGGTGAACAAGGTCGGGGGTTTGCCGTGGTCGCTGATGAAGTCAGAGTGCTCTCACAAAGAACGCACGATTCGACAGAAGAAATCAAAGCGACCATTGACACGCTTCAGGGGACAACAGCCAATGCGGTTAAGTTAATGGAGAGCAGTTCCTCACTGGCAACCAATTCAGTCTCAGACGCAGATAAAGCCAGTGTTGCACTTGAAGAAATTAATACTGCGGTTCAATCGATCAGTGACATGGCGACTCAAATAGCCACCGCAGCAGAAGAGCAAAGCCATGTTACGAATGAAATCACTCAAAGTATCACCTCGATCAAGGATGTCGCTGATCAATTGGTGAACAGTGCTCAAGATAGCTCTAAAGAGGCAGGAACCGTGAAAAATTTATCAGGAGAATTAATGGCGAAAGTCTCCACGTTCAAGCTCTAACCGTCATTGCTGGTA
The DNA here is from genome assembly GCF_013074385.2 of Vibrio ostreicida. GTDB lineage: Bacteria > Pseudomonadota > Gammaproteobacteria > Enterobacterales > Vibrionaceae > Vibrio > Vibrio ostreicida. The sequence goes on from NZ_JABEYA020000001.1 coordinate 555,102, forward strand.
AGCCGTCACACCTCCGCTTATTCACTTTTTATGCACTGACAAGAAAGACTGTCAATATTTCTTTACCAAAACCCACATAAGCAACTGGTTGATTATGTGGGTTTTGCGCATATGTTTGTTATTGGGACAAAACAAACCGAAAAGGGAATACCAATGAAGACAAACTTATGCAACCTTGGCTTGGCGTTAGCATTATCGGTCACGCCTATGGCGATGGCTGAGACGGTTTTACCTGTTATTGCTGATGAAGTGACATATTCAATATCCGACTCCGACTTGAAAGGCATTTCGAGTCATCATCTTAGCCGGACTATCGAACACCAAGGTGCCGCTTTTATTAAACTTCATTTCAAGCGTTTATCTTTACCAAAAGGCAGCATTTTACGCCTTAAATCGGCGACGACCAATGAAGTGGTTGAATACACGGACAGCCAAATCGATTGGTTTGCTCAGTCCATTTCTAGTGATTCGGTCGTGATTGAAATGATTGCCAACTCAAAGGGTCAGCAGGGGCAGTTTGAACTTGATTACTATATGGCAGGAAAAGACTCGGCTGAACAAGAGCTCGCGACCTTATCGACCTGTGGGGTCAACGAACGAAAAGATGTGGCTTGCTGGGAAGATTCTCATGCCGATAAAGTCGCTTGGACCACCCCGGTGGCGAGACTTCTCATCAATGGGCGTAGCCTTTGTACCGCATGGCGAGTGGGGCCGGATAATCGTATGTTCACAAACAACCACTGTGTTGCCAGTGAATCTGAGTTGAAAAAGACGGAAGTTTGGTTCAACTACCAGCGCAGTACGTGCAACGGATCCATGGCGACCACCGTCAAAGTGATGGGTGATCAGGTGCTTAGCACCGACTACGAACTCGACTATACCTTATTTACCGTCGACGATTTTTCCAAAATTTCATCATTTGGTTATTTAGGACTGGATGACTCTGAGCCTACGTTTGGTGAGGGCATTTATATTCCTCAACATGGCTCGGGTAACCCCAAAGAGTTGGCAATAGAAAGCGACCAAAATGGGTCAGGGTTATGCCAAATCGATATCGCATCGGCGAATGGACGTGGATCTAATACAGACACTGGATACTTTTGTGACACCATCGGTGGTTCGTCGGGCTCGCCCGTGCTCAAGTCTGGCAATAACAAAGCTATCGCCTTACACCATTTTGGGGGGTGTGAGAACCAAGGGGTCAAAATCAGCAGAATTTGGCCAAAGGTTGCTACGCATTTTAATAACATGTTACCCGATGGTGCGGTCGGGCAGCCAGATGATGGCATTACTGAGCTCAGCTTGGGTTCCGCCCTTTCTAATCTGTCGCTATCCAAAGGCGAACAACGGATGTTTGTCCTCCGCGCGGTCAATCGAACGTCTGATGTCACCGTAACGATTGATTCGGGTGCAGGGGACGCCGATCTCTATGTTCGTTCTGGGTTACAGCCGTCAAGGAGTGCGTACGATTGCCGACCTTATCGATCAGGCAATACTGAGTCGTGCGCTGCGGGTAATGCCAATGAAGATCTCTATATCATGATCAACGCCTACAGCAGTTTTTCAGGTGTCACTTTGTCGTTGTCAGCGCAGTGACCTCGACTTAAACTCGGGCGCTTCGGCGCCTATTTATTCTCACTTTATGACTAATGATAAAAGAGTGACAACCTTTAATTACAGCTCGGTGTAAAGTGAAAAATTCTCAAAATGTAAATAACTATCCTAAGTTTTGGTGATTTTATAAAACTCCTTGGAGGAGATTATGAACTACACGAAAACGTGTTTGGCACTGACTCTTACAGCCACCTTTTTCAACGCTTACGCTGAAGATAAAGTGTGGATTTCTATCGGCTCTGATGCAGCCAAAACCGTCGCTAAGTCAGAGGCTCAGGCGGTGTTGCCTCATTCGATAGCCAGCAGTGGCGATGTATGGGTTGGGCAAGTTGACACCAACCAACTGGCCGGACTGTCTCATAACATGCATGAGGAACATCATCGATGTGGTGGCTATATGGTGCATGGGTCTGTTCAGAGTGCGATGGCGGCGAGTGCAATGCCATTAACACTGTCCACTTTTTCCATGCCGGATATCTCGCAACAGGCCACGGTCAATGCTTGGCTGCCACAAGTCAATCCCGCAGAGATCACGGGCACGATTGGTTCTTTGACCAGCTTTAACAACCGTTTCTATACGACGACTTCAGGTGCTCAAGCCTCTGATTGGATTGCAAACCGCTGGCGCGCGCTAACCTCAGGATTGCCTAACGTGAATGTCGAGCAGTTTTCTCACTCGGGCTATAATCAAAAATCAGTGATTCTGACCATTGAGGGGACAGAAAGTCCAGATGAGTGGGTGGTCATGGGGGGGCATTTGGATTCGACCATTGGTGCATGGACGAATGAACAGTCGATCGCGCCTGGTGCGGATGATGATGCTTCAGGTATTGCCAGCGTGACAGAAATTATTCGTGTGTTGGCTGAAAATAATTTTAAGCCCAAACGCTCGATGGCGTTTATGGCATACGCGGCAGAGGAAGTCGGTTTAAGAGGCTCACAGGACATTGCCAACACCTATAAGGCGCAGGGCAAAAATGTTGTGTCAGTATTGCAACTGGATATGACGAACTATAAAGGGTCGAGCGAAGATATTGTCTTCATTAATGACTATGTCGACAGTGGGTTAACGCAATTTTTGACTCAGCTGCTTGATGAGTATTTACCCGCGTTACGTTATACCTATGATCGCTGTGGCTACGCGTGCTCTGATCATGCTTCATGGCACAATGCTGGGTATTCAGCTGCGATGCCGTTTGAAGCCAAGTTCAACAACTCAAACCCCAAAATCCACACGACACGAGATACCTTAGAGAATTCTGATCCGACGGGAGCTCATGCCACCAAATTTACTCAGTTAGGGCTGGCCTATGCGATTGAAATGGGTAATGCAACAGGCACCCCTCCTCAACCTGGGAATGACCTTCAAGATGGCGTGCCGGTGACTGGGTTGTCGGGTGGGACGAGTAGCCAAACGTTGTATCAATTTGAATTAACCACCTCTAAAACACTCGATATTAAAACATCCGATGGAACAGGGGACCTCGATCTCTACGTTAAGTTTGGTAGCGAAGCGAGCAAACAGAATTGGGACTGTCGCCCCTACCGCTATGGAAACAGTGAAACTTGTACGTTTAACAACGCGACACCCGGAACCTATCATATCCTGCTTGATGGATATTCGGCATACCGTGGCGTGACCTTGGAAGCAACGACGCGTTAATTGACAAAAGATGGTTTGTTGACAAACCATCTTTAATCTCTCACTAAACATCTGATTTTGATTGTAAAATCAATTCAAATTAGTGACTTTACTCCAAAAAAATGCCAATTAAAATAATAATTTCATATAATAATGCTTGCGTATATTTGCCGTGTGAAGCTAATGTTATTATGTTGGCTGGGTGTATTCACGGTTTACAGAAAGCGCAAGCTTTCAGATTACGGAGAAATCCGTTGTCGATACTTAAAATAGATAAGTAAACCGGACTTCATCCTTACGTTCTTTTTTTCGCTCGTGCATGCAGTGAGGAGGCGTAATGAATATTGGTTTTAAAACACGTATATATCTCGGTGTCGGTTTGCTAGTGACGATATCACTTATCGTTCTAGGCACGCTCAACATCGTATCAATGAAAGAAAAAATGGTCAGCTCATTGGTGAGTGAAACTCGCAATAAGCTCAACTTTCATGTCACAGAGCTTGAGCAGTTGATGCAGTTTCGTATCAACGCGATCGCTGAAGCCTCAACGCAATTTACCTCTTCTTTGTCTGATGACGGAAATCAAAATTTGGTCTCTTTGCTCGCCAAGAGTACGGGGATTTCCAATGTCATCATGACTTATGATGATGGCCGCAATTATATGTCGCTCCCAAGCAGCAACCGTTTTGATTTCCGTGACCGTGAATGGTACAAAGCGGCCAAAGCAGCAACTGGCGTTGCGCTCACTGGTATTTACGACGACAAAGTCACGGGTGAGAAAGTGATCAGTGTGACTATGCCAGTATTAGAAGGTGGGCAATTTGTCGGTGTTTTGCTTGGTGATATTCAACTGGGAGAAGTCATTAAAACCGTGAGTAGCATGCGCTTTGCTGGTGGTGCCGCCACCTTGACCGACCATGATGCGGTGTTTTTTGCCAGTGATGATCCGAATGATATTGGCCGAACGCCTTCACAAGTGAGTGCTAATTTTGCGGATATGGAGCGAATGTTCTCCGCTCAGCAAAGTGGCCACTTGACCTTCCCTTATCTCGGGATTCAGTTCGATGGATATTTCCAACGAGTCAATCTGACGAATAATATGTATTGGACTCTGATGGTGTTCGTTGATCAGGCAACGGCGCTTCAGTCGGTTGATAAAGCGGAAAAAGAAGCCATTGGGACTGGGTTTATCTTGTTTGTCATTAGTTTTGGCGCGATCTTTGTCATTCTTCATTATGCCTATAAGCCCTTACTGGGGCTAAAATCTGCCGTGCTGGGCTTATCTCAAGGTAATGGTGATCTTACACAGCGTTTGGAGGTCAGTAGTCATGATGATTTAGGCCAAATCAGTCAAGGTTTCAATCAATTTGTTGAAAGCTTGCAACAGATGATGTTACAGATTTCTCAGGCAAGCGAGAGCATTTCGTCGAGTCTGATACAGCTGGGTGAAACGGCAAAAGAAAATGAGTCTCAATTGTTGACCCACTCCAGCGAAACCGAGCAAGTAGTAACGGCTATAACTCAAATGAGTGAAAGTGCGAGAACGGTTGCGGAAAGCGTCCACCAGTCTAATCGAATTACAGAGTCTGCCAGTAAAGAGGCTCAATCTTCGCTGTCAATTGTCAATAATGCGGTCTCTACGGTCAGCACCTTGGTGACAGAAGTGGAAGACATGTCTAGCCGTATTGTCAGTATGAAAAAGGATGCGAATCGAATTAGCGATGTACTGACTGTGATCGGTGAAATATCCGAGCAGACCAATTTATTGGCATTGAACGCGGCCATTGAAGCGGCAAGGGCGGGAGAACAAGGACGAGGGTTTGCTGTCGTTGCCGATGAAGTTCGTGCTCTGGCGGCACGTACTCAGAACAGCACCACCGAAATATCAGACATGCTCGTTCAGTTACTGGATGGCACTGATAATGTCGTCAAAGCGATGGAAACGACGAAAGGGCAGTGCCAGTCGACCGCGGAGAAAACGTCAGATGTATCTGAAAGCCTTGGTGTTATGTCTGTGTCGGTGAAAGAAATTGATGATGTCAGTACACAAATTGCCGCTGCGACAGAAGAGCAGAGTACCGTAGCGGAAGAGCTGAGTCGCAATATGCTCTCGATCAGTGAAATAGTGACGTCTTTAGTGAGCAGCGGCCAGCAAACGGTTGTTGCCACAGAATCTTTGGGAGGAACAAATCAAGAACTAGAAAGGTTGGTCGCGAACTTTAAATTACGTTGATGCTTTTGAGCTTCTAGGAGGTAATGTATGTACTATGCAGCAATACTCGAAAGAGATGGCTTAAAAGCAAATACCCTGTCTTCTCACTACGTTGAGAAATATAACGATGTCGTCAGTCGATTTTTTAGTCGTGACGAGCGCATTTGGCCGCTTTTTTCTTCCCCAGAGTTGAGCATGTTGTCAAGGCGAACCAGCCCATTTTCTCCTCAAGAGAAAGCCTCTCTAGAGCGAGCATTGAGTGAAAGAGTTGATATTCCGGAGCGAATGAGTGAGCCAACGCAGGCCTTTGATCCTTTGGCCCTGTTTGCTGCTCACCAGTGTAAGGATTGGCAAGACCCTCGTTCAGTAGAAAATGTTATTTCGACCCCTTGTGACCCCGCGATTCATGGCGCAATGCTCGCTACGCTGAAAAATCCTAATTTAGTTTACAGTGAATACGCGGGTATGGCGGTTGAATTGGAACGCTTGGTGGTTCGGCAGATTGCCAATCTTGCAGGTTACAATCCGAAAACCGCTGGGGGGATCTTCACCCAAGGAGGAACATTTTGTAATCTGTACGGCTACTTGTTCGGTTTGAGAAAAACGTTTCCTACGTCAAAGCTTGACGGTGTCGCTGGGAAAAAATTTTGCATGATCAACTCCGAGTCTGGTCACTACTCTAATATGACCAATCTTTCTTTGCTCGGCATTGATATCAACAATCAGGTTATACGGGTCAAGATAAATGCCAACAATCAGATCTGCGTTTTGGATTTGGAGCGTCGCCTCAAAGAGTGTTTTCATCAACGAATTTCTGTGCCGACCATTATGTTGACGTGCGGAACAACGGATACCTTTGCCATTGATGACATTGTCAAAGTGAGGCAAATCACGCAGCGTTTGTGTCGTCAATATGGTGTGCGAAGAGCGCCCCATATCCATGTCGATGCAGCGGTGGGATGGAGCCTTATGTTTTTTAATGACTATGATCTTGAACGAAATCCATTGGCGATCAATTCCGCGACACTCAAGAGCGTCGACTACCTTAAAAAAATGATTGCAGGTCTGCAAGCGGCAGACTCTTTCACTGTCGATTTCCAGAAATGGGGCTACTCGCCCTATACGTCGAGTTTGTTGATGGTCAAAGATGGGCGTGATTTTGATGCGTTAAGTCAGGACGCGAGTTATTTCTCTTACTTTGACTCACAGCTAAAACAAGAAACACACCTCCAGTCGACTATCGAATGTTCACGTGGCGCGGTGGGAGTATTCTCTGCATACTCGGCGATGCAGTTCATGGGCAAGGAAGGTTATCAGGTTGTCATGGCGCATGGTTTACAGAATGCGAACTACTTACGGATGCGCATGCAACAAATCCCAACATGTCATGTGGTTGGGGCTGATAACCATGGCCCCGCGGTGGCCATGCGCTTATACCCGCGTGAGTGTGGTTCTGGTTTGCACACGTACCAAAGGGAGCGAGACGTCAAACACAGTGACAAGGAAGTCGACGAATTGATCAAGAATACCGTCTTTCACCGTAATCACTTTCTCAATCGGCGCGGGCGAGGGCTGAACACCAATTGGGTTGAGTCTATTGCGCATACCGAATATGACAGTTTAGGCCACTGCTTAACACTGCCCGGTGAAAAAGCCGTGTTTCTTAATCCGTATACATCAAGAGAGCACATTGATGAGTATTGTCGTTTGTTTCGATGACTGATTGGTTGATGTATTTCTTCACATCATGACCTAATCTTTGGTTTAAGAATCAGTGAATGAATCAGGGTGATACCATTAGCATCGTTAAGCGTATTTGTTTAAGCTTTGTTTTTCTTGGTCATGTTCCGCACACGAGTGCCCAGCAAATGGTCTATCTTTTGGAATTGGATTGGGCAAGTCAACGCGTACTCACTTATGTTCTGTCCGATATTCTCGCGTCTTATGGGATTGACTCAGAGGTCATCACCATCCCCTCTACGCCCCAGTGGATGTATTTGAGTACGGGGAAAGCAGATATTCAAGTGGAAGTTTGGGAAGGGTCAATGGGGCCTCAGTTTGAAGATCTACGTGATAAGAATTTGCTCGAGGAAGGGGCGGTACATTTTGCCACAACGCGTGAGGAGTGGTGGTACCCCAAATATGTTGAGTCTATGTGCCCTGGCTTGCCCGACTGGAAAGCGTTAAAAGCGTGCTCTGCATTGTTTGCTCAACAGGGTGAAGAAGTGGGCACTTTCTATACCGGCCCTTGGGAGAAGCCGGATAATGCCAGAATTCGAGCGCTCGATCTTGATTTTAAAGTCGTCATCTTGGCATCGGGAGAAGCGATCAATCAAAAAATTCATGAATATATCGCGCAAAAAAAGCCCTTACTGATTTTTAACTGGTCACCCAACTGGGTCGAATTTGTCTATCCTGGAAGTTTCGTTGAATTTCCGGATCACACTCAAAAATGCGAGGACGATCCGAGTTGGGGTTACAGCGCTAAATTTCTCTGGGATTGTGGAAACCCCAAAGATGGTTGGTTGAAGGTGGCGATTTCAAAGCAGCTTTTCACAAAATCACCATGCGCTCTTAAAATTGTGCAACATTTCAGATTGACGAATAGCGATATTGCTTTAGCCGCAACCTTGGCCGACATCGATAAGTTGGAGGTTGATGATGCCGCGAGAGAGTGGATAAAAAGAAAAACAGATTATATCCAACATTTGAAAAAAACAGTGATTTGTCAATGAAAGTCAAGGCGTGCGCTTATGGAAACATAGGTTGCTGATGTTATGCATAATGAATCTACGTTGGTCTAGCTTTCATCCTGACGGTGGAACAGGACATATTGATTACGCCCGTTTTGTTTAGCCTGATATAAAGCATCGTCTGCCGCTTTGAAGACAAAATCCCAACGGTTTGTTAGCTCGTCTTCGTTACAAAGTTGGCATCCTATTGATATAGTGACGGCCAATATTTTCTCGCCGATGGTCAGCTGGTGTTGGCTAACACTTGTACGAAGCCGCTCTAATGTTTCTTCAATCGCGTGTCCATTGTCGACGGATATCAAGATTACAAACTCTTCACCTCCCCAGCGCGCAACAATGTCTTCTCCCCGGATGTTGTTTTTTAACAGTGTGGCCGTCGCTTGCAATACTTGGTCGCCGATATCATGCCCGTGTGTGTCATTGAAGTGCTTGAAATGATCGATATCAACCACACCCAGGCCATACAAACGGTTATGAAGGGGAGAAGACGAGCGGTTTAACAACCAGTTCTCTACATAGCGCCGATTAGAGAGACCTGTGAGCAGGTCGGTTGTGTTTTGGTCTTCGAGCTCTCTATTTAGACGTTTCATTTTGAAAAGACGACGCGAGAAGAGGAAGGCAATCAGAACAAATAAACAAACTAGGAGAATATCTCTGGTTCGTTGTGCATTGAGTTTGGTCTGCTGCAATTCGTTGCGAGCTTCAAGCAGTTTGAGTTCACTGCTATTGAGATCGCGTTCCAAAGCATACTTTTCGTTCAGTATTTCATCATCAAAGGCTTGACGATAAAAGCGCTGTTGAACGATAGACTGGCGCTCCATGTATGCTAAGGCCTGTTGATAATTCCCCTGAGTTTCATAGGCGCGAACTAAAGTCTCCAGTGTGTCAATTTGCAAAAGAATATCATCGCTTGCAGATGACGCTAATGTTTTTATCACTTGTTTTGCATAGTCAATACTTGCTTCAAAATTTTTGGCAGCAGCATTGGCTTCGGAATACGCGCTGTAACATCTGGCGAGTGTGAGTCCTGAAATGGAGGTGTGAATGTGAGCCTCGTTAATACAGCGTTTGGCTAATTCAAGCGCTTGTTCTACATACCCTGCATCGCTGTATTGCTTTGACATATTGGATAATATGGTCAATTTTATTTGGTTTGAACCTGTTGCATTGGCTTCTTGCAGCGCTTTTTGCATATATTGTTGCGAAGGTACTTTGTCGTTCATTGCAAAATAAATAGCGCTGGCATTAGAGTACAATATTGCTTCGAATAAATGGTTGTCATACCCCTGAGAATCATAGAGCCCCAGTGCTCGTGATATGTAGTGTTCGGCGCGCGGCCACTCTTTTGATTGCATGTATACGGTGGCGATATTATTTAATGTCATGGTGGTTTGAAAATGGTCGTCCATGGCCTCTAAAACCGCATAAGCCACTTTATAGTAGTGGAGGCTTGCCTTGATATCAGCGCGTTGGATTTTTGCATTACCTAACCACCGATAGGCTCTCCCTAATAGACGCCTGTAACCAATGTCTTTGGCAAGACGTACCACCTCAAGTAATTGTTGCTCTCCCTCCACAATGTGATCGGAGTCGAGTAAGTCAATCGCCTGATTGAGCTTGGCTTCGGCTTCGGCCCATTTAAGTTGGTGAACACTCGCTAATTTAACAAGATTAGGGACGTTTGATGTCTCTAGCCCTGCAAACTCGCGTAGGTTTCTGAGACCAAAATAGTAAAGCGCTTGCTCTGATGGCGTGGCCTCTGTTGGTAGCCTAATACGAGAAACGTCAACCTGGCTCGGTTTACATAAAGAATTGTAATAGAAATTCAGCATCGGCTTGGGCTCGCCACCTAGGTATTGGTACAAGTAGTCATTTTTCGGTGGTATGTGGCATGCGGCATGAGCAAATAACGGGAAGGCTATGGCCAAGAGGGTGAGAAGCGGCTTAAACAAGTGGGGCATGGTTTATCATGTTCAGGGTATAAAAATATATTACTATTCTATCAATAAAAGTACTTGTTCATGATGAACAATAAAATTGAACATTTAGTACTGTCTTCACCCATAACAAATGTGCTTGACCATTCGACATTTCAAGTCAACTTAGAACCGAACGCCTACTAGTAAGGTGACTTATTTCACATAAAGTTGCATTTACGTAATCGAATGCACTTAAATGTTACATTCGTTACATAACGATTACTGGGTATCTGGCAAAATGCTAGAGTAAGACACTGATTATTGGTGTCTTATCAGATTAATCAACACTTCAATCCACAGCCCAAACTATTGTTGATTTAAAACACTAATAATTTTAGATTCGGTAGTGAAAGTTACCAAAATGTTAGCTATATAGTGGAATTATACGACTTTTTGCTACATTTTTATGGCAAATCTATCGGATGATTGATAATGTGTGCAGCAATCTTTGCTGGTATTCAGGCTTTTGTGCTTAATTTTTGTTCTAATCAGATCTAATTCACTGCCTTTTTGAATAAACTACGAAGATGTCATGGATGCAAATTAAAAAAACTGGAGTTTACTTATGTACAAGAACACTATCACTCGTGCGCTATTGGTTAGTGCAGGACTCTCTCTTGCCCTCACGGGCTGTGGTGAAAAACCAGAAGAACAACAAACTAGCCAAACCGATTCTCAATCTCAGTCTACTGAACTGGCGGCGGTGCAAGAGCTTGTACGTGGTAATGGCACAGAAGTGGCCTCTCTTGACCCGCACAAAGTGGAAGGTGTCCCAGAAAGCCATGTCTTACGTGATCTAATGGAAGGATTGGTCATTCAAGATGCTTTGGGTAACACCATTCCTGGTGTTGCTGAGTCTTGGACGACCGATGATAATCAAACCTTTACGTTTACCATTCGCAAAGATGCAAAATGGTCTAATGGTGAGCCTGTCACTGCTCATGATTTTGAGTACAGTTTTAAACGTGTTACCGATCCTATGACGGCTTCCCCTTATGCTTGGTTTGTTGAATATACCAAGATGAAGAACGCCAAAGATATTATTGCTGGCAAGAAAGACGTCAGTGAGTTGGGCGTTAAAGCAATTGATGATCATACATTGGTTCTAGAAACGGAACTTCCTCTGCCACATTTTGTGAAAATGATGGCACACACTACCATGTATCCAGTCAACAAAGCGGTGGTCGAGAAATTCGGTGATGATTGGACCAAGCCTGGCAACTTTGTGGGCAATGGCGCTTATGTGCTCTCTGAATGGGTCGTCAACGAAAAAATTGTCGCGAAGCGCAATGAGTACTACTGGGACAACAAAGATACTACGATTGATAAGGTGACCTATCTACCCATCGAAAACCAAAACGCAGAGATGAACCGTTTTCTCTCTGGCGAAATTCATATGACTTATGAAGTGCCGAATGAACAGTTCCGCCGTCTTGTCAAAGAATACCCACAGAATGTGGTGGTATCACCTAATCTTTGTACTTACTACTATGGATTTAATACCCAGCGAGCGCCATTTGACGACGTTCGCGTGCGTAAAGCATTGTCATACGCGATTGACCGTGATGTTGTGACCAATGCCATTTTAGGCCAAGGGCAACAGCCTGCCTACTCTCTCACACACAGTGGCATTACAGGCTTTGCGCCTGATGCTCCAGAATATGCACTGATGGACCAAACAACGCGCGTTGACAAAGCGATTGAACTTTTGGCCGACGCCGGCTTTGGTAAAGAGAACCCGTTGGACTTCACTTTGTTGTATAACACCAGTGAAAACCATAAAAAGATTGCGGTTGCTGTTCAATCGATGTGGAAAAAGTCTCTGGGTGACTACATTGATGTCAGTTTGGAAAACCAAGAGTGGAAAACGTATTTAGAAAGCTCTAAACAGGGAGATTTTGATGTTCGTCGTGCTGGCTGGTGCGCGGATTACAATGAAGCGTCGACCTTCTTAGCGATAGGGATGACAGAAAACGGCTCAAACGATCAAAAGTACTCGAGCACGATATTTGATAAAGCCATGCAAGATGCAGTGCAAGTCGCCAAAACGGAAGCCGAGCGCAATAACTACTATGCTATTGCCGAAGCTCAACTTGCGAAAGATATGCCACTTGCGCCGATTTATCAGTATGTTCAGCCTCGCTTAATCAGCACTCACCTTGGGGGATATCCTGAGAAGAACCCTGAAGATAATATCTACTCAAAAGATATGTATATCACTAAATAATATTTGAGTTAGAAACCCAGTGCGCTGATAGCCTGTGTTATTGGCGCACTGCTTTTTTTAGATGTGAGATGTTCTATGTTAAAGCTAATTTTCTCTCGAATCCTTGAAGCTATTCCTACCTTACTAGTGCTAATAACCGTTTCTTTCTTTTTGATGCGCTTTGCACCGGGTAACCCTTTTTCTTCAGAGAAGACTCTTCCTCCTGAAGTTATGCAAAATATTAATGAAAAATACGGTTTAGACAAACCGTTATCAGAACAATACCTGACCTACCTTGGGAATATTCTTCAAGGTGATTTTGGGCCGTCATTTAAATACAAAGATTACACCGTGAATGAATTGGTCTCCGAGGCGTTACCTGTTTCTGCAAAAGTCGGATTCTATGCCTTTATATTCACTTTGATTGTCGGCGTTGCCGTCGGTACGCTTGCTGCCCTCAAACAAAATACCTGGCTAGATTACACCATCATGTCGACCTCAATGATTGGGGTAGTTTTACCCTCTTTTGTCTTTTCACCTGTGTTGATTTACATCTTCTCTATTGGTCTGGGCTGGTTCCCAGCAGGGGGCTGGAATGGCGGCGCGATCGAGTACATGGTGCTCCCAATATTAGGCATGTCCTTTCTATATATTGCGACGTTTGCTCGAATCACGCGCGGCTCAATGATAGAAACGCTCAATAGTAACTTTATTCGTACTGCTCGCGCTAAAGGGTTAAGTTATCGCTACATTGTACTTAAACATGCGCTCAAGCCTGCCTTGTTACCTGTTGTTTCGTATATGGGACCGGCTTTTGTTGGGATCATCACGGGGTCGGTTGTTATCGAAACTATTTTTGGTTTACCTGGTATTGGCAAATTGTTTGTCAATGCGGCATTTAACCGTGATTATTCCTTGGTTATGGGTATTACTATTTTGATTGGTTTCCTTTTTATTCTATTCAACGCGGTGGTAGATATTCTACTAGCAATGATTGACCCGAAAATTCGCTACTAACAGGGACGTATGGTTATGTTAACGAAAAAAGAAAACCTAGAAGCGGTCGAGAAATTTGCAGAAAATCTCGAAGTGGAAGGCCGCAGTTTATGGCAGGATGCCCGTATTCGCTTTATGCGCAATAAAGCAGCGATGGTGAGCCTGTGTATCCTATTTGTAATGACCATGGCGGTAATATTTTTGCCCATGGTCGCACAGCATACTTTTGATGATACAGATTGGTATGCCATGCACATCGGACCGAGTGCTGAACATTTATTCGGGACTGACAGCTTAGGCCGCGATCTCTATGTGCGGACGTTAGTGGGCGGGCGAATCTCTCTCATGGTTGGCATACTGGGTGCCTTGGTGGCTGTGGTGATAGGAACACTTTACGGCGCGGCTTCCGGCTTTATTGGTGGTAAAGTTGACCGTATTATGATGCGGATCCTTGAAATTCTCTACGCAGTCCCCTTTATGTTTCTGGTGATTGTTTTGGTCACGTTCTTCGGGCGCAATATCATTCTTATTTTCGTGGCGATTGGCGCGATTGCTTGGCTTGACATGGCTAGGATTGTGCGTGGTCAGACTCTGAGTCTGCGTAGCAAAGAATTTATTGAGGCAGCGCACGTGTGTGGTGTGAGTAAGTGGAAAATTATTACTCGTCATATTGTACCGAATGTATTGGGTATTGTTGCTGTTTACTCTACGTTGCTGATCCCTAGTATGATTTTAACTGAATCTTTCCTCTCATTCCTTGGTCTTGGTGTTCAGGAACCGATGACAAGTTGGGGCGCCCTTTTGCAAGAAGGGTCGCAAACAATGGAAATCGCAATCTGGCAGCTGTCATTTCCTGCCGCATTTATGGTCGTGACTTTGTTCTGCTTTAACTATGTGGGTGATGGTCTGCGCGATGCGCTGGATCCAAAAGACAGATAATGAAAAGCACCAAATTATAAGATCTATAAAAGATTAAGGAAGCAATGATGAGCTTGTTAGATGTCAAAGATCTGCGCGTCGAATTCACCACGCAAGATGGTATCGTCACCGCAGTTAACGATTTAAATTTTTCCCTGAATCAAGGGGAAACTCTGGGTATCGTTGGTGAATCCGGATCAGGAAAATCCCAAACCGTTTTCGCCATTATGGGGTTATTGGCAAAGAACGGAATTATCACAGGTAGTGCTAAGTTTGAAGGCAACGAAATTCTCAACTTGCCAGAAAATGCGCTCAATAAAGTGCGAGCTGAACAGATCGCAATGATATTTCAAGATCCCATGACGTCACTTAACCCTTATATGAAGGTGAGTGACCAGTTAATGGAAGTATTAATGCTTCATAAAGGAATGGGTAAAGCGGAGGCGTTTGAAGAGTCTGTCCGTATGCTTGAAGCGGTCAAAATTCCGGAAGCTCGCAAACGCATTACGATGTACCCGCATGAATTTTCAGGGGGCATGCGGCAACGGGTGATGATCGCCATGGCTCTGTTATGTCGGCCTAAACTGTTGATCGCAGATGAGCCAACAACCGCTTTGGACGTGACGGTTCAAGCACAGATTATGGACCTGCTCAATGAGCTGAAAGATGAATTCAATACTGCAATCATCATGATTACTCACGACTTAGGTGTCGTGGCGGGTTCGTGTGACAAGGTACTGGTGATGTATGCTGGCCGGACGATGGAGTATGGTACGGTTGATGAAATATTCTACAACCCAAGCCACCCCTACGCGGAGGGGCTGTTAAAAGCAATTCCTCGATTAGATGCAGAGGGTGAAATATTGCCGACCATTCCGGGCAACCCGCCGAACTTACTTCGTTTACCCCAAGGCTGTCCTTATCAAGAGCGTTGTCACCGGGTAATGGATCGTTGTAAGCAAGATGCACCTATTTTGACGCCATTTGGTGATGGCCGTCAGCGTGCGTGTTTTTCCAAATGGGAGGCTTGGGCAGAATGAGCGAAAATAGACCGTTATTATTGGATGTAAAAGATCTTAAAGTTCACTTTAGCATTGCGTCAAAATCCGTTTGGCCTTGGAGTAAGCCGTCTAATTTGAAAGCGGTTGATGGCGTCAATGTTCGCCTTTATGAAGGTGAAACACTGGGTGTCGTTGGCGAGTCAGGTTGCGGTAAATCGACGTTTGCACGCGCTATTATTGGGCTGGTGGAAGCGACCGATGGCGATGTTATGTGGCTTGGCCAAGACCTGACTAAAATGCAAGAGGTTCAGCGCCGAGAAACACGGAAAGATATTCAGATGATCTTTCAAGACCCTCTTGCGTCGCTTAATCCACGCATGACGGTAGGGGATATTATTGCTGAACCATTGGAGACATTTTACCCACAACTTGATGCAGAAGAAGTGAAGGACCGCGTCAAAGCCATGATGGCGAAAGTAGGGTTGCTCCCAAATGTCATCAATCGTTACCCTCATGAATTCTCAGGGGGTCAATGTCAGCGTATTGGGATTGCGAGAGCATTGATCCTAAAGCCTAAAATGATCATCTGTGACGAACCTGTATCGGCTCTGGATGTATCGATTCAGGCTCAGGTTGTTAATCTTTTAAAAGAACTGCAAAAAGAGCTCAAACTTTCTTTGGTGTTCATTGCCCACGATTTGTCGGTGGTTAAACATATTTCTGATCGTGTGTTGGTCATGTATTTAGGGAACGCGGTTGAGTTGGCGGAGTCCAAAGCGTTGTTTGCCGACCCCAAACACCCTTACACACGTGCATTGATGTCTGCTGTTCCAATCCCAGATCCAAAGCTTGAACGCAGTAAAAAAATTGTCATGTTGGAAGGCGATTTACCTTCTCCGATGAATCCTCCTTCAGGGTGTGTTTTTCGTACTCGTTGCCCGCAAGCGAATGAGGCATGTGCGAGTACCAAACCGACTATCCAAGGTAATGATGTTCATGCGGTTTCCTGTTTGCATGTCAGTATGTAACGCCTCTTAGCGCCTTAGAGCAAAGCGAAACTTCAAATAATTCGAACAACAAAGCCAACTTCTTCTTCTTCAGATTAAGTTGGCTTTTTTTATACTTGAAAGATGCATTGTTTTTAAGGAGTAGATTATGGGTAAGTTGGTTGAAGGGGTATGGCACGACACTTGGTATGATACCAAGGCAAGCAGTGGGCAGTTTGTTCGAGAAGATGCGGGGTTTCGCCATTGGATTAAAAAACACCCTGACTCTCGGTTCATTCCAGAGTCAGGTCGTTATCATTTGTATGTGTCTTTGGCTTGTCCTTGGGCACACAGAACCCTGATATTTCGCCGGTTAAAAAAGCTAGAGTCCCATATTGATGTCACGGTTGTGTGCCCCGACATGATGAACGAGGGTTGGCAAATGGGCCTGCCTGAGCCGTTATTTGGTCATACACGAATGCATCAAGTTTATACACAGGCAACACCCGATTACTCAGGACGTGTCACTGTGCCGGTTTTATGGGATAAGAAGCACAATACCATTGTGAGTAATGAATCCTCTGAAATCATTCGGATGTTCAATTCAGAATTTGATGATATCTCGAGTAACACCATGGATTATTATCCAGCGGCACTACGTGATGCGATTGATCAGTGGAATGATTATATCTATCCACGAATTAACAATGGTGTCTATCGCTGTGGATTTGCCACCAGTCAAACGGCTTACGAAGAAGCCTATGACTCCCTGTTTGAGGCCTTGGAAACCGTAGACCGCCACTTGAGCTCACAACGGTATCTGGTAGGGGACCAAATAACGGAAGCCGATTGGCGATTATTTACGACTTTGGTACGCTTTGATGCCGTTTATGTTGGTCACTTTAAATGCAATAAAAAACGGATTGCCGACTACCCGAATTTACAGGGTTACTTGAAGGAACTGTATCAGGTTGAAGGTATCGCTCAAACGACGGATTTCTATCATATTAAACGCCATTACTATTTTAGCCACACTGGGATAAACCCGACTCAAATTGTCCCTAAAGGGCCTGAGCTAGATCTCATGTCCCATCACGAGCGTCATGTCCTCGGTTCGTGTGGATAGTACGATTTGATTTCTGCCTTTGGCTTTCGCTTGATAAAGGGCTTTGTCGGTCGTCGCTAGGGTCGCATCAAGATCAATACTTCCCTCGGTGATCACAAACTCACTCAGTCCACCACTAAAACGGACATTGATTGCGTTTTCCTCATGCTTTACGGGTGTTTGTTCAACGTTATGGCGAAGTTCATTGGCGAGAGATAAGGCATTACTGATATTGTTGGCACCCAATATCACGCAAAACTCTTCTCCTCCGACGCGATAGAAATATGCTATGTCGGGGTGTGAAAGAATCGATGTTGTGATCGCTTGTAGGACTTTATCGCCGACGATATGGCCATGAGTATCATTAATGGTTTTGAAATGATCGAGGTCGATATGTAGCAGGAAGTGTTGGTTGAGAAACTCCATTCGATGGAGTAAATCATTGTCTAAACACAGCCTGTTTCTAGCCCCAGTCAATGGATCCGTCAGTGCCGCTAAGTTGAGCTGGGTTTGGACCTTGTCTCTGACGTCTTCATGGACGAAGGCAATCGCCCATATAAGGATGTAAGGAATCGCGAAATTAAACGTAGTATGGGCACTGGAATGGACCAATGGTGGGTACGATAAGAAGATAAATACCACGGCAACAAAAAAAAGCAGTGTGAGGGCCGAGCCGATATAACGATTGAGCAAGATATGGAACACCGGTGGTAAACAAAAGGCCCAAAACACCAGTATTGAATACCCCTTTGCTACCAGAAGACTGTGAATTAATACCGTACTGAGTCCGAAGATAAGCAATACCGAATATACAGGTTTATAGTGACCGCACTGTATTCTACTGAAGATAAACAAGCATAGCAGGGTATAAGCGAAGTCAATGTACCCAAATTTTGGCACGTCCCAGATAAAAAAATTAACGATTGTAAAACCGGCGCCTGTAAGAGACAAAAAAAGGCTAGTTGTTTTTAATACGCTTTTCTCAACCGTGCCCACAGAGGACAATAATTGAAGTGCCATTTTGACTCCGATTTTGGTCTTTTCCTACAGTGTAGCAATAAGTGCGGTCAGAATATGTGGTGATTGGGGTGGAGCTCGACAACTCAGTCGTAGTAAACGTCCCAAAGGTGGTTGAGAGGTGTGATATGAAAGACACGTTAATGAATGAGAGAGAATATAGATTTGTCGCTATGTGAGAAATAAAAAACGTACACACTATGATGCCAGTGTGTACGTCAATAACTCAGTCGACAAATGATGTAAAATAAGCCCTATCGCTGCAGGTCGCCAAAGCGATTTTAGCCGCAGGGCTTAACAAAGGCACCTAATGTCAATGCTGTTCTTGACCCGATTGAATGGCGGTCAACGCAATGGTATAGACGATGTCATCGACTAGAGCACCACGGGATAGATCATTTACCGGCTTACGCATGCCTTGCAACATTGGGCCAATAGAGACGAGGTCGGCACTACGTTGCACCGCCTTGTAGGTCGTATTACCTGTGTTAAGGTCTGGGAAGACGAACACCGTCGCTTTTCCTGCGACGGGTGAATTAGGCGCTTTAGATGCGGCAACGTTTTCCATTATGGCAGCATCGTATTGGAGAGGCCCATCAATCACAAGATCCGGTCGTTTCTTCTGGGCCAGTTTGGTGGCTTCACGCACTTTATCTACATCCGCCCCTTTGCCTGATTCACCTGTAGAGTATGAGATCATGGCAACGCGAGGGTCAATGCCAAATGCGGTTGCAGAGTCGGCAGATTGAATGGCAATTTCCGCCAGTTGCTCCGCAGTCGGGTCGGGATTGATGGCGCAATCACCATAAACCAAAACTTGATCGGGCAGTAGCATGAAAAAGATAGAAGACACAATGGAGGCATCAGGTGCGGTCTTGATGATCTGAAATGGAGGTACAATCGTGTTTGCGGTGGTATGCACTGCGCCCGAAACCAAGCCATCCACTTCGTCATTTTCAAGCATCATAGTGCCCAGAAAAACAGAATCCCTGAGCTTCTCACGGGCAACCACTTCGGTCATGCCTTTGGCGCCGCGTAGCTCAACCAATCGTGCCACGTAATTCTCACGGACTTCGTCTGAATTGATGATAGTGACGCCAGCACCGAGCTCAACACCTTGCTGAGCAGCAACGCGTTTGATTTCTTCAGGGTTCCCCAACAATATACATTCGGCGATACCGCGCTCAGCACAAATGGCCGCTGCTTTTATGGTACGTGGCTCATCGCCTTCAGGTAGAACGATACGCTTACCCGCTTTACGAGCAAATTCAGTCAATTGGTAACGGAAAGCAGGAGGGCTCAATCGACGCGACTTTTGCGTGCCTTCTGTCATGGACTCGATCCAATTGCCGTCAATGTGCCCGGCAACGTGTTCGTTAATAAACTCAATACGTTCTTTATCGTCGGCTGGGACTTCGATACTAAAGCTTTGCAGGTTTAGTGACGTTTGCCACGTATTGCCCTGCGCTTTAAAGATAGGAAGGCCAGAATCAAATGCTGGCTTGCAAAGCCCCGCGATCGAATCTGGGATATCGTAGCCGCCCGTCAGCAATACCGCACCAATATCGACACCATTCATTGCGGCAAGTGCAGCCGCTACAATAACATCGGGACGATCTGCCGATGTCACCAACAAAGAGCCAGGTTTGAAATGCTCAATCATATTGGGTAAAGAGCGAGCGCAGAAGGTGATGCTCTTGATGCGACGTGTGTTGATATCGCCTTCATTGATGATGTCAGCTTTCAGGTGCTTGGCCATATCAATCGCACGAGTGGCAATCAGATCAATACTCCAAGGTACGCAGCCCAAAACACGAATAGGAGAAGTGTTGAAGATTTCCATCACTTTCATTTCATTTTGCTTTGCACTGTCGGCATCATCGAAGATTTCAGACAAATCAGGGCGAGTACGGCCCGCTTCGTCGACGGGTGCGTTGAGCTTATTGATAATCACGCCCGAGATGTTTTTGTTCTTTGTCCCACCGAAGTTTGAGCATGCGACTTCAATACGCTCTTTTAATTGTGCAGGGTTATCAGTACCTGGCGTCGCAACAAGCACAATTTCCGCTCCGAGAGTGGCTGCAATTTCAGCGTTTACTTGGTTGGCAAATGGATGCTTTCGGGTTGGTACTAGGCCTTCAATCAGAGTGACATCAGCATCTTTATTAATTTGATTGTAACGTTCAACAATGGTTTCCAGCAGCTCATCCATGTTGTCGTTACCAATGAGGCTTTCGGTAAGCGACATTGCCAGAGGCTCACCAATCTTCATATCGCTGTTGTAGCCAACAATCGTTGAGGTTAGATCCGGTTGATCAGTACCAGAGCGAGGTTGTGAGATCGGCTTATAGAAAGAAACTTTAACGCCTTTGCGCTCCATCGCGCGAAGAACACCCATGCTTACGCTGGTAAGACCAACACCAGCACTTGCAGGGATAAGCATAATAGTACGAGACATTCTGAGAGTACCTTTAGCGATTGGGGTAAAAGCTTAACTGCTTATTCCTTTCTTTTTGGAATAGGAGTTAAGCCCCAGATTAATGGGAGTAAGATCGGCTGACCCAAGGAAACCCACAACGTCAGCCGATCAAATCAATTAAAGATTGGCAAGACGCGCGGTATCTTCAGCGATGACGAGTTCTTCATTGGTCGAGATAACCATTGCTGGGATGCGGCTGTTTGCCGTTGTGATGGTGCCTTCGCCGCCGAAGCGTGCTTTAAGGTTTGCTTCACCATCAATTTCGATACCGAATACCCCTAGACGGTTCAACACCATTTCACGGATAGGGCCAGAGTTCTCGCCAATGCCACCGGTAAATACGATCGCGTCCAGACGGCCATCTAACGTTGCAGTGTAGCCGGCGACGTACTTTGCTAACCGATGACAAAATACGTCCATTGCTCGAGTCGCTTCTTCTTTTTCGCCGTAGTTGTCCTCAACAAAACGACAATCAGATGTCACTTCGGTGAGGCCAGCCAGACCAGATTCTTTGGTCAGCATGTTGTTGATTTTTTCTACTGAATAACCCAAGGTATCGTGTAAATGGAAGATGATTGCAGGATCGATATCACCGCAACGAGTTCCCATTACCAAGCCTTCAAGTGGCGTGAGCCCCATTGAGGTATCAACAGACTGGCCATTTTTGATGGCACACACAGAAGCGCCGTTGCCGAGGTGGCAGTTGATAATGTTAACGTCTTCAACAGGCTTACCTAAAATATTGGCACATTCACGTGTAATAAATAGGTGTGAGGTGCCATGCATGCCATAACGACGAATGCCGTGTTCTTTATAAAGATGGTATGGCAGGGCGTATAGGTATGACTCTTCAGGCATTGTTTGGTGGAACGCCGTGTCGAAGACGGCGACATTTTTCAGTGCGGGGAATGCTTTTTGCGCCGCTTTAATACCGATAATGTGAGCAGGGTTGTGAAGCGGTGCTAACGTTGCACAGTCTTCAATGCCTTTAAGAACATCAGCAGTAATCAGTGCTGATTGAGTGAACTTCTCACCGCCGTGGACAACACGATGGCCGATTGCAGCTAGATTTTCTGAGAGTTCTGGTTTCGAAGCCAGAATAGTTTCTACCATAAATGCGAGCGCCTCTTCATGCGCTGCGCCGTTACCTAGTTGGGCTTCATGTTTGCCATCAAGCTTCCACTTAATTCGAGCTTCTGGAAGGTGCAGACACTCTGCGAGACCAGTGAGATGCTCATCACCGCTTTGGGCATCAACAACTGCAAATTTAAGAGAAGAACTACCGCAGTTTAAAACTAAAACTAGCTTAGACATGAGTGACTACCTGTAATAATCGGTTTAGATAAAAATTAACCACAAGAATAGACGAAGCGTAAAAATACTGCGTACTAACCTTGGTCAATAAAACGTCGAATTCCGTATATAAGAGCCAGTAACCGTGGTTAACTGGCCTTGCATCCGCTGCAGAAAGGTCCCTAGAGTTGCTTAAATTGCAAATTACGGCAACAATGAGGTTGTGGGCCTGCAAAGGATAACGACAATTGCTAATGATAACAAAAAAATTTTAAATAATATTAATTTTCGTCAATTTATTGCGGTATTAGTTGAAGTTTTCAACTAAATTTTAGGTTCAGGCCTTGAGCTGGAGTGAGGGAGTGCTATGAGTAATAAAGTCGGTTTAGTTCATAACTTACGTGATGGGCAGAAGTACATGGAAATTTGGCCGATGCGTAAGGAGCTTAATATGTTGTTTCCTGAACAACGCATCGTTAAGGCGACTAAGTTTGGTATTAAGGTTATGCCAGCGAGTGCGGCTATTAGTCTGTTGACCCAAATGGCGTTCAATAACTATCAGGCGATGCCTCAATCCATCATCATTGCCCTGTTTGCGATTACCATGCCCATTCAAGGTATGTGGTGGTTAGGTAATCGTGCCAATACCCAGTTACCGCCGTCTTTAGCGGGCTGGTATCGTGAAATTCATCAAAAAATTGTTGAAAGTGGTTTTGCGCTGGAGCCGTTGAAAACTCGCCCACGCTACAAAGAGTTGGCCAAGATACTCAATCGGGCGTTTAACCAATTGGATAAATCGGCGTTAGAACGTTGGTTTTAAAACAGCACGTCAGTCTCAAACATGCCGTTGCGCTCAAGTTAACTCAGTGAGAGGTTGGCGGGTCAATCAGAGACGCTTACGCCACTGGATCGTCGCTGGACGGACACTTGCTGTTGATTGCTTGAAGCGAGATTATCTTAGAGGAATAAAAAAAGGCGCTAAAGTGAGCTTTAGCGCCTTTTTGATGTCTATGAATAATTAATTAAACATCGCGATAGCGTCAGCGGGATCGACGTACTCTAAATTAAAGCTTTCTGCGACCTCTTTACATGTAACCTTACCATGGATAACGTTAAGACCTTCTAGGAAGCCACCATCAGAAAGTAGGGCCTCACGGTAACCTTTGTTGGCCAATTTGACGATGTAGGGAAGAGTGGCATTATTCAGCGCAAATGTGGAGGTTCGGGCGACCGCACCTGGCATATTCGCCACACAGTAGTGTACGACTTCATCGACAATGTAAGTCGGTTCTGCGTGAGTGGTTGCGTGTGAGGTTTCGAAACAGCCACCTTGGTCGATGGCGACGTCTACTACCGCGGCACCAGGCTTCATCTTAGCAATGTGCTCTTTCGTGACGAGCTTAGGCGCTGCTGCACCTGGTATAAGAACCGCACCGATCACGAGGTCTGCCTCGAGTACGTGTTTTTCAATGGCGTCTTCCGTGGAGTAAACCACTTTCGCGCGGCCTTGGAATTCTTCATCAAGACGACGCAGTGTATCGACATTGCGATCAAGGATAGTCACATCAGCGCGAAGCCCAACCGCCATCCGTGCAGCATTAGCACCGACGACACCACCGCCGACAACAACAACTTTCGCTGGCTCAACCCCTGGCACGCCACCAAGCAACAGACCGCGGCCACCATGCGACTTTTCTAGAGTTTGTGCGCCAGCCTGAATGGACATACGACCTGCGACCTCAGACATAGGAGCAAGTAGTGGTAAGCGACCCATATTATCTGTTACAGTCTCGTAAGCGATACAGACGGCTTTGCTTTTGATTAACTCATCAGTTTGTGGGAAATCTGGAGCGAGGTGCAAATAGGTGAATAATATTTGTCCCTCACGGAGCATGGCTCTCTCAACAGCTTGAGGTTCTTTGACCTTTACAATCATTTCTGCTTGCGCGAAAACGTCGGCAGCGGTAGGAAGAATGGATGCACCGACAGCGATGTAATCATCGTCTGAAAACCCGATGCCAGAACCGGCAAGGGTTTCTACAAACACTTGGTGTCCTTGCGAGATTAGCTCGCGAACGCTTGCTGGAATCATACCAACACGGTATTCGTGGTTTTTGATTTCCTTAGGTACGCCAATGATCATCCTGAATCCTCATTTTATATTGGTTGTATAAACTATATTAGTTGTATTAACTGTGTGTAGGGTAATTCTGTCGAATTAATGCCTAGTATAGATACGATTAAATAAAATTTGATACTGAATATTAAAAAGTTGTAGTATATTTTTTTGCAAGGAAGTAATAAGGTGGAATAAAAAATGGCAGACAACAATAAGAAGCCGTCTAAGGATCTAGACCGTATCGATCGCAACATTCTTAACGAACTGCAGAAAGACGGTCGAATTTCAAACGTTGAATTGTCTAAACGTGTTGGTCTTTCGCCCACACCATGTTTAGAACGTGTTCGTCGTCTTGAGCGTCAAGGATACATCAATGGCTATACAGCGCTGTTGAATCCGCAGTTTCTTGACGCGTCACTGTTGGTTTTTGTAGAAATTACGCTTAACCGTGGTGCGCCTGACGTGTTTGAACAATTTAACTCAGCGGTTCAGAAACTTGATGACATCCAAGAATGTCATTTGGTGTCAGGTGATTTCGATTACCTGTTGAAAACTCGGGTTTCGGACATGAGTGCTTATCGAAAGCTCCTTGGCGATACGCTTTTGCGTCTTCCTGGTGTTAATGACACACGTACGTATGTTGTTATGGAAGAGGTGAAGCAAACAAACCAGTTAGTGATCAAAACTCGTTAATGAGTCATAGATAGCGAAATACCTTTCGATATTCTGACTCAAGGCAATTGGGTTTTAAGTCCTGATATGGTTAAATCAATAGTCCTAGTGGCATCGCCACTAGGACTATTTTTTTTATTGACTGATTTGCACGGTATCATTTTGGTTTTGAGAGAAGCATCGAGCTTTTATCAACCATACCTATCAAGCAAACTGGTATCACGAAGCAGAAAGTGAGTTATGCTCAGAGAGAATAAGAAAACAGTTGAAACCATAGTCAAAACCGGAGAAGAGCCTCAGTCTTCTCGTCTTAATGGCCCTCAACGTCTTAAAGAGTCCAGTCTGATAGTGATTGTGCTGTTTTCGATATTAATGTCGGTCGCATTACTGACCTTTAGCCCCGCTGATCCTTCATGGTCTCAGACGGCATGGGGGGGAGAGATCGCTAATGCGGGCGGAATCGTCGGTGCTTGGATAGCGGATACGTTATTTTTTACATTGGGGTCTTTGGCATATTTTATGCCCTTTGTTCTTACGTTTACTGCTTGGGTTATGTTGAGAAAACGCGGTGAGAATGAATCGATTAACTTGATGTTGTGGGGAACCCGCTTGCTTGGACTGACCATCCTGATTCTAACCAGTTGCGGTTTAGCGGACATTAACTTTGATGATCTGTGGTATTTTTCCTCAGGGGGGGTGATTGGTGATGTGCTGACCAGCTTGGCGCTACCGACATTAAATGTGCTGGGGACTATTTTAGTTTTCTTGTTCTTGTGGGGAGCTGGCTTTACATTGTTAACGGGGATTTCTTGGTTAACCATTGTTGACTGGATTGGGGAGCGCGTGATAAATGCGATCACTCAAGGGGTGAATAGACTGCGAGGGGAAACAGGAGAAGAAGTCCTTGAACCACAACTGACCAGCCAGCACGTGAATGCCTCAGAAGACGAACAGACTCAGATAAGCAGTGACGTGGATAGCCCTTTCAATGAGATTCGACCACGCCGTTTTAATATCCATCTACCTGAGACCCCTGTGCAAGCAGAAACTAGGTTCGTTGAGCGTACAGAACCCGCGGCTGAACTCCTTCTTAGTGACACTGAAGAGCAGCCAGTGCCGACAAAGATTGACTCTCTACCGGCCCCAGAACCCGCGCTTACTGAACAACTAAATGCCACCATAGAACAACTTGAAGCCGCTGCACAAGTTGATGATGATTACGCGATACAAGAGCAAGACCTTGACCACAGCGATGACGAGGAGCTGTCGATTTCAAAGGTCACCGATCCCGTTGAGACTGATCAGCTCGTAGAAAGTATGCCTTGGCGTCGAGAAGAGCCCCTGTGCCTTGATGAGGTTAAACCGGCAGTGACCCCGACAGATTTGGCCCCAATATCGGCAGAACCTCAACCTGAGCTTCAGCGTCAGGAACCGTTGATTTCGACTTTTGATGTCAATGAAGACGATGAAGATGTGACTGCTTTTCAAAATATTGTGGCTGAGGCGCAGGACAAAACTGTCGCGCAGCAGAATCCATTCCTTGTCCAGAAAGGCACTGATTTACCGATACCTAAAGAGCCAATGCCAACACTCGAATTGTTATATCACCCAGAAAAGCGTGAAAACTTTATCGATCGAGCCGCGCTAGAAGACATTGCTCGTCTTGTGGAAGCAAAATTGGCCGATTACAAAATCAAAGCAGAAGTGGTGGACATCTTCCCAGGACCTGTCATTACACGATTTGAACTGGATTTAGCACCGGGTGTTAAGGTTAGCCGTATCTCGGGACTTTCTATGGACTTAGCCCGTTCGCTATCTGCAATGGCAGTGCGTGTGGTTGAAGTGATTCCTGGCAAGCCTTATGTGGGTCTTGAGTTGCCCAATATGAGCCGTCAAACCGTGTATTTCTCAGACGTTATAGGTAGCCAACACTTTATTGAAGCCAAATCACCAACGACGGTGGTTTTAGGGCAGGACATTGCTGGCGAAGCCGTGGTCGCTGATTTAGCAAAAATGCCTCATGTTCTTGTGGCGGGGACGACAGGTTCTGGTAAATCGGTTGGGGTCAATGTGATGATCCTTAGCATGCTCTACAAATCGACACCAGAAGACGTGCGCTTCATAATGATTGACCCGAAAATGCTGGAGCTTTCTGTCTACGAAGGGATCCCTCATTTGTTGTCAGAAGTGGTCACAGATATGAAGGATGCGTCTAACGCTTTGCGTTGGTGTGTAGGAGAGATGGAACGACGCTATAAGTTAATGTCCGCTCTCGGGGTCCGTAATATTAAAGGCTTTAACGATAAGCTAAAAATGGCCGCGGAGGCTGGTCACCCTATCCATGATCCGTTGTGGCAATCAGGGGACAGTATGGACGAACATGCCCCTCTTCTGGAAAAACTGCCTTACATTGTCGTGATTGTTGATGAATTCGCTGATTTGATGATGGTCGTGGGCAAGAAAGTTGAAGAACTTATCGCACGTCTTGCTCAAAAGGCGCGGGCTGCGGGCATTCATTTGATTCTCGCTACTCAACGCCCATCGGTCGATGTTATCACTGGTCTTATCAAAGCAAATATTCCAGCGCGTGTTGCTTTCACCGTATCAACCAAGACAGACTCGAGAACTATCCTTGACCAAGGAGGTGCAGAGTCACTATTGGGTATGGGGGATATGCTTTATTTACCGCCGGGTTCGAGTCATACCGTGCGTGTCCATGGGGCTTTTGCATCCGACGATGACGTTCATGCGGTAGTGAACAACTGGAAAGCACGCGGTAAACCTAACTATATTGAAGACATTATCAGTGGCGATCAAAATCCTGAGACGCTTTTGCCCGGTGAAAAACCGGATGGTGAAGAGGAGATGGACCCATTATTCGATCAAGTTGTCGAACATGTTGTTCAGTCACGACGTGGTTCGGTTTCAGGGGTTCAGCGTCGCTTCAAAATTGGTTATAACCGTGCGGCGCGTATTGTTGAACAACTTGAAACTCAAGGAATCGTTAGCGCACCCGGCCATAACGGTAACCGAGAAGTACTTGCCCCAGCCCCGGGACGTGAAATGAACTAACTCAGGTTTAATGGTACCAAATAAAAAAGCGCAGGTTTGTTGACCTGCGCTTTTTTGTTATCCGCCCTGAGTTACCGTTTTTGAGCGATAAATTGTGCGATTACAATGACCGAAAAGACAACCAAGTTGGTGGCGAAAATGATGACCAGCCATTGCGGCATTGATAGTGAAAGGAATTGCCAGACAACTTCACTGCAATCGCCAAAGGCTTCAAAGATGGAAGGGAACCAAGTATTGAGCGGAGCCCAATCTGGGAACCTGACAAAAAGATCACAGGTTGCAAAGGGTGAGGGATTGAATTGGTAATCAACATGTTCCTGCGCGAGCATAAAACCTTTCAATGAACTCAAGCCCCATGTTGCTAAGCCCAACCATCGAACGCTTTTGTTTTGAGGTGATAGCAAGCCAATCACAGCCGCGAGGCCAATACCAAACATTGCCACGCGCTCATAGATACACATCACGCAAGGCGCGAGCATAGTGACATGCTGAAAGTAAAGCGCCATGGCTTGGAAAAAGACCACAAATGCGAGCAGTAGTAACCAAGACTGACGAGTTTGTGAGAATGACTTGATTCGATTAAGAAGGTTCACAGCAATATCCTGTATATAAAAAAGCTCTGACTAATCAGAGCTTTTTAACGCGTAAAAGTTTCCCTTTCAACTGAAACTTTTCAATATTAGCGATCAGTGACCAGCTGATACGGCGTCGATGACCTCGCCAGTATGCTGAGAAATCCATCCTGCATCATAAAACCAGATGGTCATCGGTTCGACTAAAAAGACGATGCCTGCCAGTCCAACGAGTGCAAGAACAATCGTATAAGGCAACGCCATAATGACCATGCGTCCATAAGACAGTCGAATCAGCGGCGCGAGAGCTGACGTCAGCAAAAATAGAAACGCCGCTTGTCCATTGGGTGTTGCTACTGAGGGAAGGTTTGTCCCAGTATTGATTGCCACGGCGAGCAGATCAAACTGATCACGTGTAATCAAGCCCTCAACTAAGGCGGTTTTGACTTCATTGATATAAACGGTGCCGACAAACACGTTGTCTGAGACCATAGATAACACGCCGTTGGCCATATAAAATAGCGCGAGTTGCATTCCTTTGTCTTCAACATGCAGTACCGCGTCTATGACGGGTTTAAACAATGATTGATCAATGATCACGGCCACAACGGAAAAGAACACCGCCAAAAGAGCGGTAAAAGGTAAGGCTTCTTCAAACGCTTTCCCAAGGGAATGCTCTTCAATTACGCCCGTGAAGGCGGTTGCGAGGATAATCACGGATAGACCGATAAGCCCAACCGCGGCAAGATGAAGGGCTAAACCTACGATCAACCAAACTGCAATCGCCCCTTGAACCCACAGCTTAGCGACATCTTGTTTGGTGCGGTTGCGTTTTTCTGCGTTATTGAAGTCAACCAGAATTTTGCGAACGTTGTCTGGCAGACGAGCACCATAACCACAAATCTGCAATTTTTCGACCATGACACAGGTCATTAAACCACAGATAAAGACGGGAACGGTCACGGGCAGCATTCGAACGATAAACTCCCCAAACTGCCAGCCAGCTTGGTCAGCGATAATCAGGTTTTGAGGCTCGCCAACCATGGTCATAACACCGCCAAGCGCCGTGCCGACACCAGCATGCATCAATAGAGAACGCAGGAAAGATCGATAGTTTTCAAGATCGTCTCGAGTCAGTTCACAAAGGTGTTCGTCGCGAGTGTGGTCGTGGGAAGCGGTTGAACCTTTACCCGAAGCGACTTTGTGATAAATGGCGTAGAAACCGACGGCAACGCTTATGACGACCGCTATCACGGTTAACGCATCGAGGAAGGCGGAAAGAAAAGCAGCGGCAAAGCAGAAAGCCGCAGACAGAAGGCTTTTTGAGCGAATACCCAACAGGATTTTCGTAAAAATGAACAGCAACAGCTGTTTCATGAAATAGATACCCGCCACCATAAAGACAAGAAGTAATAAAACTTCAATATTGGCGACCAATTCGTGTTTCACTTGTTCCGCACTGGTCATTCCGATTGCTACGGCTTCTATTGCCAGCAATCCGCCGGGTTGAAGTGGGTAACACTTTAGGGCCATCGCCAAGGTAAAAATAAACTCTGCGACCAGCAACCATCCTGCCATAAATGGGTCTACGAAGAAGAAGACAAAAGGGTTGATAACGAGAAATGAAATAATGGCAACTTTATACCAATCTGGGGCTTTTCCTAAGAAATTCTTAATGAAAGCATTCCCGAGCGACATCGGCATGATACTAATACTCTTAAATGTTGTAATGATTAGACACTGCGTGTGCTTGTATCTATGTGTTTGCGTAACGGATTCGGGATCATCGCGCGAAAGGATGAGCCTTGAAACAATGGTTAGCAATACATTTAATTCAACAGTGACTTAGAAAAACGACACGAGGATATGTGTTATGTGGTTTTACTAAGTTACTCCCTGAGAAAGACAAGCACTCCTTACTTTGGTCGCAACTCTACTCCTCAAGTTAATTTAGTCAATAATTAACTTTATATTGATAAAAGACTCATTGGACTTTTGTTTGAAAACGGGATCTGAGTGGCGTAAAAGTGAGGTGATAGTTGTGAAAAAAGACAATTCGTGAGACTTGCTTGATGAAGAGCTTAAATTCCCATTGTTATGTCATAATAATGCATGAAAACAACGACTACATACTGTTATTTTTAGAATAGACATCAGGACTGCATTTCATTTAAATTCGGTGCCTGTGGCGTATTTTAAAAAAAATAAATGCTCAAATCTAGGCATTGGCTGTCAGCCATAAAAACGCAAACGCTCAACTTATTTTAGAGCAAATAAACTACTGGTAAGAAGCCTTCACTTTCATTGAGCATGGTTTCCGATATCCGTTAACTAGTGGTATGATGAGTGCTATCCGAACCCATAAGTAAAAAGATTGGACAAATAAATTAATGGTCATTAAGGCAAAGAGCCCTGCAGGTTTTGCAGAAAAATACATCATTGAAAGTATTTGGAAAGGGCGCTTCCCTCCTGGTTCGATACTTCCCGCTGAGCGTGAACTCTCTGAACTCATTGGTGTTACCCGCACCACGTTGCGTGAGGTACTTCAACGTCTTGCCCGTGATGGTTGGTTAACCATTCAACATGGTAAACCGACTAAGGTGAATCAATTCATGGAAACGTCGGGGTTGCATATCCTCGATACGCTGATGACATTAGATGCAGAGAACGCGACCTCTATTGTTGAGGACCTGCTTGCTGCGCGCACCAATATTAGTCCCATATTTATGCGTTACGCTTTTAAGGTCAATAAAGATAACGTAGAGAGAACGATAACCAGTGTGATTGACTCTTGTCAAAGTCTACTGGCTGCGGATTCTTGGGATACGTTTATGGCGTCTTCGCCTTATGCTGAAAAAATTCAGCAGCATATCAAAGATGATGGCGGCAAGGATGAAGCGAAGCGTCAGTCAATACTGCTAGCTAAGACGTTCAACTTTTATGACTACATGCTGTTTCAACGGTTGGCGTTCCATTCAGGAAACCAAATTTATGGGCTCATTTTTAATGGCCTGAAGAAATTGTATGATCGGGTTGGCAGTTTCTATTTTTCCAACCCACAGGCGCGTAATCTGGCGCTCAAGTTCTATGCTGATTTATTGGACGTTTGTGAAACAGGTGAGCGTGAACGCATTACGACTGTGGTTCGCCAATACGGTCTGGAAAGTGCTCAGATTTGGAATGAGATGAAAACCTCTCTCCCTACTGATTTTACAGAAGACGATTGTTAAGTCTCAGTTGAAATAAAAACCGCCTTATCAAAAGGCGGTTTTTTATCGTACGGCACGTTCTGAAGAATTAATAGACGGTCTCCTCACCACCGCCTGCGGCCTTAAACCAAAGTGATAAATTAGTGTAGAGGTCTTTGAGCTCATCAGGGCCAATTAACGCGAGGCCGAGATCTTCTGCTCGGGTGATATCGTTATAACGCAGCGGACGAAAGCTGACTAGCATGGCGCGGGCCTGCAATCCACCTAATAAATCACGCAAAGATTCGAGTTTGTAAAGGGTGTCATCACCATCGTCTCTCATCCCCTTGGTTTTACACTCTATAATATGCAATTTATTGTTAACAACCGAGGCGACGTCGAGCTCATTGCGTACTTCCCGATCCCCAAGTTGACGATATACTTGGACGTTGAGCGAGTGGTCCTGAATCGTCGGCATATCTTTTTGTATCTGACGCACGGTGCTATGAACCAGTGTCTCCAGCCATTCTCCGTTGGAGAAACGGCGAGCATCTTCGTTGGCAAATGTCAGTATTCCCTCATCATAAATTGCGATTTCCGCTTCGACCAAATCATTGATGAGCATATTGAGTTCGCGGTAGCCCTGCTGTTTCTCAGACAAGGCAACGTTGAGTTTCTGTTCTTTTCGGCAAGTCGTGGCAAGGTAGTTCAAGGTTGCAAGCCCGGGTCCGAGCTCAAGAGCATTGCTCGCCCAGCGTTCGCCCAGCTGGTAGAGCTTACGATCCAATTGGGGGGGGAGTTGCTGCTGGTTGAACTCGCCTCTTGCACCAAAAATAGTCAGATAGTCTTCGATTGTAATCCAATCTTCGACTTGTATATCCTCTTTTCCATCAGGATAGAGCCAGCATAGGCGATCACTACTCGGCTCGACAACAAAGATAGGCCAGTGAAAAGTGCGGAACACTTCATAAACGGACAATAGGCGATGACGTAGGCCGCAGCTGGCATTTAACTTTACATCTTCGCCCCGTGCATTGAGATCGTCGGCCAAGATGCCGATAGCACGCTTTATTCTTGAGGTATTTGCAACATGAGGTATTTCGAAAAACTCTGATGTTATGCTTCGTTTGGCGAGCACACTGTTCAGACGTTGATAGATACCTATTTGATCTTTGACGCCGATAAAAACGATATGACGGCTGACGG
Source organism: Vibrio ostreicida (assembly GCF_013074385.2). Taxonomy (GTDB): domain Bacteria; phylum Pseudomonadota; class Gammaproteobacteria; order Enterobacterales; family Vibrionaceae; genus Vibrio; species Vibrio ostreicida. Next base: position 588,132 of record NZ_JABEYA020000001.1, read on the forward strand.
TCCGAAGATCGAGAAGTGGGGTGATGAGACGAATCGGATCTTGATCAATAATGCCAACATGGACGGCCATATATTTTCCTCATGGTTGGCTTGCAATAGGGGGTGAGTTAAAAGTGGGCAAGCCTCAACAACGGATATAACGATACGAGCCCTAAAAAACAAGGCCATTGAAAAAAATTAACCGTGTTCGGGAAATTATTTGCCGTATCTTTACAAAGAAAAGATGAGAAACTCTCTTTTTGGTTTTTCGATGGGTTGCTGTCAAATGAGGTGTAAAGGTCAGTCGTTTGATTTACGGCGTTATTTGAAATAATAGAGTCAGTCGTATTGAAAGTGAGACCTAACGTGTTCTATTAGTAGGAAATGCGTCACTATTGATGAATAAGAGTAGGTTATTTGCTCGAAGTGAACACTGTTTTTATTGTGATCTTGCTGAGCTTGGCGCATAATTCTGGCAAACGATTAATGAAAACAATACCTAATGGAGTCCTTCATGGCTGAAGAAACCATTTTCAGTAAAATCATACGCAAAGAAGTCCCTGCCGATGTCCTCTATGAAGATGAACTGGTGACCGCATTTCGTGATATTAACGCTCGTGCACCTAGTCATATCTTGATTATTCCGAACAAGCTGATACCAACAGCAAATGATGTTGAACAAGAAGATGAAGCCACCATGGGGCGGATGTTTACCGTGGCGCGTAAGTTGGCCAAAGCAGAGGGGATCGACCAAGATGGTTACCGACTGATCGTCAATTGTAATGCACATGGTCGCCAAGAAGTATACCATCTTCACATGCATTTAGTTGGCGGACGCCCTCTTGGTCCTATGCTCATGAGTTAAGTTCGATTCTGTGTCTGGGGCAGTGTTGAAATCCGTTTTTCAACGTGCTGCTTATCGGAAACGACGATGAATTAATGTCAATATTTAACTTGGAATACGAAGTGCATAAACCCATTCGGCTCGCATTAGTGGTGCTTAGTTCTGCTGTGCTCTCTGCATGCGCCAACCTTTCGGCAGGCAATTTGTTTAGCCACTATAGCGCGCAAAATAATCAGGTATACCAAGCTGTCAAGATGGGACAGTATCAAGAAGCTCAGGAAGCTTTGCCCGAAGACGTCGCCGGAGATATCCTTGATAGTTTTGAAAAAGGCAGGGTATATCTACTCAATCAGCAATATCCACAAAGTAAATCTGCGTTTGAATTAGGTGATAAAGCGGTTCGAGTTCAGCAGGATAGCGCCACGATTTCTTTGTCCGAGACGGCGGCGAGCGTGACAGCTTTAGCGGTAAACGACAATCTAAGCATTTATCAACCCGCAGATTATGAACTGGGTTTTTTGCACCTTTACCTCGGACTCAATTACCTGAAAAAGAACAGTTTAGAAGGGGCTTTGATTGAGATGAGACGCGCCAATAAGGTGCAAGAGCAGGCTCGTAAAGATAGGCAAAAGGAGCTCGAATCGGCGCAAAAAGATATGCAAGCTCAAGGTTTAACATCAAATCTTGGCAGTGTATTGTCTCATTACCCTGATGCGGGCAAGACGTTACAAGCGGTGCAGAATGGTTATTTGTTGTATCTATCGGCGCTATTGTATGAGGCCGACAATGCATTAAATGATGCCTACGTCGATTATCGACGAGCATTGGCGGTGATACCGAATAATGCCGAGGTGATTGACGGGGCAATGCGTGTTGCCAAGCGGCTCGGTATGAATGACGATCTGGCCAAATTGCAAAAGCGTTATGGTCAGGTCCATTTATTGGATAAAAGTAAAGGTCGGGTGATTGTCTTGCAAGAACAGGGCATTGTTGAAGCTCTTCAGGGCTGGAAACAAGCTTTACCTCTCTATGACAGTCACGGAAAATCGGCTGTCTATACTCTCGCCATTCCCTACTATCCGGATGCGATTAGTGAGTCTTATTCGGCGGTTCAATTGGATCAACAACCGCTTAAAAGCCACTTGTTGACCGACGTTAATCTGATGGCGCAACGTAATCTGACCGAGCGCATGCCCACCATCATCATTCGACAGGCGCTGCGAGTTTGGGCAAAAGATGAACTGCGAAAGTCAGCCGTGCAAGATGACCAACTTGCTAATGCTCTAATGAATATCTGGAACACGCTTACTGAGCAACCCGATACGCGAAGCTGGGTGACCTTACCGAGCAACATTAGAAGCAGCAGTTCGGTGGTTGACGCTGGTGATCACTCTTTGTCTTTGGGTGAGAAAACGTATCAATTTAATGTAGAGGCGGGGCAGACCGTCTTAGTTTGGGCCTCTCGTCAGGGCGGCAACGCAACAATTTGGCATAAACAACTAGGAAAAATTAGATGAAAAAATGGCTAATCACAGCAATCGCTGCCTTAATGATAGTGGGCTGCGCTAGCAACACGTCTGGGCTTCGTATCGATGGAGCGTCACAGACCGTCTTATTCGGTGACAACACGCTTTCGGGGCGTTTACAAATTGAAGACATTTCCACGGTAGAGGCCGAAGGAAGAACGCGTGGTATCGTGCGCTTAGCCAGCCAATATAAGGGGAATCAATCTATCCAGTATCGCTTTTATTGGTATGACGATAATGGTTTGGAGGTCAATAATAAACCGGGTCCTTGGCGTCAGGCTATTGTCCGTGGTTTAGAAACAATGGCAATTTCTGAAGTTTCTGTGAATCCGCAAGGGACTCAATTCCGAGTTCAGATTCGTGAAAACAACAACTAGATAGAACCAAGGTTGTCAGCTTTAGTTCTATATTTACAACATAAAATCTTACACAACTTTGAGGAACCAAGAATGAAAAAAGGTGTTATCGCATTACTTGGCTTGGCGGTTATTTTGGGCGGTTGTTCAAATAAAGTCAGCTATGGTGATGCACAGGCAGTGGAAACGACCACGATTGATTTTGGTTCGACAGATTTGCAAAAAATCGCCGGTGAAATGGTCGACAGCATGTTGTCATCTGGATCGGTGACCGCTATCACGCGCAATGCTCGCCCTATTGTTTTTGTCGAGCGTATTAAAAATAAGACCAGCGAGCATATTGATACAGAATCGATTACCGATACCATTAGCACTAAGATGCTGAACTCTGGCAGCTTCCGATTTGTTGATATGGGGCGTGTTGAGTCTGTTCGTGAACAATTGAATTTCCAGAATAATGACCAACTTGTTAATCAAAGCACGGCGATTCAGTTTGGTAAAATGGTCGGTGCACAGTATATGTTATACGGTAACTTATCCAGTATCGCTAAAGCGGATGGCAGCGATAAGGACGTCTACTATAAGATGACTATGCGCCTTATGGACTTGGAAACGGGCTTGATCGAATGGGCTGACGAAACTGAGATCCGTAAACAGGGCTCAAAGAGCTTTTTAGGCCTTTAAGGAATAAGGGGTGATTTATGGCTAGAATGTCTTGGCATGAAGCATGTCAGCTAGACCATTCATTAGTGTCACTTAATCACTTCTTTACGCCCGCACCGGACTATGCTCAAACGCTGGCCGGAGGGCTAACCAATCGCTGCTGGAGGGTCGTCACCCTCAGCGGCGACAGTTACGTTTGGCGGCCAACCACCGCTATCACTCAAGCCTTTTCTCTTTCGCGTTTCCAAGAATATCAAATATTATCGGCAATAGAAGATTGCCATATCGCACCCAAGGCCATTCATATTAACCCACAGGGTTTGCTGGTTGAGTGGCTAGAAGGAGAGTCGATGACCGAATCGGTATCGTTTGATTCGATACTCAAGGTTTTGTGCGATATTCATAATTTAGAGACAGGTTCAATACCGGTGGCGCCGTTCAATTACACCGCGCGAATTGATCACTATTGGATGCGCTTAAAAGATCAATTTAAGTCTGAAGAGTATGCCCAGCTTTACCATCAGTGGCGATCAGCACCAGCCTTAGCGGATATTGGCCAAGCCTTATGCCATTTTGACCTTGCTGGATATAACATGGTGAGACAGGATGATGGCCCTAAAGTGATTGATTGGGAATATTCAGCGATTGGCGACCCTCGACTTGATCTGACACTCAGTATTGCCAGCTCGGGAGAGCCATTACTTGAATCCGTATACCGCTATTGCCAGCTTAGAAGTGTTGAGGGGGTGGATGACTGGGTTGAAGGCGTCATGGCTTGGCAACCTCGAGTGACGATGATGACCATGCTGTGGTACTTGCTGGCGTATCAGTTATGGGGAGAAGAAGACTACTTGATTCAAGCTGAGAAGTTACGTGATACATTTTGTCGTTAACTTCACGGTTCGAATACCTGAGCGAGAGAAATCCCTTCTTTGACTGTAAAGCCCTACTTTTTTTGCTAGATTAAGTGGGCAGACAATAGAGGGTAGGAAAAGGATTGTTTATTTACACGACTTTGACGCAACCGGTTCAAGCAACGACGAAAAAATCCATCAATTACAGTTTATTGACGATGAAGTGCTCATCTGTGGGGTTGGGCTAGGTGGTTATTGGTCCGAGCAAGTTGGATTTTTGTGTGGAATCAAACAGGTGATGATTGACCCGAACCTTTATCCGGAAAAGACCATGATTGGCCTTATTGATAGACCCGAAGAGTATCAGGATATAGGCACCAAATGTATCGAAGGCTTTCGTTTTAAAAACACAGGGCGCGCTTTGGTGATCCTATCCAACAACGATGAAATTGACGACAACATTCACAGCGAGCAAGAGCTTGAACGTTTCTACGATATCATCTGGGATAGCAATCAGTCTCATCAATTTCCCAGTCTGACTAAGCATTTACAAGCAATTAAAGCGTTTAAACTCGCCAATTAATTATTCCTTCTTATCAGCGGTATTCCTGCTTTTCTGCTCTTCACCACCCCTTTCCAATCTTTAGTTGCGTGACGTATTTTGGCCGATATAATGGCTAGGTTCTCACATTCTAATAATTAAGAGTAAGTCGTAAACTTACCCAATTGGTTCATACATGCCGAGATGTTTGGCGCCGAGCCTCAAGATGACTTTACCCAAATAATGTGTCTTAGATAAACCTCTGTGGTCCCCAGCTCGTAAGACTGAAGTATGTTCAGCCGACGGACCTAAAATGTGCACTATTTCATCATGCTGACGGATTAGCGTGATACAGATTTATTTATTTTTAGAGGAAAGTTGCTATGACTCGAATTATCGTAGTAGGCGGTGGGGCAGGTGGATTGGAGCTTGTGACGAAACTTGGTCGTACACTGGGTCGGAAAAGACGTGCACAAGTCACCTTAGTTGATCGCAAGTCCAGTCATTTATGGAAACCCTTATTGCATGAAGTTGCGACAGGTTCATTGGATGAAGGTGTGGACGCGCTTAGCTATCGAGCTCATGCGAAAAATCATCACTTTGACTTTCAATTGGGCAGTGTGGAGGATGTCGACAGAGAACGGAAAGTGATTAGGTTAGGGGAGCTCAAAGATGAACACGGTGAACTGCTTATGCCTTGCCGTGAACTGGAATATGATATTTTAGTTATGGCGCTCGGGTCTACGTCAAACGATTTCAACACTCCGGGCGTAAGAGAGCATTGTATTTTCCTTGATACGCCTGATCAGGCTCGTAAATTCCGCACGGAAATGAACAACGAATTTCTCAAACTCCATGCCAAAAATGGCCATGGTACGGTAGATATTGCCATTGTTGGCGCTGGTGCGACAGGTGTAGAACTGTCTGCCGAATTGCATAATGCGATTAAAGAACTTCGCACTTATGGTTTTGGCGACTTAGATTCAAGCAAACTCAAAGTGAATTTAATCGAAGCCGGTGAACGCATTCTTCCAGCGTTGCCCCCTCGAATTTCTAGCGCTGCCCATCATGAATTGACCAAATTAGGTGTTAATGTCCGGACCATGACGATGGTCACCGAAGCGAATAGCCAAAGTTTGCTCACAAAAGACGGTGAGAAAATACCGGCGCAAATCATGGTCTGGGCCGCGGGCATAAAAGCCCCCGATTTTATCAAAGATTTAGCTGGGCTCGAAACCAATCGTATTAATCAGTTGGTGGTCAAAGATACCCTTCAAACGACGCGCGATGATGATATATTTGTGATTGGTGATTTGGCTCAGTGTGCTCAAGCCGATGGTTCCTTCGTCCCTCCACGAGCCCAAGCGGCCCATCAAATGGCCAGTTGTGCGTTTTCTAATATTGTGGCTAAATTGAATGGCCGTGATTTACGGTCTTATGTGTATAAGGACAAAGGCTCTTTAGTGTCATTGAGTCGTTTTTCGACCGTCGGCAGTCTAATGGGGAATCTGACCAAAGGGTCAATGATGGTCGAAGGGCGTATTGCACGTATGGTGTATATTTCACTGTATCGTCTTCACCAAATGGCTCTGCATGGTGTGTTTAAAACCGCATTGATCATTTTGATGGGTCGAATTAATCGGGTGTTACGTCCCAACCTTAAATTGCACTAAAGTGTATCGGTGGTTCGACACGATTAAACATGAAAGAGTACGTAAGTACTCTTTTTTGGTTTAAGGTATGAGCGAATAAACTAAGCCTTCTTTGGGCTCGCCATTGAAAAGGTATCGGTTGTTCGCTCGAACTTCAAACTGACCACCACAGGATTCAATCAATTTTTGACTGGGCAGATTCGTTGGATCACAGACCACCTCGATCCGAGTGACTTTTAGCTGTGAAAAGCAGAATTCGACCAGGGCGTTAGCGGCTTCTTTAGCGTATCCCTGATTTTGAAATGCGTCACTTATCCAGTAACCCAAGCTTGCCATATTGAACGTATGATACAGTTCGTTGATCGCAACCATTCCCAGTAAGGCATTGTCACCTCGCCGATATACGCCAAACCCGTACGCTTGGGCTTTAACCCAGTTGAGCCGAGTGGCTAAAATAAAACGCTCTGCCTCTTGTTGTGATAGTGCCACATGGCACCAATCAACCCAGCGGTGCAGGCTGGGTGATTGAGAGATCAGAGCCTTCAATGCGCCGGCATCTTCTTGTGTGATCATCTTCAACACTAATCTGGGCGTAACAATCTGATAGTCTGGGCTCAAATCGTTTCCTCACTCCTATGGCGTTGCAGGTTTGGTCTCACGGCCAGTTAACTGCCTACTCGACGTACCTGAATAATCATGCCGAGTAGCGGATGATCTAAGAAATGGGTTTCAGTACTGCGCATACGGCGTTTTTGATCCATCCGATAGCTTTTCAGAAATTCTTCACTACGTACTGTGGGCGTCACATCCTCCATTAAGCCGACTTGAACGATACCCTCGCCTGAAGGTTGAGTGAGCTCAAACGGTTTGGATTCCAACGAGATGTTGCGTACGCTGGGAGCTTTGAGGTCTAACTGAACATCAGCGTAGAGGTAGTGCTCGACATACACTTGCAATGTGCCGTCCAGCTCATACAAGGGTTTCGCGATGCTTTCTTCGGTGACACCCTCAATGATTTCAGGGGTTGGCTCCCAACCACGTTGTGAGCCGTCGGGATTAAATTGTTCTGAAAAGTTCCGGCCAGCTTGAAAATGAAAAGTGGGCGCCCTATGCCGGTTACCATCGCCTTGACGCCATGCTGTATGGAGCAACACTTTGAAGCCGGCATGGTTTGTCAACTTTTGGACTTGGGAGTTCAGTTCATAAGAAGAGGACGGCAAACGCATTACGCCCTTTCTTTTGCGGTAGTTGGTATCGCCTAGGCTACCAACATTTTTCAGCGATATTTCTGGGACAGAGTTGGGCCAAGACTCGGCGGTCTGCTCAGGATTTAGTGCACGCTTAAAAATGATCACTTCTATATCGAATTGGCGCTTAGCCCAAGACGGCATCGCGACAAAAAGAAGTAGTAGCGGGATCAGTTTTTTCATTACAACTCCATTATCAGGTGGTTTCACCTTGGTAAATTAATTAAGCCTGAACCGTTTCAGGATTGGGGTAAAAGGTTCTGTTGGAACTCGCCCAACAGTTCACCAACAAATTGAATTCTCTTTCGTCTGTCCGTCAATGTTACCCCAAACTTAAACTTAGTTGGGCCTTCCATCGAAAATTTTTGTGGTTGAGACTGCAAGAGTTTAACCAAGTACGTTGGATTTATGTCAGCATCGGGATAGAACTCAATAAATCCGCCCTTATCATGTGCTTCTATTTTTTTAACTTTCAAGTTTGCCGCTTTTAGCTTCATTTCTGAGACGCAAAGTAAATTTTTTGCGGCGTCAGGTAAAAGCCCAAATCGGTCGATCAGCTCAACCTTGAGATCATCCAGTTCCGATTTCACAGACACACTTGCGATTTGCTTGTACATGGATAAGCGAGTATTAATGTCTGGGATATAATCATCTGGAAGTAGAGCGGGCAGTCGCATTTCAATTTCAGTTTGATCTCGCAGTAAATCGTCTAACGCAGGTTCCTTACCTTCTTTGAGTGCATTGACCGCTTGTTCTAGCATCTCCATGTAAAGGGTAAAGCCAACCGATTGGATTTGGCCACTTTGCTCGTCACCCAATAGTTCGCCCGCCCCGCGTATTTCCAAATCATGGGTAGCGAGGGTAAACCCTGCGCCAAGATCTTCGAGTGACGCGATGGCATCTAACCGTTTGATTGCATCTTTGGTCATGGCTTTGGGATGCGGAGTTAAAAGATAAGCGTAGGCTTGATGATGAGAACGGCCGACTCGCCCGCGTAACTGATGAAGTTGTGCCAAACCCAAATGGTCGGCCCTATCCATGATGATGGTATTGGCTGTTGGTACATCAATACCCGTTTCAATAATGGTGGTACAGACTAGAAGATTGAACCTTTGATGGTAAAAATCGTTCATTATTCGCTCAAGCTCACGCTCGCGCATTTGCCCATGCGCTACGGTAACTCTGGCTTCTGGGATAAGCTTTTCCAGATCGGCAGCGACTTTATCGATTGTTTCAACCTGATTGTGCAGATAATAGACTTGTCCCCCACGCATGATTTCCCGCAATACTGCTTCTTTTATCGTGGCATCATCACTTTGTCTCACAAACGTTTTTATGGCCAAACGCCTTGCGGGTGGTGTCGCTATGATTGAGAGATCACGCATCCCACTCATGGCCATATTGAGGGTGCGTGGTATCGGTGTGGCGGTTAAGGTAAGGATGTCTACGTCGGTCCGTATTGCTTTCATCTTTTCTTTCTGGCGGACACCAAAACGATGTTCCTCATCGACGATAAGCAGCCCTAGATCTTTGAATTTAATGTCATTTGATAACAGTTTATGAGTACCAACGACGAGATCAACTTTACCATCCTCTATATCCTGTAGGACTTGTTTTTGCTCTTTAGCCGTTTTAAAACGGGACAGAACTTCCACTCTTATAGGGAGATTTGCAAATCTATCCCGAAAATTCTCAAAGTGTTGTTGAGCCAATAGGGTCGTTGGGACTAATACGGCGACTTGTTTCCCGTTATCTGTAGCGAGAAAGGCAGCGCGCATGGCCACTTCCGTTTTGCCGAAGCCAACATCACCACAGACGAGTCGATCCATCGCTTTTGCTTGGCACATGTCAGACATGACCGCATTGATCGTCATCGATTGGTCTTCGGTTTCTTCAAATGGGAATCCTGCCTTAAAGGTCGCGTACTGACCGCGGTCTAGGGCAAATTTGTACCCTGGTTTGAGCTCGCGCTTTGCATAAACGTCAAGCAGTTCAGCCGCAACATCACGCACTTTTTCAGCGGCTCTGCGGCGTGCTTTCGTCCAAGCTTCCCCACCGAGCTTATGGAGCGGAGCGGAATCCTCGGCTCCACCCGAGTATCGACTGATCAAATTGAGAGCGGCAACGGGTACGTATAGCTTTGCATCACTTTGGTATTCGAGTGTGACGTATTCGGTGATAAGTCCGCCCGCCTCAAGGGTTTGCAGGCCGATGTAGCGACCAATGCCGTGGTCGATATGAACCACGGGTTGACCCGGTTTAAGTTCTGCCAGATTTCGTATTACGGCATCGTTGTTGGTGGATTTACGGTCCTTGCGTCGGCGTTGATGAACGCGGTCTCCCAATAAATCGCTCTCACAAATCAATGCGACTTGTTCATCGCCATAGAGAAAACCGTGCTCAGCGGAACTTAAAATCAAACTAAGTGGGTGTTGACTGCTGACAGCAGCAAAGAAGTTTTCTTGCTCGACAGGGCGTAACTTAATTTGACTCAGTAACTCAAGCAGCGCTTCACGTCGTCCTTCAGACTCGACAGAAAAAACCACCTTACCTGAGTAATGCTCACTAAACTGACGCAGCGCCGACATTGGCTCCTTGTGTTGGTGCTGGACGGCCAATTCGGGCAAAGGGCTAATGGCAGGGTTGATTCGGCCTTGTTTTTCAGCAATGGCCTGAGTGGAAAGTTGAACCTGAGGTAACCGTTTAAAATGACCAAACAATTCATCTTTTTTTAGCCACAGATCTTCTGGGGGTAACAAAGGACGGAGAGGATCAATTTTTCTCTGATCGTAACGATAATCAACGTCATGCAAAAAGTGGTCAATTGCAGAATCGAGATCGCCAACGGTAATCAGCTGGCTGTCATCAGCAATATAATCAAATAGGGTGCCAGTTTGTTCAAAGAACAAGGGCTGCCAATATTCAATGCCTGCTGGCCATGTGCCTTTTGACACCTGCATATAAACGGATTCTGGCTCTCGCCGCGCTTCAAATTTTTGGCGCCAGCGGATTCGAAAATCTTCTATCGCACTTTCCGTGGTGGGAAATTCGTGTGCAGGGAGGAGTCGAATGTCGGTGACTTCTTCTATGGAGCGTTGATTGTCCGGATCAAAAGTACGTATCGTATCGATTTCGTCATCAAAGAAATCAATACGGAATGGGTGCTTCGTACCCATAGGAAAGAGATCCAAAATCGAGCCACGGCTGGCGTATTCCCCAGGGCCAAAGACCTGCTCCACTTGCCGGTAGCCCGATTTTTCCAACTGAATGCGCAGTTTTTCAAGGGAATATTGAGCACCGATTTCAATCATCAAGGTGTGTTGCATAAGGAAATCTCTGGGAGATTGCCTTTGCAAAAGTGTATTGATGGGAACAATGGTGATACCACTGCGTTGGGTGGGCAATTGATAAAGTTTGGCGATTCGGTCAGAGATGATCTCTTCATGAGGAGAAAAATTATCATAAGGAAGCGTTTCCCAATCTGGGAAAAGAGTCACTTGCTGATCGGTGAACGGTTCGACTTCTTGTAAAAGTTTTAAAGCCAATTGAGGATCGGGCACAGCCAAAAGTGTGTGGCTAGAATGTTGGTTAGCAAGTTCAGCGATGGCGAGAGCCAAACTGGCTCCGTGCAAGTTACCGACTTGTTTTTTATCTGTGGGTCCTGTTGGGGAAACCAAGTTTAAAAGCGATGTATTAGGCATAGTTTAATTTTTTTTGTCGCGATTAAGCGAGCGCTGGCGAAGTAATTTTTGTTGTTGAAAGAGTGCTGCCTTGATCAGTAAATCTTCATCCTGATCACGCAGTAAATCAAACTTAATGGTGATGTGGTGAGAATCACTTTCTTGCTCACATGTTTCCACATGGCCGTAACCATAAATGGCGGCAGGTGGGTGCTCCAAAAAGAGCTTCACTCGAGTTTTTGTCCCGACTGGCAATGCGGTTTCAGCGTTATAGCTGAACTTACTGGCGCCAAAAGAGAGCGTTTGCCGACGATACTGAATATCGTCTTGCTGTGAAAGCATAAAGGTTAGAAGAAGATTGAGCTTGGCATTTTGGGTATCGAGTAATTCGATGACGTGCTTGAAATCACTGTTCTTAAGTTCTGAACGGGCATTGTCATTGAGAATATCGAGGTGGCTAAACTCACTGGCCACAATAAAAGGGGCGGGAATTTCGCCTTCAAATTGCTCGAAGCTGGGCAAACACGCGTCTTGAGCAAGAGGCTCGACGTTAATCGTCATTTGGTGATGTACGGTAAAATATTCTAGCTCAGCCATGCGATATTTCCTTTAAGTTATCTTCTGATTATCGCTATACGAGTCAACTAATCAAGATATGTCCTTGTTTATGACATATTTTGACGTTTAATTCGCAAATCGGGGCTACAACCGAAGAGGATAAATCGTTAAAGTAACGGCTATCAAACGTTATTGGTCTTTTATATGTTCCATCCGGTTTCCACCTTTATCGGTTTACGCTACTTGCGCGGGCGTTCTGGTGACAGGTTCAGTCGCTTCGTTTCCTATATGTCTACAGCTGGCATCACGATTGGTGTGATGTCGTTGGTCACTGTGCTTTCTGTCATGAACGGTTTTGAAGCTCAGCTTAAAGGGCGGATACTCGGCGTTTTACCTCAGGCGATTGTATCGCAAAGCGCAGGGGGCACACCGAATACGGAATCTGCTCCTGAATTTGCACAACAGTTATCGGATGCGGCACATCCTAAACCTGTGGTCCAGAGCGAGGCCATTATTCAAAGTGCCGATAATCTCTCCGCTGGCCTGTTGTTGGGGATAAAGCCCAATGGCCATGATCCGATTCAGTCACATCTCATTGCTGGCAGTTTGTCGTCGATGCAGCCGGGCACCTATCAAATTTTTATTGGACACAGTCTCGCGCGGACGCTGAATGTTTCCCTTGGCGATAAACTTCGCCTTATGGTCACCAGCGCAAGCCAATTCACGCCTCTAGGGCGGATACCAAGCCAGCGTCTTTTTACGGTGGCGGGGATTTATAATACTGGCTCTGATGTCGATGGGCAGTTGATACTGACCCACATAGAGGATGCAGCGCGCCTACTGAAATTGAAACAAGGGACGATCTCCGGTTGGCGGTTATTCTTCGATGACCCGTTTGTGGTGGGTGATCTCAGTCAGCACACGATGCCTGATGGCTGGAAATGGCAAGACTGGCGCGATCAACGTGGTGAATTATTTCAAGCGGTCAGAATGGAAAAAAATATGATGGGCTTAATGCTAGGGCTGATTGTCGGCGTAGCAGCGTTTAATATCATCTCCGCATTGATCATGGTTGTGATGGAGAAACAATCGGAGGTGGCGATTCTTAAGACTCAGGGCATGACGAGCAGACAAGTACTGGCGATTTTTGTTGTGCAAGGGGCAAGCAGTGGTGTTGTAGGGGCACTTATCGGTGGCGCTTTGGGTATTTTGCTGTCCCATTCTTTAAATCCCCTTCTTGAAAGTGCTCGCATTCAATTATTTGCTGTGGGTGGTCAACTGCCTGTCGTTATCAACCCCATGCAAGTGATGATTGTTGTCCTATTGGCGATTACATTAAGTTTGCTGGCAACTTTATTTCCGTCATACCGTGCGTCTTCTGTTAAACCCGCTGAGGCTTTAAGATATGAGTAAACTGATTCAATGTCAGAACATTTGTAAAACTTACCGTGAAGGGACACTCGACACATCCGTCCTTAAAGGAGTGAGTTTTGCGCTTCAAAAAGGTGAACTCGCCTCTATCATCGGTTCTTCCGGCTCTGGAAAAAGTACGTTATTGCATATTTTGGGGGCATTGGACTCTCCTTCTGAAGGGGAAGTGACTTTCCTTGGTCAGAAGTTCGCTGGGTTAAGTTCAAATAAGCAAGCCCGACTCCGGAATCAGCATTTGGGCTTTGTTTATCAATTTCATCACTTATTGAGTGATTTTAGTGCGCTGGAAAATGTGGCCATGCCGCTTTTGATTGGTGGTAAGAAAGTGTCTGTAGCGAAACAAGCCGCGAGTACATTACTTGAGAAGGTCGGGCTGTCGCATCGGCTTGAGCACAGACCATCAGAGTTGTCTGGTGGCGAGCGCCAGCGAGTGGCGATTGCTCGTGCGTTAGTCAATAACCCTGATTTGGTTCTGGCTGACGAACCAACAGGTAATCTTGATCACAAAACCGCGCATGGGATATATGACTTGATGCGTGAATTGAATAAAGAATCCGCGACGGCGTTTTTGATCGTCACCCACGATGGAGAGCTGGCTGGAAAAATGGACCGTCAGTTGCATATGAAAGATGGTCTATTGTTGAATTCTGGGGAGTCTTGATTTGCTTTCACTATTAATCGGCCGTCGATTTAGCCGCGCTAAACAGCGCAATAAAATGGTCTCCTTTATCTCTCTTTCTTCGACATTAGGCATTGCGGTGGGTGTGGCCGTGATCATCATTGGGTTATCGGCCATGAACGGCTTTGAACGAGAGTTAAAAGATAGGGTGCTGTCTGTTATTGCTCATGGTGAACTTGAAGGGGTTCGTGAGCCCATCGGCGAGTGGCGCAAGGTCATCAAGCAAGCTCAGGTTCACCCCCAAGTTGAAGCCGCGGCGCCATACGTCAAAATGACCGCTCTGGCCGAAAAAGGACACAGCCTGAAAGCATTAGAGATTCGAGGGGTGGAGCCAGATTTAGAGTCCCAAGTTTCGAATATGAGCCAATACATTGATGCTCAGGTATGGAAGGCATTTGAGCCCGGAAAGCAACAGGTTATTTTAGGTAAAGGTGTGGCTGATCGCCTTGGTGTTGCGCAGGGGGACTATATTACTTTGATGATACCTACGTCGGGTTCAACCACTAAAGTCCAAGCTCCTAAACGTGTTCGTGTCAAAATATTAGGGCTGCTGGCGCTCAACGGGCAGATTGATCACAATCTTGCTTTAGTCCCTTTAGCTGATGCGCAAAAGTACGCCAAACTGGGGAGTGCCGTCACGGGTGTGTCGTTGCGTGTCAGTGATGTCCTTAAAGCGACTCAAATCGTTCGGGAAGTGGGCAGGACTCTTGACGTGTATGTGTATCTTCACAGTTGGCAACAAAAGCATGGTTTTCTCTATCGAGACATCCAATTAGTAAGAACCATTATGTATCTAGTGATGGTCTTAGTGATTGGTGTCGCCAGTTTTAATATAGTTTCTACGCTAATGATGGCAGTTAAGGATCGCGCCGCCGACATTGCTATTTTGCGTACGATGGGTGGCACAGATGGTTTGATTAAGCGTATTTTTATTTGGCAGGGGGTTTTCTCGGGTGTTTTAGGCAGCGTTGCTGGTGGTCTAATCGGGGTCATCGTCGCTTTAAATTTGACGTCATTGATACAAGGATTGGAATCTCTGGTCGATCATCAATTTCTTTCGGGAGACATCTACTTTGTCGACTTTCTTCCCTCTGAAGTCAGTGTCACGGATGTTCTATTGGTTTCTACGACGGCTATCATTCTCAGTTTATTGGCCACCTGGTACCCAGCCTCTCGGGCCAGTCAGCTTCAGCCTGCCACCGTGTTGAGTGCGAAATAGAATAAACCACTAAAAAAGGCCCAACGGGGCCTTTTTTAGTCATGGGCAGACATGTCAATTACATCCGCGACGTCTTATGGGTTGTAATGATCAAAACATTACTTTTTCTTCTTCAGTAAACGGCTTAATCTGATTTTTCGCTGTTGCCAACTCCGAACCACAGAGTATCGCCACAAAGTTTGAATACCAAAGTAGCCAGTGATGGCGGAGATAATGCCGCAAATAAGACATCCGAGTAAGAAAGGGGGTCCGATAGTGTTCATTTGCTGCAGAATAAACTGCCACGAGAGCTCAAAGTGAAAGGCTTGTGGTGGGGTGTGCATCACCCAAGCTCCAACTTTATACGCAAAATAGAACAGAACGGGCATGGTGATAGGGTTGCTTACCCAAACCAACGCCACTGAGAGTGGCAGGTTGACACCACAAAGAATCGCAAGTCCGGCAGACATCAGCATCTGACTTGGGAGAGGTATAAAAGCCATAAACAGGCCTACAGCGAAAGCGCCTGAAGCGGAGCGGCGATTAAGACACCAAAGGTTTGGGTTGTACAAGACATTACCAAACACTTTAAGGGCTTTTTGGCGCTTTATTAATTCGGGATCTGGCATAAAGCGCTTGATGAATTTTCTCGGCATAGGGAAATATGACTCTCTATTTTAATTACTGGACGCTTATATCGTTTTCTTTCCTTATTTCAACCTCTCTTTTATGGCATAAGATGCCTTCATGGGAGTGGTTGTATCCCTGTATTTTGACCCTGCTACTTAGTATAAGATCAAAACGATTAAGGTGGTTTATTGGTCCTGTACTTGGGAGCGCGGTGCTGATTATTCACGGTAATCTTTTACGTGATCAACACGCGTGGCTTTTTCAAGCAGGTCAAGATATTACCATAAAAGCGGAGGTTGACAGCTTTTTTAAAAAAATAAGTCACGGTTTTCAAGGGGAAATCGTGATAAGAGCGATAGGTGATGAAAATACCAACATATTGGCGGCACCCCGTGCACTGTTTGTGTCTCCAGTGAGACTTCATCCCGGAGATGAGATAGGGGGGCAGGTCATCCTGAAACCCATGAATGGCCAACTCAATGACGTCGGTTTTGATGTTGAACAATACGCGCTTCAGCGGCGGATTGTTGGTCGACTGAGTTTAAAGCGTAATACACATTATTGGGTGCGCCATTTTGGCTCACAACGTTATGAGTTCTATCGTCGGGTTGCGGACAGAATTGAACCATTGGTGGGTAAGGGGTTCATTCTCGCGTTGGCGTTTGGTGTCAGGGACGCGTTAACCGCCGAGCAGCGCTTGGAACTCAAAGCAAGTGGGCTGAGTCATTTGATTGCGATATCTGGGCTGCATATCGGGATTGTGTCCTACATTGGTTGGGTGTTAGGCCGTGGTTTGTTGCGATTACTTCCTATGGCCACTTGGACCCCTTACCTATTGGCTTTGCTGACAGGGTTCGGTTATGCCTGGTTGGCTGGATTCGCTCTCCCTACTCAAAGGGCTTTGTGGTCCATGTGTCTTGCTCTGATATTGCTGACTTCAAATCGTCAGATCCCTTATAGCTACACTTGGCTATTGATTCTGGCTTGGTTACTGGCCATTGACCCTTTTTCGGCCGTGTCTACTAGCCTGTGGCTTTCAATGGGGGCTGTAGGGGTTATCTTCGTTTACCTGTCGTTGACCCATACAGACCAACCTCAGTGGAAAACCAGCCTTGGGTTACAGATGGTTTTGATGGTTGGAATGACCCCGATCATTGCGATGTCGTTCGACGGTATGAGCCTGAGTAGTGTTATCTATAACTTGGTTTTCGTCCCCTGGTTCAGTTTTGTGGTGGTGCCGACGGTTTTGCTTGCACTCACGGTTGATGGGTTGTATCACCTAACTTGGGTCTGGACGCTGGCTGATAAGACGATTCAACCCGTCCTGTGGGCGATTCAATTTGCCGACGTGAGCTGGATAAATTTAAACCGAAATCAAATTCGACTCTTGTTGTTAGTGTCGTTAGCTGCGTTATTGGCCCCCTATTTGAGCAAAAAAGGTCACTTATCCATGATTGCCTGCATGTTGGCCGTAGGGATCAATTGGCGGCCTTCTTCCGACTGGCAAGTAACGGTTCTTGATGTAGGGCATGGGCTGGCGATTGTTGTGATTCAAGGTGATAGGGCGATTGTTTATGACACGGGTATTGCGTGGAAAAACAGCAGTTTTGCTCAGCAAATCATTACGCCTTATTTGTTTTATGAGGGGGTCCGTCAGCTAGATATGTTAATCATTAGCCACGGCGATAAAGACCACTCGGGAGGCATGCAGTCGATGATCGATGTGTGGCAACCTGAAGCTTTGATCACAAGCCAACGTAACCTCGGTTCTCAAAGCTGTGTTCAAGGTCGTGATATCGATTGGCACGGGCTCAAATTGGCGTTTATTTGGCCACCTCGACTTGTGACCCGAGCGTACAACCCTCAGTCATGCGTCGTCAGAATTTCCCATCCCGATTACAAGCAATCCGTGCTGTTAACCGGTGATATTAATCGAATGGTAGAATGGATGTTGATTCGAGATCCAGATGCCTTACGCAGTCAAATCTTGATAGTGCCCCATCATGGCAGTAAGACCTCATCGCTTCTGGCTTTCATTCAAGCCGTAGACCCTGAATTGGCGATAGCCTCAACCGCAAAATTCGGAAGATGGCGCTTGCCTGATGAGAGTATCGTGAAACGCTATCAAAAACAGGGAATTCAATGGTTAGACACGGGCAGCCATGGCCAGATTACTATCCGCTTCTCTTCATCGGGATGGGAGGTGGAAGCGCTTCGAGGGCGGAAAGGCGAGGCATGGTATAGGCAGATGCTCCGTAAGGGAGTAGAATAGTCGGAATACTGTAAGAAAAATAAGCATTTCTATGTCTCTCAATCAAGATGAAACAACTTGGCAAACGTTCAAGCGCCTTTGGACTTATATTCGTCTGTATAAAGCCGGTCTTGCTGTTGCTGTCGTTGCGCTGATCATCAACGCTGTTGCCGACACCTACATGGTGTCATTATTAAAACCCTTGCTCGATGAGGGCTTTGGTAGCACAGAATCAAATTTCCTTCGTATTCTGCCTTTTATTGTGTTTGGGATGATGTTGTTAAGAGGGGCAAGTGGTTTTGTTTCCTCCTATTGCCTGAGCTGGGTTTCGGGGAATGTTGTGATGTTAATGCGGCGGGGTATTTTTAGCCAATTTATGCATATGCCCGTTTCTTATTTTGATAAAGAGTCAACGGGTGGCCTTCTATCGAGAATAACGTACGACTCTGAACAGGTCGCAGGGGCAACCAGCCGCGCGCTGGTTAGTATTGTCCGTGAAGGAGCAAGTATTGTTGGCTTGCTCGTACTGATGTTTTGGAACAGTTGGCAGCTCTCGTTGGTACTTTTTATCATTGCTCCCGTTGTTGCTTGGGCGATTGGTGTCGTTTCGAAGCGTTTTCGTAAAATTTCAAAAAGCATGCAGGATGCAATGGGCCACGTCACAGCTTCTGCAGAGCAAATGCTGAAAGGCCATAAGGTCGTGCTGAGTTACGGTGGACAGGAAGTCGAACGTGAGCGATTTGATATGGTGAGTAACCAGATGCGTCAGCAGTCTATGAAGCTGGTTGCTGCACAGTCAATTGCTAATCCTGTAATTCAAGTCATTGCTTCTATCGCTTTGGTCGTTGTTCTATTCCTAGCCAGTGTCGATTCGATCAAAGATCAACTGACACCGGGAACATTTACCGTCGTATTTTCGGCGATGTTTGGTTTGATGCGGCCGCTAAAAGCCCTGACCAACGTCACATCTGATTTTCAGCGAGGCATGGCGGCGAGCCAAACACTATTTGCTCTAATGGACTTGGAAACAGAGCAAGATAAAGGGCAATTTACAACGCAGACAGTGCTCGGTGATGTAAAAGTGAGGGACGTCACTTTCACTTATCAGGGTAAAGAATCGCCAGCGCTGCGTAATGTGACGTTTGAAATACCCAAAGGGAAAACAGTCGCGCTAGTAGGACGATCCGGATCTGGTAAGAGTACCATTGCCAACTTGTTTACTCGATTTTATGACGTTGAAGCAGGCACCATTGAGCTTGATGGGCATGATGTACGTGACTATACACTGAGGAATCTAAGAAGCCATTTTGCGATTGTTTCACAGAATGTCCATTTGTTTAACGATACGATCGCGAACAATATTGCGTACGCGGCCACCGAGGATTTCAGCCGTGAGCAGATAGAAGAAGCGGCTCGTCTTGCCTATGCAATGGATTTTATTGATCACTTGGATCAGGGCTTAGATACCGTGATAGGTGAGAATGGCACCAGTTTGTCCGGCGGTCAGCGTCAACGTATTGCGATTGCACGGGCTTTACTGCGTGATGCGCCCGTATTGATTTTGGATGAGGCAACATCGGCGTTGGATACGGAGTCGGAAAAAGCGATCCAGTCTGCGTTGGATGAGTTGCAGAAGAATAAAACGGTTTTAGTGATTGCGCATAGGCTCTCTACCATAGAAAGTGCCGAT
Organism: Vibrio ostreicida; assembly: GCF_013074385.2. Lineage (GTDB taxonomy): Bacteria > Pseudomonadota > Gammaproteobacteria > Enterobacterales > Vibrionaceae > Vibrio > Vibrio ostreicida. The sequence goes on from NZ_JABEYA020000001.1 coordinate 607,911, forward strand.
GAAATTCTGGTGGTGGATGAGGGTGAAATAGTTGAACGCGGTAACCATTCTGTTTTACTCGAGAAAGAGGGGGCGTATGCTCAGCTTCATCGTATCCAGTTTGGTGGATAAACCGTGATAGAAAAGATCTGGTTTGAAAAACATTGGCTGGGCTATGTGTTGTGGCCTATTTTTTGGCCGCTTAGTGTGTTATTTGGGGTGATAAGCCGTAAGAGAAGACGCCGTTATCAATCCAGAGAGAAAGCCCGCTATCGTGCGCCAGTCCCTGTGATTGTTGTGGGGAACATTACCGCGGGTGGGAACGGCAAAACACCAGTTGTTATTTGGTTAGTCGAGCAGCTAAAGGCACTGGGTTACCAACCCGGTGTTGTGTCTCGTGGCTATGGAGCGAAGGCGCCCAGCTACCCGCTCTTGGTTGAAGCAAACACCTTGGCCAAACATTGTGGCGATGAGCCTAAATTAATATTTGAACGGACAGGCGCTCCTGTGTCGGTCTCTCCTCAACGAAGTGACGCGGTTCAAGCGTTACTGGGTAAAGGGGTAGATATAGTGATTGCAGATGATGGTTTGCAGCACTACGCTATGGACCGGGATATTGAATTTGTCGTGGTTGATGGCAAACGCCGTTTCGGTAATCAGCAATTGTTGCCATTGGGGCCACTGCGTGAATCGGTTCAAAGATTGAATGATGTTGACTTTGTCGTCACTAATGGTGGGGAAGCGTGTTTGGGTGAAATAGCAATGACCTTGACACCCAGTTTAGCGGTAAATCTAAAGACCCAGAAGCAAGTGCCAGTTAATCAATTGGATTCGCTCGTTGCGTTTGCGGGTATTGGCCACCCCCCCCGATTTTTTAAGACATTGGAAGAATTGGGCGCAAAGCCTTTGTTGACAAAAGGGTTTGCCGATCACCAGGATGTTGACGTGTCGCAATTAGAGCAGTTAGCCAGTTACGGGGAACATCTGATTATGACCGAGAAAGATGCAGTAAAATGCGCCCGTTACGCGGAAGATAACTGGTGGTATCTCCCTGTTACCGCGACCTTTTCTTCTCAAGATGAAGCGCGTGTTTTAAGTAAAATTGAAGAGGTTATAGAAAAGTATGGATCATCGTCTACTTGAGATTGTGGCTTGCCCTGTATGTAAAGGTAAGCTGACTTTTGACAAAGATAAACAGGAATTGGTTTGCAAGTTTGATCGTCTTGCTTATCCAATTAAAGAAGGGATCCCTGTGCTGTTGGAACCGGAAGCACGCCAAATGAATATGGATGAGGGGCGATAATGGCATTTACAGTTGTCATCCCCGCCCGCTACGAATCAACGCGTTTGCCTGGAAAACCCTTGGCAGATATTGGCGGAAAGCCAATGGTTCAATGGGTCTATGAGCAGTCATTACGCAGTGGTGCAGAGAGTGTAGTGGTTGCGACGGACGATGCACGGGTTGAACGTGCTGTTAAGGCTTTTGGTGGTCTTGTTTGTATGACGTCTGCATCGCATCAATCAGGCACCGAACGCTTGGCTGAAGTGGTTAAAGTGATGAACATCCCTGACGAACATATTATTGTCAATGTTCAGGGAGATGAGCCTTTAATTCCTCCTTCAAATATTGCTCAGGTTGCAAAAAACCTGTCTAGCAGCCAAGCGCCTATGGCAACGCTGGCAGTACATATTACTGATGAGGCCGAAGTATTTAACCCTAATGCGGTTAAAGTGCTGGCAGATAAAGACGGTTATGCGATGTATTTCAGCCGCGCGACGATTCCTTGGGATCGTGATAATTTCACTCAGACCAGTAAAACCATCGCACAACCTTTAATGCGTCACATTGGCATCTATGCTTATCGGGCTGGTTTCATTAATACTTACATTAATTGGGAACCCACCGTTCTCGAAAAAATTGAGTCTTTAGAACAGCTTAGAGTCCTTTGGTATGGGGAAAGGATTCACGTTGATATTGCTACAGAAGCACCAGCCGCCGGGGTGGATACACCGGAAGATCTGGATGCGGTAAGGCAGTATCTTAGCCAAAAAGTGAATGAAATTAAGGCCCCTTAGGGCCTTTTTAACGTTTAAATTTGGCTGTCGTAATCATTGCGCTTAGGGCAAGTCCCTAAAATTTCTCGCCGACCCGACTCCTTCATTTCTTCAAGAACGACATCAAAGCCCCACAGTCTGTAAACGTGCTTTAGGACCTCGTCATAGCTCTCGTCAAGAGGGATGCGGTCATGAGCGATGTACTGAAGTGTTAATGAACGATCACCACGAACATCAACACTGAACACTTGAATATTCGGCTCTAGACTGCTGAGATTATACTGCCCAGCCAGTTTTTCTCTGATGTCTCTGTACCCGACATCATTGTGAATTGCGGTCACTTCTATATAGTTTTTCCTGTCATCGTCTGCAATCGCGAACAGTTTAAAATCTCTCATTAATTTTGGAGACAGGTATTGGCTAATAAAACTCTCATCCTTAAAATTTTTCATGGCGAAGTGAACGGCTTCTAACCAATCTGTGCCGGCAAGATCGGGAAACCATTCTTTGTCTTCATCAGTAGGCTCTTCACAAATCCGGCGGATGTCTCTGAACATAGCAAACCCCAAAGCATAGGGGTTGATACCACTAAAGTACGGACTGTTGTAGGCCGGCTGAGCGACCACACTGGTGTGACTGTGCAAGAATTCTAGAATAAAACGTTCGCTCACCAAGCCCTCATCATACAAATGATTGAGAATGGTATAGTGCCAAAAGGTAGCCCAGCCTTCGTTCATTACTTGAGTTTGTTTCTGTGGGTAAAAATATTGGCTCACTTTTCTGACGATACGAACAATCTCACGCTGCCATGATTCGAGCAGAGGGGCGTGCTTTTCAATAAAATAGAGGATGTTTTCTTGCGGTTCCGCAGGGAATCTGATTTTTGATTCCTCTTGTTCTACTTTACCTTTAGGCACGGTTCTCCATAGATCGTTGACTTGAGACTGAAGGTATGACTCGCGTTCCTCTTGGCGCATTTTTTCTTCCGCAATCGAAATTTTTTCTGGACGCTTGTATCGGTCGACACCAAAATTCATGAGTGCATGACAGGAATCCAGTAATTCCTCGACTTCTTTTACACCATATTTTTGTTCACACTCGGCAATGTATTTTTTGGCAAACAGGAGGTAGTCAATAATTGAACTGGCGTCTGTCCAAGTTTGAAAAAGATAGTTGCCTTTAAAAAACGAGTTATGTCCATAGCAAGCGTGAGCCATGACAAGCGCTTGCATGGTGACGGTGTTTTCCTCCATCAGGTAAGCGATACAAGGGTCCGAGTTAATGACAATCTCATAAGCGAGTCCCATCTGACCGTGCTTGTAGCCTTGCTCAGTCTGGATGAATTTTTTGCCGAACGACCAGTGGTTGTAGTTGATAGGCATACCAATGCTGGAATAGGCATCCATCATTTGCTCTGAAGTGATCACTTCTATTTGATTGGGGTAGGTATCAAGGCGATAGTGTTCGGCGACGCGTTTGATTTCATCATGGTATTGCTCTAGAAGTTCAAATGTCCAGTCAGGGCCATCTACCAAGGTCTTTTTTTTGATGGTTTTTTTGGTTTTTGTTGCCATAGTGGCCTCCTAAGCAGTTTCTTTTTTGAAGAGCTCCCGAAAGACTGGGAAAATATCTTCAACACTACGAATATTTTTCATCGCGAAGTTATCAAAGGTATCCTCCAGCTTTTCGTACTCGTGCCACAAGGTTTGGTGAGAACGTCGAGTGATCTCGATGTAGGAGTAGTACTGACAATTATTGAGCAGGTTTTTGGTGAGTAGTTCACGGCACCGGGGTGAATCGTCTGCCCAGTTATCTCCATCAGAAGCTTGTGCTGCGTATATGTTCCACTCGTTGATTGGGTAGCGGTCTTCAACGATCTCTTTCATCAGCTTCAGGGCGCTGGAAACGATGGTTCCACCAGTTTCTTGAGAATAAAAGAACTCATGTTCATCGACTTCTTTCGCTTGGGTATGATGGCGGATAAACACAACGTCAACATTCTCATAAGTGCGGGTGAGGAATAAATACAGCAACACATAAAAACGCTTGGCAATATCTTTAGTGGCTTGATCCATTGAACCTGAAACGTCCATTAAACAAAACATGACCGCTTGGCTGGATGGGATTGGACGTCTCTCATAGTTCTTAAATCTCAGATCAAAGGTATCAATGAAGGGGACCATGTCGATCTTTCGTCTGAGATCTTCAATTTCTTTTTTCAGTCTTTTTTCTTCTAACATCTGAGCGGGTTCACTCATTTTGACTTCATCTAGCTCGTGTTCCAACGCTTTCAACATGCGCCTTTTTCCCGAGGTCATTGCAGTACGACGAGCAAGAGACTGCTGAAGTGATTTCACGATCGCGATGTTAGCTGGAACCCCCGCAGTCTGATAGCCAGCTCGGTGTGTTTTCCATTCGGTGATTTTGTTAATTTGACTTTTTTCTAGATTGGGAAGTTCCAAATCCTCAAACAGGATATCCAGGTATTCGTCTTTGGAAATCTGGAATACGAAATCATCCTCGCCTTCACCATCTTGACTGGCATCCCCTTCGCCTGACCCATTGCCCTGACCCCCTTTTGGCCGCTCAATTTTGTCCCCTGAGATAAATTGGTCATTGCCGGGATGAACACGTTCCTTTAACCCACCCTTACCTTGGTGAAACGCAGGCTCTGTGATGTCCTTGTGTGGTATCGACACGTCTTCGCCCGTGTCCGTATTCGTGATAGAACGACGATTGACAGCGTCTGCGACAGATTCTTTGATTTGCTCTTTGTGACGACGTAAAAAGCGCTGACGATTTACCGCACTTTTATTTTTCCCGTTCAGTCGACGGTCAATAAATTGCCCCATGAGTCATCCCTCGTTTGGTACATGCCCGATGAAGGAACATGCATCTAGTTCGAATCCAATGCACTGACGGAGAATGCTCTCCGACAGTGGCTCCATTGGCTTTCCTCTACTCAAGAGGAAGGTTGTCTCAGCTATTAAGAGGATTTACGAACACGTAAATACCATTCAGATAGCAAGCGTACTTGTTTCTCTGTATAACCTTTCTCCATCATACGAGCGACAAAATCATCGTGCTTCTTCTGATCTTCTGAAGATGTTTTGGCATTGAAGGAGATCACAGGTAACAGCTCTTCTGTATTGGAGAACATTTTTTTCTCAATCACAGTACGAAGTTTCTCGTAGCTGGTCCAAACCGGATTTTTTCCTTTGTTATTCGCTCTGGCTCGCAATACAAAATTGACGATTTCGTTACGAAAATCTTTTGGATTGCTTATCCCTGCGGTTTTTTCGATTTTCTCTAACTCGTTGTTGAGTGCTGAACGGTCAAATAACTGTCCCGTTTCTGGATCTCTGTACTCCTGATCCTGAATCCAAAAATCTGCATAAGTCACATAGCGGTCAAAAATATTCTGACCATATTCAGAGTAGGATTCCAAATAGGCCGTCTGAATTTCTTTACCGATAAACTCGACGTAGCGGGGCACCAGATACCCCTTGAGGAACTCCAAATATTTCTCGGCAGTTTCTTGTGGGAATTGCTCACGCTCAATTTGTTGTTCAATGACGTAAAATAGGTGCACTGGGTTGGCTGCAACTTCTGTTTGGTCAAAGTTGAAGACGCGGGAAAGAATTTTAAAAGCAAAGCGAGTGGAAAGCCCTGACATGCCCTCATCCACGCCAGCAAAATCGCGATATTCCTGATAGCTTTTCGCTTTAGGATCGGTATCTTTCAACGTTTCCCCATCGTAGACTCGCATCTTTGAAAAGATCGAAGAGTTTTCTGGGTCTTTCAAACGAGACAGAATACTGAACTGAGACAGCAGTTCTAACGTACTGGGTGAGCAAGGTGCTTTGGACAGCTCTGAATGGTCGAGCAGTTTTTGGTAAATACGTACTTCTTTAGAGACGCGCAAACAATAAGGTACTTTAACAATGTAGACTCGGTCTAAGAAGGCCTCATTATTCTTATTATTGCGGAAGGTTTGCCACTCTGATTCGTTGGAGTGGGCGAGTATCATGCCATCGAATGGTAAGGCAGAAAGCCCTTCTGTCCCGTTGTAGTTACCTTCTTGAGTGGCGGTGAGTAAGGGGTGAAGCACTTTGATTGGGGCTTTAAACATCTCAACAAATTCCATCACGCCTTGGTTGGCTCGGCAGAGGGCGCCAGAGTAACTATAGGCATCAGGGTCATCCTGAGAATAATGCTCCAATTGACGAATATCGACTTTACCGACCAGTGACGATATGTCCTGATTATTTTCATCCCCGGGTTCAGTTTTCGCGATAGCGACTTGATCCAAAATGGATGGGCGAACTTTAACGACTTTAAACTTAGTGATATCGCCACCAAATTCGTGTAATCGCTTGGCCGCCCATGGGGACATAATCGAGCGAAGATACCGCTTTTCTATCCCATATTCTCGGTGTAGAAGTTCGCCATCTTCGCCGACATCAAAAAGGCAAAAAGGGTGATCATTCACTGGGCTTCTCTCGCCGTTAACTGAGAGGACATAAATAGGTACCTGTTGCATCAAGGCTTTGAGTTTTTCAGCAAGCGATGACTTACCACCCCCAACTGGGCCAAGTAGATAGATGATCTGTTTGCGCTCTTCCAAACCCTGCGCAGCATGTTTGAGGTAAGAGACAATTTGCTCTATGGCTTCTTCCATGCCATAAAAGTCTTTAAAGGTTTCATATTGAGAGATCACCCGATTGGAAAAAATCCGGCTTAGACATGGGTCTTGTGCTGTGTCGATCAGTTCTGGTTCACCAATGGCCATTAACAAACGTTCCGCGGCATTGGCATAGGCACTTTTATCGTCTTTACATAGCGTCAAGAATTCCTGTAAAGATAATTCTTCATCCTTGGCGGCTTCGTAACGCGCTTGATAATGGTCGAAAATACTCATAATGAATTCCCCTTTGAACTTGTCTTATATAGACAATCTACCCGCTTAGAAAAAACAAATCCTTTCTACTAAAGTCTAGTGGGTTATTCGAATTTTGCTTAAAAAATATGTGTTTATTTGCAAATTGTGATATTTGACCCGTTGCTTAAAAGGGGTGAATAGTCTGTAGGCTGCACGCAATTAATTGGGTGCCACGCTAGACAAGCATTTTCTGTATTTGGATTCATGGGCCTGCGAAAAAGTTGTCTAGTATGATCAATTCACTTTTCGATTAAATGAGGAACTCAATGTGAAATCTTTTGGGCTATGGCTCGCTGTTACCACCGCAGTGCTCAATGCCTTCAGTGTACATGCGAAAATGCCTTCGTGGTCTCTAGGTATTGCAGCCTCCTATTCGCCAGCGGTTTAGAAGGAAACGCTGAGTCATCGGGCTGTTATTCCTTTTATAGGCTACGAAGGAGAGCATTTATTTTTGCGCGGTTTTCGTGCGGGTTACCGCTTTTTCCCTGTTGGTTCTGTACAAAATATTGTAGTACGTGCGGCGTATGATCCACGAACGCTGAACCCCAGTGATTCTGGCAGCCAAGCGATTCAACAGATGGATAAAAGAAAATCAACGATATTGGGAGGAATCAGCTATCAATGGTTTACCAAAGTGGGGATGTGGGAAGCCACGGCTGAAACGATCTAGGTGGAGTGCACCATGGTCTTTACGCGGAGGCGGTATGGCGTTTTCCTTTTCGACACAAAGTGTGGGGGATAACACCATCACTGGGTTACGCTATACCAACCTCCAAGGGGAGATTGATAATAGCCCGTTGATCGAAAGTGGTGTAAGTACGTCGGCCAACATTGGTATTGCCTATGTGTTTTAGCCTTTGAGCATAGAAGGAGCGACAATCTCTACGTGATGTCACACATTGATAATGTTTTCGAGCTCATTGTTACACAAATGGTAAGGACGCGGACAGTCGCGCCAGACACTTAACATCCGTCGATATTTTTCTATCATGGGCACATGAGTATTAAAATCATGGCCACCTTTAAGGAATTGCGTGTAGCGTCCCTCTGACGTAATGATAAACCGCACGTAATGGACATAGCGTGATTCCATGTGAGTATCAAAGCCCAGAAATGAGAGCCGCCTTTGATCTATTGCTGGCCGAGCTTTGTCATTATGGAGGCTAGCGGATACTTGCATGGCATGGAACATCTCCATGATATCGATGACTTCTTGGCAATCCGATTCACTCAAACAGTCGAAATCTTGACTGAGCTGATTGAGCTGAAGGGTATAGCCTCGCTCGACAATCGTTTGAAGTCGGCTGTAGTTGATAGCATTTTCAGGGTCTAACTTGGCCATCAGTTGATATTGATTTGATAGAATTAAACGTTGGGTATTGGATATTTGCATCATCAGCTTATCTACCTATTTCGCGGTTCCTTTTGGCATAGATTACCGGTTAGCAATGTTGATAAATATGATCTCAGCACATATTTCTAGCGGAAAATGTAATTTGATGGCAGTTTTATCACTATTTTTTGTGAGAGTGGTTATAGATGTAGTCTCTGTCAGAAAAAACACGCAGCCACTCTGGTTTAAATACCGTCAACATGGCCATTGTCATACCATTGAGTAGAGCTTCAGGAAAGGCAATCAGTGGCATAAAGATAAGGTAGTTGTCGACCACTGTTTGCCAATCATATGAACCTTGTAGATATTGGTAGACGGCATTGACGAGAAGGTGAGCACTGCCTGTCAACGCACCGTTGAAAAAACCAGCCACAAAAATGAAGACAAATACGTTTCTCGGCAAATAACGGTAGCTCAACATAAAGAGGGAATGACTGATAACAATGGGGATTAGGCACGACACGATCAGGTAGCTGGGGAGTTCGCTCAAACTTAATTGACCAAACAAAGTGAGCAGTGTGGTAATGATGATCGCAATGGCGTAAGCACTTCTCGCGCCATACATGAGCGTCAATGAGGTGAGCGCCAAAAAATGAATGTTTAGCTGTTCTTTGATCCCAGCTTGTGCTGACCAAAGCAAAAACAGGGACAAAATAGTGGCAAAAGTGAGGTGTTGAAAAGAACGTTCAGCGAGTAATTTTGGTCGAAAAACACCCCACACGTCTTCCCAGATAAAACGCATAGAGATCAGGGCAATGCACAAAATGAGCCATTCAGACAGCAATACCAAGCTCCTCAGTGTTATATCCACAAAATGATCAGTCTATTACCTACGAAATGCTGGACTGATGATATCAATATTTTACGTTTGGGTGATACAGCTCAAGTATTGAGACAATATTGTCCATCGTTGTTGTTGACGGTGGATTCGTGCCATTTAAAGGGTAATCTAAGCCCATGGCTTCCCACTTGTGTGCACCGAGTTTGTGATAGGGCAACAACTCAATCTTTTCCACATTGCTCATCTCTTTAACGAATGCGCCAAGTTTATGTGCGGCTTCATCGTGATCTGTAAACCCAGGCACAACGACATAACGAATCCAAGTTTTTTGGTTAATCTTGTGCAAATAGCGGGCAAAATCTAATGTCCGTTTGTTCGATACACCAATAAAGTCATGGTGGATGTCATCATCCATGTGTTTGAGATCAAGCATCACAAGGTCCGTAACTTCCAGTACTTCATCAATAACCTCACTATGTTTACGAATGTAACCATTGGTATCTAAGCAAGTGTGGATTCCTTCATGTTGGGCCGCACGGAAAAAATCACGGACAAATTCAGGTTGGAGCATAGCCTCTCCGCCCGAACACGTGACGCCACCACCCGAAGCATTCATAAAATGCCGATAGCTTTTTGCTTCTATCATAATGGATTCAACGGTCATTTCTTTCCCGAGATGGCTATCCCAAGTGTCTCGATTATGACAGTACATACACCGCATCAAACAGCCTTGTAAGAAGACAATAAAACGGATTCCGGGGCCATCGACGGTACCGCAGGACTCTAAAGAATGAACACGGCCAATTGTTGACATGGGTTTGTCTCGAATAATCAAATATGGGTTATTTTATTACAAAAAGTAGGGTTTAAATAGTGTTCATGGGAGGATAGTGCAAGATAATCTCAAGGGTGGGCCAAGCGCCTAATCGTGGTTCTAACATTTTTAGTCGGATATGGTTGTATAATAAACAATGAATAGGCACATGAGGCGGATTATCACTCCATTTGATGATAAGGATTCTTTATGGATATATTGGCATTATCTCGAAAGCAAAAGGTTACCGCTTTTTTAGTGATTCTTACGGTTGGTTTTGTCTCGCTCGCGGTGTTTACTTCTTCTAGGTTGGCCCATATGAGTAACCAATATCACTCTAGTGCTGATATTTCCGCAGGCGCTATCTCTATTTATCAAACGCAAAGTAAAATTCTTACTGTTAGCAGTGAATTGGACAACTTGATGGGTGCTCAGGTCGGCCAAATTGAGCAAGATATTGCGCAAATCGTTGTAGATGTCAACAAAGATGTCTCGTTTCTTACTCTGGTAAATATGGGTGGTGAGGCGAACAAATTGAGCCAGAGTATTGGAGAGTTTGAAGCGGCCGTCAACCCATGGCTAACTTTAAAGCAGGAGCTTGGATTCAATATCGATGAAGGTCAACTCGGTCAACTGAAAACACTGGCTAACGTGATTGAACAGAAGATCGCTGAAACGGGTATGGTGTCCCTCAATTCTGACTTTCAGGCGATGGTCAAATCTCAGCAAAATTATCTATTGCAGCCAAATCAAGAAAACCTGAAATTATTTAACCGAGCGATGGGTACGTTTGAAAACATGTCCAATGTATACGCCATGCTTGACCTCTATGAAAAAGAAATTGATCAGTTTAAAGCAACCTTTGTCCGTGTGAGCGAATTGTCTAAAAAGCTCAATGCGGTTGAACAACAACTGATTACATCTAAATCTCAGCTTACGCGGTTGATTGCCACGGTGACGACTGAGTTGGATAGGATAAGCACGCAGTACCAACGCTCGGCCGAGCAGTCATCCGAACAAACGCTTTGGTCTATTTTAGCGGCTTGTATCGTCTTGGCGGTCTTCACTATTGCTATCTTTATTTTGCAGAGTCGTTCTTTGTCTCGCTCACTGAGCAATACCCGAGAAATACTCGGCAATGTGTCGTCGGGCAATCTATCGAAGAGAATGCGTCTGACGAACAACCCAAACGATGAATTTAATCAGCTTGCTGAAAGCATTAATGAAAGTTGTCAAAGTCTCGGCAAGCTTGTCTCTGGAGTTCAGGAAAACAGTCAGGCGTTATCGGGTAATGCGGCCGATCTGAATCAGGGTTTGGATTTACTTTCTCATAACCAAAGTGAGGTGCTTGGACAAACACAATTACTGGCATCGGCGACCGAAGACGTCAGTCTCACGAGTCAAGAAGTCTCAAACTCACTGGAGTCTGTCGCGGAGATCAGTCGTTCGTCAACAGAGTCTGCGGAGAAAGGCTCTCAAGTGATTGGGGCGGCTATCGGTTCCCTTGAAGACGTCGCGTCGATACTGACTTCTGCCGCTGGGCATATTCAGCAGTTGGAGCAAGCGTCGACCAAAGTGGATTCGGTTATGGACATTATTAATGGCATTGCCGAACAGACTAATTTGTTGGCGTTAAATGCGGCGATTGAAGCGGCAAGAGCAGGAGAACAGGGGCGTGGTTTTGCGGTGGTCGCTGATGAAGTTAGAAACCTTGCCGTCAGGACGGTAGATGCGGTCGCGGAGATCTCGGATACGATAGAAACAATGAAAAAGGAAAGTGCTGAGGTCATTCAGTATATTGGTCAATCGGAAACGTCGATGAAAGCCGGCCAAGAGCGTGGGCATGAAGCAATGCGTGCGCTGCACACTATTACGGAAAAAACCGACGAAGCGGCCCAAAAAACGGATGCTATATTTACTTCAATAAAAGAGCTGGCCTCAACCAGTCAGTCAATGGCCAACAATATGACCCAAATGTCCAGTGCAATGAAAGAATTGGAACACAACAGTGAGCAATTACGCTCGGTCAGTCAATTGGTTGAACAGCGAGCAGGCAGTTTGAGTAGCGACTGCCAACGATTCACTATTTAGAAAAATGCGTAGAGCGATAGGCTACCTGTACCGTAAATGGACTCTTTCGCTTCTTCGTAGTCTGGCGTTTTAGCTGTGGCCGTTAACGTGGCGCCAAAATAGGCGTTGTACCAAGCAAATCCAGTCACGGCGCTGGCTTGTTGGTTTTCCAATGTGACGTCGTATATGCTTGGGCTTTGCCCATTACGTATCGCATAGTCATTGACCCCTGAGCGGTCACCCTCAATGGTAATATCATTGAATCGATAACGGGCCTCTAAACCCGCGAAGATAAACCAGCCTGTTTTCGATGCCCCCAGCATACCCGCCCGAAACGGATTTTCGTTGTCGATATTGGCAGCGCCCATGTTGCCGGCCAGATCGACGCCCCACCGAAACATAAAACCCGTTGAAATATCGCTTCTAAAATTACCCGCATTAAGCTCAGAAATGTTAGAGATTTCCCAGTCTGTATTGGCCGCTAATACGTCGCGCCAAAGAGCAAAGTGGCTAAGGTAGCCAATGCTCCCGACAAACTTATCGTCCACTTGATAAGCCCAGCCGTTGGGCTCATCTGATCCAATGATACCATGGACGATATCCTGAGCCTCTTCGGCCAAGGAACTTTCTCCGACGCTCCCCAAGGTCAGATTAATTCTTTGCGCTTGCTGAGGATGAAGACTGATGTAGTTGAATTCTGTGTGCAGATACCCAGCATAAGGACGCTCATTGATTAAGGGAATGCTCGCGTCAATCTCAGAAGGGGTATACATCTTATGGCCAAGGGTGAATTCATACTTGTCTAAGGCAGCACCGCCCCAAAAGGAGAGGCTGAGTGGCTCAGTAAGCCAGTTGGGGGTAACCGCTCCCGATGTATAGGTAAGAAACAGACCGTTAGTGTAGTCTTGGTCAACGCCAAATATGCCGTCATTGTCAATTGAAAACGACACGGTTGATTGTTCAGACGCGTTTGCGTTAGTGGCAAAAACGAGCACGATAAGGGCACGTAATAGATTCATTTTATTAGATCATTTATAAATTCCATCTAAATACTACTCCATATCTTTTCCTTTGTAGATTTTTGAGAAGGATTTTTGCCTCGGACTGTGAAGCGTTTCATTTAGAGACAAAAAAAGCCCGGGTTCATTGAACCAGAGCTTGAGATTTTTAATGGGTATCAGGGCCTCAAAGAGCGTCAGTGAAAGTGCGCGCAATTACGTCTTGCTGTTGTTCTTTGGTTAGTGAGTTGAAACGCACCGCATAGCCAGAGACTCGAATGGTCAATTGCGGGTAATTCTCTGGATGCTTGATGGCGTCTTCTAACGTTTCGCGGTTCAGCACATTCACATTGAGATGCTGGCCGCCTTCGATTCCTGCCTCATGGTGAAAATAGCCATCCATCAATCCGGCGAGATTTCTTCGTTGTCCATCCTCTTCTTTGCCCAGCGCGTTTGGCACGATGGAGAATGTGTAAGAGATTCCATCTTTTGCATGAGCAAAGGGTAATTTGCCCACTGAGGTCAAGGATGCGACAGCGCCTTTTCCATCACGGCCATGCATTGGGTTGGCACCTGGAGCGAATGGGGCTCCTGCACGACGACCATCGGGTGTATTTCCTGTCTTCTTTCCGTAAACGACGTTGGACGTAATCGTTAGGATTGATTGAGTCGGGACCGCATTACGGTAGGTTTTTAGTTGACGAATCTTGTTCATAAAGCTTTCGACAAGTTGGCAAGCGATGTCGTCAACGCGAGCGTCATTGTTGCCGAATTTCGGGTAGTCTCCTTTGATGTCGAAATCGATAGCGATGCCATCCTCATCACGTACGGGGGTGACCTGAGCATATTTTATGGCTGACAATGAGTCCGCAGCGACTGAAAGACCGGCAATGCCGCAAGCCATGGTACGTTGGACATCTCTGTCATGCAGTGCCATGAGCGCCGCTTCGTAGCTGTATTTATCGTGCATAAAGTGAATACTGTTGAGAGCGGTCACATACTGTTTGGCTAGCCAGTCCATGAAGTGGTCAAGTTTGTTCCAAACGTCATCAAAGTTGAGCACCTTATCAGAAATTCTCGGCATATTAGGACCGACTTGGATCTTTAATTTTTCATCAACCCCGCCATTAATCACGTAGAGCAGCGTTTTTGCCAAATTGGCTCGTGCACCAAAAAACTGCATATGTTGGCCAAGAATCATGGGGGAAACGCAACAAGCAATGGCATAGTCGTCAGACTCGAAGTCTGGCCGCATTAGGTCATCGTTCTCGTATTGGATGGATGAAGTGTCGATAGACACTTTTGCACAGAACTTCTTAAACCCAGTAGGTAACTTTTCAGACCACAGTACGGTAATGTTTGGTTCTGGAGAAGGCCCCATCGTATATAGACTGTTAAGAAAACGGAAGTTAGATCGAGTGACAAGCGTTCGTCCATCAAGGCCCATGCCGCCCATCGATTCCGTTGCCCAAATTGGGTCCCCTGAGAACAAGTCATCATACTCTGGCGTCCTCAGGAATCGAACCATACGCAATTTCATCACAAAGTGATCGATCATTTCTTGCGCATCGATTTCATTGATTTTGCCCGCGGCAATATCGCGCTCTATGTAAATATCGAGGAAAGTTGACGTACGCCCCAAAGACATCGCCGCGCCGTTTTGAGATTTGACCGCAGCGAGATAACCAAAGTAAGTCCATTGAATAGCTTGTTGCGCTGTTTGTGCTGGGTAAGAGATGTCGTAGCCATATTTGCTTGCCATCACTTTCATCTGAGCGAGTGCACGATGTTGCTCTGCAATTTCTTCACGAAGTTGCATCGTCATCTGAAGATCTTCACCGTTCTCGAAACGTTCTTGCAAAGAGGCGAACTGTTCCAGCTTGTCTTCCATTAGGCGATTGATACCGTAAAGGGCAACCCGACGATAGTCGCCAATGATGCGTCCGCGTCCATAGGCATCAGGAAGACCGGTAAGCACACCAGATTTACGGCACTTTAAAATATCGGGAGTGTAGATATCAAAGACACCTGCATTGTGTGTCTTACGATACTCGCTGTATATTTTGGATAGTTGAGGATCCAGCGTTTTGTCGTAAGCTTTACACGATCCTTCGACCATGCGTATACCGCCGTTAGGGATGATGGCACGCTTAAGTGGGGCATCGGTCTGCAAACCCACGATGGTTTCGAGGTCTTTCTCAATGTAGCCCGCTTCATGAGCGGTAATCGTTGAAATCACAGAGGTATCAAAATCGACCGGTGCGTGGGTCGCATTTTCCTGTTTAATACCTTCCATGACTTTAGCCCAAAGCTGATTTGTCGCTTCAGTAGCTTCCGAAACTAAGAAAGATTCATCTCCTTCATAGGGTGTGTAATTATTTTGAATAAAATCACGAACGTTCACCTTGGTTTGCCAATCACCCTGATTAAAACCTTGCCAAGCTTTAGTCAATTGTTGTGCCATGAAATACCTACCTTTTTATATAAAAAACAATTACTACCTAGCTTTTATGTCAGCTTATGGCCCCACAATAGGGTTCAGTATATTGTTAAGAAATTGCCATATGTATCGTCTTTGTTTGGTGCGACAAGCACCTCTAGCAAATCGATTGATATCGAGATTTCTTGTTTCCTCGCTCACTGACTTAAACAATAAACTTAAAAAAAACTGCAAACCTTAAACTAAATCAATAAAACATCGAATAAGAGGCCGCTTAGAGGAAACAAAACAAACTTTTGTTAGGTTGAGTGTTTACAACCAAGCTTCAACACCATATTGGCCCTCGAGCATACCGACGGCGAACATCGCTAATATACAAATCACTAGGACGCCAGCAGGGACCACAATTCTGTCGATAAGAGAGAGGCGCGCGGCACGTTGTTTGTCACCGATGAGGCCATTGTTATCTAACAACATAGTGAATGCCCAAGCGAGGACTGGGTTAACGATAGCGGAAGCGAAAATACAAATGCCCGCGGCTTGTGAACCTTTGGAATCTTTGACCATTTGCATACCCGCCTCAAGTAAGGGGAGTGACACCCCCACGAGCAAAGCGACCCGCATAACAGGCGGCCAAACAGCAATATCCATTGGGAACCCCAAAACAGCAATGACCATGACCATGACGCCAAGCAAAATGGCGCCTGCGGGAATCGGGCGTTTGGCGATCGCGGCAGGAATCATGTAAGTTCCCCAAGATGAGGTAATATTGCCACCGCCGACGGCGGTACCCACCATTTGGCGAAGTGAGCACATTGTCATGGTATCGTCGACATCCATAAGGACCTTTTCGCTTTTTTTGGGGTAGTTCAATTGTTGAAAGATACGATGGCCAAGAAAGTCAGGAGACCACATAGCGACCGCTAAAATTGCAAAAGGCAACGATGCAATGAAATGCGCCATGTTCGGTAAACCAAGCATCCAGCCTTGATCAGTACTTCCCCACCAATAGAAAGGGTTTAGGTTAGGTAATCCCATTGACGTTTCAAACTGAATATCAAAACCAGCCCCCAAACTTAATGAAACGATAAGGCCAACCAAAGCACACACGGGGATCGCTAACCAGCGTTTGTTCATTTTTGCCAAAACCGCATAAAGCGATACCGTTACCGTGAGTACGATCAGACCCACATAACCTAAGCTGCCAGCTTCAATCGTGGAGGATTTCAGATTGATGGCCCAGTGTTGGATAGATTCGATCTGACTAACGGTGCCGGTTAAACCGAGAAAAATAAGCAATCCACCTGCTGTTCCTTCTGAGGTGAGGTTGACGAGTTTCGACCCCCCTTTGAAAAAGCTAAGAAGCAGCCCGAATACACCAATCAAAATCGCGAGGGCAAGCGGATGTGCACCCGCTAACGCGATGGTTCCAATCAGTGGGATCATCGGCCCATGATTACCGGCCAGATTCGCCTTGGGGTTGATGAACCCAGAAGCTAAGATACAAAATAGAAAAGCGGGAATGAGCATTTCTACCCGCGCAACCTCGATAGCAAAGTCTTTGCCCAAATGGATATGCGGCCAAGCCTCTGTTAGCCCTTCAGCCCAAGACATCATGACGGCAGAATACATGGCGATAATACCAATAGTCCCAGCCAAAGCAGGGACCAGATCTTCCAACTCGAAACGAAAGTCACGTCCTGGTAGGTTCAAGCCGAAGCGGCGAGGTTTCATAATCTGCAGCTCATGGTTTAAGTAGTCGCTTCGACTGGAGAATTGGCGTGCTGGAAGGTGTCGCTCCTGATAGGTTTGATTGTCCAAATCTGAATCAAGGGGGGTGATTGCGTCTGTCATAGTTGTCCTCACATTTTATCGTTGTTCATTCTCTGGGGCGCTAATGGCAATAATAAAGTGGCCACTTTTACCTCTTGATTTCGCTTTGCATGTCGATACGTCACTTGAACGGTATTGGTTTTGACTGAGCGAAAAAAAGCAAAATCTTCTTATTGAGTTTTTTGTTTTTTGGAGTGTAACGTGCTGTTTATCGCCAGAGATTGATTTAGATCAGTCAATGAATCGATGTGTAATAAAATTACAAAATGTTCTGAGTTATCTCGATGAATAGGTACGCAAATGAAAAATTATTGTCTTTGAGAGACTTTTTTCTACTCGACGTCTCTCAGGCCAGTATCGATAAGGTAGAGTATTGATAAAATTATTGAGGTGGATCAGGTATTTTACAAAAATGTTAACAATAGGTTCGGGTGAAGGAGTGGGTAAAAAGTCTTTTTATGCGGCATTTTTAGAAAAAGTAGCCATAAAGTGCATTTTTAATCATATATATCGTCTTGATATACTGCTTTTTAAGGTTGATAATTTGTTGCATGTTGTTTGGCGTAGTGCTAATTTGAAGCCAAATGTGGGGGACCCCAGCTGTTAGCTAACGACTATACCGTGTGGTTTGCTGGCTAGAATAATAACATCAAGGAGTATGAGTGCATGAGTGATGTACCCGCGCTGGACATTAATGAACTTCACAAAACCTTTGGACAGAATCAAGTCTTAAAAGGTATCTCGCTTGAAGCACATAAAGGGGATGTGATTTCCATCATTGGCTCGTCTGGGTCGGGGAAAAGTACCTTTCTGAGATGCATTAATCTGCTTGAAACGCCGACATCCGGAGAGATCTGGGTTAACGGTGAGAAAATTCAAATGAAAACCAATCGTCAAGGTGAAGCCGTTCCAGCGAAAGAAAAGCAGGTTCAGCGCATTCGCTCGAGACTGGCGATGGTTTTTCAGGGTTTCAACCTTTGGTCACATCTTACGGTGTTGGAAAATGTCATTGAGGCGCCTGTCCATGTATTGGGTGTGCCTAAATTACAAGCCATTAAGAATGCCAAGTTGCTGCTTCAAAAAGTCGGACTTTATGAACGTAAAGATTACTATCCTGGGCACTTATCCGGAGGCCAGCAGCAACGAGCAGCGATTGCACGTGCGCTGGCCGTCGATCCAGAGGTTATGTTGTTTGATGAACCTACCTCTGCCTTAGATCCTGAGCTTGTTGGAGAAGTGCTTGGGGTGATGCGAGATTTGGCCGAAGAGGGGCGCACTATGTTAGTTGTGACACATGAAATGGCGTTTGCACGTGATGTTTCGAATCATGTCATGTTCTTACATCAAGGTCGAGTGGAAGAGCAAGGCGAGCCTGCTAAGCTATTCACAAATCCAGAGTCAGAACGTCTCAAACAGTTCATCTCATCGATTTATTGAGCTAGCACCTAATGCAAGCTTCCAATAGAAGAAATATCAATTACAGGAGTATGGAAATGAAAAAGTGGTTAATCGTTGCTGCCATGGTTGCGAGTACAGCAACAGGCATGGTCCAGGCGAAAGATTGGAAGACAGTTCGTTTTGGTATTGAAGGTGCTTATCCTCCGTTTAGTTGGACTGAATCTGATGGTTCTTTAAAAGGTTTTGACGTTGATATGGCTAATGCGCTATGTCAGGAAATGAAAGTAAAATGTAAAATTGTCGCTCAGGATTGGGATGGCATTATACCTTCGCTCCTTGCACGTAAATACGACGCCATTATCGCGGCGATGTCGATCACTGAAGAACGAAAAAAGAAAATAGACTTCACGGGAAAATACGCGTTAATCCCAAATAAGTTTATTGCTAAAAAAGGGGCGAACTTAGATTTTGACAACCTAAATGGTCAGAAAATAGCGGTTCAGCGTGCGACGACTCATGATAAGTATCTAACGGATAATTATGGTGACAAGATTGAAATCGTTCGCTATGGCTCTTTTGATGAAGCCTATCTTGACCTTGCCAATGGCCGTGTGGCGGCAGTTTTAGGTGATGCATCTGCGCTTGAAGAAGGAATGCTCAATAAGCCTGGGGGTGAAGACTATGAGTTTGTTGGCCCATCATTGACCGATCCAAAATGGTTTGGTGAAGGGTTTGGCATTGCAGTACGCAAGCAAGACAAAGATTTGACCCAAAAACTCAATTCCGCCATCGACTCACTTCGTGAAAAGGGTGTGTATCAGGAGATTGCGTCTCAGTACTTCAATTATGATGTGTATGGCCAGTAAATATTAACGTTCGACCGTGGGTTCTTTTTCCAGAGGTAGCCCGCGGTCGAACTCTATCTAAGGTCAAGTCATAGTGCTTTAGAGATCAGGAACTCACTTATGCTCGATTTACAAGGATATGAGGCCTCAATATTGAAAGGGGCGATGGTAACCATAGAAGTGGCCTTGCTTTCGCTGTTACTCGCCGTTGCGCTGGGAATGCTGGGAGCCTTGGCAAAATTGGCGCCATATCGATGGGCAAGGGCGATAGCGACACTTTACACCACGGTCATTCGTGGCATCCCCGATCTTGTGTTGATGATGTTGATTTTTTTTGGTGGACAGATATTGCTCAACAATAGTCTTTATGCCATCAATGAGTCCCTCAATGAATGGTTTGCGGCTAGTGATGCGAATCATGAATGGACCGCTTACCTGCCTGATTACGTTGATGTCAGCCCTTTTGTCGCTGGAATTTTAACGATTGGTTTCATTTTTGGTGCCTATATGGCGGAAACTTTTCGTGGTGCGATCATGGCTGTAGATAGGGGGGAGCTGGAGGCGGCAAGAGCCTATGGAATGAGTCCTCTACTGGCTTTTAGACGCATCCTTCTGCCTCAGATGATTCGACATGCTTTGCCAGGTTTTGGCAACAACTGGCTGGTGTTATTGAAAACAACGGCGTTGGTTTCGATTATTGGATTGGAAGACATGGTACGAATCAGCACACTGGCCGCAGGCTCGACTAAAATGCCCTTCACTTTTTACATGACGGTTGCCGTCATATTTCTATTTTTTACCAGCGTATCGACAGGGTTACTTAAGCTTGTAGAGCGTAAATTTAGTATTCATGCGAGGTAACAAATGGACGTTACACTGATTATTGAAAGTATGCCTATTTACCTAGACGGTCTTTGGACGACCGTTTGGTTGGTGAGTTTGTCTTTGATAATAGGTTTGATGGTCGCTATACCTCTGGCGATCGCGCGCAACAGTTCATCTATTTTTGTGAGTGCGCCTAGCTGGGCGTTCATTTATTTTTTTCGAGGTACGCCCCTACTTGTGCAGTTGTATTTGATTTATTACGGTATGGATCAATTTATCGCGGTAAAAGATACTCTCTGGGAAAATGCGTGGTTTTGTGCATTGGTGGCTTTTATTCTTAACACTTCAGCTTACACCTCAGAAATTATTCGAGGTGCAATTAATGGCCTACCAAGGGGGGAAGTTGAAGCGGCGAAAGCGTACGGAATGAGTCTGTTTAAGACGTACCAAAGAATTATATTGCCCAGCGCACTTAGGCGAGCGTTGCCCGCCTACAGTAATGAAGTGATCTTTATGCTTCATGGTAGTGCGGTGGCGGGTATTGTTACTATTATGGATTTAACGGGCGCTGCACGTTTGGTTAACTCGCGATACTATGCACCCTTCGAATCATTCGTGACGGCAGGCCTGTTTTATATGGCCCTTACCTTTATTATTTTGTGGTGTTTTAAAAATGCAGAGAAGCGTTTTCTCGCATATTTGAGGCCGCTAAAATAAATGATTGGTGAGATTGCTTGGGCGAGGAAAGGCTTCTAGATAATGGAAGCCTTTTTTGTCAGTGGAGTCAGCTCAATATAATCAGAATGGTCCCTGCTAACGTCATTAGAATATTGGCAATCGCATAAGTGCCAGCATAACCCAAAGCAGGTATTGTGGATTTAGCGTAGTCATTGACGATGTCCATCGCTGGGGCACAGGTTCTTGCGCCAATGATAGCACCGAGAAGAAGCGCTCGATTCATTCGCAGTACGTAGGCCCCAACCAAATAGGCAAATACTACTGGCACAACGCTGACTAAAAATGCGAGCCCGATAACCTGAGGTCCAACTTGCGCGAGGTAGTCGAACATTTTACCGCCCGCACTCAGCCCAATACCAACCATAAAGAACATTAGTCCGAGATCTTTGACCATATTCAGTGCCCCCTGTGGAACGTAGCCAAATGTTGGGTGATTCGCGCGTAGAAAGCCCAGAGTGATGCCCGAGAGCAATAGCCCGACGGCATTGCCCAAACCAAACGAGACTTGACCAAAAGACATCGTGATAAGGCCAAACAAAATCCCAAGGATAAAGAAGCTGCAGAAAGCCAGCAGGTCCGCCATTTGACTATGAATCGAAATAAAACCAATTTTTTCGGCTAAGCCGTGGACACGACTTTTCTCTCCACTGACTTGAAGCACATCACCTTTAGCGAGAACAATATCTAAGTCCATTGGCATCTCAATCTGCGCTCTAACCACACGATTTAGGAAACAGCCGTATTCTGATAAGTTCAAGTCGGACAAACGCTTTCCTGCAATAGAGTCACTTTTGACAACAATTTCTTCTTCCACAATGCGCAGATCCAGCAAATTACGGTCGAAGACTTCTTTACCATTTCTAAAGCTGGGGTCGAGTCGCGCGTGACTATCGGGGAAACCAACCAAAGCGATTTCATCGCCTTGTTGTAAGATAGCATCCCCATCAGGATGAGCGAGGATACCATTTCGCCTAATTCGTTCGATATAGCAACCCGTTTGACGATAGATCCCAAGTTCACGAAGGTTTCTTCCATCTATCCAGTCGATCAACTCTTGGCCGACTCTGTAGGCACGAATGATAGGAAGGTAAACTTTGCGTTGTCCTGAGCGACCCAGCCCTCTTTCCTGAGCAATTTGTTGGGCTGAGTCGGAGAGGTTTTGCTTTTGTAGCTTAGGCAAAAGTTTAGCGAAGGCAATCATGCTAATTAAACCAATCAAATACGCCATGGCGTAGCCGACAGAAAGGTTTTCGATAACCTGAGAAATGTCCATGTCGCTCGGTATGGTTGCCAGACCCGAGTTGAGCGCATCTTGAGCACCCACCAATACAGGGGTTGCAGTGAGTGCGCCTGCCATCATGCCAGCAGACAAACCAAAGTCTAACCCAAGGCTATGGCTGGCAAAGTAGGTAATGGTCAGCGCTGTGGTGAGGACCACCATGCTCAGAATGAAATAATGTTTTCCATCGCGGAAAAAAATACCAAAAAAATTCGGACCGGCTTCGATCCCCACACAATAAATAAACAGCATAAAGCCGATAGTTAATGCATCTGCATTAAAGTCAAAGCCTAAATGTCCCATGACCAAAGAGGTAAGCAGCACACCAATTGAGTTGCCAAGCTGAAGGTTACCAAAGCGAATTTTACCAATGGCTAAGCCAATAGCAAGGACGACAAAAATAAGAAGGATAGGGGTTTGCTCAAGCAAAAATACAACGTCGATATTCACGGGCAATTCTTAAGTCAGTGCCATAGATAAGATAATTGTGGGAATTGTAACTTAATAATGCAAAATGATAAGTGAAACTTTTCATTATTGACATAGTTTTGAAATTGTTAGGTGAATGCCAGACATTAAAAAAGCCGCATCATGCGGCTTTTTTAATGATTGGTTACTTGATTAGTCAAATAGGCCCAAATTTTCTTTTGCGTAGGCTTCAAATTCATCACAGCCACCAATATGATCTTGGTCGATGAAAATTTGAGGAACGGTCTCTACTGGTTTGCCGACTGTTTTCTCAAGGTCGGCTTTTGAAATACCCTCAGCATGAATATCAACGTATCGGTAGTTGAAATCGTCACGCTTCTCTTTCAATGTCTCAGCGTGCTCTTTGGCACGAACACAGTATGGGCAAGCCGGGCGACCGAAAATAACGACGAACATAATGTCTTTCTCCTTAATCTGATGGATGCAACTATGCCCGATCCGTAGCCGAAAATAAAGTCACAATAGCCTCTTAGTTTGATAGGTAGAACCTATTGTTGTGATTTTGCCCATTCTGTTGGAAGTCGACACTCGTGATGGCGAGTAATGATGTGATTTATAGCGGTGTTGGTACAGTCAAAAAGAGGAGCGCCAGCGCTCCTCTTACTTAAAATTGAGAAAGTTTGTCGTATCGAGAGTCTTTAAGGGCATCTTTGACTCGCTTTAAGTTTTCCCTAAAACCTGAACCTCGGCGAAGGGTAAAACCTGTTGCAAGTACGTCAATCACTGTCATCTGTACGACTCGGCTAGCCATTGGCATATAGACATCGGTATCCTCGGGTACATCGAGAGAGATCGAAAGGGAACTCGCTTTATCCAGAGGGGAGTCTTTGGCGGTAATCGCAATCACAGTGGCACCGTTTTCACGCGCAAGATTAGCAATTTCAACCAAACTTTTAGTACGACCTGTGTGTGAAATCAGTACGATGACATCGTTGTCAGTGCAGTTAATGCAGCTCATACGCTGCATGACTATGTCGTCAAAACAGGTAATGGGTATGTTGAAACGAATAAACTTGTTCTGCGCATCGCGGGCAACGGCTGAAGAGGCGCCAAGGCCAAAAAATGAGATTCGTTTTGCCTGAGTGAGAAGATCGACAGCGCGATTAATCTGCATCGCATCTAGGCTGTTTTTCGCTACATCCAAACAAGCCATGGTTGATTCGAAGATTTTATGGGTATAGGCATCGGGGCCATCATCTTCTTCGACATTGCGATTGACATAAGGGGTGCCATTCGCAAGGCTTTGAGCAAGGTGAAGTTTGAAATCAGGGAAACCTTTTGTATCTAGACGCCGACAAAAGCGATTGACGGTAGGTTCACTGACATCGGCCATTTTTGCCAATGTCGCGATGCTAGAATGGATAGCTGTCTGAGGAGATGCCATGATCACTTCAGCGACTTTTCGTTCTGACTTACTGAAATTCTCTAGATTTTTCTGTACTTTTTCTAATGTATTCATAGTGTTCACGAGGGTATAAAGAACCACTCACTGGATATACTTGATATAAAAGTGGCAACAAGTCGTCACCTAATGGCAATACTATCCAGTGCCACGGCCCCAGTATAAACCTAAGCAAAAGGTTTACAGTAATTATTATACAGTTCAATGAGTGAGAATATGACAAGCCTCAAACTAAACTGAGTCAAAACGACAAAAACGCGCGTATAGGTATTCGTTTTCTCTCTATGTGACGTGTAATGTTGTGCCAGTTACCGCTTTTCAGAAAGAAATTTTCAATGGTCTTGAATGTGTTGTGTGACCGATTGAATTTTAGCGAGTAACTTTGGTGCCTGCTGGGCAATATCCCTTTGTTCATCTAAAACCTGACCCAAGATATCATGTCCTGTCAACGGGTTTGCCAAGACAACCCGAAAGACAATCGTATTAAGTCGATTCCACTGAACTGGGTTCAGTCGAGTTCGAGACACGAAGGATTTTCCAGTTTCCCGCTGGCGTTTTTGAATAAACTTGGTCAGTTCATTGAGCAGTTCGTTAAGTTGTAACTTCTGCTCATCGTTCGCTTGTTCGAGTGCTGACAGAACGTTAGCTGGGAGGTAGCGATAGGTGAGTATACATAACTCAGGTTCTGACACCAGCTCGAAATCACTTTGCTTTTCAATTAAAGCGGCAAAATACTTGGCTTTTTCAATGCTCTGGTCGATTAGGAGTTCGTACCCCGGACGACTGATTATATGCATCGCTGCGTACACAAGCATGGCCATGCCTGAGCGAGAGCCTTCCAATGTGTGACTGCCAAGATCTTTGGAACCTTGGCGTAAGATATACTGAGCGTGGTGTTCAATAGATTTCATTGCATCCGGGTCTTTGAACAAGACCATGCCTGCACCCATAGGGATGTACAGCTGTTTGTGGGCGTCGATAGTCAGGGAGTCAGCTAACTCGACACCATCAAGAAGGTGACGGTAGTTATTCGACATCAGAGTTGCACCGCCCCACGCTGCATCAATGTGGAAATGGCAACCTTCTTGACGACAGATGTCCGCCATCTCAGAGAGAGGGTCGACCGACCCCGTTTCGGTTGTGCCGGCGACACCGACCACGGCGAAAGGCTTAATGTTGTTGTGTTTGAGTTCGGTGATTTTTTCTCGGAGCGCTTGTGGACAAATACGATTCTTTGAATCTGTCTTAACTAAGACCAACCCTTCCTGACCTATACCGAGTACATCCGCCGCTTTTTTGAGGGAATAATGACCGCGTTCGGATATCAATACGGCTAGACCGTCATAGCCATAATGTTTCATGGCTTTAAACAGGCCTTCTTTTTCCACACCTTTAAACCGTCCCTGCGCGCGTAAGGCATTATTTCTTGCAACCCACAGGGCCGTGATATTTGCAATGGTCCCGCCAGAGCAAAATGCTCCAAGTGAATGATTAGCACTGTGCATCCATTGGGTGTAAAAAGCGTCATTTTGTTGGTAGATCAGACGATGAAGCATGCCCAACACCTGACGCTCTAAAGGCGTAAAAGCCTTTGATGTCTCGATCTTTACTAAATTCTGGTTAAGCGCGATCATGATTTTTGACAGGGGCATGAGAAAGTACGGAAGTGCCGAGGTCATGTGGCCAATGAAGCTGGGTGCTGAGGTGTGTACAGACTGCGAAACCAAAGTATCAAGCAGATGTTGGGTGTGCTCGGAGACAAACTCAGGTTGTTCGGGCAGAGAAGCGTAGGAGAAATCTTTTTCAATCTCACGCAACGGCTTTTCTTCAGCGACAATATGTTCGCGCAGAAATTGATTGAGATTCCTCGACAGTTTCTCTTCAATTTTGGTCAATGTTGAATCTGGCCCTTCAGGTACAGTGAAAATCCGGAGTAAACTCTCGAGACTCACATCAGCCGTTTTGTGTTCCGATACCATACCGCTTTATTGCTCTTATCTTTTTGTTGCAGCGGGACAATTTAAACGAATTTGAAAGCAAAGTCTTGTTCTAATTGTCCAATTTTGGTGTCACTAATTCAATGGGCCACTACCAACGTAGCGGCACATGATTAGGAATCGCAAGAAAGTTTTTCCAACTCTTTGATTGCTTGATTATAACGGTTTAGCGCTGAATCAATTTTCGTTGGGTGGCTCAATAGATCGGCAAAGGCTGAACGCAGGTCATAATTCTTTTCATGGGGAGCCGATTGTCGATCGTTGAAGGTTACTTTTGCCAACTGGCCTAAAGTATCACTTCTAGAAGCCAGTGTTTTAATGTCTTTTTGTTCCAATTGTAGCCAAGCTTCAACGGGCTGTGCTGTCGCCACTTTGGAGGGATCTTTTTCAAGATAGTAATGGACCGCAGCACGACTTAATTCAAAGTGATGCTTGCGCCCTTCGAGGAACCACTCGCTGACTTCTTTAAGATCAGGATATTGTTCTGATGTAAGTTCTGCTAAATCTTCATACCAGTGAAGAGAAGCATCAACATACGCATCGTATTTCTTGGATAAGCAGGTATTGTCCGCTGCGGTAACCATCGATGAGGTTGCCCCAAGTAACAAAGCAATCAGTAGACGTGTCATAGTATTTCCTTATGAAGAATAGTTATTCTAATTTCTTTTACATTAGAGGGCGCTAAATTAACTGTGATTATTGAGCCTCAATATAATGAATTTTAAGCTAAAATCATGCGATCTAGCCAGCAAGAGACGCAAAGAAAAGCATCATTACGGGGACTAGAAGGCTAAGTATGAAACCGCTGACAATCGCAATCGGCACACAACGAACGCCACCCGTAGTTTGAATCACTGGAAGAGTGAAATCGAGAGCCGTTGCCCCTGCATAGCCGATGGCAGTGCAGGGTCTCGTGCGAATCGCTAGTGGAATGAGGACTAAGGCCATCAATTCTCTGAGAAGTTCAATTAAAAACGAGGCGCCTCCATATACGGGACCGAATGCGTCACCCATTAAAATGCCCGCTAAAGAATACCAGCCAAACCCAGACGCCATTGCCAGTGCCCGAAAAAGATCAATATCGAGCACGAGAGCCGCAAGCGCTCCGCCAAGCATTGATGTCGAAATGACGATGAGCGCGATAATCATACCGTGCTTATTGACGAGTATTTGACGCAGGGTTAAACCACTATTTCTTAACTGAATTCCAATCAAAAATAGTAAAGCAAATAAGATCCATTCGCTGGCGTTATCAACCCAACTGAGACTGAACGGAAGCATCAAACCGACGACAAGACCACTCCCCACGACCAACACCAATTTGACTGACTCGATGGCCATTTCAGATAATGGCAGTTTGGTTCGCTTCGCATCCGTTTGGACTGGAAGAAGCTTGTCGACGAAAGGAAGAACCGCGAGATTGCTGATGCTTAAACAGATGAAGAACACGCTAACGTATTGAATGATCGTCTGTAAGTTTTGCCCGAGGTCGTCCAGTGCAGCGAGGCTAAGCCCCATTAGAGCGAGAATTACATAGATAAGCTTAGAGGTCGCTGTGTTGATTAAATCGAGCTGAGTGGCTTGAGTGACAGAAATCAGATAGCCCGCCATCAGTGGTGCAAAAATAAAAACGATCCCTGAAAACATGTTGGGTCCTATTTAATGGCGGTGGGGCTACAGACCACTAGCACTGATCAGTTCATTAATTTGCAAATTGAAGTCGATATCACTTAAGTTACTGAGTTTATAGAGTATATCGGCACCAGTAACGTCAAATTCAACCGTATGGTCATCAATGGCATCGTCTTGTCTGCGAAACATAAGGATATGATTTGCAATGCGGGCGACATCGATGTAACTGACGTCAACTGTACTGGGCTGCACTGGCTGATTGGACGCCACTTCGAGAAAATCAGCATCAAATCCCCATTTCTCCAAGACCAGTTTGCTGGCATTAGTACATTGATTGCTGAAAATTTGAAAAGCGATGTCTTCGGCCAAATAGTTTCCTTGCTCAAGATAGAGGTGGTACTCATTGACGATACAAAACAAGCCTATATCGGCTAACAGTCCAGTTAACAGTGCTTTGTCTGTTTCCAGATTGTTGTACCTTGGATCATTGGACTCTTTAAATCCTTTTACGACCATCACCATGGTTGCCGCTAACTCTCTTGAGTCATGAGCACTATTAATCAAAATGTCATTGCAGCCGCGACTCAAGTTGACAGAATGTTTTAACTGCTCGATGGCTTGTGCGGTAACGATGTCTCTGACTCGAAGGATGCCAAGGCGTGAAACGGCCGTGACAAGATCAGTGCAGGTAATATTGCGTCGGTTAAATATGACGGAATTCGCAACTCGAATCACAACAGCGGCAAGGCCGGGGTCTTCGAGTAAACTATCTGCGACATCCAAGATGGTTGTGGCGTCGTGAGTACACAACTTTTGAATTTTCAGTACGACATCTGGTATAGGGGGTAGAGTCACTTTACCTGAGTTGATCGCCAGCTCAATTAAAGATGAGAACTCTGATTCAATGCCTCTAATCAGAAGTTCGTTATTTTCGGGTAACCAGTAAAAAGATAGGTGGTTCATTCTTTGTTAGCTAAATAGTCATCAGTTAACAGTTTAACGTTCTTGCTAACTAATATGCAAATTATTGAGCTACCAAATGAGCGTTACCGCCTGATGTATTTTTGACAGTAGAGTACCAAATAGGCCATTCCGTGATATCCATTCCATTTTTATTCCCATTTAGTTTGTATCAGTGTGATATCTGCACAGACATAAGCAACAAGCTTAACTACCATTTATATTCGTTCGCTGTCGTCGACATAAAAAATACACTTATAAAGCATAGTCCTGTCGGCTGAACTCAACTTTATCGCTTATAACTGCTGCTATCTGGTGATCACAAATAATCGGGGTAATGATTAGAAGGATCAATAGAGATGACAGAGCAAAAATTTATCAATTACGTCAGAAAGTTCGGTTTTTTCCAAAAGCGTTCTATGTTTGGTGGAGTAGGGGTGTTTAAGTACGGAGCTATGTTTGCGCTCATTAGTGCGAACAAAGTGTTTATTCGTGGGGGCCGTCATTTGGATGCTCAGTTGACATCCTTAGGCTGTGTCAAATATCGTCATGTTAAGAAGCAGACGATTGCCACCGTAAACTACTATGATATCTCGGAATTGTTTCAACACCGAAGTGCGAGCCTAGATGAGCTTATTAAGGCTGCGATCAATGTTGCGGTCTCTCAACGGCATTTTAAAAAGTCGTCGGCAAGTCGTCGTTTGCGTGACTTGCCCAACATGCAGCTCACGCTCGAAAGAATGGTTAAAAAAGCAGGTGTCGATGATGTCGATACTTTTGTCGAGCTAGGGGCACCGGAAGTTTTTTCTAAGGTAAAGGCTATTTATGGAAACGATATAGACGTTAGACTTCTTTGGAAATTTGCTGGTGCGATTGAAGGGATACATTGGAAACTGATTCAGGAACCACGTAAACAAGAGTTGCTTAAAGGTTGCCCTGAGTAAATAACGGATACGAAGTAACCAAATAGCCGAAGGCAACTCGCCCTTGGCTACTTGGATTCAGTCAACTTGCTTAGAATTTAAAGCGAGTAGTGAACATCAATTGATCACCATAAAAGTCGTTAATTCTTACTTCCCCGCCGACGGAAAAGAGTTCGGTGGAATGGAAACGAACATAGGCGCTGCCGATCCAGTCGTCATTGTCATCAATGGAAACGTACCCACCTTTGCCACCGACTTCCAATTGAGGACCAAGCCATTGGCGGACACCTAAGTTGAGTTCCATACCCGTATCGGTTCCCTTACCACCTTTACCCCCATAGTCGACAACACGTAAAAGCATTTCTCCAGTGAAGTCGGCCCAATTATTGATGGGAGCGTGGAAACCAAAGCCTGCGGCGGTATCGTAATCACCTTCAAATTCAGAGTCGATACGCCCAATAACATGGGCATTGGGGTGGATAGACTTACTTACGGCGACACCAAAAGTGACAGGACTGGCACCAATACGAGCTTCCAGATGATCGTAGCTGAAATTACTCATAACGGATTGACTATTTGTGTCGGTCTCTGCAAAAGCTTGACCAGTTGCGAGCACGAGGGCTGTGGCTAAGATTGTTTTACGCATACGAAAGAAAAACCTATTCTTGTTAATTTCCCTGTTTAGTTGCATTTGAACGCAGCTATTATCAAATCATCCTAATGCATAGTTGTAGTCATACACTACTAAAATGTCATTGTTTTGGCGATCTTTTATATTAATGCAAAAACTGAGCCGCTATGAATAGGTTTAGGAAATATGGCTTGCCAACCTTGATGATTGTTGACGAGAGTGACTCATTGCGTCAGTGAGTGCCGATGGGGAAACGCGGCAAGACGTCGTTGATGGCCTTCATAATAATTGACGTCTTTTTAAGGGTGGCTATCCACCGCTGCTTTCTCCTAAGGTCAATGCGTGCGCAATCGCGTCTAAAGTATTGTAAAGTATTACTTACCCTGATTTATCTCAATGTTTTTTGGTGTAAACTGTCTAAATTAACCCAACGAAGATAAATAAAGATAAACATATGCATCAGTTAAAAAAATACGGCGCTATTGGTGGCGCAATAGCCTTGGTTGTGTGTTGGCCACTGGCAGTCGGTCAAATTGGAAAAAATGTCATTAATGATAGTATTGGTAATATGAGTAGTGACGTGTTGAAAGCGGAGGTTGTTCGCTATGAACGCGGCTACCTTTCTTCCGACGTCCAAACACGTTACACCATTCTGGATCCAGAATTTGTACGTCAATTAGAAAGTGACGACTTACCAACCGAGATTATTGTTAACAGCCACGTTTCTCATGGCATCTTGAGTCTCAAAGCGGTATCAACATTGGATAATTTGGAACAGCTTCCGTTGACGCTTACGACAGTCACGCAACTCAACGGCAACACAGATTACACCTTGGATCTCGACAACTGGCATCAATCTACTCAGGGTGATGAGGGCGTCATGGTGTCAGTGACCCCATCAATATTGAAAGGTCATGTCAGTGTGTTGGGTGAAGTCAGCTTTGACCTAGATATCCCCTCTGTTGAAATCGATTTTGTTGGCGGAGAAAAAATGCTTCTGTCAGGTATGTCGGGTACTGGTCTCGGCCGGAAACAGAATAGTTTCTGGTTAGGTGAGCAGGAAATCAACATGGCAGAGATGTCGATCTTAGATGCTCAGCAAAATACAATGCTGGCGATTAAAAATGGTCAGTATCTGCTTTCTTCGTCAATAGATGAGACGTCGCAGCGACTTCACAGCCAGCATGTATCGACGGTCGAGCAAATTGTGATGCCACAAGGTACAGCCAACGATGTGGTGGTTGATTTTGAGTTGGGTGATCTTGATAGCGTTTCATTTGAGAATATTTTGGAGGTCTACCAAGGCAGCTCAAAATTAGGTCCAGAGGAGAGTGAAAAAGTGATCCCATTTGTGGAAACTCTGATTGAAAAAGGTTTTTACTTATCGCTTAACAAGATGGCAGTCAACTTCGGTAATGATAGTGAATTTGAGGGGCAGATAAAGGTGACGCTCCCAGAAGGAACCAATAGTGTGACGCAGAATCCTATGGCTGTGCTGCAAAATTTGACTGGTGATTTAGGGGCTTCTTTCTCAGGTGGTTTGGTTGAGCAATATCCGTTCATTAAGCAAGGTGTAGAAGACGCGGTAATGATGAAGTTTGCCAGTAAAACGGATAAAGGTTATCAGATTCAAGCGCAGTTAAAAGAAGGCAACCTAGTGTTTGAAAGTGGTCAGAAAATTCCGCTGATGGCGATACTATTTGGTGCAGTGATGCAGTGATGCAGTGATGCAGCGATAAGTTAAATTTATCCATGATTCGAGCAAAAGAGGTCTCTAAGACCTCTTTTGTTACTTTTTATACGCCTTAAAACGTGCTATTAATCCTGACATGAATGATCGAAACTTAGCATGAGCAAGGAAACTCGAAATGGACAAGATTTTTAACTTTAGCGCTGGACCCGCTGGGTTGCCAAAAGCCGTTATGGAAAAAGCGCAAGCGGAATTCGTTGAGTGGGGTGGACTGGGTACTTCCGTCATGGAAATCAGTCATCGAAGTAAAGAGTTTATCGAGGTCGCAGAACAAGCAGAGCAAGATCTGCGAGATTTATTAGCTATCCCAGACAACTATAAAGTTCTTTTTTGTCAAGGGGGCGCGCGGGCTCAGTTTGCTGCGGTACCGCTTAACTTGCTTGGTGGGGCGAGCACAGCGACTTACATCGATGCGGGTTATTGGGCGAAAAGCGCCATTACAGAGGCGCAAAAGTACTGTCAAGTGGCATCTTTTAACGCGAAAACGACGAGAGATGGGAAAGTGGCGGTTATGGATGTGGCCGAATGGAAGGTTGATCCGCAATCGGCCTACGTGCATTTTTGCCCGAATGAAACCATTGACGGTATTGAAATTAGCCAATTGCCAATAACAGACAAGCCTATCGTGGCCGATATGTCTTCGACTATTTTGTCGCGAGAAATCGATGTTTCTCAGTATGGTGTGATCTATGCCGGTGCCCAAAAGAATATTGGCCCTTCAGGTTTATGTATTGCGATAGTACGGGAAGATTTGCTAGAACTCGCCCACGAACTGTTACCCAGTTTTCTCAGTTATAAAGTGCAGGCAGAAAAAGACTCCATGTTTAATACCCCGCCCACATTTGCGTGGTATTTGTCGGGTTTAGTCTTCAAATGGCTTAAAGAACAAGGTGGAGTGTCGGCGATTGAACAAATCAATCGTAAGAAAGCCCATCTGCTTTACGACTGCATTGACCAATCTGAATTTTACAAAAATGACGTCCATGAGTTAAACCGTTCGCGTATGAATGTTCCCTTTCAATTGGCCAAACCTGAGTTAGATGATCTTTTTCTTGAGCAAGCAAAAGCAAAAGGTCTGGTGTCGCTGAAAGGTCACAGAGCAGTGGGAGGCATAAGAGCCTCACTGTACAATGCCATGCCACTTGAGGGGGTGAAGGCTCTGGTGACGTTCATGGATGAGTTTGAGAAAGCGTATGCCTGAATCCGAGCCCTCAAACTTTGATGTCTATCAAAGTCTGAAACGAGCCACCACCTGCTCTAGTTTTTCGACTTTTCGATAGAGTTCGCTAACCGCTTCAGCACCATCCTGAGTCGTGCGAACGGAGTTTGCAGCAATTTGGCTGATGGTGTTGATGTCTCTCGAAATTTCTTCGGCGGCTCCAGACTGCTCATTCCCTGCGGTGGCGATCATATCTATCATTTGGTTAACATCTTGTGCCCGAGAGACAATTTGCACTAGCGCTTCACCCGCCGAATCTGACAGTGTGACGCCTTCGGCAACTAAGTGCGTGCCTTCTTTCATTCTTTCTACCGCCTGACGGGTCTCATTTTGAATCGATGAAATGAGACCGCCGACTTCTTCCGTGGCTTTGGATGTTCTTTCCGCGAGGCCACGGACTTCATCGGCCACAACGGCAAAGCCTCTTCCTAGCTCTCCCGCTCGGGCTGCTTCGATGGCGGCGTTGAGTGCTAAAAGGTTGGTTTGCTCTGCAATATCATTGATGACTTTGATTACATTGCCGATTTCTTCGCCTCGCTTGCCCAAACTGTCGACGGTTTCCGCGGTTTCATTGACGACTTCAGAGATACGATTCATTCCGTGTACGGTTTCCTGCATGAGTTTTCCGCCGTTGGTCGCCTCTTCACCCGCTTGGCGTGAGCTCGAGGCGGCATCTGTGCTTTGCTCTGCTACCTGACTTACTGACATGGTCATTTCTTCCACGGCACTGGCTATTAAGGTGGCTTTATCCGCTTGTTCCTCGATTCCAGAAGCGACAAGCCGGCTGGTGTCATCGACGGTTTTGGTGTTGTTTGATACTTCCGAAGCTACTTGAATAATGTTAGATAGCACATCCCTCAGTGATTGTTGCATACCATCAATGGCCCTTGCTAGCTCACCCAATTCATCTTTATTGGTCTCGTTGATGGGCGCTTCTGACAAGTTGCCTCCTGCAATTGATTTTGCTTTTTCAGCAATAACGTCAAGACGTTTCTTAATGACCTCAGATAGGCCCCATGCGACGACAATGCCGACCACAAGGACAATAATGACATTGGCGGTCAACCAAACAACGATGGTAGACATATTATCATTGAGGTTGACCAAGGCGGCGAGGGAATCGTTGGTTTCTTCATTTGCTGAGGTATTTAATATGTCCTCAAGAGGCACGATGGTTGATTGTTTTAAATCGGCGACGAGTTGATTGGCCATTCTTTTCCCTGTTGGGTCATAGCCTTCAAAGACCTCTTGAGCGATGCGTATGATGTCGAAATAGTATTGCTCTACCTCATCAATGTGATTGATGGCTTGAGGGTTTTGTACTAACGGACGAAGCTTTTCAATATAGTCAGAAAATGAACCAGCATCATTGTTGAACGTATCCCTTGCTGAAGGGTTGCCCATTATATAAGCGTTAAGCGTTGCTATCATATCACCAGCCTCATCAACCAGTTCAAGATAATAGCGGATCGTGGGCAAATCAAAATTAAGAGAACGGCTTAGGCTGGTGCTTCTGTATGCGTCAGCCACTCTTTGTTCCGCCGCTTGGTCAAGAAGGTTTTCGAGAGGGACACCGATATCCTGAGTTAACTGATGGATCTTTTTGATGGCTTCTTTCTCGTCGGCAGGATTGTATTGGGCAAAGACGCCTTGTTTCACTTGTTCAATGTAGTGATTCGATAAAGAAAGGATTTTGTTCATTTTTTCAACATCAGCGTCTTTGCTAGACTCCAGCGCACGCAGCTGTGAAAAATGCTCTTGAAATTCACGAGCGTTACGCTCAAATACATTACGCTGTCCTGCATCGCCATTAAGATATTCAAGTGCATTGGTTTGTAAGATACCGACTTTATTAAGGACATTAAAATAGGCAAGTACACCAGGTACATCATCTGATTCAATTTCTTCTGAGACCATAGAAGAGTGATTGACCAAAGACCAGACGACAAAAGCAAGAATAAGCGTTGTAATGACAATAATTGAAAAACCCATATAGAGGGCGTGGGACAAACGAAGGTTCATCTAGAGTCTCCAGTGACGTCGTTTTACTTCACTAAGTATGGAGTCTATCAACCAAGGCGCAACTAATTCCCCCAATTATCCATTGAGTGGTGTCACCAAAACAAAAAATCGCAGCCAAAGCTGCGATCAATAAATGAAGGTAGGGCGTCTACGGCTAACGGCGTTTTGGCTTGCGACTCACATTTGGTTTGTTGTTTGAACCGCCCTCGGACTTCACCTTGCTCAATCCTGCAGGCTTAGTGTTGTCTGACTGGCGACGGTTGTGAGTTTTTCCGCTGCCTGAGTCATTCATTTTCTCAAAGCCCGGTTGGCTCTTGGTGTGCTTGGTAGCAAATCGGTTAGAGCCATGTCTTCCTGATTTTCTTCGTTGAGCTGGCGTTAACGTGTCATTATCTTCCGCGGGAACCAGACAGCTTGGTTTATCACCAATAAGGTACTTTTTCCCCATACTGATCAAGGCTTCGCGTATTACGGGCCAGTTTGCAGGATCATGATAACGCAGCAAAGCTTTATGCAAGCGTCGCTGACGATCACCTTTGGCGACAGGCACGATTTCTCGTTTTTTGTATTTGACTCGTTTGAGTGGATTGGTTTCTGAGTAATACATTGACGTGGCATTACACATCGGTGAAGGATAAAAGTTTTGGACCTGATCGCACTCGAAATCATTTTTCTTGAGCCACAATGCCAGATTCAACATATCTTCATCTTTAGTCCCAGGGTGTGCTGAGATAAAGTAAGGGATAAGGTATTGTTTTTTGCCTGCTTCAGCGCTGTATTTCTCGAACATTTCTTTGAATTTGTCATAGGTTCCCATGCCCGGCTTCATCATCAGGTCTAATGGGCCTTGCTCGGTATGTTCTGGCGCAATTTTAAGATAGCCACCGACGTGGTGCGTGACCAACTCTTTAACGTATTCAGGTGATTCGATAGCGAGATCGTAGCGAACGCCGGAAGCAACCATGACGTTTTTTACGCCCTTTACATTTCTTGCTGCACGGTAAAGATCGATCGTATGCTTATGATCAGTATTGAGTTTGTTACATATCCCAGGAAACACGCAAGAAGGTCGTCGGCAATTGGCTTCAGCTTTAGGATCGCTGCAACCCAAGCGATACATATTGGCCGTCGGGCCTCCTAGATCGGAGATCGTCCCAGTAAAGCCAGGGACCTTATCACGAATGTTTTCAATCTCATTGATGATTGACTCTTGCGAACGATTCTGAATAATTCGTCCTTCATGCTCTGTTATTGAACAAAATGAACATCCACCAAAACAGCCTCGCATGATATTGACCGACGTTTTGATCATATCGTAAGCCGGGATCTTCGCTTTACCGTATTGGGGGTGTGGTACGCGTGCATAAGGGAGCCCAAAGACATAATCCATTTCTGGTGTCGATAGGGGAATCGGAGCCTGATTGACCCACAGCTCACGGTCACCATGGCGCTGAATCAGCGCTCGGCCAGAGTAGGGATTCGTTTCTAGATGCATAATGCGGCTGGCATGCGCATAAAGTACGCGGTCATTGCTGAGTTTTTCGAAGTGAGGAATGCGTACTGCAGTGTTCGCTGCATCATGACGAGATGGACGAATAGCTATCGGTTTTGCTTCTGTCTCTTGTCCCTTTGTCTTCGTTTCGCATTGTTCCTCGACAGCGTAAGGGTTGGGCGGAACAAAGGCTTCTTTACGAGGTTTTTCTATTCTGGACGAATCGACAACCTCGAAACCTTCTGGTGGGGTAGGCAAGCTAACGACGGTTCCACGAATGTATTTGAGATCGGCAATATCTTCACCGTCAGCCAAACGATGAGCGACTTCCACTAAAGCGCGTTCAGCATTGCCGAATAACAGAATGTCGGCTTTGGCATCAAACAGAATGGAGCGACGTACTTTGTCTGACCAATAATCGTAGTGGGCCAGTCGACGCAGGCTGGCTTCAATACCACCAAGCACAATAGGAACCCCTTTATACGCTTCTCGACAACGTTGGGAGTAAACTAAGGTGGCGCGATCGGGTCTTTTCCCACCTACGTTGTTAGGTGTATAGGCGTCGTCATGGCGCAATTTACGATCCGCGGTATAGCGATTAATCATCGAATCCATATTGCCTGCTGTGATGCCGAAAAATAGATTTGGACGACCTAACTCTGTAAACGCGATTTTGTCTTGCCACTCCGGCTGAGCAATGATTCCTACTCTAAAACCTTGTGCCTCGAGCAAGCGCCCGATGATCGCCATTCCAAAACTGGGGTGATCGACATAGGCATCACCCGTGACAATAATAATGTCGCAGCTATCCCATCCAAGGGCATCCATTTCCTTTCGGCTGGTAGGCAGAAAAGGGGCAGGGCCAAAACATTCCGCCCAGTATTTTTTTTGCTCATGAATAGGAGTTGTCGTGCTGTACATATTTTGTTCTCTGTGCCAAGGAGCGCGAATTATAGCGACTTGCGTGCCTTCTATCCACCACTACATTCCTTATCATCATGACAGTCTCAACTCATCGTGTTGTGGTTTCTGTTAACAAGGTGGCGGATTAAACGAGAGAACCTGACTACAGTTATAGGCACTAGGTTGATTATTGGGATAAATGGACTGCTTATGGAAAATGACATTCTGGCGAAGAATTCAGCGATATTTTTAACGTCAAAACGCCAGCCCAAGTATCGAACCTATCCTTGGGAGCTTGATTTGTCGATCCAGCAATTTACTGCTGATAAAGAGCTGATGGAACAATTGTTCGGTGAGGCATCAACCACCATTTCTGCTAAGTATTTACTCAGGCTTGTGCCTTCTTCTCAGCGTCGAATGGTGCATCGTACATTTAAGCAGGTCTTAACATCTGAGCATTCCAAAACATTTCACTGTTGTCTCATGACACCAACAAGTTTGTTCACCTTTGTTGAGTTCACCATTTCTCAACGAAGTGAAACCGCATTGATGGGGACGATAGCCCCTTGTTTAGTGGTGCCGTCACAAATGGCGGCGGCGGATATCTTTTATTCGGTGTTTGAAAACCGTCATCATGGTGTATTGGTGGCGGATTCTGAAACGCGGATCTTGGCGTGTAATCGTCAGTTTGAGCGTTTAACGGGTTATGAAATGAGGGATTTGGTTGGATTGAAGACCAAGGTCTTCAATGCTGAAGTGCTCAGCGAAGAATACTACGAAGCCTTGTGGCAAAAAATTGAACGTCACGGTTACTGGAGTGGAACCATACTGACACGCAAAGCCGATGGTGGCGCGATACCACAGGATATGACGATTCACAAAATTGCGCCAGGTAACGGTCAACATTATTATTTAGGGTTTTCATCCGACCTCTCTGACCAACTCAGCCGACTCGACGACCATCAAGAGGGAGGGGTAGATTTACTGACACAACTGCCAAGCACTGAGCGGTTTATCCAAAGCCTGACTACATTTTGCAACGAAAGTCAGCCAGACACCCCTTTGATCCTACTGGCTCTTCAGCCTCATTTCCCAAGTTCTAATGAGCAGGAAATTAAACGTCAGTTTGCCAGTTACATTGCCGAGAGTACTCGAACTCTCATTGCTGGCTATTTAGGTGAGAGTCGTTTTGTTGTTCTATTGTCGGGTGACAGTGCCAGCTCTGAACAGAGTATTAGGGTCATTCGCAAAGCGATTAAGTTGTTTTTTCATAGTTTTAATCATGCGCAAGGGTCGGTCGCGTTAGCAATGAAAACTGGCTTAACGGGTGTCTCTTTGTTTCATCATGATGCTCAAACCCCTGATCAGTTAGTTTCTCATGCCTTTCAGGCTTTGTTTGGCATTAAAAAAAATGACAGTAAACACGTGGTATTTTACGATCGAAAAATTCATGGCCAGATTGAGCGTAAAAAGCAACTGGAAGTCAAGGTGACTCAAGCTATCTTAAGTGAATCCATCGACGTTCATTTTCAGCCGATTGTTGACCTCAAGCACGGCCGAATTGATAAGTTCGAGGCGCTATGTCGTTTTCCAGATTTCGGTGAGTTAGCAGCGTCTACGCAAGAGCTCATCAATATTGTTGAAGACCTCGATCAGATCATTGAGTTAGATGATGTGGTTAACAGAAAATCGATGGCCAGTTTATCAGAGTTGCAAGCGCTGTTCGGAGAGCATATCGGTTTGTCGGTTAATCGTTCCTTTTATTGCAAGGAAGATGTCACCGAGGTGCTCAGACATTGCGTTGATTTGATTGGGCAAAGTGGTCTCTCCCCCCATCATTTAACCATAGAATTTACCGAAAGTGCTTATTTCGAAAGTAACCGTCATCAAGAACAGCTGTTGGATACGATCAGAAAGGCCGGTGTGACGATTGCTGTCGATGACTTTGGTACTGGCTCTGCGTCATTAAGCTACCTCAACAAGCGTTATTTTGACGTACTCAAAATTGATCAAATGTTTGTCAACGGACTCTCGTTAGGCAGTCGACAGTATCATATCGTTAAAACGATAATTCATTTGGCGCAAAAGTTAGGCTTAAAAGTGGTGGCAGAAGGAGTAGAAACGCAAGAAGAGTTAGACATCTTAAGCGACCTCGGCACTGATTATATTCAGGGCTACTTTTTTTCTAAACCTTTATCGCTAGAAGATTTGCGTCATGTCGGGGCCTTGTCTATTTTCACCGAAAAGGAGCCGACAAACGTGGTGACTTTACTCTCACTCAGGACGCGAGATCTACCTAAGCTCGATCCCGGAGACCCACTCTCATTGATTCACGCTTATTTTGAAAGTGAGTCAGTATCGGTGATACCTGTCATTGATTCTGGACACTGTGTCGGTTTGGTTGACCGAGTCGCGATGAGTTTGCATATGACGGTGAATATGGGCACCGATCACGAAACAAATCAAGAGCAGGCCAATTGGTCTAAACCCGCCAACAGAATGATGACGCTACCTCTGGTGCAAATTGATTGTCAGACCCCAGTCTCAAAAGTGATCAGCTTACTTGATCAAAAAGAATTACCTTGGGTGCTAACGGACAGTGATGGCAAATTTAAAGGTATCGTCGAACAGAAACACATCATGGGCTTTTTAACCGAACAAGTCCCTTGATGGCGTTAGCCAGTCTGCTATGATTGCCGCCCCTTAACATTACATTGACAAGACATATCATGGTTCAGCAATTATTAGCCGCACTCGCTCCGATGTTACTGGGAGCTCAGCTACTTGTGACGCTTATTTTGATCAAGGGTGAGCTTTGTCCGGGTCAGCGTGGCCGGATCCATAAAATGCTACCTGTCTTCGCGATTCTTTGGTTAGCGGTGGCTTCGATTCACATTGAAGCGATGATGATGGCGTTTGCTTTGGCGTATTTTTACTCTCAGGTCCAAACAAAAAAAACCAGAGTGCAAGGTCCTTTATGGGTGATGCATGTGGCGAATGGTCTTGCTCTCGTTTATATCGGGATTGAGATGACTAAAAAGCCTGATATTGTCGCTGGTATCAATACAGGGATACAAGTCGTTTTGCTTGGTGCCGTTTTTGCCCACCTTCTGTTGACCGTCGCCCGAACCCGTTTACAAGCCTTTCATCGCCTCCTGCCTGCGACGGGAGTAGTGTCGACCATGTTGATTTGCTTGACAGTATTATACAAGTCTCTTGAACTGAGTGAGCCAGCACTGATTGAAGTCGGGGAATCCGTGTTATTGAGTTTCGTATTGTCTATCGCGGCAATCTTAATTTGGTGTGCTCATATCATATTGTCAAAACCCGTTCACAAGTTATCACTGACAGCCGCCGTGATTATGTTGCTGCTGGCCACGACCATGAACCAAGTATTGTTTATCGTTTAGAAGTATTTCATGGTGAGCTTCTTATTTCGGGTCTACGCTTTCTTGAGCGAGAAGCAAAGGAGCATTGTGATGG
The DNA here is from genome assembly GCF_013074385.2 of Vibrio ostreicida. Taxonomy (GTDB): domain Bacteria; phylum Pseudomonadota; class Gammaproteobacteria; order Enterobacterales; family Vibrionaceae; genus Vibrio; species Vibrio ostreicida. Next base: position 649,204 of record NZ_JABEYA020000001.1, read on the forward strand.
ACTTGAGCAACATAGGTAGCTTAGATAGTGTGATCTTGCTTGGGATTGTGAATGAAAAACTCCGGATAGAATGCCACAGCTTACAAGACTTGGTCACCATGTATGAGATGGACGCCGACACCTTGGTTGTGAAACTGGATGTTGTTGGTTACTGCTATGATCCTTTGACCAACCAGTTTAAGGCCAATGCAGGCTAAACTAGAGTCACCTGACCGTACTCCTAAACAACGTTGATCCCTTCAAGATGATTTTTCGACTGATGTCTGGCGGTGTTAAAAAATGCCTGAAGATAGCGTTTATTTTTTTCTCCGTGACGAGTGGCCGCAAAGAGTCTGCGAGAAAGGCCTGATCCAAAAGATAGGCTGGTAATCAGCCCTTGACGTGAGAACTCGCTGATTGCCCAATTGGGCAGAGCGGCGACGCCAAGACCCGCAGAAACCATTTGCACGAGCATCAACGTATTATCAGCTTGTTTCCATTTAGCAGGCTCAATACCAGCGGGTTGAAGAAAGTGCTTCACCACATCAAGACGATTCTTTTGCACCGGATAGGAAAGCATGGTCTCACTTTGTAAATCCTGTGGCTCGATGCTGGTTTTCGACGCCAATCGATGATTGGTCGCAGTAACCAATCGCATTTCAAAATCAAATAAGGGTTCATAATGAACCTCTGAGCGCGGCTGGATATCCGATGTGATCACGAGATCAAGCTCACCATTTAACAAGGCGGGAAGAGGTTCAAAGCCGAAGCCAGACGAAAAGTCTAATGTCACGCTTGGCCAAGCGACTTGATACTCTCTCAGTGCCGGCATTAGCCATTGAAAACAAGAATGGCATTCAATGGCCATATGCAAACGACCATTGACATCTTCTTTGAGACTGGCCAGTTCGTTCTCTGAACGGGCGATTTGGGGCAGTACCTCATCGGCAAGTCGCAGCAGGATGTCCCCTTCTGACGTAAATCTCACGGGGCGAGTTTTACGCAAAAACAGTGGTGCGCCAATACGTGATTCAAGGTCTTTGAGTTGATGGGATAGGGCCGACTGAGTCAGATGCAAATGGGTCGCCGTTGCGGTGAGAGAACCCGTGTTCCTTAAAGTGGACAGTGTTTTCAAGTGTTTAAGCTCTATCATGAATTCCCTTCAACTTTTAGCTGTTAACGATGAATACAACTAACTTACCTGCAATTACCGGATGTGTAAACATCTAGATGGCCAAGTGTTGAGTTTGTCTCCGTGTCCAACTCGGTAATATGAATTTTCCTAATGATCAGTGTGAGCAATTGGAGATTGTACCGAGCGCGTTTAATGGAGATAGTTTAGCCATCTAGACGCCTCGTTATTTGGCGACTTATTTGGCAGACATTGATAGCGAAACCACATTGAAAGGATCAACCGCATGGCAACGACAACTCATATATTAGGCTACCCAAGAATTGGTGAAAAACGTCAACTCAAGTTCGCATTGGAAAAATATTGGCGTGGTGAGATTGAGCAAGAAGAGCTCAAATCTGTGGGATCAGGTTTAAGGCACCATCATTGGCAAACACAGATGGATGCGGGGCTAAGTTATGTCACGGCGGGAGATTTTGCGTGGTATGATCATGTGTTGACAACCACATTACTCCTCGGTCATGTACCAAAGCGTCATCGTGATGGGCCTTCTGATCTGGATACCTTGTTCAGAGTAGGCCGTGGACAGTCTCAGGCTGGTCGTGACGGCAGCGGCTCAGCGGCATCGGATATGACCAAGTGGTTTAACACCAATTACCACTATATCGTTCCGGAGTTCAGCAAAGATGACCGTTTTGATGTCAGTTGGCCTCAACTGTTTGATGAAGTCCATGAAGCGGTGAAAACTGGCCACCGTGTTAAGCCTGTGCTTTTGGGGCCACTCAGCTATCTGTACTTGGGCAAAGAAATTGAACAGGATTTTGATCGTTTGTCACTTTTACCACATTTGTTAACGGCCTATCAAAGCATACTAGCGAAACTAAAAGAACAAGGAGTCGAATGGGTCCAGATAGATGAACCCATACTGTCTCTGGAACTTGAACAATCTTGGTGCGATGCCTTTCAGCCGGCATATCAGGCCATCCGCAGCGATGTCAAAATCCTTTTGACAACTTACTTTGATTCCGTCACAGACACGTTGGAAAGAATTGTGGAGCTCGATGTCGATGGACTGCATGTTGATGTTTGCGCAGCGCCTGAGCAATTGGAAACGATCATTCCATTTCTTCCCGATCATTGGGTTCTCTCTGTCGGGGCGATCAACGGGCGAAACGTTTGGCGAGCCGATCTTAGTGACTTGCGCCAGCGTTTACAGCCAATAAAAGATAAGTTAGAAGAGAAACTTTGGGTGGCCAGTTCCTGTTCGTTGCTTCACAGCCCAGTTGATTTGGACATGGAACCAACACTCTCTGAGGAAGTGCGCAGTTGGTTCGCATTTGCTAAACAAAAAGTCAGTGAAGTCGCCTTATTAGGACGAGCTTTAGATGGCGATTTACAAGCGATACAAGCGTGTGAACAATACAGCCAACCGATACAGGCTCGCAAGAATGCCAGTCACGTTAATAAGCCTCAAATTCAGGCCCGCTTAAGTCAGTTGAACAGAGCAATGGCTGAGCGCAGTGCGCCGTATGCTGAGCGAGCTGTTCATCAACAGGAAGTCCTCGGTTTGCCGCTTTTTCCAACCACAACCATAGGGTCGTTTCCGCAAACCAATGAAATCCGTCTTCAACGCAGTGCGTTTCGAAGTGGGCAGTTATCGGAGCCGGAGTATATCAGTGCGCTAAAAGGTCATATAAAAGATGCGGTTCAGCGTCAGGAAGCGTTGGATCTTGATGTTCTAGTCCACGGTGAAGCGGAAAGAAACGATATGGTCGAGTACTTTGCTGAAAATTTGGCAGGTTTTCAGACGACCCAATTCGGTTGGGTGCAAAGTTACGGTTCACGATGTGTCAAACCTGCGATTGTCGTCGCCGATATTGAACGTGAACAGTCTATGACGGTCGAATGGTCCACCTACGCTCAGTCTTTGACCTCTAAACAAATGAAAGGCATGTTGACAGGGCCAGTAACGATTCTCTGTTGGACATTCCCTCGAGAGGACATCAGTCGCAAAGACATTACCAACCAGCTTGCGCTTGCGCTTCGTGACGAGGTTTCCGATTTGCAGGACGCGGGGATCAATATTATCCAAATTGATGAGCCTGCCATTCGGGAAGGTCTGCCACTCAAAAAGCGCGACCATGGACAATATCTTGAATGGGCGGTCAATGCTTTTAAGATTTCAGCGGCGAGTGCGAAGCCTGAAACACAGATTCATACTCATATGTGCTATTCGGAATTCAACGAAATTATTGATTCTGTCGCCGCCTTGGATGCCGATGTTATCACCATCGAAACATCACGCTCTAACATGGAACTACTTAAAGCTTTTGAGGAATTCAATTACCCGAACGAAATTGGACCAGGAGTCTATGACATACATTCACCCAATATCCCCAGCGAAGATTGGATAGAAGGCTTATTGAAGAAAGCGGCCGAAAAAATTCCTGTCCAGCGCCTATGGGTTAACCCAGATTGTGGGCTGAAAACGCGCAATTGGTCAGAGACAGAAGCCTCTCTAGCCAACATGGTGTCAGCGGCAAAGAATCTTCGTCAGCAATTCGGGAACTAAGTGGTCAGTATCAGGCCAATGGTTTAAAGGGAAATCCTGTCATAGGATACATACCCTCATCATCATGTGGTGAGGGTTGTTACTATTAAGCACCAAACCCGTTCGAGTTGGTGCTTAATAGTGACACAGAGGCTCATCTGCCGTGTCAAACAATGGGCATAGATAAGGCCTATCTTAGATCGATTCGCCGTTGACACTAACCTCGACATCAATATTGCCGCGAACCGCATTGGAATAAGGGCAGACTTGGTGTGCCAGTCTCGTCAGTTCTAATGCTTGTTCTTGAGGAAGGTCAAGTTGTGCTTCTAATCGAACCGTCAAGGCAAAGCCGCCGTTTTCATTTGGACCAATGCCTACCTCAGCAGTGACAGGCGCTTGTTTAATCGCAACGTTGGTTTCTCTGGAGACGTGAAGAATCGCGTTAGAGAAACAGGCAGAATAACCGGCAGCAAAGAGTTGTTCTGGATTGGTTGCGAGCCCGCTGCCGCCCATTTCTTTGGGGTAAGCAAGATCAAGATGTAATAATCCATCGTCGGTGCTTACTTGACCGTTACGACCTGAAAGTGCTTTGGCGGTGGTTGTATAGAGTGTTTTCATTGATTTTTCCTTTTTATTTAAGTTGTGCACAATTTAATTTCCGACAATCTTATATCGAAAATGAGTTAAGATGCAACTATATTGTGTGCAATTTAATTAAAGAGATCAGATCGACTATGACCAAACGCCGCCAAAAGAGCGATCTCACGAGTGATGAGGCTTTGTTACTCGACAATCAAGTGTGTTTCCCGTTGTACAGTGCTGCAAATGCTGTTAGTCGTGCTTACCGCCCTATCTTGGATCAACTCGAATTGACGTACTCTCAGTATCTAGTGATGATGGTGTTGTGGGAACAAGATGGGGCAAGTGTGAAAGAAGTGGGGGCTCGTCTTTATCTGGACTCCGGTACACTAACACCGCTTCTTAAACGTCTTGAATCGAAGGGGTTTGTGGCTCGATCGCGCAGTGAGGAGGATGAACGGGTAAGAGTACTGAATCTGACTGCAGAAGGCCGACGCCTTCAAAAAGTGGCGAATTCAGTGCCCAGCGCGATGAAATGTAAAATAGATTTGTCGATTGACGAGTTAATGAGTTTGAAGCATTTGTGTGAAAAAGTCGTCAAGAAGCTGGCCTAATGGTGCGGACGTTAAGATCAATCAAGAGGGTAATGTGGCCAGAACGCGTTCTGGCCACATTAGGTTTAACGGTAAATCTAAGTTAAAGCGTCAACAAGTAATTCACCAGTTGGTTGTATTCGTCAACTGAGCGAATCTTCTCCGTTTTAACAATATACTTATTGTTGACCAGTACCCCAGGTACTCCGGTTAGCGTACTCTTATCAAACTGTTTATCGAAGCTTCGCTGCATGGCGTTGACAACAAAGCTGTTGTAAGTTGAGTCGTACTTTTGGGGTTCGACGCCATTGTCAATGAAGAGCTGGCGCAGTGATTGTTCGTTGTTAGGCGCGCTGCGTTTCTCATGGATCTGTTTAAACATAGCAGGCACCATCGTCTTTTCTACGCCTAATGACACCATCGTGGCGTAAGACTTGGCCATAGGAATCGCCATATTGCCGCCCATAAAAGCCACATGTACTTTTTCAAAGGTCGTCCCAGCGGGTAAAGCGGATTTGAGGCGCTCTATTGCGGGTTCGAATTGATAACAATGTGGGCAGTAAAAGGAGAAAAATTCAATCACTTTAGGGGTGGCGGATTTTTCTGTCTCTAGCACTTGGTAATGTGTCCCCAACTCGAATTTTGCTGCGTGAGCACTCACAGTGAGCAAAAGAGATATAAACAGGGTGAACAACGTTTTCATTGATTAAATTCCTTATTGAAACAGTAATTTTAAGCCTAATTGGCTGGTATTTGTGTCAGATTAAGGAATGAGTAATGGGAGGGCGAAAGGGCACCTGAATTCTTGTGACCACTTTATCGATGCCATCGTTGCCAATTGGAGCACGTGAAGTATCCGGGAAATGAGAAGGCGACATACTTGAAATAAACGGAAGGTTAAAAACGCAAGCGGAAGTGCAACAATGTACCGATGCAGAAAGATCGCTGTGCGTTGATATTGAACATTCCACAGGCTGAATATGCCGGTTTTCGTGTGAATCAAACAGGCGCTCATTGACTGCGACAGGTGAAGGTTCAGCGATTGGCATACTCCACGCTACACTGGCAAAAACAAGCGTAAAAACAATCAGCAACAAAAAATACAGCGGACGAACAACCAGAGCGAGATTTCCTTCAGTGGGGGATGATAATGGGGGGATGGCATATTGTTCATTGATATATGCTTACCCTTGCTACTTGCAAAATTATGCCACACATAATGATCTCATCAAGTGATAATCAACACGTAAACCGCGATAACGCCAGCATAATTGATCTGGCGATAGCCATAGAGCGTGTTTCTTTGGTTGATAAAGCGAACTTTATCCACTTACGGGGTGTCATAAACCACATTGTCAATATAAACGGACAGATGCATGCTGCATGTTACTCGTATTCTCTTAATCAATTTATTCCTATTTCCTCTTCAAGTGCTGGCGCAACAACCAGTGATATATCAGTTATCGGTGGATCATGACGATCCTGACTCGGTAAAAGTTGATGTCGATACACAGTCTCTTGGCACGATTGAATTCAACCCTTCGAGGACACGTGGTAATGATACTCAGCCGCAACTGTATTGTACCGAGAGTAGAGAGCACACTTTTTCGCTGTCCTACGGGCAAGCAGCACAATGTCAAAGCGTGCACTGGAGATTGCCGTTAGATAACGTCACAGCCGAAGGGCTAGACATCGCCGACCAACAAGACAGCCGTAGCGTTCAAAAAGGTTGGTATTTTGTGAGCGAATGGAATTCTCTACCGAGAATAAAACAAGTCGAAGATGTGGTTGTATGTGGTCCAGACAAACGTTGTCAGCCGATACCTAAGCTTTCCCAAGCGCCGGCATTTGTTGTTTGGGGTATGCAAGACTTATCACTGGATATTAATGGACATACGGTGAGGGTGTATAGTGACGTCGATAACGTTATGCACGATTTGGCACGTTGGAAACCGACGTTTGAAAGGCAGTTGAGTTATCTTGAGAATGTCTTTTCAAACCCTGATCGTAAACAATGGCAAATGGCCTTTTTTGAACGGAAGAAAAGAGCGGGCAACCTGAGTGGGGCGGCAGGTAATGCGTTAATTTTGATCAACACACTAACGGATAATTCAGGCACTCTATCCGAGCATTCTATCCAGATGCTACTAAAAATTGCGGCGCATGAATCAGTGCATATCATGGATACGGCCTCTCGACCCACTTGGGCTGCTGAAAGTCTCGCCGAGTATTACGCGATGAAGTCGTTGCAAAATACGGACTATCAAACTAACGATCCTCTGCAAGAGTGGGTGACGTTATCCAAACGCTTTCCGTTTTCCGACACCGGTTTGATCGAAGCGAATCGACGTTACGAACACCAACATCAACAACAATATTACCCCTTGTTTTATTTTAAAGGGGCGGCATTTTGGTTCGAGTTAGACCGACAACTGGTCAAGAAAGGGACCAGTTTGGACAGTTTAATGGCCGGTTTGATGTTTAAAGAAACGGGGGACTTGTCTGACGGTTTTGTCGCAACCGTCGTCAATCAGGTCGGCGCTCAACCATGGCGAAACATCGAGCAGGCTTACCTTAAATAAAGAAGGGGCGCATTCTATGCGCCCTTTACGATGACCACCTCAGCACTTACTGGTTGAAATACTGCTTCATAATTTTATTGGCGTCGATTTTTTGTAACCCCTGATCAACAATAGCCTTCCATTTTTTTCCAGACTCATCGTTGGCAAAGGCGATGAACAACTCTTTCTCTGCAAGCAATTTTGAGTTCATTTGTAACGTCTCTTTGGCATTGTGTAAATTCTTATCGCTGGACAGGAGGTAAGCCAGCACATTGCTGTCGATTACGGCCAGAGGAATTCGCTGCCCCACTACTTTTTTGAGGTTTTGACTGTCACTGGTCACGGCTTCAGACTGCAACTCTCCGCTGGCAACTAGGGTATCGAGCGCTTCGGTATTCACGTAGCCCCTGACCACGCCGATCTTCATTGACTTGAGATCTTGTAATTGATTCCAAGTAATGGGGTTGGCTTTATTTTCGACAAAACCTAAAGGGCCTGTGCCGATAGGCTCAGAAAAAACCAGATCGTTGGCTTCAAAGTGATACTCTGGGAAATAACCTGCGTACTTCGTTTGACTTTTGGCAAGGTGGACCGCTCTTTCCCAAGGATAAAACTCAACATTGAGTTGATGCCCCATCGCCTCTACGGCTGCTTTTACGACGGCAACGGAGGCACCTTGTGAGTCGAGCGCTCGTCCCGAGTAAGGGGGCCATTCTAACGAGGTCAGAGTGAGTACCTCTGCACGAACAGGAAGGCATATTATTGCCAAACATAGCATCAAAGACTTAAACGGGTTCATTTGATTGTCCCTTTGTTCCGTGAATGTTGTTAGATCATAGACAATTTTCTAACCAAGATGGTTGTTTTGTATGTATTCCAACGCTTAAACATTAAGTCAATGGCTCTAGTCTTTGGTATGGCTCTTAGCTTTAATCTCGAGGAGGGGACAAAAGCCGTTGAATTTTTTGTTTAGTAGAGAGATCGTTTCTGCGTACATCATGGAAGATTTCAGCCCAAAGGTGGAACGTTACCACGAGCGGATTATCGCTATTGACCGGCTTAGTGATCCCGTAGCGCACGGTTTCTACCTCGGGTTCGAATGTACCGAACAGGCGATCCCAGATAATCAGGACCCCTGCATAGTTTTTGTCAATGTATTGGGGGTTGCGACCATGATGAACTCTATGATGGGACGGCGTGTTGAACACCGATTCTAACGGGCCTAAAGAACGCACCCACTGAGTGTGAACGAAAAACTGTAAACCGAGATTGAATAGCACTGAAAAGAGAACCCACTTGGGCTCAAAACCGATGATGACAAGCGGCACCCAAAACAGCCACATCCCCGCTATTGGATAGGTTAAACTTTGACGGAAGGCCGTGGAGAAATTCATTCGTTCAGAACTATGATGCGCAACGTGAGCGGCCCACATCCAACGAATGCGGTGACTGGCGCGATGAAACCAATAATAGAGAAAATCTTGGAGTATCAGTAGGCAGATAAAACTCATTGCGCCCATTTCGATGTCCATCAGTCGCCAGCCAAACAGCCAAAGATAGAGTTTAACGATCAGCAAGCCGGTGATAAGGTCAGCGAGTTGATGCATTCCGGCTAAGGTAAAGTTACACAGCACTTCCGGCCATCGGTAGGCTGAGCTTTCAGGCAATCTTCCGCGCTGTTGTCCCATGAGATACTCAGTCAGCATGAGCACTATAAAGACGGGAGCAAACAGAATGAGCAGCCATTCGGGGTGATCGATGATGATGTCAAAGGAGAAATCCAGCATGCCGTTGTTCCTCAAAATCGTGATTCACGTTACCAACGTGCAAAGTGGTCTTCTGTCAGTCCGACGGCTTGGTCAATGTCGTGACGCTGTCCAACTTCGTCTTGGATACTTCCGGAAAACATACCGATAAACTGACGGAAGTTACTTTTCAAAATAATCAGGTTTCGCTTTTCACTGCGTTGGTAGAGGGGGTTAAAACTGAGATTAACTCGGCCATCCTCAGAATAAATATGCCAGTTAGGGAGAGTACGGAGACGGTCAAAATGAAAGTGAACAGGCCCCAAGTGATGGCGATGTCCATTAACCCAGAATACATTTTCAGTACTGCCGGTTTCATTCACCCCAGCGGCCAAATTGAAGCCAAATAATCCCGCTGAGGTTTGGAAACTCAGGCTTGCCCAGCGCCAGCTCGTCTCTCTTCTCATAAAGCCTGCGGAATAGTCATAACTGGCCAGTGCGCGGTCAAGATCGAGTTCCCTGTTATTGACACTCAGTGTTCCGGCCACCTTGAGAGCATTGTGCTTTTGAGTATACGTCCAACCTGAGTAGCCCGTGGGTGTGTTGACAGACAAGGGGAGTGAGTCACTTTGCGTCAGGAGACAAACATCCAGCTTGAGATGTTGAGTGTTTGCTTTGATTCGCCACAGCCCTTGTTCAATTGAAAAAACAAGTTTGCTAGAAGCGATGTGAGTGGTGCCAGAGAAGGGAGAGCACGCCATGGTTTTATCAAAATCAAGTGGTCGCAGGAAACGCTCTTCGGTGAGTGTTTGTTGCTCAGTATCGTAAACATAGCAAAAAGCAGAGCCTAAATATCGTATATCGGCAATCGCGATACCGATGAGGTATTCAGGGGTCACGATGCTGACAAACTGAAATCGTTTAAAATGAAAATACTTGGCTAGGCGACTAAACTTGCGGTCCATGCAGGTTCGGTAGTCAAAGTGGTCGACCCCGAGCGATTTTGGGATCCCATCGAAGTGACCGTAAATAGGTTGGCCATTTGGTGAGATCAATGTGTCGGGCGCGGGTTGAGTTTTTGTCATCTTGGCATCGTTTTTTGGCTGAGCTCCTACTCAGTGTGCTCAACATTGAGTTGAATTATCAGGTTAATTTCGGCCATAAACCCGCTTACGATCACGCGCTACCTGTTTGACAACCGCTATGCTTTGGCCAGTGGCCACATAACCTATGATATTGATGTGAAGGGACAATACCAACAGAAGACTCATCGAATTCGATGGACGAATGACCCACGAATATGGCGAAGGGATTCACGCACAAATCAGGCCCAAGTTGATGACGAAACCATCGCGGTTTACCTTGCTTCATACCGTTGTGCCACCCGTGCATTTCAGCCACAAGCCGCCTTAGCCAATCAAATAACAAGGCAGCTTTATCAGACGCTGGGTGACTTTCCTTTAATGGAAGAAATTGCGGCACAGTATGGCTGTTCTTTACGCACGCTGAGAAGGTTACTTACTGATGAAGGCACTAATTATCAGCGTTTATTGGACCAAGTACGGCGACAGCTGGCCAGTGAATTTCTCAGTGCCACAAAGCAGACCGTTGAACAAATTGCCCAAAATATGGGCTTTTCTGATACGGCCAATTTCAGGCGAAGCTTTAAACGATGGACGGGAACAACGCCGAGCCAATTCAGAAAACGTCATTCACCGTCGTGCACTTTGCCTGCGTAAACCATCCACCATGATTTGCTTGTGAGTGAGGAAAAAAATCAGTGTGTCTTGACCAGAGTCAGACCACTAGGTAGAGAATCCCCGAAGGCCCGTTTAGATTCGTTTTCCGTCAGGGTTTTGACCTCTTCGACCAAGGAAACCCAGGATTGAGGCACCTTACTGTGCTTGAGTTTGGACAGCACCTGCTCACGGTAATCGTCGTCAATATCGAAAAGCCGATCACCCGTCTTACGGCAAACCATAACGGCGGCAAAAGCAATCATCGGCTCTTTTTGCCAATTCTCTTGAAGCATCTTGGGTAGCCATTGCTGAACTTGCTCGCGTGGAATGACATGATGCTGACTGCCATACAAAGGCACTCGGGAGGCGAGTCGGCCCAAAGCCCACCAATGTGCCTGCTCAAACTGGTTGTGGTTGATGGCTTTAGTCATAAACCAGTTAGCCAGCAATACCTTGTCTTCTACCTCAAGGTGCTCAAGTGACGCCGCCAGACGAACCATGGACTCATAGCCTGATTCTTGCGCCAATTTGGCTGATTGTGGGTTTTTCATGGCACCAGGGTGAAGGTGTTTGGCCATGTCGGCCAGTAAGGTTTCTTGCTGCTCTTGATTGAGTCCACCCGCGACACGGCGCCAAAACACCCACCAGTCTGTCCAACCTTGGTGATTTTTAAACTGAATACCTTGTTGGTAAAGCGTCCATATTTGTTCGACTCGCCATGAGTCGGTGGCATCGCCAAAACCCGGACGCAGCGAGAAGCCCGCTAGGCGAAGCCAATTTTTCTCGTGCAGTTCTGAACGACGCCGCCGTTTTCTCCCTTGAACGAGGGTATCAAACATCTGACGGAGTATGGCGAAATCCCATTGGTCACGTTTGCCGAGCCTTCTTTCTAATTCTTTACCCAGTGTTTTGATTGCGGTGGAATCGGCACTTTTGTTATTACCACTGTAAATACGGGTGATAAGGTCAGTCGCTTCCGCTAATTTAGGGTGAACATGTTGCGTTTGTGCCGCGTCAGAATTTTGATTCCGAACCTCAAATTCAAGCGCCCAGCGCTTGTTGCTATCGTCGACATGGACGCATTCTATTTTCAGCGTGCCGACTTCGGTAAGCTGGCAAGCAAGCTGGACTTCGACACGTTCTTTTTGATTGACCTCAAGCTCAAGCCCATTACCTTCCAATGTCGATATATAGGGAGGCAGCGGAGTAAATAAATCAGGGTCTACGTCGACCATGATGCCATTTTGCACCTGAGTGTCTTGGGTAAGATTGTCATGAGTCGAGGTCAGAAGGCTAAATCGCACTGGTTCACCTAAGGTCAACGAAAAACGACGACCATTGAGGCGGATCTCCTCTCCTTCCTCGGTTCCTTTCGCTAGAAGACACAGAGCCTTACCCATCTTGTTTTTTTCTTCGAGGTGCAAAAAGTAGGAGCGGGCAGCGCCGCCGCCTATTTTCAATTGTGCCCCATGACGCGCTTTGGCAAACTCAACCGCTCCCAGTGCGACCGACCAGTCTGGATGAGGGTTGTCGAGCACGGTCACCGGTCCAGTTCGCCATTTTTCCAGCAATTGGGTCAATCGTTCGGTCACCAGTTCACTATTAAACACACCGCCATTGAGCAGGACGGCGACCGGAATGGCGGGCTGGTGTTTATCTTGTTGATTGAGGGCCTGATAACACACGCCTTGGTGCTGAGTGAGGAACTGGGCAAGGTGCTTGCTTACCGCAGGATCGGCGACGTACGGCAAACCAAACTCGACCATGGCACTGTGTCGCTTGTCTGGCAGTTGATCAAAGTCGGAAAGGGGGAAGAAACCATCCAGCGCGATCTGGTGGACCTCATGTTGCGTTAACTCGACACTTTTTGTCCCGCCAAGAAGCTTTGAGCCGCTGCCCAACATGGTAATCTTAACGTCTGTTGGTGCGGACTTGGCGAGTAGGCTCTCTTTGGCTTTTCTGGTTTGCTGAATCAGCTTGGTGAGCGCGGCAGCATTGAATTTTTTGCTGGTGCTAAAACGACGCTCGGCAAGGTGTGCAAGGGCTAAGTCGAGGTTATCCCCGCCCAACATCAGGTGATCGCCGACACCGATTCGGTTCAGCGACAATTCCTCATGGTCAGTCTTGGCCTCAATTAAGCTTAAGTCCGTGGTTCCACCACCCACATCGCAGACGAGAATGAGTGGTAAACTATTGAGCGTTTGTGCCGCTGATTTAAGGTGTCGCCCATACCAGTCGTAACACACGGCTTGTGGCTCTTCTAGCAACACAATGTTCGGTAGTCCGGCCAGAGAGGCGGCTTCTAATGTCAGTGCTCGTGCTGTTTCGTCGAAGGAGGCAGGCACGGTAATGACAACGTCCTGCTCGGCGAGTGGGGCGTGCGGGTGGTGATGGTCCCAAGCCTGACGGATATGATTGAGGTAGCTGGCACTGGCAACAATAGGGGAAACTTTCACAACCTCGCTTGTCCCTGCCCAGGGGAGGATATCAGAGCGTCGATCAACCCCTTGATGGGAAAGCCAGCTTTTTGCACTGCAGACTTGCCGCCCTTCCACTTTCGCGCCCAACTCACGCGCCCATTCGCCAATAATAACATGTTCTATATCACCGCTGACAGGCTGAACTTCCCAAGGCAAAGTCAAATCAGAGGCCAACACTTGATCTTGTGCTGGATGAAAACGAAAAGAGGGCAGTAGGGGTTTGCGAACCACTTCGCCAGGGCCAATCAATTGATCGATAGCGAACAGAGACACTTCAGAACGCGGTAAAGATTTTGTCATTTCACAAAAGGCAACAACGGTATTGGTCGTACCCAAATCGATACCGACGAGAAAGCGGGGAGATGTCATGCAAAGCCTTATCTGTCGTTATATTGACAGAATTAATGGGTGTCTTATCCGGCAAAAAGGATGCAAGACGAGTGGATAATACGGGCGTTTGAGTGCGGTTACCCAGCGCTTGTATTAGTGAAAGTAAAGAAGAAAGTGACGGCACCCATGGGATGCCGTAAACGAATCAATCTTCGTGCGTGTGGTTGTCGCGAACATCGAATTCAACATGCCATTTTTGGCCGTTATCCGCAGCAATCGCTTCAAGGTAAAGCGTACCAAGTTCTGTCACCTTTGCAGCGAGGGTGACAGGCACGACATCGCCTTCGCGGCGACCGTCTGAAATTGGAAGAGTAACCTGAATTTCGGGCAACTGATCAAGCTCATCTGGCCCCCAGTGATCCAAATGAGTTCCAGCGGAATCATCGCGTCGAACGGTTGAGCCAAAGAACTGAAAATGAACCGGTTGGCCGATCACCAACCCAAACGGCTGGCTTGGGACATCAACACTGGAGCCTTCTTCCATGCCAAAAGGAGCGACACACAAGGCTTCCATGGGAGCCGCCATACCGGGAATAGCAGGCATAGCACTTTCAATACCCACATAATAGCTAGAGGCGATACCACCGCGAATACGAACGCCTTGACCACGACGCACGGCGCCATAGTAGGCGGCTCCGCCCGCGACGGCGAGATCAAGGTCCACGCCAGTAAGGCGTGTTGCTGGCACTGAATCGGCGTCCTGTAACCAAGTGTTGATGGTGTCTTTTAGACGCTCGGCGAGCAGGGTTGATTTTAACACGCCGCCATTGAATAAAAGAGCCGTTGGTTTGATGAAGTTTGCTGTTGTTGATGTCTCTGCGCTCATTCCCGGTAAGCCTGCAAACGGATTGGGTGGTGGCGTATTCTCTCCGTCCAATGCGTGGGATTGTTTCGACAGGAAGGCCGCGATATGGCGCGTGATCCCTGCGTCTTGAGCATAAGGTAACCCCATTTGCGTCAACGCGCCGCGATGGCGTTGAGCGGGGTGCTCACTGATGGCGACTTTAGGCAAAAAGCCGTCGACCAGAGTCTGTTGAACCTCATCCTGAGTGAGTTCTGTTTTGAGCGTTGCACCGAGTAACTTGGAGCTACGGCTCGGCACGACGATGGGAACCGATGCAAGAGCACTATCATTGAGTAAGGCTTCTTTAGCATCACGACAGGCATGAGTCATTGCTTGCACCTGCCATGGCTGAAGCTCTTTACCTTCTTGAGAGAGTTTCATTTTAAGGCGGTAGGCAAGTGCGAGGTCCATATTATCGCCACCGAGCAAAATATGCTCGCCAACCGCAATGCGATTAAAACTCAGGTTGCCATCATTTTCCGTGACTTCAACCAAAGACAAATCTGTGGTGCCGCCCCCGATGTCGACCACTAAGACAATATCACCGACGGAGACTTGGTCTCGCCACTGGTCATTGCTGTTATCAATCCAGTTGTAGAGTGCAGCCTGTGGTTCTTCCAAAAGCGTTAGTTGGGAGAGACCGATATTACGAGCCGCTTCTGCGGTTAAATCACGGGCGGCTGGGTCAAAGGAGGCCGGGACGGTAATGGTGACATCCTGAGTGGATAAACTGTGTTCAGGGTGAACGTGGTCCCACGCCTGTTTTAGGTGCTCTAAATACAATTCTGTGGCGCGCAATGGCGACACTTTTTCCACGTCCTCTGGACTGCCTGCTGGCAGGAAGGCTTCACGGCGATTGACACCACCATGGCACAGCCAAGATTTAGCGCTGGCGATTAATCGAATCGGTGTTTTACTGCCCAAGTTACGCGCAATCGCTCCAACCAGAGCGGTCGGCTGCGAAGACCAAGGTAACACCCGAGACGCTGAATTCATTTCATGCAGGTGAGGTTGATACAGGAATGATCCTAACTGTTGATGTGATTCCACTGTGCCTGGAGCGACAAGTTGAGGAAGCGTCATTACCTCCACACGCGCATCATCACGAGAGCTATCGATATAAGAGAGCACACAGTGAGTCGTGCCTAGGTCGATACCCACACTGTACTTGGGATCGTCGGATGGAGCCCGATAGTTATTGTCCATTATAGCTCTACCTCGGCAGGCGCAATCACGGAAGCGTCGTAGTTTTCTGCCAGTTGAGGCAGCGTAACGGCGCGCGCTTTCCAGCCTTTGTGAATCAGAGTCCCGTTGAAAGGAGCGTGACCGGTGACATTACCTGTTAGGCGAATATGTTGTGAATTGAAACCCTCCTCAATGATGATGCGAGTTTCCTCATCTTCATTGCGAATCGGTTCCAGTGAAACGTATTCGCTTAACACTTTTTGTCCGCCGCTATGGATCACTCGAGCGGCAGCGCCCACTTCTTCGTCTGAGAAAGAGGTGAGGTCTTCTTGAAGGAAATCGATGAGGCGGGCTTCTTGTTGCATAATTGAGAGAAGTTGCATTGCAGAATCCGTTGATGCGGTAGCAAGTTTTGATTGTACTTCAACGACTTTTTCAACGATCTTTTCAACTTCGATAACTTTTTCAACTTCGACAATTCTTTCGACAGGTTTTTCTATTTCGACAATGGTCTCGACTGGCTTTTCAACCACTTTGGATTTGCGTGATACTGCGATCATGAGCAAGAGTAAACTGGATGCAGTCAGACCTGCATGAAGGATATCGAACGTTTGTGGGATCATTTGTAAATCAAATGTCATGACATTTCTCTTTATCATCGTGTGAACAGCAATCATATCTTGATGGCTACTGTCATTATTACTGGGTTAAATTAGGGCAAATATTACCATATTCAAGTCAACAGACACTCGGAAAAGCGCATTTCTTACGCCTGATTGATTTGTTTTTAGACACTTTCCATCTCCGGATAGGTTAATCAGCGTACTGGCGCAATAATATGGACGTAAAAGTTGGGGAAACTCTGTTCACTTGAAGCGCTTGAGTTCGAGTTTTTTGTGCGACTAAGGTAGAATTTGCGATTCAATAACAAGACTAAACATAGGCGAGCAATGAACCATAACCGCATAGTTTGTTTCGATCTGGAAATGTGCTGTTGGAATGAAAACGGTGTCGGTACAACCGGTGAGATTATAGAAGTGGGTTTGGCAGAAATTGACCTAATCAAAGGGGAGATCGTTAAACGTGCTCAGTATTATTGTCAGCCACAACAGGACGAAATCTCGTTGTTTTGTACTCAACTGACTGGCATCACGCCCCGCAAAATAGATAAGCAGGGTAGGCCATTAGACGATGTGATTAAGTCCATGCTGAAAAATTTTGGCGGCGCTAAAAAAATCTACGCATCTTGGGGACGAGATGACAAAATACTTGCGCAAGAGTGCAAAGATAAAGGCATCGAAATGCCGTTCAATGAGTTCATTAATCTCGCGACGCTTTATCGTATTCAACATCGTCTTAAAGATAAACGAATTGGTCACCGCGCCGCTCAAGAAGCCGAGAATATAGAATGGGAAGGTCGGCAGCATTCTGGCTACATTGATGCTTATAACTTGGCGAAATTGGCATTGACCATGCTTTAATCGTGACGACAGACCGACGAAGCTGCTGGAGCATTATTTGAGGTCAACCACTGAGAGTTTGGCGCGGATAAACTCACTATGGTCAACATAGAGTAGCTCTGCTGTTTTACGAATGACGGCCTCTTCCATTGGGTCTATTTCGCCATCAGCGTTCGCGACTTCCCACATGGCTGTGATCAGCTCGAAACGCTTATCTTGGCTTAATTCTCTGAGTTGTGAGGTAAAATCGTACAACGATGCGGAGTTGTCGGTTTTGGATTCAGCCTGACTCAATAGGCTTTCGATGTCTGTTTCATTTAGGTCAAGCAACCGTATCAGTAGCTGTTGTTTTGCACGAATTTCACTTTCATCAATCTGATGATCAGCACTGGCGACTTCACACAGTAAACAGGCAATGGCAAGGTTGGGGTCGGTCAGTTGGTTCCGGCCAAGATCTTCGCCATCGATAAGCTGCTTAAACAGCGTTGTGATTGAATTCAACATATCATGTCCCTTCATTGTATTACTTCTTTTATTCATAGTGATGATTCACGGCGAGTACAAGCCTTTTGACAGAAACATTACTTTTCTTTTATTTCAGGGAAGTCGATTTCATGGCCCTCACCTGTGAGAATCGAGATTCGCTCCGGTTTCCCTTTTGGATCGAGCCTAAGTTCACCAATCGCGCTGGTATTGACCAAGCGCCGCAACCCTAGGGTATTTGGACTGCGCTTTTTGACTTTGAGACGTTTACGTTTAGTCAGGAAGTTAAGCAGTGAACGGGGAGAATAAAGCAGCCTGTCCAAATGGTCACATATCGCCAATAAGGGTTCTGGGAACTGATTTTTAAGGCCACTGGCGGTAATCTGATAAATATTTGGGCTGTTACGACGAAAACGCAGTTTAATGTCGTACGCAAAAGAATAATGGACATCCCCCGATAAAATGACAAAATTTGTCGGCGTTTTAGTGTGAGTGAAGATACTGAGCAAGGTATTTGCGCTACCTGGGTGCGCCATCCAGTTCTCAGCATCGATCACCAGCGGCTGTCTGAGATGAGTCATGGTCTTCTGCAGGGCTTCGATGAACTTTACGCCAAAAACTGGGGCAGCAGAAACCACGATGACCTTGTCTTGATGCATCAATTCTTGTTGAAATTCTATCAGGGCTTCCCAATCCATCAACCCTGACGGTTTATCCATTCTGGATTCTGAACGCCATCGACGAGTACGGGTATCTAAAACCACAACCTTTGGCGAGGTGTGAATTGTAAAATGCCACTCTTCAAACCGATAAAGGTGATGTATAAACGAGTCGTGATTCTCGGTCGTTGGGCTCGCGAAATACTGAAAAGCCAGCGATAAAAAATCTTGGTTGAAGTTATTGGGGTCGTTCCCCCAACCCTGACAGAGCCAATAGGCGATCAAACCGTTGCCAATGATACGGTTCGAAAAAGGGGTGGTATACGCTGCTTTCTCCCACCCCACGGTCAGGTTCCAATCGTCAGTGACGTCATGATCATCAAAGATCATATAGGTTGGTATGTGCGCGAGCAGCCTATGAACGTTGGGTAACCCCTCGATAAAGTCCTCCAACACAGATTTATCTTGCTGCCACTGTTGCTGCCACTTGGCGGACAAGGTTCGGCCACCGTGCGTAAAACCCTCGTCGAGCAATCGCGACAGGTTAAGGCAAGGCCACAGTGTCGGTGACCAGACCAACAAATACATGGCAAAGAATTCAGCAACGGTGATGAGGTGATTTTCATTCTCCCGCGAACTGAAGACAGGGACACGTCGGTTGGGAAACAGTTTTGTGATCAGTGATGCAGGGTCAGCGTAGTCAGGGAGAAGCTTCTCTCGGCCATAAAAACAATCAGGATGACGATACAAGTCTTGGGCAGAAGATATCGGCGCGTGTTCCAAGATTTCGTCAGGTAAACCCAATAAATTGATAGTTTGCAGTATGGCATCAAGCATGGGACCTGCCACGTGATCGGCGTATATCTGATCGCCACTCATCACCAACATATCCGGCCGCTGTTGTATTGATTGATTGGAGACCTTTTCATCAATGCTGGCTAGCGCATCTTTACTCGGGTGGTGTGGGTTACGGCACGAACCATGAAGTATATAATCGGCTTGAGTAGAGATTTTGAAGGCGAGTTCACTTTCTCCGTCATAAAGAAGGTGCGGGTATCGTTGGCTAAGTGCACCATGTTGTGTTTCAAACTCATAACTCAGGGCAATATCTGTGGGAAATTGCCCTTTAAAATGCGCCAGTGTGACGAAGCAATGGGTTCCAAGCTGAACTGGTTTGTGATGACTGAGGTCGTCAGTAAACACAGTACTGGATTGCGCCGCGTGCTTAAGAATAAAACGGCCCTCAAGTGGGCGACTGGTCACCAACCAAAAAACCAGTTCATTGGGGGTTGATTTTCTTAATAGTGGACCAGCGAGTAGGAAAGGTAATTCAGGTGCGGATTTCATTGACTTTTTGTTGGGTCCTCAGGTGCTTCCATTAATTCGATTATCTCAGAGCTCGATAGTTCGTGGCCCATAAGAAACAGCGCCAGCATAGCATCGGTTTTTGTTTTTGTATCGGTATTTTCATCCAGTATTTGCTTGAATCTATTACGGATCATCTCTATTTCGTGATCGACAAAACCTCGCGCTTCTTCGTCGCCACCAATATCCTCTGGCGCATTGTCAAACGTCAGATACAGAAGGTCTTCGTCGAGGCGTGCCTGTATCAAGCGTTCTGGCAACCAATCGTCTCCAGTCACAAGGCTTGGGTCCTGACCTTCAGGAATCGAATCGAGTAATGTCTTTAAATCGGATACTTTCACAGTCTTAGGTCGTTGAACGAACGGATACTCTTATAGTAACGGTGAATTGCACTTAAAGATAAGTATTAACTTTGTAGATTGGCCACAATTTGCGAGTTTCGATCAAATTTCAAACACATTCGTCAATAAAAAGAGAGAATTACAAGGCGAAATATTTTCACAATTGAATAACCAATACAGACGGGTTTACGATCCGTCTTCGGCTCTGAGCTTCAACGGAAAGCAAGAAAAGCAGGCTTGGCACGTTTGAAATATTTGCTGTGCGGAGTGGGACATTTGCCTCGTCGTCTGTGGTACAATCCGTGGCAGTTTTATGTAGTGAAAAGAATAGGTAACGCTTTGACGTCGTCACAGCCAGAAAAAAAATCAGCCTCGCAAGGTAAAGTAAAGACAAACAGCGCCGGATCTCTGCGGGCAGCGCTCAACCAGTGCATGCTCAAAGACAGGTTTCGCCTGAGTAAACGTATATCGGGTGCCACCAAAATACACAATCAAGTTTCTCGTGACGCCGCGTTTGATGATATCGCACTCGACATCGCAAAGTCGATGATGACGGTAGCGCAGCGGTCACAATCTCAGCCTACCATCGACTACCCGGCTATTTTGCCTGTCAGCCAGAAAAAGGCGGACATTGCCAAAGCGATTGAAACGCATCAGGTGGTGATTGTTGCTGGCGAAACAGGATCAGGAAAAACCACCCAGTTACCGAAAATCTGTGCCGAGCTTGGGCGAGGTCAGTTTGGTCTGATTGGCCATACGCAACCGCGCCGTCTGGCCGCCCGTTCAGTGGCGAACCGTATTGCGGAAGAAATGGAAACCAAGCTAGGTGAGTTTGTCGGCTATAAGGTTCGCTTCAATGATCAGATATCTGAACAAACTCAGATCAAGTTGATGACAGACGGTATTTTGCTGGCCGAGATCCAGCATGACCGATACCTAAACCAATACGACACGATCATTATTGATGAAGCGCACGAACGCAGTCTAAATATTGATTTTATTCTGGGTTACTTGAAAGAGCTCTTGCCGCGCCGTCCAGATTTAAAAGTGATTATCACCTCTGCGACGATTGATCCTCAACGTTTCTCAAAGCATTTTAGTCATGCCCCAATTGTTGAGGTTTCTGGGCGTACTTATCCGGTAGAAACCCGTTACCGTCCACTGCATGGCGAAGACGACGCTGAACGTGACCAACTAGAAGGTATCTTTGAGGCGGTTGATGAGCTGTGTGATGAAGGTTTGGGTGACATCCTGATTTTCATGAACGGCGAGAGAGAAATCAGAGATACCGCAGATGCTCTAGAAAAACGCAATCTCAAGAGTACGGAAATCGTACCGCTTTATGCACGATTGTCTGCCAGTGAACAGAATAAAATCTTCCAGCCACATGCGGGGCGTCGTATTGTATTGGCAACCAATGTCGCAGAAACATCGTTAACGGTGCCTGGCATAAAGTACGTGATAGATCCCGGTACGGCACGAATTAGTCGTTACAGTTACCGAACCAAGGTACAGCGCTTACCAATCGAACCCATTTCGCAAGCGAGCGCTAATCAACGTAAAGGTCGTTGTGGTCGGGTCGAAGAAGGGATTTGTATCCGGCTATATTCAGAGCAAGATTTTGAATTGCGTCCAGAGTTTACTGATCCGGAAATTTTGCGGACCAACCTCGCTTCTGTCATTCTTCAGATGACGGCACTTGGGCTGGGGGATATTGAAGCATTTCCATTTGTCGAAGCGCCAGACAAGCGCAACATTCAAGACGGTGTTCGGCTACTCGAAGAGTTAGGTGCCCTGAGCGATAAATCCAAAGACACCAAAAAACGCCTGACGGCAATGGGCAAACAATTGGCACGCTTGCCGATTGACCCTCGCTTGGCTCGTATGGTGTTAGAAGCCCCCAAATATGGGGCACTTAAAGAAGTCATGATCATTGCCTCTGCATTGTCGATTCAGGACCCTCGTGAAAGGCGGAGTGATAAACAGCAGTCATCGGATGATAAGCACAAGCGTTTCTTTGATGAAGAGTCGGATTTTTTAACCTTCGTTAATCTTTGGGACTATGTACAGAAGCAGCAGAAGGCTTTGTCTGGTAACCAATTCCGCAAGCAGTGTAAGCAAGATTATCTCAATTATTTGCGAGTGCGTGAATGGCAAGATGTTTACTTCCAAATCCACCAATCGATGCGGGAAATGGATTTTAAGCTTAACGAAGAGCCCGCTAATTACCAAGCGACTCACAGCGCTTTATTGGTCGGATTACTGTCGCATATTGGTGTCAAAGATCAGGAAAAGAACGATTATCAAGGCGCGCGCAATGCCCGCTTTCACATTTTTCCTGCTTCGGGGTTGTTCAAAAAGCAGCCCAAGTGGATTGTTTCCGCTGAACTGGTCGAAACGTCACGCTTGTGGGGTCGTGTCATTGCGAAGATACAGCCAGAGTGGGTTGAACCTTTAGCCAAACATTTGATTAAGCGCAGTTACAGCGAACCTCACTGGTCTAAAAAGAAAGCTGCTGTCATGGCGCACGAAAAAGTGATGCTTTATGGCATCGCGATCGTTCCCCAACGTTTGGTGAATTTTGGCAGCATTGACGCTGTGGTGAGTCGGGAAATATTTATTCGCAGCGCGTTGGTCGAGGGGGAGTGGGAGACCAAGCATGGCTTTTTCAGGCAAAATCGTAAATTGCTGCTTGAAGTCGAAGAATTGGAGCATAAATCTCGTCGTCGTGACATCTTGGTGGACGATGATGAATTGTTTGATTTTTATGATCAGCGAGTGGGCACCGAAGTGGTCTCTGGAAAACATTTCGACACATGGTGGAAAAAGGAATCCAAAACCAACGCTGACTTGCTTAATTTTGAAAAAGAAATGCTGTTCAAAGGAGATGCGAGCCATGTAACAGACTTGGACTATCCGAACTTCTGGCACCAGAATGGCTTAAAACTGAAACTGAGCTATCAGTTTGAACCAGGAGAAGATAACGATGGTGTCACGGTTCATTTACCGCTGCCGATACTAAATCAGGTTGAATCAACGGGTTTTGATTGGCAAATTCCCGGTTTACGGCATGAGCTGGTGGTCAGTCTGATTAAATCGCTACCTAAAACCATTCGCAAAAACTTTGTGCCAGCGCCTAATTACGCGGATGCATTTTTGGCGCGAGCTACCGCTTTGGAGATGCCGTTACTCGATGCCTTGGAAAAAGAATTACGCCGCATGACAGGCGCCGAGGTTCTGCGAGAAAACTGGAATATGGCTCAAGTGCCCGATCACCTCAAAGTTACGTTTAGAGCGGTGGACCACCGCAACCGCAGGCTTAAGGAACATCGAGATTTACATGAACTCAAAGAAAGCCTTAAAGACAAGGTTCAAGAGACGCTCTCTAAAGTGGCCGATGATGATATAGAGCAGCAGGGCTTGCACACTTGGAGCTTTGGTGAGTTGCCTAAAGTGTATCAGCAAAAGCGTGGCGGCTATGAGGTGAAAGCCTACCCTGCACTCGTGGACAGTAAAGACAGTGTGGCCATTAAGCTCTATGAGACGGAGCAAGAACAAATATCAGCGATGAAGGGTGGCCAACGGCGTTTGGTGTTACTCAATGTTCCATCGCCCATCAAATACCTTCACAGTCATTTGCCGAACAAATCTAAGCTGGGTTTGTATTTTAATCCTTATGGTAAAGTACTTGACCTGATTGATGATTGTATTGCCTGTGGTGTCGATAAGTTGATTGAGCAAAAAGGTGGGTTGGCTTGGCAACCTGAGCAGTTTGAACAGTTGAAAGAACACGTGCGCGCAGAGCTTGGCGATACGGTGGTCGATATTGCCCAGCAGGTCGAAACCATTTTGACGACAGCCTTTAGTATTAACAAAAAGCTAAAAGGCAAAATTGATTTCACGATGGCGTTTGCCTTATCTGACATCAAAGCACAAATAGAAAGTTTGATATACAAGGGATTTGCGACCGAATGTGGTTGGCAACGCTTGCCCGATATCTTACGTTATATGAAGGCGATAGAACGTCGTATGGAAAAACTGCCCATTGACCCAAATAAAGATCGCCTGCACATGCTAAAAGTCGAATCAGTGACTCAGGACTACAAAGAATTACTGAACAAGATCCCTAAAGGGGTGGCAGTACCTGAAAGTGTTAAAGAGGTGCGGTGGATGATTGAAGAGCTTCGAGTCAGTTATTTTGCTCAGCAATTGGGTACACCTTATCCGGTTTCAGACAAACGCATAAAAAATGCTATTGATCATTGTTAGGTACGTAAATTGCATTATATTTAAACGGCGTTCTATAGTAACAAAATTTTGACTGATATAGGCATGATGCTGCCGGGCAGGGTTATGCCGGGGTAAACAAAGAAGGTTAAATATGAAAAAGACACTACTCGCACTTGCTCTATTGAGTGCATCAGCAACCGCTTCGGCCGATTCATGGATCTACGGCAGTGCAAGTGTAGGTCAAGCGGATTTGGGCGGTGAGTCCACCACTTCTTATAATGTCCATGTTGGTACGGGTATTTTACCGATTTTGGCGCTAGAAGCGGGATACCAGAATCTGGGTGAGTACGATAACGTTACGTATGGTGGCCTGAATCGCGTTAACCTAACGGGATCGTCTATTTATTTTGCCGCAAAGCCTAGCCTTGATTTTGGGCCACTCCATATCTATGCAAAAGGTGGTTTGCATTCTTATGACATTAAAGCTGATGGTGGCTTCAATGAAGATGAGATCGACGTTATGTATGGGGTTGGTGCTGAGTATTTTGTGATGGGCCCCATTTCTTTAGGTGCAAGTTACAGCGTCTTTAATATGAAAGAAGACGACATCAAGAACTTCTCATTGAACGCGACGTTCCACTTCCTGTAATCGTCTGTGAATAAAAAGCCCGGCTCTGAGCCGGGCTTTTTGTTGTCTAACGGCTCAAGCGTGACACTACTTCTGAGTCGCTGCCTTCATTTCAGAGACAAAGTGCGCAAGTTGTTTGAGCATCTCTTGTGGCGATTCAGTATGTGTTTCAATGAGTTTGACAACGGCTGAGCCTGATATGGCCCCCGCAGCCCCTGCCTTAATTGCCTCCTCGACCTGACTTGGCGACGAAATCCCGAAACCAAGTAAAGCCGGTGGTGCGTTAAAGCGGTTAAGTTTGCTGAGCATATCGGCGACAGGCATATTGGCCTGAGTTTCCGCGCCCGTCACACCGGATCGAGAAAGCAAGTAGGTATATCCGGCACTCAATTCAGCAACCGACTGAAGGGTGGTATCTGAGGCGGTCGGCGGCGCAATAAAAATCGGCTCAATGGCGTATTTTTTTGCGGCGGCAACGAACTCAGCACTTTCGTTGGTTGGTACGTCGGCAATCAGCACAGAATCTACCCCTGCTTTAGCACAGCGTTCATAGAAGCTGTCAATGCCACGAGCGTAAACTAAGTTGGCGTACATCAGTAGGCCAATCGGTAATTGTGTATGCTGAGCTCGGATTTTTGCAATCAGATCAAAACAAATCTCTGGGGTAGCGCCAGATTCTAGAGCGCGAATATTGGCGCCTTGGATCGTCGGACCATCTGCCAACGGGTCTGAAAAAGGAATGCCCAGTTCGAGCGCATCGGCACCGGCTTCGACTAATGTTTGCATAATGTGAAGCGACTGCTCAGGATTAGGGTCACAGACCGTCACAAAAGGGACAAATGCGCCCTGATGATGGTTATTCAGACGCTCGAACATAGCTTGATAACGACTCATTAGATCACTCCTTTTTGTTCTAAGATATCGTGAACGGTGAAAATGTCTTTATCACCACGACCGGATAGGTTAACCACTAAGAGCTGATCTTTTTCAGGGTTTTCTCGAGCCATAGTCAGCGCATGTGCCAAGGCATGAGCCGACTCCAGCGCCGGAATGATCCCTTCACTGCGAGCCAGTTCCTGAAAGGCTTCCAGAGCTTCGTCGTCAGTGACGCTATCGTATTCGGCGCGACCAATGGCATTCAGGTGAGCATGTTGAGGGCCCACCGAAGGAAAATCGAGTCCGGCAGACACTGAATAGGATTCCTCTACCTGACCGTTGTCATCTTGCATCAGTGGCGCCTTCATGCCGAAGAAGATGCCGGTTTTTCCATGTTGTAATGGTGCGCCATGCTGATCGGTATCAATCCCTTTTCCAGCAGGCTCTACCCCAATTAAACGAACGGCGTCGTCTTCAATGAAATCAGCGAACATACCAATAGCATTTGAGCCCCCGCCAACACAAGCAATCACGGCATCGGGTAAACGCCCTTCACGGGCGAGGATCTGATTCTTGGTTTCTTCACCAATAATGCGTTGGAAATCACGCACAATCGTCGGGAAGGGGTGTGGGCCTGCTGCGGTACCGAGCAGGTAGTGCGCGTCTTCATAGGTAGCAGACCAATCTCTCAGTGCTTCATTACAGGCGTCTTTTAAAGTGGCAGAGCCTGAATGTACGGGAATCACCTCTGCGCCCATAAGTTTCATTCTGAACACATTGGGGCTTTGACGCTCAACATCTTTGGCTCCCATATAAACGCGGCATTTGAGGCCCAATAAGGCGCACGCCAACGCGGTTGCTACCCCATGTTGCCCTGCACCGGTCTCGGCAATGATCTCATGTTTTCCCATACGCTTGGCGAGTAAGGCTTGGCCTAAGACCTGATTCGTCTTATGAGCGCCACCATGAAGCAGATCCTCACGCTTAAGGTAGAGTTTTGTTTTGGTCCCTTTGGTGAGATTCCGAGTGAGCGTAAGAGCAGTAGGACGGCCAGCGTATTCCTGAAGCAGAGTCATAAACTCGCTACGAAACTCTGGGTCCTCCTGAGCATCGATAAAAGCTTGCTCTAGTTGGTCGAGTGCAGGGACCAATATTTGGGGGACGTATTGCCCGCCGTATTGACCAAAATAGGCATCAAGTTTTGCCATGTGTTTATTCCTTTGTTTCTGTCTGGCACGGCTAAGGCGCACCAGACATCTGTGTGAATTAATTCAAGCTAGTATTGACGAATAGCGTCAAAGACTTGTTGCAGTTTTAGGGCATCTTTTTTTCCGGGGGACACCTCGACACCTGAATTTAAATCCAGTCCTAAACACCCTTGTTGGGCTGCCTTTTGTGCATTGAACGGTGAAATACCGCCCGCCAGCATTACATTGGCGCCATCTTCAATCAGCGACCAGTCGAAGACCAAACCGGTTCCTCCTGTTTGAGAGCCAACTTTAGTATCGAGCAGATGGCGGTCGACGGAGTGCTCAAGCCGAATGGGTAGGGCGTCACGAACGCCATACGCCTTCCATATTTCGACGTGCTGATCCAGTGCCGTTCTCAGTGTGTTGACATACTGTTGGTCTTCATCACCATGCAATTGGACTGCCGATAGGCCAAGACGTTTGACTTTATCCGAGACGTCTTCAATCGCATGATTTTGGAACACACCGACGTATTGCAATGGCGCACCACTCATGGTTAATCGCGCGGTTTCCAAATCAACACAACGTTTAGACTTGTTGACAAAAATCAGCCCGCCAAACACGGCTCCAGCTTGATAGGCTTTGGCGGCATCGTCAGGGTGGGTTAAGCCACAAACCTTATTCTCTCCAAGGGTGACTTTACGGACCGCACACTCTAAATTCTTTTCTGCCATCAGAGAACTTCCGATAAGAAAACCATCGGCGAAGTGCGCGAGATCCCGGACTTGCTGGTGAGTATAAATACCGGATTCGGAAATAATGGTCGCTTGCGGTGCGAGCGCGCTGAGTTTCGGAGCCAACAGCTTGGTGCGATTGAGGTCTGTAGTGAGATCGCGCAGATCGCGATTATTGATACCAATGACTTTAGCGTCGAGTTTAACCGCCCGTTGCAGTTCTTCTTCGTTACTGATTTCGGTCAAAATACCCATATTAAGCGAATGAGCGGTGTCAGCGAGTTCTTGATATTGGGTATCGTCTAACACAGATAACATCAGTAAAATCGCGTCAGCATTATAGTGACGAGCCAAATAAACTTGATAGGCATCAAGCATAAAGTCTTTACATAACACAGGCTGCGAGACCTGATTACGGACTTGTGGTAAGAACTCGAAACGGCCCTGGAAATATTTTTCGTCAGTCAGTACCGAAATGACGTCGGCATGTTTGTTGTACACTGATGCGATATAATCTAGGTCGAAGTCATCACGAATGAGTCCCTTCGACGGAGACGCTTTTTTACATTCAGTAATAAAGCGAGTTTTACTGCCGCTCAACGCCTGATAAAAGCAACGGTCTGACGGTGTCAGCTGGCCGCGAAACGTCTCTAAAGGCATAGAATGTTTTCGGTCTTCAATCCAGAGGCGTTTATCTGCAACAATCTTTGTTAATACTTCAGCCATTTGGGCTTCCTGTACAGAGATGTGGGCGGACAATTTATCTTGTGTCTGGGTCATATTAACTCCTTGATTTCTATGCGTGCTGAGACAGCTGTTCAACGAGCGTATAGGCTTGCCCTGATTGCATCACCTGCATGGCTTTTTCGGTATTGGCGACAAGGTCTTCGTGGCCAAACAGGCGCATCAGCAGAGCGACATTGACGGCGACCGCCCCTGCTTGAGCCTCAGTGCCTTTCCCGGTCAGAATATGGGTCGTGATTGCGCGGTTTTCCAGTGGCGAGCCGCCTTTAATGGCTTCGAGGGGATGAGAGGATAAACCGAAGTCGTCAGGGGTGAGGGTGTATTCAACGATCACCCCGTTTTTGATTTCGGCAACGTGCGTCTCTCCATGAATAGCGACTTCATCAAGGCCGCTGCCATGAACCACTGCCGCGCGCTTTAAACCCATTTGGAGCATGGTTTCTGCGATGGGCCGGACCAGCGCTTGACTGTATACGCCCATGAGTTCGATATTAGGACGAGCGGGGTTAATCAGTGGCCCAAGGATATTGAAAATGGTGCGTGTTTTCATTGTCTGGCGGACAGGCATCGCGTGACGAACGCCGCCATGATATTGCGGGGCGAAAAGAAACGTCACGCCAAGTTTGTCGATGGCAGAACGCGAATCTTCGGCACTCATCGAGAGATTGATCCCGAAGGAATCCAGAAGATCGGAAGATCCCGATTGACTGGATACGCTGCGGTTACCGTGCTTCGCGATTTTCAACCCACATGCCGCGGCAACAAAAGCCGCGGTCGTCGAAATATTAATGGTATTGTAGCCATCTCCCCCAGTGCCGACGATATCGGCAAAGTCATAGTCTGGGCGTGGGAAAGGATTAGCGTTCGCGAGCAGTGCATGAGCGGCGCCAGCGATTTCGTCGGGGGTTTCACCTTTTATTTTTAGTGCAGTCAGGACCGACGCCATAAGGATAGGATCCAACTCCCCGCGTATGATGACATCAAACAGTTGTTGACTCTCTTGTTGCGTCAGAGAATGCTGTTCGTAAAGCTTATTTATGATCGCTTCCATAATACTCTCCTTAAGGCGCGATGGCAGATTGATGTGAGGTATTTAAGGTCCATGCAATGGCATTGGCAAGCAATGTTGCCCCGTGAGTGGTCATAATAGACTCTGGGTGAAATTGAAAGCCGCAAACCCTATCTTGCTCTTGGATAACCGACATGACTAGCCCGTCGACTTTGGCCGTAATGGTTAGAGATTCGGGGACCTCGGTCGCCACCAAAGAGTGATAGCGAGCAATCGCCAATGGAGAGGGTAAGTTGGCGTAGATTGGGTGATGGTCATGAGCCATCATCGACGATTTACCGTGAACGATCTCTCCGGCGCCTGCAACCGTCCCGCCATAAGCTTCAACGATCGCCTGATGACCCAAACAAATACCGATCATGGGCACTTTACCTTTGAGACGTTGTATGACTTCCGGCATTGAGCCTGCTTCAGATGGAGCGCCCGGCCCCGGAGAGAGGACAACAATGGGATGGACCAATTCATTAATTGCCGCTTGGATAACTGAAGGGGCAATATTGTTGCGGTAAATCTTGACCTGATGTCCGAGAGAACGAAATTGGTCAACGAGGTTGTAAGTGAACGAATCAAAATTATCAATAAATACAATATTCGCCATGTTTAAGACTCCGTGTGGGCCATTTTAATCGCGGAGATCACCGCTTGTGCTTTAGCTCGGGTTTCGTCGGCTTCTGCCTGAGGCCGTGAGTCAAAAACGACACCCGCTCCGGCTTGAACTTGAGCGATGCCATTTTCGACGTAAGCGGAACGTATGACGATACAGGTATCAAGAGTGCCTTCGCCGGTGAGATAGCCGACGGCCCCACCATAACTGCCTCGTCGGGTCTTTTCGACCTTGCGTATCAGTTGCATTGCTCGGATCTTGGGCGCGCCAGAGAGGGTGCCCATGTTCATGCATGCTTGATAAGCATGCAGGGCATCAAGGTTTCCTTGGAGTTGGCCAACCACTCGCGACACCAAATGCATGACATGGCTGTAGCGATCGACTTTCAGGAAGTCGGCCACATGACGTGAGCCGGGTTGTGAAATTCGTGCGATATCATTGCGCGCGAGATCCACTAACATCATATGCTCGGCATTTTCTTTTTTATCGTTACGCAGTTCAAGTTCGATGCGGCTATCGAGATCAAAATCGATACTGCCATTGGTGTGCTTACCTCGATGACGTGTCCCTGCAATCGGGTAAATCTCGACTTGGTTCGTGCCAGTTTCATATTTAAGTGCGCTTTCGGGTGAGGCGCCAAACAGGGTAAACAGCGTATCCTTCATGTAAAACATGTAAGGACTGGGGTTACTTTGCTTGAGCAGTCGATAGGCGGCCAACGGAGATGGGCAAGGCAATGTAAAACGTCGTGAGGGGACAACCTGAAAAATATCACCCCTTACCACATGACGTTTCAAATCACGGACAATCTCGCAGAAACGTTCATCAGAGACACTGGTTGTGACCGCGACGTCGTCGCGTTTTTCGGCTTGCGGCATCGGCTTGATATTGGTGCATTGTTGGTGAAGCTCGGATAGCCTGTTTGTCAGAGTAGGTTGTTCTTCAGTATTGGCAAATAGGGTCGCTTGTATTTCGCACGACTTGCGCTGGTGGTCAAGGACCAGCAGGGTTTCTGCGACATAAAAGACGTAGTCTGGACATTGATTTGAAGGTTGGGCGTCACCTAATGGCTCAAAATTAGCCGCCATATCGTAGGCAAAGAGCCCCCCAAGAAACAAGGCGTGTTGCTGATGCTTGCTGAGATCAAAGCTATGCTGTATTAAGCGCAGAGCATCAAAGGACGAGGCTTCTTGCAAGCGAGCATCTTCATCTAAATCATCGCAGGGTACCGTAAATTCTAACGTTAAGGTGTCATCATCAAAATGATGATGGATGTGCGGATGTATATTATGGGTGAGGTGGGTTAGCAGGTGCTGACCATTTTGGGTGAGGGCTCGCAAGGTCACCTGATGCCCATGGCAGACAATACGTACCGCTGCATCGATAATCAGTAAGCTTTTTAAATCTTGTTTTGAATCGACTTCCGCCGATTCGAGTAACAAGCAATCTGTCTTGTTTTCACACAGGGTGTGAAACAAACGTGTGGGGTCTTGGGTATATGGCGCTGATGTTTGAATAATATCCAACGTGCCCAATTTTTTTATTTCAATGGCCTTGTTCACAAGACCTCCTTCTGATTTATAATTTTTGCACTTCCTGTCTTACATAGTCGCACAAAGAAAACATTCACCCAATGCAGAATGTGAGCTAATCTGTGTTTTTTGGGGTATTCAATGTTTAACGCAAGACAAAATAAAAAGCCCGCTTTATGAAGCGGGCTTGATAACATTTACGGGATAAATTAAATGTATGAGTCAGCCCACCAAGAACATGTCCAAGTGCGCCACCAGATCGATTGTACTGAACGAGTTTTCGAACAAGTAACAGCAATAATCGCTTTCTGATTTTGGACGATTTCTTGTAACATAGTGAGCCTTAATTCAGGGACTGTTTATTTGTGTACTAGTTAACTAGTACTTGGGTATAAAGTCAACTAAAAAATAATATTTATGAGAATTGATTTACATAGTCATACGACGGCATCCGATGGCCGATTATCGCCTAGCGAGTTGGTTGATCGCGCTAGCGGTTTTAATATCGATGTGTTGGCGATTACCGATCATGATACGGTTGATGGCTTACAAGCTGCCCATGAGTACGTTGAATCAAAGCAACTGCCGATTAAGATCATCAATGGCATCGAAATATCAACGGTATGGCAAAACAAAGATATTCATATCGTTGGCCTGAATATTGATCCGGAGTCAGCCCCGCTCAATGCATTAATTTTGCAGCAAAAGCAACATCGTCAAGGTCGGGCCGAATTAATGGCTCAGCGCCTTAGCAAAGCCACTCGTGAAGGGGTACTTGAGGAAGTGAGCGCCATCGCAGGAGATGCGCCAATTACCCGTGCTCATTTTGCTAAGTGGTTGGTAGACAATGGCTACGCAAAAAACATGCAACAGGTATTTAAAAAATACCTGACTCGCAACAACCCCGGGTATGTTCCACCGAGTTGGTGCTCAATGAGCGATGCGGTCACCGCCATTCATCGTGCCGGTGGCCATGCTGTTTTAGCGCATCCAGCGCGTTATGACTTAACGGCTAAGTGGGTCAAACGTCTGCTGGCCGCCTTTGTAGAAGCTGGCGGTGATGCGATGGAAGTCGCCCAACCACAGCAAGGCCAACAAGAAAGACGCAACCTCGCTGATTATGCGATACAATACAAACTATTAGCCTCTCAAGGCAGTGATTTCCATTATCCTTCCCCTTGGATGGAGTTGGGCCGAAATTTATGGCTGCCATCGGGCGTCGAAGGCGTTTGGAAAGATTGGGGTCTTGAATCTCCTCAAACCGATTAACTGAGCTTAGGTATCGAGTTTGCTGGGGTTTAGTCTTCCATCAATATATTAGAAAGAAAGGGTCGAAAGACTCAGTGATAAGGAATTACAATGAGCCAGTTTTTTTACGTTCACCCAGAAAACCCGCAGGCTCGCTTGATTAATCAGGCAGTCGCCATCATTCGCAACGGTGGCGTGGTGATTTACCCAACAGATTCCGGCTACGCCTTGGGTTGTCAGTTGGAAAATAAACAGGCTTTAGAGCGTATTTGTCAGATCCGTCGCTTGGATGAGAAACACAATTTTACTCTGCTGTGCCGAGATTTATCAGAGCTATCGATATACGCGCGTGTCGACAACACCGCTTTTCGTCTGCTTAAAAACAATACCCCGGGCCCATTTACCTTTATTTTTAAAGGGACAAAGGAAGTGCCGCGTCGTTTGATGAACGCGAAGCGCAAAACGATAGGGATTCGCGTGCCGGATAACCGTATTGCGCTTGACCTGTTAGAAGCGTTAGGTGAGCCCTTAATGTCAACATCTTTGATACTTCCAGGCAGTGATGTGACGGAGTCAGACCCAGAAGATATTCGTGACAAACTGGAGCATGCGGTTGACTGTATTCTCAATGGTGGCTATTTGGGAGAGCAACCTACCACTGTGATTGACTTCAGTGATGATGAGACCGTCGTAGCGCGCATCGGCGCGGGGGACCCAGCCCCATTCGAATAAAGGCGGAGCCCTTTGTTTTGTTGATCAGGGGAGTGTTCTCCCCTGATCAGCCGCAAACTCTGATACTGGATGCTATGCTGAGTGTTATGTGGCACAACTTAGAACAACATTATGCGTCTTTGGTTTTTTCTTGCTTGTTTTCTGAACATCTCCAGTACGTTGGCGACCCCACTTGAAGTGACAGTACTTCAAAATAATGGTCGGCCACTCCAACAAGCGGTCGTCACCGTCACTTCAGCCAGTCTTCCCTCGGATCGTTCGTTGGTTGACAAAAAATCACCACCAGAAATTGCTCAAGATGGTCAGGCGTTTAGCCCTTATATTTCAGTGGTTCAGGTCGGTGAACCCGTTGTATTTACGAATAAAGATACCATCTCCCATCATATTTATGCTCTGACGGGACCGCTTGATTTCTCGTTTGTCATCCGCGCCACTCAGGCTGGGATTGAAAAGACCTTCTCCAGCCAAGGTACTGTCGCGATGGGGTGCAATATCCACGATTGGATGAGTGGTTACATTAAAGTGGTCAACACACCCTATTACGGCCAGACGAGCAGAACTGGACGGGTTGATTTAGACATTCCTGACCGTCTTGATGAGGCCACCTTGTCGGTTTGGCATCCGCAAATGAATGAAACGTTGCAAATCCCACTGCCCAATGAACGGCAAGTGAAGTTAACGTTGAGTAAAAAGATGTCGCCGATCCCCAAACAAAAAAATACTCAGAAAATTGATTTTTATGGGTCATATCAATGAATCGTGTTAAAAGCATTCAAACCCAGATCTTATTGTCCTTTTTGGCGGTCTTGATTGCGGTGCAAAGTATTCTGTTTTATTCCTTTTTTCAGTCCAATGCTGAAGAGAGGCAGGAGCTGGCCCAGATTCAGATCAATACGGCACGCGTTGTCTTTGAAAATCAATTTAATCAACAAACTCAGCGCCTCACTGTTTTTGCTCAAACCGTCGCCAAAGACTTTGGACTGAAGCAGGCCCTGCGCGAGGATACGCGCAGTTTTCTGGTCGCGCTCAATAACCATCGTCAACGTATTGCTGCCGATTTGGCGATCGCGGTCAACAAGAACGGTGAGTTTATTGGTAAGTTGGTCTTTGACAAACACACTAACCGCACCATTGCTAACACGGAAGTGACCACCTTTACTCTGGACACATCCCGTCTTCCAGATCCGGATCGGCCAATCTTGTATGAGTTTATGGGAGAGGTTTTTCAATTGGTGTTGGTGCCCGTACAAAGCGGCGCCGAATCTGTGGCTTGGATAGGGTTTGGGTTTGCGATTGACGAAGCTTTAGCCGACAGACTAGCACTATTGACGGGAATGAATGTCGATATTGGCCATTTTAAAGAAAACCGCTGGCGTATCCTGGCCAGCAGTCTTGATCCTGAACAGCGCTTAACCGAGGGAGCGCCTTCGGACAGCGCCAACCTCATCACCACGGAGGTTGAGTTTGGGTTTAAACAAAACAAAAAGCTCATTGCTTCTTTATATCTGTCCCGAGACGATCTGTTTGCGGCACTTCAAAAACGCTGGATTCATGTGATTTTAATTGTTGTGATCACATTCGGATTTTCAGTTTTAGCGGCGTTCTTATTGTCGAAGAGTATTGCTAAGCCGCTGCAAACCTTGGTCAAAAAAGCACAGCAGATAGCCAGAGGAGAAGACAGTGGTGAACTCATCGTCAACCGTCGTGACGAGCTTGGTGTTTTGGCGCTTGAATTTAACCTCATGAATCAGGCGGTCCGTGAGCGGCAAGACCAATTAAACTATCTTGCTTTTCATTCGGACCTGACTCGAATGCCGAATAAGAAGAAGTTGGTCGAAGACATATCAAGCCTGATTCGCCAGCACTGCCAAGGGTTTCTTTTGATTCGCTTTCGACTATTGGAGTTTGAAGAACTCAATTACAGTCTCGGCCTCGACACGGGTGAAGAACTTCAAGTCGCCACGGCCAGTCGTCTTTTGGCCTTGGAACAGCAGGCCCAGTTTTATCAATTTGATTCCTCTGAGTTCGCACTGCTGACCCAATGTCACCCAGAAGAAACGGACGAAGAAACGATCAATGTGGTATTGCGAGCATTGGCAGGGACATTTGAATTGCAACGTTTGTCGGTTACAGTGCATACCGCTTCAGGGTACTGCCGGTATCCCAAGCATGGTGAAACGGCACGTCAGTTGCTGCACAACGCAGGCATCGCATTGCAGCAAGCGATGAAATGGCGGCTGTCGAATGTGGAATTTGCCGCGAATATGGCGGAAAGTGCGATTAACCGAGTGCGATTAACACATGAGCTCACAGAGGCGATAGAGCAAGATCAGCTTGTCTTACATTTTCAGCCCAAACTTAACCTAGCCAATAACAAGGTGGATCGTGTTGAAGCGCTGGTACGTTGGAATCATCCACAATTAGGTATGGTGCCTCCTGATGAATTTATTGATATTGCGGAAACGACCGGCCAGATCGATGCCTTGACCGACTGGGTAATAGACCATTCCTTACACCATTTACATCAATGGAAAATGTTGGGTTATGATCTCGGGGTGGCGATAAACATCTCTGCGGTGAACTTGAAGCAGAGCAATTTTGCGACCAAAGTACGTGCCTTTTTGACTCACTATCAGTGCCAAGATAGGGATGTCACCCTTGAGTTGACGGAAAGTGCGCTGGCTGAAGACCCAGATAATGCGTTAATGATCTTACGTCAACTGTCTGAGCAGGGCCTATCCATATCCATTGATGATTATGGCACGGGATATTCTTCTCTCTCTCAGCTTAAGCAATTGCCCGCCAATGAGCTAAAGATCGATAAATCGTTTGTTCTTAACGTAGCAAACGACAGGCAAGACCAGATCATTGCTCGTTCAACCATTCAATTGGCGCAGCACTTTGGTTTAAAGACGGTGGCGGAAGGGGTCGAAAATCAAGCCTCACTCGACTGGTTAAAGCAGCGAAAATGCGACTACGCACAGGGTTTTTACATCAGTCGGCCACTGAGTGCACAAGCATTAATGGATTGGTTGCAGCAGCTTAATCAACAAATCTGGACCGATGACAAGACTAACGAAAACGCGATTCAACAATCCGGCTGATTTATTTAAGTGACGCCGTAACATGTTATAAAACACTCAATTCATTAACGTGTTTGCTACAGTGTAGGCGGCAGACAATAACAAAATAAAGCATGCGTTGTGTCATAGAATTTGCAATAATATGCGACCGCGATTTTGGGTCGCAAACATAGAA
Organism: Vibrio ostreicida; assembly: GCF_013074385.2. Taxonomy (GTDB): domain Bacteria; phylum Pseudomonadota; class Gammaproteobacteria; order Enterobacterales; family Vibrionaceae; genus Vibrio; species Vibrio ostreicida. Next base: position 686,135 of record NZ_JABEYA020000001.1, read on the forward strand.
ACGACGTCTGAGAAGACGACACAAAGGTAGACTAATGAACGAAAAATTACAGAAAGTATTAGCGCGAGCAGGTCACGGCTCCCGACGCGAACTTGAAGCTTTAATCAAAGCGGGTCGTGTGAGTGTCAATGGCATCGTGGCTAAGCTTGGTCAGAGACTAGAAGACGACAGTGCGGTCATCCGTATTGATGGTCACATCGTTTCTGCAAAAGTGCAGGAAGACGTAATTTGTCGTGTATTGGCGTACTACAAGCCAGAAGGTGAACTTTGTACTCGTCATGATCCGGAAGGTCGCCGGACCGTTTTTGATCGTCTACCAAAAATCCGAGGCTCTCGTTGGATCTCTGTCGGGCGTTTGGATGCGAATACATCCGGTATGCTGTTGTTTACTACCGATGGTGAATTGGCCAACCGTCTTATGCATCCCAGCCGTCAGGTAGAGCGTGAGTATTTGGTTCGTGTGTTTGGTGACGTGGATGAAAAGAAAATTCGTCATCTTGTCAGCGGGGTGAAACTTGAAGACGGCATGGCTCGTTTTGAAGATGTTGTTTACGCTGGTGGGGAAGGCATGAACCATACCTTCTACGTGGTCATCAATGAAGGACGCAACCGAGAAGTTCGTCGTTTGTGGGAATCGCAGGATTGTACTGTAAGCCGACTGAAACGTGTTCGTTATGGTGATATCTTCTTAGACAAGAAGCTGCCTCGCGGTGGCTGGATGGAGCTTGACCTTAAACAAGTGAACTACTTGCGTGATTTGGTTGAAATGGGCCCAGAAAAACAAACCATGTTGGATGAAAACAAAGCCAACACATCACGTAAGCGTGAACGCTCTCGTAGCCAGAAAATCCGCCGAGCAGTTAAACGTCATGAAGAGCGTATCAACACTGGCGGAGGTCGCAGTAACAACCCGTCCCGCCGTAAGCCGCGCAAAACCGCTGGCGAACAAGGTGCTCGTAACAAGCAACGTTAACCATTAAAAAAGCAGCCCGATGGCTGCTTTTTTATTGCCTAGAGTGGCGGCAAGGTTAAGACTCCTTGTAATGCAGTAACCGCTTGCCCTGATAAGATGACCCGATCGTTGTCGAGCACTTCGACATCAATAAATCCTCCCCTTGCCGAAGCCTGATAGGCGCGCAACTGAGATTGGTCCAATTTGGCACCCCAATATTGGCCCAGAGCGCAATGGGCTGAACCCGTGACAGGATCTTCGTTCACTCCTACCCAAGGAGCAAAATAGCGTGATATCACATCAATGTCGGCACGATCACTGGATGCGGTCACGAGTATGCCTCTGCCCGCCAATTGTGTCAGTGCTGAAAAATCAGGGCGAAGCTCATAAACCCGCTGTTCATTGTCGAGCTCAAACAGGTCCTTATTATCGAAACGACAATAGGAAATAACGGCCTCACGGCACAAACCCAATGCTTGGATTTTGTCTAGTGGCAAGGGTAACCCCGTTTCCAGCTTAGGGAGGGGGAAATTGAGGTGATAAGATGAGTGACGGATTTCAACGCTGAGCGGCCCTGAAAGAGTGCTAAAGGTCACGCTTTCACCAAGGGCAATCTTTTGTTGTTGTTTGAGGACATGTGCAACGGCAAGCGTACCATGTCCACATAACGCCACCTCAACCTCAGGGGTAAACCATCTCAAATTCATATCAGGTAAATGAAGAAAAGCGGTTTCTGAAACGGCCATTTCACCCGCTATGGCTAACATTTGTGCATCGGTCAGTGGCGAAGAAACCACACATACGCCGGCGGGATTGCCCTTAAAGACCTCATTGCTAAAAGCATCAACCTGATAGATTTCTACTTCCATTTGTGAATTCCTTGAGTTTAAAGTGTCTGATTGAGCTCGAAATATCGGCCTTGTTGCGCAATGAGTTCGCGATGCGATCCCTGCTCAACAATGCGCCCTTGTTCAATAAGGCAAACCGTATCCATCTTATCGAGATTGACCAAGCGGTGAGTGATAAAGACAACGGTTTTGTCGGAAAATTGTTGTTCGAACAGTTGCATTATTTGCTGCTCAGTTTGTTTGTCCAAACCTTCTGTGGGCTCATCAAGTAAGAGTATGGGGCCACTATGCAGTAGCGCTCTGGCAATACCAATACGGCGTTTCTCGCCACCAGAAAGTTGACGACCGCCATCGCCTAGCCAAAAGTCCAAGCCTTGGCCTTTCAACAAAGTATCGAGTCCGACTTTCATCAAAGCCTCACTCAACCTCTCATCACCAGCGTCTGGTGAGGCCATGACAAGGTTGTCTCGCAACGAGCCATTGAGGATATCAACGCGTTGGCTGACGACACTGATGGCAGCGCGGAGTTGGCTTTCGTTCCAGTGCTTGATCGGCTGGCCTGCAATGAGGATCTCACCTTTCTGCGGATCCCAATAGCGGTTGAGTAACTGGACTAGGGTTGACTTGCCAGAGCCCGTCTGACCGACGATTGCGATACGATGTTTGGCGGGAATGTGCAAAGTAAGCTGATTGAGTGCGAGGGCGTCGCTATCGGGGTAATGAAACGAGACATCTTGATAGTCAATCGTGTATTGACCAAGATGCTTGGCTGGTTGGGCGGCGAATTGTACATCGGGTTCAGACAAAATGACGTCATTGAGACGTCTTGCTGAAGAAAGTGTTTGGCCAAGGTGTTGGAAAGCCCCCGCAATCGGCATAAGTAGCTCAACACTTGCCATGGTAGCAAATACGACTAAGGCAATCAGTGGATCGGGCAGTTGACCGTCGACGCCATCGGCGGCAAGCCACAACATAAGCACAATCGTCCAACCGTTGGCGAGCATTAATAGTGCCTGAGCGAGGCCTGAAAAGTTAGTATTAACCCATTGATTACGTAATAGTTTATCTTGTAGGTCAATAATGGTATTGCGATAGCGTGCCTCAGCACCAAACAGGGTGAGTTCACTGTAGCCTTGCAGCCAATCAAGTGTGGCGATTCTCAACGCAGCTTTGTTGTGAGTAAGGTGAGCGCCATTGTTTTTGCCAAGCTGGTAAAACAGGATCGGCCAAACCAAGAGGAGAAGCAGCAAAATACCGCCCAGAGTTAAGCCAAGCTTAAGATCAAACCAAGATACCAATGCACCTAGCCCGACAACGCCAAGGGTGCCGACCACCATCGGGCTGATAAGGCGTAAATAGACGTGGTCCATAGCATCAATATCGGCGACCAGACGGTTGAGCAGGTCTGCATCCCGTAAATTAGAGACTCGTCCGGGGATCAAAGGGGCCAGCTTGGCAAAGAAAAACACACGTAAATCCGTCAACAGTTTAAAAGTGGCGTTGTGGCTTACGACCCGTTCTCCCCAACGTCCTGCGGTACGGCCCATTGCAAAACCTCGCACAAACGCACCGGGCAACATGTAGTTAAAGGTTTCACGTGCAACGCTCAGTCCTGCGACTGCCGCTGCAGAAATAAACCAGCCCGACAAGGTAAGGAGGCCGATGGATGCAAACACCGTTAAAAGCGCGAGTAACATACCCAGAGACAAGCCAAACCAGTGTTTTTTATACAGCTTTAGATAGGGAAGTAAATCACGCATCCAAGTCCGCCTTATTGTGTTGGTTAAGATCATCGTTTGCTTCAAGCATGTCTTTAAACAAACCGACTTGAGAGGATAACTGATTGAAATGCCCTGACTGTACGAGCTTGCCGTCTTGCATGACGAGAATATTATCGACTTCTTGCAAGGGGGTGAGTTGGTGAGTGACCATCAGTGCTGTTTTGCCATCAATTTGGGCATTGAGGCCTTGCATGACCAGTTTTTCGCTGCGCATATCTAGGCTGGCGGTTGGTTCATCAAGAAGCCAAAATTGACCGTTTTGAACCATAGCACGAGCAAGGGCTAGCCGCTGCGCTTGACCGACGGATAACCCACCGGAACGATCTGAGACGAGATAGTCCAAACCCTGTTTGTCGACAAACTCATCACTGAAAGACTCACGCAGAGCGGCGTCCACCACGGCTTGTGGCACAGACTCTTTGCCCAAGGTAATGTTATTGAGAATAGAGCCGTGCACCAGCAACGGATTTTGTCCTACCCAGCTTATCTTTTCTCGCCAGTTGGCCAGATTCAATTCACAGCGTTCGATACCATTGATGGTTAGGGAGCCTTGATAGGGTAGAAAGCCAAGTATGGCATTAACCAAGCTGGTTTTCCCTGCACCGCTAGGTCCAACGAGGGCGGTGGTATGAGTGGCAGACAGTGAAAAGCTAACAGGGCCGAGTAGCTGAGTGCCCTCTGGGGAAAAGACCGTTAGCTCAGTGGCTACGATGGTGATATCGGTGTTAGCGTCAATTTGACGTTCTCCCGATACAACGCTGCTGACCTCCGTTTCGAGAAATTCAACAATGCTTTCCGCCGCACCGACCGCTTGTTGTTTGGCATGATAAAAGGTGCCCAAATCACGCAGTGGTTGATAAAACTCAGGGGCGAGAACCAAAATAAATAAGCCGGCCATCAAGGTGACGCCAGCGCCATAGTCACCAAAATTCAGCTCGCCAATAAAGGCGAAACCGAAGTAGACAGCTGTTACGGCGATAGAAATAGAGGTGAAAAATTCCAAAACTGCGGAGGACAAAAACGCGACTTTGAGGACATCCATTGTGCGAGTACGAAAGACCTCAGAGGCCCCGCGCATCAGCTCGGTTTCTGCTTGGGTGCGATCAAATAGACGAATGGTTGTCATTGACTGTAGGCGATCGTAAAAGTGGCCGGATAGGCGTTGCAGGGCCTTGAAGTTTTTTCGGTTCGCTTCGGCCGCTTTCATACCGACCAGAGCCATAAACAAGGGGACTAAGGGAGCGGTGATCAAAAAAATCAAACCCGCTGCCCAGTTGACAGGAAACACCACAATTAAAATAACAAAAGGCACCAGTACCGACAGGGACATTTGTGGAAGGTAACGGGCAAAGAAATCGTGCATATCTTCAACTTGCTCAAGCAAGAGGGTTGCCCACGCTCCTGCGGGTTTTCCTTTAATATAGGCAGGGCCAAGTTCGGACAATTTATCCATAATCAGTTGTCGGATGAAGACACGGATCTGCTCACCGCAGCGATAACCTGCGATTTCACGTCCCCAACTGCATAAAGCGCGGCAAGCCACAACGGAGATCAAGGCCAGAAAGTACGGGACAAGTTGGTGTTTATCGACTTGTTCAATGATCAATTGGTGAAGCAGGGTCGCAAGTAACGCGGCTTGGGTTAGCAAAAAGAGGCTGGAGAGTACGCCAAGGCCTACCGCCATCATCAGCCAGCGTTTTGCCTGCTTACTCTGCAGTTTGAGCCAGTGGTTCAAGCTGCGTTGTTTGTTTTTATCCATCGTGAAGGCTTAATAATACTTATTATGACGAATTGAAGCTGGCGATTATACAAAAGAAAACCCCGTGGGAATACCACGAGGTTTTAAGGATTTGCACCAAAAATGAAAAATATTATTGATGGTCTGCAAGCGCATCGAGATAACGCTCAGCATCCAACGCTGCCATACAGCCAGAGCCTGCTGAAGTGATGGCCTGACGATAATTGTGATCCATGACATCTCCAGCGGCAAAAACACCGGGAATACTGGTTTGTGTGGCGTTGCCATCAAGACCAGACAGAACCTTGATATAGCCATCCTTCATTTCAAGCTGGCCCTCGAACATGCTGGTGTTGGGCTGGTGGCCGATGGCAATAAAAGTACCCATGACATCAAGATCTTCTACCAAATCAGATTGAGTATCTTTAATCCGAACACCTGTCACGCCCATATCGTCGCCTAACACTTCCTCAAGAGTACGATCGGTATGCAGGACAACATTGCCACTGTCGACCTTATCCATCAAACGATCGATCAAAATTTTCTCGGAGCGGAAACTATCACGGCGGTGGATTAGATGGACTTCGGACGCAATATTCGATAAATACAGCGCTTCCTCGACGGCGGTATTGCCCCCGCCGACCACGGCAACTTTCTGATTGCGGTAGAAGAAACCATCGCAGGTCGCACAAGCGGAGACACCGCGGCCTTTGAATGCCTCTTCCGATTCCAGCCCTAAATACTTGGCTGAAGCGCCGGTCGAAATGATTAAAGCATCGCAGGTATAGTCGCCGTTATCCCCTTTAAGACGAAATGGTCGCTGGTTGAAATCGACTTCATTAATATGATCGAAGACAATCTCCGTTTCAAAACGTTCGGCGTGTTCTTTCATCCGATCCATGAGAGCAGGGCCTGTTAAGCCTTCTGGGTCTCCTGGCCAGTTCTCAACCTCTGTGGTGGTGGTCAACTGTCCGCCTTGTTGAATACCCGTGATGAGAACAGGGTTCAGATTGGCACGAGCCGCATAAACCGCCGCCGTGTAGCCAGCAGGGCCAGAACCAAGAATAAGTAGCTTACTGTGTTTTACGTGACTCATGAGTGCTCCATTCAGTGGGCGTTTGCCAATATATTTGGATTGTATGGAATATATGGGGTCATTGAAAGTGTTAGCAAGGTGAGAAAATGTAATTAATCGTTATAGTTTAGAACGCAATCGTTCGCTTAAGTACACCTAACGCCTTTTTAAAAATACGGTTATTGGCTGTTAATAGATAAGTCATCTGAATTTCTTTGTTGTTGTCCGGTTAAATTGGTTTATATGTCTTATTTCGTGTAAATGTTAGGATTATAGTTTCAAAATATCAGAAATGTTAGATTCAATGGCTGTATTTTGTTGATTTTGCAACATAAATGCTCAAATAATAATTGTGAGGAAATTGTTAATAAAACTGCGTACCTTCATTAAGGAGATGATGATGTTACATAACCGCGAAACCACTTTGCAGTTAACTAAACTGAGTGATGCAGCGATCGCGCAACTGGCGCCTTCGTTCACGAAACTGCCCAATACACAGCATGCCGATGGGAAATTCCGTCTGCGACGTTACTCTGTGATTGCGTTCAAAAGTGGCCAAGTGATTGATTTGCAGAAAACGGATTTCATGCAAACCGATGAAATAAACCCATTTCAGGGTAATGTGTTACGTGAGTTTGAACCGATTGAAAGTGCCACACTCAACAGCGATGGCATGCGGGAGATCTGTCAGTTGTTTGCCGACTCGAACAGGCTCAAAGAGGGACAAGAAATTGAGATACACCAAATGAGAATATCGGCAATCTATGATGAGACTCAGGTTGCGCCTGAAGGCGTTCACCAAGATGGGTTTGATCATATTGCACTTATCGGCATGGGCCGACATAACATTGAAGGTGGGGATGTGATGCTTTACAGCAGTTTTAACGAAGCCCCCTTCTTCCGTAAAGCGTTGCAAAATGGCGAAGTGGCTTTGTTGGCCGACAACAAGTTATGGCATAACGCAACCCCGATCCGCTCTGTGATTGAAGGACAGGAAGGGTATATGGATGTCTTCGTCTTAACCGCGAGGGAAGCTTGTCATGCACTTCACTCCTAACCTAGTAAGGATGCAGTTCCGTGCGCTGCAACAAACCTACAATAATAGGCCTGTGATGTTCTGTGATGGACCGGGTGGCTCTCAAGTACCGGATATTGTCTTGGAAGCGATGACCTCGTACCTAGGTTTTTTTAACGCCAACCTCGGCGGCCACTATTTTTCCAGTCAGCACACCGGCGAAATCGTCACTCGTGCAAGAGAGTCGGCTCAGGCCTTTGTTAATGCAGAATCAAGCGATAACATGGTATTTGGCGCAAACATGACATCGCTGACGTTTCAATTGAGCCGAGCTATCAGCCGAGAGTGGCAGCCTGAGGACGAAATTGTCGTCACAGCCCTTGATCATTACGCGAACGTTTCCAGCTGGCAGCAAGCTGCGGAAGATAAAGGCGCGAGTTTGCGTCAGGCTCGTGTGGATGAGAAAGACGGCTCACTGGATATCGAACACCTAGTGTCGTTGATTAACCGTAAAACCAAATTGGTTGCGGTGGGGTTAGCGTCCAACACGACTGGGTCGATTACCGATATCAAGCGGGTCATTGCAGCGGCGCATCAGGTTGGGGCGAAGGTGTATGTCGATGCGGTGCATTATGCACCACACAATTTGGTTGATGTTCAAGCGTTGGGGTGTGACTTTCTTGCTTGCTCGGCTTATAAGTTCTTTGGACCGCATGTGGGCATGGCGTACGTCGCCCCACAATGGTTGAAGACATTGACGCCGTACAAAGTCGAACCAGCGACCGACATAGGGCCGGGCCGGTTTGAAACAGGCACGCAAAGTTTTGAAAGCTTGGCCGGCGTCATAGCCGCAGTAAAGTATCTGTCTCAGTGGGGGATAGAACAAGGCACCTTACGTCGCCAACTGATCGATTCATATGCCCAGTTTAATCAGCATGAGACGGCGCTCAGTGAGCGATTTTTGATGCGTCTTTCACGATTGCAAGGCGTTCAGCTTGTTGGGCGGTGGCAAGCAGATAGCCAAGTGCGAACCCCTACCTTTGCTCTCACGTTCGACAATCATCGACTGACAGAGATCACTCAACAGTTAGGACAGAAAAACATCTGTGTTGGCAGTGGCCATTTTTATGCGCTTGGTCTGGTGCGGCAACTGGGGCTGGAATCTCAGGGTGGTGTCTTGCGCATTGGATTTATGCATTATAACACCTTGGAAGAGGTGGACCGATTAATGGATGAGCTGGAATCCATTATTCATCCTAGCTGAGCAAAGGGTTGGCGGCGTCTCGCCGCCATCTCTGAGGCGAAAGGACAGACACCGTTGTGCCGTGTTACACAAACGGCCTGTTGATTGGATGAAATAAAGTCTAGAGTGTCACGGTCTGGATTGAATAGTGAAATCATCAGGAGCACAAGTGAACATCACCGTATTGTCCGCGCATATTGGCGCGTTAGTGGAAGGCATTGATCTCGCCACACTGACTTCATCTCAGTTTGACGTGCTTTATCAGGCTTACATCAAACATAAAGTCCTGTTTTTTCATCATCAGAACCTGACCCCACAGCAGCACATTGCCCTTGCGCAGCGCTTTGGAGAGTTGGAACCGGTTCATCCCTTTTTTCCGCACCTCGACGACCATAACCAAGTTGTCGTCATTGAAACCTCACCGGGCCATCCCCCGAGTACAAGCTACTGGCATACCGACTTAACTTGGCAACAGGTCCCCTGTCGATGTTCTATTTTGCAGGCACAATACTGCCCGCCTAAAGGGGGGGATACGATTTGGACGTCGATGTCTGCAGTCTGGGATGGCCTAAGCAGAGAGCAACAAAGTGAGTTGGCCAATTTAACCGCCACCCATGGTTTACATGCATTTGAAGGCAGTCGCTATGACTCAATAGATGCTCAGGGTGGCAGTCAGGTGGCTCAAATCTCTCAGCACTACCCACCGGTGGTGCATCCGCTGGTTGTTCGTCATCCAGACAGCGGCCAGCCCTCGGTGTTTGTTAATGAGCAGTTTACCCGGTACATCAATGAGGTCTCATCTCAGCGCAGCCAAGCCGTTTTAAACGACGTATTTGGCCGCGCGAGGCGCGAAGAATATCAGGTGCGCTTTACTTGGCAACCGGGATCGGTGGCGATTTGGGATAATCTATGTACCCAACATTTTGCGGTGACAGATTATGGCGATGAGCCACGCAGGTTGCACCGAGTCACTGTTAGAGGAACGCCGCTCAATTCACTATAACGAATTCATAGCCAGAGCGGATCGCCGTTTCATTGTTGAAACGGCAATGCATCACCATACCTTAATTACGGCCAAACACTCGCGGCCGATTAAAACGATAAAAGCCTTGCTGTTCCTCTTTGGCAAGCGTCGACGCCCGTCCGTCAAAATATTCGTTTCTCAATTGATTGAGCGCTGTTTCTAACTCTTTCCCTGACAGGGTATTTTTGAGCGCCTCTCTTTCACCCATGTACTGATAACCGATTTGCCAGCGAAATTCATTTTCTTGATCTCTCAGCGCGGCTTTTTCCAGTTGAGCTTCGTTATAACCCAAATCACGCCGGATACTGGTGAGCTGTTGGGCACGCTCGAAGGGCGACATGCTCGCCAGATCTGTTTGGACCGAGTCGAGGCTAAAGAAAGTGTTTGCCATCATCGCAGGGCTAAGGATGCGCCCGCCTGCTTGTTCAGCGAAGTTGTTTTCTATGGTGGCCTTTAAAGTGAATAGGCGTTGGTTAATATCCATATCATAGGCATTATTGAGAAGTTCAATGGATTGCTGTGTATCGGCGATGCGTTGTTCGCGTTCCTCAAGTTCGTCTGACCAAATAAGGTCAGCATTTGCTCCGAATAATTCGCGGCGTTTGGCCCACAGTGCGGCTTGCTTCTCGTCAAAGCTCATCTTAACTAATGTGCTGACATCCGACATTAGCCAAGCCTCGTAGCGGTCCATTAAAGTGACCAGTGTGATGATCGTTTCTGCGTATTGAGGAAAGGCGGCCTCAATCACATCAGTGAAAATCGTATTGCCCTTGGCGGGGTATCGTTGCACCAGATAGTCACGAAAATCACGCAATTCGACCTGAACACTCACTTGGCTTATCCTGTCACCCAGCTCTTGTTTTATTCTATCTATCATGCTGTTTATGAGTGCCGTGTCAGCCTGAGAATTCGCCTCCACTGGGGTCGTAAGGGGGGGAGGGTTCTTGGCTGAGGCTGGGGTGAGCTCGCTCAGCATTGCACGGCTTTCTGATTGAGGAAACAGCCACCAACCTGCGGCAGCAACGGCACATAAGGCAAAGCCCGAAATCCAAATTTTCATTCTGTCCTCCATTTGTCGGCGTCGAGAACCACAGGGCCTCGACGCCGACGGGTTAAATGACTTCCGTTACAGTACCGCGTTGAGAGCTGGCCATATTAACTGCGCCAGTTTGTAGGAACCCGATGTTGTGGGGTGAATGTTGTCTGAGAGGACATCCTCCGGCTGAATCAGCGCTCGGGTGTCGAGAAACTCACATGAAACGGACGTATTGGTGCAGGCTTGTGCCAAACGCTGATCACCAAAATCGATGGCCTGATGCATGTTCACCTTGCTGCCCGTTGTATAGTAATAGCCAAGATAAACGACATGGTTGGTACCATGAGTGTTCATTTGATCAAGCAAGTTGACGGTCTCGACATAAACATCGTCGACCAAACTTTTACACTTATCGCTCAGTTCTGGGCGGTACCAAGTGGTCTTGCATTGGTTAGGGTCAAACAGCATGGCTGGCAAAAGAATATCATTGCCACCCCCATTCATGACGACGATTTTAATATTGGGGTCATCTTGTCTGGCGTCTTGGTATTGTTCAATCACGGGTCTAGCAACAATACCGCCGGTCATTTTTGCACCACTGAGCGTGTAATCGCGAAAGGTCGTATTAGCCATATCGGGCCCTTCAAGAAATTGCTGTAATTCCCCGGATAAATCAAAGATAGAATCACCCAAAGTGATCACATCATTTCTATCCGCCTCAGTCACATAAGGGTTGCCTGCACAACCCATCATTGCACCTAATACTGCCGTTAACGCGAGTCCTTTAACACGACCCAGAGCGCTACGATGTTCTTTTGTTTTATTTAATAGCATTGTTCTTCTCACTATAGGTGGATGACGGCGTCTTTAAGAGCGCCTTGGTAAATTTAGTTGCTATATTGAGTTATTTCAAAGCACTGAAATAAAAAGAAATAGGTGATATAAATGTCACTTTACCTGTGATTAAGAAAAGGCGAATTTAGGAAGACTTTGTCAAGCGTTAATGAGGGAAAAAAGAATACTCAGATCGGGTATTTATTGAAAATATAATTACAAATTTAAAATTTATGTAGGTATAGTTCCCATCAATATAAAAATAAACAAATATCGTTATGAACAAGAGTCTTTTATTCGTTTTATTATTGTTGAGTGGTTGTGCACAGCAAAGTAATCCTGTTGCCTTTAAGCCGAATAACAATTGGTCGACCGGGGTGCTGGACAACGGCTTAAAATATCACATATACCCTTTGGAAACAGAAGCGTTATCCCTGCGCCTATTTGTCCACGCTGGCTCCTTGCAAGAAACGCCATCTCAGCGTGGCTACGCGCATTTTGTCGAGCATATGGCGTTTAATGGCAGTGAAAATTTCACTCCAAATGAAGTGATTGAATTGATGGAAAAAACCGGTGCATCGGGCTACGACGTCAATGCTTACACCAGTTTTCAGGAAACCATGTATCGACTTACCTTGCCGAACCAAGATGAACTGGACAAAGGTCTTCTATGGCTGCGTGATGTCGCCAACCGAGTGAGTTTTGACCCTGCTGAAGTTGAGCGTGAGAGAGGAGTCGTACTGGCAGAATATCGCCGAGCTACCCCTAAACACCCCTCCTTTTATAGTCAGGAGTATGACTTCCGCATAAGGGAGAGCGTCTATGAAGACAAAAGCCCAATTGGGGTGCCAGAGACATTAAACAATGCGACCTCTGACTCGCTGCGTGCATTTTATCGGTCATGGTATCAGCCACAATACAGTGAACTAATCTTAGTGGGAGACGTCAATCGAAAAGACATGGAGGCTAAAATTGAACAAATGTTTGGTGACTGGCAACCCACCACTGAGGCGCCTAAACCGCAACGAGTCTCGGTAGAAAGAAACCCAGGTGACTTCATCACGCAACTCGACGGCCATGGATCTGCTACCTTCAACCTGTCGTTTCCTAGAGGGGACAAGCACCAAGGGACGCGAGATCAACAGGTCAGATATTGGATGGATGACATCGCCGCACAACTGATTGAACTTCGTTTAGATGCAGTTTTTGAACGGCAAGCATTGCCATTACAAGAACTGGTCTCGGAACTGTACTACTCACAGGATCAACGTGTCTATGAATCGTTGATTTCCTTTGCCCCCCAAAATAGAACTCAAGTACAAACCTTGTTTTTGCAGACGTTGGCAGCAGTGCGTGACCATGGTGTCACTCAAGCCGAGCTGGACAGCGTACGCGCTTCCTACCGAAAAATGCGTAAATACGCGGAAGAAGATTGGCATTGGCGCACCGCACAAGAGTTTGCCGAAGAAAAAACCGATGAAATTGCGCTAGGGGAACCGACCCAATCTTTGCGCAGCTACACACGCAGTTTGGATCAGCTGCTGCGGCAAACCAATTTAACGCGCGTCAATCAACACTTAAAAGGTATGCTATCTTCTAAGTACGATGTGTCGACTGGTGTCGCTTCAAGCGAATCCATTGCGTCACTCGAACAGACACTACCAGAGTGGAAAAGTATGTATTCAATGCTAGGCATCAACGAAGATAGTGCTCCTTTGCATATGGGCAGTTTTGTTGAACCACAACAAAGTAAGCCGTTACCAGCGCCTGTTCAGCTTAATGATGACGAGCAAACTTGGGCACTGGATAATGGTATCGATATTGTGTTTGATTCAGACAGCAACAATGATTTCGCGACGGTTGTTTACATGTCGGCAGGCGGCAATGCTGCGCTAGACAGGTCATTGATTCCTGCTTCACAGTTATTGATCTCAACCATTATTCGCAGTGGTATCGCTGAGTTTAATGGCAGTGATCTCAAAGCTTACCTGCGCACTCAAAATATTGATATGCAAATGTACATCAACGGAAGCGAGCATGGTGTTGAAATCACGTTACCCAAAGAAAAGTTGGTGGACGCATTACGGTTAATCAATAATGCTATCCTTCACGCCAACGTTGATCAACAGCAGCTCGATGTGCTGAAAAAAGAGCAGGCCTACCATCTAATCACTCACCTTAAGCAGCCCCTAGGTCAATGGGACGATGCAGTGCTCACTAATACGTATGCCCGAGATAGCCGTTACTATCCTGTCTATGCCCATGATATGGATGGGATCACGGTTGAACAGCTCCAGCAAGCGTACCAGCAATTGTTTCATCAATCGCGCAATAGCAAGTTGGTCATTGTGGCGGACGTGGATGTGGACCAGTTCCGTGATGGACTTGAAACCTATGTCACAACGTTACCTCTTACAACGGCATCGCTGCCGTCATATCGGCAAGCCTTTTCAAGCCGCCCGGACAAAAAAATTAACCTCGCGATCGGCGATCAAAACGATGCTCATTACATGCTGAAGCTCATCAGTAATGATGTGCGAGCACAAGATATCCAGTTAGCCCTGATCGATGATGTACTCGAAATCATAGTGCAACAACATCTGGATAAAGTGATCCGTGAGCAATTAAGTTTGGATTATTCACCAGAGGCCTATTACTGGATCGACTACAACCAACCTCAAACAGTTTGGACGATGAAGGTTCAGTCTGAGTCGACCTCCCTCGCTGAGGTTGAACAAGCGGTCGATGAGATCGTCAGTCAATTGAGTGACACGCTGACGCAACAGGATGTGGAAACCGCCAAGAAACAACTTGATGGTACGCTCAAAGAAGACACCAACAATTCAGTGGACAAGGCATGGTATAAGGCGCTGTTTAGAGTCAATCGGTTTGGCGAAAACAGTTTTGACACCTTACAGAAAACGGTCGACAGTATAACGATCGATCAAGTGAGGCAGCGAGCACGTGAAGCCTTTGGCGCACAAGCGCAACCCTTTAAGTACATTCTGAGCCCGCTCGACTGACCCTCAATCAGATCGCGTAAAAAAGCCCCGTGACAGTGTGTTTCACGGGGCTTTTTTTATTGGCCAGCGGAATCCACAAATCAGGCGCTGACTTCCACTTCATAGGATGTAAACTTACGGATATTAATCACCCCAGTATCAAAAATCATATACTGACCTTTGATCCCTTGTAAGGTGCCGCTCACCTCAGGGTTCTTATCGAAATTATGTGAGGTAATCTTAGTTGGATGCTGCAAGACGGGGTAACCGATCTGCGTGGGTGCTGTAGACAAGACTTCGATGGCATCGTCACCAAATTGTTGCTTTATTTCAGCCACTTTCGATTCAACCAAAGGCAATAACTCAGCGAATCTCTCTTCAAGTGCGATTGGATCACCATCTTGTTTGAGTAAGGTTCGCCAATTGGTTTTGTCGGCAATGTGTTTGGCGAGCTCAATTTCAATCAGTCCGGAAATATATCGGGTTTTGACTTTAAAGATTGGCAGCCCTTGAGTGGCCCCTTGATCAATCCAACGGGTTGGGATTTGGCTATGGCGCGTAATGCCCACCTTGAGGCTTGACGTGTTCGACAAATAAACAAAGTGATCAACCATACAGTTGGCTTCTCCCCACTCGGGCTCTCGACAGGTGCCTTGGTCGTAGTGACAGGTTTCGGGCTTCATAATGCACATATCACAACTGGCGAGTTTCTTCATGCACACAAAGCAGTGGCCTTGAGAGTAGCTTTTTTTGGTTTTCTTGCCACATGCGCTGCAAAAAATATTGCCAGTATGAGTGAGCGTGATCGGCTGGCCGATAAAGGGTTTTAAGTCAACGAGCTGGTCGCCGACGGGGAGGTGATAGTGAACGTCACCTTCTAAGGTCGCCTGCATTTTGCGCAGAGTACCGGTTGCGATTAAAGACATGACAATGCTCTTTTATAATGGTCTGCTCATTTCAACATTGGCAGACTTGTAATATTAGAAGCCTAGTCTAGCAGAGTTTGGCAAAGAGAGAAAAATGACAGGCGCATTGAACAGAGTTAATGCGCACTTAAGCTGTCTTCGGCGAGGCGTTTATTGCTCGTCAGCCAGCGGGTTGTTGTCAGGTTCGGCTGAAGTGTGAGTAAGGATCGGCTCTTTCGGGCCAAGGAATTTGGGCCTCGCTCGCATAATGTAGAGGTCGAGAAAAGCCTTCGCTCGGGCAAAGACCTCACGGAACCTGATTTGATAACCGGAATGAGAGCTGGGTCCTGGCACCGCAAAACATTTGGCATCAATGTTGTGGAAATTAGCAATGAATAACGCTCGTTCACAGTGAAACTTTTGGGTAATGATCAGAAAGTTATCCGTATCGAATATCTCTTTAGCTCTGATGATCGAGTCCAAGGTACGAAAGCCAGCATAATCGAGATAAATATGATTCTCAGGGACGTCGGCACGCAGTAAATCGCGCTTCATAGTCCAAGGTTCATTGTACGAACGATGGGCGTTGTCACCGCTGAGGAGAAAACTATCCACCTTGTGGTTTTGATACAAATTGATGGCAGCGCTAATGCGGTTGATGTAGTAATCGTTGAGGATCTTACCAAGATACTTACTGGTGCCCAAGACCACAGCGACATCGAAATTAGTGACTTCATCAGCTTGGGTGTAGAGTTGATCTTGGGTTTGATAAGAAACCCAACGATCAATCACAATCAGACTGATCACCCCCATAATGAACAAAATACCCCCCCAGCGACACATCTTCAGCACAAAGGCCAAATAAAAATCAGCAGGGTCGGGTCGATGAAAGAGTCTACGCACTAAATTTGTCGATTCCGTTGCGCCCATAAACCAATCAAAATAAAACTAACAAAAACAATAGAGAACATCATGCCAGCGTCAACACTTCTTAGTGTCCGAGAAAGGTAAGGGGTGGCGTTAATAATGATGAGGCTGTAACCAAACGCATTAATGAGGATAAACACGAACGTTCTAAGTACAAAATGTTGGTTTCTCAACAGTGAACGTAAAAAAGCGTTGATCTCACCGCCAGCCATCACTAAGACACAGGCCACCAGCGCGAGAGAAATCTCGCCGATGTAAGGGAGTAAATACTTCCCCGCAGGGGATAAAAATTCAAATATCATCATAAACCAAAGCCCCCATAACAGGGGCTGCATTAATTACTTATTAAAATGAGGTACGCTTGTAACGACGGTAAACCGGTTGCCAAAAGCTACTTTCAATCGCTTCTTCAATGGCTTCGTCAGTGATTTCAAGAGCGACACCTTGCTCAATGGCTTTCTTCGCAACCGCGAAGGCAATCTTTTTAGATACCGAGTGAATGGCTTCTAGAGGCGGAAGCAGTGCCCCTTGACCATTGATCGCCAGCGGTGAACAAGTGGCCAACGCGCGGCTCGATTCCATCAGCATTTCGTCCGTGACGCGCTTGGCATGAACCGCCAAAACGCCCAAACCAATCCCGGGGAAAATGTAGCTGTTATTACACTGGGCTATCGGGAACGTTTTGCCTTCATAAACCACGGGTTCAAATGGGCTGCCAGTCGCGACCAAGGCTTCGCCTTTTGTCCAGCGCATAATGTCGTGTGGGGTGGCCTCAACGCGGCTGGTTGGGTTCGACAGTGGGAACACAATCGGACGCGCGCAGTGCTTGTGCATTTCTTTAATGACTTCTTCACTGAACAGACCAGGCGCACCAGATACACCAATCAATATGGTTGGTTTGCCATTACGCATGACATCGAGCAGTGAATAGGCGTTGTTATCGGCTTGCCATGTTTTCGTGTTGGTGTGCTTTTGCACCAGCTTTTGTTGGAAATCGAGTAGATTCGGCATACCTTCTTGGAGTAAGCCCCAGCGATCAACCATATAAACCTGAGCGCGAGCTTGTGCATCGGATACGCCTTCAGACACCATTTGCGCAATGATGGCTTCTGCGATACCACAGCCTGCGGAACCGGCACCAAGGAAAGTAATGCGTTGCTCAGACAATTGTGTGCCGGCCGCCTTACATGCGGCTAACAGTGAGCCGACGGTGACGGCTGCCGTGCCTTGAATGTCGTCGTTAAAGCAACACACACGATCTTTGTAGCGCTCAAGTAACGGCATCGCATTTTTTTGTGCAAAGTCTTCAAACTGGATCAGGGCTTCTGGCCAGCGGCGTTGAACCGCCTGCATAAACTCTTCAACAAAGGCGTCGTATTCGGCCCCCGTGATACGTGGATGACGCCAACCCATATACATAGGGTCTGCCAGTCGTTGCGGGTTATTGGTGCCGACATCAAGTACGATCGGCAACGTGTAGGCTGGGCTTATCCCACCACAAGCGGTATAAAGGGCGAGCTTACCAATCGGGATACCCATCCCGCCGATCCCTTGGTCGCCAAGGCCAAGAATCCGCTCACCATCGGTGACGACAATCACTTTCACATTGTGGTTAGAGGCGTTATTAAGCAAATCATCGATGCGATCACGATTGGCGTAAGAGACAAACAAGCCACGGCCGCGACGATAGATATTGGAGAAATTTTCACACGCGGCCCCAACCGTTGGGGTATAGATGATGGGCATCATCTCTGAGACATGATTCTGGACCAGACGGTAAAACAGCGTTTCATTGGTATCTTGAATATTTCGCAAGTAGATATGCTTATCCATATCACTTTCGAAATTACAATATTGCTGATAGGCACGTTCGGTTTGTTCCTGAATGGTCTCGGTGGTTTCCGGAAGCAAACCTTCAAGGTTAAAAGAGGCTCTTTCTGCAGCCGAAAAAGCACTGCCTTTGTTGAGCAAAGGCGTACTTAACAATGCTGGACCAGCATAAGGAATATATAAAGGGCGTTTATCGTTATTCATCACTTGCCTATGTTGTAGGGTCTTTAGGAACAGGAACCAGAAAATGATAGGGATTAGTGACCATATTGTAAACCGAATATTCCTCCTATCAGGAGCGAAATAAGGTTATAATTTGCGACTTTACAATACGCGACCGACGCAAACCATGTCCAGTTTACCGATAGATCCTCTCAAATCTGACTTTCTGAGCCGTCTTTGTCTTTACCCTTTGATAGTAGAAGCCGAAACGGGGTCGGGCAAATCGACCCGCTTGCCACTGTGGGCGGCTGAGCAAGGCAGAGTGCTGGTCATCGAGCCAAGGCGCATCGCTTGTACCTCGCTAGCGCAGTTTTTGGCACGGCAGAAAAACGAACGATTGGGGCAATCTGTGGGGTATGCGATCAAGCTGGAGAACTGCTGTGATCAGGACACCGAGATCGTCTTTGTGACGCCGGGTGTGGCGTTGCGCTGGTTTTCGCAAAATCGTCTATCCGATTTTAAAACCATTATTGTCGATGAGTTTCATGAACGCCGTTGGGACACCGATTTACTGGTGGCCTTACTGAAACGGCACCGTCAGCATCAATGGGTATTAACCTCTGCGACCATTGAAGGTGAAAAACTGGCCCGTTACCTTGACGGGCAGCGGTTACAGGCCAAAGGGCGTCATTTCGAGGTGGTGATCGCTCACCGTGCTTCGGATTCACGCCAGTTGCCCGATGCACGTAACCTAGAACGTAGAATAAGAGAAGAAGTACGTCACCTGCTGGACTTGGAGGGTGATATTTTGGTTTTTCTCCCCGGAAGAAAAGAAATCAGCCAATGTCAGAATGCGCTCGCGGATCTCGCTGGTGTCTTGGTCGTGCCTCTGCATGCTTCAATCAGCGATCAGCAAAGAGAAGTGGCGCTGAGGCGTCAGCCACACAAAAAAATCGTGTTGGCGACCAATGTCGCAGAAACCTCCCTCACGATCGACAATATCGTCGCAGTGATTGATTCGGGATTGGAGCGCCGAACCGAACAGCGCAATGGCAAGACCACGCTGAGTTTGAAACACATCTCCAAGGCCAGTGCACGCCAGCGCAGTGGACGAGCAGGGCGAGTGATGGACGGAGTGTGCGTGCGTCTCTACGGTGAACATGCGGCTTTGGTGCAGGTGACGCCACCGGAGTTGCATCGTGAAACGCTGACCGAAGCCATGCTGGCTTCTGCCTGCTGTGGGGTGGCGCTTGATACGCTTGAATTTCTTGACCCTCTTCCAGAAAAATCCATGCATCAGGCAAGTTCTATGCTCCGAACCATGGGGGCGGTCGATGCAAACGGACTTGCCACCGAGCACGGACAACGGCTCTACCCACTGCCCATCGATGCCTTATACGCCGATTTAGTGACCCGCATGCCAGAGCGAAAATTGCAAGAGGCGATGGTCGATCTCACCTCAGTGTTAGCGACCCCGGCAAGTTTATACCGACTGTCCAACGATGAGGACGCCTTAGAGCAGCTCGCCCAACAAGAGCCGTGGGGCTGCGACGCTGAGCTTGCGGTGCGTTTGTTGCGTGGAGAGCATTTCGCTGGCGTGACCCTAGATCCGTCGGTCCTGAAAGAAGCGCGTGCCTTATCGGACCAAATGCGTGCCGCGTTCGCCCTGCCTCAGTTAAGTGTGGCGTCGCGCTATTCACGTCAACAGTGGGTTGAAGCGATTGCTCGGCTACACCCAGAGCTTTTGTTTGTCCGGCGTGAAACCCGTCGAGAAGCGTTGGCTAACGGGGAGATGGAAGTCATGCCGGGGCGGGCCTCACGCTTGCCCGAACGCAGCGACGCGGCACTGGTTCTAGACACCCACAGTCTGCCAGGCCGAGGGGTCAAACAGACCTTGAATCTCGCCACGGTCACATTGCCCATCCATTGGGACATCTTTACTCGTTTGAATCTCGGAGAATGGGTCGAGGGTAAGGTCAAGACCATAGAAGATCAGCCACACATCGAACTTAACTTGATCTATGCTGGACGAGTGGTGGCCACACGAACAGAGCCGGCTCAGGGCACATTGGCCATCACACCGCTGTTGCAAGCCGTAAAACGAGGGGAGTTGTTGCCAGGTTTCGCGCGGCAACGCCATCAGCAGATTGAACATTGGAACCTCTATCAGGCACTGAACCGCCCTGCGGGCACTGCAACGCCCGCTACGACCACCACCTTTGACGACTGGTTTTGCCAGCAACTGACTATGCTTGAGTTGACTCAGGTCGATGAACTGGCGTTATTCAGTGCCGATGACTTTCCCTTTGAAGGGGTCCCAGATTGGGAATACCAAGACTTTGCCGACCGTTTTCCCTTTGAATTATACATTGGCGATCTGACGCTGACAGTCGAGTACCTAGTCCAAAAGAAACGCATTCATCTTGTCTATCAATCTGGGTTGCGTAAAGGCGAACCCAAACGTTGGGAGCTGCCCAAGTGGAGTGGCTGGCGAATCCAGTATAAAAAAGCCAGCCGAATTGTCGACATTCGCTAACGAAGCTGGGAATGATCCACTTGTGGCCGAAAAGCGCCAGCAACGGGTAACTTATGTCGCCAACTTGTACCACTTTTGTTATTTGGCTGCGTTTAATATAGCGTTTTGATTTGTAAAAAGGGTATAGAAGACCATTCTTTTATATCCTATTGCTATATCGGAATGGATGGTCGATATTGGGAACACTGTGTTGTCAACCAACAGGGACCGATATGGAACATCCAGAGAACAAAAGCGTTGTATTTGATTACACCTCCTTTCTTGGCGCCTCGTGTACCAAAAAATGGACGTTTCTTGAAGCCTTTAGCACCTTGATACCCAAGATTAATCTCACATGGCACTATCCTCAAGCGCCGTGTTTGGCGATCGAGGAGCGGTTATGGGCGAGGGCAATGCACGAGTTGTCGGCACACCACAGTGATGAGTCTAACCTGCTTATTTTAATGCAACTGGCTCGAAATGAAGGCATTGATGAACTCACGTTAGTGATGCCCTATCCATTGGACCCAGAGCAGATCACCACCTTGCAAAGCGATGCGCGCTCTGACATTCAATGCGGGCCACACGATCAATTGCAAATCCGCCTGTCTACTATGTAGCGAGCCATGCTGTTTGGCTGTTGCTCCGGTGAAAGGTTAGCCCGCGCGCGTGATATTCGCGTCTGGATCGCGCCATATAAAAACGCCAGCACAGGTAAACTGTGCTGGCGTTGGCTTTCTTAGTGCGGTTGTCGTGATTACATGACCGCGGCGATGGCCTGACATAAAGGCAACATATTGGCGCGCGTCATTCCTGCAACACTGATGCGGCCAGAGCCAACAATATAAAGACCAAACTCATCCTTGAGGCGAGCAACTTGTTCTTTCGATAACCCTGAAAATGAGAACATGCCATTTTGGCGCTCGATAAAGCTGAAATCGGCGTCGACCCCTTGCTCTTTCAAAGTGGCAACAAACAGCTCACGCATTGAGTGGATACGATCTCGCATCTGTTTGACTTCTTCTTCCCACTCGGCGCGCAGCGCGTCATCGTTAAGAATGTGAGTCACAATCGCACTGCCGTGAGCTGGTGGGTTGGAATAAATAGAACGGATAATGGCTTTCACCTGAGAGAAGGCGGTCGTCGCCACGTCTTTAGACTGTGCGACTAGGGTAAACGCGCCGACGCGCTCATTGTAGAGGCCAAAATTCTTTGAGAATGAACTGGCGATCAGAATTTCGTCACAGTACTGAGTAAAGATGCGCAGGCCTTCGGCGTCTTCTTCTACGCCCTTGGCAAAACCCTGATAAGCGAAATCAAACAAGGGCAGCAGTTTTTTCTCTGCGACGCGTTGACCAAGGGCGTGCCATTCGTCTTGCGTTGGATCAATTCCCGTCGGATTGTGGCAGCAGCCATGCAGCAAAACCACATCCCCTTCATTGGCCTGCTCAAGTGACGCGAGCATGGCCGCAAAGTCCTTGTCTTTGGTTTCAGCGTTATAGTAATTGTATTGGGCGATTTCCAAACCCGCAGCGGCAAAGACGCTGTTGTGGTTGGCCCATGTCGGATTACTGATCCAGACTTTGACATCACCTAATTGACGCTTGATAAACTCACCTGCCACACGCAACGCGCCAGTGCCACCGGGCGCCTGAGCGGTTTTTGCCTGCTGGTTAGCCACAATGTCAGCGTCGTGACCAAACAACAACTTTTGCACCGCGAGTGCATAATCGGCGGTGCCTTCAATCGTTAGATAGGACTTGGTTTTTTCATTTTTGACCAGATTGGCTTCTGCTTTTTTCACGGTGGCGAGAACCGGCGTTTCGCCCTGTTCATTTTTGTAGATGCCAACGCCAAGGTTAATTTTGTTGTCGCGGGTATCGTTTTTAAATTCTTCGGTCAGGCCGAGAATAGGATCAGCAGGCGCAGCAACGACTTTTTCAAACATAATTGTCATCCATGTGATTCGAGGGGAAGATAGAAATAATTCAGTTATTTATACCTGTCTCGCGGCGAGGAAACAACATCATTTGGGAAGAAAACGACGAAATTCGTTTATTTTATTTGCGCCGAGCAGGCGCGACTCAACAGCTTAAGCCTGCTCGCTTTTCGTCCGTTCAGCACAGACCTGCGCGCTGTGCAGAGATCAGGGGTGAGCATTGACCGCTAATTCCTCCATCGCCAACGCATTTTCGTGGGCTTCCATATTGCGGTATCTATCGGCAATGTCGACAAATTCCTGCTCAATGGCCAAGAACGCATCAATCAGTGCTGGGTCAAAGTGGGTACCGCGACCTTGCAAAATAATCGACTTGGCTTTGTCGTGACTAAACGCTTTTTTGTAGACCCGTTCTGAGATCAACGCATCGTAGACATCCGCCAGAGCCATTAAACGGCCAGATAATGGAATATCCTCGCCACTGAGTCCCTTAGGGTAGCCACTGCCGTCCCATTTTTCATGATGGGTGAGGGCAATTTCTTTCGCCAATTGCAAAAAGGAATTGCTGCCCAGTTGTGCTTCGGCGGTTGATAACGCTTTGGCGCCGATGTGCGGATGGGTTTTCATGATCTCAAACTCAGGCTCGGTTAACTTTCCTGGCTTGAGCAAAATATGATCGGGAATACCGACTTTACCGACATCGTGGAGCGGGGCCGATTTATAGAGTAACTCAATATATTGAGGGCTTAATAAGGGCTGATGTTGCTCAAACTGGCTTAGGTAAGTCGCCAGTGCACGCACGTATTCCTGAGTACGCAGAATATGCGCGCCGGTTTCGTTGTCGCGCGATTCGGCGAGCGCGGATAGGCTAACAATCGCCACGTCTCGGGTGGTTTTGACTTCATTTTGGCTCAATTCAAGATGATCGAGCATCTGATTGGTCAAATTGGCCATGGACCCCAATTCATCATGTTCAAAAATAGACAGACGATGAGAGGTATTGCCTTGAGTGACGGAGAGCAGAGACTGCTCTTGAGACAGCAATACTTTGCGCATCAGCTTGGTCCACAGCATCAAAATAGCGCAGACATAGCCGCCCAACACCACGGCAATGTAAATAAATTCCTTGATCACGCTCAGTGTTCCACTGCCGTCGAGCAACTGTTCGGGGTGATGCTCTAACCAGTAAATATCTTTGACGGCGACCATAGACAACATGGCCGTTAAAGAAATCAACAGCAGGGCAATCATCGAGATCATCTGTTTGACCATAGATTGGCGTTCACCACTGAGTTCAAAACGGTTTTGCTGCGTGGTGCTCAGTTGGCCAAAACTTGCGAGCTTAGAAGACAGTTGAAGAATGAGCCCAGTAAAGAAACCAAACAAGGTCAGGCCGAACAGAATTTTCAAATTACTGTCTATCGGAAACTCGTATTGAAGGTTGTAGAAAAACGCGAGCGGCAAACTGGCCATAAAAAATAAAGTGGTGTCCAAACGGGCCAGTTTCTGTTCCGCGACCAAGGAATGATGACGCAAAAGATAATGACGAAAGATAAAGAGTACTGCGAAGGTCACGCTGACATGAAAAACAATCGCTTGAGTCGTCAGCGTTTCAAGAAAAGGACACACCCGACCGCCGTAAGCGCCGAAGAGTACCGCGGCCATCGTGTAGAGTTTGAGCGTCAGCGACGCGTTATAGTGTGAGTTAACCATAATCTAGCCCTTGTTATTATCGCCAAGTGCAGTCGACACAGAGTGGTGTCCTGTATCTGTTACTGATAAATGACCCGCGATACTAGCGTTTAATTTCGAGTTTAGATACATTTTCACGACTTACGTAGTGCCGGCATTGCTTAAGTGGATGGTTATCAAACAAAATGTGCCTAAGCTGAACACAGAACGGGCTGGCACGTGATAATAGACCAAGGGCGTCGAGCGCTTCATCGAAATGCTTGTGCGAGGTCGTGAAAGGCGAGGATACCCACCTCAAAGGATAATAAATGAATGGTTTTCATTCGCTTAGGCAAGTTGAAGTCCAATCTGTGGTATGGTGACAACGCAACATTTAATGGTGAGGGACGTATGAATCGCTATCAACAATTGGCACAGCAACTCAAACGACAGATCGAAAATGGGATCTGGCGGGCGGGGGAAAAGGTGCCGTCGGTCAGGATGACCAGCCGAAACAGTTCGGTCAGCGCTTCAACCGTTTTGCAGGCCTACCAGTTGCTGGAATCACAGGGCTGGCTGCAAGCCAAACCGCAGTCGGGCTATTTTGTTACCGCGATCATGGAACGCGAACCTGAACCAATGGCGCCAGCGGTGGTGACCGGCCCAGCGTTCAATGACAAACTTTACGAGTTTTTGCAAAGTAACAGCAAAGCCACGTTGGCACTGGGTTCGGCCTTTCCCGATCCGCAGTTATTTCCCTTACAAGCGTTAAACCGCCATCTCGCCAGTGCGGGGAGAAAATTGCCCTTCAACAGCGTGTCCGATAATATGCCACCGGGCAATTCTGCCTTACGGCGTCAGATAGCCCAGCGCTACCTAAAGCAAGGGCTGCGGGTCTCTCACAACGACATAGTGATCACCTCTGGGGCGATGGAAGCCCTCAACCTTGCCCTTCAGGTCGCGACCCAACCCGGCGATGCTGTGATCATTGAGGCGCCTGCATTTTATGGGGCCATTCAGGCAATTGAACGGCTTAACCTCACCGCAGTGGAAGTGCCCGTCGACCCGGAACACGGCCTGTGTTTGACTCGCTTTGAACAAGCGCTCAACCAGCATAACATCAGCGCCTGCTGGCTGATGCCTAATTTTCAAAACCCGACGGGCGCCAGCCTAACCCCGCAGGGGATGGCGCAGGTCGTAGCATTGGCGAATAAGCATGACATCACGATTGTCGAGGACGACGTCTACTCAGAGCTTTATTTTGGTGACAACAAACCGCGCCCCCTCAAATATTGGGATGAACAAGATCGGGTGATGCTATGCGGCTCGCTCTCCAAATCGTTATGCCCGGGGTATCGAGTCGGTTGGGTGGTCAACGGCCCCTATCACGAACGTTTGCAAAAGCTCCAATTGGTCTCGACCTTATCAGGCAGCGTGCCAGTCCAAGAGGGCATCAACCACTACTTGCAGTACGAAAGTTTGGATAACCACCTCAGAAAGCTGCGCAAAGTGCTTGCTGGCCGTCAGCAAGCCCTTGTTGAGGTGATCACAGCTTGTTTCCCTGCGAGCACGCGTATTTACCAGCCACAAGGGGGCTATTTTATTTGGCTGGAGCTTGAACAAGGCGTCAATACCTATTTGATTTATCAACGTATTCAGCAACGTGGTCTCACCCTCGCGTACGGAAACCTGTTTAGCTCAACAGAACAATTTCAGCATTGCTTGCGCCTCAACGCTTCCTATCCCATGACGGATACCCTCGCGCAAGGCGTGGCGGAAATTGCTAACGCGATCACTGAGTAAATGCTGTTTGGCGATTTTTCGCCTCAACTGTACTGCGTCGCGGATTCGGCTTTGTGATGAAATACTTGCCAGTGATTAATGGTCAAAGAGGTGAGTATGCAACACCAGAGTAAGACAACCCAAAACCACAGGCTTCAGTATCGCTTACTGGCGATGGCGCTTGTGGCGATCCTTTTATTGGTTTTCGGCCATCTGATTTTGGCCAAATCTTTTGCCGACATGGCGTGGACGGAATACACCGCTGCCGCGATTCCTTTTGTGCTGTGTGCCTTGGCTTATTTCGGGTTCAAACACGCAGAAAAGGCCGAGGACGAGTAAACAAGCGCAACACCACGTCAAATTGACGTGGTTCACGCGGCAATGCTTGTTTGGTAGCTCACGATAAATTGGTCGATCTTGCTTCCAAATTTATCAGCAAAACACCCAAAAAATTGGGTGTTTTTTACATTTTATTTCTGACGAAACCAACGAAACGAATATTAAAATAGGCATTTTGCACGAGGTGACCGTTATTTTGCTACCCAAAAAGGCCAATATTTCAGTTAAAATGAACGCTATCGCTAAAATAGTGACACGTTGCATTGTTATCCAGAGCCCGTATAGTACATGGTGTCAATTTCTCAAGGGTTAACCCCTTGTTGAAGCGAGAAAAAAAGGCCTGGAAATAAAACGGGTGGGGATAATACGCGCGCGACGCGTATTGAATGAAACAGCCACGATTTATTTTTAGATTTTAGTGATAAAAAAGTAAATAGCTAGATTTTTGTTGTCCGTGCGATCAAGCAATAACCGTCGGTAGGCTATCGGCGTCCTTGAAATACGCTCCTTAGAGGGAAGGTCACACGCAGCATCAAGGCTAGCCGTGGAGAATTGAAATGCAAATTGTTTGCCAATTTACTCCGGGAAACAAGCTTTCACGGGAAGACATCAATAGATTAATGCTGCCGGATGAATGTGTCGGGCAGCTTTCGCGTTTGAGCGATCCAAAAGACATCATCAGACAACTGCCGCAAGCACTGCTCTCTAGCTTATCCACCATGGCGCAAAAGGACAGCCAGCGCTTAGTCGCAGAAATCAAACCGCGTCTCGTCCGCGCTGAGTGGGTCGCACTGTCAATGTTGCCGCGTCGGCTGGCGTTATCTGAAGCTCAGCTTCAGGCGTATCCGGCGCTCAGAAAACGCGTCGAACAGTGTGAAAGCCAACAGCCGAAAAAATTCATCAAGGCCAACTACAAGGCGGTACTCGATGATGTTCCGTTAGCGCGTAACCTCACCTTTACGCCGGTGGAGCCTTCGCCGGACAAAAAAATTGTGGTTGAGTTTGCTGGCCAATGGCCGGACAACGCGGCGTATCTGATGCTTGGCAAAGGGGAAGAGCAAAAGTCTGCCACCGCCAAACCGCGCCAAGATGGCAACAACGATCATCGCAGCTTAGTGACCTTTAAAAACCTAGAGGATGGACCAAGAGACCTGTATTTGGCGATCCCTATGGTTGGCTTTACCCAGCCCTTGAAACTCAAGCTGGCTGAGCAAGTGGTGCCCGTCGAAGAAAAGCACGAAATGGGCGAGTGGGAGAACGTCTTGGTGCCAGTCAGGCCGCTGGCTTATCTTGACGGCAGCAAAGACAAAGCCAAAGCCTCAGAACTAAAAGGGGGGTTTTTATACCTGTTCTGGAAAGGCAAGCTTTGGCGAGAGCTGGCGATCACCGACAGCGCCTACTATCAAGACATTGACGTGGAATACCATCGCGCCTTGCACCAGCAAGAGCAACAAAACGAGCAGCCTAAGCACCTAAAAAGGGAACCGGATGGCTACCCCTTGCCCCATTTGTGGCTACCGTACAAAATTCTTGGTGAGGTGCAGCAGGGAGAAAGCGGCCTTAAGGTGATGTTCTCACCCAAGCAACAGCGTTTTAGCCAAATAGAAGCCTTAGAATCAGACAGCGCCAAGCTGGCGCAAAACAGCACCAGTCTTGATGAACTGAGCAGCTACAGCGATGCTCAGGCGTTTTCTGCCAAGGAATCCACCTCCGATGTCGACAGTGCAACGGTGCACAGCATCACGGAAGACGATATGCCTTGGCTGACGGACAAAACACTGCTGGTGCGCAGCTATGACCAAAGCAACACCGCCATTGCTTATGTTGATGGCAAAAATAATGGGTTCTTGTTTCGCGTAGACGTCGGTACCTCTGGGATGACAGCAACCAATACACTGTATGTTATTGATCACAATAAAAACGCTAACGAAGTGTATGAGTTGGAACATTTTCAAGGCAAGCAGCATGATTGGCAGCAGGTACTCCTTACCGATCTGTCGCCACAGGGTGTGTTTACCTTTTCGCTAGTGTGTGATGATGACCCAGACAGCCGTCATGTTTTATTTGATCAAGTCCCCTATCAAGATCTTTTTATTCCCCCAGAGTCAGCGCAAGCGTTAGAGAAAGCGCAGCCGAGGGTAACGAGAGACGCAGGCTTTACCTCGGAAGAGCAAGCGAGATTTGAATCTCTGGTGATGGACTGGTGACCGTTATTTCAATATCAGGCACAAAAACCATGAAAACCAAATTACGGCTCGGCGTGAGTGTGATGCTCACGCTGAGTCTTGGGGTCGGCTATTATTTGGCCCAGCCTTATCTTGCCGAGCGGGCGCAAATGGCCGCCGAAGAGGCACGCATTGAAAAGATCGCAGAACAGTTAATACGGCGCAGAGGCGACCCTTCTCTATGGATCCACACCACAGATTTTGAGATGCCCGATAATCCTCAGGTGGGGGACTGGAACATTGAACAGGTCAAAGTCCCGCAGGTGTTGTTTACCATCGCGAACCCCGAGGACCCAACTCGGGTCAGTTATTGGTCGCTCAATATTGATGGTAGCGATCCAAGTTTATTGATCCCTGAAGGGCGCTTGCCCGTCCCGCCGCAAAGTGGCGCGGGGACTAAGGTGTATTATGGCAAGTTTATGTCGCGCTCGCCCAATGGCCGTTATTTGGTGATCCCGCAAACGGGGGGCACCGTGTTGTATGATCTTGACAATGGGGAGATCACCCCGTTGGGGGAAGAATTCGGCACCTACCACGATATTATGTGGGCAGTGGATTCCAGCCAGGTGGTGATTAAAAAACACGATGAGCTGACACGGGTGACCTTGCCCAGCAAGGAGGTGCTTCAGTTGACGGATGTATATGGAAGCGGCGCCAGTACGTTGCTCTATTTTAGCCGGGCGGCGATGAGCCGCGCGGACAACCGTATCTACCTCCACCTCCAGAACAACACCGGCGGTGGCTGGTTATCTTGTCATGATCCCGAGCGCGATCAGTTTATCTTTGAAGGGCAATTAACCACCTGTGGTAACACCATTGTTATTGATGCCGAGACACTCAAAGTCACTGACCGAGGAGATTTTACCCCCAGTGCGTACGATTGCACATTATGGGGCAGCAAGTTTGCAGATGGCTTTTATTGTACAAGAAACAACCAGGTATATCGTATTGGTAAGCCGTCTCAGCCGGTCGGGAGCTATGGCATTAATGGGTATTTGGTTGGGGTAAGCGGCGGCGAGACTTGGTTTACGAGATGGTCACATCGAAACGTGATTCGGTTGCTGGCCGAGAAATCCCCCGACAGCCCGACCACCCGAATGTACTACACCTTTGGTGCAATGAAAGACGGCCAACGCGTTGAGCTGTCGAGCTTTGGTTTTGGTTTTAGCCGTTATGTGCTTGAGCACAGTGACAGTGAAAAATGGAGTGATTACCTCGCGCCCTTACCCAGTTACGCCGACCTGAAAAAAGCCCTAGCCCTACTTAGAAAGGAGCCCAACCGTGTCTAAAACCCCCCTTCAACAAACCGGATTGTATCTTATGGGCCAACGGGTTGGCCCTAACGGAGAAGCCATTGGTGTTATTGGCGGCTCAACAGGACTCATGACGGTCACTAACCCGCCACTCAGAGAGCAACGTTAATGTTAGAGAAGACAACCATGAAAACCAAATTACTGCTCGGCGTGAGTGTGATGTTCACGCTGAGTCTTGGGGTCGGCTATTATTTGGCCCAGCCTTATCTTGCCGAGCGGGCGCAAATGGCCGCCGAAGAGGCACGCATTGAAAAGATCGCAGAACAGTTAAAATGGCGCAAAGGCAATGCCACTAAGTGGCTCCATGAAACGCAATTTGAGATGCCCGATAATCCTCAGGTGGGGGACTGGAACATTGAACAGGTCAAAGTCCCGCAGGTGTTGTTTACCATCGCGAACCCCGAGGACCCAACTCGGGTCAGTTATTGGTCGCTCAATATTGATGGTAGCGATCCAAGTTTATTGATCCCCGAAGGGCGCTTGCCCGTCCCGCCGCAAAGTGGCGCGGGGACTAAGGTGTATTATGGCCAGTTTATGTCGCGCTCGCCCAATGGCCGTTATTTGGTGATCCCGCAAACGGGGGGCACCGTGTTGTATGATCTCGACAATGGGGAGATCACCCCGTTGGGGGAAGAATTCGGCACCTACCACGATATTATGTGGGCAGTGGATTCCAGCCAGGTGGTGATTAAAAAACACAATGAGCTGACACGGGTGACCTTGCCCAGCAAGGAGGTGCTTCAGTTGACGGATGTATATGGAAGCAGCGCCAGTACGTTGCTCTATTTTAGCCGGGCGGCGATGAGCCGCGCGGACAACCGTATCTACCTCCACCTCCAGAACAACACCGGCGGAGGTTGGTTCACTTGTTATGATCCCGAGCGCGATCAGTTTATCTTTGAAGGGCAATTAACCACCTGTGGTAACACCATTGTTATTGATGCCGAGACACTCAAAGTCACTGACCGAGGAGATTTTACCCCCGATGCGTACGATTGTTCATTTTGGGGCAGCAAGTTTGCAGATGGCTTTTACTGTACGATAAACAATCAGGTGTATCGTATTGGTAAGCCCTCTCAGTCGGTCGGGACCTATGGCATTAATGGGTATTTGGTTGGGTTAAGCGGCGGCGAGACTTGGTTTACGAGATGGTCACATCGAAACGTGATTCGGTTGCTGGCCGAGAAATCCCCCGACAGCCCGACCACCCGAATGTACTACACCTTTGGCGCAATGAAAGACGGCCAAAGCGTCGAGCTGTCGAGCTTTGGTTTTGGTTTTAGCCGTTATGTGCTTGAGCACAGTGACAGTGAAAAATGGAGTGATTACCTCGCGCCCTTACCCAGTTACGCCGACCTGAAAAAAGCCCTAGCCCTACTTAGAAAGGAGCCCAACCGTGTCTAAAACCCCCCTTCAACAAACCGGATTGTATCTTATGGGCCAACTGGTTGGCCCTAACGGAGAAGCCATAGAAGGCAATGGCCTGTTTCCCCTTGCCGGTTACCCGCTTGCCTTGCCGGATCAGCGAGCAGAGACGCGCGCTGATGACAGCCCAAGCAAAAACAGTGCGCCGCTGTATTTCAGTGATTCTTCTGGGCAGATACAGGGGTGGAATAACCAGATCACCTCAGTCAAGGACATGACAGCAAACCCCGCGGGGCTTGCCTCTTCACCCTATATGCACACCAGCGGTGATAAAGAAATCAAGGCGGTGTTTATTCCGCCTCACCTTTTAGCGGCGGCGGTGATGTCGGCCAGTGAGGAGTGGACCGAGCAGTTTTATCAAGCGGCGGAACAGATCGCCACCACCAGTCAGAAAATAAACCCGACGTTTTTGCCCGTAGCGACTCTTCACAAAGAGTTAGAGCTGCCTAAAGGCAAAAGAAGCTTTATGCCCCCAGAGCAAGCGCAGTTTTTTATCCAGCAAGCAGAGGATGCAGAACAAGCGCTGGGCAAAACACCGGGCGCCTATCAGCGCCTTTATCGCAACCTCTACAGTGGGGACTACGACCACGACTTTTATTTCCTGAGGGTGCCGCAGGTCTGGGCCATCACTCTGGTGTTTTCTGCTGACTGTTTTGAAGGGGCTGAAGTCACCCTTTCCGGCCAGCCTGAGACTCTGCTGATTGAAGGGGACATCGAAAATTGCCCGACGGTCACCAGTACCGTCCGCTCTGTGACTTATTATGATATTGCCAACCAAGCAGACGATGCCGACACCGCTGAAGAGATTGTCCAATATGTGGCGACCTTTTGGATCACTGGTGGTGAGGTTAGCGACAAGCAACAGCTTGAGCAACTGATTCGTTTTGATATCGATCTCAACAGCATAAACGACTACCTAAAAGATATTGGCCGCTCTAAGGGGGCGGTAGTAGAGGCAAGCAAGGCCATTGCAGCGCTGAAAATACCAGACAATCGTTATGCGCTTTCCGAGCAGGTCTTGCACCTGCCGATTCAGTCAATCGCTGGGCGGAGTATTTTGATCTCTGGCGATCCGGTTTCGGTGGAAGAAGCTTTGTTCCAACATGCTCCAGCTACCTTTCAGCATTGGGTCGATTGGAGTGAGAATCAGCCCCATACCAGTGAGCATAATGCCGCTTCCGAAAGCACCAAAGCACCGGTTGATGTGATCAAAACATTGAGCCTCTACCGCGGGATGATCCGCGCTACAGCGACGGGCCAAGTTGACCCTTTAAGCACCATTACGGTCCATCAGGCATTCAGTGCCGGGCTTAATGCAGGCCAAGCGGGTGAAAGTTACCAAGCCTTATTACTGGCCTGTGGTATTGATTATAAAGCCAAGTTTTTCTTTGATGTGGTTAAGGATTTGCCGCCCCCCGTCGCCGAGACATTGAAGCCGCTCAGCAATCTGGCTGAGAAGCTCAGCTGGAGTAGGCAAATCGGCAAACGGCTCCCCGATGCCTTTAAAGTCCCCTCTGGTCTGCGCCAGTTTTGGACAACAATCGACAGCAAATTGATTACGCCGCTTAAGCCTTTTGCGCCTATGGTTGATAAGTTGTTTGGCCACCCATTCAGTTTTGCCGAGATCGTGTCGACGGGGTTAGGCACCTACCAAGGGGTGCAGAGTTCGCGCAAGGTATTTGAGTGGTATATCGATAAGTCGATCGACTACGCAGTCAAGACCAAATCGGTGGTCTCGTCATTGGCAAATCAGCCTGACGCCGACCGTCAGAGCCTCCTTGAAGCGGAAGCCGAACATAAAAAAGCGTTGCAAGAAGCCTTTTTGAGCAAAAAGGCGCAGCAAAAAGTCTTGCTTAATGGGCACCCACTTGAGGCAAAGAAAGTCGCTAAAGCGGGGGAGCCAAGTTACCTGACGTTATTTTTTGAGTTTGACAGTGCGAGCTTCCAGTTGTCTGACGATGATTTAGCGCTCGTCGGTAAGGTGGCGACTTATTTGAATGGCACCAGTCTGGAAATGGTGCTCACAATAGAAGCTTTCACCTGCGATATCGGCACGTTAGAGTATAATTTACAACTCTCGCAACACCGAGCTTTGGCGTTGAAGACGGCAATCCTGAACCAACTCGACGATAAGCGAGACATTTGGCAAGAGCGTATCATTGCTCTCGGGATGGGGGAACTGCCTGCCAACCGCCCCCAAAATCGAGCCGTCAGCCGTCGTGCTGAATTAAAGTTCTTCCTTCATTCGGCATTGGAGTATCCCGTATGTCGAAGCTGGGCTTTAGGGCTAGAAAAAAGCCGCCAACAAATGGTTTCAGCGGAATTGAAGGTTCACGAGTCCGTTTGGAAATTATCAGGCCAATCTTTTGACTTTGCTATTTTGGTAGGGGCTTCTTTTCTCGGACCGGCAACAGCGGTTGCTTATGCCGTCTACTGGGCAGGAGACCTGCTGGTTTCAACCTATGATGCAGCTGAACAGATCATCCAACCTCAACTGCATCATTACAAAGATCAGCAAAGTAAGTTCTCCGAATTGGATGTGGTTGGCCAGTCCTTGCTGTTAAAAGACGGTGTGTCGTTTAATGAACTGAGTGTATTAGGCAAGGCTTACATTAAACGAGCCTTGGCCTTAAATGGTCTAATACGCCTGTTGTTGGAGGAAAGTCGTATGGGTGAGGTGCCAGAAAGGCAACCACTGTCGTACCGCTCCACTTATAGAGCCAGCCCAGTGAAGCAGGATTTACAGATCGAGGAGTATATTCGTACCTTTATATTAAGCGATGATTGGGAGATTGGCGGTAGTTGGATCCCTTCTTTTCACCTCGATGAAGTGTGGCTTGAAACAAATAAAATTACTCGGAGCGGTATCGAGAGTGGTAAAAGCTTTTTGGCGATGTCCAGTTACATTACCTATAGTGTCAGCCAGTCTGACAAGGGAGAAGCTGCTCTTGAGCAGGCCCAGCGTTACCAGAAATATTGCCCGATACACACCTTATCGGACCCGACATTGGATCAAATACGGTCGTTTGTGAAAAAACCAGATCTTGCATCTTTGGATGACAATATTTATGCCACGTATTTAGTCTCTGTGTATCAAGGAAATCAGTGGTATACCCTTTCTGAACTCGTTAACAAGGGCAAGCGAATTACCCCTCAGGATCAAGTTCGCGTTATGGTGATCCTCGATATGACGGATCAAAATCTGTTGGCATTACAGGCAGAGAACCAACTGCGTTTTGTGCCGCTGGGCGTCCGACCTGTCAGGCAAAATATATTTTTTGATGATACGGGTTCGTATACGAAGGAGTACGTAAAGGAAATATTTCCATCGTCACTGACTGAGCTTGAAAAAGAACATTTGCAGAGCCAAGGTTTGCTTAACGAGGGTGACGCGTTATTGGGAGCAGTGATTGTCCCAACGTATTACATGGGCAGAAATATCATTAGCGGTATAAAACCCATGGCTCTAGATTTTGATAACCATGAATGGACATCTGTTTTTGGTACAGCAAAAGAGCAGCAAGACGTTGAATTGAGTCTGAGGTATAGCCTAGAGGTTGGGGTTCCTAGTGTTGGATCAACAGAGAAGAATCTGACTTATACTCGGGATTTGGTTTATCGCGATAGCACCACCGGTCAACAAGTTGTGAAGAAAATGCACAATTCTTCGATATTTGACCTCACTATGAACAATAAAGATCATGCATTTATGTATGAAGAAACCTTCCTGACTCGCACCAATAAAAAGGAAGTAGAGTACCCTAAATTGTTTAGTGACAGTAAGGCACAGCTCTTTATTCATGATACAAATGCTCAGGTTCTTGTTCCAGGCGATACCCACGATAATCAGATGGAGGCGTTAGGCTGGATTCAGCGCCAACCTGCGTTTAAGACTTGGTCGAAAGCCACTAAGTTACTTATATTGGTCAGCACTAAAGCTGTTGATGCTGATGCGCTTCTTGAAAATGCGGGCTTTGATACTCAGGTCATACCCGTTGACATGGTCTTGAAAGGCAATGATATCAGGGGCAAATATAATATAAATATCAGTGAGAAATACTTACATCCGCTCGGCAAAATTAGTATTGATTATGATAAAAATCAGGTTGGATTTGAAGCAAAAGCGGTCCCTGAAAAACTGTCGGGATTGGCTAACCACCTGACCCAACATATGCACGTTTTGGTTGGCAACCTAGCCGTTAAGGAAAGAAATCTAATGGATCTAGATTTGGTTGATACCGACCTCTACGCTGTGGAAGTCTCACTCGATTACCTCAACGCAGCGGGCAAAAAAATGCCGGGTTTGCGTCCGTTCATTAAAAATCAACGTCAAAAGGCAAGGATAACTGTGAATATTTTGGGTAAGAGTGGTCTGGGGCTGGCGGTGTCTTCTAACTGGGTTGAGGTTTCAGAAGTATATAAGGATACTCATTGGTATGAGGGCGTTAAGGTCGATTATGATACTCGTTGGTATGAGGTCGATAAGGTCGAATTTGAAAAGATCAATGAATACACCGCTGAAACGGGTGACAACTTTGATATGTCACTTGACCAGTTTTCAGAGAAAAAATTTAAGCACAGACCATCTGTTCTGAGTGTCTGGATGGAGGCAAAGCCTAAAATGACGAAGTATACCCCCGCCAACGAAGTCGACCTTTCGGGTGAACGGGGGGCCATTGTCAAGGATTGGCTATATGATGTTGAGTAACTAAACCGCCTACGGGCGGTTTTTGTTCTGAGGTGCACACTGGTTCGCTTTCTTACATTAGCAGGGGCGAAAAGCGTTTGCGTATTCTGTTATTAAATGAGGCCGTGACGAATTGTGGAATGCAGCCCATCAACAGTATCCCCGCTGCAATCCAGTATGACTTAAGGCCATTTTCCCCACCGGTCCCCACGCAAGCGGAGTACGACCAATCTTACCAGCGTCAGTTACGCGAGCGCCAGCAAGCCGCGGATAGGCGCTAACCATGCCAGATAAATACGATATTCCCAACCTGTACTTGATGGCGCGCTTCTATGGCAAAAGCGGCGCCAGCAGTAAGTTTTTCCCTCTGCCCCATGAGACTCTGGTGATCCCAGCGCTGAAATCAGAGCAAGAGTACGTGGCCGACAATGGCACCACTCAGGTGCGTACCACCAATAAAGAGCCCATCGCCATCAGTAATAAACATGGCGAGCTTAACCTGCTCAAAGAAGCCAATGCCGAGAGAGGATCTTTGGCGAGGGGAGTAAACTCAGTGACCTAGATCGTAACCTTGCAGGTGCAACGATACTGCTAGGTCCAGTCGGTAAAGCGGCTGTTAAAACGGGTAAAGTCGCTTATACGGTAGCGAAACACTCCGATGACGCGGTTGATCTGCTTACGGCAAGCTCAAAGGTGCATGATGCGACTAAAGCGACAGATGCAGTGCTGGGTGGTGTTACAAAGGCAGCAAGTAATACTGCTGACCGAACTATGGTTATTAATAAAATAAATGACACAGCTAACAATTATGACAAAACTGTTATGGGTACCTTTAAGGGACAAGGGTATAAAAACACTCGTGGCTTTGTTAATTTCAGGATAAAAGGTAGTGATGTTGTGGTGACTAAAGCCGATGGCTCTTTTGTAACTGTCTTAAAAGATGGAATTAATAACACATCAGTTAAAAATGCTCTTAAGGGAAATTATTAAATGGACAAATTAATTCGTGAAGTTAGTTGCCTTTTAATAGAAATTCTAGGTTTTAGGCTTTTATCTGTTTTTGCTCTTATACATACATTTGATGGAGAGAGAGATTTATCCTCTCCTCAAGAGCTGCTTTTTACTTTTGAAGGCGGCTCTCAGGTTAGAATCAAGTGTGATCAGGATGGTGAGTCAATCCACTTTGATAATCAAACTCCCGTTGAAGCAAATATGGCCGAATACGGACAAGATATTCTGTGTGATTGTTCGAATGATAATAATTTTGAATATGGTATTGGAAGAACAGTTGATCAAATCGAGCTAATTGTTAGTGATAAAATAATATTCGGCTTATTAATGACTTTCGAGGGAGCCCGCTCCATTACAATTATCAACCTAGGTGATGAACTTTATGTCTACGACGAGCTTCCCAAAAACATACTTGAAGAAGAGAAATGGCAAAGAATACTAGTAGACTAATGTTACAAAAATATTTACAAGGACACACACTAAATCTACATAGTGTGCTGAACTAAAACCCTAGGCCTCGCAACATGCGAGGTCTTTTTACATTGACAGTTATTTGCAAGGACACACACTAGGGGCTGTTGATCTTTCAAATAACAAGGACACACACCTTAACGCCACAGATGCTGCGCTGGGTGGTGTGAAATTATGAGGACACACCATAATGCTCGCAATATGTGGGATCACTCCAGTTATCGCATTCCAACACTTGTATTTGAAAGTTAGGCCCTATGAATATCCGATTTGACCGCTTAATTGTTGGGGCGCTGCTGCCCTTAAAATTGTCTGTACTTTATTAATTAACCTATCATTAAGTGTGAGAATTTATAACTCCTGCGTAATGTGGATCCTGCCAGTTTAATCAGATTGAGCGTTTTATTCTGATTAATCTTACCGTCAGATGGTCTAGTCAATTCCATTTGGTTAGAAAGTATGCATTAGTTTAAAAATATATATTAATTGGTGCCTAGTGATTTTATTTGTGTATAATTCCAGCCGGTTTTTGAGAATCGATTTTTCACTTTTTGGGTTTAGTAACGTGAGAGTCAAGACTCTAGATTGACGTGAGTATGTATAGCTTTCGGCATACTCTGGCTTGATGCGGATAGTGATTCACGCTAAACCAGATGATTTTAAAAGATTCCAATTAAAGCGGTATCAGTAAGTAAAGAGGATTATTGAATGGAATATATTGATTTGTTCGCGCTGGGTAACTTTGCTGCGTATTTCGCTACGGCGTTAGTGGTGTTGGTTGCGTTTAAGTATATCATCATTTTTATTACCCCTTATAACGAGTGGGCTTTGATTAAAGAAGACAAGAATGTTGCTGCAGCCATCGCGCTGGCTGGCTCACTGCTTGGATTTTGTATCGCGATTCATGGGGTACTGCAAAATGCGGTTAACTATTATGATTTTGCTATTTGGTCTGTGGTTGCTTTGATGACCCAAATTATTTCAATTAAGCTTGTACGTTTTGTATTCATGCCAAGGTTTGTCGAGCGGATTGAAAATAACGAAGTCAGTGCAGCGATTATCGCCGCTTCTCTTTATATCGCGATTGGCTTGCTTAATGCTGGCTGTATGTCTTACTAAGAGGTGACACTGTGAGCAAGAAAAAAGGTCATGTTAATGTCAGTCGTCATTTGATTGGCGACCGTAAGCCCATTGTGCTTTTTCTCGGGCTAGGCGCTGCAGCATCGATAACAGGGTGCGACACATCACCTGCCTCCTATGTTGCTTTTACTCAATTGAAAACCTGTGAAGGTATTTTACCTGGGCAATGCAATGCGGCCTATAAATTGGCTGAGAAAGAAGCGCAAAGAACGGCCATTAAATATATGGTTGAAAGCGAGTGTGAACGCGATTTTGGTCAATATATGTGTGTCGAACAGGGTAACAACGTGTGGTATCCGCGTATGGCTGGTTTTATTACGCATTCCAACGGAGTTGAGGGTTTTGTTCAGCCGTTTTTCACCAGCTTTAACACCGCGTACAGCAAGTTTGGTAAAGCACTTTTGGCCGACGGTCGGGAAATTGGCGAGGTTCGCGATATGGATGGCCACTATCTTCAATTGGAAGATGCGTTTACCAAAGCGTTGCCTACCATCACCGCAGAGACCGGACTCAATGGTGATCAAATACAAGATTCAGACAACTCAGTGCTAAACGCGGCATTAGCGACTTACCTTGTTGCTGAAGCGATTGATGAAGGTGGGGATTACCTCAGTGAGCGAGAAAAGTCCAAGCGTTATAAGCTCCATTTAAAACAAGGACGAGCTGATGGTAAGCAATATAAGGTTACCTCAGGTACGGCTCGGATCGGTAAAACGAATAAGCCAACGACGTACAAAACGTCTTCTCAATTACAAAAGACATCTCCTCAATTGAAAAAGACCGTTTCTCAAACGAAAAGCACTTACAAGAGCTCATCTGCAACGAAGACAAGCTCTAGCGGCGGTTTTGGTCAATCAGGTCGTTCTTTTGGTGGGTACGGGGGCTAATGGGTGAACCATGCTACAAGTAGATATAGCGCCTCGCCAAGGCTGGGAAACGAGACTTCTTGAATTAGGTTTTGATTTCTATGAAGTATCAAGCCGGCACCCTTACTGGTGTGAGTCTCAATACGTGCAAATGACTCGTGATCAGGTCGACACTATTGATGCTGCCACTGAAGAGCTGCACCAACTTGCCATTCAGGCCGTCGAATACGTCTTCGATAACGACCTATTGGATCTTTTTGGTTTACCACGACGTCATTATGACTTATTACGACAATCGTGGGCGACGGACAAAAGCTACCTTTATGGTCGATTCGATTTCGCTTGGGACGGTAGAGGCTGCCCTAAGATGCTCGAATATAATGCTCAGACGCCGACCTCTTTATTTGAAGCATCGGTTGTTGCATGGGATTGGATGACGCAAAACGTCGATAGTGGCAAACTCCCAAGGCACGCCGATCAGTTTAATCTTCTTGATGAACGTCTCATCGCGCAGTTTGCTTATTTGCGTGAAACCAAGGCTAGACGCTCGTTCGTCTTGCATTTTGCTTGTGATGAGGCGTCATCAGAGGACAGAAGAACCGTGACCTATTTGGCCGAATGCGCCAAAGACGTTGGATTCGAGACGGTTATTGTTGACATAAATGCTATCCAGTTAACGGTTGATCAGCGATTTGCTGACCATAAGGGGCAACCGATCGATAATCTGTTTTCCTTGTATCCCTATGAATTTGCACTGCTTGATGAGTATGGTGACTATATCGCCAATAGTGGGTGCCAGTTTATCGAACCGCTGTGGAAAGTGCTGCTCAGCTCAAAAGCATTATTGCCTATCCTCTGGCAGCTCAACCCTGGACATAAAAACTTGCTTGAGTGTTATTTCAGCCACGATCCACAAGCGCAGCGTATGAGCCAAAAGGTGATCAAGCCGATATACAGCCGCGAAGGAGCCAATATCCAAATTGTACTCAATGGCCAATGTGTCGAGGGAACCTCGGGGCTTTATGGTAATGAAGGTTTTGTTACTCAAGAGTATGCCCCCTTAGTTCAGTTCAAACATGGGCATTGTGTGATTGGATCATGGATGATTGGCAAGACGGCCAGTGGTCTTTCTGTACGCGAGTCTAACCAGCGAATTACGAATGATGTCGCCCGATTCGTGCCACATATTTTCCTTCCTTAATTGGCATACTTCCAGAATACTGTTCGATAAAGGGAGCATCTTGATACCAACGGGCATGTGATCAAATATCACGGCCCGATGGTCTGGTTGGCCATTATTGGATAGAAAACACGTATTGACAGGGTGTCTTCGTCGGTCGTTACTCTATGTGAGTTCCAGCGCACATAGAGTAATACTAGCGAATATCGAAAGTTCGTTGCTCATCACTGTAAATAAAATTTGTTATTAAATTATCAATTAAATATAAAATTTATCATAAATAATGATGGATTGTTTGTTCCGCACCAGTTTTTGACTTCTAATATATGAGTATTTTGCTAAAGGCTGCCTAGTCTTTTAATGCCTTTGAATGAGAATAAAAAGGAAGGGTGAAATAAAGTAAAGGACACATAATCATGTGTTCTCATTCGCTTATTCATATTTTCTAGGCGTCAATCGTGAAAAATTAATCGCTGAATGTTTGTTATATGTGCAACAAATCAAATAACATGCGGTATAGCACTAGTTGAATATTAATTAGGCTTTAAGGTTGCTGCATGCAAACAACAGCCATGGTGTGGAGTCTCCAAATGCAGTGCGTTTGTACATTTATTCCGGGAAATGCGGCCACAAAGGAAAGCATCGATAAGCTACTATTGCCAAACGAGTGTGTTCGGCAGCTTTCCCAAATGGCCAATTCCCAGCAAATTTACCGATTGCTTCCTCATGCGATGTCGGTGCTAATATCTGAGCTAGCGACACAGGGCCTCAACCCCCTATTGAGGCAGAGCCACCCATCTCCTGAACGAGCAGAATGGATCGCCTTGTCCTCTACGCCACGCGCGGTGCCAACCTCGAGTGACCAACTTCAGGCATACCCTATGCTGAAGCAGCGTCTTGAGCATGATCTGCTTAAGGCTAAGCCAGCAATGGAAAGAAAAATTGTCGTAGAAGTTGCGGGCCAGCCTTTGAGCAATGAGGTGTCGGTGATGTTGTCATCGGCTGATGGCCGCAAGAGTGTGTTGAGAAAGCCTCATGCAGACGCGTTGAATGATCACCGGAGTTTGGTTGAATTCACAAACCTTGATGAGTCCGCTTATCGTTTGTCTCTGTCGGTGCCTAAAGCAGGTCTTGCACATACACTGACTTTTTGTTTGGCGAATGATGTGTTTTCCGTCGGTGAGGGGCACCAGCAAAGCGAGTGGGACACTGTGCTCGTGCCTGTTATGCCGATCGTAATGCAACAAGGAAAGCCGAGTCGGCCCTGTACAGGGTTTATGTATCTTGTTTGGAATCACCGAGTGTGGCGAGAAATGGAGGTGACATCTGATGGGCATTTTGTCGACGTTGATCTGGAGTATTATCGAGCCCAGAGTCCAGAAATAAAAGCGCGGTATGTGCAGATCGATGGTGCTCGACTGTCGCCAGACGTCTCACTGGCCGAGGCTGAATTTGAAGTCATTCAATCAGGCGTAAAGGTGCATCAGGGCTATTTGGATAACGAGCAAACTGCGTGTGTTTCTGGCTTGCTTGAAAAGACAGTTGACGTCGTTTTCCCTGCGTTGGAGGCAAGACCTGTCACTTTGGCCACCCACGTCAGTCATGATAAAGGCGGAGAGCATGGCCGACGAGTTGCGGAAGGAGTGCCATTGTCCACTATTTGTGTGCCTTACAAAGTAGCGGGAGAGCGGCAATCTGAGTGTTATT
Organism: Vibrio ostreicida; assembly: GCF_013074385.2. Classification (GTDB taxonomy): domain Bacteria; phylum Pseudomonadota; class Gammaproteobacteria; order Enterobacterales; family Vibrionaceae; genus Vibrio; species Vibrio ostreicida. The sequence continues at coordinate 728,778 of NZ_JABEYA020000001.1, forward strand.
TGTATTACAGTGGCACCCCTTTAAGTTTGACGCAAATTGTTGATCTAGAGAGGGACCCTGCCGCGTTGGCTGTGCCTCTCGCTGAATTAGCGATGTACAGCCGTACTCAGTCGTTTGCCAACGCGGGGCAGAGTGTGTCAGCGGTTCCAGATAGCCTACAAGTGGGGGGGAGGAAGGCGCCAGCCAATGAGCACCTTGGTCGTAATATTGCGGCGGTCAAAGTAAGCCTCAATGGGCATCGGCCATCGCTGCGCTATCTCTATGAGCCTGACGCTGACAAGGATGACGATTTTTTTGCCTTGCGTAGTCTTGAGCATCAATGGATGTATAAATCGTTTATGTGTTCGGCTTGTGAAGATGAAGATGGTTATCGAACATTTTACTTCGCGTTGCCACCACCGGAAATTGAGACCGTGGATCTTATTCGTGGCGGACAGCCTAAGCGTAAGGATGGTTCGCAAGCGTTTATTCTGATCGAGGAAAATATCCCAGTCGAGGAGTTACTCAGCGAGTGGGTTTAACCCGGTAGATAGTTAGAGAGTTAGAGAATTAGAGGGATTCACTTTAGGTGTGTCCTTCTAAATTCTTCTACATGACGCCTGACCGGACCACATCTTCATGTCAACGTGTTGGCACGAAATAAGGCGGTCGACCCAATGAAAGCCCACCTGCCTCTTGCTACATCCATTGCGAACAGTATGTCCAAAGCGTTTACAGTTAGAGTGGCTGAAATTGGCGTATTGGCAGGGATTCTCTTGTAAGTCTTCGCCTAGGGGTTGATAAGTCGCGTTGTCACTGTCTGGTTCATCCATAAACATTCCAAGCGGAAACTCGGATTATCACACCAAATGAAAGCTCTGATCACGTCTGGATGCCAGCCATGCTCATTCAACAATGCGGCGAGTTATTCCTCATATTGAGTTACGTGCTCAGCGTTTAACCACCTGATTTTAAAAAAGTGTTCATTAAAAAATCAGCCCAATGGGAACAGCCACATTATCCACATGGGACAAACTCTTTTGAGTTAAGACTATTATTTCTGAGCTCTTACACCGCCAGCTTGCCCTTTTGGGGCCGCTTGCCATAGCTTTGTTCAACTTCTTACTATTTTGAAACCCATTGTTGAAATCGACCATGTGATGAACAGGGGATCATTTTGCCACTGTAAGCGCATTACGATAATTTGCTATGTGTCGTTTTTTCAACTCGAACAAACATAAACCCTACTCTCAACGGCGCTGAGTCGGTCTGATGGCTACCGAAACACGTTCTATGCAAGCACGCCTTATCCTGTATAAAGACCCAAAAGGTGAAATTTAAGACCGTTACGGCGAGATCAAACAAACTCAAGAAAAGGCGAGAAAGCATAAATCACTTCATTTTACCGTATAAAAGAAAGGACCGAACGTATCCACGTTCAGTCCTTTTTATCCCGACAAAATATCCATGTAGGTATAAGCGTTAATGCTTATCCGAACGGCATTGCATCGTGATGATTGGGTTTGATTTAATGCCGCTATTACAAGCTAGCTATAACCGCGTGATAGTAGGCTTGAGGTGATGCTTGATCCGCAACCACGTTTTCTGCTACCTGAGCGCGTACCGATGCGATCACTTGAGGTTGATCTGCTGAGTTAACGTCTAACATTTCTAGCATAGCGACGAGGTGCTCACCAGAGCCTTGTGAGGTTTCTTCCAAGACTTGGTCATAGTTGTCTTGGATGAACTGAGCGGTTTTGACTTTGCTGCCAGCACAAGATTCTTCAGAAGAAATTCTTGAAGTCACCGCCGTTGTTCCCAAATCCCAAATGATGTTTGAAATGGCAGCGGCAGGCGCTGTGTCTTCAAAAATCATCGCACCGATACCACACTGAGTCCATGGGTTGATGTCGTCTTTGTTTGATTCAGCCATTGCGTGGCCAGTTAAGAATGTGCCTGCAACAGCGGCAAGAAGAGTTAGTTTTTTCATACTATTACCAATAAAGTGAAAAATGAGCGCTGTACTCAAACGCATCGTCATAGTTGACCGATGTCCTTACATCGAAGCTTCGATTTGCAAAAAAACGTTGCTCCCATTTGAGATAGTTTTTGTATTGCGCTATATCGTTAATATAATATTGACTGCCTAATTTTATTGAGGTGACCCAATTCGGAGAGACAGTCCAAACTCCGCCAATTTCGGCGCCACTTAAAGCTCTCGCTTCATGGAACGTGTTGATTTGTAATTCACCTGTGACGGCCAAGTAGCCGATCAACGCTTCACTCATCCCCAAACTTTGGCCGACAAAGCCGCTTATATAGGTATCTGAACAGTCGTTGCAGGATAAGCTTGTCGGTTTGTAACCGGCTGAGAGCCCCCAGGCATAGCGCTGATCTTCAGGTAATCCAGTCTGAGAATAATTGAGATTTACAATCTCAAATAAGGTCAACTCACGCAGGTGCCAGCGGTCTGTCTGATTGAATCGCACCAACTTGAGATCCAATGTATTGAGCGCCGAGTGAGGCACTCTGGCGGCATTTAAATTCAGCAAATCATAGTAATTTGCTCGAAATCGCAGGGTGATCCCTGAACCTAAAGCTTCGTTATACAAAGGGGAAACCTGCACAAGAGCGGTATCTTGCGCTTGATGCGGGGGGGGGTTGGAGGGTGTTTTCCAGCTGACAGCGCCTGAAGGTAATCCGAACCTTTCACTAAGAAGTAATTTCCGTATTTGGTTTTGATCCGCTGATAAGCCATCGTTTTTTTGCTCAACAAAAGCGTAGTAGTCGTAAAGTGTGTCGATAATGCGCTTTTTTGATTGGTCGTCATGTGAGTTGAGCAACGCTAAGGTTTCCTGATGGGCTGCCGACGCAATGTTGAAAACCGTGTCCTGCTCTAATGCGCTCAGCTGAGAAAATCGGTTATACAACTGCTCTTGGCGAGACGCATGGTAGATGACGTCCTCAACATAATGGGTGGTATCAGGCTGATTGAGCATCATGATCACATCATAAGGCATCATCCACAGTTTATTGTTGACGATCAGCGGGCGATCTAGGGTGAGTTCGAGTAACCGAGCCAATTGATAGGCGCAGTTTTCCGTAAAAAAATAGTAAGTCATACTGGCGTTTTCGAGTTCCAGCAGGTGTGCCAACAGAAAGTCGATATCCTGCTGACTTAACTTGAGGCGATACTCCCATAAATCGCGCAGTTCCGATTCATTGTAGGTCAGGCTTTGATGGTGATACTTTTGGTTGGTGAAATAGCCTTGATAGCCACCCGCTATACCTTTGTAGATATAAGTCAGCTTGTTGTCATCGTCCGGAACACGTGCCCCGTAACTGAACGTGTTATCCAATAATTCGTGATTGTTATGGCGATTGAATTTGAGTAAGACGTGGCCATACATAGACGCCGGATTGCCAAGGTATCCACTGGCATAAACAAGGCTGACACTGTCGGCAGCGAAAGCTTGTTTGAATTGTTGATAGTCGGTGCACTCTACCTGAGGCAATTCTAGATCATCCAATCTTGTCAGCAACCATATTCTGCGCGCAGGGAAACGGCATTGAGACTCAGGTTGAGTATAAAAGAGGGAAAGCGTGGCCAGCAATTCTTGGTGAGCATCCTGATGGCCATTTTCTGCAATGAAAAAGTGCTCACTATTGATTGCGCTCTTTTTTCCGAATAGCCCTGATTGGTAGTGCAGCAGAGTCAGCCAAATCTTGTCGTTTGATAGCGTCAGTGCGTCTGCATTGGTCATCAGTGTAGTGGGAACGTTAGCCTGACTGTGGGCAGAAAACAGGCTGCCTAGCAGTAGGCTCAAACAAACAAGCAATGACTTTATAAGCACAAGTTATGTATCACAAGTAAGACAAGGGTGTGATTGTACAGAAGTGTTGTTAATATATTCAACAATTAAATATATTAATTATGCATTTATAATCCCACAAATATTATATTTAATTGTTGACTTTTATATCGGTGTTATATTTTTATGTTTATTTTGGTCGTTTTTTAATCGTTAAATGTTGGTGTTTTATTTTTTGAGGTTTTATTCGTGGTTTTTATGCGCTCGATTGAATTGTCTAAGATAAGGGCGGTGAGGGGGCGCTGAATGGAAGCCGGCATTGTTGGCTTCCATTCATGAGGTCGATGACGCTATTGCCCTTTTTGAGAAACAAGCACGTTTGGTCGTGCTTGTTGTGGTAGAGGCATGAACTAGACGCGTTGGAAGTGGCTGTTTGCGGATGTGACGTGGATAGGTCTTAATGACAATTGATGGTCATTCAATAGGGAAGACTCGCTTTCTTGTAATTCCGTGAGGACCCGCTGAGCAAGCTGGGGGGTGATTGGCGCGTACAGAAAACTGATCTCACGTAAAATGTTACTCACCACAAAACAGGTGCTTTGCACGTGCGCTTTTGTTTGACCTTGTTTGATAGCCCAAGGTGCTCTTTCATGAAAAAATCGATTCAGTGTTGTTAAGGTGTTTTGCAAGGTTAGGGTTGCCTGATACAAGTCATGCTGCGAGTAACTGTCAATGACGTGCCGCAGCTGTCGTTCACAGTCGCTGACGATGGCGAGACAAGCGTCATCTAAGCACGGCTGCACTTCGCGGCTGAGTACGCCATCAAAGTTTGTAAGAATCAAGGTATGATTGCGTTTGACCAAATTGGCAAAATTATTCACCAAATCGGCATTAATGAGTTCGCTAAGTTCATCCAGCGCGAGGTTACCATCTCGATATAAGGGTTTTTGCCTCACTAAAGCGTACCTTAGGCCGTCTGTTGACAGGGCGTTGCTAAATTGACATGGGTGTGAGGTGGTTTGAGGAATCGATTTGGATATTTTATGGCCCTCTATTGTCCACCAACCATGGACGATAAGCTGGTTCGGTAAGGGGAGATCGAGTGCAAGTAAAAAGGCTGGCCAGTACAGCGCATGAAACTTAAAAATATCCTTGCCCAATATATGTCGAGTACGCGCGATGTCGACTGGCGAATGCCCTGCTTGTTGTATTGCCGTAATATAGCTGAAAAGAGCGTCAATCCACACATAGATAGTATGGCTTGGGTCACCCGGAACCGCGACGCCCCAATCCGTATTTATTCTGGAGATCGAGAGGTCATCAAGAGGTCCTTCTTCCAATTGACGGATGATCGCCTGCTGAAAATGATTCGGGGTAATGGCGTTGGGGTTTGATTGATAAAACGCCAACAGAGCGCGTCTATATTTGTCGAGTCTGAACAAGTAGGTCTCTTCTTCTACGCTTTGAACCGCTTGTTTGTGTGTTGGGCAATGTGTTTCGTCGACCAGTTCGTGTTTCGAATAAAATTGCTCGCAACCGAGGCAATAGTCACCGCGATAAGTCCCTAGGTAGATGTCGTCATTGGCCTGAAGTTGTTGCCAGATCGTTTGGATATAGTGCTTATGTGTGCTTTGTGTTGTCCGTACAAATATGTCGGGTTCTATATTGATCTCAGGCCAGAGAGCTGAGAAGGATGCGGATTTCTGGTCGATAAACTGATGGATGTTTTCGCCTGCTTTCTCGGCCGTCTGAGCAATTTTTTGGCCGTGCTCATCCGTTCCGGTAATGAAGAAACTGTCCTGACCAGAAAGCTGAGTGAAACGATGAAAGATATCAGCGACAATGCCACTGTAAGCGTGGCCAAGGTGCGGTTCGCCGTTTGCGTAAAAGATAGGGGTGGTAATAAATGACGTCATATCGAGTGCTCCAGTGTGGATGTTGCATTAACTGGAAATCGAAGTCATCAGTAAGGGGATGTATTCATCATTCCAGCAGAGAGTCGTTGGAATGATGTTGCGTTGGACTTTTTTAGAGCAAGCAAACCATCCCTCTCAGCATTCGCTGTGAAGGCATAGTCATCATTGAGATTTGGTTCAAATATATTTCGCTCATAAATCTAAGCTATCAGATAATCTTTTGTTCCACAACCACTTGCAGTGCGGCGTACAGTCGCCTTTAACCACTTATTGCGTTCTTGTCTTTGGCCCAGTGACACAATGAAAGTGGTGACTTTTCAGTTCAACCTGCTTGATTGAGGTGATAAACTGTCGATCTATTCGATCGAGTGATTAACAGGACTTACAATGAATCCGATTATTGCCATGCTAAGAGAAAACAACATCAGTGATGAGCAAATCAACGAGATTTTTCAAACTTTGACCCAAAACCCACTGGCGGCGATGGGGACCATCAGTCAGCTGGGTTTACCTCAAGACAAGCTGCAAATGTTGATGGGGCAAGTGATGCAAAATCCTGCTTTGATCAAAGAAGCGGTGGAGGAGCTGGGGCTGGATTTCACTAAGGTAGAACAAGCCAAAGAGAAGCTCAATAAGTAAACGCCATGGTGAATGATGGCTAAATACATGATGGTACACGCAGTGCTGCCTATTGAGCACTGCGTCAGCGTCATTAAGCGTTATGGAGGCTTGTGAACACTCTATACTGTTTAGATTGGCGTTAATTCAATTTTGAACGTTTGACACTTATTTGGCGTTAAGGCTTTTCTGTTGAGGACGGCTAAGGCGATAAATCACCTCTGAGTGTTGAGGGTAAGCCTCTAATAACGTTTCTTGGCTAAAGAGTTCAAAGTCTTCAAAAGTAAAGCCGGGTGAGACCATGCACCCAACCAGTGAAAACCCTTGTCCATTCATCTCGGAACCAAAAATACATCCTTTAGGCACCAAAATCTGAGGTTTCTCCCCTGCGGCGATATTAAGGCCCAACTGAGCGGTAGTGAGTTGACCGTATTCATCAATCATAGAGATGGTTAATGATTCTCCAGCGTGGAAGTACCACATTTCATCAGCGGTTAAACGGTGAAAATGCGACACTTCACCGCGACGTAAGAGAAAATAGATACTGCTCCAGAGTGATCGTGTTTCATCGAAGGACTCCTGAGAGCCATAGCTTGCACGGTAATACCCACCTTCAATATGTGGCTCCAGTGCTAAATGTTGTATAAGTTCATCGGCGCTTTGCATGCGTTACGTTATCCTTTGAGTCAGTGACCTTGTTGATAGGTGGCGAGAAAGCAGTCAGTGGCCCTCTTTACCTGTGAGAACAACATCCTGTCTGTGATCGTGCGTTCGGATGATGGCCGTTTGCCAATATGCCACTAGGCACTCATCTTGGCAATCTGCTAGATTGAGAGGATTGTTGTTTTGGCGCCTTACGTGTTCTTTCTATTCAGAGTTAGCTGCAACACCTTGCCACGGTTCAAATTTGTAACATTACCCACTGGCGTTTTGGCGGATAGTCGTTAGTTTAACGGATGCGGTGCGTTGCTATGAACGTATTGAGGGTGGGTATCGGTTCGGAACCAAGCCACCGTAAATCCGCACAACAAGCGGGCAGTCCAATAACTAGGAGAGACATCATGTTCAAAGGCGCTATGCTAGGTGCTGCTTTATTCGCGACCTCTTTATCTGCAGCTGAAGTGGAAAGTGTTGTCAAATATGAGAGCCAATTTTCGGTGCAGGAAACGGCCGACCGATTTGAAGCATTGGCGAAGAAAAAGGGGTTGACGTTGTTTGCACGTATTGATCATCAAGCGAATGCTGAATCAGTAGGGCTGACGTTAAGGCCCACTCAATTAGTGATTTTTGGCAACCCAAAAGTTGGGACGCCTCTAATGCAATGTAAGCAGGAGGTTGCTATTGACTTACCACAGAAAATGCTGATTTCTGAGGACAGTAAACAGGCTGTGTGGATTTCGTACAATAACCCTGAAGCACTTAAACAGCGCCACCATATCGAAGGGTGCGATACGTTAGTCGGTAAAATATCCAATATTTTGCGTGGGCTGGCTCAGGCAAGCGCCCAAGAGTAATCCTGTTCAGTGATTCGGTATGGCTCCAACTTAAACCGTGACCAATGCTTAAATTGGAGCCATGCTTGAGAGTGTCTGTTTGGCTAAATTCACACCTTAACATCCCTTTGAGTTGATTTCCTGAAACACGGCAAAAGATTCCCCTCGTCCATATCGAACTGGCGTATGATAGAGCCGATTAGTGTCTGGGTTTTGGGGAGGATGAAATGTTAGTAGAACGTTGGTTAGAGCTTGAAGGGGATGCACTGTACTGTTTATCAACACCAATCAATAAAGGGCAGGAAACGCTGGTTCTTATTCACGGATTAGGCGACTCACACCTGTGCTTCGCAGATGCGATTGATTGGCTACCCAACTATAACCTTATTATGTTTGATCTTTGCGGTTATGGATACTCACCAGCGTCAATGAGTTCTGATGATACTCGATATCAAGCGCAGCGAATATTAGCAGCACTTGATTCGATGAGTATTCAACAATGCTTTGTGCTTGGCCATTCATGGGGTGCGGATACCGCGACCTTAGCGTGTGAGTTGGATACCCGCGGTATCGTGCAGGGCTTGATCAATGTCGAAGGTGGCCTGCATAAACAAAACATTATATTGTCGCAAATTATTGCGCAGCATTATTCGAATCTCAATGAACAACAGTTTTCTGATTGGGTCAAGGGAGAAGGTTTTGCTCATCAGTTCTCTTTACTCTGGTCTCATGGTGCCGGAGTGGAATACTTGTGTGCCGTTCGCCGTTGTAAACCGAGCGTTCTGGGCAAGACAGCCACAGAAATTTACGCTCAGCACCAAACGTGTGATGAACGCGGTGTCGTGGAGTGGGGGAGAATTTATGAGGATCTGTCGCTACCAAAAATCTATTTCTGGGGAACAAGAAGCCTAGAAGGTTGTGATATGGCCATTGAATTTATCAAGACAATCAATAATGTCTCATTTGAGGGGGCTCACCATTGGGTACAGAGCATACCATCGATATTTTATCCGCAAGTGGATCGCTTTATTCAGCGTGTCAGAATGGTGAGAAGTGCTTAGGTTAACATATTGACAAGCAAAGAGAGACATGGTGATAAAATTGGATTTTTATGATTAATCCCATCAAATTATTTGAATGTGTCTTTTATAAATGTAACAATTTACCATTAGAGCAGTAGGTAAGATTTTTTTATAGACTGATGATTAACGAGAATAAAAATCATAGAGGAATGACAATGCAGTGGTATTTGACGGTAATAAAGAAGTATGCTGTGGTGGATGGTAGAGCAAGGCGAAAAGAATATTGGATGTTTGTTTTATTCAACATTATTTTCTTTTTTCTTCTCACTATGATAGATCTCATGGTTGGCACCTTGGTGTTAAGTTCAATTTACAGCTTAGCAATGTTGGTTCCTAATTTGACCAGCGCAGTGCGTCGTTTACATGATACTGGTCGAAGTGGCTGGTGGTTACTAGCGACCATGGTTCCGTTTTTAGGCTTAGTTGTGGTTTACTTCATGGTTTGTGATAGTGACCCGAAAGATAACCAGTATGGTTGTGATCCTAAAGAGCTGGAACGCCTCTCCGCATAATGTCACTTGGGGCACTTGTCCTTTTATGTCATCGGGTGATATAGAAGGGTGCCCCTATATTCACTGAACATAGCGTCTTGTATTATTAGGCATGTTTTAAGCCATTTGGTTGCGGCGTAAAGGGCACCTGCCTCTGTGTAAATTAAATACATCACTTAGTCTACCGGGTGGGTGGACTTTTATTTGGGATCAAATTAAAAACAAAAGTACATTATCTTTACGCCTTAAGTAATTAAAGATAGACACTCTTACCTTTTTTTAACGTACTGCCTTTGATATTTTCATTGAACACTCGGCCTTTATTTAATGACAATATTAACACTTGCGATCTAAGCAGCTAGACGATCCCTAATCGCTGCGTGTTATTTGGCGTATGGAATATGGAATATGGAATAAATTTTAATGACAAAGTTATTTTTAATGCCAGCTAGCCTGTTAGTGCTATTGAGTTTATCTGGCTGTTCTTCAATCAGCGAAGAAGAATGCGTTCTTGGCGACTGGTATCAGATTGGCCTTAGTGATGGACAGCAAGGAAAGAGAAACAGTCTGGCACTCTACAGCAAAGACTGCGCTAAATATAATGTTGGTGTGGATAGTTCAAGCTATTCTCAAGGTCGTCTTCAAGGGTTGACGTCATATTGTACTTATGAAAATGGTATTTTGGTTGGCAAAGCCCGAGTTGCCTATCATAAGGTTTGCCCAGCTGACTTATCTAAAGACTTCTTAGCGGGTTATACGCCGAACTTCAATTTGGAGCAAGCCAAATACAGAGTCGTAGCGCTCAAAAATAATCGACATAATTATACTACTCGGTTAGCGGAGAAAAACATCTCGGTCTCGGAACGTCAGCAGTTAGAGCTAGATTTGGCTTCATCCAAATCAGCGCTTGAATCAGCAGAAAGTGAGTTGGCTCGATATCAGGTTGAGTGGGCACTGGCCAAATTACAACGAGAAATGGGGCAAATCAATACTGAGCTTGCCCAACCCGGCGCTTCAGGGTTGCACAAGGCGCAGTTAAATCGTCGGCTTGCGACACTAAATAGTCAGCGTACTTATTATGAAACCCTGCTACAAACGGGTAATACAATAAAAAGCATAAACAACATTTTCGACATGTTTTAGAGATCAAAAGGACAGATTTTGAGGCGGTATCGTTCGCTGTGAGTTTATTGTAGGATATTGAGAGCAATGATAAAACGCGTAGCTAGAGGAATGTATGCCGATTCAAATAGAGGTCTTTTTGGTCAATGCTTTTACGGCCAACGGTACTGGCGGCAATCCGGCGGGCGTGGTGTTCGATGCGGAGAGTTTGTCTGAACAGCAAAAACTCGACATTGCTCAAGCGGTCGGTTACTCGGAGACAGCGTTTGTATCGTGGGATGGACGGGCTGAATTTGAGGTGTCCTTTTTCACGGTTACAGAGGAAGTAGATTTTTGCGGCCACGCAACGTTGGCCGTTTTTGCAACCTTGTATGAAACTGGCCAGATCAACGCTGGAGAGTATTGGCAAAAAACCAAAGCAGGAAGATTGTCAGTTGTGATAGAGCCCACTGGGCAGGTCATTATGGGGCAAGCCTTACCCAAGAAACTTGCCGGGTTCTCCGGGCGTGATGTGGCACCTCTTCTCGGTATCGATGATTCGGTGATCGCTAGCACTGGCTTACCTGTCGAGGTAATTTCAACGGGCTTAGCCGATGTGATCATTCCAGTCAAAAAAGGGTATCTAGATAAACTAAAACCCAATCATACGGCTATATCTGCTTTTTGTGAGGCGCATCAGGTGGTCGGCTTTCATGTCTTTGAGCTTGGTACTGCGGAGACTTCTGTTAGTGCGCGTTGTCGCAATTTTGCCCCCTTATTTGGGATTGATGAAGAATCGGCAACAGGGAGCTCGAATGGGGCTCTGGCGTGCTATTTGACCGAGCACTGCCCCTCTGATGAACCGAGTCACTATCTTTTTGAGCAAGGTAAAGCAATGAATGCCACGTCGATGATATCAGCCTCGGTATCTACCCAAAAAGATCAGGTTGTGAGTGTGAGAGTCGGCGGGTTTGCTCGTAGTATTGGTCGCTTGACTTTTGATTTGTCACCCACCGCTTGAGTCAGTGATAAGGGGTGAGCCTTCTCTCTTCCTTTGCAAGTCATAGGCGTCTTCATAGTAACGATTGGGGTTACAGAACAAAGCGAGCGGTCACGGCCACAAATGCATGGTCGCTGGCTTGCTTGTCCCGCTCAAAATTTGGGTTGATCAGGTGGTTGTCGAGAGTCTGATACTGAGTAATATCAGCCAAACAGTGTTGGGAGTCAGGGTGAAATTCTTGCGAGAGCAGAATGTAGTCCAACACATTCCCAGTGGCGAAGTGATAGTGTGTGGCAGGGCGCTCAGCTGCGGGCTGGTTGTTGTGGTAGAGCGACCAACTGTCTTCCAAATTCAGGCGCACGCTTTCTGGGCTTAACGCACTGGTAAGCAAGCCAGTGATTCCAAGAGTTAATGGTTGATTCATATCACCAAGCAGTGCGGTCGGAACCGGTTGAGTTTGATATTGTTGCTCAATAAATAAACGTAGTAGGACCGCTTCCCAACCACGTTGTTGACTTGAGAGCCAACGTCCAATTAAAGCCTGAGCTTGCTCGGGCGCGTCGTTAGCACTCGCTCTTTGCGATTTTAAGTGGCAAACGTAAACGGCCACCTGCCCGATGTCTGGAACGTCTATGACCGCATAGATAGGGGCACGGCTAAATTCTGGTATATCTAGGTTGGTTTTCTCTAACGGTAAAGCACAAGTGGTGACGGCTTGTGTGTGGGTGATCGGATACCTAGAGGCCAGCGCCACGACAGGTTGAGAATAAATATAGCCACTTTCGACATGGGGAGTATCAACGCACGTGAAATAGGGGTAGCCCATGTCAGCAAACAGTTGTTGTGCAGCGTCAATGCTGAATACTTCTTGTACTCCGATAATATCTGCGTTTAATATCTGGAGGTTGTGTTGTGTCCATCGGCATTTCTGTTGCCAAGCCGCGTTGTCATAAATATTCTCAAAGTCATAAAATGCGTTCGGCGGTTTGATGAAGTTGAATAAATTTGCCGTTGCAAGCGTCAGTGTTTTGTCTGTCAGCAATGCAGTTGCCTCTGAGTAAAGTCTCGATGTTTAGTGTAACCAATTACGGTGGTCTTTTCTTAAGATTACGACCTTATGGCGATCTTACAAAAATGGGGCAGACAATTTAGGAGCGATTTATGAAAGCAATCGAGCAGATACTTGATTTTATGGTAGAAATTGAAAAGCTCAAAGGAGTCCAGCGTCAATCAAAGCCAGTGGGGATGACTCGCTATGAAAATTCAGCTGAACATAGTTGGCATGTTTGTGTCAGCGCGTTAATGTTGCACCAATACGCGACGCAGTCAGTGGACATTAATCGGGTTATAAAAATGTTGTTGATCCATGATATTGGTGAAATCGATTCCGGTGACCAGATTGTCTACGAAGGAGAAACTCAAGAGAAAAAGCATCAAGAATGGCGAGGGATCAAGCGGATTTTGGATCAGTTACCCAATCATGATGGCGATGCCTACCTGAAACTGTGGGAGGAGTTTGAAGCAGGCTTGAGTGAAGACGCCAAGTTTGCCAAGGCGATTGATCGAATTCCTCCGCTGCTGCATAACATCCACGGTGCCGGGCATGGGTGGAAAAAGCATAAGGTAACGAAAGAAAAAGTTCTCGCTCTCAATGGTGAACGGATCGCTGCGGCGAGTCCAGAGATTTGGGCCGTGGTTGAAGCAAAACTTCAACAGGCGATCGCCGAAGGGGTGTTGACGTGATATCAGAGGTTGAGCCTTGGGCCAGCATTGTCTAGAATGCGCCACTACTTATCCATTTCAGGTTATGAACATGAGCGACACTAGCAAACCCACGTTACCCGATCACTTGGCCGGCAATCCGCGCAGCCCACATTACGTGGCAGAGTGTTTTGAACATCCTATTGGTATCCGTTTAAACGGTAAGGAACGCCATGATGTTGAGGAATATTGTATCAGTGAAGGGTGGGTAAAAATTCCGTCTCCGAAAGCGAAAGATCGTTTCGGACACCCTATGCTGATTAAACTGAAAGGTGAAGTTGACGCTTTCTATAAGTGATGAGCGTCGGCTGAATCCGTCGTTTCTCGAATAAAGTGGCGCATTAGCGGCTCAAAAAAATCCGAGTGTTAGGCACTCGGATTTTTTATTTGTTGCTGGGGATCAGAAGTTGGCTGAGCGCGCTGCCCGTGGGAATGGGATCACGTCGCGGATGTTTGCCATACCCGTAACGTATGTGACGAGACGTTCAAAACCCAGTCCAAACCCTGAATGTGGCACAGTACCGTAGCGACGAAGATCGCGATACCAGTTCATATGCTCAGGATCGATGCCCATTTCGACCATACGCTTGTCGAGCAACTCCAAACGTTCTTCACGTTGAGCGCCTCCTATGATTTCACCGATGCCAGGCGCAAGTACATCCATTGCCGCAACGGTTTTACCATCCTCATTCATTCGCATGTAGAAGGCTTTGATGTCTTTCGGGTAATTTTTCACAACAACAGGAGCTTTGAAGTGCTCTTCAGCGAGATAGCGCTCATGTTCTGAAGACATATCAATACCCCATTCGACAGGGAATTCAAAGGTTTTACCTGAGTCCAGCAAGAGTTGGATCGCGTCGGTGTAGTCGACTTGTGCAAAGTCTGACTCAACAAAATTTTCAAGACGAGATATGGCGTCTTTATTGATGCGCTGAGCAAAGAACTCAAGGTCGTCGCGACGCTCTTCTAGTACGGCTTTGAAGACATATTTTAGCATGTCTTCTGCAAGTTTAGCGACATCGTTAAGATCGGCAAAAGCCACTTCAGGCTCAACCATCCAGAACTCAGCCAAATGACGGCTTGTGTTTGAATTTTCTGCGCGGAATGTCGGTCCAAAGGTGTACACTTTACTCAGAGCACATGCGTAGGCTTCGGCATTCAATTGCCCTGATACGGTCAGGAATGTTTCTTTACCAAAGAAGTCTTTGTCATAATCAACGTCGCCCGCTTCCGTCATTGGTGTGTTAACCATGTCCAATGTTGAGACGCGGAACATTTCACCAGCGCCTTCTGCATCTGAAGCGGTGATCAGTGGAGCGGACACCCAGAAATAGCCTTGCTCATGATAAAAGCGATGAATGGCTTGAGACAAGCAGTTTCTTACGCGGGCGACAGCGCCAATTACATTCGTTCGTGGACGAAGATGCGCCACTTCACGAAGATATTCAATAGAGTGGCGAGTCTTGGCCATTGGATAGGTGTCGGCGTCTTCAACCCAACCTACTACGGTGACGGCTGTTGCCGCGAGCTCAAAATCTTGCCCTTTCGCCGGAGAGGCGACGATCGTCCCTGTAACTTCAACCGAACAGCCCGTCGTTAGTTTGAGGACTTCATCATTATAATTATTGAGATTATTTGGGACCACGGCCTGAATAGGGTCGAAACAAGAGCCGTCGTAGATGGCAACGAAAGAGATTCCAGCTTTGGAATCACGACGTGAGCGAATCCAGCCGCGGACAGTGACTTCACTGTCAACCGCTAGCTTACCGCTTAATACGTCTGATACAGGCGCGTAAGTCATGGTGTAAGTCTTCTCCATAGAGTAATAAAGACCAACCCGAAATATTCTTTTGGCTTAGGGATAGAATATGGCCAAGTGGGGGGTTGGACCGAAATGTTATGAACGAGATATATTACCTTTCAATTTCTTGGCTTCAACCTTTATTCGCAATTTGTGGCACAAAAACCGATTAATTGAGCCTATTTTTTATGCGACAGCGTAAATTGATCGATGAGTGATTCAAGATAGTCTGAAAGTTGTTCAAGATTTAAACTGATATCACGTGTTGCCGCAGCCGATTGAGAGGTATCGTCAGCGTGTTGGGTGATGATTTTGACCTTGGTCTGAACCTGTTGGCTAATGTGTGTGGTATTGTTGGTTTGATCCTGAATGTTGTGAGCATGATGCAACGCTTGCTGCATTTCGGACATAACCTTGGCCATTTCGACCGACAGCGCTTCTGCCTGATCAGAGCGACGATGGGCTGTTTGGCAAACCGTATCGACTGAGTTCAGTGATGTTTCACTGTCTTGCTGAAACTGGCCGATAATGGTTGCAATGCTGCTGGTCGCATCCGCTGTGCGGCTGGCAAGCTGACGCACTTCGTCAGCGACGACAGCAAAACCTCGACCTTGTTCGCCAGCCCGAGCTGCTTCGATAGCAGCATTCAGTGCCAGCAAATTCGTTTGGTCGGCAATACCCCGAATAACCGCAAGGATGCTCGATACTTCGGTGGTTTGTGCATTTAGCTCGACAATATTACGTTTTACTTGTTCTATATCCGTCACGAGAGTTTTAATCTCTGTGCTCGTGTCGTGTGCCGTTTTGGCACTTTTCTGTGCAACGGTGGTTGTGTGTTTTATCAAGTTGGAGGCTTCGTCTGTCGCTTGCTTGACGTCGAGTTGACGTAACTGCATTTGCTCCATATTGATTTGCACATCCGACGTTTCGTTTTGCTGGTTGTGTGCCGCTTGGTCGGTGACTTGAGCGACTGTCGTGAGTTCAGCCGCAGAGCGGGAAAGATGTTGAGCGGTGCGCTGTACCTTCTCTATGCTGACGCTGACCGTGTCCATAAAAGAGTTAATGGCCATCGCCAGTTGACCTATCTCATCATGATTGTTGAAGGGGAGACGTTGTGCCAGATCTTTACTTTCACTGACACTTTGCATGTAGTGAGAGGTTTTGAGAATGGGTCTAACAATGAATTTCCTGATCAAGACGAGGGTGACGATAAAGCCGATCAAGCCGAATGCAGCCATGATAGTGACGGCGATCATTGTACGTTGGTTGATCATACTATTGATGTGAGACAAGTTGTATTCAAGCCGGATTGCGCCAAGGACTTCACCTTCTGGTGTCATATGGCAGGCAACACAATTGGTTCCGCGGTAGTTTTGACTCGCTTTCATCGGCAAGGCGACCACCAATCCGTTGCCCCAGTCGGCAGAGATTGGCTCAATCACCAGTTCACCGTTGAGTGCTCGTTGATCGATCTCATCTGCTGGCGCCTGATTGAGCTGACCAGCACCATATAGGGCGCTTACGGCGTCTGCACGTAACACTTTGACCTGTTCTATTCCGTCTTGCGCCAATGCTTTTTGACGCAAGGTTTCTTTTTGCGCCATGGTGCCAGTAAGCATCATCATATTTAAGCTGTCGAAGTAATTACTTGCTTTGTCATGAAGTTGTTCGCTGAGCACCGAGTTCATTAACTCTCTTTGTTGCCAGTATTGGTACCCTGTCGATGAGGCAAGAACGAGGGAAAATACGGTAACGAGGGTCACTAATAGTTTGGTCGTAATGGTTGAGCGCATGGGCAAGTACTTAATTTATAGAATTGAAATTGGCGGAAAACATAATGACGAATATGCACCATCACTCAATAGGGCTGTGCCGTTATTGTGACCTTGTACTCTGTGTGGTTATTGAATTGTGATGCAGGCCGTTGCCTTTCACTGGTCGACAGTCGATCGG
Organism: Vibrio ostreicida; assembly: GCF_013074385.2. GTDB lineage: Bacteria > Pseudomonadota > Gammaproteobacteria > Enterobacterales > Vibrionaceae > Vibrio > Vibrio ostreicida. Next base: position 745,785 of record NZ_JABEYA020000001.1, read on the forward strand.
TGATAACTTTTTCAGCGACGGGTTATCGCCTCACTGACGATCGCTTTTGTCAAACAACATGGGTCGAATCACGGGTGGCCACCTTGGTTTTAACGAAGGTCATTCAAAGATAACTGCAGGGCTTCTCAAATCCAGCGAATAAGCATGAAAATCATAAGGTATTTCTGGTTAATTATTGGCTTAGTGTCGCTTTGCTGGCGTTTGTTGTACGCTTTGAGGTAGCAAGCAACCCGCTATTCGTTGCCATTGCGGCATGAATTTCCACAACGCGCTTGCAATGATGGGGTGAAAGTTATTAAATTGGCGCCGAGATTCGAAAAAGCACCGAGATACTTGCCGATGAGGGCAATGCACGTATCGTGCATAGGTGCATAGGGCCACTCCAAAGAGTGGTCTTTTTTTTTCAGAATACCTTTTGACACTACGGATAAATTGAAATGAACACTCAAAAAGTTGAACTGTACAAAGAGTTTATGTTTGAAGCTGCACACCATTTGCCACACGTGCCTGAAGGGCACAAGTGTGGACGTTTGCATGGCCACTCTTTTTTAGTTCGTCTTTACGTTGAAGGCGAGGTTGATCCCCATACTGGCTGGTTAATCGATTTTTCAGAGATTAAAGCGGCGTTTAAGCCCATCTATGATCAGCTTGACCATTATTACCTTAATGATATCGAAGGTCTTGAAAATCCAACCAGTGAAGTGCTGGCGAAATGGATTTGGAATAAATTGAAGCCGGCATTACCGTTATTGAGCAAGGTTGAAATTCGAGAAACCTGCACGGCGGGATGTATTTACAAGGGTGAATAATTGGGTTAGTGGTTGAAAGCGGAGCGTAAAGCTTCGCTTTTTTGATGTGGCTCACTTGGTTGGTTTCATTTGTTCGGCAAATTATTACGCTGGACGATTGCAATCCGCTTATCAATGATTAAGATGGTGGGCCTCTTCGTGTTGAAGAGCGAATAGCATAGGATTGGCTATTACTCAGGAAACGGATCGTTTCGCATTATCGGACACTCACATGATTGTTAAAATAACGACGCCTATTATTGAGCCTACAGAAGGCTCGCCACACGCTGCTCTATTGTCACTCATCTTTGCCAAAGCGCGCGCTTTTTTTTCCTTTTCTATCCCCTCTTTCGGTTGCGCTTTTCTGTTTAAGGTCCGCTATTCGTATTGCTTTTGATTGTTTGCCATCGCGCTTTTTATGCGCACTTACCTTCTCTTTATCAAAATTTTAAATTAAAACAGATACGAAAAATATGAATACGAAACTTCTCGGTAGCTCCCTGATTATCTCCGGCACTGCGTTAGGCGGTGGTATGCTTGCAATTCCTATGGTTCTGGCACAGTTTGGCCTGTGGTATGGCACCATGTTAATGTTATTTATTTGCTTTGGCACTACGTATGCGGCTTTGCTGTTGTTAGAAGCCACCCTGAAATCAGGCGGTGGTTTGGGGTTGAATTCGATTGCCCGACAGACCTTAGGCCCGATTGGCCAGCTCATAACTAACGTGCTTCTCTATGCATTACTGATTTGCCTTTTGATGGCGTATATTGTCGGGGCGGCGGAACTTGTTGTTAAGCTGAGTGGGGCGATGGGGCTTTCTTTGACACCCATGCAGGCGCAAATCGGTTTCACCGTCATTGCAGGTGCGGTGATTGCCTGTGGAACGGGGGTCATTGATAAACTTAATCGCAGCCTGTTTTTTGTTATGCTCGGCAGTTTAGCGGTGAGTCTAGCTCTTTTGGCACAAAACGTTAGCCTATCGAATATCACAGGAGCGATCAATACTGACCAACTCGCTTTGATCAAAACCAGCGCCGTGCTATTCACCAGTTTTGGTTTTATGGTCGTGATCCCGTCTTTGGTGACTTACAACAAGGAAGCCAGTGATCGTCAATTACGTAATATGGTCTTACTGGGCTCAGGCATTCCTCTTGTTTGTTATCTATGTTGGCTGTTTGCTGTGGTTGCTAACCTTAAGCCAGAACAACTGGGCGGCTTTTCCGATGTTGCCGAACTGGTCGCGGTGTTTGAATCTCACTCACCTTGGATTGGTTCTGTTCTTTCAGTGTTTACCGGATTGGCGTTGCTAACTTCGTTTTTTGGTGTGGCTATGTCGCTGTATCACCAGAATCAGGATATGTTAGGACAAAACCGTATCATTACCTATTTTGTGACCTTTATTCTGCCATTGGGTGGAGCAATACTCGCGGCCAATCAATTCCTTTCTTTGCTCAAGTATGCTGGTATCATCCTTGTCTTTTTGGCTGTGTTTGTTCCATTGGCTATGGTTGCTTGCCTTCGTTTAAAGGCGATTGAAGCGAGACGTTACAGTGCAGAGGGGGGAGGCCTAATGCTAGCCTTTACCTTGCTGTTCGGTCTGTTTTTGTTGGCCTCCCAGTTGGTTTAATCATGTAGCCTGAGGGGTTATGATCTGGGGTTAGATTGACTCCGGATTTTTATGTCTCTCGGAAGTCATGTTAACCCTCGCTGTTTTGGGGGAATAAAAACGCCCCAAGTCAATGAGATTTGGGGCGTTTTATTAATGTATCCTTGGTTCAGTTTTTGCCAGATAGATCGCGAGTCTTAGCAGATTACTTTCACCGCGAGGCCACCCTGTGACGTCTCACGGTATTTGGCATTCATATCTTTACCCGTTTCAAGCATGGTTTCGATGACCTTATCCAGAGAGACGGTGGGAGCCGAAGAGCGACGAAGCGCCATACGAGAGGCGTTAATCGATTTAACTGCCGCGATGCCGTTACGTTCGATACAAGGGACTTGTACTTGTCCCGCGACTGGATCGCACGTTAACCCTAGGTTGTGTTCCATGGCGATTTCTGCGGCCATACAAACTTGTTCCGGACTGCCACCCATCAGCTCAGCAAGGCCAGCGGCTGCCATAGAACAGGCAACCCCAACTTCGCCTTGACACCCGACTTCTGCGCCAGAAATGGAGGCGTTACGTTTGTAGAGACCACCAATCGCGCCTGACGCTGCAAAATAACGCAGGTAATCTTTCTCAGTGACACTTTGAATAAATTTGTCGTAGTAAGCCAAGACCGCGGGAATAATGCCACACGCGCCATTTGTGGGGGCTGTGACCACTCGTCCACCTGCTGCGTTTTCTTCATTTACGGCAAAAGCAAACATGTTGACCCAATCAACGACTGTCATAGGATCATTTGTGGTTTTTTCCGATGTGATAAGTTGTTGACGCAGAGCTGCTGCACGGCGCGGAACACGCAGCGGACCCGGCAGAATGCCTTCGGTATTCATTCCTCGATCCATACATTCACGCATTGTTTTCCATATGTTAGCAAAGTAGGTTCGAGATTCTTCTTCCGAGTGAAGTGCGGCTTGATTCTTCATGACGAGATTACTGATGGACAACCCGTGCTCTGTGCATTGATTCATCAGCTCTTCTGCGGTCGTAAATTCGTAAGGCGTTTTGATTGGGTTTTCTTTCTCTTTGCCGAAGTTCTCTTCGTCAACAATGAAACCACCGCCAATGGAATAATAGGTTTTAGAGTACACGGTTTGTTCATCAATCCACGCGTGGATTTTCATCCCATTTTCGTGCAGTTCTAGGTTGGTTGTATGAAAATTCATACCGCCTTCTTTTGGGAACGATACTGTGTGACAGTGCATGCCAACAGGGAGGCGTTCCGTTTCCTCTACGCGTGCAATAAAGCTCGGAATAGAGTCGATATCTACTTTCTCTGGGGTGTTTCCAGCAAGCCCCATAATTATCGCGATATCCGTGTGGTGACCTTTCCCTGTCAGTGATAATGATCCATATACGTCGACGGTGATTTTAGTGATGTCACGCAATTTTCCCATTGAGCGCAAATCATCAATAAATTCTTTACCCGCCTTCATTGGGCCTACCGTGTGGGAACTGGAAGGACCAACGCCGACTTTAAAGATATCAAAAACACTAATCATATCGATTTCCTCAGAACAAAGCCTCCCAAATAGCGGGAGGCTTATTATTATCGTTATATTTTTGCTTCAATTGCTCAATATATTGAGCAGATTAAAGAGCGCCGTAGACTACAGAACTAATGGCCGCAAGACCACAGATAGTTGTTAAAATCTGCACGGGCGCTGATGTTTTGTACTTGACTTGCATTGGCACGTTTACCATGTCCAATACAGGCATAGGAAAAGGATGGCAAAATCGATGTCCTAATTACAACGCGTCAAGCTGTGATAACAATGATTGCCAAGGAAAAGCGTAAACAACAGAGCTTATCGCAGCAAGACCACAAAGAATGGTGAAAATCTGTACGGGCACTGATGTTTTGTACTTCGCCATCGCCGGCACTTTGATCATGGCCAATACCGGCATAATGAAAAGGATAGCTGCGATCATAGGCGCACCGATCGTTTCAATCATGCTCAGAATGCTTGGGTTAAAGATGGCGACAACCCACGTTGTGATAACAATAAATATCAAAGAAAATTGATTATAGAAGCGTGCAGGAACGTTTGGTGTCTTTGAACTTGGTTTGATCAGGCTAACGAGACCTTCATGGGCACCTAGGAAATGACCAAAATAGCTGGATGTGATGGCAGCAAACGCAACCAATGGGCCAAGGAATGAAATTAACGGAGAGTCATGAATATTGGCTAGATAAGACAACACGGAAATATTTTGTTCTTTTGCCATGGCGAGTTCTGCCGGTGATAAAGACAAAACGACAGAAAAAACAAAGAACATCACAAAGCCCATTAACATGGTCGATGCACCACCAGTGATGGCGTCTGTTTTCTTTACCGCATCGTCGCCATAGACTCGACGTTGTTCTTTCGAGAACTGAGAAATGATCGGGCTGTGGTTGAACGAGAAGACAATGATAGGAATGGACAGCCATACCACACTAGGCAAAGTCGACCAGTCGGGGGCTACTTCTATCATTGAGCTGTTCCAACTTGGGATCAGGTAAACCGATAGAGCGAGGAGAATAACCACTAAAGGGTAGACCATTGCGGAAGTGACTTTGAGCATTAATTCTTTACCAAACACGACACCAGCTGTCATGGCGGCAATCAATGCGCCGGAAAGTAGCCAGCGTGGAATGGGCTCCATGCCCACTTGATTGACAAGAAAGGAATCAACAGTATTCGTGATACCAACACCGTAGATCAACACAATGGGATAGATGGCGAAGAAGTAGGCAAAAGTTATAAGGTTTGCGCCAGCGATACCAAAATGTTCTTCAACGGTGTCAGTAATGTCAGCTTCAGGGTTCTTGGCCGACAGGACGAAACGCGCGAGTGATTTATGAGCGAACCAAGTCATCGGTGCGGCGATTAGTGCAAGGATAACTAATGGCCAAAAACCACCAGCGCCAGCTTTAATTGGTAGGAATAGGACACCAGCCCCAACCGCAGTACCAAATAAAGAGAGGCACCAAGTGAAGTCTCTGTAATTTAACTTACTAGACGATTGTGCGGGAATTTCCGCAGTTTTTGTAGTATTCATTTTGTTATACTCATTTTAGGAACAGGAAATAAGTCAGGTGCAATTTTGCATAATTTCTTTGCAAGAAAAGTAGATCTAAGTCATGGTTTGATAGACGGCACAGTATGATATGCCAAAAACAGTGTTTTGTTCACTAAAATGACGTGCTAGTAACGAATTATACTAGCGTTTTACATTAGTAAAATTCATCTTGTTACCAGAGTGTTTGGTGTGTGTCTTAATAAGGTTTTCGTTTTATTTACGACTTGTATCTCGACTGTTTCTAAGTGGTGCTTGTTGTAAAGATTATGTTTAAATCAATGCATGATGTGTTTTTGCATCGCATAAATGATTTGTGCGGTCATGCCCCAGATAAAGTGTTTTTGATAGGACAGACCAAAGATTTGGTGACTCAGGTTGTTGATTTGAAAACGTTGGCTGTGCAATTGGTGTTGATCAAAAATAATGCGGGCGGGTATTTCAAAAATTTCATCCACTTCGTTGCTATCTATTTGCGGGTGGTAATCCGGTGAGATAAAAGCGAGAAAAGGTGTCACGGTAAACTGACTGATCGTGGTGAGTTCAGGCATCTGTCCAAAGATAGAAATTTTTTCACGTTCAATACCAATTTCTTCATAGGTTTCACGCAGAGCCGTATCTGAGAGGTCGAGATCATCAGACTCATGTTTGCCACCAGGGAAACTGATTTGGCCAGGGTGGTGCCTGAGATGTTTTGCCCGTTTGGTAAAAATGATAGATAAGCCTTGCTCTCTTTCTACAAAGCCAATTAAGACTGAAGCTTTACGCAATGAATGTTGGTTAAGGTGGGCGACACGTTTGAGGGCTTCGTGATCGTAATCGACAGTCAACTGCAATTGAAACTTTTGAATAAGGCGGCTTTTGTTGAGTTGAGAAGGCACATTTACTCCATACGATAATTGGTTACCTAATGGTGGGCTCAAAGAAAATGATACCACTTAAGCATAGCCTAATGTATTTGTTTTCGGTATCGAAAAGCAGAGATTTGTCTGTGTTCTATGCCTGAATGAAGGCGCGGCATCTGCGCTTTGCACTTGCTGCACGCCCTCACGGTTACAGGTCTTAATTATTCGAGTGTTGGCAGGATACGACACAATTTATCGAGAGTTTCCTGATACTCCGCGTTGCTTTTGCTGTCCGCGACCAGACCTCCTCCAGCCCAAACATAGATCTGGGCCTTCTCTGCGATCAGTGTTCTTATTGTGATACTGGTATCCATGGCCCCATGGCGGCTGATATAGCCAATACTGCCACAGTATGCACTGCGTCGATGTGGTTCAAGTTCTTCTATGATTTCCATGGCCCGAATTTTGGGCGCGCCAGTGATGGAGCCGCCTGGAAAGCTAGCTCGCAGTAGATCCGTTGCAGAGTACTGCGAAGCTAACGTGGCGCGAATAGTACTGACGAGGTGGTGGACGGCGGGAAAGCTCTCAATATCAAACAGTTTCGGGACGTGTACAGTCCCTGGTTGAGCCACTTTTCCAATATCATTGCGCAGCAGGTCAACAATCATCAGATTCTCTGCCTGATCTTTTTCTGACTGCGATAATGCCGTGGCCTCTGCTTCATCTAAGGTTTTGTCAACATGCCGCGGCCGAGTACCTTTAATGGGCTTTGTTTCGATTTCACGATTGTTTAACTTCAGAAATCGCTCGGGAGAGACACTGATAATGGCACCTTGCTCGGTGCGAATAAAAGCAGAAAAAGGTCCCTTATTGACGGCCTCTAGTTTCTGGTAGGCGTGCCACTCGCTGCCAGAGTAGGGCGCTTTAAATCGCTGGGCGAGATTGATTTGGTAGCAATCCCCGCTGCGCAGGTATTCTTGTACCCTGTTAAATTTATGCGTGTAATTTTGCTTGGTCATATTTGACTGCCACGGGCCAAGCAGAGTGAAGGGCTGGCAGTTTGGCTCTGGGTGAGACAGGAGCCAGTCATAATGGTCTTCAACTTGCTGACCGACGACACAAGCACTTTGTTGGTGGTGATCGATGATAACCGCCCAATCGTAGAGGCCGATCGCCATATCTGGTGTCGTCAGATCGTGATGAGCCTTGGCTGGCAGAGCTTCAACTCGGCGGCCTAAATCGTATGAAAAGTAACCCAAGGCTCCGCCAACAAATGGAAGTTCACCCATGTAGTCTAGCTTCGGGAGCCACTGGCTTTGCTGTTGTTCAATGAGTGTGAAGGGATCAGCGTCGGACTCAAATGACGCCTGTGGGTTGCGAATTCGAGTTAGTGGCCCCAAGGTCGTCAAGGTCGCTAAAGGCTTAGCAACGATAATATCAAATCGACTATCAACATGGTGTTCTGAGGCGGAATGTAACAACATTGACCAAGGTTGGGATTCAATGCGGCTAAACAGCTGCTTTGACAGCGCCGGATGATAGGCGATCGGTTTGATTTTTAAGCAATTTGGTGCGTTGTTATTCATTTGTGTAATTTGTGACAAAGAAATCGTACATAGCATAGCAAGAGAAGGGATCCAAGAGTATCATAATGCAGTCGATTGCCGCTACTTTGACGTTTTATTATAAAAATGATGTCAGTAATCTAAGCTTGTTTATAGAAATGATGATAAATGTAGGCGAGCCACAACCACTTGACATCAACGATGGCGGCTATACGAAGGAAGCATAACAATAACGAGGCATGCAATGACGGTAATTCGCAAGCAAGATGTGATCAGCAGTGTCGCTGATGCACTTCAGTATATTTCTTACTATCACCCTTTGGACTTTGTTCAGGCTCTTGAAAAAGCGTACCACAAAGAAGAAAGTCAGGCGGCAAAGGACGCGATGGCTCAGATTCTGATTAACTCTCGTATGTCGGCAGAGGGGCATCGTCCTTTATGTCAGGATACAGGCATCGTAACCTGCTTTGTTAATATCGGAATGCAAGTCCAGTGGGACGCGACCGACATGACGGTGCAGCAGATGGTAGATGAAGGAGTGCGCCAAGCCTACACCAATCCGGATAACCCTCTGCGAGCTTCGGTATTAAAGGATCCAGCAGGTAAGCGTATTAATACGAAAGATAATACACCGGCTGTGGTGCATATTAATATGGTGCCGGGAAATACGGTTGAAATTCAAATTGCGGCTAAAGGTGGCGGTAGCGAAAATAAAACCAAGATGGTTATGTTGAACCCATCCGATGATATTGCGGAGTGGGTAGAGAAAACATTACCTCAGATGGGCGCTGGCTGGTGTCCACCGGGGATGCTGGGTATCGGCATTGGTGGAACAGCCGAAAAAGCGGCAGTATTGGCAAAAGAGTCTTTGATGGAACACATCGATATTCAAGAGTTGATTGATCGTGGCCCAAACAACGCGGAAGAAGAACTGCGTCTGGATATCTTTAACCGAGTTAATAAACTCGGTATTGGTGCACAAGGGCTAGGTGGGCTAACGACGGTCGTTGATGTAAAAATAAAAACGGCCCCAACGCATGCTGCCTCGAAACCTGTTTGCTTAATCCCGAATTGCGCTGCGACGCGTCACGTGCATTTCACACTTGATGGTCGCGGCCCAGCTAATTTGCAGCCACCTAAACTTGAAGATTGGCCAGAAATCACTTGGGAAGCGGGCGAAAATACGCGACGTGTCGACCTTAATACGGTCACGAAACATGATGTTGAGCAATGGAAAACGGGTGAAACCGTGTTGCTTTCTGGGAAGATCCTGACGGGACGTGATGCGGCACATAAGCGTATTCAGGGGATGCTAGAGAGCGGAGAAGGTTTGCCTGAAGGCGTCGATTTGAAGGGTAAGTTTATTTATTACGTGGGTCCGGTCGATGCCGTTGGTGATGAAGTCGTCGGGCCCGCGGGGCCAACAACCTCAACGCGAATGGATAAGTTTACTGATATGATGTTAGAAAAAACTGGCATTATGGGTATGATTGGTAAGGCTGAGCGAGGACCTGCAACGGTAGCGTCGATCAAACAGCATAAAGCCGTGTATCTGATGGCGGTGGGTGGAGCGGCTTATCTTGTTTCTAAAGCAATCAAGAAAGCTCGTGTTGTGGCTTTTGAAGATTTAGGTATGGAAGCTATCTATGAGTTTGAAGTTGAAGATATGCCAGTAACGGTTGCCGTTGATTCCAGTGGGGCGAATGCGCACCAAATCGGTCCTGATACTTGGAAAGTTAAGATTCAGGAAATGGAATCCTAAACCTAGATAAGTCCGTCAGGCTTTTTTGATTGGTTACGGTTGTAAGCCTTTGGTGTTTTGCCAAAGGCTTTTTTGATTGTTGTAGGCTGATTCTACCGTCAATTGACATAGCTTTTGACCGATAAAGCCAAGATGTTTGCTGAACATACCAACCATCGTCCCCTTACCGAGATTGACCAGAGGTATTATTTATTCATCTTTGATTAAGATTACCTAAGGTAGAATCCTCGGACTTTTATAGCAAAGAGGTATTGCATGAAGCGTATTGGTCAAGAAGTGAATGACTTTATCCATCGGAGTGTAGATTCCCACATTCGTGTTGCGGTTACGGGTTTGTCACGCGCCGGTAAAACTGCATTTATCAGTTCTTTGGTTAATCAGCTGCTTCATACTTCTACTCATGATCGTCTTCCTTTGTTGGCCTCAGCACGCGATAAGCGTCTAATCGGGGCAAAACGAGAGCCACAGACCGATATGATGGTTCCTCGGTTTGGTTATGATGAAGCCATGGAAGCGGTGTGTTCTGAACCTGCCCAATGGCCAAAACCGACTCGGGATGTCAGTGAAATTCGGCTTGCCGTGAAATACAAACCGACGCGTAAGAGCAAGAGACTGCTTGGTCAAACCGCCACTCTACATATCGATATTATTGACTACCCTGGGGAATGGTTGCTTGATCTTCCATTGCTTGATATGTCATTCGAACAATGGTCTCAAAGTCAGTGGTCGGCTTTAAAAGGTAAGAGAGGAGAGCTTGCCAAAGCGTGGTTAAATGAACTGCAAACACTTGATTTAAAAAGTGAAGCTAATGAGCAGCAGTTGGCGCAAATCGCTCAGTCGTTTACCGACTATCTTCATAACTGCAAACAGGCCGGATTTCATTGGGTTCAGCCTGGGCGTTTTGTCCTACCAGGTGAGCTAGAAGGTGCGCCAGTATTACAGTTTTTCCCTTGCCGCGTCAGTGATCAAGAAAAAATAGTGAAAGGTTCTAATTTGGCAATGCTTAAGGCTCGTTACCAAGAATATCAGCAAAAGGTGGTCAAAGCGTTCTATAAGTATCATTTTTCTACCTTCGATCGTCAGATTGTGCTGGTAGACTGTCTGCAGCCTTTGAACTCAGGGCATGAATCATTCACTGATATGCGCCATGCCCTTGAACAACTGTTGAACAGCTTCCGCTATGGTCGAAGTCATCGCCTGAAGCGCCTGTTTGCTCCTCGGATCGACAAAATTCTTTTTGCGGCGACCAAAGCCGATCATGTTACCCCTGATCAGCATGCGAATCTGGCCTCGTTACTTCAGCAAATGGTGTACCCCTCTTGGCAAAAAGCTTCGTTTGAGAATATTGAGATGAGTTGTATCACGATGGCATCGATTCAGGCGACCACACCAGGCTTTATTCAACAAGGAACGGCGTCGATTCCTGCGATTCAGGGGGTAAATATAGCGGGGCAGCCACTGACTCTGTTTCCCGGCGAAGTACCCAAAAAGCTGCCCAGCCAGAATTATTGGGACACGGGAGGGTTTGAATTTACGGGTTTTTTACCGAAATCCAGTCCTAGAGATGAACCTCTGCCTCATATTCGTATGGATAAAGCGATCGAATACCTGATTGGAGATAAGTTGAAATGAAGCCAGTAGAACCACCTTCCCTGAAACAGAAACACATCTTCACCCAAAATCTTCGTCCAGATCCGATAGAAGCGGAAACGCTGCGAAAGCGAGTGGTGAGCGATAAAAGTCCCAACGCATTTTCTCCCGCCGAAAACGAACCTGTTGATGCACAGGATGACCTTGCTATCGACTTAGAACCTCTTATTCGACCGAAGCTTGGGCGGCGATGGGCAGGAGGGATCTTCTTGGTTTCTTTTTCGAGTTTGCTCGCTTGGCAAATGATTGACCGTGTTATTACATCTTATCAACTGGGTGACTGGCTATCGTTGGGCTGGACGGGTTTTATGTCGGTATTGGCCTCGTTTGGAATCGGGGTGCTGGCAAAAGAAATGTGGAAACTGAAAAGGTTACGACGTCACTTTGATTGGCAGCAAAAGAGCCAAGCACTTCTGGTCTCGGACAGTGTGGGTCAGGGGAAACCATTTTGTGAGCGTCTCGCGCAACACAGCGGTGTACAGCCACACTCACACAGTTATGATCGCTGGCTGAATATGATTCAGCGGTCACATAGTGATGCCGAAATTGTCGAATTGTACGATGCGATAGTCGTCGCTGAACAGGATAAAGTGGCCACTAAGATCATCAGCCGATACGCCACGGAGTCGGCTGCCCTCGTGGCGATAAGTCCATTGGCTATTGTGGATATGCTGCTCGTGGCTTGGCGGACGTTTAAAATGATTGACAGCGTGGCGGATGTGTATGGCATGGAATTGGGCTATTGGTCGAGGCTGAAACTGTTTAAAGCAACACTCATTAACATGGCTGCGGCCGGCGCGAGTGAGCTGGCGATTGATGCAAGCATGGATCTGATGTCTATGGATTTGGCGGGCAAAGTGTCTGCTAGGGTCGGGCAGGGCATCGGCGTGGGTATATTGACCGCCAGATTAGGCCTAAAATCGATGGCGTTACTTAGACCGACGCCTTGGCATCAAGAGCGGAGTGTTAAGCTTGGTACAATTAGAAAGCAGATCGTAGAAAAAATCGCCTCATTAACAATCAAATAGTATGAATGTGAAGCCAGTATTGCGGGTTTGCTTGACGAAGATCAAGGCTTGAGGGAAACTACTGTCAACTTTTCCTGACACCTCAAACTGGGGATAGCGCAGTGCGTTTAGAAGTGACTTGTGAAGACAGATTGGGGCTTACTCGTGAGCTACTTGATATTCTGGCTTCAAGAAATATTGATTTACGAGGCATCGAAATCGACGTCGTCGGCATCATCTATTTAAACTGTCCTGATATCGATTTCGACACTTTCAGTGAACTGATGGCGGAAATACGTCGTATTTCGGGGGTAAAAGATGTACGAAAAATCCAATTTATGCCAATGGAGCGGCATAATACGGAGTTGATCTCGTTGCTGAATAATCTGCCAGAACCCGTATTGGCGATTGACCTAAAAGGCAATGTCGATATGGCTAATCATGCGGCACTAAGCCTATTCAGTCATGAACAGGAACACATGATTGGTCATCAAATCAGTACATTATTACCCAGTTTTAATTTTTCTAAATGGGCAGAAGGTAAAATCACTCGTCAACGCGAAAATATTGTGATTGGTGGTATGGACTATGTTATGGAAATCATGCCTGTCTATATTAGTGATGAGTCTAATGAGTCAGTATTGGCCAGTACGGTGATGATCATTCGTTCTTCTCAAGAGACGTCGGCAATGGAAGATTCCTTACCTTTGCACAATAATCTTGGTTTTGAACACTTTGTTGGTATCTCTAACCGCCATAAAGCACTGATGAGCCAAGCCAAAAAACTCTCGATGCTGGAGCAACCACTCTTAGTACAGGGAGAGACGGGGACGGGGAAAGAAATGTTGGCCCGTGCTTGCCATAATCGTTCCCACCGGGCAGCGGGACCTTTCTTGGTGCTCAGTTGTGCATCCATGCCTGACGATGTTGCAGAGACAGAACTGTTTGGTCATGCACCTGGTTCATTTAATCATGAGCAGGGTCACAAAGGTATTTTCGAGCAAGCCGATGGCGGCACTGTTTTTCTCGATGAAATCGGAGAGATGAGCCCTCATCTGCAGATAAAGTTACTGCGCCTTTTGCAAGACGGTACTTTTCGGCGAGTGGGTGCCGAGCAAGAGATTCATGTTGATGTGCGCGTGATCGCGTCGACGCGACATAACCTTGCCGATCTCGCCGAATCTACATCATTTCGAGAAGATCTTTTCTATCGGCTGAATGTACTGACATTGAATATTCCAGCACTTCGTGAACGTTCAAATGATATCGGTGCATTGCTGGACTTATTTGTTGTTAAATACGTTAAGCAACTCGGGCTCAAGAAGCCAATTTTGGATGAAACCTTGGTCGATCAGCTAGTGACTTATCAGTGGCCAGGCAATATGCGGCAGTTGGAAAATATGGTTCTTAGAGCGTTAACAGAGCTTAATTCTGATACCCTAACCATCGATCTTTTCCATCTTCCACAAGTCGATAGTCCTGTGGCAAGTGGCCCAAGTGTTAACCTCGATGGCTCACTGGATGAAATCATGAAAGATTATGAATCACAAGTGCTAGACCGCTTGTATCAGTCTTTCCCTTCAAGTCGTAAGCTGGCAAAACGTCTTAACGTGTCGCATACGTCTGTGGCGAACAAACTTCGTGAATACGGGATTAGAAAGAGCTAAATGGAACGGATGAGTACTCCTCAACAGGTGTTCGAACAAGATGGAAATATCATTGTGCGGACGGCTGAACCCACTGATGGTTGGTTGATCTCAAACTATTTTGTCGTGAATCGGGAACACCTCAAACCTTGGGAACCGACAAGAGATGAAGCGTTTTACACTGAGTCCGGCTGGACGCAGCGTTTGATCAAATTGAATGAACTGCATCGAATGGGCCTCGGTTACTACCTTATCATCATTGACGATGACACCGGACAAATACTGGGTACTGTCTCGTTCAGCAATATTTCTCGTTTTCCTTTTCACGCCTGCACCATGGGGTATTCATTGGGTGAAAGTGCTCAAGGGCGAGGTGTCATGACTCGGGCGCTGAATTTGGCTGTCAAGTACATGTTTTCCATCCAGAATGTGCACAGAATTATGGCAGCCTATATGCCTCGCAATCAACGCAGTGAAGCTGTTCTTAACCGTCTTGGTTTTGCCCAAGAGGGGTTTGCGGATGATTACCTCTTAATCAATGGACAGTGGGAGGATCACAACCTGATGTCGTTGATAAACCCTTGTTGGAAAGATCCAAACGTTGATAGCCCAAAATAAACACTGAACAAGAGATTCAGAGCGGATGCAAGTGGTTAGCGCTTATCTGCAAGTACTTCGCGCCCGCCAACAGACCTGTAACGAGGATAATTAATGTCATATTTAGCTTTGGATGAATACCAAAGGAAATGGATTTTTACTCACCAGTCGATGCCTGTTCCCGAAGAGGAATTAGAGCACATTAAACCGATGAGTCAGGCTCGCTCTGCCCAATTTTGGAAAGATAATATCAGTGCGCAGAGTCCCGATTCGGAACGTTTAAGCCCCTCAGATTGGCCCATGAAAGCATCAAACTGGCAAGAGAGTGTCAGCTGGATGGCTGCTTGGGAGGGGGATAATACTGAGATGCCTAAAACGCTAGCAGAGTTTATTGATTGGCAGGATGATGTCACGGTCTATTTCTGTTATGAAAAATACAATGTAATAGAAACGAAATGGTCTCTATTCAAAAAACATTGGAAAAACTTTTTATTTTACGATGACGGGCCGATTTTGATTGGTCGCCGCCGTAAAGAAGCGTTGTGGTTTGATTCTCTCGGTAATGTCAAGCTTGGCTATAGAAAATAGAAAAAGCAGCCTTGGGCTGCTTTTTCTTTTGTGGGCCATGGCTGTGGTCGCTAGACAACACTAACAACATCGCAAAGGTTCAGCAGCAATTTATGTGCACTTTTGCCTGACAGTCGGTGTGGCTCAAACTTGGAGCCCGAAGAGTATTTGAGGTTAAGTGGAATGGTGGCGCTTATTTCAGGGATGTAACCCATATTCCAATCACTAAAGTTGCGTTCTGAAATTTCCGAATAATCCAATAGTAAAACGTCTTTGTGTCGGGGATCATTGAGTATGTGATGGTAAATTTGATTGACTTCTGTGCGTGAACCTTCCAAACATTGCAAAAAATAATTTCGGTTAAATAGTAAAATACCAGTGACATCAACCAGCGAATTGTTTTTTCTCGCGGTGTCCAAAATATTTTCAATGTCTGCTTCTTTAATTCCCTTGGTTATCGTGCTCGCATAGACCAGTCTGACTAAGAACATTTGGCTCTCCTTGTAATTGGTTCACCGTAAAAGTATATGCAATAAAACGTACCTTAGGTGCCTTTAGTGCTTTTTATGGGTTTTTCTTGTATGTCAATCAGGGATTCCCTTTTTACAAGTTCGTGTTAGAGCTTCTCAGGGGGCAATATGGTGAAGTCATGACATAAACACGCTAGGCGTCCGTAAAGATCACTTAAGATCGACTAATTATCTGTATTGTAATGATTATACTATTGAGAAAATTGTGATTTTACGCCCAAAAATGGATCGAAGTTTTGCGCAAACGATGTAATACGTTATCATTTTTAAGATAATCTAACTAATTGAACGTTTTATAGCCGCTAATGGAAAGAGTGTTGGGAAAAGCAATGGATTCAAATATCACGCAGCTGCGCAAAGATTTCTATGCTCAAATCAGTGCTATGCAAGCGCATTGTTTGCCTCAAACCAAGCCAACGCTTTCCTTTTTGACCGAGGAAGAGCTTCAAGAGCTCGAAGCTTTATGGATAGAGCTTTCCGTTTGGAAAAAACAGCAAAATCATTAGATAGGTTTTCCTCGCTGACCGCACATAGCCTCATACCTTAAACGATGGGGCTTTTTATTGCCTCCTTATTAAATTGTTATATTATAACAAAAACTGATCGAGTTATTGATTTATGCAGTATCAGACCCCATAGTTATTCATAAAGAGATTTCTATAATGTTAGAAATAAATAAAAACCAGATCCAAGCGAGAAATCATATGGCGCAAGTCAGAGCCAGAGTAGAATTTAAAGTTGGCAGCAAAAGTGATATTGACGCAGAGCTACTGTCTTTTAACGGGTTGATCACTGAAAAAGAACATGTAGCGGTTATTTTTAATCAAGCAGACGTTGAGCAGCGAGTGCCTCTCGTGCGAGTCCATTCCGAATGTTTGACGGGTGATGTGTTTCACTCTTCCCGGTGTGACTGTGGGGAGCAACTCGACGAAACCATTGAGAAAATGAGTCAGTCTGGCGGTATCATTTTGTACCTGCGTCAGGAAGGGCGGGGGATTGGTTTGTACAACAAGATTGATGCATACGAGCTTCAAAGCCAAGGGTTGAATACCTATGAGGCGAACAACCAACTGGGCTTTGGTGATGATTTGCGTGATTTTACAGAAGCAGCGCAGATGCTTAAAGCGCTCAACATCCATAAGATACGTCTGCTGACTAATAATCCGAAGAAAATACGCGAATTGAAAGAGCACGGTATCGAGATTGAGTCAGCGGTTAACACCTCTGCTCACATCAAGGTGGGCAATGAAGGTTACTTAAGAGCGAAGGTATCTCACGGAAAGCATGATCTCAAACTGTAAAGGTTAAATCCTAGTTTTGATAAAAACCTCACTTATGTGAGGTTTTTTTTGTATATCTCTTGCAAAAAAGACGTAAGTTTGTATTATTTGCGACTGCAAGTGCAAATGAGAATAATTAGCACTCATAACTTATAATAAATATTAAGCTCAACAAGGATGCTTTTAATGAATGTACAATCACTTTTAACGCGTTCCGTGACCGCTTCGCTCGTTATTGCCAGCAGCTCAGTGTTTGCAGCAAATGTGACGAAAGAGCAAGTAGTTGAACACTACGCAGATGTCGCCAATGCGGTATTTTCTGACGCTCTCACAACCGCGAAAACGCTCGACCAGTCGATCGAATCTTTTCTTGCGGCACCTTCTCAAGCCAAATTCGATGATGTAAAACAAGCATGGATAGACTCTCGTGTGCCTTACCAACAGTCTGAAGTTTTCCGTTTTGGTAATGCGATTGTCGATGACTGGGAAGGCCAGTTGAATGCATGGCCTCTTGATGAGGGCTTGATTGATTATGTCGCCAGTGATTATCAATATGAACTGGGCAATGTAGGCGCAGGTGCTAACATTGTCGCTAACCAAAAGATAAAGATTGGTGCGACAGAACTTGATGTGACTAAGTTAACTCCAGAAACGATTGCAGACCTTAATGAGGTCGGAGGTTCTGAAGCGAATGTTGCCTCAGGCTATCACGCGATTGAGTTTCTATTGTGGGGCCAAGATCTTAATGGCACTAATTCCGGAGCAGGTGAACGCCCTTATACCGATTTTGTTGTCGGTAAAGGCTGTACCAATAACGACTGTGATCGCCGTAGTGAGTATCTGAAAGCGGCCACGGATTTGTTGGTTCAAGATCTTGCTTGGATGGAGCAACAATGGTCCGCCGAGGTGAAGGGCAACTATCGCGAAACTTTACTGAATGAATCGGCTGAAAATGGTTTACGCAAGATGCTGTTTGGTATGGGGTCTTTATCGTTGGGTGAGCTAGCAGGTGAACGTATGAAGGTCGCCCTTGAAGCAAACTCGACCGAGGACGAGCACGATTGCTTCTCTGACAATACTCATAACTCCCACTACTATAACGAGCAGGGTATATACAATGTTTACATGGGGACCTACGAGCGTCAGGATGGCACGACTCTAAAAGGCCCTAGTATTCACGCCCTCGTGACTCAGAAAAATCAACAAGCAGCTCAAGAGATTCAGAAACAATTTGATGAGACTCGTTCTCAGGTTGGTGAGCTTGTGACGTCTGCAGAAAGTAACGGTCAGTACTTTGATCAACTGATTGCGGCAGGTAATGCGAAAGGCAATGCCTTGGTGAATAAAGCGATTATGTCTCTTGTTGCTCAAACAGCGTCGATTGAACGTGCGGCGAAAATTGTGGGCATTAATAGCCTCAATCCCGATACCGCTGATCACGAGTTCTAACCGTATCCCCCTCTCCGCTAAGGGCTCTTTATTGAGCCCTTTTTCTGTTTCTATAACCACATATTTATTACAACTTTAGATATTGAGTATGGCTGTGAATCTGAGAATAATCGGTATGATTTTGTACAAAAAGACCACAATAATAGCGCTGGTAACTGTGTTGGCCGCAAGTACATCCGTGTCAGCTTATCAAGTGACGTCCGGGGGTGGAACGTCTGTAAAAAAGCAAGGTGCGAATGCATTTTCTCTTCCTGCAGGGAATCTGCCGATGACAGGGCGCTTAGATTTTAGTGTTGGGAATAGTTTTTTTCGAAATCCATGGGTACAAGCTCCAGCGTCAACGGATGCTCGCGACGGATTGGGGCCTTTATTTAATACGAATGGTTGTCAAAACTGCCACATTAAAGATGGTCGCGGTCATCCTCCGGAAGAAGGGGGAGATATCCACGCAGTTTCGATGCTAGTGAGACTGAGTATTCCAGCGCTGACTCCGCAACAGAAGAAACAATTGATTAAAGATGGGGTCATTCCGGAGCCGACTTATGGTGCTCAATTACAAGATTTCTCGTTGCAGAATCAAACGCCAGAAGGGCAGGTTCGCATTGATTATACTGCCGTCCCCGTTCAGTTTGAAGATGGAACTGAAGTGATGTTACGTAAGCCGACTGTCGATATCACTGACCTTGGCTACGGAAAAATGCATCCGGATACTCAATTTTCTGCTCGTGTCGCCCCACCTATGATAGGCTTGGGTCTTTTGGAAAGCTTGTCTGAGGAAACGCTGCAAGCTTGGTCCGATGAAAATGATGCAAATAATGATGGTATCTCAGGTCGTGTCAATCGGGTTTGGGACAACCAAAAACAAGCCTTGGTGACGGGGCGCTTTGGTTGGAAAGCGGGCCAACCGACGCTTATGCAGCAAAATGCGGCTGCATTTAACGGTGATCTTGGATTGACCAGCCGCTTGTTTCCAAATGAAAACTGCAGCAGTAACCAAACGATTTGTACCGATTTACCTAATGGTGGCTCACCGGAAGTCAGTGATAACATTCTTGATTTCGTCGAATTTTATTCGCAGCATTTAGCCGTTCCGATTCGCCGTAATCTGGAAAACCCGGAGGTGATATTGGGTCAGCAGCTATTTTCCAAGGCGGGATGTGAGAGTTGTCATAAAAGCACAGCGACAACCATGACACGTGAGAATTTGCCGGCGTTATCGAATCAAACGATTCACCCTTATACGGATCTGCTACTTCATGATATGGGAGAAGGGCTGGCGGATAACCGTCCTGAATATCTTGCCAATGGTCGTGAGTGGCGAACTCAGCCATTATGGGGGATTGGATACACCAAAGAGGTAAATGGTCATACCTATTTTCTCCATGATGGTCGTGCCCGCAACTTGATGGAAGCGGTGCTATGGCATGGTGGGGAAGCAGAAAAGGCCAAACAAACGGTACTTAAGTTCAACCTAAAAGAGCGTGATGCCCTCATCGCGTTCCTCAATTCATTGTAAGGACTAACGAAACGATGAAGATATTGGCTTTATCAGCGACTGCGGTGCTGGTCACCACATTGGTGGGTTGTCAGTCAACCAGTCGCGAAGGGGCAGAAGCTCAGCAAACCCAACATGTCAGTCAAGCCGTTTATGAGGTTGAGTTTTCAGCGGCGCACTCGTTTTCAGATCAAAGCGCATTGTTATCAAAGACGATGACGTCCTATTGCTCAGGCGAATCTGATCTGATCGCTGTTAAGGAACAGTGGCATCGCGCTATGCAGGGCTGGATGGCGTTACAAGGTCAAGAGAGAGGCCCACAAAAGGCGCTAGAACAAAGCTGGAATATTCAGTTTTGGCCTGATAAAAAAAATACAACGGGTCGTAAGATGTCGCGCCTGACCAACCAATCGACAGAATGGACGCCACAAAAGATTGCCGAACAAAGTGTCACTGTTCAGGGTTTAGGCTCGATTGAGTGGCTTTTGTATGATGAGAGTTCTTCTCTGGAGACATCGCCGTCGACTTGTGCCACTGGGGTAGCGATTACTCAGAATATTGCCTCCAACGCTGAAACTATTTGGGCAGCATGGCAGCAGAATCCATGGGTCGATCTGGATGAAAAAGCATGGACTTCCGAGTATATTTCTTTGCTCTCCAATCAGCTTGAGTACAGTATGAAGAAAATGAGCCGACCGTTGGCGAAGTTTGGCCATCCACGCCCTTATTTTTCTGAATCATGGCGCTCTGAAACGTCCATGATTAACCTCAAAACGAATATTGCCGCTATGCAGGCTCTCTACCTTGCACAGGGGAACGGTTTGGATAAGCAGCTTCGTGATCTGGGCGAAGTTCAGCTGGCTAATAGTATTACACGACAATTTGATACGGCATTGGAAACCTGGCCTGTAAACGAAAGCTTATTTGATATGCTGCACACTAAGCAGGGTTACAGAAAGGCGTATGCCCAGCTCAATAAACTAGAGCAGTTAAAATATATGATTCATGAAGAAGTTGCGATTGAACTGGGCGTTGTGATTGGCTTTAACGCAACCGATGGTGATTAGGTTCTGATGTTGACAGATAATTCGAGACGGAAACTGCTCAAAGCGGCACTGTTTAGCCTTGCCGCCCCCTTAATTCCAGTGGGATGTTCAACTCAAGCGACAGTGTCTGGTCAGCCAGCCTTGATAGGATGTTCACTGCAAGGCCGCAATAAGTATTCGGTCGTGGTTGCTGATGCACTGGGGAGGCCTATTCGCCAGTTGCCTTTGCCTTCAAGGGGACATGGTGTGGCTACGCACGCACAACTGAACCATGCTGTGGCTTTTGCTAGAAGGCCCGGTGCGTATTTTGTGGTGTTTGATTATCGAACCGGTGAGGTGATCAAGTCCTCGCCTGCCAGCAAAAACCGCCATTACTACGGGCATGGGGTATATTCCAATGACGGAAAATGGCTTTATGCCACTGAAGGTGAGCGCAGCACCAGTCGAGGCATTGTCGGCGTGTATGACGTCGCTTCTGGTTACAACAAGGTGGCTGAATTTACAGGCTTTGGGCTTGGCCCCCATGAGGTTATTGCGATGCCAGACGATCGTCTGGCAATTGGGGTCGGTGGTGTACATACCAACGGAAGACAACCGTTGAATTTATCAACCATGTTACCCAGTTTAACTTACCTTGATGCAACAGGAGAAGTGCTTGAACAGGTCGCTTTACCCGATCATCATTTGAGTATCCGCCATTTGGCCCATGATGGAGCTAACACGGTCTTGTGCGGTCAGCAGTACCGCGGTCAACCGGATGAATATCCCTCTTTACTTGCCATGCATTCGAGAGGCGGAAAAATGATTCCCTTACAGGCTGAGCCCGAACAGTGGGCGAGGTTCAACCACTATATCGCCAGTATTGCTGCGACTGATGAGTGGATTTTAGCAACCTCACCACGAGGAAATTGCTACGGTGTGTGGTCAAAAAATACGCATGCATTGGTAGAGTTGGCCGCGTTACCGGATGCCTCTGGCGTTGTGGTTGAGAATGGGGATTTTCGAGTGAGTTCGGGGACAGGTAACGTCATTACTCACACTAGCTCACATGAAAATAGTAATTTTTATTCTAAAATTCAATGGGATAACCATTGGTCAAAAATTTAAACATTGTTGATGGAGCCAGACTTTACCAAGATTCAATTGTCATAAACATTTCCTACTAGCCGCTTATTTCTCTGCCATACTAAGATCTCTGGCAATTGGATTGGAGAGTAAGATGGCTAGATTGCCCCCCCTTCTATTACTGCTGCTCCTGCTTCCAACGTCTGTCTTGGCGAGTAACTATTTCGAGCAAATTGGATGGTTGAAGCCTGATAGCCATGTACTGCGCGTGATTCAATACCCCAATGATATTGAAAATCTCTATCGATCCACAGGCAACCATCTAATTTGGCTGGATATACAGCAAAGTACCCGCTTGGAGTTTCAGTTAGAGGTGATATCCAACGCAGGTTTTAGCCCCTTGTTTGCTCGTCAACTAAGGTATATGGAGTACTACCGTAAAAGCAATCGCTGGCATGAATATGACTTGCTCGCCACCGATACTTTGCTGTTGTATATCAGTTACGCTGAGCAGGCGAAAGTACTGGGTTATGACTGGTTTTTTAAATCTCAGCTTTATAAACCATTGCCCAGACTTAACCCAATGGATCTTTATGGGGTATCTGTGGCCGTTGAGTACCAGCAGTTGAGTGCGCTCATTGATATCTACACGCCCAAAAATGATGATTATCAGGCGCTGATTGCCAATTACTTGCATGTTATTAAGTTCGAGAATCTTAATGTCCCATTATATGAGCAAGACGGCATGCGAGAAATTGGTGATAGGTTAAACAATCGTGAGTTACTGTTGCTGAGAATGGAGATGATCGATGTCGATTTGACGGATGTTCGCAGAGACATCGATTGGTATGATGTGACGTTGGTGGATGCAATCAAGCAGTTTCAGGGACTTCATGGCTTGGCTCAGGACGGAATAATCGGAACGGATACGCTTCGCTGGCTAAATATTAGCCCGACACAGAGGTTGTCTATGCTGGCCCTGAACGCAGAGCGTGGCAGATTGTGGCCAATGGAACGTGATATCATCATTGTCGTGAATGTGCCCGGTTTCGACATGAAATATTGGTACTCGGGGCAAGCCATATTTGAATCTAAAGTGGTGGTCGGTAGCCGAGGCAGGCCGACTCCTTTGATGATCACCAATATGGATTCCCTCATTCTCAATCCGACTTGGAATGTGCCCTGGAAAATTATGGTAGAGGACATTATTCCTAAAGTGAAAAAAGACCCTCAGTACCTAGTACGTCAGCGTATCAATATTATTCCCAAATGGGGGTCGAAAGAGCTTATAGACCCGCAAGAAATCGATTGGCAAAATATGCGTCCCAGTTCCTTTCCGTATCGGATGACACAGTTAGCAGGGGATAAAAATGCGTTGGGGTCCTATAAGTTTAATACGCCCAATAGAAGAGCGATTTTTCTTCACGATACGCCAAGCAAAAACCTGTTCGAGGAAACAACCCGAGCCTTTAGTTCAGGTTGTGTAAGGGTTGAGAATGCAGGTGAGCTCGCTACGCGTCTTCTGGAAACACAAGGCCTAGCGCTTTCTTCACTGAATCGAGAAGCGTTCGCTTCCAATAAGTCGATACCTTTGAAACAGCGCGTGCCTGTCCACATTATCTATCAGACGGCATGGCCGGAGGGGGGAAAGGTTCATTACAGGGATGATATTTACCGCTTAGATAAGTTAAATAGTGGTCGGGGAGGTGTGTAAAAAAATACGCCGCCAATTAAATATGTTTTTTATCATTAACGTCAAAGGGTAAGCGTTATTTCTCGTCTCTGTGATGAGTATGAGCACAATTTATGCATTTGCACTTCATATAAGAGTTAGGTAGTGTCGTCGGTCGGCACATTTCCAGCAACCCAATATGAAGGTGTTTTGACAGTGAACTTTACTCGTAGGGATTTTATCAAGTTGGCAAGCAGTGGCTTGGTCGCGGCGAGCTGTAGCCCTCAATTTGCTTTTGCTTATTACCCAGATCAACCCCGCCCAGAGCGTCGTCGTGAGCTTGCATTTAACAACCTTCATACTGGTGAAGTACTGGAATCTTGTTACTTTGATGGCTACATCTACGTGGCGAATGAATTACAAAGGATCAACCATATTTGTCGAGATTTTCGTCGTGATGAAATACATCAGATGGATAGGCAACTTTTTGATCATTTGTCGGTTATTCAGTCTGAGTTGGGTGTTGCTGCGGAAGTGCAAATTATTTCGGGTTATCGTTCGCCAATCACGAACGGTGCGCTGAGAGCAGCCTCAAGCGGTGTTGCAAAAAAAAGCTATCATATGTTGGGGCAGGCAATAGACTTCCGCCTAGAAGGCGTCAGTCTCAAAAAAGTACGTGACGTTGCCCTGGAGATGAAGTTTGGTGGTGTAGGCTATTATCCGAAAAGCAATTTCATTCACATCGATACTGGTCCTGTTCGTCACTGGTAACGACAAATTCACACGGCAAGGTTGTCAAAAACCTTACCAAATGTCATAGTTTCGCCAGTTTAAATGTAGTGTAAGGTTTCGATATGTCTCTCAAGTATCAAGTGGTTCCAGTAACCTCATTTTCTCAGAACTGCTCCATTGTCTGGTGTGATGAGACAATGGAGGGAGTGGTTGTTGATCCTGGAGGCGATGTGGCTCAACTTGTTAATGTGATCAAACAACTTGGTATACGGGTGGTGAAACTGGTGCTAACACATGGGCATTTGGATCATGTTGGCGGTACTGAAGTGTTGGCTAAAGAACTCGGTGGTGTAGAGATTGTGGGCCCCCATGAAGCCGATAGCTTTTGGTTACAAGGGCTCGCTGGACAGAGCCAAATGTTTGGGTTTCCGTTAACTCAGCCGTTTGAGCCTCACCAATGGCTGAATGATGGTGACGCTGTAACTTTTGGCCGTCAGGTACTCAGTATACTGCATACACCAGGGCATACACCTGGTCACGTTATCCTTTTTAGCGACGAAGCGAAATTGGCTTTTGTCGGTGATGTCTTGTTCAGTGGCTCTGTTGGGCGTACAGATTTTCCTAAAGGTGATTTTGATACCTTGATTCACTCCATCAAAACCAAACTTTGGCCTTTGGGTAATGAGGTAAGGTTTGTACCAGGGCATGGACCAGAGTCGACGTTTGGTAAAGAGCGGGCCTCGAACCCATTTGTCGCGGATGAAATGCCACTTTACTAATATAAGTTTGCGGCCGTTTTTACGGCCTTTTAACCATTTCGCTTTGTTCACACTCTGCTGCTGCTAAGTACCGTCTTGCTAAACCGATAAACTCCTCTGCAGGACGTTCAAGATCTTGCTCTGAAATAAAAATATCGAAATCAAAAAAGAGCCGCTGATACTTCATCCGATTGGCAAGCATAGCCTGGAGGCCAGAAAATTGTGTACCGACCCTGTTTCGATAGGGTTTCGAATCTAAAACCATGTCCTCGAATCTCTCGCTTTGTTGGTGCTGCTTTGCACCCAGATACAGTAATGCCCGCTGGTCTAAAAGGATCTCTGTTGTGATACGGGGGCATATGCTTTCAAGGTAAGGTGAATAATGGTTTAGCTTAATTCCTATCCATGGTAGGGGTTTCTGCCAGCCGTGTTGTTGATAGTAACAAAGGCCGATCTTATTGATGTTGCTCCACTTAACGACCCAACCACCTTTGTAAAAGTGTTGTTGGAAGTGAGTTGATGTCAGAGTGTAGGATACGGTACCTTTGAGAACAAGTCGTTGCCCCAGCCACATCAACACCAGAATACCGATAATAAATAACAGTGCATGTTGCCAATCTGGCGCAAGCATGAGTAAACTTAACAGTGTGACAACGATCGCGAACGAGGCGACTTTCGCAACAGGTGAGGTGAAACTAAACGGCTGATTAGTGAGATGCAATGTTTGCATAGCCCCTCCTTGGAACACTAAAAACCTCTGTTTATATGTTCAGTAGTCATGAAAAGGATTACATCACTTACTGATTAAAATGTAGACTTAAAATAGCATAACACGCATTTTTCGTGGATAAAGGCTGTTATCTACTGTAAATAGCCATGAAATTTTGGTATAAATCGCGCTTCAAATTTTCACCACTGCTTCGTATGCAGTGAAAAGGAGAAATATTCGATGAGACTTGCTCACAAGCGTAAGGTTCAAATGAAACTGCAGAAACGCAGTATGGCGAAAGTTACGAACGTAGCAGTGGCTAAAAAAGCGAAGCCTGTTGTTGAGAAAACTGTCGCACCAAAAGCGGACAAAGTGGCAGCGGTGCAATCGGCCAGCATTACACTGACTCCAAAGCAACAACAAGTCCTCGATATTGTTGTGGCAAATGCAGAAGGCATCAACCCGAAAGGTATTGGCCTTTCAGCGGGTCAAGAAGAAGCTAAAGCAGCAGCTTGGGCGACGGGTGCACTTAAAAAATTGCTCGAAGAGAATTTAGTCGAAAAGCAGCAAATCGCAGGTAATAAGGTTATCTATAAAGCGATTTAAGCAAAGGTCAGGTTAACGTTTGACAGCCTTTGCCAAACCTATCAATGATAAAAAACCTCGATATTTATCGGGGTTTTTCTCTTTTCTGCTGATTATTTTTTCATTTACGCTCTTAATATCTTGCCTCAATCACATTTAATCACATTCCCTTCCTTCTTATATTGCGTTATTAAATACGTAGTTTTTGGTAATACGCCTATGAGAACGAAAATATAATATACTGATATAAAAGGATATTATTTAATTATATGAAATTTCTTACGTGTTTATACGTAATTTATTGTGTCAATAAGTAAGGGCATTGTTACATTTTTTCAGTGCTCACACTGATTTATCAAAGAGGTGAGATGAATCATCCTAAACGAGGATAAAAAGTCACGGCATTGTGGCTCAAACTCACAAAGGATGTAAACATGACTCCAATCAGACAATCTTTGAAATGGATAGTGAAGGGGGCGGCGGTTATGGCCGCAGTGATGATTGCCTCAACCACAGTCAATGCGGCTGAGAAAGTCTACCGACTGAAGTTGGCTGAGACGTGGGGACCAAACTTCCCCATTTTTGGTGATACGACCAAGAATATGGCCAAAATGGCAGAAGAAATGTCTAATGGTCGTTTGCAGATTCGAATCGATTCTGCAAACAAACATAAGGCGCCATTGGGCGTTTTTGATATGGTCAAATCTGGTCAGTATGATATGGGCCACTCCGCTTCTTATTACTGGAAGGGTAAAGTGCCTAATACGCTTTACTTCACTTCAATGCCCTTTGGTATGTTACCGACAGAGCAATATGCTTGGTTCTATTACGGTGGTGGAATGGAGCTGATGGAAAAAGTGTACTCTCCACATAACATGATGTCTTTTCCTGGCGGCAACACTGATACTCAGATGGGAGGATGGTTTCAGAAAGAAATCAATTCGGTTGATGATCTTAAAGGGTTAAAAATGCGCATTCCAGGTTTTGCGGGTGAAATTCTCGCTGAATTGGGGGCAAAACCAACCAATATTGCACCGGGTGAACTTTATACAGCGTTAGAGCGTCGTACCATTGATGCATTGGAGTGGGTTGGGCCTTCGTTGGATTTGCGTATGGGGTTTCATAAGATTGCGCCCTTCTATTATACAGGGTGGCACGAGCCAGGTACGGAGCTGCAGTTTTTGGTCAATAAGCGCACTTGGGAGCGCTTGCCGGATGATCTTAAAGCGATACTTCAAGTCGCGATGAAGACCGCAGCCTACGATATGTATACACAATCCAAACATGAGAGTGGTAAGAACTGGGCCTCCATACAGTCGGAATATCCTGACGTCCAAGTGAAAAACTTTCCGGATAAGGTGATGACTGCACTGCGTGAGGCCAATCAACGTTTGCTAAAAGAGCATGCGGAAAAAGATGAAATGGCGAACGAAATTCAAGAATCTCAAGCCAATTATATCGAGCAGGTCCGCCCATGGTCCGACATTTCTCACCGCGCTTATTTAAATAGCCAAACGAAAGAGTAAGTGCCCAGAAGGTTGGCTCTTAAGGGTCAACCTTTCCACGAGCTGGGCATAGTGTCCAGCGCTCTTTATCAATCTTTGAGTTGCCTTGCCTCATTTGAGTCATGAACTCACCTCTTCTTTCTACGTACTGCAGCCTAAAAGGTGCGGGTGTTTTTCAAGTTCCATGGAGTAGGGAATGAGAAATCTAATTTATGTTGAACGAGCCTTTAATCGCTTCGGCGATTATTTGGGCTGGTTATCGAGCATGCTTTTTATCCTATTACTTGCCAACGTTGTATACGATGTTGTGATGCGCTATGTCTTCAATGATGTTTCCATTGGTTTTCAAGAAATGGAATGGCATCTGTTCTCAGCTGTATTCCTTTTGGGGGTCCCATACGCAATCAAATCAGGGGGGCATGTTCGCGTTGACCTTTTCTATGAACGCCTGTCACTTCGTGCTCAAGCGGTGATCGACGTATTAGGAACTTTGATTTTCTTATTGCCGTTTTGTTTGCTTGTTGCTTGGTATGGAATCGATTTTGCGAGAGAAAGTTATGATCTGGGTGAAACCTCTGGTGACCCTGGCGGATTGCCCTATCGATGGGTGATTAAGGCGATGATACCGCTGTCCTTCTTATTTATGGCGGTTAGTGGTGGAGGGTTTTTAGTTCACTCTCTGAACAAAATTTTCAATCCTCATTTAATGTACACCAATTCAACTCAACTCAAATAAGGAAGCAGAAATGGTTGGTATTGTGATGTTTTTTGTTGCCTTGTTTGCCTTACTACTGGGCTATCCTGTTGCGTTTACATTTGGCGGAATTGCGCTGATTTTCGGTGTGTGGGCGGAAGGGATGGACATGTTTGCGTTTATGCCTTATCGCATTCAATCCATTATGGAAAATACTGTGCTTATGGCAGTCCCTCTGTTTGTATTTATGGGGTTGGTGTTGCAAAAAACACGTTTAGCAGAACAGTTGCTCGAATCCATGGGAAAGCTATTTGGCGGTGTTCGGGGTGGTATTGCCATTTCGACCGTATTAGTCGGGGCGCTGTTGGCGGCTTCAACAGGTGTTGTTGGAGCATCTGTGGTTGCTATGGGCTTGATTTCTTTGCCCGTCATGCTCAAGTATAATTATGACAAGGGGTTGGCATGCGGCACTATTTGTGCGTCAGGGACATTAGGTCAAATCATTCCCCCTTCGATTGTCCTTATCCTGCTGGGAGATGTACTGGGGGTTCCAGTTGGAGACTTGTTTCAAGCAGCGGTTTGGCCAGGTCTGGTTTTGGTCGGAGCCTATGTGATCTATATTCTGATTTACGCTCAATTCAACCCACAAGCCGCGCAGTCTATTCCACGTGATCAATCCATCAGTCGTAAGCAAGAAGTGCTGACGGCTTTAAAAGCAGTGATACCACCACTGGCGCTGATTGTTGTCGTGCTAGGGTCTATTTTTGCCGGGGTTGCGACGCCGACCGAATCTGCAGCTTTGGGTGGCGCGGGCGCGATTGCCTTAGCCCTGATTTATAAACAGTTTAGTTGGACAATGGTCTATGAAGCTTCGAAAGAGACCGTCAAGGTAACGGCAATGGTCTTCGCTATTCTATTGGGTGCAACCGCTTTCTCAATGGCTTTTACCTATACAGGGGGCGATTATCTGGTTGAAGAGTGGATGTTACAAATCCCGGGAGATAAATGGGGTTTCTTGATTATGACCATGTTAGTGATTCTTGTTTTAGGTTTTTTTATCGACTTTGTGGAAATTTGCTTCATTATTGTCCCCATAATTTCGCCAGTCGCAGAAATTATGGGGATAAACATGACGTGGTTTGCCATTTTAATCGCAATGAATTTACAAACTTCCTTTCTCACCCCACCATTTGGCTTCAGCCTATTCTATTTGAAGGGCGTTGCGCCTAAAGGGGTGACGACCAGAGATATTTATCGTGGAGTGATGCCGTTCATTGGCATTCAGGTGCTGGTGTTGGCGTCCCTTTTGTTCTTCCCTGGATTTTATGGAATGTGATCACCCGATTACAGAAACGGAAACAGACTTGCTAAAGTATAGCTGCTCAATATGGGCAGCTTTTTAGTTTGGGAGAAGGGATGCCTCTGAAAGCCAAGTTGATTTTACTCAGTCTGTTGCCGTTGTTGCTTGTTATGGCGCTGACCAGTTGGATCGCTATCTATCAGGCCAAGATGCTAGGTGAGAAAGAAGTGGATATCTTTCATTCTAGTCTTATTCAGTCTAAAGAGTCGGCACTCAAGGATCTCGTCGACTTGGCGCTGGATGCTATAGAACACATTTACAATGACCCTTCGTTGGAAGAAAGCATCGCCAAACAAAAGGTGAAAGCTATCATCAGTCGACTAGAATACGGTACTGATGGGTATTTTTTTGTCTACGACCAATACGGAACGAACTTGGTGCATCCGATCATGCCTGCACTGGTTGGGCAAAATCTGATGGATATACAAGACGAAAATGGTAATCCTCTGATTGAGGAGCTTTTGATTGAGGCGCAGTCAGGAGGAGGGTTTCATCAGTATCTTTGGATAAAGCCCTCCAGCGGAGAGAGTGTCAACAAGTTGAGTTATGCCGCGTGGTTAGATAAATGGCAGTGGATGGTTGGTACTGGCCTTTATATTGAAGATGTGACAGAGGAGGTCAGTAATCTTCAGTTGGCAGTGAACAACAATATTGACACGACCTTTTTTACTTTGAGTGTGATCGTTCTCGTGACGGTTGCCGTGATTGTTGTCATTACGCTGGCGGTCAATCTACATGAACATCGGCTTGCAGATAAGAGCCTCAAGGAACTGGTTCATAAAACAGTGATGTTTCAAGAGGATGAAAAGAAGTACCTTGCTCGCGAGTTACATGATGGAATTAATCAATTGCTCGTCTCTAGCCAGTGCCATCTAGAATTGCTGGCATCAAAACTTACCCATAGTGAACAGAAACAGCATCTGGCGAAGTCGCAAAACTCGCTCAAGTCGGCGATGAATGAAGTTCGGCATATCTCACATCAGCTTAGACCGAGCGCACTTGATGATATAGGGCTTGAAGCGGCAATGAGCACATTACTTATGGACTTTAAGGCACATTCTGGCACAGAGGTTGAAGCTTCATTATCAACTCAGGAGGGTAAACTAAAATCGGAAGTCGCCACAACCCTTTACCGAGTGGCACAAGAAGCGCTGACCAACATCGAAAAACACGCTCAGGCGGACACCGTGACTCTTATATTGCAGCAATTAGGGAATATGCTGCAATTGATTATCCGGGATGATGGTGTGGGATTTGAAGTGAGTACAGCCCTTAGAACCTCGGGGATCGGTTTAAGGAATATGCGAGAAAGAGTGGAGTTTCTAGGAGGTGACTTCGAGCTGGAAAGTGAAGTCGGCCTGGGGACGGAACTGACGGTGTTATTAAAACTAGATGGGTTAATGTATGGATAAACCAATCAGTGTATTAATTGTCGATGATCATCAAGTGGTTCTGGATGGCTTTATGGCGCGTTTACAACTTGAGCCCGACATTAACGTCGTTGGCTCTGCGAGCAATGGCTTAGAAGCGATTGAACAGGTGAGAGTGTTACGACCTGATGTGGTGCTAATGGATGTGAGTATGCCGCTAATGGGTGGGATTGAAGCAACCAGTATTATCAAGCAGGAACAGCCCGACATTAAGGTTTTGATGCTGACTATGCACGACAATAGAGAGTATATCATGAAAGTGATGCAGGCGGGTGCTGTGGGTTACATGCTCAAGGAAATCTGCTCACGGAGAATGGTACAGGCGATTAAAACCGTTTATCAAGGGGCTACATACTTTTGTGAATCGGTTACCCAGACTCTGTTTTCTCAGCAAGAAATTGCAGTTGCGCAAAAACCCAATCCACTCAGTCGACGAGAGCAGGCGGTACTCAAATGGGTTGCTGAAGGTTACAGCAGTAAGAAAATAGCAGCTCTGCTCGACATTAGTTATCGAACAGTAGAAACGCATCGCCAAAACATTAAACAGAAACTAAATTTGCATAGTACCGCCTCTTTAGCTAAGTACGCGGTGGAACAAGGTCTGGTTGAATAACGCCTTGGTTTGATGCCTTTAGGGGCTCAATTTGTGGCAAAAACAGGAGGTTGAGATGGCTTATCCGAAAAATACCCATTCAGAATATCATGCTCATGTATATTTTGATGAAGCGACGACAGATTTTTCTGCTGAGTTGAGAGAGCAGCTGCAAGGGACATTTTCCTTATCTGTCGGTCCTTTTAATCAACGCCCTGTGGGACCACATACGATGTGGAGCTTTTCCATAACCTTTAGCCAGTGTGACTTTGAATGGTTCATTCCTTGGCTTGATCATGCTCGTGGCCGTCAGCCGGTGTTGGTTCATGCGGTCACAGGAGATGACATCAATGACCACACACTTTTTGCCTATTGGTTAGGTCAAGAAGTCGATCTGGATCTCACGGTGTTTCCAAGCCGTTGAACGTCATATTGGGGTAGCGTTCCTACCATTTTAGACTTTCTTTCGGAGGGTTATGATAAAAAGCGAATGCCTCTTTTTTGTGATAGCTTTTACCTATTAATTTTATCGGTTTAATGGTTTTTATATTTCTCTAATAAGTGATTATATTGAAGACATCAAAGAGATTGACCTTTAGTTATCAAAGAGAAAGGGGATAAAATTATGACACATAACGTAAACTTAATTGGCCTTAATAGTGAAAAATCTCAGGTCTTAGCTGCAGAGCTCAACGGACTCATTGCTCACTATCAGGTACTTTATATGAATACTCGAGGTTATCATTGGAACATCAAAGGCCGCCAGTTCTTTGAATTGCATGCAAAGTTTGAGGAAATCTATACCGACCTTCAGAGCAAAATTGATGAATTGGCCGAGCGTGTATTGACCATAGGATCGACACCAGATCATAGCTTTAGCCAATATTTAAGTAAAAGTTCGATTGATGAACATCAGAATGCGACCACAGGACAAGAATGTGTCCGAGGGTTAGTACACGGATTTGGATTACTGTTGACAAAGCAGCGGGCAATCCTTGAAAAAGCAGAAGAGGCACAAGATGAAGGGACTGCAGCGCTGATGGGTGACTACATCCGAGAGCAGGAAAAGCTAATCTGGATGCTTAACGCTTACTTGCAATAAGTAATGAGTAAAAAAACCTGTTTAAATAAACAGGTTTTTCTTGAGTTATTGAAGAGTGAGATGCATACTGTTTTTAAATACAGTATCGGAGGTGGCTTATGTTGTGGGATACCCTTGAACGTGTTAATCGCCTACGCCAAGAGGCGTTAAGAGATCCAGAGTTTATTCGTTCAGCAAAAGCGCATAAAAGAGCGTTGGAGTTTCAAGACTCAACTGAGGTGGGCCATGCAAAATGTTCTGCCAAATCGAAGAAAGAAAAAGCGTTATCTGATATTTTTCAAAAATCCGAGTTTGGTTTCAACCCAGCAGGAACCCATCACTGAGACATTTCTAACGCAGTCCGCCCGACCTTTTTCGTTGTTTCTAGAATAGGGCTATTGTGTTGCTCAGTTTAGGGCATTGTTGTCTTAATCGGTAGAAATATGAGAGTGGGCTCGCTTTATGCATTGAAATTAATGCTTAAGATTTCCCTTTTATTGCCGATGTTATACTATTGATGAATGGAACTTTGTTAATCATAGTAAAGGAAACATTCCTCTTTGGTAGTCCTCTAGGTGTGTTGGAGAAGATTGATGAATGATGTTGAACAAAAACGCGATTATTACCGCTTAAAGTACCCAAAGCGCTATAGGCCTTCGGTGAACTTCTCTAGTGAGCAATTTCATGTCACTGAAGTGTCTGAAGGGGGAATTCGTGTTGCTGTCAATCCCTTTACCAATTGGTATAAAGGTCTCTCTTTGTCAGGCACGCTGACGCTTCACAATAATATGCAAGTTAAAGTAGAAGGGGCGGTATTAAGGTTCGACAACAATGAAGTGGTTCTTAAACTCGTCAAAGGGCCAACGTTTAAGAATATGGTTGAAGAACAGCGCTATATTCGTCAAAAATACCCTGAGCACTTTATCGTCAAATCAACGCAAGTTGCGTAAGTTTAAGGCCGTTGTCTTCTGATGACTTACATCACTAGCAAACAGGAGGGAAGCGGATATCTCAACCAAAAGGGTATGACCAATCTTATCAGAAAACACTACCCTTTAAGCCATTGACCTTAATCACTTTTAGCATCTTAGTTCTCGTTCGACATATCTCATCCATGACACCTTTAAGACTCGTTAAATTTGGCGCGAGTTGCATAAGGTTGCCTCCTAGTTAGGTGTATATATTATCAGGCTAGGTCACATGTTTAAACATTGAGAGGCATTCGGATAACAGTACGCCTTAATTGAAATCAGTATGTTGAGGAAACACCAGTGAAGACAATATCAACTATTATCATGTTGTTCTTTCTAAGCGGATGTTTAGGAATGCCAGAGAACATCGCTCCTGTGAATGATTTCCAGTTAAATAAATATCTGGGACGGTGGTACGAGGTGGCGAGGTTGGATCATTCATTTGAAAAAGGACTGAGCAATGTCACGGCTGAATACAGGCTAAATCAGGACGGTGGGATTTCTGTCATCAACCGAGGCTACTCTGAGACAAAAAATCAGTGGAAGGAAGCTAGCGGCAAGGCTTATTTTGTCCGTCAACCCGATCAAGGCTACCTGAAAGTTTCTTTTTTTGGACCATTTTATGGGTCCTACGTTATTTTTGGGATTGAAGAAGAAAACTACGATTATTCGTTTGTTTCTGGCCCAAATAACGATTACCTATGGTTGTTATCCCGAACTCCAAGCGTCGATGATAGCGTGATTGACGCCTTTATTACCCTGTCTCAGCAATACGATTTTAATACGGAAGCGCTTATCTTTGTTGACCAAAATATGAATCTGCAATAAGCCGTACTTTACAGAAGCCACTCTAAGACGAAATAGAGTGGCTAACTCTGATCACCACATCAGGTCGTCCGGTACGACAAAATCAGCGTAAGGGTCGTCCTCTTTTAGAGTATCGGATGAGGGTGTATTTTGTTCTATGATCGAATGGTCATCACGTTGAGCAATTTTGTTAGCGACGGTACTGGGTATAACAGCATAGCTATCATTAAATCGTGTTATCGCCAAAATACCTTTAATCAATTGCTCACGAACCATAGATCCCACGTACAGTGATTTGACCAATGTGCCATCGGTAAAGTTGTATTTTATTTCACCGTCGTGTAGGTCTATCTTATTCATTTCAATCAGTTGCTTTATTTGAAATTGAACTTCTTTGTTAAGACGCTGCTCATTTTGTTGAACACTTAGCTCTTGGTCGCGCTCCAACTGTTGACGTTTTTGTTCTTCGACAGCAGCTTTCACTTCCCGAGCTTGCACTCGTGATTTTTTTGAGCCTTTCTTGGCTTTTTTGAGCTTCTTCTCATTGACCAGACCCGCTTTTAGCATCTGTTCCTGTAGTGATAGTTTTGCCATTGTGATTCCATGTTTGATCGACGTTTTCTGCATTTTATAGGGACAGAGTTCTCAAATAAAGCTGAACAGTGAATTGTCTGATGGCAAAAATGAAATTTTGTAATATTTCATTGAATTTTGACGTGTTACTTAAGCCATTAAATGTTTGGTATAATCATGAAAGTTAGTTACTTTATACATTTAAATGCTTGCCCTCGTGAATGCGGCTCTGGCTGTCGTTAGCGTCAAGGTGGCCAATGAAAGGACAGCTATGAATATTATCATCGAACAGGAGGTTGCTTTACACCAACATGAAGTGAGGCAATCACCGCGAGAAATTACACGACTTATTCATCCTGAATTCAAAGAGGTAGGTCGATCTGGAGAAAGCTTCGATTTTGTTTCGATTATGACGTTAATGCAAGATGAAAAAACCGCCTCTGGGTATGTCCACGCTCAGGATTTCGAGTGCGTTCGGTTGGAGCCATCGGTTCAACTGCTGTTGTACAAATCAGCGTGGGTCGATGAAAGTGGTAAAAAAGGTGAATTTACCAAGCGGTCTTCTCTATGGACGTTTACAGGTGAGAATTGGCAACTCAAATATCATCAAGGTACGCCATGTGATGCATTTACGTTGTCGGGGTAAGTCTGAGACGTTAACTCACTGAGCAGAAAATTTTTCTAGGATGAACATTATCATGTAGAGGCAGTTATGATATTTACCGAAAATCTGCAACTTAGGCCCGTTTCAAAAGATGACTGGGTTATTTACTCTCAAATTCTCAGTTGTGAAGAGCTAACTCGATTTCTCCCCAAAGGCTGCGCCTACTCACAAAGTGAGATTGAACAGCATGTACAGAGTCGGGTTGAACATTGGAAGAGAGGATTTGGATCGTATGTTATTTTAAAGAAAAGTGAACAAGATCGACCTCTAGGTTATGTTGGTGTAGAGATATGTGGGCGACCGGAGTTTAGTGATATCAGATATGCACTACTACCTCAGTTTCAAGGAAGAGGTTACGCGATCGAAGCTTCACGAGCAGTGATAAAAGAAACGTTCAATTTGGGGTATCATCGAAAAATATACGGTGTATCTTTGCAAGAAAATACGGGGTCTATTACGGTGCTAAAAAAACTTGGAATGCGTTCGGAGCCGAGTATAAACCTGTATGATGATTACCAAGGTTTGTCGACTTTTTCAATCCAACCTAGTGACCTGAAGTAGTACTTATTGCCAGTCATTATTTTTCTATCACAAAGGTTTGGACATCTATCTTGTTCTAAAAACGCTTAAGGGGGTAAGTTGTGAAGGCATTTTCGACAGCACGTTTAGTCATCGAACGCTACCAAAATCAACCACACCACCAAGATGTAATAGCGCGAGTCATGGGGTTATTGACCCAAGAAGTAGTGGTAAACTTGCCGCCTAATTTCCACGGTATTGAGACCATGTTTGCTGCTGAGAAATGGCTTGACACTATGCAGTCAGAAAGCACGCTATTTCTGATCAAACAGAATGTTGATGAAACACTCATTGGCTTTATGTTTATCTATGAAGAAGAGCAAAACGCTCATCTTGGTTATTTGTTTGGAGAAGCTTATTGGGGACAAGGTCTCGCCAGCGAGTTATTGATAGGTCTAGTGAAAACCGTTCACAGAGAAAATTGCTGGTCAAAATTGGTGGCAGGTGTTGAACGCTCCAATCCTGCGTCTGCTAAGGTACTCAGAAAGGCGGGGTTTCATCAACAAAATGAGGAACAAGCTAGCGTATTGTTTTTTGAATATACTTTTGAAAAAGCGGTTCAGTCAACAGACGAAAAATAAAACGATTGTTCCATTACTCGTATAAATAAAGTCAGGCATCGTAATTGTGTATGATTAGTGACTAGATGGTAGATATTGATAAAGTTATGTGAATATAAAGTGTGCTGACTTCTAGTCTCTCGCTAAAAAAGATTCACCTGTCTCTATAGATAGGCGAATATTTTTTATAAACTTTGAAAGCGAACTCTTTGCTTTACGGAGCTGGCGGTCATTTAAAATTGCGCTAGAAATTAACTATCAGTAGGGCTATTCATAGATTCTATAAAAAAGTCCCAATTTCCAGTAATTGACCACTTTCATCTAGATTGACCGTTAACAGGTGTTCTTTACCGAGAACATTGAGCTTCACATACATCACCTTCTTACTTTGGAAGCGTTGGAATAAATCTTCGTCTTTGTCTTTACTCAGCCTCGTTAATGTTGGACGTATGTAGTGTCTGCTAGTGGTTAAATCGAATAGTTTGTCATCGTCACCGAAACGAATTTGAATCTTCCCTGAAATAGGCCTAGTCACATAATGGCTTTTGTTTAAATTTGAAGCAAACACGTGCACGATATCCGACTGTTGCTTCTTTTCGAATATCAGTTTCTTATCTGAGTTCTGATCATTGAGAACTAATTGATACATTCTGTTATTGGGTGAAAATACATTATACTTTTCAACCAGATAGTTATCGCCTGCTTTGTGAATTTTCTCCTCGGTTGCTTCTTGTTGTTTGGGGGCAGCAAATGACCACTGAGAAAAAGCGGCGATAGTGATAAGTAGTGCGGTTCTTATGAGCATTTTCTAATAAACGGCTATTTTAATGTGAGCATGTTAACAATCTGCATTTACAGTATCAATATATTAATGAATAATTTAATTTATAAATAATATTTATTCATAAAAATAGGTAATATTTGGTCAGTTAATTTTTTTAATCAATAGTAATAGTTGCTAGTCGTATCGGTCAATTAATGCTCCAGTTTATCACTGCTTCTCTATTATGATGCTAGTTTCGTATTGGGTGAAGTATTGGTCAACACTGTATATGTGCCAGCAATAAGTTGACCAACTTACTAAGTTTAGAACCCTAATTGTTCCTTTTTTGTTGTTATCACTTGTTTATTACCTTCCCGTGTAAAAAAAATGTTACTAATTTTTAAATTAAGTCATTTTAAATCAATGCATTATGCTCACTAGGTCTCTCTGTTACCTTTTGTTTACAATTGGGCGGTTTTTTGTTTCTAGAATGATTTTGGGTCTGTTTATTCACTTCCTCTCCAAGTTGGTTCAAATTAGCAACAAAGGACGTCACTAATTACTGAGGAAGAACCAATGAATCAAGCATACAATCCACTTGGCACAGATGGGTTCGAGTTTGTCGAGTACACAGCGGCGACTAATGAGGGGATTAGGCAACTCAAGGCTTTGTTTGTTGCTTTAGGGTTTGCCGAGATAGCCAAACACCGCTCCAAAGAAGCGTGGCTATACCGACAAGGAGACATTAGCTTTATCGTTAATGCACAGCCACATAGCCAAGCAGAAAAATTTGCTCAGAATCATGGGCCATCGGTCTGTGGGATGGCATTTCGAGTGCAGGATGCGGGGCTTGCAATGAAGCATGCTTTGGATAACGGTGCTGAGGAATTTACGACACCAGTAGGGCCGATGGAATTAAGTATTCCCGCGGTTTATGGGATTGGGGAAAGCTTGCTGTATTTTGTTGACCGTTATGGTAAGCGAAGTATCTACGATGTGGATTTCAACTTCTATGAGGATGCAGACAGCCGTTTGTCCGATGCCGATGTGGGTCTCTATGACATTGACCATCTGACACATAATGTCAAACAAGGCAACATGGATGTGTGGTCTGGCTTTTACGAGCGAATTGGTAATTTTCGTGAAATTCGCTATTTCGATATAGAAGGTAAGCTAACTGGTTTGGTCAGTCGTGCGATGACAGCGCCATGTGGAAAAATTCGTATCCCTATCAATGAATCCTCTGACGATAAATCACAGATTGAAGAGTTTATTCGTGAATACAACGGTGAAGGAATTCAACACATTGCCATGTCGACAGACAACATCTATCAAACGGTTAAGACATTGCGTGATCGAGGGATGGATTTTATGCCAACCCCAGACACCTATTACGAGAAACTCAACACTCGCGTTGAAGGGCATAGCGAAGACGTCGATAAGCTAAAAGATTTACAGATCCTTATTGATGGAGCACCGACGAAAGATGGCATCCTACTACAAATATTCACTCAAACAGTTATCGGCCCAGTGTTTTTTGAAATCATACAACGCAAGGGTAATGAAGGTTTTGGTGAAGGTAACTTCAAAGCATTATTCGAGTCGATTGAAGAGGATCAAATTCGTCGAGGAGTATTAAGCGATGCATAAATGGATTACATTCCCTCACCGGGAGGGAGTGTGTTCTAAACAAGCGCACGCGGATTTCCCGGAAGAAGCGATTTATGAGCGCGAAGCGGGCCGAAGTGGGTTCTTCGGGCCCGCAGCACATTTCCACCATCAACATGCCCCAACGGGTTGGTCGGAGTGGGAAGGTGAACTCAGGCCTAGAGCGTTCAATTTGAATTTGGTGGAAAAATCAGCCCAGATATCGCCTTGGGCGGTGCCTGTCTTACTGCACAATAAGGAGTGTAAGATCCGAGTTTGGCGCATTGAAACACCGATGGAATTCTTAGTTCGAAACGCGGATGGCGATGAGCTTCTTTTTGTCCATGAGGGCGAAGCGGATTTTTACTCTGATTATGGGCATATGAGGATTTCTGAAGGCGACTACGTGGTGATTCCTCGTTCCACTAACTGGCGTATTGAACCGACAAAGCCAATGTTTATTCTGATGGTTGAAAATACTGACGCAGCCTATTCTTTACCAGAAAAAGGGATGGTAGGTAATCATGCTGTGTTTGACCCTGCGATCCTTGAGGTCCCCTCAATTAACGAGAAGTTTAAAGCTCAGTACGGTGAAACGCCCACTCAGGTTCAGTTAAAAAGGCACGAAAAAGTGAGCGTTATCACTTATCCCTTTAACCCTTTGGATGCGATTGGCTGGCACGGTGATTTGTCTGTAGTAAGGCTCAATTGGCGCGACATCAGACCATTGATGTCCCATAGGTATCATTTGCCGCCATCGGCGCACACCACATTTGTTGGCGCTGGCTTTGTCGTATGCACTTTTGTACCTAGACCCATTGAAAGCGATCCTGGTGCGTTAAAGGTGCCATTTTACCATAACAATGATGATTATGATGAGGTGTTGTTTTATCACGCTGGGGATTTCTTTAGTCGAGACAATATTGAGGCAGGGATGATGACCTTTCATCCTGCAGGTTTTACTCACGGACCTCATCCTAAAGCGTTTAAAGCGGGTCGAGAATATAAAAAGAAGTTCACCGATGAAGTCGCGGTCATGATTGATGCAAGGCATGCGCTCCATTTTGGTGACGAAGCTCGTGCAGTCGAAAATCCAGAATATGTCTACAGCTGGATATCACACCCTAAAGAATAAAGGCATTGATAATGAAGTTAGCGACGTTAAAAAATAATACTCGTGATGGCCAATTGGTGGTTGTCAGTACTGATCTTAGTTTGTGTGCGCCAGTAGGAGAGATCGCGTCTACTTTGCAGTCAGCACTTGATAACTGGTCAAGTGTTGAACCGCAGCTGCTTGAAGTGTATCACGCTCTCAATGACGGTAAATTATCAATTGCGGTTGCTTTTGATCAAAAGGATTGCGAATCGCCACTACCGAGAGCCTATCAGTGGGCAGATGGCAGTGCTTACGTTAATCATGTTGAGCTTGTGCGCAAAGCTCGTGGGGCGGAAATACCAGCAAGTTTTTGGACTGATCC
Organism: Vibrio ostreicida; assembly: GCF_013074385.2. Taxonomy (GTDB): domain Bacteria; phylum Pseudomonadota; class Gammaproteobacteria; order Enterobacterales; family Vibrionaceae; genus Vibrio; species Vibrio ostreicida. Next base: position 786,964 of record NZ_JABEYA020000001.1, read on the forward strand.
CCTAATGTATCAGGGGGGATCAGATGCGTTTATTGGACCCCAAGATGATATTCCACTGGGAAGTGAAACATGGGGGATTGATTTTGAAGGTGAGGTCGCGGTGATCACTGACGATGTGCCAATGGGCGCGTCAGTTGAAGTGGCTGAGACTAAGATTCGGTTGTTGATGTTAGTCAATGATGTGTCTTTGCGAGGCTTGATTCCTAATGAATTGGCGAAAGGATTTGGTTTCTTTCAGTCCAAACCATCCTCAGCGTTTTCTCCTGTTGCCGTCACACCAGATGAACTTGGAGAGGTTTGGCAAAAAGGCAAAGTTGAACTTCCGCTTTTGTCATTTTACAACGAAGAGGCTTTTGGGTGCCCGAATGCTGGACTTGATATGACGTTTAGCTTTCCTGAGCTCATTGCACACGCAGCCAAAACAAGACCGTTATCAGCAGGTGCCGTTGTGGGTTCTGGGACAGTATCCAATAAACAAGGGACCGATTACGGTACTGCAATTTCAGAGGGTGGTGTTGGATATTCCTGTATAGCCGAAGTTCGTATGATTGAAACGATAAGAGATGGCAAACCATCAACAGACTTTATGAAATTTGGAGACCGGATAAAAATTGAAATGAAAGATAAGGCGGGCCATTCAATATTTGGTGCTATTGACCAAAAAGTGGTTGAGCACTGATGACGGATATATTGCTTTACGGGTATTGGCGTTCTTCGGCAGCCTATCGAGTTAGAATTGCACTCAATCTTAAACGATTGCCTTTTCGGCAGGAATCCGTGAACCTTATCAAAAATGGCGGTGAGCAACATTCTGAGGACTTTCGACAGTTAAATGAGAGTCAACTCGTCCCTGTTCTTATCGATGGTGGGAGGCGACTAACACAGTCGCTCACTATTATCGACTATTTGGATGAGCAGTACCCTGAGTACTTGCTCACACCAGCGGATATAGACAAACGTTTTGTTGTTAAGGCCATGGCTCAAGATATTGCGATTGATATTCACCCACTCAATAACCTTCGTGTCTTGCAGTATTTGACTGATCAGCTGGCAACGAAAGATGAAGCTAAATCAGGCTGGTATCGCCACTGGATAGAAGTCGGGTTTGATTCTTTGGAGAAAAAGCTGTCTAAAACACGAGGGGATTTTTGTGTTGGTGATGACATTACTCTCGTGGATGTCTGCCTGGCCCCTCAGGTCTATAATGCAGAAAGATTTAATGTGGATATAAGCCGTTACCCCAATATTTCAACTGTGACCGAGTCACTGATGAAGCAGCCTGCATTTATTGAGGCCCAGCCAGAAAACCAACCCGATGCCTTAATCGCTTGAAAATACAGAGCCCTTACCGACATAGGGCTCTAGTCTGATTTTTGCCCTCTGTGCTCAAGCTCAGCGAGATTGTAATGGCGGACGTCAAGGCGTGCCAACTCGCTACAAGCTTCACAGGAATGATGGTGAAGACCATCAAGGTACTCTAGTTTGATCACTAGACTGGGCTTTTTACACCAGTCGCATATCCCTTCAATGTTAAACATCGATCTATTCCAACTCATTTGGTCCATAATATTTTGGGCAAAAATTATGACATATGAATGACTTATAAGTTAACTGTTTGTTATCCAGCTTGGGAAGGGGATCGATTGCGCGATGTGGAAGAATAGGCAATCAGGTTATATTGATGCTCTACTTTCTTTGAACATGAGTGATTATAATTTTAAGTGCTCGATTCAGCCGTTTCATTTCTTCATCACTCCCTTTAAGATCGGGATGATATATTTTACACAATTGTTTATAGCGGACCTTAATTTGTTTTTCAGCTGGAATCGTTTCAATTTTGAAACCAAACAGTGAACACGCATGAGACAGGTTTTGATCAACGGCTGCGGCTGTGGGTTGCTGAGTCTTACTGTTGCTCGTAGTGTGTGAGCCTTGAATTTTTTTAAACTGCCGGTAGAGCGTTTCCAGTTGTTTTTTTTGTTGTTTTAGTAAGACATTCTTCTCTTTGAGTTGAGATTCTAACCGACGCTTATCTGAAGCTAAGTCATTTTGAGAGAGTTTGGTGTCGGCCTTAAGTCTGCGTAATGTGCGAGCCATCCAAAACATCAAGATCAGCAATACGATTGATGAAATGAGTAACCAATAAATAACGTTGTTGGCGCGTTTTCTTGGCCCTGCTTTACTTTTCGCTATAGGGCTAAGTTCAATGGTGGAATCATCAAATACCATGTCTAATTGGCCAACGGAAGACACTTGCTTTGCGCGTTGAGCGTTAAATTTTTTTTCAAGGACGCTGGCATAGGCTCGCTGAGCCTCTTCGCTTTGGTCAGAAGCGATACGGTACCAGACTTCAGCAAAATCAAGATGGTTGGATGGCTCAGAAAGGCTTTCTAGCACTTTACCAAGATTGAGTTGGGCTTGAGGGCTTCCTGTGAGGGCGAATCGAGTTAACCAGTAGAGCCCTTCCTGTTGATTGTACGATGGCTTCCCATTGTTTAAGTACAATGTGACAAGTTGTGCAGTAGCGTTCACATTCCCTTGGTTTGCTGCTTTTTCGAACCAATAAAGAGCTTCTTCAATGGCTGCCGGATTATTTTTCTCGTTGAGGTATTGGTTTGCTAATTGGATTTGGGCTTGAACGTCATCGTTCTGCGCCTTGGACATAAGGGCTTCACTAGGTTTTGAGAAACTGGTCCCAGAAAAAAACAAGAACAACAAAACGCTGAAAAATTTCAAGATATCCCTAATCCATCAAATCGGCTAACCTGCACTATAGTCTAATGTATTTCTGGCACAATTAAAAAATGGCTCACCAGAAAATCCTATTTAATTGTGTACAATATGACCTCGATTCCTTTCGGTGTAGAATTTGGGTTTCGATGCGATGATCACGACGGGGTCTTGATGGTTGCTCTTAGGATAAGCGACGTGCTCGGCGCGCTAGAGAGGGGATCAAGGATTGCGCCTTTGGCCTGAGTTTGTTTCTGATTTACCTGTGGTGGTATTTCACTGTTGAGTCACCCGATGGCCACTCACGATCGCAGGGGCCATTATAGTAAGCGTAAACTTTTTCACGCAAACTTGGTTTAAGAGTTGTGAATAGAATGCACGCATTGCTGTTGATGATGCCAATTAGGTAAGCTGTCCTTTATAAGAATGACAACACCGCGGGTAATGGATGGTATTACCGGATCATTTTAGGGGCCTGAGCTCCGTCGATAGGGCGGCTAACAGACACTGTCCTGCCTTTTTTAAGGCCAACTTCGTAGTCATCTGTGAGGTTCTTCATCGCGTCACGCAACTGTTGTTTAAAGGTTTCCCGATCGATATTTTTGAATTCTTTATCGATATAGTCGTCAATTTTTTTATTTGATTCATCATCAGACGTTATGATTGGAAGCTTTTCGATTGCTCCTTCAACCCAACCCGAAATAAAAGAATTCACTCTCCGTGAAACTTCGCCCGTACTGGTCCCTGAACCAGCAAAACTATTGCGGAACTTGCCAGTTTGTTCGTTAAGTTCGCGATAAACAATATCAAACGCAAAAGCGGCAAAAATTGCTCGGTCAGCCTCGCCAATAAATTCGGCTCTTTTGAGGCCTTTATGGTTGGTTAGTACGGCTTCAACACCAAACTTAGTGTTGATACTACGAATAATACGCAGGAGGGTAGAACTAATATTGGATGGCAACAAGTGCGTCGATTTGGTTTTGCCCATTTTGATGAATTCAATATCATCTTTGTCCAAGCCATACTTGAGCATCAGGCTATGCGCCATTTTGATCGCATTTGCCGCTTCATTTACGTTGGCTGAGTTGCCAAGCTCAAGGCACTTAGCAATTTTTTTGAGGGCTTTTTGTTTATCCATCGACAATCGAAAATCTCTCTGATTTTTACGAAGTCGACTATATTAACGTGCTTTAAGTCAAAACGAAACTGTCTCGATACGTATTCAACCAAATAGTTGGTTGCGTTGACGTTGAAAAGTGAGAGAGATAGGCCGTTGCGAGTTGGCAATGGCCCAAGTAAGGATGATTAGATACCAAGCTCATCGAGCAAGTCGCTGTCATCGGGGGTGGCTTCTTGCTTTGGTGCTTTCTTTTTAGACTTAATGTCTTGTTGCGCTTGTTCTAGGATTGCATCTGGGGATTGTTCTTCTGTTGATTCAAATTCCTCAAGCTGAATAAACTCAGTTTTGTCCATTGCAAGCTCTAAATAGAATATGTTGCCGCTTTCCGTCGAGAAAGTAACCCGGCGAGCTTGAGGGCGGTCTAAATTGGTGTCGACAGACAAGATAACTTGTTTATTCAACGTCAGCATCTTGGGCTGATTCTGAGTTATGTGTGTCTGTAGATCTTTTCTAACTTGGTTGGTAAAGTCACCCACCAATTGATTCATCAGTTCTCCCAATACATCTCCCACTTCATCAGAGGTATGTAATACGGCTAATTCTTCCTCCGGCATGCCCATATTTCGCATGTAAGCCGTATAAAGCTCCAACGCAGCTTTTGAATCAAAATTAATGACAACGAGCCCTGAGAAGCCGCCATCAAACAAGACAAAGCAACCGAAATCAGGTTTTAAACTCGTTTTGGTAATTTTTTGTACCATGGCGGAGTAACCAATGTCAGAATTTGTGGCGGAAGAAAGAACACTCGATACCGATTGACACAGTTTCAGCAGGATATCTTCTGTTGTGATAATTTTATTTTTTTTCATTGATGACTCGCTCATGAAAGACACTTACTCATACAGTAATAATAGGTAAGTGTGGATAAGAAATGCAATTAGCGCCATTGTTGCACCGGATTTCTGATTTAATCACCCTAACAAATGTTGTAAAGTGACGAAAATCATAAAAAATCATTGTTGAAATGAAACCCAATGCTGATCGGATCAGTGTAGTAGGGGCAGGAAGCAAATGTTACCAAAATTATCTTCTCAAATTGATGTGGATTCCATCGTTGTAAGTTTTCTTGAGGAACTCAAACTCGCTGGGTTTTCTGGGGATATCGAAAGTCAATATTCAAGTCGTTTGGCGGTTGCAACGGACAACAGTGTCTACCAGCAACTCCCTCAGGCGGTGGTTCATCCAAAGTCAACGCAAGATGTCGTGTTGATTGGGCAAATCAGCAGTGCGACTCAATACCAGTCTGTCACCTTTTCTCCTCGCGGCGGTGGCACAGGAACCAACGGGCAGTCACTGACCAAGGGCATCGTGGTGGATTTGTCTCGCCATATGAACAAGATTCTGGAAGTCAACCAGAAAGAGGGTTGGGTTCGGGTTCAAACGGGTGTGATTAAGGATCAACTTAACGATGCGGTTAGGCCGTATGGGTACTTCTTTTCTCCCGATCTATCGACCAGCAATCGAGCTACTTTGGGTGGCATGATCAACACCGATGCTTCAGGTCAGGGGTCCTTAAAATACGGTAAGACGTCTGATCACGTGTTGTCTCTTCAGGCGGTATTTGCTGATGGTTCGATTCTCGAATCGGATTTATCAGATGGCCTGCCAGCGCAGGGAGAATATGCGTACCAAGCCTTGAAGGTTTCGGAAAATGTTTGTCGATCCAAACGCGAACAGATTGTGGCTAAGTTTCCACCACTTAACCGTTTTCTTACGGGTTATGATCTCAAGAACGCATTCAACGAGGAATCGGACAACTTTGATATTACTCGAGTACTATGTGGCTCTGAGGGGTCGCTGGCTTTTGTGACTGAAGCAACCCTCAATCTAACCCGTATTCCTAAAGCTCGAACGTTAATCAATGTCAAATACAACAGTTTTGATGCGGCGTTGCGCAATGCCCCGTTTATGGTTGAAGCGCAAGCGCTTTCGGTTGAAACGATAGATTCCAAAGTACTCAATCTTGCCAAACAAGATATTGTTTGGCATTCGGTCAATGATTTATTGACCGATGTGCCAGGTCATCAGATGGAAGGCATCAATATGGTCGAGTATGCGGGACAAAGCGATTCGGAGCTGGCGCAGCAAGTGAGTGCGCTTACGGATCGTCTAGACGCTATGATGCAGGCGAATGAGGCGGGTATCATCGGGTATCAGATTTGCAGTGATGTCGCCAGTATCGGCCGTATCTACAATATGCGTAAAAAGGCGGTTGGGCTTCTTGGGGGCGCGAAAGGTCGAGCAAAACCCGTTGCTTTTGCTGAGGATACCTGCGTCCCCCCTGAAAATCTGGCAGACTTTATTGCTGATTTTAGGTTATTGCTTGATTCGAAATCACTCAGTTACGGGATGTTCGGCCATGTTGATGCTGGCGTATTGCATGTTCGACCAGCCTTGGATTTATGTGACCCAGAGCAAGAAGCATTGATGCACCAAGTTTCCAATGATGTGGTGAAGCTCGTCTCAAAATACGGTGGCCTTATGTGGGGGGAACATGGCAAAGGTTTTCGCTCAGAGTACGGCCCTGATTTTTTTGGTGATGAATTATTTACTGAGCTAAGAAGGATTAAAGCCGCTTTTGATCCTGATAATAAAATGAATCCAGGAAAGATTTGTACGCCACTAGGTAGCCACCAAGATTTGGTCAAAGTGACGGACCCTAAGCGTGGGTATTTTGACCGACAAATTGAGGTGACAGTGAGAGATAGCTTTAGACAAGCGATGGAATGTAATGGCAATGGGTTGTGCTTCAATTACGATACCTCTTCTCCTATGTGTCCTTCCATGAAGGTGACGGCAGATCGCCGTCATTCCCCAAAAGGTCGCGCTGGTATGGTGCGGGAATGGTTGCGTCAGCTGACGCAACAAGGGGTGGATATTTTGGACCTTGAAAAACAAACGCTGGAGGAAACGTCTTCGATTAAAGCCATGATAGATAGGGTGCGCAATACACTCAATAAGCGCCATGAAGACGACTTTTCTCATGAAGTCTATGAGGCGATGAATGGTTGTTTAGCCTGTAAGGCTTGTGCGAGCCAGTGCCCAATTAAGGTGGATGTCCCAAGTTTTCGCTCTAGGTTCCTTAATCTTTATTATTCACGATATCAACGTCCGGTTAAAGATTACCTTGTTGCGAATATAGAGTCTTTGCTTCCGTTGATGGCTAAAGCCCCTCGTATCGTCAATGGAGTGATGAGTCTGAAGTGGGTGCAAACGCTGACAGCATCAGCAATTGGGTATACGGATGCCCCATTGATGTCTGTCCCCACGTTGGCAACAAGATTAAAGCCGAGCAAAGCCTTCGATTTTGAATCTCTTGGCACCTTGTCTGAACAGGAAAAAGCCAATCATGTTGTCATCGTACAAGATCCTTTCACCAGCTACTATGAAGCTCAGGTTGTTGAAGATTTTATGAAGTTATTGGTGAAGTTGGGTAAGACCCCCGTTTTACTCCCCTTTAAACCAAATGGCAAAGCGCAGCACGTGAAAGGTTTTTTGCAGCGGTTTGCCAACACTGCCCATGACACCGCGCAATTTCTACAGAAAGTCGCTGATATGAAGCTTGCTATGGTAGGCGTAGACCCTGCTCTGGTTCTGTGTTATCGAGATGAATACAACGAAATTCTTGGAGAAAAACAAGGCGATTTTCAGGTTCTTAATGTTCATGAGTGGTTGATACCAAGGCTTGGCGAATTTTCTCCAGTGCCGTCACAATGCATAGAACCTTGGTACTTATTTGCACATTGTACCGAAAAAACCAAGATGCCGAATGCCGAAAAAGAATGGGGAATGATCTTTCATCATTTTGGATTGAACCTGACAACCGTACCAGTGGGGTGTTGCGGTATGGCGGGGACGTTTGGCCATGAGGTTGATAAGTTGAAAATGTCTGAGGATATTTATGCGTTGAGTTGGAAAGGTAATATTGAACAATTGCCTGCTGAGCGATGCCTGATCACAGGCTACTCTTGCCGGAGCCAAGTGAAGCGCTTTACCCATACTCAGGTTCAACACCCACTTCAGGCACTTGCTCAATGGATTTAGCCAAAAATAGCGGCGAGTTTGGATTGGTAGAATCGACAGCTTTTGGTCGCTTTATATTATCAAAGAACTAACGGGTGAACAGCAGCGCGACAGGCGCTGCTGTGCTTGGTTATGCTGCTTCAGTTAAGGCCGTAAGGTACGACGCTTTACGTTGATTGAATCGCTCAACAAGTTCATCAATATCGTCTTGATTATAGGGTTTCAGTCCACTAGCGACCATGCGTTTTACCCCTTTACCGACAGACTCCAGACCTTGTTTGAAATCAAAATTTAGCGTGACAACACCGCGTTTACCGTCAACATCAAACGTTGCGCCCGCAAACGAGACTTCAGGGTGAGACAAATCTAAACGACTGAACTCTATTTCCATACTTTCATAGATCACCAAAGGTCGCTGGCAGTTGATCATCATCTGCTGCTCTTTCATCAATGGCACCATAATGTGAGGAAAGTTTTTTCCAGAAAATTGGACGTAGTTGGTAACAACATGTTCTATGAAAGACGTGTCTCGATTCACTGTCCCTTCACGGTTCATGTGAAGGTACTCTTTCCCCTCTTGGTCAACAACAGTCGCCTGATTCTCACATTTTTTCTTAATATGCAACGCAGTACCATCAGCGACCATTCCTGAAAAGTCGAAACGCATTTTTTGGCTCACACCTTCTTTTGAAAGCATGACAGCAAAGAGTAGATCGCCGGGTACACAAAAGCGTTTGTTGTCTTCATCGTGAATATGATTGAAATCACCAGCCACGACTTTTGCAAAATGACTGGCTTGCTGACGCGTGAACTGGAAATGTTGATCGCTGCAAGAAAAATATGGATTTAGGAACATAGTTAACCATTATTTACCGAAACTGGAGCGAATTATATATGACGATTTAACTTTAATGGTCCATCCAGTGGGTTTTTCACAAAAATATGACGTAAAAAATGGCAATGGGCTCGGTAAACCGAGCCCTTGATTTTAGTTAAATACTTGGGAGTAAATCAGCGGGCATAAGGAGATTATGTACCGCGAGTTCAAGTATGGTGTTCGCTTTTTCAATGTCTGGAGCAAAGTAGCGGTCTTTGTCGTAGAAAGGGACTTTTTCACGCAGGATATGTTTTGCGTGCTCTACTTTTTCTGACGATTTGTTCGGTGCTCTAAAATCCAAACCCTGAGCGGCTGCAAGGTATTCAACGGCCAAGATACCTCGTGTGTTTTCGGCCATATCACGTAAACGTCGTCCGGCGAACGTTGCCATAGAAACGTGATCTTCTTGATTCGCAGAGGTTGGTAAACTGTCCACAGAGGCAGGGTGAGCAAGCGCTTTATTTTCACTGGCGAGAGCGGCCGAAGTGACCTGAGCAATCATAAATCCAGAATTGACACCACCATTATCAACTAAGAAAGGCGGTAATTTACTTAATGCACTGTCAATCAGTAACGCCATTCTGCGCTCTGATAGGCTGCCAATTTCAGCGATCGCGAGCGCTAGATTGTCTGCGGCGAATGCGACAGGTTCTGCGTGAAAATTTCCGCCTGAAATAATATCGTCATCTTGAGCAAATACCAGTGGATTATCAGAAACTGAGTTCGCTTCTGTTTCTAGTGTTTCTGCTGAATTGCGAATTTGCTGCAAGCAGGCCCCCATGACTTGTGGTTGGCAGCGAAGCGAATAGGGATCTTGAACTTTCTCACATCCAGTATGGGATTGGCCAATATCACTGTTGTTTTCCAAAATATGGCGATAGGCAAGCGCTGCGTCCATTTGACCGCGATGCCCTCTCACACGATGAATTCGAGGATCAAATGGACGTCTGCTGCCGAGCGCCGCTTCGACAGACATTGCACCACAGGTTATCGCAGATGAAAATAGGTCTTCAGCGGCAAACAGCCCTTCTAGAGCGAAAGCGGTTGACGCTTGGGTCCCATTGAGTAATGCCAACCCTTCTTTAGGGGCAAGGGTTATGGGTTCTAACCCCGCGACAGAGAGCGCTTCGATTCCGGTAAGAATTTTGCCGTTGTGGCGAGCCTGACCTTCTCCAAGCAATACTGTGCTCATATGAGCGAGAGGTGCGAGATCCCCTGAGGCACCGACGGACCCCTTTTGGGGCACACACGGATAAACTTCCGCATTGACTAGGTCAATCAGTGCCTGAATGACAGTCAGTCGCAGGCCTGAAAAGCCACGAGCTAAACTGTTGATTTTTAAAACCATCATAAGTCGAACGGTTTCATCTGACATAAAGGCGCCAATGCCCGCGGCGTGTGACAGTACAATACTCTTTTGCAGTGTCTCTAGATCTTCCGGCATGATACGGGTGTTTGCTAGCAAGCCAAAGCCTGTGTTAATACCGTAGACGGTTCGATCTTCAGAGATGACTTTTTCTACGACTTGGGTACTTGCCTCTATATCTGGAATTGCCCTTGGATCAAGAGAGAGCTTTACAGGAGAGCGGCTTATCTTACGCAACTCTTTTAGGCTCACATTGCCTGGCTGGAGCGTTAAATTGAACATGTTAATGATTCCTTACTAGCCACTATGCTTATTTTAGTTTTGTTAGTTGTTGATTGAGCATTGGGAGATCGAGACCTTGCTTAGCCGCACAGGTTTTGGCCAAGTCGTACCCAGCGTCTGCATGACGCATGACACCGGTACCTGGATCATTGTGGAGAACTCGAGCAATACGTTGAGAAGCCTCTTCACTACCATCACAGCAAATCACCATGCCGGAATGTTGGGAGAATCCCATGCCCACCCCGCCGCCATGGTGAAGTGACACCCATGTAGCCCCACCAGCGGTATTGAGCAGGGCATTCAAAAGTGGCCAGTCAGAGACGGCATCCGAACCATCTAGCATGCCTTCGGTTTCACGATTGGGACTGGCCACTGAACCGGAGTCGAGATGGTCTCGTCCGATGACAACAGGGGCCTTAAGCTCACCAATTTTCACCATATCGTTGAATGCTTGTCCAAGACGCTCTCTATCCTCTAAACCGACCCAACAAATTCTCGCTGGCAGTCCCTGAAACTGAATACGTTCCCGAGCCATGTCCAACCAATTATGGAGCTGTGGGTTATCTGGAATCAGTTCTTTGACTTTTTGATCTGTTCGATAGATGTCTTCAGGATCACCCGACAGGGCGACCCAACGGAAGGGGCCGATACCTTCGCAAAATAAAGGCCGAATGTAGGCGGGGACAAATCCAGGGAAATCGAATGCATTTTCCACCCCTTCCTCTAACGCCATTTGACGAATATTGTTGCCATAGTCTAGGGTTGCGGCGCCGCGTTGCTGAAGTGTTAGCATGGCTTTGACTTGAATGGCCATCGATTCTTTTGCCGCTCTAACCACCGCCTTTTCGTCTTGCCTGCGGATCTCAGCGGCGTGCTCCATAGACCACCCAATGGGTAAATAGCCATTGAGAGGGTCGTGAGCGGATGTTTGGTCGGTGACCACATCAGGCGTAATATTGCGTTCAACCAGCTCTGGAAAAATGTCAGCAGCATTGGCTAAAAGACCGACGGAGACGGGGCTTTCGGATTCATAGATGATAGCCAGCGCCTCATCTAGGCAGGTGGCTTTTTTATCGACATAGCCAGTGCGCAGGCGGTAGTCGATACGAGACTCATCACATTCAACCGCGATCATAGAGAAACCGGCCATAGTGGCAGCGAGTGGTTGAGCCCCACCCATTCCTCCTAAGCCGCCTGTGAGGACCCAACGGCCCTTTGCCTGACCATCAAAGTGCTTTTTGGCCACTGAGACGAAGGTTTCATAGGTACCCTGAACGATGCCTTGTGACCCGATGTAAATCCAGCTTCCTGCTGTCATCTGGCCGTACATCATCAGCCCTTGTTTATCGAGTTCGTTAAAATGTTCCCAATTGGCCCAGTGTGGGACAAGATTCGAGTTAGCAATGAGTACACGAGGCGCGTTTTTATGGGTGGGGAATACACCAACAGGTTTGCCCGATTGAATCAGTAACGTCTGATCTTCTTCTAAGCGCTCTAAAACCTCAACAATTTTATCAAAGCACTCCCAGTCTCTTGCAGCACGGCCAATTCCACCGTAGACCACTAAAGCGTGCGGATGTTCAGCGACCTCGGGATCAAGATTGTTCATCAACATTCTCAGCGGTGCTTCAGTCAGCCAGGATTTAGCGGTAATTTCTGTGCCTCTAGGTGAGCGAATTGTACGTGTTGTATCGAGACGCATATCTTCAGTGTTGCGTGCCGTCATGATGAAACTCCTTGTAGTTCACGTATAAAGCAGGGACGTACGCCTGACACGTACGTTAATTCTGCTTTGTTATTGGGGGTTATTTTTCAGAAAAGGCGTTGGCAATATCCCAACATAACCGAGCGGCTAGTCGAGCCGTTTGATTATCAACGTCATAGGTCGGGTTAAATTCGGCAATATCGGCGATAACCAACTTATGCTTGTAATGCAAAATTCTATCGAGGAACAGGGCTAAAGTATCCATGCTGACTCCACGAGCGGCTGGGGCACTAACACCAGGAGCCGTTGCGGCAGAAAAAACATCAAGATCGATGGTCAAGTAGATGTAGTCACAGTTATCAATGAAATGTTGCAGTTGTGTCAGATGGTAGATGTGGTTGAGGTGAGCGAGATCTTTGTCTTCGACAAACCAGACATCGAGCGCTTTGGCGCGCTCAAACAAAGCTTGCGTGTTACTCGCACGACTAACCCCTAAACAAGCGTAATGGAAGGGCCAGTCATGTTGTTGACAGTAATCGTAGATTTGATAAAAGGGGGTACCTGAGCTCGGTTTGACATCGACGTTTGTGCTTTCAAATGTCCTGAGATCGAAATGGGCGTCAAAATTGATAATACCGATTTTCGGTGCCGTGGCTGGTTTTAGGTATTCGAAGTAACGCGCTAAACCTTGAAAAGAAGCCCAAGCAACCTCATGCCCGCCACCTAGGGTGATCACTGGGTTTGAGCGTAGAGCCACGGCGATAACGTCAGCACACTCTGACTGATACCTCTCAAGTAAATCATCCTCACATACGATGTTGCCCAGATCAACCAACTGGCTATCTTGGTGCCAAGCCATATTGGCCAAAGCTCTACGAATCAAATCTGGTGCTTTCTTTGCCCCAATGCGGCCTTTATTTCGCGCAACACCAGCATCGCAAGCAAAGCCCAGTAGGCTAACGGAATTCATCTCAGGAGTGAGTTGATTGGCCTGTTTCTGGGTGATGACGTGATGCACTCGTTTTCCCAACGCGCCATCCTCGGCATCATGACGCCCTTGCCAGTGAAAATCCTGATTGGTTTTGGGTAAGCTAGACATACTCCAGTTCTCCATTGACGACGCGAGCACAAAGACGGGATATACCTTGCTGATAGCTGAAGTCTGCCGGATGGCTTACGTCCCATATCGCAATATCCGCGTCAAAACCTTTGCGAAGCTGACCTCTGCTATTGGCATAACCCAATGCACGAGCAGCATGGGAAGTGACACCACGTAGGGTTTCTTCGGGCGTAAGACCAAAAATTGTGCACCCCATGTTCATTATCATAGTTAAATCTGCAAAAGGCGAGGTGCCTGGGTTTAAATCGGTCGCCAGTGCCATAGGAATATTGTGTTTGCGAAGCAGTTCTATCGGGGGAAGTTGGCTTTCACGTAAGAAATAGAATGCGCCAGGGAGTAGGGTCGCGACGGTACCGGCTTGGGCTAAAGCCATCACGCCCTGTTCGTCAATGTACTCTATATGGTCAGCGGAAAGGCCCTGATAACGAGCGGTAAGAGCGGAACCGCCCAAATTTGACAGTTGTTCAGTATGACCTTTGACGTGAAGCCCATAATGCTGTGCGGCGGTGTAAACTTGCTCGGTTTGCTCTAGGTTAAATCCTATGGATTCACAAAACACATCAACGCAGGAGGCCAGTTTTTCTTCGGCGACTAATGGAATGATCTCCTCGCACACCAAACGAATATAATCATCGGCTTTGCCTTGATATTCTGGCGGTACCGCATGAGCGGCAAGCAAGGTGGTGGACACTTTGATTTTACGATGTTCAGAGAGCGCTTTCGCGGCACGGAGCATTTTTACTTCATCGTTGAGCGTTAACCCGTAACCAGATTTGATTTCTACCGTGGTGACGCCTGTACGAATTAACCCGTCTAGCCTTGGTAGTGCAAGATGAATCAGTTCCTCTACACTGGCTCTGCGCGTTGACTGAACCGTTGACAGAATCCCGCCCCCTTGCTTAGCTATTTCTGAATAAGGCACGCCATTCAAGCGCATTTCAAATTCGTTAGCACGATTACCGGCGTAAATCAGATGAGTGTGACTATCGATGAACCCTGGCGTCACGAGCTTATTTTGACAGTCAAAGGTTGGGACACCATCAAAAGCACTGGTGGCGATGCTGTCAATTTTTCCATCATTAATAGTAAGGCTACAGGGACTTGAGATTTGATACCCTTGCTCGCCATTGATCATAGAAACTAATCTAGCGTTCGTTAGCACCATCTGTGGTGTGTTGATTGAATGTGGCGTCAATGGCGATTCAGGCATGTCGTATGATCTATGATTTAAATGTATATACAAATAATGTTTTACTTGGGCTTTCATTTCAAGTCAGTGGTTACAAAAATGTGATCGTCTGAAAATATAAAGCAATCAGTTGAGTAATATTTTGGAACTTAGCTTGTAACGAGTGCCTGGGTGATAAAGTAAAGCGGAACTCACGAGCTTGTCTTGACTCCAAGTTCGTCTGTTGAGTAGCAAACAAGGTTCATTTGCGCCCAACCTTAAAGCGCTACGTACTCGATCATTGGCGACAATGGCTTCTACAGTATGCTCGACGGCGCTTAACGGGCAATTGATAGACAAATACTGATTGGGCGTACTTTGTGTGAAATCTTGTTCAAGATAATCAGGGGCATGGATGCTATTGACCCATCGAAGCTCATACTGAATTGGATGGCTGTCCTCGAAATGAATGATTTCACTATAAAAAATCGGACTGTTTAGCATTATGCCAAGTTTGGTTGCAATGGTTTCATCTGCCATCTTAGCTACCTGAGTCACGACTTTACTTGAATACTTTTTACCACGAAGATTCACTTCGTCGGCGATATTCTGAATATCAAGTAAAGGGGACTCTGCTTTGTCATCCGGCGCGCAGACAAAAGTGCCGAGTCTCGGACGCCTTTGCAGCTTGCCTTCCGAGACGAGATCGCGTATTGCTTTGTTAACGGTCATTCGACTGACATTAAACTGCTCCGTCAAATCCATTTCTGTTGTGATTCTGTGTCCGATAGGCCAATGTCCCGAATTAATCTTTTCGATAATATAGTGCTTTATCTGTAGATAGAGTGGTGATTGTTTCATAGCATTCATTACGTTTTATTTGACTATACAAATGGTGATGGATTTACGTTGAGAATGCAACCTTAGTGATCGAGTCCGTTCTTCAGCCAAGAATTGATATAAATATCTTGTCAATTAATGAAGATACATGCTACCTAGACGTACCTACAACTATGACAACAAGGGAATGGAATGCTTGGAAAGATAAAGGCTTCTTTAGGATTTGGTGCGGCGAAAGTCGATACGGTGTTAGAAAATATGCCAATCGTTCAGGGCAGCACGCTCTGTGGCGTTGTCCACATTGAGGGTGGTGAGGTCGAACAGCAAATAGATGCCATACATTTGAAGTTATGTACTAGAGCCAAAGTAGAAAGCGACAGTGGAATTAGGTATCAAACATTTGTCTTGGGCGCATTGCAGGTGGTGGAGCCCTTTGTTATCAATCCCCAAGAAAATAAATCTTTTGATTTCGAGTTGGGGCTTGATGATGAAACACCGATTACATTGCTTAGTACGAGGAACAATCAAACTAAAGTGTGGATAGAAACCGTTTTAGACATCGGTTTTTCGGTGGACCCCAACGACAGAGATCTTGTTCATGTAGAGGCACTTCCTGTTGTACAAAAGGTCATTTCAGGCATTGAGCATGCTGGCTTTACAATGATTAAGTCAGATGTAGAGAAAGGCTTTTTGAATGGTCATAATTTCTCATCAAGGTCTGGTTGCTATCAGGAAATAGAATTCAAAAAGGGCGGGCTGATCAACAATAAAGAAATTGAGCTGTCTTTTATACTCGATGGAAGCTTGGTACATGGTTTGGCCGAAGTGGACCGTTCTTTGGGTTGGAGTGATGACCAATATGTTGCGTTTACGCTCCAACGTGAGGCAGACGATGCAGAGATCGGTGCCGTGTTGCACCAAATCCTAACGGTTTAAGTTTTTTGATCTGAACCTCCAAATTGGTATCGATATCCAATACCAAATGCGATATCGGTACTGTTATCAGCATTAAACATGTTCTCAACGGCGGTGAGCTCTATGGCTGAATTTTTCATTTGGTAGCGGTAACCAAACGTAAACTCTGTTGAGGGTTTTGAAAATTCATCTTCCCCTCCAGAGATACCTTGATGAATGGCCAATTGTCCGATGAGGTGGTGACGTGTGGAGAGCCTGTATCGATAGCTGGCGCCAACCGTCCAAGTATTCGAACGATAGGGCATTTGTTTAAATACGCTTGGGGTATTGCGAAAGGTTATGGCAAGCAGTGTGTCGAGGGAGTGCTTGTCCCTGCGGTAGCCATAATTGATTTGAATCGCTTGTTCGAATTGTGAAGAGCTAAAAATACTATGATGAGTATCGTTAAAGTAGAGAGTCGTCCCTAAAGAGATGCCATGATGCGTTTCGTTGAGCAGTTGGTATTGCAGGTAGCCGGTGAAAGCATGACTTAATGACTCCCCTCGAAAGTTGTCTAATTCGATGCCGTAGTCAGGAATGTGGATAACAAAGCGGTTGTTATCGACATTATCTCTACCATTTTGATCCAAGCTAAACCAGTCATGAAAATCTTTAGTCAAACCGTCGAGATGATTATTCCCCGCGTAATTCCAACGATAGTCTACTTCTATCTGCCAATCTGATGTCAATTGCCATTTACCACTTGCAGCCAGCTGATTCTGATAGTAATCCAATTCATAGTCTGGCGTCACGGCCCAGATGCTCGAAATAATACCGGTGATGGTGACCTCTCCCGATTCCGGTGTCATTGAAAAACCTGAGCGTAATTGTGGGGAAAGGCTGTTGGTATGGAAGGGTGATTGTGTATAGCTTTTTACAGGACCATAATCACTGCGGGCCATGGCTGTACTGTTAAAAAACACCAGCATTAGAAAGTAAAAACACCACTTGATCGCCTTCATAACATTCTTTCTGATTTTAATATTCATTCTAAAAGAATAGGTTATGATGTTGCTATGTGCCGTATTTGCTACTTCAGATTGATTGGGTTCGATGGTCGGCTTTGCTAACGGTAATGCTCAAAACACTTCGTTTTGAGCATTCATGTGAGGTTAAAATTGTCCACACTGGCCAATAACAAGGTTACTTTGATGGGCTATGCGGCACTTAGGTGAGTGGTGATATAGGGTTGCCATGCTGTCTGATACAAATGATTCGATTGATTTCGCATGGCATTGATTTTTGCTGTTTCGAACTCGCTGATTGTTCGATTTTCTAACGTGGCTTGCCTTTCAATTTTCTGGATACGTTTGTAAAGATCATGTTCTGGACCACTTTTAACATCCGCAATGGCTTTTAGATGGATCTGGACTTCGGCAATTAAGCCAGTTTTTGGGAGCCGGATCAGTAGATTCAAATCGCGATAACCCGATGGTGACGGTTTCTTGAAACGATTTTTCACTTTAACGATCGTTGTCTCTCGATTGAGCGTTTCATAAGCAGACATCAAACTTTCAATATCATCTGCGACGATCGTAGCTCTTGCCAAATCGGTAATACGCTCGGGCTCATCATTTAATTCAGAGGTTATTTTGTCTTTGGCTCTTTGAGCAGACTTTACCCCTGAAAAATAGGCTTCAGCTGAAGTAAGCAAGGCGGTATTTTTACATATCATTTCTAGTTCGGCCTGAGCTTGATGAGCTTTGC
Source organism: Vibrio ostreicida (assembly GCF_013074385.2). GTDB lineage: Bacteria > Pseudomonadota > Gammaproteobacteria > Enterobacterales > Vibrionaceae > Vibrio > Vibrio ostreicida. The sequence goes on from NZ_JABEYA020000001.1 coordinate 804,916, forward strand.
TATAAAGTGTATCAAAGTCGGCATAGGGCTGAACTGGGGTGAGGGTCGTGGATTTTATGCCATAAAGGCCACTGAGATTGTGTTTGAATACTTTGGAACACATTTCGTTTTGGCGAGTGGAGCGCGACTCTTCAGTATTGCTTTCTGTAGGCATTGAGGCAAAAGCGGGTGCACGGCTGAGCATTAATAGCATCAGAGCCGTGGTTCGCAGAAATAGGCTCATGCAGTCTCCTTTGAATTTGTAGCGACTTAGAAAAAAATGGCTTGAAAAGAGTGATCACCAAGTCGTCACTGTCATACTTATTATCTGGGGGCCTATGTGTCATTAAGCAATGGGTTGTATTGTTTGTTCAACAAAAAATTTGATGCTGGTTTGCACTCAGGCTTTAAACCATTGTAAATGAGTTATCTGAACCTAACCTGAATGTGTTCTTCAGATTGGGGATACCACTTGAAACAAGATTCGTATAGGCTAGAAGATTAAGGATGACTCAGGAGAAGAAAATGGAAGATCCAGATTTTTGGCATAGTAAATGGGCGTCTAACCAAATCGGTTTTCATCGAAAAGACGTCAACTCGCTCTTGATGGAATATTGGTCTATGACGAAGCCATCTCGAGACGATAAAGTTTTTGTTCCTTTATGTGGTAAGTCAGAAGACTTGGTTTGGTTAGCATCCCAACATGAGGACGTACAGGCGGTTGAACTCAGTAAAATCGCGGTAAGGGCCTTTTTTTCGGAACATTTTTATACCCCGACGGTCATTTCTGTGAATGGTCAACATGACCTCTACCAGTTTGATGAACTGTCTATTATTAACGGCGATATTTTCAGTGCCCCGGTGAAGCCCGTTGATATCATTTATGACCGAGCTGCGTTGGTCGCATTACCCGAAGAAATGCGAGTTTCCTATGTAGAAAGAATCATGTCGTTACTCAAGCCTAAGGGGAGAGTGTTATTGGTTTCCCTTGACTATCCACAAGAGGAAATGTCTGGACCTCCATTTTCGGTTGCTGAACAGGAAATTAGACGCCTCTTTGAAGGTTATCGCACGACAAAACTCTATCATGATGAGGCCAGTGAAAATCATCCCAAAATTGCATCAAAAGGGTTGTCACGGTTTACAGAAGAAGTGTATTTGATCGAGAGCTAAGCGAAAAGAAAGGGTGTTAAAGGCGCCGCTTGGCGCCTTTTTATCGTCGACCAGTCTGTGTCTAGATGGCTTGGTAGCTCATGGGAATATCTGGGTTGATGGCTTCTATCGTGCTCTGAGTCGTGGCAAGGTGGCTGATGCTGCTTTGCGCCATTTCGACCAAGGCGACTGCTTCAATGTCCTCAAATGATTGTGAGTCCATTAATAATTGGATAATTGCAACTTGCAAAGGGGGTAAACTTGGGTTGAATGCTGCGTTCTCAGCGTAAGCCCCTTGGTACACATTCCCATTTTTTAGTTTGATGCTGACACCACTTAAATTGTGAGAATAGGGTGCATAGCTTTTGTTTAAGGCTTCTAACGCACTATTGATCATCGTATCGGATTCGACACATGTTTTACCGTGATTAACCTCAGTCATTAGGCCTGATTCCATTCCTAAGGTGACTGGGCCAAAAGAGTCGGGCAGGTAGTACTGAAGTGTTTTTTCCTCTTTTTGCGGTAATTGAATCGCCAATTCTCCCGCCGTCGACAGTTCATTCATAAACTGACGGCAATGGCCACAAGGACTAAAACTGACCGTAATATCTGACACGCCACGTTCACCTTTCATCCAAGCATGGCTAATGGCAGATTGTTCAGCATGCACGGTTTGTCCAAGTTGAGTACCAGACATCTCAACATTGGCCCCAAAATAGAGCGTCCCTGATAGGCCACGAACGACAGCACCAACATAAAATTTTGAAATGGGAACATGCGCATAGGTGGCAGCAAATGGCAGTAGTGCAACTCTCAGTTCATCGTCCTGTAAGCCTGATATTGTCAAAAGATCCGAAAATTGTTCCGAAGACAGAGTCGCGTCAAAATCGTCTGCTGATATGATTGGGGTGAGGAACTGTGCGACTTTGCTTGGCGCTTCAGAAAGTGCTTGCTCAATGCGACTTGTCATAGTGAATCCTTGTGTAAGCATTAATCGATATCATTGGGTTTATTATGACCACGAGTGAATCGACTTATATCAACCCGATATTGGTATTTCATTTTAGGGCACCATGAGAACATTTCTTCTATATTGATCACAATAATTAATGTAACGATATTATTTTTTCACAATTAGAGTGATATCACACAAGTTTATTGAGTCGGATAACGATAAAGAGGTGCGTGGAGCGATTAATGATCAAAACGTTTATTGCATCAACCATACCGCCAGAGCAAAAAATACTGGCGCGAGAATGGAGGTAATAAGGCCACAAATGACGAGTGCCAATGAACTGAATGCGGCATCCAGAGGATTTTTTTCAATACAGGTTGCGGTACCCAATGCGTGCGACACTGTTCCCATGGTAAGCCCTCTCGCAATAGGGTGAGTAATATTAAACAGGCTGTATACTGGGTACGCAAAAATCGCACCAACCAAGCCAACAATAAGAACCAAAATTGCTGCGATCGCAGGCTCACCTCCTAAGTTACTCGACACCTCCATGGCAATGGGAGTGGTGACAGATTTGCCAAGTAAACTGGCTATCAGTAATAAATCAGCTTGCGTATAAACAGCGATAAGCGTAGCAGTTAGCATCGACAAAACACTGCCAACGCTACAGGCCAACATGATAATACGCCAGTTGGCTCTTATTTGAGGAAGCTGTTCATAGAGTGGATAGGCTAGGGCGACAACGGCAGGCTGAAGCAAAAGGTTTATCCACTGGTTGTCTTGATAATAAACGTCAAATGGGACGCGACAGTAAGTAAGAAGAGGGATTAAAATGGCTAAACTCACGAGCAGTGGATTCATAAATGGACTTGGGCATTTTTGACATACCCATCGAGCGGAGAAAAAAACCAATAAGGTTATCACTAACCACATTAGCGGCCTCCCCCTTTGAGTAATTTTTCGAGCAATAAACCGAGAACGACAATGACAATGAAGGTCCCCCCAATCGCGCTGGCAAGGATAGGGAGAGCGTTGTTAATCAACATATCAAAGTGTTGCATTAAACCGACGCTAATGGGGACAAACAACAACACCATATATCGAATCAGTAGGTTTGCGCTAGGGCGTACCCATTTTGCAGAAACAAGGCCACTGGCTAGAAGGAAAAATAGCAGCAACATACCAATGATGCTGCTAGGGATGGATGTCGTTGTAATAATTTGAATATAGTGGCCTACCATAAGGCAAATGAGAATCAGCCCCATAGAAACGGCGTATCTTAGACAGGTATTGGCCATAAGCTTTCTTATCCGAAGTGCTACCTAGATGGATGTAATCAAGTGACCGCCTTTTCTTATTTCAAGGCGGATAACTTTCTAGACTCTAGGCATGGTTTCCTCATTTAAGAGACGAGTTTTTCAACGTATTGATACACTGATTTTAAGAGCTTTATTTTATCTTCGTCACCTTCATGTTCATGAACTAAGTTTTCAAGATTCAGCATGTAATTTTCGATCTGGTTTTCAAAATAGTCACGACAATGAACAGCCCATTTGTTTTGTTCGGTTTCACTGAGAGTCCATGGGAAATGTCGAGCGCGATAGCGAAATAATAGCGGCGCTATGCGTGCATCGTCAAAAGTGAGGTCTAGGGTGGAGAGTTGATCCGGTGGCGTTTGTCTAATAATCTCCATCGCGGTCTTATCGGCCGGAGAGAAGAAACCATCGTAGAGCATAGTGTCCACATCAGCACTCTTGTTAAATTCTCGTTCTATCCCATAGAGTGAAACCAGTTTATCTCGAATGTCTGGGTTTTGACGAATGATGGCGAGGTGATTCAGGCATTTTTCTCGGTCAATACCGATATGCGCTGCGTTATCAGCAGTTAGTGTTTTGGCAGGCGCAAGAATAGGACACTTATTTAAATGAATAAGCTTGATTGGAACGGGAAGTTCGCTCGGCGACAACTCAGTACGTTTTGTATACAAGCGCTGGTGTAGTTGCTCTGAGTCGAGGTCTATTAATGGTTGTGGATCTTGGGTTAAATCAGCCACGATGATCGCATTTTGATTGCTAGGATGCCATGCAATCGGTACGACCCAACTCGTATACTGGCGCTCACGGCCTAGCATCGAGGAAACATGCATGAGGGGCGTCATATTGACAATGTCGATCAGTTCGTTGAGTTTTCGTTTTTGGCGCATACCGAGGAAATAGTCGAACAGCTTAGGCTGGGCAGTTTTAACTTTCTTTGCCATTTCAATAGTAGCAACGACATCGGCCATAGCATCATGGGCATTCGAGTGCTCAATCCCATTGGCAACGGAAAGGTGCTCCAGTTTAAAGCTAGTAAAGCCCTCGTCATTGTTGGGCCAGTTAATGCCTTCTGGGCGCAACGCGTAGCAGGCTCGCATGACATCAAGAAGATCCCAACGTGAGTTACCGTTTTGCCAACTCCAAGCATAGGGGTCTAAAAAGTTCCGATAGCATGTATACCGAGTGATTTCATCGTCAAACCGAATACTGTTGTAACCGAGATTAATCGTGTTAGGTATGGATAGTTGCTCATGGATCTTTGCGATGAACTCAGGTTCAGTGAGGCCTTTAGACATCGCTGTTTGAGGTGTGATACCCGTAATCAATGCCGCTTCTGGTGAAGGAAGGTAGTCATTTGGCGGTTGACAATAGATGACGATGGGCTCCCCAATGATGTTTAAATCCATATCAGTGCGCACACCAGCAAATTGTGATGGTCTGTCTCTGGCGGGGTCCGTCCCCCAAGTTTCATAATCAAAAAAGAAGAATGTGGGCTGTTCGCTACTTTTCATAGTTTTGTTTTCTTATTCATCATTATTTGGCAATACTTTGTTTTCAGACGACTGGCAGTTTAAAAAGACTGGCATTGCGGTCGTAAAGTGGCTGGAAAACAAAGGCAATACATCACCGTGGTGTAAGTGGGAACTTGGCCACAGGTTCAAAAGTAAAAAAGGCTGATGTAAGTATCTGACAGACGCTGTAGAGAATGCAAGGCAAATCAATAAAAGGGTTAGGTCACTGAAGAGGTTTGTAGATTCTGAATGGTTAAGCAGACACTGGCCTTGAGTGACTTGGCTTCGTGTTTTAATGTCTCGTGCCTTGCGAATTGAGCAATATCAACGCTCTACTTGCAAGGCACGAGTTCAGCCTTGGGGCTTGGAATTACGATATCTGTTGTGCTTCCAATGGTTGATCGCTGGCTTGTTTTCCCAAAATTCGACTGGTTATGGTGCCAGCCGTCATTGATCCGGAAACATTGAGCGCGGTTCTGGCCATATCAATCAGAGGTTCGATAGAAATCAGCAGCGCCGCGATCGTTACCGGTAAACCCATTGCGGGTAAAACGATCAGCGCAGCAAAGGTTGCACCGCCACCTACGCCCGCGATACCAAAAGAGCTCACGACGATAATGGCGATCAACGATAGGATAAAGTTAACGTCTGTTGGGTCAATCCCCACGCTTGGGGCAACCATTACGGCCAGCATTGCCGGATAGATGCCAGCGCAGCCATTTTGTCCAATCGTCGCGCCAAACGAGGCAGAGAGGTTGGCTATTGCGGGTGGTACCTTGAGTTGATTGATCTGCGCTTCGACATTAAGAGGGATAGTGGCTGCGGAACTGCGAGAAGTGAAAGCAAATGTTAACACTGGCCAGATTTTCTGGAAGTAGGTTTTGGGGCTGACACCAACGAGTGACACCAAAAGACCATGAACGACAAACATGAGGATTATGGCGATATAAGAAGCCACAATAAACCCCAACAGATTGAGTATATCACTGCCACTGGATGTTGAGACCACCTTAGCCATCAATGCCGTGATACCATAAGGTGTGAGAGCCATAATCATTTTGACCAAACGCATTATGACCGATTGTGCCACCTCAACAAAGGTACGAATGGGCGCTTCAAGTTCCGCCTTCTCAGCCATGACTTTACGTGCTGCAATGCCAGTCAGAACGCCAAAAATCACCACCGCGATGATGGACGTGGTTCGCGATCCAGTGAGGTCTGCGAATGGATTGGTTGGGATAAAGCTGACCAGCATCTGAGGTATACTTAGATCACTCACGGATCCAGCACGGTTCTCAAGTACTGCAATACGAGCGGTTTCTCGCGCCCCTTCGGTTAACCCTTCTGCGGATAGCCCGAGTAACTGGGTGACAATGATTCCAACAAACGCTGATATTGCGGTTGTCGTCAATAGAATAGAAATGGTTAAGCCAGAAATTTTCCCTAATGAGCCGCCTTTTTCAAGTTTGACCACGGCTGATATCATCGAAACCAAGACGAGTGGCATGATCACCATTTTAAGCAGGCCAACGTAACCACTGCCAATGATGTTAATCCAGTCTAGTGTTTGCGTGATAACGACGTTGCCTTCCCCAAAAGTAAGTTGAAGGGCTAAGCCAAACAGACTGCCACTCACTAACCCTAAAAGGACCAGTCGAGACAAAGTTTTGTTTTTTCTTTGTTGGTTGTAGAGCAAGCAAAGAATAGCGACAAATACCGCAAGTGAAGCGATCGCCGTTACTGACATAATTGATTGTCCTTATTATTGATTTTAGTCTTTATGATGTGCTGAGATTATTACAGGATTAAATTCCGTAACAAACATAATGATTTGAAATCGACGACAGAAATAATGAAAAGTTATTAGTTATAATTTTTGGTTATTAATCGGGTAGCAGCGGCGACAGGAGTCTTGGCGGGTATCGGGTGAATGAATTCGCATTGAAAGCCCTTCCGTGAATCACGTTACGGCTGAATAAGTGGATCTTAAACTCACTCGTCAAAGACTAATATGGCGATTAACCTTTAGGCGAGTTTTTCTATTATGTAACCGCCGCTCTGCAAAATTCAGAGTCGTGGTTGCTCTACGTTGATACGGTTAAGGCCAGACAAACTCTTACTGGAGTCAATGCTATAGCTCTTTGATCTAATGGATAAAGGCGTCTCTGATTATCCGATAAATATGGTACAATACCGTCAACTGGGATGCGGTGGTCTTCTCGGTTATCTTTTGCCCGGTCAAAGCACTCTCTCTTTTATAGAAATCAATCTTTGAAAGGGTCACTGAGTTTTCTGCCATAAAGTACGATCTCCTACTAATAAGTGGGATCGTCGCTACATAATTTTGCTGAGTAATTCATTAACATACTCGCTGTGCAATAAAGGAGTCGCGCATGCCGAAAAATCTCTTTCATCAATCTTTTCTTTCGGACAGTTTAAATCTAGAAAATGACACCCAGCCAAGTGAAACCAAGTTTGCCAATGGAACGGTATTCAAGCTTCATGAGCGGGGAGTGTTGGAAGTTATCCCTCCTAGATTAGATGCAAATACGAAACATATTATTCTATCCTGTGGTATTCATGGAGATGAAACCGCACCTATGGAACTGATTGATAAAATCATTTCTGATATAGAATCTGGATTTCAACTCGTCTCGCAACGCTTGTTGATCTTGATTGCTCACCCTGAAGCAACCAATGCACACACTCGGTTTATCGAAATGAATCTTAATCGGTTGTTTGATGCACAAGAGTATCCTGAATCAAAAGAACGGCATATTGCTACTCACTTAAAACGTATTGTCGCGGATTTTTATCAAGATACCGCTGCTGACAAGCGCTGGCATCTCGATTTGCATTGTGCGATTCGTCAGTCTAAGCATTATACTTTCGCCGTCAGCCCTAAAACTCGACATCCGGTTCGCAGTAAATCACTGATGGAATTTGTGGCCAGTGCTCACTTGGAAGCTGTGATGTTTTCCAACGCGCCTTCTGGTACGTTTAGTTGGTATAGCGCTGAACAATTTTCAGCACAAGCGCTGACATTAGAATTAGGAAGCGTTGCCCGTATTGGTGAAAATGATCTCAACAAGCTGGTGGCCTTCGATTTGGCACTGAGAGATTTGATTTCTTGCAGCAAAGCGGAACACATACCACGAGCTCCTGTTATGTACCGTGTAAGCCGCACTATCGTGCGGCTTGAAGAGGATTTTGATTTTATTTTTGATGATGGCGTTGAAAACTTTACGGCCTTTAAACACGGGGAAGTATTCGGCCATGACGGTGATAAACCGTTAATGGCAAAGAATGAAGGTGAGGCCATTGTTTTTCCAAACCGACATGTTGCAATTGGACAAAGAGCGGCGTTGATGGTCTGCCCTGTAAAGGTGCGTTATGAAAATGATCAATTAGTTTACGATTAACATCATTGCACTGAAACTTCATAGTATTGCTTTCCATTTTAATGGCTTAACGTTATCGTTAAGCCATTATTATTATTGGTGTGTCAAAGCGATATTTTCGCAGAATAAATCCCATGGAATTACGTCAATTATTAATCCGAAGACATCATAGCTGGAAGCGCTGTCTCATTATTTTAGTCGTTATGTTGCTTGTATGTGCTTCAGCCCACCTGATCGTCGGTGAAGTGTTTATCTCTCCTTTGTCGGAAATGAGTGCTTTGCAGCAACAATTAATCGTCCAGCTACGGTTACCTCGACTGTTAGCCGCGGTAGTGATAGGCGCATCTCTTGCCGTCTCTGGTGCTGTGTTGCAAGTATTGCTCGGTAATGTCTTAGCGGAGCCTGGAGTATTGGGTATCTCTGGCGGTGCAAGTGTCATGATGGTGGGGCTGCTGTTTCTTTTTCCAGTCTTTGCAACACCGGTTGGCTTTATGATCGCGGCGGTCGCGGGGGCGCTTATCTTTACTCTGCTGTTAGTGTCGATGGTGAAAGTGATGAAGCTGAGCACAACCCGCCTGCTTTTGGTCGGCGTGGCATTGGGGATACTTACCTCTGCGATGGTGACTTGGGCGTTTTACTTTAGTGATGAGTTAAGCTTAAGACAGTTGATGTATTGGTTAATGGGAACGATTGGTGGAGCGAGTTGGTATCATCATGTGGTGACATTAGTCATGGTTCCAGTGATCGTATGGCTTTGCTTAAAAGGCAAAACACTCGACAAATTGATGATGGGCGAACAGCATGCAAAGCAGCTAGGTGTCGACATCGACTCCGTGCGCTGGAAGTTGATTTTGGCGGTATCGATTTTAGTCGGTGGAACCGTCGCCTTAGGTGGCGTGATAGGTTTTATTGGCCTAATCGTTCCGCATCTATTGCGATTGATGCTTGGCAGTGAAAATCAATACTTGGTGCCTGTGTCAGCAATTTCAGGCGCTCTGCTACTCGTTGTGGCCGATATTATTGCAAGATTGGCACTGGATTCGGCCGAGCTACCTCTTGGGGTGGTGACGACCACACTCGGTGCCCCCGTTTTCATTTGGATGCTAATAAAACACCATGATACACGTTAAAAATCTGTCTGTGGGTTCTCGGTTACTTCCACTTTCTTTTAGCTTAGAGCAGGGAAAGATTCTTCATGTTGTCGGGCCCAATGGCAGCGGTAAAAGTACGTTGCTGACCGCCATCGCTGGGCTAGTCTCCTTTTCTGGAGACGTCAGAATTTTTGATTTAGTAGTGGGTGAGAGCTCAATGGAGCGTCTTACTTGTTATCGAGCCTTTTTAAGTCAAAATGGCAATCCAGCGTTTAACTTGGATGTATTTCAATACCTTGCTCTGTCGTTACCAAATGATTCCGCTGGATTAGGGGCAGAAGTCGAGCAGGCTGTTAGTGAACTTACGCACATACTCAAATTAGAAGATAAGCTGCACCGTTCGGTACATCAATTGTCTGGAGGGGAGTGGCAACGTGTACGCTTATGTGCCGTTTGTTTGCAAATCTGGCCGACATTGAATGCGCAGACCAAACTTCTTATTTTGGACGAGCCAGCCGCTCCGCTTGATATCGGTCAAGAAGCGATGTTGTATCAATTGCTTAGAAAGGTCGCCTCGATGGGGATTACAGTGATCATGTCCAACCATGATCTCAACCGTACGCTTAAACACGGCGATAAAGCGCTACTACTTGAAAGTGGCGTGATGCAATGTGTCGGTGAAGTCAAAGATGTTTTGGTTGCCAAAGAACTCACTCGAGTGTTCAAGACGCGGGTCACTAAAGTGGAGTTAGACGGTGGCCCAGTCTTGCTGTTTGATTGATGGGTTAAGATCTGCAAGTTAGCATTAAGTGAATCAGCGCAGATAAACCTTTTGGCACCACCTAAAGGGAGTTCTGAAGGTGGTGGTTTTTACAGGTCTAGCGGTTTGTAAGCGGCTCTAGGTTCGCTGGGCGGTAATACACTGACTTCAATACTTTTCCTTGGCGGATGGTTTTCGTTTCAGAGACAAAGTCCTCGGCACACTTTGCAATGATATAGCCACCTTTTTGGACGGCCATCAACTTAATACCCTGCTCAGCATAATAAGCTTCAGTTTCAGAGTATTCTTGTTCGTTACGGCATACTTTACTCATATTGCTGGAATGCACTTCGTTCCAGCAAGACATAAAATCGATACCGCGATTAGTGGCGACATTAAGTAGAAGGTCAATAAGGTAACTGATCGCGATATTGTCTTCAACGGTATCGTCACCGAGATGGACGAGGCGCCCCATCAGTACGTAAATGCTGTCGATGATGGCATCAGCTTGTTCGGTTTTATTATCAGCCTCGGCTAATTCAGTCAGTTCTTCTACTGCTAAAGAAGTATGCAGTAAATCCGCTTTATCGTCTAAACTTTCAGGGGAAGCCACAGGTAAGTCGAAGGTATTACGAAACTCTGTGATGTCTCGGTAAAGTTGGTCAAATGTCTCGTTAGTGAGTTTAGATAATTGCATGGGGGAAGCCTGATTAAGAAATTATCGCGCCATACTAACAAAGCCATGTGAAACCTGCTATCACAGTAAGGAAAAAATAGATAAAGTGCAGGTGTTTAGATTGAGTTAGGTAACCACGTTGGCGGAGTCTAGCCTGAATCTTGTTTTTAAAAATTTACAGTTTGAGGCGGTGTATGACGATAGCAACCGAGAGCGATAAGATAATTCGAAGTCTTTATCAAATCACTCACGACTACCAGAAAGGTTTTGATATTCAGATTATTCAACTGCTTATGTTGGGTCTTGAGCGCTTTAATCTGGACATTGGTATTCTTTCGAAGATTGAGGGAGATAAATACACTGTTCTTCATAGTGTGTCTCCTGAGAATATTGGGATAAGCTCTGGTGATCAGTTTAACTATCATTCTACATACTGCCATATCACTTGTGGCTCTTTTGGGCCTGTTTTCGTCGAACATATCGGCATCCATCGTCAATATTCGAAACATCCGGCTTATAAAGCTTTGGGCTTAGAGTCCTACATTGGTATACCCATTTTTGTTGAAGACGAAGTCTATGGGACGCTAAATTTCTCTTCTGCGGTGCCATATCCACGAAAGTTTCAGGAGATAGACATTGACGCTTTAAAGTTAATGGCGACTTGGGTTGAGGTGGAAATTATCCGAAGGAATCAGGAAGAAAAGCTACGGGAACTCAATAACAAACTTGAGTATCAGGCCCTTTACGATGAACTCACCAGTATGGCAAATCGCAGATGTATGTTTAAAACTATTCATACAGCGATTGAACGTATGAAAGATTGTGAGGGAAAAGGATCGCTGGCCGTCATTGATATTGACCACTTTAAATTGGTTAATGATCAATACGGTCACCTTGAAGGGGATGCGGTTTTGAAAAAAACCGCCCAAATTTTGCACGCCAACTTGAGCGACGCAGATTTTATTGCGCGCTACGGTGGTGAAGAATTTGTTGTCTGGTTACCGGACCGCAGCGATAAAGAGCGACAAACCGTGATTGCTGAACTTCATTCCTCGGTCAACAGTATTGTTTTGGACAAAGTGCCCTTAACGGTTTCTATAGGGGTTTGTGAGTTTAATTTTGAACAACACATAGAGACTGAGTCCAATATCAGTACACTAGAGCAGATCATTGCGGTTGCAGATGAAGCACTTTATTCTGCAAAGAACAGTGGTAGAAACAAAATCATAACACGTCTCTTTTCCCAGAAAGTGCTCTCTGAATAAATGGGTGTGACTTAGCCAAAAAGGTAAGGAAAAAGTTTGGCTAAGTCAGTTTGAGTCAGGTTTTCCACCGTTTTGATGTTTGTATCGGGTATCGATTCTGGATCTGGGTGGTGTTTAAGGACCTTTTCCATACTTTCCTCTCGAATGAGGTGGAAGATAGGATAGGGTGACCGGTTGGTTAAATTTTCCGCATCTTCTGGCTCGGCTCCGCCAAAGCAATATTGGGGGTGAAAAGTGGCGAGTTGATAGACACCTTCCCAACCTTGTCGCTTAATCAATGCCTCTATCCAGTCAATAAATAGGTTATAGTCGTAGAAATCACTCAACATGTTGGGTACAACCACCAAGGTTGTCTCCAACTCTTCAGCGCTTTTGGATTCCAGTTCTAGAAGTTGTGTTAGCAAATCTTCCAGTAAACCCTCTTCTTTTTGAGCGTCACTGACGTATATTTTAACCTGTTTTTTTCGTCGTGGTTTGGCGGCAAAAGGGCATAAATTTAGTCCTATAACCACATTATCTAACCACTGGTCAACGTGTTGAGTGATCGTTTTCGCTGAAGTTGGTGCTTGCATTTTCGTTCCTGATTGTAGCCTTGGCGCAAGGATAACAGAATCGCGATGACGAGGTAAATCGAGGTTTACGCAGCTTGGTTAAGGTATTGAAGAAATATCTTCCTGTTTAGGGGAGGCTGATACCTCACCATTTTTTTTTCTGGGCACCTCAGAGTGTTGATTAAGCCGGCGACATAGCCACAACATCGTAAGATAGAGCAGTGAGCTACCAGCGATAACATATTCCCAGCCGCCCTTTTGCCAACAGTAAATGAGAAAAAATCCACCTATACTGCCACCGACGTAGTAATGAACAAGATAGAGGGCAGTCGCGGCGGCTTTGGCTTGGGTTGCTTTCACACTTACCCATGCATAGGCGAGCGTATGGGTGAAAAATGCGCCAAAGCTTATCAGAGCGAGGCCTAAAACCATCAAAGGCAGTCGATCAATGTAGGCTAACAGCATGCCCAAAAAGCTGACAGTGGTACCGACTAACATGCCTGTTATTGGGGGGTAGGTTCGATTCCATATGGAGGTCAGCTTTGAACTTAGGGTCCCTGGTAGGTAACAAAGAAAAATCAATGACGCCATCCCGATTGGCAAAGAGTGTGGAGCCTCGACGAGGCGAAAACCCATAATGGAGTAGAGATTAACAAACAACGCAAAGTTTATTCCGCCAATCATCATGGCGAACCAGAGGGTTGGATTGCGCAGGTGCTTGACCAAGGCCTTATTGTGATGTCTCAACATCCCGCGCTGAGGCGAAAAATGCTTTTGTTTGGGAAGGGTGATGGAGACGACTAGAGCGCCAATCAGGGAAATAACGGCCATAGCGATGAGTGCGTGTTCCCAACCTAAATTGTCAGTTAATGTGCCGCCTAACACTCTTCCTGTAATGCCTCCTAGGGAGTTTGCCGCGATATATCCGCCAATGGCTTGTTTAAATGCGCGAGAAGACATCTCTTCTACCATGTAAGCAACGGCGACAGAGGCAAAGGCGGCTATGGCGATTCCCATTAATGCACGCATAAAAATGAGAGTAAAAAAAGACTGTGCTGACAGCATCGCCAACCCAATCAACGGCATAGTGAGCAAGCCCGTCAGCATAAGACATTTCCGACCCATAGCTTCTGAAGCGACCGCACAAGGCACCAAACTGAGTGACAATGCAAGTGTTGTTGAAGCAAATACCCAATTAACTTGAGTCGCTGTAACAGAAAAATGCACGGCCAAATGGGGCAGCATAGGTTGAAATAAGTAGAGATTACAAAACACGATGAATGACCCTAGAGCCAGACTGAAGGTCACCTTCTTATAATTGGAGGTATTGGGTTCGATCATGTGTTTTCTCTCACTGTTTTTTGTTTTTTAATTGTGATCAAATTATCAGTGATATCGTGATTTATAAAATATATTATAAATATTAACTTAATATAATTTTTATATGGATTCTAGGATGGACTCGCGTCAACTCAGACACTTTGTCGCTGTGGCTGACTTTGGCCATTTCACTCTGGCGGCTAAATCGATTCGCATTGCTCAGCCAGCGCTCAGTATCTCGATTAAAAAGTTTGAACAGCAATTGGGCGTCGAGCTCTTTCGAAGGCAAGAGCGCCAGATTACGCTTACGGATGAAGGCCAAGTGCTTTATGAACATGCCAAGCGTATCCTCCAGCAAATCGATGATGCCAAGCTCGCGATTAAGGAACTTCGGGGCTTAGAGAAAGGGGAGGTTCGACTTGGTGCGCCCAGCATGATGGGATCTTATTTTTTTCCTGCGGTTTTAATGGCCTTTAAGACCCACTATCCCAAGTTAAAACTATCGCTGATCGATGCGGGCAGTCGTTCAATACGTCAGATGCTTCTTGATGGTGAGTTGGATATTGGTGTGATTGACGAGGAAAACGTTCCAGATGACCTCGATACGGATCATCTCTTGGATGTAGAAATGGTTGCAGTTGTTGGTCCAGAGCACCCGTTAGCACGTCAGGATAAGGTCAGTTTTGATGAATTTTTTAACCATGAGCTTGTGATGTTTAAGTCTGGGTACTTTCATCGTGATTTCGTTGAGAATAAAGCCCGTGAATATAACAAGACGATAAACTTGTCCTTTGAGACAAACTTATTACCAATGATCCTCAATATTGTTAAGCACGAATTTGCCATTACTGCGTTGCTCAGGTTGGTGACTGAGCATGAAAAAGAGGTGGTTGCGATTCCTTTCGAGAAAGGCGTCAACTTTCGGTTGTCGCTGGCTTGGCGACGAGGCGCTTATCTGTCGATTGCAGATCGAACCTTTATCGAATTTGTTAAACAATACGTGTAAATGTCGCGTTGATTTTGACGTATATACGTGATCACGTGTTTGTCTCTAGGTTTGTGGTTAAAACTCAGACAATTACTGGAAAATCTACCACGTTTCTCTAGTCTCAATGTATCGGTCAATAAAATAGACAAAGAGCACAAACCATGGCTAGAGTGATTTTCTATATCTTCGTTGTACTGTATGGGAGCTTAGTACAAGGCGCCAAACCCGAGGTGTTGAGGGTTTACCTTGATGCAGATAGAACGGGGCACCTTGAGTCGGCACTCTCCATTGAGCATGGTGTTAAAGTGGCTTTTGCTCAAGTCAATAACCAGCTATCGGATATACCCGTCGAGTTTGTAACAACCGACCATCGCGGTAATGTGCTGCGCAGCAAAAAAAATATGGAGCGATTCATAAAAGACGCGAATGGATTGGTTTACATTGGCGGGCTCCATTCCCCCCCTTTTATTCGGTATCGGGAGTATATCAATCAGTCAAAAATGCTCACCTTAGTGCCCTGGGCGGCAGGTACGCCGATTACACGCTACCCGTCAGCAGAAGACAACTACGTATTCCGTTTGTCTGTTGATGACTCTAAAGTGGGTAACATACTGGTGAACTATGCACTTAAACAGAAGTGTCAGCAGCCTCATTTGATCTTGGAAAATACAGGATGGGGTAAATCTAACTACCGAGCAATGATGTCTGCGTTGCCAGAGAATCTTACTGATCGCGTTCAAACCAGTTGGTTTAACTGGGGTATTAAAGACGTTGATGCACGCATATTAATCCGCGAAGCTCAGTCTAGTGGCGGAGATTGCGTCTTGTTAGTGTCTAATAGCCGCGAAGGGAAGCTCATTGTTGAAAGCGTGGCTCAGATGGATATTGACATGCCAATCTATAGCCATTGGGGGATTACGGGTGGGCGGTTTGCACAAGACGTCCCATATGATAGTCGTAATAAAGCGAAATTGCGTTTTATTCAATCTTGTTTTAATTTTTACAGTTCTGATAGCAATAGCTTCAATCAGGCTGTTTTTAAGGATGCTCAAACGCTTTTCCCAGCACATTTTGAAGATACCAATATTCAAGCTCCAGCAGGATTTGTTCATGGTTACGATCTAGCAAAAGTATTTATAGAGGCTGCTCGAACTGTTGAACTGTCACAAGACGCACAATCTAATCGAACGGCAATGAAGCAAGCGCTAGAGTCGCTTAAAACACCTGTTCAAGGGCTAATCAAGGAATATAATTCGCCTTTTTCACCCTTTGATGAAGACAATTTTGACGCCCATGAAGCGCTCAATTCCAATGATTTTTGTATGGCATTATATGATGAAAATAATGCGGTCAAATTGCTTCCTAAATCGATATGACTTTTTAGGGGTGGGAGTTTATGCTCAAATTCGATAAAAAAAATGGAATGCACTTATTTTCGTTGTTTATTGTCGTAGGTGCTTTCGTCTTTATGCTTTCTAGCTATATTTTTGTGCAACAACAGGCGCATAAAACCGCCCAAGTCATCATCGGAGAGAGCATAAAGGGTAAGACACTCGCGATTGAGCGATACGTTCTCGAGTTTCTTAAACTTCACGAGCAGACGCTTCAGCGAGTCGTTGAGCATCCGGCCGTTGTTGGTGCGAGTTTGGAAGGGATAACGAGTCGACCTGCATTTCAAGACCAATTATTTAAACTTAAAGCGTCTAGCCACTTATCTTTGATTAATCTTTACGACTTCAGCGGCAGTAATATTTACCAAGAGATGGCCCTGTTTCCTGACATAGAGCGTTATATATCGACGGGGATAACAGATGAATCTTTAATGGAAAAAGTGTCTTTTTCATTCTTCGCTCATGAGGACCGCTCGTACTTGCTTCTAACCGCACCGATTAGTTACAACGGTTATTTTGAAGGGCTAGGCTTGTACATTATGCCCCTAGAAAACAGTGATTTTTTTGAGAGTTTGGGTTCTGACCGATATTATTGGTTTGGCATCACACAGAGTCATTTAAATTGGATAATGACTCCTCCCAGTGATTGGGGGGTAGAGCAGCATCCAATTCGTGGTACGAGTTTTGTTCTGCTTGCTGCGGTCTCTCCAGAACTCGTCGCCAACGCGGAATCTGAACTGACCGGAAGCCTCCTAGTTGGTATGGTGATTGCGACAACACTCACCTTGATTGTTATGTTTGTATTTGGACGACGCGTCTTGGTCTCCCCCTTTCGATCTTTGGCCGAGTCTGAACATAAGTTATTGATACAATCCGAAGCGCTGGTGAAAAAAGAGGCGGAGTCGGCGCGTTTGGCAAGGGTCGTTAAACACATGCGAGACGCCGTTGTTTTTACGGATCTGGACTCAAAGATTACTTGGGTTAACGGCGCATTTGAACAGTTGACTGGATATCGTCAGACAGAGATGGTCGGTAAAAATCCCGGTCATCTTTTGCAAGGTGTTGATACCGATAGAGAGACGGCTCATGCGATCAGGAAAGCGATTGATGCCAGACAACCCGGTTTTTTTGAACTGTTAAATTATCACAGAAATGGTGAGGCCTATTGGATTGAAATTGCTTTAACGCCACTTTATTCCTCTGATGACAAGCTCGAAGGTTTTATGGCGGTTGAGCGTGATATCAGTCAGAGAATCGCGTTGGAAGGATCTCTGAAAGTCAAAGCGGTTGAAGCTGAGTCTGCGAATATGGCTAAATCCCAGTTTCTGGCTGCAATGAGTCATGAGTTAAGAACGCCGATGAACGGTATTCTTGGCGTGGGTGATTTATTGTTGAACACACCGTTGAATAAAGAACAGTACGAGTATGTTGATACATTGCTTGGGTCAGGGGCACACATGCTTAATGTACTTAATGACATTCTAGATTTCTCAAAAATTGAAGCGGGTAAGCTGAATCTGGAACCGAATCCGTTTATGCTTAAGGATACCGTGTTGCGTTTGACGAGGCTTTATAAGCCCCTTTGTACCGACAAAAACCTAGAGTTTGATTGCGCATATTCCCAGCCATGTGACCGAGCGTTATGGGCCGATGAAACCAGATTACTTCAGATATTACAAAACCTCCTGAGCAATGCTTTGAAGTTTACGTCAAAGGGAGGGATCTCATTAACCTTTAAGGTGCATGAAAAGAGTGAGGGCGGAGAATTAATTATTGTGGTAGAGGATTCAGGCATTGGGATCGGCCAAGATAATCAGTTGGCTATTTTTGACCCGTTCTCTCAGGCAGAAAATAATACAACGCGTCGGTTTGGTGGTACTGGCTTGGGATTGTCGATTACTCGGGATATTGTAGAGGCCATGAAAGGCCGTATCAACCTGACCAGTGAACTAGGCAAAGGCAGCTGTTTTACGGTTACAATACCGATAGAGTTCAGTCGTATCGAGAGTCAGGAGACGCAAGATCAGAAGCCGCTCCCCTTTAATGGAAGTGGGCTAAGAATGCTGATCGTTGAGGATACAAAAGTGAATTCCTTGGTATTAGGGAAGTTTCTAAAAAATAAAGGTTTTGAGTTTGATGTGGTTGAAAATGGTCAGCTTGCGCTCGAAAAAGTGCAGCAACAGCATTATGATGGCATATTGATGGATAACAATATGCCTGTCATGGACGGATTGAAAGCGACCCAAGCCATTATTGCTTTGGATTTACCATATTCACCCGTCATCATTGGATGCACGGCAGACGCTTTTGAGCAGACCCGAGAAAAGATGCTTAAGGGGGGATGCTCTGAGGTGATTACCAAACCGATCAGCTCCGCTAAGCTTGATCAAGTTCTCCATGCTTATCTAAAAACCTCGACGGATGTCAACAAACGCTTGGAAGCTTGATCGGGGTTAACGAGTAAAGAATTCAGGTGATTGAGTTTATTCTTGCGACTATGTTGAGTACACAACGCGCTGGCCAATAGGCGATATTGCTAGTTTGTACCCGATAAGGCAAAGAAAACTCGAGTTCACTTCCCCTCGTATATCCGTTCGAAATTTTTAGGATCCCAGCCGATTAAGTACCGGTCTCCAATCTTCAACACTGGTAGTGAGCGGGCACCGATCGCATCCAATTCTTTACGACCTCTTTGCATTTTAGCGTTTGTTAGGCGGTACTTGTAACCTTTCTCATCTAAGTAACGCTGCGCATCTTTACAGTGCGCACACTTATCTTTTACATAGAGTACGAGTCTTTTCATTATTTATTCCTATGGCTTTACGATTTAAGAGTCTAATGAAAAGGGCGTGATTGGCAAGTACGATTACGGTAAACTGGCGAATTTCTTACACACGTGACTCAACGGTTTTTATGCATTCTGTTCTTCGCTTTATTCAAGGGTACCCCGATCATATTGTTAAGTCAGTAAATCAACTCCTTGAATCCGGACGCTTTGAGGATTGGTTTCAACAGCGCTACCCCGATACACATTCGATTAAAAGCGAGAAGGCACTGTTTGAATATGCGATGGCTATTAAAAACAACTACATGAAGAAAACGGCGCCGATTAGCAAAGTGATCTATGACAGTAAAATCCATCCGATTAATCACGCATTGGGTTTACATTCTTATGTGAGTAAAGTGCATGGCGGCAAAGTTCGTGTAAAAAATGAGATTCGAATTGCCAGTGTATTTAAGCACTCACCTGAGCCTCTATTAAGGATGTTGATTGTCCATGAACTGGCCCACTTGAAAGAGAAACAACACAATAAATCCTTCTATCAATTGTGTTGTCATATGGAACCTGACTACCATCAACTGGAGTTGGATGCCCGCCTGTTTATGATTACCACCGAGCTAGATAAAAAGTAACCTTATGACAAAACAACCCAATAAAGCCTCTATCACCAAGAACCCGTCGGACCTTAAGTTTACCACTGTGAAGGGACAAGCGGGCCTGCATAAGTTGAGTCGACATCACGGGCGCTACGATTTTTCGTCAATGGTCAGCTTAACGCCAGAGCTTAAACAACATATTGTTACGAATCCCCACGGTGAGTCATCGATAAACTTTAGCGATCCTATTGCAGTAAAGCTGCTTAATAAATCCTTGCTTGCCATTAGTTACGGGGTCACGTATTGGGATATCCCAAGCGGTTATTTATGCCCACCAGTCCCTGGTCGGGCTGACTATATTCATCGGTTAGCAGAACTGCTTGGCAAGGATCAACCGCGGTTGGAGCACAATCAGGTTAGAGCTTTGGATATTGGAGTGGGGGCCAACTGTATTTATCCGATTGTTGGTGTGCGCCAATATGGCTGGTATTACATTGGCTCAGACATTGACCCTGTGTCTATAGAGAACGCGAACCAAATTGTTAGCCGAAACCCTGTTCTTGCTGGGCGTATTGATTGTCGATTACAGCCGCGACGTGATGCGTTTTTTACCAATATTATTCGGAGTGGTGAGCGATATGATGTCACAACATGCAATCCACCGTTTCATCAGTCTTTTGAAGACGCACAACAAGGCACGACGCGAAAGTTGAACAACCTTAGCCGTAACAGATATCAACGCGGACAAAAATCGCAAAAAATGGAAACGAAAGCGTCTCCTATACTTAACTTTGGCGGGCAACACTCTGAGCTTTGGTGTCCAGGTGGAGAAGCGGAATTTGTTAAAAACTTAGTCAAAGAAAGTCAGGATTTTTCCGATCAGGTTCTCTGGTTCTCCACCTTGATTTCTAAAAAGGACAATGTGCGGTGGATGCGAAAAAATCTGGAGCGAGTCGGTGCAAAAGAAGCTCAGGTTATTGAAATGAAACAGGGACAAAAAGTCAGTCGCTTTGTCGCTTGGACATTTCAAACTCGGTCAGAGCGGCAAAACTGGCGTCGATAAAAACGTAATTTGGAGAGGGCATGGACATCGAAATTTATATGCCCTGTGAGCCACAGTGGTTTTGCGATGCACTTTTGGCCATTTTTTCTGGGTTGTTTTTTCTGAGTATTCTCGTGTTTAGCATTCTGGTGTACAAAGAATATCGAAAAATAAATCGCGTTACGCCTCGCCGTCGCCGCAAGGTTGATCCTCGGCATAAAAAGTGAACGCCTGTTGATAGATGGACTTGCTTTATTGGGAAAGCTCGCGTGCCGAGGGGACGCAGACTTCGGGTCCAATACGTTTCAGAAGTTTTAATACTAAGGGGTGAGCGCCAAAGCGTTGTTGGAATGCCGAGAGTCGATGGCATGCATTTTCTGTTTGTCCGTCGAGTATATCGAGCTGGGCCAGATTAATGATTGATTGGCGACGGTTTTTGTCATGGCTGAGAGCGCGTTCGAACAAATATCTGGCTTGTGTGCTATTTTTTGCCTCAAGGGCACAAAAAGCGGCATTCTCATAAGCGATACTGGTTTTGAAATAGGTTGGTGATGCGATCGCTTGGCTAAAATGGTGTTGAGCCAGATTGTAATTTGCTTGTTTGCATAAAAAGACCGCGTAATCGTTATTAATTTCCCCATCATTTGGTTTTGCTCTCAAGGCTTGCAGATACATGGTATTCGCTGATGCCGTTTCCCCAGTTTCTGACAAGTAATAAGCAACGGCGACTAAAGCACGGTGATAGTTTGGCGCGTGGTTGAGAGCTTTGTATAAATTTTCTCGGGCTTTGATCATATTCCCCTGCTGAAAATAGCGTAGACCTAGTGCAATTCTTGCCTCTGATTTTACCATTTGTTCCTCCATGGTTGGTTTTGGATTGACGGCAACGCAGGCGGATAATATTAAACTAGTCGTCATAATGAGATATCGCATGAGTTTAAAAAAAGCAGTGAGTTCTCAGCCCGAATGTATAATGAGAGTCATCAGGCTTGGTGATAAATAGCGTCAACATGCGACAGATATCGGTATAAAAACGGTAACTAACGGAAGGTAAGTTTGAAAAAAAGTGCTTTAGGTAGAGTTGTTTTGACCTTCTTAGTGGGAGTCTGGTTTCATCTAGTGGGAGCGACAGAACCAGATGACCCGACCTTTTTTACCAAGGAAGGGGTGGCATACACCAAGAAGGGGAGCCCGAACAGTCAGTATCGTCTGATTTTTATTCATGGTTCTCCTGGAAACAAAGAGGGATTTAGCCGTTACATGAATGATGTTTGGTTACTTAATAATGCCGAACTTATCTCGTTGGATCGACTTGGCTATGGTTCGTCTCCACGTGAGCTTGAGGCTAATCTAGATGCTCAGGCCCAATCATTGGAGCCATTGTTATCACCGAGTAAAGTCAATATTCTTGTTGGGCATTCATTAGGGGCCCCGATTGCGCTCAATTTTGCGCTGATGTCCCCACAATCTGTTCAAGGTATGGTGCTTGTCGCCCCTGCTTTTTCGCCTAAGCTAGAGCAGCCAAAGTGGTATAATAAGCTGGCAGATACTTGGTTGGTGGGTTTGTTTCTTTCCCAAGATTGGCACATGTCGAACCGTGAAATGATGTCCCTATCTAACGAACTGGCAAAGGTCAGTCAAAAAGATTGGCATCGTTTGGATTCGATGCCCGTGATCTTGATACATGGTCAAAGCGATACTATTTCAGACCCTCAAAACTCGGCTTTTGCTATGAAGAAACTGTCCGGTTTTGGGAAGCAGCATGTGCAGATAAATAACGAGGGACACTTCATCCTTTGGCAAAATCCCTCGGTAATTATTGATGAGATAAAACGTCTTATTCAGTCAGGAAATGTCAACTATCCTTCGTAAAATTAGCTTCACTGAAGTCATCTAAGTTATAAGGTGTCTGCTGGTAAACGCAGTAATTGAGCCAGTTTGAAAACAGCAGATGCCCATGGCTACGCCAACTAGCGATAGGTTTGTTATCAGGATTATTATTGGGATAATAGTTGACTGGAATGGCAGGCTCAATCCCTTCGCCTAAGTCGCGTGTATACTCAGCGTGTAGGCTAAGGGCATCGTATTCGGGGTGCCCTGTAACGAAAACATTGCGTTTGTCTTTTGTTGCCGCCAGATAAACCCCGGCAACGTCAGACGTGGCAAGGATATCGAGATCGGTATGCTCATCAAGATACTGTGAGGAAAAGTCCGCATAGCGTGAATGAGGCGCTAAAAAGGTGTCATCGAAGCCTCGTAGTATTGGATGAAAAGGTTGGTGGATATGGTGGTGATAGACACCGGACAGCTTCTCTTTACGCGTACGCTTTGGTAAATCATAAAGGAGTTTGAGCCCTGCTTGGGCAGCCCAACAAACGTACAGTGTTGAGGTAACATGCTCATTTGCCCAGTTCATGATAGATTGAAGATGGTCCCAGTAAATGACGTCTTCAAACTGGACTAAGCCCAACGGTGCGCCTGTGATAATAAGCCCATCAAAGTTACGTTCCTTTATTGTCTCAAATTGGCGGTAAAAGTTATCCAAATGTTCGTTTGGTGTCGTTTTACTGGGCCTGTCATCAATACGCAGTAACTCTATATCCACTTGCAATGGGCTATTTGAAAGCAAACGAAGAAATTGAGTCTCAGTCTCGATCTTTTTAGGCATAAGATTAAGAATCAGAACTTTGAGTGGTCGAATTTCCTGCGTAGATGCACGAGATTCTGGCATGATGAAAATATTTTCCTGACTTAATACATCGCTGGCAGGCAGTTGGTCGGGGATTTTTATAGGCACAATATCCTCCTTGGGCTTTTAGACGTCTATACATCTAAAGCTAACCTAATCAGGATAAGATGTCGATAGTATTTTGTGGCATATTTGCGTTAATATTCACCAAAAGCACAACGTCATAAACTTCAATGAGTCTTGTTATGTTGAAATTAATTCTGATTCGTGGATTACCGGGTTCTGGCAAAAGCACGTTAGCAAAACAATTGAAGATCCATCACTATGAAGCCGATATGTATTTTGTCGACAAAAATGGCGACTACCTCTTTCAACCGGAACAGCTACCAGTGGCACATCAATGGTGTCTCAACATGACACGACAAAGCCTAAGTACTCATCATAGTGTGGTGGTCTCGAATACTTTTGTCATGAAGTGGGAAATGATGCCTTACGTGGCGTTGGCAAAGCAGTATGGTGCTCAATTAGATGTGATTGAGTGTCACAATGATTTTGGCAGTGTTCATGGGGTGACGCCTGAGACAATAGAGCGTATGAAAGCACGTTGGCAGGTGTGGGTAGAAGAATAATTCATGGTGAAGCACCCCAATATTTTTTTCCGAGTATCAAAGGTGAGTCTAGGCGTTTGGCAGTGAGTGGATCACTTAGAAAAGGAGGCATTGCACCTCCTTATACATCATCACTATCTTTCTGATGCGCCTTTGCGCCACTGGTACTTCTGAAACAACCTAACAAACAAGGGGCTCATAAGAACCAGCATAGCCAGTACGCTAAAGACCAAGGTAATAGGGCGTGCCCAAAGAAAGCTGAGCTCACCATCGCTGAGCATGAGGGCTCTGCGAAGGTTCTCCTCCATGAGTCCACCAAGAATGAAGCCCAGAAGCAATGGCGCAAGTGGGAAATGGGCGAGTCTTAATGCTATCGCGCCGATGGCAATCAGCAGCATAATAAACACGTCCATGGTGTTGAAGGACACTAGATAAACTCCCGTGATCGAAAAGAATAGAATCATGGGCAGTAAGACAGTTCTTGGTACTGCAAGTAATTTTGAGATGTAAGGGATCAGAGGGAGGTTAAGAATCACCAGTACAATATTGCCAAAGTACATTGAAATAATCACGGACCAAAAAACATCGGGGTGATCAACAAATAGTCGGGGGCCAGGTTGAATTCCATACGCAATTAGTGCGCCTAGCATGATGGCCGTAGTGCCTGAACCTGGAATGCCTAGTGTCAGTAGCGGAACAAATGAACCACTTGACGCAGCGTTGTTGGCAGACTCAGGCGCAACTAAACCTCGAATACTTCCCTTGCCAAACTGCTTTTTCTTGTCTGATGGTGCGAGATTTCTTTCCATGCCATAGCTAAGGAAAGCGGCAATGGTCGCCCCAGCACCTGGCAGGACACCAGTGAAAAATCCAAGTAATGAAGAACGTATCGAAACTGGGGCGACTTCTTTTATTTCTTCTCTCGTCACTTTCATACTACCAATATCACTCATTCTGTTCCGTTCTTCATCACGGCCATCTTTTTCGGGGTTAAGAATCCCCATGAGTGTTTCTCCCAAGGCAAAGGTAGCCATTGCAAGTAGTAAAAAGCTAAACCCGTCCATCAGGTCTGTTAGACCAAAAGTGAAACGTTCTACTCCAACCCCTTTGTCTATACCGACCGTCGATAGCATTAATCCAAGCACTGTCATCATCCATGCTTTTAGGATCTGGCCTGGGCCAGCAAAAGCGGCAACCGCCGAGAGGCCAAGCAACATTAGGGCGAAGTAGTCTGACGATTGGAAACTGAGTGAAACACTGGCCAAAGCGGGCGCGGCAATGAGCAGCATCAAGGCTGATAATGTTCCGCCAGTAAAAGACGAGTACGCAGCCAGTGCTAGCGCTTTTCCGGCTTGACCCTTCTGCGCGATTGGATAGCCATCAAATGCCGTAACGACTGTTGATGAACAACCGGGAGCGTTAATGAGTATGGACGACGTAGACCCACCGAAGACAGCCCCGTAATAGACACCTGCCATTAAAATCAGTCCCGAAGAAGGCTCAAGACCGTAGGTGATTGGGATCATCAAGGCAATGGCTGAAATCGGCCCCAAGCCTGGCAACATGCCAATAAAAGTTCCGACAAAACAGCCAACCACGACCATCATGATGTTCATTGGCATGACAGCAGTCGAAAGACCTTGCAAAATTCCATCTAACATAATGTCCTTCCTTGAGGTTCAAAACCAAAGTGTAAAAATAATGCCGGGCTCAAGATAAATATCCAGTCCCTGCGTTAACAAAAGATAAAAGGCGATGACAAATGGGATTGACGCGCCCAACAATATCTTGATTCGACGTTCGCCGAGTAAGTAAAAACCAGCGAGAAGAAATAGGCTGGTTGCCAGAACGAACCCTAAGTAAGTGAGGCCGACTCCATAGAAAGCCATCAGGATGAGGAAGGAACACAACAGCTTCCAATTGAAAGCAGAATCAGTGTCATTTTGAGTGTCGGGTTGTCCACCGACAAGCAGCAACACAGATAAACCAATACCCACTATAGTAAGCAGTGTAGGGAGAGTTCGTGCGGTAAAAGCTTCATATTCATCACCTGGGAATAAGAGTATCTGTGATGTTTGATAGCCGTAGCAGAGGCAGAGCACAAGAAAAATAAGGGCGCTGATTCGATCGCGGCTGAGTAAGTTTTTTTTTGAGAAAAAGTGATGTTTTTTTATAGGTTTGGTTGGCGATTCCGACATATCCAACTCCATGTATTTGGGTAAAAGCCGACGAGGAGAACCAATCAACCTTGGCTCAACAATAATTTATAACGTGTTTATACTCTGTTGTGAAAAAGGGGCAAGTTCCCTCACCCCTTCCTAAAGGGTTACTTTAGAAAGCCTAGCTCACGCATTAAATCGCCCATCAACTTCTCTTGATCTTCCAAAAATACGTAGAAATCTTTATCAGCTTTATAATTGTCGATCCATCCATTGCGATCACGTACGACCTGCCATTGATCGGTTTTATACATTTTTTCAAGTGCCAGATTCCACTCGTCGATTTTGTCTTGGCTTGTGCCTGGAGCGGCAAAAAAACCACGCCAGTTGGCAAAGACGGTTTCATTTCCGTATTCGGTGAGTGTTGGAATATCTGGTGCGGTATCGAGTCGCTTGGGTGCGGTTACGGCGAGTACTTTTACTTGTCCTGATTTGGACATTTCCAGAACTTCTCCCAACCCAGTAGAGAGGAGTTGAGTTTCACCAGATAGAAGGGCGGCCATCGCCTTGCCGCCTGCATCATAGGCAATATAACGGACCTTACGAGCATCAAACCCTTCCCCTTTAAATGCTGCTGCGACGACTAAATGATCCATACTTCCCCGTGCGGAGCCACCCGCAATTTTCACTTTACGAGGGTTTTCTTTGAAGTCTTTGACTACGTCTTCCCAAGAATTGTACTTTGAGTCAACGGAGGTGACGATCGCGCCATAATCGGCGATTGTTGCCGCGACTGGGGTTAAATCTCGAAACGATTGTGGAAAAATCCCCGTTAAAGAGCGGACAACAATAGGCGTGGAATTGACCATCAAAGTGTCTTCCTGACGTTGCGCTGTTTCAATCAAATGCGCAATGGCTTTACCGCCACCACCGCCAGATAAATTTTGAAAGGAAACACTCTCAACGATATCCGATTTTACTAATACATCTCCTGTTCCGCGAGCGGTCATATCCCAGCCACCGCCTGCACCGCCAGGGATAAGAAAATGTATTTTATCGAGATCAGCAGCCAGCGCACTGAATGAAAGTGACATGGCAATAATTGAAGCGGTTAGGGTGGGTTTAAGTACCTTAATCATGATTCACGTTCCTTATGTTAGATTGCTCGTTAATAGGCAATGTATTTGTAATATATTTATCAACAAAATATGGTTGCTCATTTCCAGTCTTTAGGTTAATGCAATGTTACACAAATGTCGCTAATGAGTGGATAAAAAACCTTTTGCCTATTGTGATTATTTTATTCATAAAGTTCATAGACGCAGTTCAGTGTTTGACTTGTATTTACACTTACGTTGCCATAGCGGCCGTTGATTTTACGGAATAACAGCGATATGCAACAGAGTGATTTCGAAGGCGCTGATCGAAAAATTAAGAATGTCGAGATGGGGGTAGAGACGAGTTAGTACTGATAACGTGATGAATAAAAACGTTTGCGTGTACGTTCCATTGAACGGTAGATTGTCATTCTATGACGTGCTGAGTTTCTAAACGGTGTGGTGCCCAGAGCGAGCGTTTAATAGGAAAGGGAAAATAATTTGACGCAAACAGCAGAGGCTATTTGCGTCAATAAAGCTTTATGCGCTAGCAGAAAAACTTATAGTACAACAACGTTTGCTGCTTGAAGGCCTTTTTGACCTTGCTCAACGTCGAAAGATACTTCTTGGCCTTCGCTTAGCGTTTTGAAACCTTCAGTTGCGATCGCGCGAAAATGAACGAATACATCAGCACCGCCATTGCTTTGAGATAGAAAACCGAAGCCTTTCTCTTCGTTAAACCACTTAACTTGACCAGTTGCTTTGTTTGTATTAGACATTTTGTGTCCCTTATAAAAAAGTTTAAATTTATTTTTCGCAACGAAGATTGCGATGCACTGAGCATGAATTATTTAATGGTTTGATAAAGCTAAGAGAAACACTAAGAATAACTACACTGATGAAGGGATACTAAGAATTTACTTTTACTAGATTTTTCATTGAATAACTCTGAACAACAGAGCGGGTGCATTATCAACGTTACCCTAGCGATTGTAAAGGAATAATTTAAGGTAAAGTTAAAATAATCCAATGGTTCGGTTTGTTGCGGTGAAAAGCTCGAACTAGCGTGATGTACCTAGGGCTCCAGCGCGGTATGCATGCCTCTTAGCTTGCCTCAGTTGCTGATCAATAATTATCATATGACGACTGCCAAGGTGATCCGTTAACGGGGGCTGAAATGTCTGAGCGAAATCAAGTAACGCAAGGCCAGAGAAGGGGTGTTGTCCTAGGAGGGTTTGTAACGATATCGCCAGAGCATAAAAGTCGTCTTGTGGACGAGCATCACCGATGCGCAAACTAGGGTTTAAGGCGGAAAAAAGGGGCGAGCATGATGAATTTGAGAGTTGAGTATACATCGAGCCTATCGGCGCCAAACTTCCCATATCCAGCAAAGTGCTTCTATGCTCTGGCGTAATAATTAAGTTTGACGGTTTAATGTCGCCATGAATAAAACCTGTTTTGTGGAGTGAATGAAGCGCTTGTTCTGCACTAGAAATAATCTTTTGTTTGAGTGAAATCTCCAACTGAGAATAATTCACTGAGAGAGAGTCAATGTACTTAATCACCAGCCAATCAAGCCCCATATCTGACCCATAATCTAGAAACTCTGCCCAATGGGGCGAAGGGTGGAGGTTTAAGAATTCCGCTTCCGTCTTAAGCTGTTGCTTGGCACTGACAGATTGAGCAAACTTAATGACAGTACAGCCATAACAGGGGTGGGTTGCCAAATAAGTCCCATTGCGAAGCATAGAGTACTGGCTAATGCCCAGTACTCTAAAGCACATCTTGGTTTTTGTTTCTGCTTGGTCGTTTATCTCCAAATCAAATACTCGATGGCAATGCAAAAGCTGAAAAGAAATTTGGAACGAATGGGTTATGTTGTCCTTGAGTCTTGATACTCAATTGAACTTGGCTCTCTCCATATCTTATTGCTACTTCTGTTTGCTGAGAAGTGGCCGATGCGACCCTAGAATCAATGAGTTTAAACCAAGCCCAATTTCCTTCGTAGGTCTCGCTTGCAATTGCATTGGACTGTGCATTGATCTGGAACCCAAGAGAATCTTGTTCAAGGGCACTGCCATCCCAACTTTGTTTACTCCATAACCGAGGCCCATGTTGATAGGTAAATAGCGGTTTTTCTGCCTGAATAATGAACTCGGTGACATCTGAACTCATCTCTTTCGCTTTTAGCTGAAAATGCAACGACATGTTTTGCGGATCGGCCAAAAAGAGCGCATTTCGGATATCACGAGCCTTGGTGATCATCTGCCAAACCGAAGGATCAAGTGCTAAACCAGTGTTTGGAAGCAGGCCATATAAGTAGGGCGATTGTTCCTGAGTAGCAAAACTCTTGAGCTTTGCCTGATAGTATTTATCCAAAGTCCCATTCGTTTTAAAAAAAGTGGCAACATCTGCGGTGCTGGCATCCAGATTGGCTGCTTTATTAAACGGATAATACGAAGCGATGGTGGTCTGATAGGGTTGATAAACTTCCGCTTTCCAAGTGGTGTTTAAGTATGCGTGTGCAAGGCTCATCACCAACTCATTGGCTTGCTCTGTGACTTGGCCAAGAATCTGTTTGGAGATACTTGGCTGAGAGTCTTCGAGTTGTGCAAGTACAGAAACAGGATTACTGGTCTTGATCTCAGCGGTTAAGGCATGATAGGCGATTTTTTGAGGATCATCCGCATCATAGAATTTATCGAGCCAAGTTTCAGTTTCGGTAAAGCGTCCAAGTAGTAAGTCAATAGGCTTGGTGCCCTGATCATCAGCGGTGACTTGCTTATGATACTGATTAAACGCCAGATAAATTTGTCGAGCGGATTCTTTTTTATCGATGTCTTGCTCTGGTGGCTGTGTGTCTTCTTTATCTTGCTTGGGTTGCACTAACTCCACCGATGTGTACTTATCAATAGTGCTGTAAAGCTGTGCCAGTGGGTTATTTGAGGCTGTGCTGAGGACAGCCAGTGTTTGCTTGAGCTCATTGGGGTTGGCGATACTCGTGACTTTAATGTGTGAAACAAAGTCTCTCCAGTAATTGATGTAATCGGTTTGATACATCTGTTTAAGATCGCGGCTGACCCGATACATTTCCAATGCACTCGGTGTATTGCCTGCCACCCCTTCGTAGGACTTCAATGCCTCTTTAAAGACGGGGGAGTCAACGGAGAGATCAATTTCATTAAACCCTGCTGGTGTAAATAAATAAGGAACGAGATAACCGACATAATTGGGCGAAAATCCAAGTAATTTTTTGAAGTTAGTTCCAAGTTCGGGGCGTAAATCAATACGTTTTGAGTAAGTTTCGGAATTAAGAATGTGCTCATACAGAAGAGTTTCAACTCCGGTTTGATTGATGACCTTTTTAGCCAATGTTTCTAAATCATAGTTTGGCTTGATAGGAACAAGATCCTGAGCAAAAACATCGTCGAGCAGCACTCTTAGTTGTGCGGTATTGACGCTATCGGCCTCACCCTGTTCTTCCAACGTTGTCACAAAGTAATTTTTCAGCTCATTGATGTTGGTGCGATTTGGGTTAAAAAGTAAGCGATAGTTGTTGAGCAGCGATAGTGTTTTAGCTTGCTCTTCTAGGTTGACGTAAACGAACAGATCTTTTTCCAGCGTATTTTCCATAGACGGTATTAAGACGCGTTGAAGCTCGCTGAAATAGGCTTTTTGTACATCTTGGACAATGCTAGAACTTGGCATCAAGGAGAAGGTATACCAGGGCTTTGGCTCAAGGTATAAGGAATAAATGCGATTGAGAGAATATAGGTTTGGGATATTATTGGACATGTTCTCTATATCGTATGGCTGAGCAGCGATGGCCTCTTTGTAGCGTTCCAGCATGCTATCTGCACGAGCTTCTCGCTCGCTTTGATAATCAAAGTCCAGTTTGATGACGATCAGTACACTTGCAAACAATCCTAACCAGAATAGGGTATAAGCGGTTTGCATCATGAGCAGCATGTTTTCCTTGCGGCGGTTGACACCGACGAGCTCATTTTCATTGATAATCGTGTGTGTCATAAGATGCTGGGCAAACAAACTTTGTTGAACGGGTATTTGCTGATGCTGTTGAAACTGTTCATGGCCAAGCGTGTGGTTGATAACATTCGCTAAAATATCATGCTGTTTTTGGTCTGTGCCATTGTGAGTGAAATAGAAACCACGAAAATTAAGACCATCTTGAAGCTGATCACCTCGGTACATGCGGTGTAAAAATAGCCAAAGGTTCTTTTTCAACAGACCAAACTGGTAGGGGGCAGCGCATATTGCATTACGATAATCTTGATTCAGTTGAGATGCTAATGCGGTACTCATGTTCGAAATGAGTTGGCTAATTAGGTGGTCAAATTCTCGATTGAACCACTCACCGTCGATGCCACCATGCTTCTGGATGGGAGACGTGGCACCGAATACATCATTCCGCTTTGCCTCGTCAAATGCAGAGAAAAATTGACAAAAGTCATTCACCTGACCCATTTGCGTGATGATGTTATAGATAGGCAGAGTGAGCCCAAATGCGTGGTTAAACCCCTTGATTTCCGATTTAATTTGGTCGGCTTTTTGAGTCAAATATTCACTATTACCTAACAGTTCTTGGACATCGGTTGTGAGCAGTAATCCATTGAGCGCTTGGCGTGGACGCCACTTATTTAAAGAACGACAAAGTGTTTTGATATAATGAGTGTTTTGGTCGTCCCCAAGGCTGACAGAAATCAAAATAGAGTGTTCGCTCAGCCAAAACAGGATCGGAAACTCAATATCATTGCCGAAGTCGTCCACTTTGTAAGCTTCATATCCCATTTGGGTGATAATGCTTTTGTCTTTGTTTGGATCATCGCTCAGCAGCAAGTAAATCGGTTGATCGTACCGACTAATAAGTCGCTTTTTGCGTTTCTGAACATTGATCATGTGTTTAAAGTGCTGTGCTAAAAGCTTACAGCGCTTGTTAACCAATGCTTTATTTTGGTCAGGCTTTTGTGAGGAGGGCTTACGTCGTGCAAGCAACCAGTAAACGAACAGGCTAATAACCAATGTTGTTAAGAGCGTCGCGAGTACACCAGACAAAGTATACGCGGGATAAAAGAACGTCCACGTCAGTGTGCCGCCTATGATGAGAAGGACCAAAGCCAATATTGATGTCCAAAGCAGGGCACTGCGTTTACTGCTCGCTGATTGAGGTGAAGTTGATTCCGCCATTCCTAAGGAGCCTCTGAAGTCTTTGTGATGTCAGGTGTGTTGGTCGTGTTCCTACTGGGACTGACACTTCGCACGATGATCGCCTTAATCGAGTCTTTTTCTAGATACCAAGCCTTTATTTTTCTTGCTTGCTCAGATGAGTTGCTTCGTACAATGACTCGAAAGTAAGATTGATATTTTTCGATAGCTGGGTCATATGCGGATGGAGAAAGGGTCTGTATAAACCCTGTTGCATTTTTCAGCGACGAGAAGGTGGCTAATTGGACAAACCAAGCCGATTTGCTGGTGCTAAGAGATTCAGGTGCGGGTACGTCCACCATTTCGATTTTGCTGCCTCTTTTCGGCGCACTGAGAAGATCTTCATCACTACTGATGAAAACAATATCATTCACTTCGCCCGATAAAATGTAACGCTCACTAAACCCCGGCAAAAAGTTAAAATCGCGAGCTCTTTGGGGAGTGGTTTTGTCATACCAAAAGTAGGTGAGCCCAACACTGAACGCGATTAATGTAACAAAAAACAGGGTTGTCAGCAGATATCGCTTTCTTCTTGTAGGCTTACGCATTTTAGGGAGTTTGACACGGGTTCTGCAATGAATACTATTGCTTTGTCGATATTGGCTAATGACTTGTTCAAGCTGGTGGTCAAAGATTTTTAATTGTTCACTGCCCGTTTCGCGATACTGCCCTTTAAAGCCAATGTTGATGAATATGTAAATTATTTCTAGTAAGTCGATAAGTTTATGAGGTTGTCTAGTCGCCTTTTCTGCGACAGTGAAAAACAATTCGCCACCATTACGCATACCAAAAAGCTCACTCAGTAGCGTCTTATTCTCCCAACCTCGTTTTTCACCCCACTCACTGTAGATAATTAATTCATCAAGCACAACGGCATACAAAAAACACAGCTTATCGATGACAGCTACGGGGTAGGTCAATTCTGCGCCTTTGGTCTTGATCTCATTAATACTGCTGACCAATTGATGTCGTAACGTTGTAACATCTTCGGGTTCGGGCAGAGTCGAGACTTTAAGCGTTGTCGCGAGCAGCTCACTACTAATGTTGATCAGTTGATTTTCAGCCTTGTCAAAATGATTTAGAAACTCACGCTGGCTTTTCGTTGCGTTGACTGAAGACCAGCGAGACGTTTGGCCGTCGTCACTATTTTTTGCAACAAAATCAGACTTGTTCGTATCCCAAACCAGTGTTTCTTCGTCTAAATAATCCATTGTATTATCTCAAGGCGTAGAGCATGACGTCTAACTCGTTGATACGAGTGTCAACGTGAAGGGCTATCGCATCGCGGTTTTCGAGCATCTCAAGCCACATTCTGTCGGAGGTATCGACTTCAAAATAGGATACGCCCTGCATAGGCTTTAGCTCGCTAGGAGCGACAGGTAATGGTGATAAGGCAATACCCGAAAGACTATTTCTAACCAATTCTACGATGCGGGTATTGTTACCTAATTTGGCCGACACAGGGAATAGCTCATTAAGTTCAGCGCTACTGATATTGGATTTTACCGCTAATACAAAGCGACGATTTGTAACGCTACTTGTGTCTTTGATCAAAGTGCGAAGTAGGCGACGCCTTTCAAACAAAGAGGTGTCCCAATTGAATTCAATAACGGAGTCTTGTTGTACTAGAGTGAGCATATTCCTTAGACTAGAAAATAAGGGATTAAAGCTGTCGTAGAGCTTTTGATATTGAAGGTTGTTGCAAGGTTCAGGAATAGCGGGCGTTAACGCCATCACTTGTGCTTCAAACTTACGCAGCTCTAGATACAGTTCATTGGTTTGGAATTTTGGGTTTGCAATAGTGAGATCAAACCAAGGAAGCCAAGTATTCAATGTTTGTAACCAAAGGTAGTCTTGCATTAGCGACTGAGGGCTTTTCTGGCCTTGACCGGCCTGAATGCGTTTGAGGAGATTACTGGCCCTGTTGGATGATAAGGCGTGTATTTCTTTCATCCGCTCAACTAACAAATTGGACGCACCATAGTGAAGACAGGCTGGAATGAACGCTCTATCCAGAACGACATCGCCAGATTCGCTACTCTCCAAAATTTTTGCCACCGGTATGAGGGTAAAACCGGAGGTGTCTTCTCCCTCAAGTTTAATCGATGTATTGAGTTGCGCTACATCGATCTCGACACTGGCATTTTCTGAGGTCGACGTATCGAATACATTAATGGATTGGGTAATATAACGACTCTGTTCAGCTTGATCACTACCATAGTCGTTGTTACCTTGCAAAGAGATAGGCAGCGCCAAATAGGCGATAGTTTCTATTGTCCCTTGAGGTATATCACGTGCGACTTCTTCATTTAACTCAAAATGGGTGCCGTCAGGGAACACCCCAGCAGAAGAGGTGATCGATAGCTTACCTATCTTGAGTAGATCGTGATTAACGGTCAGTTCAGTCACACCATAAAAGGGAGCAAAGCTAGCCAAGGTCTCAACGTTTTTTCGAACATAATTCTGAACATATCGATCTTGCTGCTGAAAATGTTGTGGGGCAATGAACATCCCTTCTTGCCATACTACTTTTTTGAATGCGTCCACGTACTTTCCCTATCTTATGATTAAAATAACTTCCACCAAGGTGAAGCTGGGGTAATAATTTCCAATTTAGCAGCATCACCTGAAAGGGTCAGCTGCAGGTAGTCATCCGTTTTGGTCGGTAGCATTGAGACCGCCTTTGGGCTGCTTTTTTGATATTTAATAAATTCAACAAATACGGCTACGTATTGAGTTTGTTTATTGATATCTAACGTCATTGTTTGATCGCTACCTGGAATGATCACAGGGAGGATCTGCTTTGAAATCATATTGGCACTGAGCAGTTGTACGTCGTTGTCGTACAATTCGATAAAGGGCTGCTGTTTAAACATCTGTGCATCTGTGAGCTGATAAAGTCTTACTACCACTGGGTTTGAGTCGTTGGATTCTGAAGGGTTTACCGACTTGTCTGACTTTATAGCTAAAGAGTATTGTGTAACCACAGGCACTGGATCGGATGAACATCCCACCAGAAACAGAGCCAAAACAAAACACCACCTAGCCATTAACTTTCCTCTCTTTGTTTGCGCATATTTTCCATAAACAAGGCTTTAAATTGCCTTCTGAAATCTCCGTTTTCCTGTCGGTGTTGGAAATGTTTGCGGTATATCTTCCAGTATTTCTTGTCTTTATTTGAGAAAAGACCGCCTGAAATATACTCACTAAACTGTTGTTCCAATTGGGTGGGAGCGAATTCATTTAAGAACTGATCAACCGTTTCTTCCAAGGCATCGAACAGGGCATCATGATTCAGTGCTGGGTTTCGTAGATATTGATGATTTTTTTCTGTAATAGAAAGCAGTTTTTCAAGAGAGTTTTCTATTGGTGTATCCGTCTTTGTTTCAACGGGTAAAAATTCCGTATCTTCTGCTGTCCTAACGAATTCTGGTGACGAATCGACGTTGTTCACCTCAA
Organism: Vibrio ostreicida; assembly: GCF_013074385.2. Taxonomy (GTDB): domain Bacteria; phylum Pseudomonadota; class Gammaproteobacteria; order Enterobacterales; family Vibrionaceae; genus Vibrio; species Vibrio ostreicida. The sequence goes on from NZ_JABEYA020000001.1 coordinate 840,927, forward strand.
TATGTGGTGTGATCGAATCGGAATCTAAATCTTCGAAAGGGTCTGAAGTGAATGGGTCATCGCTTAGAATATTGTTTTGAGAGAACTGATTGTTGTTTTTGCTTTTCATCGGCGCCGGTTCCGCCTCTAAAAAGTCAGTATCATCATTTTCTAGGTCGAGAGAAAAGGGTTCTGAAAATAGGTCATCATCATTGGATTCAGTCTTAGGTTGCGATGTTATAAGGGTCGACACTAGCATCGTGTAGTTTTCGACCTTTAAGATATCACCATCGTTAAGCGTGTAATCTTTTTGCTGAGCCATCTTTTTATCGTTGAGCACCGCGTTATTTTGACCGGTACTTTTGACACTATAGCCATTTTCTGTGAGGCGTATCGTGCCGTGAACTCGTGAAATACGTTTACTTTGATCTGGCAAAGAGATGTCGCAAGACGTCGCCCGCCCAAAATCGCCACCTGTTTCAGGAAGGTAGATAACCCGAGATGTCACCACCTCATCAGAGGGCACAGAAATCAAATGAATACTAATCGTCACTTACTACCCCCTCACATGTAGAAATCGCTGTGTTAAATGCAGATAAGAACCCTGAGTATTTAGTCAGGAATCGATTGGAGAAATACACACCCATGGGCTTTGTTTCCATCACTTGTGAAGGAAAAAAATCTTCAGGTAGGGTCGCTTCGTTGAGTTCAGAACCAAAGACTTTTTCATCTTCGAGTGCGACATCAATTTCCCTTTGTTTTAATAGTTTTAGCAGTACATTGGCATCCCGTGGCTGTTTGACGACGTTGAATCCATTACGTTTAAGCCAAAACCATTTACTGGAGCCGAATTTGGCGGAAAACTTCAAATTGACCTTGGTAAGTTCATTGATTTTAGGATCAACTCCGGGACCAAAATACCAGCGCAGCCTTTGCTGTGCGATCGGGTCTGAAATGGTGGCATATTCATCCCGCTCAGCGGTTTGTGTGGCGACAAAAAAACCATGTTGATTGCCACTTTGAACACGAAGCTGTGCATCAGACCAGACGGTCATGGTGAGCTGATAAGGCTGGCCCATATGACTTAGGGCACATTTTACTTTGTCCACGGCTAGCCCTTGCATTTGCGCTTGTTGATAGCTTTGATAAGGCGGCCAATCCTGAGTTGTCAGCAACAAACGCGCGGGACCAAAAGTCGGCTGTCCAGATGCATTGGCGCTGAACATGAAGCCAAACAAAAGAATGAAACAGCAAATAGGAAATGGCATCATTCTGACCATTCATTTCCTCCAATAAGTTCGGAAATCTTTAAAATTGAGACAGGGGGGTAGTAATCCAGCCTTTGGGCTGCACCTACGTTTACAATGTATGAATATTGGGTCAATGGTTCAATAGGAACCTCACTGGGTTTGAACTTTCCACTTAAAATCTGTTCCGCTTTGTGGCCGGCGAATTGACCGACATTATAATAGCGACTAACGATTCCGAAAAGGGCAGCATGTTTACGAATAGGTGATTCTGTAGCAGAAAAAGTGGCAATGCCTTGCTGGTGCAGACGATCAACGATAGTTTTACCTTGGCTGATGATGTAAGAATCCGGTGGTAGGTAGGCTAATTGAACGCCATCTTCAACCATAAGAGAGACGGACCTCTCAACAGAGTTCACGTCAGGTTTGTTATTGGATGTTCTTAATGGATATAGATAAACCTCTTTTTGAAAGCTGGATGAGAGGGCTTGAATGCTCCGTGCGGTAACAATAGCATTATTTTCCAACGGATTAAAAATAATACCTATTGTATCAATTCCACTGAGTTGGTTGATCGCTTTAAACTGGATGTTATGAGGGACAATATGACTGACCCCCGTAAAATTTCTTCCAGATGAATCGAGCGAATCCACGATTTTGGACCCGACGGGGTCTGTGACAATACTAAAAACGACAGGCGTGTTGCTGTTTGTTCTAAATGGGCTTGGGTTGTTCTGAGTCCCGAGTAAATCTAATGTTATTGTGGTACCGAATGTGTATATGAGGTCAGGCTTGAGTTCATCGATATTGGTCAGGTGCAACTTTAGGATGTCTTTATCTCTCTGAGCATCAAGCAGAGTATATCTGACTTCCATTTTGTCAGATAGGTAGTCCATAAAACCGCGCTCTGCATCGGTAACGCCGCGCCAGAGTACCATAATGACATGCTTCTCATCATTAAAAGATGAGGCAGACGCCACCAGAGTGATACTCGCCAATATGCAGAAAACCAAGGTTTTCATCTTATCACCCCCACCGGATTTCTATCACGTTTAACAAAAAGGCCGTAGCCACTGAGTAAAACGATCGAACTGAAAAGTAGCGCGATCCCAAACAACATGATCGTGTCCTGAAAACCTAAAACACTAAGAGACAGACCAGCAAGCAAAGGTCCGGCGATGTTGCCTAGACGTTCGGTGAGACGAAAAATGCCGATCGTCTTTCCTTTGTCCAAACCCGAATCTGACAATAGGTCGATAATTAAAGGTACTTGTGGAGATACGCAAATCCCATGTGCGATACCTACAAAAATAACGATCGTCAGTAAGCCAAAAGTGCCAGGGAACAGGGTGATATTTATCAATGCGGCTGCAGATAAGAGACCGCCAGCAAAGATAAAGGCTATTTTTCTATCCCACCTATCTACCAAGATAGCAGATAGCGGTGAAACAATAATGATTGCTAAGCCGTAAGTCATCATTACGCGCCCTGAAACCGCACTACTTTCTCCAAGAGATTGGAGATAGACAGGGCAAATATAATACAAGAATCCCGTGAGCACTACTTTGGCTGGAATGGCACTAAAGAAGGTTATTAGGGCAAAATACTTATTTCCTAGAAGCATTTTAAAGTCAGCCAAACGCACAGGCTTGCTTTCTGAGTTAGCTTCCCCTTTCTCAAAAAAGGTGACTACCAACAGAACACCGACGATGGCGAGCGCAGCGGCTAGTGTAAAAGTCATCGAGTAACCCAACTTGTCCGCAAGTACCCCACCGATTGCTGCTCCGCAGAGAGAACCTGAAAAGAAGGCAGAAAGGAACGTCGACATACCTTTCGTTCGATTTTTTGTATCGGTAGTATCTGTGACGTAGCCCTGAGCTGAAATGAAGACAATACCGTAACCCACTGCGGTTATCGCTCGAGCAGCAAGCAGGAATTCTAAGCTTGGGCTAGCCGCCGTGGCGATGAGGCCGAATGACGTGACTACACCGCCGACGATCAAAGACTTTCTGCGGCCAACCTTATCTGACCAGTAGCCAGCGAAGGGAAGCGAAATTGCCCAGAAAAACATGAACAACGAAATAGGCAGACTCGTGACTAAGTCAGCTGGGATCCAATGCTGAGTATTGGGTAAACTGGAGGCAAATTGTGGGAAGAATGCCAATGAAGCGGCTTCAGAAAATATCAGAATAAACAAAGGAAGGCGAACAAAACGATAGTCTTGTAGGTTACGAACTGGGAGAGGTTGTTGTTTGAAACTGCCTTGCACCAATTGGTTTAAATGGCCAATCAATGTCCCAAATTCATCGTTGGATTTAACATTTACCAGATAAGGCACACGTTTGTGCTCGCCCATGGCAATGAGTTGCTTTATTTGTCTCCATGGCTTGATGATCATGAAGTGGCAAATAAATAGGATGATTTCTATTACGAACAGCCCAGAAGCGACCAAAATAGTGAGCATATCCATCAAACTATCACGGATCATTTGCGGAATGATGTTTGTGTCAGCCATCATTTGAAGTTTGATCACACCCTGATGATCAATAGGTAAGGTTAATTCACTAGCTTCAACATAATCAGGGAAGGAATTGGGGTACTGATACAGTGGATTTTTATTTTGTTCAAGTCGTATCGAAAGTAGCTCCTGATGGTTTTCTATATACGCAGAAAATTCTTTCTCAAGCCCGTTCAATTTTTCGAGTGGTACACCTTGTGAGAGAAAGCGTCTAATCATTCTTGAAAGTGTGTCCCCGATAAGGTTGGACTTTTGTTCTAGCTGAGTTTCATATATCGCCGAAAACTTGCTGAGCGATTGATAAGAGCTGCCGAGATTAGAGACCACAGTGAGAGTGATAGCTAGAATAATGATGAGCAACGGGAAATATTTAGCTCTGATGGTGTCCCATTTAGGCCCTTTACGATCAACAATAATGAGATTCTTGGTAGACTGTAACCGCTGCAGTTCTGATAGGCTTTCATTACCCATTTGCTTCGAAGCGGCGGTGACTTTCTTGAGTAGGAAATCAAGTAGGGAGTTTAATAAGACATAGCCAATGACGGCGGCAACCAACACCCAAATTACGGTGTCCATTATTTGTTGAGAGAGTAAAGAGTTCTTGATTTGGTCCAGATACAAGGGCGAATAATACAGCCTTAACTCACCTTCTTTCACATTAAAGGTGTTGACGATGTTCGTTGTGAGTAATCTATCGGACCCGTAGTTGGCGACCCCGGTAGTAAACAAAGCTTCGTCAGAGAGATTGACGACCTGAATTTTACTGATGCCGTCAACAATCTCGGAACGTCGCTCTATTAGAGATTGGATATTAGAAATAGACGAAAGCGGCAGCCCCAAGCTCATCGCCTGACGAATATCGCTGTCGGTCTCGTCAAGAACAACCTTGTAGGTCGAGTCGCTTGTTTGTGTTAAACGCTTGTCGAAATTAAGGTAGTTTAATGTGGTATTTAAACCATTTGAGAACAGCAAGACAACGACGATAGCCAATATGAGTTTTGCTCTTAGTGAAATAAATCGCTTTAATGTCACCATAGGTGTATTGTCCATCTTGCTGTTCAAAGTCAAACGCTATTATTGAATAGTGAGTTCGAAGCCTGCTTCAGTGTTCGCAGCCGCAACGTTCACTTGTGTGATCGGCTGTTGCTGACTTAGCCTGCTAATGCACTCCTCCGCCAATTTGGGCATCAACGAACGGTTAATGATCTGCTCGACAGCTCTTCCCCCAGTTGTCGGGTCAGTATTTTTACCGACGACAAAAGTAATGAAGCCCTCATCCCAAGTAAACGACGCCTGATACTGTTCTGCTAATTTCTTTTTGATCCGATTTAAAGAGATCTCAGTGATCTTAGCTAATTCTTCATCATTTAGCGGATAGTAAGGGACAATGGTTGTCCGACCCAAAAACGCCGGTTTAAAGTACTGCTGTAAATCAGGGCGAATGGCTTCGAGTAAATCTTCATTACTTAAACGTTCGCTATTGTCCGCACAAACATCGCAAATGGCTTTATCGGCGGCATTGGATGTCATGATTATGATGGTATTCTTGAAGTCCACCGTTCGGCCTTCACTGTCTTTAATATGCCCTTTGTCAAAAATTTGATAGAAGAGATCATGAACGCCAGGGTGCGCTTTTTCCATTTCGTCGAGTAATAAGACAGAGTAGGGGTTACGGCGAATCGCTTCCGTCAGTACTCCGCCTTCTCCGAATCCAACATAACCTGCGGGTGAACCAAGTAGCATTGAGATTTTATGCTCTTCTTTGAATTCGGTCATGTTGATAACGGTTAAATCATTGCTACCACCGTATAATTGCTCGGCTAAAGCCATCGCGGTTTCAGTTTTACCGACACCACTTGGACCGCACATTAAGAACACACCAATCGGTTTTCGGCTATCGGTTAGGCCTGCACGAGAAATTCTAATGGCTTTGGCTAATTCTTGCTTTGCGACATCTTGCCCAATGACACGATTATCCAACTCTTCTTCCAGAGAGAGTAAGCGAGCAATCTCGTCGCTCATCATGTTACCGACTGGAATACCGGTCCAATTCGCTATCACTTGTGCAATCGTGTTGTCGTCAACCATGGCGTTAACAAGGGGCTCTTCATCTTGCAGCTCTTTGAGTTTTTCTGTTAACTCTGTAAGCTGGGTTTGCTTTGATTTGTCAACGGGCGCATCTGGTTGAGTATCACTGATCTCCTGTTGAATCGCTTTGATTTGATCGACGAAATCGATCTCTTTTTCCCAACGAGCTTGATAGTCGGTGAGTTTTTGTTGATTGTCGCTGATAGACTGGGTCAATTCCGCGATATCATCTTCAGCGATACCGAAGAGGGCGTTTTCTTTCTCTAGGGCCGTTTTTTCATTCTGCTGATAGCGAATTGTTTGTTCCAGAGATTCAATGACCTCAGGTTTTGCTCCTTGTGTCAGAGCAATTCGTGCGCTGGCGGTGTCAAGTAAACTGATGGCTTTATCGGGAAGTTGCCTGCTCGGCAAATAGCGTATCGACAGGTGAACAGCGGCATCGATCGCTGACTCGGCAATAAAGGCACCATGATGCTTTTGCAAAGATGCGGCGATACCGCGCAGCATCTGCTTGGCATCTTCTGCACTAGGTTCCTCAATTGAGACAACTTGGAAACGTCGAGTTAAAGCGGGATCCTTCTCGAAATATTTCTTGTACTCTGCCCATGTGGTTGCGGCAATGGTTTTAAACTCACCGCGAGCCAGAGCGGGTTTAAGCAGATTAGCGGCATCATTTTGACCAGCAGCGCCACCAGCACCAATCAGAGTGTGTGCTTCATCGATGAACACGATAATGGGCTTTTCACTGTTTTTTACTTCATTAATGACATCTTTTAATCGATTCTCAAACTCACCTTTGACACTAGCTCCAGCTTGGAGTAACCCCAAATCAAGCGAATGGATTTGTACGCCTTGTAAAGCGCCAGGCACTTCGTTGGCTGCAATGCGTAAGGCAAGCCCTTCAACAACGGCCGTTTTACCCACCCCTGGTTCACCAACCATAATAGGGTTGTTTTGTCTTTTCCGACAGAGTATATCAATGGCTTTGCGTACTTCAGTATTGCGTCCGGAAATAGGGTCAATATTGCCGTCGAGTGCTTGCTGAGTCAGGTTGGTGGTGTACTTACTTAAAGCATCGTTTCCAGCTGGTGCACTGCTTGTGCCAGCCGCCGCGGCACTGGTCTTGGCTTGTGCCACCGCTGTTTTATTGATTAAGCCCTGAAGTGACTCCAGAGAAATACTTTGCAAGCTCTCTAACTGGAGAGTATTGACACCTAGAACATTTTGCTGAAGTAAAGCATGGATAAGATGTAGGCTGATGATCTCGCCGTGGCCATAGTTAACGGACGCCAGCATCCACGCATCTTTTACCACTTCAGTCAGGGCTTGACTCAGTGTGGGTTGCCCTTCATTCCCCTTTGGCAGGCGGGCAATTTTGGATGAGAGCTCATTGATAATATTGTCTTGAGAAAGGTTCTGAGACTGAATTAGATTACTAAGATGTTTATCTTGTTGAGAAATAAGCTGTAATAACCAATGCTCCGTTTCAATCGAAGGAACGTTTTGATTCATGGCAGCGCCTGCGGAGAGTTCAAGTGCTTGCTTGAGCTCTGGAGCTAACTTGGCGACTAAATTTGTAAGTGTAACTTGCGTCATACTGTTTTCCTTGTATCTCAAAGGCATCAATACGTCTTTAATACCTAACTGTTTTATTAATACTGAAGTGACCTTACTTCAGAAGAATACTGACTATTTGTTGAGGTTTCCGTTCCGGCGCAAGGCAATCAACTTCACCCAATTTGGCCGCGTTATACTTATTACTGGTCAATCTTGGTCGGTTCAAGTACTCCCGTTTAACATTTAGATAGACAGAAGTTGGTGTATTGTCTTTCAAGTAATGCTGAATAAGCTCTTTCATATCCTTGGCTAGAAGGGGGTCAGACTGAATTGAGATCAGCTCATTTTCTGTTTTGGGCGTGATATGAACAATCAAGTGGCTAAAATGCGTTAAGCAGGTTTTACCAAGTAAAAACCCCTGACCAACTCGACTATTGAAACCTTCATTTTGGCCTAGCCTCGTTAGAGAATCGGCGGGAAGCTGTCTTCTCTCATGCGTTTTCATTGCGACCGAGACATCAAACGGAAAGTAGTCATTCAGTAACTGTTTTAGAGTTGCTAGGTTTCTTTGCCCCTGACTCAGCAGCATTGAGTACTGAAAGTACTTTCCATGGCTCTTTTTCAGAGTTGCTATGTGCTGAAGTAAACTTGTTTTAGCGGGGCTTAGCTCATTTTGAACAATCAACCAAGCGCCGACTTCCAACTGACTGACCATCTCAAAATAGCGTTGGTTAAATACGTCCAGAAAATCTTTTAAAGCGTGATCATCACTGTGAAGGGCTAACAGTAGCTCTTCGTAGATATAGTTAGGAATAACACCCTTGACCCCAGAAAGCGCCTGCTTGGCTAAACGCAGTTTTAGGCGATTGTTTTTGAGAGAAAAGTATTGGATCTCACTGGCATCACCCGTTGGCATTGCCTCGGCTTTTAATTCAAGTTTGATCCGATTTGGATTTTTATTCATCCAATGCGTCAACAGTCTCATCGCCTGAGCAAAGTCATACTGTTGGGGGTTTTGGGTGAGATCGTTGATCAATGACATAATGATTTCGCTGGCAATTACATTGCCAGCTGGCTCCCGTGAACTTTAGGATAGCGCTTCGCTATACCGTCTCTTCCGTAAATCCGCACCGAAAGTTGTATATAGCGGTCAAAGCTACAGAACTGTTGAAAAAAACGGTTCAAAACGTCACTAAAGACCAAAAATCCACCTTGTGTATCCAAGGTCAGCTCTATCTCAGTTCCAGGAGAAAAAACGTTCTTGCCCATAATGCGGATCGCCGAAACCTGTGACTTGATTGAGACGCTGTGTATCGCCTGTATTTCTTCTGATGAAATTTGCTCTCTACTGCACAACTGAAGCATTTGTTTCAGTTTCTCTGTTGGATTTTCTGCGTGAAGTAGTGATGAAAAGTTGCTGTTGAGCAAGCCAACAAACTGCCAGTGAAGATTGAGGTTTTGTTCGCGGCCAATGGGAGCCGTAGGGGGGTAAATGGCTTTGAAATCACCGGGTAGATCGATATTTTCCAAGCACTCCATATGACCATTGATACCACAGGCTTCTTTCCCATTGGTACAAATTAGATGCGTGCCATAAAGCTTATTGAACTCAAGATCGTGATTGGGCCTCAGGCTGATAGCGAGCTTAAACTGACCATTAATATCACGAGCACTTTGCCAATAGTCCGAATTCACATTGGATTTATAGCTGTCTCTAAAGAGCGGTATGAGCGGTTTCTCTCCTTGAGGCGTTATCTCAAACACCTCTTTAACCTCGACGACCTCAATATCACTGCCGCTGTGTGCATCGGCGTTGACAGGAATCGTCAAGCAACGTTGGTCATAGTTGGTGGGTTCCCCAGTTTGTTCAAATAAGTTGATGGCGGGGACAATGTTGAGCTTAAAGACCTGATTATCAAACAGGCGCATAAACTCGGTTGGTATCGAGTTCATAAACAAATTGAGTTTGATGTCGGAACAGGCAAATTGTCTAATTGCTTTACCGAAATCTTTCAATCGAAAAAATTGTCTCTTTTCTTTAAAGAAGAAAAATTCGCTGATCAGCTGAAACCCGGAAAATTGATTGCCTTTCTGGGGCAAAAAGAGAAAGTTGAGATCGCTGATTCTGCTCTTGAGTTTTTCTGCGGGTAAGACAACGTGTTTGTCACATTGGCTATCTGAGATGGAGATAGCTTTCGTTTGGCCGAGTAATAGCTCAACCAAGGAATCGGCGTTGTTCTCGAAACCTTGTACAAATAAGTCTAAATTCTGGTGATCAAGTTGGGAAAAGTACGTTTCTGGGTCCCCAGTTGAAAATGAAAGTTGGATAACCGCAGCCGCTTGTTCGGTCCCCAATGGGCGATTGAACTTAAAAGGAGCACTTGAGGCAGAGGTATCGGTTAACGAGAAAGGGGCCGATTCCAAATCATCCACCGTAGTAAACTGACACAAGTTGCCTTTGGCTTCGGAAGTAAAATGAGAACCTTTAGGGACCAGTACGGATTCCGCGACAGCATCTTCCTGCTCTAGCTGCAAATAGGCAACACTAGGAATCGTTTGTATATAGCTTGGGTAGAGAACACCCAGTAAGCCTTCAACGACTTCAGGGAGCTGTTCCGTCAACTGCTTTTCAACGGTTGCATTAAGTAATGCCACACCATCGAGTAGACGAGCGAGGCTGGGATCTTCTATTTGACCTTGATGAATATTGAGTCGTTCTGCATGGGCGGTATGCTGCTGTCCAAATTGCCCCAACGCCCTTCTTACAAAGGTGAGCTCTTGTTCAAAATAGCGCATTAACGGATCAGTCATAACTGTCCTCTGTCATTACGGTAGTCAGGTCGTTTAAAGAAATCTTAGAATCAAAAACCAGTTCTTGCTCTCCCTTAGATGTTTTTGCTTTTGCTATAATATTGAATATCAAGGCATTCTCATTTTCTTTACGTTCAAGCAACTCCACCATCACTTGGCTTAGGCGTGGTTCGAAGTGCCTAATATAGCTCTCTAGACGCAAGGCTAATTGGGTTTGATCTAAACTTGCACTAAGGAGCTGGACATCTTCAATGCCAAAACGAAAGTTTGAGCGTTGTAGCTCGGTAAACCGGTCGTCAATGTCCACCAAAGAGGACTCTGATTCTAGAAGTTTTGTTAAATGAAATTTAATATCGTCAATTTCATCACTTCGACCGGAGGAGTGTGGTTCTATGAAGGTTTTCCAAAATCCCATTATGCTGCCTCGTCAAGCTCTGTCGTCAAAACGACCTCGCCAGTAAAATGGTCGTATTGGTATTGAGGAACAATTCTTAGCGTGCATACAAAGCTGCCTGGGCGGTTTTCAGACGCTGATACATTGATCTTTGCATAGCTAAGAGGGTATTTGGCCAGTGTCTCCTCATTGGCATAGGTGACATTACTGGCAAACTTCTCAATCCACTGAGTTAGAAATAACTCACACTCAGCCGCGGTATTGAAACTGCCTAACATTTCCCTTACTTGGACTTTGAGATAGTGTGCGACCCGACAAGACATAAGGCTTGTCTGTATTTGTGTCAGAATTTTCTCGTTGTCAGATGTTCCACTGTTCCATATTGAGTTGTTGCCATTAAAAAAATACTTGTCGCTCAGCGGACTCTTGGTTAAAGGAATAAAGCCGTTTTGAGCATAGAACGTAGAGATTTGGCCGAACAAAACAACATTGGTCTGAGGTTCGCGCAAAAATAGGCTTGGGTGTTGATCGACATTGGCCACTGCGCCTTGATATTTATCGTTCCAACGGGACTTGAGAAAACCGAACCAGTTCACTCGATGATATTCACGCATTATTGAGGCCGCGAAAGAAAATCCAGCATTTCCCCAAAGGCCAGTGCTGGATTCGTTGTAAACAAATCCCGCTTTGGCATTGTGATAACGATCTCTCATTCTAATTGAAGGCATTATGAAACCAACAAACCGAGCAGTTGGCTTACTTCGCAAAGACTGCCATGCTTGATAGTCTGGCCCGTTGATGATTTTTTCAATACGACTTACATCGGAAAGCCAGTCTGCACCACTATCGACAAAAAATTTTGTGTCCGGAGAAAAAATCATCGGACAGAGAGTCGATTCACCCAACTTACTCAGCAGTTCTACAGTGAATAAATCGTCGTAATCAGAATCAAAATCCATATCAACAGAGATAGGATGAGTATAAACGATGCAGCCAAAGGGTTGCCCGCCTAAAGTATTCAGTTCCTGATTACCGACTTTATTGAACAAATTGGAGGCTCTAATATGGTAGGCTTGGTTCACATCTGCGGAGACTTCGTCCCAATTCATGTCCAGAAGCTTAAGTTTGGTTCGCTGTTTATTGACAGGCAAGGTCGCTAATCCCAGAAGGCCTAGCCAACTACTGTGAAGATGGGCAAAGCTTTGCTCATGAATGATTTGGTCTAATTGATTTGACAGCTGCTTGTCTAACATCGCGATCAATCTTGAAACCAGATTAACTAAAGTAGATCGGTTGGTTAGGGCGTCTGGGTGAATCTCAGAAAGTAAAAAGAGCGCTTCTCTCAGAAATTCGCTTTTTTTACTGTCTAAAGCGGTGAACTTCTGTGTCCAATCCGCGTTGAAATTTAATTTCATAATGTCCTTAGATTGTAAACAGAAACGAGGAATTGAAGGCCGGTTTTAACCGGCCTTATTGGATATTATCCAGGGATCTTGGCAACCATACGCACGGAAGTGGTCAATTCTTCCAATTGGAGCCATGGGCGCAAATGCGCGACGGCTGAGTATGAACCTGGACGGCCTGGCTGTTCCACTACTTCGATACGTGATTCACAAAGAGGTGTTCTACCACGCTGTTCATTGCCGATAGCACCGGCATTGGTGTACTGATCAATCCAAAGCTGAAGTTCGCGCTGAATATCAGGCGCTTCAAGGTTGGAACCCAACTTATCACGACCCATCACTTTCAAATAATGGGCGATACGGCTGCTCGCCATAATGTAGGGAAGTCGGGCGGAGATCGCCGCATTCGCGGTTGCATCCGGATCAGTGTATGTCTTTGGATTCTGGGTTGTTTGACCGCCAATAAAGACACCATAATTTGAGTTCTTATAGTGAACAAGAGGCAAAAAGCCTAAGTCACTGAGTTCTTTCTCACGTTCGTCAGTGAGGTTGATCTCAGTCGGACACTGTTGCACAAGATCTCCGGCTTCCGTTTTGTAGGTTAGGTTAGGAAGGTTTTCAACCTTACCACCATTGTCCAAACCGCGAATCGAGGTACACCAGCCTGAGGCTGTATACGCTTGAGTCATTTTTAGACCCAAATCATAAGCCGCATTTGACCAGACAAGTTGGTCGTTGCTGGTAGGATTTGGATTGCCATCCATATCTGTACCGAGTTCTTCATAGTCGAATAAATCAGTACCGATACCCTTAGAACCGTACGGAAGACGAGCCATTGTTCTCGGAAGAGTAAGAGTGACGTAACGCGCGTCATCGCTGTCACGGAAGGCGTTCCAAGCAGCATAAGCAGGAGAGTCAAAACCAGCAGCAACGGGTTTTCCTTCCTCGAATGTTGTAAAGTCATTGAATTCAAACATTTGCGCATTTGCTGCGGCGACGAAAGGTGCGTGGCAGGCGGCGGCCACTTCACCCATGTAGCGAAGTAGGGCGACGTCTTCATCTTTCGCGCTGAATTCATAATCACCAATAAAGGTGCCGTAAGGCTCACCGCCCGCAGTGCCAAATTCACCTTGATAAACGGCATTGAATAATGGACTGCGATCGATAGCTGGGGCATCTTCAAATTGATCAAGAAGCTCCTCTTGGGAGTAATCAACCATCTTAATCTTCAGATCTCTGCCAAGCTCGCTCTCTTTAACAAGCTTCTGCAGCCCACGCCAAGACCCTTCCAGTTTTTGAAGGTCTTTTTGTTGCATAACCTCTGACAATTGTTTCGAAAGCTTCTTGTCAATTTCAGAGATTGCATTTTCAATCGTTTTGGTGACGTTTTTGTCCCATGTCACCGTTCCGGATAGTGCTTGCTCAGCAAGGACTGAAAACAATTCCTTGGTCGTATCCGCTGGGGTTTGAGTGGTGGCCTCAATCGCTCGATCCAGAAAACTGAGAGAGCCTTCTGCTGCTTCGGGTTGCGCTTGATTTTCAGCTTCTGTACTCATTATTCGCCTCCTTCCTTCTCGATACCTAACTCATCCGAAAGCGCGCTGATGGTATCTGCACTTTGGAGTACTTCTTTTAACAGCTTCTCTAGGTCTCTAGAGCGATCTGCTTTTGATAGCAGTACTTTGAGTTGATTGCGCGTTTCAACAAGTTTTTTAAGAGGTTCTACCTGGTTAACAATTGCCTCAGGCTCAAAGTCTTTCATTGAATTGAACTTCAGGCTTGCTTCGAATTGGCTATCGTCATCTGCAAGAACATTGTCGACTTTCAAAGACAACTCTGGTCCGACGCGTTTCATAACGGAGTCAAAGTTGTCTTTGTCAACGTTGTAGAATGTACGGTCTTCAACGTCTTCTTTGTCTTGCTTATGACCAGAGTAGTCACCAATTACCCCAACCACAAATGGGAGTTCTTTGGTTTCTACAGCGCCATTAGTTTCCACATCGTAAGTAATACTTACGCGGTTCTTACTTACACGTTTGTGTTGGGAATTCAGTGCCACAATGGTTCTCCTTGGCTAATTATTTAGCTGTCGATGTGACTTTAGCCGTTGTCGCGTCAAAGCCGACTTCTGGACCTTTCTCAATGTTACCGCCTTCGCCTTCAATATAGTAAGCTTTGGAAATTTCGGTGTAGGTTAATGAGAAAGACTCGTTAGGTAGCGTGCCGTCAGTACCAGCCATGTTGTAGCTAGACATGCGAGCTGCTTTCAACGTTAGGATGAGGTAAGGATCAGCACCAGAGCCTTCACGATTCGGTTTCGTCATTACGATTTCGATCGTTTTTCCTTCTTTGCCTGGAGCGTAAAGGAAAGTTGTTAAATGAGGAGTTGCGCCATCACAGCCACGCGTGATGTTGATTTCGCCTAAAGCAACCATGCCTTGGTCAGCATTGTTTGCATTACCGACATCAATACCGACGCCACGGACTGCGTTCCATGTCACAGTATCAATAGCAAAGAAGCCATCTTTACCACCGATCTTTTCTACAGTCGCTGCACCTTTAGGTGTAGTACCATCAATTCTCATGTAAATAGAAGCCATTTGGTTCTCCTTCGCTAATTAGCATTTAGTGTGTAGTGACTTACCACTCAAAACTGCTTACACCGACATTAGATTGATTGGTGTTTGCTTCGTTTTGAGGTGTTTGTTCGCTCGTGGTGACAGGACCTGTTTGAGATAATGCCACTGGAGGTGGAACGGAAACATCTGGCGATGTAGGCCCAGATGAAGTGGGGACTGAGTGCGTTTGGACCGTTGGCGCCGCAGGCCTACTACTGAGGTCGGATTGGTCCATGTTGTCCATACCGGATACTTGATTAATGTATGCTAGGACCCCTGAATTACCTCCCGTCATTTCATTGAGTAACTCAGGTAAACTCATATAGCCCCAACGTATGGCCCGTTCGATGAGAAAAGGAATAGGGCTATGTGGTTCTGTTTTTTGGAAAAACTCAGAAATTTTTCTCAGTTCATGAAATGCATGATCGCGGTTAGTAATGACACCGGAAGCGCTGACGGCAATCGTATTGGGAATAGACGCGGCATCTTGTGTCATGTTTTCACCGTTGTCCTGAGGGACTGCCACTGGTGACGGCGCACTTTGTGAAACAATCTCTACTGCGCTGTCATTTTGAGTGGACGCAGCAACTGGATTGTACTGGTTGTCTAGTGGCCAAGGGGAAAATTTGTCACCCACCAAATATTGGATTGCGTTGAGCAAGTCTGATAGGTTCGATTTGATAAATTTAAAACTTACAGAACCTACGCCAGCATCTTGGCAGTGTTTTGCGATGAGTCTTTCGGCTTGGTTAAAGTTTTGATAGGTCTGCGCCAGATACATGACGGTCGCATCAACATTTTTAGAGTATTCGGCTTGTGCTTTTTCTTTTAGCTCGCCCATGTTGCCAGCCCTTTCTGCCCTGAGAAAATCACCAAAGGACACGTCTCCGATAAGACCTATCATTTGTAATGGCATGTAAAGGGCCGTTGTATCCTGACTTTCGCCAATGAGCTGAAGCAAAGGTTTAAGGCGAAACTCAATACGCTCTTTTGTTTGAGATGCCTCGTCATCACTTGATAACTTTTCGTCAGGCGGGCATGGATTAAGCGTGTCCCAAAAAAGTGTGATAAAACGAACCAAAACCTCTGTCGAATCGGTTAAATTTTTATACGGGTTTTGAGAGAAAGACTGACTTGCAATGAACCATCCGAGAAACTCAAGGTCTTTGGTCTGGCTCGTTAAGGCTTCAAGAGTAGAAGAACGTAAAAGTTCCCAGTTTGTTTGATTTGCATCAATGAGTTCCTCATCACTGGAAGCATCCGGGGTCTCGATCAACTGGCGAAAAGAAGACTGCGCCGTGTTGAAATTATTTCTCAAAGTCCGGTAAGCGGTGCGATCCAGCTTCAGGTATTGACCTGATGGTTGCTGTTCAGAGATAGGTGCCAAAAGTGCTTCAATATCAACCATACATTTTCCGCTGCAAGTGTTTCAATAAAAAGTATTTATGGTGTCGCTTTCTGTGTCTGACTTTATGGGATCCCATCTAACACAGTCTAGGCTTATTTTTTTAAAAGGCTCGTTGAATTTTATAAATTGCCTTGAAAAGTGATCTGCATCCAATAAATTGGACCGATGACGCATAAATTATTGTCAATGCCTTGTTTTATCGATGGTTTAAGAGAAATAAATTAAATAAATTATTGAATATAATAGCCATGTTTGCTAAAGGAATCATCTAGCTTAAGTGGGACCGCGAACCCTTATTAACCCCCGATGAGCACAGTTGGCATACCGAGAACGATCGTTCCTCCGTGTGATGTCGTGTCTCCCATTCGAGCTGCGGGTTTGCTGTTCAACAAAACGGTAGCGCTGCCTTTCACTATCGAGTCAGGTGGACCAACACAGACGCATATATCACCCAAGGTAGCGGCAGGCATACTACCAATTAATACCGTTGGGGCTCCTGAGCCTGTTATTGGGCCGCCTACATGAGGGATCGGAGGCACCGCGGGGGTTTGCATTGGACAAACGTGCATGTCCGTTAATCGGGCTGCGGGTAACGTCATTGGGTTCCTCCATTTCCACCTGAGGCGATATCGAGAGCCGCCATAATGGCATTCTCATAGTATGATTCGGATTTGTCCCATTCTGGTAGTGACGCGGAGTGATTGATTGCACCACTCACCGCTTTGGCATAGAGAAAGGGGTCGGGGAGTACGATGGGAAGGTCGGGTGCCACAATACTGCCTGAGCCGTTCCAGAACACTGCTTGGGCTAACCAGGATGGACCGCAGTTAAGTTTCAGGCGATTGGCCAATAGTTCGGCACGTCTCCGCAATTCCTCAGACGGTGATTGGGCCCACTGCTTTACGACACCTAAACACATCTTTTGGGTATCGCTCCAAACATCATCGCGTGTTGAGATACAACAAAGTGCCCACCAAATGCTTTCCCTAACGGGTAATGCATGAGCCAAAAACTGTGTTACCTCGTTGTAAAGTTTGGCCTCTTTAAGTTTACTGATCGTTTTATCTACGGGACACTCATCGCCAATGAGTTGTTTCGCTTCATCTGATACTTCGAATCTTGGCAGAATTTGAGCACTGCTCTGGTAAGGAATTTTTTTATACATAGTTTTAGTTAACCTTAACGATTGCGCCTTTCAGCTCACCTAACACACCACCATCAAATGTTCCTTTGAGGCCCGACTTAAATTCGGCGCTTAAGGAACCCTCTGCAGTTAGGGTTGTGCTAGCTTTCATGGCAATACTTAGCCCTTTGATACTGTTTGAGCTTGTTGCTTCTAATGCTGTGGTTGTACCCGAGATTTTATTTGCGGAGGTCGCTTTGCTAGTCACATTCACCCCCTCAAGGTTTAATGCACTGCTCGCTTTGATATCAATATTGGTCGCTTCAATTGAAATGGATGAAGAAGAGATAGATATTGTACTTGAGCCGACTTTCAAGTCGATCGAGTCGTCGGCTTCAAAGGTGATTGATTTGGCGTTGCCACTCAAGGCTTTGGTGACCTTGAGTGTGTAATTATCTTCGGTGGTAATGGCCATTGTTTTGGTCACGGTTTGGCTGAGTTCACCTTTGACTGTTTCAGTGTGGTTGTTTTCAACTTCTTGCGTTATGTCTTTGGCGGCGTGTAGATAGACCAATTCGTTGTCTTTCTTATCATCAAAATAGAGCTCATTTGTCTGCCCCGTTAATTTGGTCTTGATACCGGTTTTAGTCGCATTCGCCTCTTTATAAGGTGGTGCATTTTTACTGTTGTAAACACTACCAGTAATAATGGGTTGATCAGGATCACCATCAATAAAGGAGACTAAAACTTCTTGGCCTACACGAGGGATAAACTGTGTGCCATAACCACTGCCTGCCATTAACTGGGCAACGCGAACATAACAACTCGTTTTGTCCCCACTGGCTTGCGTGTCCCAATGAAATTGAATCCTAACCCGCCCTTGATCATCCTGATTAATTTCGCCTGCTGTGGAACCTGCAACGGTGGCACTTTGCAGTCCATGGATGACTTTTTTTGACCTTGGCTTCGGGTAAGAAGGCGTCGATTTAGGCAATAAAGTGACCGTAGTATTACAACGAACATCTTCCGTATAGTGCGTAAATACTTGGACGACAGAAAAGTCCCCTAATTGCGATTTATCCAAATGGCTTGCCAAAGAAAACCAAGTCGCGATATCAAACATGTCATGTTCAGCGGTAGCGATCACCGATTGATAGTCTTGTTCGATCTGTTCAATACGGCGTTTAGCCAGATTACTGGACAAGTCCGTCATATCGCCACTAATACCTAGATCTGGATAGTGTACTGAGGTTAGCTTAGTATTGTTTGCAATCGTGTTGCTGCTTGTTTTGGCTTTACTCGTGACCAGCTTTGATTGAGAGTAATCATAAGCGGTGAGCTCAACGCTAGCACCATGGAAAGACATCACAGGAGACCACGTTTTTATGAGTGGTAAGCTTCCTGATGGTGTTTCTTGCATATCGAATTTGGTGACGTCTGCTTTATCAAAAGGGGATTGCCCGTCTTGAACAACCAGAGAGTGATCGCCAGAATCATGTGTAAAAAAGTAATGGAGCCCTTCCTCTGCAAGCAGACGAGTGACAAAGTCAAAATCTGATTCGTTATATTGTAAGCAATACTCTCGTTTAGTCGAAGGGAGGCTAGAAAGTGTGTATTTACCTTTAAACCCCGCATTGTCAAAAACGTCACTAATAATGTCTTTCGTTGACATGTTTTGATAAACGCGAAATGCATGTGTGTGCGTCAGTAGCCAAAACCACGGTCTCAATGTGACTTTATACTGCATGAACGTTAGGTTTGCGTCTAATCCGATTTGTTCTATGCGCGAAATCATGCCATTGAATGAACGCTGTAGTTTGCTGCTCCCAGATTCATTGGAGTACCGATTGACAGTAAGAGGTTGTCCAAGTTGGTCTTTCACACTAAAACTGGATGAAACTAGTGTTGCAGTGATCTCATATGGTGTAGACAAAGCTTGAGAAACGGTGAATTCACTGACCGTATGCTCTTGATTCTTATAGTCCTTTGCCGAAATTAAGCTAGCCGACGCCGAATACTTATCAGCCATATAATATCCTTAATATAATTGAACTTTTAAGAAAAAAATCTGCAAAATTATACTGATACACTCAATATAATTTATTTGACTTTACCAAAATAGCAGCAAAACCACCTTAAATAAATCCTACCACAAATTTTATAACCTGCTTGTGAGGTGAAAGCCTCGTTGGTCTATAGTCAGGCTTGGAAGGTAGCGATGCCTTTATCGGTTATCGACTAGTAGCATTTTTGCATTTTTATAGGCGAAATTCATTCCTTCGACTTCATTGCGTTTGCTCAGAATAAGATCAACAGATGGAAGTACAATGAAGAAAACCAGCGGCTTAGGGTGTAAATATTCCCACCTTAGGCTCGTTTCCGACTTTTTGTGAACGACTAGGTTGACGGTGAGAACAAGGCTACTGGCCTGCAGGTCACTGTGGTCAAATTTGCCGAGTTCATGTATCGCTCCCCAAAGAGAGGTTAAGGCTCTTTCGTGGGTACTTTTAAGAAACATATTCATTTGGATCTTATCGAACTGGCCATTGGTGGAAATACTTAACCTATGAGTGGTATGCAATCCCGCTTTAAACGGAAGGTATCCCAAGTTATTACCGACAATTTTATGGTCAGGCGGGCAAAGTTGAATCGAGTCAAACGGTTGTTGGCTGGAAAACAGTTCACAGGAAAACTGTTTTATGATGCGTTCAAGTCCGACATGAAATGACTGTTGTTGGAGATCTAAAGCGCTGATAGCGCGACTTTCTAAGACTTCAGAGAACACTTTTTCGATATTCTGGTTAACTCTTTCATGGGCTGAGACCATCACATATTGGTTGGTGCTAATGGCTGTCTTGAGGACATTATTGGAGTCAATAACAGTGACGCCTTCTGTTGAATATATCGATTCACTCAGTGTTGGATAATAGACAGGTTCCGTTGACCCAGAGAACATGGAGCATGCGGCTATGCCCCAGAACGTAATACTTATTATGAAGAATCGACCGATCGTTATGAACATCCTGTTCTGTCCTGTTTCTACCTTTGGCGGCTGATTTTAGATAGTAGTGATGCGCTCCAATTAAGCCATGGCTGCTTTTGTTTATTGCCGCTTCGGTTCACAAACAAAGATGCAAAGTATTTTTTGTCGTGTAAGTGTGACACAGATTGGCCAAAAACTAATACCTTAGTCTAATTTGTCGACAATTATCTTCATTTTTTGTTTAAATTTCGATATTTTAGGTTTAAATATCATATATTGTAGACAATGTGCTGTGGCTGATATGAGTGAGTTGACCATGAATGATGATTTAGGCATCAAAATGAAATCTAAGTCCTTAGCAACAGAAAATACCAAGTCTGAAAGCCTGACAGAACTTCTTATTGAGGCGATTGTAGAAGGCGAATTGCAACCAGGCAGCAAGATATCAGAGCCAGAACTGGCCAAAAGGTTAGCCGTCAGCAGAGGTCCATTGCGCGAGGCGATCATGCGACTTGAAGGCCTTAGCCTGATCGAGCGAATACCTCATGTAGGCGCGAGAGTGACGACTCTTACACCGGCAAAGTTAATTGAGATTTATGCGGTACGCGAGGCATTAGAGGGCATGGCAGCAAGATTGGCCGCACGTCATATCTCTGATAAGGAACTGGTTAGTTTAGAGCAGCTACTGGATCAACATCTATCGCATCTCGACGAAGTGTCTGGGGCCTCTTATTTTCACCAGCAAGGTGACTTTGATTTCCACTATCGAATTATTCAGGCAAGCCGCAATGACAAGTTGATTACTCTACTTTGTGGGGAGCTATACCACTTGCTACGTATGTACCGATATCAGTCGCCGCGAGCCCACTCCCGACCCAAAGAAGCCTTGAGCGAACACAAATTTATTCTTCAAGCGATTAAAAATCGGGATGAAGAGCTCGCTGAAATGCTGATGAGACGTCATATCTCAGGAAGTAGGCAGTTAATAGAGAGACAAATTTTTCTGACAGAAAACCAATAGAGGAACGTGTCATGAATTTATCACAAGGGGCGAAGTTTAGAATCGCCATAGAGCAAAACGACCCTTTGCAGATCGTTGGGACGATTAATCCGTATTGCGCAATGATGGCAAAAAATATCGGTCATCAAGCTATCTATCTTTCTGGAGGCGGTGTGGCAAATGCGTCTTATGGACTGCCTGATCTGGGTATCACCACTCTGAATGATGTTTTAGTGGATGTAGAGCGCATCACCAATGCCTGTGATCTCCCCCTTTTGGTCGATATCGACACAGGGTTTGGGGGGGCATTTTCTATTGCGAGAACGATCAATGCAATGGAAAAAGCAGGGGCTGCGGCCGTGCATATCGAAGATCAGGTTGCACAGAAACGCTGCGGTCATAGGCCGAACAAAGCGATGGTGAGCCAAAGTGAAATGTCAGATCGAATAAAGGCTGCCGTGGATGCTCGTGACGACCCAAGTTTTGTCATTATGGCTCGCACTGATGCGCTCGCCGTCGAAGGAATAGACAAAGCAATAGAGCGTGCTATTGCATGCGTTGAGGCTGGAGCGGATATGATTTTCCCTGAAGCCATGAATAAGCTCGATCAATATGCTCGTTTTTCCCAGTCCCTAAAAGAAGCCACTGGAAAACATATTCCGATCCTCGCCAATATTACTGAATTCGGTCAGACCCCACTCTACAGTGGTGAACAGTTAGCAAAATCAAATGTAGATATGGTTCTCTATCCATTAAGCGCTTTCCGAGCGATGAACAAGGCAGCGGAAATGGTTTATAGCCATTTACTGCGAGAAGGTAATCAAGAGGCATTAATTGAGTCGATGCAAACTCGTCAAGAGCTCTATGATCATCTCCAGTATCATGATTACGAGAATAAATTGGATCAGCTTTTCTCTGAACATGACTAATGGCAATAGCGGCCAGTAATCAAGGGCAAATGATATCATTCACTTGTCTGGAGAGCACAGATATTTACCAGCAGTAAAGCAGATAGAAAAGGAGTTCAAAAAATGGAAAATAAACAGTTGGGTGGCGCAGGTCTTCGTGGGCAGAGTGCGGGAACAACCTCATTGTGTACAGTCGGTAAAACGGGAACGGGTCTAACCTACCGAGGTTATGACATCACGGATCTGGCCAACTATGCGCAATTTGAAGAGGTAGCCCATCTTTTATTGAGGGGAGCGTTACCTACCCAGCAAGCATTGGACGATTACAAGACGCGTTTAATAAACCTTAGAGGTTTACCTGCTGAGTTAATGCAAGCACTGGAGTTGATTCCTGCTAGCGCACATCCCATGGATGTGATGCGCACAGGGTGTTCGGTGCTAGGCAACCTTGAACAAGAAAAGGATTTCTCTGATGAGGAAAGCGCAGTGGAAAGAATGTTGGCTCTCTTTCCCGCCATTATTTGTTACTGGTATCGTTATAGCCATCATGGTGTCCGTATTGATACGAAGGATCAATCACAAGACTGCATTGGCGGCTACTTTCTGAAGATGTTATTAGATAAAGAGCCCAGCAATTTGCATAAGCAAGTCATGCATTGCTCTCTTATCTTATATGCTGAACATGAATTTAATGCTTCTACATTCGCGGCACGAGTTTGTGCGTCGACCCTATCAGATATGCACTCCTGTATTACTGCTGCTATTGGGACGTTGCGAGGCCCACTCCACGGCGGAGCCAATGAATCCGCCATGGACATGATTCAGAATTGGCAAACGCCAGATGAAGCCGAAAGTCATATTCTGAAGATGTTGGAAAACAAAGACAAAATTATGGGTTTTGGTCACGCCGTTTACCGTGAAAGCGATCCCCGTAATGATTTGATCAAACATTGGTCTAAGCGTTTATCGGAAACCGTGGGAGACACACACCTCTACGCGGTTTCAGAAAGAGTTGAAGAAGTCATGAAACGGGAAAAAGGCTTGTTCTGTAACGCTGATTTCTTTCATGCCTCTGCTTATCACTTCATGGACATCCCAACTAAGTTGTTTACGCCGATATTTGTGATGAGCAGATTGACGGGGTGGGCTGCTCACGTAAGCGAGCAACGTTCAAATAACCGTATTATTCGCCCTAGCGCGGACTACACTGGCCCCGAGCATCAGCAGTGGGTACCCATTGATAAGAGGTGATTCCTAGCTATCCGAACCGTCCCCTTTTGAATCGATCAGAAGGGGACCAAATGGCCTAATTCTTATTGAATGGACGCAATGACATGAGCAGTACATTAAACATCCGTTATCGAAAGTCACTCCCTGAATCACATTTGGATTTCTTTGACACTCGGCAAGCGGTCAACGATATCTCCCCCAATTCTTTCCAAACGCTTCCCTATACTTCGCGGGTTTTGGCAGAACAATTAGTGCGTCGATGCGAACCTAAATTACTGACAGCATCACTCAAACAACTGATTGATCGTAAGCGGGATATCGATTTTCCATGGTATCCATCGCGTGTTGTTTGTCATGACATTCTCGGTCAGACGGCCTTGGTTGATTTAGCCGGGTTAAGAGATGCGATTGCAGCGCAAGGAGGCGACCCATCAAAAGTTAATCCGGTGGTCGAGACTCAACTGATCGTTGACCACTCATTGTCCGTTGAGCACGGCGGATATGAAGTGGATGCGTTGGAGAAAAATCGCAAGATAGAAGAACGCCGTAACGAAGATCGATTTCATTTTATCGAATGGTGTAAAACAGCTTTTGAGAATGTCAGTGTGATCCCTGCTGGAAACGGCATTATGCATCAGATTAATCTTGAGAAAATGTCACCGGTTATTCAAGCGAAAAATGGTGTTGCTTATCCGGATACCTGTGTCGGTACAGACAGTCATACGCCTCATATTGATGCGCTGGGGGTGATTGCTATTGGCGTTGGTGGTTTGGAAGCGGAGACGGTCATGTTAGGCAGGCCCTCAATGATGCGCCTGCCAGATATTGTTGGCGTTAACTTACAAGGGCAACGCCAGCCAGGTATTACTGCCACAGATATTGTTTTAGCGTTGACGGAATTTTTGCGAAATGCTCAGGTTGTGTCTTGCTACCTAGAGTTCTTTGGTGAAGGTGTCAAACATCTCACGATAGGGGATCGTGCGACCATTTCCAATATGACTCCAGAGTATGGGGCAACTGCAGCGATGTTTTATATCGATGAGCAGACGATGACCTACCTGAAGTTGACAGGTCGAGATGAACAGCAGGTTAAGCTGGTCGAAAATTACGCCAAGCACTCGGGTTTGTGGGCGACAGATTTAGAAACAGCTCAATATGAACGCGTGCTGACATTTGATTTGTCTTTAGTCACGCGCAATATGGCAGGCCCTTCAAACCCTCACCGGCGGTTACCAACTTCTGATTTAGCCTCCTTAGGCATCGCTCGCCAATACGATGCGACGGAGGGCCAATTACCCGATGGCGCTGTTATTATTGCGGCGATAACCTCCTGTACTAACACCAGTAACCCAAGAAACCTTGTTGCGGCGGGGCTAATGGCCCGAAAAGCCAACCAAATGGGCCTTGGTCGAAAGCCTTGGGTTAAGACCTCCTTTGCGCCTGGCTCTAAAGTGGCCAAACTTTACTTAGAGGAAGCTGGCTTACTCAAAGAAATGGAGACGCTCGGTTTTGGTATTGTGGGTTATGCTTGTACTACGTGTAATGGAATGAGTGGGGCTTTGGACCCGGTCATTCAAAAAGAAATTGTTGATAGAAATCTTTACTCAACCGCTGTGCTGTCAGGAAACCGAAATTTCGACGGCCGTATTCACCCTTACGCTAAACAAGCCTTTCTTGCTTCTCCCCCGCTAGTTGTTGCCTACG
The DNA here is from genome assembly GCF_013074385.2 of Vibrio ostreicida. Taxonomy (GTDB): domain Bacteria; phylum Pseudomonadota; class Gammaproteobacteria; order Enterobacterales; family Vibrionaceae; genus Vibrio; species Vibrio ostreicida. Next base: position 865,898 of record NZ_JABEYA020000001.1, read on the forward strand.
CTTTAGCCGGAACGATCCGCTTTGATATTGAGAGGGACCCGTTAGGGCACGATGTCAAAGGGACACCGATATATTTGGACGATATCTGGCCCACAGATGAAGAGATCGATACTGTTGTCGGAAGCTACGTAAAGCCAGAGCAGTTCAACCAAATTTACATCAAAATGTTTAAGCAGGAAGAAGGGCGTTCAAATATCAGCCCTCTCTATGACTGGCGACCAAAAAGCACTTACATTCGCAGACCTCCTTACTGGGAAGGTGCGCTGGCTGGAGAAAGAAGATTATCAGCGATGCGCCCGCTTGCTGTCTTAGGCGACAACATCACCACCGATCATCTTTCCCCTTCCAATGCGATTTTGGCCAGCAGTGCGGCTGGTGAATATCTGGCAAAAATGGGTGTGCCAGAACAAGACTTCAACTCTTATGCGACCCATCGAGGCGATCATCTCACTGCCCAGAGGGCGACTTTTGCCAATCCAAAATTGTTCAATGAAATGGTAAGTGAAAATGGTCAAATTGTACAAGGTTCGTATGCGCGATTAGAGCCAGAAGGAACCAAATTGCGCATGTGGGAAGCGATAGAAACGTACATGGATCGCAAACAACCGCTTATTGTTATTGCAGGTAAGGACTATGGACAAGGCTCCTCGCGCGATTGGGCTGCAAAAGGCGTACGTTTGGCGGGCGTCGAAGCTATTGTCGCCGAGGGGTTTGAACGAATCCACAGGACAAACCTCGTCGGAATGGGCGTTTTGCCTCTACAGTTTAAACCGGGAGTTAACCGGAAAACCCTAAATTTAGACGGCTCAGAACTTTATGATGTCATTGGTTTGATTAAACCTGCGAGTGAATTGACGTTGGTTATTACCCGAAAAAATGGGGAGCAATTCGAGGCCGTAGTGACGTGTCGTTTGGATACGGCTGATGAGGCACTCGTTTACTCTGCTGGTGGTGTGCTGCAGCGTTTTGCTCAAGACTTTTTGGCTAACTAAGGAGCGGTGATGAAAAACGGTTTATTGAACCAAACTAAAATACGCGCCACCTTTATGCGGGGAGGAACCAGTAAAGGGGTATTTTTTGCGCTTAGTGATCTGCCTGAAAGGGCACAAACACCGGGTGAGTTTCGTGATAAGTTGCTTATGCGAATTATCGGCAGTCCAGATCCTTATGAAAAACAGATTGATGGCATGGGAGGTGCAACGTCGAGCACGAGCAAAGTCGTTATTGTGTCGAAAAGCGCCAGACCCGATCACGATGTTGACTACTTGTTTGGTCAGGTCGCCATTGAACAGCCCGTCATCGATTGGAGCGGAAATTGCGGTAATTTATCCGCAGCGATTGGGCCGATTGCGCTGGAACTGGGGTTAATAGAAAAAGAGCGAATTCCAGAGCAGGGCATCATCGCAGTACGAGTTTGGCAAGCCAATATACAAAAAACGATAGTCGTCCACGTCCCGATAACGGATGGCGCTGTTCAAGAAATGGGTGATTTTGAATTGGATGGGGTAACATTCCCTGCTGCTGAGCTTTTAGTTGATTTTATCCAACCCGCGGCTTCAGATGGCAATATGTTTCCGACAGGTAATGTGGTTGATACACTGGACGTGCCTGAAATCGGCTCTTTTTCTGCGACTTGTATTAATGCAGGTATCCCTACCATCTTTCTACATGCTCAATCCCTTGGCTACATTGGGACTGAACTTCAGGACGACATCAATAGTGATGAACTAGCGTTAAAACGTTTCGAGGCTATCCGTACTTTTGGCGCCCTAAAGATGGGGCTTTCTGAAACCATCGAAGAAGCTGAAAAGCGTCAACACACCCCTAAAATTGCCTTTGTCTCAGAATCCAAAAGTTACCAATCTTCAAGTGGAAAATATATTGCAGATACTCAAGTGGACCTAGTCGTTCGGGCCTTATCGATGGGGAAATTACATCACGCGATGATGGGCACCGCTGCAGTGGCTATTGCTTGCGCCTCTTGTGTCGATGGGACTTTAGTGAATCGAGCCTTGGGTGGTGGAAACATTGAATCAGTGACCTTTGGGCACCCGTCTGGGGTATTGAAAGTTGGGGCACAAGTCCATAAGACTCAAAACGGTTGGGTTGCTAAAAAAGCCGTCATGAGCCGAAGTGCTCGCATTTTGATGGAAGGATATGTTCGTATTCCTTCCGCGCTTTTGGAGTATTAAAGGCCCAAAGGGCAGCCGGATGAGTGAGTTCGGCATAGGTTGGAGGATGGATTTTGTCAGATTATCAGAAACATTATCAATGGGCGCAGGAAAACCCACAAAACTTTTGGCAGGACCGAGCCGATGAAATCGCTTGGTTTAAACCGCCGGAGACCATTCTTGAGCGAGACCATCAAGGCATTGAAAGATGGTTTCCCGATGGAGTTTTGAACACATGTTGGCTGTGCCTAGACTACCACTGTGAGCGCGGAGAGGGTCACAAAACTGCGCTCATCTACGATTCCCCTGTCACTGCGACCAAGCAAAGTTACACTTATACGCAAATGAGGGACAAGGTTGCGAAAATAGCGGGAATGTTGGTTGAGGAGGGCGTCTCTAAAGGAGATTGCGTGTTGATTTATATGCCAATGATCCCTGAAGCCGCGATGGCCATGCTGGCTTGTGCAAGGTTAGGTGCGATTCATTCGGTCGTGTTTGGTGGTTTTGCTCCAAATGAATTAGTAGGCCGTCTTGAAGATGCAGAGCCGAAAGTGGTTTTGACTGCGTCATGTGGAATAGAAATCGATAAGATTATTGAATACCAACCTTTATTAAACAAAGCGCTTCAAGAGAGCGCTTGGCAACCGAAAAAAGTGTTTGTGTATCAGCGGCCCGAATGCCAAGCGACATTGACCCAAGGCAGAGATATTGATTGGCATCAGGCATATTCTGCTGCGGTTCCACACGATTGTGTCCCTGTCCTGTCTGTGGACCCATTATATATCCTCTACACCTCGGGAACGACAGGTAAACCGAAAGGCGTCGTACGGGATAATGGAGGGCATGCCGTCGCGATGAAATATTCGATGAGTGCAGTCTACAATGTCCCTGAAAATGGTGTCTATTGGGCTGCATCGGATGTGGGTTGGGTTGTTGGCCATTCTTACATCGTTTATGGCCCCTTGATTCATGGTTGTACTACGGTTTTATACGAGGGAAAACCAGTACGGACGCCAGACCCAAGTGCTTTTTGGCGAGTGTGTGAGGAATATCAGGTCAACGTACTTTTTTCCGCGCCGACGGCGTTTCGGGCAATAAAGAAAGAAGATCCACATGGCCAGTGTCTGAAAACATATGATTTGAGCCATCTTTCCGCGATCTTTATGGCGGGTGAACGACTCGACCCCTCAACGCTGGAGTGGGTTGAGGATCACACTAAAAAGCCAGTGATTGATCACTGGTGGCAAACGGAAACTGGGTGGCCTGTGGCGAGTAACCCCGTTGGTTTGGAATTCATGCCAGTAAAGGCGGGCTCATCGACCAAACCAGTGCCTGGATATCAAGTCATGATCTTGGATGAGTCGGGTCGTTCTATGTCGCCAAATAAACAAGGCTTCGTGACGATTAAACGCCCCTTACCTCCGGGGTGTTTACCGACAGTGTGGCGTGATCATCAGCGCTTTGAATCAGGGTATCTTGAACAATTTCCGGGTTATTATGTCACCGGTGATGGTGGTTACCTAGATCAAGACGGTTATTTGTTTATTATGGGGCGTATTGATGATGTGATTAATGTTGCGGGTCACCGCCTTTCTACTGGTGAAATGGAAGCCGTTGTTGGCGGACATCCGGCAATAGCAGAATGCGCCGTTGTTGGTGTTCATGATGAGTTGAAAGGTCAGCATCCAATGGGTTTTGTTGTCCTTAAGGATGGGGTCAAGATAGACGAATTTGAGTTGAAAGGGGAGTTGATAGGTAAAGTCAGGGAAGAAATTGGAGCGGTGGCTTGTTTCAAACATGCGGTGGTGGTGGAACGCTTGCCAAAAACTCGCTCCGGTAAAATTTTGCGCAAGACTATCCGGCAGATTGCGGATGGTGAGCAATATACGATTCCATCGACTATTGATGATCCAAAGAGCCTCGATGATATAAAAAGAGCCTTGCTCTCTTAACCCCAATGTCACTTATTCTGGTAGTTAGCCCCTTACAAAGGGGCTTTTTTGTTGATAAATGCCTGAGATATATTCACACTGTGGGTTTATTTCCAGCGTAAAGAAAGATTATGGACAATATCGAGATTCGAACCGCTCAAGTGGCTGACTTAGAGCAGTTAAACGCGTTAATGTTTAGGCTTCATGATGAACATCATACTCAGTGTCCAGAGCATTTTAAATCCGCCGTTGAAATTGAGCAGGAAAAAAGTATCGCTCGCTACTTGGATGATCCTGAAGCGGTTGTATTTGTCGCATTAGAAACGAACAATATTGTTGGTTTTGTTTCGGGGCATTTCTGTGAATTAGTCTCAACAGTCAGTAAGCCGGTTCAGATGGGTAGTATTGATGAACTTTATGTTACCCCTGAATGCCGACAGTTAGGTATTGCCAAGTTACTTTGCCATGAAATCGAGCAAAGATTTGACGAATATGGGGTCCAACAGATTTTTGTCGAAGTGTGGGATTTCAATAATACAGCGCTTGAGTTCTATTATGATGCTGGTTTTAGTCATCATATACATTGGTTACGTAAACCTGTGAATGTCTAAATGAACTATAATATGAACACGTTAGAACCTTTCATAAGGTTGCTATCACTCGTTACATTCTTATTTTTTTCTTCTTTTATTTTTGCTGATCAGACTCAGCGCGTGAAGGTGCTCGGTGCCGCTTGTCTTATTAAAGCGGATGATAAGCTGGTACTGGTCGACGAAATATTAACCGGAAAACTCTGGTTGCCAGCGGGAAGCCTTGATATTGGTGAAGAGCCGGAGACTGCAGCGCAAAGGGAAACTTGGGAAGAAACGGGACTGACGGTTTCCGTCAAAAAAGAGTTAGGCCAAATCGGAAATACTCTTTTCTTTGATTGTGTTTCCGATTCTACCTTGGTGGTGTTCAATATTGATGATTCCTTTGACGCTCATCAAGTACCGGTCTGGTTCGCACCTCATTACGGGGCAGAAATCGCGTCGGCGATCTTGGTAGAGCCGAAAAATATTGATCCTCAGAACTACCGTTTTCCCAACGACCTCAGTCTGATGCTCGATCTATTTTATAAGGCGACACCACAGTCAGTAAAATATGTCGATAATCTGGTCACTGCTGCCCCAGTTTTCAACCAAATTGAGCTCAGTTGGCTGTATGAGCTGCGTTTACTACTTGATACCTTACCCCCTCTAGTCGAGGCAAGGTTTGAAACGTTACTCGACCTGAGCTTAGCGCTCATTGACCCTCTTGCTTTATTGGTTCTTTTTCCTTATTTGTATTGGCGATTTGGACGAGATTTTACTTATAGCGCGTATTTCTCTGTAATATTGACATCAGTTATGGTGTTGCTTGCCAAGCAAGGTTTTCAAATGCCTTCACCGCATGTGTATATGGCGAGTACTCCAGTGATAAAATCCTTTGGTTATAGCTTCCCAAGCCTGTCATTTGCCATATTAGTGTGTGTGATGACGCTTCTAAGCACCAAGCAGCGTGGTGTGTCTACGGCATTGTTTCTAACAATTGGTGGGGGCATATTGCTTTGGCTAGCATTAGCAAACTTTTATACGGGTCGCCATTTTATGGCAGATATGGTGTTTGGAGCCCTAGCTGGTAGCCTATGTGCTTGGCATCTCATACGGCTGAATAATAAATCAGATGTGAAGTTGTTAGCGTTGATTCAATCTCGGAGGACGTGGGGTCTGATGTTGTTTGTGAGTGGCTTAATGATAATGAGTTGGCCCATCCCCCCTATGGCGAATTTATGCACGATAGTTCTTACTTCGTTGATGACGGCTCATTCTATTGCAGGCAAGTGTCAAAGCATATCGCGGCATGGCTTCATAGTGATAAGCTGTATATTACTCGCGATTTATGGACTTTTTGATCTGACTCTCTCTTTTGTGTCAGAAAGTAGTATTCTCTCGTTTGCTATAGAAGTTTTTCGTTACCCAGTTCTCATTTATGTGTTTGTTTTGAGCGTGGACAACCCCCCAAAAAACGTGGCTCGGTATGTCGATTTTGGGGGAAATTAATCAGCGAAGGACGTGAGCTTCGATGATTTTGGCAACGCCATGTTCATCATTGCTGGACGTGATGCAGTCGGCGATCGCTTTCGTGTTTTCCATCGCATTCTCCATGGCAACGCCAAGACCAGCATATTCAATCATATGGTGGTCATTTTCAGCGTCACCAATGCTTATCACTTCACTGGCATGAATATTAAGAGAGTCAGCTATTGCTTTGACACCAAGGCCTTTATTACTTTCAAGGCTAAGGAATTCAAGGAAAAAAGGAGCGCTTTGCACAATGGTGAAGAGAGCCTTAAGAGAGTGAGGGATAGCTTGAGTGAGGTGTTTGATTTTTTCAGGTTCACCGACAATCATCGCTTTAATAATTGGGTGGTTGTCTTCAAGAGAACTAAAATCAAACTCAGAGACCGATATCTGGTTAACGTCTGATTCTAAACGAGTGTATGGATTATTTTTCGGCGTAATCAAGCCATATTCAGTGCTGAAAGCGTGACAGTAGAGCCCGATTTCTTTAGCAAAAGCGGCGACTTTCTTAGCGCGTTTCCCATCAATGTAAGCTTGGTGGATAATGACGCCAGATCCCACGCTTGTTGCCAGACTTCCATTGTAAGTGACGATGTATTCATCGTTTCCTTCTATATCGAGCTCGGTCAGTTTTTGTCGCATTCCCTCGGGCGGGCGCCCCGATGCAAGTACGATTTTTACACCTTGCTCACGGGCTTTCCTTATTGCTGTTTTGGTTCTCTGAGAAATGGATCTATCACTCGTTAACAGTGTGCCATCCATATCCAATGCTATCAGCTTATACATAAATTAAAATATCATTCCAACTATTAGAAAATGAAGATTAAATCAGTCCAAAAGAATGATCAATTTCTGATTTAGTTGACCTGAGCGAGACAGTCATTTATCGTCTCGTTCCTGCACAATATGATGAAGAGTTAGGCTGAGATAAAGTTGTACAAAATTAACGAAATGTTCGAAACCATTCAAGGTGAAGGTGTCCATACTGGCGTACCTTCAGTGTTTATACGTCTTCAAGAGTGCCCTGTTGGGTGTGCTTGGTGTGACACGAAGCAGACATGGTTTGCAGAGCCGCAAGATGAGCGGCCATTGGCTGAAATTTTAGTCAAAACTCAGGATTCACCGACATGGTGCAGCATGTCAGCCGATGACATCATTGAACAATATCGTCAATTGGGTTTTCGAGCCAAACATATTGTAATAACCGGTGGCGAACCGTGTATTTATGACTTGCGCGCACTGACAGTTGCCTTTGAGAGCATAGGTTGCCGATGTCAGATAGAAACAAGCGGCACCTTTCCTGTAGAAGCGAGTGAACTTACTTGGGTTACAGTGTCACCAAAAGTGGCGATGAAAGGTAAGTTACCTGTACTCGATTGTGCATTGCGGCGAGCGAATGAAATCAAGCACCCTGTTGGAACTGAAAAAGATATTGAGCAGTTGGATGTATTGCTTGAGTGCGCAGAAGTGGCAAAGACGACAACGATAGCGCTGCAACCCATCAGCCAAAAAACCAGAGCCACTCAACTGTGCATTGATACTTGCATTAAACGTAATTGGAGATTATCCATTCAGACTCACAAATATTTAAATATTGCATAAGGGAGAGCAAAAATGAACAAAGCGGTTGTGGTATTTAGTGGTGGTCAAGATTCAACCACGTGTCTGGTCCAAGCTTTGAAAGACTATGATGAAGTGCACGCTATTACGTTTGACTACGGGCAAAGGCATAAGCTTGAGATAGAAGTGGCTCAGACCTTGGCGACTGACCTCGGAGTCAAAGCCCATAAAGTCATGGATGTGACACTGCTTAATGAGCTTGCGATAAGCTCTTTGACACGGGATGAGATTGCTGTTTCGCATGATCTCCAAGGCAATGGCCTACCGAATTCCTTTGTACCCGGACGTAATATATTATTCTTAACGTTATCGGCTATCTATGCTTATCAAATTGGTGCACAGTCTGTTATTACAGGGGTATGCGAAACTGATTTTTCTGGTTACCCGGATTGCCGTGACGATTTTGTAAAGGCAATGAATGTTGCTTTGATCAAGGGTATGGACCGAGAGCTCGATATAGTTACTCCCCTTATGTGGTTGAATAAGGCTGAAACTTGGGCCTTAGCGGATCAATATGGCGCACTAGAGCTTGTAAGAGACAATACCCTAACGTGTTACAACGGGATTATTGGTGATGGGTGTGGTGAGTGCCCCGCTTGTGGGCTTCGCAAAGTGGGTCTCAACGATTACTTCTCGGACCAAAAAGCGGTAATGGCGAGTTTAGTTAGCAAGCAAGAGACTTAAAAAGAAAAGCAATAAAAAACGCCCATGGAAGGGCGTTTTTAAACGAGAAACAAATTTAGTCTAAGTACATTTTTGCCATCTCAGCAGGTTCAACTTCTTTACCTTCGAGCTGTGCATTCCAATTAGTGCCAATAAGGACACCATCTTCGGCTAAAGTGAGTAACCAATCTTCTGTGAAAATATCCAGTGGTATTTCTAAAACTTCAAAGTCTTCCCATTCTTCTACGTTGTGAGCTTGCGCTTCTTCTTTTGATGACCAGAAGGGCATCACTTCGCTGTTCTCAAACTCTGTTGAATCACAAGACAACCATCCCTCCTCATTTCGAAGGCCCCATACCAAATTATTGGTTTTGGTTTCCGATATAAAAAGTTCTAGGTTAGCTTGAATATCAGCAGTTAATTTGCTCATAGGAATTATCTCATAAGTGGTATTGCCATTAGGGTAGCATTGTTATTACGAAAGCTAAATAAAAATGGGGACATTCTGTTCCGCCCCCATTATTTCACCTTCATTGATGCGGCTACTTTGGCTTTTTGGTGAAAATTGTCCACTGTTTCTTCACATTACCTTTGTACCCGACGACTGATGCGATCACTTTGCGGTTCTTGGCATGGGTCAATTCGTCGTCACCAGTTTCTGATAGGTTAGTGTCACCAAAACCAACAATACTAATTCTTGTTGGGTCAATACCATTATTCACTAAAGCACTTTGTACTTCAGTGGCGCGTCGTTTTGACAAGGCTAGGTTATGCTGATGTTGACCGACTTTACTCGCATACCCTTGAAGCTCGATTGATGCTTCAGGGTAGGTATCAAGAAAGTCCGCCATTTGACGAATTTGCGTCAAAAACAGAGGTTGGACGTCACTCGAATCATTTTCAAACAAAATATGTAAATCCATTTCTTGCTCTGAGTTGACATAGGTACCACATCCCTCATTATCAATCTCGGCACCAAGCGGTGTATCAGCGCATAAATCTCGGGCATTGATTACCCCATCTTTATCTTGATCTCTTAAATCGGCCAATTGGTTGGGAACGGGGGTATCGATATAATCGTATACATCTTCCGCAAAAGTATTTGTTGATAGCACTAGGGTGGTTGCCACAAAAGTAAAAAGCGTACTGCTAATATTAATATTCAAGCGTTTTACTCCAATCTGTAGGCATGTCGACACGTAGTACTGCGAGCAAATTTCCGGTTGCATTCATGACACGGTACTTTGCATATTGCTCATCATATTTAGCGTCTAGATAGTCTTTTCGTGCATCAAATAATTCGTTTTCAGTGTTGAGTAGGTCAAGCAATGTACGTTTTCCGATCCTATATTGCTTCTCATACGCAACTACAGTGTCTGAGGCCGAGTCTACGTGATCAGCTAAAAATTCTTTTTGTTGCAAGGTAAGGTCAAGGGCACTCCAAGACAAACGAAGACTCTCTTCTAAGCTTTGAAAGGTTCTGTCTCGGAAATCTTTGGCTTTATTTAATTGATAGGCGGCACTATCAATATTGTCAGAGTCAGACCCACCGTTGTATAGGTTATATCTCATTCTAAGCATGGCAGAAGTTTCGTTGCTACTACCACGAATCCCCCCTGCATCGTCGCGCCAAATTTGAGATGCTTCAAAAGACAGAGTTGGATAGTTTGCGCCTTTGGTTTGATCATACTGGAAGCGGGCAGAGTCGACATCTGCTTGTGCAACTTTTACGACTGGGTGTTGCTTGAACGCGGTGTCTAACGCTTCATTTACCGTTAATGGAATGGCGTTTACGTCGGCTTTAGGAAAAATAAGCGCTTGAGGGATTTGCCCTACAAGGCGTTTGAACTGTGTGTGGACATCATAGAGATTGTTCTGTGCAGCCAGAAGGTTACCATGTGCTTTTGCCAGACGAGCTTCTACCTGAGATAAATCCGCAGTGGATCCTATCCCAGATTCTACACGTTTCTTAATATCCGTATAAATTTCTTTATGGATTGCTAAATTGCTTTCTGATAGCGCAAGCACATCATAGGCTTTGGTTGCATCTAGGTAGATTTTGGTGACTTCAAGTGCGATGTCTTGTGAGTCAGCAAGTAACTGTAAACGCACAGATTCAGCGTCTGCTGTCGTCCGATCCATATCGTTGAGTGTTGCTGAACCATCCCAAATTAGTTGAGTTAGGCTTAGCGTTGCATCTTTTCTGGTCAGTTCATCCTCAATCCCTGAGGCCAAATCAACTCGCTCATAACCCACGCCAGCATCTAGGTCTATAGAGGGTAAGTAGGCCCCCGAAGACGCGTTAGCATCGGATACCTTGCTCATATATTCATTATAAGAAGCTTTGATATTGGGGTTGTTTGCAATCGTAAAAGCGACAGCTTGTTCTAATGTTTGACTTTCTACTGGTAGGGAGAGCATGGTCGTAATGCTCAACAACTTAATCCGTCTCCAATTCACGCTGGGACTCCTTGGGTGATCCTGAGCAAAGTATAGTACTAAAGGTTGCAGTCTTAATTTTGAGAAAAACGGACTTATGATGTCAACGAAATATCACTATCTCTATTAAAAGACTAACCTCATCTTAGATGATGAGAGAAACAAGATATAACAAATTCCTAACTTAATAGTATGAAATTAATGGCTTATATGGAAAAGTGCACGTAACACCACAAATTAAGAAAATTTGATACTAATTCCAATAAATGAGGCTTTACTATGTTTTTTCAATAGTAGATCCTCTTGATATTAATGGTGTATATGATTTGTTTTCCATGATGTCGATATTGGTTTGTCAGTAAGTATGTTACAGGTGCTGTGCCAGACATAGCTTTGACAGATAGCGGCATTCATAACGGATGAAAGGATTAGGGGTTTATCATGGGGTTTGGCGCTTACGTAGTTTTAGGTAACTTGGCTGGTTCTGAAACAATTGCGATTGATGAAAATGGCAACGTTCGAATTCTGAATGAGAACGATTCACCCAATCTGGGTGAAGTAGTTCTATCCATGGAGGAAAATAATCCAGATTTTGTTGATGTTGGTCTTGTTGGCGATAATGATGACATTACAGATATAACCAGCGAAATTGACCAAATCTTTGCTGCACTGGAGCAAGGGCAAGATCCAACTCAGCTAGGTGATGACTTTGCGACCGCTGCGGGTAGCCAGATTAGTTCAAGCCCAGATGATTTAAGCTCGGTAGAGCGGACTGGCGAAGAAACAATTGCCAGTACTGATTTTGTGACTCAAGGTCTTGAGCAAATTGGTATTTCCAGAACTCAAAGCATTACCCTTCTTGAACAGTACCAAGTATTTCAGCAATCGCTCGCTCTTGAAGCCTCTAACTTTTCGCCGTCAGGTGACGATTTTAGCGTCATATTAGCCGAAGATACATCCGTAAGTGGTCTTGTTGTTGCTACTGACCCTAATTCAGAAGATGTCCTAACCTATAATCTGGATTCTGTTGCCGCAAACGGCAGTGTAACCATAAATAGTGAGACTGGTGCTTGGGAGTACACGCCCAATGTGAATTATAACGGCCCTGACAGTTTTACGGTCAGAGTCGAGGATGGAAACGGTGGTGTCGATACCGTTTCCGTTAATATTGAAGTGACTGCGGTAAACGATGCACCAATCGCCGATTCGAAACAAGAAACCCTATTCGAGGACACCATTGTATCGGGTAGTCTGGCTGCCAGTGATGTCGACCTCCCAAGTAACGAAAGTCTTATTTTTACTACTCAGTCAGACATTGCAGGCTTCACTTTAAATCCTGATGGCATCTATACTTTTGATGCATCCTCTTACGATAGCCTAGCAGAAGGCGAGCAGCGGGTAATAGAGATTCCTATTACGGTGAGTGATGAACTAGGTTTGACGGACACTTCGATATTGACGGTAACAATCACTGGCACTAATGATGCGGCCAGCGTCAGCAGTGCGAGCGTGACCTTAACCGAAAGTGATACAGCCTTAAGCACCGGCGGCACCTTGACGGCCACGGACGTGGACAATCCAGACAACCAATTTA
>NZ_JABEYA020000020.1 GCF_013074385.2 Vibrio ostreicida
GAGAGCTTGAGAAACGTGCATAAAAAAATCCGATAAACAGGGTCTATCGGATTTTTACATATTGGGAGGATCGTTCAATTGATCTGCCGATTAATGCCTTAACTGATCGGCATTAGGGCAATAAGCCCTTATTTCTAACCTATGGCGACAAACTTTTCGCCTTTGAACACTCGCAGTGGATTCCCACGTTCAAGCGTCCAGTGTTGTCGCCAACGTTCCGTTTCTTGCTGTGAAGCGAGAGATTGTTGCTCTGCTTCTAACTTATGAAACAGCAGCGCTTTTGCCAAACGCTTATTAGCATGTTGGCTTCGTCCACTTTCAACTCGCACAGATATCCCTTTTGACTGGTGAGTCGCTCTCACTGCCGAGTCTGTAGTATTGACATGCTGGCCACCAGCGCCAGAAGCTCGGCACGTTTGGTAGGTTATTTCACTGTCAAAAATCATGTCATTAACCATAAATACGCGTCCACCGAAGTACCAATTCTTCCGCTTATGCTTTGGCCTGTGTTGGCTTTGGCAAATCCATAGCATGGTGCCTTGCCATGAGTCTGCGATCGATTGAACCAGCTCGTGGTGTGTAGAATGGATGTGTAAAAGTGCCGACTTAAAGCAACCCGTTTGACTGGCCGGAATCGCATCAACAAGATCAACATTGACATTATTGGCATGGCATTGCTGCGTCAGTTCTTTGATCGCTAAACCAACAGCCTGACAGCTTTCAATCGGTCCTTGCCCTGAAGAAAATTGCAATAGAATCATGCTGAGCACCCTCCTTGCGTCTTGAAAGTCAAAACTGGCTTAAGTTTTGCGACAACGGTGATTAATCCCGCATCGACCATATCGGAAATGACGGTCTCACATTTTTTGTACGCTTGAGACGCTTCATCGTACAAGAGTTCTTTATTTCCACATATAACTCGACTGCCTAGTGGTGTTCGATATAAATCTTCGCGTTTATATTTTTGACTAAGTCGGCCTTGGCATTCGCCACGCTTCCATTTTCTACCGGCGCCATGCGCCAACGAAGACAGGCTGATATTAGCTTCATCACTGGCCAAAGGTTTAACAAGGTAGCTGTAGTCGCCTCTTGAACCGGGGATCACAACGTAGCCACAGTCAGCGGGTGTCGCCCCTTTTCTATGGAGCCAGCCTTGTAGGCGGTTTACCTTCTTCGGCGTGACTAAATTGTGGTTTACGTCGAGTCTACATGTGCCATTCGCTCTGATGGCCTCCAGAAAACGTTGGGCGATAAGTTCACGGTTTAACTCTGCCCACCGCACTGCCTCATCATGTTGACGTATATACTGATTGAGCTCAACACTACCGACTTCGATACCATCGTGATTACATTGAGTTACGTGATCCACTAAGATTGATTGACCAAACCCCCGAGAGCCCGAATGAACCAGCAATTGCAACTTGGTTTTGTCGATACCAAGCTCGTTAAGTGAGCCGAGGTCATACACTTCGTCTATGGCTTGAAACTCAGCGAAATGATTACCGCCACCGATGGTGCCTAGTGAATAATCATACGAGTCAGTATGGATAGACTTCTCACTCTTTCTCGTTGCAATATATTCCAGCCAGCTATCATCCAACGGACCTTCCACACTTTTTAAACGTTTGGAGAGTTTATCGATGTTTATTTTTGACAGGCTTAGTGACGTTTGCCACAACCCCATACCGCAACCGATATCATTACCAACCAAAGCAGGATAAACTTTTGTCGTACTGAAAAATGCGGCTCCAATAGGGTAGCCTCTGCCTGGATGTAAATCCGGCATTCCGGCCACACGATGCATACCTTCGAGCTCTGAAGTTTTTATTAATTGTTGTACGGCCAGCCCCTCAATCCACGTATCTTCAGACGCAATGAGGCTAACATTATCAGTAATATTTTGGACGGACTTGCCCATAGTACCAATTCCTTAAAAATAGGATTTAAATAAAAAGAATGAATTGGCAAGTCGATTGACCGAATGGGACTGTACTTGGGAAGTGGCTTTCAGCTAATTATCGGGCAAGACCTGCAAAGATGAAATAATTGTTTGTCATATGATGTCTCCTTTGCAGTAATAGAATGATGAAAGAGTCGGCCTTCTAATGATTTAGTTTTGATAACACAATAGAGCCTGATGACTTTTTTACATTCAAGTAGGCACCTAATATTGCAGTCAGTGCAGCGACATTCGCTCAATAAAACCTGAACAGACACTAACATGATTAAATAAACGAAAATGCATGAAAATGGAAGCCCTCAGTAATTTTTAAGGCATGGGTGGTTAGGCTCGGCGAGGGCAGAGAGGTTTATTTGATGTTACCACGGCACAAGCCTGATTGGCTTCACACTCAATGTTGACCGTGCACAACATAATCCGTTATTTTTTTAATGTGCATGCTTTTTTCAAACTCACTTAGATATCAAACACACCATTGACGCTGATTCTTCTTTATCAAGCCCCTTATTGAATGGGGCTTGTTCTATTCTAGAATGTTGAATCGACCAAGCCACGTCATCACGCCCATCCTCAATTAGAGGGTATGTTGTCAAACATCGGGTAGCGTAAATCGTTCTCTAGGGCAGAAGCAATCGCCAATATTTGGTGCTCACTCCAGTTCTTTCCTACAATTTGCACACCAATAGGCATACCGGTTTGAGAGCAATGAGTTACAGGAATAACAAGAGCCGGTGAGCCCGAGAGGCTAAAAGGAAAAACAAAGGAGTAGTTGTCAATGTTGTCCATTGATGTCCCATTTTTAAAAGCAACATCTGGGTAAACCGGTGATATCAGCACATCCACTTGATTGAACATGAGGTTAAGTTGATGCCTAAACGTGTCTCTGGTGATCATCGCGCTCTTGACTTCATCTGGCGTCATCTCAAGCGTTTCGCTTTGGCGCAAAATAGCCTCAATTTCTGGCGTAAACTCGGTCTTTGACATCTGTTGGTATACGTTTTTCCACCCTCGGCTACCATCGCCACCCAAAACAAAAAGTTTCCAGATCACATCACAGGCTTCTCGGATGAGTGGCGGAGTCAAGGGCTGAACTAAACTCACTTGCCTAGCCAGCAAATCTTCAACCATTTGAAGCGCTCTTTCCACATCAGGTGTGAGTTCTACGTTGGTGCTTTCACCGCGCCAAACGCCGACTTTCATTCCTTGAATATCACATTGTCGATAATCCTGATACGGAACAGAGATGGTATCGGGGTCCTGACCATCGCCACCATGAATCAAACTGGCCAACACATCGACGTCATCGACGAAACGTCCCATGACACCGAATGAAGACGTAAGGTGAAACAACCCTGAACGATCTTTAGGAAACTGGCCCGTCAATGGCACGCGGCCTTGGGTCAGTTTAAAGCCGCACACACCATTGAAGTGCGCAGGGATACGTACACTTCCACAGGCATCCGAGGCAATACCGCCTGGGCTCATACCACTGGCAATCGCCACCGCCTCACCCCCGCTACTTCCACCACAGGAGTAGGACACATTATACGAGTTTAGCGTCCGGCCGTATAAGGCATTATGAGTATCAAACGACATACACATTTCTGGTACGTTGGTCAGCCCCAGAGGGATTGCCCCTTCATTTTTCAATCGCGTCAAGACCGTCGCATCTTTGGTACTTTTGTTGCCATGCAGTTCTTTAACCCCTCGGCTCGGGTGAAAACCTTTCGCGTGCATCGCATCTTTTACCGTAATAGGGATGCCGTGCAGAGCTCCGTGCAGAGCTCCGGCAATGGCATCGCCATCGGCACTCTCGGCTGAGTTAAGCAGTTGCGGCAGAGGAGCCTGCTCGATGATCGCATTGAGCGTTGGGTTATAGTGATCGTAGCGCTTAAGATAGTGCTCTAGGATCGTCGTACTTTTCAACAAACCTTTCGTCTGACAATCGACCATTTCTCGGATAGACAGTAAATCAATATTTAGCATTATGAAGCCCTCTTGAGCAATGGCAGGGGCAGTTTGTACATATTTTTCGTAAACATGGAAACCGCAGACAAAGTGAATGTGGACAATCGAGATATCTCAGCCAAGGCCTCCGCCGTTGACTGTAACACCTCATCGATAATGGCATCAGAGACCGTCAATGGCGGGTAGAACCTCAAGACAGGTGCCGTCGCTTTCTCATTCATCGAATGGCCAGCGTGTACCCCTTTTGCCGAGAGTGATTTGGACAGTAAGGTCTCATATTTAGCGCCTTTAAGACGTAGCCCCGTCATCAATCCGACGCCAGGGACATCTTCGATAATGTTTGGGTACTGGGCAGCCAACTTCATCAAACCAAAGCGCAGGCGATTCCCTTTTTCAAGCGACGCCGCAACGAGGCCTTCCTGCTCAACCACCTCAATGGCGGCCAAGGCTGTCGCGCACCCAAGCGGGTGACCACCAGTACTGGTGAAAAATGATTCGTCCGGCTGGAATTGCCCTAATAGCTCGCGGCTATACAGAGCACAAGCAAAGGAGGTAAATCCGCCTGTTAAGCCTTTTGAAAGAATCAAAATATCAGGAGAGATCTGGCCGTAGTCGACCGCAAACATTTTCCCACATCGACCAAATGCCGTCTGTATTTCGTCGGCCACAAGAATCGTGTTGGTCTCAGTACAAAGCTGACGTACATCTTCTAGATAACCGAGAGGCGGCATAGATAAGTGGGCCCCTCCTAAGATAGGCTCTAGATAAACCGCACACGCACCGTCCCCGATCGCTTTTCGCATGGCGGTTGTATCCCCATAAGGCACCTTGACTATCTGATGAGACAACTTACCAAAACTTTTTTCATGTTGTGACTGGCCAAGCAGGCTCATCGCAGCCAGCGTTTTACCATGGTAAGCCCCTTCCACTATCACGATACGCTTTCGCTTTGACTGACGTTGCAAGACATAACGCAATGACTGCTCAACCGCCTCAGCCCCTGACAACATGTAACTCACTTTCCCCCAATTACCCGGGGCGATGTCACACAGCTTGTCGCTTAACTTACCCTGTTGCACGTTCGGTTGCCCCTGTGCAGACCATGCCATTTTGTCCACCTGTTCGACAAAAGCACGGTGGACTTTGGGATGAGAGTGACCAACAACAAAGACACCGTAACTGCATGCAAAGTCAATGTAACGTCGATTGTTGGAGTCAAAAACTTCACAACCTGAGGCATGGTCTTCTACTTGAGTCCCAGCAAGATGATACAGCTTAGCGGCAGAAGGGACCCAATGACGTTCACAAGCGTCCAATAATTGATTTCTGTTAAGTGTTTTGGTCGTCATCGAGTATTCCTTTTATCACGCGCAAAGCGCCAGTTAATTCATCAGCATTTGAGTTAAGTATCGGGTGAAGTGTGAGTGTGTTGCCTTTTGGTTGCCTAACCAGAACCCCGTTATCTCGCAACCTTGTCATTAGAGAGCGGGCATCAATATGTGACGGCAAACCAAGATTGACAATCGAGCCAACAACACTGCTTACATAAGGTTGGAGGAAGCCAGCTATCTGCTGACCCAGTTCAATAAATCGCTTGTCCGCCTGCGTATTTTGAACATATTCCAGCGTGCTGGTTCCTGCAACGCTGGCAAGCGGATTACCACCGGTTGTACTGCCGTGCTTGGCGGGTGACGACGCACCATAAACATTGTTGGCATTCTCTAACGACGTAATATAGCAACCGACTGGAACCAAGTTGCCACCCAATGGGCCTCCCAATACCACAAAGTCCGGCACCATCACGGAGAGATCCAAACCAAACATGTGCCCCGTCACCCCCATGCAATACTCACTGACATTGCAAATTAGGGGCACCTTCATCTTTTTTGATAAGGCTTTGAACTCGGTTAACTGCTCATCGGTAAAGGCTTTCAGTTCCCCGTTATCGTCTTCATATAGAGGGGAGTAACACAGTGCCAACACATCGTCGCTTTGTTCAAGACTGCAACGCAGCTGGGTCCCATCCAGCTCGAGAAGATCCAGTTCAATAAAATCTTTGGCTGTTTCAAATTCCTCGTGATGATTCAGGTAACGCCCAAAAAACAGAGAGCCGTAATGACAACCCGAGATGAAAGCAATCGTTTTAGCGCTAGGATTTAGGGCCTTGCACAGCTTCAACGCACCTTCAAACGCCTCATCCCCACTACTGCAAACGTATACGTTCGACAAAACATCCGGCAGCTTGTGAGAAATCGAGTGGCACAAATTTAGAAGCGGTTCAGACATCAAAACCCGATTTGATAGCCCCATTTTCATCGCCTGAGCTTTCACACTGTCCACAATCTCTTTCGTCGAGTGCCCAATCCCTCCTGTCGCCAAATCAAACAACTTCTGACCATTATCCAAAGTAACGCTGGCTCCGAATGCTTGATCCGCCAGCTGGTGCTCTGTGTTCATTATGCTTCCCCTATACGTAACTCAATGCATTAAAAATTTTTCGACGATCATCAATGATTTTATTTCTGCCATGCATAACTCTGCGGTTATCAATTAATACGAAATCGTTATCATTCCATTCAATCGGGATGGTATGCCGCTCTGTCGCATTTTTTATTTCATTCAAAATCTCATGGGAAATAGGCTGTTGTGTTGAGGCAATCGTAATTTTCGGTTTTTCATAGTTAAATGAAGGGCCAAGGATGCTATTTGAAAATGCCATTCTTTTATTGACCAGTGATGTCTGCAATGCATTAACGGTAAACCGATAATATATTGAACCATCTTCATTTAAGCTCACCTCTGTTTTTTCATCATCACCAATAATGTTTCTCAAACAATCAAACGTGGCCTGGTTAATATCATTAAGTTCGGGAACATAATGGCATACAAGCTTTTTCCATTTATCTTCAGGCACATTACGTGAATAACAAATATCATTATTTAAGAAAAAATCTTTTGTCTTTTCTGAAAGTTGATCGAAAACCGCAACCCCATCACAAATCGTGGTTTGTGAGCCAAGATAAGGGGCCTCTTCACAGTAAAACCAACACAAATCGGGCCAAAAGGGTGAGTTGCCATTTTCACAATGCAGCCCAACGGCATCTAAACCCGCATCCACTAACTGTGCCGCGCCACCTTCTATAGTTCGCGCTGGGTCCATACTCAGTTTTGAGCTGTTCTTCCTCACAAAGTGGGCAAAATCTAAAACGTTATTTGCCCCATTTTCAAACAGCAACACTCCGTGAGTGGCGAGCTTATTAAGTAACTCGTCTTTATTCATTTCTAGCATTTGGCTTTTGGATATTCTCGTCACTGACGTTAGACTATTCATTTTCACTACCCTTCACGCAATAATTTATATTCTTTGGAATCGTTTCTTTATTTCTTCTCTTTTCGGTCTGTCTGTCACCGTAAAGAGCGCTTCTATATCATCATCATGTAAGTCCACTACCCACACGTTCTCAGGCCTCTCAATATCTGAAAATTCTTTGTGCATCCAATGTTCCACTTTATTTTGGTCAAATGTATTTCGATCGACTTTCAAGAGAATCACTGTGCCTTTTTTTTCATCTAAGAAAAGCACCGCGGATACTATTCCTTCCTTTTTTTGAAATTCAGATTCAATTTTTTCCGGATAAACGTTTCTTCCATTTGGAAGACAGATAATGTTTTTCTTTCTCCCAGAGATATATAAATAGTTTTCCTCATCCAAATACCCAATATCACCCGTATTCAGCCAGCCCTCTTCATCCACATAACAGGCGGAGGGATCATGGCCAGAATAGCCAGAGAACAGCGACGAGCTGCGTATTTCAATACTGCCATCTTGTGCAATACGAACTTCAACATGAGGTAACGGCCGACCAACACTGCCCAGTCGATTAAACTGTGTTGTATTCACGCTGACAACAGACGCATTTTCACTCAGTCCGTAACCCTGATACGCTTCAACACCAAATGATCTAAGTTGTTCCAACGTCTCTACGTCGACGCGCGCGCCACCACATGTGATATGAGGCACATCTTGCAGATACTGGCATAAAGCGTCATCCCCCTGCTTGATGCCGTTGAGTAAAGCTTCAATCATAACTGGTGGCGCTGTCATTGCCGTCGGTTGGACGAATGTAATCCACTCAACGATTTTGCCAATATCACAATGATTTTCCCCAATTAAAGGAAGGTCTTGTGGCAAGAAACTCACCGTACCGCCATTCATCAGAGGGAGGTAAATCGCCGTCACTTGCTCCAGTAATAAACTCAGCGGGACCAGAGATAAATATGTCTTTTGGCTTTCTTTCGGAATAGACGTAGACAAACTTTTATAAGTTTCAACAATCGCTTGAGGTGTGAGCTGCACGCCTTTTGGTCTACTTGTGGTCCCAGAAGTATGAATGATTTTACAGACACTAGGTTGTGCAGCCGTTGCCAAATCCAGCAACGTGGCGCCTTCCAAGTAGGAACACAGTGTCTCATCAAGGCGGATGCACCTTTGTTCATCATACTCAAGCCCCCACTTCTCCTTCAGCGTCTCTTCACCCGTTTGATCGCAGATAAACACATCACATTTTGAGGCCAAATGATGAGCTTGAGACCTTGAGAAAGCGTGAGGTAAAGGCAAACTTGCGAGTCCAGAGAACAAACAGCCGAGGTCAGCCACAATCCAGTCGGCGCCGTTACGACAAACAATGCCAACAGTCGCACTTTCTCTCAACGTGATACTTTCAAGCCTAGCTAATAACTCATGTTGCAATCGGGCGACTCTAAGTTCGATATCTTTGTAAGTCAGAGCGATCTCTGAGGCCGGATTCATCGATGTGTACTCTTTTGTCGCGACTTTACTGCTATTCGATTTGATCGCATCAATCAGCAGATTATTGAGCGTTTTCATGCTGCTTCATCCAATTTCAGTTGTTCATTGTTGTAATCGAAGTTGATACTCATTGAGAGTGCTTTAAACATGGCGCTGTGATCATCAAGAAAAATAACCCCAGTGACTGGTTTTGATTCATAATAGGAACCCCAATCTCCCTTGCCCAGCTCCAAACATTCTTCTTGCGCTTTGCAAATCGGTTCAAATTTGATCCCGCATGAACTCAATAAACGCGAAACGGTTTGTGTGATTGTGCAAAGAAGGACACTGGCGCCAACGCAATGAGCAATAAAAGGGATAAGAGTCGTTAGCTTTATGCCCACATGGTGATGATTAGAAATTAGGCCACCTATTTCAGCGATTTTGTCTGAGCTATAATAGCGCCCCCAATTATCGACAATCACTTCTTCAATACTTTTATCTAAATATTGTTCTGAGAATAATTTTCTTTTATTTTTAAAACTAATCCCAGCACAAGAGGACACATCAAATTCTTTATCAAAACCTTTTGACGCGATCACATAGTACTCTGGGTTTGGATCAATATTGGCTTTGTAAAAGTCCTCATATTTCTCCCGAGTTGCTTCTCTTGCCTTTAAGGCCAGAGGATCGCTATTTTTTATTATTTTAATATTCATTTCCAATCTCCTTTTCCAAATATTTAAACAGGTTTTTTTTATCTGTTTTACCAACACTCGTTTTTGGTAATTCTTCAACAGTTACGATTAAGTCTGGGCAAGAGAATCTTGATAACTGTCCTTGTTCAATTAAATTCACAAAGTGTTTATTAATGCGCTTTCTTATGTCACTGGAGGTGACATTTTTTTTAGGGACCACGAAGGCAACAGGGCGCTCTCCCCATTTTTCATCTGGCCAAGCAATAAATGCAACCTCCTCAACAGAGTCCACCTCCCGTGCTCTATCCTCAAGTTCACTCGGTGACAGCCATTCTCCACCCGATTTAATCAGGTCTTTTTTTCTATCTGTGATAACCAGCGTCCCGTTGTCATTGAGATAACCAATATCACCTGTATAAAATCTACCTTTGACCCACTGAAGAAGGGTGCTTTTTTCATCTCTGAAATAACTTGGTGTAACCCAAGGAGCAAGAACGGTAATTTCTCCGACGGCACGTTGTCCGTCATTCAAATAAAACTCAGGGACAATGTCTATATCGACAAACGGGATGGGCTGGCCGGCATAACAACGCGCTTCATCGGATTGGCCATGCTTGATTTTATTCACCGCAATAACAGGCCCAGTTTCCGACATCCCATACCCAGCCCACACATCAATGCCTTGGTTAACGGCTCTTTCCATCAAAGGCTGTGGCAATAGTGCCCCACCGACAAGCACCTTTAATTGGCCAAGGTTTGCCTTCTTTTTCTCTGCTTCATCCAGAAGCATAGTGAGCAAAGTAGGGACGCTATGGGTAAAGGTAACCCCCTCTTTCTCTATCAAATTACATAGGCTTTTGGCGCAATACTTCCCTGCATACACCTGCTTCAACCCCATCATCGTTGCGACATAAGGAAGGCCCCAGGCGTGCACGTGAAACATGGGCGTTAACGGCAAGTAAACATCTTCATTGTGCAATCGCTGCCCGTTCTTGTTACTGCCTAGACTGCTGCTCAAAGACAAAGTATGGAGAACTAACTGACGATGAGTAAAAAAGACCCCTTTCGGAAGCCCAGTTGTACCACTGGTATAAAACAGAGTTGCAACACACGCTTCATCAACATCAGGAAAAACAAATTCAGGCGTCCCCGCAGAAATCAGTGCCTCATATTGATCGTCCGTCGAGTCGTCCTCATTTATTTGAATATAATTAACTAAGTTTGGAAAAACGTCTTTCGAATCTTGAATGTCATTACAGAAATCCGAATGAACAAAAAAGAACTTTGCACCACTATGATTTAGCGTATATTCTTTTTTTTCTTTTGATAACCGGATATTGCATGTCATCAAAGTCGCACCAATCATTGGTACAGCAAAGTACATTTCAAGATATCGATGGCTATCCCAATCAGCGATAGCAACAACATCTCCTTTACTGACCCCCATATTAACTAAAGAAGATGACAGTCTTTTTATTCGCTCACTTAACTTTTCGTACGTATAAGTTAATACGTCACTATATACTATCAAACTACTTTTATTCTTATTTACACTGTCAGTGAAAAGGTTATTTAAATTCATCTTAAAGTTCATCGCTAACATCCTCTGTTTCAACGAGAACAATTATTCAACTTAATTGACACATTTAGCAAATTAAAAATTAAAACTGTCAATCTAATATTTAAATACCCTTAAATTTAGATATGGTGTTTAATGCATCTGGCTTTTATAAAAAGGAGATTACCATGTTGACAAAAGCAACAAATAGAAAAGATATATTGATATTACTCTCATTAATATTGATAGGTTTAAACCTCAGACCATCCATGGCCGCCATTGGGCCTGTCCTGAGTTCAATACGCGCAGAAATTCCATTATCTTTCACCATGATCTCTTTGCTGACAATGTTACCGGTATTTGCGATGGGGGTGGCGATGTTTGTCGGAATACGCCTTGGGAACAAAGTGGGTGAGCACCGCTTAATCACTTACTCTCTATTGCTTATCTCGATGGCCACCGCATATCGCTATCATGCACAAGATTCCGCGGGCCTGCTTATCACGGCCATTGTTGCTGGAATAGGCATCGCTTTAACTCAGGCTTTAATACCAAAAATCATTAAAAGCCGCTTTGCCAATTCAATCGAGTTGTTTATGGGCGTGTACGTCACTGCCATAATGGGGGGCGCTGCCTTGTCGGCTTCAGCGTCTCCTTATTTGGTTGAATTCACTGGAAACTGGCGATTTGCCCTCTCGATTTGGGGCGGGTTAGCCGTCATTGCCATCATTTCTTGGTTTAGTGTAAGAGCGTATGTAGGCAATCAATCCGATCAAGGCAAAAGCAACAATAGCTCAGTCGCCTTTTACAAAAGCCCTCGCGCTTGGTTGTTAGGCGTTTTCTTCGGGCTCGGTACTTCGGCTTATACCTGTGTTCTTGCTTGGCTTCCTCCTTATTATTTTGACCTAGGTTGGCAAAGTAAAGAATCTGGGCTGATTCTGGCATTTCTCACCTCTGTGGAAGTGGTCGCAGGGCTGGTGGTTCCCGCGATTGCGAGTCGAAGCAAAGACAGACGCAGCATTTTGATTGTTCTACTCGTCTGTATTATTGCCGGCTTCAGCGGGCTAATAACCAAACCAGAAGAATTTGCACTGCTTTGGGCCAGCTTACTCGGCTTCGGTATTGGTGGACTGTTCCCGATGAGTCTTATCGTCACAATGGACCATGTTGACGACCCGGGCCAAGCGGGACAATTAACGGCATTCGTTCAAGGTATTGGGTATATGATCGCAGCCATGTCGCCTCTTCTCGCGGGTTACATTAAAGACAGCTCATCAAGCTTTACAGCAGCGTGGTTAATCTTAGCAGCGGTAGCAGGCTTGATGCTCTTTATGGCGATAAGGTTTAAGCATAAGGATTATGAACTGCACTTTCAAAAAGTGACCGTTTAATCACGGTTCACTGCCTGACAAACGTCCATGATTTGCTCTCTTAGCCAGATGTTGGCTGGATTACTCGCACAAGACTGACTCCATAACATCTCCAGCTCAAAACCAGGCAAGCCTTCAGGGGCTTGCCTCGCATGTAAAGTGCTGTGTTGTGGCGACACTTTTTTAAACACTTTTTCAGGCAACATCATCATCATCTCAGATCCAGTCAGCATTTTTAAACCTGAGTAATAACCATTTGCTTTAATCGCTATCGTTCGCTGAATATCATGGTTATTTAACCAAGAGTCCACCATACAATTGCTCGTCAGCCAAGGCGATGGAAAGATCTGTCTACGCTCAGAAAACTCTTTCAGCGAAAGCGGTGCAAAGCCACTGCCCGAGCCATCAAACACAGCCACTAATTGATCGCTGAGAATTCGCTGGCTACAAAGGTTGTGCGGGTATTGATTCTGGCTAACAACGATACCGACATCTATTTTTTGATCCGCAATCGCTTCGTAAGGCACCTTCTCTTCCGGCCGAATCACTTCAATGCTAATTTTGAGTTCTTCTTGAAGAATTTTCTTTAACAGCAGTGGGATCACTAATATTTCAAAATATTCAGGTGAAAATATCGTAAATACCGTTTCCGTTTCTCGGGGAGAAAATGCCTTTTTTTCTACACCACATGCGGATATTTTCCCTAGGATATCTCCGATACTCTCAATTAAAAGGGTAGATTTATGTGTTGGCTGCATTCCCGCTCTAGAACTAACAAAAAGTGGGTCATCAAAGGCCGTCCTTAACCGATTCAAACTATAGCTAACGGTTGACTGACTCAGTGACAAGATTTCAGAGACTTCTGTGACACTTTGGTAGAGATATAAATTGTAAAACACTTCTAGGGACTGAAAATCAAGTTTTCTTAACTTTTGCCGAAGAGCAATTTTCCTATCCATAATCCGATCACTCATTAAAAAATATAAAAATATAAAAGCATTTCCCTAACAATTGGTTCTAAACACAGCCTATTTAAACCGTAGAAATGAGTGGATTCTCTTCTCAGCCTTTAAAGCAGAATGCTTTGAACCAAAAGGCCGTCATCGTTTTATACGTCGCTAAAGAATCAATAATTTGAGGAGATGTTTTCAACTGCGGATGGACATGGTGAGTCACTGGTGGTCATCTAACTCACCGGACAACCTTTGAGGATAACCTTTGCAGTTACGCCACAATATCACCTGACCAACCAAGCCTTACTGCGTTTGTATAACGCCAATGCTAAAGGTTTCAAAAATCGAAGACTCTCGCCACCACATCTTGCATATAAACAATCACATTAGAGCCCCTTCCGTAAGACTGATCAAGATTAATATACTGCGACACTATAATAAATGTGATGAATATTAGGATTCTTATCAATATGCAACAAGACCCGTAAAAGTACCCTTGTTCTTTCGGTCCGATTCAGGATCAGAGCAGTACCTCGTTTGAAAAAGTCCGTTTGCTTGACCAATATTGCAGCATTCTGATGCCCAATCGTTCGACTGAGAAGGCTTTAATCAATGATAAATAGCTGAGTGGCGCTTTGTTGGGTCCCCCTTCAGTGCCTTGTTATCAACATTGGGATCGTGCTATTCTTCGCCTCCATTTTTCATGATCCGAACATCACCATTCGGTGATCATTCGAGGTCAATGCTATCTTTACTATGTCAGCGACTTCCAGCCGGCAAGTTCAACCAAATTTGGGATTGTACCTATGGGCAAAGGCACTCTTTATATTGTATCTGCACCAAGCGGCGCTGGTAAATCGAGCTTGATTTCCGCCATGTTGGAAACGAATCCGACCTACGCAATGAAAGTGTCCATTTCTCACACCACCCGTGGTATGCGTCCCGGAGAACAAAACGGTGTTCATTACCATTTTGTGCAAAAGGAACATTTTGAAGAACTCATCGAACAAAACGAATTCCTAGAATATGCCGAAGTATTCGGAAATTACTACGGGACATCCAGAGTTTGGATTGAAAGCAACCTCAATAAAGGCATTGATGTATTTCTAGATATTGACTGGCAAGGCGCTCAACAGATCCGTAAGCAAATGCCGCACGCTCGGAGTCTTTTTATCCTGCCGCCTTCCAACGACGAACTAGAGCGACGGCTCAATGCTCGCGGACAAGACAGTGAATCTGTTATCGCTAAGCGCATGGCAGAAGCCAAGTCCGAAAGTTCTCATTACCGTGAATACGACTATTTGATCATTAATGATGATTTCGACACTGCACTGATCGATTTTAAGGCCATCATTCGTGCCGAAAGACTCAAACAAGATAAACAAGCAGCAAAATACCAAAACATGCTGACTGCTCTTTTGAACGAGTAGTACGTCTTTATCATCGTCAAACTCATTAGAAATCGCGGTCTCTGTACACTCTTAGCTAGACACTGGGAACACAGAAGCTGTATACTTTCTCGTCATACAAAATTTTAGTTAAATAATGTGGAGTTCTCATGGCACGCGTAACTGTTCAAGACGCTGTTGAAAAAGTTGGTAACCGTTTCGACCTAGTTCTCATTGCGGCTCGCCGCGCTCGTCAAATGCAAACTGGCGGCAAAGATGCACTCGTGCCAGAAGAAAACGATAAGGCGACCGTTATCGCTTTGCGCGAAATCGAAGAGAGCCTTATCACAAAAGACATCCTTGATGCACGAGAGCGTCAGGAGCAACAAGAACAAGACGCAGCAGAATTAGCCGCCGTCAGCAGCATTGCTCACAGTCGTTAACCTGACTTTTGTCTCAACAACCATCTTCCGGGCCTAAAGTTTGTATCTGTTCGATAGCCTAAAAGACGTTGCCCAAGAATACCTATCAGAGCCTCAAGTTGAGGCTCTGCGTCAATCTTATGTGGTAGCGAAAAATGCCCATGAAGGGCAGACCCGCTCAAGCGGTGAACCTTATATTATCCATCCGGTGGCCGTCGCCCGTATTCTGGCTGAAATGCGCCTTGATATTGAAACCCTTCAAGCCGCACTCCTTCACGATGTTATAGAAGATACCGAAGCGACTAAAGAAGAGCTCGAGTCTCAGTTCGGCACCACTGTCGCTGAATTGGTTGATGGCGTATCCAAACTGGATAAACTTAAGTTTCGTGATCGCAAAGAAGCTCAGGCTGAAAACTTCCGTAAAATGGTCCTTGCCATGGTGCAAGACATTCGGGTTATTCTTATCAAACTGGCAGACCGTACGCACAACATGCGCACCTTAGGTGCTTTGCGTGCGGATAAAAAACGCCGAATCGCCCGAGAGACACTGGAAATTTATTCACCGTTGGCGCATCGTCTGGGTATTCACAATATAAAGACTGAGCTTGAAGAACTCGGCTTTGAAGCGCTCTACCCCAATCGCTATCGCGTATTGAAAGAGGTCGTCCGCTCTGCTCGTGGCAACCGTAAAGAAATGATTCAGCGTATTCATGATGAAATCGAAGGGCGCCTAGAAGATGTGGCTTTAAAAGCCCGAGTACTTGGCCGTGAGAAAAACCTTTATTCCATCTATAACAAGATGAAAACAAAGGAACAACGCTTTCACACCATTATGGATATTTATGCTTTCCGTGTGGTCGTCGAAGAAGCCGATACTTGTTACCGTGCACTGGGTCAAGTTCATGGACTGTATAAACCCCGTCCCGGTCGTATGAAAGATTACATTGCGGTCCCAAAAGCCAACGGTTATCAATCGCTGCATACCTCCATGGTCGGTCCGCACGGTGTCCCTGTCGAGGTACAGATCCGGACAGAAGATATGGATCAAATGGCCGACAAAGGCGTCGCCGCCCACTGGTCTTACAAAGGCAAGGGTGACCGTACTGGCACCACAGCACAAGTTAAGGCTCAGCGCTGGATGCAAAGCCTACTTGAGTTGCAACAAAGTGCGGGGAACTCCTTTGAGTTCATCGAAAACGTTAAGTCGGATCTCTTTCCTGATGAAATTTACGTTTTTACCCCTAAGGGCCGCATTGTGGAATTGCCTGTTGGCGCAACAGCGGTTGACTTCGCATATGCTGTGCATACCGATGTCGGTAATACGTGTGTTGGGGCCAGAGTTGACCGCAACCCTTACCCACTCAGTAAGGCACTTAAAAACGGCCAAACGATTGAAATCATTAGTGCTCCGGGCGCTCGTCCTAACGCCGCTTGGCTCAATTATGTCGTCACCTCTCGGGCACGGACCAAAATTCGTCAAGTGTTGAAAACCATGCGACGTGAAGAGTCAGTGACACTGGGTCGCCGATTACTGAACCATGCACTGGGAGACTTGTCGTTGTCGGATATTGACGAAGACAACATTAGCCATGTGCTCACTGACCTCAAAATTGATAGCGTTGAAGATCTGCTCGCCGCGCTTGGGCTCGGTGAATTAATGAGTATCGTGATTGCTCGTCGTTTATTGGGTGATGCCGATGAACTGACTCAATCCGAACCCTCAGACAGCAGCCATAATAAGAAATTACCTATTCGCGGCGCAGAAGGGCTTCTGCTGACTTTTGCCAACTGTTGTCATCCGATCCCTGATGACCACATTATCGCTCATGTCTCTCCGGGACGTGGTTTGGTCGTTCACCGCGAAACCTGTCCAAATGTGAGGGGTTATCAAAGAGAACCTGACAAATACATGGCCGTTGAATGGTCAGCAAACTATGATCAGGAATTCATTACCGAACTGTATGTCGATGTACATAATCGTCAAGGCGCACTGGCTGAATTGACCAACGTTATTTCAAATACGGGCTCAAATATTCATGGTCTGTCTACCGAAGAAAAAGATGGTCGTCTGTATACTGTCACCGTTCTTTTAACAACCAAAGACCGAATACACCTTGCGGGCATTATGAGAAAGATAAAAGCGATGCCGCACACGTTAAAAGTCCGTCGCCGAAAAAATTAACCTAATTTCCAATAGCATGCCCTTGAAATGCGTTATTTCAAGGGCATTTATTTGATGATAACTATGAACTTAGATCGTTATAACCGGATTCAGCAGGTATTAAAATCTCGCCAAGCTGATTTGACCTTCTGTCTGGAAGATGTTCACAAGCCCAATAACGTCTCAGCGGTAATAAGAACGGCTGACGCTACGGGTATCCACAAAATTCATGCCGTCTGGCCAAACAGTATACGTACGCTCAGTCATACATCTGCTGGAGCACGAAACTGGGTTGAAGTCGAAACCCACAACACGATCAACGATGCCGTCCAGACTTTCAAAAAACAGGGCATGCAAGTCCTAGTCACTAACCTATCTGAGCAAGCCGTAGACTTTCGTCACATTGATTACACGAAACCGACCGCGGTGATCATTGGTAATGAAAAAGTCGGCGCGTCAGACACCGTCAAACAACTTGCGGACCAAGACATTATGATCCCCATGATGGGTATGGTGCAATCGCTCAATGTTTCTGTAGCCAGTGCCGTCATCATGTATGAAGCCCAGCGCCAGCGCCAAGCCGCAGGCATGTATGACCACCAATCCAGTCAATTACCCCAAGAGGATATCCACCGTATTCTTTTCGAACGCGGACACCCCGTACTGGCCAAAGTCGCACAACGAAAAGGCCTGCCCTACCCGCCGCTGGATCACCACGGGCAAATTATTGCCCCCGATTCTTGGTGGAAAGAAATGCAGAACAGGTAAATTCCAAGATCCGCGCTAACATTCGACCTAACACCCATGTTATTTTTCCTCAGATAACTTTTCCTGTACAAATACACAGCTCGGTGGTTAACT
Source organism: Vibrio ostreicida (assembly GCF_013074385.2). GTDB lineage: Bacteria > Pseudomonadota > Gammaproteobacteria > Enterobacterales > Vibrionaceae > Vibrio > Vibrio ostreicida. Next base: position 18,129 of record NZ_JABEYA020000020.1, read on the forward strand.
ATCGTTAATGTGTTGATCGAACGAAACGTTTTGTTATGTCCCAGCTTTTATCTGCGATTCCTCTCTCTTCTCTGACTGGTGTCGGTGCCAAAGTAGCTGAAAAACTATCCAAAATCGGGCTCAATTCCGTTCAGGACTTACTGTTTCACCTTCCCCTTCGTTATGAAGATCGCACAAGACTCTACCCTATCGTCAAACTGCATCCGGGTCTTTGGGCAGCCGTACAGGGTCAAGTGATGAGCGTCGACACACTCTTTGGCAAACGCAAGATGCTTACGGTAAAACTCAGCGATGGCAATGGCTCTTTGACACTCAGATTTTTTAATTTCACTGCTGCCATGAAAAACAACTTTAGCGAAGGCAAAACCGTCCACGTATTTGGTGAAATTAAGCGCGGCAGCTTTGGGCTGGAAATCATTCACCCAGACTACAAATTCTGCGAACTGAATCCTGCGGCTGAGGTTGAACAAAATTTAACTCCCGTGTATCCGACCACCGATGGACTGCGCCAAATCACCTTGCGTAACTTAACCGACCAAGCACTTGAACTTCTCAAAAAAGCAGCCGTCAATGAACTCCTTCCCAACGGGCTCTATGACCAGCAAGTTACCTTGGTCAACGCTCTCAATACCATCCATCGACCGCCGCCGGAGATCAATCTAGAGGTATTCGAACAAGGCAAACATCCGACTCAAATTCGATTGATTATGGAAGAGTTGCTCGCTCAAAACCTCTCCATGCTACTGATTCGGAGTAAAGGGAAACAAGATACCGCCTTGCCATTGACAGAGTGCCATCAACTCAAAGAAACGTTATTGGCACAATTACCTTTTTCTCCAACTCAGGCCCAGTCTCGCGTTGTCAGAGAAATTGAACAGGATCTCAGCAAACCTCATCCAATGATGCGTCTTGTTCAGGGTGATGTCGGCTCAGGCAAGACTTTGGTGGCTGCAATGGCAGCAATACGCGCTCTAGAGCACGGGCATCAGGTGGCCCTCATGGCCCCAACCGAGTTACTCGCTGAGCAACATGCTTTAACTTTCTCCCAGTGGCTTGAGCCCATGGGGTTAAATGTCGGTTGGCTGGCTGGCAAACTCAAGGGTAAGGCCAAGCAATCAGAACTGGCAAAAATTGCCAGTGGCGAAGCCCAGATGGTCGTCGGGACACATGCCTTATTTCAGGAGCATGTGACCTTTCACCATCTAGCACTGGTGATTATCGACGAACAACATAGATTCGGCGTCCACCAGCGTCTCGAATTGAGAGAAAAAGGTGAAAAACAAGGAGCCTTTCCTCATCAACTCATCATGACGGCCACGCCTATTCCTCGAACCTTAGCCATGACAGCGTATGCTGACCTCGATACGTCAGTGATCGACGAATTACCGCCCGGCCGCACCCCAATACAAACCGTAGCGATCCCAGACACCAAACGCGAAGATATTATCGAGAGAGTTCGTCACGCCTGCTTAAATGAAGGTAAGCAAGCCTATTGGGTATGTACGCTTATCGATGAGTCAGAAGTCTTAGAAGCCCAAGCCGCTGCAGATACAGCGTTAGAGCTGCAAAAAAAACTACCCGATGTAAAAATCGGTTTGGTGCACGGCAGAATGAAACCAGCCGAAAAACAAGCTGTCATGCAAGACTTTAAAAACAATGAGTTACAACTGCTGGTTGCGACCACCGTGATTGAAGTCGGTGTCGACGTACCAAACTCTAGCCTTATGATCATTGAAAACCCAGAGCGCCTCGGTTTAGCGCAACTTCATCAGCTGAGAGGGCGTGTTGGGCGGGGAGCCGTTGCGAGCCATTGTGTTCTGCTCTACCATTCTCCGTTATCCAAAACAGCTCAAAAAAGGCTTGCCGTGCTCCGAGAAAGCAATGATGGTTTTGTAATCGCTCAGCGCGACCTTGAAATCCGCGGCCCCGGCGAACTGCTCGGGACGAAACAGACAGGTTTGGCCGATTTTAAAATTGCTGACTTGGTAAGAGACCAGTACCTCATCCCTGAAGTCCAGCGTGTGGCGCGCTATATCCATGATCACTACCCGAGTCATGCTTTAGCCATTATTGACCGATGGCTGGGAGACAGAGATCTATACTCAAAAGCTTAAACAATGAGCGTTATGATTGGTTCAGCCCTTGACCTGTAAAATATCATCCCACGGCAGGTTTTCATCACCGAGAACAATAAAGTTTGGGTTTTCTAGTGTGTCTCGTTCATTGTAGGACAAAGGTTCTAAACGAGTACTCAGTATGCGTCCTCCCGCTTCCTCAACAATGCACTGAGTCGCAGCCGTGTCCCACTCACCGGTTGGTCCGATACGAAGATAACAATCCACCGCCCCTTCAGCCACTAAACAGGCCTTGAGCGCCGCTGAGCCTAATGGCACCAAGTCATAATTCCAAGCACTGCTCATGCGTTTGCTCACGCAGTTGATGTCTTGTCTTCGGCTGATCGCAATCGCGATAGGATGCGCTGGGCCATCATGGTGATGGGTCTTGATCCTGACATTCCCGCTCATGTCAGGTATCTTCCAAGCGCCTTTATCTTTATAAGCATAATAGGTCACCCCCGAGGTAGGACCGTACACCACTCCCATAATCGGCTGATGATCTTCGACTAAGGCGATAATGGTGGCAAAATCACCACTACGCGCAAGAAATTCCTGTGTCCCATCGAGGGGATCAACCAGCCAGTAACGAGACCACTGAGAACGCTTATCAAGGCTAATATCGGCGTCTTCCTCGGATAAAACAGGTATGTCTGGTGTTAAAACTGAGAGTTGTTCAAGGATGAGCTTGTGCGCTGCAATGTCTGCACTCGTCACAGGCGTTTCATCGCTCTTAGTATAAGATTGATACTCTTTTTTTTCGTAGATATCGAGAATCAACTGCCCTGCAGAGCGGGCGATATCGATAACAGCGGGCAAATGTTGAGAAAGGTCTTTGTTCATTGGCATAATCCTTCACACTCTCCATGCATCATGGTGTTAGAATCCGCAAAGCGAGCATCAACGCGGTAATACTACGCGCCTCACAAAAATCGAGGTGGTTCAACAGCTCTTGAGCCTGAGAAAGTGGCCAACGAATTACTTCCAGAGGTTCTGGCTCATCCCCTTCCAGTTGCTCTGAGTATAGGTCTTCTGCAATAAACAGGGTCATTTTGCTTGAAAAATAAGACGGGGCAAGAATGACCTCTTTGAGCGGTGTCAGGGTGCGGGCCCCCAAACCAATTTCTTCTTTCAGCTCTCGATTTGCGGCCTGAACGGGCAATTCACCTTCGTCCACTAATCCTTTGGGGAAACCAAGCTCGTAGCGCTCTGTACCCGCCGCATACTCTCGGACGAGCAAGATATCGCCCTCAGAGGTGACAGGGACCATCATGACGGCGCTGCGCCCACTGGGCTTCATTCGCTCATAAGTACGCTCAACACCATTGCTGAATCGTAAGTCGAGCGTTTCAATGGCAAACAGCTTTGATCGAGCAACAATCTGTTTTGCTAATATTTCTGGTGGATTACGTTTAGCCACGGGTTGACTCCTTTCACCTAAACAGCGTCTTTAATATATGAGAAACTCTCTGCTTTTAAAACAAAAAAAGGGCTGACTCTATTCGCCAACCCCTTCTATTCCATATGGTTAAAATGACTGATCGCTCAGAGATCAGTAGTAAGAATGTTCACCACGATCGTGTTCAGTGGCATCACGAACCGCGGTCAACTCTCCTTCGAATTGCTGGAGCATTTCTTTTTCGATGCCTTCTTTTAAAGTCACATCAACCATAGAACAACCATTACAACCGCCACCGAACGCCACAATCGCCACGCCGTCATCGGTAATTTCAACTAAACTGACGTGCCCACCATGGCCAGCAAGCTGCGGGTTAACCTGAGTTTGGATGACGTATTCAACACGTTCAACCAAAGGGGCATCTTCAGACACTTTGCGCATTTTTGCATTGGGGGCCTTCAACGTCAGTTGAGAACCCATTTTATCGGTAACAAAGTCAATTTCGGCTTCTTCAAGAAATGGCAAGCTCAGCTCATCAACATAAGCAGCAAGCGCCTCATATTCAAAAAGAGTATCGGTTGCTTCTACGGCTTCAGGTGGACAATATGACACACCACACTCTGCATTCTGAGTGCCTGGGTTGACCACGAATACGCGGATATTTGTCCCTTCTGGCTGCTGACTCAGCAGGTTAGCAAAATGCTTTTGGGCAGTTTCTGTAATAGTAATAGGATTTGACACGACGAATACCTGAGTCTTTTTATAGGCTATTTAAGCACCATTCTACTCCTGATTTTTTCAAGATCTAGCCTTTTCCGTGCAAAAGCGACCCACTCTATCGACTCTTGGGTTCTGACGTCCGACAAATGCAGTAAATATCAACGATCTTCACCCCTGACTGGTAGAGAAGAGGGCATAATTGTTCCACCGTACTCCCCGTAGTTAAGACATCATCAACAATCGCGACGTGTTCTGCATTGATTGACTTGCGTAAACAAAATGCCTCATGCAAATTCTTTACCCGTTGTTTTCGGCCCATACCTTGCTGTTTCACCGTCGCTTTAGTCTTACGAAACACCGCTTCACATTTCACGCCCAACCCCTTGGAAATATGCCAAGCCAAATGCTGACTTTGATTGTAACCACGCCAACAATAACGCCGCCAGTGTAACGGAACAAAAGTGACCATGTCGGGTTTCCTATCAATGACGGGGAGCAGTAAACTGGACAAGGTTTTGGCATGCCAATACTGCCCCCCATCTTTGAGGCGATGCACATAGCGAGATAAGGGGGCTTGATATTCTCCCACACAATACAACCGAGACCAGAGCGGCTTGTTCAGCAAACATTGGCCACAATGCCGAACCACAGCATGAGTCGCCAACCCACAACATTGACAGCGTGGCTGCGATGAAAAATAAGCAAGGCATGCGGCACAAAAGACTGAGCCTGCCAAATCGGGTTCAACAGGTAAACGACATAAACCACAGTGATTTGGCAGTACTTTAGCGGTGAGTTTATTGACCCATTCAGTTAACATAGGCTCATCTTCTGACAAACAAGCAACTAATTTACCAAGTTAGGCTGGATTAAAATAATGGAAAAAGTGGGGAAAGATAACCGCAACCCGTCAACGCTTTATTGGCAATCAAAAGGGCAAGGGGCTGATCTGATTTTGGTGCATGGCTGGGGAATCAACAGCGCAGTTTGGGATCAAACCATTGAACGACTTTGCCAATCATACCGAGTTCACGTGGTGGATTTACCCGGCTTTGGTCATAGCCATCATCACCATTTTAATTCCATGGAACATTTGGCAGAGTTGGTTCTCGAACAGGCTCCTGAGCGCGCCATTTGGCTCGGTTGGTCATTAGGCGGCCTTTTGGCAACGCATATTGCCTTACACTATCCCACTCGGGTGGCTAAACTTATCACCGTTGCTAGCTCCCCTAGATTTGCCGCAGAGAAGAAATGGAGAGGCATTCAACCTAACGTTTTAACATCATTCACGGATCAACTAGTGGCTGATTTTCAGTCGACCATAAACAATTTTATGTCACTTCAAGCCTTAGGCAGCCCCTCTGCCCGTCAGGATATAAAACATTTAAAACGATCAGTGTTGACACGGCCGCTGCCCAATCCAAGAGCGCTGCATACCGGGCTGCAATTACTCGCGAATACCGACTACCGCGAAGCCCTTTCTTCAGTGTCCATTCCCACTTTGCGATTATACGGACGTCTTGATGGGCTCGTGCCCGTTGGCGTGGCCAAAGCGGTAGATGCACTGATGCCAAACAGTGAAAGTTACGTATTCAACGCTTCTTCCCATGCCCCTTTCATTACTGAGTTAGACGATTTTTGTCAGCAGGTCGCTCAATTTTCATCTTCAAGTTAACAAAAAATTCACACGTGATACTAAAATTTTGATCCAAGAGGTCGATATATAATCAAGTCAGGAGGATGCGTTTACGTTGCAGACCTTGGCTGGGCGTAAGGAGGTTAAGCGATGCTCGTCTCACCTACGAACGTGAGTGTGCCGCTGATCGCCCCATCGGTTAATGTGCAAACGGAGCAAGCCGCCAGAGACAACAAAGTCCGCGAGCCGGTGACTCCCACTGTCGCTTTAGCCAAAAGTAACGCTGAACGTAAAGTGAAAGCCGACGATAAGAGGCGCAGGCAATCGTCATGGGATCCGGCAGAGCACCCAAGCTATGAAACCGGTGAGCAAGTCGAAGACGTCGATGCCAATTATTTGGAAGATCCTCAAGATACCCTTAACAGGATTTTCCAGTTGATTGCTCTGGAAAGCTACAGTCAGGATCAGGGCAAAGGTTACGCCATGCGTTTTCGGTTACCAGCACACATAATTGATGCGGCGATAACAGAAGGTAAAATGGCCAAACGCAGAACCGTGATTAAGTTCCATTATGGTCATGCGATTGCCCCTCACACCCCGTCAGATGTGATTGCGGTACTTTAGTACTTAAATGCTCTGATGTAATAATAAAAAATCCCCGCTGAATTAGCGGGGATTTTTTATTGGTGTTTTATCGCTATTTCTTTGCCTTGGCGAAAGCCGCCGCAAACGCACCGCCCATGGCACTATTAGACGATTCATTTCGTTGTCGAGGCGCGGTTTTTTTGCCTGAATCAGGGCGTGCTTGATTCTTTGTATTAGTGGAACGCTGCGCACGGTTGTCCTGACCGGGTTCATCCGTCATCCGCATCGATAGACCGATGCGTTTGCGCTGTTCATCCACTTCCATCACTTTTACTTTCACAATATCCCCCGCTTTCACAACATCGCGAGGGTCTGAGACAAATCGATCTGTCAACGCGGAAATATGCACCAAACCGTCCTGATGTACGCCAATGTCAACGAACGCCCCAAAGTTCGCAACATTCGATACCACGCCTTCTAGCACCATACCCGGTTCTAAATCTGAGACCTTGTTAACCCCATCGGCAAAGGTCGCTGTTTTAAATTCAGGTCGTGGGTCACGCCCTGGTTTATCCAGCTCTTTGATAATGTCGCTGATGGTTGGTACACCAAAATTATCATCAGTATAATCAATGGCATGCAATCCGTTAAGGAAGGTAGTATCCCCAATCAAAGCATGAATTTTCTTGTTGTTCTTTTCCGCAATCATTTTAACGACGGGATAGGCCTCTGGGTGAACAGAGGAGGCATCCAGTGGGTTTTTACCCCCCATGATACGCAAAAAACCAGCACACTGCTCATACGCTTTTGGCCCAAGTCGCGCCACTTTCTTCAAAGTCGTACGTGATTCAAAGCGGCCGTATTCATCTCGGTAGTCGACAATATTCTGGGCAATGGTCACCGATAACCCAGCGACTCGAGTCAGCAACGCCGGCGAAGCTGTATTCACATCGACCCCCACCGCATTCACACAATCTTCGACGACGGCATCAAGGCGTTTTGCCAGCATCGACTGACCCACATCGTGCTGGTACTGGCCCACACCGATAGATTGAGGATCAATTTTAACCAACTCGGCCAATGGGTCTTGTAAGCGCCGAGCAATGGACACAGCACCCCGTAATGAAACATCAAGATTGGGAAACTCTTTTGCCGCCAGTTCAGAAGCCGAATACACCGATGCGCCCGCCTCACTGACCATGATTTTCTGCGCTTTGAGATCATTGCTCTGAATCAAATCTGCAACAAAGCTGTCTGTTTCTCGCGATGCCGTCCCGTTGCCAATGGCAATAAGATCAACATTAAACCGTTTGATGAGACCAGTGACGACCTGAGCTGCCTTGTCATATTGTTTCTGAGGGGGGTGAGGATAAATAGTGTCAGTGGCAAGCACTTTACCCGTTGAATCAACCACCGCAATTTTTGACCCTGTTCTTAAGCCTGGATCCAAACCTAATGTGGCTCTTGGACCCGCTGGCGCCGCCATCAGCAAATCTTTAAGATTGGTCGCAAACACATCTATTGCTTCAATCTCTGCACGCTCTTTCATGGCCCCCATCAGCTCCGTTTCCATATGCATGGAGACTTTGATTCGCCAAGCCCAACTGATCGCTTGGGTGCGCCAGCGATCTGCAGGCGCCTCACTGACAGAAATGCCATAATGGTCAGCAATCATCGTTTCACAATGTGACTGACGGACATTTTGTTCCCTCGTAGGATCGGCGTTCATCGCCAGAGTCAAAAACCCTTCATTGCGACCTCGCAGCATTGCCAGTGCACGGTGTGACGGCACTTTACTCAGCATCTCATTGTGTTCAAAGTAGTCTTTAAACTTTTCTCCCTCACGCTCTTTTCCGGCAACCACCCGAGAAACCAACTCCGCATGACGATGAAGATAAGAACGGATTTTTTCTAATAAATTGGCATCTTCCGCGATCCGCTCCATAATGATCGCTCGCGCACCATCAAGCGCCATTTTAACCTCGGTAATGCCTTGCTCAGAATCGACATATTTCTTCGCCTCATCCTCAGGCAAAGTGTGCGGTCGTGTCCACAATGTGTCAGCCAGAGGCTCCAACCCTGCTTCTATGGCAATTTGGCCCTTGGTACGGCGCTTAGGTTTATAGGGTAAATACAAATCCTCAAGACGCGTTTTGCTGTCGGCTTGATGAATAGCGGCTTCCAAATCTGGCGTCATTTTGCCCTGTTCATCAATGGATTTTAAAATCGTCTGGCGACGATCATCGAGTTCACGAAGATAAGACAACCGACTGTCCAAGTTCCGCAACTGGGTATCATCCAACCCTCCGGTGACTTCTTTCCGATAACGAGCAATAAAAGGGACAGTATTACCATCATCGATAAGATTAACAGCAGCAGTAACTTGCTCAGACCGAACATTCAGTTCGTGAGCGATCATTTGACAGATAGCTTGGCTCATCCGTGGATTCTCTATTCTTTGTATGTGATCAGATATATAGGTTTAGATATGGGGACATGAAGGCAAATTTGCAATGTCTTCAACCTTTGAACAAAAAATGACGCAGCGTTGATAGACACCCAACCCCTTTGTGTCAAAACTGTCATGCAGTTTGTCACGCAAAGACGCTGAATTTCGTTACCCTTTTAAAAGGCACCATCAACCTTTGGGATTATCCAGGAAAACCATCATATGAATAACACTGTTTTGACGATGATACTGAGCAGCGCCTTGATTTTCACACCGCTGAGCGGGTCTGAAACCCTATCAGCAACGACAACCAACCCCGTTTATCAGGTAGATAAGAAGCTGGTTCTGGGCCGTATTGAAAAAGTCTACTATGACGGCATACCTGAGTTGGAAAACATCCCTTTTACGGGAAAGATAGATACTGGTGCCGACACCACCTCAATTCATGCAGAAAATATCGTCCTATCGAGTCGCCACCCGAACTTCAAACACCTCAACGGTGATGATTTGCTATGGGCCATCGTTAATGATCGGCGTGCCAACAAACGCGAACGTACAACCGACACCTACCTTTCTTATCTCGTCACCGTAAGCTATACGATTCACCACCCTTATACTGGTAAAGAAATCAGAATCAAGGTCCCACTTGAACGCATTAGTATTGTTCGGAGTCGAAGCAGCAAAAAACCGATCCTTCGCCCTGCAATAAGGCTTCCGCTGACCATAGGAAACCGAACCGTTGAGACCATGGTCAACCTGACTGACAGAAGCCAGTTTTCCGCACCGATACTGATTGGAAAAACCTTTCTCAAAGACAATGCTTGGGTCATGGCAGGGTATGACTATCTGCAAGAGCAGCCTCGCGCTCAACGAATCGGCACCAAAGAGACAATACAGATCCACGGCATGTCCTACCCTGTCAGCCTAACGACCTCCAGCCGCTTTTCCAACGCGCATGCTATCGACATTGACATCAATAAGAAACGTAAACAGGTGACCTTTAAACTGGAAAGTAACCATGGTGAGCGCAAGACCATGACCTTACCCATAATACGCTTTTTGAATACGAGTCAGGGCCCGCGTCCCATGGTGTATTTACCTGTCACTATCAATGCTCAACAAACTCAACCATGGCTGGTTTATCTGATTGATAGGGGGGATAAGCAGAGCAAAATTCGTCTTGGTCTCGATATGATCAGTGAGTATTTTATTGTGAATACTGGCAAGCAGCATCAGTTCAAATATCTCAACAACGACCAGAGTGGTTTAGGGGATGCTCCCTTCGTCGTTTCACCGAATGAGACCCTCAAACTTGACGACAAATTTTCTGTGCCTGCCAAACCCACATTTACCGTCGACACCCCGTTATTAAGAGTCTCTGGATTTGACATCAGTAAGAAAAATGGCCAGAAGTCTGTCACCTTCGCACTCAAAGACCCCCATGGAAAAACTCAAAGTTTGACCAAACCTGTCTTACGTACCTTACGGGTCGGTGATGCTTCTCGTCCTGTTGTCGAGGGTCAATTCCAGTTTAATGGTCAACAACACACCATTGAATTTGCCTTGGATAAGCTTGATGAACATAACCCTCACCCATTTTTTCTTCTTGGTCATAACATGGAAAAAAATGGCGTGTTTCTCAACACCCGCACAAAAAATTTGCTCTCACCAGTTCCACTATTTAAAGCGGGTTACATTGAAGTTGCCGATGTCGAAGGGCTTCGTTTTCCGGTCAAACTTGATACCGGTGCCGATGTCAGCTCGATAAACGCTCAGAACATCAAACGATTTCAGAAAGAAGGTAAAGACATGGTCACCTTCACCTATGCCAATGATGCCGGCCTGACAAAAGAATTTACCCGCGAGGTCGTTGATGTCATGAACATCAAAGCAAAAGCAGGTGAGCAGGCCAATCAACGCCCTGTTGTCCTTATGCGCGTGCGTTTAAACCATCTCGAAAGAACCATTAAGGTCAACTTACAAGACAGGGGTCGCTTTCACTACAGCATGATTCTAGGTAAGAATTTTTTGCAATACGGCGCACTCGTCAGCAGTGATGCGCGTTATATTCTGACCAGTAAACCCGACTCAGAACAATAACGCTCTCCGCAGGCGACAAAGAAGCCACAACCTATTTGGCGCTTTAAAATATTCGCAGTATAGTTGTGGTCAGCGATATGCCGACTAGGAGAGAGCAACATTTGAAAACCAAGCTGATTACCCGTGAAGGCTATAATAAACTTAAAGCCGAACATGATTATCTTTGGCATGAAAAACGTCCCGAGATCACCAAAATAGTGACGTGGGCCGCAGGCTTGGGCGATCGCTCAGAAAATGCCGACTACACGTTCAATAAGCGCTTACTGCGCCAAATAGATCGCCGCGTTCGCTTCCTGAGAAAGTTTTTACCGGAAGTGACGATTGTCGACTATTCCCCCCAGCAAGAAGGCAAGGTTTTCTTTGGCGCTTGGGTAGAGATTGAAAACGAAGCGGGAGAGGTCAAAAAACTTCGCCTCGTCGGCCCAGAGGAGATCTATGGCGATGCCAAAAATTACATCTCTATTGACTCCCCGATGGCACGCGCTTTACTTAAGAAAGAAGTCGATGATGAATTTGTTGTGACGACACCGGAGGGTGACAGGGAATGGTTTATTAATTCAATAGAATACCTACCCATAGCGACAACTGATTAAATACGCTTACACTGAAACGATAAAAGGTAATAATCGTTAACAATTCTCTACGTTACTAAAATCACAATAGTGTTACATTCAACGAAAGGAATAACCGCACACTATCGCTCTATCAAAGCATAGGCTTATTGAATAGGTAGAATCATTACATGCAAGAAAATCACAAGATCCTAGTCGTTGATGACGATGCACGCCTGCGTTCCTTACTCGAACGTTACTTGTCTGAGCAGGGATTTCAGGTGCGCAGTGTCGCCAATAGTGAACAAATGGACCGCCTATTGACGCGTGAAAATTTCCATTTGATGGTCCTTGATCTCATGTTACCTGGTGAAGATGGCTTGTCTGTTTGCCGAAGACTGCGCAATGCCAATAACACCTTACCGATCTTAATGTTAACCGCGAAAGGTGACGAAGTAGACCGTATTGTTGGGCTCGAAGTCGGTGCTGATGATTACTTACCAAAACCTTTTAACCCACGTGAACTTTTGGCTCGAATAAAGGCCGTTTTACGCCGCCAAACCAATGAGTTACCTGGCGCGCCTAGTGCCGAAGAGCTTGTGGTAGAGTTCGGCGAGTTTAACCTTAACCTCGGGACTCGTGAGATGTTTCGTGGCGATCAAGCCATGCCTTTGACTTCCGGTGAATTTGCCGTTCTAAAAGCGCTGGTGACTAACGCACGTGAACCTATGTCACGTGATAAACTGATGAACATGGCTCGCGGTCGCGAATATTCTGCAATGGAACGCTCTATCGACGTTCAAATTTCTCGCCTGCGTCGTATGCTTGAAGTCGACCCGACGAAACCTCGCTATATTCAGACGGTTTGGGGACTCGGTTACGTATTTGTCCCTGATGGAAAAGAGGCGTAACCTATCATCGGTGTTACAGTGCGAGAGGCGCTCTCGCACTCGTTATTTCATTCCCTACCAAGGTCGCTCATATGCGTATTCGTAGTTCATTTACTCAATCCATACTGATCTTCATCACATTACTGGTTGCGAGTCAGGTTTACTCTTATTACGCCGTTTTTAACTATGCCCTCATGCCCAGCCTGCAACAGTTCAACAAAATACTCAGCCATGAAATCAATTTAATGTTGGATGATTCTGCCACCATGGAAAGCGGACTGCAAATGGATGCACCGCTGCGTCGCCGAGTGTTGGAACAACTAGGGGTCACCATACACACCGACGACAGTCCTATTTCAGATGAATATTATCATGCCGTCCGCATCGATTTAATGAGTGACGAAATGAGCAAAGAGCTTGGCTCGCCCACCGAGGTACGTATGATACTCGGAGAGGACAGCTATGTGCTTTGGATGCAAATAAATGCTCTCCCCGGTTCGCTGCTACGTATTCCTCTGTCCGAACTCCAAGAAGAAGACTTTGCGCCACTGTTTAGAAACAGCTTGGTTGTAGCATGCCTTATCATTGCTGGAGGGTGGTTGTTTATCCGGCTGCAAAACCGTCCATTGATCGCGTTGGAAAAAGCCGCCAAAGGTGTCGGTAATGGGGACATTCCTCCGCCATTGCCAGAAAAAGGCGCAACAGAGATCCGTTCCGTCACCCGAGCATTTAATCAAATGTCAAAAGGCATTCAAGCACTGGAAGACGATCGCACTCTGCTTATGGCTGGCATTAGTCACGACTTACGAACACCTTTGACTCGAATCCGATTAGCAACCGAAATGATGTCTCCTCAGGACAGCTATCTGGCACAGGGTATTATCAGCGACACCGAAGAATGTAATGACATTATTAGTCAGTTTATGGACTACCTCAAACCACTTAACCGAGAGTCGTTTATTGATGTCGACCTGAATGATATCGCCAGTGATATAGCAACATCCGAAGGTGGTTATGAAATTAAGATTGACACTAAATTGGTTCACCCCATCAAGCTCGCTCAAGGAAATCCGATTGCCATTAAACGTGCGCTGACAAATCTGGTGGTCAACGCCATACGTTACGGTGGGGGTTGGATTCAAATCAGCACAGGGGTAACCGCAGATCACCAACTCGTTTGGGTATGTGTCGAAGATAATGGGCCAGGCATCGTAAAAGAGCAGGTGGATAAGTTATTCGAACCTTTTACTCGCGGGGATACCGCTCGTGGCAGTGAGGGCACCGGCTTAGGGCTGGCAATCGTAAAACGAATCGCCAGCCAGCATAATGGGTCAGTCAGCCTCAACAATCGCGGTGACGGCGGACTGAAAGCTCAAATTAATTTCCCCACCATGAAGCCAAAGTCGATGATGTAATCCCTTGTATGACTATAAGCGGCCCTGATAGTTAAAGAGGTACTGCCCTTCACCATTCGGTGAAGGCAACCATTTGAGTTGCTCTGTCAGTGACGTTGGAAAATCAGCTTCGGGTTTAAACCAAGCAGAGGCTTGATAACGATGGGTAGGCTCCAAAGTGATATCCGCTTCACTGCTGACGTGCTGACTGCTCTGCCCTCCCTTAAGGACCACCTTGCTATCCTGACAACTAAATTCAAGCACTACACGTCCAACATTGAGATCTGCCAGTGGGGTAAGGATTTTACCTGCCTCCCACACGAGATCCCCTTGCGCAGTTTGACAGTATGGCGGCGCATAGAGCATCGACTTGATACTTAAGTCAACTTTCCCCGCCAGCGTAAGAGGCACGGGCAGAGACGGGGCAACCTTCAGCAATGTCTCTGCTGGTGCAGAAACGATCAGGTTTTCCGCATATGGACCGGCAAAACCATAGCCGACAAAACCACGAACGGTTACATCAAATTCACTGCCTCGCCCAAAGCGGACATGTGCTTCTGCTTTCCCCGCCAGTAACTTAAACAGGGCGAGATCCCATTGAAGATCGCCTAATTTATTATTTTGCCAAACCACTCTTTTGGCCTGACCTTTCCATAGCGTTCCAGAAACATCACTAAGTGTAAGTTGTGATGGTAAGGGCAGATAATTCAGCGCAACTTGAGCTGGAAGATGGGCAATCACACTCGTCAAAAAAACCAGTAGCAATGCCACGCTCAGCAGAATCACTTTTTTCACTAACACGTTATCCTTTCACAAACTGTAAACGTTTAATTTCAACAGTACCCGCCTGATCACCTTTGTCAATGTCCATAAAAGTCACTGAGACGCCATGTTTTTCTTTAAGGAAAGTCATCCACCCAACAAAACGGTTAAAGGGTATGGGCTTGATCCAGACCTGTAGCTCTTCTCCCCTTGGCTGAACTCGGACTAATTCAGCACCAAAACGAGAGGCGCTTGATGATATCGCTTGGTTAATTGGCAAATTAGACGATGTCACCCCACCTTGAGAACGCAAATCACTGATATTGTTGGCCTTAACTTTAACCCAGTTCAGCAATTTCTGTTCATCTTGCAGGCGAGTCGTTGCCATCTCAGCCCTCTGACTGAATGGCTGTACCAAGCCCCAGTAAACCAAACCCATTCCGAGTAACACTGAACAGGCAATCAACAAACGTTGTTCTCGCTGACTTGCCTTAAGCCACCAGCGTTGAAATGAAGCAATAAGTGGTTTCATTGCTGGCCTCTCATAATTGTTTAAGCACAAAAGTGCCATTGACGAGTGCACCTGACCGACTTAATGGTCCTTCCTCAACGCTGAACTGAGTGGCCAATAACTCTTTCGCTTTTGCGAAGATTGGAAAGTCATCGCTCTGTACCTGCACTCTAACCTCTCCCCTTTCCCCATCATACTTAAAGCTGGTGAGTTTGAGACCCGGGACCTGTGCCATGACTTGGGGCATTTTAACCATCCATTCCAACACCGATTCTTGGCTTCCCCCTCCCTTTAAACGATTTTCCTCGTTCGTCATTTGCTGCTTGAGGTACTTGACGTTAGGAATTCTACTTTTGCTGGTCACCTGACGGAAAATACGCTCACTTTCTTGACGGTAGGCTCGTGCTTGAGCTTCAGCACTTTGTATCTCAAGCCAGCTATCGATGTTGAGTATCGTGAGAAGAACACCCGCGGCAATCGCCACTTTGCGCCACACCTTCAGATGACGTCCAAAGGATGACTTGGGTTTAAAATCACCCGACAACAAATTAATTTTACTTTTGACGGCCTGTTCAGCCAACATCTGCATCACTAACTGCGGCGGTGCATTACGCCAATGTTGCTCATCAGATAAGGCTAACGTAGGAAGGGGTGAAAAGGCCTCCAACGGAAGGTATTCTTGGTCTCGCTTAACCCAATCGGACTGAGCCAATAAAGGCAACCAATCTTTCTCAATACTCACTGCATTGTAAATGTCTTTCTTTACCAGCCAATGGCCATCCAGTTCGACGGCCGCCAGACCGCCTTGTTCACCATTGGGCAAAGCTAACGCGTCAGGCATCACCTTACGAATGTTAAACCCTAGTGCTTTTAGCTCCGATAACACCGACTCTAGCCAGCTATAATCAATGCCACAGACATGGGCCTGACCATTTTGTTTGGCTAACACAGTAAAATGCAGTTGATCAACGTCTTGGGCGATGTCATCTTCCAACATGAACGGCAACATAGAATCAAGCTTACGATGAGCTCCAGCTGGAATCTCAAGGCGCGTGAGCACCAAATTTGCAGCAGACACCAAAATCATCACCTGACGTCCCTGAGCATAAGTGGCGAGTTCGGCTAAGTCCTGCTGATCTTGCAGTTCACCACTCGCGATCACTTCCTTTTGGTTTTCTGACCAAACCAGCCATTGAATCGCTGCTGTTTTACTTTTGCTCAGCCGAACGATTAGAAACTCGTTCACTGATCCCTCCAAAGCGACGGCGTACAACCGTTGCAGTTTCTCGATTATTACTAAATAACAGGCTGCGAATCCGCACCCTGGATTTATCGACTAATACCTCAGCATCCAGCTCAAAATAAGCACTGTCTACGGTTAGGTATCCTTTTACTTTTTTCTGCATGTCTGCGCTGATATCGCTCAGAGCAGATTGACTGAAAAAGTCATTGATAGAGGCCCAACCATCGGGTCCTCGATTTTCTAAAACTTGCTTGGCTTGAGCCGTACTCAGGTTCGGGTAAAACATCGCCGTAAGTAAAGCCGCATGTTCTACAGAAAGCGTATTAACGTTTAAGCGAAAGTCCGAGGTCGGCAAGGCGCAGACATAGTCTTTCACTTTTTCCATCACGTCCCCACCCACCTGATTAATCGCGCGAAGTTCACTGCTGTCTGCCATCAACGTATTCGCACTCAGGTAAGCAGGCGATAGTGACTCATAATAGCTGTCTTCCACCCCTAAAGAGGCGTTGACGGAATCATTACTATCGACGTATTCCCAGACCGACTGTGCAATGATTTCGGACTGATAATTATCGACCTCTAACTCTTCCAGTAGATGTTGAAACTTTTCTACCAAAAATGGAGGTTGTGTGGACCCGGTTGTTTGCGAAGCTTCCGCCAAGGCATTGAGGTTGAAACAAGCTTGCGCATCGTACATCTTGCCATTCAGTGTACCGTAGTCTAACGTTAAACCCGACAGTTCTTTCGCCCAAGGTTGGGACAAATTAATGCTTTCATCATTGTCTTTATAGCTTTGCTCAATCCCTTTTTTCGCCAACGCTTCCACCCCCAAGCTGTACCAATAAGCTTGCTGATAGTTAATCTGGTTACTCGCGCGTTTAAACTGGCTAAACAAACGATCTGCCATACTGGCTGCCATACTGACCATAACGGCCAATAATAACAAAATGACGATCAATGCAACACCACGCTGAGATTGCTTAGCTCTCATCCTTTTTCCCCTGAGCGCTAGTGCTGCTTACTTCACCTTGCGCCGTCAGATAAATGCGTTCAATTTTACCGTAGTCCTTTAACATGAGAGCCACTTCGATCGCTTGAGGCAGCACCGCCTTTTTATCCCACTCTGTTTTCCACTCTGAACCATCAAAAAACTTGACCTTAAAAGTATCGACGTTGTCAATCAGCGGCATAACGATACCCTGCTGGCCTGCGGGTGTATCAACGTACCGCCACCAGACACGCTCAAGCACATCATCTTTTATTCGATAACCGACCTTACTGATTTCGCCTCGAGGAAACTGCTGCTGTGGGTTATACCATCCCAAGCGAGTAAACATGATGCCATGAGCATCCGAATCAAGAAGATACTCTTTCCATTGCAGTAAAAGGCCATTAGTACTTTCACCATTGGTTCGAGTTTGGCGCAAAGCTATTTGGCGAAAGTCACTGTCCATAAAGACCAGCGTTCGCTGAAGCGTCTTGAGCCTCTCACTGCGTTCCAAAGAGATCGCATTGCTACGTTGCACTTGATTGAGTACTTGATAAGCGCCGACGCTTAAGCTAGCAAAAATCGCGATCGCGACAAGCACTTCAATAAGCGTGAAACCTCGTTGAGTCGTCATCGTTTTATTTCGCCACATAACTTCTTACCGTGACCACGGGATCACTTTTCGCGCTGGTTGCCACTTTTACATCAAACGCCTGCAATATATCCCCAGCGGTTTCAACTGGCTCCACAAACCAGAACCATTCACGTCCGGCCAATTCATCTTTTCCTTTCTTTTTGCCCAATTTATCGCCAGATAGCATCACTTTGGCCATCTGATTATCAGCCACCATCGCAGCAAACGTTTTTTCTTCTAGATAGCTCAGTGTATTTAGGTGCTGGCTCACAGAACGAATCGTTGCAATTGCCGCAGTAGCAAAAATAGCCAAGGCCACCAACACTTCCAGCAATGTCATACCGCGACTAGCTTTCATCATCAGTCTCTCCCGGCGCCAAGAGGATTACTTGGCCACTTTCCTTTGCTACAACTTTCCATGCGTCTTGATCCAGCGAGCCAGATTGCGGAGAAATCGACACTGAAAATGGGGTCACTTCGCCACTTGAAACAATAAATACTTGCGGTGGACGTAATTTTTTCTTGTCTTCTTGATCGGCAAACATCTCCTCATCAAATAGACTGCTCGGCTTGAAAAGACGATCATCGTCTCCCCAGGCCCCACCTCCCAGTACCAGCTTGATGTCAACACCATCGGAAAGTACTGTCTGATAAGGGATTTGTTCAATATCTAATTTTTGCCAGCCTTCACTTTCAAGCGTCATCAGGTAGTACGCCGACTTTTTCTCATCAACCCGTAACCCAAAATCACGACCACTCAGTATCGCTTCTTCATTGAGTAGTAACACTCGTTGAAAAAGAGATTTGGCTTGTTTTTCAGCATTATCTTTTGAGCTGGTGGGCAAAGTCGAAATGACCGCCACGGAAGCCAGTGACATCAGGACCAGCACCAGTAAGATTTCCAGTAAAGTAAAGCCGGAAGCTGATGGATTCGAATAACGTCGACGCATGATTAAAAAGGGCGGCGAAAAGCGCCGCCTTTGTCTCACTGAAAGTCCTGGATATTCCAGTTTCCAATATCAGCATTGATCCCTTCACCACCTTCCTGACCACCAGCGCCAAGTGTGAAGATATCAATATTGCCATTGTCACCGGGACTTAGGTACTGATAGTCGTTACCCCACGGGTCGGTAGGAAGACGTTTGATATAACCACCTTCGCGATAGTTGCGAGGCTCAGGACTGGATGGCTTATTAACCAAAGCTTCTAACCCTTGATCCGTTGTCGGATACACGCTGTTGTCTAACTTATACATATCCAACGCATTTTCCAGAGCAACAATATCCGTAATGGCTTTTTGTTGATCCGCTTTTTCTTTATTGCCCAGTAGATTAGGAACAACAAAGCTCGCCAAAATACCTAAAATGACAACAACAACCATCACTTCTAGAAGAGTAAAGCCAGACTGCTTGTTCATGTTTCTTTTCATTAGTATCTCCAAAATAAAATCCACTAAGACGTAAAATCACCCTCAGTATGACTATCCACTCATTAAGTTGTTCATTTCTAAAATTGGCATTAGCGTCGCCATCACGATAAATAAAACTAATCCCGCCATCAACGCAATAAGAAAAGGCGTAAAAACCCCTAGCGCAATATTCACTGTGGATTCAAAACTTGAGTCTTGGTTGTCCGCCGCCCGTGTGAGCATGCCTTCAAGCTGACCACTCTGTTCACCGCTCGCAATCATGTGCAACATCATAGGGGGAAACAGCTTAGTCTGCTCCAGCGATTTACGAAGACTCGCCCCTTCTCTAACGTTGTCGGTCGCGACAAGCACCTGCTGCTTGACATAATGGTTCGGCATCACATCAACCGCGACCTTCATTCCTTCAAGGATCGGTATCGCACTTGACGTACAAATCGATAAGGTCCTAGCAAATCGAGAGGTATTCAGACCTCGCGATATTTTGCCTAACATGGGCATATGGACAATTTTCTTATCCCATTTCAAGCGTAAATTCGGCTGACTTAACGCGAATCGGACAAGGTAGACTGCTGCGGTAAACGCGACCAGCACATGGATACCCCAATGCTGAATAAACTCACTAGACGCCAACAAAAACTGAGTCGACTGAGGTAATGTCTGCCCCATTTGAACAAACTGTCCAACTATTTTAGGCACCACCGCAGCAAGTAAAAATGCAACAATACCAACGGCAAAAACAACCAGTACGATGGGGTATATCATCGCCTGCATCAGTTTAGAGCGCATTTTCTGACGGTTTTCCGCATAATCCGCTAAACGCTCTAGGACCGAGTCTAAATGGCCAGATTTCTCGCCCGCCGCCACCATTGAACGAAACAGATCATCAAAAATGTGAGAGAAATCAGCGAGGCTGTCGGACAAGGTATAACCCTCGGTGACTTTTGACCTCACCGCCATAAGCATTGTACGTATTCGAGGTTTTTCTGATTGTTCAGAGACCGCTTTTAAACACTCTTCCAACGGCATCCCCGATTGAACCAAGGTTGCTAATTGTCGCGTGATCAACGCCAACTCAGGCGTACTGATGCCGCGCTTAAAACTCACACCCGACTGATCTATCTGCTTTTTGGCTTTTTGGCGGGTTTCTGTTACTTCAACAGGCATAAGCCCCTGTTCTTTCAGGCGCGTTCTGACCTGACGGGCATTATCACCTTCTATCACCCCTTTCTGGGTCTTACCTTTTTTATTAAGGGCTTTATATTCGAACGCCGCCATTAGCTTTCCTTAGTGACCCGCATCACCTCTTCCAAAGAAGTAATGCCCTTACGAACTTTGCTCAGACCATCATCACGAATGCTGGGCGTATAACTTCGAATCGCTTTATCGATCGCTTGCTCACCAGCTTCACTGTGGATCTGCTCCTGCACGTTTTCATTCACCACCAAAAGTTCATGAATTCCGGTCCGGCCACGGTAACCTTTGTTATTACAGTGCTCACAACCCTGCGGTTTATAGAGCACTAATGTGTCGCTCTTGTCTAGATTGAACAGCTTTTTGGTTTCTGAATCAGCCTCATAGGGCGTCTTACAATCAGAGCACAAGGTTCTCACCAAGCGCTGAGCCAAAACACCAAGTAACGAAGAGGAGATCAAAAATGGCTCAATGCCCATATCACGCAAACGGGTTATCGCCCCTACCGCTGTATTGGTGTGCAGCGTAGACATAACGAGGTGACCCGTTAATGAGGCTTGAACCCCTATCTGAGCGGTTTCCAGATCACGAATTTCCCCCACCATGACCACATCTGGGTCTTGACGGAGAATCGCTCTCAGTCCTCGAGCAAAAGTCATATCAACTTTGGGATTGACCTGTGTCTGACCAATACCGTCAATATCAAATTCGATCGGGTCTTCAACCGTCAAAATATTACGCTCATTACTGTTCAGTTCTTGCAAACCCGCATACAAGGTTGTCGACTTACCCGAACCCGTCGGGCCTGTCACCAAAATAATACCATGTGGACGAGCAATCATTGCCCGGAAGGTTTGATGGTTGTCTGCTGTCATCCCGAGGCTGTGTAAATCAAGACGCGTTGCATTTTTATCCAGAAGGCGCATCACCACGCGCTCACCATGAGATGATGGCATAGTCGACACACGCACATCGACCGCTCGACCACCAATGCGCAAAGATATTCGGCCATCCTGTGGGACCCGTTTCTCGGCAATATCCAACTTAGCCATGACTTTGACACGAGACACCAGCAGGGGCGCTAATTTACGGCTGGGTGACAGAACATCACGCAACACACCATCAATACGAAAACGAATAGAAAGCGCTTTTTCAAACGTTTCAATATGTATATCGGATGCCCCTTCTTTGATTGCTTCACCTAGCATGGCATTGATCAGCTTGATAATGGGCGCATCGTCATCGGATTCAAGTAAATCTTCATCCTGAGGTAAGTCTTCGGCCAATGAGAAAAAGTCATCATTGTCCGCACCGAGATCTTCCATCAACTGACGAGCTTCTGAAGAGTCGCGCTGATATGCTTCTGTCAGCTTGGTATCAAACGCCTCTTTAGACAATTCACACAGTTCAAAATGATCACCGACAACTCGTTTAACCTCAATCAAGGCTTCAAAGGCCAAAGGGGACACATAGTAAAGTACTAACCCTTTCTCATCAGTTTCAAGCACGAGTTGAAACCGATTTGCAAAACCAAAAGGTAACCGGCGGAAAGTGACAAGTTCATCCATCAGTTGGCTTCCAT
Source organism: Vibrio ostreicida (assembly GCF_013074385.2). Taxonomy (GTDB): domain Bacteria; phylum Pseudomonadota; class Gammaproteobacteria; order Enterobacterales; family Vibrionaceae; genus Vibrio; species Vibrio ostreicida. The sequence goes on from NZ_JABEYA020000020.1 coordinate 40,307, forward strand.
CTGATCTAAAAAGGCCTGAATCTCCGCTGGGTGGCGAATCTCTTCACCAAATTTTGGCAGGACTGGCGTTTGGACATCTTCCATCAGCTTGAGACCCTTATCCGCTTTATAAAGCTGTTCAGCGCGAATAAAGTTATATTTTCTCTGTGTGATGCCATCAGCCGTCACCCCATCACGAATGATGGTAGGCTTAATAAATACCATCAGATTTGATTTCTGCTTTTGAGTACTGGTGGATTTAAATAGACGCCCGAGGTATGGAATATCCCCTAGCAGTGGCACCTTGGACTCGCTCTCTTGTGCACGCTCGTCAATCAAACCACCAAGCACAATCATCTGACCATCTTCGACCATTACCGAGGTGTTCAATTGACGTTTAGCAAAACTCACATCGACAGCGGCGTTACTGGTCGCAGGAATCACACTCGACACTTCTTGTTCTATCTGAAGCTGAACCGAGTTGCCTTCATTGATTTGTGGCACAACTTTAAGCTTGATCCCGACTTCCTTACGATCAACCGTTTGGAAAGGGTTATCGTTATTCGAACCAGCAGCAGAGCCCGTGATTACCGGAATTTCTTCACCAACGATAAAAGACGCTTCGCCATTATCCATCACGGTGATACTCGGAGACGACAAAATATTCGAACTAGTGTCACTGGAAACCGCACTGATTAAAGCCGTCCAATCGCCCATAACCACACTTAAAGCGGCCCCATTCACGCCAGACAAAGCGGAGGCCAAAGAGGTATAATCACCATCTGTTTTGGCATCATAATAATTGGTGATATTACCACTGCTATCGTATACAGGTTTTGACTCTGTTGATCCTTTGGCCTCTTCTAGTCCGACCATAACACCACCAATCGATGCCCCGGCATTGCCATACTGAATCACAGCTCCCGTATCAAGAGAACCCCATTGCACACCAAGGTTGATGCCGTCACCTTCTGACATTTCAACAATCAGAGCTTCGATCAAGACCTGTGCACGGCGTATATCCAACTGAGCAATCACATCCTGAAGAGCATTCATAATATCGGGCGGAGCCGTCAGGACCAAAGCATTGGTGCCAATGTGGGCCGAAATCATAACTTCACCACGTTTGGCGCCTGTGGCTTGTTTGCTGCCCGTGGATTTTTCAGCTTGTAGATTTTCCGACACACCTTTCAGTACATCGACCAACTCATCAGCCTTGGCATACTTCAAATAAACGACGCGGTTATTGCCCTTGGTTGCCATCTCGACATCCAATTGCTTAATGAGCTTACGCAGACGGTCACGAACCCGAGGATCACCAGAAATTAAGATTGAGTTAGTACGATCATCCGCCACTAACTTGGGTTTCAAAAACGCTGGTGTGCTTTTTGTATCGGTCGTTTTATTCAGCGCTTCGACAATTCGAACCATTTCAGCAGCAGACGCATTATCAAGCTCGACCACTTCGATCTCTTTATCGCCAGCTTGATCAACCCGTTTAATGATATCGGCCAAACGGTTAACAACGGCGGCGCGTCCGGTAATAAGAATAATGTTAGCGGGATCGTAATGCACCACGTTACCCGCTCCAGCATTGTCATTGAGCTGGCGCAGCAGTGGGGAGAGCTCTCGTACGGACACATTGCGTACCGCAACCACTCGAGTCACGACCGCATCACCTTTAACAGTGCCATCACCAACGACAGGTATCGCCGATGTTTTCGCGTCTTTGGCTTTAATGACTTTAACGACACCATTGTCCATTTCAACCACGGCAAAGCCATAGACTTCGAGCACGTTTAAAAAGAAACTGTAGTACTGCTTTTCTGACAGCATGTCATAGCTGCGCACGTCGATTTTCCCACGAACGGAAGGGTCGACTATGATGGTTTTTTCCAGATTACGGCCAACAATATTAATGAATTCTTGAATATCGGTGCCTTTAAAGCTCGCGCTGTATTCATTTGCTATTACTAGTGCAGGTGACGTCAACAAGCTCCCTGCTAAAAGCCAAGTGCTTTTCTTAAGCCAATGGTTCACTCTCTACTCCTCGAAATGATTCACGCGTCTGCATTTCTGTATTATTGTTAAAATCCAATATAGATTTCATAAGACTGGCCTTCTCTTTCTACCGTCAAGTTAAACTCGGTTAATTGAGACATATTATTAAAAATTTCAGCCATGGAGGCTGGGTTGCTGAGATCAAGGCCATTGATTTGTGTCGCAATATCACCGGGCTTTAAGCCAACGGATTCAAAAAATTCACCCTCTTTGCCTGGAGTCAGGCGGTAACCCAAGATCTCGCCGTTTCTTTTTACCTGAGCCATACTGACGTAGTTGTATATTTTTTTTGTATCTTTACGCAGCAATGCTCTAACTTCTTCCAGCTTATCCTTAGCCACCTCAGCGCCAACGGATGAACTCTTTGGTAGAATCTGAGGTTTCTTGGTGTACTCCAGCCCTTCAAGCATCACGGTTTCATTTCTGCCCGAATTATCAACAATAATGCGATCGTACAAGACGTCAACGACGGTCGCTCGGGTGCCTTCAAGTGTTTCCCCAACGCCGTAAGTTGCCTGCTGACCGCGGCTGGCAATCACCGCCAGACTTTGCTCAGCGTTACTGCTCGTTACTACGCCGACTAGCACCACATTGAGGCGGCTTTTTGGCGCCTCCGTAACAACCGGTTTTTTTACGGCGGGGGCCTGTGCTTGATAACGACCAAACAAATGACTATTTTGCAATTCTGTCGTATTGAGTGACGATTGCTTGGAACTCGAACCCTTTGTCGAAGACGGCTGCCACGCAATCACTGACGTAGATTCCATGGGTTTCCAAATCAACGCCCCAGCAACCCAAGCCGTGGCGACCATCAAAACAATCATCGTTACAGAGCTTATTCGGTCCTGATTTTTCAAAAAGCGGTCCGGTTGAATAACACCAAGTATGTTCACTCACAATCCTCTTGCCAACCCACTGGCAGCGCGATGCTAAATAATCTTTACCAAGCAAAGTACGGCACTTTAAAGTCGCATTTTTCATTGAACCCAGCATTCTAGCAAAATATGCAACAGGCTAAATAGTTAAAGGGTAATTAACATTTAAAACCGTCAAATTCTACCTTAATACCTTGAAAAATGCGCGCTCCATCACCATTGTTAGTTCAATAATTTGGCACAAGATTTACCATTAGTCAGAGGCTAGTATTGAAAATGGGTTCCCAAACTGAAGCAGTAAGACTCGATAAATGGCTCTGGGCAGCACGTTTTTATAAAACTCGCTCTATCGCCAGAAACATGGTCGATGGCGGAAAAGTTCACTATAATGGCCAGCGTAGCAAGCCCAGTAAAACGGTTGAACTCGGTGCTCTAGTTTCTCTTCGTCAAGGTCAAGAAGAAAAGACCGTTATCATAGAAAGAATTTCCGATCAGCGCCGAGGCGCCCCCGAAGCGCAAACTCTCTATGTCGAAACCGTTGAAAGTCTCAAAAAGCGCGAAGAAAATGCGGATCAAAAAAAGCTCCATGCACACAATCCAAGCCCAGATCGTCGCCCTGATAAAAAACAACGTCGCGACATTATCAAATTTAAACATCAGTAAATACTCGTCATACTGCACTAGGATGACGGGCATCAGTACCAAACGTACGAGGAAATGCTTACATGGCAAACAATGTTCTAAACCGCTACCTTTTTGAAGACCTGTCTGTACGTGGTGAGTTGGTGCAACTGGATGAAACTTATCAGCGTATTATTTCGAGCAAAGATTATCCGGCGCCCTTACAAAAGCTCATGGGGGATCTTCTGGTTTCAACCACATTGCTTACCGCAACTCTTAAATTTGAAGGTTCCATCACAATGCAGTTGCAAGGTAAGGGGCCAGTTTCGTTAGCGATTATCAATGGTGACAACGACCAAAAAGTTCGAGGCGTCGCTCGCTGGGAAGGAGAAATTCCTGATAACGCAACCATTCACGACATGATGGGTAAAGGCTATCTCGTCATTACAATCGAGCCGAAAAAAGGCGAACGTTATCAAGGTATCGTCGCGCTTGATGGTGACAACCTTGCCGAGATTATTGAAGGTTACTTTGGAAATTCAGAACAGTTGAAAACCCGCTTGTGGATCCGCACGGGAGAACACCAAGGAAAACCAAAAGCAGCAGGCGTTTTGATTCAAGTGATGCCCGATGGAACCGGTTCACCCGATGACTTTGAACATCTGGAACAACTGACCAATACCGTAAAAGATGAAGAGTTGTTTACCCTAGATGCCAATGAATTGCTTTATCGTCTTTATAACCAGGAAAAAGTACGTCTCTTTGACCCTCAACCTGTCGAGTTTCATTGTGGTTGCTCTCGTGAGCGCAGCGGCGCCGCCATTATCACGATAGATCGAGCTGAAATTGACGATATCCTGTCTGAATTAGGCGCCATTTCTTTGCATTGCGACTATTGCGGCACCGATTACACATTCAATGAAGCGCAAGTCACCGAACTTTTGTCTCAATCCCAACAAGATTCAGGCAATAATACACTGCATTAATTCTCTTCCCATAAAAAGCATGTAATTTACCCTTCAAAAAACCCACTAATAGTGGGTTTTTTGTGATCTACACGACGCAAAAAACCGATTGCAAAGTAATTTAGCAACTTCTTAATTTTAGATAAATAATAATCACTTTCTTGTGGCGCAATCCTTTGCGTGCACGATACACTAGCCCCGCCAAGATGTGATGCGTCGCTTAGCTCCACAGTCTAGTCGGGGTGTTTTATGAACGACCTCCCTGTTTTCTAAGAGCCTCATTGCTAACATGGTGAGCAGATAAAAATGACAACATAATTAACCCCTACAAAATATTCCTACAAGGAGCACCTATGACCGTTATGGAACATGCAAAGGCTGCAACAATTGATCTTACCAAACATGGGATTCACAACGTAAAAGAGGTGGTTCACAACCCAAGTTACGACGTACTGTTCAACGAAGAAACTCGTGCTGATCTTGACGGTTATGAGAAAGGCATCATCACGGAACTTGGTGCCATTTCTGTCGATACCGGTATCTTTACTGGGCGCTCACCGAAAGATAAATACATCGTCAAAGATTCCACGACTGAAGAACACATGTGGTGGACCTCCGACGCCGTTAAAAATGATAACAAGCCTATCAATCAAGAAGTGTGGAGTGACCTTAAGCAACAAGTCACTGACCAACTCTCAGGTAAACGACTCTTTGTTATGGATGGTTACTGCGGTGCTAACCCAAATTCACGTCTTAGTATTCGTGTGATCACTGAAGTGGCATGGCAAGCGCATTTCGTTAAAAACATGTTCATTCGTCCAAGTGAAGAGGAGCTTGCCAACTTCGAGCCTGATTTTGTTGTGATGAATGGCGCTAAGTGCACCAACCAAAACTGGCAAGAACAGGGCCTGAATTCAGAAAACTTTACTGTATTCAACCTAACTGAGCGTATGCAATTGATTGGCGGGACCTGGTATGGCGGCGAAATGAAGAAAGGCATGTTCGCGATGATGAACTACTTCTTACCGCTGCAAGGTATTGCCTCGATGCACTGCTCTGCCAACATGGATGAAAAGGGGGATGTCGCGATCTTCTTCGGTTTGTCCGGTACAGGAAAAACAACCTTATCTACCGACCCCAAACGCGCGCTGATCGGTGATGATGAGCATGGTTGGGATGATGACGGTGTATTCAACTTTGAAGGTGGCTGCTACGCCAAAACCATCAAACTATCCAAAGAAGCTGAACCCGACATTTACAACGCCATTCGCCGAGATGCTTTGCTCGAGAATGTCACCGTGCTCAATGACGGCTCAATTGACTTTGATGATGGTTCAAAAACAGAAAACACCCGTGTTTCTTACCCGATAGAACACATTGAAAACATTGTTAAACCTGTTTCTAAAGGCGGTCACGCCAACAAGGTTATTTTCCTATCGGCTGATGCCTTTGGCGTGCTTCCCCCCGTTTCCAAGTTGACGCCGGAACAAACCAAGTATCATTTCTTATCTGGCTTCACCGCCAAACTGGCTGGAACAGAGCGCGGTATTACCGAACCCACGCCAACTTTCTCAGCGTGTTTTGGTGCGGCATTCCTAACGTTGCATCCGACCAAATACGCGGAAGTTCTGGTTAAACGTATGGAAGACGCAGGCGCTGAAGCGTATCTGGTTAATACTGGCTGGAACGGCAGTGGAAAACGCATTTCCATTCAGGATACACGTGCCATCATTGACGCAATCCTAGATGGTTCTATCGAGCAAGCGCAAACGAAACATATTCCAATTTTCAATCTCGAAGTACCTACCGCGCTGCACGATGTTGATTCTAACATTCTGGACCCTCGTGATACTTATGCTGAACCAGAGCAATGGGAAAGCCAAGCCAAGGATCTCGCGAAAAGATTTATTAATAATTTTGATAAATACACAGATAATGCAGAAGGAAAGGCATTGGTTTCCGCAGGACCTCAGTTGGACTAACGCTTCACCCTCTCAGCAATAATAGAACTAGGCCCCTCTGCAGAGGGGCTTTTTTATTGCTTGATAAGATAAAATGTTCCAAGCTAGCTAAATCTGTTTACGCAAGGTTGAAAATCGTGAAGAAAACACTGCTGATCACTAGCATCGTACTGGTTTGTCTGCTCAGTTTGCCACTACTGACCATTTTTACCTTAATGAAGACTCAGTATGCAAACAATGTCATTAATCTGATCTCTCAGCACTTCACCCCCTACTCCATCACGGTTGGCCAAGCGGTTTACACTCCACCCTATCAATTCACGTTTGAAGATGTCCTCATTGATTCTCAACCCAAAGCGATACAAGTCCCTAAACTCACCATATGGCTCGATCGGTCTTTTCTTCTAGGTAAAAAACTGTCTCTTGACTCAGTGCTTATTGAAGGCGCTAACTTGAGTATAAAGCAGTTGAATTCAACCCTGTTGCGAACACTTAATATCGAACAGTTGGCACTAAAACACTTAGATATCACTGCACCGACCTGGTCTGCCCGAGATGTCAGCCTCCAGATCATTAAACCGCAGTGGGGATCAGACGAACAGGACTTGCCCTATGGCAATATTCAACTATCAACCAAACAACTTTATGTCGATGGAGAAGCATTTGACGATCTTTTGATTGACGCTCAATACCAAAAACAAGATAGCACAATATATGGCGCATCGTTTAAATGGCAGAATGCCGATGTTTCTGGTCAAGCCGAACAACTGGGTCTGAAGTGGTCACTGATCAATGTCACGGTGAATAGACTCAATCTTGACAACAACACTCAGATTGACAAATTATTCTCCTCACTGCGTACCCTCAATGTCCCCGTCAATCATATTAATAGTCTTGATGTACTCGATAGCAATATCCACTTCAAAGGCTGGCAATTCACGCAACTGGATGCCTCATTTGAAAACCTTCTGCTAGATCATTCAATTTGGGACCAAAGTAAAGGGGTCATGTCTTTTAACGCAGAAAGTGCAAACTATGGCAAGCTGCGCTTCCTATCGCCCTCAGCACAGTTAAGTTTTGACCCCAACAGACTCTCTGTGAATGAATTCGATGCCGACTTTAAGCAAGGGCGGGTGCAATTGTCGGGGGTGGTGAAACCCGAGGAAATCGCCTTACAGCGCCTCGACGTTTCCGGTGTAAAATGGACCGAAGATACGGATCAACTTATGGCGCTCATTCAGAGCTCTCCACTCAGTTTAGAGACTTTCAGTATTGATGAGCTAGATATCCACAACATTCAGTTCATTCAGGTCGAACACCGCCCCTATTGGCAGGTTTCAGGGCTCAATATCGAGGGTAAGCACCTCACACTTATTGAGCAACAACAAACAGGGCTCTTTAATGGTAACTTGGAACTCAGTGTCAGCAATGCAAGTGTGGACAAAGTCCTCACGACACAAGCGTTGGTTCAAGCACAAGCAGAGAATGGCAACATCACATTAAAACGTGCTTTCATTCCGTTAGCCAGTGGGTACATTGAAGCCAACGGTAAATGGCAACGCGAGCTGCTGAGCGAACCTTGGACACTCAGCGTTCATGCCGATGGGTTACCACTCGACAACCCCAACCTCCAAGAGAGACTCCCCTTCGACGTGACAGGACTGGCAGAAATTAAGCTAGAACTCAGTGGGTTGTCCGGAGACTACAGAATGTTGGCACACAGTTTAAGTGGCTCAGTCAACGTGGATTTACATAGCACGCAGATCGCGTATCGAGACGACGAGACGAACGCTGTTTTCCAGCAACGCTGGCCGCTGGATAATTTACTCCTAAGCGCCGATCGAGGACGAATAACTATCAACGCTCACAGTGATAGTGCGCAATTGGCTGGCCGTATTGACCTCACTAAACCTCAATTTGGGTCCCTCATTTTCACCACTCAACAAGGCTGTCAACGCTTATGGTCTGATGTTATCGCCTTAAAATCGGTGGTAAAAGAGATGTGTGGTAACACCCCCAACCATTCACCTTGAGATCATTTCTCGGGGAGGTCCAATGCCGACCTATAATTTGGTAACAGCATATAGGTGCCAATAAACTCAACGGCCTCCGTCTCGCCACTATTGATAATCACATGGATGACGATCCGTGCTTTTCTGCCAGACGCTAAACGGTCCAGATCACCGCTGATCCCATCAAGAGAAGTCGAAGCAACTGGGTTCTGTGTGACTGGATGTCGGTAACGGATTTGGCTGTCAGCTAATACAATATCCCCCGTTAAGCCCCGCTCTTTCATAAGCAACCAAGTCATCCCCCAGCCCGTGAGTGTCGCCAAAGTAAAGGCTGAGCCAGCAAACATGGTATTGTGAGGATTAAGGTTAGGGTTGAGCTGGGAGCAACACTCAAACTGGTATCCCGTATATTGATTGATTTTAATGCCCATTTTGTCACTTATCGGGATCTGATTTTCCCAACGTTCCTGAAGCTCTTTACACCACTCCGGTTTCCTCAAAACATTGGCCATCGGGTCGAGTTTCTTCACCATTTGCTGGTGTCGTAATGGCCCTCGTTCGTCATTCACCTCACCTCGACGCTCAAAGCCATTGTTTTCATAAAAAGAAATCGCATCTTCACGCGCATTACACACAATGCGCTTTGCACCTTCCTGTCTAGCTAAAGACTCCAGTGCGACCATCACCAACGAGCCCATACCTTTACCACGGCGATTGCCCTTAACGGCCATGTAACGGATCTGAGCCTCACTGTCTGGTGTGATATATAAACGACCAATTGCCATCGGCCTTCCTCGCCCATCGACAATCATGCGATGATGACTCATAGGGTCATATTCATCACGTTCAGAACCAATCGGCATGCGCCAAGGCTCACGAAGCATCTGCCATCTAAAATGGTAATACTTGTTTAGTTGGTTGTCCGTTTTCGGAGTGATCAGCTTAAACATAAAAATCCTTTTATTGGAAAGACGTACCGCCTTTCTCTAGCCATTCGATATCATTATACCTGCAGCCAGAACGTCACTGGGCCATCATTAACCAAAGAGACTTCCATATCCGCCGCAAAACGCCCTCGTTCCGTTGGCAAAACTTGCTCACAGTGATCAGCAAAGACATCGTACAGTCGTTCTGCATCGGTCGGATGCGCGCCACGAGAGAACCCCGCTCGCGTCCCTTTATTTGTATCAGCCGGTAGAGTGAACTGAGAAACCACTAGCACTTTACCTTCAACTTGCTTCACATTAAGGTTCATTTTACCTTGTCCATCAGCAAAGACGCGGTAAGTGGTCACACGCTCCATCAAACGTTGAGCTTTGGCTTCATCATCGCCCTTTTCTACACCCAAAAAAACAAGTAGCCCTCGGTCAATTTGACCCACGACATCCTCATTCACTGTTACCGAAGCTTTACTGACTCTTTGAATTAGCGCTATCACTACGTTGCACCTCTTGCGACCTGTCCTCTATCTCGACGGAGTGTACCATTTCTGGCTCTTCACTCCACAATTCTCGCTCTCCCAAGGCTGCGGTGACTTCAGCACCAATCAACACAATCAACCAGCACAGATAGACCCAGACAAACAAAATTGGGATCGCGGCCAAAGCACCATAAATAAGTTGATACGAAGGAAACTGGGTGATGTACAAAGCAAACCCTTTTTTACTCGCTTCAAATAAAAGTGCTGCAACCACAGCACCAATTGCAGCATTAGACACCATCACTTTCTTATTCGGAACCAGTAAGTACAACCCCATAAACGCGAAAAAAGACAGCAAAAATGGCAACCAGCTTAGTAAAACCTCATACACGCTTGAAATCGTCTCGCTATCAAGGATTTTCAAGGAAGTGATATAAGATGTCGCCGCAATACTGGTTCCGACCATAATCGGACCTAATGTCAAAACCATCCAGTACATCGAAAAAGAAAACATCACACGACGTTTATGCTGTATCCGCCAAATGTAGTTCAAATTTTTGTCGATATTAGAGATTAGCATCAGCGCAGCCACGAAAAGAAATCCCCCGCCGACCGCACTCATTTTTCCAGTATTGGCCACAAATTCAAACAGGGCCCCTTTCACCACATCACCCGCGGCTGGAACAAAATTCATAATGACAAAGTCTTGAATCGCTGTTCCCGCATTTTCAAATACCGAGAAGGAAGAGAGCACTGACAATAGTACGGTCAACATGGGAACGATAGAAAGTAGAGTAATGTAGGCCAAATACCCAGCATTGATGTTGATTCTATCGTGCCCCATTCGGCCAAGAAGATAACGTAAGAATGCGATGCTTTGCTTAGTCAATAATTGGATGTTCAACGTAATTTCCCTTAGCGCTCATAGAGCAAAAAATCGCCCCATCTTGCAGCACTCACTGGCGAATGTATTGTCGCTTTATACCCAAATCAAATCTCTGCCCGCCAATCACGTTTCAAAACGAGACAGCTCGCTGCTGACTTGCTGTGTTAACCGCTCACTTGGCCAGCTAGAGGCCAATGACATCAGATGAGCGAGTCCTACCGTATCAGTGCCTCAAACCGGAGAAAGTAATACAACACTGGCCCGAAGAGCAACTGGTTGCATTATAATAACACTCTCGACGCTGGAGACGACAATTTTAGGTCGAGAAGTGGACCTCCAACTCGGCGACCCCCAATATTGGGATTCATGACCGATTGAACACCAGCTTCCCAAAAAAGGCGATTGGTATTGTTGTCACTCGTTTTAGCGCCGAAGAGACACTCTAAGCAACGCTTTATAAAAACGTGGCATACTCGTTTTAAACGTGCAAAAAAAAGCCCTGAGCGATGCTCAGGGCTTAACGTTTCCACTTTCGGTTCTTACTTAGCTGAACGTGAAGCGCGCTTGCGATCACTCTCAGTCAGGAACTTCTTACGGATACGAATGCTTTCAGGTGTTACTTCCACCAGCTCGTCTTCATCAATAAACTCGAGAGCTTGCTCTAGCGTATGTTTGATAGGCGGCGTCAGTACCTGCGCATCATCCGTTCCCGATGCACGTACGTTCGTCAACTGTTTGCCTTTTAACGCATTCACAGTCAAATCATTGTCACGGCTATGGATACCGATCACCATACCTTCATAAACATCAACACCATGGCCAATAAATAAGCGACCACGCTCTTGTAGGTTAAACAGTGCGTTAGTCAGCGCTTTACCTGCTGCGTTAGCAATCAAGACACCGTTAATACGCTGACCAATATTGCCGCCTTTGTGCGGGCCATAATGATCAAATGTATGGTAAAGAAGACCAGAACCTGAGGTTAGAGTCATGAACTCTGTTTGAAAACCAATGAGACCACGTGAGGGCATATCAAAGTCCATTCGCACTCGCCCTTTTCCGTCAGGGGCCATGTCTTTAAGCTCACCCTTACGCAGACCAATGTTTTCCATGATACCACCTTGATGTTCTTCAAGAACATCAATCGTGACCGTCTCAAATGGTTCCATCAACTGACCATTTTCTTCTTTGATAATGACCTCTGGACGAGACACTGCAAGCTCAAATCCTTCGCGACGCATGTTCTCGATCAGAATAGACAAGTGAAGTTCACCACGGCCTGACACTCGGAATTTGTCTGGATTATCGGTTTGCTCAACGCGAAGAGCCACGTTATGCACAAGTTCTTTCTCTAGGCGTTCAAGGATATTACGTGACGTAACAAATTTTCCTTCTTTACCCGCAAATGGTGAGGTATTCACTTGGAATGTCATCGTCACTGTTGGTTCATCAACAGATAGAGCAGGTAACGCTTCGACATGACTCTGAGCACAAATCGTATCAGAAATTTTCAGTTCACCTAGGCCGGTGATCGCAATAATATCACCCGCATTCGCTTGCGTGACTTCATGGCGGTCAAGGCCAAGATAGCCCATCACGGTGCCCACTTTACCATTGCGCGTCTTACCATCCGCACCGACGACAGTCACCTGCTGGTTAGGTTTAACACTACCTCGAGTCACACGGGCAACACCAATCACGCCCACGTAAGAACTGTAATCCAACTGAGAGACCTGCATCTGCAATGGTCCGTCTAGATCAACTTCAGGTGCAGCCACTTCCTCAACGATCGTTTTGAACAGGGGCTCCATGTTTTCGCCAGTTTCGCCTTCTTCAAGGGCCGCCCAGCCATTCAGTGCTGATGCATAAACGACTTTAAAGTCTAGCTGTTCATCGGTAGCGCCTAGATTATCAAACAAGTCGAAAACTTGGTCCATAACCCAATCAGGGCGAGCACCAGGGCGGTCAATTTTGTTAATGACAACGATTGGCTTGAGGCCGTGAGCAAACGCCTTTTGAGTCACAAATCGAGTTTGTGGCATAGGACCGTCAACCGCATCAACAATAAGCAGCACCGAGTCTACCATCGACATAATACGCTCTACCTCACCACCAAAATCGGCGTGTCCAGGGGTATCTACGATGTTAATGTGGTAGTCGTTCCAGTTGATTGCCGTATTCTTAGCCAGTATGGTAATACCGCGCTCTTTTTCGATATCGTTGGAGTCCATGACTCGCTCTTCAGCTTCGCCGCGAGACTCTAAAGTACCTGATTGCTGGAGTAGTTTATCAACCAGTGTCGTTTTACCGTGGTCAACGTGCGCGATGATCGCGATATTTCTTAATTTATCAATCTGTGGAGTAGCCATGGATTTGATTCGCTCGATAGAAGTAGCCCGCCGCCTCAGAGTGAGAAATTAACAACGCGCTTACTTGATTAAAAAAACGGCCATAATGTACCAGATTCTAGCGAAAAACCCAGAAATATGTGATCTGATACGTTGGTTTTCTGATGCTGACGATGAAAATAAGCGTCATCTATCGGTTTATGGCAGCATTGTTGGGTGATAATAGTGGCGAATAACAATTGAATAGAATACGCTTTGTTGCATATTGGTGCGCTAACTTATGATGCACCAACTTTGTGCAATTACTGTTTTTTTGGTGCAACACATGGTGTAGAACTTATTGATTACGGTGTAAATCATTGATTTTAAAAGTCTATTTTTTTGGCATGGTTTTGGCTTAGTTAACAATACATCGATTAATACGGTTGTCGTCCATTCAACGCTGAATTAATGCGTCAAACTCGTTCATACCAATTTAAATAACACTGGAGGTTATCCGACATGTCAGTAGAAAACGTCTTATCGCTGATCCAAGAAAATGAAGTTAAGTTTGTAGACCTGCGCTTTACTGATACAAAAGGCAAGGAGCAGCATATCTCTATCCCTGCTCACCAAATCGATGCAGACTTTTTCGAAGAAGGTAAAATGTTCGATGGTTCCTCAGTCGCGGGCTGGAAGGGCATTAATGAATCCGATATGGTCATGATGCCAGACGCTTCATCTGCGGTCTTAGACCCATTCACAGAGGATGCAACGTTGAATCTGCGTTGTGATATTCTCGAACCAGCAACCATGCAAGGCTACGACCGTGACCCGCGCTCTATTGCCCAACGTGCTGAAGACTTCATGCGTTCAACCGGCATCGCCGACACCGTTCTGATTGGACCTGAACCCGAGTTTTTCCTTTTTGACGATGTCAAATTTGCCACAGATATGTCTGGTTCATTTTTCAAGATCGACGATGTAGAAGCCGCTTGGAATACAGGCTCTGACTACGAAGAAGGCAACAAAGGTCACCGCCCTGGTATTAAAGGAGGTTACTTCCCAGTAGCGCCAGTAGACTCTTCTCAAGATATTCGCTCCGCCATGTGCCTTATCATGGAAGAAATGGGCCTTGTAGTTGAAGCTCACCACCATGAAGTTGCGACGGCTGGGCAAAACGAAATTGCCACTCGATTCAACACACTCACGTCAAAAGCCGATGAGATTCAGATATATAAGTATGTCGTACACAATGTCGCCCACGCGTTTGGCAAAACCGCGACGTTCATGCCAAAACCCATTGTTGGTGACAACGGCAGTGGCATGCACGTTCACCAATCTCTCGCAAAAGATGGCGTAAACCTGTTCGCGGGAGATAAGTACGGGGGTCTGTCTGAAATGGCCTTGCACTACATTGGCGGTATTATCAAACATGCCCGTGCTATCAACGCTTTCGCCAACGCTTCAACAAACTCCTATAAGCGGTTAGTACCCGGTTTTGAAGCACCCGTAATGCTTGCGTATTCGGCACGTAACCGTTCCGCATCGATTCGTATTCCAGTGGTACCAAGCCCTAAAGGGCGTCGTATCGAGGTGCGCTTTGGTGACCCATCGGCAAATCCATATTTGTGCTTTGCAGCCATGTTGATGGCTGGCCTTGATGGCATCAAGAACAAAATTCACCCTGGTGACGCCATGGACAAAGACCTCTACGACCTTCCAGCGGAAGAAGCAGCAGAGATCCCAACGGTTGCTTACTCGCTTAAAGATGCGCTGGAATGCCTCAATTTAGACCGTGAGTTCCTCACTGCTGGTGGCGTCTTCTCCGACGACTTTATCGATTCATACATCAACCTTAAGTCTCATGATGTAGAACAAGTGAACATGACTACCCACCCACTTGAGTTTGAATTGTATTACTCGGTTTAACTCCGCGTAGCAATATCCCCGATCTCAAAGCCCACCCAATTATTGGTGGGCTTTTTCATGAAATAGCGTCTCTACCCACTCATTTTTCATTGACCCAGATTATTTTTAGATAGAAATCTATATAGGCAAGATTATTGCATCGTCACTAAAGAAGGTCGAATAAGGGGGCTAAACCCAAAGAACCTGTCACGAACAGACTTTTTTCTTCTGCTTCATTGTCCATTAGGCCATACTTGGAGCGAACGTCGCACCAATCTGGTGCATCGCGCATTTTAAGGTTAACATGAGGTAAAACCGTGAGCAGCCCACTCGATAATATTATACTCAATCATCAGGTCACTGCTGTATTGATCATGAACGAGTCGCTTCACATCCATTATGCCAACCCTGCATCAGAACAGTTGTTTTCACAGAGTGCAAAACGAATTGTTGATCAGCCTCTATCCAAACTCATCCAACATGCTTCAATGGACTTAGCCCTACTGTCCCAGCCTCTTCAAAGCGGTCAGAGTATTACAGATAGTGATGTCACGTTTGTTGTCGATGGTAAACCGCTGATGTTAGAAGTAACCATCAGCCCAATCTCATGGAATAAGGAACTGATGCTTTTAGTGGAAATGCGAAAAATAGGACACCAACGACGCCTGTCTCAAGAGCTCAATCAGCATGCTCAGCAACAAGCCGCAAAATTGCTCGTACGTGGCCTCGCCCATGAAATTAAGAACCCACTTGGCGGTTTACGCGGCGCAGCCCAGTTGCTGGAGAGAACACTACCAGACCCTTCCTTAACCGAATACACCCAAATCATCATAGAGCAGGCAGACCGATTACGTTCGTTAGTGGATAGACTACTTGGCCCACAAAAACCAGGTCAAAAGACCACTGAAAATCTGCATTTAGTTCTAGAAAAAGTGCGTCAACTGGTCGAGCTGGAAGGCTCTCGGCCCGTCACTATTGAACGTGATTACGACCCCAGCTTGCCGGAATTTTTAATGGACTCAGATCAAATTGAGCAAGCGTTTCTCAATATCGTCAGTAACGCTGGACAAATGATTCAAACACAGCAAAACGGCCAGATCACTATCCGCACCAGAACAGTGCATCAGGCCAATATACACGGTCAACGCTACAAGCTAGCCGCGCGTATCGAGATTATCGACAATGGGCCAGGTATTCCTACCGAACTGCAAGACACACTGTTTTACCCCATGGTCAGTGGTCGAAAAGGAGGCACGGGAATGGGCCTCTCTATTGCTCAAAATTTGATTGACCAACATCAGGGAAAAATTGATGTCGAAAGTTGGCCAGGGAAAACCACATTTACTATTTATCTACCCATTTGATTTGGGCGAATTGCATTGATAAAAGGATATATTTTTTATGAGTAAAGGATACGTTTGGGTCGTAGATGACGATAGCTCCATCCGCTGGGTAATCGAAAAAACCCTTTCTTCAGCCAATATCAAATGCGATACGTTCTCCGATGCAGAAAGCGTCTTGATGGCGCTTGAACGCGAAACACCCGATGTATTGGTCTCGGACATACGCATGCCGGGCATCGACGGCCTAGAGCTTCTTAAGCAACTCAATGAACGCTCACCTGAGCTTCCAGTGATTATTATGACGGCACACTCTGATCTTGATGCTGCGGTCAATGCATACCAGAAAGGCGCTTTCGAGTACCTGCCTAAACCCTTTGATGTAGATGAAACCCTCACCTTAGTTGAACGCGCCATCGCTTACCGTCAAGAGCAAAAGCGCGATCAGTCGGGATCGGATAGCCATGACCATAATGCGCCTGAAATCATTGGTAAAGCCCCAGCGATGCAAGAGGTTTTTCGCGCTATCGGAAGGCTTTCACGCTCCTCCATTTCGGTTCTGATCAGTGGGGAGTCGGGTACAGGGAAGGAGCTGGTCGCCCATGCGCTGCATCGGCATAGCCCAAAAGCGAAAAAACCTTTCATTGCTCTTAACATGGCAGCGATTCCCAAAGACCTAATAGAATCTGAACTCTTTGGCCATGAAAAAGGGGCCTTCACTGGTGCAAACACGGTACGACAAGGCCGTTTTGAACAAGCCAATGGAGGGACCTTATTCCTCGATGAGATTGGCGATATGCCTTTAGATATCCAAACTCGACTGTTGAGAGTGCTGGCTGACGGTCAGTTTTATCGAGTCGGTGGCCACGCTCCAATCAAAGTAGACGTCAGAATCATCGCAGCCACGCATCAGCATCTGGAAAAACTGGTCCATCAAGGTGGTTTCCGGGAAGATTTATTTCATCGTCTCAATGTTATCCGAGTTCAAATTCCGGCATTGAGGGAGCGTAAACAGGATATAGAAAATCTAACTCTCCACTTTCTTTCACTTGCGGCTGAAGAACTGAGTGTCGACGTAAAAACTCTTCATGCGTCAACCGTTGATGCTTTGAATCAACTCAATTGGCCAGGTAATGTACGACAATTGGAAAACACCTGTCGCTGGCTGACGGTGATGGCGAGCGGCAGTGAAATATTACCTTCTGATTTACCGACAGAGCTACTCGAAGATAAGTCCAGTGCCATCCAAAGCGATAACACCAGTTGGCAACACCAATTGTCCGATTGGGCAAAGCAATCCCTTTCTCAAGGCGATACCGCTTTACTGGCCTCTGCTCTACCAGAATTTGAACGAATACTTTTAGAGGCCGCATTAGCGCACACCAACGGTCATAAACAAGACGCCGCTAGAGTGTTAGGTTGGGGCAGAAATACCTTAACGAGAAAACTCAAAGAGCTGTACTAAACGAAAATGCTGCGATCATCCAACGTATATCGTTAACATGAGGTAAAAACCACCAAAACAGTGCCATTTTAGCTCTAATTGTTACTGACACTTATAGTTTTGATTCTTATACTTAGCCCAATTCGAACCACTGGAACGGCTAAAATGATAACCAAAACTTTACCATTGACAGATTTGCACCGCCATCTTGACGGAAATATTCGCACCCAGACTATTTTAGATTTAGGCCAAAAGTTTGGCATTGCTCTACCAGCATACGATGTCACATCTCTGACACCTCATGTGCAAGTCGTTGAAACAGAGCCATCTTTGGTTGCTTTTCTATCAAAGTTAGATTGGGGAGTCTCTGTTCTTGGCGATTTAGACGCATGCCGTCGTGTCGCTTACGAGAACGTGGAAGACGCCATGAGAGCAGAGATCGACTACACTGAGCTGCGCTTTTCACCTTACTACATGGCCATGAAACACAAGCTACCGATCGAAGGCGTCGTTGAAGCTGTCATCGATGGGGTACAATCAGGAGTTCGTGACTTCGGCATCCAAGCCAATCTGATTGGGATCATGAGCCGTACTTTTGGTACAGACGCCTGCCAGCAGGAGCTCAATGCCATTCTCAGCCACAAAGATAACATCGTTGCGGTTGACCTTGCAGGCGATGAGCTCGGACAACCGGGTGAACGCTTCGTTACACACTTCACTCAAGTAAAAGATGCTGGTCTAAATGTCACCGTTCACGCTGGCGAAGCCGCTGGTGCTGAAAGCATGTGGCAAGCTATCCAGTCTCTTGGTGCGACGCGTATTGGCCATGGTGTTAAAGCCATTGAAGATCCCAAATTGATGGATTACTTAGCCGACCATCGTATCGGAATTGAATCGTGTCTAACATCAAATATCCAAACGAGTACGGTCGAATCACTCACCCATCATCCCTTAAAACAGTTCTTAGATCATGGGGTACTCGCCTGTCTAAATACCGATGATCCGGCTGTTGAAGGCATAGAGCTACCTTATGAGTACAACGTTGCTGCTCCGCAAGCTGGGCTCTCTCAGGAGCAAATTCGTCAGGCACAAGTTAATGGCCTAGAACTGGCATTCATCTCGGAGACAGAAAAGCAGGCATTGAAAAATAAAGCAGCAAATCGAACATAATGTTTCAAAAACGTTCCTATTGCCGGCTCTAGCCGGCTTTTTTTTATAAACGCAATGAAAAACTCATACCTGACCCACATTCTGTAAACAATGAAAAAAGCCCGTTGCTTTCGCAACGGGCTTATTTAAAAGTGGCGGAGAGATAGGGATTTGAACCCTAGAACCGCTATTAACGGTTGCCGGTTTTCAAGACCGGTGCTTTCGACCACTCAGCCATCTCTCCGCAAATTGTTCCTAAAACTTAGTCTTACTTGATAATGCTATGTTTTAGTTTTGCCTTCAGATTTTGAAAAATCTGAAAACATAAAGTAAACCTGGCGATGTCCTACTCTCACATGGGGAGACCCCACACTACCATCGGCGCTACTGCGTTTCACTTCTGAGTTCGGCATGGGATCAGGTGGGTCCGCAACGCTATGGTCGCCAAGCAAATT
>NZ_JABEYA020000021.1 GCF_013074385.2 Vibrio ostreicida
TTGTTCGGCTCAATGAATACTGACTTCAAAACTTATCGTTACTCGAAAGTAACAAGCAATTTTAAAGCTATTACCATTCCAACAGAATGATAATGAATTGACTGTGCCAAATAACCGAAGTCATTTGTATTGGTCACTCAGTTCATTGATACCTAAAGTGATTCAATAGAATCATTTTTGGATTATCATCAACGAGTGCCCACACAGATTGATAGGTTTATATTGTTAAAGAGCGGCTCTTCTTTTGCGACTTACATCACTTTGGAAGAGGCGGCTATTCTAACGAGATAATCTTCGGTGTCAAACACTTTTTTGCATTTTTATTTTTCTTTTAAAAAATAAAGGCAAACGACTATTTTGTTAAATTAAGCCTTGTCAAACAAGCTTCGAACCCTTGTGAACTCTTGCCCTGTCGACGAGGTGGCATTATAGATATCGCGGCTAAGTTGGCAAGCACTTTTATTAATTATCTCTTACTTTTTTCCCTTTCGGTCAAAAACTAAACCTAAATGCCCAAATAGCAGCCTTAATTTTACAAATCCATAAACTTTTGAGCAAATAAGGCGACTTTTTTCCAGTTGGTGTATTCCACTTCTTTGGTGGTGTCTGTTTCGCCACCCGTCATTCTCATAATGAATTTAATCATCATTTTATCAAACCAGTGATATCTCGGGTAATAAAGGGCACCAGCAAACACACCTATCAGTTCAGGCTTCCAAGTCGACTTGGCGAGAAACTTTCTAATATAAGCGCTACCTTCTGGTGTGTCTTTAGCCTGGTCTTCTTTTCTTGCGGTAAGGTTGACACAAAAGAACGCCACCTTGTTTGACTGTAAATAACGTTGATGGCGTTCAATAAAACGATATAGATGACGATTAAGGTGACCATAGCGAATAGATGCTCCAATTAGAATTCGACTATATTGGCCAACATCAATCTCCTTAACCTCATGAAGATCTTTGGTTTCAACGTCAAGCTGAGGTAATTCTTGTTCAATATAACGTAGAATTTTTTTCGTTTGCCCCTCTCGCGAGGAGTAGAGAAATAATGCTTTAGTCATAAAAGCTCCTTAGCTGCGCCAAAAAGTAGGGGTGAGAAGAATCAATAAGGTAAATATTTCCAGCCGCCCAAATAGCATTGATACAATCAACACCCACTTTGCTTTGTCATTAACATCGCCAAAATGAAGTGCAACCTCTCCCAATCCTGGGCCCAAGTTATTAAGTGTCGCTGCGACGGCAGAAAACGCACTTAACTCCTCCATACCCGTTGCGATGAGTCCGAGCATGCACACCACAAACACCAATGCATAGGCCGAGAAGAAGCCCCAGACTGCATCAACGACTCTTTGTGACAATGCCGTTCCGCCCACCTTTATGGTGTAAACCGCTCTTGGATGCACTAAACGCTTAAGTTCACGTGCACCTTGCAAAGTCAGTAGCAATATCCGTATCACTTTCATTCCACCACCTGTAGAGCCAGCACAGCCCCCTATAAAGGAAGAGAACAGCAGCAATACTGGTAAAAATAGCGGCCACTCAGAAAATCCAGTAGTGGTAAAGCCTGCTGTCGTTGAAATTGACACTGTTTGGAATAAAGCCTGATCAAAAGCATCGTAAACATTGTCATACGAACGGTGGTTTAACAAAATCAGAAAGCAAACAATGAAAAGCAAACTCTGGATAAATATAAAGGCACGAAATTCTGGATCCCTCCAATAATATTTTGGATGGACGCCACCGGAAGCAAATGCGGCAAAGTGAAGTGAGTAATTACATGCTGAAATCAACAAGAACACGACAGTAATCATGTTGATCGCATAACTATCAAAGTGTCCCATACTGGCGTCGTGCGTCGAAAAACCACCAATGGCTATCGTTGAGAAGCTGTGGCCAATGGCATCAAAGGGAGTCATGCCTGCCATCCAGAAAGCAAGCGCGCAGGACACCGTAAGGCTGAGATATATATACCAGAGTGCTTTCGCAGTCTCGGCAATTCTTGGTGTCATCTTAGAATCTTTCACAGGGCCTGGAATCTCTGCACGGTAGAGCTGCATCCCACCGATACCAAGCACAGGGAGAATCGCGACCGCCAATACGATAATCCCCATTCCACCAAACCATTGGAGAAATTGGCGATAAAACAATATCGCTTTAGGGAGATCGTCTAATCCGACAATCACCGTCGCACCTGTTGTCGTTAACGCAGAGAATGATTCAAAAAAAGCATCCGTTACCGACACATTGGGATTGTCAGCAATGAGCAGAGGCAAAGAACCCGCACTGCCAATAACGGTCCAGAAGAGGACAACAATAAGGAACCCATCTCGAGATTTAAGCTCATGTTTGTGATGACGATTTGGTACCCAACATATTGCCCCGCAGATAAACAAGACAAAAAAGGTCGTGATGAAAGGTACACCAGCACCGTCACGATATATTAACGCTACAAGAGCAGGGGCGAGCATTGATACACTAAAAAGCGCAAGCAATAGCCCGACAATACGAATTATTGAACGAAACTGCATGAATTGATGAGTACCGAAGCTAAGCTTCTGACTTCCTGATTATCTTTATTTTCCATCTAAAGAGGTGACCGACACTTTAGCGCCACTTTTATTCACAATGGCCTGCTTAAAATCAGCCGTATGTCTGATCTCGATTTCCACAAACATTTTTACTTTTTCACTATAGTCAGCCTTCACTTCTTGCGCGCCAAATTGTGGCAACAACGCCTGAACCATGGAGACAAAACCATAGTCTAACTCTAGTAACAACTTTGTGGTGATCTTTTTCTCAATTGTTTGAAGCAAACTCAGCGCTTGCTGAACACCCCCACCATAGGCTCTTACCAAGCCACCAGTGCCCAATTTTATCCCACCAGAATAACGAGTGACGACCGCTGAAATTTCTCCGACACTCATACCTTTGAGCTGAGCTAGAATAGGCTTACCCGCCGTACCCGATGGCTCACCATCATCACTAAAACCATACCTCATCGAATCTTCAGGCCTTCCCGCCACAAATCCCCAACAATTATGTCTTGCGCTTGAATGCAACATTCTTACTTTTTCTAAAAATGTTTTTGCTGCATCAATGGAAGGCGTATGTGCTAGCTGCGTAATAAACACGCTCTTTTTAATTTCTTCTTCAAATATGACCGGCTGAGCGGGAATTAAGTAGGGTTGGTCGTTCATAATTTAACGTTGATTTTCACTATCGGGTTAGCTTAGCACGACCTGAAAATAAGAACCCTCAAAAGATCCACCTTAGCGCACAATGTTAAACACTTGTTTAAAAAATGTGTTGAATTTGACCACCAGCCAGTTCAAACTGAACATACTGGTCAAACCAGATCATAATGAAGCGACATTTCTATATGTCATCCTAACAGGCGAATGGCTCAAGGGTGACATACGCGCAATCCCAAGATTGTATGTCATGGAGATAGATAATGATTTACCAAGCTGAAACCCTACAAGTCAGGGAATTACAAGATGGCATTGCTGAGCTTAACTTCTGCTCACCAAATTCTGTCAACAAACTCGATTTAGCTACCCTCGAGTCACTCGATAAAGCACTTGATGCGCTGAGCACCCACTCGAATCTGAAAGGCCTTTTACTAACGTCAGATAAAAATGCCTTCATCGTTGGGGCTGATATCACAGAGTTTTTAGGCCTGTTTTCTAAACAAGAATCTGAACTGGATAAATGGCTCAAATTTGCCAACAGTATCTTCAATAAACTCGAAGATCTCCCTGTCCCAACCGTATCTGTTTTAAAAGGGCATGCATTAGGGGGAGGTTGTGAGTGTGTACTGGCTACCGATATGCGTATTGGAGACAAAACCACCAGCATTGGGCTACCAGAAACAAAACTGGGCATCATGCCTGGATTTGGCGGCTGTGTGAGGTTGTCGCGCCTTATCGGAGCAGACAGTGCCATGGAGATCATTACTCAAGGTAAAGCTTGCCGTGCTGATGAAGCGCTGAAAATTGGTTTGATTGACGCTATCGTAGACCATGATGTGCTCTTTGAATCTGCGCTTGCGACCCTCACTTCCGCCATCAATGAGAAAGTAGATTGGCAGAAACGTCGCCAACAGAAAACCGCCGCGCTTTCCCTCAGCAAGTTGGAATCGATGATGAGTTTTACGATGGCGAAGGGCTTAGTTGCCCAAAAGGCGGGGCCTCATTACCCTGCGCCAATGAAAGCCGTCATTGCCATTGAAGAAGGTGCTCGGTTAGAGCGTGACAAAGCACTGGATGTAGAACGAAAGTACTTTGTACAACTTGCTAAATCGGAAGAAGCTAAAGCGTTAGTCGGTCTATTTCTCAACGATCAGTACATTAAAGGCATTGCGAAACAAGCGGAAAAGAGTGCCCAAAGTAGCACTGCGCGTGCCGCCGTACTCGGAGCAGGCATCATGGGAGGTGGGATAGCCTACCAATCAGCCTTAAAAGGCGTCCCAGTTTTAATGAAAGATATCGCTCAGCCTTCTCTCGATCTCGGAATGACAGAAGCGTCTAAGCTGTTGAACAAGCGCCTCTCCCAAGGTCGCATTGATGGCTTTAAGATGGCCGGAATACTTGCCTCTATTACACCAAGCCTTCATTACTCAGGAATCGAAACATCCGACATTATTGTTGAAGCAGTTGTTGAAAACCCTAACGTTAAGGCCTCCGTATTAAGTGAAGTAGAACACCATGTAGGTAAAGAAACGGTGATTACCTCAAATACCTCCACTATTCCTATTAATCTGCTCGCCAAATCTCTCAAGCGTCCAGAAAATTTCTGTGGTATGCACTTTTTTAATCCTGTGCATAAAATGCCTTTGGTTGAAATTATTCGTGGCGAACATACGTCGGATGAAACCATTAACCGCGTCGTCGCGTATGCAGCCAAAATGGGAAAATCTCCCATCGTAGTCAATGACTGCCCGGGATTCTTTGTTAACCGAGTGCTTTTCCCTTACTTTGGTGGCTTTAGCAAGCTACTGAGCGATGGTGCGGATTTTACAAAAGTAGATAAAATCATGGAGCGTCAATTTGGGTGGCCTATGGGTCCTGCCTACCTCCTTGATGTCGTCGGCATCGACACAGCCCATCATGCCCAACAAGTCATGGCTCAAGGATTTCCAGAGAGAATGGCGAAAGACAACCGTGATGCCATCGACGCGCTGTATGATGCCCAAAAGTACGGCCAGAAAAATGGCAATGGATTTTATAACTACAGTATCGATAAACGCGGCAGACCCAAGAAAGCATTCAGCGAAGATATCTTGGCCGTTCTATCGGAGGTCTGCAGTGAAACGAAACAATTCGACGATCAGACCATTATCCAACGCATGATGATCCCGATGATCAACGAGGTAGTTCTGTGCTTGGAAGAAGGCATCATTGCCTCAGCACAGGAAGCCGATATGGCGTTGGTTTACGGCCTAGGCTTTCCTCCATTCCGCGGTGGCGTTTTCCGCTACCTTGATAGTGTTGGTATTGCTGAATTTGTTGCGATGGCGTCACAGTATTCATCGCTTGGCGCTATGTATCAGGTCCCTCAAATGCTGATTAACATGGCTGAGAAAGGTGAGCGTTTTTATGGCACTCAGCAACAAGGTTCTATCTAAGGAGACGCCAAAATGGCTATAAATACAAAAAACGTCGTCGTTGTAGATTGTCTGCGTACCCCAATGGGGCGTTCTAAAGGTGGAGCTTATCGCCACACACGTGCTGAAGACTTATCCGCACATTTGATGAAAGGCATTTTGGCACGTAACCCTCAAGTGAATCCTTCTGATATTGAAGATATTTACTGGGGTTGTGTCCAACAAACACTAGAACAAGGCTTCAACATCGCTCGAAATGCCGCACTACTCGCCGGACTGCCCATTGAAATTGGGGCTGTCACAGTCAACCGTCTGTGTGGTTCTTCAATGCAAGCCCTTCATGATGGTACTCGTGCCATCATGACTGGCGATGCAGAGATCTGTCTTATCGGTGGTGTGGAACACATGGGTCACGTACCAATGAACCATGGTGTAGACTTTCACCCCGGTATGTCAAAAAATGTCGCCAAGGCGGCGGGTATGATGGGTTTGACCGCTGAAATGCTAGGTAAACTGCATAATATCAGTCGAGAACAACAAGATGAGTTTGCGGCCCGATCCCATGCTAGAGCCCATGCCGCAACACTCGAAGGTCGCTTTAAAAACGAAATTCTACCGACAGAGGGGCACACAGCAGACGGCACTTTGTTTACGCTCGACTATGATGAAGTCATTCGACCAGATACTTCCCAAGAAGGTTTATCTCAGTTACGTCCAGCCTTTGACCCAGCTAATGGCACCGTCACTGCAGGATCGTCTTCTGCACTCTCTGATGGTGCTTCTGCCATGCTGATCATGAGTGAAGAAAAAGCCAATCAATTGGGGTTAACAATACGAGCCCGTATTAAAGGAATGGCCATTGCGGGATGCGATCCTTCTATCATGGGTTATGGCCCCGTCCCCGCAACGAAAAAAGCGCTAAAACGAGCTGGCTTGGTTATTGAGGATATGGATGTTGTCGAGCTCAATGAAGCCTTTGCAGCACAGTCCTTACCCTGCGCCAAAGACTTAGGTCTACTTGATGTTATGGACGAGAAGGTAAACTTAAACGGCGGAGCGATCGCTCTCGGTCACCCTCTGGGCTGCTCCGGCGCTCGCATATCCACAACCCTCATCAATTTAATGGAATCCAAAGATGCCAAATATGGGTTGGCGACCATGTGTATTGGCTTAGGCCAAGGTATTGCTACTGTCTTTGAGCGCCCATAAACGTGAAGCAATGATTTCCTTGATACGCAAAGCGCCAGCTCAATGCTGGCGCTTTTCATCTCTGTCTCCCATCAGTATTGTAACCAATCTATATGGAGCTGACTGGATGACCCTAAATAGTCAACCATCCACTGAATCAACTTATGGTTATCATCTTTGCGCCAGACCAAACAACACTGACTGAGCAGGTTTTCCGCAGGCAATATTTTTTCCACCAACACACCATCATCAATTAAAGGCATGGCGATATGGCGAGGCATATAGCCTATACCTATGCCATTTTTCAAACATTCAATTGCTGTATACCAATTTGGTAACAATAAACGACGCTGTTGTGAATAGTGTTCAGTATGACGTTTCGGCAACACACTGGAGGTATCATCAAGACAAATAGCGGGAAATTGACTGACAAAGGCTTCAGTCAGCAGCTCTTGTTGGGCACAGGGATGAGCAGGTGACATAACAAACACCCAATCTAATACACCCATATCTTTAACGCCAAAATCGCCGCCAACGGGCACCGCCGACGTCGCTCCGATCACAATGTCAGCGCGTTCTTGAGCAATCGCCTCCCAAGAACCATTAAACACTTCCATATTGATCTGCAACTCAGCAAACTCAAACGCCTCATAAAAGCTCTCGACCAACGGTTTCAACTTTTCTAACTTCACGACATTGTCCAACGTCAATTTTAGTGTCGATTGCCACCCATGGGCCGCTCGGCGAGTTTGAGCCTTAAGTTCTTCCATTTGTCTGAGTAGTAATCTTGCTTGAGCAATAAAAAGCTCCCCAGCTGGTGTTAATTCAACCTTTCTGGGTAAACGTCGAAATAGAACAACATCAAGATCTTTTTCTACCTGACGAACACCATAGCTGATCGCAGAAGGGACTTTGTGCAACACGTCCGCGGCGGCGGTAAAACTGCCGAGGCGAGCAACAGTATCAAGCATTTCCAATGAGGATTTTGAATACATGAATTTTAGCCTTCAAAAAATTTGATTGATAACCAACAATTTTAGCGTTTTATTTTATCTAAATCGAAAAATAGAATGCCATAACAAATAAATCAGGATATGACACACCAAACCCTGAACCACTAATGATTAAATAATTTGATTGGAAAATAATGAATATCTCAAAACTACAGATTTTCTATCTGGCAGCTCTGTCAATGCTTGGTTTCATTGCAACTGACATGTATTTACCTGCTTTTAAAGCAATGGAAACCAATTTTGCCACTGGCCCAGAACAAATAGCCCTTTCATTGACTGTCTTTCTCATCGGTATGGCAATAGGTCAATTACTTTGGGGCCTAGCGTCCGATAAATTTGGTCACCGAAATACTCTGGCTGCTGGTCTTGCCATTTTTACCGCCGCTTCCCTTGGCATCGCATTCTGTGATCAAGTCTGGCAGTTGCTCTCCCTCCGTTTTATTCAAGCCTTTGGAGTCTGTGCCCCGGCGGTCATCTGGCAAGCCATGGTAATTAAGCGCTATCCGAATCATAGCCAGCAGATTTTTTCCACGATCATGCCTTTAGTCGCGCTATCTCCGGCATTGGCCCCGCAATTAGGTGTGCTGCTCGCAGACCACTTTGGATGGCAAAGTATCTTTATCACATTAACTCTCATGGGTGTGGTGCTTGTTGCTACAACCATGCGACAAAATAATGAAAAGGTTGAAGAAAAACAAACCAG
This sequence comes from Vibrio ostreicida, assembly GCF_013074385.2. Classification (GTDB taxonomy): domain Bacteria; phylum Pseudomonadota; class Gammaproteobacteria; order Enterobacterales; family Vibrionaceae; genus Vibrio; species Vibrio ostreicida. Next base: position 8,509 of record NZ_JABEYA020000021.1, read on the forward strand.
TATTTCCGGTGACATCAAAGCTCTCATGAGTTCACCTAGCTATCTAGGGCATGTTTTGATGTTTGCTTCAGCTTCAGCTGCCTTCTTTGCCTACCTAACTGGGATGCCAGAAATCATGGCTCAACTTGGCTATGATGCCAAGGATATTGGCTTAAGCTTTATTCCTCAGACTATCGCTTTTATGGTTGGGGGTTATTTAGGTAAAGTAGGCATTCGCAGATACGGCGACGGTAAAGTACTTCGTCAATTGATTGGTTTGTTCAGCATCGCTTCTTTACTGATCTTTATTGCATCACAGTGGGCACTAACATCAATCTGGCCAATACTTTCTCCCTTCTGCCTCATTGCAATAGCCAACGGCGCTCTTTACCCAATAGTGGTCAATCGAGCGCTCGCTAGCGCTAAGAACAGCCCAGCAACCGCGGCTGGATTACAAAATAGCCTTCAGATCTGTGTCAGCAGCTTGGCGAGTGCGTTAGTGGCAGCCATGGCGACGCAAGCACAAACCTTCACCGGTATTGTTATCGCAATTTGCATGGTCGGGCTTTGGGTTGGGTACTTTATTGCTCATCGCCAAGTATCGACACACTTTACAGCTCCTGATGACTCTCGCGTTGTAAGTGACGAGTAAAAAATGGAGCCGTACAACAGTACGGCTCCATTTCCCACCCTTTACATACTTTTTAATCCCCACTTTTCCGCAGTTTGATTGAAAAAGCCCTGTGTTTTTTTCAACTCAATCCAGTGATTCAGATAATTAATCCAGATCTGATCATGCTGCGGTAATAACATGGCAATCGGCGTAGGTTTGCGTGGTTCTTTGACTGGGACAATAGCCAGTTGCTGAAACTTACTCACCAATGTGGCTGCCTCAACATTGGACGTGACAGACACATCTGCTCGACGAGCTAACAATTCCTGAAAATCGCGAGCAGGCGCTTCAATAACAATATGCCGAGCCGAAGGGAAGAACTCTTTGACCATTTTCTCCTGAACTGTTCCCAGTGTTGCAGCCACTCTCACTTGAGCATGATTAAAGTCATTCCAGTCGGTAAATTTTGCTAGATCTTTCTTTTGAACGATGGGAACAAATGCTAGATAGAAATAGGGCTGGCTGTATCCAGCCACTTTTGCACGAGACATATTCAATGATGCACTACCCGTCATATCATATTTATTGGCGGTAATTCCGTTAACAAGCGTTTTCCAATCGGTGGCGACGTATTCGACTTTTACGCCAAGATCCTTGGCAAGTTCAGTGGTCACATCAATATCAAATCCGCGGTAACTGTTCGTTGCCGGATCTTTCATTGTCATTGGATTCCAGTCTCCCGTCGTCCCGACTCTAAGTACACCTGTATTTAAGATGTCTTGAAGTCGGCTTGTTTCAGCCATCACCTGACCAACTGAAAAAAGGCACACACTCAGTGCCAAGAGAAACGTCTTCATTTAATCTTCCTTAAAGTTATTACATTGTGGGCGAATTCACTGATAACATAGCAGCCACAAACGGAATTTTTTAGCCTATACAAGGTGTAATGTGACTCCTCGTTATTTATTGCTGATCGTAACCTTATTCATAACTGGCTGCTCAGACTACGAGTGGGGATGGTATGTGTTAGATCCACGAACCGCACAAGGACAAACCAATCTCAAATTTTTGATGGCTGGTTTTCAAGACACCATTGCCGTATCTCTGCTCAGTATGATATTTGCAATGATGATCGGACTCTTGGTTGCTTTACCTGCCTTATCAACGCTAAAGTCTCTCAATACCTTAAATCGCCTCTACGTCGAAGTTGTAAGATCGGTGCCTTTATTGGTTCTATTACTCTGGGTCTACTACGGAATGCCGACCCTATTCGATATTTCACTCGACTACTTTTGGGCCGGCGTCATTGCGCTGACGATCGCTGAAAGTGCTTTTATGGCCGAAGTCTTTAGAGGAGGAATTCAAGCCATCAACAAAGGTCAACACGAAGCGGCGGAATCCTTAGGGCTCACTTATTGGCAAAAGATGCATCTGGTGATCATTCCACAGGCTTTTCGCCAAATACTGCCGCCTTTAGGAAACCAATTTGTTTACATATTAAAGATGAGTTCACTTGTCAGTGTGATTGGTTTGAGTGACTTGACTCGACGAGCCAACGAGCTGGTGGTAAGTGAATACTTACCACTAGAAATCTACACCTTTTTAGTCTTGGAATATCTGTTGCTCATATTATTGGTATCACAAGCCGTGCGTTGGTTAGAACGTTACATTGCCATTCCAGACCATTAAGACGGAACACAAACACTGGTATTCAGCGCTGTGTTCACGGTTTTATTCTAGTGAAAAAGTTACTGTTGCTTAACGGGCCGCTGCCATCCCGAAATTTTCTTTTCTCTGGTGCGCGTGATGACCAATTCTCCTTTCGCCACATCTTTGGTCAATGTTGTTCCAGCGCCCACTGTTGCGCCATCATCTATCGTCACCGGAGCCACTAATTGGCTGTCTGAACCAATAAATACATCGTCACCAATGATGGTCTTGAACTTATTGACGCCATCATAGTTACAGGTGATGGTGCCCGCACCAATATTGGTACGCTGGCCAATCTCAGTATCACCCAGATAAGTCAAATGGTTGGCTTTTGAACCTTCACCAAGGCAAGTATTTTTCATTTCAACAAAATTACCGACATGCGCATCATTTCGTAATTCAGCGCCGGGACGTAATCGAGTAAATGGTCCTATGGTACACGCTTCACCGACGGAGGCTCCCTCAATAACACTGTAAGGACGAACAACCGTGTTATCGTCGATTTCACAATCCTTCAGTACACAGCCAGTACCGATTGTGACATTATCGCCTAACGTAACCTGCCCTTCAATGATAACATTGCTATCAATTTCACAATCCATACCACACTGAAGTTCACCGCGCAGATCAAAGCGCGTAGGATCTCGCAACATGACACCTTGGGCTAAAAGTTGCTGTGCCTGCATGGATTGAAACGCTCGCTCAAGTCGAGCCAGTTGAACGCGATCATTCACCCCCTCAACTTCGATAGGGGTTGCCGGATGCGCCGTTGCAATAATTCGACCTTCTGCATGAGCAGCAGCAATAACATCGGTTAAATAGTATTCACCTTGAGCATTATGATTGTTCAAACCAGATAACCACCGCTTCAGATCACCTCCAGTCACGACCATCACACCAGTATTAATTTCTTGAATCGCTTTTTGCTCATCTGAGGCGTCTTTTTGTTCCACAATCGCCACGACCGAGCCCTGTTGACGTACGATACGTCCATAGCCTGATGGGTTATCAAGAACAACGGTCAGCAGGCCAATACCTCCTTCAGGCTGAGCCTCCAGCAAATTCTCCAGAGTTTGCTCAGAGATCAGTGGAACATCTCCGTAAAGAATGAGAATTTTCTCGTCATCTTGAAAATGTGGAGATGCTTGATCAACAGCATGGCCAGTACCAAGTTGTTTGGCCTGTAGGACCCAATTGACCCCTTCTCCAGCCAACTCCGCCTGCATTTGGTCGCCGCCATGACCAAAAACCAAATGTATATTCTGTACTCCCAAACTTTGACAGGTATCGATAACATGCTTGGCCATGGGTTTACCTGCCAATGTATGCAGTACTTTGGGTTTATTTGAATACATGCGGGTTCCTTTACCCGCAGCGAGGACCACCGCGCTAAATTTCATCTAATAACCTACTAATGGTATTTTTCATTGAGGGCTATTTTAGACACTAATTGTTAATTAGTTAATCGATTCAGAAATTTTCTGTCGTAAAAAAGCAAAAAGGCGGTCGTAAGACCGCCTTTATCTTTAAAGAAACATCGATTTTAATTAACGGTGTTTCTTTGTCAGCTCGATTACACGTAGCTGAGCAATGGCTTTCGCAAGCTCACTGGCCGCTTGAGCGAAGTCCATATCGCCGTGCTGATTCTGAATACTTTCCTCAGCGCGACGCTTGGCTTCTTCTGCCTTCGCTGCGTCTAGTTCTTCACCACGGATAGCGGTATCTGCCAGCACTGTTGCTGTACCTGGCTGAACTTCTACCATACCACCAGAAACGTATATGATTTCTTCGTGGCCGTGCTGTTTCACAATACGCACCATACCAGGCTTGATAGCGGTCAGTAACGGAGTGTGACCATGGAAAATACCAAGCTCACCCTCGCTACCGGTCACCTGAAACGTTTCAACGCGTCCTGAGAACAGTTTTTTCTCCGCGCTAACCACGTCTAGGTGAAAGGTTATTGGTGCCATATCGCCTCCTAGTTAGCCTTATAGCTTCTTCGCATTCTCAATAGCTTCGTCGATTGCACCACAGTACATGAACGCTTGCTCTGGAACGTCATCGTAATCACCAGCTAATAGACCTTTGAAGCCACGCAGTGTCTCTTTAAGAGGTACGTAGACACCAGGGTCACCAGTAAATACTTCCGCTACGTGATAAGGCTGAGTCAAGAAGCGCTCAATCTTACGTGCACGAGATACAACTTGCTTATCTCTCTCAGAAAGCTCATCCATACCTAGAATAGCGATGATGTCTTTCAGCTCTTTATAGCGTTGCAGTGTCTGCTGAACACCACGAGCTGTGTCGTAGTGATCTTGACCAACAACAAGAGGGTCAAGCTGACGAGACGTCGAATCTAACGGGTCAATTGCTGGGTATAAACCCATGGCTGCAATATTACGGTTAAGTACAACCGTTGCATCCAAGTGAGCAAAAGTGGTTGCTGGAGACGGGTCAGTCAAGTCATCTGCTGGTACATATACCGCCTGTACAGACGTGATAGAACCTGCTTTAGTTGACGTGATACGCTCTTGAAGTACACCCATCTCTTCTGCAAGTGTAGGCTGGTAGCCCACTGCTGAAGGCATACGACCTAGAAGTGCTGAAACCTCTGTCCCTGCTAGGGTGTAACGGTAGATGTTATCTACGAACAATAGAACGTCACGACCTTCGTCACGGAAACGCTCTGCCATCGTCAGGCCAGTCAATGCAACACGTAAACGGTTACCTGGTGGCTCGTTCATCTGACCGTAAACCATTGCTACTTTAGATTCTTCTGGCTTCTCAACGTTGACAACGCCCGCTTCCTGCATCTCAAAGTAGAAATCGTTACCCTCACGAGTACGCTCACCTACACCTGCGAATACTGAAAGACCTGAGTGCTGTAGTGCGATGTTGTTGATAAGCTCCATCATGTTAACGGTCTTACCTACACCTGCACCACCGAATAGACCGATTTTACCACCCTTAGCGAATGGACAAACCAAGTCGATTACTTTAACGCCAGTTTCTAGTAGAGCAGTTTCGTTCGATTGCTCTTCGTAGCTTGGTGCTTCTCGGTGAATAGAGTAAGTCTCTTCTGCACCGATTTCACCACACTCATCAATCGCATCACCAAGTACATTCATGATACGACCAAGGGTCTTAGTACCTACCGGTACCGAAATTGGAGCGCCAGTGTTTACAACTTCAACTCCACGACGTAAACCATCAGAGCTACCCATTACGATACAACGAACTACGCCACCGCCTAGTTGTTGCTGAACTTCAAGAACGAGACGTTCTTTTGAGTCCGTAACGTTTAGAGCGTCATATACACTAGGTACTTCGCTCTGTGGGAACTCTACGTCGACTACCGCACCGATGATCTGTACGATCTTACCTGTAGCCATCGTTAATCCTCTAAACTATTTCGTTTTACCTAAGCCTAAACCGCTGCAGCACCTGACACGATTTCTGATAGTTCTTGTGTAATCGCAGCCTGACGGGCTTTGTTGTACACAAGTTCTAGGTCATCAATCAGGTCGCTAGCGTTGTCAGTTGCAGCTTTCATCGCAATCATTCGAGCCGCTTGCTCACAAGCAAGGTTCTCGACAACACCTTGATAAACCTGAGACTCCACGTAACGCACGAGTAGTGCGTCCAGCAGAGGTTGTGGCTCAGGCTCATAGATGTAATCCCATGAGTGCTCACGCTGCATTTCTTCGCTATCTGATTTAGGCAAAGGTAGCAATTGATCGATCGTTGGTTCTTGAACCATGGTGTTCATAAACTTATTAAACACAACATACAGACGGTCCAATTCACCTTCATCGTATTTCTTCAGCATAACGCTTACAGAACCGATTAGGTTTTCAAGGCTTGGGCTATCGCCCAGACCAGAAACCTGAGCCGCTACTTTCGCGCCACTGTTATTGAAAAAGGCTGTCGCTTTTGACCCAATGAGAGCCAATTCAACGTCAACACCTTTTTGTTTCCATGCCTGCATATCGGTTAAGGCTTTTTTGAACACATTAATGTTCAAACCACCACACAGGCCTCGGTCTGTAGAAACGATGATGTAACCAACTCGCTTTGCTTCACGCTCTTCTAGGTATGGATGACGATACTCTAGGTTTGCGTTTGCTACGTGACCGATCACTTTACGCATTGTTTCAGCGTATGGACGAGAAGCTTCCATTGCATCTTGAGAACGACGCATTTTTGAAGCTGCTACCATTTCCATCGCTTTCGTAATTTTCTGCGTGCTTTTAACACTACCGATTTTATTACGTATCTCTTTTGCGCCGGCCATCGTTACTCTCCATTAGTTGGTGACAGTGACTGTCACCGACCTATTACCAAGTTTGGGTTGCTTTGAAATCGTCAGTCAGTTTTTTAAGCTGAGCTTCAACTTCATCATTGTAAGCACCCGTCTTGTCGATCTCAGCTGCAAAATCAGCATATTGACCACGAGCATACGATAGTAGAGCCGCTTCGAAATCGAGCAGTTTGTTCAATTCAACATCTGCCAGATAGCCACGTTCAGCAGCGAAAATAACCAGTGCTTGGTCAAAAACAGACATTGGAGCGTATTGCTTCTGCTTCATAAGTTCTGTCACTTTTTGACCATGGTCTAGCTGCTTCTTCGTCGCTTCATCAAGATCAGATGAGAACTGTGCAAATGCAGCAAGTTCACGATACTGAGCCAGTGCAGTACGAATACCACCAGATAGCTTCTTGATAATTTTCGTCTGCGCAGAACCACCTACACGAGATACCGAAATACCTGGGTCAACCGCTGGGCGAACACCTGCATTAAATAGCTCAGTTTGTAGGAAGATCTGACCGTCGGTAATCGAAATTACGTTGGTCGGTACGAATGCTGAAACATCACCAGCTTGAGTTTCAATGATAGGTAAAGCCGTTAAAGAACCCGTCTTACCTTTCACTTCTCCCTTCGTGAATTTTTCCACATACTCTTCGCTTACTCGAGCTGCACGCTCCAGTAGACGTGAGTGAAGATAGAAAACATCACCAGGGAATGCTTCACGGCCCGGAGGACGCTTCAATAGCAGAGAGATTTGACGATAAGCAACAGCTTGCTTAGATAGATCATCATAAACAATCAGTGCATCTTCACCACGATCGCGGAAGTATTCACCCATCGCACAACCCGCATAAGGCGCCAAGTATTGTAGCGCTGCAGATTCAGAAGCAGAGGCAACAACGACAACAGTATTTGCCAATGCACCATGCTCTTCAAGTTTGCGAACCACGTTAGCAATAGTCGAAGCTTTCTGACCAATGGCAACATAGATTGAGAAAATACCAGAATCTTTCTGGTTGATAATCGCATCGATCGCCATCGCTGTTTTACCAGTTTGACGGTCTCCGATCACAAGTTCACGCTGACCACGACCGATTGGGATCATTGAGTCGACTGATTTGTAACCAGTTTGCACGGGTTGATCTACCGACTTACGGTCGATTACACCCGGTGCAATGACTTCTACAGGCGAAGACAGTTTCGCATCAATTGGACCCTTACCATCGATAGGCTCACCTAGTGTGTTAACAACACGACCAAGCATTTCAGGACCAACAGGCACTTCTAAAATACGACCTGTACCTGTTACTTTCATGCCTTCCCTAAGGTTGGCATATGGGCCCATTACTACGGCACCAACCGAGTCACGCTCAAGGTTAAGTGCTAACGCATAACGGCCACCCGGTAATTCAATCATTTCACCTTGCATCACGTCCGCTAGGCCGTGAATGCGGATGATACCATCGCTTACCGATACGATAGTACCTTCGTTGCGAGCTTCACTAACAACCTCGAATGACTCGATACGTTGTTTGATTAGATCACTAATTTCAGTGGAATTAAGTTGCATGCTCCATCCCCATTAAGACTGCAATGCATCGCTCAGGCGGCTCAAACGACCACGCGCTGAATCATCGATGACTAGGTCTCCGGCTCGAATAATTACCCCACCAAGTAGGGTCTCATCTACACTGCAATTCAGCTTGACTTTACGCTTTAGGCGTATTTCAAGTTTGCTGCTGATATTTGCAAGTTGTTCATTAGAAAGACTCGTCGCTGAAATGACTTCAACATCGACTTCTTTCTCATGCTCTTTTTTAAGAGCAAAGAACTGTTCACAGACATCAGGAAGGGCCGTTAAACGACCATTCTCAGCCATCACCTTCAGAAGGTTTTGACCGTTGGCATTAACTTGATCACCACAAACTGCAACAAATATTTCAGCCAATCTCTCGGCAGAAACAGAACCAGTTAAAAGTTCTTTCATTTGTTCGTTTTTGGCGACTTCAGCAGAAAAAGACAACATATGACCCCATTGGTCAAGTTGGTCTTTATCCACCGCAAAATCAAAAGCTGCTTTAGCATAGGGGCGTGCGATAGTTGTCAAATCAGACATATGCGCCCCCAGACTTAAAGTTTTGCAGTAATGTTGTCGAGAATATCTTTGTGCGCATCTTTATCAATAGAGCGTTCAATGATTTTCTCAGCACCAGCTACAGCCAGAGTTGCAACTTGTTTGCGCAGCTCATCACGTGCACGGTTACGTTCAGCTTCAAGTTCAGCTTCTGCTTGTGAAAGGATTTTCTGACGTTCTGTCTGAGCTTCCTCACGTGCTTCATCTAAAATTTGAGCTTTACGCTTATTCGCTTGCTCGATGACCTCTGTTGCTGTGCGCTTCGCTTCTTTCATTTGGTCAGAAGCGTTTGCTTGTGCTAGATCCAAGTCTTTAGCAGCTCGTTCAGCTGCCTGTAGACCGTCAGCAATTTTTTTCTGACGCTCTTCTATCGCTTGCATCAATGGCGGCCATACATACTTCATGCAGAACCACACAAATAAGGCAAACGAGATTGCTTGACCCAGCAGAGTTGCGTTTATATTCACAACAGCTACCCCTTCTATTCAGACTTAGTGTTAATCAATAACAAGCTAATGCTTGTCGAGGGTTAAAAGTGATTAACCTAGTTGACCAACGAATGGGTTCGCGAAAGTGAATAGAAGTGCGATTACGATACCGATCATTGGAACCGCATCAAGCAGACCCGCGATGATAAACATCTTAACTTGTAGCATAGGAGCCATTTCTGGTTGACGTGCTGCACCTTCAAGGAATTTACCACCTAGAAGTGCGAAACCAATCGCTGTACCAAGAGAAGCAAGACCGACGATAAGACCTACGGCGATTGCAGAAAAGCTCAGTAAAGTTTCCATTACTATCTCCAATTTATAGTTTTTGGCTAATTGCCCAAATAAAAAGCTTTAAAAAATTAATGATCACTGTCTTCGTGTGCCATCGACAAGTAAACAATTGTCAACATCATAAACACGAAGGCTTGAATAGTGATAACCAAGACATGGAAGATTGCCCACGGTAGTGAACCCATCCATTGCAAGTACCATGGTAGCATTGCCGCACAAAGAATAAACACAACCTCACCCGCAAACATGTTACCGAATAAACGCATACCAAGTGACAGAGGTTTCGCCAGAAGAGAAACAACTTCAATCAGTAGGTTAAACGGAATCATCAAAGGGTGATTAAATGGATGCAATGCTAATTCTTTAGCGAACCCACCCAGACCCTTCACTTTGATGCTGTAATAAATCATCAGAGCGAAAACGCCTAGAGCCATAGCCATGGTGATATTCACATCAGCAGATGGTACAACCTTTAGATAAGGGATACCAAGCCAATGCTCTGCTGGGTAAGGTAAGAAATCAATGGGCACGAGGTCCATCAAGTTCATAATAAATACCCAACAAAAGATAGTCAGTGCTAAAGGCGCGATCAATGGGTTGCGTCCATGAAACGTATCTTTGACGTTTTCCGCGACAAATTCTACGATCATTTCAACAGCACACTGAAGCTTACCTGGAACACCTGCTGTTGTTCTCTTCGCTACTTTGTAAAAGATTCCGAGGAAAATTAAACCAGTAAACCAAGAAAAAAACAGGCTATCGATATGTACGTTCCAGAAACTGGCCTCCTCCGCTACAAAACCTAACTTATAAGTAGAAAGGTTTGTAAGGTGGTGGCTAATGTATCCAGACGTAGTTAGCGCTTCATCTGGCGCAGCCATAACTCATCCTATTTTTTTGTTGTTAATGAATAGCACTGGCGCACAGATATTAATACCTAGAGCCAGCAAATAGGTTAGCTTAAGGGGAACAAGTTCCACCTGTATATACATGTAAACAACGGAGAAAAGAATCACCGTGATGGCGATTTTCAGAGCTTCACCGGCATAAAAAGAAGTTGCAATACGTTTGGCTGCGCGTGCGCCACCATACAGAAACGCAAACCACGCAAACACGGCATTAGCAACTACAAAAATACCACCACCAATGAGCGATGAAAGTCCCCATTCAACATTCATGACTAATGTCATTCCTGCTGCCATTAGTGTAACCGCGCCAAGCTGGATCACTAACAATCGCTTTGCAAGCTCTCGTCCTGGCCTCGCTAACGCAGCTACCATGTATTCGTACCTCGAGTAAAATCCACAGCGTTACGACCTCAGTGCTGGGAAATTGGCGAAAATTATACGGTGAGTCTTTTTGAATGCAATTAAAACACCGCAAAAAGTTACAATTTTGTTTACAAACCGACAACTTTCGCACAAAAAATCATTTTTTATATAATTGAGCGGGATGGATTATCTCACTTAGCCCTCAAGCTTGGCAATCAGTTGCTCTAACTTTTGAGGTTCGTCTAGACTAATCGTCACTTTAGAGGCTCCGTTTAGGCTTCTCACAATCGCCACTTTTGCCCCCAACATTTCACTCAGTCTCTCGGAGATTTGTTGTGTATCTGAGTCTTGCGCATCGTTTTTCTGCTCAGCCATCGGCTCCAGACACTTTTTAACTAATTGTTCCGTCTGTCGCACGGTCATACGCTTCTTGGCAACCAGTTCTGCGATATCGACTTGTTGCTCCCCTTCCAACGCAAGTAACGCTCTTGCATGGCCCATATCAAGCATTCTCTCCGATAGGAGATACTTAACATCCAGCTCAAGTTGGTTGAGGCGGAGCAAGTTACTCACTGTTGCTCTCGATTTACCAATCACATCAGCGACTTGCTGGTGGGTCAAAGAAAACTCTTCTTGAAGACGATCCAATGCGACCGCTTCTTCGATCACATTAAGATCTTCACGCTGTATGTTCTCAATTAAAGCCATGGCAATAGCGGCACGATCTTCCACATTTTTGATCACACAAGGAACCTGCTTGAGGCCTGCTTTGCGCGCCGCTCGCCAGCGACGTTCACCCGCAATAATTTCATATTTATCGTTGTCGACTTGACGCACCACGATCGGTTGAATAATACCCTGCGATTCTATCGAAGCAGCCAACTCATCAAGGGCTTCTGGCTCCATATTTTTTCGTGGCTGATACATCCCTGGCTTTAAACTATTAATGTTCAAATCTGTTAGATCGCCATCGGAAGAGAGCTCCTGACTATGCAAAGCACTTTGCTGTTTTTCACGCGCTAGTGAACTAGTTGAAAGCAGAGCATCAAGCCCTTTACCTAAACCACGTTTAGACATGAGACACTATTCCTTTGATTGGGTTATGCAGGGACTTCATCACGGCGCAGCATTTCTCCAGCCAACGCCAGATATGCTTTTGCACCCGCAGAGTATTTATCGTAGTACATGGCTGGTTTGCCATGACTGGGCGCTTCGGCCAGGCGAACATTACGAGGAATAACGGTACGGTAGACTTTGTTGCCAAAGTGCTTCTTAAGCTGATCAGAAACTTCATTGGACAGACGATTACGAGGATCATACATGGTCCGTAATAAACCCTCTATTTTTAGATTTTCATTCACAACTGCGGCCAACTTACTGATCGTGTCCATTAACGCTGTTAATCCTTCCAAAGCAAAATACTCGCACTGCATTGGGACTAAGACCGAATCGGCCGCAGCCATCGCATTGATAGTAAGGAGATTTAGAGACGGAGGGCAGTCAATAAAGATAAAATCATAGTCATCACGAACGGATGCCAGCGCATGTTTCAAACGTACTTCGCGGGCAAAGACTTCCATCAATTTGATTTCAGCGGCTGTCACATCGCCATTGGCTGCAATGAGATCATAGTTTCCTGACGTTTTGCGGCACACGACATCATCAAAAGGAACATCTTCGACCAAAAGCTCATAGGCTGTGGCATCTATTTGATATTTATCGACACCGCTCGCCATGGTGGCATTCCCTTGAGGGTCAAGGTCAATCACCAAGACATTACGTTTGGTCGCAGCCATCGAGGCAGCTAAGTTGATGCACGTTGTTGTCTTACCAACCCCGCCTTTTTGGTTGGCGATTGCTACGATTTTTCCCACGTTGAACCTCGCTTTTAATCCTTGTGGGATAAGATTACTAGATGACGCTTGCCTTCCAATTGAGGAACTTGCAAAGCTTTGATGTCGGTCACAGAACACCAATCTGGCAACTGTTCAATCTCATCCTGAGGCAACTGCCCCTTCAATGCCATAAACTGGCCCGTCCTATCTTTAGGCAAATGATGACACCACTCAACCATATCTAGCATAGAAGCAAAAGCTCGGCTCAAAACACCATCAAATTTGTCTTCTGGTTGAAACTCTTCCACTCGACTTTGAACTGGAGTCACATTTTTGAGTTTGAGTTCATGTATGACCTGCTTAATAAAGCGAATGCGTTTGCCCAAACTATCCAGTAAAACGAATTCCCTTTGAGGGTTCATGATTGCAAGAGGAATCCCCGGTAATCCAGGTCCTGTGCCCACGTCAATGAAACGTTCACCCCGCAAATGTTCACTAACCACAAGGCTATCAAGAATGTGTTTAACCAGCATGTCATCAGGCTCACGCACTGACGTTAAATTATACGATTTGTTCCACTTATTCAGCATTTCAACGTAGTTAACTAATAATTGACGTTGCTGTTCAGAGACAACCAAGTCCGTTTGCTCAATCAAATGGTCCAGCTTGTTGCGTAATTGATTCATTAGGCAACCTTACCCTTTTTCAACATTCCCTGTTTTTTTAGATGGACTAACAAGATTGAGATAGCCGCGGGTGTAATGCCTGATATACGAGATGCAATACCTATTGATTCTGGTCTGGCTTGAGTCAGTTTTATTATCACTTCATTAGAAAGCCCTTTGACTTCAGCGTAATCCATATCAAGAGGGAGTTGAGTATTTTCATGGCGCAACGATTTGTCTATTTCATCTTGTTGACGCTTGATATAGCCTTCATATTTTACTTGAATCTCAACCTGTTCCGCGGCTTGAGAATCAGTCAAAGCTGGTGAGAATCGATCAAGTTCCGTGAGTGTTTGATAGTTCATTTCAGGCCGACGAAGAAGATCTTCCCCACTTGCTTCACGAGCAACAGGCGTTTTCAGTAAAGCATTGAGAGCCTCAACATCATCAGAGTTTGGGTTAATCCAAATATCTTTGAGACGCTGACGTTCTTTCGCCATATTTTCCACTTTTTCGTTGAAACGAGCCCAACGGCTCTCATCGATTAAACCTAACTCTCGCGCTTTTTCTGTCAAACGTAGATCCGCATTGTCTTCGCGTAACAGCAAACGATATTCTGCTCGAGATGTGAACATTCTATAGGGTTCTTTCGTGCCCATTGTTGATAAATCATCAATCAACACGCCCATATAAGCTTGATCACGACGGGGGTTCCACCCCTCTTTTTCCTGACTAAACAAACTGGCATTAAGTCCTGCCATTAAACCTTGTGCGGCCGCTTCTTCATAACCTGTTGTACCGTTTATCTGACCGGCAAAAAATAGTCCCTGGATAAATTTGGTCTCGTAATTTTGCTTGAGATCGCGTGGATCAAAGAAATCATACTCAATGGCGTACCCTGGACGTACGATATGCGCATTTTCAAAGCCTTTCATTGAACGAACTATATTCACCTGAACGTCAAATGGAAGACTGGTGGAAATACCATTTGGGTAAAGCTCATGGGTATTGAGTCCTTCAGGTTCAACAAAAATTTGATGACTGTTCTTATCAGCAAAGCGCATGACTTTGTCTTCAATCGATGGACAGTAACGAGGGCCAATTCCTTCGATGACACCAGCGTACATAGGGCTTCGATCTAGGTTCTTGCGAATCACATCATGAGTATTCTCATTGGTGTGCGTGATATAGCAAGGTATTTGGGTTGGATGCTGGTTCCTCTGGCCCATAAACGAAAACACTGGTGTTGGGTTGTCGCCATGCTGTGTTTCTAAAACGGAAAAATCTACCGTTCTAGCATCAATTCTTGGTGGTGTACCTGTTTTTAGACGATCAACTCGAAAAGGCATCTCTCGCAAACGATCAGCGAGAGCTATTGAAGGAGGATCACCTGCACGGCCGCCAGACGAGCTTTCCATCCCAATATGGATCTTACCCCCTAGAAAAGTACCGACGGTCAAAACAACGGCTTTAGAGTGAAAGCGTAGACCCATCTGTGTGACTACACCAATGGCCTTCTCATTTTCTACGATCAAGTCATCAACTGATTGCTGAAATAAGGTCAGGTTTGGTGTGTTTTCTAGTGATTCTCGTACAAACGATTTGTATAGCGAACGATCAGCTTGGGCTCGAGTTGCTCTGACTGCTGGGCCTTTTGATGCATTTAATGTTCTAAATTGAATTCCAGAATGATCGATCGCTTGCGCCATCAAACCACCCATAGCATCAACTTCTTTGACTAAGTGACCTTTCCCGATCCCACCGATTGCAGGATTACAGGACATCTGGCCCAATGTCTCAATGTTATGTGTCAGCAGCAGGGTTTTTTGCCCTGTGCGAGCTGATGCGAGTGCGGCTTCCGTTCCTGCATGTCCGCCACCAACAACGATGACGTCAAATTTTTCGTGATAAAGCATGAACTGACCTCTGGTATTCAATAAAGAGCTGGACAGGTAAGGGAGCGATATTCTACCTGCTTTCCCTAGGATAGAAAATCGCTTTTATTGATTTTAGATTTAAGCGTCTGACAAAACTTACTGATATAGGATCTTTATATATGATCTTTTATAAGATCTATTATTAGGATCGACGATCTCTGTGGATAAGTGATAAATGATCAATAGGATCATCGATCTTGTGGAGATCATATCATGTGATCTTATACTGATCATGATGAGGATTTCCTGAGATCAAAATACCTGTTTATACACAGGTGATCGGATCAAAAATAGTTATTAAGTGGATAAATAAAGGCTAATCACCGGATATCTTTTTTTTATCCACAACTGGTCTGGTTAATATTTCATCATCTTTAGGTATGTATTTAGGCAGAAAAGTGGCTTTGTGAACCCTAGCCACTTTTATTTGAAGGTTAAATTTGATGGATATGTTTCATGAGCCACGACTCAGCAGCATCTTCTGGGACATCATGCTCTAGAATATCTATGGTCAAGCAGTCAGTCACCGCTGTTGCTCCAATGTCAGCCAGTAATTCGTGGGCGTGTTTTCCGGCGGCACAAAATGTGTCATAGCTAGAATCACCAATCGCTATGACTGCATATCTCACGTTTGACATTTTAGGCGGGGTGTTTTGAAGAGCCTGAATAAAGGGTTGGATATTATCAGGGTATTCACCAGCACCATGGGTTGAGGTAATCAATAACCAACATCCTTCAGCCGGTATTTCTTCGATGCTAGGGTGGTTATGTATCTGGGTTTCAAACCCTTTTTCAACCAGTAAATCACTGAGGTGATCACCCACATATTCAGCACCGCCGAGAGTGCTGCCCGTAATGATTTGGATCATAGTATTTCCTTTATTGGATAACAATGAGATGAATAGCGGTTACTTATAGTACTATTTCCCAATACAGAAAGACGAAAAGATACGCCCGAGAAGATCATCAGAACCGAACTCGCCAGTAATTTCGTTGAGGTACTGCTGAGTGATTCTAAGTTCTTCAGCGAGTATCTCTCCAGCCATGTAGCCCTCAAGTTGCTGCTGACCAATATCGAGGTGCCGTGCTGCACTTTCCAAGGCTTCTAGATGGCGTCTTCGAGCCATAAAGCCCCCTTCATTCGCACCTGCAAAGCCCATACATTCTTTGAGATGGGTTCGCAATGATTCAACCCCTTGTCCTGTTTTTGCTGAAAGCCGGATTAAGGTTGGATCATTGACGTGACAAATTCCGAGTGCTTCGTTTGTTTGATCCGCCTTGTTACGGATCACCGTAATGCCGAGGTTTTTTGGTAAACGATCAATGAAATCGGGCCAGATTTGTTTTGGATCTGTCTCATCGGTCGTTGTGCCATCCACCATAAATAAGACTCTGTCAGCTTGTTCTATCTCATCCCACGCACGTTCAATACCTATTCTTTCTACTTCATCAGAGGCATCGCGAAGTCCCGCGGTATCGATGATGTGGAGTGGCATACCGTCGATATGAATATGCTCTCGAAGAACATCTCGAGTTGTCCCTGCAATATCAGTAACAATCGCGGAATCCTTGCCTGAGAGCGCATTCAGTAAACTTGATTTACCCGCATTGGGGCGACCCGCTATCACGACTTTCATCCCTTCACGCATAATTGCGCCTTGATTGGCTTGTTGGCGAACGCGGTTAAGGTTATCGATAATGGCTTGTAAATCAGAAGAGACTTTTCCGTCGGCTAAAAAGTCAATTTCTTCTTCTGGGAAGTCAATCGCTGCTTCGACGTAGATTCTCAAGTGAATTAACGACTCTACCAAGGTATTAATGTGTTGTGAAAATACCCCTTGTAGTGACTGTAGGGCTGACTTGGCGGCTTCCTCAGAGCTGGCGTCAATGAGATCCGCAATGGCTTCTGCTTGCGTTAAATCGAGTTTATCGTTTAGGAAGGCACGTTCAGAAAATTCGCCAGGTCGAGCGGTTCGTATTCCTGGTATTTTGAGAATACGCTTGATCAACATATCGATGACGATGGGGCCGCCATGCCCTTGCAATTCAAGAACATCTTCGCCTGTAAACGAATTGGGATTTGGAAAAAATAGAGCAAGGCCTTGATCTAATTCGGAGCCATCTTCTGCGAGAAAGGGAATATATTCTGCGTATCTTGGGCGTAACTGTTTTTGAGTCAGCTCTATTGCGACTTTTTCAGCAAGAGGGCCAGATATTCTGATTATACCAACGCCGCCTCGTCCGGGCGCGGTGGCTTGAGCGACAATGGTCTCTGTATTCATTTGATTACCTATAAGCGTCGATCCACAAGGGAAGTAGTGATTGAGATGAATTGTAATCAGCTATAAATAAAAAGGCGACCTTATTGGTCGCCTTTCTCTGATATGGGACAGAGTGGTTACTTGGAGTGTAAGCCTTTCTTCTCCAGCGCCTTATAAATAAGTGTTTGCTGAATAAGGGTAACGATATTCGATACCAACCAGTACAGAACTAAACCTGATGGGAAGAACAGGAAGAAGACAGTAAACATCACCGGCATAAAGGTCATGATTTTCTGTTGCATAGGGTCTGTGACGGTTGTCGGACTCATCTTCTGGATCATAAACATTGAAGCGCCCATCAGCAATGGCAAGATGTAGTAAGGATCTTTTGCTGAAAGGTCAGTGATCCAACCAAAGAACGGAGAATGACGTAGCTCAACGGATTCCATCAATGCCCAGTAAAGAGCAATGAATATTGGCATTTGAAATATTAGCGGTAGACAGCCACCCAATGGATTTACTTTTTCTTTTTTGTAAAGTTCCATCATTTCTTGGCTCATACGCTGGCGATCATCGCCGATACGCTCACGCATTGCTTGAAGCTTGGGCTGCAGCATGCGCATTTTTGCCATTGAGGTATATTGCGCTTTAGTTAGCGGATACATCGCTCCACGTACACAGAATGTCAGGATGATAATGGCGACACCCCAGTTACCCACACCGTATGGAAAACTGATTAATCCAAGTAGTTCGCCGCCAGACTGAATAAATGAAAGGAAGGTATGCAATGGTTTCGCTAGGAACCATAGCCATCCGTAATCAACCACCAAATCAAGGTTGTCCGCTGTCGCTGCCATTTGATCTTGCAGTTTAGGACCGACCCACAATGTGGCCTGAAATGTCGTGCTGTCGCCGTTGGCGATGGTTTTATTTGGCATACGAACGCCAATATCGCCGAGGTTACCGATCACGCGAGTATATAGGTTAGTACCTGCCTCGTTGCGGGGTATCCATGCTGCGGCGAAATAGTGCTGAATCATTGCTGCCCAGCCTTTTCCGTCCGGTAATGGCAGAGACAAATTGCGATCTTGCATATCGTCAAAGCTATATTTTTTGTAACGAGTTTCTTCTGTTGAGTATGCACCACCTCGGTAGGTTGGCATCGTAATACTGCCACCATCATCCATCAGGTTTTGGCGCAAGTGTGCATACATGCCAAACGTAGCATTGTTACCAGAACGGTTAACGATATCGTACTCAACATTGATTGCGTAGCTGCCACGTTTAACCACAAACGTCTTGGTATATTCAAGGCCATTGGCTTGATAGGCCATTGGAATACGTAATTCATTTTGATCTTGTGTTAACACATATTGGTCAGCGCTGACGGCATAAGCAGGTCGGTTTGTACTGCTAAGATCGATACCTTGAGGGCCAACTAAACCACTTTGAGCAATAAACTGATGACCCGGCTCGTCTTTTAATAGAACGAAAGAATCAGCTGAATCGAGCTCTGCTGCGTATTGATTGAGCTCGGCGCTGACAATATCACCACCAACGGTATCAATCATCAGAGTCAATACATCAGTGGTAACGGTAATCGTTTTGGCAGATGCTTGCTGAGTAGGTGCTGGGTCTAATTCATCAGCAAAAGACGGTGCAGGTAACGTACTGCTTGATTGAGCCTGTTCAATCGGCTGCGGTTTTGGGTTCTTTTCTACTTGCCATTGTTGAAACAACAGAAAAGAAACCAGTGCTAGCGCGATTAACAGGATATTTCGTTGAGAATCCATCGTTATTTATCTCTGTCTTGTTGTTGGACTGGTGGAACGGGATCAAAACCGCCTTCACTCAAAGGGTGGCATTTTAATAGACGTTTGCTTGATAACCAACAACCTTTTACACATCCATGAGCTTTAATTGCCTCTATGGCGTATGCAGAGCAAGTTGGACTGAAACGACAGCGTGGTCCCAAAAGCGGACTAATAAGACCTTGATAAAGGCGGACAAGTCCGATTGCTACCCGCGCGAGGGGCGAGACAGGCGCTGCCATAATTTATCAAATAGTTTAAGTATTTCTTCATTGCTCAGATCTTGGGCGCTTTTCTTTGCGATAACCACAAAGTCTTTATGAGCAAGCTGATGCTGTTGATTGCGAAAGCTTTCTCGGGCTAAGCGTTTGAAGCGATTCCGACCGACAGCCGTTTTTATCTGCTTTTTAGGTACAGCAAGGCCTAATCTGGGATGAGATAGGTTATTTTTACGAGCAATAATGGTGAAATGGGGTGAGCCTGCTCTATGAGCTTGCTTGAAGACATTTTGATAATGCTCGGGAGTTAACAAACGTAACTCCCGATGGAACGCGTACGTATTCAAAATAAACTAATGATTATTTTGAAAGGCGCGCACGGCCTTTTGCACGACGTGCATTAATTACTTTACGACCGTTCTTAGTTGCCATGCGAGCACGGAAACCGTGGCTACGCTTACGCTTTAGAACTGAAGGTTGAAAAGTGCGTTTCATGATAATACCTTTACTGATCAGTAGTTTTAGGTCAATGTTTATTCAGTGATGGTCATAGTATCTGCTTTACTAGAGTAAAAGAGATAAACCGGCACCTTTCGACAAAGAGGCGGAATTGTAATCACAGTCACACAAAGTGTCAATCTTTGTGCAAGCGCTAAATTCCAACTGGGCGATTATACGTTGTGTGAGCAAAATCTCAAGGATCATACGGCTATTGCTAATGATCTTTATTCCACACCAACAAGACGCAGGAATTTTTGCAAACGAGGGTCTTGTGGATGATCAAAGATATCTTGTGGGGAACCCTGTTCTACAATCTTTCCTTCCGCCATGAAAATCACCCGATCGGCGACGTCTTTAGCAAACTGCATTTCATGAGTGACCACCAGCATCGTCTGATGTTGTTGTGCTAATGTCTTCATTAATTGGAGTACTTCTCCAACCCACTCCGGATCCAGTGCTGAGGTTGGTTCATCAAACAACAAAAGTTCAGGTTTTAGTGCCATTGCTCGCCCAATACCCACCCGTTGCTGCTGACCACCTGAGAGCGCGGCAGGATAGCTGTCTCCTTTATCACTTAAACCGATATCATCAAGAATCGTCTGAGCGTGCACCAAGGCTTTTGCCTTGTTCCACCCTCGAACAGTAATAAGGCCCTCAGCTATATTTTCACGAGCGGTCCTATGGGCGAATAATGCGTAATTTTGAAAAACAAACCCAGTCTTTCGACGCAGTGTCAGTATTTCCGATTTGGTTGGTTTTTCGGTGTCAACGCTAACATTATCAATTGTGATGGTGCCTTTATCCGCGTTTTCTAGAAAGTTGATGGTTCTCAAAAGCGTTGATTTTCCCGTACCACTCGAACCAATAATGACAATGATCTCGCCTTGTTTTATATCAAGATCGATACCTTGAAGTACTGCACTATCACCAAAGCGTTTGTGGATATTTTCTAGTTTGATCATCTTTCATACGCCTTATTTAATTGGGCTTCAGCTTGTATTTGTACTCTAGTGAGTATGATGACGACGCCCCAGTAGATAAGAGCGACGGCGAGGAAGGCTTCAAAAAATCGAAAGCTGGAAGACGCTTCCATTTGCGCTTTGGCCATGATTTCGGCTACGCCCAAAGTGAACGCTAGAGAGGTCGATTTGATCATATCAATGAAGTAATTCATTAAAGAAGGCAGGGCAACTCGGGTTGCCTGAGGCAAAATGACTCGACGCATTGCTTGAGATGTTGTCATACCAACGGACAGACTGGCTTCCATTTGACTGCGATCGATACCAATAATCGCGGCTCGAATGCTTTCTGCCATATAAGCAGCAAAGTGGAGTGTCAGCCCTATTACGGCAGCACTGAATGCATTGAGGCCGACGAGAAAAGGGAATATTTGCGGCAAACCATAGTAGAGCAGAAAAAGCTGGACTAAGAGAGGTGTACCGCGAAAAAAACTAATGTACAACTGACTTAGCTGATTGAGCACCGGAACTCGAAATACCCTAATGTTCGCCAATATGAGGGCTAAAATAAGTGAAAATACCAAACCCCATACTGCCATCTCCATCGTGGTGCTAAGATACTTTAGCAGTATCGGCATCAAATTCAGCATGTAGTTAAAATCGAATCCCATAATCTATCCCAGTTTAAAATAAGTATCTTAGAGAAAAACAAAACCCACTGCCAAAGTCATTTAAGCAGCGGGTTCGTCATGTGTAGAAGCAAAGAGAGTTACTTTGTGATGTCTGCACCAAACCATTTTTGGGAAATGTTCTCAAGCGTACCGTCTGCTCGCATTTCAGCTAGAGCACGATTGACTTCTGTTTGAAGTTTTTTGCCATTATCATTGTTAACGAATGGCCACGCGTTTTGAATCGTTTCAAATGGTTGGCCTGCTAATTGTAATGGTAGACCGGTTTTTTTGATTAATTCCAGCGCTGACAAACGATCCATGACAAAAGCATCGGCTCGGCCTAATGCGACATCGTGTTCAATTCCAGTGTCGTAGGTTTTGATGGTGATCTGATTGTCGGTATCGTGGCGGCGTAGCAATTGTTCAAAGTTTGATCCTAGATTTACGGCCACCGTTTTTCCTTTAAGATCATCGATACCTTTGATGTCCTCGTTACCGTTGCGAACCGTGATCTGAGCGCCGTCTATCACATAAGGATCCGCAAACAGGTATCGAGCTTTGCGGGTGTCGGTTATGGTGATCTGGTTCGATATAGTGTCAATACGCCCTGTTTCCAGAAGACCAAATAACCCAGAAAAATTTGCAGTTACATACTCTACGTTATAATCATTGCGCTGGCCGATTTCATCCCATAAATCAACTTCGAAACCTT
The DNA here is from genome assembly GCF_013074385.2 of Vibrio ostreicida. Lineage (GTDB taxonomy): Bacteria > Pseudomonadota > Gammaproteobacteria > Enterobacterales > Vibrionaceae > Vibrio > Vibrio ostreicida. Next base: position 30,877 of record NZ_JABEYA020000021.1, read on the forward strand.
GGAGTTTATCTTGCTGAACAAAAGTAAATGGGAAGTAACGCCCAGACATTCCTACTTTGATATCCGTCGCAGCTTGAACGGTTGCTGCAGAGAGTACAACAGCTGCAACAGCAGCTTTAATCCAGTTATTCATAATTTAACTCCATAGTTTTATGGGCATAGATACTACTGTTACTTCAGTTAACTATATAAATAACCAAGTGCAATAACCTAGACTGATGGGGAATAAGCTCTCGGTGATCATCCGTTAGTGAGCGCCTTGCACACCATTTTCACGCAAGCGAAACCATGATCCATCACCAGAGTTTACGTCTTCATACACAGACTTATCACCAATTTAAGATCTGCTTAAATATCGCCCAAATGTGGATCAAAGTGTGAACAATATTGGGGCAGCTTGTGTCGAAGTCGAGAATAATGATGGAAATATTGTGAATAACTTAGATCTTATTCACTGGATCGCCGATCATTTGCTGGCGATCTTGGTTATCAACAGGTAAAATTACCAATCTTTTCCGATCATTTACTTTGAGTGGGGGCACCGTGTCATCTTCGCTTTGGTTGCAATGTATGCAACAGCTTCAAGAAGAGTTACCAGCTACAGAATTCAGTATGTGGGTACGTCCGTTACAAGCGGAGCTCAATGACAATACTCTCACTTTGTTTGCACCTAACCGCTTTGTTTTAGATTGGGTTCGTGATAGATACCTCAATAGTATTAACCACCTACTGCAGGAATATTGTGGCAATGATGTTCCCAGTTTGCGTTTTGAGGTAGGTAGCCGCCGACTCTCTAGTCCCAAATTGGCACCAAAACGAACACCGGCGGATGTGGCTGCAGCGTCTTCTGCGCCTGCGCAGCTTGCTGCTCGAAAACCGGTTCACAAAACGTGGGACGATGATGAACAGCAAGTGGCGGAAATCAACCACCGCTCAAATGTGAACCCAAAACATAAATTCAATAATTTTGTTGAGGGTAAATCTAACCAACTTGGGCTTGCCGCTGCGCGACAGGTGTCTGATAATCCAGGTTCTGCCTATAATCCGCTCTTTCTTTATGGTGGAACTGGGCTTGGGAAGACTCACTTACTGCATGCTGTGGGCAATGCGATTGTTGATAACAAGCGTAATGCAAAAGTGGTTTACATGCATTCAGAGCGTTTTGTTCAAGATATGGTTAAAGCCTTGCAAAACAACGCAATAGAAGAATTTAAACGGTATTATCGCAGTGTCGACGCGTTGTTGATTGATGATATTCAATTTTTTGCCAATAAAGAACGGTCACAGGAAGAGTTTTTTCATACTTTCAATGCCTTACTTGAGGGTAATCAGCAAATCATCCTAACGTCAGATCGCTACCCTAAAGAGATCAGTGGGGTAGAAGATCGACTGAAATCGCGTTTTGGATGGGGGTTGACCGTGGCGATAGAGCCGCCAGAGCTTGAAACTCGTGTCGCTATTTTGATGAAAAAAGCGGAAGATCATCAGATTCACCTTGCCGATGAAGTGGCCTTTTTCATTGCGAAGCGCCTTCGCTCTAACGTTCGCGAGCTTGAAGGGGCTTTGAATCGTGTTATTGCTAATGCCAATTTCACTGGTCGTCCAATCACCATCGATTTTGTTCGTGAGGCGTTACGCGATTTGTTGGCGCTCCAAGAAAAGCTGGTTACGATAGATAATATCCAAAAAACAGTAGCTGAATACTACAAAATCAAAGTTGCAGACTTGCTGTCAAAGCGCCGGTCTCGTTCGGTTGCGCGCCCACGACAACTTGCCATGGCTTTAGCGAAAGAGTTGACGAATCACAGCTTGCCAGAAATCGGTGACGCCTTTGGTGGCCGCGACCATACTACGGTTTTGCACGCTTGCCGTAAGATTGAACAGCTGCGCGAAGAAAGTCACGATATTAAAGAAGATTATTCCAACTTGATTCGTACCCTTTCTTCCTAAACCAAAGTATCCTAAACACGGAATAGAATAATACCGTTAAGCCAAACGAATTCTTATAAGAGCGTACTATGAAATTCTCGATTGACCGTAGCCACTTACTCAAGCCGCTTCAACAAGTGTCTGGTGCTTTAGGTGGGCGCCCTGCATTGCCTATATTGGGTAACCTGTTGTTGAAAGTGGGCGATAATGTTTTGTCAATGACGGCGACTGACTTGGAAGTTGAGTTGATAAGCCGTGTGGCACTGGAAGGTGATTGTGAGGCTGGCGCTGTCACTGTGCCATCTAGAAAGTTTCTGGATATTTGTCGTGGGTTGCCTGAAAACGCAGTGATTACCTTTATACTGGAAGGCGATCGTGTTCAGGTAAGTTCTGGGCGCAGTCGTTTTTCGCTTTCTACTTTGCCGGCCAATGATTTCCCCAATATTGAAGATTGGCAAAGTGAAGTTGAAGTTTCGATGACTCAAGGAGAGCTACGCGGGCTGATCGAAAAGACTCAGTTTTCGATGGCAAATCAAGATGTGCGTTACTACCTCAATGGCATGTTGTTCGAAATTGAAGAGACAACGCTTCGCAGTGTCGCGACGGACGGACACCGTATGGCAGTATCTCAGGTGCCTTTAGGCGCTGATTTTGCTCAACAGCAAATTATTGTACCGCGTAAAGGCGTATTAGAATTGGTGAAATTGCTGGATGCGCCCGAGCAACCATTGACGTTACAAATTGGCAGTTCCAACCTTCGTGTTGAGGTGAATAATTTTATCTTTACCTCCAAGTTGGTGGATGGACGTTTTCCTGATTATCGCCGCGTTATGCCGCAAACCACGACAAAAACACTTGAAGCTGAGTGTGATGAATTGCGTCAGGCGTTTTCACGCGCCGCGATATTGTCGAATGAAAAATTTCGTGGGGTACGAGTCAATTTATCTGGCAGCGAAATGCGTATTACCGCAAATAATCCAGAGCAAGAAGAAGCCGAAGAAATGCTGGATGTAAACTTCGAAGGTGATGATATAGAAATTGGCTTCAATGTCAGTTATGTCATTGATGTACTTAATACGCTTCGTTGCGAAAAAGTGCGTGTCTCTATGTCGGATGCGAATGCCAGTGCCATGATTGAGAATTTTGATGACGATAGCGCCATGTACGTAGTGATGCCGATTCGACTCTAGCATGCCGCTTTCTCGACTGATCATTAAGCAATTTCGTAATATTAAAGCCTGTGATATCAAATTATCAGCAGGCTTTAACTTTATTATTGGACCAAATGGCAGTGGCAAAACCAGCGTATTAGAAGCGATTTACTTACTGGGACATGGGCGTTCATTTAAAAGCAGTCTTACTGGTCGAGTGATACAAAATGACAGTGAAGAGCTGTTTGTTCACGGTCGTTTTTTGAACTCGGATCAATTTGAGTTACCTATTGGGATTAATAAGCAGCGTGATGGTTCAACAGAGGTTAAAATAGGCGGCCAATCTGGTCAGAAACTGGCACAGTTAGCACAGGTGTTGCCATTGCAACTGATTCATCCAGATGGGTTTGATTTGCTCACGGATGGACCTAAGCATCGTCGGGCATTTATCGACTGGGGTGTGTTTCATACAGAGTCTGCATTTTATGATGCTTGGGGGCGGTTTAAGCGCTTGAACAAACAGCGTAATGCATTGTTGAAAAGCGCAAAGAGCTATCGTGAGCTGTCGTATTGGGATAGAGAAATGGCAACGCTGGCTGAAAGTATTAGCCAGTGGCGGGCCACTTATATTGAACAAATGTCTGACAAAGCAAAGGATATATGTCAGGGATTTTTACCTGAGTTTGATGTAAAGCTAAACTACTACCGTGGTTGGGATAGGGATACTCCATATCAAGATATTTTAGAAAAAAATTTTGAAAGAGATCAGTCGCTTGGTTACACGTTTAGTGGCCCCAATAAAGCTGATCTAAAAATAAAAGTGGGCGGTACTCCGGTGGAAGATGTCTTGTCACGCGGTCAGTTAAAGCTGATGGTTTGTGCCTTGCGTCTCGCTCAGGGCCAACATTTAGCAGAAATGACCAACAAGCAATGCGTCTACTTAATTGATGACTTTGCCTCTGAATTAGATAGCCAACGTCGCAAGCGTCTCGCTGATTGCTTAAAAGAGACGAGGGCACAAGTTTTTATCAGTTCTATTACTGAAAGTCAGATCGCCGACATGTTGGGCGAAAATGTCAGGATGTTCCGTGTGGAACATGGCACAATAGAGCAAAATATATAGTGGAAGATAACTCATGTCTGAAAATTACGATTCATCGAGTATTAAGGTACTAAAGGGTCTGGATGCGGTTCGAAAGCGTCCAGGAATGTACATCGGCGACACGGATGATGGAACCGGTCTACACCACATGGTTTTTGAGGTGGTGGATAACTCAATTGATGAAGCGTTAGCTGGTCACTGTAAAGACATCATTGTGACAATTCATGAGGACAACTCAGTATCTGTAAGTGATGATGGCCGTGGCATACCGACGGAAATGCACACTGAGGAAAATGTATCGGCCGCAGAAGTGATCATGACAGTACTTCACGCTGGTGGTAAGTTCGATGATAATTCGTACAAGGTATCAGGCGGACTTCACGGTGTGGGTGTCTCTGTGGTCAATGCACTTTCAGAAAAAGTCACGCTAACCATTCATCGTGGTGGTCACGTTCATGCGCAAACCTACCATCATGGTGAGCCCCAAGCGCCGCTATCGGTTGTGGGTGAGACCGAGACAACGGGAACAAAAATCCGTTTCTGGCCAAGTGGTGATACCTTCACAAACACTGAATTCCACTATGATATTCTCGCCAAGCGTTTACGAGAACTTTCATTTCTTAACTCCGGTGTTTCTATCATGCTGAAAGATGAGCGTGAAGAAGACAAGAGTGATCATTTCATGTTTGAAGGTGGTATTCGGGCATTTGTTGATCACCTTAACACCAATAAAACGCCCATTATTGATAAGATCTTTCACTTCGATTTTGAACGTGAAGACGGTATTTCGGTTGAAGTCGCAATGCAGTGGAATGATGGTTTCCAAGAAAACATCTACTGTTTCACTAACAATATCCCGCAGCGTGATGGTGGCACACACTTAGCCGGTTTTCGTGCGGCACTGACGCGTACGCTGAATTCCTTCATGGACAAAGAAGGTTTTTCTAAAAAAGCAAAAACATCGACGTCAGGAGATGATGCTCGTGAAGGCCTAACCGCGGTCGTGTCTGTTAAAGTGCCTGATCCTAAATTCTCAAGCCAGACGAAAGACAAGCTTGTTTCCTCAGAAGTAAAATCTGCGGTTGAGTCTGCGATGGGAGAAAAACTGTCAGAGTTTTTGGTAGAGAACCCAGCAGAAGCGAAGATGGTGTGTTCCAAGATTATCGATGCCGCTCGAGCTCGTGAAGCGGCGCGTAAAGCACGTGAAATGACACGTCGTAAAGGAGCGCTTGATTTGGCTGGACTGCCAGGTAAGCTGGCGGATTGTCAGGAAAAAGACCCAGCACTTTCAGAACTTTACATAGTGGAGGGTGATTCCGCTGGTGGTTCTGCAAAACAAGGACGTAATCGTAAGAATCAGGCTATATTGCCGCTCAAGGGGAAAATTCTGAACGTTGAGAAGGCGCGTTTTGATAAAATGCTCTCGTCTCAAGAGGTGGCCACACTCATCACAGCACTGGGTTGTGGTATTGGGCGTGATGAATATAACCCTGATAAACTGCGCTATCACAACATTATTATCATGACAGATGCGGACGTTGATGGTTCACATATTCGCACGTTATTGTTGACCTTCTTCTATCGTCAAATGCCAGAATTGATCGAGCGAGGATATATTTATATCGCTCAACCACCACTGTATAAGGTCAAGAAAGGCAAGCAAGAGCAATACATCAAAGATGAAGATGCGATGAACCAATACCAAGTCTCATTAGCGCTTGATAATGCTGCTCTTCATGTTAACGCAGAAGCGCCAGCCCTATCAGGTGAAGCGCTAGAGAAGTTGGTTCAGCAGTATAATGCGGGTATTAAGTTGGTGGAACGCATGAGTCGTCGCTATCCAAAAGCGTTGATTCATGAGCTCATTTATACGCCTCGTCTGAGCGCTGAACAGTGCCAAGATACCGCTGAAGTTCAATCATGGACCAAGCAACTTGTTGATCAACTCAATGCGAAAGAAGTCGGTGCGAGCCAATACAGCTTTGAAGTTGAGCAGCATGCAGAGTTAGGACTTAACTTACCTAAAGTGATCGTACGCACTCACGGGGTGACCCATGAACATGCGCTGAGTATTGACCTGATCAATTCCAAAGAGTATGGCAAGCTTGCGACGCTTTCTGAAGCGCTGGAAGGGTTGATTGAAGAGGGCGCATACATCAAGCGTGGTGAACGTACACAGGCTATTTCTAGCTTTGTCGATGCCACTGAGTGGTTGATAAAAGAATCTCGCCGTGGGCTGAGTTTGCAACGATACAAAGGTTTGGGTGAAATGAACCCCGATCAGCTTTGGGAAACCACTATGGACCCAGAAACTCGTCGCATGATGCAGGTTACGATTGAAGATGCTGTCGGTGCTGATCAATTGTTTACTACCTTGATGGGCGATCAGGTTGAACCTCGTCGTAACTTTATCGAAGAGAATGCGTTGAAAGTTGCTAACCTGGACGTTTAAGCGCGTGGCGATGCGATTTTGTTTTTGTGTGGAGCGTCATGGGTTTCATACTGAATTAAATTAACGCGAAATTGCGCTCCATAGGTCAAACCAAAACGAATAAAAGCACCGCCTGTTAAGGCGGTGCTTTTTTGATCTATGAAAATAATGTTAGCGCTGCCCTTGAAACGATGTAGCGCTATCCATATATCTATTTATGAAGAGGATGTCTGTCTTGCTCGATGAGAGAAGCAACAGAACTCTGAAACTGCGGATTTCACATCGCTCACGAGAGGATGTTGGTTATCACGCACACTGACTTGATTCGATTTTATGTCCGAGCGGAATAAAATTCGAGCCCTTAGCCGCTTGCTCCTTAATGATAGAGAGCCAAGCAAACTCAGGCTAAGACTATTGCTTAACTTAAGAGGATAGCATGATGAGAACTGTAGATTTCACTCCACTTTATCGCAACGCCATTGGTTTTGATCGTCTGGTTAACATGATGGAAGCCAATTCATCGAAAAACACGTCCGGCGGTTACCCTCCCTATAACATCGAACAGAAAGATGAGAATAACTACCGTATTATTATGGCGGTGGCAGGGTTTTCTGAGACACAGCTTGATTTGACTCAGAAAGAAAATACGCTGATCGTAAAAGGTGAGCGCCAGTCACAAGAAGAAAAAACGTATGTTTATCAAGGAATTGCAGAGCGTGATTTTGAGCGTAAATTTCAGCTTGCTGACTACGTTAAAGTGGTGGGTGCCAGTATGGAAAATGGCTTGTTGCACATTGATCTGGAGCGAGAAATTCCAGATGCCATGCAACCTAGAAAAATTGCAATCAATGGTCAAAAACTGATCGACGCTTAATTTTTAGCGAGTAAGAGAGTGAAGAGCGCCATCGGCGCTCTTTTTTGATCATTCTGAATAGGCTTTGTTTACTTCTTCAGCGATAACAGCAATGCCTTTTTGCATCATGTCGTCATCCTGAACGTAATTCATCCGTAGACACTGATGAGCATGCGCCCAGTCATCGTTTTGGCCAATGAAGAAGTATTCACCAGGTACAATCAGTACACCCCGTGCTTTAAGCCTTTGGTACAATTCCATTGTGGTGATGGGGAGCTCATCAAACCAAAGCCATAGAAACATTGCACCTTCTGGTTTGTGGATACGAAAGCGAGGATCAGAAATGGCATTTTTGAGTAGCGTTAATGCCCGCTGAGATTTTTGTTGATAAAAAGGTTTAATGACCTGATTGCTGAGTCTCAGTATGTCATTGTTTTTGATCATATGATGACCAAGTGCTGGCCCTAGGCTCCCAGGAGCCAGACTAATGATGCCATTCATATTGGTCATGGCTTGAGTGATGGTTTCATTCGCAATCACAATGCCACACCTCACTCCGGGTAGCCCCAATTTGGATAAACTCATGCAAAGAATGGTGTTGTCGTTCCAAAACGGCTGTACGTCTTCAAAAATGATGTTTGGAAATGGCAGACCATAGGCGTTATCAATGATGAGCGGAATATTATTGGTGCGGGCCAGCTTGTCCAACTTTAAAATTTCTTGGTCGGTTAATACATTGCCAGTTGGGTTTGTTGGCCTTGATGCACATATTGCCGCTACTGATTCATCGACTTTAAGTTGCTCAAAATTAACATGGTATTTGAACAAACGATTGTCGAGCATTTCGATATCGGGATGGTAGGAAATAAAAATATTTTCATCGATACCCGCATCGCCGTAGCCAATGTACTCAGGGGCTAAGGGCAATAAAATCTTTTTGTGTGAGCCATCCGGCTGTTGACCCGCTAGGAGGTTAAATAGGTAGAAGAACCCACTTTGACTGCCGTTGGTCAGGCTAATGTTTTTTTCGCTGATGTCCCAACCATATGTGTCCTTGAGCAATTTGGCGAGTGCTTTTACAAACGCATCTTTTCCTTGTGGACCATCATAGTTTGCCATTGCGGCTATCAGTTCACCATTGGCAAGCATCTCCTCGCTGGCCTGATGAAAGTAGTCGAGCATCTCGGGTATGGCGGCAGGGTTCCCACCACCGAGCATGATCGCTCCAGGGGTGCGAAGGCCATCATTTAAGTCGTCCATCAAACGTGTAATACCGGAATACTGAGTGTACTTTTTACCAAACTTAGAGAATTGCATTTGTCGTTATACCTAATTCATTATTGTCATTGCTTCATAAATAGCTTGGTTAGAGGTATCTAACCAATAGAGGAATTTCTGAACATACCTTAATGTGTATACGAGGCAAAGCATAAAATGACGCCAAGCATGAAAACAAAAGCCCGGCTAAGTAAGCCGGGCTTTTTTATAGGCAGAATTCTCTACATAACTACTTTTGTAGCAGAGATATATCGGCTACCTGTAAGAACAGGTTGCGCAGTTTATTCAGTAGAGTGAGACGATTATTTTTCAGCGTTTCATCATCGACCATAACCATGACATTATCGAAGAAGGCATTAACAGGATCTCGTAAGTTAGCGAGTTTGCTCAACGCTTCCTGATAGTTGCCTGTTGCGAATGCAGGCTCAAGTGCTTCCGCCATGACTTCAACGTTTTCGGCGAGCGCTTTTTCTGCCTCCTCTTGGAGTAGAGAGAGATCGATCTCATCAGCTAATTCGCCATCAAATTTGGCCAATATATTGCCGACACGTTTGTTTGCTGCTGACAGCGCTTCTGCTGCGTCTAGCTCGCGGAAGTGTGACACTGCTTTAACTCGTTGGTCGAAATCCGCTGGTTTTGTTGGACGACGAGCCAACACCGCTTGGATGATGTCGATACTGAAGCCTGCGTCTTGGTACCAGGTTCTGAAACGACCTAGCATAAAGTCGACCACATCAGATTCCACTTTCTCGTTAGTTAAGCGATCTCCAAACAGAGATTTTGCTTTAGCGATGAGATCGGTTAGATCAATATTGTAGCCATTTTCAACGAGAATACGCAGCACGCCAAGTGAGGCACGGCGCAGAGCGAATGGGTCAGAGCCTTTTGGTGCCTGACCAATACCAAAGATGCCAACAATAGTGTCAAGTTTATCAGCCATAGCAACGGCAGAAGAAATACCTGTGCTTGGCAGGGTATCACCTGCAAAACGAGGCATGTACTGTTCGTAAAGGGCGAGTGCAACCTGTTCATCTTCACCATCATGTGTGGCGTAGTGCATACCCATAACACCCTGAGTATCGGTAAATTCGAATACCATAGAGGTCATCAGGTCGCATTTCGCAAGCAAACCAGCACGTTTAGATTTTTCAACGTCAGCGTCGATCTGTTCTGCGATGTAGCCAGCAAGCTCAGTAATACGGTCTGTCTTGTCTTTGATAGTACCGAGCTGTTTTTGGAAGATCGCTTGGTCTAGCTCAGGCAAACGATCGATAAGAGGGCGCTTGCGGTCTGTGTTGAAGAAGAATTCTGCATCCGCTAGACGTGGACGTACAACTTTCTCGTTACCTTCGATTACGTGGCGAGGCTCTTTCGATTCAATGTTTGACACGAAAATAAAGTGAGGAAGAAGCTTCTTATCGTCGTCGTAAACTGGGAAGTACTTCTGGTCACCTTTCATCGTATAAACCAAGGCTTCAGAAGGTACTTTTAGGAACTCTTCTTCAAACTTCGCGGTCAGTACCACAGGCCATTCAACAAGAGAGGTCACTTCTTCGACAAGGTCGTCTTCTAGATCCGCTTTGCCACCCACCGCGGTGGCGGCTTTTTGAGCGTCGGTGAGGATGATGGCTTTACGCGCTTCGTAATCGGCCATGACCTTCCCGCGCTCTTCTAGGATAGCTGGGTATTGCTCTGCGGAATCAATAGTGAACGCTTGCTCACCCATAAATCGGTGCCCACGAATAATGCGGTCAGATGTTACACCTAGGATTTCACCTTCGATGAGCTCGCTGCCCATTAACATTGTTAGCGTTTTTACGGGTCGGATAAACTGAGTGGTTTTGTTACCCCAGCGCATCGGCTTAGCGATAGGCAAATTTGCTAGCGCTTTCGCGGCAAGATCACCAATAATTTTCGTTGTTGTTTGACCTTTTACTTCTTGTTTGAATAAAAGCCATTCGCCTTTGTCGGTCGTTAGGCGGTCTGCAAGGTCGACGGTAATGCCATTACCACGTGCCCATCCCTGTGCTGCCTTTGTTGGTAGCCCTTCAGCATCGAATGCGGCAGATACCGCGGGGCCACGCTTTTCTACGATTTTGTCCGCTTGACCTTCAGACAATGCTTCCACTTTTAAGGCAAGACGGCGAGGCGCAGCATACCACTTGACGGCATTATAGGTTAGCTCAGCGTTGTTGAGTTCCGCTTCGAAGTTGGCAGCAAAAGCTTCCGCTAGTGTACGAAGTTGTGTTGGTGGAAGCTCTTCAGTACCCAGTTCAATTAAAAATTCTTTGGCCATGATCACTTCTCCTCCTTGCGGCACATGGGGAAGCCAAGCGCTTCTCGTGAGGCATAATAGGCGGCTGCAACGGACTTCGTTAGATTACGTATACGAAGGATATAACGTTGGCGCTCTGTCACAGAGATAGCTTTACGCGCATCAAGAATATTAAATGCGTGGCCTGCTTTCAAAATACGCTCGTAGGCTGGGAGCGGCAGTGGCTTTTCCAGTTCTAACAGCATTTGACATTCTTTTTCGCACTGGTCGAAGAAGGTAAATAGAAAATCAACATCCGCGTGTTCGAAGTTGTAGGTTGATTGTTCAACTTCGTTCTGATGGAAGATATCACCGTATGTGACGACATTGCCGTCTGAGGTAACGTTCCAGACGAGATCGTAAACAGAATCAACTTCTTGGATGTACATAGCCAAGCGTTCAATGCCGTAAGTAATCTCACCAGTGACAGGTTTGCATTCGAGACCACCCACTTGCTGGAAGTAAGTAAATTGCGAGATTTCCATGCCGTTTAACCACACTTCCCAACCTAAGCCCCATGCGCCGAGTGTTGGGTTTTCCCAGTTATCTTCTACGAAGCGAATGTCATGAACCAGAGGATCGACACCAAGAACTTCTAGAGAGCCCAAATACAATTCCTGAATATTATCCGGAGAGGGCTTTAAGGCAACTTGGAACTGATAGTAGTGCTGCAGGCGGTTTGGGTTTTCACCATAACGGCCGTCTGTTGGTCGACGGGATGGTTGAACGTATGCCGTCGACATCGGCTCAGGGCCAAGTGCTCTTAGACATGTCATTGGGTGGGAGGTGCCAGCACCGACTTCCATGTCCAAAGGTTGAACAATGGTACAGCCGTTCTGAGCCCAATAATCCTGCAGCGCGAGGATCATTCCCTGGAAGGTTTTGATATCGTATTTTTGCATAATGGTTCGCGCGATTCTTCTGTGTACGATCAGTGATGAACACAGGCGTTGTCACAACGGCCGGTCTCATCAATGTCAGTAAACTAATGTGATGAAAATAACCATCAAGTATACCCAGATATTGAGTATGGGAGTAGGGCTAATCTTGATTAATGTCTAGTCAATATTCCTCTTTAATAGAAATTTCTCGGAGTATTAACCTCAATTGGGTTAAAAGACCGATTTTGACCATGTTGCTACTTGAGATGAAACCGAGAGGTCGATAGAATTGAGAGTATCTTTGGGGAGTAGCTTGCCGTAACAAACGTCTGTTTGTGAGGTTCGTTCGTCAACATAATTGGTGCAAAATCACCATGGCGTCCGAGATTCATCACCTGATGAATTCAGCAAGACCTTAGATAAATACCGTGAACCGGGGTGGGGCGCGGCGTTTGTCTTAGGTTTAAATAATAATCCCTGCCCTAGTGAGCAGATCGTGAGTGTTTTAGCTATTTCAATAACTACTGTAGCCCTGGCAGAGATAGGGGATAAAACTCAACTACTTTCTTTATTGCTGGCTAGCCGATACAGAAAACCTCTACCTATTGTCGCTGCGATATTTTTTGCCACTTTGGTAAACCATGCTTTAGCTGCATGGCTCGGGGTTGCGATTTCTGAGTATCTATCTCCGGAGGTGTTGATGTGGGTTATATCGATCAGTTTCCTCGCGATGGCTGGCTGGGTTTTAATTCCAGATAAATTGGATCAAGACGACGTCACTTCAAGCCAAAGTCCATTTGTGGCCAGTTTTATTGCATTTTTTATCGCAGAAATTGGAGATAAAACTCAAATAGCGACGTCAATTTTGGGAGCCCAGTTTGCTGATACGCTAGTGTGGGTGATTTTGGGCACCACGATAGGCATGTTGATCGCGAACGTTCCTGTTGTCATCATTGGTAAACTTTCAGCAGATAAGTTACCGCTTAAGTTGATTAGAAGAGTGACGGCGACTTTGTTTGTACTGCTTGCTTTGGGCGCTGTTTTTTCTGGAATAGTAGAGCATCACTCGCTGGATAGGGACGCTGTTCTTTGATTTACAGAGTGCACAGTCGTGAATATTGACATATAACTGTTACAATTATCATGCTAGGTTATCGATAGATATATTTACCCAAAGGTCTTAAGGCTCATCAGCGGCGAGGCTTTTGAGAATATGGCGAGAGGGCAATGTGATGCTGACACGTTATACGGGTATGACCCCAAAAAGTCAGAGTTATTTATTCACCTTTGGGTTAATGCTGTGCTTGCTCGCAATGGTGTTGACCGACATGTGGTTGCCTATCGTGGCTGGAACGTATGTTTTGACCGCGCTCACGGTTGAAGCTTGGATTCGTGTTGCACACATTATTCCCATGCAAAATGAGATCAAAACTCTCCAACAACAACTTGATAAACTTCAGTCTATTGATAGCCGCAAAGATCTTTCTGAATAAGTACACGGCTCTTATCAAAGGATTTTTCCGTTTACCTATTCTGCATGCATTCCTTTCTTAATTAAGTATAGATAGGGCAGTGTTTCTGTTTGCGATGCCAGTAGCTGGTGGTCCATAAACCGACAAAAGCTGGGAATATCGCGGGTGGTTGATGGGTCATCCGCTTTAACGAGCAGCACTTCGCCATCTTGCATCTTTCTAATGGTCTTTCTGACCATCATTACGGGCTCAGGACAACGCATTCCCTCTGCTTCTAGTGTGGTCGTTGCCTGTTTTACGTTTAATGTCATCGTTGCATCATTATTTGTCGTTTCTGGTAGTAGATAATACTGGCGAAGAAAAAATATTCAATAACCTCTTGGCAAACCGAATAAATTGATTTAACTTAGTTAACAACTTGGTAACATTCGGGTGGGCCTATGACAGTGCTGGATCGCGTCACTACATACTCAGTATTGTGTCTGCTCTCCCTTTGCGCACTTGTTTTTCGTTCATCTGAAGATGTTTCCCTAATGCCTTTACTTGGCGTGGTTGCGACGGTCTTAGGAATTTGGCTAGAAATGCACAGTTATTCAGGGGCATCAGACACGTAAAATACAGATTGACCTTTATTATAAAGTCACCCCACTACCACGTTCAATGATATTCCAACACTATCCCCAGTTTTCTTGGGCTTCCCCGCTGAAAGGCGGGATTTTTTTTGCCTACGGTTTGAGCGCGGGTGTTCATCGTTTTCCCTACTCAAACGACATCCAAACAGGATCTTTCTCAATTCAATTATCCGGATGAGCGTTGGATTTTCACTCGCTCCTATGAACATTTATGTTGGTCGTTATACGGAGTACAATTAACCAAATACTCTATGAACAACATCGAGAATGTGTGCAACTGGAAGATATCTATCGCCGTGATTTGAATCTGTTGGTGGCGCTTCGGGTGTTAGTCGAAGAGCGCAGCGTGAGTAAAGCCGCCCATCGACTCAACTTGAGCCAATCGGCGATGAGCCGTGTGTTAGGTCGACTGAGGAATATGTTAGGCGATCCCTTGTTCAGCCGACAAGGGCAGCGATTAATTCCAACGGAAAAAGCATTGGAAATTAATCAGGCTTTGGGAGAGCCACTTGAAGGCTTGTGCCGAGTGCTTAGCCCAATGCAGGCAGAGCCGAAAAGCTATAATCAGTCGTTTGTTATCGCGACAACGGATTATGCCATGCAGACAATACTGCCTTTTGCTCTGCGGCGTATTTATCGAGAAGCCCCTAATATAGCAATTAATTTTATACCGATACAGCATGATAGCCTTGCAAATCAGCTGACTTTTGGTGGGGCTGATTTGGCGATTTGTCGACCAACGGAGCCGATAGAACCACTGCAAAGCGATACGCTTGGTCGAGTGGGTGTGTCGTGTTTAGTTTCTAAGCATCACCCCTTGGCAGAGGCAAAGCTCAGTTTGCCAGATTATTTAAAGTACCCTCATGCGATGATTGCCATTAGTGAGGGTGTCAGCGCGTTAATAGAGCAAGCTTTGATCATGCAACCCAAACCCAACATAATGTTGCGAGCTTATCATCTCGAAGCGGCGCTAGCGATGGTTGATGAACTGCCATTGATCATTACCGTCCCTGCTGATTTGGCCTATTTGGTTGCAGAACGTTATGAGTTGGTGGTGAAACCAGTCCCGTTTGATATCACACCGTTTGACTACTTTATGATTTGGCACTCTCGCTGTGAGCATTCGCCAGCTCAAGTGTGGCTGCGATCAGTACTTCGTGAAGAGTGTCGTCGTCTTATTGCAAAAAGGATTGATGATGTGGGGCTGGATTGATGTTGTCACGGATGAAGGAAATATGCTCAAGGATCTCCGTAATAAAACAGAGATCCGTCTCTCTCAGGATTACAGCTTAATCACGATACGCCCAGTGACTTGGCCATGAACAATATCATCGGCGAAGGCTGGTGCCTGTGCCAATTCAATTTCGGTACAAGCCTGAGTAAAATAGTCTTCTGGCAGTACCTCAACCAGCTTTTCCCAAGCGGCGATGCGCTTTTCCACTGGGCACATGACGGAGTCGATGCCTTGAAGCCTAACGTTGCGTAATATAAATGGCATTACTGTGGTCGGTAAATCGAAGCCGCCAGCCAATCCACACGCAGCCACTGCGCTATTGTAATCCATTTGAGCCAAGACCTTGGCTAATACTTTACTGCCCACTGTATCAATGGCCCCAGCCCAAATTTGCTTTTCAAGTGGTCGGGAAGGGGTTTCAAACTCTGTTCGTTCAATGATGCGACTTGCCCCCAGACCCTCTAATAGAAGGCCATTTTCTTTCGCTCGTCCTGTGATGGCTGCGACTTGGTAACCAAGTTGGCTAAGTAGGCAGACTGCTACGGATCCAACCCCCCCACTCGCACCGGTGACGAGAATTTCTCCATTGCTGGGTTTGATGCCCGCATCGATGAGTGCTTGGACGCAGAGCATGGCGGTTAATCCGGCAGTACCGACCATCATGGCTTTTTTACTGCTCAGCCCTTTGGGCAAGGGGACCAGCCAGTCCGCGTTGAGACATGCACGTTGAGCCATCCCACCCCAATGATTCTCTCCTACGCCCCAACCGGTCAGAACAACCTTGTCACCAGCTTGATAGCGTTGATCATCGGAATGGGCTACGGTCCCAGCGAAGTCGATACCTGGCACCATAGGGAAATTACGTATTATTTTACCTTTACCAGTGATCGCCAGACCATCTTTATAATTGAGAGAAGAGTACTCAACATCAATCATTACGTTCCCTGCGGGTAACTGGGTGTCGTCAATTTTTTCAATTGAGGAAGTAGTGCGTGTGTCTTCTTGTTTCAAAATCAGGGCATTAAACATAGGTGCTCTCCACGACAGGTAGAAAATAATCTAAAACTGGTTTTTGAGTGTAGTCTGAAAGTGGCTATGAATTAAATGAAACTTTAGCATTAGATACATGCATAAAGGACATGAATTCAAAGACAAAACAGCGTCATTGGCAAGCGTTTGGGCAAAGAAAGCAGGTCTATAAAGCGTGATTGCCTTGCTGGCTTTGGTAAAAATGGAGATGTAAATGGCGTGCTAGCAAGGACTGTCGCTGCACTTAAACCTTTCATTTGGCAGCCACATATCAATGATGAGGTGGCGCTGACATAAGCATGCCCTAAGTTTCGAGTAAACTTAGGGCATGCTTGGTTTGTCGATCTATTTTAGGCCGAGAGGAAAAACTGATAGGAGGGGTTATCGGTTTCATCTTTGTACTGATAACCCAGCTCGCGTAAGTGAGTAGAAAAACGGGAGAGATCTGACTCATCCAGCTCAAAGCCACACAGAACACGACCATAATCGGCGCCGTGATTGCGATAGTTAAAAAGGCTAATATTCCAATGCGTTCCTAATGTACTGAGAAACTTAAGTAATGCACCAGGGTACTCAGGGAACTCAAAGCTATATAGCCGCTCTTTAAGAGGTTTTGAGGGTTTTCCACCAATCATATAACGAACGTGTAGCTTAGCCATTTCATCGTCAGATAAGTCGACAACGGGATAGCCACCGTTACGCAGATCCTGAATGATATGCACCAGCTCCTCTTGGCCCGCTTGTAAACGTACCCCAACGAATATATTGGCGAGTTTGCTGTCATTGTAGCGATAGTTGAATTCGGTGACTGCCCGTCCGCCGATAAGGTGGCAAAAATCATAGAACGCCCCTTGACGTTCTGGAATCGTTACCGCCAGTAAACCTTCTCGCTTTTCACCCAGTTCACATCGCTCAGAAACGTAGCGAAGGCCATGGAAGTTGGTATTCGCCCCCGACAAAACGGTGCTGAGATTTTTGTCCTTAAGTTGTTGCTCTTCAGCGTACTTCTTAAGCCCCGCCAAAGCCAATGCCCCAGAGGGTTCTGCAATGGCGCGTGTATCTTCAAAAATATCTTTGACAGCAGCACAAATTTCATCGCTGGACACAGTAACATGGCCATCAATGTGGGCTTGGCAAAGTCGAAACGTTTCTTCTCCAATGCGCTTTACCGCCACGCCATCAGCAAACATACTGACTTGATCAATGATGACGGGCTCGCCCGCGTCGAGCGCGGCTTTTAAGCACGCAGAATCTTCTGGCTCTACTGCAATCACTTTAATTTCAGGCATCAGTTGTTTCACAAGCACGGCGACGCCAGCCGCTAGCCCACCCCCGCCGACGGGAACAAAAATATAGTCTAAGTGCCCGTTTTGCTGGAGCATTTCCATGCCAATCGTCCCCTGACCGGCAATGACCAGAGGATGGTCGAAAGGAGGGACAAAGGTATAACCATGCTGCTTGGATAAATGTTCTGCCTGAGCTTTCGCTTCATCAAAATTGTTGCCATGCAGCACCACATGGCCGCCGAACCCACGCACAGCATCAACCTTGATATCGGGCGTGGTTTTTGGCATCACTATGGTGGTTTTTATCCCAAGCTTCTTGCCTGATAATGCCATGCCCTGAGCATGGTTACCGGCGGAAGCGGCAATGACACCTGCCTCTTTTTGTTCGGTAGACAAGCTGGCGACCATATTGTAAGCACCACGAAGCTTAAAGGAGTGAACGGGTTGACGGTCTTCTCGCTTTATCTGAACCTGATTACCAATACGTGCTGCAAGACGTGGCATGTCTTGAAGTGGTGTGACGGTGGCCACCTCATAGACTGGAGCTCTGAGAATTTGGCGCAGATAATCTGCGCCAGTCTGGTTAGTCAGAGTCATAAGCTAGTCCTCTAGCTTAGATTTGTCTCGCACCGCGCCTTTGTCTGCGCTGGTTGCCAAATTTGCATAAGCTCTTAAGGCAAAAGACACCTCACGCTGACGGTCAACAGGCTTCCAACCTTGCTGATCTTGCTGTTCGCGGCGAGCCGATAGCTCAGCATCAGTCAGTTCTAACGTAATGGAGCGATTGGGGATATCAATGGTGATAATATCGCCATCTTTTACTAATCCCAGCGTGCCGCCGCTGGCCGCTTCCGGAGAAACGTGTCCAATTGATAGGCCTGATGTACCGCCAGAAAAACGACCATCGGTTAGCAGCGCACACGATTTACCCAGCCCCATAGATTTGAGGTAAGTGGTGGGATAGAGCATTTCCTGCATACCAGGCCCCCCTTTAGGGCCTTCGTAGCGGATGACGACGACGTCACCGGCTGTTACTTTGCCACCTAGGATGCCTTCTACCGCGGTATCTTGGCTTTCAAAGACAATCGCTGGTCCCTGAAATGTCAAATTATCTTCATCGACACCTGCGGTTTTGACGATACAGCCGTCGGTAGCAATATTACCTGATAGTACGGCTAAGCCGCCTTCTTGACTGAACGCGTTTTCCTTGGTGCGGATACAGCCATTTTGGCGGTCATCATCCAGACGATCCCATCGACAATCTTGTGAAAAGGCTTTAGTGGTACGGATCCCAGCGGGTCCGGCGCGAAAGAAGCTTAATACATCGGCATCATCGGTCTGCATGATGTCATAGTGAGACAACTGCTCCTTCATCGACATACCCAGCACCGTGTTAGTGTCACTATTGAGCAGGCCTGCGCGATCTAGCTCACCGAGGATCGCCATAACACCACCCGCTCGGTGAACGTCTTCCATATGATATTTTGGTGTCGACGGGGCAACTTTGCACAAATGTGGGACTCGGCGAGACATCTCATCGATATCCGTCATATCAAAGTCGATGTCACCTTCTTGTGCCGCGGCAAGTAAGTGAAGGACCGTATTACTGGAACCTCCCATCGCGATATCCAGCGCCATGGCATTTTCAAAGGCCTGTCGGTTGGCTATGTTGCGGGGTAGTGCGGAATCATCATCTTGCTGATAGTAGCGTTTAGTCAGTTCAACAACCCGTTTCCCTGCATTGATAAACAATTGTTCACGGTCAGCATGAGTGGCAAGCATTGAGCCATTACCTGGTTGAGACAAGCCAAGAGCTTCGGTTAAACAGTTCATTGAGTTGGCGGTAAACATACCGGAGCATGATCCACAGGTTGGGCACGCTGAGCGCTCGATCTGCTCACTTTGCTCGTCAGAAACCGTTGGATCTGCCCCTTGAATCATGGCATCAACCAAATCAAGTTTGATGATTTGATCAGACAGTTTGGTTTTCCCAGCCTCCATAGGACCGCCAGAAACGAAAATCACGGGAATGTTGAGACGCATCGCAGCCATCATCATCCCCGGAGTGATTTTGTCACAGTTAGAAATACACACCATGGCATCTGCGCAGTGAGCATTGACCATGTATTCGACTGAGTCAGCGATCAGCTCACGAGATGGCAAAGAGTAAAGCATGCCTCCGTGACCCATTGCGATGCCATCATCGACGGCAATGGTATTGAATTCTTTGGCGATACCGCCCGCTTTTTCAATTTCACGTGCCACAAGTTGGCCCATGTCTTTGAGGTGTACGTGGCCGGGCACGAACTGAGTAAAAGAATTTACTACAGCAATAATCGGCTTACCAAAATCTTCATCTTTTACACCCGTTGCGCGCCAAAGGGCGCGTGCGCCCGCCATATTGCGACCGTGTGTGGTGGTCGCGGATCTGTATTTAGGCATTTTACTACTTCCTTATTTTGTCGCGTTTGCTGGGTAAACGTAATCTAACCAGCCCCACTTGTCTTCAGTGGTGCCGTTGAACAGGCCAAAGTAAGCTTCCTGAAGCTCTTTGGTTATTGGGCCTCGTTTTCCGCTGCCCACGTCTATTTTATCAATGGTTGCAACAGGAACGACCTCTGCTGCTGTACCTGTCATAAAAACTTCATCCGCTAGGTAAAGCGCTTCACGAGCGATGTTGATCTCACGAACCTCATACCCTTTATCATGTGCAATGGTCATGATGGAGTCGCGTGTGATACCGGGTAAGATGGCGCTGGTGGCGGGAGGGGTCAAGAGAACACCATCTTTGATGACAAAGATGTTCTCACCCGCCCCTTCAGACAGGTAGCCATCGACACTTAAAGCGATACCCTCATCGTAACCATTGCGACGGGCTTCGCCACCGACCAGCAGTGAAGAAAGGTAGTTTCCACCCGCTTTGGCGGCTGTTGGTATGGTGTTAGGTGCGGCACGGTTCCAGCTTGAAATCATGGCATTCACACCATTTTCCAGTGCTTCTTCACCGAGGTAAGAGCCCCATGGAAAGGCGGCGATGATCAAGTCCATTTCTGTACCGACAGGAGGACAAACGCCAAGGCCGACATTACCGACGAAACCCAAGGGGCGAATGTAGGCGCTGTTGAGTTTATTTTCGCGTAATGTTTGACGAGTTGCCTCCATGATCTCATCGACAGAATAGGGAATTGGGAAGCGATAGATTTTTGCAGAGTCTTTTAATCGTTTGGCGTGATCTCGATGGCGAAAGACAATCGGACCTTTTGGAGTGTCATAACAACGCACGCCTTCAAAGACAGAAGTTCCGTAGTGCATGGCGTGAGTCAAGACGTGCACGTTTGCTTCAGCCCAAGGGACGAGTTCGCCATTAAACCAAATGTAATCTGCTGTTTTTGTGGCCATTGCTGCTTTCCTTATTATGCACAAACTTTTTGTTGTAGGTTGTTATTCGGTAGAACATCATGAGGGATTTGTGTGACCTCTACAGTGCGAACATCCCAAAGTTTTTCGATTTGATTGGTGAGAAATGCAATTGGGCGATCACTGTCGACAATGATCTCGACACTGGCAATTTTGCTTTCATGGTTTTGGGTCCCCGCGACTTGCTTAACCACAAAGCCACGATGGCGAACCACCCGAAGAACTCGCTCTAACAACACAGGCTTGTCATCGGCCTTAATGTCTAATAAATATCTTTCCATCTTAGGTGTTCTCCAGCATGTCATTGTTTGAAGCTCCTGGTGGAACGAGTGGCCACACATTTTCTTCTTCATCAATCAGTACATGAAGCAAGTAGGACGTTTTGCTGGCCAGCATTTCCTCAAGGGCAGGCCCGACTTCTTGCTTTGTCGTGATCGTTTTACCCGGAATATCAAATGCTTTTGCTAGCATTATGAAATCTGGGTTATCGTCGAGAATCGTTTCGCTATGGCGGCCATCAAAAAATAATGATTGCCATTGACGAACCATCCCCAAACGTTGGTTGTTCAGTAGAACGATTTTTACAGGAATCTGACGTCGTTTCAGCGTCCCCAGCTCCTGAATGTTCATCATAAAAGACCCGTCACCTGTAATAAGAATAGACTGATCATTCGGACGCGCGACCGCTGCACCCATTGCAGCTGGTAGGCCAAACCCCATTGTGCCCAAACCAGCAGAAGTGATGAAGTTCTGCGGCTCTCGGGGTTGAATATGCTGCGCTGCCCACATCTGATGCTGCCCCACATCGGTTGAAATAATAGAGCTGTCAGGCATCATATCGGATAACTGCTTAAGCAAGCTGGGAGCAAAAATAAGCTCACCTGGGTGATCATAGCGCCATTTAAAACCGCTTCTTAGGCTTTCACTGTGTTTAACCCAAGGCGTGATGTCTTGAGTCAGCTCCAATTGTGGAAGAATGAGGTTTATCTCACCGCGAAGTGGTGCGTGGACATGTCGCAATTTATTGATCTCGGCAGCATCAATATCGATATGGATCACTTTGGCATGTGGGGCAAAAGTGTCTAATTTCCCTGTGACTCTATCGTCAAAGCGAGCTCCAACTGCAATGAGAAGGTCACTTTCTTGTACAACAAGATTGGCCGCTTTTGTGCCGTGCATTCCGAGCATACCAAGATAGTGTGGATCGTGACGTTCAACCGTGCCCAATCCTTTCAATGTGCTAACGGTTGGCATTGGATTGAGGCGTAAAAACTCACGCACTGATTGAGTGGCTTTGCCCAGTTGGACCCCACCTCCAACATACAGTACCGGGCGAGTACTTTGCGAGAGCAACTGTTGTGCAGTACTAACAGCGTCTTGTTGTGCGATAGGCAACGCGGGGGGTGTAAACGGTGGCAGGATTTCAACAGGCGATTGTGCGAGCTGAACATCTTTGGCAATATCGACAATGACGGGGCCAGGACGACCGGCCTTAGCCACTTCGAAGGCCTCTGCCAATGTGTCTGCCAGTTCACGGATATCGGTGACTAGGTAGCTGTGTTTGGTACAAGAAAGAGACATCCCGATAACGTCCATTTCCTGAAAGGCGTCGGTACCGATATGGGAACTCGCAACTTGGCCAGTGATGGCGACTAACGGCACGGAATCCATAAAAGCATCAGCGAGGCCTGTGACCAAATTGGTTGCGCCGGGACCGGAGGTCGCCATACACACAGCGACATCCTGAGTGGATCGCGCCATGCCGATAGCGGCCATTGCAGCACCTTGTTCATGACGGCAGAGAATATGTTCTACTCCGCCATCGTAGAGGGCATCGTAAATGGGCATTATTGCGCCACCCGGATAACCAAAAACGGTTTTTATGCCTTGCTGCTTCAACGCGGCTACGACTAACTCAGCACCTTTCATCGTAACCTCCTCGGCTACTAGCGTAACCTCCTCGGCTACTAGCGTAACCTCCTCGGCTACTAGCGTAGCCTTTTTTTGTTGCTCTGCACATCATGTGCACTCCCGTTATTTTTTGTCAGCTTTATTGGGCTGAGCTTGTTATTTTGACTGTCTGTCGAACGACGAGATGATGGAACTATTGCACTTTTCTCATTGTTCAAGTTGAAAAAAACCCCCGGACTTTTCAGTGCGGGGGTTTTTTTGAATTTGGTGTTTATCTGTCGCCCACCAGCCCCCGTGCGGAATCAATAATGACCACAATAATCAGGACTAGCAGTGTGTTGAAGCGGGCGTTGATATTCATCTCAATTTTTTATGTTGTTTTTGCGCAATCGGATACGAATTTGTCTATGTCCCTAGTGGTAACATATAAATCCGTTACGTGACAAGGAAAAACTCATTCTTTTTTCACATTCCCTCAATCTCTTACCACGGTATATAACATTACTGGTAGAAAAGTGAACGACTTATCAAGAAGATAGTTTAGAACGGGGAGTCTAGGGTGGGTTTAGCAATTGTATATAGCCGAGCGTCGGTGGGGGTTGAAGCGCCCTCAGTCATGGTCGAAGTCCATATTAGTAATGGTATGCCAGGTTTTTGCCTAGTGGGTTTGCCGGAAACGACCGTTAAAGAATCGCGGGACAGAGTACGCAGTGCGATCATTAACTCCCGATTTGAGTTTCCTGCCAAACGAATTACCGTCAATCTTGCGCCTGCCGATCTGCCCAAAGAGGGCGGGCGGTTTGATTTGCCAATCGCTCTGGGCATTTTGGCCGCGTCTGAACAAATACCCATCAGTACATTAGTCGATAGAGAGTTTGTTGGTGAATTAGCCTTATCCGGTGAAATACGCCCTGTAAGAGGTGTACTCCCAGCGGCTTTGGCCGCAAACAAAGCTCAACGGAGTATTGTTGTCCCTCACTCAAACGGTGATCAGGCAGCGTTGGTCTCAAAGCACGACCACAAATCGGCAGCCAGTTTACTTGAGGTATGTGCGGATATGTTCGGCCAACAAGCACTGGGTCTACATCAAAACCCAGCCCGTCAAAAAGCCATTGAGAATGACCGTGATCTTCAGGATATTATTGGGCAGCAGCAAGGGAAAAGAGCATTGGAGATTGCAGCTGCGGGTAATCATAATCTCTTATTTCTAGGCCCGCCCGGAACGGGAAAAACGATGCTGGCTTCCCGACTGCGGGATTTGCTTCCTGAAATGAATGAGAAGGAAGCGATTGAAACGGCCTCAGTCGCCTCTTTGACTCAGCAGGAAATTAGTGAACACAACTGGAAACAAAGGCCGTTTCGTGCCCCGCATCATTCGAGTTCAATGGCGGCTTTGGTTGGGGGTGGGACGATACCTCGTCCAGGTGAGATTTCTCTCGCGCACAACGGATTATTGTTTCTCGATGAAATGCCAGAGTTTGAGAGAAAAGTACTTGATTCCCTGAGAGAACCGCTAGAATCTGGAGAAATAATCATCTCCCGAGCACAGGGAAAAACGTGTTTTCCCGCCCGCTTTCAGTTAGTCGGAGCACTGAATCCAAGCCCGACTGGCTATTATGAGGGCAATCAGTCTCGGGCTAATCCACAAATGATCTTGCGTTACTTGAGTCGTCTCTCTGGCCCTTTGTTGGATCGTTTTGATATGTCGATCGAAATCCCTGCTCTGCCGAAAGGAACGCTGGCACAAGGCGGTGATAGAGGGGAGTCGACAGCTGCAGTAAAACAGAGAGTATTACGGGCTCGAGATAGTATGAATGATAGGTCGAATAAAAGTAATGCTTTATTGAACAGCCGTGAAATCGAGATCTATTGCCCGTTGCAACAAGATGACGCGTTATTTTTGGAAACCGCTCTCCATCAACTGGGCTTATCAATAAGAGCTTATCATCGTATTATTAAAGTGGCGCGAACGATTGCTGATCTCGATGGGCAAGAGCACATCGCACGGCGACATCTTGCAGAGGCCTTAGGGTATCGTGCGATGGATAGATTGCTGAAACAACTAACCGCTCAAGCCATTTAAACGTTTATTGGCCAAGCTTTCTTTGTTGTTAAAATTGGTAGTTCATACCAACAGAGAACAAGTACTGCTTTTGATCGTAGAAGTCGATGTTTGCTTCTGTGCGACCAAAGCCAGCGAACGAAATGAGTGACCAATTTTTCCAACCCATAAACTGCTGATATTCATAGGCCGCGAAGAAACTGAGTTCATCTTCTTCAAGCGTTTTACCGTAAATGGGGTTAGTGGCATCGTATGAACGTTCGATATAGCTAGCGGTCAGAGCATATTGATGACGGTCGAATGTTTTAATATAAGACAGCTCACCCCCAAGAGACGTGAGAGAATTGGCTTCTCCGTCAGCATCAGTTTTGATGTAAGTCAGTGATGGTTGAATCAGTGATGTTTTGTTAAGGGGTTGGCGATAGCTGCCTTTAACATAGATGGAAGTGCTGTCACGTTTTAGGGCGTTAACTTGCTCAGTGGTTAGGCCCGTGTTCGATGTCCCTGATTGTTCGTTATCCACATCTCTGGTGGCGTAAGCGGTATCTAAACTGAATCTGGAACCCATGATGTCATTGAATTGCAGTCGAAATGCGTTGCCTGCTTCATCTGTTTCCTGACGAGTCTGAGAGGTCAAAAATGGGTCTGACCAAGTTTCTCCGGACATGACGGTGGGCAAGACCGATGCACTGATCACCATTCCGGAATCAAGCTGTTGTTTGTATCCAAGTTCCAGTACAACCGTGCCGACGGCGATGTCTTCTCGCGCCATACCAAGGTAAACCTGTTTATCTAAATCTGTGCCAAAGGTGTAGGCGAGGCTTCCAAGAGGTAAGAATAATCCGCTGCTTTCTGAGGATGCTTCCTGATTGACATTGGTAATGGTTTTGTCACCATCGGTATTAAAATTGGAGGTAGATGAAGCTATTCCTGCGCTTAGCGAGACTTCGCCACTGAACCCTACGTGCTCTGCTAACTGAGCCATGGCAGGTAAGGTAACAAAAGAAAAAGAGAGGGCGGTTGCTACCAGAGAGAGTCTTGTTTTCATTTTTCTAATCCTTTTTATGAAACAGAGTGTATATTTTTCTTCGTCGGTATTGTATCAGAACTAATCCGACCATCGTCAGAGAGGCGACAAAACTTGGCCATAACGATTCCAATGTGGTCATGGGCTTGTATAATCACATGCTGTTTTATTATTCATAAATGAAATTTTGTGAATTCTATCCGGGATCTCATTAGTAACATTATGTCTGCATACCTACTTTTTATCTTAAACGTGGCCTTGGTCCTGATGAATTTGGCTTTTTGCTCGATCGCCATCTGTCTTGCTGCTGTGTGTAAAGCCGTGATGCCGGGCAGGCGTTTGAAAGCCAAAAGTACAGCAATGGCGAATAAAATGATGTGGTTATGGGCGACGGTGAATCTGGGTATCCTTTCAATGTCTAATCGTATCGAATGGGACATTGAAGGCGGTGAAGGTTTGTCCAAAGAGGGTTGGTACTTATTACTTAGCAACCACATCAGTTGGACAGATATTGTCGTGATATGTAGCGTGTTTAAAGACCGGATACCTATGCCAAAGTTTTTCCTCAAGCAACAGCTGCTCTATGTCCCTTTCATTGGGATGGCGTGCTGGGCATTAGATATGCCTTTTATGCGCCGCTATTCTCGAGAGTATTTGCTTCGTCATCCTGAAAAACGTGGACAGGACCTATCAACGACACGTCGTTCATGTGCTAAATTTCAACATACGCCAACCACGGTGGTTAATTATGTTGAAGGCACGCGCTTCTCTGAAGAGAAGCAGAGTAAAAGCAATGCGGAGTATCAGTACTTATTACAGCCCAAGTCGGGAGGCATCGCTTATACTTTGGCTGCCATGGGAGAACAATTTGATAGCATTATTGACGTCACGTTAGCGTATCCACAGAACACCCATAAACCGTTCCGTGATATGTTGATGGGTAGGATGACGAAAATTGTAGTCCGTACAAACGTTATACCGGTCGATGAAACTGTTCGTGGCGATTACTTTAATGATAAGCCTTATAAACGCCGATTCCAGCAATGGCTTACAGAGATTTGGCAAATGAAAGATGAGCGACTTAAGCAAATACATCGCGCAAATAAGTGCGGTAGACCTCGAGAATAAAGGGAGCATTGGCTCTAATGCCGTTCACTTAAGATGAGCGGCATTGTTCTTTCTAGGGTATCTACTTGGCTTTTTCTTTACGACTCTAGGGAAGGATCTTTGCCGTCTTGGTTCTAGGATTAAGCTCTCGCTCAT
>NZ_JABEYA020000022.1 GCF_013074385.2 Vibrio ostreicida
TGAGCCATGATCAAACTCTTCAATTTAAGATTTTGTTCGGCTCAATGAATACTGACTTCAAAACTTATCGTTACTCGAAAGTAACAAGCAATTTTAAAGCTATTACCATTCCAACAGAATGGTAATGAATTGACTGTGCCAAATAACCGAAGTTATTTGTATTGGTCACTCAGTTCATTGATACCTAAAGTGATTCAATAGAATCATTTTTTGGATTATCATCAACGAGTGCCCACACAGATTGATAGGTTTATATTTTTAAAGAGCAATTTCTAACAACTCGGTCAATAATGCTTCGTTGCTAGGGGTGCGTATCTTACGCTTCCCGATTTAAGAGTCAAGAAGTTTATAAAACTTTCTTCTAACTCTCCCCGACATGCGCTGTGACTTTCGTCTTGCTCCGTGTCGGTGAGGCGGCATTATAGGGAGGTCACTACGGATGACAAGTGTTTTTTCTAAAAAAAACACCAAGCGCTCAAAAAGGAAGCAAAAGCCCCAAAATAGAATAAAATTTCAACATTTGAGTCATGTCACACCAATAGGTTGGAAAAACTGCAGACATGCACGTAAGATCCATGTGTCTACTTTGTTAACAGGTGGGCACTTTTTCCTTAATCTATGTAGTTGTATTCTAATATGAGTTCAAATAAATCGATCTTAATGATTATCGCCTTAGCTGTTATTGGTGGAATCATCTTCTCGCAGGTTGCTGTTTCCCCTGCTCTTAGCTTTATCGTTGGTGTTTTTATTTCCACTTTCGTTCTTAAGTTTTCAAACACGACAACAACTGAGTCAGCAACCAACAATGAACCCGCAACAAAGACCCTTTATGTCGGTAACCTTCCTTACAAGGCAAATGAGTCTCATGTAAAAGACCTTTTTGCCGAGCACGGCGACGTTTTTGCTGTCCGTCTGATGAAAGATAAGCGGACTGGTAAAAGACGTGGTTTTGGTTTTGTCGTGATGGCCGCGACGGATGCCGCTGGTGCAATTGAAGGACTTAACGAAAAGGATTACATGCAGCGCACTTTGAAAGTACGCATTGCTAACGATCCAAAATCTCAAGCTGAACTGGACTAAACCCTAGCTTCTTCAGCGCTTTATTCAACGCTCCTTCTTGGAAAGGGGGAGCCGTTGAATAAATTTCTCGACGGCCTTTGCTGATTGTTCCTTCTGTTACTACTAGCAAGTCTTGCACTCTGCGTGCGATCGCCTCCCCTGAGTCAACTAAAAGTACCTCTTGACCCAACACCGATTGAATATCTCGTTTTATTAATGGGAAATGAGTACAGCCTAGCACCGCGACATCAATGTTATTTCTAATAGGTTCAAGTATTTGTGCTAGTTCTTGTCGGTCAACTGGCTGACCACGAAGCTTTTCTTCCGCAATATCGACTAGTCGAGTTGAACCAAGTAACTTGACAGGTTTGCTCTGTGAAAAGTCTTTGATAAGTTCGTGCGTATAAGGGCGAGTCACGGTTGCAGGAGTCGCTATCAACCCTACCGCTTTATTAGCAAGACTTGACGCTGGCTTGATCGCAGGGACAACACCTACGACTGGAATTGATAGCTTTGCTCGTAGAGTCGGTAAAACGATAGTACTTGCAGTATTGCAAGCAATGACAACTAAATCGATAGTATGTTGCTCAACTAAACCTGTGATTAAACGCTCTACTCGCATGATAAGCGTGCTATGTTCTAATTCTCCATATGGATAGGCTTCGTTATCGAATATATAGATATAGTCAGGTTGAGGCAGTTTTGACTGTATTTCTTTATATACAGATAATCCACCGACACCAGAATCAAAGATCAGTATTTTTGCTTGTTGCTGGGACACT
This sequence comes from Vibrio ostreicida, assembly GCF_013074385.2. Classification (GTDB taxonomy): domain Bacteria; phylum Pseudomonadota; class Gammaproteobacteria; order Enterobacterales; family Vibrionaceae; genus Vibrio; species Vibrio ostreicida. The sequence continues at coordinate 1,842 of NZ_JABEYA020000022.1, forward strand.
TGATTTGCTCGTTACTTATCGACTCAGCAATGATACTCGCTGCAACTATTTTGGCAATATTTGCGCTTTATAACATTGATCAGTGAAAGTCTGCCACTCTAAGTGCGAGTCTCTCGGTGACGAAAACATTGGGGCCTCCCATCAAAGCTTTTGTAAAGATGAATACCGACCAATAAGTCAAAACCGCCCGAAGGCGGTTTTAGTTAGAATTGATAAGACGCATTTACATAGTAGGCTCGTTCTGGAGCTGGGTAGCCTTTGGCTGTTTCATAGTTCTCATCCAGTGCATTGCTAATTTTACCGCTCAGCGTGAAATCACGAGAAATAAAGTAAGAAACCGACAGATCAAGCAAGTCGTAAGCTGGGAGGTAATCGCTTTCAGTTAAATTGACTGCGGGTAAGTCTGGGCGCCGACCTGTGAAAGTGTATACGGCATTAACATTGAAATCACCAAGGTAAAGATCACCAATCCATTTATAGTTCTCTTTCGCTCTGCGAGCGAGCGGAGTTCCTTCAGAATCTTTATGATCTTTATGTTCCAAAACCAAAGTGTGATGCAACGGCCCAGTATTGAACTGAACATCAAGCTCCGCACCTTTGATGCGCGCATCTACATTAAGGGTTTTTCCGCCAAAAACCTCAGAAGGGTCAACGTACCAAAAGTTTAGGTTTTTAATTTCATTATCATACAATGATAAGTTCCATTGAAAGAACATATAGTCACCTGATAGGCCCAACTCAAGGTTTTTAGACTCTTCAGGCTTGAGATCCGGTGACGTCAGCAAGGCAGAATATGTTGGAGCTTTGAACGCCGTACCATAGCTAATTCGAGCACGATGGCTATCATTGATTTGGTAACCTGCGGATGTGGACCACGTCGTATAGTGTTCATATTTATCATGTTGGTCATAACGAGCGTTACCTTGAAGCGTTAGCGCTTGATACTGATATGAAGCACTTGCAAATGCTCCTCTATTGGAACGGCTTTCTCCTGCAAGCGCGTTTGGGCTTCCATAACTTGTCGCATGGTCATCTAGGGACTCGTGTCGCCAGTCGACACCAGCTCCTAACTCAACCTCTTGCGTGACCTGATACATATTTGCCCACTGCACGTTAACCATGTCCGTTGTTGCGTGAGTCGAGGCGTTATCCCTACCTTCATCCTGTGTATAATTTCTGGACTTAACCGACTGGTAGCTACCTTGCAGCAAGGTTTTCCAACTTCCTCGGGCATGGTCTAGCTGAGCGGAGACCGTGCTTTTCTCACTTTCACCAATATTCTTCTTATTGCTGACATCATATTCTGCTTGATTCTCAAACCAACGAGCAGAAAGGTACCCTTGAGTCTCTTGAGAGAAGTCATGTGCGTAGCTAGCAAATATATTCTTTGCTTCTGAGCCGTGCTTGTCTTGACTGTTGACGTTCGTTGGATGAACGTTATACCCGTCGATTGTGTCAAAGCCACCAGCCAATTGTAGGTAACCTTTGTCACCAGTGTCCGCTTTAGCGACAAAGCTCGCTTCCTTATGCCCTAAACTACCAGTACCCAACGAGATTTGCTTACGTTCATCACCTCGTTCAGAGCGAGTAATAATATTGATTACGCCGCCAATCGCATCTGAACCATATTGAACCGCGGCTGGGCCGCGGATAACTTCAATACGCTCTATAAGACCAATGGGGAACTGGGAAATGGGCACTCCAGTACCCACTGAAGAGCTCACACGAACACCGTCGACTAATGCCAAAGTATGGCTACTATTGGTTCCACGTATGAGAATGGAAGTACTTTGACCACGGCCACCATTACTCGTGACTTCCACACCCGGCACTCGCAACAGTGCCTCAGCCACAGATTTTGCTTGGATGGTTTCAATGTCTTCACGAGTGACCACGCTAATGGCAGAAAGCACGGAAGATTCTGATTGCTCAAACCGGTTCGCTGTCACGATCATTGTTTCATCTGTAGAAACTTGTTGAGCATAGGTAAGAGAGACATGAGTAAGCAGCGACGCCACAGATGTCGCTAATATACATCGGTTCATTATTATAATCCTAAATCGCGTAAGTCCTGACCAAACCACAAGAAGATGACCCCCTATAATTTGGCTGCTGGCAGGTATTCGGACTCAAGAGCATAATACGTCACCTACTCACCCGACTTCCCATCTCGCAATTGATCTAGTGTCTACTGGGTTTTCGTTCTCTGTTACCGCTGCGCGTCAGTTCTGGATTTACACCAGATTCCCTTTCAGCCATCTATACTTCTAGATAGCACCAGCTGGCTGAAGATGTTATTAAGCAATACATAATTTGTCCAGCCAAACTTTTTTCTCTATGGGGCAAGGTGTTTATTTATAACGATATCGGCAACATCTTTGCCTTCGAGTATCCACAAAACTGGACATAGCGCAGATATTGAATAAAATCTGCGCTCTTAAAACAAATCTATTGTCACCCAAAGGTATAAATCATGGCGACTCTTGAAGTAAGTCCACAGCACTATCAGGATCAACTTGCGGAAAAGATCCAACGTCTTAACAAGATGTTCAGTTCCTATAATGTCCCAGATCTGGAAGTGTTTGAGTCACCGGAGCAGCACTACCGAATGCGTACAGAATTTCGAGTTTGGCATGAAGGGGATGATCTCTACTATGTGATGTTCAATCAGGAAACGCGTGAAAAGTATCGTGTCGATCAGTTTCCCGCCGCCAGCCGCTTAATTAACGATATTATGCCGCGGCTATTGGAGGCGATTAAAGACAATGAATCATTGCGTCGTAAACTCTTTCAGGTCGATTTTCTGTCCACATTAAGTGGAGAGATTTTGGTTTCACTTCTTTACCATCGCCAACTTGATGAACAGTGGACTGAGCATGCAAAAGCCCTTAAGCAGGACCTGAATGATGCAGGTTTTAACTTAAATCTGATTGGGCGGGCTCGTAAAATGAAGGTGGTTTTAGACCGTGAGTACGTGATCGAAAAGCTGAACGTCAGTGGCCGCTGTTTTACCTACCAACAAGTTGAGAACAGCTTCACTCAGCCCAATGGTAAAGTCGCTGAGAAAATGCTTGAATGGGCCGTAGATTGCACTCAACACAGTCAAGGTGATTTACTTGAACTCTACTGTGGTAATGGTAACTTTTCTCTCGCATTGGCTCAAAACTTTAACCGTGTTCTAGCCACAGAGCTCGCTAAGCCTTCCGTTGAGTCGGCGCAGTACAACATCAAAATCAATGACATTGATAACGTCCAGATCATTCGTTTGTCCGCTGAAGAATTTACTCAGGCAATTGAAGGAAAGCGTGAATTCCGGCGCTTAAAAGACGCGGGCGTCGATTTGAAGAGCTACAACTGCAACACTATTTTTGTCGATCCACCACGGGCAGGAATGGACGCAGATACATGTAAGATGGTGCAGGGGTACGAACGTATTATTTATATCTCATGTAACCCAGACACGCTAAAAGACAACCTCGACACTTTATGTAAAACACATAAAGTCACACGCTTTGCGTTATTCGACCAGTTTCCGTACACACACCATATGGAGGCAGGTATACTGCTTGAACGTCAGGTTCTGTGATCATATCCATTCAAAACGAGCCTTCGTGCTCGTTTTGAATGGTCTCTTTACTCTCCCCTAGCGGAGCGATTGATAAAACCGAGCTTTTTTCCCACCCAGAGCAGTAAAAGCAGTGACACAACGATAGCAAAGAAATTTGACCCTGCATCAGGATACTGCGCTTTAATAAACGCTGAGTGGCCAAATGCTCCAACAAAGAAACATGCCAAACCTAACAATGGAATGTCTTCTGAAACGGGATTACGTAAATATTCTTGATACAAAGCCTGAACGGAGAGCACAAGCGCAATTAATGGAAAGATAGAAAAAGGCACGTCGGCCATGGTCAGCCAAGACAATAAAGCATCACCACACATGCCAGCGATGAGGGCCAACACTAGCGTTTTTTTATCAGAACCACATTTCACTTGGTTTCCTTCATTTGACATTAATCTATCCTACCCTTTATTCGTTTACGTTCGCGCTCTTTACGATACCAAAACGCCCCTTTCGCAATCATGCGCAATTGCATAATCAACCTTTCTGCCAACTCATCTCGCTCGCATCGATTAAGATCAAGGGCTTCCGCACCAGAGCTGAAGACCAATGTCACCGATGCTTCTGCTTGTGTATATGCTTCGTCGCGCGTCATCCCTGCACCGGTCAGATATTCAGTAAGCTCGGCAGAAAAATGCTGAATTTCTCTTGCAACCGCGGTTCGAAACTCAAAAGAAGTCCCTGACCGCTCGCGTAACAAAAGTCTGAAAACATTGGGGCTACTTTCAATAAACTCCATAAATGTTTCAACTGAAGTTCGTATTACACTGCCTTCTTTGACAATCCTCTGTCGGGCTTGGCGCATTAACTGACGAAGTAACAAGCCTCCTTCATCGACCATGGTCAAGCCCAATTCATCCATATCCTTGAAGTGTCGATAGAAGGACGTAGGCGCAATGCCCGCCTCCCGAGCAACTTCCCTCAAACTTAAGTTGGAGAAGCTTCGATCAGCACTAAGCTGGCTAAACGCAGCATCAATCAATGAACGACGCGTCTTTTCTTTCTGCTGTGCTCGAATTCCCATCAATCTTATCTGCTTTTTCTCATTCATTAGAGGTTAATATACAACGATTATCTTAGCGAGATAACCCAAAATCATCATGTTTAACCGAGGGGTGACATTTGAGCAAGTTTAGAGCACTTTTTCAGCCGTAACCAACCGTGTCACCGCGGATAATAAAAGGCTTTGTGCGTGATCCCTTCCACTCTCTCATCCACCACCAGTGCACCAAGACCAGAAATCAGTTAAAATCACGCTAACGCAATGTAAAAAAATATAACAAAGGAAAAGTTATGGCGGAAAGCAACCACTTTGATGTAATCGTTATCGGCAGTGGCCCGGGTGGAGAGGGGGCTGCAATGGGATTAACCAAAGCGGGTCTTAATGTCGCCATAGTGGAGAAAGAAAGCAGTGTGGGAGGAGGCTGTACACATTGGGGAACCATTCCTTCCAAAGCCCTAAGACACGCGGTGAGTCGTATTATCGAGTTCAACAATAACCCTCTGTTTTGCCACAACAATACCAGCTTACACTCTACATTTTCCAATATTCTAGGGCACGCTAAATCTGTCATTGATAAGCAAACCCGGTTGAGACAAGGGTTTTATGATCGTAACCAATGTACTTTAGTTTTTGGCGTCGCACGCTTTACCAGTACCAATAGTATCTCTGTCACACTCGCTGATGGGACAGAAGAAGCGTACAGTGCGGATCGCTTCGTTATTGCCACGGGTTCTCGGCCTTATCAACCGAACGATGTCGATTTTATGCATGATCGAATCTACGACAGTGATTCGATTCTTAGCCTTGAGCACGACCCTCGACACATCATCATTTACGGTGCTGGTGTCATTGGCTGTGAATACGCCTCTATTTTTAGAGGGTTAGGAGTCAAAACCGACTTGATCAACACTCGTGACCGCCTCTTATCCTTTTTGGACAACGAAGTCTCTGATGCGTTGTCATATCATTTTTGGAACAGTGGCGTAGTGATCCGCAACGACGAGACCTACCAAAAAATTGAAGGCACTAGTGACGGAGTCATTATTCACCTAGAGTCGGGAAAAAAAATGCGAGCAGACTGCTTGCTCTACGCCAACGGACGTACGGGAAATACTGATAAGCTCAACTTGCCCGCTGTAGGTTTAAACGCTGACTCACGCGGGCAACTTACTGTGGACAACAACTATCAAACAGATATAGCGCACGTCTACGCCGTGGGTGATGTGATTGGTTACCCAAGCCTAGCCAGCGCAGCCTACGATCAGGGACGCTTTGTTGCTCAAGCAATCCTGAAAGGTCAAGCTGATGGCAATCTGATTGATGACATCCCTACGGGGATTTATACCATCCCTGAGATTAGCTCAGTGGGTAAAACCGAACAAGAGCTGACCGCATCAAAAATTCCATACGAAGTCGGCCGTGCCTCATTCAAACACCTAGCTCGGGCACAGATAGCGGGCAAAGATACTGGTAGCCTGAAAATTCTCTTCCATCGAGAGACCAAAGAGATATTAGGGATTCATTGCTTTGGCGAACGAGCGGCAGAAATCATCCACATTGGCCAAGCCATTATGGAACAAAAAGGGGAGGCTAATACGATTGAGTATTTCGTTAATACGACGTTCAACTACCCAACCATGGCCGAAGCTTACCGAGTAGCCGCATTAAATGGTTTAAATCGTTTATTCTAAAGACTATCAAGCCGTCGTTTCACGTCGGCTTGAGCACCCCTAGTGATGCAAACAACGACTACCAGCGAATCTGAACAACCACAGGGGTTAGTCTGTTCTTAAATCCATTAAACCGAGTCAACCAACGCTGCCATAATTTCCAACGACCGCAGTGTTTATCTAGTGGTGAGAATGTCTTCGCCCATCGTGCCCAAGGTAAATAGTTCATCATGTCTTCGCCTGGTGAAACATAACCATGCTTATAGCGACCAGAACCCATTTTCTGACCCAGTTTCGATGTCGTCAAGTCCCCCGCTAACACAAAACAGGCTCGCGCCGACTCAAAGTGACACCCTAATGCTTGAATGAACTTACCGACTTGCTGTTGACTGCAATCAAGCAAAGCGTGCTCGCACACAATAAGAACTGGCGCTTTTTCAGGTACAGGCAAATGGTTTAACCACGAGGTATCATCCACGCCGCCACACATATGCTGATAACGCTCACTTTTGTGGAATAGCTTTTGACGCCAAAGTAAATTTTCCGTTATATCCAACTCCAGCCAGTGACAACGGCCATTGTCGATACGATAAAAACGTGTATCTAAGCCCGCTCCAACATTAATGACCCAACCATCTGGATTTTGGGAAATAAAGTGGTTCACCTGATCATCACAAATCTGAGTCAAGGTGGCATGCAGTAATTGTTTCTGGTCAATATCCCCAGAAAGGCATTCTGGTGCCAACAGGCAACGCTGGCAAGCACTGGCAGCAATCGGGTCGTAGACCAAGCCATTATCAACAAGACTTTCGCGACTACGAAGCCAAAGTGGCTGTAATAGGTTAGCCGGAATTTGATAGCGATGTGTTGAGGTTTGGTACTTGTCACTCATGATCATCATCCTTTCATACCAGAAAGAAGATGATAATAAATATCAATTACAAAAACAAGTAATTGAGAATTAATCTCAACAAGAGTCACGAAAATTGTGACGAGTAACCCGTCACAATAAAAAACGTCAGTCGATAAGTACTGACGTTGGCAAAATAAGTAGAGAGCCGTCCGAGCTTAATATTGGCTACATCCAATCAGTATTGCGGATAATACCTACCGCCAAACCTTCAATAGCCAGACTCTGGCAAGTCAAATCCACTTTGATTGGTTCAAACTCTTTGTTCTCTGCGTGAAGGACTACTGTGGAACCTTTACGTTCTAAACGTTTGACCGTTACATCATCATCCACACGTGCCACAACCACTTGTCCGTCATGCACGTCCTGAGTTTTGTGTACTGCCAATAAGTCACCATCCATGATCCCGATGTCTTGCATACTCTCGCCATTAACGCGCAATAGAAAGTCTGCTTGGGGTTTAAACATCGCGGGATCGACCTGATAATGCGCCTCAACATGCTCTTGGGCCAAAATGGGCTCACCCGCAGCAACCTGACCGATTAAAGGAAGACCTTCGTCATCGTTCGCTGAATCATCCAGTAGTATCCGGATACCTCGTGAGGCCCCTGGGATAATCTCAATCGCTTGTTTGCGCGCTAACGCTTTCAGGTGCTCCTCTGCCGCATTAGCAGAACGAAAGCCCAGTTCCCGAGCAATTTCAGCTCGCGTCGGAGGCATCCCCTTGACGTCAATTTTACTTTTGATAAGGTCAAATACTTGTTGCTGGCGTGGCGTTAACGGCTTCATAGTTTACCTGTCTTTTTATACAGTCAACTGTGAGTATATCCAGTAACTGTTCAAATGAAAAGCCAATTGCCCACTTTTTGATTGACTTGAATGCGTACGATTTAAATCAGACACGTCTCAGCAATCCTCATAGGAGCTCATCTTGTGAGTACGAGCAAACCTAATCAGCCATCCATTCTTTTGATTTAGCTAGAGTGCCCACTTCACGAACAAATTACAGTAAAAGGTTCGACCAGTTTCTGGTATTCTTGCCTCCTAAAAAATATCAGCCTAAGCACCTCACCACTATCTCAGATTCAGAGATAGGCAAGTGCTGATGCGAACTCTCTGTTTTTTGAGGCTAAGAACTTTATGTCTTCCGGACAACCATTATCAAGTTCACTACTAAAACTGCCTTTGTCAGTCATAGTAAAAGGAACGGCGATTCCTTCAAAACCGATTGAAGATCATAACATTGATCTGGCCAAGCCGATTATCTATGCCCTGCCCTATCGGTCAAATGTCGATCTGGTCACACTGCAAATTCAAGCCCAACGATTAGGGTTACCCGACCCTTTCGAACCTGTTCTTATCAATGGCAAATCTTTCCAGCGCCATGTGTTTACCTCATCGCGCCAGACAGTTTTAAGTAATGATAAGGATATCCCAAAGGAATCCGTTGCACTGTTTTCTCAGTTACTTGAACAGCACAAGTTTGACAAAAAACTGGATGTTCAAATTATTCCAGCCACTGTACTTTGGGGACGAAAGCCTGGCAAAGAGGCTCAACAAACGCCTTATCTACGGCCATTAAATGGACCAGAGAAAGCGTTGGCTGTGTTGACATCCGGCCGAGATTGCCTCATACGCATTAGCCCTGTGGTATCTTTGCGTTTGATGGCCGATTCACATGGTACAGATGCGTCCATCGCTCACAAGCTAGCTCGTGTCGCTCGCATACACTTCTCTCGACAGAAAATGGCAGCATCAGGCCCCAATCTACCTAATCGCCAAGCGTTGTTTAACAGACTTATCGCATCAAAAGCCATTGAGAAAGCGATTGAAGACGATGCCAAAGCAAAGGGAATTTCAGTCGATAAATCTCGGAAAGAAGCACAATCTATCATGGATGAGATCGCCGCTGATTTTTCTTATTCGCTAATCAAACGAGGCGAGCGCCTGCTTAGTTGGCTTTGGAATCGTATTTATCAGGGCCTGAATATTAATAATGCGTCCATGGTCCGAAAGTTAGCTCAAGACGGCCACGAAATCGTCTATGTGCCTTGCCACCGAAGTCATATGGACTACCTTCTTCTCTCTTATGTTCTCTATCACGAGGGTCTTGTTCCTCCGCACATCGCTGCAGGGATAAACCTAAATTTCTTTCCGGCAGGTCCCGTATTTCGCCGAGGCGGCGCATTTTTTCTTCGCCGTAGCTTTAAAGGGAACAAACTCTACTCGACGATTTTTAGAGAGTATTTGGCTGAATTATTTTCGAAGGGCTACTCCGTCGAGTATTTCAGTGAAGGTGGACGATCACGTACTGGTCGACTTCTGAAGGCGAAAACGGGGATGCTTGCCATGACGATTCAGGCGATGCTTCGTGGGCTGAACCGACCTGTTACTTTAGTGCCCGTTTATATTGGCTACGAACATGTCATGGAAGTCAGTACTTATGCCAAGGAGCTAAGAGGAAAGCGTAAAGAAAAAGAAAATGCAGGCCTCGTGATTCGCACCATTCGAAAATTGCGTAATTTTGGTCAGGGATACGTAAACTTTGGGGAACCGATACCACTGAATCAATACCTCAATGAAAACGCCCCAGAGTGGACGAAAGACATTGATCCATTGGGAAATAAAAAACCGCAATGGCTCAACCCTGTGATCAACCAATTAGCGACGAAGATGATGACGCATATTAATGACGCCGCAGCCGCTAACGCCCTCACTCTATGTGCAACGGCATTGCTCGCGTCGCGTCAGCGCGCACTGTCTCGTGACAGTCTGGTCAAACAAATTGACTGTTACCTGTCACTTTTAAACAATGTGCCTTATTCCGCCACCTTCACCGTTCCACAAGAATCCGCCGACGAACTCATCCAACATGCCGAATCTTTGGAGAAGTTTGTTGTTGAATCTGACACGATGGGCGAAATCATTTCACTTGATCGTCATCAATCTATCCTGATGACTTATTATCGCAACAACATCATTCACTTGCTTGCGCTTCCATCATTACTTGCCCAAATGCTCATTCGGCATCAGCAACTCAATATCGAACAAATAAAAGCAAACATTGCGCTCATTTATCCCTTCCTAAAACAAGAGCTGTTTCTCAGTATTGAAGAGACGCAATTGGATCAAATCACAGAGGGCTATATTGAAGAGCTTGCTCTTCAGGGGTTGGTGACTGTCGATGCACAACAAAATGTCGCGATGAAGCAGGCCAATACTCAGGTCTTGATGCTCTTAGGAAGAACCATCAATGAGACTCTGCAACGATACGCGATAACACTCAACTTAATGACGGCAAACCCTGAACTTGGAAAATCGGCCCTAGAGCAAAAAAGTCAGGATATTGCCCAACGATTGGGTCGATTGCACGGCATTAATGCGCCAGAGTTTTTCGATAAAGGTGTCTTTTCAACAATGTTTGACACTCTCAAGCAACAGGCTTATTTAGACACGAGTGGCAACTGTGACCAAACCAAAAGCCAGAACTTGGCGGACCTTTTGTATTCCATGCTTTACCCGGAAGTTCGTCTAACCATTAAAGAAAGTATTTGTCAGGCTGGTGAATCCCGCTAGGCAACATCAATGACTAACAAGGGCACTGTGATGGTGCCCTCTCCTTTACCAAAATGCGGTCAAAAGGCCGATAGTGATCGCCATTCCCACATAGTTATTGTTAAGAAAAGCTCTAAAGCAAAGGTCTCGATCTCGATGACGCATAAGGTACTGCTGAAAGACAAACAATGCGCCTACCACCAATAGACACCAGTAGTAAATAGCTCCGAGAGAGTACCAACTTCCTAACACGATCAACATTCCTATCGTGACACACTGAAGTATGCCAATGATTATTTTATCAAAACGGCCAAAGAAAATCGCCGTCGACTTAATGCCGATTTTGACATCATCATCCCTATCGACCATCGCATACTGAGTATCGTAAACCGTTGTCCAGACAGCATTGATCACAAATAAAAACCACATGTGCCATGGCAATTCGTTCGCCTGTGCCGCCCAAGCCATAGGAATCGACCAGCTAAACGCAAGCGCGAGAAAGAGCTGAGGAAAATGAGTGTAGCGTTTCATAAATGGGTAGATGAATGCCAGCAACAGTCCAGCGAACGAAAGCTTGACGGTTAATGGATTCATCGTCAGAACAAGCACAAACGAAACGACTGACAAACCCAGAAACAGGCAGACTGCCTCAATGGATGTTACCTCGCCAGAAGGTAGTGGCCGCTTGCTGGTGCGCTTGACGTGCCCATCGACTTTACGGTCAGCAAAATCATTGATCACACAGCCCGCCGAACGCATTAAAACGACCCCAAGAACAAAGACGACAAGAACCCAAGGATCAGGGCTTCCCTGAGCTGCAATAATCAAAGACCATAAGGTTGGCCACAACAAAAGCAAGGTGCCAATCGGCTTGTCCATGCGCATGAGTCGCCAGTATTGCTGCACTTTTATTACCATCATTCAGACCTTCTCCCCAAAGAACATAGGAGAGGCAGGTAAAAAAAGTTCTGCCACTAGCATAGGTTTATCATCCATCCACAAACGTGAGCGACGCGCAAGAAAATTACCCTCTGGCGTTTTAGCCCAACCCACCACCAAAGCATCACGGACAACTTTCTCAGCACTAAAAATGGTCACACCTAGCGGTACTTCCCCCTGGCGCGATAAGTCGAACGACTGACCACACATCGACGATTTAGGAATTAATGTTCTTCCTAATACCCAAGCTTGATCATCGCCTTTCAAAACGACTTTTCGCAACAGACATTCTTCCCGCTTAAGAAGTAGGATTTCCTGAGAATTAAGCCTTTCGGCTTTTATGACCTTGTTGTGTAACAAATCGACACTTAGAGTCTGACAGTGTGTTTCTAATAAACGTGACAATGAGCCCTGTTCTAACAACCAGTCTTTTGTATTTTGGGTTGGAAAGCTAAACTTATCAGGTTCTTGCCATTCAACCTGACGAAGAGCAGATAAATAAAGCGAAGTAAATTGATTCATACTAGTATTCAATAAGTAGGCTTACCGCTGTAAGATAAAGCTTCGAGCTGAATTGTTAACCACTCCGTCGAGTACTCAACCCATTTCCTACGCAAGAGTAGGGACAGCTATTGTAACAAGACTCTGGCGATTCGAGTATCGTGATTAGAAGAAAGAAAAGACAGAAATATGATTAAACGTCACTTAGCCCCATTATTTTTCGCTCTAAGCCTATTCGTAGGTACTCCGAGTATAGCTGAAGAAGGCGCCGAGCCTTCTCTTGCCTATTTTACTCTGGAGCCGGATCTGACCACCAATTTTTACACTAAGGGTAAACAACTTGGGTATATACAGGTGCGCTTGGACATTATGGTCGCCAACTCGACCGACCTTGCCATTATTGAACTTCACCAACCTTTGATACGAGATGCTGTCATCGAGCTATTGGGTAAGCAGTCAGAAGACACCATCACATCATTGGCAGGAAGGGAAGACTTGCGAAAGATCCTAGTGGAACAACTCAATTCTATTTTACTTCCTGAAACGGGCCGAACGATTATTGCTGACTTACTGTTTACTAAATATTTATATCAATAATAACGCTAGGTTGAGTCAGAGAATAAAGGGGCTGTCTATGATGTGCGTCTGCAAACATCCAGTAGGCCCATTGCGATACCCGCTAACAACCCAATCAAATGTGCAGCATTACCAATCGGCATAAAAGGTTGAACAAAACCAATCACCAACCAAGCTAACATAAAGGTTATGATCGGCTTCGGTATGCTTAAACCAAGCGTTGGCATTTTTTCACTGACTACCCACACGTAACCTCACAGCGCATAGACGAATCCAGAGAGGCCAGCTTTTGCATACGGTTAACGCTAAGAGAGAGTCGTTTCAACAGGCAACTGAGCACGATGCCAAGCTTCAAAACCACCATCCACACTGTATACTTCTTCAAAACCTTGATTTAAAAGATACTGTGCAGCTCCTTGACTACTAATACCATGGTAACACATCACTAAAACTGGCTGCTCAAATTCGCCTTCATTTATAAACTGAACCATGGTGTCGTTGGTCAGGTGAAAAGCAGACGCAGGGTGAGCGACAGAAAAAGATTGAAAATCACGGATATCCACTAAACGAGCTTTTCCCTGTTGTAAAAGGGCTTGCGCGCCAGTGACATCAATATGTTGAAATTGATCCATTTCGAGTCTCTTTATCATGTTATACATTATTCACCATTGTAACCTATCCAATGGTTAACAAGTACACCGAAGCAGTAAGGTTATCCACTCATGAACAAAATTTCACCTTCTGTGGATAAATTTGTGGATTGCGTTAATAAAGTATCTAATCTTCAATTGATCCACTACATGTAGTGATGATCTTTATTTTTTTGTGTGTAAATGGAAAAGTATCCCCATATACATATCGCTTCAGATGCCTTTGTTTACCCCTATTTCTGACATGTCACCAAGAAAATTACCACAGAGTTATCCACAAAAACCATGGTCTTTTTTCTCTGTTTATGGGAGGTTATGATCTCGCAAACAAAAAAGCCGAGATCAAAAGATCTCGGCTTTACGAATTCTTAAAAAGACCGTTGCTAGAAACTGCCCACTGCGGTTTTGAGTTTCTTCATTGCATTTTTTTCAAGCTGGCGAATACGCTCAGCAGAAACACCATAATTTTCAGCCAGCTCTTGAAGGGTTAACTTGTTGTCATCTAACCAGCGCGAACGAACAATATGTTGACTGCGTGCATCAAGACTCGCTAAAGCCAAGCTTAAACGATTATTGGTATGTGCTTCCCAATTTGCCGCTTCAACATTAACAGCCACATCTGAGGCATTATCTTCTAAGTAAAACACCGGCGCAGAATAGGATGCACTTGAGTCATCATCATCGTTCGGCATCTCGAAGGTTGCATCCTGAGCAGCGAGACGCGATTCCATTTCACGGACTTCAGAGGGTTCTACACCGAGCTCTTTTGCAACCGTTTCCACCTCACCATTGTTAAACCAGCCTAAACGCTTTTTAGACTTACGCAAATTAAAGAACAGTTTACGCTGTGCTTTCGTTGTTGCAATTTTAACAATGCGCCAGTTACGCAAAACATACTCATGGATTTCGGCTTTAATCCAATGCACTGCAAACGATACTAGACGTACCCCGACTTCTGGATTAAAACGTTTGACTGCCTTCATTAAGCCAATGTTGCCTTCCTGAACTAAGTCTGCCATCGGTAGGCCATAACCGGAATAGCCACGCGCTACGTGAACCACAAATCTCAGGTGAGATAAGATCAGCCCTTTAGCTGCATCAATTTCACCTTCGTAGTACAGTCTTTCAGCCAGCCCACGTTCCTCTTCCGCAGTCAGCATCGGGTAACCGTTTACTGTCCGGATGTAGCTATCTAAGCTATCTTGAGTAACTACAGCCATTGAATACGCTTGGTTCGTCATTCAGTTCCTCATCAATCTCTGATCTGGAGTAAGTTTTAACCCAACAATCTTGAACCTAAAATGAACAAGATTCAAGCAGGGAAAAGTTATTATTTATAAACTTTTCATCAACAACACAGCAAAGTATACGGCGACGTCTACTTTTTGCAATAGTTGGACATCATCAAATCATACAGGTTCAATTTCTTTAAGGTGGCGCTGAGCCGATACTTTCGCCGCCAGACAGCCAAGAAAAACACCCAACATCAACAGTAGCAGACTTTCGTCCCAACTCAGGCCAATAAGTCTAAATCGACTGTCATAGAGCTCTGCCAATTGTTCCACTCGGTTGTTCAACAAGACAGTGATAATCGCGGTGAGTACCCAAGCGATAAGGGCTCCTAACAAGCCAAACCACATACCTGAATACAAATAGGGGCGAAGAATATAGCTGTTAGTGGCACCAATAAGTTTCATCGTTTGAATTTCTTCCTTGTTGGCCAAGACATTAAAACGCAGTGTGTTGCCAACAATGAGAAACACAGAACCCAGCATTAAAATAGACAGAGCCGTCACGATTCCACCCACTAGATTCTTAATGGCATCAAGGCGTGTCAGCCAATCTTCATCAAGACGAACATCGGTGACCTCTTCATCTTGTGCTATCTTGGCCGCCAGTTGCTTTATCATCGACTGATCATCACCATTAGGCATGATCAAAAGCACGCCAGGTAAAGCATAATCATCCAATAAGGAGATGGCTTGATCAAAACCAGAATATTGACTCAGTTCATCCAAACCTTGCTGTGGCGAAATATACTCAACACCCGCCACCTCATCCATATTCTCAAACTTATCTTTTAACACCATGATTCTTGCTTCTGGTGTCTGCTCTTGAATATACGCACTCACCTTTGCTGGGCTATTCACATTCGATGACGCCACCGCAAGGTTTTTCCCCAGCAAATAAAGCGCCGCAGGCATAGTGATCGCCATAGAAATAACCGCCAAAGTCAGGATATTCCCCAACGGCCGAGACCACATTGACCAGAACGAATCCTTTGCTTGCTTAAAATGCACCACAAAGTAGCTGTCTCGCTTAACGCGATGTTGTGGTCTCTGGCTTCCTTTGGTTTTCTGCTCGTTAGCGGCCATAATCTTCTACCTCGCTAAGAAATCCATGATTCAATTCGAGATGGCGGTACTGTGGGCGGGTATTGACTAACCCAATGTCATGAGTGGCCAAGAGAATCGTCACGCCCGCACGGTTAAATTCTTCAAACAGTTTGACCGCTCGATTGGATAAATCGGGGTCCAGATTTCCTGTTGGTTCATCAGCAAGCAGTAAGGTCGGACGATTAACCACAGCACGAGCGATGCCCACTCTCTGCTGCTCACCTCCCGACAACTGATTCGGAGAACATTTCGCTTTATCCAATAAACCGGTTTTGTCCAAAGCCGCAGACACTCGTCGCTTAATCTCATTTTCGGAGATGGATTCAATGCGCATTGGCAAAGCAACGTTGTCAAAGACAGAGCGATCCATTAACAGACGGTGGTCTTGAAATACGATGCCTATATTACGCCTCAGAAAGGGGATATCTTTGTTAGGAATACGAGTGATCTCATGCTCGTTAAAGCTGATTTTTCCATCAGTTGGACGTTCAATCGCACAGATTAACTTGAGTAGAGTGCTTTTCCCAGCACCAGAGTGGCCGCCCAAAAAAGCCATTTCTCCTCGGCGAAGATGAAAATCAACCTTTTGCAGAGCTTGTCTGCCGCCACGGTAGGCTTTACTTACCTGCTGAAACTTTATCACTCGTTATTCCTCTTAATCTGAGCTAAAAACTACTCTTCACGACTGAATAATGCGTCAATAAACTCCTGAGTTTTAAATCGACGGAGATCGTCAATCCCTTCGCCAACACCGATATAACGAATAGGAATCTGAAATTGGTCCGCTAAAGAAAATATAACGCCACCCTTAGCTGTGCCGTCCAGCTTAGTTAAGGCAATCCCAGTTAATGGAGCAACATCACTAAATAATTTCGCCTGACTGATCGCATTTTGCCCTGTTCCGGCATCCAACGTCAGCATGATTTCATGGGGAGCAGAATCATCAAGTTTCTTCATGACACGAACAATTTTTCTTAATTCTTCCATCAAGTTCGCTTTATTTTGCAAACGGCCCGCCGTATCCGCAATGACCACATCAACGCCTTTCGCCTTCGCTGATTCAATGGCATCATAGATGACAGAAGCGCTGTCTGCCCCAGTATGTTGAGCAACGACGGGGACCTGATTCCGTTCTCCCCAAACCTGAAGCTGCTCTACGGCTGCAGCACGAAATGTGTCACCTGCCGCCAACATGACTTTTTTGCCTTGCGCCTGAAACTGTTTTGCCAGTTTACCAATGGTTGTTGTTTTACCGACACCATTGACTCCAACCATAAGAATAACAAAGGGGCTTTTTTCACTTTCCACCACAAGTGGTTTTTCAACTTTGGACAAGATGGTCGCCATTTCCTCTTTGAGTAAACCATAGAGAGCTTCACCATCTTTGAGCGCCTGACGAGACGCTTTTTCCGTCAAGTTATCAATTATCTTCAAAGTGGTATCCATACCCACATCTGCGACCAGTAGCTGCTCTTCTAACTCCTCAAACAGGTCGTCATCAATCTGTTTATCTTTAAATAGGCTGAAAAAGCCAGCACCAATATTGGCTTTTGTTCTCGCCAAGCTGCGTTTCAAACGTGAAAAAAAGTTTTCCGTTGGCTTTTCTTGTTCAGTGGCACGCGTTTCTGTTTCTGTTTCTGTTTCTGTTTCTGTTTCTGTTTCTGTTTCTGTTTCTGTTTCTGTTTCTGTTTCTGTTTCTGTTTCTGTTTCTGTTTCTGTTTCTGTTTCTGTTTCTGTTTCTGTTACGGCAGCATGAGGAACCGTGTCTGTCAGATCAATACTCGCTACCGATTCTTTTTTATCTGACTCCTGCGAGCTCTCTTCCACTGCCTGATTGGTCTGCTCTTCATCGCCAAAACCAAGCCAAGAGAGTAGTCCTCGTTTCTTTTTTTCCGTCATCTGGGGCTATCCTAGATTGTCAAATTTTACTCTGTTCCTTTTCTTGCGGCATAGTACCAATTGAGAAAAGAAAAACGAACGACACAGTGAAACGTTCCCAGCGTTATAACGATGGTATACACTTTGTCATTAACAAAAATTGGGCTGTACTCAAAACAATCGTAGTGAGCAACTGGGTATAGTATCACTTTATTAGCGGTCAAAAAATCTATGGTACGGCGTCGCCAGCAAAACTCATCACAAAAACAGCCTTTAGAAGGCTTTGTTCGAATTATTAGCGGTTTATGGAGGGGACGCAAACTTCCCGTTCACCATGCCGAAGGATTGCGTCCAACAACAGATCGGGTCAAAGAGACACTGTTTAACTGGCTGGCGCATGACATACCCCAAGCGAAATGTTTGGATCTGTTTGCTGGTTCAGGAGCGCTAGGGTTTGAAGCCGCATCAAGACAGGCCCAACACGTGACTCTGATTGAACTCAACACCAACGCTTTCAGGCAACTGGAAAAGAATATATCCTCTCTCAATGCTAGTAATATGACAGCCATCAACGAGGATGCACTCAATTTTCTTCAGCAAAAAGGTCATCCGCATCATGTGGTTTTTATCGACCCTCCTTTTCGTAAAGGGCTCCTTGAACAAACTTTGCTGCTGCTGGAGAGCAATGATTGGCTTGCTGAT
Organism: Vibrio ostreicida; assembly: GCF_013074385.2. GTDB lineage: Bacteria > Pseudomonadota > Gammaproteobacteria > Enterobacterales > Vibrionaceae > Vibrio > Vibrio ostreicida. The sequence continues at coordinate 20,244 of NZ_JABEYA020000022.1, forward strand.
GATGCCATGATTTATATCGAAACAGAGAAAGAGCTCAAGTTAGAGGGGCTCCCCATGAACTGGCACTTACACCGCGAAAAAAATGCGGGTCAAGTAAGCTATCGACTATTTGAACGACAAAACACGAATAAGGAAATACCATGAAAGCCTTACTTATACTCGCGAAAGCAGCCATTGCTTTTGTGTGGTTCATTCTAATTTTTAATTTCTTTGTCCCCTTTCCAGGCAAAGCAGCCATTGCCCTGTATATTATGACGGCCTTTCTGTTCATTATGCATGGCTTGCAGTCCGCTATTTTTATTGGCGCTTTTGGGGATAAAATAAAAATGAGCAGTTGGGAAAAATGGTCAATACTGATTTTCGGAATTTTTGCCTTACTCGACATTCGCCGTAAGCACATGATGTAATGATTAAAGCAGCGCTTTTAACGAGTAGCGCTGCTTGTTTATTAGCCTAAATATCCCTTGACGCCATCCAAGAACATTTGGGTGGAGATCATCACCAGAAGCAACCCCATCAAGCGTTCAATGGCTTTTAAACCCCGCTCGCCAAGAATACGATGGAAGAAACCGTAAAACATCAAAATCAAAAAAGTCGCCCCCCATGCCAACAAAACGGCACCAGCTAACTCAAATAATTGGTTTGTATATTGAGTTGAAAGTAACAACAATGCCGCTATCACCGATGGACCAGCAATCATAGGGATTGCCATTGGCACAATAAAAGGCTCCTCACCTGCAGCGAGTCCCGTGATACTGCCGGCACTTGGGAAGATCATTTTAATCGCGATAATAAATAAAATGATCCCGCCAGAAATACTTAACGTTTCTGGCTGGACATGAAGAAAGCTTAAGATTCCCTTCCCTGCAAACAAAAATAACATCAAAATGATCAGAGCGAAGCAGAGCTCTCTAATCAGAATTTTACGCCTTCTCTTTGGGTCAAGGTGTTTGAGTATCGAAAGGACAATCGGAAGGTTGCCAAGTGGGTCCATGATAAGAAACAACATAGTTGCAGCGGAAAGAATTTCCATGAGTAAGCCTCCAAAGCCAATCATTCTGAGAGCCGTCTAAAAAGACCGGGGATTATAACAACACCATTTGACAAATTGGAGGGAAAACAACCGTATTTCTTACCAAGTAAAACGGGCGTAAATCGCTGTGATTGTCATATAAACAAAGAAGCGGTAATCAATGAATATGCGAGCAAGTAGCTGCCGGAAATAACATAACGGCCACCAAAAATTGAATGTTTGTAGTCATGCACCGCAAGTAAGATAGCAGAGACCAGCAAGATAAATGAGCCAAACGCCCCAAGCAAGCTGGACACAGTCTGGGTAAGCAGCCACACTTCGCCTGCTGCCCAATTCAATTGCAGCAAGACCATCCCCATGATGACAACAGGGAACACCAACCGATCAATCTTCGGGAGCATCAAGAAAAATATCACCACTCCTATAGCCAAAAGCATAGCAGGCAACCACCAGACAATCTCTCCCGATAATTGCACCCAGAACGAGGCGCTAAAGCACAGTTGTGCGCCAATAAAAGCGGCGAAACACAATTTTTTGCCTCGCTTTTGCACGTAGAGTCCATCGGCAAGCATAGAAACCAACAACCCGAGTGTGACCCAACGCACTGATGCACCAATAAAACCAGTGTGATCCCAAATCAACGCCACTAACATCGCCAAGGACAATGTTTTAAACACTGCCGCACGATGGTATTCGCTGTTCTGATTGGCGGAAATACTAATAAAACCTGATAGTGCGACTGAAATCCAGCTCCACATGTACACACCTCTTTTAAACTGAGCCGCCAGTTTAGGCAGGACGAGAGAGATGTCCAGAAATGGACAGTAAAACTTGGATCTTGATTGCGCTTCTCATTATCGATTCAGGCTTTTCGGTAGCGCGATCTTGATCAGGCTACGGCCAGAAAAAAATAAAATCATCCCCTTTCTCTGAGTTCAACAAAGAAATAGACAGACAGCCCCACAAGTAGAAACTTTAGCACAAAACAAGAATAAAATATTAAATTTTATAATTAAAATCAGATACTTAAATTAAAAAAATATTAATAATAAAAAACCATGTGAATTTTTTTATCATAAAGAGACGTTAGACTTGATATCGAATCTTAAACCTCTCACCCATCAACGTTATAAAATGAGGTTAACCTAATGTTTTGCGATCAAACCGACCATTTCCTTGGATTTACCACAAAAAAAACAGAAACCATAAAATCAAAAATAATAAAATAAATATAATCATTTAAAATCAATGATTTAAATTAAAAATATGCACGGGCGATTATTTATTGTCCACCCATAAAAACAAGTAAACCTTTTCCATTTAATCGATTAAATGGGGTTTTTACTGAAAAAAACCTTATGCTTTTTACAATCTCATCAAATAAAACTTGAGCAAAGTACAAAAAAACTGCTATTATTAATGACATATCAATAAACATCTAACATAGAGGGCAGAGTTATGATTACTTCTTCGCAAAAACAAGGACTTGTAATGATCGCAGTTGTTGTGGGCTTAATGACACTGCCGATGATGTATTAAATCGTATTAGAGAACAAAAAAGGGACGCATCGCGTCCCTTTTTTGTTTATTGCTGTTTTTTAGAACGAAATGAGAACGTTAATCACCCACTTATACCCATTTCACCATTTAAGAATGATTGTCTATTTCTAGCATTTGGTTACAGATGCTTAGATAACTCATCCCAATGCGCATAATAAAAAATAAGCGCGGCTAAAGTAATAAGAGTCATCAAAGCAATCGCGGCTCTCCATATGAAACGGCTACTGCGGGGTGTCAGCTCTTTTTCGCATGCATCACACGCAGCCAGAAAGTCATTGCGGTTCTCAAGTTTATAATCCTCTTCGTGAACAATCTTGTTACGAATGGTCGCAATGTAACGCAACTTCCCAATCACATCATGGGGCAGACGTTCCTCACTGCTCGTGATCAGCTGATGCAATCCCTTACCTTCAGCATGATATTGTGTTCGGAGCAGCTTTTCTATTTGACGTGTCCGCGTGACCACTTGTTCTATATCAGACATGGCTTTCTTCCATTACTCGTTAATTCAGGGGGTGAAACAGTCTTCTCCCATTCTTTTTAGACACATAATCGGTTCATTGATGATTCAGTGGCTCCCTCCACTTTAGTCTTCTTTCAAATAGATTTATGTAGAAGAATCAATGGTTAGCTCTATCAGCATACCGATAAACACTAGGACAACGTGTGATGTATCTCTAAGAAACTTACAAAGCCATCCATCGAGCTGCACCTCAAACAAACAGTGGTAAATCTGATCATCAAGCTAACGTTGAACCATTTTCAGCATATTGTTTTTCGCCATGTCTTGAGCAACCTGTGCTGGTAAAGCATCTAATACTTCATCCCAGCGAGAAAGCACTTTATCTATGCTCTTAAATCTTCCGACCACATCAGAGCCCATCATAAAACGATCAGGGTATTGACGGATCAGTGATACCCACGCCTTTTTAGATTCCGGTGTGCTGATGATCACGTCGCGAAGAGTCCAAGACGCCAGAATATAAAGATTGTGATGGTCTTTAAGCAACTCACTCACTTCATCAACCAGAAATGACAAGTTTTGACGTCTCAACAATGTCGAACTGGTACCCGCATGCGCCCAAATAAACTTGGTCTTAGGATTTGCAACCAAGGCATCTTCCAATTCATGTTTATATAGGGTTTTTTTTTCACGCTCAGAGGTAATATTGGTATGCAGGATCACCGGAAGATCGTACTTTGCCGCGACCTGATAAACCTTCATTAAAGCAGGATGATTCGCTCTCGCTTGCTCACCAAGCGTCAACCCTGACAGAGTATCATGACGGGTGAGGATTTCGCCGATCCCCTTCCAGAACCCTGGGTCGCTTTTGATCATCTGCTCCACTTGTTCAGCAGCAAACATATCGGTTGGATTGAACCCTGTAATGAATGGAAATAATCGTTCTTTATAGTCAGAGTCCGCAAGCGCACGAAAAATAATGTCGTCGGTTTTTGAGTAGTAGTAGACAGGAGAATCATCACCCAAAACGTATTTCGGTGCTTCCGGTTCAAATTCGCTCCACTTTTTCATGATAGGTAACCCCATCAAAAAACCATATTCAATTTTGCTTTGGTCCATTCGGTGAATGAGATACTTCACACCATCGGTTCTTTGAAAAAAATCAACGAAGTGTATTTCTGCATCGTTATAGCCTCCTTGATAGGAAAAGGCACATGTCGATACTGACATCATCAGACCTGCGAACCATTTTTTTTTCATATCGCTATTCCTCGCAACCTTGACCGTTCATCTAGCACTAAATCGCTTTCCAATATAGCAATAAAAAAGCTGACCGGAATACACACCTAGTCAGCTTTGAGTCATAAATCAGAAAAATCAAGCCGCGGCAGTCTGATTCAAGGCAGGCAATTTCACCGAAATAAGCGTGGCCAGTACCAAGAAAGCACACGACACCCACAAGCAAGCAGCAAGACCCGCCATCTGAAATATCCAACCAGATAGAACCGTGCCCACCAAGCGCCCCACGGCGTTCGCCATATAGTAGAAGCCAACGTCAAGAGAGACTCCATCTCCCTTGGCATAACTGACGATAAGGTAAGAGTGCAATGATGAGTTGATCGCAAAGACGGCACCGAAAATAAGAAGACCAACAATGATCACCATTTGGGGTGCCCAGCCAACCTGAACACCATAGGCAATACCTGCAGTCAACACCGCTAGCAATCCAGCCCAAAATAAGGCTGACTTACCATCAGGGACTTTTCCTTGCGCTTTCCCAGTAATATTGGGCGCAACACCTTGACCCAATCCGTACGCGATCACCCAAGTTGCGAGAAAGCCCCCAACCCAAAGATGATCCCAGCCAAACACGCTACCTAAATAGATAGGCAATGCAACGACAAACCAGATATCACGCGCGCCAAAAAGGAACATTCTCGCCGCAGACAAGATATTAATCGAGCTTGATTTAGAAAATATTTGCCGAAACTTAGGCTTATCTCTTGCCTTGCCTAAATCACTATCGAGCCCGACTAAACTGCCTATCAGTACCAGTGACAGTACCGCTGCCATTAACAGTACAGAGTATTTAAAACCAATAAGAGACAGCAGTAACCCTCCAATAAAAAAGCCAACGCCTTTCAACGCATTCTTCGACCCCGTTAAAATCGCCACCCATTGGTAAAGCGCGCCTTGCTGTTCATTAGGGACCAACGCCTTTATCGAACTTTTAGCACTCATTTTATTCAAATCTTTCGCGATGCCTGACATCGCCTGCGCCAACATTACCCATGGTATAGTGAGTAAGCTGTTTGGAACCGCTAGCATGGCAAGCGCTATAATCTGTATGGTGAGTCCCAAATTCATGGTTTTATTCAAACCCAAACGAGCCCCCAACCAGCCACCCACAAGATTTGTGACAACGCCAAAAAACTCATAGAAAAGAAACAGTGACGCAATTTCTAATGTACTGTACCCCAGATCATGAAAATACAGCACCACCAGCATTCTCAGAGCGCCGTCGGTAATAGTAAAATTCCAATAGTTAAACGTCACCAGCATATACTGACGAACACTTTTACTCAGATTTGCGATCATAGCGTACCCAGTTTTCTTTTATGTATAGGGAAAATCGTTAACCCAGAAATTGATTGGCAACGGTACGGATATAGTCCACTTGCACTGGCTTTGTAAACGCCCCCGGACGTAACGCCTGTATATCACTGACAATATCACTCAGAAGCCAGCCTTTCTCAAGAAACAGGTGGGCTGCAAGCAACCCCGTCCTCCCAGAGCCACCCAGACAATGCATTGCGACTTTACCTCCATGGTCAATGACATGGTGCAGAGCAGGGCTTGCCTGCTGCCACTTCTCATTAAATGCACGACTTGGAGCACAATCGTCTTCGATTTCTATCTGGAACCACTGCATGCCAAGGTTCTCTGCCGTCTCGCCAAGTAAAGACACCTCTTTACTCGCGAGCTCATCATTACTTAAGGCCGTCACTATTGCTTCAATACCTTGATGTTTAAGCTGAGATAGAGACGTCTCCAGATCAACGCCTTTCGTCCCAGGGCAAGGCGTCAATATGAGCGCGCCTCGGTCAAGGTTGAGCTGCCATGTAGGGTGTCTCATTGTTTGTTACTCCTCACGCTAAACCCACTTTACGCACTAGTTCCACCGTTCGGGTCGCGTAACCCATTTCATTGTCATACCAAGCGTAGATTTTCACCATGCGACGGCCGACGACCATCGTCGACTGTGCATCAACGATAGTAGAGCGCTGATCACCTTTGTAATCGATGGAGACCAATGGGCGTTCCTCAAACCCTAAGATACCGTTGAGCTCGCCTTGAGATGCGTCTTTGAGTAAGGCATTGACCGCTTCCGCAGTGGTATCGCATTTCACATCAAAAATAATATCAGTCAACGAGGCATTGGCGAGTGGAACACGGACAGCGTGCCCATTAATTCGACCGTGCAGATCGGGGAAAATGTCGACAATCGCGGTTGCACTGCCTGTTGTGGTTGGAATAAGACTCATGCCACAAGCTCGAGCTCGACGTAGATCTTTGTGTGGTGCATCAAGAATCGTTTGTGTATTGGTTAAATCGTGAATCGTCGTGAATGAAGACTGTTCAATGCCCAGCTTCTCATGGATGACCTTAACAATGGGCGCAATACAATTGGTGGTACAGGAGGCGGCGGTCACAATACGATGCACTTCTGGGTTAAACGTTTCTTCGTTAACGCCCACAACAATATTGGCCACACCCTCTTCTTTCACTGGTGCGGAGACCACAACTCTCTTGACGCCTTGATCAAGATATTGATTGAGCAGCGCCGTTTTTCTATGTTTCCCTGTCGCTTCGATAACCACATCACACCCTGACCAATCAACCGCTTGGATGTCTTTTTCTTGGCTCGCCTCTATCGAATGCCCATCAATGAGGATCTGGTTACCACTTGAACGCACCTCGTGGTGCCAGCGCCCCTGAACCGAATCAAATTCGAGTAAGTGCGCCAAAGTGGCAGCATCACCAGCGACATCATTGATTTTCACGAACTCTAAATCTTGCCAATCAAACGCAGCTCTCAGCGCTAAACGTCCAATTCGGCCAAATCCATTAATTCCGACTTTAATTGTCATAGCAATCTCTCTTCTCTTTAATTCAATAACAACACACCGGGCGATCCGGCATAGCGTCAAGCCTTTCTATATCTTCAAAGTAAGTGTTTCTTAAACAATTCGAGGCAACAAGGTCATCAATGAGCTTGTTCATCCACTCTGGTAAATCCGAAGCGAGGCGATAAAACACCCATTGCCCCTGACGAACATCTATTAAGATTCCATTTGAGCGTAGCTGAGCAAGATGACGAGAAATTTTCGGTTGGCTCTCTAACAGAGCCTTGGTTAGCTCGCCAACAGAAAGACATTCTTCACGCTCAATCAATAATAGACAGCGAACACGGGTTTCATCGGACAATAACTTAAAAAACTGATGCGGCAACATTTAAACATTCTCATATGCGTATATCCATATATAATGAAGCAAAAAAACGGTAAGATCAACACGCTTAAACACCAATCATAAAAGATTCACAATCCAGAGAAACCTAGGTCAAACGAGTTTGTTGATGTCCTGACTCCAACGTTGAGCCTCGGCAATTCGTGGCATAACATCATCAACAGATAGATTAAGTTTGCGACAAGCTTCCTTCATTCCACTCCAATCCGCTCGTTCATAGCACTCTTCCAGTCCTAATAAAATCCCAAACGGCCCATGACGCTCAAGTAACGCCCGCTTGATCGCTACGTTGAGAGGTAATTGCTCCAGTAAATCTTCTAGCGACAAATCAAGTAAGGCATCCAATGTCGAAAATAATCCAATTAAAAACGCTTGTTCTCGAAACTGATCAAAAGGGTTTTCATTGGCCATCAACTGACAAAACTGAGCACGCTGAAGTGACAAGTTATACAACTCTTTGGGTTTCTTGGCTGAAATAAACGACGCGACCGCTAAAGAGACAAAGATACGCAACTTATCTTCACCCAGATAGACCAGAGCCTGGCGGAAAGAAGAAATAGTCACTTCCAACCTTTCAGACATCGTATTGACAAAGCGCAGTAGCTTGTAAGAAAGCGCAATATCCTTCGCGACAATGGCTTCAACCTTTTCAAAGTCTACATCCTTCTTGCATACCTCCCGCAACAACTCCATGGCAATGACTTGCTCTGGGCTGATGTATTGCTGACGAGTAATAATGGGTTGACTAAAAAAGTACCCCTGAAAGAAAGCAAACCCTGCAGCGCGCGTCGCTAAAAACTCCGCTTCAGTTTCCACTCTTTCTGCAAGAAATTTCCGTTTCGTACCACGAGCATGATGGGATTGAACGAATCGACACGCAGCGTCTAGACCCATCGCCATAATATCAAGTTTGATGATTTGCACGAATGGTAGAAATCGTTCCCAAGCCTGACTGTATACAAAGTCATCCAGCGCGATAATGTAACCCGCTAAACTCAGTTCCTTTATGGCTTCATACAAGTCATCGCTCGGAGGACACGTTTCTAACACCTCAACCACAATTTTCTCTTTTGGTAGCGCCATAGGGAGGCGATGAACGAGGCTTTTATATGGGAAATTAATAAAGCTACGTGATTGAGAGATAGACGGGTTGATTCCCAGAGACAAGAAGTTCTCGACAATTAATCGGTAGGTCGCTCGATTTGAATCAACATGGGCCGGATAGGCATTACGCTCCCCATCTCGGAACAGTAGTTCATACCCAAGAGTTTGTCTTTTCGCGTTAAAGATGGGCTGTCGAGCCACATAGGTATCGCTCATTAGCTGCTACACCTGAATTACTTATACTTTGGAAACGGCTAATAATGCCCCACAACCAACAAACATGAAACCAAATACCTTCTTTAAACTAATAATAATTTTATCATAACCAATAAGACGACTCACTTTAGACGCGATTGAGGTATACCCAAACATGGCAATGGCATCAATCACCACTGTGGTCCCCCAAATAGAGCAAATTGAGAAATGGGCGTTTGCCTAGATCAATACATCGCCTTTACCTCTCGACTAAATGCTTTTATCCCCACATAATTTAAGCATGTCTACTTTCTCACGCACAAACAGGCCCAACATAATGAATGGTTCGAGCTTACGCATCACCCCAATTTATACTAAAGAGTCAAATTTTGAGCAAGTGATGAATAGCCATATTGCCGCTCTGTGGTGTTCTCGTGAAGAAGGCTTTGTCACGTCATTTGATAAAAAAAAACTATTCTGGATTAAGCTCACCTCACCCCAACACACTCGAGCCATCGTTGTCGTCAATGGGCGTATTGAAAGCGCTTGGAAGTATCAAGAACTGTTTTACGATTTGTTTCAGCAAGGCTACGATATTTATTCATTTGACCATCGAGGCCAAGGCCTGTCTGACCGATTAATCGATAACAAAGAGATGGGCTATGTAGGAGACTATCAGGATTACATCCAAGATTTTCATACCTTGGTTGAGCATTTCTCGCTGGATGGCTATGAAAAACGGTATCTACTTGGCCATTCAATGGGAGGCAACATAGCGACTCGCTATGTGCAGACTTATCCGAAACATTGCTTTTCTGCGATAGCGTTAAGTGCCCCTATGTTTGGCGTTAACATGCCCAAGCACCTCAAACCTATCGCTCTCGTACTCAGCCAGATTATGACGGCGTTGGCTGCGCATCCCAAGTTTGCTCCGGGGCAAGCTCCTTACTCCCCAAAACCATTTGACACCAACCTACTGACCCAAAGCGCTGTTCGTTATTATTGGTTTCGGGAGCTTTACGAAAACATGCCCCAGTTAAAGGTAGGCGGAGCGAGTACTCGCTGGCTGTGGCAAGGCCTCATGGCCGCTAAAAAGTGCCATTTAATGACCCGACATATCGGCATTCCCCTTTTGTTGCTGCAAGCGGGTAACGATAAAATCGTCTCCAACCCCGATCAAACCCGATTTATCCGTAAGTTAACAAAGACCAATAACCAGTGCGAAATGAAAGTGATAGAACAATCGCTTCATGAGCTACTGTTTGAAAAAGATCATTATCGCAATCAAGCTCTGGATGCCATTCTTTCCTTCTTTGCTCGGTACTGATAAAAATAGGAAAAAGCTTTCAAACATCTTTACCCTCTTTTTCCTCTTTCCGTTCGATTAGAATGGCCTCTCTATCTCGCTGCTAATTCAACACATAATTTAAGAGGCTGTTATGACAACGATAAGTCAAGAGGCTCCCTTCCAATTGGTTGCTTCCGATCTGGATGGCACTTTACTTACCCCATACCATCAGTTGAGCGAGCTGTCTAAGAAGACCCTCCTTGAGCTTCACAAAAAAGGGTATACCTTCATTTTTGCAACAGGCCGTCATCATATTGATGTGGCTGAAATACGCAGGTTGGTGGACATTCCAGCGTATATGATCACGTCGAATGGCGCGCGGGTGCATGACCACAATGATAACCTGATGTATAGCCACAACCTTCCGCAAACCATAGTCCAACCCGTCATTGACCTCATCAGACAGGACCCAGATATTTACATTCATATCTATCAAAACGATAGCTGGCTATTGGACCGAGATGATGAAAAGTTGGCCACATTCCATACGGAATCAGGTTTCACTTATCAGCGCTTTGAGTCTGAGGCTGCACCGACTGACGGGATCGCAAAAATATTCTTCACCCATCCAAGCGAAGATCACGACCATCTGGTGACATTTGAGAGAAAACTCAAACAAACGTTTGGCGACCAAGTCAACGTTGCTTTTTCAACACCTTGGTGCTTAGAAGTGATGGCGGCCAACGTGTCTAAAGGCGAAGCTCTAAAAGTGGTCGCCGAGTCCCTAAACTTGACTCTCTTCCAATGCATCGCTTTTGGGGACGGAATGAACGATGTGGAGATGCTTTCAATGGCGGGTAAAGGTTTGATCATGAAGACCTCGCATGAAAAGGTGAAACACGCCTTACCTCACAACGAAGTCATCGGCAGCAACGCCGACGATGCAGTGGCCCATTACCTACGGACTCACTTACTCTAGGTCTATTTTTATAATCACTCCAGTAGAGTAAGCGCTCACATCATACTTTCTTTACCCAGTATCGCCTGCCACTCCAGTTCGCTAACTGGCATGATCGACAGGCGATTCCCTCTTTTCACTAGAGGCATATTCTCCAATTCGGGCATCGCCTTCATTGTTGATAGAGGGATGACACGATCCATCTTTCTGACAAATTCGATATCCACCATGCACCATCGAGACTGATCAGAGGAAGACTTCGGGTCAAAGTACGCACTGGCTGGATCACACGCAAAATGGTCTGGATAGGCTTCTTTCACGACTCTTGCGACTCCAGCGACGCCGACAAGTTTACATGAAGAGTGATAAATCAGAACCCAATCGCCTTCCTTGATATCATCACGCATCATATTACGCGCCTGATAATTGCGCACACCTTCCCAGCAAGAAATCTTTTGTGTGCGAAGAGTGTCAATAGAGAAGGTGTCTGGTTCTGTTTTGAATAGCCAGTATGCCATAATACATTCCGAATAATTTACGTTTAGGGAGATATAGCATGAAGGTGACAAGAAACCCAGCGGCATTGGTCAGTTTATTGGCTCTTCAAGCCTGTACCAACTTGGGATCGAGTCCAGATAAACAGGCGGCTCACGTTTCACTTCATCAACCTTCATCGATCAAGCCTCAAACATTTATACTTCGCGGAAACGTTGTTATTGGTCAAGAGGCCCGCTCCATTACACCATGTGGGAGTCAGCAACAGTATTGGTTAGATTTACCGGAAGATCGCTTCAAACAAAGCCTCAAACTGGTTCGATCGCCATATTCCCCGTTGTATGGGGAATTGGTCGGGCACCTTGACGCTCCTCCTCAGGATGGCTTAGCGTCAGATTACGCGGCCCGCTTTGTCGTCGACAAAATCAATGTGTTGACTGCCGAAGCATCAAATCAATGTTCTAAACCAATCGAAACCACACGCGCATTTGGTACAGAACCCTTCTGGTCTGTGCGGTTCACGCCCAATTCTCTTAAGTTCAGTGTACTGGGACAAGACGAACAGCGCTTTGAAATACTGTCTCGTAAGATAGAGATTCAACGCCGCCGTTACACATTGAGCCATGGTGATTTAGAACTGAACCATCGCAGTTGCAGTGATGGTATGAGTGACAGCTTATATGGTTGGCGCGCAACGTTAACAGTCAACGGCAAGGTATATAAGGGCTGTGCAACGCTTTCAAATCAGGATACCACGTTGCACTGGGCGTCAACCTATCACGCAAAGGCGCGACAAAACGTGCCATTTAGTGTCGCTTTAACAATGAGGCCAGATCATACTGCACGAACAACTTACCGTTACCAAAACGGAGAGGCAGATACCGTAGAGAGAGGGTTCTGGCAGCAACTCAATCAAGATCAAGTTCAAATCGTCGGGACCCATTTACAAAACCAGCCGCTCAACTCTGAGCGAATTTATACGAGAGAAAACCAAGCACTCACCGCTCATGAAGAAAGAGTGGGCAGCGTGGTTTACGATATTTCAGAAGGTGGCCTGTCCTTATTCAAACAAGAGCAAGCAGCAACCGAATCACCCAGTATTCGCAACGATAACAAGATCCCGTCAAGTGCCGAATTCAACCCCAAAGTTGATAGCGCACTGCGCGATTACTTCAAACAAGCAGGTATTGAGCCCACGGGTATTCGATATCGTTGGCTGACTTACGAACTCAATGATCAAGATGGCAAAGCACTGCTCGTACAACTGGATTGGTGTGGTTCAGGGGGGTGTACGCTCTTGGTCTTTGCAAACCAAGATCAACACTGGCAATTTCACAGCAAGATCACCCTAGTTCAAACGCCCTTGAATGTGGGTAAATCATCACATGAAAGCTGGAAAGACTTAATCATGTTTGTCAGTGGAGGGGGCGCGATACCCAGTCAACACCGTCTTCAATTTAACGGTAAGCACTATCCATCAAACCCAAGTACAGCACCAAGAGCAGACTACGATGATATTAGCCCTGTCCAACTATTCTCAGATGGCCTAACACCCCATCAAGGAGGCATCACGCTCTGAAGATGTCAATACTGAACAATTGCCCAACCTGTCATTTAAAGCATAACTGCGTATGCGAGTACTTACCTGACGTAAGCATCTCGGCGCACCTTGCGCTACTAATGCATAACAATGAGATTCACAGGAAAACAAACACAGGACAATGGTTGCTGAAGTCCATCAAACAAACCAGTCAGCATATTTGGGAACGTAAAGCCCCCTGTGTTGAACTAGAACGTTTGATCAACGACGAAAAGTATCAAGCGTGCCTACTGTTTCCCAGCGAGGACAGTCAGCCTATCGAGCCATTTATTCAAAAGGGTAAAACGGCGAACAAAATTCCCCTTTTTGTGATTTTGGATGGTACTTGGCAGGAAGCCAAAAAGATGCGCAATAAAAGCCCTTGGTTGAAGAGCCTACCTCTAATTCACCTAAATCCAACCCAGCTTTCAGATTATAAATTACGGCGTAATCAGTATGTTAACCACCTCTGCACACTGGAAGTTGGGGCTGATATCATCCGGAGTTTAGGCCAGCCAACACAGGCCGACAACCTAACACACTTCCTGACCCGGTACATGGCGGCATTTCAGGCAGATAGAAGTGGTCACCCGTTGAATTATTAAACCTTGAGGGCAACCACGTTCTCTTTCTAGCACCGGACCAATGCCAGTAGCTCTTCCACATCTTGGATCTCTATATCTGGAAGAGTTTTGGCCTGCCGATGATGAGTTAAAATCACACCCTGATCGTTGAACCAACACGCTTGAAAACCACTCATCTTCGCCCCAGACACATCACTAAGCAAGTGGTCACCTACATGAAGAATATTGCTTGGACTGAGTTCAAGAAACTCGGCGGCTTTACTGAACATGTGATGGTGAGGTTTAGCATCACCATCTGACCCCGCACGAAGCACCGAAGAAAAGTATTTATCTAGACCAATACGTTCAACGTCAACATTGCCATTGGTAATCGCCACCAATGGTAAACGTTTTGAAAGCATTCCTAATATCCGATGCGTCTTAGGAGGAACGACAAAGTCACTGCGTAAACGCAGCGCTTCTTGCAATGTATTATTCGCCGCTTGTTCCGCTTCAGTGTCTTGATAGCCCAATCTAATCAAACCTTGTTCCACTTGCCTAAAACGCAAATGAGTCAAGTCGTGGGCGAGTTGTCGCTCCGTTTGGATCAGTTCTTTCTTCAATTGCTGCCACCAGCTCAATGGTTTGCTGGCGGAAACAGGGTGCTGCGTATGTAACCATGCTGTCACTTCCCTTTCGACCCGCTGGATCACCGGACGGTTGTCGTACAAGGTATCGTCCAAATCGAAGCTCATTGCTCTGATAGGAGACAGGCTGCGATAAACGTTCATGATTTACGATCCTTCTTTTTAGCCCTAGGGTGGGCTTGGTCGTAAACTTCGGCTAAATGTTGAAAGTCCAAATGCGTATATATCTGGGTCGTTGAGATATTTTCATGGCCCAGCAGTTCTTGAACGGCTCTAAGATTGTTGCTCGATTCAAGCATGTGCGTAGCAAAAGAGTGTCGCAGCTTATGAGGACTGATATGACTGGCGACTGACTGTTTCTTTCCCCATTCAGCCATACGCTTTTGCACATTTCGATTCGAGATTCGCCCTCCGAGTTTGGAGACAAATAAAGCATTTTCACCCGCACTCGCCAACGTACCCCTGACTTTCAGCCACTTAGCAACCCATTCATCGGCCATTCCAGAAAAAAGTACTTTTCGTTCCTTATCCCCTTTACCAATAACGCGAATTTCCCCTGAGGATAAATTGACATCTTTTACGTTCACACTGACCATCTCGGTTAGACGCAGCCCTGAACCATACATGAGTTCCATCATCGCGCGATCGCGTATGGCCAACGGGTCATCTTCATTGACCTCTAACAATTGACCGACCTCATCAACATCAAGATTCTTAGGAAGAGGACGCTTCTTTCTGGGTGCGGACACACCTTTGGCTGGATTGGCACTGAGTTGATCACGCAAAATGAGAAAATCGAAAAAGCTGCGTAACGATGATAAGCGGGTCGCAATACTACTGGCTTTCATCCCATCTCGCATGCCTTTACTGGCGAGTTGACGTACCCAGCCCGCATCAACCTGAGACCAATCTTTCACGCCCATCTCAAGCAAATGCAGAGCCATGGTTTCGAGCTGGTGTTTGTAATTGCGTTGAGTATATAAACTCAGCTCTTTCTCGCTTCTCAGGTACTCATAAAAGCAAGCGAGCGGGACGCTTAAGCGGTCAGGCAGTCGTATTACTGATTCGTTCATGTTCTTGACATTGCCATGGAAGAATTTCAACAAGCTGAGCAAACACCAACACGAGATGACGCAAAAATAGCGTATCCATGTCCGGCTGAAAATGCCCACCATCTGCACTGGAAAACGCTAACATGCCTAGCAGCGCTTTCTTTTTAATTGGCAGAACAACATATGACCCCATTTCAGGTGCTCGGTTTTTTGCGCCGAACAGCCTCTGCCTATCAGATTTTCGCATTCGTCCAAGATAAGCTTGTTTACCATTGAGATGAGTGGTAGCAAAACGTTGATAATCGGCACGATTCAGTGAGTAATAGCTTGAATCACATTCAAATAAACGTACGTACGCCAACAGCCCAAGAGACTTGGCAGTTTCTTCTACCGCTTGTATCGCTGAAAGTAATGAGTCGCAGTTAAGGAGGCGTTCCTGTAACCCCATAAATTCTTGGAAGGTTTTGTCATTCCTTTGAGCCATCGACATCAAAGTAGTGATTTCTTCTTCCAGTTCCTCAATACGTTGGCGCTGTCGAGTCAACTGCACCTGAACAAGGGAGACCGCCCCCTGCTCCTGATGAGACAAGGAAAGGCTATCGATCAAGTGACGTCGAGTATCGAAAAAACTCGGGTTGTCACGTAAATACTCGGCAACCACCTCAGCGGTCAGCGCGTCAGGTTCAATTTGAGACACGTTTGTTCCTTTAGTTATCTATCCTTTAACAGCTTAGCTGACCGTCAAAAACATGGGTGGCTGGGCCAGTCATATAGAGAGGTTGCTCTGGACCTTTCCATGATATTTTCAGCGCTCCCCCTGGAAGATTCACTTCAACGTTTTCATCGAGTAGACCTTGAACGATTCCAATCGCGACGGCTGCACAAGCACCACTGCCACAGGCCTGAGTCTCACCTGCACCACGCTCATAAACCCTTAAATTGATTTCAGAACGGCTGACAACTTGCATAAACCCGGCGTTCACTCTTTCAGGAAAACGTTCATGTGATTCCAACATAGGCCCCAGACTCTCTACGTCAGCAGTCGTGGTGTCATCAACCACTGTCACCACATGAGGGTTTCCCATGCTGACGGCACCACAAAACAAGGTCTGTTCTTCCGTGCGCAGAATATACGTCTTCTCTGTCTGTTTGGCCTTGAATGGGATTTTGTTCGGTTCGAACTCAGGCACACCCATATTGACGGTCACTTGATCATCGTCCTCAAGGTTTAATACCATCTTGCCGTTTTTTGTACTGACATTAATTGTATATTTATTCGTCAACCCTTTCAGGCGAACAAACCGAGCAAAGCAACGTGCCCCGTTGCCACATTGTTCGACCTCACTACCATCGGCATTAAAAATGCGGTAGTGGAAATCTGTTTCTGGATCATACGGAGCTTCTACGATTAAGAGCTGATCAAAGCCAACCCCCGTGTGACGATCGGCCAGCCGGCGGATCAAGACAGGAGAGAAAAAAATGTTTTGGGTAATGCAGTCAACAACCATGAAGTCGTTACCCAAACCATGCATCTTAGAAAAATGGAAATGCATAAGACACCAATTACTCCGGAAGAATACTCTCAAGCGCCCAAAGGCTCGATAAGGTTTCACGCTGGCGAACCAGATGCACTTTGTCACCATCCACCATGACTTCGGCTGCACGAGATCGAGTGTTGTAATTGGAAGACATCACAAAACCATAGGCCCCAGCCGATCGTACTGCCAGTAAATCATTTTCTCGCAAATCTAGGCAGCGATCCTTACCAAGAAAGTCTCCAGTTTCACATATCGGCCCCACCAAATCGTAAGTGACTGGTTCGCCATTACGTGGAATCACAGGAACAATATCTTGCCATGCCTGATAAAGGGCCGGACGCATTAAATCATTCATGGCGGCATCGATGATGGCAAAGTTTTTATATTCGGTATGTTTGAGAAACTCAACTTTCGTTAGTAAAATACCCGCATTAGCAGCAATGGCTCTTCCCGGTTCAAAAATAAGCTCTAGATCTCTGTGCTTATCTAGTCGGCCCAAAAGCGCTTTCGCATATTCAGAAGGCTCAGGCGGCAGTTCATCGCGATACACCACACCAAGGCCACCACCAACATCAAGGTGCTCAATATTAATACCTTGTGATTTGAGCTCGTCAATCAGCGCCAATAAGCGATCTGTCGCATCAATAAATGGTTCAAGATCGGTCAGTTGAGAACCGATATGGCAGTCTATGCCTTTGATTTCAAGATGCGGCAAACTTTTAGCAAATTGATAAACCTCTGGCGCCCGGTCAAAGGCGATACCGAACTTGTTGTCGCGCAGCCCTGTTGAAATATAAGGGTGTGTATTGGCATCAACATCTGGGTTAATACGCAAAGAGATTGGTGCTTTAACACCCACTTCAAGTGCCACCTGATTGAGCCTTTCCAGTTCAGGTTCAGATTCCACGTTAAAACACTTAATCCCCAATTCAAGAGCACGTTTCATTTCTGATGACGTTTTGCCCACACCCGAAAACACGACTTTGGCCGGTTCTCCTCCTGCCGCAATGACACGTTCCAGTTCTCCGCCTGAGACAATGTCAAACCCAGAGCCCAAGCGAGCCAACGCATTCAAAACACCTAGGTTGGAGTTTGCCTTAACGGCGTAGCAAACAAGGTGTGGTTGATCACCCACGGATTTGTCAAACGCGTTCCAGTGGCGTTCAAACGTCGCACGCGAGTAGACATACAATGGCGTTCCAAATTGGTCTGCCAACTCTGTCAGCCGAACTTCTTCAGCCCAAAGCTGGCCATCAGCCTGATAGTTAAAGTAATCCAAAGTGCTTCCCCTTAATTATTTATTGTTGTTGTGAAGGTTGCTCATTTTTAGACGCATCTTCAGGCATATAAAGAGGCCCTGTCTGACCACAGCCAGCCAAACCAAGAACGGATAGAATAAACAGAGTGAATAGTGATCTTTTCATGCGTTGTGTCGTGATTAATCTTTCAATGCCCCCTATAATCGCACCACACTCAGGAAAAGCAATAGGATAGACGAGATGAACGAGACTGAATTTCATCAGCAGGTAGATGTTCAAATGCAAATGGTTGAAGAAATGATTGATGATTCAGGTGCGGACATTGATTACGAAACTTCAGGTAACGTTATGACTCTTGAGTTCGAAGACCGAAGCCAAATCATCATCAATAAACAAGAGCCCATGAAAGAAATCTGGCTGGCATCAAAATCGGGAGGCTTCCATTTTTCGCTTATCAATGAAAAATGGACGTGCTCGAAAACAGGGCTTGAGCTTATTAGCATGATCAAACAAGAATGCGAAAAGCACTCAGATGAAGAGATTGATTGGAGCTAGAACCTAAAAAAGAGCATAACAGATGCTCTTTTTTTATACCTATTGATTAGACATTTTCAGCGCGAGGTGGTTTGGAATAAGGCGCGCCATCATTGCGGTAAGGCACAATATATGGCTGGCCATCGTCAGGCTGCACTACCTGATAATATTGCGGTAAGTTAAAATTCGTAAACTGAGTCGTGACCTGATTTTCATCTTTTACCGAGGTATAAAAGCTATTAACGTTGGCAATCATCTCATCTTTGGTGCCACTGAACTGCTGATAAACTTCAACACGGTTGGATTCATCGAGCACATAAATGTTAAAACCCTGTTCCGTATCTTCAAAGAAAAACTGGATCAACCCTTCACTCGCAAAGCTCTCAACAATCGAAGGCAACTGGTAATCCTGCTCCTTGTCGAGCATCAAGAGCGGCGAGCCCTTGACCTTACTTGTCGAAATACTGCGATAGAAGTCTACCGAGTTTTCAAGCATCTGTACTGACACGCCTCGGCGTTCAAAAAACAAGCCATACGTTTGCTGGCCGATACGTAACGCTTTAAAACGACGGCGCTTCTCTTCTTCGATAGGTTTCAAACGCAGATCTATACACTCCGCAAGTAGTTGATAGACCATGTTTCGCATTACGCCGCGTAAGTTCTTGCTATAGCAAAACACATCAACCGATTCCGGAGGCAAAGCATCTTGATGCATCTTACCCAACACCGTTTTCAGCGCATCCAGCATCGCGGTATCGCCTTTAAAATGGAGTGTACGAACTTCATGCCACGAATTTCGATAGACAAGATCAACACTGCCCACGAGACACCCTTGCTTGGAACCAAAACTGAAAATGTCCGTTGTTTTAAGATCGACTTTCAAAGCCCGACCATGGAGGTTTTCCGTTGGATCATTTTCAAAGTTGATAAACATCGCCAACTGGCTAATCTCGCATGGGCTTGCAAGCGCCTGCATGGTAGGTCGGCGTTTACGCAATGAAAAGGTGTTACGGAGATCGCTGACCATCTGATAAAATTTATCGATGTCCAAGTGTGCATCACGCACAACAGAGTGCAATCGGGTTGACTCGGTGATCAAACCATTAAAAAACGACCAAGCAACCAGTTTACTCAAGTATTCATTATGCTCCAGAAACCTCTGACCAATAAGGCATTCAGGTTTCAATGGCTGATTATATAAGTACCAACCTGGCTTATTCTTTCTGCCTGATCTGACTTCAATGAAACTCAAGTCAGCCTCATGTAAATCAGGCGAAATTTGGGGATTGAGTAGGGTCACTTTACCCGGTAAAGTTTCAAAAACCGCGTAAAGTTTGCGGGCCAAAATGCTAATGTCCTGAGGACTAATGGCTGATGTAATATCGTGTCGACGAGCAAACTGAATTAGATTTCGGTAACTGAGCATCAAGGCATCAAGTAGAGCGTTATGGACGACTTTGACCTGCTCAACTTTCCAATTGCGGCGATCATCCAATTCAATTAACACAGACGCATCCCACCCCCACTGCTTTACCATCTCGTTGAGCGCTTCACGCCGCCATTCAACAGAGCCGATATCCGGGTGCCGGGACAATTTCTCATGAGTTTTGAGATAGAAGCATCGACGCACCAGATCTAAACGAGTTTTATCGCCGATACGTTCCAGATAAAGCGTCACCTTCTCCAGCATAAGATAATAAGCATCCATACTGTACAAATCGGGCTGATGGGTAAAAAAACGACGTTTGGTATCAAGACTCAGAAGCTGAGTGTGAGGGTATTCCCAAGAGTAGGCTTCAAGCAGGATCGCTTTCAAAACGGACTTATAGGGCGAATCTATACTTTTGTACAATTGCCACAAATTGGAACCAAAGTACTCTTCTGCGGGGATGCGACTTAATTGCCCGAAATCAATCCACTCAGCACAATCAATACACCCTTTATTGCAAAGATCAGCAACGTATTCATCATAACACTCTTCCATTTCAGGCGGGACAATCTGCCACAGTAGTCGCCGGCCCCCTAGTCGCACAGCCGACCGATAAAATTCGTCCAGCAGCAATAAATGCTGGGAAGACCCACAATTATCTCCCGTCATTTCCTCAGACTGGTTAGTGCGGAAACGCCCCTCATCCATCAAAAAAAAGTTCGCTTCTACACCTTGAGTCTGAGCCCATTCCGTAATCAGCAAGCATTTGTTAGATAATGTTTCACGCTCTTCACAGCTCATTGCCGAAGAAACACACACCCAAATGTCCAAATCACTCGATGTGCTTTGTCCAATCGACGAAGTGCTTCCCATCGTGTAAAGCGCGAGAATCGCAGGTTCTGAAGTTGTCCTCAGTGCTTGGCCAATCATTAGTTCAGTATCTTCAACAAATTGCTGTTGCACTGAATTGAACTGAAAGTCATCTACACCAAAAGGCACTTGAGTATCGAAGTAACCAGGAATAACAGGGTGATTGAAGTGGAATAGAATAGGAATGAGATGGAAAACACGCTGGCTTTGCATATCCATAAGTGCCAGAGCACGTTCAAGACGCTGCTGGTTTAGATTATCAAGCCTCTGGATCAGTGTTTGTGTATAAGCCTGCAAGGGGGAGTCCTTGGTTCAATTCCTAACCGCGCCTTGATGAAAAATCACCCAAAAGCGCCTGTAAAACGTGATCAATTTAACACTTTTATTTGGATTGGTAAAGAAACGTGCTGACCTTGGCACAGTTTTCTTCATCAACCTCTCTGCATCATAGTGTGGTTTTTCTCCGCCTTCTAATATAATAGCCTAATTTTAAAGTGAGATTTAAATCACATTATCTTTAATAGCCCCTCCGAGCCGAAGAACAAACTGCGTTCGAGATGATCTAGAGGTGAGATTTTCACACATAGAATGGTAGGATGATCTCATCTGAACCATTAAATAAAAATCACCATGACACAATCTTCTCCAATTCGAATCGCAACACGAAAAAGCCCTCTCGCCCTTTGGCAAGCGCACTATGTTAAAGACGCTTTACAGGCTGCCCATCCAGGATTGAGCGTGGAACTCGTCACTATGGTCACCAAAGGCGATATCATTCTTGATACTCCTTTAGCCAAAGTCGGTGGAAAAGGATTGTTTGTTAAGGAGCTAGAAGTTGCCATGTTGGAGGGGCGAGCCGATTTAGCCGTGCATTCGATGAAAGATGTCCCCGTTGACTTCCCCGATGGTCTCGGGCTGGTCACCATTTGCCAACGAGAAGATCCTCGAGATGCTTTCGTATCAAATACCTACAAAAACATTGAGCAGCTTCCAAAAGGGGCAATCGTTGGTACTTGTAGTCTAAGACGACAATGCCAGTTAAAAGAATACCGACCTGACCTAGAGATCAAAGAGCTTCGTGGAAACGTTGGGACGCGCCTTGGTAAATTGGATGCAGGAGAATATGATGCCATCATACTCGCCGCAGCAGGATTAAAACGTTTACATTTAGATGAGCGAATCAGTAGTTTTATTGAACCAGAACAATCACTCCCAGCCGTTGGGCAAGGCGCAGTCGGAATTGAATGTCGCTTGGACGATGAACGACTCATCCGGTTACTTGAACCACTGAGCCATCAAGAAACCACTCAGCGTGTCCTTTGCGAGAGAGCAATGAACCTTACCTTGGAAGGCGGTTGCCAAGTGCCAATAGGCAGCTATGCCGTTTTGGAAGGTCAAAACATTTGGTTGAGAGCCTTAGTAGGCGAACCCGATGGTTCCAAAATTGTTCGGGGTGAAATCAAAGGCCCTAGCGCAGACGCAGAGAAGCTAGGGGTTCTTCTGGCCAATCAGTTACTGGCTGATGGAGCACGAGAGATCCTAACCCGACTTTACGCAGCTCAAGAGTAATCTTATGACAGTGTTGGTTACACGCCCAGATTCGCAAGGCGACTCGCTTTGTCAACAACTCAACCAACTCGGCATTCGGGCATTTCATCACCCATTGATTGACATTAAACCGGGGAAATCACTCCCCGGCTTAGCCAACAAAATTCACCACTACGACTTCATTATTGCCGTCAGTCAACATGCGGTCACTATTTCACAACAAGAACTGGCAACAAACTGGCCTAAATCAGCAACTTACCTTGCGATCGGTCAAAAAACCGCACATATTTTAGGCAAGCTCAGCCAACAAAAAGTACACTACCCTGACGTGAGCGACAGTGAGCATCTGCTCGACCTAAACATACTCAAGCATGTTAAAAACAAAAAAGTCGTGATCCTGCGTGGTAATGGTGGACGCGAACTGATCAGTGACACGTTGAACGCGAGAGGAGCTCAAGTCAGCTACCTTGAGGTTTATCAAAGGACGAACGTTGCATTTGATTCAGACCGACTGGTCCCTTACTGGAAAGATAACAATATTCAGAAGTTAGTCATCACCAGTTCAGATCAGCTGCGTTATTTTGTTTCCCAATTGACGACCGAGCAAAGCGATTGGGTCTTTAGGCTGCACCTGTATGTACCAAGCCAACGCATTGCTCAACACGCACATAGCTTAGGATTCGTCCATATCACCAATACCAATAGCGCTGCCAACAAGGATTTACTGGCGATTCTCCAGTCAAAGGAAACAGGACAATAAGTAATGATACGTAAAAACAGAAATAACCAGGTTGAACCCAAAACAGAGACGCCAGCCTCAACAGGCTCAGCGGATGAGAAACAAGCTAAGCGTGGCGTAAAACTTGGTGCTATCGCCATCATTATGTCATTACTGTTTGGCGGAGGCTTGATCGCACAGAATCTTTGGCAGAGCGCTAAGTATCAAGAAGAAATTGAAGTACTGACCACTGAGTTACAACGAACCAGAACAACCGTTCAAGAATCATTATCAGCGGCACAAGAAACAACGCTCAATAAAGTCGCTGAAACCAATGACAAAAATCAAAACGAATTGTCACTACAGAAAAAAAGTATCGAACTCCTTCAAAGAGAGCTCTCCAAACGTGGCGACCATCGGCCTAATAACTGGGTACTTGCAGAAGCAGACTATTTAGTCAAACTTGCGGGGCACAAGCTTTACCTTGAAAATGACGCGGCCACTGCCAGACAACTGCTGGAAAGTGCAGACCAACGTATTGCTACTTTAAACGACCCGACACTGATTCCTTTGCGTCAATCTATGGCAAAAGACATCACGGCCTTAATGTCGATTCGTAATATAGACACTGCCGGACTTGTCCTACGAATCATTGCTCTCCAGCAACAAGTCGATGCACTGCCAATAATCAATGCGACACTTGCAGTAGAGCCTGAAGATAAATCCGTCCAGATTTCAGAGAATATTCAAGATTGGAAAAGTAACATGATGGCATCATTGCGTCGCTTTTCAGAAAACGTTATCACTGTTCGAACCCGAGATACCAATACGCTCCCCCTCATCACCGTCGAACAACAATTTTTTCTAAGGGAAAACATCAAAGCTAAACTGGACACTGCGATTAAAGCTGTTTTTCTCCAGCAGCAAGAGGTGTACTCATCGACCTTAACCACCTCTCAGCAATGGTCAGCCAGTTTCTTTAAACAGGATGCCAACACTGTCGTTGAATTTGACCGCGCTTTAACCCAACTGATGAAACAAAAAGTGCAAATAGAATACCCTGAAACATTAGAAACACCCCAAATATTATCCGATGTCATCAGCAGACGCTTCAACCGTGACACTACGATCCTACCAACGGAGGAACAGTAATGTTTAGATTGCTCTTTCTTTTTTTCGTTTTAGGGACAGGTCTGTTTACTGGCACCCAATTAGCCGGTCAGCAAGGATACGTGTTAATTTCGGTTAGTAATAAGACTCTTGAGATGAGTGTAACAACATTGGTTCTCGCGATAATTACGATGCTGGCAGGCTTGTTTTTTCTCGAATATTTGCTGAAAAAGTTACTTTACGCAAGCTCAGCAACACGGAACTTCTTAAGTAATCGCAGTCTGCGCCTTTCTCGCCTTTGGGCAAACGAAGGCATTATCAAGTTATTGGAAGGGGACTTTAAAGGTGCTGAGAAAGATGTTATGCGTGCGGTAGAACACCATGATATGCCATTGTTGTGCTTCTTAGTCGCCTCTGAGGCTGCACAGGGGCTTGGAAATATAGCCAAACGGGATGACTATTTACAGATTGCCTCAGAAATAGATAATTCTGAGCTCGCCGTAGGGCTGACCAAAGCCAAACAACAAGTACGACAAGCCAATTACACCTCAGCGTTCGAGATCTTATCTGCAATCAAATCGGACTGCCCTAAGAATCACGCCATGCTTGATTTACTCCAACAGGTTTACCTCGAACTTGAACGATGGCAGCCGTTACTGGAGATCCTACCAAGTCTTCTGAAAAACAAAATGATCACCAAAGAACAACAAATCCAGCTGACGAAAAGGGCGCAGTGCGGACGTTTAAAAGAGATCTCGACTCAAAAAGGCAGTGAGGAACTGATGGTTCACTGGAATAGTCTTCCACGAAAACTTAAAAATGACCCTCTTATTGTAGAGTGTCTCGTCACACAACTCATCGCTCTGGGTGACGATGCGCACGCATTCTCAATCCTCAAAGATAGCCTGAAAAAGCACTCGCTATCAGAGTTATATAAACTCCTCCCTAGCATCAAGTTACCCGACACGAATCCCGCCATCCACTTACTCGAAAATGCGCTAAGTAAAAACGAGAATAATGCTGATGCACATAGCGCTATCGGCCACTTCTATCTACAAAAGAAAAATTGGTCAACCGCTCAAAAACATTTCGAAAAAGCGTTATCTCTGCGTTCGGATATCTCCGATTATTCATCGCTCGCCGATACGTTAGAAAGACAAAACATGATTAAAGCCGCCAATGAAGTGTCTAAAAAAGTACTGACCTTAGTCCAAGCTTGATGTTTTCGTTCCCCTTCCATTAGCCAGCTCAACGCTGGCTTTTACATCTGAGACCAATCTAAGTAAAAATACGATCTCATTGAGGCTATCACGTCTACAAGAGAATGCCATGGATTGCCTCAATCACATCGATTTAAAAGCTCGCTAGTCAGCAAAAATCTCGCGTTTACTCGCTCTGGTAGACGGCTATCAGGTAGCGATATTCACGCCTACATCATCAAAGAGTTCGGCAAACATTATCACCCGTCAGAGTTGAACCCTATAGAACAAGTATGACGTTGACTACGACCACGCTACCTAGCCAACCAAAGTTTGACGAACGGCACCGACCTTGTTGAGACGAGAGGTCGCGCATGGCATCGCTTTTTTAGACAGTACCGATAGGGTGGCCACTATGTGCCAAAGAGAGTGGATTGACCTAACCCGTTAATTTTTCAGATGGGTCTAAAACGCGGGGACAAAAACAAAAAAACCCAACGCGACCGCGTTGGGTTTGGAATGCATGGCGGAGTGGACGGGACTCGAACCCGCGACCCCCGGCGTGACAGGCCGGTATTCTAACCAACTGAACTACCAC
>NZ_JABEYA020000023.1:0-19319 GCF_013074385.2 Vibrio ostreicida
CCGTACACTTTTGATAGCGTTGTACAGATTGCAGCAGTTAGAGTTGTTTTACCGTGGTCAACGTGGCCGATAGTACCAACGTTTACGTGCGGTTTCGTACGTTCAAATTTTTCTTTAGACACGATCGTGTTCCTTCCTAGTTATGATTCGTCGCGAGCGTTATTGATCACGACGCGCCAGAATTTGCTATTTTATGCGCCAACGTCCATCAGCGCAATATTTGGACGTATTGATCTTTAAAAAAGTCTTGCTATTTTTAAAGATCTGTCCGTTTTATTGGTAACCGCGCTCTGCGACAATCTTTTCTGCAAAGTTCTTAGGTACTTCAGCGTACTCATTGAACTCCATCGAATAGGACGCTCGGCCCTGTGTTGCAGAACGTAGGTCTGTTGCGTAACCAAACATTTCAGATAGAGGGACTTGAGCACGAATGATCTTAAGACCCGCCACACCTTCATCCATCCCTTCGATGATCCCACGACGACGATTGAGATCACCCACAACATCACCCATCCAATCTTCAGGTGTTGTTACTTCAACATTCATCATTGGCTCTAGAAGTACAGGTTGTGCTTCGAGGGCCCCTTTCTTAAAGGCCATTGAACCAGCAATCTTAAACGCTATTTCGTTAGAATCCACATCATGGTATGAACCATCGAACAACGTCGCTTTTATATCCAGTACCGGATAACCTGCAACGACACCACTGTTCATTTGTTCTTCGATACCTTTCGCCACCGAACTGATGTATTCTTTAGGAACCACGCCACCGACTATATCGTCGACGAAAACAAAACCTTCACCCAATTCAGCAGGCTCTAGTTTGATCCACACATGACCATACTGACCACGGCCACCAGATTGACGTATGAATTTCCCTTCCACTTCCGCACTACCACGAATTGTTTCCCGGTACGCGACCTGAGGTTTACCGACATTACAGTCAACACTGAATTCACGTTTCATACGATCGACAATGATATCGAGGTGCAGTTCGCCCATACCCGAAATCAACGTCTGACCGGTTTCGTCGTCAGTTTCGACACGGAAAGAAGGGTCTTCAGCCGCCAACTTCCCTAAAGCAATGCCCATCTTTTCTTGAGCAGCAACAGAGCGTGGTTCTACAGCAATTTGAATCACAGGCTCAGGGAATTCCATACGCTCAAGAATGACTTTATGATTCTGATCGCAAAGGGTATCACCTGTTGTGACATCTTTAAGGCCGATCGCAGCAGCAATATCTCCCGCTCGAACTTCTTTCACTTCTTCACGTTTGTTGGAGTGCATCTGCACAATACGACCAAATCGTTCTTTCTTTTGCTTGACTGAGTTATAAACAGCATCGCCAGAATTGACGACCCCTGAATAAACGCGCATGAAAGTCAACGTGCCAACAAATGGGTCAGTCGCGATTTTAAAAGCCAAAGCCGCAAACGGTTCGTTGTCGTCAGCATGACGCTCAACTTCGTTATCATTATCGTCGGCGCCTTTAATCGCAGGGACATCAATCGGAGATGGAAGAAACTCAACCACTGCGTCAAGTACTGCTTGCACCCCTTTATTCTTAAATGCACTACCACAAGTCGCGAGCACAATTTCGTTGTTCAAAGTACGATCACGCAGGGCTTGCTTTATCTCTGATTCAGTGAGCTCACCGTCTTCAAGATACTTATCCATCAACTCTTCGCTTGCTTCAGCGGCAGTCTCAACAAGATTATTGCGCCACTCTTGTGCAAGTTCGATCATGTCTTGTGGAATATCTTCATAGGTAAACGTCATACCTTGATCGGAGTCATTCCAGTTTATCGCTTTCATCTTGATCAGATCAACGACACCTCTGAATTCATCTTCAGCCCCAATATTAAGTTGGATTGGAACAGGCGTCGCTCCAAGACGATTTTTGATTTGGTCAACAACACGAAGAAAATCAGCGCCTGCACGATCCATTTTGTTGACGAAGACCATACGAGGAACATGATATTTATCCGCTTGACGCCATACTGTTTCGGATTGAGGTTCAACACCTGATGAGCCACAAAACACAACCACAGCACCGTCAAGAACACGCAATGAGCGCTCTACTTCAATAGTAAAGTCAACGTGTCCGGGAGTATCAATAATGTTGATGCGATGATCTTGGAATTGCGCTTCCATACCACGCCAGAAGGTGGTGGTTGCAGCGGAAGTGATCGTGATACCACGTTCTTGTTCCTGCTCCATCCAGTCCATGGTAGCCGCGCCATCGTGAACTTCACCGATTTTATGAGAAAGACCAGTGTAAAACAGAATACGTTCACTTGTGGTGGTTTTACCTGCGTCTACATGAGCCACGATACCAATATTACGGTAGCGCTCAATAGGTGTTTTACGAGCCACGATTGAATCCTCTTAAATTAGGGACTATTGCTATACCCAGCAGGCGGAAAAAGTTTTCGCTCTAGAAATAGCAATAGTTCCTAGCTTACGCATAGGAACTAAAGTAGTGCCACGAGGGATCTCGTGGCACTGAAAGGTATTACCAACGGTAATGAGCAAATGCTTTGTTAGCATCAGCCATGCGGTGAACGTCTTCACGTTTCTTAACCGCAGTACCTTTGTTCTCAGACGCCTCTAGCATTTCAGCAGCTAGGCGTTGAGCCATAGATTTTTCACCACGCTTACGCGCAGCTTCAACCAACCAACGCATAGCAAGCGCGTTACGGCGAACCGGACGAACTTCTACAGGAACTTGGTAAGTTGAACCACCTACACGGCGAGATTTAACTTCTACCGCAGGGCGAACATTTTCAAGAGCTTCTTCAAATACAGCTAAGTGATCTTTACCAGATTTCTCAGCCATAGCATCTAGTGCAGTGTAAACAATTTTCTCTGCAGTAGATTTCTTTCCGTCAACCATAAGGATGTTAACGAACTTTGCCAGCAATTCAGATTTGAATTTAGGATCTGGAAGGATCTTACGCTGACCAATTACGCGACGACGTGGCATGGATATTCTCCGTTGTCTTCTTCAGGTTTTTTCCAAAACTTTTCAGAATAATAAATAAAATAGTGTTTGGCCTTACTTAACGCTTTCTTTTAAAAAAAGTCGCATTAAGACTTAGGACGTTTCACACCGTACTTAGAACGACCTTGTTTACGGTCATTTACGCCAGCACAATCAAGTGCGCCGCGAACAGTGTGGTAACGTACACCCGGAAGGTCTTTAACACGACCACCACGGATTAGAACCACTGAGTGCTCTTGAAGGTTGTGACCTTCTCCGCCGATGTACGAAGTCACTTCGAAGCCGTTCGTTAAACGAACACGACATACTTTACGAAGTGCTGAGTTAGGTTTTTTAGGTGTAGTCGTGTAAACACGTGTACATACACCACGTTTTTGTGGGCACGCTTCTAGTGCAGGCACGTTGCTTTTAACAACCTGCTTTGCACGAGGCTTACGTACCAACTGGTTAATAGTTGCCATTAACTAGCTCCTGAATTTACTTGAAAGTAAGCTTTGTGAAAAATCTATCCCCAAATGCCAATGACAATTAGGGACGCAAAATTCTATGCAGCAGTGGGAGGTGTGTCAAGAAATATACGAATCTTTTTTGTGCAACTTGCTTACTTGGATGATGAAGTCGATGAATATTGCTTCAAAGCAGGAGGCTTCAATCCCAAGTTAACGAGCTTTCCTGTTCGACAGTGAGGTCAACGAAGCCCTCATAGTCAACGATATGGATTGACGGACTGACGCCATTTAAAGCGCCTCGGGCCTTCAAGTCATTAGCGAGTACCGAAGCGTTTAACCCTTTAATAAGCGGATGCCATCGATGTTGTGAATTCGCCACATACACTGCATCCTCAATTAGAATTAAAGCATCCGCTTCACTATAGGCTTTTCTAACATCTTCTAGGGCTTGTGCCGATTTGACGATATGTAACATAAATTTCCTAAAATGAGAGGAGCTTTCCAGGCTGATGCAATTGTTCTATTAGTTCATCGCTCTTGAGGGAGTGTACTTCAATGACAAAGTCCGCGCTTGTCAAACCTCGCTCACTAAGAGATTGTGAACACACATAGACCTTCTCAATATCATAAAGATCAAAGAGCTTTAGCATCGGTGCGTAATGTTTGCACAGAATTTCTTCTGGATGCTGTTCTGCAAGTAACTGATACACACCATCCCCCATAAAAATGACGCGTATGTCCTCACAGTAGGCTGACGCAGCAAGCAAAGCATCAATCCCCTCGCGACCGGATGAACAACCATGGGGGGCACGGCGAAAAAGGAATGTTAATGGACTCAAAACTGCACCACTCTATCTTGGGTTAACATGGCTTCGGCAAGACTCCCTAATCCGGCCTGCTCAAAGCCCGCAGCAAGGTTATTGTGCAGCAATTGATGCTGACTTGCCTCTTCTACTCCAACAACCCCCCTTCGTAATGCCGCGGCGACACATGTCTCCAACCGAACATCATTCTCCAAGGCCAGTAATTGCCAAGCTTTCACAAGATCAAATTCATCGTTAGCCGGCACACTCAGTGATGTGCCATTAGACACGCCGTCTTGATAAAAAAACACGCTAGTTAAATTGTGACCTTTTTTAACAAGGCTAGAGGCGAACTGATAGGCACTGCGTGCAGACTGACTGCCATAAACCGATCCGTTGACGACCAAGGTATAGCTCAATTTGTTCACACTTCCTCTTCCTCTGTTTTGCGTTGTCGAATGTAAAGATAGACCGTATGTTTAGAGATATTGAGACGATCAGCGACTCGATTGATCGCATCTTTTATATCAAAAATCCCCTTGTCATAGAGTTCCATCACGATTTGACGGTTTTTCGTATTGTTCGAGACTGACTTGTCTGCGTTAATTTCTTCGATGCTTCTTTCGACCGTTTGGTCCACCAGCTCTTCAACATCACTGGCAAAGTTGACCGAAGACGCGGCTTCTTTGGCTTCTTCGTTCGGTATAAATGACTGCAATACCTGTGAAAAAGGGGCATCCAAATTCACATTGATACACAATAAGCCAATCACACGATTCTCACCATTTCGTATCGCTACTGTAATTGACTTCATTAATACCCCCCCCTTCGCGCGAGTGAAGTAAGAACGTGAGAAATTGCGCTCCGAACCTTCAATATCACGCAGCATTTTCAGGGCTAAATCCGTGATAGGAGAACCAACCTGACGCCCGGTATTCTCGCCGTTAGCAATTTTAATGGCTGACGTATTGAGATCCTCAAGGGAGTGCAGCACGATTTCACAAAATGGGCCGATCAAACTCGCGATGCCATCGACGACGGCTTCGTAAGATCTCAAAATTATTTTATCGTGCTCACTGAATGGCATCACATTAACAGAGTCCATTTCGAGCAACATATCCGTGTTTACAGTTTCTGTAGTCGTCACTTGATAAGCCTTCGAGCGAAAAATCAACAAATTGGTGTAAGTTTATCAGAAATTTTGAATTGAACCTCTAGCGATCATTCGATCTAGTGATTTGGGACAAATAATTCACGCTACCAAAACGAAAAAAGGCCTGACAAATGTCAGACCTTTCACAAATCAGATTCGAAACGTTACGTTATTGAACGACTTCTTCTTCACCCGCATCGATTTTTAAAAGCTCAACTTCAAACACCAATGTTGAGTTGGCTGGGATACTTGGCGTATCCTGTTCACCATAAGCAAGTTCAGGCGGAATAACAAATTTGAATTTAGAGCCAACAGGCATTAGCTGAACGCCTTCAGTCCAACCCGCAATCACTCGATTAAGTGGGAACGTCGCGGGCTGATCACGGTCATAAGAGCTGTCAAACTGAGTACCATCAGTCAGCGTACCTTTATAGTGAACCTGAACGGTATCGGTCTCTTTTGGCAACTCACCTTCTGCTTTAGTCATGACTTGATAAA
Organism: Vibrio ostreicida; assembly: GCF_013074385.2. GTDB lineage: Bacteria > Pseudomonadota > Gammaproteobacteria > Enterobacterales > Vibrionaceae > Vibrio > Vibrio ostreicida. The sequence goes on from NZ_JABEYA020000023.1 coordinate 5,908, forward strand.
GGAGACCGGTATCTGTTTTTATTACGCCGTCTTGCTTCTCAAATTCAGTTCGGAAGTCCTCACCTGCCTTCTTGGCAGCCGCTGCTTTCTCTGTCGCCTGTGCTTGCATTTTCTCTGCAACGCGCTTGTCTAAAGATTCAAGGGTAGCGCGAGTTTCTTCTTCGTTGAGCCCAGGGGTGCCAGCAAAAACGTGTTCGATCCCTTGCAGAACCATATCTTTATTTAATGTAATGCCTATCTCATTAGGCTTATCCAAGCTGGTATTCAGGTAGTTAGCAAATGAAACCCCAATCGCATACGCTGCTTTTTCGTCTTCAGATTTAAAGTTAACCGTCTTTGCAGTTTCTGATTGTACTTGTTCTGTCTCTGTCTTAGCTTCATCTTGACAGCCAACCGCTAACATTACTGTTGCAGCAAGCAGGGACACTTTAAAAATAGATTTCATCGAATTCTCCAATTAATGGCTAACTATTTGTCTTTGTGCACAAATCTTCAATTTTGACTGGTGCATGACGTCATGTTGTACCACTATAACCAATATGCGTTTTAATTAAACGTTAACTTAAGCGGATCTTTGTCTTTAATGCGAATAATTTTTCATACTCTGCTACTTGTGTTTGTCATGACAGCGTTAAATGGCTGCTTTTTTTCAACACACGATGATCAACGTTGGGTCATTGAGCCTCTGGGAACAACAAGTTTTGCCTTAAGCAGAGATGCCCGCTTCGCTTTACTTTATTCTAAGGAACATCAGCTCGTACTTTGGGACCTCAACGAAGGTCAACAGCTTGCCTCATTGGGCGAGCAAGATCTTCAATCCAGTACTGTTTCTCGAATCCGTATCTCAGATAATGGCCGATTTGCTATTACCGCGACACAAATCAACTTTGCTGTCTGGGATTTAGCTTGGACTCAAGCGAAAGGGTTGTGGTCCATTTCAGACGGGTTAATTCGCGATGTTGATATCGCCAGTAATGGCGAGCAAGTCTTACTCGGCCTTTCCAATGGTAAAGCGATTTACGTTAACTTAGTCACTGGACGCCGTTTAGAGTTCCTTGCTCATAACGAAAAAGTGAATTCCGTTTCTCTATCACCCAATGGCCGCTTTGCCCTTTCGGGTGGAAATGACTACACCTCGTATCTTTGGGATACCCAAACAGGTCAAATACTGCATACCTTTGAACATGAGCAACGTGTCAATCGAGTGGCCTTACACAGGGATGGCTTATACGCGCTGACTTCTGATGGTGGCAACCAAGCCATCATATGGGATTTAAAAACTGGGGAGAAGGTGTCCAAACTGCGCAGTTTCTCACGCCAGCTCATCTTTTCTAGTGCACGATTTTCAGATGATGGCCAATATTTGGTGACCGGTACACCTTCAAGTCGGATTATGGTGTGGGATACACAAACAGGTAGTCGAGTGGATGGTTTCGAGGCTGAGCCTTTAAAAGATACTCGCCCCCCACGAGCAGTGGTGTATGATGTTGCTTTTGATAACCAGAATCGCGTGATTTCGGGCACCTCCGCGGGGATAGCCCAAGCGTGGAGTGTAGATGACTAATTATGACTGAAAAGCAGGCTGAACAACTAGAAAGCAGACTTAATGATCTTGAGTGTCAGGTGGCATTTCAAGAACAAACAATTGATTCTCTCAATGATGCGTTAAGCCAACAGCAGCTGCTCATCACCAAAATGCAAGACCAAATGAAATATGTGGTCGGCAAAGTCAAAAATATCGATAACTCAAATATGGCCGACGCGGCAGAAGAAACGCCGCCACCGCATTACTAGTAAAACACGTAAAAGACAACTAGACCAATCACAACAAGGCAACCTCCCACCTGTCTGAGCTGGTTATCAGGTCGTGCCATAAGCTGACCAAGCATCGATTTCCAGCCTTTAGGTGCGATCAACGGGCCCAAGCCCTCAACAATCAAAACCGCCCCTATGACGCTCCACCACGAGTGAGACATTTATTATTCCTTAAAAAAGTAAAGGCTCCCTTTAGGAGCCTTTATCATATTGATTATTTGTGATTATTTCGGCGCACCAGCAGCGTGATTCATGTATTGGAAGAAATCACTTTTTGGATCCAACACGAGGATATCACTCTTATCACTGAACGATGTCTCATAAGCTCTTAGAGAACGAAGGAAACTAAAGAATTCAGGATCCTTGTTAAAGGCATCTGCATAAATCTTCGCGGCTTCGGCGTCTGCGCCACCTCGCGTAAAGCGAGCCGTTTTGTCCGCTTCTGCAAGAATTTTGGCCACTTCAAGCTCCGCTTGTGCACGGATCACCTCTGCCTGCTCACGGCCCTGCGAACGGAATTGTCTGGCAACTGATTCCCGTTCAGCACGCATACGATTGTAAATAGATTTACTGATGCTGTCCGGCAAGTTGATTTTCTTCATCCGAAAATCAACGACATGGATACCCAAATCGTCCATAGCATCTTGGCGAGTTCCATTTAGGACATTGTCCATAATTTTATCTCGTTCACCATCAATCTCTAGGGCTTCTTTAGCGGCTTCCGTCGTCACTTCAACACTATCAATACTGTCAGGCAAAACTTGCTGATTGCGTGGCCCTGACACGATCTGTTTGATCTCACGTGAGCCGATTTCTGAACGAAGAACATCCGTCACTTTTCGTCCCAATAACGTCTGAGCTGTCGCAGAGTTGCCCCCTGTTGCAAGATAGTACTTACCAAAGTCCTCGATACGCCATTTGACGTATGAATCAATGATCACATCTTTTTTCTCTGAGGTCACAAAACGGTCAGAGCGACCATCCATTGTCTGGATACGCGCATCAAGCGTTTTAACCGTATCGAAAAACGGCATTTTAAAATGCAGGCCAGGTTTATAGGCTTGTGCTTTTTCGCTGTCGTTATTGTCTTTTAGTACTCGGCCAAAGCGAATGACCATTCCACGTTCACCTTCTGGAATGACAAACATCGACATCAGCATCAAAACTAACGCCACTACAATGATAGGGATAGTTAACTTACTCATGATTAATATCTCCCTTGACGATTGGTGGTACTTGAGCGTGAAGACGATTCGTTACTCTGAGTATTCAATTGAGGCTCCAGTTCAATCTGTCCGTAAGTCGAGGTTTCTTGAACAGTACGTGGTTTAGTGCTGCCTTTACCTTCCGTCAATTTATCAATCGGTAAGTAAAGCAAGTTGCCGCTCGATTCAGAGTCAATAAGGACCTTAGAAGTGTTGGAATACACTTTTTCCATTGTGTCTAAATAAAGACGATTCCGAGTGACTTCAGGGGAAGCCTGATACTCTGGCAACAACTTCTCAAATTGTGCCACTTGGCCCAACGCACCGTTAACGGTTCTTTCATTGTAGCCTTGCGCTTCTTTAAGCAGGCGTTCAGCACGGCCTTTCGCTTTGGGAATAATATCATTTTGATACGCTTCTGCTTCACGCTTAAATCGCTGTGCATCTTCACGAGATGCGGTCGCGTCATCAAAAGCGTCCTTTACTTCCTCAGGAGGTCGGGCATCTTCGAAGTTAACCGCAACGATCTCTATACCCATATCGTAACTATCAACGATATCTTCAAGTGTCACTTGGGTACTCTGTCGGATAGATAAACGACCACTGGTCAAAATACTATCCATTAACGAGTCACCAACAACGGCTCGCAAGGCCGAGTCAGTCGCCTGACGTAAACTGTCATCGGCATTGGTCACCTTGTACAAATAATTGTAAGGCTGATCAACTTTATATTGAATATCCATCGCTACATTGACCACGTTCTCATCTTTGGTCAACATTAACCCTGATGAACGCAATGAACGAATCGCCTGCACATTCACTGACGTATAATCATCAATGAATCGTGGCCTCCAGTTCAAACCCGGGTCAACGAGACGATTGAACTTACCGAGTCGCTGAACAACACCTCTTTCGGCTTCACCTATGGTGTAAAAGCCTGAAAAAAACCACACAGCAACGGCGATTATCGCAATGGCGCCAAAGCCGATAGCGCTTCCACCGCCGCCTAGAGATGATCCCTTACCACCTTTACCGCCACCAAACTTTCCACCCAGTTTTTGACTCAGTTTATTAAAAACTTCGTCTAAGTCTGGCGGCCCTTGCTCACGACCACCCTTGTTACCACGATTATTATTGCCCCAAGGGTCATTGTCGCGGCCATCGTTGCCGTTATTATTACCAGGCTCATTCCACGCCATTAGAAAGCTCCATCATTGATATGACGTTATACTCTAGCAGTCATTTAAGTAACTATAAAGTCACGAAAAACTGCCCCTTCTCTTTTTTCAATTCTAGACCAGTCCGCTTGTTGCATACGAATATCGATCAACAAGTTGCCGCCCTGATCATATTCCTCTCGCTGAATACATTTCATCTGAGAGAATTTGCTACGAATACGCCCCTGATACTGTGGCGGTATTCGCAAATGATGTTGAACCATCTGATTCGCAAGACGTTCCGTCAGCGCTTCAAATACCAGTTCAATACCTGTGCCGTCCATTGCTGACACCCACACCGTTTGAGGAACCCCCTCCTCGTTTCGAACAATACGAGGCTTTTGATTATCGAGGGTGTCAATCTTGTTCATAATAACAAGCATCGGTATTTCATGGGCTTCAATTTCTTCCAATACGATGTCGACCGCATGAATATTCTCACGAAAACGCTCATCACCCGCATCTACAACATGTAACAAAATGTCAGCTTGCTGCGTTTCTTGAAGTGTTGCTTTAAATGCGGCGACCAAATCGTGTGGAAGATGGCGAATAAATCCAACCGTGTCGGCCAAAATCGCCGATCCAATATCGGACAATCGAATCTTCCTTAATGTCGGATCTAAAGTTGCAAAAAGTTGGTCTGCTGCATAGACACCCGCTGCAGTGATGCGATTGAACAGTGTTGACTTACCTGCATTGGTGTATCCCACTAAAGAAATGGTCGGAATTTCCGCTCGATTTCGAGCCCGTCGACCTTGCTCACGCTGTTTCGCTACTTTGTCGAGGCGACGAAGTATTGTCTTTATACGCTCTCGCAGTAAACGTCGGTCGGTTTCTAATTGGGTTTCGCCCGGCCCCCGTAAGCCAATGCCCCCTTTTTGTCTTTCAAGGTGTGTCCAGCCTCGAATAAGCCGAGTCGATATGTGGCGAAGCTGTGCAAGTTCTACTTGCAATTTACCTTCATGTGTACGAGCTCTCTGCGCAAAAATATCAAGGATCAGGCCAGTCCTCGCGATAACCCGACATTGACACAAAGCTTCAAGATTACGTTCTTGGGCTGGAGAAAGAGCGTGATTAAAAATAACAATATCGGCGTCAGATAACTGAACTGCACGAGCAATTTCCTGAGCCTTACCCTCACCAACATAGTATTTGGGATGTGGGGATTGACGGCTGCCTGTTACAACTTGTAACGTTAAGACACCCGCCGAAGACACCAGCATTTCTAACTCACTGAGATCTTCCCACTCCCCTTCTTGCGTGAAGTTAATATGAACAAGTACGGCTCGTTCCCCGGTTTCATAGCGGTCAAACAAGCTATCAACTCCTAAACTGAATAAAAATCATGTAAAACAGAGACTTAATCTTCTGATTTCTCTGGTGGACGGTCACCATTCTGAGGGCGTTCACCACTGTGATGGCTTACCGGACGTGCAGGAACGACCGTTGAGATTGCATGCTTATACACCATTTGATTGACTGTATTTTTCAACAAGATCACGAACTGATCAAAAGACTCTATCTGACCTTGCAACTTAATTCCGTTTACCAGATAGATAGATACTGGGATACGTTCACGACGTAATGCGTTTAAGAATGGGTCTTGAAGAGATTGCCCCTTAGCCATTTTATTTTCCTTATTTTGTAATTTTGTTCTCGTTATCTCGCTCGCGTTGCATCGCCATCTTAACTGAGGCTTTTGCATCTGAGCTTAACGAATAAAACACCCTCTCACACTCTGTTATGAAGGCTATGCCGCCAAATTTCAAGTCACAGATTGTTTACAGGATACATTCACGCAAAAGCGATCACATTATACTGAGTTGAAACCATCTGACGCTATGACGTTAGAAATGGTTTCCAAACCTTGTTCAATGTTTTCACTATCTAACCAAGTTAAGTCATCCCAGCTGCGTAACCAGGTGATTTGTCGCTTGGCCAACTGGCGGGTCGCACAGATACCTTTAAAAACTGCATCATCTAAGGTGCTTTTCCCGTCCAAATAATCCCACATTTGCCGATAACCGACGCATCGAATAGAAGGAAGATCGGGGTGAAGATCACTACGAGCAAATAACGCTCTCATCTCTTGCTCAAAACCCGCTTCCATCATTTTTTCAAATCTCAGCTCGATCCGGCGGTGGAGTTCAGCCCTTTCCTTGGGAGCTATAGCAAACTGCTTGACCCGAAACGGCAGGCTTTCGCCTTTGGTTTGAGTCAGTTCAGTAAGAGTTTTACCCGAAATCCGATAAACTTCCAATGCCCGAGATAATCTTTGCGGATCATTAGGGTGGATTCGCTTTGCGGAAATGGGATCTATCTCTTTTAACTGATCGTGCAGTACGTCCCAGCCTTGAGTCAATGCCTCTTGCTCAATTTGCTGGCGTATTTCAGGTTTTGCAACAGGAAGGGGTGATAAACCTTCAAGTAACGCTTTGTAGTAGAGCATGGTTCCACCGACCAACAAAGGAATTTTACCTTGCTCAACAATATTATTCATTTCATGAAGCGCATCCCGGCGAAAGTCCGCCGCTGAATAAGTCTCGCTCGGGTCCAAAATATTGATGAGACGGTGTGGAGCCAGTAATTGCTCGTCAGCATCCGGTTTTGCGGTCCCTATATCCATATCTCGGTAAATTAACGCCGAATCCACAGAAATAATTTCAACCGGAAATCTTTCACGTAAACGAATCGCAAGTTCGGTTTTACCTGAAGCGGTTGGGCCCATTAAAAATAGAGCCAATGGAAGTTCTCTTTTCATAATTTCATCGCTGCAATCGTTGCAGAAAAATCAACAGGCTGAACGAATAAACGGTCTTCAAAGGGCAGTTTTCCCTGCCAGAGCCTCTCTATCTCAGCAATGAGCTGTATCGCTTCCGACAAAGTGTAGTCGCTTTTAACCTGCGTGATATAGTGGGTTATCCAATGAGATAATTCTTCATTCGACAAGATATGCTGTTTTTCTGATTGAGTAGCCGCATACGATAGCAGATCCGTCATCAATAGTTGTAAGTTTTGCTGACGGAGTGGCTGAGGAACACCCATGACTAAAACAGAAGATGCCACTCTTTTTTTGAGTTCAATACCAAGTCGAGAAAAAACAGGTTTGAGTTGATTGGCCGCTTCCATTTGAGCATGATTTAACTGAATCGATAAAGGCACTAATAAAGGTTGGCTCTTTAAGTCTCCATCACCAACGCATAGCTGCCCTTTGGTACGCAACCACTCCGCTTTGGCGAGCGATACCAACTGAACGCCTGATTTGTCGCCCATCAGCAAATACTGACCTTGAGTCACCATAATGGCTTTACCTAATTCACCGATAACTTTCTTGTCTGACGTAAAGTCCCTTTGCGAATCAGGGAAAGGTTGCAAGGTTGCTTCTTGGCCGATTTCATTTTTAGGGGTATCAAGCAACGCTTTGTATACTTTGACGGCTTGTTGGCTGAGTGGTTGTGCCGAAGGCCGTTCGACCACCTTCGCCGATGAGGGCTTGGCTGACCACTCATTCTTAGGCTGAGTCTCAGCGACATAATTCACTTGGTTAGGATACGCGGGCATTTTTCCCACAGCATCAGTGTCGGACTCAGAGGCCACATTGAGCGATGCAGTCTCAGGTAAGAGATGATTACCCGAGCTTGGGTGGTGGAATGCTGAGGCGTTTAGCTGCGGTTTATCAATTTGCTTACTTTGAACCAATGCATCACTGAGCGACTGATAAATAAAATCATGGACCAGTCTCGCTTGATGAAAACGGACTTCATGCTTCGCTGGGTGCACATTAACGTCAACCAGGTGCGGGTCTATGCTGATAAACAGCACATAAGTTGCAAATTGATTAGGCTGTAGACTGGTTTCATAACTTTGACGAATGGCATGATTAATTAATTTATCACGCATCATCCGGCCATTGACGTAGCAGTATTGTAAATCGCTTTGTTGACGAGCCCCTTCAGGAGTGGTGATCCAACCTGTCAATGTCAGCCCATGATGCTCCACCTCAATGCGCAACATGTGGCGGACAAAAGGTTGCCCGCAAACAACCGCAATACGTTTCTCTTCTTGAGCCTGTGTTTTTGCCGCACGATATTGCTTTACCATATTACCATTGTGTCTCAGGTTGATAGTGACATCAAAGCGACTCAATGCTATCCGTTTTAGCAATTCATCAATGTGGGTAAATTCCGTTTTTTCTGTGCGCAGAAACTTACGGCGAGCAGGCGTATTAAAAAACAGGTCCAGTACTTCAACCGAGGTTCCCACAGGGTGGGCTGCGGGTTGCACTTTAACTTGCATCTCACGACCTTCGCTATACGCAGACCAAGCTTGCTCTTGTGTCGGAGGGCGAGAGGTCAGAGTCAGGCGTGAAACAGAGCTAATGCTCGCCAATGCCTCACCTCTAAACCCAAGGCTCATGATCGCTTCAAGATCATCCAAACAATGAATTTTTGAGGTAGCATGACGACTCAATGCCAGACCGAGCTCATCTTTGACAATGCCTTTGCCATTGTCTCGTATTCGGATGAGTTTAGTCCCCCCTTTTTCGATATCAATATCGATACGGGTTGCACCAGAATCCAAGCTATTTTCAACTAACTCTTTTACCACTGAAGCGGGCCTTTCTACGACCTCACCCGCTGCAATTTGGTTCGCCAGTCGCGCTGGTAACGTTTTAATCGTCATACTTATGGCTTATTTGTTTGGAATCATCAAAATTTGTCCAATAGCCAGTTCATCAGAACGTAGATTATTTGCACTACGAAGAATATTGACACTGACATTGTACTGACTGGCTATTTTGCCAAGAAACTCTCCGCGCTTAACTTTGTGCTTACGCACAGGCTGGTCGGTCAAACTGACGGTAATGTGCAATTTTTGCCCTAATACCAAGGTGTCCGAACTGAGTTTATTCTCTCGTTTAATATCGGAGACTGACACCTTATACTTAGATGCAATTTTACCAAGATACTCACCTCGACGCACCGTATGGGTGACGGTCTTAGTTTCTACTGGATTACTCATTTCGGGAATAGTAACGCCACTTTTGGCACTCGGTATCGTCAGTAATTGGCCAATTGCAAGACTCGAACTTTTCAACTTATTAGTCTGCATAATCGCTGTGGTCGTCGTCCCATATTTCTTAGCCAAAACAGAAAGTGATTCACCGCGCCGGACTTTATGCTGAAGGCTCTTTCCTCGATTGGCGAACAAAGTACCTTCCGGTGGGTTAGCTTCAAAATACTGCACAATTGCTTTTGTTAATGCTCGAGCTAATTTGTCTTGGTGACTACGCTGGAATAACAATTTCTCTTCTGTCGGATTCGAAATAAAGCCTGTTTCAACCAAAACAGAAGGAATATCCGGTGATTTCAGCACCGCCAAACTGGCATTAACGGGCTTACTCTTGTGCAATTTAATACCCGATTTCCCCATTTGTTTGAGGATCTGAGTCGCCACTTTAAAGCCCTCTTTCTGAGAATGGCTAAACTGGAGATCCAGTAACGTCTGACTCACGTTGCGATCGCTTGTATTTTTTGCGAGCACCTCTCCGGCCCCCCCTAACAATTGAGATTGTTCCTCATGGTTTTCTACCCAACGAGCGATTTCTGAATTGGCTCGTCGAGTATTGAGAACAAAAACTGAGCCTCCACGTGGCTGTGGGGAGCGGAATGCATCAGCATGAATCGATACCAATAAGTGCGCTTCATTTTTGCGTGCTATTTCAGACCGTTTATTGAGGTTAACGAAGTAATCTCCTCTCCGTGTTAAGACCGCTTTCATTCCTGGGACAGCGTTAATCTGGTCAGCCATTTTCTTTGACACAGCAAGAGTCGCATGTTTTTCATACTTGCGAGAAGGACCAATAGAACCAGGGTCCTCGCCACCATGCCCAGCATCAATCGCGACGACAATATCCGCCGTACCGAGCAATTGAGAAGCGTGTCGATTCACCTTTGCAGTCACACTCGGCGTTTTAGTCGTACCTGAAGAGCCGGCAGATTGATGGGGTAAATCAATCACCAAACGATGACCGTATTGACCACCAGGGGTAGGGGCCAGTTTAAACAACTGAGCGGCAACTTTTCGTTTGAGTTCGAAAACAAGCCTATATGTGCCTTTTTGCGGGGGTGAGCTTTTTCTGATTTTCTTTAAAACTGGGCTATCTGATACTTTGATTGGCAACCGAGTACCAAGCGATGTTTGCTTTAAATCAACCACTAAACGTTGTGGGCTGCTCAAAGTAAAATAACTGAACTCTACTTCAGAGGTGAGATCTATCACCACTCTTGTCTCATCAGGCGAAGGCCAAACACGTATCCCTTCAAGTGCATTTGCCCACAAATACGTGGGCAACAGACCTAAAACGACAACTAACGAAACACAACCCGAACGAAAAAATTGACTGATTAACATAGCTCCAACTGCGCAAGTAATTTATACCCATAGTCGTTATTCGCAATAAGCTCTACCACACGAGCTTGGCCGTCATAACGTAACTCAATATCCAAATCAGCAAGAGGTAACATTCCCTTACCCTTTTCGGGCCATTCAACCAAACAAATGGCATCAGGAGTAAAATAGTCCCGTATTCCCATAAATTCGAGTTCCTCTGGATCCGCCAACCGGTAAAGATCAAAGTGATAAACCTGCCAATCTTCAAGTTGATACGGCTCCACCAGCGTATAGGTTGGACTTTTCACATTACCTTGATGTCCGAGAGCTCGCACAAAACCACGACTGAATGTCGTTTTACCTGCGCCTAGGTCACCATGAAGATAGACGGTAGTCTGCTGTGAGCACACGCTTGCCAGCCTTGCCCCTAACTGAATCGTGGCGTGCTCATCTTTTAGGGCAAATTGTTTCTTGGTCATGAAGATCAATCTCTACTGAGTGACTATATAAAAATCAAAAGAACAGGAATAGTAAACTGGGTTGGAATTGGGAGACAAGCATTGTTATGTAATTAAAAACCAAATTTCTGCAATTGTTGCATAAATTCGCTTTTTTCTTGGCTAGATTCATAGAAAAAGATCCGTTAAGATCCTCCTTCTAGCCTTTCCGCACCCGAGTCGATAGCATGAACTACCAAGAGCTTGCAAACAAGATCAAAGTTTGGGCAAAAGAGCTCGGCTTCCAAAAAGCAGGGATTTGCGATATCGACTTAAGCGCCCATGAAGAAGCACTGCAGAAATGGATCGACGCAGAGTATCATGGAGAAATGGACTGGATGGCCCGTCATGGGATGATGAGAGCACGGCCAGATGAACTTCTTCCTGGCACCGTCCGTGTTATTAGTGTCCGTATGAACTACCTTCCACCAGAAGCGCATTTCGCTTCAAACCTCTCCAACCCTACTGAGGCTTATATTAGCCGTTATGCGTTAGGGCGAGACTACCACAAGTTGGTGAGAAATCAGCTCAAAAAATTGGGACTAAAGATAGAGCAGGAAGTTGGACAGTTCGGGTACCGACCTTTTGTAGACTCAGCCCCGATCTTAGAAAGACCTTTGGCTCAAAAAGCAGGGCTGGGTTGGACAGGCAAGCACTCTCTGATTCTTGATAAAGAGTGTGGCTCATGGTTTTTCCTCGGAGAGCTACTCATTACTCTACCGCTTCCGGTCGATAAACCGAGTGAAGAGGCATGTGGTAAATGCACAGCATGTATTACATCATGCCCGACACAAGCCATCGTCGAAGACGGTGTTATTGATGCCAGACGTTGCATATCGTATTTAACCATAGAGTTTGACGGGGTTATCCCAGAAGAATTTCGCCAAGCGATGGGCAATAGAATCTATGGCTGTGATGATTGCCAGTTAGTCTGTCCTTGGAACCGCTTCTCCGACCTAACCCAGCAGACAGATTTCCATCGCAGAGAGGCGTTTTCATCTCCTGATCTCGTTAACTTGTTTACATGGGATGAGCAAACATTTCTTAAAAATATGGAAGGCTCAGCGATACGAAGAATAGGCCATATAAAATGGTTAAGAAATTTATCTATCGCTATGGGCAATGCCCCGTATTCATCTAAAATCATTGAAGCCTTAGAACAGCGTCAAGGATTAAACGATATACTGGACGAACATATTCATTGGGCCTTGAAACAACAAATTGCCCAAATTCCAAACTCTTCGACTAAGCTCAATAGGCTGATAAGAATAGTGCAGAAAGGTTTACCAAGAGATGCATGAACCTAGCCCATTTTTCACAATAAAATTTGATTTCGGTCTAAAAACATCAATGTGGAAAAAAGAAAGCGTTATTGCACGTTTTCTTTCAACTTAAGAAGTTAACCACATAAGTCACAAATGACATAGATCAAAACAATATCATGTATTGAACAGCAAACAGACTCTTAAAATCACGAAAAAATCCCAATAATTCTTTTATTAACATACACTTATGAAGACATTGAAATAAAAGAATATTCACAGAACAATCCGAAGATCTTTTACCCAACATGTTTATCTAGATATGATCTCAGGTTACTCACCAAGTTATCCACACAGTGAAATCTGTGGATAAGTCTGTTGACAGTTTTGTCTACCCCAGAATGCGCTTAGCCTGCCATTCGAGCACTCACACCAACAACGGATTGATGAATAAAAGTAGAGACATAAAAACGCCCACCCATAAGGGAGGACTCTTTATAATTTGATTGTTTATGCTTCACAGCATTAGGTAAAGAGCGGCGGCCTATTGGCCTAATCAGATATTGGGTATCTGAGGAGAATCTGGATGAACAGGCACGATGCCTTATCACTAAGAGCTGAACTGTCTCACTCTTAACTGAGTTGGTCTACAAACCATTTCAGATTTAATTGGTTGCGGGGGCCGGATTTGAACCGACGACCTTCGGGTTATGAGCCCGACGAGCTACCAAACTGCTCCACCCCGCGTCCGTATGCCATCAATCAAAGTTTGATGAAGACTTTCACCGTTAAGCACGATGAGAGCGATAAAACTGGAGCGACACACGAGGTTCGAACTCGTGACCTCAACCTTGGCAAGGTTGCGCTCTACCAACTGAGCTAGTGTCGCAGATTCTCATTAAGAGAATTGGTTGCGGGGGCCGGATTTGAACCGACGACCTTCGGGTTATGAGCCCGACGAGCTACCAAACTGCTCCACCCCGCGTCCGTATGCCATCAATCAAAGTTTGATGGGGACTTTCA
>NZ_JABEYA020000023.1:19417-46098 GCF_013074385.2 Vibrio ostreicida
CGGATTTGAACCGACGACCTTCGGGTTATGAGCCCGACGAGCTACCAAACTGCTCCACCCCGCGTCCGTATGCCATCAATCAAAGTTTGATGGGGACTTTCACCGTTAAGCACGATGAGAGCTATAAAACTGGAGCGACACACGAGGTTCGAACTCGTGACCTCAACCTTGGCAAGGTTGCGCTCTACCAACTGAGCTAGTGTCGCATCAACAACGTTTATGTCGTTTAGGGGTGCGAATTATAAGAGCATTTTTTTGTGATGCAAGTCCTTCATGCAAAAAAAATTCTTTTTTTACGTGTTTGGATAAAAACCGCACACAAAATACTAAAAACGCTTGAAATCTAAACGTAATACAGATCGAAAACTAACAATTAAGCAACAAGATACTTAATAAAAATGCGATCTTGTTCCATGTTTTGACTCTTTTCATTCGCAAATAATAAATGTTTTTTATATAACCTCAAGTTATAAGTATCTTCCTATGACCTGTTATCTTCTATATCTCTATGCCCACAGGGGGCCCTCTTTGCGCACGTTGACCCTTTTTTTTCTGATCGCTTGCCTCAGTGGCTGCGGTTCATTACCCAAGCCGATACGTAATCTCGGAAAAAGTGACGTTGACTTTGTCATGGACACTCACGCCAGACAGCTTAAACAACAACTGATCACGCTCACAAGAAAACTCTATGTACGTAACCCTAATCAATTGGCAAGAAGTCCACACTCAACGATTGACAGCCGTATAGAGCAGTTATTTGGGTCCGAAGAAACCATCGAGCTTCCCTCTCTGAGATTTGATGAACTGGGAGGAAAGACAGGCATTGACGCTATATTACTTAGTTTTGACGAACAATACCGGGGCGACCGGGTGTTTGCTGCAATGGCAGGGCTGGCTGAAATGCTCAGACGTTCCTATAACCACCAACAAGAATTCTTCATTTTAGATTCCTTGAATGAGCAGGCGCTCTACAACAGTGCGCGGAACATTGAAGTTTTTGTTTGGAGGTTATATCACCGAAAAGATCACACAGGCGAACTCATGCTGTACACCAATGACATCAGTCAAAATGGCGACGATATGAGCTTCGACCGAATTCTGACAAAGATAATCATGCTCCAAGATATGATGGCACTGATTGTGGCGGACAAAACTGACCGAAGCATTACTAAAATTGTGCAAGGCGTCGCTCAGTTTTCTTTTATACCGGTTCTATAAGCAAAAACCAGCGAAAACGCTGGCTCATTGCCTCTTAGATGGAAATAATCGTTTTCCGATAGTATTTTAGTTCTGCTATTGATTCTCGAATATCATCGAGCGCCAGATGGCTTCCGGATTTATGAAAACCATTTAACACCTCAGGACGCCAACGACGGGTCAGCTCTTTTAAGGTACTCACATCAATATAGCGGTAATGAAAATACGCCTCTAGTTCAGGCATATACTGGTAAAGAAAGCGGCGATCCTGACCAACGCTATTGCCGCAAATCGGCGAAGTTCCCTGTGGCAACCACTGCTTTAAAAAATCAATCGTCTGACGAACCGCATTTTCTTCATCCACTTGACTCGAACGAACACGAGCAACCAGCCCGCTTCCTGTATGGGTAGTGGTACACCACTCATCCATTTTGGCCAACTCTTCTTCAGACTGGTGGATGGCAAGTACCGGTCCTTCAGCTAGTATATTTAATTCACTGTCCGTCACTATAGTGGCGATTTCGATAATTTTGTGAGCGTCTGGGTCCAGTCCAGTCATCTCAAGATCAATCCAAATTAAATTTTGATCGCTAAAGGACATAAATCGTTGCCTATTGGTTTTCTAATAAAAAAGGTACTATACCCAAATTCCGATACCCAAGATAGCGTGAGGTGCTCACTGTATCCTCGGGATCAACCCTTAATCGAACAAACTTAAGTAGAGAAACGTGGCTAAAAAGAAAAAGCTAACCAAAGGTCAGGTGCGGCGCGTTCGTCAAAACCAGAAACGCAAACTCAAGCAAGATGACGCCATTCAATGGGATGAGTCCATGCTAGGAGGCAGTAAAACAGGCCTGGTTATTACCCGTTTTGGACAACATGCAGATATTGAAGATCTCGAAACGAGGGAGATTCAACGTTGCAATCTACGCCGAGGCATAGAAACACTCGTTTCTGGAGACAAAGTGATTTGGCGCCCTGGCTTAGAATCTATGGAAGGGATCAATGGGGTTGTAGAAGCCGTTGAACCACGTACATCCGTTTTAACTCGCCCTGATTACTATGATGGGCTCAAACCGGTTGCGGCCAACGTCGACCAGATGATCATCGTATCGTCAGTGTTGCCGGAACTTTCTCTCAATATTGTTGACCGTTATTTGGTTGCCTCAGAGACTTTGAACATTGCGCCTTTACTCGTTCTGAATAAAATCGACCTACTAAAAGATACCCAACTCTCTACTTACAAGCAGTGGCTTAAAGAGTATCAACGAATTGGCTACAAAGTCTTGTTTGTCAGCAAACAGACGGGCGAAGGCATAGAACAGCTTGAAGCAGAGCTCAAAGATCGCATTAATATTTTTGTTGGACAATCTGGCGTCGGTAAATCAAGCCTAGTAAATGCAATGATGCCTCAGTTCGGTGTAGAAGAAGGCGTGATCTCTGAAAACTCAGGTTTGGGTCAACATACGACAACCGCTTCCCGTTTGTATCATATTCCAACAGGTGGCGATCTAATCGATTCACCCGGCGTACGAGAATTTGGTCTTTGGCACCTTGAAGCGGAACAAATCACACACGCTTTTATGGAATTCCGACCCTATTTAGGACGTTGCAAGTTTCGCGACTGCAAGCATCAAGATGATCCTGCGTGCGCACTGCGTCAGGCAGTTGACGACGGAGACATCAGCGAGGTCCGTTTTGAGAACTACCATAGGATTTTGGAAAGCATGGTAGAAAACAAAGCCAACCGTCAGTACTCGCGCAATAAAAAAGCAGACCTTTGACAGTCTCTGACCGAAATCATCCATGCTGGGTACTGACTTTGTCGTTAAATTTGATTAGTATCTTGCGCTCTAAAGTAAGCAATTATGTAGATAGCATTGGAACGTATAACAATGGATAAGATTAAAATTGGACTGCAGTATTGGATCCCTCAACACGGTTTAACTCGTTTGGTCGGCAAGTTGGCGTCAGCAAAAGCTGGAGCTCTGACCACCGCAGTCATTCGCTGGTTTGTTAAGCAGTACAATGTCAATATGGACGAAGCACTTCATTCTGACCCCAAGTATTACAAAACGTTTAACGAGTTCTTCGTCCGTGAACTCAAAGAAGGTACTCGTCCAATATCTCAAGATGATGCTGTCATCACACACCCTGCTGATGCGTGTGTAAGCCAGTTTGGCCCAATTCAAGAGGGTAAATTGATTCAGGCCAAAGGTCACAATTATTCGGCTCGTGATCTTTTGGGTGGCGACGAAGCACTGGCCGAAGAGTTTACCAACGGCGATTTTGCGACTCTGTACTTATCTCCTCGCGATTATCACCGAGTTCACATGCCCTGCAAAGGCACGTTACGCCAAATGATTTACGTACCCGGTGATTTATTTTCTGTCAACCCACTTACCGCCGAGAATGTGCCTAACCTATTTTCACGTAATGAACGTGTTGTCTGTATCTTCGATACCGATTTCGGCCCAATGGCTCAGGTTTTAGTAGGGGCCACCATCGTCGGGAGTATCGAACAGGTGTGGGCTGGGACCGTCACTCCACCTCGTGGTAACACGGTTTATAAATGGGATTACCCTGCTCAAGGTGACAAAGCCGTGATCTTAGAAAAAGGGGAGGAAATGGGTCGATTTAAGCTCGGGTCAACGGTTATCAATCTGTTTGCGCAAAATGCGATTACATTTGATGAATCGATTCAAAATGGTCAAACCACTCTCATGGGTGCACCATATGCCCACATCGCCACAACCGAACCTATAGCCTAATCTCTTTGAAGCCTCGACATCTCGGGGCTTTTTTGACTCAAGACAAGTGATGTTGAACAAACTCAAACGAATTTCTCAAATTCCAAACTGCGTCTAGGACCCTAAAATAAGTATAAATTAAACTTTAGCTTCATTGAATGCGGACAACAATAGAGACGTTATGCGAAGAGTTCAATTTGGCACTTTCATAAAACTTTTGCTCTGCATCATACCTCCCAGCTGTGTTCTCTTGATTCCCAGTGACTTCATTCCAATTCACAATTTGAACCTCATTCAGCATCGCCTGCTGGCTATTTTTCTCCTTGCGGCCTTACTTTGGATACTGGAGCCAGTGCCCGTATTCGCGACCTCAATCCTCATTATCGCACTAGAATTGGTCATGCTTTCCAACCAAGGTCTCTTCCTATTTCGCCATTCATCATCAGGCCACAAGGTTAGTCATCTCATTGAGTATACCGATATTTTCAGTGCCTTTTCATCGCCAATCATCATCTTATTTATGGGGGGCTTTGCGTTAGCCATTGCGGCCTCTAAATATGGGCTTGATAACAACTTGGCACGAGTATTATTAAAACCGTTTGGCGAACAGCCCAAGTTCATCATGCTGGGTTTAATGCTCATCACCGCAGTGTTCTCTATGTTTATGTCCAACACAGCAACCACCGTGATGATGCTTGCGCTGCTTGCTCCCATCCTTTCCTCTGCGCCAAAAGGCGAGACTGGCAGTAAAGCTTTAGTCCTATCTATCCCGATAGCAGCAAATACAGGGGGGATGGCCACCCCTATTGGGACCCCACCTAACGCGATTGCCTTACAATATTTAACAGGTGACAACAGTATCGATTTTCTCAGTTGGATGTTGATAGGCCTGCCTTTTGTTTTTGTCCAATTAACCATTGCCTGGCTGCTGCTTCAGAAGCTCTTTCCTATTTCTCAACAAAGTATCAAGCTCAAATTAGGCGGCAAATTCCAAAGAAGTTGGCAGGCTCTCGTTGTCTACATTACCTTTTCCTGCACCCTGCTATTGTGGATGACCACCAAACTTCATGGTATGAACACCTATATCGTCTCGACAATACCACTGGCCGTTTTTACTCTGAGTGGCATCATCGGTAGAGCTGAGATCAAACTGATCAACTGGGATGTGCTTTGGCTTGTCTCAGGTGGCATAGCCATTGGTATCGCTCTCGATAAAACCGGTTTAGCGTCTGCACTCGCACATACCATAGATTACTCTTCATTGTCGCCACTGGTGATTATCTCAACATTATCATTACTCTGCTGGTTGATGGCTAACTTTATGTCGAATACAGCCACCGCCAACTTACTTATGCCGATTGCCGCCGCGATGGGGGCCTCAATGGAAAGTCTGACAGCAACAGGCGGACTACAGAGCCTACTCATGGTTCTCGCGGCTTCCGCATCATTGGGCATGATTTTACCTGTTTCAACTCCACCTAACTCGTTGGCTTACTCGACGGGATATATTGAAAGCCACGATATGGCAAAGACTGGACTGATTCTTGGTATCAGTGGCTTAGGTCTTGTTTCTCTTGCTTTCTTCTTTTTAACCTAGTGATCCAACGAATAACGTTTTACCCGATTGATAGACAGAACAAACAGTAAAAGGAACACTTTCTGTTCTCGCACTTTGTTTTTATACGCTTTTAATGCATATTGTCAGCCAATTCATTTGAGCAAGAGTAAATAATGGAATTTGAATGGTTGGCTTTGGCTGCCGCTTTTCTATGGGCGGTCGCCAGCATTCTTTCAGTAAGCCCGGCACAACATCTGGGGACCTTTGCCTACAGTCGTTGGCGTATCGGGGGAACCTCGGTCATTCTGGGTAGCATGGCCCTATTTAACGGTGGTTGGGCAAGCGTAGAGTCGAGTGGTATCTCCGCGATGATGCTGTCCGGCTTTATTGGTATTTTCATTGGCGATACCGCGCTGTTTGCTTGCCTCAATCGTTTGGGGCCAAGGCAAGCAGGGTTACTGTTTTCATGCCATGCGGTTTTTTCAGCTATTCTGGGGTACTTCCTGTTCCTCGAAACCATGACATCGCGAGAATTTATAGGCTCTGCATTGGTATTTTCTGGCGTAGTTACAGCCATTTTTTTTGGGCGAAAAGGTCAGTCAAACAACCAGTTAGAATCGATAAAAGGTCGCCTTTGGGTCGGTGTAGGACTAGGACTCTTAGCTGCATTATGTCAGGCTTTAGGCGGGATCATCGCTAAGCCCGTCATGCAAACAACCATAGACCCCGTCGCCGCCTCGGCAATACGGATGATGACGGCATTCGCCGCTCATTGGTTATTTTTATTAAGCGGTGTCAAACTCGCGCGCGCTACTCAACCAATGAACATGAAAATCTTTTCCATTTCCATCCTCAACGGTTTTTTAGCGATGGCGGTCGGCATGACGCTGATCTTATACGCCCTTAAAGACGGCAATGTAGGCATGGTTGCTCTGCTTTCCTCTACCACCCCAATCATGTTGTTACCGATACTCTGGCTATACTCTGGCAGGCGCCCTAATCGTTTTGCTTGGATAGGTGCGGCTGTCGCAGTACTGGGCACCGGCGTTTTGGTCAGTTAGCACCTATCGGAATAATCGATATTACCCATTTTTATTTTTCGCTCAATTCGGCACAATGAAGTAAGACAAAAATCTAATAGGAAGGCGTGATGAAAGATAACAACCATATTTTGCCCCTAATGTTTGATCTTCACCTACAGTTTCGGGTTAAAAGTGTAGTAAAATTACGCTAATTTTGTATCCAAAGTTACTTTGAATTCGACGAGGACATCAATATGTCAGTTAAGAAGCCTTTAGCTTTAGTGATTCTTGACGGTTACGGCCACCGGGAAGAAACTGCAAGCAACGCCATTGCCAATGCCCAAACTCCCGTCATTGACGGCTTGATTAAAAACAATCCCAATACACTGATTTCAGCGTCTGGGCTGGATGTTGGCCTTCCTGATGGTCAAATGGGGAACTCAGAAGTAGGTCATACCAATATTGGTGCTGGGCGTGTGGTTTACCAAGACCTCACTCGTATCACAAAGTCCATTGCGGACGGTGAGTTTTCACAAACGGCGGCCCTAACGAAGGCCATCGATTCTGCTGTAGAAAAGGGGAAAGCCGTTCACCTTATGGGCCTAATGTCTCCGGGTGGGGTCCATTCTCACGAAGATCACATCTATGCTGCCGTTGAAATGGCCGCGGCACGAGGTGCCGAGCAGATCTACTTGCACTGTTTCCTTGATGGCCGAGATACACCACCACGCAGTGCTGAAGCTTCGTTGAAACGCTTCGACGACCTCTTCAAAAAATTGGGTAAAGGACGTATTGCTTCTCTGGTAGGCCGTTACTTTGCCATGGATCGAGACAATAATTGGGACCGTGTTCAGGCCGCTTACGATTTGCTCACTCAAGCTCATGCGGACTATAGCTATGATTCGGCCACCGCTGGTTTGGAGGCCGCTTACGAGCGCGGCGAAAACGATGAATTTGTCAAGGCAACAGTCATCAAAGTTAACGATCAACAAGACGCCTCTTTCAAAGATGGTGATGCGGTCATCTTCATGAACTATCGTGCTGATCGTGCACGCCAAATCACTCGTTCTTTCGTTCCGGATTTCACTGGATTTGAACGTGTAACTTTGCCAGATATTCACTTTGTTATGTTGACTCAATACGCCGCCGATATCCCACTATCTATCGCATTTCCGCCCGCGTCTCTTGAGAACACCTATGGTGAGTGGCTTTCCAAACAAGGCCAAACTCAATTGCGTATCTCTGAAACTGAGAAATACGCCCACGTGACTTTCTTTTTCAATGGTGGCGTCGAAGATGAATTTACCGGCGAGGAGCGTCAGCTCGTCGCATCACCTAAAGTCGCCACTTACGATCTGAAACCTGAGATGAGTTCAGAAGAGCTGACTCAAAAAATGGTCTCTGCAATCAAATCTGGCAAATATGACACCATAATCTGTAACTACCCTAACGCTGATATGGTTGGCCACACAGGGGTTTACGAGGCTGCGGAACAAGCCATCGAAGCCCTAGATGCGAGTGTTGGTCAAGTCGTAGAAGCTATCAATCAAGTGGGTGGCCAAATGCTGATCACGGCCGACCATGGTAACGCTGAAATGATGGTAGACCCTACAACAGGCGGCACCCACACAGCCCATACTAGCCTGCCTGTACCTCTGATCTATGTGGGTCATAAAGACATTGAATTTAAAGAAAATGGAAAACTGTCTGATCTTGCACCAACGATGTTGGCGTTATCTGGTTTAGAGATCCCAACTGAAATGACGGGTAACGTCCTAGTCAAGTAAAATACGAAAAGAGAACGGGCGTCTCATCACAAAAAACTGGCTGTCATGGCCAGTTTTTTGTTACCAACACTGACCAAGGCAGGACTTATCAGGCACCACTTTTGTCTCGCAAGGATTGATTAGATAATTGAGAGCGTTGGTATTATACTGGATTTTTCTCTGACGTTAGGACTGATAATTCTATGGCAACTTTGCAACAAGGACGGCTCAATACTTTTCCAAAGTTCTCCGCATTGCTATTACTCGTTGCCTCCATGATATCTCTTCCTAGCTGGTCATCTTCCCCTTCAGAGCTCAAAGGCGTCAGTAATGAAATATCTCGTCAGAAACACGCGCTGGGCACGCAACAAAAGAAGCTTGATACCTTACAACAATCTCTAAAGAAGCAAGAGTTGGGGATCGTTCGCCTTGAAACAGAGATAAAGGAAACGAAAAAGGCGCTCAATAAAACGAATACCAGCATCGCCTCCCTAGAAAAAAAAATAACCTCTCTTCAAAATCAAAAAAAACACCACAGCAGCAGACTCGCCGAACTGATCCAAACCTACTATGTCACACAACAAACCAAGTCCTCTATTAACATTCTAAATCAGGACGTTGAACAAGATCGTATTAGTCAGTACTTTCAACATCTTGCTAAAGAAAGATCGTCAACCATTAGTGAGCTAGAAAACATAGCGGAGGAACTCGAAAACGACCGCGAACAGCTTAAGCTTGAAAAGCAACAAATTACCTCTTTGTTAAAGCAACAGACGAACCAACGCAATCAACTGTCCAAAACTCAGTCCAAACGCAAGGGCACGGTATCAACGATTCGTAAAAGTATTTCCAATGACAAAGTCTATTTGTCGGAACTTCAGCGTAACGAAACTCGCCTAAAAGCGGAAATAGCCAAGGCCGCGAAAAGAAATACTGCGCCTATGGATGGCTTAGCTCGACAAAAAGGCCGATTACCATGGCCAATAAAAGGCAAAATACTCCACCGTTATGGGACACGCCAAACCGGACAGATCTCTTGGAAGGGCATGGTCATTGATGCCAACTATGCGCAAGCGGTAAAGGCCGTCTATTCCGGTACAGTCGTATTTTCTGACTACCTGCGTGGCTACGGGTTAGTCGTGCTGTTGGATCATGGCAAAGGCGATATGACACTGTATGGATTCAATCAAAGTCTATTAAAAAAAGAAGGGGATAAAGTATCCTCCGGCGAAACTATAGCGCTTGCTGGCGATACAGGAGGTCAACCTCAGGCTTCTTTGTATTTTGAAATTCGTCGGAATAGTAAAACCCAAAACCCAAAATCGTGGTTGACCCGATAAACAAATTACCCCCGTATGGCGTAGTAGCTCTCTACTGCGAGTACAAACTCTGCCAATTGTTTCTTGGGTAGTCTGTTAATTCCGGCTGCACCAGCTCGCCCACCACCGGTAGAAAATTGAGCGCAGATGGCTCCAGCGCCCTGTTTATTATTAAGGGGGGCTCGCAATGAGACGCTATAACTCACCTCATCATTCTCCGTCAACACAGCATGTGCCCGATTCGGGGTTTGGTTAGCCAATAAGTTCCCATACGCACCAATGATTCGTCGAGAATAAGCCTCATTTGGTAACTCAAATAAGCGCAATGACTCACTACACTGCCGCGGTTTTATCGCTAATGCCTTCTCCATATCGTGCTGGTAGGCCAACTTTAGAGCATGGTAAGGAGAATCTTGATCGGCAATAACAGCAAAAGGATCCTCATAGGCCAAGAGCTTCACAAACAAATCTGCTGGGTCGAAATGTAAATCCGTGAGTTTGGCTCCGTAGCCATTGTAGTTAATGAGTGTCCCCAATTCTTGAAGTTGATCTTGTTGCACTGACGTCAGTTGGGCGTGTTCCGCAAGTTCATTCGCTTTCGCGATCAGATTATCACCATATGCCGCAGCGATGGCCCAGGAGTGATACCGTCCTCCTAACCACTTATCAATAATTAATGCGGTACAAGTGTCGGGATCAAAATCAAGATGAGCATCCAAGTTATCCTGTTGAGGGATCTCACCAGAGATGTGGTGATCAGCGTAAAAAACATGACTCGCGAGTGGAAGAAGTCGCATCAGAGCTAATCGATTCGACTCCATTGAGATATCTAAAACCGTAAAGGAATCGCCCAATTGGCATTCCAATGGCTCCAACAGCTTGATGTTGCGCTTGATACCCGTAACAAGAGTTGATGTCTTAGGTTCATAAAGGCGTAATTGAAGAAGAGAAATGATGCCATCAGCATCACCGTTAAAAACGTCATAGTGCATACATTACCTCATTCATATCTCTCGATATTTTAGGAGGTTAACCTAAGGCAGACAATCTCATTTCGTTATGACTAAGCATGAATAGCTTTAACGCCATCTTCCAATAACTGAAGCTGATCTAGACCCTGAGAGGTGGCTTTTGGCTTCACGACAGCAATCATTTGTAACATACCCTGATGAATAACCTGTTTCGTGATCTGCGTTTTTGGCGACATGGCGGAACGATAGCCTAACCAGCTCGAGGCGATTAAATGTAACGTGGTGACCAGTGCTTTCATCTCATGCTCTTCAACTTCCAACAACTCTAAGTCAACGAAAGCACGCATTATGTTGACAAGGTTGGTTTGAAGCTTTTCCTGAACCTGAATATAGTCGTCATGTAATTGCTCATCTCGCTGTAAGATTTCCGGTAAGTTTGCATAGAAAAACCGATATTTCCACATAAGATTGAAAATAGAATCCAAATAATGTTTAAGCAAAACGAGGCTTTCTTGCTGACCATGAATGGGAGTGAAACGTTCAAGTAATTCATTAGAATACAGGGCAAAGATTTCTCTGACAATTTCTTGCTTGTTGCTAAAGTGGTAGTACAGATTTCCTGGGCTTATGTCGATATGAGCCGCGATATGGTTAGTGGTAATGTTACGTTCACCATGTTGGTTAAAAAGGTCCAATGCCGCCAGCACTATTTTGTCACGTGTTTTCATTCGTTTTTCGTACCTTTCCCATTAATTTTATCAGTATACTGAGTATCTTAACCAATAACAAAAAAGCGTCTGATTAGACCAGACGCTTTCACGTGTTTCTTAGTTATTTGTGGTACAGCTTGGATAACTCGTGTACGGCTTCAACGAACACACCCGCATTCTCTGGAGGCACATCCAGATGAATGCCATGGCCAAGATTAAATACGTGGCCCGTACCGGTATCACCGAATCCTTCAAGAATCGTCGCAACTTCTTCACGAATCCTCTCAGGAGAAGCATATAACATCGAGGGATCCATATTCCCCTGCAACGCGACTTTATCACCAATACGAGCTTTCGCGTCTGCGATGTTGATCGTCCAGTCTAGACCAACAGCATCACAACCTGTTGCTGCGATAGACTCAAGCCACATGCCACCGTTCTTAGTGAACAAAGTCACCGGAACACGACGCCCTTCGTTTTCACGGATTAGGCCATCAACGATTTTGTGCATGTACTGCAATGAGAATAAGTTGTAATCACGAGGCGTCAGTACACCACCCCATGTATCAAATACCATGACTGATTGAGCACCCGCTTTAATTTGTGCGTTCAGGTATTCGATAACACTATCGGCAAGCTTGTCTAGAAGTAAGTGCAGCGTTTGTGGTTCTGCATACATCATCTTCTTGATCTTAGTGAAGGCTTTTGAACCACTTCCTTCAACCATATAAGTCGCTAACGTCCATGGGCTTCCAGAGAAACCGATGAGAGGTACCTCACCTTGCAAATCCTTACGAATCTGACGTACAGCGTTCATCACATATTGCAGCTCACCTTCTGGGTCTGGTAAACCAATTTTATCTACATCGGCTCTACATGTAATTGGCTTATCAAAAACAGGACCTTCTCCGGCAGCAAAACGAAGCTCTAGTCCCATCGCATCAGGGATAGTCAAAATGTCAGAGAATAGGATCGCAGCATCAAGAGGGAAACGGCGAAGTGGCTGGAGTGTCACTTCCGATGCCAGCTCAGCATTTTTACACAAAGACATGAAATCGCCCGCCTCTGCTCGAGTTGCTTTATACTCAGGAAGGTAGCGACCTGCCTGACGCATCATCCAAACTGGCGTGTAATCCACAGGCTGTTTTAAAAGCGCACGCAGGTAGCGATCATTTTTTAGTTCAGTCATTCCGTTTTTCCAACTATCCGGCTTCATATTGGGGGCCATATACTACCACTGTTTTGCTATCAAGAGCGGTTAGCTTTGCAATCTAGATCAATTTATTAACGATTAAATCAGCGCTTAATTTGCAACCAAATAATAAGAGTGCTACAACGTCGGCCACTAGCAAACATTACAATTATAAGTTGAGTGCTCGACACCCAACGCTCATCAAGACATCTTACTTACCCCCTCCCTCTCGGAGGGTTTTTTTACCCCATCTCTTGAACCGTATGGTCGATTAAAGCACGGGCAATCGTCCCTTTTGGCGCAACGGTTGGCATTGTTTTTACTGAGAACCATTGTGCATCACTCAACTCACGGTAATCTGGTGTTAGCTCTCCGCTCTTATAATCAGCTAAAAATCCCATCATTAAATTAGAAGGGAATGCCCAAGGCTGACTGGCAAAATATCGAATATTCGTGATTTCAATCCCTGTCTCTTCTCGCACTTCCCTTGCGACACACTGTTCTAGTGTTTCACCAACTTCAACAAATCCAGCAATCACGGTATACATGCCCTCTCTATGCCTCGGGTGCTGGGCAAGCAAAAGTTGTTTATCTTTCCGCACAGCGACAATAATACACGGGAATATACGAGGATAATGAAGTGTGCGACAGTCTCCACACTGCATCGCGATTTGAGTTTGATTAAGGTGATTTCGACCACCACATATTGGACAAAAGCGTAGCGTCAAAGCCATATGGCTATACTGTGCAGCCTTACTGATCAGCAAAAACAAACTGTCGGGAAAATCCAAGCAATCACGCAAGGATGTCATCGGTAGCACCATGTCGATCTCACCTGCATTCAACCACATCACGGGCATGTTTTGATAGTTCCCTATCTTTATCGCATTCATTTCGGGCAACGCAAGCTGCTGAGCAAAGCCGTAAGGTAACTGATGATCGACCAACCACACTTCATTCCCTGACATAACACACCAATAAGCAGCGCTTGTATGGCTTCGGTCACTGTTCTCTAACATTATCCTTCCTCTTGGCTTGCAGTTGATTCATTTTACTGGCAATCTAATTTCATACCAGAGTTTGTAATCAAACAATTTTGTCATTATAAATTCTCGTAAGGACAAGAGGTTGTATCTCTAATTGGCTTTGCATTGCAAGGCGTAATGATCACCGGAGTTGTGATCCGATCATGAGGGCATGGTCATGCTAAATAAATTCAAACAAACGCAACAACAATGGGGTGGCTCAAGCGAAGTTATCGACCATTGGCTAGAGACCAGACAAGAGCTTATTGTTGAATATTGCAAACTGGCGGCTTTACAGCCCAAGTCTGCAAAAACATCACTTTCTTCACTCCCTACACCTAACGAACTTCAGGTATTTTGCCAACACTTGGTAGACTATATTTCTGAAGGCCATTTCAAGATCTACGATATGGTGATGAATAAATGGCGATCCACGGGTTTTGAGGCAACCGAGGAAATTAACAAGACCTATGCTCATATTGTACTCAATACGGATCCCTTGCTGAATTTCACTGACAAATATGCGGATGTTGTCAAAGACGACGACCTACAAACTTTTGACAGTGATTTATCCTTAATTGGTGAAATCATAGAGGCCCGATTTGAAGTTGAAGATCAACTGATACAATTGATTGCTGATAGTTTAGCCGTCCCACCAGGCGCCTAAAAGAGATGATTTATAAAGGCTGACGTTATCGCGTCAGCTTTTTTTTGCCGCGATAAACCTATCTACTGTCTTTAAAACGCAAAAAAGGCACCCGAAGGTGCCTTTTATATACTTTAGCAATCAATGACTGCTCGCTTAAGCCTAGTCTTCTGAAGAAAAACCAGCGTTAAGCAGAGCGGCAAGGTTGTCTGTCGCTTGTTCAGCCGATGGACCTTCTTGCTCTTGAACACGTTTTGCCTGACGATCCTGGTGGTAAGCGAAACCTGTACCTGCTGGGATTAGACGACCAACAATTACGTTTTCTTTTAGACCACGAAGCTCATCACGTTTACCCGATACCGCTGCTTCTGTTAGAACGCGAGTGGTTTCTTGGAACGACGCTGCAGAAATAAACGATTCTGTAGCCAAAGATGCTTTGGTAATACCTAGAAGTTCGCGTTCGAAGCGCGCTGGCTCCTTACCTTCTGCTTCCAGTTCACGGTTAGCGATCTTAACGTTAGCATACTCAACTTGCTCACCTGCTAGGAATTCAGAATCCCCTGCGTAAGTAATCGTACACTTACGAAGCATTTGACGAACAATAGTCTCAATGTGCTTATCGTTAATCTTAACGCCCTGTAGACGGTATACTTCTTGAACTTCGTTCGCGATGTATTGAGTCACAGCGTGGATACCACGTAGACGTAGAATGTCATGCGGAGACTCTGGACCGTCTGCGATCACGTCGCCACGTTCTACTTTCTCGCCTTCGAATACGTTAAGCTGACGATGCTTAGGAATCATCTCTTCGTAAGCGTCACCGCCGTCACGAGTGATAACTAAACGACGTTTACCTTTCGTTTCTTTACCAAAGCTCACTGTACCTGTGTGCTCAGCAAGAATAGCTGGCTCTTTTGGCTTACGAGCTTCGAATAGGTCAGCAACGCGTGGAAGACCACCGGTAATATCTTTGTTACCGCCAGACTTCTGAGGAATACGAGAGAGAGTATCACCCACACCTACTGCTGCACCATCTTCGATGTTAACGATCGCTTTACCCGGTAAGAAGTAATGCGCTGGCATATCTGTGCCAGGAATCATAACGTCTTTACCTAACTCGTCGACAAGCTTGATCGCTGGGCGCATATCTTTACCCGCCGCAGGTCGAGCTGCAGCTTCAGTGACTTCACTTGAAGAAAGGCCAGTTAGATCATCTGTTTGACGAGAAACCGTTACACCATCGATCATGTCTACAAACTGGATACGACCTGCCACTTCAGTGATGATTGGCATGGTATGCGCTTCCCAGTTAGCCACTGTGTCACCAGCTTGAACTGCATCGTTGTCGCCTTTGCTCAACAGAGAGCCGTAAGGCAGCTTGTGCTTCTCTTTCGTACGACCGAACTCATCAATGATCGTAAGTTCTGATGCACGAGAGGTGATCACCAACTTCTTATCTTTGTTGATAACGAACTTAGCGTTGTGAAGCTTAACCGTACCTGTTGTCTTCGCTTGGATGCTGTTTTCTGCTGCTGCAGTAGAGGCTGCACCACCGATGTGGAACGTACGCATCGTAAGCTGTGTACCCGGCTCACCGATAGACTGGGCAGCGATAACGCCGACTGCTTCACCTTGGTTCACTAGGTGACCACGTGCTAGGTCACGACCGTAACACTGTGCACAACAACCGAAGTCTGCATCACAGGTAACAACTGAGCGCACTTTCATGCTATCTACAGAGTTGTCTTCCATGATTTGACACCACTTCTCATCAATTAGAGTATTACGTGGAATCAGAACTTCGTCGGTCCCTGGTTTAAGTACATCTTCAGCAACAACACGACCTAGAGCAAGCTCAGAAAGTGCAACTTTAACGTCACCACCTTCGATGTGCGGCATCATGTCAACACCTTCGTGTGTGCCACAGTCATGCTCGTGCACTACAACGTCTTGAGCAACGTCTACGAGACGACGAGTTAGGTAACCCGAGTTCGCTGTTTTCAGTGCCGTATCCGCAAGACCCTTACGAGCACCGTGCGTTGAGATAAAGTACTGAAGGACGTTTAGACCTTCTTTAAAGTTCGCTGTGATCGGCGTTTCGATGATTGATCCGTCTGGACGCGCCATCAGACCACGCATACCCGCTAGCTGACGAATCTGAGCAGCAGAACCACGAGCGCCCGAGTCAGCCATCATGTAGATGCTGTTAAATGACTCTTGTTGCTCTTCTTCACCATCACGGTTTATGACCGTTTCCGATGAAAGGTTTTCCATCATCGCTTTCGCTACGCGATCGTTGGTCGATGCCCAAATATCGATCACTTTGTTGTAGCGTTCACCCGCAGTTACAAGACCAGATTGGTACTGTTCTTGAATTTCGCGAACTTCTGCTTCCGCTTCTTCGATCTCAGTATACTTAGCCGCTGGAACAACCATATCGTCGATACCAACAGATACACCAGAAAGTGCCGCGTAAGCGAAACCTGTGTACATGATTTGGTCAGCGAAGATGACGGTGTCTTTCAAGCCTAGCTTACGGTAAGCCTCGTTAAGTAGGTGAGAGATTTGTTTCTTACCTAGCTTTTGGTTAACAATGCTGTACGGAAGACCTGAAGGTACGATTTGCCAAAGCATGGCACGACCAATCGTGGTATCTACCATCTTGGTCTCTGTCGTGCTGTTGCCATCTTCATCAACAACCGTCTCAGTAATACGAACTTTGACGCGAGCGTGCAGCTCCGCAGTCTTCGTACGGTACGCCTTTTCAGCCTCAGCTGAGCTGGCAAGGTACATACCTTCGCCTTTGACGTTAATCTTGTCACGCGTCATGTAATAGAGACCCAATACAACGTCCTGAGAAGGTACGATGATCGGATCACCTGAAGCTGGCGACAGAATGTTGTTTGTCGACATCATCAGAGTACGCGCTTCAAGCTGTGCTTCCAGAGTTAGAGGCACGTGAACCGCCATTTGGTCACCATCGAAGTCCGCGTTGTACGCCGCACACACAAGTGGGTGTAGCTGAATCGCTTTACCTTCGATCAGTACGGGTTCGAATGCTTGAATACCTAGACGGTGAAGTGTCGGTGCACGGTTCAACAGTACTGGGTGTTCACGGATGACTTCATCTAGAATATCCCAAACTACCGCTTCTTCACGCTCTACCATCTTCTTAGCGGCTTTGATTGTCGTCGCTAGGCCACGAGTTTCAAGCTTGCTGTAGATGAATGGTTTGAATAGCTCAAGTGCCATCTTCTTAGGAAGACCACACTGGTGCAGACGAAGATATGGACCTACTGTGATTACAGAACGACCAGAGTAATCGACACGCTTACCAAGAAGGTTCTGACGGAAACGACCTTGTTTACCCTTGATCATATCAGCAAGAGATTTCAGAGGACGCTTGTTAGAGCCGGTAATCGCACGACCACGACGACCGTTATCTAGAAGGGCATCAACAGACTCTTGCAACATACGCTTTTCGTTACGTACGATGATGTCCGGAGCCGCTAGTTCTAGAAGACGCTTCAAACGGTTGTTACGGTTGATTACGCGACGGTAAAGGTCGTTCAGATCAGACGTCGCGAAGCGACCGCCATCTAGTGGTACTAGCGGACGTAGATCTGGCGGAAGTACCGGAAGCACAGTTAGGATCATCCACTCAGGGTTGTTACCCGATTGAACAAACGCTTCAACTAGCTTCAGACGCTTAGTGATCTTCTTACGCTTAGTCTCTGAATTAGTAGACTGAAGCTCTTCACGCATTTCTTCGATTTCAGCAGGCAGATCCATAGACGCAAGTAGGTCTTTAATCGCTTCTGCACCCATCTTAGCCGTGAATTCATCACCCCACTCTTCTAGGCGATCCAAATACTCTTCTTCTGTGAGCATCTGAGACTTTTCTAGATCAGTCATACCTGGTTCTGTTACTACGTACATTTCGAAGTAAAGAACACGCTCGATATCACGTAAAGGGATATCCATCAGTAGACCGATACGAGACGGCAGCGATTTTAGGAACCAGATGTGAGCAACTGGTGATGCTAGTTCGATGTGGCCCATACGGTCACGACGAACTTTAGTTTGTGTGACTTCAACGCCACACTTCTCACAGATCACACCACGGTGTTTTAGGCGCTTGTATTTGCCACAAAGACATTCGTAGTCTTTTACTGGACCAAAGATACGCGCACAGAACAGACCATCACGCTCAGGTTTGAACGTTCGATAGTTGATCGTTTCAGGTTTTTTAACTTCACCGAAAGACCATGAACGGATCATATCAGGTGAAGATAGACCTATTTTGATTGCATCAAATTCTTCGGTCTTATGCTGCGCTTTTAGAAAGTTTAATAAGTCTTTCACAATCAGCTCCTGTAAGGAGTTAAAAGGAGCTCACCCGCAAAAGTGAGCACCTTCTACCAAATAATCGCTTTTCTATTTAAAAGAAAGGATTACTCTTCGTCTTCTAGCTCGATGTTGATACCCAGCGAGCGAATCTCTTTCAACAGTACGTTGAACGATTCTGGCATACCAGGTTCCATACTATGGTTACCATCCACGATGTTTTTATACATCTTGGTACGGCCGTTAACATCATCCGATTTAACGGTAAGCATTTCTTGTAACGTGTAAGCTGCGCCGTAGGCTTCTAGTGCCCATACTTCCATCTCACCGAAACGCTGACCACCAAACTGAGCTTTACCACCCAATGGTTGTTGAGTTACCAAGCTGTACGAACCGGTTGAACGAGCGTGCATCTTATCGTCAACAAGGTGGTTCAGTTTTAGCATGTACATGTAACCAACTGTCACTGGGCGTTCAAATACATCACCAGTTCGACCATCAAACAGTCTTAGCTGACCAGATTCTGGTAGATCACCGAGTTTCAAAAGCTCTTTGATTGATGATTCATTTGCACCGTCAAATACCGGCGTTGCAATCGGAAGACCGCCACGTAAGTTATTGATCAATGTACGCACTTCACCATCAGATAGAGAGGCGATGTCTACTTCTTGACGAGTATCACCAAGATCGTAAACTTTCTGCAAGAAATCACGGAATCGAGCAAGCTCTTGTTGCTCTTTGACCATCTGGTTGATCTTGTCACCGATGCCTTTCGCTGCCAGACCTAAGTGTACTTCTAGGATCTGACCGATGTTCATACGCGAAGGTACACCCAGTGGGTTCAGTACGATGTCAACCGGCTGACCTTTCTCGTCATAAGGCATGTCTTCAACAGGGTTGATCTTAGAGATTACACCCTTGTTACCGTGACGACCCGCCATCTTATCACCAGGCTGGATACGACGTTTAACCGCTAGGTAAACCTTAACGATCTTCAGTACGCCAGGGGCTAGATCATCACCTTGTGTGATCTTACGACGCTTAGTCTCAAACTTCTTATCGAAGTCAGCACGTAGCTCGTCGTACTGCTCTGCTAGCTGTTCCAGCTGAGTCTGCTGAGCATCATCTTCAAGCGTTAGCTCTAGCCACTTCTTACGATCAATTGTATCCAGTCTAGCTTCAGTGTAACCACCGTCGATAAGCACAGCTTTAACACGGTTAAGAAGGCCACCCTCAAGAATTTGGAACTCTTCAGTTAGGTCTTTCTTGGCTTCTTTAAGCTGCATCTGTTCGATTTCAAGTGCACGCTTGTCTTTTTCAACACCGTCACGAGTAAATACTTGAACGTCGATGATCGTACCGGACACTGAGTTTGGTACACGTAGAGACGTATCTTTAACGTCCGACGCTTTCTCACCGAAGATGGCTCGTAGTAGCTTCTCTTCAGGTGTTAGCTGAGTTTCACCTTTAGGCGTTACTTTACCTACAAGGATGTCACCGCCTTTCACTTCCGCACCGATGTAAACGATCCCTGACTCGTCTAGTTTAGACAGAGCAGATTCACCTACGTTTGGAATATCAGCTGTGATTTCTTCAGCACCAAGCTTAGTATCACGCGCCACACAAGACAGCTCTTGAATGTGGATCGTTGTGAAACGATCTTCTTGAACTACGCGCTCAGAGACTAAGATCGAGTCTTCGAAGTTGTAACCGTTCCAAGGCATGAATGCGATACGCATGTTCTGACCAAGTGCTAGCTCACCAAGGTCTGTTGAAGGACCATCAGCAAGAACGTCACCACGCGCGACGGGTTCACCTGGCATTACACATGGACGCTGGTTGATACACGTGTTTTGGTTCGAACGAGTGTATTTGGTTAAGTTGTAGATATCGATACCAGCTTCACCTGGAATCAACTCGTCTTCGTTAACTTTCACCACGATACGAGAAGCATCGACAGACTGAACTAGACCACCTCGTTTCGCCACCGCTGTAACACCAGAATCAACCGCAATATTGCGCTCAATACCCGTACCAACTAATGGCTTGTCAGCTCTTAGCGTTGGAACCGCCTGACGTTGCATGTTTGCACCCATCAAGGCACGGTTCGCATCATCGTGTTCTAGGAACGGAATAAGCGAGGCCGCGATAGAGACAACTTGGTTTGTTGCAACGTCCATGTAATCAACATGTTCGCGTGGGTGTAAACCCGATTCACCTTTCTGGCGTGCAGTGATGAGCTCTTCTGAGAATGTCCCCGCTTCAGTAAGTACAGTGTTTGCCTGAGCAATAACAAACTGACCTTCTTGGATAGCAGAAAGGTAATCAACTTCATCGGTAACCACACCATCAACAACGCGGCGGTAAGGCGTTTCTAAGAAACCGTAACCATTGCAGCGAGCGAATGCAGAAAGTGAGTTAATCAAACCGATGTTTGGACCTTCTGGCGTTTCGATAGGACACAAACGACCGTAGTGAGTCACGTGTACATCTCGAACTTCAAAACCAGCACGTTCACGAGTCAAACCACCTGGACCCAAAGCAGAAATACGACGTTTGTGTGTCACTTCTGATAATGGGTTGTTTTGGTCCATAAACTGTGAAAGCTGTGAAGAACCAAAGAATTCTTTCACTGCCGCTGAGATAGGCTTAGCATTGATGAGGTCCTGAGGCATGATTGCGTCAAGATCACCAAGACTCAAGCGCTCTTTAACCGCACGTTCAACACGAACCAGACCAACACGGAACTGGTTTTCAGCCATTTCACCAACACTTCGAATACGACGGTTACCAAGGTGGTCGATATCATCCACTTCGCCAATGCCGTTACGAATAGCGATAAGCTTTTTCATCACTTCAATGATATCGTGCTCATCAAGTGTGCCTTGCTCTAACGCATCTTCACGTTCAATAGAGCTGTTAAACTTCATACGACCAACGGTCGATAAATCATAACGCTCTTCTGAGAAGAATAGGCTGTCGAATAGCGCTTCAGCTGCTTCTTTTGTTGGTGGCTCACCAGGACGCATCATGCGGTAGATTTCTACCAATGCAGAGATACGATCAACAGTACTGTCGATACGTAGTGTGTCTGACATGAACGGGCCATGGTCTAGATCATTCGTAAAGAGAACTTCTAGTGCTTTGTGACCAGCCTGAGACAGGTTAGCCAGTGCTTCAAGACTGATTTCTTGGTTAGCTCCGACGATAATCTCGCCCGTCGCTTCATTGACATAATCTTGTGCAGCCACTTTGCCTACGATGTACTCAACAGGTACTTCGATATGCTCTACGCCATCTTTTTCCAGCTGACGGATATGGCGAGCAGTAACACGACGACCTGTCTCAACATAGGACTTACCGTTTGCTTCGATATCGAATGACGCAGTTTCACCACGCAGACGATCAGGAACCAACTCCATGAGTAAAGTCTGATCTTTTACTTCGAAGTTTACCTTCTCAAAGAAGGTGTCCAGAATCTCATCCGTCGTCTTACCTAATGCGCGCAGAATAATAGATGCTGGAAGCTTACGACGGCGATCAATACGAACGTATAAGTTATCCTTAGGATCAAACTCAAAATCGAGCCATGAACCACGGTAAGGAATGATACGTGCGTTATAAAGAACTTTACCTGATGAGTGGGTTTTACCCTTATCGCTGTCGAAGAACACACCTGGGCTTCTATGCAACTGGGATACGATAACCCTCTCGGTACCATTGATAACGAAGGTACCATTGTCAGTCATGAGCGGAATTTCACCCATGTAGACTTCTTGTTCTTTAATGTCTTTTACAGTGCCTGCTGGCGCGTCTTTATCAAAGACAACCAAACGCAACTTTACGCGAAGTGGCTTTGAATAAGTTACGCCGCGAATTTGACATTCTTTAACATCAAAAACTGGCTCGCCAAGACGATAGCTAACGTATTGCAGCTCTGAATTGCCGTTGTAGCTCTGAATTGGAAATACAGAACGGAAAGCAGCCTCAAGACCGTATTGCCCCTCAGGATCCTGTTCGATAAATTTTTCGAACGAATCGAGCTGGATCGATAGCAGGTATGGAATGTCCAAAACTTGTGGACGAGTACCAAAGTCCTTACGGATGCGCTTTTTCTCGGTATAAGAGTAAACCATGGGGTTCCTCAGCTCGCTGATAAGTGACCCAAACTGTCCCGGATAGTTATGAGACAGTGACTAAACAACTGTTTAACAGTAGTGACATTTCAATAAGCTGTAATGAAATGTTTTTTTGCTTGAGCGCAGATGACTAAACAGCGGAAAATCACCTGTGCCCTACAGCGCAAAAAGGCCGGTGGTTAAAAAACCACCAGCCATTAGCCGTTAGGCTAAGAAACTATGCAATAATTACTTAACAGTAACACTTGCACCTGCTTCTTCTAGCTGAGCTTTAAGTGCTTCAGCTTCGTCTTTCTCTACTGCTTCTTTAAGAGCAGTAGGAGCGCCGTCTACTAGAGCTTTCGCTTCTTTAAGACCTAGGCCAGTTGCGCCACGAACAGCTTTGATTACAGCAACTTTGTTACCGCCAACAGAATCAAGGATTACATCAAATTCAGTTTGCTCAGCAGCAGCTTCGCCGCCAGCTGCGCCGCCAGCTACAACTGCAGCTGCAGCAGAAACACCGAATTTCTCTTCCATTGCTTCGATTAGTTCAACAACTTGCATTACAGACATTTCTGCAACTGCGTCTAGGATTTGCTCGTTAGTAATAGACATAACAATTCTCTTTTAAAATCAACAATAAGTTTAATAAGCAACCAGTAAAAAGCAAGGCTTATGCCGCAGCTTCTTTTTGATCGCGGATAGCAGCGATAGTACGTGCCAACTTGCCAGCAGAAGCTTCTTTCATGCACATCATTAGGCGTGCAATCGCTTCGTCGTAAGTTGGTAGTGTCGCTAGTACTTCAGCGTCAGCTAGCGCACCTTCAAATGCAGCAGCTTTGATCTCGAAGTTTGAATTCTCTTTAGCGAAGTCTTTAAAAAGACGCGCTGCGGCACCAGGGTGCTCATTAGAGAATGCGATTAGAGTAGGACCAGAGAAAGTATCGGTTAGACACTCGTAATCTGTACCTTCAACCGCACGACGTATTAGTGTGTTACGAACCACTCGTACATAAACACCCGCTTCACGAGCTTGTTTACGTAGAGAAGTCATCGCGCCCACTTCAACGCCACGAGAATCAGCTACAACTGCAGAAAGTGCACCACTGGCAGCTTCGTTGACTTCAGCAACAATTGCTTTTTTGTCTTGAAGGTTTAAAGCCATCTTGGATTTACTCCTGGTTGTCGTTACACCACTCACTATTATCACAACAGTGAGAGTTATTGAGGTGCTTCCCAGAAGAAAGGTAACTATTTACATAGAGCTTTCTGTCAGTTCGGGCACCATCTACGTAGGACAATTAAGTTTTATTGAAAAAACACCTACGGTCTTGGACGGAGACTGGGTCATAATTCACAGTAAATTCAGAAAGAATTTAATGAACCAAAGTTCAGCCCCAACCACAAATATTAGGCGCAAAATTATACATTAATTTTACGCCTAAGCAAATTAATTAAGCTAGAGTATTCAAGCTACCCTGCTCAACAGCAACACCAGCACCCATAGTTGTAGAGATGCTTACCTTCTGCAGGAATGTACCTTTAGCAGAAGACGGCTTAGCTTTCTTCAGAGCCACTAGAAGTGCTTCTAGGTTCTCTTTGATCTGCTCAGCAGAGAAGTTTGCTTTACCGATAGTCGTGTGGATGATGCCGTTCTTGTCGTTACGGTAACGAACCTGACCTGCTTTAGCGTTCTTAACCGCTTCAGCAACGTTAGGCGTTACAGTACCAACTTTAGGGTTTGGCATTAGACCGCGAGGACCTAGGATAGTACCTAGTTGACCTACAACGCGCATTGCATCTGGAGAAGCAACAACTACGTCAAAGTTCATTTCGCCTTTCTTCACTTGCTCAGCAAGATCTTCCATACCAACGATGTCTGCGCCAGCTTCTTTAGCTGCTTCAGCGTTTGCACCTTGAGTGAACACTGCAACGCGGATTTCGCGGCCAGTACCGTGAGGTAGTACAGTTGCACCACGTACGTTCTGGTCAGATTTACGAGCATCGATACCAAGGTTAACAGCAACGTCGACAGACTCAACGAATTTAGCCGTTGCTAGTTCTTGAAGAAGAGCTACAGCTTCGTTGATTTCGTATTCTTTAGTTACATCAACTTTTTCGCGGATTACGCGCATGCGCTTAGTTAGTTTAGCCATCTTATTAACCCTCTACCACTAGGCCCATTGAACGAGCAGTACCAGCGATTGAACGCTTCATTGCTTCGATGTCAGCACCAGTCATATCAGCAGCTTTAGTTTCTGCGATTTCTTGGATTTGAGCGTCAGTTACCGTACCCACTTTCTCAGTGTTTGGACGGCCAGAACCAGACTTAACGCCAGCCGCTTTCTTCAAAAGAACAGCTGCAGGTGGAGTCTTAGTTTCGAACGTGAAAGAGCGGTCGTTGTATACTGTAATAACAACTGGAGTTGGTAGACCTTTCTCCATAGATTCTGTTTTTGCGTTAAACGCTTTACAGAATTCCATGATATTCACACCGTGTTGACCTAGTGCAGGACCTACCGGTGGACTTGGGTTTGCCATACCAGCAGCAACTTGTAGCTTGATATAAGCTTCAACTTTCTTAGCCATGATTTTTCCTAATTTTGGGTACTAGCGCTAATCTTTTGATCAGCTCCCCGTTTACGTAAATACTTTTCACTTCAAATAAAGTAAAAAGGCGCGAGATTATAGTCATAATTCGCGCCTTAAACAACCCTATAAGGTGCTTTTTTAATCAAGTTTTTCAACTTGGCCAAATTCAAGTTCTACAGGTGTTGCGCGACCGAAGATCGAGACAGAGACTTTAACACGGCTCTTATCATAGTCGACTTCTTCAACGGTGCCATTGAAATCAGCAAATGGACCATCCGTCACACGAACCACTTCACCCGCTTCGTACATAGTGCGTGGGCGAGGAGACTCGCTTGCTTTCTCGAGGCGATTAAGGATCGCATCGGCTTCTTTGTCCGTAATCGGGGCTGGGCGATCAGAAGTCCCACCAATGAAGCCCATGACACGCGGTACACTGCGTACTAGGTGCCATGATTCATCATCCATGATCATCTGTACTAGGACGTAACCCGGAAAGAACTTACGCTCAGACTTACGACGCTGACCTGCACGCATTTCCACTACTTCTTCAGTAGGGACAAGAACTTCACCAAACAGCTCTTCCATGCTGTGCATTTTGATATGCTCACGAAGAGATTGGGCGACACGACCTTCAAATCCAGAGAAGGCTTGAACCACATACCAGCGTTTTTTAGGAGCTTCACTCATGAATAAAAAACCTCTATACCCCAGTCACAAAGTTGACAAGACGAACCATAATACCGTCGATACCCCAAAGTATCAGAGCCATTACAATACTTACGGCTAAAACAATAAAAGCAGTTTGCATCGTTTCTTGGCGCGTAGGCCAAACGACTTTACGTACTTCCATACGCGAATCTTTTGCAAACTCAATTGCTGTTTTACCTTTTGTTGTTGTCGCTGACACACCCAGTGCAGCAGCGATTAATACAACGACACCTGCGGCGCGTATCACTACAGATTCTTCACCATACAGGTAATTACCCACAACAGCGGCAGCTAGCAGAGAAAAAGTGATAATCCACTTAATGATATCTACGCTGTTTGAGCTATCAGGAGTTTCAGCATTATTTGCTTTCATAAAACCAACCTGTCTAAGTCTTAATATAGACGACAACAACCCCGCTGTTGCAGGGTAAATCCATGAAACATCAACTAAAATTAGCTGATGTACTCTTTGATTGCCAAAGAAGCAACATCTTAGGCAAAAAATCCTGCTTAAATATCTGCATTGCGTAACAAATTAGCAAACATTTTATTTAGTGCAGAAAAAGGGCATCAAATGATGCCCTTTTTGATACTGGTTCGTCAAATCTTATTGAAAGATTTTTCAGACGTCTTCAGCAATTCCGTAGAATTAGTCGAAGATCTTAGCAACAACACCAGCACCTACTGTACGACCGCCTTCGCGAATCGCAAAACGTAGACCTTCGTCCATTGCGATTGGAGC
Organism: Vibrio ostreicida; assembly: GCF_013074385.2. Classification (GTDB taxonomy): domain Bacteria; phylum Pseudomonadota; class Gammaproteobacteria; order Enterobacterales; family Vibrionaceae; genus Vibrio; species Vibrio ostreicida. Next base: position 46,084 of record NZ_JABEYA020000023.1, read on the forward strand.
GATTAGCTCAACAAC
>NZ_JABEYA020000024.1 GCF_013074385.2 Vibrio ostreicida
AGAGCGCCAAAGCACTTCAGCGATATCAGCCATCCCCATTGGGGCGCCTGGGTGGCCAGAATTAGCTTGTTGAACGCCGTCCATGCTAAGCGCGCGGATGGCATTGGCGAGGTGTTTGCGAGAAGGCATGTCTGCTCCTGAATCGGTTAAGCGGAATCAATAAAAATCAGCAAATATTCTCTCAAAGGTCTCTAAGCTCTGCAAACGTTTTCCTCCTTTGCTCTCTCCGCTATCGGGTGATTTTCTATCGATGATTCACCCAAGCAATTAAGAATCTTATCTTTTAACGCAAACGTTTGTATATGTATTAAATTAAAAAAGAGCTTGTAATTCGGGCTATCAAATCTAGAATAGACGTCTAGATGTAGATACACCTACAGTTATTAGTATTATTCAAGAGCAGTGGGTACCAATATCCACTGCCCTAAACCAGATAAAAATGGAGCTAACATGGCTAAGCACCTGTTTACTTCTGAATCCGTTTCAGAAGGTCATCCAGATAAAATTGCAGACCAGATTTCCGACGCGGTATTGGATGCAATCCTAAAGCAAGATCCTAAAGCCCGAGTTGCCTGTGAAACCTACGTTAAAACAGGCATGGTCATGGTTGGTGGTGAAATAACAACGTCTGCGTGGGTCGATATTGAAGAACTCACTCGCCAAACTGTTCGTGATATTGGTTACGTTAACTCTGAAATGGGCTTTGATGCCGATTCTTGTGCCGTATTGAATACCATTGGTAAGCAATCTCCTGATATCAACCAAGGGGTCGATAAAACGGATCCCAAGGAACAGGGTGCGGGTGACCAAGGCATTATGTTTGGTTACGCGACGAACGAAACTGACGTGCTGATGCCAGCCCCTATCACCTATTCTCATCTTCTGGTTCAAAAGCAAGCTGAAGTTCGCAAAAATGGCACGCTACCTTGGTTACGCCCAGATGCGAAATCTCAGGTGACGTTCCAGTACGATCAAGGCAACATTGTCGGTATTGATGCTGTGGTTCTTTCGACTCAGCATGCCGAATCCATCTCGACACCGGATCTGCGTGAAGCCGTGATGGAAGAAATCATTAAGCCAGTCCTGCCGGCACAATGGCTTAACAAAGACACCAATTTCTTCATCAATCCGACTGGTCGTTTTGTCATCGGTGGCCCGATGGGGGATTGTGGTCTAACCGGTCGTAAAATTATCGTTGATACCTATGGCGGTGCCGCACGCCATGGTGGTGGGGCATTTTCTGGAAAAGATCCATCAAAAGTCGATCGCAGTGCTGCTTACGCTGCCCGTTATGTCGCGAAGAATATCGTCGCGGCTGGCCTCGCTGATCGCTGTGAAATCCAGTTGTCATATGCCATTGGCGTTGCTGATCCTACGTCGATCATGGTCGAAACTTTCGGCACGGAAAAAGTCAATCAAGAGATCATCATTGAAGCCGTTCGTCAGCATTTTGATCTTCGTCCGTACGGACTGCAAGAAATGCTCAACCTGCTGCAACCTATTTATCAAAAAACCGCAGCATATGGTCACTTTGGCCGTGAGGAATTCCCTTGGGAAGCAACGGATAAAGCCCAGTTACTGCGCGAGTTTGCTGGCCTTTAATCATCGAACACATTGACGTTACTTTTTTCAAAGGCTTCTGGTTTTCCAGAAGCCTTTTTTGTCGGTGAACAACACCGTTTAAAACTTTTCTCTTACGCTGGGTTTATTGCTACGTCACGCTACAGGAAAGAAAGTAACAATAAAGATGGAAACTCCATCTCACTCAATACGCCACCTTAAAGGAATGGTGGCAATAAAGTTCGAAACTCATTTTTGCCCCAAAGTTTGCTAGATAATAAAGAGCGACTGTTATGCATTTAGCAATTTTGTTCTATCTTCACGATCACTTGCTCTCTATACTTTCATTATGTTTCCACCAAATAGATTGAGTCTGTCAGCATGCAAGAACAATTTAGCTATCAAAAAAGTGCGCACACTTTAGGATTGTGTTCATTTTCGGCAAAGATGAGAGACTTTAGCTACGGTAAACATGCCCATGAAGAGTTCAGTATCGGTGTGACTTGCCGTGGCCGTCAGGACTTTTTTAGTAATGGAACTTTTCATAAAAGTCAGGCAGGAAACGTGATCTTTTTTAATCCAGAACAGGTTCATGATGGACATGCTGGAGGTGGAAAAGATATGGAGTATGAAATGCTCTACATACCTGAATCGACAATGATGAGTTTGATTCAAAGCATAGGGAGTGTATCTAAGGATCAGTCTCGATTGAAAGAGTCATCCTTTCATGATGCAGTTTTGCAACGACAGGTCATTTCATTTGCCCGCTCTATGAACTTAGAGCAACCACTTTCTTCACTAGAAGAAGAGCACCTCTTACTGGGCATTGCTCATTCGATTGTTCGTCTTGGCGATGGCTCGTTTATTGATAAGGCGGCTTATGGACGAACAGGTAAACTATTAGAGCAAGCAAAGGAGTTTATTCATTTCAACCTTAATCGAAAGCTAGGTATTGAAGAGATTTCAGGCGCTGCCAATATGTCTAAATATCATTTCATTCGTTTGTTTAACAAACAGTTTGGCATGACGCCACACCAGTATGTACTTAGCTATAAAATCAATCGTGTAAAACGCGACCTAGAGCTAGGTAATAACGCTGCAGATATTGCATTTAAGTACGGGTTTTCAGATTTAAGCCATCTTAATCGTAACTTTAAGAATACGTTTGGTATCACGCCAACCCAATATCAAAAACAACTCTCGTTTTAGCTTAAACTAAAGCATCGACCAAAAGATTAACTCTATGCTGGACATAATTATTTATGCTCTAGGGGTGATGTACACCCCAGGGCCAGTCAATGCTATCGGCTTAAACAGTGGCATACAAAAACAAAACTCAATATTAGGCTTCAGTCTCGGTGTCTCTATCGCGATGTTCGCATTATTCAGTGCTGTTTCGCTGATTGGTGAGACAGTAATGAATGATACTTTCTTACAATGGACGGCAATACTGGGGGCTATCTACATTCTTTGGTTGGCATACAAAATATTCGTAAGCCAAGTGGGTAAAGTTGAACTAAAACCAAGTCAAAGCATGAATCTGCGAGACGGTTTGATGCGTCAGCTTCTTAATCCGAAAGGTATTACGGTGGCATTGCCTATTGCAACAGTTCAGTTTCCATCAGCAGGTATTACGGGCGGGTACATCTTTGTATGGTGCGCTATTTTGGCACTACTTGCGTTTGGTGCTCCTACTGTTTACTACATCGCTGGACGTCTTATTGGCCAAAAGATAAACGAAACTTGCTATTTAGTTGTAATGAATAAGCTAATGGCCGTGCTGTTACTGTTTGTTGGCTTAAAGATGGGGTTGTCGCCTGCAATAGATTTAGTGTACTGATTAATAAGAGGAAATATGCAGTTTGATTCTAAATTTGTCATCGTGGTAGCAGATGATTTACCAGTATGGCAGAAGTTGAATATTGTGAGCTTTCTATCTGGTGGGGTCACATCTACATCAATGGTAGAAACTGGAAAGCAATATGTGGATGGGAGTGATAATACCTATCTACCACTTTGTATCCAGCCAACAATAGTACTTAAAGTGAAAAGAAGTAAATTATCGACTTTTGTCCAACGCGCGAATCGTGCAAACATAGAAACCGCAATATTCATCGAAGATATGTTCGCAACAGGTCATGATGACGCTAATCGAAGCACGGTTCGTTGCTATGATACAGAAAGCTTACCCTTAGTCGGGATTGCTATGTGTGCAGAAAAAAAATTAGTCGATAAAGTTGTCAAAGGTGCGAAACTTCACGATTAGAGTTGAAGTTGATTACGCCTGTAATAACGCCAATCTTAGATAACGAGCCAGAGAAAAGTGTGGCATAGTTTCAAATTTTATTGTTGAAGTTTCGAACGATATTGTCCAACGACATTTTTTACTTAGCTCGCAAAAAATAAACATACGATTTGTATTTTCTCACGCAAGCGTCAATAGTTATTAAGAGGTTAAATCGACAGCATTTTCCATGCTGCTTTTAGCGGATACACAGGCGCACCGCTTTATCATCAAAGTGGTGTAAAGCGTTTCAAAACATGACTCAGACTGACTCTGAGTGCCTCTGGCAGACTATCAAGGAGGATGTATGCCTCGTACGGTGAACCCGCAAGATGTCGACGACAAGCAAAAGCACGTTCCAGATAACGAATACGCCCGCACGATCCCGTGCAATCATGTCAGCTTTTCAGCGCCTTTTCACTGGCTGTCACTAGGGCTACAAGACTTTGTCAGAATGCCCCTCATCAGCACCTTTTATGGTTTGTGCTTTATGGCAGCAGCCGTCGGCATTGTATTACTGGTGCAATGGCAAGGTACCCACTTAGTGGTGATGCCCAGCTTGGTCGTCTACGTTCTTATCGGCCCTTTTCTTGCCCTCGGTTTATATGATGCAAGTTGGGAAAGAGAAAGAGGCCACAAAGCCCGCTTACTTCATTCAATGAAGGCCATCGGCCGTAATTCAAGTTCTCAGTGGGCATTTGCCGTGATGCTTGCGATCTGTATGATTTTTTGGATGCGCATTGCCGCACTTCTTCACGCGCTTTATCCCTCGGTGCAAGGTGCGCCACTGACCGAATTTTTGCCGTTTCTCGTTATTGGGTCCTTGGTTGGGTTTGTTTTAGCTTGCGTCGTGTTTACGATTTCAGCCTTTTCTCTCCCACTCATGATGGAGAGGCGGGTTGATATGATGACCGCTGTTTTCACCAGCTTTAACGCAGTCAAAACCAATATTCCGGCCATGATTGTTTGGGCTGGGCTGATTTGTGGCGGTATTCTGGTGGGTTTTGCTACTTACGGTATCGGGATGCTGTTTACGATGCCAATGCTTGGCTACGGCACTTGGCATGCCTATCATGAGACCATTAAGAAGAAACACCACTGACTCGCGTTAACCCTCAATCCTAGGTATGATACGCCCCTTAAAATGGGGCGTTTTTTGGAGAATAACTTGGATTGGGAACTCAACTATCGCACTCAAAGAGTCATTTGCAATTGCCTTAACGCTGCCACCAAGGCATTCAACCGCTCTTTCCCTGCACCTACAATCAACTTCAAACTGCGCGGTAAAACCGCAGGCAAAGCCTACCTCCAACTCAACGAGATACGCATTAATCCTATTTTATTTTCAGAAAACCAACAGGCTTTCCTCACTGAGGTCATTCCTCACGAAATCGCTCATTTAATTACTTATCAGGTCTATGGCCATGTAAAACCACATGGAAAAGAATGGCGAGGCATAATGGAATCGATTTTTGACGTTCCAGCTCGAACAACGCACTGTTTTTCGACAACATCGGTTCAGGGTAAAACCTTTGAGTATCGGTGTAGTTGCTCACAATACCCCCTTTCCATTCGTCGTCATAACAAGGTGTTACGTGATCAAGCACATTATCGCTGTCAACAATGCCAACACCCCCTAATATTTACGGGTAAACAACTGTCTTAAATAGGGCTTGTCAAACTGTTCGCGTGCTAGACTGCGAGGCATCATACTTTTCCCATACTTATATATGCCTATTTATCGCTTGTTGAGTTTCGCCCTGCTATTACCTATCACCAGCATTGCCGCTCCCCCAACCTCTTTTTCGAAAGCCAAACGCGAAGCAATTCACATTTATGTGGACCATCCATCGAGCTTTTATTGTGGCTGTCACATTCAATGGCAAGGCAAAAAAGGAATCCCTGATTTGATGACTTGTGGTTATGACATACGTAAACAGCCACAACGCGCCTCGCGCATAGAGTGGGAACATATCGTGCCCGCTTGGCAGTTTGGCCACCAGCGTCAATGCTGGCAAAATGGCGGAAGAAAAAACTGCACCAAGCAAGATTCAGTTTTCCGTCTGATGGAAGCCGATCTGCATAATTTGGTGCCAGCAATTGGAGAGGTTAACGGTGACCGCTCAAACTATCGTTTCAGCCAATGGAGTGGCTCACAGGGTGTGAGTTATGGCCGCTGTGAAATGCAAATCGACTTTAAACAACGTAAAGCCATGCCGCCTGACAGAGCCAAAGGCGCCATTGCAAGAACCTATTTGTATATGACTGACATGTACGGATTTAAGATTTCCAAGCAACAATCTCAATTAATGCACGCCTGGGATAATCAGTTCCCCGTCAGTGAATGGGAGTGTTTACGAGACAAACGCATTTTTGAGATACAAGAGAACCATAACCCTTTTGTGCGCTCTGCTTGCCAGCAGCTTTAGTCTGGCTATCCGTTTTCGCTTTATGATCGGGAGTTGGCTAGCCCTTGTTTTTTCACCGTAAAGCATCCATGTTAGAGTCTATCTCAACCTTTCTTGCCGGAAATAAAAATACAATGCGAATCCCACGAATTTATCACCCGGAACCCATTAACCAGTTAGGTTCTTTAATGCTGAGCGACGACGCAGCAGGTCACATTGGGCGAGTACTTCGCATGAAAGAAGGGCAAGAATTAATACTGTTTGACGGCAGTGGCGCAGAATTTTCAGCCATAATTGCTCAGGTATCAAAAAAAACGTTGGAAGTGACGATTTCTACACGCACAGAACGCAATAGTGAATCCCCGCTCAATCTTCATTTAGGTCAAGTTATCTCTCGGGGTGACAAAATGGAGTTCACGATTCAGAAGTCGGTCGAATTGGGCGTCAATATGATTACTCCCCTTATCTCCGAACGTTGCGGAGTAAAACTAGACCACAAGCGGTTCGAGAAAAAATTGGCTCAATGGCAAAAAGTGGCCATCAGTGCCTGTGAGCAGTGCGGTCGCAATCGCATTCCAGAGATTCGTCCAATTATGCAACTTGAAGACTGGTGCGCGGAAGCTGACGAGGCGTTAAAGCTCAACCTTCACCCTCGCGCTAAGTACTCGATCAACACACTTCCTGCTCCAGTGGACAAAGTTCGCTTATTAATTGGCCCCGAGGGGGGGCTGTCTGCACAAGAAATTGCCAAGACTCGGGAGTATCACTTCGAAGAGACTTTAATGGGACCGCGAGTGCTACGCACTGAAACTGCCGCCCTTACTGCTATTACCGCCCTTCAAGTTCGCTTTGGCGATCTTGGCTAAACGGAGAAAAACCATGATCAAATTAGGTATCGTAATGGACCCGATCTCGTCCATTAACATTAAGAAAGACTCTAGCTTTGCAATGCTACTTGAAGCACAGCGACGTGGTTATGAAATCCACTATATGGAAATGAGTGATCTTCATTTAGAGCAAGGCACCACATTTGCCGACACCAAGATCGTCGAGCTCAAAGAAGATCCTAATTCTTGGTATCAATTCACATCAGAGCAGACGATTGAACTGTCAGAGCTTGATGCTGTCTTGATGCGTAAAGACCCTCCATTTGACACGGAGTTCATTTATGCAACCTATCTTTTGGAGCGCGCAGAAGAGCCCGGCACTGTGATCGTCAATAAACCACAAAGCTTGAGGGATTGTAACGAGAAACTCTTTACCGCTTGGTTCCCTGAATTGACGCCCACAACGATCGTCACTCGAAAAGCCGATAAACTAAAAGCCTTTCGTGAAAAACATGGTGATGTGATCTTAAAACCATTAGATGGCATGGGTGGTGCGTCTATCTTTCGAGTCAAGCAAGATGATCCTAATGTCTCAGTCATCATCGAAACTTTGACCAACCACGGTCAAAACTATGCCATGGCCCAGACGTTTGTCCCTGACATCAGCAATGGAGACAAGCGAATTCTGGTCGTGGACGGTGAAGTCATGCCATACTGCCTAGCCCGTATTCCGGCAAAAGGGGAAACGCGCGGCAATTTAGCCGCAGGGGGCACAGGAGAAACTCGCCCACTCAGTGAAACAGATAAACAGATCGCTGCAGCTATAGCGCCTACACTTAAGGAAAAAGGGTTAATCTTTGTAGGCCTAGATGTCATTGGAGATAAGCTGACAGAGATTAACGTTACCAGCCCGACTTGTATCCGTGAAATCGAGGCTTCGTTTAATATCTCAATCACAGGTAAATTAATGGATGCCATTGAAGGTCGCATCAATAAGCCATAATTGGACCACAAATCATTGGGTGATGATTTATCACCCCTTTACGCTGGAGTCGCTATGGATTTAACCAACCATTTTTTAGTTGCCATGCCGGGGATGAAAGACCCTTATTTTCAACGCAGCGTCATCTATGTTTGTGAACACAACGATGAAGGCGCAATGGGGTTGATGATTAATGTCCCCATTGATGTAACTGTCGGTAAAATGCTCAAGCAAGTCGATGTGGAAGCGGTACAGCCTCAGCTAAAAACAGGCAGTCTTGAAAAGCCTGTGTTTAATGGAGGGCCTGTATCAGGAGATCGCGGTTTTATACTTCACAAACCCAAAGATGACTATGAATCAAGCATCAAAATGACGGATGGTATCTCGGTCACTACCTCAAAAGATATACTCGCTGTACTCGGGACCGAAGCCGAACCTCATGAGTACATTGTCGCTTTAGGGTACTCTGGTTGGGAGGCAGGCCAACTCGAAATTGAACTGTCTGAAAACTCCTGGCTGACCATTGAAGCAGATCCCCATGTTATGTTTAACACGCCAATCAGTGAGCGATGGCAAAAAGCGGTCCAGATGCTCGGCATTGACGCTTCCCAGCTCTCCAGCGATATTGGCCACGCTTAACCTTTAATCCTAACGAATACTATTATGCCTAAAACAATTATGGCGTTTGACTTTGGCACAAAAAGCATTGGTAGTGCTATTGGCCAAGAGATCACAGGAACCGCCTCCCCACTCAAAGCATTTAAAGCCAGAGACGGGATCCCTAATTGGGATGACATAGAAAAGATCATAAAAGAATGGCAGCCTCAACTGCTGGTGGTTGGGCTGCCAACTGATCTCCACGGTCAAGCACTGGAAAGCATCACCCCACGAGCCAAAAAGTTTGCCAAACGGCTACAAGGCCGATTTGGCCTACCCGTCGAGTTACATGACGAGCGACTGTCCACTACAGAAGCAAGAGCTGAACTGTTTGAGTTTGGTGGCTTCAAAGCACTCAGTAAAGGCAATGTTGATTGCCAATCTGCGGTGATCATTCTAGAAAGCTGGTTTGAGGCACAGTGGGGAAACGTCGAATAAAAATGAACGTCTTATGAGAACAAACGCCCTGCAGGAGAGGCAACCTAGCGCAGGGCAGCGACATGTCATTCAGTCCATATCAATCTTAACATCACTTAAAGCACCGCCTGCCAAACTTTCCCCTCGCTGAGTCTTGAGCATAATACGAAGATCATTGGCCGAGTCAGCGCTATGCAGGGCTTCTTCCTCATTGACTTTATCATCCAGTACAAGTTGATAGAGTGCTTGATCGAACGTTTGCATCCCTACTTGCTGCGATTTCGCCATGGTTGCTTTGAGCTCATGGAGATCCCCTCGTCGGATCAGATCAGAGACCCTTGGCGTGTTGAGCAACACTTCGAACGCACCGTGGCGCCCCTGACCGCTTTTATCACGAATCAATTGTTGGGCTATCACACCTTTCAAGTTCATAGATAGGTCAAAAAGAAACTGCTCTTTTTGCTCTTTGGGCACTAAATGTAAGATCCGCTCCAAGGCCTGATTTGCATTATTGGCGTGTAACGTCGCCATACATAAATGGCCAGTTTCAGCAAATGTCATCGCAAACGCCATCGTCTCCCGAGAACGGATTTCACCAATCAAAATCATATCCGGAGCCTGGCGCAAAGAATTTTTTAGGGCGATTTCATAACTGTCGGTATCCAGCCCAACCTCTCTTTGAGTCACAATACACTTTAAATGTGGGTGCACAAACTCAATCGGATCTTCGACGGTAAGAATATGCCCACTGCGTTGCGCGTTACGAAACCCAGTCATTGCCGCCATGGTGGTCGATTTACCGGAACCGGTTGCTCCTACGACCAACACCAATCCTCGTTTGGTCGTCGACAAGTCTTTGAGTACGTCGGGCAAACTCAAGGCATCAAAGGTGGGGATTTCCGTTTCAATACGCCGTATGACGGCACCGGGTAACTCACGCTGATAAAAAGCTGAAACGCGAAAGCGACCAAAATCTCTCACCACGGCAAAGTTTGCCTCTCGCGTTTCGGTGAATGTCTGATAGTGACTGGCATCCATCACATTACTCAGCAAACTAAGTACCTCTGTTTCAGATAAGTCATCACCAATAGGCTTTAGGTCACCATCCACACGATATAACAGAGGGGCTCCAACGGTGATGTAAAGATCCGAGGCGCTATGATCTAACATTGCTTGTAGGTTAGCGTCCATGATCGACTCCTAAAGTGGCCCCTGATCAACTTCAAGTTTCGACGCAACTTCTTCAGAGTCCACGACGCCTTGAGCGATCAATTGTTTTGAGTGTTGTTCCATGGTTTGCATACCATGGGCAGCTCCAGTCTGAATCACAGACTGCATTTGAGCGACCTTGTCTTCTCGTATCAGGTTGCGAATTGCTGGGGTTGCCATCATGATTTCATGGCACGCCGCTCGGCCCCCTCCAACGCGCTTAAGCAACTTCTGGGCGATGACCGCACGCAAAGATTCGGACAACATTGAACGAACCATTCCTTTATCGCTGCCAGGGAAGACATCGATAATTCGGTCGATGGTCTTTGATGCTGAGCTGGTGTGCAGGGTACCAAACACCAGATGACCTGTTTCAGCGGCAGTCAGTGCCAGACTAATGGTTTCCTGATCACGCAGCTCACCAACCAAGATAACATCTGGGTCTTCTCGCAATGCACTGCGTAACGCGTTGTTAAAACTGTGGGTATCGCTGTGAACTTCTCGCTGGTTTATCAGGCACTTATTATTGGCATGAACAAACTCTATAGGGTCTTCAATGGTGAGAATATGTTTGTTATGGTGACGATTAATATGGTCAACCATGGCAGCAAGTGTGGTCGACTTTCCCGACCCTGTCGGTCCAGTGACCAAGATTAAGCCTTTTTCCATATTCGACATTTTTTCAAAGATAGGGGGCGCTTGCAGTTGTTCCAACGTGGGGATTTCTGTAGGTATAGTTCGAAATACCGCTGCGCAACCTCGTGATTGATTGAACGCATTGACGCGAAATCTGCCCACATCCGGTAAGGCAAAAGAAAAGTCAACTTCGAGACGTTCTTCGAATTCGCTACGCTGAGAATCATTCATAATGTCGAAAATTAAACGGTGGACCTCAGAATGATTAAACGCAGGAACACCAAGCTTCCTTACTTCGCCATCAATGCGTACCATGGGAGAGACACCAGCAGAAAGATGTAGATCTGAAGCATTATGCTTTACACTAAAATCCAATAACTCAACGATATCCATTTAAAATCCTTAATAAAGTTAGCTATGAGTAATATTCAACAAAATATTGAACAGATCACATCACAGATTGCAGCGGCACAACAAAAGTGTGGACGCCCTCTTGGCTCTGTGCAACTTCTGGCGGTCAGTAAAACCAAACCTGTTGAGAAGATCTTGCAAGCAACCCAAGCAGGTCAGAGAGCGTTTGGTGAGAACTATGTTCAGGAAGGCATTGATAAAGTGTCATATTTCGCCGATCATCATCCAGATTTACCAATAGAATGGCATTTTATTGGGCCGATTCAATCCAACAAAACTCGTCACGTTGCGCAACATTTTGACTGGGTGCATACCATCGACAGAACGAAAGTCGCGCAACGCCTTAATGATCAGAGACCCAACGATTTGAAGCCTTTGCAAGTCTTGATTCAGGTCAACACCAGCAGCGAAATGACCAAATCTGGCGCCAACCATGACGAAATATTGACCTTAGCGAAGTTGATTTCTTCTCTGCCTAACCTCACTTTAAGAGGATTAATGTCAATTCCTGCTAATGTATCCGACTACTCGTCTCAGCTCGCTGCATTTTCCCAATTGGCTGAATTAAAGGAAAAGCTTTCGCAGCACCTCCCGACTCAACAACTGGATACATTGTCAATCGGGATGAGTGGGGATATGGAGGCGGCCATTGAGGCAGGCAGCACCATGGTACGTATCGGTACAGCTATTTTTGGCGCACGCGATTACCCCTCAAAGACAGGAGGATAACAATCAATGGAACACAAAAAAATTGCCTTTATCGGCGCTGGCAATATGGTCAGAGCCATCGTCTCCGGGCTAGTTTCTGACGGATACCCTGCGGCACTCATTACCGCGACAGCCCCTTCAGAGACTCGCCGCCGACCGTTGGAGCAAGATTTTTCGATTCTGACCAGTAGTGACAACTTTTCGTCTGTTCAAGCGGCCGATGTGGTCGTGTTATCAGTCAAGCCGCAAATGATGGAACAGGTCTGTAAGCCACTCCAGTCAATCGATTGGTCTCAAAAGCTGGTGATTTCCATTGCTGCTGGTATTAACAGCCAACGCGTCAATGAAATCCTTGCCCATCCAGTTGATTTAGTGCGAGTGATGCCAAACACCCCTTCTCAGCTTGGCTTAGGGATGAGTGGTTTATTCGCTCCGGCGTCTGTCAGCGAACAACACAAGCACTTTGCTCAGTCGTTGATGGACTCAGTGGGCAAAACCTGCTGGGTCAAGGAAGAGCAAGCTATCAACAATGTGATTGCTGCAGCTGGCAGTGCACCCGCCTACTTTTTCCTTTTTATGGAAGCCATGCAAACAGAAGCCATTGCACAGGGTTTTGACGAAGACACGGCACGCCTTTTGGTCCAGCAATCCGCTTTAGGTGCCGCACATATGGTGGTTTCCAACCCCACGACAGAATTGTCCACACTCAGAGAGCAAGTGACCTCTAAAGGGGGAACAACCGCAGAAGCCTTGCGAACATTTAATCAATGCCAACTTTCTGATATTGTCGCCAAAGCCATGCAAGCAGCGGTCGCTCGCGCGGAAGAAATGGAAAAACTGTTGTAATGACTTGAGCAATTCGCTCAAAGAATAAAAGGTAACCTATGAACTCGATAAATTTTCTGATCTCTACCCTGTTTGATCTCTACATCATGGTCGTGATTTTACGTATCTGGTTGCAAGCTGCACGTGCAGACTTTTACAACCCGTTTTCACAATTTGTTGTCAAAGCGACTCAACCTGTCGTCGCTCCACTACGTCGTGTGATTCCATCAATTGGCAGCCTTGACCTTGCCACACTATTTTTTGCCTATGCCCTCACTGTCCTTAAACTCGTGGCGCTTGGAATGCTCGCATCAAGTGACACCTTTACCCTGAGTCCCGCGTTATTATTTTTGGGCTTTTTGTCGCTCATTAAAGCCGCTGGTGGATTACTCTTCTGGGTACTGCTTATTCGCGCTATCCTAAGCTGGGTTAGTCAGGGCCGCAGCCCAATTGAATATGTTTTCCACCAACTCACCGAACCTATGCTGGCCCCAATCCGCCGAATCCTTCCTGCCATGGGAGGGTTAGATCTGAGTGTTTTGGTGCTGTTTATCGTGCTCCAGTTCGCGAACTTTTTGGCTGGAGATCTCCTTGGTGGGATCTGGTTTATACTTTAGTGGCCTTGACGGTTTGGAAAGAAGAGTATGACTTGGCACTTAGGTTGTACATACAACCTAAGTGCCAGCCATAACAAAGTTGTTGGCTTACAGGGCGATGAGCTGAAAATTGCGATCACCCCCCCTACTGAGGGGAAAGCGAATCCACATCTGAGCAAATCCTTATCCCAGCAATTTAAGGTAGCAAAGCGTCAAGTTGCGCCAGAAAAGGGCGAACTGTGCCGACATAAACAGGTCAGGGTCCATTCGTCCACCGTCATACCCCAAGATATTGAAGCCCTTACCTGAAGGCTTCAATCTTGCTCCTCGGCACGACCTTTACGCATTGGACGACCATTCCCCAGACGCTCTCCACAGCTCAGAGTCGCATAGATTACTACTCTGATATTTCAGTCTGCGTCCAGTGTCGTTAACATGAGATCCCATACAAGGATCGAAGTGCACGATCACACGTAAAATAAGGAGAGTGCCGAACGGGCCTCTGTGCTACGTTTCAGTTTCGCTTTAAATGAAGACAATCACGAAAAGGATGTATCATGAAATTATGGACCGCGCTTGCCCTCACCAGTTTATTCGTTTTCCCAAGCTGGGCTGGGCAATTTAAAACCATTAAAGATGTCGAAGTACATTACTCCGCTTTTAACTCAACCTTCTTAACACCTCAGGTAGCCCGCAGTTACAAACTAAAAAGAAACGGCTACTCAGCGGTGATAAATATCAGCGTGTTAGATAATTACCAGGCAGGCAAACCACCCACCCCAGCCAAAATTAGTGGTTCGGCTAAAAATCTGATCGGACAAACCAAAAATCTCGAATTTCGAGAAGTGAAGGAAGGCAAAGCTATCTACTACTTGGCTGAATTTCCCGTGTCAGAAAAAGAGAACCTCACATTCAACATAGAGGTTAATGCTGGTAATAAGGGCACTGGCACATTAAAGTTCACTCAGAAATTTTATGTGGAAGAGTAAGTCTCTATTCCATGTACGAACAAGAAGAAGTTAAGACTATGAATGGAAAAAAAATTGTTCTCGCCACCGGTAATCAAGGTAAAGTTCGAGAAATGGCGGGGCTGTTAGCCAAATTTGGGTTTGAAGTCATTGCTCAAAGCGAGTTTAACGTATCGGACGTGGCGGAAACAGGCACCACATTTATTGAAAATGCTATCATCAAAGCTCGTCATGCCGCTAAAGAAACCGGTCTCGCCGCAATTGCTGATGATTCTGGGTTGGAAGTCGATTTTCTCAACGGTGCGCCAGGAATCTACTCTGCTCGCTATGCAGGTGACAATGCCAGCGATCAAGAAAACCTTGAAAAGCTCCTTAACGCCATGGAAGGGGTTCCACAACAACAACGCACCGCGCGTTTTCACTGTGTTTTAGTCCTAATGCGCCATGAGCTGGATCCTACTCCCATCGTGTGCCACGGCGTCTGGGAAGGCCAGATCCTGACCCAACCTCAAGGAGACCATGGGTTTGGCTATGATCCTGTGTTCCTCGTTCCAGAGGATAATTGCGCATCCGCCCAGTTGGAACCAAGCCGCAAGAAACAACTTTCTCATCGAGGCAAGGCATTGAACCAGTTGTTTTCAACCTTATCTGAGCAAGCATAATGAGCCCATTGATTCCACCGCCACTGAGCCTCTATGTCCATATTCCGTGGTGCGTACAAAAATGTCCGTACTGTGATTTTAATTCTCACACTCTGAAAAACGACATTCCAGAGCAGGAATACATCGCTGCACTCCTCCAAGACCTCGATACTGATATTGCGCGTTATGACCTCAACGCCACCCCAAGGCAGTTAGCATCGATTTTTATTGGCGGCGGTACACCCAGTTTGATTTCAGCCCAAGGCATCGCAGATCTTCTAGAGGGTATTGATCAACGCGTCCCTTTTAAAGACGGCATTGAAATCACGATGGAGGCGAATCCAGGCACCATTGAAGCGGAACGATTTCTAGGCTATAGAAAGGCAGGAGTCACTCGCATATCCATCGGTGTGCAAAGCTTCGAACAAGAGAAGCTGGAAACACTGGGAAGAATTCACGGTAAAACCGAAGCCATTTACGCCGCTCAACTCGCACACACCATTGGCTTAAAGAGTTTTAATCTGGATTTGATGCACGGCCTGCCCAACCAAACCACAGAACAAGCGATCGATGATCTAGATAAAGCCATTGCGCTTTCACCGCCTCACCTGTCTTGGTATCAGCTAACAATTGAGCCCAACACGTTGTTCTATTCTCAGCCGCCCGTGCTCCCTGATGATGATGCACTTTGGGATATTTTTGAGTTGGGGCACCAAAAACTGGCTGAGGCTGGCTATGTCCAGTATGAAATATCCGGATACAGCAAACCTGACTTTCAATGCCAGCACAATTTAAATTACTGGCGCTTTGGAGACTATCTTGGAATTGGCTGTGGCGCTCATGGGAAGCTGAGCTTTCCTGATGGAAGAATCGTGAGAACAACAAAAGTGAAGCACCCTAAAGGGTATTTATCTGCTTACCAAAACCTTGTCAAACCGTATCTTGACAGCGAACACATTGTCGCAGATTGCGATCGCCCATTTGAATTTTTTATGAACCGCTTCCGTCTCATTGAGGCCTGTCCCAAGCAAGATTTCATAGATACAACTGGCCTTAGCCTAGACATTATTCAGCCAACAATAGAATGGGCGAAGCAAATGGATTACCTCAACGAGTCCACCACCCATTGGCAGATCACTCACAAGGGGAAGCTGTTTCTCAATGATCTCCTTGCTGCGTTTATGGCAGACGAGTAACAACAAAACGAAGTGGTGTGCACCAGCAAACCACTTCGACTCGTTAGAATATTGAACGCCCAATACGCTCAGACAAGAGTTCCAAGGTGCGGGTACCTGCCAGACTATTCCCTGATGGATCCAGCTCAGGAGACCACACAGCAATGGTCATTTCACCGGGTACAATGGCGATGATCCCACCACCCACTCCGGATTTGCCCGGCATACCCACTCGGTAAGCAAATTCTCCCGCGCCATCGTACAATCCACACGTCGCCAATAACGCATTCAGTTGTTTGGTTTGTGTCGGAGTGACGACTTGTTTACGCGTTTGTACAGAGGTTCCCTTGTTCGCTAGATAGCTAAAGGTTTTGGCTAAATCAACACAGCTCATTTTCAAAGCACAGGCATGAAAATAATTACTAAGTACTGGAATCACTTGATTGTCGAAGTTCCCAAAAGATCGCATAAGATAAGCAATCGCAGCATTGCGGTCGCTGTGCATCATCTCAGATGAGGCAACTTTTTTGTCGTAACAGATGTGTGTGTCACCAGATAGTTGACGAACAAATTCCAGCAAACGTTGCCTTGGTGCGGATAAACGACTTTGTAGCATATCAGCGACTACGATCGCTCCAGCATTGATAAATGGGTTACGTGGAATACCCTGCTCCATCTCTAGTTGGATCAGTGAATTGAATGCTTGACCAGACGGCTCTTTCCCGACCCTAGACCAAATTTCTTCAGGCGTATAGATGCTCATGGCTAAGGTTAGACTCAGCGCTTTAGAAATTGACTGAATTGAAAATGACTCATCCGCGTTACCCGCTTTGAAGACTTCCCCCTTATTGGTAAACACGGCAATCGCGAGCTTATTCGCCGGAATCTTCGCCAGTGCGGGGATGTAGTCTGCGACTTTTCCCTGACCAAGTAACGGCCGGACTTCTTGTAGGATGCTCTCTAATATTTCTTTTGTCGGTTTCATTAGTTACCTATATTTCAAAGGCTTATTATTATTCTTATAGGGTCAAAAAAGCCAACATCGAAAATGTTGGCTTTTCAATTCATTTTAGCTCGCCGATAGTTTTAGCTCACGCGTTTAAACTTGATGTCCCACACTCCGTGGCCCAGTCGATGTCCACGCGCTTCAAACTTGGTCAATGGACGCTCTTCAGGACGAGGCACAAAATCCCCATCCACAGCGATGTTCTCATAGCCAGGCGCATTATCCATTACTTCAATCATATGTTGCGCATAATTTTCCCAATCAGTCGCCATATGAAAGACACCGGCCTCCACGATCAGTTTCTCTCGCACCATCTCGGCAAAGTCTAGTTGGACAATACGACGTTTATGGTGACGCTTCTTGTGCCAAGGGTCTGGAAAAAACAGTTGCAATGTTGCCAAACTGCTATCGGGAATCATATGAGCAAACACTTCAACAGCATCATGACACATAACTCGTAAGTTAGTAACACCCGCTTCACGAGCGTCAGCCAAACAAGCTCCTACACCTGGACTATGTACTTCAATGCCAAGAAAGTTCTTTTCTGGCGAGTTTTTTGCCATTTCAACAAGCGACGCCCCCATACCGAAACCGATTTCCAACACGACTGGATTATCGTTTCCAAAAACGGCTTTCCAATCTAAAAGCTCGGGTTGGTAATCGATGCCCATTGTCGGCCAGCATTCATTCATTGCGTTTTCCTGACCTTTGGTCAGTCGGCCTTCACGACGAACAAAACTGCGCACTTTACGTATCAGCTTACCGTCTTGGTTGTATTCGTTGGTGGTCACTTCACTCATGATTTCGCCTGTCTAAAAATTGCTCTCGACTGAAAGGGATTGTGATTATCCAAAGAATCGACACAGGTGCAAGTATTTTAGGTCAATTCACGTAGATTAAACCCTTACATTTTATCGGTTGTACTTTAGTCAAAATCTATGGTGCAATTTTACTTCTCTCAAACAATAACTATAGAGCATGTCGTGACCTCTTTTGCCAAAGCCATTTTAGAATGGTATGACGCCTACGGAAGGAAAAGCCTTCCCTGGCAACAAGACAAAACCGCCTACAGTGTGTGGCTGTCGGAAATTATGCTGCAACAGACGCAAGTGGCGACTGTCATTCCCTATTACCAACGATTTTTGGAACGATTTCCATCAGTCACAGCCCTTGCCAACGCAGAGCAAGATGAGGTCCTGCATTTGTGGACAGGGTTAGGCTACTACGCCAGAGCGCGAAACCTACACAAAGCAGCCAAAATCGTCACTGAGCAGTATGACGGTGAATTTCCTCTCGATATCGAAGAAATGAATGCCTTACCCGGCATTGGGCGTTCAACCGCAGCGGCCATTCTCTCTTCTGTTTATAAACAGCCTCACGCCATACTCGATGGCAATGTCAAACGAACGTTGGCACGCAGTTTTGCCGTAGAGGGCTGGCCAGGTCAAAAGAAGGTCGAAAATCAACTTTGGGAACACGCGCAAACCCACACACCTAATATTGATGTCGATAAATACAATCAGGCGATGATGGACATGGGTGCCATGATCTGCACACGCAGCAGGCCCAAGTGCACGTTATGCCCTGTCTCCGGATTTTGCCAAGCCAACAAGCAAGGTAACCCTCTCGATTATCCTGGGAAAAAGCCCAAGAAAGAGAAGCCCGTTAAGCAAACATGGTTCATTATGCTTCACCATAAGGGTCGGGTGTGGCTTGAACAACGGCCACAAACAGGAATTTGGGGTGGTCTATTCTGTTTCCCAGAACACTCACACCCAGATTTAGAGCATCAACTCGGATTACGCAGTATCAGCGAACACCATCTTGTCAGACGTGAACAACTCATTGCTTTTCGTCATACCTTCAGTCACTACCATCTCGATATCACACCAATTTTGGTAAACTTATCAAATCAACCTGATGTGGTGATGGAAGGAAGCAAAGGTCTTTGGTATAACTTGTCACAACCTGAAGAAATAGGATTGGCCGCCCCAGTCAAACAATTACTGGAAAGCCTTCCTTTCGAACTTCAACAATGATTAACGTTAAGGAATCACTATGAGCCGCACTGTATTCTGTGCTCGACTACAGAAAGACGCTGAAGGTCTGGACTTTCAACTGTACCCGGGTGACTTGGGCAAACGTATTTTTGACACCGTCTCCAAACAAGCTTGGGCTGAATGGCAAAGCAAGCAAACCATGCTGATCAATGAAAAAAAACTCAACATGATGGATCCCGAGCACCGTCAGCTGTTGGAAACAGAAATGGTCAACTTTCTTTTTGAAGGTAAGGACGTTCATATAGAAGGCTATACCCCTCCGAGTCAATAGTGGTAGGGGTCTAGGTTAAGGAAACCTCAATGGCATCATCGCGTCTGCTTGGTGTCATTTTTTAGGAAGAATATGAAAACGCTCAGTTACTTTATTTTGGTCATGTTGTTGGCGGGCTGTAGCCGTGAATTTATCGAAAATATATACGATATCAATTATGAACCAACCAACCGCTTTGCCAAAAACCTTGCCGAACTGCCTGGGCAATTTGAGAAAGACACTGGTGCTCTCAATGCGCTGATCAATAGCTTTTCCGGTAATATTGAAAAACGTTGGGGCCGCAGTCAAATCAAGTTTGCTGGCAAAAGTAACTACGTTAAGTATATTGACAACTACCTAAGCCGCTCAGAAGTCAATTTTGACAAAGGCACTATCATTATTGAAACCGTTTCTCCTACAGACCCCAAGCAACACCTCAAAAATGCCATTGTTACCACACTACTCACTCCTGATGATCCTGCAAATGTCGATTTATTTTCTTCCAAAGCCATCAAACTAGAAGGGCAACCCTTCCTGTACCAACAGGTACTTGACCAAGATAGCAAGCCGATTCAGTGGTCGTGGCGTGCAAACCGATATGCCGATTATCTTATTGCGCACAAGCTAAAAGTCAAAGACGTCGATTTCAAAAAAGCCTACTACGTTGAAATCCCCATGGTAGAGAATCAATTTGAGATCCGCAGCTACAAATACGCAGACATTGTCCAAAAAGCCTCTCGAAAGTACGGGATCTCAGAAGACTTGATCTATGCCATCATCAAAACAGAAAGTAGCTTTAACCCTTACGCGGTAAGCTGGGCTAATGCGTATGGCTTAATGCAAGTCGTCCCTAAAACCGCTGGAAAGGATGTGTTTAAACTGGTCAAAAAGAAATCTGGACAACCATCACCGGAGTACTTGTTTAATCCAGAAAATAATATCGATACTGGCACGGCCTATTTCTATATCCTAAAAAATCGCTACCTCAAAGCGGTACAAGACCCTCTTTCTCTCGAATACAGTATGATTTCTGCCTATAACGGGGGCACAGGAGGCGTTCTAAATACCTTTAACCGAAATAACCGAAAACGCGCCATGAGTGACCTCAACTCACTCCAACCTAATCAAGTCTATTGGGCACTGACAAAAAAGCATCCGAACGCTGAAGCTCGTCGGTATCTTGAAAAAGTAACAAAATTTAAGAAGGATTTTAACGCAAGTAAAACCTAACCCTCAAAAACGCCTAAATTATCAGCAGATAACCACTTTTTGTGTTTTTTTTCCAAAAAAAAGTTGACGGGAAGCCGTAAAATCCGTTTAATAGCGCTCCGTTGCCCGGATAGCTCAGTCGGTAGAGCAGAGGATTGAAAATCCTCGTGTCGGTGGTTCGATTCCGCCTCCGGGCACCATGATTTTTATTGCTGCTCACGCATCAATATACGTGCAAAAATATTAGTGTGCCGACTTAGCTCAGTAGGTAGAGCAACTGACTTGTAATCAGTAGGTCACCAGTTCGACTCCGGTAGTCGGCACCATTTTTGCCTCGATAGCTCAGTCGGTAGAGCAGAGGATTGAAAATCCTCGTGTCGGTGGTTCGATTCCGCCTCGAGGCACCATATAGTAGATTAACTCGGTATCACTAGTATCAGAGTTAATGGCAAATAATTCCTCCTTAGCTCAGTTGGTAGAGCGACGGACTGTTAATCCGCAGGTCGCTGGTTCGAGCCCAGCAGGAGGAGCCACTTTTAAAGCCAAGTCGAAAGACTTGGCTTTTTTTGTCAGTCACGCCTTTTCATTATTCTCTGCGATTCAACAGTAAAATCCGCCCCCTGCTTTGAAAGCATGACTGGTTGTTTTTCATGTATTTAGGCATCAAAGCCGGAAACTCTCTCGATATAAACCAAGGATTCAAACTCAAATCCCGCTGGGCAAGTAGAAACTTAGACTGTTAATCCTCGTCTAAGCGATAAAAAGTACGCATTAATATTGTTTTTTCGTGCTTATAACCCGTTTATTACCGACTCTTTGTAATACGACTTATCATACTGGCTATGAACTTCTTGCTGAAAATGAGCAAAAACAGCCCATTAAGTATAGAAAAACAACAAACGAGATTATTTTTGCAATTTAATGTTGACCTCCAAGGCGAAAAGCATTTTAATACACCTCGTTGCCCGGATAGCTCAGTCGGTAGAGCAGAGGATTGAAAATCCTCGTGTCGGTGGTTCGATTCCGCCTCCGGGCACCACAGTTATTACTTGTTGGTGCGTTTACACACGGACAAGATTAAAGATTAGTGTGCCGACTTAGCTCAGTAGGTAGAGCAACTGACTTGTAATCAGTAGGTCACCAGTTCGACTCCGGTAGTCGGCACCATTTATACCAATAATTCCTCCTTAGCTCAGTTGGTAGAGCGACGGACTGTTAATCCGCAGGTCGCTGGTTCGAGCCCAGCAGGAGGAGCCACCTTCAATCATCAAGTAGATACTTGTTGATAAAGTGCCGACTTAGCTCAGTAGGTAGAGCAACTGACTTGTAATCAGTAGGTCACCAGTTCGATTCCGGTAGTCGGCACCATTTACATCTATAGTTCCTCCTTAGCTCAGTTGGTAGAGCGACGGACTGTTAATCCGCAGGTCGCTGGTTCGAGCCCAGCAGGAGGAGCCACTTTTCAAAAGCCTCATCATTTGATGAGGCTTTTTTACATCTCAGTAAAATTCACAGATTCCTCTCTTCTTCGCATAAAAAAAGCCCCAGTCATCGACTGGGGCTTTACAGTGGCTACGATTGAACCTAGCGGATTAAAGGCCTTGCTGGCGGTTGAGCGTCTCAACTTCTTCGTCTAGTTCAGCCAACTTATCCTTCATTTGTTGATGGCACCCATCAGCCAATTGACGAACGTCTTCTTTGGTTTTACCTTCTATGCTAACGGGTGGCATCATTTCGACGATGACATGGCCATTATTCCAGCGATTAAACTTGAGTCCATCGGTTGAGCTACACACGATAGGAACAATGGCCGCCTTGGCGCCCAGAGCTGCATGAAACGCGCCTTTTTTAAAAGGCAGTAAGCCTCGCCCACGTGAACGTGTCCCTTCGGGAAACATCCATACAGACACATCACTTTGATTCATGCTGTCCACTACTTGATCGATTGTACTTTTGGCTTTAGAACGATTGGCGCGATCAATAAGAATGTTTCCAGTTAACCAGTAAAGCTGGCCAAACAATGGCATCCAAGCCAGGCTTTTCTTACCCACAGTGACCACTTTAGGGGTCACCGCTGAAGAAACGGTAAACAAATCCCAGTTGTTTTGATGATTCGCAATATACACATGTTGACCACGCTGATAAGCATCTTGAGGCAGTCGTAAATCAAGTTTGATGCCAAACACCCGAGACATCTTGCCAAATAGGCGGCCAAAGGTAAAAACGTGTTTGGGGTTACGTGGGCTCAGTAAACAATAGCCACAACCAAATACGAACATCAAAATAGCAAACAGCGCGACGGCAAATACACGCAAAAGTGCAATCATTGGTTCTTCTCCAACAACAGAAAGGTCAGTAATATTTGTCCATGACTCTAACTGATCTAACGCTCATAAAAAAGCCGAAACTTACGCTTCGGCTTACATTTGTTAGCTGAGATTACTGAGTGTCTCTAAATCGGGCAATATCCGCCCCAAGAGCTGACAACTTGTCTTCGATTTTGTCGTAGCCTCGATCGATATGATAAATTCTGTCAACCGTCGTCTCACCTTGAGCAATACAACCCGCTATAACCAAACTAGCAGAAGCTCGCAGATCGGTTGCCATAACTTGAGCACCGCTCAGCTCGTCGACATCGCCACAAATCACCGTATTACCCTCAATCTCTGCTTTTGCCCCCATGCGCATCAGCTCAGGTACATGCATAAAACGATTCTCAAAAATGGTTTCTGTAATCACTCCACCACCTTTCGCCATCATATTCAGTAAGGTAAATTGTGCTTGCATATCCGTCGGAAAACCGGGGTGTGGCGCGGTACGAATGGTCACCGCTTTTAACTCCCTGCCCGTCATGTCCACAGAGATCCAATCTTCACCTGTTTCGACTTTAGCTCCCGCTTCTTCGAGCTTAGCCAACGCTGCTTCCAATAAATGGGCTCGGGTGTTACGACATACCACCTTACCACCTGAGACGGCTGCAGCGACCAAAAAGGTCCCCGTTTCAATACGATCAGCCACCACTGAGTGTTGACCTCCACCAAGACGTTCGACACCTTCGATAGTGATCGTATCAGTCCCTGCCCCAGAAATTCGCGCGCCTAACTTATTGAGAAAGTCGGCCGTATCAACAATTTCAGGCTCACGGGCAGAGTTATCCAATACCGTCGTTCCAGTCGCCAGGGTAGCGGCACACATAATCGTAATCGTTGCCCCAACGCTAACTTTGTCCATGACGATGTGTGCACCTTTCAAACGACCATCGACGCTGGCTTTCACAT
Organism: Vibrio ostreicida; assembly: GCF_013074385.2. Lineage (GTDB taxonomy): Bacteria > Pseudomonadota > Gammaproteobacteria > Enterobacterales > Vibrionaceae > Vibrio > Vibrio ostreicida. Next base: position 24,108 of record NZ_JABEYA020000024.1, read on the forward strand.
AACCGTCTTCAAGAGTGATGGTCGCGCCAAGCTGCTCTAGGCCGTGAATATGCAAATCGACAGGGCGGGCCCCAATGGCACACCCTCCAGGTAGAGACACCTCACCTTGGCCGAAACGAGCCACAAGTGGGCCCAAAGCCCAGATCGACGCGCGCATGGTTTTGACAAGATCGTAAGGTGCACAGAATTCTGTGATATTACTCGGGTCAACATAGACGGAACCATTACGCTCTACTTTTGCCCCTAGACGTTTCAGCAATTCCATTGTGGTGTCGATATCACGCAAATGTGGGACATTCGAGACCTCAACTGGCTCTTCTGCCAAAATTGAGGCAAAAAGTATCGGCAGCGCCGCGTTCTTTGCCCCAGAGATGGTAACCTCACCCATTAAAGGGCGCTTAGACCCTTTTACTCGAAACTTTTCCATTATGAATCCTTATAATGACATCAATTTCTTATCACGAGCCCATTCTTCTGGTGAATAAGCTTTAATTGATACCGCGTGGATGTCATTTCTTTGGATATATTCCATCAATGGTGCGTAAATCAATTGTTGTTTCTTAACGCGACTCATTCCTTCGAAACAAGCATCAACAGCGATCACTTCATAGTGGCTGCCTTCACCTTTCACATGCAGTTCTTCTAGGTTAAGTGCGTCTTCTAAAATCTGTTGTACTTTTGCGCTGTCCACAGTTGGCCCCTGTTTAATTCTTTATATGCCCATTAATGAATGACTCTATATTGCTCAATTTCACTAACGTTAATAGTTGTTTTGGCACGAAGCTAAGCATTATATGACAGTTTTGCTTTTTTGCATGCTCTAATAAATGAATTAGCATGACCATGCCAGCCGAATCAATCCGCTCGACTCGCTCAAGACTCACTTCAATCTCTTTCTCTGCTGGCGCCCATTCAGACAAATGACGCCACAGTGTAGGCACGGTGTCTCTGTCTAGAGCTCCCGATAGTTGAAAGGATAAATCAGAAAGGCTTAGCCATTGATCTTGCATCCTCATTCCTTTGCCTCAAAGCGAATCGGTTTTTGAGCTAAGTCCTCTAAATCCTTTGCAACCGCTAGAATGCCATCTTGGCGAAGCCTGCTGCTCCATTCTGATTGCTTACTGGAGAGTAAACTGATGCCTTCTGCAATCATATCAAACGCTTTCCACTCTCCGCTTTTCTTATTTTTCCGCAATTTAAACTCAATCTTAATGTTTGGACGCGGTGAATCAACAATTTCCAATTTGATACCCGTAATACTTTTGTTCGGATTGAGACTAGGTTTGGGTGAAAATTCGATTTCCTGATTGGTGTATTGTGTCAGTACCTGAGCGTAAGAACTCACCAAATACGCCCGAAAAGCTTCGATAAACTGACCCACATCTTCCCGTTTCGCTCCCTTTAAGTTGGGGCCAAGAAGTTTCAATGCTGCATACTTTTCGTTGACATAAGGCATAAGCTCTTCTTCAACAATCACTTTAAGATAATCGGGATCTTGATGAACTTTATCTTGCTCAGCTTTCAGTCTCGCAAAGGCTTGCTCGGAAACTTGCTTCATCATTTCATAGGGCTGCGTTTTATCAATTTCAGCGGCACTCACTGTAAATGAAAAGAATAAGGCAACAAAAGTAAGTACTAACTTCTTAAACATGATCATTCCTCTTCTTTGGACGAGTTTCCACCCACGCTATACAAAACCTGTCCAATAAGATCTTCAAGCACCAAAGCGGATTTAGTATCTTCTATGTAAGCGCCTTCCACCAGCATTTGCTCATCATCAAACACAAAGCCCGGTGTTAAACCAATGTATTGCTCACCAATAAGACCTGATGTCAGAATTTTCACACTCGATGTTTCTGAGAACTGGTTATATTGACTATTGATAGCCATCGTCACTGTAGGAAGTAGGTTGTCAGTATTTAGACCAATGCCGGTAACGCGCCCGACCACAACACCACCCACTTTAACAGGCGAGCGAACTTTAAGGCTGCCGATGTTATCAAATTCCGCTTTGAGGGTGTAAGTATCATTGGAACCTAATCCCTTTACGTCAGCGACTTGAAAAATCATCACCATAATTGCGCAAATTCCCGCAATCACAAAGCTACCAACCCATAATTCAGTTTTTCTTGTTTGTTGCATACTTAATTCCCAAACATCAATGCGGTAAGTACAAAGTCTAAACCAAGTACGGCCAATGAAGAATGTACGACAGTGCGTGTCGTTGCTCGACTGATCCCTTCAGAAGTTGGAATCGCATCATAACCATTAAATAAAGCTATCCAAGTCACCGTTACTGCAAAGACGAGACTTTTAATCAAACTATTACCAATGTCCTGACCCAATTCAACCGATGCTTGCATCGCCGACCAAAAACTACCTTGGTCAATGCCTTTCCAATCGACACCAACCAGTTGTCCACCCCAAATGCCGACAGCCATAAAAATCATTGTTAACAAAGGCATGGATATCACTCCAGCCCAAAACCTTGGCGCGACAACACGCTTTAACGGATCGACCGCCATCATTTCCAAGCTCGACAATTGCTCTGTTGCTTTCATCAATCCAATCTCCGCTGTCAAAGCGGATCCTGCACGCCCAGCAAAAAGCAAAGCAGTCACAACGGGACCTAGCTCTCTCAGTAATGAAAGAGCGACCATTTGGCCAAGCGCCCCCTCTGCCCCAAAATCGACCAAGATCACATACCCTTGAAGACTCAATACCATGCCAATAAATAAGCCGGATAACACAATAATTATCAGCGATTGAACACCAACACTATAAAGTTGCTTTACCAATAACGGCAAATTCTGCACTGGACGCGGGCGAGAGATCAGTGCACCAAATAGCATCAAGCTTGCACGCCCAAAGGACTCAAAAACGCCCAAAGCACGTCGTCCCGTTGCCGCCACGAAATGACCAAATACAAACATAATTAAAACAGCTCCTTTGCGATAGGTTGCGCCGGATAGCGAAATGGGACCGGTCCATCAGCATCCCCTTTTAGAAACTGTTGCACTTGGGGATCTGGATTCTCTCGAAGCTCTTGCGGCGTGCCTTTTGCGATGATCTTCCCATTGGCTAAAATATAGACCCAATCAGCAATACTCATAACCTCTGGCACATCATGGGTGACCACAATCGACGTGACATCAAGCGCCTGATTAAGGTTACGAATCAATTCAACCAACACTCCCATTGTGATCGGGTCCTGTCCAACAAAGGGCTCATCATACATAATTAACTCAGGATCAAGTGCAATCGCTCGTGCCAACGCGGCGCGCCTTGCCATACCACCAGAGAGTTCACTTGGCATCAACTGAGCTGCGCCACGTAAGCCAACGGCTTCCAATTTGAGTAGCACCAGTGTTCTGATAAGCTCCTCTGTCAACTCTGTGTGCTCACGCAAAGGAAAAGCGACATTATCAAAGACATTGAGATCGGTGAACAGCGCGCCTGATTGGAAAAGCATACTCATTTTCTTACGCTGTTTGTAAAGCTGCTTGCGATTGAGTGATGGGATATTTTTTCCATCGAACCACACTTCTCCTTGCTGCGGATAGAGTTGACCACCGATCAGTCGCAGCAAAGTTGTCTTACCAATACCTGAGGGCCCCATAATGGCGGTCACTTTTCCCTTCGGCACCTGCAAACTAACATCATCAAAAATGGTTCTCTCTCCGCGGGAGAAAGTGAGGTTGTTAACCGTGACGAGATCGTTAGAAGACATGAGTCATCCTGTCGTAGCGCTAAGATTGGGCAATCATAAGCACATTAAGTAAAAATTAAAAGCACTGTTCAATTCATTAAAAACTGACTTCGCTCGGAAAAAACATGTGTTTCATAACTTATCTTATATCAAGAGCTGCATTTTAAACCGTTAACAATTAATTACTTCCCTTTTTGCACCTAAACCGTCAAAATTAACGGTTAAATTTGCGCTGATGTTTACTAAATTGAGGATTATCATGTTTGAAGCCATCGCGTTTCTGATCATCGGATTAGTCTTTCTTGTTTGGAGCGCTGACAAGCTCGTTTTTGGAGCTGCAGCCCTAGCACGAAATATTGGTATTTCTCCATTAGTGATCGGCATGACCATCTTAGCCATGGGCTCGTCGGCACCTGAAATGATGGTATCGGCAACCGCGGCGCTGGATGGAAAAAGCGATACCGCGGTCGGTAATGTTTTGGGATCAAACATTGCTAATATCGCCCTGATTCTTGGTATCACCGCTTTCATCAAGCCTCTCTCTATTAGCTCGACGATATTACGCCGAGAATTACCGTTGATGATTGGGGTAACCATACTCGCAGGTGTGCTGCTTTGGGATAATTACCTCGGCTTTTATGAAGGCATTTTACTGCTTGTTCTATTTGCAGCCTTTATTGTAACCATGTTGAGAATCAGTAAAAAAGACAAGCAAAGTGGGCGAGACGACCCCTTACTGACAGAGCAGGAAGCTGAAGTGCCCCAAGGCGTGAGTAACCTCCATGCTGCTCTTTGGGTCATTGGCGGGTTAATTATTCTGCCTATATCAGCCAACACACTTGTCGACAGTGCTGTGTATATCGCCCAGTATTTTGGTATGAGTGATCTGGTTATTGGTCTGACGATTATTGCCGTCGGGACCAGCCTACCAGAGCTTGCTGCTTCTCTTGCTGGTGTCATGAAAGGTGAAGATGATATGGCAGTAGGCAATATCATCGGCTCAAACGTTTTTAATATTCTTGCTGTCATGGGAATTCCGGGCATTTTAGCCCCTTCCATGATCAGCGAATATGCCATGGGCAGAGATTTCTGGATTATGCTGGCGGTCTCTTTCATGCTGGTTGCCATGGCCTTAGGAAAATCTCGGAGTATAAACCGCGTCGAAGGTGCGGTATTATTCTGCTGCTTTATTGGATATCAAGGATATTTGATCCTTAACATGACCGCTTAATTGAGTGCGCCTACTGGAGTGTGAGATGTTTGACTATCGTTCTGCTGCTCTTGATGTTTTGAAAACAGAAATCGTAGCGCTTGAGCAGCTCGATCAATACTTTAATGATGATTTCACCAATGCTTGTGACCTGATACTAAATAACCAACAAGGTAAAGTGGCGGTCATGGGAATTGGAAAATCGGGACATATTGGGAAGAAAATTGCGGCCACTTTAGCCAGCACTGGCTCCTCAGCTTTTTTCGTGCATCCAGGGGAAGCCTCTCACGGCGATCTTGGTATGGTTGAGCCCGGTGATATTGTCCTGGCCATTTCCAATTCTGGTGAATCTTCAGAGATCCTTGCCCTTTTCCCCGTGCTAAAACGACTTAAGATAAAAATAATCAGCATGACGGGAAATCCTAACTCTAATATGGCGAAACTGTCTGATTTCCACCTACAAATAACCGTCCCCAAAGAAGCCTGCCCACTGGGGCTAGCTCCAACAGCAAGCACCACCGCAACTCTCGTGATGGGGGATGCATTAGCTGTTGCATTATTGCAGGCTAGAGGCTTTACTGCCGAAGACTTTGCTTTGTCACACCCGGGTGGTGCATTAGGCAGAAAACTGCTTCTCAAACTTTCTGACATTATGCATACAGGAGATCAACTTCCTTTAGTCACAGCCGATACAGTTATCCGCGATGCCTTGCTTGAAATAAGCCAAAAAGGATTGGGGATGACCGCAGTGGTCGATGACCAACATCAGCTTGTCGGCATATTTACAGATGGCGATTTACGCCGTATTTTGGACAAACGTATTGATATCCATACCGCACTGATTGGTGATGTTATGACAACTCACCCCACCGTGGCCAGCCCTAACATTCTTGCTGCTGAAGGTTTAAACCTAATGCAAAGTAAGAGCATCAATGGTTTGATCTTGTGCCAAGATCGGCACGTGGTAGGTGCATTAAATATGCATGACCTGTTAAAAGCAGGAGTCATGTAATGGCCGAATGGATCGAAACGTTGTACAAACCTGTGGAACAAAACATCCTGACTATTGCCAAAGAGATTAAACTATTAATCTGTGATGTTGATGGGGTCTTTTCTGATGGCTTGATTTATATGGGTAATCAAGGAGAGGAACTGAAAACATTCCATACACGTGACGGATATGGCATTAAATGTTTGATGAATGCTGGCATAGAAATCGCTATCATTACGGGCCGTCAGTCACGCATCGTTGAAAACCGGATGAGAGCGCTCGGTATCACTCTTATCTATCAAGGTCAGGATGACAAAGCCAAAGCCTATCAGGAGATTTGTCACCAGCTGAACATCACTCCAGATAAAACAGGTTATATCGGCGATGACCTAATCGACTGGCCGGTGATGAAAGAAGTCGCTTTGAAAGTATGCGTCGCCGATGGGCACCCACTTCTCGCTAAACGCGCCAACTATGTCACGACAATACGTGGTGGTCATGGCGCCGTAAGAGAAGTCTGTGATCTCATTTTACAAGCACGCAATGAGCTTGATGTCCACAAAGGTTTAAGTATATGAGTTTATCCCGTATCGGTTATCTGATACTGGCATTTATTATCTGTTGGTCTGCCTATTATATGTTCGACAAAAGTCAAAAGTACGACATACAGGTAGAACCGGATACAGAGCTCCCCATGTTTAGCGGTGAGGGCTTAGTGAATACCTCATACACAGATAAGGGGATGCGCAGTTACATCATTACCTCAGTGCATATGGACCACTATGCGAAAAGTGGCGATACGATTTTTGATCAGCCCGTGCTCAAAGTCTACAAAGATGGAAAGATTCAGGAATGGGAAGTCACCGCAGAGCGAGGCATCCTAGATCAAGACCATGTACTGACACTTTATGACAACGTGCTAGCCAACAACTTACTAGCCGACTCTGGTTTCGATACCATGTCGACAGACGTCATGGGTATTCAATTGGACAGTCGGGATTTTTGGGCAGACAACCAAGTAACATTGGTCGGCCCTCAGTTCGAAACAGTAGGACAGGCGATGAAAGGCAATTTTGCTGAAAATAACGCCACCCTATACAAACACGTACAAGGTAGATATGAAACTCTCACACCTTAGCCTTATTTATTGCTTAACACTTGCAGGCCCAGCGTTAGCGCTCTCAACGGATCAAGAGCAACCCGTGTATATTGATTCAGACAGTCAACAACTTGATATGCAAAGTAACAAAGTGACGTTCTTGGGTGACGTGAAGTTAAAGCAAGGCAGCATTAACATTAACGCAGATAAAGTTATTGTGACTCGTGATGCAAAGGATGGCACGATTCAAGAAATCGAAGGATACGGCGACTTGGCCACGTTTTCACAACTTACCGACGATGGAAAAACCTTATACGGTGAAGCTAAGGAGCTTTACTATGTGATGGTTGACGATCAACTCACTATGATCGATCAAGCGATGCTCTCTCAGGATGATAGTGTGATCCGAGGCACCAAGATACGTTATAAGATCTCTTCCCAAAAGCTAATCGCTGACGGTAAAGAGAAAGGTGACCGTGTTTCAACCGTCCTTCAACCACAAGCAGCACAAGAATAGTTATGGCAATACTCAAAGCTGAACACTTAGCTAAAACTTATGGTAATCGCACGGTCGTCACCGATGTCAGTCTAGAGGTAACGTCAGGGCAGATCGTCGGTCTATTGGGCCCCAACGGCGCGGGAAAGACTACGTCGTTTTATATGATTGTGGGACTAGTCGCACGAGATCAAGGTACCATTAGTATCGATGGACAAGATATTAGTATTCTCCCAATGCACAGTCGTTCGCGTTTAGGTATCGGTTACCTGCCTCAAGAGGCGTCAATTTTTCGAAAACTGTCTGTTGAAAACAACATCATGGCGGTCTTGGAAACGCGAGAGGAACTCACTCGAGAAGAGCGTCAGGATAAACTGGAAGACTTATTGGAAGAATTCCACATCCAGCACATTCGGCTCAGTGCGGGTATGGCATTATCAGGTGGGGAACGCCGTCGAGTTGAAATCGCACGCGCTTTAGCCGCCAATCCTCAGTTTATCCTGTTGGACGAACCCTTTGCGGGAGTTGACCCTATTTCAGTTATTGATATAAAGAAAATTATAGAGCATTTACGAGATCGAGGTCTTGGCGTGTTGATCACAGACCACAATGTCCGAGAGACGCTCGATGTGTGTGAAAAAGCATATATTGTCAGCCAAGGAAACCTTATCGCAGAAGGCACGCCAGAACAAGTGCTTAACAACGAACAGGTAAAACAAGTTTATCTCGGCGAGCAATTCCGACTATGATTAAAATGAAGAACGGTAAGATTCTCTAGCATTTAAGGCAAGTATTACTGAATGAAACCCTCATTACAACTCAAGCTAGGACAACAGTTAGCGATGACTCCGCAACTGCAACAAGCGATCCGTTTGTTGCAGTTGTCAACGTTAGATCTTCAACAAGAAATTCAGGAAGCGCTTGACTCTAATCCCCTCCTTGAAGTCGAGGAAGGGAATGAAGACGTCTCGAATGTGGAAGAGAAAACAGCCAATGAGGATAAAGAAGCCGGTCTAGAGCTCGCTGAACCCGAAGTCAAAGACAGCTCAGATCTTATAGAAAAATCAGAAATTAGTAATGAGCTAGAAATTGATACAACTTGGGACGATGTTTATAGTGCCAACACTGGTAGCACAGGGCTTGCCTTAGATGATGATATACCAATCTATCAAGGTGAAACCACCCAATCTTTGCACGACTACCTCACTTGGCAACTGGATTTAACGCCCTTTAGCGAGACCGACAGAACCATTGCAATGGCCATTATCGATGCCATTGATGATTATGGCTACCTAACCATATCAACCCAAGATATCTTAGACAGTTTTGATAACGAAGAGATTGAATTAGATGAAATAGAGGCGGTTCGCAAGCGCGTCCAACAATTTGATCCTCTTGGTGTCGCATCAAGTAATTTACAAGATTGTTTGCTTTTGCAGTTGGTGACATTCCCTGAAGACACTCCTTGGTTAAAAGAAGCAAAGCTCGTACTGACTGACTATATCGATCAATTAGGTAACCGCGATTACAAACTCATCATCAAAGAAGCCAAACTCAAAGAGGCCGATCTCAAAGAGGCGCTTAAGCTCATCCAGCAACTGGACCCTCGGCCAGGCAGCCGTATCTCTGCTGAACATGCTGAGTACGTTATCCCAGACGTGTCCGTTTATAAAGACCTTGGAAAGTGGGTCGTGACCATTAATCCAGATTCCGTGCCTCGACTTAAAGTCAACCAGCAATACGCCGCGATGGGTAAAGGAAACAGTGCTGACAGCCAATATATTCGTTCTAACCTTCAAGAGGCTAAATGGCTCATTAAGAGTTTAGAGAGTCGCAATGAGACCTTACTCAAGGTTGCTAAGTGCATTGTAGAACACCAACGAGATTTCTTTGAGTATGGTGAAGAATCGATGAAACCAATGGTTCTCAATGATGTGGCTCTCGACGTGGATATGCATGAATCGACAATCTCCCGAGTCACTACTCAGAAATTTATGCATACCCCCCGTGGTATTTTCGAACTCAAATATTTCTTTTCCAGCCACGTTAGCACAGACAACGGCGGAGAATGCTCATCAACAGCAATCAGAGCGCTGATCAAAAAACTCGTCGCGGCCGAAAACAATGTTAAGCCACTAAGTGACAGTAAGATTGCCGCTTTACTCGCTGACCAAGGGATTCAGGTCGCTAGACGAACAATAGCTAAGTACCGAGAATCGTTAGGTATTGCCCCTTCAAGTCAGCGTAAACGCCTGCTTTAAGGCACTAACCGAGAAGGAAAGTCTATGCAAATCAACATTAATGGCCATCACATTGATCTCACAGATTCAATGCAAGACTATGTAAACGAAAAGTTTCAAAAGCTTGAGCGCTTCTTTGACCATATAAATAACGTTCATGTTGTTTTAAAAGTTGAAAAACTTCGTCAGATAGCTGAAGCTACCCTTCACGTTAATCAAGGTGAAATCCATGCTTCCGCCGATGAGGAAAGTATGTATGCCGCTATCGACTCACTCGTTGATAAGCTTGTGAGGCAACTCAACAAGCATAAAAACAAACTAAACACTCACTAGACACCATGCAACTAAGCGAAATTCTCACCGTCGACTGCACGAAAAGTGCAGTCCAATGCACCAGCAAAAAACGCGCTCTGGAAATGATCAGTGAGATCGTGGCCCAGCGCACCGGCCAAAACTCGACAGAGCTTTTTGAATGTATGCTCAGCCGAGAAAAAATGGGCAGCACGGGCATTGGTAACGGGATAGCGATTCCTCATGCTCGAATGCAATCAAGTGATGAGGCAATCGCCGTACTATTACAATGCCAAGCACCGATCGAATTTGGATCAATTGATAACCGCCCTGTTGATCTGCTCTTTGCCTTACTTGTACCCGATGCACAATGTAAAGAGCACCTAAAAACACTTTCCCGTATGGCCGAAAGACTCAACGATAAGCAGATTCTCAGACAACTTCGTAAAGCCCAATCAGATCAAGAGCTTTATGAAATAATGGTCCATCAGTAATGCGGCTTATTGTGGTGAGTGGTCAGTCTGGAGCGGGTAAGAGCGTCGCCCTTCGCGTTCTGGAAGATTTGGGGTATTACTGTGTCGATAATCTGCCCGTCGACTTACTGGACAATTTTATTAAGTCCGTTGAATCGAGCAAGCAAAACGTTGCTGTCAGCATCGATATTCGAAATCTTCCCAAAGAGCCTGACCTAGTCACTGATGTCTTAGCAAAACTTAAAACCTCATCTGATACCAGTGTCCTGTTTCTTGATGCCAACAAAGAAACACTGCTAAAGCGGTACAGTGAAACACGCCGGATTCACCCTTTAACACTTAGCCATGAAAATACATCTCTAGAACAAGCCGTTGAAAAAGAGCGTTGTATCCTTGCGCCGCTCAAACAACACTCTGATTTAATTATCGACAGTAGCCACCGCTCATTGCATGAATTAAGTGAAACCGTTCGAGTCAGTGTCGAGGGGACAGAACGAAAAAACTTGGTCATGGTCTTTAAATCTTTTGGCTATAAGTATGGATTACCAAGTGACGCGGACTATGTGTTCGACGTGCGTTTTTTACCAAACCCCCATTGGGAACCCGCTTTAAGAGCATTTACAGGGCTTGATGCACCAGTTAAAGCGTTTCTAGAAGGCTCACAAGATGTCATAGAGTTAAATCAACACATCCGAGACTTTATTTGCCACTGGTTACCCCGACTAGAAAAGAATAACCGCAGTTATCTGACGGTCGCCATCGGCTGTACTGGTGGTAAGCACCGCTCCGTCTACCTGACTCAAGAAATCGGCAATTATTTCGCCAAAAAGGGGCATCAAGTTCAAATTCATCACGCTTCCTTAGAAAAGCAGCCAAAGGAATAGAAGATGCTGCAGAAACAACGAACGGTTCTCATCCAAAACCGACTGGGCCTTCATGCTCGTGCTGCGGTAAAACTTGTCGAACTGGCACAATCATTTGACGCTACCCTCACCATTGAAAACCATGATGGAAAAGAAGCCAGCGCCGATAGTGTGATGGGTTTACTCATGCTTGAGTCTGCGCAAGGAGAGCATGTCACTATACTTGCACAAGGTAGCGATGCTCAGATTGCTCTTGATGCTGCCTGCCATCTAATCGAAGACAAATTCGAAGAAGCGGATTAATTTTCGCGGCTAAAGCTACAAAATCCACCAGCTTCATATTAACTTATTAAATAAACACTAAAATTAAGTTACTATTCGAAATAATTGTAAACCTTAGAGTCAGGAGGAAAATATGGCAGAGCAAATAGAATTTGATCAAGCTCACCAAGCCCTCCAGGAAGTGTCACAAGCTCTAGAAAGTGGCCGTTTTGTCCATGTCCGCAGACAGTTGCAGGATATGGAGCCAGAAGACATTGCTTACCTACTAGAAGCCTCCCCAAGAAAAAGTCGTGAAGTCCTTTGGCAGCTCACCGATCCCGAAGACTTCGGTGAAATCCTTGATGAATTAAACGAAGATGTCAAAGACGCTCTGGTCTCAAAAATGGAACCAGAGGTGCTGGCTGAAGCAACAGAAGGGATGGACACCGACGATGTTGCCTATGTCCTGCGTAGTTTGCCCGATGATGTTTCCCGCGAAGTCCTTTCACAAATGGATACCGCAGACCGCCTGAGAGTTGAAACCGCTCTTTCCTACCCTGAAGATACGGCTGGCGGTATAATGAATACCGACGTTATCACGATTCGGGGTGACGTCGATGTCGATGTTGTCTTACGCTATCTGCGTATGAAAGGCGAGTTACCGGAAGCGACGGATGCACTCTATGTCATCGATGAAAATAGTCAACTGATCGGCCAGCTACCCATCACAACACTGATCACGACTCAGCCAGACATTAAAGTCAGTGAAGTGATGAGTGACTCCGACGAAGCAATTGAAGTGACGATGAAAGACTCGGATATTGCAAGCTTGTTTGAACGTCGTAACTGGGTATCCGCGCCAGTCATAAACGAAGATCAGTACTTAGTCGGGCGTATCACTATCGATGATGTCGTCGATGTTATTCGCGAAGACGCTGAACATTCTATGATGAGCATGGCAGGTATGGATGATGACGAAGATACCTTTGCCCCAGTGATGAAATCAGCACGCCGACGCAGTGTATGGCTAGGGGCAAACGTGCTCGCTGCCTTAGCAGCCGCTTCCGTTTCCAACATGTTTGAAGCCACCTTAGAGCAGATGGCCGCCATCGCCGTATTAATGACAATAGTCCCTTCGATGGGAGGCGTAGCAGGCAATCAAACCGTTGCTCTGGTTATCAGGGGGCTAGCCTTGGGTCATATCGGTGATTCAAACAAACGCGAGCTTTTGATAAAAGAAGCATTAATTGGCTTAGTCAATGGGATTATGTGGGCACTGATCATTGGAGGTATTGTCGTCGCTTGGAAGGGAAATTGGATGCTCGGTGGTATTATCTCCGCAGCCATGCTCAGTAATTTGCTGATTGCTGGTATAGCTGGAGTGACTATTCCAATTATGCTGAAAAAAATGAAGATCGATCCTGCTTTAGCTGGTGGGATGGCATTAACCACGGTCACTGACGTGATTGGTTTGACGGTTTTCTTGGGCCTAGCAACTCTTGTAATTTAGTTTTAATAAAGCGCCACTCCATACAGTGGCGCTTTCCTCATCATCAAAGGCTAATTCATGTTTGGCCCCAACCACTTTTCAGCTTCCAGTCTATCCCACCCTTTACGATCAGCATAGCTAACCACTTGATCCTGTTGGATCTGGGCAATAGCAAAGTATCGTGCATCAGGATGGGAGAAATACATACCAGATACAGAGGCACCTGGCCACATGGCGTAGCTCGTCGTTAGCGACATATCGATGGCGTTTTCAATGTCCATCAACTCCCACAACGTTCCTTTCTCTGTATGTTCTGGGCAGGCAGGGTAACCCGGAGCAGGACGAATACCTTGGTACTTCTCTCGAATCAAATCGTCGTTAGACAAATCCTCATCTGGCGAGTAACCCCAAATGTCCTTTCTCACTTCTTTATGTAGATACTCCGCGAACGCTTCAGCCAATCGGTCAGCAACCGCCTGAATCATGATCGCGTTGTAGTCGTCGCCTTTCGCTTTGTATTCATCAGCCAGCTCTCGCTCACCAATACCACCCGTTACCGCAAAGCCACCAATCCAGTCCGCTTTACCGCTGTCTTTTGGAGCGATGTAATCAGACAGGCAATAGTTAAAGCCTTTTGGTTTCTCTGTTTGTTGACGAAGGTTGTGTAGAACTTTTAGAACTTTGGTACGAGATTCATCGGTATACACTTCAATATCATCACCCACACTGTTCGCTGGGAACATGGCACACATGCCACGCGCTTTAAGCAACTTCTCTTTCTCGACGCGATCCAGTAAATCATTGGCATCTTTGAATAAACGTTTTGCTTCCTCACCCACCTCTTCATGCTCAAGGATTGCAGGGTATTTACCCACCAGTGACCAAGTCATAAAGAAGGGAGTCCAATCGATGTATTGACGCAAGGTCGAAACATCAAAATCATCGAACACATGGACCCCAGGCCTAGCTGGTCTTGGAGGCGTATAGCTTGCCCAATCAATGGCGACTTTATTTGCTCTTGCTTGCTCAAGTGTGATGGGCTTGGTTCTGGGTTTTTTACGGTTATGCTGATCACGGACACGCACGTAGTCTGCATCAACCTTTTCAACAAACCCCGGACGCAGCTCATCAGAAAGCAACGAGGTACAAACACCCACCGCCCGTGAAGCATTATTCACGTAAACAACAGGATGCTTATAGTTTTGCTCAATTTTAACCGCCGTGTGCGCTTTAGATGTTGTCGCACCACCAATTAACAATGGCAAATCAAAATCAAGACGTTCCATTTCTTTTGCCACATGGACCATCTCATCGAGTGACGGGGTAATAAGGCCTGACAAGCCAATAATGTCGACGTTTTCTTCTTTGGCTACCTTGAGGATCTTTTCACAAGACACCATCACACCCAAATCGATAATTTCGTAGTTATTACACTGCAAAACCACACCAACGATGTTTTTACCGATATCGTGCACATCTCCCTTAACCGTCGCTAACAAAATCTTACCATTCGTCGCACCGACTTCTTTGGAAGCATTGATGAAGGGTTCCAAGTGCGCCACCGCCTGCTTCATTACACGTGCAGATTTAACAACCTGTGGTAAGAACATCTTCCCTTCACCAAATAAGTCTCCGACAACATTCATACCATCCATTAGAGGTCCTTCAATCACCTCAATAGGACGAGAGGCGTTTACACGAGCTTCTTCGGTATCTTCAACGATAAAGTCGGTAATACCTTTTACCAGAGAGTGCTCCAAGCGCTTTTCTACAGGCCAAGTTCGCCACTCTAACGCAGATTTATCTTCAACCTTGCCAACAGCTCGCTCTAGGTATTCTGTTGCCATATCAAGCAAGCGTTCGGTCGAGTCATCACGACGGTTTAGTACGACATCTTCCACCGCATCACGCAGATCTTCTGGAACATTATCGTAAATTTCTAGCTGACCAGCGTTTACGATGCCCATATCCATACCGTTTTTAAAACAGTGATATAGGAATACCGCGTGAATAGCCTCACGAACGTAGTTATTACCACGGAATGAGAATGAAACATTCGACACACCACCAGAGATCATCGCATGAGGAAGCTCGCGTTTGATGTCCCCTACCGCTTCAATGAAATCAACCGCATAATTATTGTGCTCATCGATACCGGTAGCCACCGCGAAAATATTCGGGTCAAAAATAATGTCTTCTGGCGGGAAGCCGACTTCATCAACAAGAATATTATAGGCATTCGTACAGATCTCGACTTTGCGCTCTCGAGTATCGGCCTGCCCTAGTTCATCAAAAGCCATCACGATAACGGCAGCGCCATAGCGACGCACTAGCTTAGCTTGCTCGACAAACTTCTCTTTGCCTTCTTTCAGAGAGATTGAGTTAACAATACCTTTGCCTTGAATACATTTCAGGCCAGCTTCGATAACTTCCCATTTAGAAGAATCGACCATAACGGGTACTTTTGAGATCTCTGGCTCAGAAGCACACAGATTAAGGAATCTAACCATACACGCCTCAGCGTCTAGCATCCCTTCATCCATGTTGATATCGATAATTTGAGCGCCATTCTCGACTTGCTCTCGAGCAACATTCAACGCTTCATCGTATAACTCTTCTTTAATTAAGCGCTTAAAACGAGCAGACCCCGTAACGTTAGTCCGCTCACCCACGTTCACGAAAAGAGATTCTTTGGCAATCGTCAAAGGCTCTAATCCAGAAAGACGACAAGAGACGGGCAAATCTGGTAATTGTCGCGGCGTGACACCCTCAACAGCCTCGGCCATCTGGCGAATATGTTCAGGAGTCGTACCACAACAACCACCAATTAAGTTCAAGAAGCCACTTTCAGCCCATTCCTTAACGTGCTCAGCCATCTCTTCAGGAGAAAGATCATACTCACCAAACGCATTAGGCAAACCCGCGTTAGGGTGAGCAGAAACATTGCATTCTGAGATACGAGACATCTCACCAACATATTCACGCAGTTCATCGGGGCCTAATGCACAGTTCAATCCAAATGAGATAGGCTTAACGTGACGGAGGGCGTTGTAAAATGCTTCTGTCGTCTGCCCCGAAAGGGTGCGACCTGATGCATCAGTAATGGTACCGGAAATCATCACCGGTAGACTGGTCCCTATTTCTTCAAAAACAGACTCAACCGCAAAAGCACACGCTTTCGCATTTAACGTATCGAAGATCGTTTCAATAAGAATTAAATCTGCCCCCCCCTTAATAAGTGCGCGAGTCGATTCAGAATAGGCTTCAACCAACTCGTCAAAGCTAACATTACGATAACCTGGATCATTGACATCAGGGGATATAGAACAAGTTCGGTTGGTTGGACCTAACACACCCGCCACGAAGCGAGGTTTATCTGGGGTCTTTGCGGTCCATTCATCCGCTGATTCACGAGCAAGCTTGGCAGCAGCAAAGTTAATTTCTTCACTAAGGCTTTCCATATCGTAGTCAGCCATAGCAATGGTTGTCGCGTTAAAGGTATTGGTTTCGAGGATGTCAGCCCCAGCTTCAAGATACTCAGCATGAATCTCTTTAATCAGTGTAGGTTGGCTCAAAACCAAGAGATCATTGTTGCCCTTCAGATCGCAATGCCAGTCGACAAATCGTTGGCCTCGATAATCAAGCTCTTCAAGGCGGCGGTCTTGAATCATGGTTCCCATCCCACCGTCGATAAGCAAAATTCGTTCTTTTAGCTGAGCTTCAATCTGTTGCCTTACATCACTTCCCACAGTACAACCTCGTTCCTTTTATTATCTATCCATCCTAACACAGAACAAAAAGATGTCTAGACGGCTATAATTTGAATTTAGAACCTTAACATGACAAAAAAGTGTTTGCTATTTAAACACGCCGAGAACAAAATCCTCACTTACAAATTGTTACACACTGAGATTCTCATGTCGGTTTATTATACTCTCTGTTTTTTGTCAGCGGCTGCAATGTTAATTGCTTTTGTCAACAGCAAAATTGGCAAGATGCAAACCACGATTGCCATTACGGCTGGCTCAATGGTGTTGTCGTTATTGATCCTTATTGCTGGCCAAAATGATTGGTTTCACCTTACCGAAATCGCAACGCAAACCATGTCGAGCATAAACTTCGAAGACTTCCTGCTTAAAGGCATATTGGGTTTTCTTTTATTCGCGGGTGGATTGGGAATCAAGTTACCTAACCTCAAAGACCAAAAATGGGAAATCACCGTATTGGCGCTGGGAGCAACGCTCTTCTCCACTTTCTTTATTGGTTTCTCACTGTATGGCTTCTGCCACCTGATTGGAATTCCATTTGATCTTGTCTACTGCCTTCTATTTGGTGCGCTCATTTCACCCACAGACCCGATAGCGGTTTTGGCGATTGTCAAAAAACTGGATGCCCCAAAAAGAATTTCAACACAAATTGAAGGAGAATCACTGTTCAATGATGGTTTTGGCTTAGTGATTTTTGTAACTCTATTTACCATTGCTTTCGGAACAGAAGCTCCTACGGTTGGTAGTGTTACCGTACTTTTTATTCAAGAAGCCATTGGTGGCATTATCTACGGTTTCGCACTGGGTCTGCTCTTCCATTACTTAATCAGTGCTACCGATGATCATTCGATGGAATTACTCCTCACAATAGGAGTACCAACAGCAGGGTACGCCTTTGCAGAAGTGATTCATGTCTCTGGGCCTCTGGCGATGGTTGTCTCCGGTATTATGATCGGCAATTGGACACGGTTTATTGGTTTTTCTAAAGAAAGCGAGGATCACCTCGATCACTTCTGGGAACTCGTCGATGAGTTCTTAAACGGCGTGTTGTTCCTGCTTATAGGTATGTCAATGTTGCTGTTTGAATTTCATAAAGAAGACTGGATTCTGATGGCTTTTTCAATACCGCTAGTGTTGGGCGCCCGCTATCTAAGTGTTTTTTGCTCATATTTAGGCTTCCAGCGACATCGAAAGTATAACCCATGGTCTGTTAGAATTTTAACCTGGGGTGGGCTAAGAGGTGGGCTTGCGCTAGCAATGGCGCTATCCATCCCCTCAGGTGTCTGGGTTATTGAGGACAAACTGATCGACGTTAAAGAAGTTGTCTTGGTGATGACCTATTCCGTAGTGGTTTTTTCTATTCTGGTTCAAGGTTCTACCATCACCTCTCTTATCGAAAAAGCAAAGCGTGCTGAAAAAGAGATGGAATAAACAATAGCTAGTCTAGCCCCTCAAAAATAGGAAGGCTCTTGTCCAAGAGCCTTTTATAGAACAAGACGACCCGCATTCCTTGCTCCAAAGCAACGTGAACAGTTAAGCCAGTTTATCAAGCATCGAGCGTCTGACTCTTCTGGTGGACGATTAACGGGGAGCGATATTCACGCTTACATCATCAAAGAGTTTGGCAAACATTATCGCCCCGACTCTATCTATTACCTGCTCAATCATATGGGGTTTTTCTTGGATAACTTCACGCTCTACACACCCTTCTCAAGGCCAACAAATCCAAGACGACTTTAAAAAATTCAACATTGAAGCGATCCTCAAGATCCCCGGTCATACGGGCTGGGCGAGGCACAAGGCCTCGTGCGGGAAGCCGCAGCAATTTGAGTAGGCGATTCACTCTGCCCAGCAAGAGGCATTGGAGAAGCGATAGTCATCCTTGTGTAAACAAACACATTATGATTCAGCACCTCGCTCAGATCTCTCATGGTCGCCATGCTGTCGTGATCATGGATGGAGCAGTATGGCATACGAATGACATTGCCGAACCATTTTCTAATGCAATTATCATCAAGCCCCCCCTCCCTACTCACCAGAGTTGAACCCTATAGAACAAGTATGACGTTGACTACGACCACGCTACCTAGCCAACCAAAGTTTGACGAACGGCACCGACCTTGTTGAGAAGAGAGGTCGCGCATGGCATCGCTTTTTAGACAGTACCGATAGGGTGGCCACTATGTGCCAAAGAGAGTGGATTGACCTAACCCGTTAATTTTCCAGATGGGTCTAAAACGCGGGGACAAAAACAAAAAAACCCAACGCGACCGCGTTGGGTTTGGAATGCATGGCGGAGTGGACGGGACTCGAACCCGCGACCCCCGGCGTGACAGGCCGGTAT
>NZ_JABEYA020000025.1 GCF_013074385.2 Vibrio ostreicida
GGTTGGCTAGGTAGCGTGGTCGTAGTCAACGTCATACTTGTTCTATAGGGTTCAACTCTGACGGGTGATAATGTTTGCCGAACTCTTTGATGATGTAGGCGTGAATATCGCTACCTGATAGTCGTCTACCAGAAGAGTCAGACGCTCTATGCTTAATCCATTGGCTGCTGCTTTGGAGTAAGGAATGCGGGCCGCCCTGTTCTCGTTTTTCTTGAAGACCTTCAAGTCCTTCCTCTAAAAAAGGTTGAGCCCATTTATTGACGCGAGTGCGGCTCATTTTGAGGGATTTGGCACTCTGTGTGCGTGATTCCCCATCTTTGAAATGCGTCAGAGCGAGTAAACGCGAGACTGTTACTTAGATTGGTATTGCTCGCATCTTTCCTTGTCTTTGTTTACCGTCGCTTTTCTTTAAATTTTTGTTATTCTACTCAACACCACCACTCTATCCCCCTTTTTTAATTCCTAGATGAGAATGAACGTGTTCGCGGATAAAAGGCACGACTTGCGCCTCAAACCAAGGATTGCGCTTGATCCAAAGAGTGTTACGTGGTGATGGATGTGGCAGAGGTAGGTAGCGTGGCGCCCAACGTCGCCATTCGAAAACCGTTTCCGTCAAGGTTTTGGGCTTATCTGCCAGATAATAGTTTTGTGCATACTGCCCGACTAAGAGAGTCATAGTGATATTGGGTAATTCGGCCAATACTTTATCGTGCCATAGAGGGGCGCACTCTTTTCTGGGTGGCAGATCGCCATTTTTCCCTTTACCGGGATAACAGAATCCGATCGGCATAATGGCGATTTTTTCTGGGTCGTAAAACTCATCGCTACTCAGTTGCAGCCACCCCCTTAAACGTTCGCCACTTGGATCGTTCCAAGGGATAGAGGTGTTGTGGACCCGTGTTCCTGGAGCTTGGCCAATAATGAGCAACTTTGCGTTTGAATTGGCCTGAATGACAGGGTTTGCACCGAGTGGTAAATGGGGTTCACAAAGGCGACATTGGTGTATTTGATGCAATAGATTCTCGAGCATTAATAACCTTGGTCCACATCGATTTCATTTAACAGAGCAAACCCATCGCGCCAGCGGTGATAGTTGTCGGTGAAAATATCAACAACTTGTGGAGGGAAGCTCAGACCTGCAATGTGCGGTGTGATGGTTATGGCTGGGTTTTTCCAAGCAAAGTGCTCAGGAGGAAGCGGTTCTTGTTTGAACACATCCAAGAACGCATGTTTGATGTTGCCATCATTGAGGGCTTTTAAGAGACTATTCTCACAAAGGGCGTTTCCTCGACCGACATTAAACAGCAAAGCAGATTGGCACTTCGACAAGGATTCACCATTGAGAAGTAGGTCCGTGTCGCGGGTGCTTGGCAGAGTATTGACGAGCACATCGACCTGACCGATAACACTGTCGAGTTCTTGAATATGAAATGTCTCGTCAAAGGCTGAGTTTAACGGGGGAATGCCACTACGATTAATGCCAATGACCTTCATTCCCATGGTTTTTGCTGACAAAGCCAAATGGCTACCAACTGAACCCGTGCCCAATATTAACATGCAAAGCGAACTGAGGGGCTTATAGGGCTTTGGACGCCATTCAGCGTGTTGCTGCGCATCATGGTAGTAGAGATGATGCCGTTGATACTGAATGAGATAGCCAAGTACATACTCTGCGATCGGCTGGCCAAATATGCCCTTCACATTGGTTAGGATGCAGTTTGGGGCGACAAAGGGGACTAAGGCATCGACCCCAGCATAGATAGATTGGATCCATTCGATTTGGGGGAACTGACTGATTTTATCGGCTGCCTGTGTTGGCGAGGCTAGTAAGATCGTGGCCAAATTTGTGTCTTCTGTAATGTCTAAATCAGGCAGCATCGCGGCGTTTAACAGGTCACTGTACGATGCGTTGTCTTCGGTCATTAAATAGACCTTATGGGTAAAATTGTTCATCGGCTTACTGTTTTCCATTTTGGTTATCAAGTACACTTCTGCTGTCTTTCTTTGAACCAATGAGTCCCTATGTTACAGAACCCTCTCCAGCTTCGTTTAGAGAAGTTAGAACCATGGAAACAGATTACCTTTATGGCTTGTCTGTGTGAACGAATGTATCCTAATTATGCGATGTTTTGTGAGAGTACTGAATTTTCTGAAGCTCGCATTTATCGTGATATTTTGGATAGTGTCTGGGAGTCGCTGACCGTCAAAAGCGCCAAGGTGAACTATGAACATCAGTTGGAGAAACTGGAGGAGATCATTCCTAGTTCCGAAGATTTTGATTTCTATGGTGTCTATCCGGCGATCGATGCTTGTATTGCGCTTTCTACACTACTGCATGGTTTACTTGATAGAGACGATTTATTTGAAAGTATGCAAAAAGTCAGTCAACAGTCGGTGTCGACGGTGGCACAGCTTGAGTTTGTGCAGCTAGGCTCGGAGATAACCAACGATAACCAGAAAGACAATGAAGCGGTGTGTGAGGAGTGGGATGTTCAATGGGCGATTTTTCGCCCACTTAAAGACGCTCAGGAGCGTGATATTGAGCTGATTAAAGATCTCCGTCATGAGCTCAGAGAAGAAGGGATCAGTAATCTCGGTGTTTCCATGTAGGCCGCAATGGGAGCATTTTGCTCCCATAATGTTTTCTCAATAGGGGCTGATGCTTATTTTCCATCCTCTTCGTCACGATTTTCGATGACACCGTGGACTTTTTTCCACTTTTCCCAACGTTCAAACGCCAATACCTGCATGTCCGTGGCGACATCGGCTTCATCTACGATTTCTTCTCCGACTAAGTGTTCAAAGATATCTTCTAACGTAAGAATACCTTGTATGGTTCCGTATTCGTCCACCACCATTGCTAACTGCAAGCGTTTGGCGACCATTTGCTCAAAGGCTTTGGGTAAAGTCATCGTATTAAGCAGTACATAGATAGGGCGCATGACGGCCCCGAGTTGTTGTTTACCCCAACCTGCTTGTTGTAATCTAAACAGCTCCAAACGATGGACAAAACCAATCACGTTGTCAGTTGAGTGGCTAAAGACCAAAGGACGTGAAAAAGGGGTGTCCTTGTGGTCTAAGAGAAATTGGTCAATTGAGATCTCCGCACTAACCCGAAAAACTACCGGCCGAGGTGTCATCACCTGTGTGACAGGTACATTCTGAATACCGAGCAAATTATTCAGGATTTTTGTCTCACCTTCGGCAAATTCGCCGCTTTCCTTGGCTAGGATGGCCATAGCGGATAATTCATCTCTCATTCTCGGCGGTTTGTGACCACGAGAAAGACGTTGAGTAATCTGCTGTGAAAACCACACGAAAGGCGTCAAAGCCCATACCATCCAACGCAAAATTAACGCCGATATTGGCGCAAGTTGCCGCCAATAGGTTGCCCCGATTGTTTTTGGAACGATTTCAGAGAGCACCAAAATAGCCAACGTTAAGACAGCGGAGAACACGCCCAGCCATTGATTGCCAAACACCACCGCAGCTTGAGCACCAGCGCTGGCGGCACCAATCGTATGAGCGATAGTATTTAAAGTCAGAATAGAAGCGAGCGGGCGATCAATATCCGCCTTTAATTTAGAGAGCCTATTGGAGGCGGGGTGTTCTTGCTGACGTAATTGAGCAATGTAACTCGGAGTAATGCTTAAAAGGACGGCTTCTAGAACAGAGCAGATGAAGGATACGCCAACGGCGATCGAGACGTAGAGAGTTAACAGTAACATAGGAGCCTTATCATCATTTCGTACCGATACCGAATGCAGTCTCTTGCGTAAAATCGGCTTGGATTTGAGATGAACATTGATGCGCCTTTCGTATTGAGATACGCATTTTGGATATGCCTCAGCCCCCTTAATAACAGGCTTACAGCGATTCTGGTACTTTTATAAGTTGGGTATATTATGCGCTAAAACAAGCCCTCTAACAGGATGACTAAGTAACAAATTGTGAGTTAATACTCAGATTATGGTTAAAAGTACGTCATAAAAGCCAAAGATCGCTTACAAACCTTTGCCAGATGGGGCATTTATGTTTTAGAGTGAGTTGAATTCCATAACATATGAGAAGGGAAACCTAATGAACAAGACCCAATTAATCGACTTTATCGCAGAGAAAGCAGACCTATCTAAAGCGCAAGCGAAGACTGCTCTTGAAGCAACTCTTGAAGGTGTGACTGAAGCACTGAAAGAGGGTGACCAAGTTCAACTAATTGGTTTTGGTACATTTAAAGTGAACCATCGTGCAGCCCGCACTGGACGTAACCCAAAAACTGGCGCAGAGATCCAAATTGCGGCTGCAAACGTTCCTGCGTTTGTATCAGGCAAAGCACTGAAAGATGCAGTGAAGTAATTTATACTGCGCCAAGGGAACCTGTTTTCTTGGCGCATTACCATTATGAAAAAAATCTTATTCTCTTCACTAATCATTTCTTCACTCTTCGGGTGTAGCTCCAGTGCCCCAAAGCCTAATTTAGAACAATTCGCCTATTACTCTGGTGGGAAAAGCATGGGCGATGCCACCAGTCTTTATTGGTATACGGAAAAGTTAGCCTCTCCGATGAGTGCTGCTGATTATGTGACCGCAGGTGATTATGGCTGGTACAAAACGGATTATCGTTGGTCTGAAGGCGAACTGAGAGAGTTGATTCGTGAGGGCGAAAAGCTAAAAGGTGAATTCGGTTTAGTGGACTACCGTGTTCATGTTCGATTTAATAAAGGTGGAGAGGCGGTTTACCAACAATATCGTGTTGATGGGAAAGTGTTGCCTGTAAAAGCGGATGAGTTGGAACGCTACAAAAATGATGCTTATACGGTAGCAAGGTTGACCAAACAGCAGGACAAAAAAGGGCGTGAGCTGATCCAAGGTTACTGGAATGGAGCAACATTTGAAACCTGCTCTGGCCAAGACTACTCTCGTCTAGAATTTAATCAGACCTTACCTTCGTTTGTGGTAAGCCGATTAGCGGGGGTGGATAACTACGTTGCCTTTCTTGGTTCAACGCGGACGCACCGAGTGATTGTTGAAGATTTACTGATGTTGGCCGACGAAGACCATGCTTGCATTGAACGGCCAAATTTACTCTCAGACTAATCGAAGCAAAAAGGCAACCTAGGTTGCCTTTTTGTTTGAATGAAAGATTAAGACCTATTCTCGCGCTCAATCGCTCTATAGCCGATGTCATTGCGATAGAATGCACCATCCCAGCTCACTTGTTTAGCAAGCTTATAGGCACGTTCCTGAGCCTCTGAGACACTGTTTCCTAGCGCAGTTGCACATAAGACACGACCACCATTGGTAATGATCTCACCATTGACGTTGTTCGTCGTACCAGCGTGGAAAATTTTCTGATCGTTGGCTGGATTGCTCGGCAGAGAAATAACATCACCTTTGGCGTACTCTGCTGGGTAGCCGCCGGCGGCGAGGACGATACCAATAGACGCGCGAGGATCCCATTTTGACTCTGCTTGATCTAACCGCTCATCAATCGCCATCAGACAAAGTTCAACAAGATCAGATTCCATTCGCATCATAATTGGCTGGGTTTCAGGATCACCGAAACGGCAGTTGTATTCAATAACTTTCGGTGTCCCGTCGTCGGCAATCATTAATCCAGCATAAAGAAATCCAGTATAGGGCGCTCCTTCTGCTTCCATACCACGCACTGTTGGGTAGATGACTTCATCAAGGATTCGTTGGTGGATGTCCGGAGTGACAACAGGCGCAGGGGAATAAGCCCCCATTCCACCTGTGTTTGGGCCTGTATCTCGGTCACCGACTCTTTTGTGATCTTGGCTGGTGGCCATAGGGAGCACGTTAGCTCCATCGACCATGACGATAAAGCTTGCTTCTTCACCTTCTAAGAATTCCTCAATGACCACACAGCTTCCAGCGTCACCAAAGACGTTGCCAGACAGCATATCTTTGATGGCTTCCTCTGCCTGCTCAATGGTCATGGCGACAATCACACCTTTACCTGCGGCGAGGCCGTCCGCTTTGACAACGATCGGAGCACCTTGTTGGCGTACATAGGTGATCGCCGGCTCAATTTCAGTGAAATTAGCGTAAGCGGCGGTGGGGATTTGATGGCGGTGCAGAAAATCTTTGGTGAAGGCTTTTGAGCCTTCTAACTGAGCCGCGGCTTGAGTGGGACCAAAAATAGGCAGGCCGGCTTGTCGGAATGCATCCACTACACCGATAACCAAAGGCGCTTCAGGGCCAACAATGGTGAGTTCAACATTGTTTTTTGTGGCGAATTCGACCAGATCAGCAATGTTTTCGACGTCTATACTGATATTTTTGAGTTTAGGTTCAAGTGCGGTGCCTGCGTTGCCTGGTGCGATGAAAACGGTTTCAACTTCAGGGTTTTGTGCTGCTTTCCAGCCTAATGCGTGCTCGCGACCGCCAGCACCGATGACTAATACTTTCATCTTAAAATCCTTAATTTTACAATCAGGTCTCAACATTATTGGTCGCATTACCTGCTCGTCAGCTTACCCAGTTGTCCAATGTGGGTAAGCGAACGGTGTCACAGGGTCAACGCCCCAATCGTGAAAAGAGAATTAATGGCGGAAATGGCGCATACCTGTGAAGATCATCGCCATACCGTGTTCGTCAGCGGCGGCTATCACCTCATCATCACGCATTGAACCGCCCGGTTGAATTACGCATTTGATGCCGGCTTCAGCGGCAGCATCGATACCATCTCGGAAAGGAAAAAATGCGTCAGAGGCCATGACACAACCTTCAACTTTCAGGCCCTCGTCCGCCGCCTTGATCCCCGCAATTTTTGCCGAGTAAACACGGCTCATTTGGCCTGCGCCAACGCCAACGGTTCTGTCCCCTTTCGAATACACGATGGCATTCGATTTTACGTACTTGGCCACTTTCCAGCAGAACAAGGCGTCTTTCAGCTCGGTTGCTGATGGTTGACGCTGTGAGACGACCTTAAGATCAGATGCGTTCACCATGCCTTGATCTCTTTCCTGAACCAAAAGTCCGCCGTTGACGCGCTTCAGATCAAAGCCTGTGGTTTTAGTGCTCCAAACACCACACTCGAGCAGACGAATGTTTTTCTTTGCTGCGACAATGTCGATCGCTTTTTGTGACACTTTCGGTGCAATGATCACTTCGACGAACTGACGTTCCACGATGGCGGTAGCGGTTTCTGCATCGAGTGTTCGGTTAAAGGCGATGATGCCGCCAAACGCAGAGGTTGGGTCTGTTTGGTAGGCACGGTTGTAGGCCTCCGTAATGTCTTTCCCCAGAGCCACGCCACATGGGTTAGCGTGTTTAACGATCACACAGGCGGGTTCATCAAATTCTTTGACACATTCCAGCGCGGCGTCTGTGTCCGCGATGTTGTTGTATGAGAGGTCTTTGCCTTGTATTTGTTGAGCGGTAGCGACAGAGGCTTCTTCTGGGCACGATTCAGCGTAGAAGGCGGCAGCCTGATGGCTGTTTTCTCCGTAACGCATCGCTTGTTTCTTTATATACTGCTGATTGAAAGTACGAGGGAACGGAGAGGCTTTACGGTCAGCTTGAGCACAAGAACCGTGAGAAGGAACCATGGTGCCAAAGTAGTTCGCTATCATACCGTCGTAAGAAGCTGTGTGTTCAAATGCGGCAATCGCAAGATCGAAACGCGTCTCCAATGTGAGAGATTTCTCGTTTTGATCCATTTCGGTGATCACTCGCTCGTAGTCACAGTTATTGACAACAATAGCAACATCTTTGTGGTTTTTGGCCGCAGAACGAACCATTGTTGGTCCGCCAATATCAATGTTTTCAACGGCGTCGGCAAGAGTACAGCCTTGATTGGCGACCGTTTGCGCAAATGGGTATAAGTTGACGACCACGATGTCGATAGGTTTTATACCGTGGGCTTCCATGACTTGATCGTCCTGACCACGGCGCCCTAGGACACCACCATGAACCTTAGGGTGAAGTGTCTTAACACGGCCGTCCATCATTTCAGGGAAACCCGTGTAATCAGAGACTTCCGTGACAGAGATACCTTTTTCTGCCAGTAGACGAGCCGTTCCACCCGTTGATAGAATATCCACGCCACGGTCAGTAAGTGCTTGTGCAAACTCAACAATACCGGTTTTTTCTGATACGCTGATTAAAGCGCGGCGAATAGGACGAGCGTTAGTCATGCTTCCATTTCCTCAAAGTCACAGAGTTAAGATAAAGATATTTGCCAAAAATAGGCTTGTATTAACTCAATCAGTCGATTGAATACAGTCAGTTTTGGCAAAGACCTTTTCAGTCAATAGTGCGGATATAATCCCCTCTGTTTTGATGGAGGGCATTCTAACCAATTTGTGACAAAAAAGCTCGCGCAAACGTTTGGCATTGCAAAATTAATTGTGAAAATCCGTACTTTTTGGCTTAAAAGTAACGAGATAGTTAATAAGGAAAGTTATGTTTCAGATTGGAGAACTGGCTAAACGCTGCAAAGTGACGTCAGACACGCTGCGTTTTTATGAAAAAAACCAGTTAATTACCCCCGCGGGACGCAGTGAGTCTGGATATCGTCTATATAGTGAAGAGAACCAACAGCAAGTTCATTTCATCCTTAAAGCGAAGGACTTGGGGTTAAGCTTGGATGAAATTCGTGAGTTACTGGGTATTAAGTTAGAGGCAACCGAGCACAGTTGTGCGGAGGTCAAAGCCATCACCAGTGCGAAATTGGCCTTGATTGATGAAAAAATTAGCGAGCTTAGCCAAATACGTGCCGCATTGAAGAAGATTAATGATGCGTGCTGCGGGCATGTTGATGACGATGCGAGTCATTGTTCAATACTGGGTGCATTAGGCAACGGTTTACCTAAGAAACCGTGATCAACTGGCTTGTTGTATATTTGCTTTGATCGTTGACTTAATTTTCATGTCTGGTAAATGGGAATGGTATAGCGTGACTTGGTTACGTCCGGTTTGCTTGGAGTAGTACATCGCCTTGTCTGCTTGAATCAACAGTTCTTTATAGTGGCTGACTTTAGCGTTGACCTCTGCAATGCCAATACTGACCGTTGGGTGTATGATATGACCATCGACGGTACAGGGGGAGTCTTGGACAGATTGACGAATACGTTCGGCAATTTCATAGGCCTGAATGGCATTGGTGTTAGGCAGCATGATTCCAAACTCTTCGCCGCCGAGGCGGCCAATGGCATCACTGCCACGAATTTGCTCCTGACAAACGTGGGCGACTTGTGTAATGACTTCATCTCCAGACAAGTGACCCACCTGATCGTTAATCTCTTTGAAATGGTCGATATCGATCATCAGACACGAGAGACTTAGCTGAGGGTCGGCATGCTGCTTTAACGCCTCTTGGAGCATATCTATAAATGCTCTGCGGTTAAAGATGCCGGTTAACTCATCGGTTTCAGACAAGCGCTTGAGTTCTTCCTGACGGCGATAATAACGGGTGATATCTCGTTCTTGCCAAAGTACCAGTGATGGCCCTTCCGGAGAGAGTAAAGGCTTAATTGTCGCCTCAAACCACATGTTTTCGGTGCCATCTAAGGTTTCGATCTCATCGATGGATAATTGGAGGCATTCCATTGGACTGACACTGTACTGAACGACCAAAGGCTGCACAGACTCAGTGACGCTGTTAATGTACCCCTGCAATTGATCGGCTTTTTCCTGAGGTAGCAGGTCGTGCAGTGTTCGGTTGATGTAACTATTTTTTTCTAGGCGAACGGTATGGAATGTTCCCCCAAAGCCTTCGACAAAGCGCCCCGACGGTTCTAATACAAAAAGTCGGTCAGGAAGTTCATTTAGAATCAGGCTAAGCCATTCTTCCCTGTGCTTATCAAGCATAAAATTGCTACTCAAGGTTAAATTAATTGAGCATTATATCGACAGAATTTCTTAAGGCAATCGTAGAAGATCACAGTTTTTCGACTGTATCTGCGTTTAATACAACCAATCGCGACATAACGTTGAGATTAGGTTTTATATCGTGAAATTGTCTCAGGGTTAAGACAAAAAACAGAGATAAAATGATAAAGCCAATGGTTAGCTTGTCTAAATAAAAAAAACCAGACGCTGGGGAGCTGTCTGGTTTTTTGTCACAAAAATTCGACTAAACGATTAGTTCATGCCGTATTTTTTAAGTTTTTTACGAAGTGTACCGCGGTTGATTCCCATCATAGTTGCAGCACGAGTCTGGTTACCACGTGTGTACTGCATAATTGTGTCCAGCAAAGGCTGTTCAACTTCAGCCAGAACTAATTCGTATAGTTCAGTGACTTCCTGACCGTTTAATTGAGCCAGATAGTTTTTAAGAGAGGCTTTAACGGAGTCACGTAAAGGCTTCTGAGTGATCTGGTCTTGTGACGTTACGGTAGTTACTGTTAATGCTTCTGAAGTCAGATTTTGTTCGAACATATTCGGTCTAGCTCTTCTCTTAATTATGGTGCAACGTTATCAAAATACCCCTCAAGTGCTTCAATCTGCAGCGCGGCTGCATCGAGAGCATTGAAGGTACGGCGAAACTCACTGGCTTGCTCATGTTCTTTTAGGTACCAACCTACGTGCTTACGCGCGATACGAGGTCCCAGAAACTCTCCATAGAAATCATGGAGAGCGTTGACATGACCAAGCAGTATGTCTTTCACTTGCGCTAATGGAAGATCAGGCATAGTGGTGCCGTTTTCCAAAAAGTGTTGGATTTCGTTAAAAATCCACGGACGACCTTGCGCTGGGCGTCCAATCATCAAAGCGTCGGCACCTGTAAACTCAAGTACACGTTTGGCCTTTTCCGGGCTATCGATATCGCCGTTAGCGATTACCGGTATTGAAATGGCCTGCTTAGCCGCTTTGATACTGTCATATTCGGCCTCACCCTTGTACATACACGCTTTTGTCCTGCCATGCAGTGCCAGTGCTTGTATGCCGCAGTCTTCGGCTAATTTAGCGATTTGGACACAGTTCTTGTTGTCTGTATCCCAGCCTGTTCGAGTTTTTAACGTCACGGGGACATCGACTGCATTGACAACGGCTTTCAGAATATCTTCGATCATATCTGGAAAACGAAGCAGTGCAGAACCGGCAAGCTTTTTATTCACCTTTTTTGCTGGACAGCCCATATTGATATCGATGATTTGCGCACCGTTCTCAACACTAAACTGAGCAGCGTCGGCCATCAGTTGGGGATCGGCTCCCGCTATTTGTACAGAGCGAATGCCTGATTCACCTTCATGAACCATACGTTGCATGGACTTTGACGTTTTCCACAGCTTCGGGTTAGAGGACATCATTTCACTGACCGCCATCCCGGCTCCGTAGCGGAGGCATAACTCACGAAACGGTCTATCGGTCACACCCGCCATGGGTGCAAGGATAAGTTTATTCTTAAGTTGATGATTTCCGATTCTCAAAACGTCTTCACAGCTTAGTACCAGCAAGGGCGCGCATTTTACGCATTTTTTAACGCTGTGAAAAGACTAATATTTGAGCATTTACAAATTGTTTTTGCAATTAGTATTATTTTCAGACAATTAGCGCTTAAAGTACAGCCTCACCCTGTTTGTTACCAGATATTAGACACCACTCATTTTGCTCTTTAATGGGGCCAATATGAAACTCATCACGATAGTGATTGGCGACATCTTCGGCTTGTGTGTCCAAAACGCCGGACATGGCCAGTGCGCCATCTTTCTTTATCAGAGACTTAATCGCTGGAGAGAGCGCGCGTAATGGAGCCGCCAAGATATTCGCGATCAGTACATCAGCTAAAAGCCCTTCCGGCTGGTCTTGGGGAAGATACACATGCAATTTTTCTGCGACGCCGTTGCGTTCAGCATTGTCTTTCGATGCAAGAAGAGCTTGTGGATCAATATCGATTCCAATCACTTTCTCTGCGCCAAGCTTGATTGCCGCGATCGCAAGAATGCCTGAGCCACAGCCGAAGTCGATGACGGTTTTACCGGATAGATCAGTGCTTTCTAGCCACTCCAAACATAGAGCGGTGGTGGGGTGGGTCCCAGTACCAAATGCCAGCCCAGGATCAAGCATAACGTTGATTGCATCGGGATCCGGTACGTCACGCCAGCTCGGACAAATCCAGAGGCGCTCACCAAATTTCATTGGATGGAAATTGTCCATCCACTCTCGTTCCCAATCTTTGTCTTCAAGCTGCTCGACTTTATGAGCAAAATCGTTGGGGAGCAGTGTGCTCAGCTTGATTTGTTCGAGGATGAATGACGTATCGGCTTGTGCATCGTACAGGGCCAAAATGTCGGTATCTCCCCACAGGCGAGTTTCACCCGGAAGTGGTTCGAACACTGGCGTATCGTGAGCATCTAAAAACGTCACTGACAGCGCTCCAGTTTCCTCCATCAGCATATCACCGATCTGTAAAGCATTGAGGTTGGTTGCGTTGAGCTTAATTTGAATCCAAGGCATGGGCTGTCCGGTATGATTGGCTGTGGTCTAAGAAGACGGAGTCTATCACGATCTTCCCTTGGTATAAAAAGGGAGTCTTCAATAAGCTCTTTGATTGCTTTTGTTTGGATCGGATAGGCTGCCTAGCACGAACGTGACGAAACCGACTATTAATGTAGGTACGATAGCGTGAACACCAAATAGGTTGGGTTTGAATACAGATAAGCTGATGTAGCAGGTCAAGCCACTTACCATGGAAAAAAGAGCACCTCGAGCTGACGCTTTTTTCCAATATAAGCCAAGTATTAAGGGCCACAGGAAGACCGCTTGCAGGCCACCAAATGCAAGTAGATTGAGCCAGATGATCATCTCCGGTGGATTGGTGGCAGCAACAAACACCAAGGTCGAAAAAATACCTGTGATCCACAATGATAGTTTAGAAAGCTTTCTGTCTGAATCTGACCTTTGAGCAAGCTTAGGATTGATGTAATTGAGATACAAATCTTTTAGCAAAGTTGCTGAAGCCTGAATCAATTGAGAGTCAATAGTTGACATGATGGCGGCCATAGGGCCGGCTAAGAAAATACCGGCAACGACTGGAGGTAATACCGTTATCATCAAGGTTGGCATAATTTGATCAGGGCTTGCAATATGAGGCACTAAAGCTCTGCCAAGCGCTCCTGAAAGGTGCATCCCAAGCATAAGAAATGCGACCATGGCCGTGCTGATTACCATGCCACGATGAAGGGATTGGCTGGAACTATACGACATGCATCTTACTGCCGCATGTGGTAAACCGATAACGCCAAAACACACCAATATCCAGAAGCTGAGCATAAAAGGCTGGCTGAGAAAATTATCGGGTCCATAAGGGGTGATAAGGCTAGGATCGATGTGGTGTAAATCAGTGATCAACTCACCTAAGCCACCTCCTGCGTGGATAATCCCTACAAGTAAAGCGATAGTACCGATGATCATTATGATCCCTTGCACGGCATCCGTCATTGCTACGGCACGAAAACCTCCAATCGTTGTATATAAACCTACAGTGATTGCAAAGATGGTCAAACCTTGTAAGTAACTCAGGCCTGTAACGGTTTGAAGTAAGCGGGCCGCGCCAATAAACTGCACCACCATGATGGCAAAAAAAGCGAGTAATAGTGTCAATGAGGCGAATATAACCACAGCACGATTACGATAACGAGCATACAACATATCGTTAAGAGTTAGCGCATTGTGACGCCTTGCTTCAATAGCAAATTTCTTACCCAACACGCCCAATGTTAGCCATGCTGCGGGCAGTTGGATCATGGCGAGTAAAACCCAGCCAAGTCCCATTTTATAAGCGGCTCCCGGCCCACCAATAAATGAACTTGCACTTGCGTAGGTTGCCGCGAGAGTCATGGCTAGGACAAAGCCACCCATACTGCGATTGCCAAGAAAGTAGTTGCTGAGAAAGTTCTGTTTGTTGTTGCTCTGGGACTGGCTATAGAACGCAAGAGCAAAAACGCTAACAAGATAGATGACTAGTGGGAGAATCAGCTCACTGTTCATGGTTTTCCTCTTCTTCTGTACTAAAAGACATATCTTGATAGATATACCTAACCATCAATGCGCACAATACAGTAAAAATGAGTGGCCCGATGACACAAGAAAATAGAAACCACAAAGGTAGCCCAAAGTAGAGAGTTGGAAGTGTTTCTCTAGGGAGATTAGGAAATATGAGATAGGCAGATGCGTACCACCAAACAAAATAAGCTAGGGCAAGATACACAGCCCATCTGGCTTCTCTGTAAGCTTGTTGGTAGCGTTCAGACAAGGTTTTCATCGTTTTAATCCAGTCGTGCTAGCAATTTACGCTAAGAATTTGAGTATAAGTTGCTTGTTAAAGCACTATACAGAAGCGGTATTGTGGCAAAACTGGCAGTGGAGTTCCACCAAGCAAAGAAGAAATAAAAATAGGCAGCGGATGCTGCCTATATCAAGAACTAGAGACTTACTCTGTGCTTATTGTAGGCCGAGTTTCTTTTCTAAGTAATGAATGTTGGCACCACCATGCTGGAAGTTCTCATCATTCATGATCGATTCCTGCAAAGTCACATTGGTTTTGATACCTTCAACAATCATCTCACCGAGTGCGTTTTTCATGCGTGCAATCGCGACATCTCTATTTTCACCAAAGGTGATGAGCTTGCCGACCATTGAATCATAATGAGGAGGCACGGTGTAACCAGAGTAAATGTGAGATTCCCAGCGCACACCCATACCGCCTGGTGCGTGGAAACGTTCGATTTTACCTGGTGAAGGAAGAAAACGTTCTGGGTCCTCGGCGTTAATACGACACTCAATTGCGTGGCCACGGATCTTGATGTCATCCTGTGTGAAGGACAAAGGTTGACCTGCTGCTACTCGAAGCTGCTCTTTGATAAGGTCGACGCCAGTGACCATTTCTGTTACTGGATGTTCAACCTGAATACGTGTATTCATCTCAATGAAGTAGAATTCGCCATTCTCATAGAGGAACTCAAAGGTGCCCGCACCGCGGTAACCTATTTCCAAACATGCGCGAGTACAGCGTTCACCGATGTATTTACGCATCTCTTCGGTAATACCTGGAGCTGGCGCTTCCTCGACCACTTTCTGGTGGCGACGTTGCATCGAACAGTCACGCTCACCAAGGTGGATAGCCCCCCCTTGACCGTCGGCAATAATCTGAACTTCAACGTGACGAGGGTTTTCTAGGAATTTCTCCATGTAAACCATGTCGTTGTTAAAGGCAGCTTTCGCTTCGGCACGTGTCATAGCGATGGCTTCGACTAAATCAGCTTCCGAGCGTACAACGCGCATACCGCGTCCACCACCACCACCAGACGCTTTAATAATGACTGGGTAGCCAATACGTTTTGCGTGGGCTTTATTCTTTTGCTCATCGTTGTCCAGAGGTCCATCAGAGCCAGGCACACAAGGGACGCCTGCTTTTTTCATTGAGGTGATCGCCGAAACCTTGTCACCCATGATGCGGATGGTGTCCGCCTTAGGGCCAACAAAGATAAAGCCGCTGCGTTCTACTTGCTCGGCAAAATCAGCATTTTCCGATAGGAACCCGTAACCTGGGTGGATAGCGACCGCCCCAGTGACTTCTGCGGCTGAAATAATACGCGGAATATTCAAGTAGCTATCAATACCACGGGCAGGACCAATACAAATCGCTTCATCAGCCAACAGTACGTGTTTTAGGTCTCGGTCGGCAGTAGAGTGCACGGCGACGGTTTTGATGCCCAGTTCTTTACATGCACGAAGAATGCGAAGTGCAATTTCACCTCGGTTCGCGATGACTAATTTATCTAGCATAAGAGAGAGCCTCTGTTATTCGATAATAACAAGTGGTTGGTCGAATTCGACGGGATTGCCGTCTTCAACTAGGATAGCCGTTACAACACCTGACTTGTCAGCCTCGATTTGGTTCATCATTTTCATGGCTTCAACAATACATAGGGTATCGCCGGCGCTAACGCTTTGTCCGACTTCGATGAATGATTTTGCATCTGGACTTGGAGAGCGATAGAAAGTACCGACCATTGGAGAAAGAACATGATGACCAGCGGGTACGGCAGGTGCAGCCGGCTCGCTTGCGGCTGCTGGTGCCGCGGGTGCTACAGGTGCTGGTGCCATAAGTGGTGCGGGTGCTGCATAGTGGATAGGAGCGGGTGCAGCTGCACCATGACGGCTGATGCGTACGGATTCTTCGCCTTCAGCGATTTCCAGTTCAGCGATGCCAGATTCTTCAACTAACTCGATAAGCTTCTTGATTTTACGGATATCCATCTTTCTGTCTCTTTATCTCGTGAATAAGACAGCTCTCTTAGAGCTGCAGAGTGTTTATTTACTTTGCCCGCAATTGGGTTATTGCCGCCGACAAAGCGAATTGGTAGCCTTGTGCACCCAAGCCACAAATCACGCCCTCTGCCTTATCAGACAAAAAAGAGTGGTGACGAAAAGGTTCTCGGGCATGTACATTGGATAAATGCACTTCAATAAATGGGATCGACACGCCGAGTAAGGCATCGCGTAATGCAACGCTGGTATGAGTTAAAGCGGCCGGATTGATGACAATAAAATCCACCTTACCGAGTGAAGCATGAATTTTCTCGATCAACTCGTATTCGCGATTTGACTGGAGATGTTCAAGCTCCACGCCTTCCTGGCGGGCCTGCTCTGTTAACGTGTCGATAATTTGTTGTAAGGTCTGGGAACCATAGTGACCGGGTTCGCGTTGCCCTAACAGATTTAAATTTGGTCCATTTAAGACAAGAATACGTGATTTAGCTGTCATTATGTTGCCATCTTCCTACTTCGTGTTATGAACTAGAATATACCCACACTATTGTCGATTCTGTATGATTTTTTTGTCAAGAATCACCCAGATCTTTAAAATAGACCCAGATTATAGCTAATTCAGCACATTTAGCAGCAAATTACTGGTCTAATCTCCTGTCGAGGGTCAAATATTTTGTAAGCAAGATCATAAAACCCACATAGCACTTATGCGCGGTTGGTGGCGGGTGGGCCTAGACAGAAAAAAGCCGCCATTGTCGTGGCGGCTATGTTGTGAGTCGTGAGTGTTAGGCTTGTTGGGACTTCTCGGCGATGAGCTTATCGACGACGCTAGGGTCAGCCAACGTGGACGTATCGCCTAAGTTACTGGTATCCCCAGTGGCTATCTTACGTAAAATTCGGCGCATGATTTTGCCTGAGCGTGTCTTCGGTAAAGAATCGGTCCAATGCAGAACATCGGGTGTGGCAATGGGGCCAATTTCTTTACGCACCCAGTCTTTAACTTCTTTGTGGAGTTCAGTGCTGGGGTATTCGCCATCATTGAGGGTGATGTAGGCATAAATGGCTTGGCCTTTTATATCGTGAGGGATGCCAACGATCGCGGCCTCGGCAATTTTATCAAAGGACACCAAGGCCGACTCTATCTCGGCGGTGCCCATCCGATGACCAGAAACATTTAACACGTCATCCACTCGCCCAGTAATCCAGTAATACCCATCTTCATCACGTCGAGCTCCGTCGCCCGTAAAGTACATTCCCTGAAAGGTTGAGAAATACGTTTGTTCGAAGCGCTGATGATCGCCATAAACGGTGCGCATTTGCCCCGGCCAAGAATCAAGGATGACCAAATTACCTTCCGCTGCGCCCTCGACAAGGTTGCCAAGATTATCGACTAGCCCTGGTTGAACGCCAAAGAATGGCCGTGTTGCTGAGCCGGGTTTGAGATCTGTTGCCCCAGGAAGCGGAGTAATCAAAATCCCGCCAGTTTCGGTTTGCCACCACGTATCAACGATAGGCGATTGTTGATTGCCTATCGTTTTATAGTACCACTCCCACGCTTCAGGGTTAATCGGCTCTCCGACTGAGCCCATAATTCTTAGGCTATCACGTTTGGTACCTGAAATGGCCTCATTGCCTTTTGCCATCAGTGCGCGAATTGCGGTTGGCGCGGTATAAAGGATATTGACCTGATGCTTGTCGACCACTTCACTCATCCGACTGGTGTTGGGGTAATTTGGTACGCCTTCGAACAGGATAGTCTTGGCACCGTTAGCGAGTGGGCCATAAACCAGATATGTATGTCCTGTGATCCACCCGACGTCAGCAGTACACCAGAAGGTCTCACCGGGTTGATAATCAAAGACGTATTTAAATGTCATGGTGGCATACACCAAATAGCCGCCAGTTGTATGTAGGACGCCTTTGGGTTTGCCGGTTGAGCCTGAGGTATAGAGGATAAACAAAGGATCTTCGGCGTTCATTTCCTCTGGCGGGCAGTCATCAGAAACGGACGCTACTGCTTCGTGCCACCACACATCCCGCTGGCTGTGCCAATCGATATTGGCCCCCGTCCGTTTAAAGACCATGACCTTACTCACCGTTGTTACGTCGGGATTTTTTAAAGCGTCATCAACATTTCTTTTGAGAGGAACGGCACGGCCACCGCGGATACCTTCATCGGCGGTGATGACCATTTTAGCGTCTGAGTCTATCATTCGGCCAGAAAGTGCCTCAGGGGAGAAACCGCCAAAAACAACGGTATGCACGGCACCAATACGAGTACAGGCCAGCATTGCGATGGCTGCTTCTGGCACCATCGGCATATACAGGCAAACGACATCGCCTTTGCGTACGCCTTGTTCTTTCAAGGCATTGGAGACGCGGCAGACTTCTCTATGGAGTTCACGAAAAGTCAATGTTTTATCATCCGCTGGGTCATCGCCTTCCCAGATGATCGCAGTGTCATCACCGCGTTCGGCGAGATGGCGATCAATACAGTTTGCACTCACGTTGAGTGTGCCATCTTCGAACCAGCGGATATCCACATGACCTGTATCAAAGGAGGTACTTTTGACTTTGGTAAAGGGTTTGATCCAATCAATGATTTGACCATGCTCTTTCCAGAAGGCTACTGGGTCTGACACCGATTGTTGGTACATATTTAAGTAGGTTTGGTTATCTGCATGGGTGTTTGATTTGATATTTTCTTGCACCGGATAGATATGGGCTTCACTCATTGCTTTTCTCCTGTTGCTTAATTCAAAATGAATTGAGCAAGTGTCCGTTTGAAACGTATCTCACGCTAATGACAATCCTTCTACCAGACACTTTCTAGCACGCAGGATGATTCGACAATTAGACTTTAGGATGAGAGCTGAGTAGGTGGTGGTTTATTGTTCAATTAAGGTTGAGCCTTAGCGGCGATAAGGGAAATGGAAATTGGGCGAACTGCCTCTGGTTAAGCGGACAAACACTAATGCGGCAGTAATGGCATCTTGGAGGGCATCATGTTTATTTTGTAGGGGTAAGTCGAGGTGTTGGCAAATCGCCTCTAAACTGAGATCGAAGTAAGCGTTGGGCAAGTGTTTCTCTAATTTATCATGATAAATTTGGCTGACTTCAATCACTGGGTTGGGCAATGGAAAGCCAAGATGACGCAAGCAAGCAAGATCAAGAATCTTCTTGTCGTAACGAATATGGTAGCCGACAAGGGGACGATTTCCGATAAACGCAATCAACTGCTGTAATGCTTGTTTCTCTTCAATGCCATCTTCCAAATCTGAATGCCGGATCTGGTGCACTTTGACAGAATCTGAATTCAGGGAGCTCGGAGCGCATAAGCGTACTTCAAATGGCTGGCTGGTAAGGATGCGGTTGTCGATGATCTTGGTTGCGGCGATGGTCACCAACTCAGCCCTTTTTGGATCCAAGCTGGTGGTTTCACAATCAAGCGATACAAATTCCCCTTTTTTGACCGAAGAAAACAAAGGCTGATAAGGTGAATCCTTCAACTTATAATACCAATAGCGACGAAGAAGCAGATTCATATCATAACCTTACTCTCTGATTTGATAATGATAAGCAAGAAACTGTTTGAATTTCTTAATCACATGTAGGCTGTGTCGGAGCAAGTCTCGCTCTGCGCGATCCAACTGTTTTAGATCGATACGGTTATGGCTATGCTGATTGGCCACTTGTTGGCTAAGGCGCAATTTAAACAACAGTTTCAGCGCTTCGTTGAGGTTATCGGCGGTGTCTGACTCAAGGATACGTTTGTGATGCAGGGCTTCAATACGTTCAAACGTGTTATTTTCATCCACGCCATGCTCTAGCGCTAATGCGCGAATACCGTGAACGATGGGGAAAATACCGCCACTTTTCAGGTCAATGCCTTTTTTGTCGGATTTCACCTTTCCAAACAAGGTCAGCGGTAGGGCAAACTGGAGAGCGGGCCGGGTGAAGTCTTGCAACGCCAGCATATTATTTAACATTCGTTGTTTAAGGTGATGGCGCACGGGGTCTAAAAGCTGCTTGTCACCTGCTACGGCGTGGGCATCTGAAAATATAGCCAGATCCATAATATCTTGTGCTGAGTTTGATTGGGACCAAAGGGTCAGAGTGTTTTTCCAATCGGTCTGGCTTTTGACCCACTTAGTATTATTCACCATGACCTGACCGGGACAAAGAGGGTAGCCCAGTTGCTGTAATGTTTGAGTCAGTTTATTCATGATCACGTCACATTGATGCCACAGCAAACCATCTTTGATAATGAGCGCATTGTCTTGATCGGTTTTCAGGATTTGTTCACCACGACCCTCTGAACCCAGTACGACAAAACAACATTGATCCTGCAAAGCAGGAGGAACAATCAACTCGAAGGCTTTTTCGATGATCTGTTCGTTGATGGCAGAAATCAGCGCCATGATGAACCGCGTGCGGATACCATTGCTGAGTAAATTATCGACCAACTGGTTTTGTCGATTTGAGGCCAGCATTAATTCGTCTATGGTTGTGGCTCGAGCGATGCTCAGTGTGAGGACATGCGAGTGAGTGGAAAAGGCACTGAGGATCTGAGTCATATCTAACATGCCTACGGCCTCTCGACCATCAGAAACCATCACGCGTTTGAGACGTTGACGCGTCATTTTTATCATTGCGTTGAAGAGAAAATCTCCGTCATCAATCGAGACCACTGGAAAGCTGGCAATGCCACCGACCTGAGCATCGTGAGAATAGCCATCGAGCAGAACTGCATGAAGTATGTTGGTTTGTGTCACGATACTGTATGGCTGCTGTCCGGGGTTCTGGGTGAGCCTGATATCGTTGTCATCTAATTTGACTAAAGCGGCATCGGTATCATGTTCTTTAAGGCAAAGAGTGACTTCATTGAGTGGTAAGTGGGAAGCAACAATTAAGGGTGGATGATAAACCGCTCGGTCGACTTTGGTTAGAATGAACTCCGCTAGATTTTGCTGTCGTTTGGCGGTTTCGAGCAGTTGTTGGCGCTTGGCGAGGTTATTATCAAAGTAAGCCGCAAACTGACGATTACTGTGGTAGAGCTCAAGAAAAACGGCTTTGGGTAACAGGTAGGATAAGGTGTCCTCCAGCGCAACGTAGCCATGGCGTATGTGACCTTCAAACAATGCCCTTACATCAAATAAATCGTCGTTGGCGTAATGGGCGAACACTTCCTGACCATCTTTACTCCGTTCTTCTACCACCCCTTTGATGAGAATGTTGAGGTACTCGCTCTGGTCCCCTGAAAGCAGAACCGCTTCCCTCTCACGATAGTAGGCGACATCAAGAGCAGCACGCAGCTTTGCTTGCTGATGCGGGTCAAGATGACTAAAAGGTGGCGAGTTCATATTAAATTTGTCTGGCATCATCTACCCACAGGTAAAACGATCATCGTCTTATTGTGACAAATGTATTGGTAAGTGCCAGACGACTTTGGTCGAACTTTTTGTGGCGGTGTCCTATTGGTTTTAGTTGCCATGCGGTAAAGGGATGGGAAAGATCTTCCTCTTTTATTATTGGGTAAACTATGGATAATGCATTGACTATTATAGGTTTATTTCGAGGACGTAATGCAGACACCTTCCCCTTATGGATGGATATCCCAATACTTTGCTGGTTTCTTTTTTGCCTACGGAGTGTACCTGCCTTTCTGGGCACTCTGGTTTGAAGAACAAGGGGTTTCAGCGACCGATATCGGGTTATTGATTGGGATTGGCTTTGCGACACGTTGCGTGGCAAACATGCTGCTGACACCGCGTCTTCATAAAGTGGAACACCTGATGCCGGCGTTGCGTTGGTTGAGTTTCGCTGCTTTGATTTTCGTCGCCTTTCACTTTTTCACTGGGGGGAGCTTTGTGATGATGGCGGTCGCGACGGTGTTGTTTAACCTATGCTGCGGCCCGATCGTGCCCTTGTCTGATGCCATGGCCAATTATTACGCCCGCCTAAAAGTACTCGACTATGGTCGCACACGCTTATGGGGCTCAGTGGCGTTTATTGTCGGCTCGACCGTCGTGGGTTATCTGGTGACGACATTTGGCTCAGATATGATTTTGTATACTGCACTGGCTGGGCTTTTATTTTCGCTTGTTGCGAGTATGCGTGATACTCGCCCGATGCCAACGACGATGACACACGATCGATCCCCGCGTCCCAAACTGACCGAGTTAATTAATGAAACTTCTGTGATCAAATTTCTCGTCTTGGTTGCTTTGATTCAGGGAAGTCATGCCGCTTATTACAGCTTTAGCGCCATCTACTGGAAAGAGGTAGGACATTCAGAAGACATAATTGGTTACCTGTGGAGCCT
The DNA here is from genome assembly GCF_013074385.2 of Vibrio ostreicida. GTDB lineage: Bacteria > Pseudomonadota > Gammaproteobacteria > Enterobacterales > Vibrionaceae > Vibrio > Vibrio ostreicida. The sequence goes on from NZ_JABEYA020000025.1 coordinate 22,565, forward strand.
TGGTGTTGTTGCGGAAGTGGCCGTTTTTGCTTTGAGTAAACGGCTTTTTATCGGTTGGTCATTGCGTCAATTGTTTTTGGTGGCAAGTTTAGGTGTGGTCGTGCGTTGGGGTTTGACGGCATCGACGACTGAGCTGGTTGGCCTGATACTTATTCAGTTATTACACGGTATTACCTTCGCGGTGGCGCATATTGCGGCGATCCAGTACATCCAACATTCAGCGCCCAGCAAAATGGTGGCCTTACAAGCATTATACAACGCCATCCCTCTGGGGGCGGTTATTGCACTGATGACGGCGTTAAGTGGTTGGGGTTACGAACATTGGGGCGCCAACGTATTTTGGGTGATGGCTTTGATGGGGGGGTTGGCTGTGTTTATTCGGGTCGACGAAAGGTCGACAATCGCTACAGCGGATCAGGGATAAGACACAGAATTGATCGCAAGTATTTGAGTTTGACTTTGATCCTTAGTTAAATGGAACCATAGAGGGGCAGTGATAACCCTGTCGGGTTAAGGCCGCTGTTCACGAAGATGATAAGGATATCGAATGCAAGGCTGGTTGGTGATCAGTGTATCACTGATGTATCTCGGGTTGCTGTTTCTCATTGCTTGGTTTGGGGACAAACAGAAACGCTGGCTGGCTGGATGGCGTCCCTGGATATACAGCTTATCCATTGCCGTATATTGCACATCTTGGACGTTTTATGGCACGGTTGGTCAAGCCAGTAGCAACCCTTGGTCATTCCTGCCTATTTATCTCGCGCCAATCATTGTTTTTACTTTCGGCTGGAGAGTGCTTGCCCGTCTGATCATTACCGCCAAACGCGAACACATTACCTCAATTGCTGATTTTATTGCGGCCCGTTATGGCAAATCGCAAGGTTTGGCGGTGATTGTCACCGTTATGGCCGTTGCGGGTATTTTGCCTTACATTGCCTTGCAATTGCGTGGCATCACCATGGGGCTGGAGATCATCTCCCCTGAATTGCCGGTGTTGTTTTCAAGCAAGGGATTAGATGTCACATGGTTTGTGATTGGCGCTCTGGCCATTTTTACGATGCTATTTGGGACACGGCACATCGACAATACCGAGCATCACCGTGGCATGATGATGGCGATCGCTTTTGAGTCTCTGATCAAGTTGATCGCGTTTTTGGCGGTCGGCATTTTTGTTGTCTATCTCGCCCTTAGCCGCAACGACATTGAATTGATGTCCATTGCGAAGAATACTTATGAACCCCCTAATTTTCCTAGCCTTGTCATCCACACGTTACTGACAATGATGGCCATCATCTGTCTGCCCCGTCAATTTCATACCATGGTCGTTGAGAATGAAAGAGCTCAGGATTTACATACTGCTCGTTGGTTGTTTCCGGCTTATCTGGTGTTGATGGGGTTGTTTGTCTTGCCCATTGCTTGGGTTGGACACAGTGTGCTGGGGGGCGCAAGTCCAGATACTTTTGTGATTAGCCTGCCGATGGCCGTCGGCGTTAATGATATCGCTTTGCTGGCGTTTCTTGGCGGAACGTCCGCGGCGAGTGGAATGGTGATCGTTTCCACAATCGCGTTGGCGATTATGGTCTCTAATGATTTAGTGATGCCTCTGATTTTGCGTCGTATGCGCTGGACACAACAAGATCATCGCCAAATTTCCGGTTTGTTGTTGGTGATCAGACGTGGGTTGATCCTTCTGTTGTTAATCGGGGCTTTAGGCGTTTATCAAGTTTTGGGTTCCATCCATTCACTGGCGGCGATTGGTTTTCTCTCTTTTGCGGCAATTACTCAGTTTGCCCCAGTATTACTGGGTGGGCTTTACTGGCGCCAAGGCAATCGCAAGGGGGCGTACGTTGGGTTAATCTCCGGCTTTACGATTTGGCTGATTACGTTAATGAGTCAAACGGATCTTCTTGCTGGCGATGCCAGCAACAATGTCTTGCTTTGGCTTGTCTCGCCACCCTCAATGTTTGCTTCTATTGGCATCGAAAGCCCAGATTGGGGCATTATTCTCAGCCTTACCGTGAATAGCCTGTGTTATATCCTGATTTCTTTGATAACGCGACCAAGCCTCAGTGAACGTTTACAGTCTGCTGCGTTTGTTGGGACGCCGATGCCGGAAAATGAAAACCTCAGTTTGTATCAGAGTCGGGTCACCGTCAGTGAACTGGAAATGCTGGCTTCTCGGTTTGTTGGCCAGAAAAGAGTGCAAAATGCCTATCAGCAATATTGGCTCCAGCACCAAGCACTGCTGCCCAATCATCAGGCGCCAGCGAGCTTGATACGGCATACTGAACGTGTCCTTGCTGGCGTGTTTGGTGCGTCTTCGGCAAAGCTGGTTTTGACCTCTGCGCTGCAAGGGAAGAACATGCAGCTTGAAGAGGTTGCGGCGATCGTCGATGAAGCTTCTGAGCTGTATGACTTTAGCCGCAGTCTGCTGCAAGGTGCGATTGAACATATTGGGCAAGGTATTGCGGTGGTCGATAAAAAACTCAGGCTAGTGGCTTGGAACCAGCGATATCTAGAGTTGTTTGAATTTCCCCAAGGGCTGATTCAAGTTGGCCGTCCAATCTCAGACGTCATTAGGCATAATGCTAAGCAGGGGCTTTGTGGTCCGGGGGACCCAGAACAGCATGTTCAGCGGCGAATACACCATTTGGAACAGGGCTCTCGCCACACTTCCTCTCGGATTCGACCTGATGGAAGGGTGATTGAGGTACAAGGCAATCCTATGCCCGGTGGTGGCTTTGTTATGAGTTTTACCGATATTACCGTGTTTCGGCAAACAGAGCAGGCTTTGCAAGAGGCGAATGAAACCTTGGAAGAGCGGGTACACGAACGTACTCGTGAACTTGAAAAACTCAATAAGCAGTTGGTGACAGCAACGCAGCGTTCAGATCACGAGTCACAATCGAAATCACGTTTTCTTGCGGCGGTCAGTCATGATTTGATGCAACCCTTGAATGCGGCCCGTCTTTTCGCTTCATCGTTGTCTGAAATAGCCCAAGATCATGAAATCAAACGCCTTTCACGCCATATTGAAAGTTCGTTGGAAGCGGCCGAAGATCTTATTGGTGATTTATTGGACATATCGCGGCTTGAATCGGGCAAGCTAGACATCAACATACACGGGTTTGCGATTAAAGACGTCCTGACGAATTTGCATGCTGAGTTCAGTGCCCTAGCGAAACAACAAGGGGTTGAATTTAATATGGTGCCCAGCCAGCTCGTGGTGAAGTCCGATCCTAAATTGTTGCGGCGTGTGATTCAGAACTTTCTGACCAACGCGTTTCGTTATAACCCGAAGGGGCGGGTTTTGATGGGGGTGAGGCGAGTCAACGGCGAGGCCAGAATTGAGGTGTGGGATAACGGCATCGGTATTGACCAAGATAAGCAGCAGGAAATTTTTGATGAATTTACGCGAGGCAGTCAGGTGCGCTCTGATCAGGGTTTGGGTCTAGGTTTGGCGATCTCCAAAGGAATTGCTCATGTGTTAGGTCACCAAATATCGATGCGCTCTTGGCCTGATGAAGGCAGTGTTTTTTCTATCACGATGAAGCGCAGTTCAGCGTCGATACTGGAACCGAAGCGGATCGAGGAGACGATGGTATCCGAACTCAGCCACCTCAATGTGCTGTGTGTCGACAATGAACCGGATATATTGCTCGGTATGGAAACCCTGCTTGAACGATGGGGATGTCATGTAAGAACGGCCACCGATATTGTCGCCAGTTTGCAATGTATTGATCAGGATTGGGTGCCTGACATCGTGTTATCTGACTATCGGTTGGATAATGGACGCACCGGTTTAGAGGTGCTTCAGCAGTGTCGTTTGCGCTTGGGGGACAGTTTCACCGGTGTGATCATCAGTGCTGACCGTACCAAGGAGATGATGGAAGGCATTCAATACAGTGGATTTGATTTGATTGCGAAACCCGTCAAACCATTAAAATTGCGAGCGTTGTTGAACCGAGTTTGCTCTGCGTAACATCGAGATGTTCGTCGGCTAAGCAGGGTCGGCAGGAAATACCCTGCTGGTTTTTGGGCAGGGCTTATTGGTCGCTGAGTAAGGTTTCATACTTGACAAACGTTGTCTGTGTTTGGCCGTAATAGAGGGTGCCTTGTGACTGGACGGCTACCCTAAGCCAACTTTCAGATGACAGTGGTGCTGGTAGCCTGACATGCCAATCTTGTTCTGATGGGTTACGAGGTTGCATATCTATGGGGTGTTGATCATCCCCCTGTTGGTCGACGAGTGAGACTTTAACCCCTTGCAAAGGATACGCGGCGTGCAGCGAGAGTTCTAGATCGGTAGCGGTCAGTTTTTCGGAACGGAATTTGATTTTAAAATCGCCGTTTTTCATGTCGCACAAGCCACTGGTATAACGGCAGTTAGATTGGCTAACCAGTTGATAGGTTTCACCTTCCTTCGCGACCTGAGGGGGTTCACTGACGGCCATGTCTGTCGCAACATAGGCGAGAATCGATAAAATTGGAGCAATCAAAAGAGCGACAACAAAGTGCTTGTTTTTGAACATCTTGGCTTCCTTGCGACAACGTTTCCCAAAGACGATAACGGAGTTTTCAACAATAAAAAAGCCCCAGACGGCAATACCGTGAGGGGCTAGGTGTTTCGACTAACTACTAGTGGTCAACAGCATCACTGGCACCGGCTGGAACACGAACATGTTCCACCAAGTCTTTCACCTCTTGAGGCGTCTCTGCGGTCACTTTGGAGACGGCGAAGGCGACAATAAAGTTAAATAGGGCACCGATGGCACCAAAGGCATTGGGTTCGATACCAAGGAACCAGTTGCTGCCCCAGCTTTGGAGGTACTTCCAGTCGGCGATGAACAAAATCCCTTTGTGTTGGAACACGTAGAACAAGGTAATGGTAATACCCGCAATCATGCCGGCTATCGCCCCTTCTTTATTGATGTTCTTACTAAAGATACCCATCATTAACGCTGGGAATATCGATGACGCCGCGAGGCCAAAGGCTAGGGCGACCGTACCAGCGGCAAAACCTGGCGGGTTGAGCCCCAGATAGCCCGCGACCAATATCGCAACGGCCATGGATATTCGGCTCGCCAGCAGTTCTTTTTTCTCCGAAATCGCAGGGTTTATGACGCCTTTGATTAAATCATGGGAGATGGCCGAGGATATCGCCAATAGCAGACCTGCAGCCGTTGAAAGTGCCGCGGCAAGGCCACCTGCCGCCACCAGAGCGATCACCCAGTTAGGCAGTCTCGCGATCTCAGGGTTGGCAAGTACCATGATGTCTCGGTCCACCCTAAGTTCGTTAGTGTCTGGATTAGAGGTGTACTGGATATTACCGTCGCCATTTTTGTCATCGAAGCCAAGCAGCCCCGTTTTTTCCCAGTTCTTGAACCAATCTGGACGCTGATCGTAGGCAAGGTTCTGCCCTGGATCGGGGTTCACGGTGTCCATTAGGTTCAGGCGAGCCATTGCCGATACCGCGGGTGCGGTGGTATACAAAATAGCAATGAAGACTAACGCCCAGCCTGCGGAGGTTCGTGCGTCTCTCACTTTAGGTACGGTGAAGAAACGAATGATGACGTGAGGCAAGCCCGCGGTCCCGATCATTAAAGACATGGTGTAGACAAACATATTTAACGTATCGCCCCTCACCGCTGTCGTGTACTCGGTGAAGCCGAGTTCGGTGACCACCTGATCAAGCCGATCAAGCAGATAGACATCAGTACCGACAAGGGTGGTCCCTAGTCCGATCTGAGGAAGAGGGTTTCCGGTCAGTTGCAAGGAGATAAAAATCGCGGGAATGGTGTAAGCGAGAATGAGGACACAATACTGGGCAATCTGGGTGTAGGTGATGCCCTTCATGCCCCCCATGACGGCATAGATAAAGACGATAAACATCCCCACAAATAGACCAGTTGAGTAATCGACTTCCAAAAAGCGACCAAATGCCACTCCCACGCCTTTCATCTGGCCGATAACATAGGTGACGGACGCAATAATAAGACACACAACGGCGACCACGCGTGCTGTGTTTGAGTAGAAGCGCTCACCCACAAATTCAGGGACGGTAAATTTCCCAAACTTTCTCAAATACGGGGCCAACAACAGGGCCAACAACACATAGCCACCGGTCCAGCCCATCAAGAAGACCGAGCCACCATACCCCATGAAGGCGATGAGGCCAGCCATGGAGATAAAAGAAGCCGCGGACATCCAGTCAGCGGCCGTTGCCATCCCGTTTGCGATCGGGTTCACCCCCCCGCCAGCGACATAGAATTCTTTTGTCGTTCCTGCTCGAGCCCAAATCGCAATGCCGATGTAAAGGGCAAACGTGGACCCCACAACAAGGTAGGTAATTGTTTTCAAATCCATCTGGCTACTCCTTACTCATCGACGTTAAATTCGCGATCAATCTGTCGCATTTTCCAAGCGTAGAAAAAAATAATCACCAGAAAGGAATAGATAGAGCCTTGTTGAGCGAACCAAAAGCCCAATTTATAGCCACCAATCCGGAATTGGTTGAGTACGTCGACAAATAAAATGCCGCAGCCAAAAGAAACGAAAAACCAAACTGCAAGTAGGCTTATCATGAGTTTTACATTTTTGTTCCAGTAGGCCTTGGCGCGCTCTTGATTTTCAAATGCCATTGCCGCCTCCTTGATCAACGGTGTTGGATAAATAGAAGGGTCCGTTAATTACAGTAGCAAGGTGTTGGCGAGAACTCTTTTCAACTTTAGTCGGGTAGAAGACGCAAAAAGCGCCTCTTAATAAGGCGCTTAGTGGCATTTTGATAGATTTTTGTGATGTTAGTTGGCTGTTAAATTAGCCAAAAGTCTAAGAGAGAGGATTTATCTTTCAATGTGTTTAACTAATATAAAAATCTTTAATCCCGAGTAGCAAATTATTTAGAGCGACAGCGGAAAGGATCAAGCCCATTACGCGACTGATAATAGCCGCTCCGACGTTGCCGATCCATTTCTGGATGTGCGTCGCTCCAAGCAACAATAATAAAGTAATGACAAGTACACCGACCATGACAGCCGCCGTCATACCTTGATCTACGAGAGAATAGCGATGGTTATCCGTCAGCATGACGACTGCCATCATGGCCCCAGGCGAGGCGATAGATGGTATCGCTAGCGGGTAGACAGCCAAGTCTGCGAGATCAGAGTGGGTGACTTCGCGACAAATCTTCGTTTCCTGCTCTGGCTTAGACTCGCCAAAAATCATGGTCAGTGCAAACAGCAGAAGCACTAAACCACCGGCGGCTTGAAAGGCCGGCAGAGGGATCTGCATAGCATCAAGAAGAATTTGACCCGCAATTAAGAAAAACAGCAAGACGCCCGTTGAAATTCCGACCGCTTTTAAGGCGACTAAACGGCGCTGTTTAGCGGTTAAGTGCTGAGTCTGAGACAAGTAGACAGGAACGGACCCGATGGGGTCGATAACGGCCCAGAGAACGACAAATTGAGTGATCAATACGCTAAGCAATGGTATGACTCCCAGAGTTAGTGAAACAGAGGGATTGAGTACGCCAATCTGTTGGCGGACTCACCTATCTTAGCAGAGAAATGAGTCAATTAGGGGAAAAAATGAAAATTAAGTCTCAGATTCTAGCTGCTGAAGTAAAATAACCGCTTGAGTACGGCTTTTTACATCTAACTTTCTAAAGATTGCCGTCATATGTGCCTTTATCGTCGCTTCAGATACACTTAACTCATAGGCAATCTGTTTATTTAGCAAACCATCAGATAGCATTCCAAGGACTTTGTACTGCTGTGGTGTCAAAGTGGAAATTTTTCCTGATAAATCATTACACGCTGCGTTGTTCGTAATCGAACCAATCGGGAAAAAAGGGTCACCGTTTAATACTTGATTCAAAGCGCCAATCAGTTCTCGCATGTCACTCGACTTGGGGATAAAGCCAAAAGCACCATGGCTTTTGACCAATGACACCACGGCGGGTTCCTCGCTAGCGGAGACAACCACAATGGGCAAATCAGGATACTGTGCGCGAAGATGGATAAGGCCCGACATACCATTGGCTCCTGGCATCTTGAGGTCGAGAAGCAGCAGATCAGGTTCCATCTCTTTATCAAGCACACTAAAAAGTGCCTCGAGAGAATCGGCCTCCAGTAAATTGGCCCCACTGACCGCCATATGTACAGATTGAAACAGGGCGTTACGAAACAAAGGGTGATCATCTGCGATTATGATGGTGTAGGTCGATTCCATGACGTTTACTGCGATTGAACATACGTTAGTCGAATTATTGTCACCTTTGAGATTATGGACAACGTCTACAGGATAAAAGTCTGAACTATATCGTATTTTATCGTTAAATTAGTGCTATCTCAGCGAATAAAAAGCCAGTCATGAGACTGGCTTTAGGCTGGAGAATGTTACCCTCAAAGGTTGTGAGCCTTAAGGTGCTCTAGAAAGGGTTCCGCTTTCATAAAACCCGTGACTCTGGCATTAGGCACAGGTTCGCCATTGGCATCCCAAAACTCAATGGTCGGCAACCCCAGTACCTTCATTTGCTTGAGTAACGCGATATCTTCGGGCAGGTTTTTGGTCACATCCGCTTGCAGCAGGACAAAGTTTTTAAGCTTGTTTTCGACATCAGGCTGATGAAAGGTGTACTTTTCAAATTCTTTGCACGCGACACACCAATCGGCGTAAAAATCAAGCATCACCGGTTTACCTGCCTGTTTGGCTAGCGCCAGTTGGTGGGTAAGATCTGCGGCATCAGAGATGCGTGTAAACTCGATACGCGGACTGGACTGTGCTTTATTGTTGTCTAACCAATAATTCAGAGCGGGTTGGGCCGAGCCGAGTAAGCCCAGCACCGCAATAATGCCCAACATACTCTGTTTCCATCCGCCAAACGTGAGTGCATTTTTGACATGGTAGAGCCACCCAAATGCAGCAATGCCAAGCGCCGACCACAGACCCATGGCCCAGCTTTCCGGTAGGATACGCTCAAGTAAAAAAATGGGTGCGGCCAGTAACACAAAACCAAACAAGGTTTTGACACGTTCCATCCAGTGGCCAGCTTTGGGGAGCAGCTTGTTGCCAAAAACCGCGACCAGAATCAAGGGAATACCCATGCCAAGGGCTAAAGCATACAGCGCGACACCGCCGGTCAGTAAGTCACCACTTTGAGCGACATAAAGCAGCGCTCCCGACAGGGGAGCGGTGGTGCAAGGTGAACAGACCAGTCCAGAGATCGCCCCCATCGCAAACACACCAAACGTATTACCGCTTCGTTGTTGATTGCTTAAGTTATTGAGCCAAGTTTGTAGGGTGTTGGGCAATTGGATGGTATACAGGCCAAACATCGAGAGGGCCAGCAAGACAAATAAGACACTCAGCCCCATCAGAACGTAGGGATGTTGCATCGCGGCCTGAAATTGTAAACCTGCGGAAGCGACCACCAAACCGAGTAAGGTGTAAGTGAGCGCCATGCCTTGAACATAAATAAAGGCAAGCCCCAGCGCTCTTGCGTGACTGAGCTTACCGCTGCCAAGTACAATACTGGTAAGAATTGGGTACATGGGCAAGACACATGGGGTAAAGGCGAGGCCCACACCAAGCGCAAGAAACAACAGCGGAGTCCAACCACTTTCACTGAGTCTAGAGGCAAGACTGGCATCCTCTGAAGTCAGAGGCGAGGGAGCGGTATCTTGTTGTTGAACTTGATTGGTCGATGCCGAATTGAACGGTTTATCGGTTTCGAAAGGCGCTAACTCGACAAAGCGTGTTTCGGGTGGATAACAAAAGCCAGCTTTAGCGCACCCTTGATACTGAACTTTTAAGCGAGCGCCTTGGCGGTAATCTGCGATGGGCACTTCGACAAATAACGGGTCGGTATAAATATTCACATCGCCAAAGAACTCATCGCGATAAGGCTGGCCATCAACCTTATCAAGTTTTCCGACCGTCACTTGTTCCCCAGTGACAGACAAGCGATGTTGATAGAGGTAATAACCTGGCTTGACTTGCCAGTCGAGATAAACGCGATCCTTGCTTTGGTAAGCATTGAATGCAAAGGCTTGATCCACCGGAACAAAGCTATTGTCTTGCGGGGCGAAGCTTGGCGTCGTGCTTGATTGTTCAAACAACGCCATCGCAGGCCCAGAGCTCACGGCTAAACAGAGTAACAACAGTGAAAAAATGGCACGCATAGAAAAGTCACTTGAATTAAGTTTGGGTCATTTTAACTCAATCAGACACGGGAAAGGGGGAATAAGTTTCACCCTCTGACAAATATCGTGTCTTCAGAATGTTAAGTTAGACCTAACACACAAATTACTGGCGTGCCTGTCACGTGATTTACGAGACCCCTAAGCGTGAGCGAACCACCTGCTCACACTGGTTGATATGATCAGTATTGGCTGGAATGATCAACACGGTATCATTGCCGCCTACTGTGGCAAGAATGTCTGAATGAGGGTCGATGTCAACCAGCCTAGCGACCAGCTGTGCACTGCCTGGGTGGGTTTTGACGACGACCATAGACTGATTGTGAGTAATGAATTCAATCTGAGACGAGATGGATGATTCTATCCGAACGGGTGCCGTCTCTACCGTAATGCAATAGACTTTTTTTCCGCAGCCATTTTGTACCTTAATGACGCCAAGCTGAGACAGCAATCGGGAAACGGTTGACTGGCTGACTCCGAGAAAGCCCATGCCGATTAAGGCTTCACGTAGGTCGTTTTGAGTACTGAAGCTCTGTTTTTGCAGCAAGCGCTTACACGCTAAAGTAAGGGTAATATCTTTGGGGTAACTCACCGAAGTAGAGCTGAAAGTCTCACTCATGCAAACTCCTAAAAAACGTGGTCGACAGACCATTCATATTGACCACTGGGGAGCGATGTTCTATCCGCCCCAGAAAAGCGTAAAATCATCACTTTGGACAACCTCAGTGATTGGATTCGTCGAATATATTAGCAGCAAATAAGATATGCCTTTTTGAGCCTAATCACCAAATAAAAAACCACATATTTAGTCAATAATCAGATGATAATTCTATTTATATTGAATTTTATTGGTTATTTATCCAAAGTTAAGCATAAATATCCGAATCGATTTAGGCCAAGTGTTGTGGAAAAAGGTGCGCGGGTTTTCGGGACGAGGCCACTTGAGAATATGTTGATTATCTTGGTATAGACAGATTTTGCTCGCGAAGCAGTGTCCCTGATGGAATTGAACAAGGCAGTACATTGACGTTGAGCAAAGAGAGTGTGAGAGGATGAGGATTGGTGGGTATAAAAAAACCGCCGACGGCGGTTTATTAAAACGGAAGGTCAGATCAGGCTGCCGAGGTTGATCAGGCAAAACATTGTGAGTATTGCAAGCAATGGCGACACCTACTTCCTCTTGTGGGCTCACTGAACGGCGTGTGTTTAAATCAGTAAACCGCCAAAGGTAAAGCCGAGTGCGACGGCCGATACAATCGTGACCACTCCCGGGATAAAGAATGGATGGTTAAACACATACTGACCAATACGGGTGGAGCCGGTGTCATCCATTTCGACGGCGGCGAGTAAAGTCGGGTACGTGGGGAGAACAAACAAGGCACTCACGGCAGCAAACGACGCCACTGCGGTTAAAGGGGCAACGCCAATGGCTAAAGCGGCTGGCATGAGAGCCACGGTCGTTGCGCCTTGTGAATACAACAGCATCGAAGCAAAAAATAGAATAATCGCCAGCATCCAAGGGTAATCTGTCAGCAAAGAACCCGCGACTTGCTTGATCTCTTCGACATGGGCATTGACGAAGGTAGACCCGAGCCAAGCGACCCCCAACACACAGATACAGGCGGTCATGCCGGATCGAAAGGTGGTGGCATTAGCAATGGCTGAGGCGTCGATTTTTGTGATCACCACAATGGCGGCGGCCGCGGTCAGCATCACTGTCATGATGGCTTCATTTCGGCCCAGAGCGGGATCGGTAATGAGACCGACAGACGACGAAATGGCAGCAGCGTAGCCAACAACGAACACGATGGCCGCCAGAAATAAATAGGTAGCGGTTTTCGCGGTGGGCAACAGCGTGCGTTGCATGGGAGATCTCTGCGTAACGAGACCTTTTTCCAATCGTTGCTGATAAACCGGATCTTGGCTGAGCTCGGGCCCGATAAAATTGGCCACCAAAGCGCCTATCATACATGCAATGAACGAGGTGGGGATGCACACCGCGAGCAGGGTCAGATAATCGACGCCCATCGGCGCCAACATCGCTGAAAATGCGACGACTGCCGCAGAAATCGGCGACGCAGTAATGGCAATTTGCGATGCGACCACAGCAATCGATAAGGGCCGAGAGGGTCTCACGCCTTGGCCTTTCGCCACTTCTGCAATGACAGGTAAGGTCGAAAAGGCGGTATGGCCAGTGCCTGCCATCAAGGTCATCACAAAGGTGACGATCGGGGCATAGAAAGTAATCCGTTCAGGGTGTTTACGTAAAAAATCTTCGGCGAGCTGAACCAGCCAATCCATTCCTCCAGCGACTTGCATCGCTGCGATGGCGGTGATCACCGACATAATAATCAAAATAACATCAATAGGAATGAATGCTTGACTGGTGGGTACGCTGAGGACGAGAGACAACACCATGACACCGGCACCACCCGCCAACCCGATGCCGATGCCTCCAATCCTTGCACCAATAAATATAAACAGCAGTACGACGACCAGTTCAACGACAAGCATGATGGAGACCTCTTAATGTTAACTTTAGTGATGGACATATCTAGGTGGCTTTTTGAAAGACGGATAAGGCCATATTGATAACGTGGTTAATGGTTTGGCGGCCAAAAAAAGGCCCCTTGGGGCCTCTTTTATTATTGGTAACGTTTTGCTTTGTATTGCGGATGCATAAAGTTATCGGCGTTGAGGATGTCATCGAGTTGCGCCTCGGTAAGCAAGCCGCGTTCAAGAACCACTTCGCGAACACTTTTGCCAGTCTCAGCACAAATTTTGCCGACGATATCGCCCTCATGGTGGCCAATGTACGGATTCAGATACGTGACGATACCGATCGAATTGTACACATAGTTCTCACAGGTTTCCTTATTCACCGTGATGCCATCAATACACTTGTCACGCAGGTTAATACAGGCATTCGACAGTAACGAAATCGACTCAAACATGCTTTGCGCGATCACAGGCTCCATTACATTAAGCTGTAACTGGCCGCCTTCGGCAGCAAATGAAATCGTATTGTCGTTGCCGAGTACTTTAAAACAAACCTGATTGACCACTTCTGGGATCACTGGGTTCACTTTCGCGGGCATAATAGACGAACCCGCCTGCAACTCAGGTAAGTTGAGTTCATTTAGACCCGAACGGGGCCCAGAAGACAGTAAGCGCAGATCATTACAAATCTTAGACAACTTGACTGCCAGTCGCTTGAGGGCACCATGGGCCATCACGTAAGCACCACAGTCAGAGGTCGCTTCAATGAGATCTTCGGCAGCCACGACGTCCAAACCAGTGACTTCAGCGAGATGTTTGACCGCCAGTTGCTGGTAACCTTGTGCGGCATTGAGCCCTGTACCGATGGCAGTCGCCCCTAGGTTTATCTCAAGTAACAGCTTTGACGTGTACTCAAGCGCGCGAATTTCCTCATTGAGCGTCACCGACCAAGCATGAAACTCCTGACCTACCGTCATAGGTACGGCGTCCTGAAGTTGGGTACGGCCCATTTTCAGAATATCTTTGAATTCCTGACTCTTGAGTTTAAAAGCCCCTTTTAAGTACTCAATCGATTCAATCAGCGTATGGATACTGTTGTAAACCGCAATCCGAAAACCGGTTGGGTAAGCACAGTTGGTCGATTGGCTTTTGTTGACGTGGTCATTTGGGTTAATAAATTCGTACTGGCCTTTTTCTTTGCCCATCAGCTCCAATGCAACGTTCGCGATCACTTCATTGGTATTCATATTAACGGAAGTACCGGCGCCGCCCTGAAAAACATCGGAAGGGAATTGGTCCATACATTTACCTGTTTCCAGGATCAAATCACAAGCTTGCACAATGTAGTTGGCGACGTCTTTAGGCACAACACCCAATTCTTTGTTTGCTAATGTGGCGGCTTTTTTGGTCATCACCATACCACGAACAAATTCAGGTACGTCGGAGATGGTCACATTGGAAATATTAAAGTTTTCAACGGCACGCAGAGTGTGAATGCCGTAATAAGCGTCGACGGGCACGTGGCGCTCGCCAAGCAAGTCATGTTCGATACGCGTAGCAGAGGTAACTGTAGTTAGGGTATCAGTTAGGGTAGCCATCACAGGATCCTTAGATAATTATTCTGATGATAAAGTAAAGTGCTAGCCATTCTGTATTGTAAGAATCCATTCGTCAGAATTTTTGGCTGTAAAATCCGTCCTGACTTATGCGCCCCATAATACGTGACTTCGTGGATAAAAATAGTAGCTTGATCAACTTTTTTGTTTTTGAACGGTGAAAGTTTTGCAAGTTATTAATACGCGCAGAAAGGACTCTGGCTAGTGGGGCGCTCATGAGGGCGTTGTGCTTTTTTCACGCTTTCGTTTGAGCTTCACCAAGCTTTGGCTTTACACTAAACCAAACAAAGGAGCGCGTGTGTTTTTGATCATATTATTGATGTTTATTTGTATTCCCCTGATTGAAATAGGTCTGTTTATTTCTGTTGGGGGGTATCTTGGCGTGTGGTCAACCATTGGCTTGGTGCTACTCACTGCGATTGTTGGGGCGTCTTTGGTCCGAAGTCAGGGTTTACAAACCCTGATGTCGGTACAAGATCGCTTACAGCAAGGCGAATTACCCGCTCAGCAAATCGTTGAAGGCGTCATGCTTGCCGCCGCTGGCGTGTTACTGTTGGTGCCCGGCTTTATGACCGATGTGCTTGGGATGTTGGTTTTATTACCTGCACCACGTGCGGCTCTGGCAGCGCTTCTGATGCGTAAAGTGGCCTTAGGAGGGCAGTTTGGTGGGCGTCACTTTGACCCGTCCGGTGACAACACCTTTGAAGGTGAATACCACCGCACAGACGACAAAGACGACAAAGATGATGACCATCGTCTTAACTAGTTATGTCGAGTGAAAATCCTCCGTTCTTAAGGCGCTAAACAGCGCTTTTTTTGAACGATATTTCATTGTTTTCTACTATTTCTCATGGTTATTTAAACTCAAATAAGATCAAAGTATTAAGCTCAATCGTGAAAAATCCGTTTCATCTTATGTTTAAACTTTGATTTTCCTCTAAGTATTCATCATAGCTATGAGATGTAAATCTCATTGTCATTGAATGTTATTTTTTGTTTCACAAAAAAGATAAACACTTGTCGTGCTTTATAAGTCTTTTCTCAACAAGAAAGGTGATTTTGAACGCGCTTTCTAAAACCTACATACATGGAAAGCGAGGCAAGGTGGATATAATGAAAAAAAAACTCACTCCAACTTTACTTGCAGCAGTGGTCGCAAGTGTTCTATCTGTGCCGGCTACGGCGGAGATCGTGATTTCTCAGTACGTTGAAGGCAGCAGCTACAACAAAGCGATTGAGCTGGCCAATACGAGTGACTCGGCTGTGTCACTGGATGGTTATGCGCTGGCTAAATCCGCCAATGGCGCTGGCGAGTGGGCCAGCCAGCTACCACTGGATGGCCGTGTTCTTGCCGCCAACAGTGTTCTGGTTGTGGGCCACACCAATGCCAATGACGGTATTAAAGCCGTCACTGACATACCGGATGACTCGGTCACCAACTTTAATGGCAACGACCCATTGGCCCTACTCAAAGACGGCAACGTTCAGGATGTATTGGGTAGCATGGGAGGATCAAACTTTGCCAAAGACACCACCTTGGTTCGCCATGCCAATGCAATGACTCCTTCTGCGACCTTTAATCCGAGTCAATGGGGATCGCTAGAGAAAGACAACATCGAAGGGTTAGGCATGATTGACGGTGGACAAGCACCCGAGCCGTTTGCGTGCCAACAAAATGGCCAAGAGCCCGTGTTTACCTCGATTCAAGAGATTCAGGGAGAGGGAGACACTTCACCTTATATTGATGGCTACCCTTACATCACAGAGCAAGACTTTTTCGTCAAGGGTGTGGTCAGTGCGGTGACCACCGATCTCACCCAAGGTTTTTACCTTCAGGCGCTCAGCGACGATGGTAACCCGAACACCTCAGAAGGTCTGTTTATTTCGACTCGCCAGTCAAGCTCGGACCTCAAGCCCGGTGATGTGGTGTGCGTCAAAGGCAAAGTGGAAGAAAGCTACAACCTGACACAACTGAAAGTCGAAAACAATCAGTGGATCAAGCAAGGGGAACAAGCTGCGCCAGCCGCAACGGCGATCGAAATACATGCGAGCGATGCTAATTTTGACCAAACATTAGAACGTTACGAAGGCATGTTAGTGAAAACCGTACAAGCCTTGGATATGCGAGTGACTCGTACCTTTGGCCGCGACTATGCCGCGCGTCGCAACAACATGGTGCTTTCACAGGGCCGCATCAATATGCACCCTAACCAAAAGTTTGCCGCAGGCTCCGAACAAGCCAAGCAACAAAGTACAGACAACGCCCAGCGTCGACTATTTGTAGAATCGGATGTCAAAGCGCCCGATGGCTCTATCCCTTATTACCCGCAGTTTGCTCGCACCGATATCGATCAGAATGGTTCAACAGAAGATTACATCCGCATTGATGATACCGTGGTGGGTCTGGAAGGGGTACTGAGTTACAGTTACGGTGATTACCGTCTGATTACCACCAATACACTGACCAACGAAAACTTTATTCATAACGATCCTCGCACCGACACCATCAAGATTAAGAAAGGTGATTTGCGTGTGGCGACCTTCAACGTACTCAACTACTTCAATTCTCCTTTTGGTGGCGACACTAACCCTCATGGCAGCAATCGCGGCGCCAAGAGTTATGAAGAATTTGAAGTACAGCAAGCCAAGATTGTGAACGCCATCCTACGTCTTGATGCTGACATCATTGGTTTGATGGAAATTGAAAACAACGGCTTTGGCAGTAGTGGCGCGATCCGTCAGCTTGTCGAACAACTCAATCACGGTATAGCTAAAGCCAAAGACCGTTATGAGTTTGTCGCTGTCGACAGCAATGGCGATAAGGTTATTGATGAAAACGACTACATTGGCACAGATGCGATCACGACAGGTGTTCTGTATCGACCAAAAGTCGTGAAGTTGACCCAAAATCGTGTGATTGCGATGCCGAGCCAGCAGGCGCCAGAGGTGTTCGACGATCAAGGCAAGGTGATTGAAGATGGTAAGAACTACCAGCGAGATTCATTGGCTCCAACCTTCAAGGTCAAAGGAACTAAACAGAGTCTGACGGTTGCAGTTAACCACCTTAAATCAAAAGGCTCAAAGTGTTGGGAAGATGCGGCATCGATTGAGCAAGGGGGACAAAACGGCGAAGATAGTGATCAACAAGGTGCTTGTGAAAACTTCCGAGTGGCGGCGGCGGTAGCGTTGGGTGACGCTCTAAAAGACATGAAAGGCCACAAAATTATCTTGGGTGATTTAAACGCCTACGGTAAAGAAGATCCGATGCTGATATTGACGGACTACTCGCAGAAGAAATACGGCAAGTCCATCAAAGCGGCGCGCAATACCTATATTAATGGCGTGGAGCAGTTTGGTGATAATGGCAAGCTCATTAACCATAGCTACAACTATATTAATGTGGTGGCGGCAAAGCACCCAGATAGCTGGAGCTTCTCTTACAATGATGAAGTCGGTGCGCTTGACCACCTATTGATCAGCCCGAGCCTCAAGAATCACGTGGTTGACGCGACCGATTGGCACATCAATGGGGGCGAATCCACCTTGATGGATTATAGCCAGCAATATTCCGGAGATTTGCCGAAATACCAAGATCACTACCGCTCGTCGGATCACGATCCAGCGGTACTAGAGCTCAATATGGCAGGTTCATTGGGCTTTATGGCACTCGGTTCTTTATTTGGTCTAGGGCTGTGGCGTCGTCGTAAATAGGGCTAGGCACAACATCAGACTATAAACATAATAAAAAAACCGCCACACAATGTGGCGGTTTTTTTATTCGTAAATATTGGTGGGAATTTCAGTTTCACAGCGATTCATATCGTAATCGTAGGTGGCGCCGTCTCTACCCCGGAAAGCAAGCCGCACAATCATGCCACGATCCACATACCAGCGCAGGTCTTCACAGGCATAACGATAACTCAACTCATTGATATGCACTCTATTCCATCGGTAACGACCAGAAAGGTAATCGGAGTAGTAGATGACACCGCTGTCTAAGATCGAGAAGTTCTCAATGTCAGCAAAGTTTTGTTTGGCAGTCTCAATGGTTTCTTGGCTGGCGGTCGGCTTAAGTTCTTGAAGACTGGTGGTTTGGCAAGCGCTCAAAGCTAACGCTGAAAGACACGCCACTGCGATGTGTTTTAGTTTCATTATTTTATTTTAATCCTGAATGTTTCTAAGGGCGGTGATTCTAATGATAAATTTAATCAATGTGTAGGTGTTAAACACTATCTTTATAAAGAAATGGGTTAATTTAGTGTTAATCAATAAATTTAGTCATTGCTAATGTGACCTATTTCAAGGGCCAAGATGGCCAGGGCGAACGCATGAACGTTATTTGCTCAATTAGAGTGTAAATATTGATCAATGGGTGAGTGGTATTTGAACACCGTAATCTCTTTTGTCGAACCGTTAAAAAGAAAGCTAATCTATTAGCTCAAATATTAAACACACGTGCGGTCGCCCTGCCAAGATGGCCTTGTGATTATAGTGTATATCTGGAGGGTATTATTTTATTGTAATCATAAGCTTAGTCGATAATTGCGTCCGCTTGCCTTTTGATTAAAAAATAGTTTAAATAAATGTAATAATTACATATCATACATGCCACTTTTAATACTTAACTTAACTATTGATTTATCAGCGCGGTTAATTTAGTGGCCGTCTCCTGCTGATGTCGTATTGTCTGTTAAAACAACGAAAACTGGCTAATGAACATCCAATTCTTATCGATAAGTCGGGCCGCGGTCCGCCGTTCGCTCCATATTTTTCTCCTGCCTTTGTCTATTGGACTGGTCATATCTAATGCACAGGCCGATGTCAAAGGTGCTTTACTTGGCAGTGGGGCAGATAAACCCAAGGTGATTAAGACGCAGAGTAAATATTTGCTGAATATTGCTAAAGCGAATGACTATGGTATTTCGATCAACCGCCTGAGTGAGCTAGATACTCGAGGGAAAGTGCTGGTCTTAACCAATTCTTACCAAATCAACCCAAAACTCTCTGGGGCGCCAGCTCAAACGATTGTGTTGGCGTTGGACAATCGTCATCAGGCAGACATTAAAGAAATTCGCGTTGAAGGGCGAGCAGCGGACGTGGTTTTGCTGGCTCCTAAAGGCATTCGTTGTGACGGTTGTTCGGTGACGAATGCTGAGCGTGTCACGTTGGCGGCGGGCGAAGGCATTTATGAAAGCGGTGAACTAACTCAAGTTACCATGGCGTCAGGAGTCATCACCATTACCGGACAAGGCTTCTCAGCCAATCAAAGTAGTTTAGTTGATATTGCCGCTAGTCAAGTCGTGATTGATGGTCCATTTGATACTAATATGAAGGGTCGCGTAGTGACCCGTGCTAACAGAGAGCGCAAAGAAATTGACCCAGCAGGCACGTTGGAGGTATCAAACGGTGATGTGCAGATCATTGCGGGAGATAATGCGTTCCGTTACAGCGACCGTCAATCTGACGTGAGTTTTAAAACCTTTTCTGGCAGCGCACTGAAGTTAACCAAAAAAGCCAAAGTGACGGTGGGGAATCTGCATCTAGAGTCGACTTATGAAAATGGCGTGGTTTCCATCGATGGGCAAATATTGACCAATGGTGCGTGGTCATATCTAGGTCGTTATAACAATGAGTGTGAACACCAAACGACTTTGTCGTATCTTAATTACCAAGCGATTCTGTCGTAGTCGCTAATTACCAAGGGAAATTGACGGTGGTCTTTAACCGTGCTTTTTAAATGTTTACTTTGAACAT
>NZ_JABEYA020000026.1 GCF_013074385.2 Vibrio ostreicida
ACATGAATACAGCAGCATTGAGGCTGGCAAAATTAGAGCTACTCCCCAAGTCGGCTTGAGTTGCCAACTTGGGATATCATTGCTAGTGTGACTACGACAAAGTCGGTTGGTAGTTATACCGCCAGTCTCCCTTGGTAATCACACTAGTACAAATTAGACTTTGGTTTCACACACGCTTAAACGTTATATCAAATCTCTAATAAGTATTGTTGATACAACACCTTATTGCGCTAACAGCCTATCGACACCCTTGTTCTTATTGACACGAAGGCATGGCTCGTTCTGCTAACACCCGGCACAGTTTCAACCTCTTTACCCACAGTAGTACAGTTTGCGCCACCGAGTTAAACCAAGATCAACGGATTAAAGCGTCGCTTCCAGATCACGATAACAAACGAGCAAGTCGTTCATTCTTAGAACAACATTGCATGTTCTGCCTAATGACTAATACTTAAACAATATTTCATTGATGAATCTCCTATGAGTAAACGGCACTATTCCCTCAGTATTCATATCACAAGCCTCTTTGTCATACTCAGCACTGTCATCGGTGCCGCGCTGATTTCCATCAGTTATTTTCATTCGCAAGAGCTTCTTGGGGTCAGTGCCAAAAAGCTCAGCCGCGAAAACAGCCGCAAACTGGAGTCGACGTTTAAAGGCAGTACTGGCCCCATTTTCACCACGCTCGATTTTATGGCGTTAAGCGCTGTCATTGATCAAACCGTTGCCCCAGTCAAAGCGCAACGCTTTCTTGCCTCACTCAACCTAATTTTTGAGCGAAACAAAGGGCTTGTAGCCCTGTTCTATGCCAATGATCGTGGGGATTTCTTTATGATAAGACCACTTCGGGATAACCGCTCCCGCGCCAAATTCGAGGCACCTGCTAAGGCGAGCATGATGATCAATTTCACTCAAGCTAACGGTCTTAATGAGTTTCATTACTTGGACGGAAATCATCAACGTATCGGGTTTCGATCATCCAATGACAATCAATTTGACCCCCGCGTCAGACCATGGTTTATCAACTCGGAGCTCGATGGTGACATTAGGCTAACCGAGCCCTATTTCTTTTACTTTCTAAAAACCAATGGCGTCACCTTGTCTCGGCGATCACTGGATGGGAAAAAAGTGGTGGCTGCTGACTTCACCCTGACGTCGTTATCCGAACAAATCAGTCAACTGGGTTTTTCTGAGTCATCCAAGCTTGTGTTGTTCGACAGCCAGTTTAGGCCGCTTGCGCAGCATCAGTCAGGCGTTGATCTCACTTTAGAACCATCGGACATAGACAAGCAACTCAAACAAAGCCTGTTCGCGCCAGTCCTGTATCGCAATAGCAGTCAGGTATTACACCACTCTTTAGAACGAGACCAAACCGATTGGTCTATTACCCTCACCAGAGTGGTGCTCAATAAGCATGTACATCTGCTATTGGCTGAGGCAACACCTAACAATGATCTGTTATCGACGTTGCTCTCCATGCGTGACCGTCAGGTAAGTATGGCAATACTCATGCTGGTGCTGAGTTTCTTGATTGTCTGGATAGTGGCGAAGCGCCTTGCAGTGCCGCTCAACAACTTGATGACGCTAACCGATAACATTGCACGATTTGAATTTAAAAAAACCCGTTACCCAAGGAGTGCGCTCAAAGAAGTGACTAATTTGACCAAGTCGATAGAATTGATGGAGCATACACTGCACGACTTGTTAAGATTACTTAGAGAAACGGCAAGTAACCAAGACTTTTCGGTGCTCGCCAAGACGATTGCCCATCAGAGTTACTTAGTAACCCACGCAGAGACGATTATTCTCTACACCTTCTCGGAACAAGAACAGAGTTTTGACATAGCCGCGAATCACGCCATCATTCCTTTCAAAATCGATTTAAACACTTTCCTCAGAGAGACCCCTTGGTTAGAGCCCAATTTAAAAAAAGGCGAACTGGTCCATCTCACTCGTGACGACAATATCTTTCGTCAATATCAGGATTGCCTATATAACTCAGACCTATATCTCTTTCCTTTACTCAATCGTGAAAAGCATCTGGTGGGCGTGCTTTTGTTGGGGTATGAACGCGCCATCACATCCACTCAAAAAGATAAGCACTCATTTTTAAAAGAATTGTTAAGCTTTGCGGAGATCGCCAAAGAAAATATCGACAAAATGCAACAACAAAAAGAAATGATGAACGCCTTCATCGAATTGATTGCTTCTGCTATTGATACCAAATCGCCATACACGGGCAGCCATTGCCAACGGATCCCCGAATTGACCAAAATGATCACCGATGCCGCTCAAAAAGACGGCGTGTACTTCCCACATTTCACTATGGATGACAAACAATGGGAAGAACTCGAGTTGGCGGCGTGGCTCCATGATTGTGGCAAAGTCACAACACCTGAATACGTTATCGACAAAGCCACTAAATTAGAAACCATTTACGACCGTATTCATGAGGTACGAATGCGGTTTGAAGTCTTAAAGGTGCAGGCTGAAGCGGATTACTGGCGCGGTAGAGCACAAGGCGGTTTGGAACCCGACTTGAAAAAAGTACTGGATCAGACACAGCAATCGCTTGATGATGACTTTTATTTTGTCGCCCAATGTAACATCGGTAGTGAACAAATGGCCACCTCAGCGATTGAACGACTGCAATCAATCGCGCAACGCCAATGGAAACGGACATTAGACGATCAAGCTGGAGTGTCTTGGATAGAAAAACAGCGCGCGGGTAAGCCTGCCTCGTTGCCCACCATGGAGGCAATGTTAAGTGACAAAGCGGTACACGAGATCCCATGGCCCAATAACGAAAATCCCAAACACATGTGGACAGAAGACTTTGTCCTAGTCTCTGGCGAGTTAAAATATCACCGTGGAGAGTTGTACAACCTGTCAATCCAGTACGGCACGTTAAACGAGGAGGAAAGGTTTATGATCAACGACCATATTATCCAGACCATTACGATGCTTCGTCGCCTCCCTTATCCAGAGCACCTCAAAAACATTCCTGAGATCGCGGGTGGTCATCATGAGCGAATGGATGGTAAAGGTTACCCACGAGGGCTAGATGGCGACGCCTTATCGATTCCGGCGCGAGCCATGGCCATTGCCGATATCTTTGAAGCACTCACGTCAAGCGACCGCCCTTATAAAACGGCAAAAAACTTGGCCGAGGCCTTGGATATCATGACCAACATGGCGACTTCAGGGCATATTGACCCTAACCTTTATCTCCTGTTTTTGGACAATGAGCTCGACCAACGCTATGCCGATCTCTTTCTTGATGAAAACCAAATCGTTCCCGTTGAACGCCACCACTACATCCAAAGTGTTAAAGCCCACCTCAAACTCAAGGTTGACCCTTAGAGCAAGTAAGTCAATGGTGGCTCGGTTTATCGTCGCTGGCTATCAATTCCCCCTGAGAAGTAAACACTCAGTGAATAAACTGACTATTGTTGCAATGAAAACCTTCACAAAGGTTGATGTCTGTCAAATTGTCGTAGACAATACGCCGCTGTATTGAGACTTATCTCCAATAGCTCAAACAGGTTTTGGCTATCGAAACAATAGGCATCACCTATTATCAATTTGAAAGTGTCGTTGATAGGGTTGGCGCCTTACGTCGCCATTTTGACTGGCACATGATCACGACCTCGTTTCTAAGGGACAGATGATGGTAATACCAGAAAACAGCAGCATCGTTATTTTTGGTGCTTCGGGAGACTTAACGTATCGTAAGTTGATCCCTGCTTTGTATCACCTTTACGCGAGTAAGCAGCTACCACAGAGCTTCGCTATTTTAGGTGTCAGCCGCACCGAATACAGTGATGAGTCTTACCGCGAAAAACTGAAGCAATCACTTCAGGAAATGGAAAAAACCGAGCCCGATATCTTAGATGCATTCATGGCTCACCTGCATTACCAAGCCATCAATACGTCTGATACCGCTGACTACAGCAAACTGGCACATCGCCTCAATCAACTTGCTGACAAATACCAATTTGAGCAACGCAATACTCTTTTCTATCTCGCTACGCCTCCAAGCCTTTACAGTGTCATCCCTGCGAGCCTTGCTGCTCACGATTTAAATAGCGAAAAAGAGGGATGGAAACGCCTAATCGTCGAAAAACCGTTTGGTTATGACTTGGCTTCTGCACAAAAACTAGACGACGACATTCATTGTCACTTTCAAGAGCACCAGATCTACCGTATCGACCACTACCTTGGTAAAGAAACGGTACAAAACCTTCTCGTACTTCGTTTCTCAAACGCGATGTTTGAACCACTGTGGAACCGTAACTTTATTGACTACGTTGAAATCACAGGTGCTGAGTTCCTTGGCGTTGAAGAACGTGGCGGATACTACGACGGCTCTGGCGCAGTTCGCGACATGTTCCAAAACCACCTGCTACAAGTGCTAGCAATGGTCGGTATGGAACCACCGGCACAAATTAACGCGGATTCTATTCGTGACGAAGTGGTGAAAGTGCTGCAATGTCTTAAGCCTCTTGAAGAAGATGACCTGCGTAAAGACCTAGTGTTAGGTCAATACACCTCGTCTGACGTTCGTGGCCAGCACCTACTAGGTTACCGTGAAGAGCCCGGTGTCGCAGACGATTCTCGTACTGAGACATACATCGGCTTGAAAGCGCACATCAACAACTGGCGTTGGAATGGCGTACCATTTTACGTACGTACGGGTAAACGTTTACCCACACGTGTGACTGAAATTGTGATTCACTTTAAGAACACGCCACACCCAGTGTTTGGTCAAGATGCACCAGAGAACAAGCTGATTATCCGTATCCAACCGGATGAGGGTATTCAGATGAGCTTCGGCTTGAAAGAGCCAGGCGCTGGCTTCAAAGCAAAAGAAGTGAAAATGAACTTCTCTTATTCTGACTTACCTGAAACTCAAATGCTGACCGCTTATGAGCGTCTTCTTCTTGATGCACTCAACGGTGATGCGACTCTGTTTGCACGCACTGATGCGGTAGAAGCATGTTGGAAGTACGTTCAACCAATCTTAGACTTCAAGCAAGATCCTCAAGCGCTCTTTGGCTATGCTTGTGGCACTTGGGGCCCTCAGCAAGCCGATGAGCTTCTGCAACGTGATGGCCGCGCATGGCGTTTCCCATGCAAAAACTTAACAGACACGGATTATTGCGAACTATGATCAATCACAAGATCTTTGCAACGCCTGAACTGGTCGTTGAAAACCTAGCAAATGAAATGAAAGCATACAGCGAGCAGGGTGAACCTGTTCATATCTCACTGTCTGGTGGCAGCACGCCAAAAATGCTTTTCAAGCTTTTAGCGGGGGCACCCTACGCGGAAGGTATTCAATGGAATAACCTTCACTTCTGGTGGGGCGACGAACGTTGCGTGGCACCAGACGATGCTGAAAGCAACTTCGGCGAAGCGAATACACTGTTGTTTTCAAAACTAAGAGAGTTTTCTCAAGTAAACATTCCTGCAGAGAACATCCATCGCATCCGTGGTGAAGATGAGCCTAAAGCAGAAGCAGAGCGTTTCGCAAAAGAGATGGCAGACGTGATTCCAACTGAAAACGGCACGCCTGTGTTCGATTGGATTCTGCTCGGTGTTGGCGCAGACGGCCACACGGCGTCACTATTCCCGGGCGCAACTGACTACCAAGATGAGAACCTATCTGTATTAGCTTCTCACCCAGAGTCGGGCCAGATCCGTGTTTCTAAAACAGCGAAAGTTTTAGAAGCAGCAAAACGAATCAGCTACCTCGTACTGGGTGCAGGTAAAGTTGAGATCGTTAAAGAAATTCATACCACTCCGGC
Organism: Vibrio ostreicida; assembly: GCF_013074385.2. GTDB lineage: Bacteria > Pseudomonadota > Gammaproteobacteria > Enterobacterales > Vibrionaceae > Vibrio > Vibrio ostreicida. Next base: position 5,811 of record NZ_JABEYA020000026.1, read on the forward strand.
TTCAGAGTTGCCTTACCCGGCAGCGAAAATACAGTCTAAAACTGGCGAAACAGAGTGGTTCCTAGATTCAAATGCAGCAAGTGCTATTGCATAAGTGCGAATAGCCGCAAGGAGATAAAATAATGAACGGTGATATCGGTGTAATTGGCCTAGCAGTCATGGGGCAGAACCTTATCCTAAACATGAACGACCACGGCTTCAAAGTTGTGGCTCATAACCGCACTGCTGCTAAAGTAGACGAGTTCCTAGAAGGCCCAGCGAAGGGGACTAACATTGTTGGTGCTTACTCTCTAGAAGAGCTCGTTGAGAAGCTAGAAGCGCCACGTAAAGTGATGCTTATGGTTCGTGCTGGTGACGTTGTAGATACGTTCATCGATAAGCTTGTACCACTTCTAGACAAAGGCGACATCATCATTGATGGTGGTAACACTAACTTCCCAGACACGAACCGTCGTGTTGCTGCTCTTCGCGAAAAAGGCATCCACTTCATCGGTACGGGTGTCTCTGGTGGTGAAGAAGGCGCTCGTTTTGGTCCTTCTATTATGCCAGGGGGTTCTCCTGAAGCTTGGGAAGCGGTTAAGCCAATCTTCCAAGGCATCTCTGCAAAAACTGACGCTGGCGAGCCTTGTTGTGACTGGGTGGGTAACGACGGTGCTGGTCACTTCGTTAAGATGGTACACAACGGCATCGAATACGGTGACATGCAGCTGATCACTGAAGCATACCAGTTCATGAAAGATGGCCTAGGTATGTCTGCTGACGAGATGCAAGCAGTATTCGCTGACTGGAACAAGACTGAGCTAGACAGCTACCTAGTTGAAATCACGGCTGACATCCTTGGTTACAAAGATGAAGACGGTGAAGCGCTCGTTGAAAAGATCCTAGACACTGCAGGCCAAAAAGGGACGGGTAAATGGACAGGTATCAACGCACTAGACATGGGCATCCCACTGACTCTAATCACTGAGTCTGTCTTCTCTCGTTGCCTGTCAGCACTTAAAGACCAACGTGTTGACGCGGAGAAACTGTTCGGCAAGACTGTTGCTCCAGTCGAAGGCGACAAGCAAGAGTGGGTTGATGCAATTCGTCAGGCTCTACTGGCTTCTAAGATCATCTCTTACGCTCAAGGTTTCATGCTAATGCGTGAAGCGTCGAACGAAAACGGCTGGGATCTAAACTACGGTAACGTTGCACTGATGTGGCGTGGCGGTTGTATCATCCGCAGCGCCTTCCTAGGCAACATTCGTGATGCTTACGAAGCGAACCCAGAGATCGCATTCCTAGGTTCAGATGCCTACTTCAAAGGCATCCTAGACAACTGCATGGGCGCTTGGCGTAAAGTGGCAGCTAAGTCTATGGAATCTGGTATCCCGATGCCATGTATGACTTCTGCACTAACGTTCCTAGACGGCTACACGACAGCGCGTCTTCCAGCGAACCTGCTACAAGCTCAACGTGACTACTTCGGTGCTCACACTTACGAGCGTACTGACCGTCCACGTGGTGAATTCTTCCACACAAACTGGACTGGTACAGGTGGCGACACTGCTTCTACAACTTACGACGTATAACCTCGTCTAAGCTGGAGGAGTGCGGTATTTATTCATACCGCAAACTCCAACTATACTAAGAGAACAATAGAGGATGTTAACTGAGTTAGCATCCTCTATCATTTGTCGCCTACTGTCATCGCACCGTGCTCGACAAGGTGCCTGTCTTGTTGAACGACATGTGTTTTAAAGATAGTGCTGAGGTTCTGGTATGACTTTCAATAAGTACTTTGTCTTTGTTTCTAAAGCTTTGCAAACGGAGATGAACAAGGAAAATGAACGTAAAAACCACAAAGAAACTCAACGTCAGGCTTTCGTTAAGCAAGCGCAGCAACACGGCGGACTGATCCGCTAATCTGTGCAATAAACGGCACCGCAGAGTGCCGATTTCATCATCACTCGTTCGGGTGATGCTCAGTCTTTGCCATCTGCGTTAACCCAACATTACGTGGGCTTGGACCTTATCATGCCGAGTGACCTGAGTTTGCGGTAAATGGTATTCCTGCTGATCCCAAGGACTCGCGACACCTTACTGATATTGCCGTTATACGCCCGATAGGTATCAACCAACTTGTTGTTGAGCGTTGACGTTAATCCCTGCTCTTCACTGGGTTGATGGGTGATGTCGCGACATAACAGAAGCTCAGCCAAATGTGCAGGCACCTGATCAAGGCCAATGACCTTATCATCGCTGGCCAGCAGTGTCGTCACTTTGAGCAGGCTGTCTAACTCTCTCAGGTTTCCCGGCCATTCATAGTCCATTAAGCGGTCCATTAGTATAGGGTCCAGCGTTTGCGGCTGTCTCTGATACTGGGCTTGGATAGACTCAATTAAGGCGGCCTTATCTTCACGCTGAGATAGGCGAGGTAAAGTCACTGATAAGCCATTAAGTCGGTGATAAAGGTCTTGGCGAAAGCCACCCTCTCGCACCAATTGGCCCAGATCCTGATGGGTAGCCGCAATGATCTGAATATCCACAGGTTGGGGTTGACCTGATCCAAGGGGCATGACTTCTTTATCCTGAATCACCGACAGCAAACGAGTCTGAGCTTGCAATGGCATCTCACCAATTTCATCAAGAAATAAGAAACCTTTGTCCGCTTGACGAACTCGTCCAATCGCACCATCTTTATTCGCCCCCGTGAACGCGCCACCAACATGACCAAACAACTCAGACTCAATCAAATCTTTGGCCAATGCCCCACAGTTGACGGTCACCAAAGGCTGCCCTCTGCGTGCACTGTGTTTATGCAGCGCCTTAACAAACTCGCCCTTGCCCACACCGGTTTCTCCAAGCACCAACAAGTTGATGTCGTGACCGATGATTTTATGAGCCAACTGCCACGCCCGTTCAACACGATGGTCACCAAAATGCAGATCACTGGCCACACTAAGCCACTTTTTCGCACGTGGTTTGGCATGCAGTGCACGTTTCTCATACACTAAAGGCTGCTGGAGTAACGATTCAATCGGTTCACCAATCAAAGGGCCCTGTGGTAACATTTGGATCGCGACCTGATTGTGTGCCACAACGTGACCATTTTCGTCAGCAATCACAATCCCCTGCCAGCCACTTTTCAGTACCGATTCATGATGGGCCAAATCAATCTGAAAAGCGCCTTGAGGGCTATGTTTCAATAATTGGTTTTCAATCCGCTGAACCATATTTTGCACCAACACCTGCACCGTCACATCATGTTTACTCTGCTCACTGGTGATATCCAAAATACCGATGAGTGTGCCGCGATGATCGAACAATGGACTGGCCGAACAACTAATAAAACGATGTTGTTTGATAAAGTGCTGTTCACCAATAATAGAGATGGCTTTTTTTTCAATCAACGCGGTACCTATCGCGTTGGTTCCTTTGATGTTTTCCTGCCAGCAATGACCACTTTCCAGTGCAATGGACAAAAGTTGCTGTCGGAACTTTTCTTGTCCCCAACTGGCGAGTATTACCCCTTCTGCATCGGTCAGAATCAACCGGCTATCGCTACGCGACAATACCTGATTAAACAAGGGCAGCGCACAATACTCGACCGCTTCGATGAGGGTTTGAGCTTTGAAGCGACGCTCTTTCAACAGAGCGCCAGACAAACTGACACCTTCAGGCGGCCTTATTTGCTGAAGGCCCGCTTCCATGCTTCTTTGCCAAGAATAGGAAAGCCATTGATCGGATTGAAAGGTTTGTAATTCCATACCTGTCCCATTTGTGAACAATTACAGTGTGCCATTATGGAACAGTGAAACAAAATTCTCGACTAGTTCCTATGCTCAAGCCAAGCAAACCACCATTACAAACACTTGATATACTTGGCATTAACTTATGACTATAACAATATTTTAACAACTGGTCTGTATCTTGCTTCGTCGTCTCAATCGCCAATCATGTGTTGCGTTGTTAAACGGTGTTTCAGCGCACACTTCGACACAGAGAATAAAGGAAAGACCTATGATTTATGCACAACCGGGACATCAAGACTCCATCGTCAACTTAAAATCGCATTATGACAACTTTATTGGTGGTGAATGGGTCAAACCGGTGTCCGGTCACTACTTTGAGAACATCTCTCCGATCAATGGCCAAGTCTATTGTCAGGTCGCTCGATCCACTCAAGCGGACATCGACCTTGCGTTGGACGCAGCACATAAAGTGCGACAAAGTTGGGCCACAACGAGCGTCGCAGAGCGCTCAAATCTATTGCTCAAAATCGCCGACCGGATTGAACAGAACATCGAAGAGCTCGCTGTCGCCGAAACCTGGGAAAACGGTAAACCTGTTAGAGAAACGCTCGCCGCTGATCTCCCCCTAGTGGTCGACCATTTTCGCTACTTCGCCGGATGCATCCGTGCTCAGGAAGGCAGCGCTGCAGAATTAGAGGTCAACACAGCCAGCTATCATTTCCCTGAACCCATTGGTGTGGTGGGACAAATCATTCCATGGAACTTTCCAATGCTCATGGCTGCGTGGAAGCTCGCACCAGCTCTAGCAGCGGGATGCTGTGTGGTTCTCAAACCCGCCGAACAGACACCCGCTTCCATCCTGATGTTGATGGAAAAAATTGGTGACCTTATCCCAGCGGGTGTCGTCAATGTCGTCAATGGGTTTGGGTCAGAGGCAGGTCAAGCGCTCGCCTCCAGTCATCGGATCGCCAAACTCGCATTCACCGGGTCGACGGAAGTTGGCCAGCGCATTCTCAAATGCGCGGCAGACAGCCTAATCCCATCGACCGTGGAGCTAGGTGGTAAATCCCCCAACGTCTATTTCCCAGATATTTTTGATCACGAAGACGAATATCTGGAAAAATGCATCGAAGGGACTCTGCTGGCATTCTTTAATCAAGGTGAGGTCTGTACTTGTCCTTCACGTGTGTTGGTCCATGAAGCGATTTATGATCGGTTCGTCGCTAAGCTATCAGAACGAGCCAAACATATTCGTCAAGGCAACCCCTTAGACAGTGATACGCAAGTTGGCGCGCAGGTCTCTCAAGAACAGTTTGATAAAATTCTTAGCTACCTAGAGATTGGTCGTCAAGAAGGGGCAAAAGTACTGTTCGGTGGCGATGTGGCTAAGCAACAAGGCGATATTGAATCAGGCTATTACATTCAGCCAACATTACTGGAAGGCAACAATAGGATGCGGGTCTTCCAAGAAGAAATTTTTGGGCCTGTGATTGCGATTACCACCTTCAAGGACGAAGCAGAAGCCCTCGCAATTGCCAATGATACCGAGTATGGCTTAGGGGCCGGCGTATGGACCAGAGATGCCAATCTCGCTTATCGTATGGGCCGTAATATCGAGGCCGGACGTATTTGGATCAACTGCTACCATGCCTACCCAGCGCATGCGGCCTTCGGCGGCTACAAAAAATCGGGTATCGGCAGAGAAACCCATAAGATGATGCTAGACCATTATCAGAACACCAAAAACCTGCTCATCAGCTATGATGTTAACCCGCAGGGCTTTTTCTGACCGCCGTATCCTGAGTCAAAGAGCGCGCCAAACGCGCTCTTTTTGATCTCATCACCTTACCAGTAGACCTGAGCAAAGAAATACACCGTCATCACGACACTGGATAAGCCAACAAACCTTTTAATCAACGCTTGAGGGACAAGGCGAGATACGCGCGCCGCCAAATAACCACCAACAAGTGTCCCTGACATCACGGTCAACCCTCGTGGCCAATCTATCGAGCCTTGCACCACAAAAACCATGATGGCGGTCAACGACACGCAAGAGGAAATCAACAGCTTGAGTCCATTCATCTGGTTAATGTCTTGATTCCCAGCTAACACCAAGTATCCCAGTACAACCACCCCCAGTCCGGCATTAAAAAAACCGCCATATATGGAGACCGCCACCAACAATAAGGCAATACAAAGAGCAGACCAACGCGGGTTAAGGGACAGACGTTGCGAGAGAGTGTCGAATCCAGTGCTCATAGACTGACCGAAAAAAAACAACCCAGTCGCGAACAGCAGTAACCAAGGAATCGCGCCAACAAACACGCTTTCCGACACCGTCAGTAACAAGTAGGCACCGACACCACCACCGAGTAAACTCAATAACACCATGGCGATGAGCGAGTGTCGATGTTGCGCGATGTCTTGTTTAAAGACATAGGCACCACTGAGGTAACCCGCGCAAGCGGCAAAGGTATTGGTCGCGTTGGCGACAATCGGTGGAACCCCGACGAACAACAAACTCGGGAAAGTAATAAAGCTTCCTCCGCCTGCGACGCTATTTAACACCCCGCCCAACACACCCGCACTAAACAGTAATAACCATTCCATCGTTATGAATCACATCAAGATTATTCACTCAATGTACCCCGATTCTGGAGTAAGGTAAATATTGAGCGAACGGTCTCACGTAGACCTATTGAATATCCTGAGCAATGGTTTTCCAGTCTTCGAGTTTTTCACGATAATGTTTTGTTTGCTTATCGCTCACCGAATTGATCATTTTAACGATGTATTGATTCGCCACCGACTGGTTATGATCTATTTTTTGTTCAAGTTCAGGCGAATAAAAGCTGGCTGGGTTAAACAGCAGCGACTGAAGATGCGACTGCAAATAGCCTCTTTGCATACGATGGTTCAGCAAATCTTTGATTTCTATACGCATGTCAGTTTGGTAATCAATCCAGTCATAAGCGGTCACCGACAGCTCGGCACTCCATTGATCGATGAGGGCATCCTGCTCTGGGGTCAAGTAGCCGAACCAATCATCAACGTTGTCATGAATTTTCTCTAGGTATTTCTGCCGTATCTGTTTGTCCGACAGAGGCTGATACTTGTTTTTGTAGCGGGTATGCCTAACACGAATGTTGTCCATCAATTCTTCCGCTTGCTCATCGGATAATTCACCAACAAACGTCAAAACCGCAGGAGCCACCTGCTTGACTAATCTTTGGGTATGCTGCTGAAAGAGTTGGCGTTGCACGTCCAAATCCGCTTCAGAAAATCTCTTCGGGTCGAGGGCAATCAGTTGATCTAAATGTTCGATATAGTTAGGCACTTCTTCTCGTCGGTGCCATTCACTGAGGCGATCAATTTTTTTGCTCACCCAGTCTTCCTGTTCGTCATTTAGCTCAACAAAATTGTCCAAATAATCAACCAGTAGCCAATCGATGTTATTGTAGACAAACTTGGTACTGCATCCTGTTAGTACCACAGCAAGCACTAACATTAATCCCCATCGGTTCATCATCCATTCCCTCGTCCATCAATGCTGAGTGCATTATTCATATCGCGCCACGTCAAACCAGACGTTATGTGGCTACCTTTCAAGCAAATTAAATACCAAGATGATTGTTCTATTGCAGAAAACAGCGCGCCGCCCTGACTTATTAATAGAAAATAATCTTGGATCGGCGTAACCGTTGAACGTCATACGCTCAATGACACCGATAGGAGCAATCCGATGCCTGCTTTCCCTTTGAATGCGTGCTGTCTACGACACTAGAATACGGTGAAAACGGCCGTCAACACCAAAGGTTGTGCAAAACAAGCTGATATTTTCAACTGACTACTCTATTTATAAATGAGACTCGCTGACTTTGCGCCAAAAATTGCGACCAATAAAACATTGAACGACGCCCTTAAGCAGGCCGCCATCCACCACTAAGTGAAAGAAGGAATGTAGAACGTTGGTTCGTGTTTACAGGGGATGGATCGTAGGGAAATTGCTCCGCTGTATTGATGCACTCACATACTCCATCTTGATAGCCAGAAAAGTAAGTGCCTGCGTCCTATGTGCGACTATATTGATAAACTCAAGCACAGCGAGGATGTCAGTAAGGTGCCATGCCGCCAACGGTTGGCTTTGGTCGCCGCACTGCACAGCGGCGATGGACTCAACGCCAAGCCGTGGCACTAGGGAGCCACAAGGTGAAACGCCCAAGCTCCCTCAACGCTCTCTATTTTGGTGTTTTGGGCGGCTGGGGGGCCGGGCCCTTATTGTGAGGCATTTTTCTGGCGACGCCGTCCGAGTCAATAATAGTGACTTCTGACCCTTTTTTCTGGTTGAGATACTCGGGTGTGTTGGCCTCTCTGACCAACTGAGCGAGTTCCACTTTGGGTGGCTGAGGTGCTGGTCCCTTGTCGTGAGTCGCTTTTCTGGCAAAGCTGTCTATCGAGTCAATGATCGTGACTTTTGACCCTTTTTTCCGGTTAAGGTACTCAGGTGTGTTGGCCTCTTTGACCAACTGAGCAAGCGCTGGTTGAGGGGCTGGACGCTTCGCGGATTTCGCCTTTTTGTTTTTAGAGCGCACTGCTGACTGGTTTTTGGCATCATTAAATTTACCAATGTCGAGGCGGCGAGACGCATCGACATTGCGAGCCGTTTTAACACGAAAAGATAAGGTCGGTGACTCGTTGGTCTTTTCAAGAGACGGCTTTGATGAGGAGATGATCTGGGGTAGTCGCATAGTGGCTCCGAGGTCCTTAGTGGATGCAACCGTCAGTCTTGCACCGTGACCGGTAAAATTCACCAGACTAATTGCGAAAGATTGTGAAAAAAGCGGTCAAGTTCATCCACCCCAGAGTGTTGATTGGGTTAACGACCAACAATGCACCAGCTTTTGAAATCGCTAGAATACGGGACAATAATGCCAACGTCAGGATGTGGAGGGCGCTTGAAGTGGTGCCCCACGTCATCGATAGCGGTTCCGTCAATCTGGGGGCCACTTCAAGATATCCCCTACTTAGGCGTTTGGGCTTATTTTTGGACATTGCTGTGCTAGGCTCTTCCCTAAATGAGTCTCTAACGGATAACCTCAAGTAATACAGACTTTCAAACAAGTTGACTAACTCAGCCGTTACAGGTAAAAATCAGCCGATAAAAAAGTAGATACTGTCTTGATACTTATGATTAATTAATGAAACTAACACCAAATTTTGGGGAGGGTTACATCATTGTTCACCTCGTTAATGATTGTCCTCACTTAGCTCATTGTCCAAAACCGCTGGGGCAGAGCACTCCCCCTAATTGTACGAAGAGTTTACCAAGGCCATAACACCTAACAGTATAAAAATACTGCCAGACCACCTTGAGAAGAAATCAACCCAATTACTTCTTGCTTGAAACTTTTTCTGTAGATGGCTCGCCATCAAAACACTTAAAAGATCCGCGCTGCTAAACATTAAATTCGTAAAAACTCCCAAAATAAGTAGTTGCAGCCAAACAGCAACACTTCCTGCTTCATTCACAAACTGTGGAAGAAAAGCAAGATAAAAAATTGCGGCTTTAGGATTCAAAACATCGACAATGACACTATCAATGAACGTTCTTTTAGGAGAGGTAATATTGCTTTCACAAGAAGTAATCCGTAACTTTTTTGTTAGATAGATACGTTGGAAACCCAACCAAACAAGATAGAGAGCTCCTAGCTTTTGAATAGCAGAATAGAGAAAAGGATGAGCTAAAAGCATCGAAGACAAACCTAATACAGCTAAAAGCACATGAAAATACCCTCCTATATGAAGGCCGAAAGCGGCCATAATTCCTACTTTCTTCCCTCCTGACAGTGCTTGAGCAATACTGTAAAGCATTGCTGGACCGGGCATAAACGCATATAGCAACGTAACAAATAAGTAGGTATACATTTCTGTCGTTGAAATCATTCTCCACTCTCCAAGCTATATTTAAAGTCAGAAAATGTTGAAGCTAACTCACCTACTACATTACTCGCCTCCTTCAAATTATAATTACCTTGTAGAACGCCAGCGATTACCTCAGCTAAAACAACTATTTGACTTTGTGTGATCCCTAAACGAGTAATTTCTGTTGCACCAAAACGTATCCCCGATAACAACTCTCTATCCTCAGGGAGTGGGACTGCATTAGCAAAAACCCCAACATCAGCGAGACGATAACATGCTAAACGAGCGCCTTCTCCTTGAGTCCATTTCAAGACAACTTGATGAGTTTCAGTAAAGCCCTCATCAGAACAGAGGACATCCAATCCGTGCGCCTGTAAATTACCAGCAAGTTGCCTAGCATTAAGTATCCCCTGCGCCATATATTCAAGGCCATACTCCTTTAGCTCTAAGCATGAGACCGTCAGGGCAGCAATTCGATTAAGTTGATGTGAACCAGTTAACTTTGGGAATATAGTCGTGCTAACCGGAGAAGAGAACTTTTCCGAGTTCCAACAAATTACTCCTCCCTGAGGGCCACTAAATGTCTTTCCTGTCGATGCAGTGTAAATATCAGCTCCCAAAGATAAGGGGTTTAGATAAACGCCACCAGCGATCAACCCTGCTTGGTGTGAGCCATCAAAAAGTAACATCCCTCCCCAACGAGAAATAATGTCTTTTATCTCTTTTACAGGAAAGGGAAAAAGGTTGAGACCTGCACCTAAACTTACTAATTTCGGTTGCCTAAACTTCGCCATGTATTCAAAGGCGTTTAAATCAATTTTGAGGGTATTCGGATCCACGGGAAGATCTGAAATGGAGTAGTTCAAGACCCCTGGGGGGCCTAAACTATGGTTACTAGAGTTACCACCATAAAATGTATTGAGGGTGGACATGTCTGATACTTTGAAATGGTTTTTGAGAGCTGCGTAGACAACCGTATTAGCATGAAGCCCTCCTAAAAGCCTGGGGTCTGCATGATTACATTCAAATAATTCCTTAAGTAATACAATGCAAAGCGCCTCTATTTCATCAGCTTGATCAAGCCCTGTAAAAAAACGGTTATTTCGTCCAATAGAACCGCCTGAGGCTCTAGATCCCAAGTCACAACTTAGTAGTTGCCGAGCTTGTAAACTCATAGGTCCTTCTGCTGCCACAAGGTTTATTCCTGTCTTCACTCTCACAGTATCGTGGCGTTCTATTAGAGCTCTTAATTTTTGATAGAGCTCTTTAGAAGTCGAACAACCAAGTAAGACAGAAGCATCATTCAGAATATTCATGTCATGCATTTGTTTGTTGATAATCACTTTCTAACTTCCCTTCTCACGGGCGTTGTTGATCAAATCGGTTTCAAGATCAACGACGCCATATGTAACTTTCCGTTAGCTTCGAACAGGCATATCTAGTCCTATGACTTTGTTTATCGCTTTGACATTCGCCATGATTTCACCCACTTGAGCGTTATAACATCTCAGGCTCAATTTACCGCTGGTGAGTCCTTTATATCGAGACATTGCGGTCTCAGATATTGAGCGATAGTGATAACCAGACTCGGATTTCTACTCCGCTATTGTTCCGTTTTTCAGACCCTCTACTGCTTCATTTCTAGGATGCCCATCTTCCCAAAACGCTGCATTCTTTCGAGGTGGTATCAACGGAGTACAGCCTTTATTTTTCAGAGTATTGTGGCAACTTTTTGTGTCATATGCTCCATCGGCATATTCAGCATCGCTCTTTCTACGTAAAGGGTTGAGTAACGTTGGCAGCTCTTCGCTATCACCAACATTGACCAGACTGACCTCGGCACTAATGGCTTCATGGGTATCTACATCAACGGCTAAGTGCAGCTTGCGCCATGTTCTACGTTTTTCGGCACCGTGTTTCTTCACCTTCCACTCACCCTCACCAAAGACTTTGAGACCCGTCGAGTCAATGGCTATATGACGAATAGCCCCTTTAGATTTATGACGGTATTTGACCTGAACTGTCTTCGAGCGTTGACTGATACAGGTGTAGTCTGGGGACGTCAGTGGAACATCTAATAACTCAAAGATAGAGTCGATAAAACCTTGAAGAGGACGCCATGGTAGTGAGATATCCCTTTAATCATCAAGGCCGTTTCAATCGCTCTGAAAGCCTCTACCACGCTTACCATGATGGGTTTTGCATCGCCATGCCTCTACGGCTGTATCATCTACCCAGAACGTAACCGAGCCCGGTTTGCACAAAGCCTTATTGTACTCCGCCCAGCTAGTTATCTTCTTTTTCGCCTTACCCATGCTGTCACCGCTCAAACCATCATAAAGGATCAGATCGCAGGTCTCGCGAAAGGTTCAACTAATATAGGCAACAACGCCGAACAACCAAGTAAACAGCGACGACTGCGGCGGCTATAATTCGCTTTGTTATCTTTTTATTTTAAAACGGCTATTTATACCGCAATGTACTTTTGGCACCTTCTTTTAAAGAAGGTAAACTTGCCGACACTTATATGAAAAAAAACAATAGTAAATTTCGGCTGAGAAAGAATTTAATCTTACTTGATCAAAAACTACGCATCACTGTTATTTGTGCCTATTTACATTGCGTTCTGCCTCATCATCAGTTTACGCGCAGTGCGCAATTATATTGGCTCTAGTTAGAAACCTAATAGATCAGATAGCGGTTATGGAAAAGGTTTAATAAAATTTAGGCTACAACGCTCTCCTATTATACCTAATAAGGTGAACTAGAGGCCGGTTAACTCCTTTTTTACGGTTCTGTTAAAAACGAGGTACATTATTGCAGCCATCATTATAATTGTGCCACCTATGACCGTGCGTAACCCCACCTCCTCAGAATAAAAAACCCAAACTAAAAATGGGCCTAACGGTATCTCAGCTAATCCTATTAAAGCTGCCGATATAGCAGTTGTCCGAGAAACTCCTATTAAATAGACACCGAACCCTAGACCAACATTCGTCACTCCATACGCAACTAACCAATAATAGTCACTGGAAAAACCATTAATATGACTCGAAAATGGATATACAATCAGTGCGCATAAAAAGGCAGACAAGTAGGTTGATTTGGCAACTTCAGCCGTTGGATAGTACTTTGCTATTATTGTCAACAACGCCATAAAAAATGTCATCCCAAATGCTAATAATAAGCCTAACTGGTCGTCGAGATCCGTGGTCCCCCACATAATAAATACCACACCAAGCATAGATATGATGCAACAAAACAGCGTGGTTTTATTGATTTTTTCATTAAGGAAAATGACAGAAAGAACAAATGTCGATAATGGCATCAACCCATATACAAAAGAAACATTCGCCACTGTTGTATAAAAAAAGAAGCAATAAAACAAAGCATACCTGCGGTAACAATAATACCAATAATTAGTTCACCTTTGGTAAATATCAACATACGGCGACGCTTAATTGGTGTGCTAATCAAATAGTAGATAAATAACACGCATATCCCGCCGAATACCGATCTCCAAAATAAAGTTGTCGGAAAATCGGTAGATATTATTCTGGTAAATAACCCTGCTGTACTCCATGCAAGGGCCGCAAAAAACACCATGACATTTCCCATTGACATATCCTAGTTTGATGAACCATTTTTAGCACTAATAAATAGCGAAAGAAAACTTTAATCTCGTTCTACAACTTCACGCTCTATATTTCCAATTCCTTCTTTATTGCGTAAGAATATCTTCTGTCGAATAAAATATATACTTAATGATATTTGCTCTCTAATAGTATAGGCAACTGATAATTTACGTAATATTTTTTTTGGTAGTTTTTCGATTTTTCCTGAGCCCGTAATTCTGTAAATTACAGGTAGATGTGAGCCATACCAAAATTTATAAAGAACAAAAGGATTAATCAAGTGACGTAATCTTACATTACACCCAATTAACCTTGCCATTTCTGGCATATATTGTTCATAATCGACTAATCCTTTAATATTTGGCGTGAGACACATAGCACTTTCCTCATGTTGACGATCCCTCTCTATGATATCTTTAATCGCCACAATATCATGATCAGCCTCTTCTTCAGCCATCGTAGAGAATAACCTTCGCATCTCAGCTGTAGGTGAAGCTAAAGCTGCTTTATTTAATTGAGCTTCTCCTGGGACAGAGTAGTGATAAAGCATCGAAACAAAATTTATGTAATTAGCTTTTGTTGCTTCTTGCATAGCCACTGCAATTTTATTAGACCCTGATTCAGCTATGTCTTTTAGTTCCTTAGTGGTTTTTAATATTAGCTCGGACTTATCCATTATGTTCCCTCTATCTTTGAATGATTCGAAAGAAGCGTTAAATAACGTAAGAAAGTAAAATGAGCTAAGAGAATAAACTAAAATACCAATTATATTAATAAATTATAAATAATTTATTAATATTAAATCTTTACATACAGTAGCATTGCAGGCTATGAAAATTATCAGGCCTATACTAAATATCAGGGTGGGCGTGCACAAGTTCGAACAGTTTTATAAATGGCGATGATGTCAGCCATGCAGTGCAATCCTGTTTTTAAAGCGACTTACACTCGATTAGTTGAGGCAGGAAAACCGAAGAAAGTCGCCATCATAGCGTGTGTTAGAAAGATGGTGGTGATCTTAAATTCAATGTTAAGAGATGGCGTCATGTGGGATGAAAACATTACTAAAAATTAGTTATTGACGCCATAGTCGTTTGTTAGCACACTATTACTCACTAGCCATCAAGCGCGAACTAAGCCCCAAAAATATCACGCCCAAGATCCCATCAACATGACGGCTCAGACTAAATGTCCCACTGAAAAAAGAACTAAGCTTGCTAAATACCAATGAAAATATCATGTTCATAATTAAAGCGATGACACTTAGCAATAGACCTAGAACTAGAATTTGTGATGTTAATTCGAGCTGTGAGTTCGTAAATTGTGGCAAAAACATACTAAAAAACAGGAGAGCTTTCGGATTCATTAAGTTATTCAAAAGACCTTGAGACATTAGCTGTGTCGTAGTCAAAGATCTGGTTTTCTCTTTTCCTTTCACTACTGCATCATTATTAAACCATGATTTCAACATTTTAAGACCAAGCCAAGCAAGGTACATTGCGCCTACTATTTTTACAAACCACGCAACTGCTGGCACAGCTTGCATAAGTTGACCTAGACCGAAAGCAACAAGAACCGTTTGAATAAGCCCGGCAATAAATATACCTAGTGTGACCGAAGCTCCTGACTTAAATCCACGTATAGAAGAGTATGTTGAAATAAGCAACAAATCCGGACCGGGCGAAATGACAAGAAAAAATGCCGATATAAAGAAAAGTGGTAAGATACTTAAATCAATCATGTTTATCCTATGTTTCCCTAGTGTGCTAACATTCTTAATAACAGGCTGGCTTGTTTTGTCGCTAGCCTAACTTTCAACCAATCTACCATAACACTATAAAAAACAAAGTATATTAACCTTCAAACAAAACGAGCTATCACTTCCGCACAAAACAAGCCATTTTCCATACTCAGACCACCTTCAAATTTAATAAACGGTATAGAGACACACAAAAAAGCAGTAAAGATGGCAAGCAAGTTTTTAGACGATATCCGACGACAAATGCGATTGCACGGCTACAGCCTAAAAACAGAAAAAGCCTACCTGTATTGGATAAATACGTCATTCATTTACACTTCCCCCCTTCAATATACAGTCGACGTTTATGGTGGAGGTATTTATGAACCACCGCCAGACGATTCAATCATTGACCTTCATCACCCTCGTGGCTAAAGCATGGAGTTATTGCCAAAGAAAGGCCATTCGCTTCCAGAAAATTATTCTTGATAATAAGGTTTTTTATCACGAGATTATTCATGAAATTTGCTGCCAAAGGCGTAGACAACCACATCCACACCAAGATCTCACTCAAATGTTTGTGCTATCTTCTGGCACAGATACTCGCCGATAGGAATGGCTGAGGTCGCGGCTGGACTGGGCGCATTGCAAACGTGTAAACTTCTCTTGCTTTGAGCAAAAAGAAAATCGTGTACTAACGTACCGTCTTTAAGCACCGCTTGTGCTCTTATACCCGCGGGATACGGCTGCAAGTCTGCGGCAGACAAGTTCGGACAGTATTGCTGCACTCGATTCAAGTACCCCCGTTTCCACCATGAATTTTTAAACTCACAGAGGCCAGTTTTCAGGTGCCTGCTCGACACGCGCCAGAAACCTTTAAAGGTCAACATCTCCCATGTGTCTTTCGGGCTGAAGTTGAAACGAGAATAACCTTCCCTTTTCCATCCCTGTACCGCATTTGGCCCGACCGTGACACGGCCATCTATCATTTTGGTCAAGTGCACCCCCAAAAAAGGCAGTTCGGGATCAGGCACCGGATAGATGAGGTGTTTGACAATGTTATCGTGGTCACGGCTCAGTTGGTAGTACTCGCCGCGGTAAGGAACAATCCGAAAGTCGGTTTCAATCCCGAGCATCTTGGTCATGCGATCGGCCATAAGACCAGAACAGGTGATCAGATGGCGAGTGGCAATTTGGGCGGTTTTTCCGCTCTCTAACAGGCAGGTTAACCAAATTTCATTTTTCAGCTCTTGCGCCGCGACCAGTTCGGTACTCAGACGCACTTCACCTCCAAGCTCGATAAATTCCTCAGCCAAGTGATGGGTAACGGTTTGGTAGTCAACGATGCTGGTTTGTTTGACATAAATGGCCCCTAACCCTGAGATGTTAGGTTCGACATTTTCTAGCGCGGCTTGCGTCAACAGCTCCACATCAAGGTCATTTTGCTGACAACGGCGAAACAACGCCTGCATTCTTTCGAGTTCCCTCGCAGTGGTTGCAACAATTAATTTACCGCAGTTCTCTACCGCAATGTTATGACGCTGGCAGAAATCAAGGGTAGCCTGAGCGCCACGCTTGCAAAAATCAGCCTTTAGACTGTCTGGAGGGTAATAAACCCCAGCATGAATGACACCACTGTTATGCCCTGTTTGATGCTGGGCAAACTCTGCTTCTTTCTCTATCAGTAGAATGCGTTTGTCTGGATATTGTCGCTTTAGTTGCCAAGCGGTTGAGGCCCCGACAATACCCCCACCGACCACAATATAGTCATACATGAGTTTACCCTGAGTGATGTCATTGCTCCGCCATTTTAGCCATAAATCAACATCAAAACGTCTAGTTGGTGCACAGGTATAGAAGGTCACATCATCGCGACACTCACTAAGGAAAAAGGTCTGGGTAAAGAAAAACTCTGAAGAACCCGATCTGACAGGGCTTATATTGCCCAAAAGACTGGAGATGACAGACACAAAAAAGGAGAGCCTAAGCTCTAATGCCGTTCACTTAAGATGAGCGGCATTGTTCTTTCTAGGGTATCTACTTGGCTTTTTCTTTACGACTCTAGGGAAGGATCTTTGCCGTCTTGGTTCTAGGATTAAGCTCTCGCT
>NZ_JABEYA020000027.1 GCF_013074385.2 Vibrio ostreicida
GTCGAGAGCTTGAGAAACGTGCATAAAAAAATCCGATAAACAGGGTCTATCGGATTTTTACATATTGGGAGGATCGTTCAATTGATCTGCCGATTAATGCCTTAACTGATCGGCATTAGCGTAATGCGCCCTTTTCAATTCGGTAGTACAAGCGGTTAGAACTTGTAGTCAATACCTGCATATAGAGTATTCATATCAATATCGAAACCATCAATATCCGCAGAAGACACTCGATAACCTGCACTTAGAAGCCAGCTATTGTTTAACGCATAACCCGCTTCTACACCGTAAGTAAAACCAGTGTCTGATGCCGAATCACTAACATTAGTAACCGTTGTCATTTCAGCATGATATGTACCTAAGCCTAAAGTACCTCCAACATAAAAGCCAGAATCTGCCACAAAATACTTAGGTTTTAAGTTTAGAGAAAATGCTGATATGTCGGTGTTTGCTACTTTTTTGCTTTGTACTGCGGAATAAGCTAGATCAAATTCGCCATAGTTCAGGTACTCACCTTCCACACCAACGACGAAAGACTCTGCAACTTGAAAGCTATAACCAACAGAAAATGCCACGTTAGTACTCGAAACTTCTTCAAGTGATGGACCAAACAGCGTTCCATCTAGATCAGTACTAATGATATCTGCACCTACGTACCAACCATTTTCAAGGTAACCACGCTGAGTGTCTAGATTTTCTGCACCCACAGCCTGTGTAGAGGCCACTGCGATAAGGGCCGCCAAATATTTCATCTTCATTATATTTCCTGTAGTCTGAACAACATCTTTTATGCTCGCGGGAAATATAAATTAAGAGAAGAACAAACTCAATGAATACTTTTGCCATTAAATAATCTGTAAATATTGATATCAAAAAGATAAAAGCGTTCGAAAAAACCAAGCATTAACTCATAACTTTGTTTTTTCTAATTTTTCCGCAAACGTAGGCTCAGCCACCCGTGGTGGCGTTAGCAAACCACCTGTTTAATTAACTGTCTAATCCAACGATTTTTCTCTTCATGCTCAAACGCTTTCAAATACAAGAGTTGGATATCAAAGTCTGCAACGTCGATAGGTGTCGGGGCTGTGCTTAATCCATAGTGATCGATGTCCATTTCAGCAAAGCGCTTGGGCACAATACAGAGTAACTTGCGGCCAACCAATAACCGTCGAACAGTAAGAAAGTTTCGCGAAGCAACGCCAACTCGACGCTGGAAGCCCAATTGAGCCAGTTGTCTATCTAGCCGACTCTCTAATCGACCATCAGGGCTAACCAAGGCATGCTCTATTTCCGCAAAAGCCAACAGCGTCAATTCACCTTTCACAATGACACTTTCAGGATCGAATAAACAAACATGCTGCTCTGTATAAAGTCGCTCAGAGATAAAACGCCGATTAGGGTAATCAATACTGCCAATCACTACATCAAGACGCTGTTTATCAACAACACTGATGTAATTGTCCCTGTTGACGTTAAAAAAGCTAACCTGAGCAAGAGGGGCATGATGTTTGACCATATCGTAAATAACGGGCGCAAATAACTGTTCGGCATAGTCAGTTAAACCAATATTCCAGACGCCGGAAAAAACCTTAGGATCAAACACATTCTTGCTAAGAAGATCATTTTTGATGCTGGCTAACAAGCTCGATACCAGTGGCGAAATATCGTGAGCCCTTTGTGTCGGCTCCATCTTACCCGAAACTCGGTCGAATAAAGGATCGTCAAACAAAGCCCTCATACGCTGCAGTGTATGGCTCATCGCAGACTGACTGACAAAACAACGCTGCGCAGCTCGGCTCACACTTCTCGTTGTATAAATAGCCTCAAAGGCCACCAGCAAATTCAAGTCAATGCTTTTCCAATTAAACTCACTCACATATATCCCATTTCATTCATACAATATATTAAATTTATTAATTTGAATCATTCTAATTCATTTCGTAGAGTATGCTCAATATTTGTTCTGAGAATCAACCCTTATGATATCTATCTTCAAAACCTTCTTTTGGCTTGGCTGGATAAGCTTTGGGGGCCCAGCCGCCCATATTGGTTACTTCCGCAACACCTTTGTCGAGAAGCTAGAATGGCTGGATGATGAAGAATACGCGCAGATTGTCGCGCTCAGTCAGTTTCTTCCTGGCCCAGGTTCGAGTCAGGTTGGCTTTGCATTGGGCTACAAAAGAGGTGGCCTTTTGGGGGCCTGTCTTGCTTTCTTAGGTTTTACATTACCCTCGGTCATGATCATGGTGGCACTTGCTATCCTAAGCAGCCAACTCACTGAAGCACCGTTATTTCAATACCTAGTACATGGACTAAAACTACTCGCGGTCGTGGTCGTCGCCGACGCCGCTTGGGGAATGTATAACAATTTTTGTAAACAGAGGCTATCCGCCTCAATATGCGTCCTCACAGCGGCCGCATTATTGATCTTCCCCAGTATAACAACACAAATATTCGTGCTCCTTGTCGCGGCACTAACCGGAGTCAAGTACCTTAGCTCCCCTCTCCCAGCAACATCCACACAATTCAAGCCTACAGCTCTACCCTTGGTTTTGTTTGTTGTCTTGATCCTTGGTCTGCCTTTTATTGCGGCACCATTCCCTGCGATAAGCTTATTCAACGATTTCTTCCAAGCCGGCAGTCTCGTCTTTGGCGGTGGGCATGTGGTACTCCCTCTTCTCCAAAATATCGTCGGTGACCAACTGAGCCCCGATACTTTCTTAACCGGTTATGCCGCAGCTCAGGCAGTGCCGGGCCCCATGTTCACCTTTGCGACATACATCGGTTATCAACTGATGCCTCAGGCGCCGATTGTCGGAGCGGTGATGGCTACCCTTGGTGTCTTTTTACCAGGGTTTCTTTTGTTGTTAGGCGTATTGAAAAATTGGCAATCACTCGCTGGCATACCAAAAGTGTCTGGAGCAATAAATGGTGTCAACGCCGCGGTTGTGGGGCTGTTAGTCGCCGCCCTGTATCAACCAGTATTCACCAGCGCGGTATCTCGTTCGCTGGATATCGCGTTCATCTTATTTGGCTTTTATTTACTGAAACAACACAAACTTCCCATCGTGTGGATGGTTGTTTTTTTTGCATTAGCTGGGGTGGCTAGGGGTTATTTAAGTTAATCTTCCTTCCCTGTCTTTTTACTCAGTAAAGGACAGGGAAAAACCCGACCTCTTTCTAGCTCAACGGTTTTTTCGCTCCGGTCACAAGTTATTCTTAACATCACTATGAATCCTTCCAACTTAAACTTACCCCATGCTAAGATTAACAATATGTTAACAAAAATAAATAATTTATAACTTTGCCAATAACATGGAGTTAGAAGATGATTCAGCCTAACGAGTTAAGCAAAACGAGTTGTGCTTTTCCACCACCAAATGAAATGATCCTTCGTTGGGCAACGGAGCGCCCAGACCACGTTTATCTAAAGCAGATCATTAATCGCCAGTTTGTTGAATTCACTTATGCTGAAGTCGCCGATAAAGCACTCAGACTTGCCACTGCATTGAAAGAACTAGGCCTAGAACCCGGTGATAAAGTCGCTCTTGTGTCAAAAAACTGTGCCGAATGGTTTATCTGCGATCTGGCGATGATGCTCGGGGATTTCATTAGTGTACCTATTTTTCCCACAGCCGTTGCTGACACAATCGAATATTGCATCACACACAGTGAAAGCAAAGCACTTATTGGGGGGAAACTTGATGACGCCTCCGCGACTCAACAAGTTCTCAAATCCATCCCAGATTTGATCAGTATCTCTCTCCCTTATCAATCTGCTCCTGACTGTCAGCACAGTTTTGATGAACTGATCGCTAAGTCAGAGCCCAGTACTGAGCGTCCGATACATCACGATGACAAACTGATGTCACTCGTGTATACCTCAGGGACATCCGGTTTACCGAAGGGAGCAATGCTCACTTATGGTGCCTTTAGCTGGTCGGTACAACAACTTATTAGCCATATTGGTATCCAGAAAAATGACCGTTTGTTCTCGTACTTACCTTTGGCGCACATTACTGAGCGAGTCTATATTTTTGGCTCATCCATCCAAGGGGGCGTCGAAACCGCTTTTCCAGAATCGTTAGATACCTTTATCGATGATGTAAAAATGCAACGTCCCACCCTATTTATCTCGGTACCACGTTTATGGACACTTTTTCAGCAGCGAATTCAAGACAAGCTCCCACAAAAGAAACTCAATATTTTACTGAATATTCCGTTTATCAATTCACTGATTAAGAAAAAACTCGCGGAAGGACTTGGCCTAAATAAGGCGCGCGTGCTTGGCTGTGGGTCAGCGCCAGTGTCGCCAGCTTTGCTCAATTGGTACCACAGTGTGGGTCTGAATATTACCGAAGCTTGGGGAATGACAGAATCATTTGCGTATAGCACCATCAATTACCCATTTCGTGCCGATAAAATAGGTTCAGTCGGTAATGCTGGACCAGGAATTGAGCTCAAGATTGCTCAAGATGAAGAGATCATGATCAGAGGTCAGGGTCTGTTCTCTGGCTACTACAAAAACGATATCGCCACGCAAGAATCATTTGATTCAGAAGGCTGGCTGCATACTGGTGATATTGGCGCCATCGATAGCGACGGCTACCTCACGATTCAGGGGCGAAAGAAAGATACTTTTAAAACGGCTAAAGGTAAGTTTGTTGCACCCGTGCCAATAGAGAAAAAACTGTTCGAATACAGTCGTGTTGAGATGATGTGCCTGATTGGATTGGGGCTACCAGCCCCGATTCTTCTGGTCGTACCCCATGACTTCCCTAACTTTGACCGTAAGCGCTATGAGCAAACCACCAAAAAAGTTATTGCGCGAATGAACCAGGAGCTTGAAAGCCATGAGCACATCAAAGGTGTACTCATGATCAAAGATTCTTGGAGTATTGAGAATGGTATCCTGACACCAACGCTGAAAATCAAACGTCATGTGCTTGAACAAAAGTATCATGATGTCGGCCAAAACTGGCCGAAAGACCAACTTGTTGTCTGGGAAGAGTAGATTCCCACAATATTTTCAACGTTTCAAAAGGAGGGCGGTGCTCTCCTTTTTGATTTTCAATATAAACATTATATGATGCTACTCAGCACAGAAAGGTAGGAAATAATATGGATGCAAGGTTGCATCATTTACCGGGGTTAAGATACTTTGAAGTTGCAGCCCGACTCAATAGCTATAGCCGAGCGGCGGAAGCCTTGTTTGTTAGCCAAGCAGCTGTTAGCCAAAAAATTCGGCAATTGGAAAATGGATTGGACTGTAAGCTGTTTGTCCGAGATGGGCGTGAAATGCGCTTGACGGAACAAGGAAAAGTCCTCTACAAACACACTTCACAAGGCTTTGAGCAAATTATTACGGGTTTAAACCAGATTCAGAGCGAGCCTTTAGAAGGTCTTTTGTGCGTCAGCTCTACACCATCTTTCGCCTCAAGGTGGTTACTTCCAAAACTGTGGAAATTCTCTATCGAGTACCCCAATATCCCAATTCGTATACTGACCAATTGTGATGCCCCCAATATCACACAAGGCGATGCCGATATCGCCATCTGGCAGGGTGAGCAATTGGAGACAGAAAATAGCCATAAACTTCATAAAGTATTTTTATTTGAAGAAAGTATTTATCCATTTTGTTCTCCACATTTGGCCAAGTCGATCAATTTAAATAAACCAGAGCAATTACTTGCTTGCTGGCTTATTCACTACCAGTCTGGAGGCTATCCGTGGGAGTCATGGTTTTCACAGGCCAATGTCACCATGAGTAAAAAGTCCGTCAGGTGGATGGAAGTGAGTACCTTTGACCATGCAATGAAGGCCGTAATGTCTGGCCATGGAGCCTGCTTAGCTTCCGATTCTCTTGCCAGCGACTATATTGAGAGAGGCTTGCTCGTCAAGCCATTTGATTTCGGCATGACACCAGGGATTCAATTTAATCTCTTTTTTCACAATGAGTCCCCTCGCACAAAACGTATTCAGGCTTTCGTGAACTGGTTGCAAGACGAGATCATTGAGCAGCAAACTCTCCCTGAATCGCTCTAGAGAGAATGCGTTCAACAATCCCTTCTCACTTCGTTCGTGATCACAACAAGTTAATCATCCCAGAATGGGCGTCCTGACTCATCTCTGGCTTGCTCTGCGTCTAAACCAATATCACGTAAAATATGAAGCGGTAGATCTTTTAACTGCCTCCGAGAGCGGTAATTGTGACGCCATTGAACTAGTTTAGATAAGATTTTCTGAAGCAAACTAAGCTCTTTACTTTTTGTACACGCCGAGGTACTTACTATGTTTTCCATCACCTTGCCTTGAATCTGCCAACATTACATCTAATAATTGAGCACTAAGTCGATTCTATCAAACGATAGAATTAAACCTTTAGTTAAGGATAACTTAAGTGAAAGAGCACCTTCCCCCTCTACAAGGCTTGTACTACTTTTATACTGCGGCTCAACTTGGCAGCTTTAAACAAGCAGCAGAACACCTATTTGTGACTGCTGCTGCGATCAGCCAGCAAATACGTCAGTTGGAACAATTTTTAGGTGTCGATTTGTTTGTCAGGCAACATAGAAAAGTGGTTCTGACATCGGACGGTGAAACCCTCTTCCAACAGGCTAGTAAAGGTTTTGCCCATATACAAGATGGGGTTCGCCAAATAAATTCTGATCCTAACCCAAATTTATTGTCTATTTCGACAATTCCTTCGTTTGCTCAGCATTGGTTGGTACCTAGAATTGGCCATTTCAGAGCTCTTTACCCCGATCAAGAAATGATGATTGAGCCCACCAGCAAACTCGTTGACTTTCAGCATTCAAATATGGATTTATGTATACGCTATGGCCCGGGGCGCTACCCAAAACTAGAATCAAGGCTTTTGCTCAAGGAACTTCTTTATCCGGTGTGTCATCCCATTTATCAGGAGAAACATAATATATATCAACTCAGTGATTTAGTCAGAGCCGATCTCATTGAAGACTGCTGGCCAGATCTTAACTGGAGCACCTGGCTCGGAAGCCTTGGTCATAAAGCGGCAAAACCCACGCTAAAATACAACGGCTCGCACTTTGTGTTGGAAGGTGCTCTTGCGGTTCAGGGCGTCGCATTGGCGAAGCATACGCTCGCCCAAAGGTACATTGAAGAAGGCAAGCTGGTTCGCATTGGCAACCTAGCTCAGAGAACAGACTACCACTACTTTTTGTGTGCACCGAATGCCTATTTTAAACGGAAAAAAATACGTCACTTTTGCGAATGGATTATTAAACAGGTCGAAGAAAGCCAGCAATTATATCAATTTGATTTAGACATCATTGATGCTCAAAGTCCAAGTTAACTCTACCCGTCTTTTTTCGTCTCCTTCCTTACTCCATATCACGACTGACCAATAACAAAAACCCCCTGAAGTTTTCACTTCAGGGGGTTTATCAGCCTATAAGACTAAGAAGAAGGTTACTTCTTAGCGTTACGCTCTTTAACTTCAGCAATCACTTGCTCAGCAACATTGGCTGGACATTGTGAGTAGTGGGCGAACTCCATAGAGAACTGACCACGGCCTGAAGTGATAGTACGTAGGTGACCGATGTAACCAAACATTTCTGATAGAGGAACGTCTGCTTTAATACGAACGCCTGTAGTACCCGCTTGTTGGTCTTTGATCATACCACGACGACGGTTAAGGTCACCGATAACGTCACCAACGTTGTCTTCTGGAGTGAACACGTCTACAGCCATGATTGGCTCAAGAAGTTGTGCACCAGCTTTTGGCATAGACTGACGGAATGCACCTTTCGCTGCAATTTCGTAAGCAATAGCTGAAGAGTCAACCGCGTGGAAACCACCGTCAAACAACTCAACTTCTACGTCTAACGTAGGGAAACCGGCAAGAACACCATTTTCCATCATGCCAGCGAAGCCTTTTTCTACTGCAGGCCAGAATTCTTTAGGTACGTTACCACCAACAACTGTTGACTTAAACGTGAAACCAGAATTTGGCTCACCTGGTTTGATACGGTAATCGATCTTACCGAACTGACCTGAACCACCAGACTGCTTCTTGTGCGTGTAGCTGTCTTCAACTTCAGCGGTGATAGTCTCACGGTAAGCAACCTGTGGTGCACCAACTTCAAGTTCAACACCGTAAGTACGCTTAAGAATATCTACCTTGATGTCTAGGTGAAGCTCACCCATCCCCTTCAGGATAGTTTCACCAGAATCTTCGTCAGTCTCTACCTGGAATGACGGATCTTCTGCGACCATTTTACCGATAGCAATACCCATCTTCTCAGAACCACCTTTGTCTTTAGGTGATACCGCGATAGAGATTACAGGTTCAGGGAAGATCATTGGCTCAAGAGTACATTCATGTTTAGGATCACATAGCGTGTGACCTGTTTGAACGTTCTTCATACCAACAACCGCGATGATATCACCCGCTTGAGCTTCAGTAAGCTCATTACGATCATCAGCCTGCATTTCAACCATACGGCCAATACGCTCAGTTTTGCCTGTAGCAGCATTGAGGATGGTATCACCCTTCTTCATGCGACCAGAGTAGATACGGATAAACGTCAGCGCACCGAAGCGGTCATCCATGATCTTAAATGCCAAAGCACGTAGCGGCTCATCTGCAGATACTGTAGCAACTTCACCCGTTGCTTCACCCGTGTCTTTATCAGTCAGAGGCTGAGGATCAACTTCAGTTGGTGCTGGTAGGTAATCAACCACAGCATCAAGAACAATTTGAACACCTTTGTTCTTAAACGCAGAACCACAGTATGTTGGGAAGAAAGCAAGGTCACGTGTCCCTTTACGGATACAACGCTTGATATCTTCGATAG
The DNA here is from genome assembly GCF_013074385.2 of Vibrio ostreicida. Taxonomy (GTDB): domain Bacteria; phylum Pseudomonadota; class Gammaproteobacteria; order Enterobacterales; family Vibrionaceae; genus Vibrio; species Vibrio ostreicida. Next base: position 8,838 of record NZ_JABEYA020000027.1, read on the forward strand.
AAGGCTCTTCACCTTCCATGTAAGCTTCCATTAGGTCATCGTCTTGCTCAACAGCCGTTTCGATTAGCTCTTCACGGTACTGTTCAACTTCGTCAACCATGTCTGCTGGTACGTCTTTGACTTCGAAGTTTTCAGGAAGACCAGTGTCATCCCATACATAAGCTTGACGGCTTAGCAAGTCTACAACACCAACGAAGTCGTCTTCACGACCGATGGGTAGAACCATAACGAGTGGGTTAGCACCCAGTACTTTTTTAACTTGATCAACAACGCTGAAGAAGTCTGCACCCATACGGTCAAGTTTGTTAACGAAGATCAGACGAGAAACTTCTGATTCGTTTGCATAGCGCCAGTTTGTTTCTGATTGAGGTTCAACACCACCAGAACCACAGAATACACCGATACCGCCATCAAGAACTTTAAGAGAACGGTATACTTCTACTGTGAAGTCAACGTGTCCAGGAGTATCGATAACGTTTAGACGGTGATCGTTCCAGAAACAGCTTACAGCAGCTGACTGAATTGTAATACCACGCTCAGCTTCCTGTTCCATAAAGTCAGTTGTAGATTCACCATCGTGAACCTCACCCGTTTTGTGGATCTGACCTGTTAGCTTAAGGATACGCTCAGTGGTAGTCGTTTTACCCGCATCAACGTGCGCGAAAATACCAATGTTTCTGTATTTCGATAAATCTGCCATTGTCTTACTCTGTTTATAAGGTATAAATTGCGCGCAGAGTATACCACAATCCACCAAGACTGATAGCTCTGCGTGCCTATGTGTTTAAAAAACTTTCTCCATCCAGATTTAAGAACTGGCTGAATTTTTTCGTCTACTCGACATATTAACTGGCTCCCTTAGTCCAAAAACAAGGCGCCAATACTTTTAGGAAAACTCTACGCGATTACCCTCGAGGGCAAAGCTCTGCCTGTGGGAAAAAGAACTCAATCTCACGCGCAGCCGATTCTGGACTATCAGAACCATGAACCGAGTTAAGGCGCATGCTTAACGCATAATCGGCACGAATTGTACCACAGGCCGCTTCTTCAGGATTTGTTTTACCCATCAGTTCACGATAGCGAGCTATTGCATTTTCACCCTCTAACACCTGAACCATAATAGGACCAGAAGTCATAAACTCTTTTAAAGAGGGAAAAAATGGTTTGCCTTCATGTTCAGCATAAAAGCCACTCGCCTGCTCTTCTGTTAGATGAAGCATCTTAGCCGCAATAATACTCAAGCCGGCTTTTTCAATACGTTGATAAATTTCACCGATAAGATTACGTTCAACCGCATCGGGTTTGACAATCGAGAAAGTTCTTTCTAAAGCCATAGGATATCCTTTATTTTCATATTTTCTTTAATGGGCGCGTAGCATACCCTGACAGTTTATTGGTTGGCTTGCTGAAGCAATAATCCGGCGATTGTTCGCACACCCACTCCCGTTGCACCGGCAGCCCATTGGTCATTGGCCGACTTACGATACGTTGCGGCGCAGTCTATATGCAACCAGCCAGTTTGATAATCATCAATAAAATGAGACAAAAAAGCCGCTGCTGTACTCGCACCTGGTGAATAATCACCACTACTGATGTTTGATAAGTCAGCAAAACTTGATGGCAACATATCACGATGGAATTCAGCTAAAGGAAGAGGCCATAAACCTTCGTTTTCTTGTTTAGCAGCGTTCAGTGCATGATGTGCAAGCTCATCATCAAAACTCATTAAAGCATGATAGTCATTACCCAATGCATTTTTTGCTGCGCCTGTTAGCGTCGCACAATCAATGATCAGCTGCGGGTTATGCTCACTAGCAAACATTAAGCCATCCGCCAATACCAAACGCCCTTCTGCGTCGGTATTAAGAATTTCTACCGTTTTGCCATTTTTGTAAGTAATGATGTCACCAAGCTTTAGCGCTCGGCCCGAAATCATATTCTCAGCACAACACAAAATCAGTTTTACGCGTTTGTTCAATCCACGCATGATGGCAAGCCCTAAACCACCAGCAATCGTTCCTGCACCGCCCATATCGGCTTTCATCGCGGCCATAAAACCTGAAGGTTTGATGCTATACCCACCTGAATCAAAGGTGATTCCTTTACCGACTAGGCATGCCCAAACCGGCGCATCTTCGTCACCAGTAGGATTGTAGTCTAACTGTAGCATCGCCGATGTGCGTTCTGAGCCTCGACCAACCGCATAAATCCCTTCCCAGCCTTCAGCCAGTAAATCTTTATCTTTGACAATACGTGCCTTGACCGTGCCTTCTTTTGCCACTGACTTTATAAACTCTGCGGCCATCGTCGCCAACTGTCTCGGCGCAACTTCCTCTGCAGGCTTGTTAATAATATCACGGGTGAAGTCGGTTGCCTTCACGCGAGCGGCCAATTCTGTTTGGCTCGATTCGTCTAAATCCGGTAAGGTAAGCGTATTTTTTTTCTTAGGGCCTCGGTAGCCTTGGTGAAACGCCCAGACTGTTTCCAAATCCCAACCCGCTCCCTCCAGTGATACAGAAAGTAAACCCTGAGAATCAAGTTTGCGAGCCGCACGCTGAATGGTAAGGGTGGACTCACCGTTGTTTAGGTGAATTATGGCGCTGCTTTCTGAAAATGAAAGGACCGCTTTATCGCCCCATTGAAGCGGGGCCGCCTCTTGGCTCAAATATACTGACATAACTGCCGACATGATATCTCCTTGTCTTATACTGCGCAAAACAAGCGCGCTAACTTAACCTCGGGATGTTAGCATTTTGTGGGGCTAAAATATCAATTCGATAAAAAACGGGCACTGAGGCCCGTCATTTTTAGTCAAATTTGTTAACTGAAAAGGTTTTTCTGAATGGCATTAATCCATTTCATCCATCCAGCATAATATGACGGCTTCCAGAATTTTTTCATTTGAGCGGTTCGGCTCATCATCAAATTCGTCTAAATCAGTAATCCATTGATGCAAATCCGTAAAACGGACATTTTTCGGATCAATATCCGGAAACTGTTCACAAAGTTCAATAGCAATATCTCTTGAGTCTGTCCATTTCATAATGATATTTCCTTTATAAATAACCGAAACTTAGTGATCTTCAGACGCATGATTGAGCGTATATTTAGGAATTTCCACCACAAGATCTTCATCGGTGATTCGAGCCTGACAACCGAGCCGAGACTCTGGTTCAAGCCCCCATGCTTTGTCTAACATATCATCCTCAAGCTCTTCACTTTCATCTAGTGAATCAAAGCCTTCACGAACAACAATATGACAGGTTGTGCACGCACACGACTTTTCACACGCGTGTTCGATGCCAATTCCATTTTTCAGTGCTACATCCAGCACAGTTTCGCCACTATTCGCTTCTAACACGGCCCCTTCCGGACACAAATCTTCATGGGGTAATACAATAATCTTAGGCATAACGTTTATCTCTTAAATATCATCTACCGATTGACCTGACAATGCAGCTCGAATCGATTTGTCCATACGGCGAGAAGCAAAATCTTGGCTCACCCTATCGGTATCTTTTATACTTTGCTCTATCGCGATTGCACTATCACCATTTCGGCATGCAATCAAAGCTTCAATGGCATGAAGCAACTGTTGTTTCTCTTCCTCAACAAGCAATTCATCACCATCTGCTTGCATCGCGGCAACCAAGCCTTCAATAACACGATCGGCTTCGACACGTTGTTCAGCTAAAGCTCGAGCGTTCATATCGTCTTTGGCATAGGTCATAGAGTCACGCAGCATATCGGCAACTTCATCATCGCTCAAACCATACGATGGCTTGACTTGGATCTCAGATTGTACGCCTGTACTCTTTTCCATCGCCGTCACAGAAAGGAGGCCATCTGCATCGACCTGATAGGTGACTCGGATGTGCGCGGCACCGGCTGACATAGCAGGGATACCCTTTAAGGAGAAACGCGCCAGAGAGCGACAATCATCAACCATTTCACGTTCACCTTGAACCACATGAACACTCATGGCTGTTTGACCGTCTTTAAACGTGGTGAATTCTTGAGCTCGGGCAACAGGGATAGTGGTATTGCGAGGAACAATCTTCTCAACCAAACCTCCCATGGTTTCAATCCCGAGAGACAAAGGAATCACATCTAAAAGTAGCATCTCAGAGTCAGGTTTGTTCCCCACTAAAATATCGGCCTGAATGCCAGCACCAATCGCAACAACTTCATCGGGGTTAATGCTCGTCAGGGGCGGACATTCAAAGAAATCACCGACCATTTCGCGAACCAGTAAAGTCCGAGTTGAACCGCCAACCATGACGACATCTTGAACTTCACCAAGTGCAACCTCTGAATCTTTCAAGGCACGTCGGCAAGCCATAAGCGTTTTTTTCACTAGCGGACGAATTAATGATTCAAATTCATCACGTGTCACCTCACCAGCCCACCCCAGCACATCGACCTCAACAAGATCTTGGCTAGAAAAGGCGACTTTGGTTTCAGTGGCCACATTGAGTAACGTACGGTGTTGGTGTGCTGTCAATTCTGACTTAATTCCGGCTTTCTCTAGCAAATAGTCCGCTAAAAGGTGGTCAAAATCATCACCTCCTAGCGCGGAGTCTCCACCTGTTGCTAATACTTCGAATACCCCTTTTGACAAACGCAAAATAGAGACATCAAAAGTACCACCACCAAGGTCATAAACCGCAATAATACCTTCTTGTCCTGAATCTAAACCATACGCGATAGCCGCAGCGGTTGGCTCATTCAATAGACGCAGCACGTGCAAACCAGCAAGCTTAGCAGCATCTTTAGTGCCTGCTCTTTGCGCGTCATCAAAATACGCGGGCACCGTGATAACAACACCAGCGAGTTCACCGCCTAGCGTCTCTGCGGCTCGTTGCCCCAAAGACTTTAGAATATCAGCAGAAACCTCAACTGGGTTCTTATCGCCCAGCGCCGTTTGCATAACAGGCAAACCATTTTCGCTTTGTTTAAACTGATAGGGGAGACTAGGATAACGAGCTTGAATATCCAGTAAAGAACGTCCAATCAGACGCTTGGCCGAAATGATGGTATTAACTGGGTCAATTTCTGCTTTGTCTTTTGCACTTTGCCCCACTTCAGGCCATTTACTTGCGTAATTGACGACAGACGGAAGAATACTTTCCCCTAGATTGTCGGTCAGAGTCGCAGCATTACCACTGCGAACCGCGGCAACCAAAGAGTTGGTTGTCCCTAAATCAATACCTGCTGCCAGCTTGTGCTCGTGAGGTGCCGAGCTCTGACCCGGTTCTGCAATTTGAAGTAGTGCCATGGATGGTCCTTGTTTTTCGCTAGCCGAGGAGTTTATCTTCCACTAGTTCGATTTCATTTTTTAATTTGGCAATAAATTTGAGCTTACGCACACCGTCAGCAGCTTGCTGCCATGCACTATCATCGAGTTGTTTCTCGGTTAACATCAACTGCTCGTTGAACATTTCACTGACCTTATCCTCAAAAATGAACAAAGCATCTTCGGGGTTTGAACTGCCTGAAATTTCTTCTAATTCTTCACGCAGTTCCATCTGTGCCATTAAAAAGACAGGGTCTTGCATCGTTTGCTGCTCATCACGAATGTCGATCTCTTTTTCAGCAAGTATGTATTCCGCGCGAGAAATCGGGTTTTTGAGCACTTGATAGGCATCATTAATTTGCGAGGCCTTTTGAACTGCTAGCAAGCGATCGCGTTCTGAAGCAGACGCAAATTTATCGGGGTGAAACTGCTTTTGAAGTTCACGGAATTGTGACGAAAGAAGGCTACCATCCAGCTGAAACTGACTTGGTAGCCCAAATAACTCAAAGTAATTCATGGAGAATGATGCTCCGGACAATGGGCCTGTGGGTAGTCACAGGCTATATCAATTAAACGTTGAAGCTTTCACCACAACCACATTCACTTTTCGCATTCGGGTTATTGAATTCAAACCCTTCATTCAAGCCTTCTTTGACATAGTCCAACTCGGTACCTTCGAGATAAACAAGGCTCTTAGGATCAATGATAACTTTGACCCCTGAATGCTCAAATACAGAGTCTTCTTCATTTAACTCATCAACAAATTCTAGTACGTAAGCCATTCCAGAACAGCCCGTCGTTTTCACACCCAAACGTAACCCGATACCTTTACCTCGGCTTTCAAGGAATGTTCTAACGCGACTTGCCGCGGTTTCTGTCATAGTGATCGACATACTGCACCTTAATTAGTTGTTATTCAGCCATATGGGAGAACTGGTCTCCCATAATAGACGGACTTTTACTGATGTTTCTTCTTGTAATCTGCGACCGCTGCTTTAATGGCATCTTCGGCAAGAATAGAGCAATGCACTTTGACTGGTGGCAGCTCTAGTTCTTCTGCAATTTCCGCATTTTTGATTTCAGCGGCTTCATCGACGCTTTTACCTTTGACCCATTCAGTGACCAAGGAGCTAGAAGCAATAGCGCTACCACATCCATAGGTTTTAAACTTCGCATCTTCAATAATCCCTTCAGGGCTTACTTTAATTTGAAGCTTCATTACATCACCACAAGCAGGTGCACCGACCATGCCACTACCGATTGCCGGATCTTCTTTATCAAATGAACCAACGTTACGTGGGTTTTCGTAGTGATCAATTACTTTTTCGCTATACGCCATGATATTTACCTCGAATCCTCTAGTTCTATCCTTGGAATGATTAATGCCAGATTAGTGGTGTGCCCACTCAACCGTGCTTAAATCAATCCCTTCTTTGTACATATCCCATAGAGGAGACATGTCTCGCAGTTTTATCACTGCTGTACGAATTTGTTCAATTGCGTAGTCTATTTCTGCTTCTGTCGTGAAACGGCCGAAGGAGAAACGAACGGAGCTGTGTGCCAATTCATCATTGAGACCCAAGGCTCGCAGTACATAGGACGGTTCTAAACTGGCAGAAGTACAAGCACTACCTGATGAAACCGCTAAATCTTTTAGCGACATCAAAAGGGACTCACCTTCAACAAAGGCAAAACTGATGTTGAGGTTATGTGGTACACGCTGCTCTAAATCGCCGTTAACCGTCACAGCCTCTAGATCTTTAACACCATCCAGAAGGCGGTTACGCAGTGCCAAAGCGTGGTCAAAATCTTTCTTAAGATCTTCTTTGGCAACACTGAATGCTTCACCCATACCAACAATTTGGTGGGTAGGGAGCGTCCCAGATCGGAAGCCACGTTCATGGCCACCACCGTGCATCTGAGCTTCAAGGCGAATACGAGGTTTACGTCGAACGTACAGTGCCCCGATTCCTTTTGGTCCATAAGCTTTATGAGCAGACATTGAAATAAGGTCGACTTTCATCTCTTGAACGTCGACAGGTACTTTTCCAACTGACTGCGCCGCATCAACATGGAATACAATCTTGCGTTCACGACACAATTCGCCAATCGACGCGATATCTTGAATCACACCAATTTCATTATTTACGTGCATAATAGACACTAATACAGTGTCCTCACGCATCGCAGCCTCTAGCTTTTTGATATCAATAATACCGTTAGATTCTGGGTCCAGATAAGTGACATCAAAACCTTCACGCTCTAACTGACGACAAGGATCTAAGACCGCCTTGTGCTCAGTTTTGCAGGTAATAACATGTTTACCCTTCTTCGAATAAAAATGCGCAGCACCTTTAATCGCCAGATTATCAGACTCTGTCGCGCCAGAAGTAAAAACAATTTCGCGAGGATCTGCATTCAGCAGATCTGCAATTTGTTCTCTAGCAGTATCAACTGCTTCTTCTGCCTGCCAACCGTATCGGTGTGATCGTGATGCTGGATTGCCAAACGTACCATCCATTGTCATGTACTGAACCATTTTGTCAGCGACACGAGGATCAACAGGACACGTCGCTGAATAATCTAGATAAATAGGCAGTTTCATTTTCTACTCCAATGTAACAGGAAAACCGCTTAAGAGCGGAAATTTACACCGATGGGCGCGGCGTTAGAATTCTTTTTAGCAAACCCATGATTGACGGCAAGATCTTGTCGATCTGAAACCTCCAGCACTTCGTTATCTTTCATCAGCTCACCGAGCGTGATGTTATTTAAAAAATCGCTGATACGTGTGCTCAAATCGTGCCAAAGGGTATGTGTTAGACAACGAGTTCCCCCCTGACAATCCCCTCTTCCATTGCACTTGGTCGCGTCAACAGATTCATCAACTGCCGCGATAACAGTGCCAATCGCAATAGTATTTGCCTCAGCACCAAGACGATACCCGCCGCCAGGGCCACGGACGCTCGCAACTAAACCAGCTTTGCGCAATTTAGAAAACAACTGCTCTAAGTAAGAGAGGGAAATTCCCTGGCGTTCTGAAATATCCGCCAGTGGAACAGGATTTTGTTGTGAATGCAGAGCCACATCTAACATGGCTGTCACTGCGTATCTTCCTTTAGATGTAAGTCTCATATAACACCATATCCACATCGTTTATGTGGGGGAATTTTTTCATACCCGACTATTTTAGTCAAGTATTTAATTGACTATTTTACTCAGGTATTCATCCTTACTTAAACAAAGGATATATCATTAGATGATTTTTTTCTCAATAGAGGTCAAGATACCTCGTAATACGTTAAGCTCCTGAGCTTCAGGCCGCGCTCGATTGAACAGACGACGCAGCTTGTTCATTACTTTCCCTGGGTTATCTTCACTAAGAAATTCCGTCTTTTGGGCCACTAATTCAAGGTGCTCAAAGAACATTTCTAGCTCTTTATGTCTGGGGTATTCTTGCTCTTGCACCGCAGGATATTGCCCCTTCTCTTTTTCTAGGTAAGCCATTCTTACTTCGTAACTCAAGGTCTGAACGGCCATAGCCAAATTCAATGAACTGTATTCGGGGTTGGCAGGAATACTGACGTGATAGTGGCACGTCTGTAACTCTTCATTCGTTAAACCAGTACGCTCCCGACCAAACACTAAGGCAACAGAAGCAGAGGCGCTTTGCCGGATCAATTTAATACCGCACTCTCTTGGCTCTAGCATTGGCCATTCAAGTGTGCGAGAGCGAGCACTCGATCCCATCACCAAACTGCAATCGGCGACAGCGTCGTTAAGTGTATTAACCACCACAGCTCCTTCAACGATGTCTGCTGCACCCGAAGATAAAGCGAAGGTTTGCTCATCAATTTGACATTGAGGATCAACCAAGACTAAATTTGACAACCCCATGACTTTCATTGCTCGTGCAGCTGAGCCAATATTTCCAGAATGAGAGGTTCCAACGAGAACAACTTTGACATTGTTTAGCATGGTGATTTCCAAGAGGTAATTTCAAACTGCGCGATATTAACATAGACAAGGATAAAATGGTCAGGGCCTTTGATGAATTCCCATTAAAAGTGTAAAAAATCATCACTTCCATTTGGAGATTAATCTGATATACTTCCCGCCGTTTTTTATGTTCTTTAACATCCGCTGGGAAATTAGTATGCATCCAATGCTTAACATTGCTATTCGTGCCGCACGAAAAGCAGGCAACCATATAGCTAAATCTTTAGAAAATACTGACAAGATTGAATCCATTCAAAAAGGCGTAAACGACTTTGTTACTAACGTAGACAAAGAAGCAGAAGCGATCATCATTGATACCATAAAAGCTTCTTATCCAGAACACACTGTTATTGGTGAAGAATCTGGGATGATGGAAGGTAAAGACAATGATGTGCAATGGATCATCGACCCACTGGATGGTACTACAAACTTTGTGAAAGGTTTCCCGCACCTCTCTGTTTCCATTGCTGTACGTATAAAAGGAAAAACCGAAGTCGCTTGTGTATATGACCCACTGCTCAACGAACTATTTACCGCTCAGCGTGGCTCAGGCGCTCAACTCAATAATGCACGTATCCGCGTAAAACCAATAAAAGATCTGCAAGGTGCAGTATTAGCCACTGGCTTCCCATTCAAGCAGAAGCAACACTCAGAGTCTTACATGAAAATCATGTCAGCACTGTTTATTGACTGTGCTGACTTCCGCCGTACAGGCTCGGCGGCACTTGATCTATGCTACTTGGCCGCAGGTCGCGTAGATGGTTTCTTTGAACTTGGTTTAAAGCCTTGGGATATCGCAGCAGGTGAATTGATTGCCCGTGAAGCAGGCGCGATCGTAACAGATTTTTCTGGCGGCACAGATTACATCAAATCTGGAAATGTCGTCGCAGCAAGCGCTCGCGGTGTAAAAGGCATCCTCAAACATATTCGCGAAAATGGCAATGATGCGATTTTGAAATAAACCATAATCGGTAGCTAGCCCACTTCATGTGGGCTTTTTTACACCCAAATAAAATAGATCTATCAGTAAAAGCTCTCTCACTAGAGCGCGCATGTCCCCCGATCCGACTCCTTTCACCAACAACCTAAGATCCCCTTTTAGGAGAACCACTCTGTGTCAGGCAGCAGCTTTCATAGAACACGTGATCTTTTTAAGTCGAACGCGGTAATTGGAGCGTATTTGAATATGTCACGATTATTAGCCTGAGTTGATATTGCTGCCTACCATAAGAGCTGGACAACAAGCCATTTTTCCCACATAACCCTCTCTAAGAGGTCCTTTCGAACAACATAGAAAAACCATACATAGTTCAGGCACAACGTTTTTGACCTATTTTCTGACAGCGACATCCACTGTGCTAACGTCAAGGTCATCATTGCTGTCCATATAGTGGTTGAGTACTGAATGATTAATAAGCCAAATAGCGACAGCTAAAGTCGCTCTAGGCAAGAGATAAGCTTATTCTGTGCCGCGTACAAAGACTGATAAAGATGAGAACACAGGCTTCTAAAATCTTATTTATACTGTGATAACTCACAGAAAAACCTAGGTTTACCGATGACTAGATATGTAAAAGCCCCAGTCTTTCGACTGAGGCTTTTGAAGATGGCAGGGGTGGAGAGATTCGAACTCCCAACACGCGGATTTGGAATCCGCTGCTCTGCCAATTGGAGCTACACCCCTATTTTCGTATTTAAAGAGTCGACACTCGAAATAAATGGCGGAGTGGACGGGACTCGAACCCGCGACCCCCGGCGTGACAGGCCGGTATTCTAACCAACTGAACTACCACTCCGCAGTGGCAACTTGCTAAGCAAGCGTCCATCTGTTTTCAGGTC